>CAWHOK010000007.1:0-48196 GCA_963830995.1 uncultured Alphaproteobacteria bacterium | reverse complement strand
ATCCAGCCGATCGCGCCGGTATGCATTGCCGGCGGCGGCAGCGGCGCAATCGGCCCTCGCTGCAGGAATGCAATTTCGGTAACGGCGAGATCGCCTTCGGACATCGTCATGGTGCGCTCACCGTTCCACCAGCGACATGCGCGAATTGTAGATGTTCATGGCGAGCGACGTGACCAGGCTGATGGTCAGGTAGACCGCCATCGTGATGGCGACGACTTCGACTGCCTGCCCAGTCTGGTTGAGCACCGTCCCAGTGAACACCTGCACCAGGTCCGGATAGCCGATCGCGACCGCCAGCGAAGAGTTCTTGATCAAGTTGAGGTACTGGCTGGTCAGCGGCGGAATGATCACGCGCATTGCCTGCGGCACCACGATCAGCCGCAACGTCGGACGCGGCCGCAAGCCGAGCGAGAACGCCGCTTCGGTCTGTCCGCGCGACACCGCGAGAATACCGGCGCGCACCACCTCGGCGATGAAGGCCGCGGTGTAAATCGACAGCCCGACCAACAGCGCGGCGAATTCCGGCCCCACTTCGATGCCGCCGCGAATATTGAACCGCGCTTTTTGCGGAAACTCGAACGCCAAAGGCAGTCCAGCGGCGAGATGAACCAATAGCGGCAGCCCGATGATCAGCAATAGCGCGACGGTCACCACCGGCGCCTGCTGGCCGGTCGCCATCTGCCGCTTGCGCGCCCAGGTGCGGTAGCCGATCGCGCCGACCACGCCGGCCATCAACGCAATCTCGACCGCCTCGAACCCAGGTTTGGCCATCGGATTAGGCAGGAACAGCCCGCGATTGTTGAGAAAGGCGCCGCCCCACAACGCCAGGCTGTCGCGCATCTCCGGCAGCGCCTTGAGTACGGCATTATACCAGAACAGCAATTGCAGCAGCAGCGGGATGTTGCGGATCAGTTCGACATAGGCGGTCGCGACCCGCGACAGCAGCCAGTTGGTCGAGAGCCGGCAGATGCCGACCGTGAAGCCGAGGATGGTGGCGAAGATGATGCCGAGAACGGCGACCAAAAGCGTATTCAGCAGGCCGACCCAGAAGGCGCGGCCATAAGTCGAAGCATCGGATGTGAACGAAATCAGCGTCTGCGAAATATCGAAGCCGGCGGTGTGGTCCCAAAAGCCGAAGCCGGAGGCGATGTGGGCGCGACGGAGATTCTCGATCGCGTTGTTGACGGCGCCATAGACCAGCAACGCAACGATCACGCACAGAGCGACCTGATAAGCGACGCTCCGGATCTTCGGATCGTTGTAAAAGGCAACGCGCGCCGGAGGCGGCGCTGCTGGAACTTCAACCGCCATCGTCCCCTCTCCGAGCGCGCACCCGTTGGCTAAGTGCCGCCCGTTACCGGCCGCGGGCCAAGATCAAGAATGATCGGTCCGCGGCCTCCTCACAAATGGTCGGTCAGCGAACCGGCGGGGCGTACTGGATGCCGCCCTTGGTCCAAAGCCGGTTAAGCCCGCGCGCGATCTTGAGCGGCGAGCCGGCACCGACGTTGCGTTCGAACACTTCGCCGTAATTGCCGACTTGCTTGACGATGTTGAGTGCCCAATCCTTGCTCAGCCCGAGTTGCTCGCCGTAGTTACCCTCGCTGCCGAGCAGACGCTTGACGTCCGGATTGGCGGATTTCGCCTGCTCGTCGACATTCTTCGATGAAATATCGAGCTCTTCCGCGTTGACCATTGCGAAATGAACCCATTTCACGATGTCGAACCATTGGTCGTCGCCGTGACGCACCGAGGGGCCGAGCGGCTCTTTCGAGATGATCTCCGGCAGCACGATGTGGTCGTCCGGGTTGGAAACGCGCAGACGCTCGGCGTAGAGGCCGGAGGCGTCCGTGGTGTAGGCGTCGCAACGGCCGCCATCATAAGCCTTGAGCGCTTCGTTGGCGGTGGCAAACGTCACCGACTTGAGCTTCATCTTGTTGGCGCGGAAGTAGTCCGCCAGATTGAGCTCGGTGGTGGTGCCCTGCTGCACGCAGACCGATGCGTCGCTGAGTTCGAGCGCCGAGTTCACCTTGAGCGCCTTCTTCACCATGAAGCCTTGTCCGTCGTAATAATTGACGCCGGTAAAGTTCAGGCCGAGCGAAGTGTCGCGCGAGCTGGTCCATGTGGTGTTGCGCGCCAGCAAGTCGACTTCGCCGGATTGCAAGGCGGTGAAGCGATCCTTGGCCGAGAGTGGAACGAATTTTACTTTCTTGGCGTCGCCGAGCACCGCCGCCGCGACCGCGCGACAGAAGTCGACGTCGAGGCCGCTCCAATTGCCTTGCGCATCTGGCAGGCCGAAGCCGGCCAAGGTGCCGTTGCCGCCACAATTGAGCATGCCGCGCGACTTCACCGTATTGAGGGTTTGCGCCGACGCAGCCGAAGCCGCCAAAGCGAACGCCGCGGCGACTGCAAGAGAGGTTACGCGTTTCATGACACTGCCTTTTTTCGAGGTTTGCTTTATTGATTACTCTAATTCGTTCGCCACTCTCGATGCGGAATGCGAAACGTCGCGCGAGCCGACCGGGCCTGAACCTGCGCGTTTCCGCTGATCCCCCACCATAGGTATCTCAGAACTATCCCACTGGAAGGTCAAGGGGTTGACGCTGCCTCTGAAAGCGGCGGTATATGCCCGCACCGACTGCAGCAGCCGCACCACCGCGATAAGCCCCGCAATGCCGAACAAACCCACTCAGCCGCTCAAGCCACAGACACGTCTTGTCACTGCCGGCCGCGACACGCAGGCACAGCACGGTTTTGTCAATCCGGCGGTCTATCACGCCTCAACCGTGCTCTATCCGAGCGCGGCAGATCAGGTTGCGCACCGCGCCCGCTATCAATATGGCCGCCGCGGCACCCCGACCTCCGAAGCGTTGGAACAAGTACTGGCGTCGATCGAGGGCCCGGAGTGTGCCGGCGTCGTCCTGGTTCCGTCCGGGATGAATGCGGTCGCGACGGCGCTCTTATCGGTGGTGAGCGCGGGCGATCACATCCTGATCACCGACAGCGTGTATCGCCCGACCCGCGTCTTTTGCGACGGGATACTAAAGCGTCTTGGCGTCGAGACAACCTATTACGACCCGCTGATCGGTGCCGGCATCGCCACATTGTTCAAGCCGAATACGCGCGCGGTGTTCGTCGAGGCGCCCGGCTCGCAAAGCTTCGAGGTGCAGGACATTCCCGCCATCGCTGCGGTCGCGCACCAGCGGAAAGCGATCGTGCTGATGGACAATACCTGGGCGACGCCGCTGTTTTTCAAGGCGCTGGAGAAAGGCGTCGATCTGTCGATCCAGGCCGGCACCAAATATATCGGCGGTCACTCCGACATCATGTTCGGCACGGTGTCAGCTAATGCGCAATACGCGACCCGCCTCAGGGAAACCTTCAACGGGCTCGGCCTGTGCGCGGGACCGGACGATATATTCCTCGCGTTGCGCGGGCTTCGCACCATGGCGATCCGCCTCGCCCGCCATCAAGACAGTGGGCTTGCGATCGCGCGTTGGCTGGCAGCGCGGCCAGAAGTCTTGCGGGTGCTGCATCCCGCGCTCGAAAGCGATCCCGGTCACGCGATCTGGAAGCGCGACTTCACCGGCGCCAGCGGCCTGTTCAGCGTCGTGCTGAAGCCAGCGAGTCAGAAAGCTGTCTATGCCTTCATGGACGAACTCACGCTGTTTGGCATGGGTTACTCGTGGGGCGGCTTCGAAAGTCTGGTGATCCGGTTCGATTGCGGTGAATACCGCACCGCGACGAAATGGGCGCCAGGCGGCCCGACGCTGCGCTTCCACATCGGCCTCGAAGATGTCGGCGACCTGACCGCCGATCTCGAGCGCGGCTTCGCCGCGATGGCGTGCGCCAAATAATTACGCCGCCGCCGCGGTGCCGCCGCTTCGCATCACGAATTGCAGATTGCGCAGATAGACGAAAACGCCGAACGCCTGCCCGATGATGAACACCGGATCTTTCCGGTAGAGCGCGTAACCCAACAGCATTAAGCCACCACCGATCGAGAACACCCAGAACGCGGTGGGCACCACGCTCTTGCCGGCGCGCTCCGAGGCGATCCACTGCACGACGAAGCGCATCGCGAACATAATCTGCGCGATATACCCGATCAGGATTCCCCAATCGGCATTGCGGATGAATACGTCGTGCAAATAGCCGCCCACGGCGTGGGTAATATCGACCAGCATTTAGTCCTCCACAATTTCCGGCACGCTTTTCTTGCGGTGGATCAGCCACCACACGCCGGCCAGATCCAGAATTCCGACCCAGAGCCGGTCCCAGAGTCCGTAATTGGAAACGCCGTGGCCGCGCGGCCGGTCCACAACTTCGACATAGCCAATGTCATAGCCCTCGCGCTTGACCAGCGCCGGCAGGAAGCGATGCAGGCCGTCAAAATACGGCAATCGCAAAAATAACTCTCGCCGAACAGCCTTTAGTCCGCAGCCGGTGTCGCGGGTGCCGTCGCGCAGCACCGCGCCGCGCGTCACATTGGCAACGCGTGATTGAAATTTTTTGAACCCGCCCGACTTGCGGCCCACACGCTGGCCGGCAACCAGGCCGATCCGCGGCGCGCCCGACTCCAGGGCGCGAATGAGCGCGGGGATGAAGGCCGGATTGTTTTGGCCGTCGCCATCAATGGTGACGACAACCGGGGCGCGCGCTGCGAAAATGCCGCTTCGCACCGCCGCCGACTGCCCGCAGGAGCGCAAATGCCGCACGCGCCGCAACCAGGGATATTGCGCCGCCAGCCGCTTAAGTTCGGCGGCCGTGGCGTCGCTCGATCCGTCATCGACGTACACCACCTCGAAACGCCATTGCCCGTCGAGCGCCGTCGTAATCTCTGCGATTAGCGGCGCAATATTGGCGGCTTCGTTGCGCACCGGCACAACGACCGTCACCGCCGGGTCATTCGACTGGGAGTTCATTAATGCGAGCTTCTAGTCAGCCAGCATGGCGCGGGCAACAGATTTGATGTGCCGCTTGGAGGGTCCGGGAAACGCCATGACCGCTCCGGACGACGAAACTCCGAACAAAATCCGGCGCGCCGCGAAGTAATGGCGCACCATCAGCACTCCGACGATCCCGACAAATGCTCCGGCCAGAACGTCACTTGGATGATGCGCGGTCAAGACCACGCGGCTGATGCAGATAGTCACTGCGTAGGTCCACATCAGGGGCCGCAGGCGTGGCCACAACATTCCGAATGCGATAGCAGCGGCAACTGCGGTGACGGCGTGACCCGACGGCAGGCTGGCGTATTCTACTTTCCAGCCGAACGGGTGAAACAAATAGGGATCGGCGGAGCCACCGACGAAAGGCCGCGCACGCCCGATCCATCGCTTGACGATAGTCGTGAACAGGCCGGGCAAGCCGATGGCGAGAAACAGAAACGCCGCGCGCATTGCGATCGAAGCCAGCACCAGCCGCGTCATGCGCGGCAGACGCGCAGGTGCAGCTGCGATCGCCAGCATGACGGCGGCCAGTGGCCAGAGAAACCAGCCCGATTTTCCGAAATCGGTCAGTGTGTCGAATATATCGATCAGCCAGAGGGGCAAGCGTCGCGCGGCGGTGATGGCGGATGCATCGAACAGCACGGCGACGATCAGAGTCGCAGCGATTGCGACACCGGCGCGAACAGCAATCGCATTATTTTGCATCCGTCGTGGATACCCGCGCGACGCGCGCCGAAGCGTCGCGATACCGGCTGCGAACTGCATGCGGATGCGCGCAAAAATTCCGTGATCTTCGACCGCCGCCAACCCGGCCGGTACACTCATGGCTGGTCTCCCGAGCGGAAGACCAAAATCGCCACCGACCGGCCGTTGCTGTAATTGATGCCATCGATGCGCGGCAGCGATGTATAGCGAAGTCCGATCGCTTCGGCGCGCTGCACGAAATTTCGCTGCTCGCTGCGGCCGTCGAGCATCGCGAAACGGCACGGGCCCTGGCGTAAAAATTCGGCAGCGCCACTGCCGTCGGTGAGCCGCGTCTGGGTGCCGAGCAGGAACACCAGGCTCGCCTCGTGATAGCCGGCCAGCGCCGCGCTGGGTTGCTTGCAGCTGCTATCCCGCAACACGGTCGCAAGTTGTGCGCTGGGAAACAGCGCCGGCAATGACGGCAAAACCACGCCATAAATCGTGAATGCCACCAGCACCGCTGCCACCATAGCGCGCAGCAGGGCGTGCTCCGCCCCGTCCGCGTCATAGAGCCGCCAGGCGACCAGCCCCATCACCAAGGCAGCCGCTGCAAAAGGCCAGGCAATGATGCCGAGATCGCCGCCGAAAGCGATCAGGCCGACGATGCCGGCAATGGCGACAACGGCCGGAAGCAGAAACCAGCCAACCGTGCCGAACACCAGCCAGCGCGCCTTGGCCAGCCCATCGCGCTCCAGGATGCCGGCGATCAGAATGGCAATAGCCGGATAAAGCGGCAGCACGTAATGCGGCAACTTGGTCAGCACCGCTTCGAACACCAGCCATGACGGGATCACCCAGCACAGCAGGAACTGGGCGCCGGGTTCACGCCGCGCCCTCCACACCATCGGCGCCGCCATCAAAGCCAGTACCGCGCCAGGCCAGAACGTGACGAAAAACAACAGCAGGTAATAGCCCGGCGGCGCGCCATGGGCTTCCTGGCTGCTCGCGACTTTGGCCAGCATGTCGTGGCCGAGCGACTCGGCGAAAAAACTGTCGCCGGCACGACGCACGATCGCGACGAACCAAGGCAGCACCAGAACGAACATCCAAACCAGGCCGGCAATCGGACGCAACCCCCGAAGCCAGCGCGCCGTGCGGTCGAGGATCGATACAGCCGCCGCAGTCAAGCCGGCCACCATCAAAATCAGCGGTCCCTTAATTAAAATGCCGGCGGCGAGCGCGGTCCAGAAAATCCCCGGCAGCATCCAACCGCGTGGACCCGCCGGGGCGCGGCGTTCGGAGAGATAGACCCGCGCCAATGCGCCCATGGCCGCCAGCACGGTGAACAGCAGCATCGCGTCGGTCTTGGCGAGCCGCGCTTCGACGCCGAGCAGAAGCGAGGTCGCCATCATCATGGCGGCGATCACCGCCGGGCGGCGATTTACGAAGGCGAGCGCGGTCCAATACGTCAGCAGCACGCTGCCGATGCCGCCGAACAGCGATGGCAACCGGTAGAGCCAGATCGTGGTGTGCGCTTCGCTGATGCCGGCAAGGCCGCCAGCCTTCACCGCGGCGGCCTGCAGCCAATAGATACCGACCGGCTTCTTATAGCGGACCTCGTCCTGAAACCGGATGTCGACAAAGTCGCCGCTCTCCACCATTTGCTTCGAGGCCTGCGCAAAGCGCGCTTCGTCGCGGTCGACCGGCGGTATCTGAAAAAAACCCGGAAGAAATGCGACCAGCGAAAGCGCGACGAGCATGGCGCAGGCACGCTTGTGCGTCCCCACCGCGAAATCCAGCAATGCGTTGAGCCGGAAAGGCGCGCGGTGCGTGGGCTCCGCTACTGAATAATTTTCCATTGCTTATAGAACATGAAGTTCGCGCCCTTGAAGCAGACGTGCACCAGCTTGACGAAGGGACGCAACAGGCCAGGCAGCAACGAGGGCCGCAGAATGTCAACGAACAGGCAATACCGGATTTTGTCGGATTCGTTAAATGATTGGTGCATCAGCGTGTCGTCGAAGATAAAAAGCTTGTTTTCTTTCCAGTAGCTTCTGGCGCCGCCCACTTCGATATAGGCCGAGTGATCGTCGATATCGTTGAGGTTATAGAGCACACGCAAGGTTGGCCGGATCGGCCCGAAATGCTTCGAGGTCGAAACCTTCTTGTTGAACACTGAAACGCCGATCGTCTCGATGTATTTCCAGCGCTGGTGAAACGCCGGCGTTTTCAGGAATGTGTCGATGTTTTCGCCATACCATTTGAAGAAGATCATGGTGCGGCTGAGCTCTCTGGCGCGCGCTTCAAGCTGGCCGACCAGGTTTTCCTGCTTGGCAACGGCGATCAGCCGCTCTACTTCCTCGCGATAAGGCGCGGGCAGGTCCTCGAGACGATAAATGCCCTTGTTGAGGTACGGCAACGTCAACAGATCGAGCAGGATGTTGAGCGGCGACAGCAGCAGATTGGTTACGCCATTGACCAGAAAATATTGCCGCAGCGTTGCGAGGTCCAACGGCCGGTTCCTGCCGACGTCATAAAATCCGCACAGCGCGTAGAACAGCGTCAGCTTCGGGAAAAAATAGGCGAGCACCAGCACACCCAATCCCATGGCGCCGAACTTGAGCTTTTTCTTCAGTGTGAGCGCCGGTCTGCGCGGCGCAGGCGTCGTGATCGCCTCAGGCGTGATCGTCATCGGCCGGGACTCTCGGATGCGGAAATTATCTCGACCATAGAGAATAATCGGCGACGGCGATAGGGTTGGCGCGGCAACACTTGTTCCGTTCGCTATTGGATACGCACCAAAACGCTGTCAGATGAGCCGCGCGCGTCCATCACCGTCACGCGCACGAACCCGCGCCCGTCGGGCATGAAGAACAGTGTGCGGCGTCCGGCCGGCGCCGGGACCGGCACGCCGTTGACCAGCACGGTAAGCGGCGCGGCGCCGCCCGCGACCTTGAGCGCAACCGGCGCGGCGGCCTCCCCAGCTGCGACCTCAAGCCGCGCGCCGTCGGGCGGGAACATGATGCGCGGCGCCTCGGCAGCCTCGCCGGCAAGCCCAGCGCGATAGCGCTGCAACGGCAGCGGCAATTTAGCGTTGGCCGCGAAAATCGCGCCCTTCGGCGCCGCGACGAGCGCCATCGGCGCCTGCCCGCTGCGGGAAAACGCGTCGAACAAAATCGGCGCGGCGGAAGCGCGCCCCACCAGCCCGAGCACCGGCGCGCCATCGGCGCGGCCGACCCAGACCCCGATCGTCATGCGGCCATCGAAGCCGATCGCCCAGGCATCGCGATACCCGTAGGAGGTGCCGGTCTTGAAGGCGATGCGGCCGTGCGGCGCATTGTCGGGCGGCGGCGCGCCGATCAGCACATTGCCCACATACCAGGCGGCGACCGGGTCAATCAGCCGGCGCGCCATCGCGCTGTCGCCGCCGCGCTCGATCAGCGGCCGCGCCTCGCCGCCGCGCGCCAACCCCGCATAGAGCATGGTGAGATCGCTGAGCGTGACGCCGACGCCTCCGAGCCCCATCGCCAGCCCCGGCGCCTCCCCCTTCGGTAGCACCAGCGATGCGCCGGCCGAGCGCAGCCGCGCCGCCAGCCGATCGGTGCCGACTTTCTCCAGCACCGCAATCGCCGGCACATTGAGCGACAGTTGCAACGCCTTGCGTACCGTCACCGTGCCCTGGAACGTCAGATCGAAATTCTCCGGCGCGTAATTGCCGTAGCGGATCGGCCGATCGTCGATCAGCGTCTCCGGATGCAGGAAGCCATCCTCGAACGCCAGCCCGTAGATGAACGGCTTGAGCGTCGAGCCGGGCGAGCGCAACGCACGCGTCATATCGACCTGACCTGAACGCCGGACGTCGAAATAATCGCTCGACGCCACGCGCGCCCTCACCTCGCCGCTCGCATTATCGACCGCGACGATGGCAATGGAAATATCCGGACCCATCGCCCGCGCCCGCTCACGCGCTAGTCCTTCCAGCGTGATTTGCAGCGGCAGGTCGAGAGTCAGCCTGTGAATGCGCGCGTCCGGCTCGGCAGCGATCACCTGGTCCGCCGCCTGCGGCGCATAGAGCGGCAGCGCGTGCCGCGCTTGCGCCACCGGCTCCAGTTTGGCGCGGGCGACTTCATCCGCCGCGATGGCGCCGGCACGCGCCACGCGATCCAGCACGCGGTCGCGCGCTGCTTGCGCCGCCGCAGGATGGCGATCCGACCGCCGCAGCTCCGGCGATTGCGGCAGCGCGACCAGGAGCGCCGCCTCGCCCAGCGTCAGCCGGCGTGGCTCCTTGCCGAAATAAGACAGCGAGGCCGCGCGCACCCCTTCGAGATTGCCGCCATAGGGCGCCAGCGTCAGGTAAAGCGCGAGGATGTCGTCTTTCGATAGCGCGTGCTCGATCTCGATCGCGCGCAGCACTTGCCGCGCCTTGGCGGCGAGGCTGCGTTGGCGCCGCGGCTCCAGCAGCCGCGCTACCTGCATGGTCAGCGTCGAACCGCCCGATACGATGTGGCCGCTAGTGCCGAATTGCAGCCCGGCCCGCGCCATCGCCAGCGGGTCTACACCGTGATGGTTGCGGAAGCGGCGATCCTCGTAGGCGAACAGGATCTGGAAAAAACGCGGATCGACATCCGCCACCCCGGCCGGCAACCGCCACAGGCCGCTCTCCGTTGCATAGGCGCGTAGCAAGCGGCCTTCGCGATCCAGCACGGCATGCGAGGTGTCGAGGCCTTTGCCGAGCGGAGGCGGACCAAGCCCAACGATCCACATCGCGCCAGCCAGCACGGCGACTACCGCCAGCGCACCAAGTCCGGTTGCGATCAGCCGCGTTCGTTTCATTTCGCCGCCGTGATCTCGATGGAGCCGGTCGCCGTCCGCCCAAACCGGTCAGGCCGGTACATGTCCTCGACGATCGCCTGCGGCAGCACGTAACTGCCGGGCGACACCGCGCGCACCACATAGGCCACCGTGAACACCGCCGGATCGCCCGACTTGCGCTCGACCGCCGCGCTGAAACGGTCGTCGCGGAACTGGGCGTTGGCCGGATCGGCGCCGGCCTCGATCCAGTCGAGCTTGCCGGTCTCACCGGACGAGACGAGGTGCGGATTGTCGATCTCGAACCCGGCCGGCAGATAGTCCGCCACCATCAGCCGTGCGAATTGCGGATTGGGATCGGTGATGGTCAGCACCACCGCAAAGCGCTGGTTCTGTTTGGTCTTGGCCGGATCGGCCGGCTCGCCGGCGAGCGAGAAGTACGAACGCTCGATCTTGAGGCCTTGTTCGGCGGCGGGCTCCGCGGTCAGCGGCGCGCCGGATACTGAAACCACCGCCTGCACCGTCCCGTCGCCACTGTTCGCCACCGTCAGCGGCTTGAAATCAGTGGCGCGCAGGCTGCGGTTGAAGACGCCTTTGTGCGCAACGCCGTCGATTGCCAACGACATCGCGCCGGTTTCTTTCGCCAGCGCCCGCGCGGCCAGCACCAGCCAGGCCTGCTCCTGCGTCGAGGTATAGGCGGAGAGCCGCCGCGCCGCGTCGATGCGGCTCACCGCGCCGTCGATGGTCACCCGCGGCGCGCCGCTTTCGGAGGCGAGCGTCACCAGCGCCGCGCTGTCGCGCAACGCCGAGCCGTAATCGCTGCGCCCGAGTTCGAGCTTCGGCTGCGGCGCTATGGCGTCGAGCGCCATCGCATAGACACGGTCGGCGCGCGGCTTGTCGCCCATCATCGCCAGCGCCGCGGCGATCTGCGCTTTGGCAATCGGCGTCGTAATGTCGTTGAGCTTGACGTCGGCGAGGTAGCGCAGATCGCCGACCGGCGCCGCGCCGTTGCGGGCAAGAACGTAAAGCGCATAGGCGAGATCGCGGCCGCCGTCCTTGCTCGGCTCCGGCGCGGTCGCGGTGAAATTGCGCAGCCGGTCGAGCGCCAGCTTGAACGCGATCTCCGGCACCTCGAATTTGCGCTCGCGGGCGCGGCTCAAAAACTCGGTGACGTAGGCGTCGAGCCACGGGTCGTCGCCGCCGGCGCTCCACAATCCGAACGAACCGTTGGCGCCCTGCCGCGCTAGCAGCGAGGCGATCGCATCCCTGATGCGTTGATCGACATCGGCGTCGAGCGCCAGATTGACGCCGCTCGCCAGCTCGTTGACGTAGAGCATGGCCACCGCGCGGCTCGTCACCTGCTCGGAGCATCCGAATGGATAGCGGTCGAGCGCGGTCAGCAAAGCCGCGGCGTCCAGCGCACCGGACAGCGCCACCGAAATCGAAGCGCGGCCGGTACCCGACACGAAATCGGCGAACATGTCGGGCGACACCGTCAGGCTCTCACCCTTCGCCAGCGCCTTGACGGTGCGCCGCGTCAGCGTTTGCGTCGCCGGACGCGTGTCGAGTGCGTAGCTGCGCTGTAACGCCAATCCGCCGGGACCGCTGATGCTGACAGCCACACTGCCCGGCCCCGATCCGGAAGCGCTCAGTGGCAAAGACAGATGGCCGCGCTGCTTCTGCGCCAGCGTCAGCGACCACGCCTGCCCTTCCGCCTTGATCGTTCCGTCGGTCGCAACCTTGATGCCGTAGTCGCCGGCCGCGCCCTCGACATTGTCGATCTCCAGCTGCAACGCGGCCTTGTCGTCGGTGCGCATGAAGCGCGGCACCGTCGCGGTCAACACCACCGGATCGCGTACGATCACGTCGCCGGCAAATTTGCCGACTTTGTCCTTGCTCCAGGCCACCGCCATCACCCGCGCGGTGCCGGCAAAATCGGGAATGTCGAATTTCACCTGCGCCGTGCCGTCGCGTCCTACCGTGACGACCCCGGAGTAAAGCGCGAGCGGCGCCTGGGTCGGCGGCGAGCCGGACAATTCGGCGCCGGCAATGTCGCCGCCGGTGCGGATTTTTCCGGCGGTGCCCTGCATGCCGTCGATCAACTGGCCGTAGAGGTCGCGCACCTCGGCGGTCAGCCGCCGCTGGCCAAGATAATAGTCGTCCGGCGCCGGCGGCTTGTAGTTCGTGAGATTGAGGATGCCGACGTCGACGGCGGCGACCACGACGCGCGCCTCCTCTCCGCTGGCGAGGCCGCTGACTTTCACGGGGATAGTAAGCGTGCCGTTCGGTCGCATCGTCTGCGGCAGCGTCACGTCGAGCGCCAGCGTGTGCGCGGCACGGTCGATGGCAAACCACTGCACGCCGATGGCGCGCCCCGGCATGCGTTGTGCCGGGGCGTCGAGCGGACGGCGCAGCGTCGCCACCACATAGGCGCCTGTCCCCCAATCTTTGCCGACCGTCAATTTGACGGTGGCGGCCCCCGCCTTGACTTCCTGCGCGGCGGACGCCACCAGCCGATCGGTGAACACATTGAGCGACAACCGGCCCGCCGTGCGCGCCGTAACCGCGACATTGATGGCGTCGCCCGGCTTGTAGTCCGGTTTGTCGAGCGCGATCTCCAGCAGGTCCGGAGTGTCGGCGCTCGACTCGGCGTAGAAACCGGCGTCGAAATTAAGGGACGTCACCGGTCCCGCGGCATCGCCGGTCGAGACTTCGAGGCGATAGCGGCCCCATTTCACCGGTAGCGACAACCGCGCCGGCTTGTCGGCCTCGACGTCGATCGTGCCGTCCGATACGCGGCTGGTGCTCTTGATCGGCTCGAATTCCCAGCTGCCGTTTTGTCGGTACCATTGATAGCGGCTTTCGACCCGCAGCAATTCGTAACGCAGCGCCTTGCGCGCGATCAATCTTGCCGTCGGTGCCGGCCATCACGATATCGAAGGTGGCGTTCTCGCCGTCGCCGAGCGAGCGGCCGGAAAACGCCGGCTTGACGCCGATCATCGGCTCCTCGGGCGCGACCGGTAGCGTCAGGTGACGCTCCACCGCACGGCCGCCGGCTTCCGCCAGCCGAACCGTCAGCTGCGCTTCAAGCGGCCGGGACGTTGCCGGCAATTTTTCCAGCGCAACCGGAAAGCTCACTTTGCCGTCTGCACCGCTCTGCGGCAGGTCGGACAGCGGTTGGCGGATCGCAGCGACGTCTTCGTCGCTCAGTCCGAAGGCGTAACCGGCAAAGCCGGGCCGCTCTTTCGCGACGCCGATGCCGACCTCGCCTTCGAGATCGAGGGCAGCGGCCGGCGCGCCATAGAGAAAGTGTCCGTCGACGCTGATCTGTGCCGGGTCGCTGCGAGGCATGATGGCGGCGGTGGATGTCAGATCGAATTCAAGGCGGTCGGGGACGTAATCCTCGACCAGGAATGTGACCTCGCCGATCGCCGGGCGTTTCGGGTCGGTGAAGGCGCGAACGCGCCAGGTACCGCTCGCGGCGGAAGCAACCAGCGGCAAATCGAGGCTGCGGCCGCCAAGGCCCGCATCCGCAAGCGTCGTTCGCTTGTATTCGACGCCGTCCGGCCGCTCGACCACCAGCGTCAGCGGCACATTGAGCGACGCCGCGCCGCGGGCGTCGCGCAACAGCGTCGTGATGTGCACGGTCTCGCCGGACCGATACACGCCGCGCTCGGTGTAGACGAAGGCGTCGAGCCCCGCCGGAACCGGACGGCCGGCGACGCCGCGGTCGCTGAAGTCGAAGGCCGGCGATTTCAGGCTAAGGAAGGCATAGTCGGCGCGCTCGACCGCGACGATCGCGGCGGGCGACAGACCGCCCTCGCCGCGTGTCAATCCGGCGTCGAAATGCACGAAGCCGACGCCATCGGCGCGCTTGGTCGCCAGCACCTCGTTGTTGCGCGCCATCAGGCGCACCTCGGTCAGACCTTTCGGCTCGGCGCTCGCCAGCGAGTGCACGAAGACGTCGATGCCGTCATTGCCGCTATAGGCGGACAGGCCGAGGTCGGAGACGATGAACCATTGAGTCGCCTGCTGCTGGTAGTCCTCGTCCTTCGGACCCTTCGGCGCCGCGATCATCACATAGACGCCGGATGTGAGATCGCCGGCCGCCTGCCCGATCGGAAACGCAGTGGTGACTTCGGTGTTAAGCTTCGGCTCGACCGTGAGCTCGCCGCTCCAGACCTTGGCGCCGCGCTCCTGGCCGATCTGCTCGGCCTGGTAACGCGACAGGCTGCGCTGGAATTCGCCGCCCAGCACGGTGTCGATCAGATTGCGGTCGCCAACCTTGTAGATGTCGATCATCACCGCGTCGGTATTGACCGAGAGCACGGGAATGCCGCGCTGGCCGGTGCGCGGCAGCACATAGGCCTTGCCGGCGAAACGCGCGAACGGCTTCCTGTCGCGCACATAGATCGCGAACTCGGCAGATTTCGCCAGCGTCTCGCGCACCGTCGATGGCAGGCCGGCGCGCAGCGTCACCGTGTAGCGCTCGCCGTGCTTGAGGCCCTCGACGCACAGCTGCCGGTCGTTGGCGCTGACCGCCGGTCTGTCGACCCCGGCAACCGAAACGAACGGCGAGAAATCGACGCCTTTCGCAGGCAGCGTCTCGGAAAACTGGAAGCAGGCGCGCGGCGATGCCGCATCGGAATCGATGGTGTAATCGAGCATGCGGAAGCCCTGCTCGGCGCGCAGTTTCTCGTATTGGCCGCGCAAGTCCGCGACCTCGCGGATGTCGAGCGCGAGCCGCATCGAGTCGAGGGCGGCGCGATATTGCTTGCGCTCGGCCAGCGTGCGGCCGAGCAGCGCCAGGCTGTCGGCTTCCTCGTTGCGGTTGGTGGTGCGCTGATAGGCGATGTAAGCGGCGGTCGAGGCGCGGTCGAGGAACAGCGCCTTCTCCTTGTCGTCGCGCGGACGGATTTGCGAAACCGTGCGGGCAAGCCGCAGCCATGACGGCGCGTCGTTCGGCTCGGCGGTCACCACCTGGCCGAGGATCAGCATGCCGTTGCGCAGGTCGTTTTTTGCGAAGGCGGCGTCGGCATCCTTGCGCAGTTGCGGCGCTGCCTTCGTCACGTTGCCGGCGTCGGTCTTGATCTGCGCCTCGAGCTTGATCGCGGAGTCGTCGAGATCAGCGCGGGTGAATGCCTTGTCGGCGGCGTTGGCGGGGAAGCAGGCGAGCGAAAGCAGCACGGCAAGTAGGCCGGCGCGAACCAACGAAAACATGGAAAAACCTCCGCCCTGAAGGGCCATCGTGCACTATCAATTCACGGACCAAACTTTGTCGAGGGCGTGACGGCGAAATTGGCGTCGGCCCCGGCCTATGATCGACAGCAGCTTGAGGTTAGTTGCTGAGAAATTAGATGAGATACTTAAAGTATCGGTTTTAACCGATTGAAATATTAGGATTATCGCTCGCCTAGCTCCGGCATTGGCAAAGCGCGCTCGATCGCCCGCGCCGCCCGCAACACCGACGCGTCCTCGCCGCAGCGGCCGACGATCTGCACGCCGGCCGGCAAGCCCTCGCCGGTCAGCCCGCAAGGCACCGAGATGGCCGGCTGGCCAGTCAAGTTGAACGGATAGGTGTAAGGCGACCAGTTCATCCAATCGGCGCCGAACTCACCGCCGGGCGGCGTCTCGCGGCCAGCCTCGAACGCCGTGATGGGCATGGCGGGCGAAACAAGCAGGTCGTAGCGGCGATGAAAGCCGAGCATCGCCTGAAACAACGCCGACCTCGCGATATTGGCGGCGATGTATCCGGCCGCGCTGATGCGTTTGCCGGCTTCGGCGATCTCGAGAAGCCCCGGATCCATCTGATCGCGTTCGGGTTCAGGCACCGTTTTCACGAGCATCGCCGCCGCCGAAAACCACAGCGGGCCAATAATTTCCGCCGCTTGTTCGACCGGCGGATTCGCTTCCTCCACGACAGCACCCTCGTCCGCCAAGCTTTTCACCGCCTGCTGCACCAGCGCTTCGACCTTCGGATCGAGGTATCCGCCGCCAAATCGCGCTGCATAGGCAATGCGCAAACCGCGTACACCGCCCTCAAGATCGGCCACGTAATCGACCGAGGGCGCGTTAGTTGCGCCCATGTCCCGTTCATCGGGCGCAGCGAGGACCGACAGCATCAGGGCCGCTTCGGAAACCGTGCGGGTAATCGGGCCATGGTGCGACAGCGCGCCGAGCGGTGATGCCGGATAGACCGGCACCCGGCCGAAACTCGGCTTGAGGCCCACCACGCCGGTGAAAGCCGCCGGAATCCGCAGCGATCCCGCGCCGTCGGTGCCGACATGCAGCCGGCCGAGGCCGAGCAATGCCGCCACCGCGCCGCCGCCGGTCGAGCCGCCGGGTGTGCGTTCCGGATTCCACGGATTGCGGGTGATGCCGGTCAGCGGACTGTGGCAGACGCCGATCCAGCCATGCTCCGGCATCGTCGTCTTGCCGAGAATGACGGCGCCCTGCTCGCGCAGCCGCGCCGTCGCCGGAGCGTCGGCCGGCGCCGGCTTATTGTCGGTGGTACGCGAACCACGCCGCGTCGGCAGTCCTTTCGCCCAGATGTTGTCCTTAATCGACGTCGGTACGCCGTCGATGCGGCCGAGCGGCGCGCCGCGCTGCCAACGCTGCTCAGACGCGCGCGCCTGCGCCAGCACCGGCGCCGGATCGATCGGCATGAAGGCGTTGACGGCGCCGTTCGCTTCGATCCGCGCCAGCACGTCCTGCGCGGCCTCAAGCGGCGATAGCGCGCGGCGCTGATAAAGCCGGACCAATTCGCCGCTGGTCAGTTCGGCAATGGTGGTCATGGTGGAGCCCGTTCGGGCACACCTTTCCACGAAGCTACAGTGCGGGTAAACCCAAGCCTCTGGCCAGCATGACGACCCCGTAGCTCAGTTGGATAGAGCACCAGCCTTCTAAGCTGGGGGTCCCTGGTTCGAATCCAGGCGGGGTCGCCACTATTCAGGTCCAGAGCGCAGGCCGCGAGCGGCTGCCTGCCATCAAATCACATCACCAGATTGGTCGCCGGATTGATCAGGTGCATATGATCGAGATTGGCGCGCAATTGCATGGTCTCGCCCGATGCCTTGGCGGCGGTCGGCTCCACCCGGCCGCAGACTTCCGATCCATCGACCTTGAAGAAAACCATGGTCTCCATGCCCATCGGCTCAACCACGTCGAGCGTGACGGGGAATTCATATCCGGCCCCCGCGCCGTGGTTTTGGCCGCGCGTCTCGGTCATGTGCTCGGGCCGCAGACCGAAGATCACGTCCTTGCCGACATGGCCGCGATAGCGCGCCGATCGGTCTTCCGGCACCGGGAACGACAATTTATCGGACAGCCGGACTTTCAATCCGCTGCCATTGCTCTCGAGCTTGCCCGGAATGAGATTCATTGCCGGTGAACCGATGAAGCCCGCAACGAAACGCGTCTTGGGATGATGATACAGATCGTTCGGCGTGCCGATCTGATCGATCCTGCCGCCATTCATCACCACCACGCGATCGGCCAGCGTCATCGCCTCGACCTGGTCGTGGGTGACGTAAACCGTCGTGGTTTTCACTTTTTGATGTACACGCTTGATCTCAGTGCGCATCTGCACGCGCAGCTTGGCGTCGAGGTTCGACAGCGGCTCGTCGAACAGAAACACCTTGGGATTACGCACGATGGCGCGACCCATCGCAACGCGCTGACGCTGGCCGCCGGACAATTGCTTCGGGCGGCGGGCGAGTAGTTCGGTGATGTCGAGGATGCGCGCGGCGTTGTCGACCCGCTGCTTGATCTCGGCTTTCGGAAACTTTCGGAGCTTGAGGCCGAACGACATGTTCTCGGCAACCGTCATGTGCGGGTACAGCGCGTAGTTCTGAAATACCATCGCGATGTCACGATCCTTGGGCGGCAGATCGTTGACGACCGCGCCTCCGATCGAAATTTCTCCGTCCGTGATTTCCTCAAGTCCGGCGATCATTCGCAACGTGGTCGACTTGCCGCAGCCGGACGGCCCGACCAGCACCAGAAATTCGTGGTTCGGAATGTCGAGATTGACATCGCTGACGGCAACGACTTCGTCGTATTTCTTCGATACGTTACGCAATGCAACTTCGGCCATTACCGCTTCCCCTCGATTTTTATTTTTAGCCTTTGGTGGCGCCGGCTGTCAGGCCCGCGATGTAGTAGTCCATCAGGAACGCATAGATCACGAGCGGCGGCGCGGCGGCGACCAAGGCGCCCGCCATCAGCATGCCCCACTTGTAGACGTCGCCGCGGATCAGGCTGGTCACCGTGCCGACCGTGAGCACCTGCTGGTCGGCGGAATACAGAAACGCCATCGGATAGACGAAGGCGGCCCACGACACAGTGAATGCGAAGATCATCGCCGCGATGATGCCCGGCAACGCCACCGGGATGAAAATCTTAAACAACATTTGCATGTGGCCGGCGCCGTCGATCAGGGCCGCTTCGTCGAGCTCCTTCGGGATCGACTGGAAGTAACCGATCATGATCCAGGTGCAGAACGGCACCGTTAGGGTCGGATAAACCAGCACCATGCCCCAGTAGGAATTGAGCAGGCCGATCGATTTGACAATCTGAAACATCGGAATGAACAGCAGCGTGTCCGGCACGAGATACGTGAGAAAAATGCCGGTCGCGAGAATGCTGGAGCCCCAGAATTTCATGCGGCCAAGCGAGAATGCCGCCAGTATGCTGACCACCATGGTGATCGCCACGACGCACACCGTCACGATGATGGTATTCTTGAAAAAGATCAGGAAGTCAGTCTGGCCAAGCAAAATTCTGAACTGGTCGAGGGTGACGCCGTCGAAAATGAACCAAGGATTGGTCGCCAGCCGCGCCATCTCGGCATCGCTCTTGAGCGAGGTCACGACCATATAATACGGCGGCATCAGGAAGAAGATCGCGAACAAGATGAGAAAGAAGTAGGATGCGATTAGCGCCCAGCGGCGGTTACGCCGTAGGCTGGCACCGACACTGATGCGTTTCGCGACCGGTGCCGCGAGCGCTGCGGTGCTCATCCTATCTCTCTCCCACGCTTGCGCACGCCGCGCAGGATAAACACCGCGGCGATCGCCAGGATCGGCAACATGAACAGCGACGTCGCGGCGCCCAGCGGAAGGTCGCCTGAGCGGATACCGAGCAGGAAAGAGTAGGTTGCGAACATATGCGTCATGTTGCGCGGGCCGCCTGCGGTCATGATCTGCACAACATCGAAATTGGCGAACGTCACGATCAGCGAAAACAGAACCGTAATGGCGATGATGTTGTGCATCATAGGCAGCGTAATGTGCACGAATTTCTGCCAAGCACTGGCGCCATCGATGGCGGCGGCCTCATAGAGCTGCTCCGGCACCGATTTCAACGCGGCCAGATACATGATCAGAAAAAACGGCGCGCCATACCATACGTTGACCAGAATCACCGAGAAGCGCGCCCAGTAAGGATCGCTGAGCCAAGGAATCCATTCAAAGCCCAGGCTTTTAAGCGTGTAATTGAAGGCCGAATTTGTGGGATCGAACAGCCACCACCATCCGAGCGTCGACAGCGCGAGCGGGATCACCCAAGGCACCAACAGCATACCGCGCCATTTGCGCTGGCCTTTGACCGGAAGATTGTTGACGAGGTGCGCGGTGATCAGTCCGATCAGCGCCTTGAAGAACACCGCCGACAACGCGAAGATCGCCGACTGCCGGACCACCATCCAGAACGTGTCGCGCGACATCAGGAACGTAAAATTTCCTAGCCCGATGAAGCGGGTCTGCGCCTTGTTCAGCATCGACAGGTAGATCGAGTAAAGCGCGGGATAAATGATGAGCCCGAGAACAATCGCGATCAACGGCAAGCACATTGCAAAGGCAATAGTCGAGCGCCGGCGCATGAAGCGCTGCATGCTGTTCTTTTTTGCCGGCGCCGCGGCGGTGTCCAGCGCGGTCGGCATCCAGGATTGAACGGTGTCGGCCATGATTTGCTCTCGGCGGCGCTAGTTAAGATAAGTTGCATGCCGGCCAGCGCGGCCGGCATGCAATTGTTGGGACAACCTTAAACGAACGCTCAGGCGCGCAACGTGCCTTCGAGTTCCTTCTCGGCCCACTTGATCACCTCGTCGAGCTTCTCTTTGCCCTGCGTAAATTTCGAGATCATCACGGTGTTGATCGCCTGGTTGTACATCTGGGCGCCGACTTCCGAGCGCGCAGGTGCACCGAACATCGAGGTCTGCTCGTCGCCGCGCGGCGGATAGCTGTACACCGTGCCGACCGGCGGCTCGACCTTCTTCCATGTGTCGAGGTCGTACATGGTCTTGAATGAGGGCAAGTCGTAGCCGTTCGAGGCTTCGACCAGTTGCGCGATCGATTCCTTCTGCGACATGTGCAGCAGGAGATCTTTCGCCGCCTGCTTGTTCTTGGAGAACTTCCACAGGCCGTAGAACTGCGGAAGCTGCCCGACAAAGCGGCCTTTCGGTCCCTTCGGCACGGGATGGGTCCAGCACTGTTCCGCCACTTTCGGATTGTCGCGTTTGGCGACCGACCAGGCGCTCGGCGGATTCATGATGCCCGAGCCTTTGCCGGAAATAAGCCAGCGATTGTTGCCGGCGTCGTCCCATGCGTAAACCTCGGGCGGGCTCGCTTCCATGATTTTGCGGGCGATTTCCATCGCCTGCCGGGTCTGGTCGGAGTTGATCTTGATCTGGTCCTTGGCGTCGATGAACACCACGCCGTAGGCGTTGAACAATCCGCCGACCCAGTCGACCGCGTCGGAGGTTTGCCCCATCGGCAAGCCGACCGGGAAGCCGGCCTTGTGCAGCTTCTGCGCCGAACTCGACGTAAGCATCCCACGTCCACTTGTCGGTTTCGGCCTTGTTGTATTTCGACTCGTCGTTCGGGAACATGGCGCGCAGATCGAGGCCGGCGTGCTCCTTGTAGAGGTCGAAGCGCGAGCAGCACGGCTTGACCTGGCTGCCGACCGCGGTCGGAACGCCGAGCCACACGCCTTTGCTCTTCGCGAGATATTCGGCGACCGGGCTGATCGGGCCGTACTTTTTGATCAACGCGGCGATCACGTCATCGAGCGGCTCAAGCACCGCCTGGTGAATGCGGATATTCCAGTCGCGATGCGACATGATGTCGTGGCCGGTGCCGGCTTGCGCTTCGGCGGCGGCGGTGAGTTTGTCTTTTTCACCTTGTGAGGTGATGTAGTCTATGTGGACTTCGACTTTGTTCTTTTCGCCCCATTCGTTGCAGATTTTATCCAGGGCTTTGTTGGCGCCGGGCACCCAGTGGTCCCAGCAACCGAGAGTCAGTTTACCAGCGGCATAGGCACCGCTGACATAAGGAGCGGTTATCGCTGCCGCGGTACCGAGGGCCGCAGTTTTCAAAACTGTTCTGCGTGTAGTTTTCGAAGCCATCGAGGAAGTCCTCCCTGTTGTACATGCCGTCATTCTTATTTTGCATAAAGGCTATACCCGATTGGATGGGGTGCCTAGAGGGCTTTCATGTTCGGATAGAAAAAGAGAGATCGCCCACAAATGGGGCAATCTCGCCCGGGCCGTCGGTCAAAGAGGGTTATTCGGCTTCCGGATGTCGCCTTTTTTCACCCCGGCCTCGGGGAAAATCCACATCGCCACCACCATGAAGACCGCCGTGGCGAGGACATAGGTCGAGAATTCCGACCGAACCGGCGAGCCGCCCCAATAAGCGAGCACGGCCGCGACCACCAGCACCAGCAGCGACACGATCGCTTTGACATCGTTAGGCATGGCAAGGCCCGTTAGTGCGTGCCGACCGGAGCAGTCGCCGCCTCGTCGGGGCGGCGCGGCCGGCCCCGGAGCGTTCCCTTCAAGTACCGCGTGTTGTAACCGTTGAGCAGCGTGCCGATCAGTCCGCGGTCGAGGTCGGACGTGCCGAACGCCCAGTCAGCGATCGGGAAGGTCAGGTTCATGTTGGTTTCCATCATCAGCCGCGCATTGTGATGCGCGGTGTGATGCCGCCGCAACGTGTTGACGAACGGACAGTGGCGCACGAACCAGTTTTCATCGACGTGGCAACAGAAATGCATGAACTCGTAGATCAAATACATGCCAGTGGTGACCGACATGAAAAGCCAGCCGACATTCGGCGAAAATGCCAAGCCGAGAATGATCGCCGCCGGAATCGACATCAGTATGAACACCACCAGCGCGTAAGGCGGAAACACCGTCACGCGCCAGTCTTTGTGGTCGCGAAACCGCATCTCCTCGTCGCTGAAAAACTGGTGGTGATTGAGCGTGTGGCGCTCGTAGATCGCCCGCAATCCCTTGATGTTGATCGGGCGATGCATGATGTGCTTGTGCACGAACCATTCGAACCAGTTCGTGAAGACGAAAGTCACCGGAACGGTCAGCCACTCCAGCGCGGTGACGTGTTGGATGTGCTCGACATAAATGTAGAACGCCGCCGCGCCCATTGCGTAGATGATCGCGATATGAAAATAGCCGTCGTACCAACCCATGATGCGGGATCGGTATTCCCGGCGAAATTCGATTTGGCGCTGGCTGATCATGGCAGCCTCCCCGGCTGGCACGGTGTAAGTAACGCAAATAGCACGCCCACCCGATCCGATTCAATCGGCACGGCGTGACGCGACGAACGCGTCGATTTCTTTGCCAGTCAGGATCCAGTCGTTGTCGAGGTTGGCGACCACCGTCTCCATGAAAAGTTCCGAGAGCGCGATGGCGGTGTCGCGGTCGTCGAGGTAGTCGTAGAGGACAGCCAGCGCGAGCTGTCGCGGGCTCTCGCCGCTGTAAGTCCACTCGAAGCCGTATTTGGTGAAGCGCTTGACGTCGTAATGTTCCTCGAGCCGGCGGCCATCGACCGTGACGACCAGGCCGTCGATGGTGCGCCCGCCACGATAAGTTTTCATGACCGCACCGAGCTCGGTTCGATGTGCGCGCACGCCATGTCAAATCTGCTTTCGCTTCGCGACCATCGCGGCGAATTTCTCGTACTCGGCCGGATTGACTGTGTAGGAGTGGTCGTCGTCGGGGAACGATCCCTCTTTCACTTCCTTGGCGTATTGCCGGATGCCGCTGACGGCGACCTCGGTCAATTTGGCAAAGCGCTTGGTGAACTTCGGCTTGAAGTCGGTAAAGACGCCGAGCAGATCGTAGCACAACAGAATTTGCCCATCGCAGCCGGCGCCGGCGCCGATGCCGATGGTCGGGATGCTCAGCTGCTCGGAAATCAGCGTGGCGATCGTGCGCCGGCACCGCCTCGAACTCCAGCATGAAACAGCCGGCATCCTCGATCGCCAGCGCATCCTCCAGAATTTTCATGGCGGCGTCCGCCGTGCGGCCCTGGATCTTGAAGCCGCCGAACATCGCGATGGTGTGCGGGCGTCAGGCCGATATGTGACGCGGTCGGGATGCCGGCATCGACCAGCGCTTTGAGAATGTGTGCCTGCGATTTGCCGCCTTGCGGCTTCACCGCATCGCACAGCGATTCCTGCATGAAACGCGTCGCGTTCACCAGCGCGCGATCGATCGTGTTGTAGCTCTGGTACGGCATGCAGCCGAGCACGAAGGTATTGGGCGCGCCGCGACGCACCGCCTGCCCGTGCATCACCATCATATCCATCGTGGCGGGCACCGTGTTGCGATGACCGTGCGAGATCATCGCCAGGCTGTCGCCGAGTACCGCGACGTCGACGCCACGCCATCTCCGCCCATTGCGCGGAGGTGTAGTCAGGCACCGACATGTAGACCATTTTCTCGCCGGTCTTTTTCGAGTCGCGAATTTCCGTGATGGTGCGCTTCTCGCGTGTCTCCGCAACCTTGGCTTCGGGTTTTCCAGCCGCCGGCTTCACCTTGTCTTGCATGCCCGCTCCCGTACGCTCGCGTGTTGCGAAAATCGGCGATCTATGCCTCCTACGTTACGGAGTTTGATTTTCGCTGGTCAAGGCGCGCCCCGCGCCCAAAGAAGCGACTTTGGCGCGGAATGCGTCTTATGCCGAACGACTGGTTGATCCCGTTATTGCTATTCACAGCGTTGGTGCTGGTGTTGTCATTGCACGGCCTGGCCGCCAGCGGCCACTTTCCTCGCGCGCATCGTTCGGCGGCGCTCTCGACCGGTGCCGGGCCCGCCACTCTTTATCTGTCTCTCGTGGTCGCGAGTGCCTGCGCGGTGGCTGGCGTGGTTGCCGCGGCACGATCGCTCCCCTGGTATGCAATGATCATCGGGGGCGGTGGCGCGATTTTGTCAGCGCCCCTGGTGCTGCAAGAATTTTCCGACCGTTTCGTCGACGGCCGCGCCGCGCTGGTCGTTTTGGCGGCAGCCGCTGCCGTGCTGGCGTCGGTCTTGCTCCGGGTAAGTGGTGGCCCGTTGGTCCCATGACGGCCTGGATACGCAACAACCCTTATGTGCTGCTGGCGCTGGCCTCGCTGTTCTGGTCCGGCAATCACATTGTGGGCCGGGCCATCGGTGGGCATGTCCCGCCGCTCGGCATTTCGACGGTGCGCTGGTTGCTGCCTGCGATCGCCCTTTGGCTGCTGGGGCGCGACCACATCAAGCGCGACTGGCCGGTAATCCGCACGCATTGGCGCATCATGCTGTGGCTTGGCGTCACCGGCGGCGCGCTGTTCACGGCGCTACAATATGTCGGCCTTCAATACACCAGCGCCTTGAATGTCTCGGTGCTCAATTCGCTGGTGCCGGTTCTCATCCTCGCCACCAGCGCATTGGCGTTTCGCGACCGCATCACTCCTGTTCAGGTCGGCGGCATCGCCACGTCGCTGATCGGCGTGCTCATCATCGTCGCCCACGGCAATATCGAAACGCTGTTGCATCTTGCGTTTAACGCTGGCGATCTGATCATTCTGTTCAACATGATGGTGTTCGCCATCTACGCATCGTATCTCCGGCTGCGCCCGCAAATCCATTGGCTGAGTTTCATGTTCGTATTCGCGTTGATTTCCGCGGTAACGACACTGCCATTCGCCATATGGGAAACATTATCAGGCACGACGTTCCACGCCGATCTGCCGACCGCCGCCGCGATCTTGTATGTCTCGATTTTTCCCAGCGTGGTCGCCTTCGCCGCATGGAATCGCGGCGTCGAGTTAATCGGCGCCGCGCGGGCCGGTCCTTTCGTGCATCTGGTACCGGTCTATACCGCCGTGTTCGGGAGCGCGCTGCTCGGTGAAACGCTGGCCCTCTTCCACATCGGCGGCTTTGTCATGATCTTGGCCGGTGTCTGGCTGGCCTCCCACGGAAAAGCCGGCTCGGGAAACTCATAATTAACGAGTTTGGAACAGTTTCGGGGCGCCGATACGCAGTTTTTCTGAGCAACCCCGTCCGGGTGCAATGACGTCGACTCCCTGTTCCCCCTCACCGCCGCTCGCCCCAGAAGCCGATCCGGCCAGCGAGACGCCGGCGCGCACCGGCGCGCCGCTGTGCTGGGTGGTCGATGAGGACGCCAGCCTGCGCCATTTTCTGTCGCTCGTGCTGCACGGCGCCGGCATCGATACCGTCGAATTCGCCGACGGCGAGGAGGTCCGGGGGGAAATCGGCAAGCAACAACCCGACCTGGTATTTCTCAACATTTCGCTGGAATCCTCCGACGCCATCGAGTCGGTGATCGCGCTCGGCAAAGCTGAATTCCGTGGTGCGATCCAGCTCATGAGCAATCGCGGTGCTGCGGTGCTCGATCACGTCAAGACGATTGGCGCGCAGCAAAAACTGAAAATGCTGACGGTGCTCAAAAAACCTTTCGAGACCGACGCCATCGTCAAGATCATCCGGGACCGCAAACTCGGCTTGCCGGGCCCTGCCGAAGGCGCCGTTAGCCTGTCGGAAGCTCTGTCAAACAACTGGATCGAGTTCTGGTATCAGCCGAAGATCGATTTGCGAAAAAAGCAACTGGCCGGCGCCGAGGCTTTTGCCCGCGTCCGTCATCCGCAACATGGCGTCATACTGCCCGCTACGTTCCTGCCGAACGCGTCGGAAGACGACCTGTTTAAGCTTTCCGAGCTGGTGATAGCCAGCGCGTTGAAGGCCGGACTTAATTTTTCCAAGCTCGGCATCAACTTGAGTCTTTCAGTCAACGTGCCCGTCACAGCCCTCGTCAAGCTGCCGATAGCGGATCTGGTGAAGGCGCATCGCTCCGGTTCGGACAAATGGCCGGGCTTGATTATTGATGTCGCGGAAGATCAGATTCTTAAGGACCTCGCGCTTGCGGATGAACTCAGCACGAAGTTCGCGCCCAGCAATGTTCGCCTCGCGGTCGACGATTTCGGCAGCGGCTACGCCGCGCTGGCGCAGGTGAAAGAATTGCCGTTTGCCGAGGTCAAAATCGACCGTGCCTTCGTCACGGATTGCGGCAGCGACAAGGTCAAGGCGCCGATCTGCAAGACCGCCATCGACCTCGCGCATAATTTCGGCAGCGTGGTCGTAGCCGTCGGCATCGAAAAAGCCGCTGACGCGGTGGCGCTGGTGAGCATGGGCTGCGACTTTGGCCAAGGCTACCTGCTCGGCCAGCCGATGCCGGAGGAGCGCTTTATTTCCCTGCTGCGCCAACGTCGCGGAGCAAAGGCGCAAGCGTCGGCGACGGTCGAGGAACCGGCCTAAACGATTTCAATGAGTCCAGGCATCGCGACGCTTGAACGCAAAATTATCGGAATAGGAAATCGCGCGGCGCTGCGGCGGCTTCGATTCGAAGAGCTGATAGGCAAGGCTGTGCCGCTTGCAGTAGGCGATCGCCTCATCCTTGCTGTCGAAGCGCAGGCGTAACTGCTGGCGCATGTCGCCCGACGAGGTCCAACCCATCAGTGGCTCGATGGTGCGAGCCTCCTCCGGTTCGAAGTCGATCACCCATTCTTTGGTATTCGCCGAGCCCGACTGGGTGGCAGTCCTGGCCGGTTTGTAAATGCGGGCGATCATCGATGAGAATCCGGTTCAGTTTGCGATGACCGCTATAGGATGCGGCGTAATTTCTGGCAACGGCTCACTTAGTCCCGCTCCAACGCGGCGAGCCGAGCTTGTTCCGCGGCGGTAAGCAGGTCCGGACTGGCGTTTTCATCCGGCACCCGCTTTCGCCGCATCAACACGAAGAGCGCAACCGCACCTGCAAGCACCACACCCGGCGGCGCCGCCCACAGCAAAGCAGTCCGCCACTCGACGCGCGGCTTGAGCAGAACGAACTCCCCGTACCGCGACACTAGGAAATCGATCACCTGGCGGTCGCTGTCGCCGGCGGTCAGCCGCTCGCGCACCAGCAGGCGCAGATCGCGTGCCAGCGGCGCGTCGGAGTTGTCGATGGTCTGGTTCTGGCACACCATGCAGCGTAGTTGATGCGACAACTCCCGGGCGCGTAACTCGAGCGCCGGATCTTTTAACATTTCATCGGGCTGCACGGCAAAGGCCGGTGCGCCAATGCCGAGAGTCAAAAACAGCGCGACGAGTATCCCGCGCATGCATCTTACTCCGCAGGAGCCAGCGCCGGAGATTTGGTTGCCGGCTTCGGCGCGCCAATGCGAAGCCGCCGGTCCGACAGGGACAGCCCGCCTCCCATCATCATCACCACGGCGCCGAACCAGATCAGCAGCACCAGCGGCTTGTGATAGATGCGCACCGCGATCGAGCCATCGGCGTTCGGCTCGCCGAGCGACAGATAGAGCTGGCTGACGCCCCGGGTCATCAACGCCGCCTCCGTCGTGGTCGTGCCGCGCGCGATAAATGTTCGCTTCGACGGTTCCAGCGTGCCAATCACGACACCACCGTGCCGCACCGTGAATTTTGCCGCCTGTTCTCGATAGTTCGGTCCCTCGCGCGGAACGATGCCGTCGAAGGTCAAGTCGTAGTGCCGGATCGAGACGGTTTGCGACGGATGCAACGCCACGATGCGTTCCGTTGCCCAGTGCGTCGCGCTGACGATACCGAGCAAGGAAATGCCCATGCCGAAATGCGCCACAGCAGTGCCCCATACCGAGCGCGGCAGGCCGGCGGCACGCTGCCGGGCTACCTTTCCCGGCAAACGGAATGCGCCGGTCCGCTCGACGATATCGGTCAGCGCGCCCACCATTACGAAGGCCGCGAGCCCGATGCCGAACGGCGCCAGTGAGGCTGCGCCGCCCTCCGCGACGAAGGTCACCGCGAGAGCGATGATGGCAATACCGAATGCCGCTATCAGGCGCTGTGCCGCGCCGAGCGCATCGCCGCGTTTCCACGCCAGCAGCGGCCCGAACGGCATCATCATCAAAAGCGGCACAAACAACGGCCCAAAGGTCAAATTGAAATAAGGCGCGCCGACCGAAATCTTGTCGCCGGTCAGAGCCTCAAGGGCGAGCGGGTAAAGCGTGCCGACAAACACCGTCGCGCAGGCGCTGATCAGGAACAGGTTGTTGAATACAAGCGCGCCTTCGCGCGACACCGGAGCGAATAACCCGCCCTGCCGCAGCAGCGGCGCACGCCAGGCGAACAGCGTCAACCCGCCGCCGATGAACAGCACCAAAATGCCCAGGATGAAGACGCCGCGCCTGGGATCATTGGCAAATGTGTGGACCGAGGTCAGTACGCCCGAGCGCACCAGAAATGTTCCGATCAGCGACAGCGAGAACGCTAGGATCGCCAGCAGGAGCGTCCAGATTTTCAGCGCATTGCGCTTTTCCATCACGACCGCGGAATGCAGCAGTGCGGTGCCGGCGATCCAGGGCATCAGCGAGGCGTTCTCGACGGGGTCCCAAAACCACCAGCCGCCCCAGCCGAGTTCGTAATACGCCCAGTACGAACCCATCGCGATGCCGACGGTGAGGGCCATCCACGCCGCCAGAGTCCAGGGCCGCACCCACCGTGCCCAGGCGGCATCGATACGGCCTTCGATCAGCGCGGCGATGGCGAAAGAGAACGCGATCGAGAAACCGACATAGCCGAGATAGAGCAGCGGCGGGTGGATCGCGAGCCCCATGTCCTGCAGCACCGGGTTGAGGTCGCGGCCTTCAAACGGCGCGTCCGCGATCCGCAGAAACGGATTCGAGGTCAGCAGAATGAAAAGATAGAACGCCGACGCGATCCAGGATTGCACCGCCAGCACATTGGCCTTCAGCGTCGCCGGCAGGTTGGCGCCGAACAACGCAACCAGCGCGCCGTACAACGACAAGATCAGCACCCACAGCAGCATCGAGCCTTCGTGGTTGCCCCACGTGCTGGTGAATTTGTAGATAAGCGGCATCAGCGAATGGGAATTCTCGTAGACGTTAGCCACCGAGAAATCCGATGTGACGTAGCACGCGGTCAGCGCCGCGAACGAAATCGCGACGAAGCCGAATTGCATCAGCGCGGTCGAGTTGCCGAGCCGCATCAATGTGTCGTCGCGCCGCCGCGCACCGATCAGCGGCGCCACCGACTGAACCAGCGAGAGCGCCAACGCCAGCACCAGCGCATAATGTCCAAGCTCGGGGATCATTTTGCCGCGCCTTCTTTGCCGGCGCCCTCTTGCCAGCGGCCGGCTTTCTTAAGGGCGTCGGCGACCTCGCGCGGCATGTAGCGCTCGTCATGCTTGGCGAGCACGCTGTCGGCCTTGAACACGCCGCCCGGTTCGAGCGCTCCCTCGACCACCACGCCCTGTCCTTCACGAAACAGATCCGGCACGATGCCTTTATAAGCGACCGGAATGTCGCTCTTGCCGTCGGTGACCGCGAAATCGATTCTCAGATCGTCGCCTCGCTTGACGCTGCCCGCCTTCACCAGACCGCCGAGCCTTATGCGCTTGCCTGAGACGACCTGGTGCTCGACGATATCGCTCGGCGAATTGAAAAACACGATGGAGGAGCGAAGCGCGCTCAACGCCAGCGCGGCCGCCAGCGCCAGCACGCCAAGGCTCGAGCCGATCAGAACGAGGCGGCGTTGCTTGCGTGTCATGACCGAAGATCGGATTTGAGGCGCTGTTTGTAAGTCATGACCGAGGGTCAGGTGTTCGGCGGCAAATCGGGCTGGTTGATGGCGTGGTCGGAGCGGCAGGATTTGAACCTGCGACCCTCTGGTCCCAAACCAGATGCGCTACCAGACTGCGCTACGCTCCGATCCAGCAGGCGATACACGCTCCGCCGAGACCCAGCAAGTTCCGCTCAATGGCCGTTAAAGATCGGGTGCGCCACCTTGTCGCCGGGCGCAATGCCGAGCTTGCGGGCGGTGCCGCCGATCACCTCCAGCACCCCCTTTACCGGGCTGCCCGATGGAATAGTGCGGGTCGACAGCGGCTCGGCATTCTCGGCAATGCGCAAAATGCGGCCGTCGGCCCGGATGAAGATCATGTCGAGCGGGATGTAGGTGTTCTGCATCCAGAACGCGACTTCTTGTTCGTGCTTGAAGTCGAACAGCATGCCCCGCCCCTCCGGGAGTTCCTTGCGGTACATCAGGCCGCGCGCGCGGTCGGCGTCGTTGTCGACCACCTCAACGCTGAACACATGAACCCCGGTCATGCTGGCGATTTCGAGGGTGTGCGGATCGGCGGCGCCAGCCGGGCCGGCGGCGAGCAGCCAGCCGGTCAACACGATGGCGAGAGCGTTTAAAAGACGCGATTTCGACATGCGCCCGCCTTTACGCGCGCGACGGCAAAGCGGCAATGGGAAAAATCGCTAGTGGGACGCGAGCCCGAGCGGCCCGCCGTCGGGGCGCACTTCGGCCGCCATCATGCCCTTCGGCCCCGGCCCGAAGCGGACCAGCACGGTCTGACCCGGCCGCAATTCGGCGATGCCGTAGCGGCGCAGCGTCTCCATGTGCACGAAGATGTCCGGCGTTCCCTCGCCGCGGGTCAGGAAGCCGAAACCGCGCAGCCGGTTGAACCATTTGACCTGCGCGCGTTCGAGGCCGCTGGTCGGCGTCACAGTGACGTGCGTGCGCGGCGGCGGCATCTGCGCCGGATGCACCGCCGTCGACTCGTCCATCGACAGCACGCGGAAGGCCTGCAGTCCTTTTTGCCGCTGCATCACCTCGCAGACGACCCGCGCACCCTCATAGGCGGTTTGGAAACCGTCGCGGCGCAAACAAGTAACATGCAGAAGGATGTCCGGCATGCCGTTGTCTGGGATGATGAAACCGAAGCCCTTGGAGACATCAAACCACTTGATGACGCCGGTGAGCTCGATGAGATTGGCTGCCGTCTCGTCGGCAAGTTCTCTGACCGTTTCCGGTCCGAGATGAGCGCCTGGCATTTTTGATTCGACTTCCGTCCGACGCCATGACTGCGCAGGCCGCCGTTAGTTTGACGCCTCTTCAAGGGCGCTTCGACGAATCTGTCGAATTCAAGATAACACCCGCCCCACCGGCGCAAAGTGCAAAAAACTGCTTGCGCACAGCTATACACAGCACGACGCAGTTCGAATCAGTGGGAGATAAACGGCGCCAGTGCCTCGCCGATGTCGCCGCGGACGACCAGATCGGCGACCGCGTCGAACTCGGTCGGCTCGCGATTGATGATGACGAGCGCCGCGCCGTTCTGTTTTGCCATCAGCGGGAAGCCTGCTGCCGGCCACACCACCAGCGAAGAGCCGATGGCGAGAAACAGATCGCATTGCGTCGTCAATTCCTCGGCGCGACGCATCGCCTCGACCGGCATCGACTGACCAAACGAAATTGTCGCGGTTTTGATGTAGCCGCCGCACTCACAGTCCGGCGCCGCATTGGCGCGATTGGCATATTTGGCTTTCACCCACGCCAACTCGTAACGGCGCTCGCAATCGAGACAGGTGGCGTAGGTGGTATTGCCGTGCAGTTCGACGATATCACCAGCCGCGATGCCCGACGCCTGGTGCAGATTATCGATATTTTGTGTTATCAGCCCCGGCACCTTGCGGGCACGATAAAGACTGGCCAGCGCGCGATGCCCGCGGCCCGGTTTGGCCTGCGCAAAATATTCCTCCATGGCGAAGCGCCGACGCCATGACTTGTCGCGCATTTCCTGACGTGAAATGAAGTCGTCGAACTGGATCGGCTGGTTCTTGGTCCACAGCCCGCCCGGCGAGCGAAAGTCCGGGATGCCGCACTCGGTAGAAATCCCGGCGCCGGTGAACGGTACGATCGTCTGCGCCTGGCCGAACAGGTCGCGCAGCCCGTCCACGGCGGTCTGGAGATCGTCCGCAATCACGACTATAGGGTCCTGTCAGTCAGGGAGACGCCGACTATGCGATATCTGCACACCATGCTGCGCGTACGCAATCTCGATGCAGCGCTGGATTTTTACGTCAACAAATTGGGCCTCAAAGAAACCCGGCGGCGCGTCGACGAGAAGAACAAGTACACGTTGGTCTTTCTGGCGGGATCGGATGACCTGTCGCTGGTCGAGGACAGCAAGAAAAAAGGCCGCCCAAGCCTGGAAGTGGAACTGACCTATAATTGGGGCGACGAGGATGTCGGTGAAGCCCGCTTCTTTGGCCACCTCGCCTACGAGGTCGACGATATTTATGCGACATGCGACCGGCTGATGAAGGCAGGCGTCATCATCAACCGCCCGCCGCGGGACGGTAATATGGCCTTCGTACGCTCTCCCGATCTGCACTCCATCGAGCTGCTGCAAAAAGGCGAGGCGAAAGCTCCGCAGGAGCCCTGGAAATCGATGCCGAACGTCGGCAAATGGTGATTTGTTTCAACGGGGCGACAACTTGCCGCCCTAGCCGAAGCTCTCTATACCTCGCCCGGCTTTTGCGCCCTTCGTCTAGCGGTCCAGGACGCGGCCCTTTCACGGCTGAAACACGGGTTCGATTCCCGTAGGGCGCGCCATTCCCCTCGCAGAACTCGAATATCAGCCATGCGCCCAGCACGGCCAAACCGGCATCTTTTAACGGAGATGTTACGAGCGAATTGCCGCCTCGCGCGTTAAATGCCCGTCGGGCGGCGGCCCGTTATGGGAGCGACAGCCATGAGTGCAAACAGCAAAGTCGTTTCAATTTTGCGTAAGGACGCTCGCTTCGTGGGCAACGCGCTCGGCGCGGTGGTGTTCGTCGGCTTTGCCGGCCTCGCCATGGCGGCCGCGGTGTTCGACCTGATCCGACCGTAACCCTGCTGCGCCTTGTGGCGGGTAGCAATGCTGCCGGCCGTTGAAATCCTCGATCCGATAACGCAATTCCCCGTCGGGATTTTCGCGCTCGACATAATTGGGCGCGATTGGCGACTTGCCGAAGCCACCGGGAATATCGAGCACATAAGCCGGCTGGCACAGGCCAGATAACCGTCCGCGCAATTCTCGCATCAGGTTCTGTCCCGTCGCGATGTCGGTGCGCAAATGCGCCGTGCCCGGCGCCAGGTCGCCATGATGCAAATAGTACGGCTTGATGCGGCACTCGACCAATGCCCGCATCAGTTCGCTCAGCGCCTGGGCATTGTCATTGACGCCGGCAACCAGCACCGACTGGCTCAGCATCGGAATGCCGGCATCGATGATCCGCGCGCAGGCGGATCGCACCGCCGGCGACAGTTCCCGGGCGTGATTAACGTGAAGGCCGACATAGACTCGCCTTCCCTCTGACGCGCATCGCGCGGACCAGGTCGGCTGTGATGCGCGAAGGCTCCGCCACCGGCAGGCGTGTGTGGATGCGAATAATTTTGACGTGCTCGATTTTGGCCAGCGCGGCCATTACGGCGCGCAGTCGCCGCGGCGACAGCACCAGTGGATCGCCGCCGGTCAGTATGACTTCCCAGACTTCCGGATTGGCGCGGATGTAATCAAGCGCATTTTCCAGCGCGCGCTTCGACAGGGCGTTGGGCTTGCCGGGGCCGACCATCTCGCGGCGGAAGCAGAACCGGCAATACACGGCGCAGACGTGCACCAGCTTGAGCAGAACCCGGTCTGGATACCGGTGCACGATGCCCTCCACCGGGCTATGCGCATGATCGCCGATCGGGTCGGCATTTTCCTGATCATTGGTTTCAAGCTCGGCATCGTCCGGCACGAATTGCCGGGCGATCGGATCGTCCGGGTCGGCGCGATCGATCAATTCAGCCAGCGCCGGCGGAATGGCAACCGCGTAGCGCGCCGCCACTTCCTCCAGGCGGCCACCGCGTGACAGGCCGGCAGCGCGAAGCTGTGGAGGGGTACGAAGAGTTTTCATTTCGTCCTCAATTTTTTGCATCGGACTGCAACGGCTCGACAACCGTCGACCACAGCACCTGCTCGATGCGTTGGGCACCGGTAGCCAGCATGACCAGCCGGTCGAAACCCAGCGCGATGCCGCTGGCCGGCGGCATGGTGCCGAGCGCGGCAAGAAAATCCTCGTCGACGGGATAGCGCTCGCCGTGGATGCGCTGCTTTTCATCCATCGCCGCGTTAAATCGCTGGCGCTGCTCGTCGGCATCCGTCAGTTCGCCAAAGGCGTTGGCGAGCTCAACGCCGCAGGCGTAAAGCTCGAAACGTTCGGCAAACCGGGTATCGCCTGGCTTGGCACGCGCCAGCGCCGCCTGCGAAATCGGATATTCGTAGAGGATGGTGGCGCGGCCATTGCCAAGCTGCGGCTCAATTCGGTCGGCCAGGACCCGGCTGAAAATATCGCCCCAATCATCGCCGCCCGCGACCGCCACACCCGCTGCCGTGGCGGCCGCAGCGAACGTGTTGCGTGCAGCTTCGCCCTCTCCAAGACAGGCCAGCAAATCGATGTGGGCGTAACGGGAGAATGCGTCCGCCACCGTCAACCGTTCCGGCGGACTGAACGGATCGATACTGCGATTACGAAACGTGAAGCGCGTCGCGCCGGTGGCCCTGGCGGCCTCCGCCAACAAAGCCGCGCAGTCGTCCATCAGGACTTCGTAATTTTCATGCGCCCGGTACCATTCCAGCATGGTGAACTCGGGGTGATGCAAGGCGGTGCGCTCCCGATTGCGAAATACCCGGGCGAAATCGAAAATCAGCCGCTCTCCTGCCGCCAGCAGTTTCTTGCAGGCGAATTCCGGCGAAGTCCGCAAATAAAGCCGCGCAGCATCGCCGGCTGGTCCGATCAGTTCGGCGGCGAAGGCGTGCAGATGGGTTTCATTGCCAGGCGAGACTTGAAGGACAGCGGTTTCGACCTCAACAAAATCGCGCGCCGCAAACCAAATCCGCAACGCGTTGGCGATACGGCCCCGCGCCAGCAGAAACGGCCGGTGGTCGGCGTGAACATGTGGCGCCCATTGTGGCGACGAGCCTTTAGACACTGATTTGTGCCGACGATTCATGGAACGGAAAGGCTGGCATCCCGCCGCCAGATAGGTATGGTGCGGCCCGAAACCACTTCCCCCAACACCCAATAAGCGGCGCAGGCCGCGCCCTGCCATCGAGGATTGTCGTGAAAGTCATCGCCAGCCAGCTCCGTAAAGGCAATATCGTTGAGATCGACGGCAAACTGTATGTCGTCCTGCACGCCGAGAGCTTCCACCCCGGCAAAGGCACCCCAACCACGCAGATCGATATGCGCCGGATTTCCGACGGCGTGAAGACCCAGCAGCGTTACAAGACCACCGACCAGGTCGAGCGCGCGCACGTCGAGGATCACAAATTCTCTTATCTCTACCAGGATGGCGATGGCTTCCATTTCATGAATGCCGAGAACTACGAGCAGGTGCAGGTGCCCGCCGATGTGATTGGCGATGGGGCCCCCTACCTGCAGGAAGGCATGGAGGTGCAACTCGGCATCCACGAGAGCATCCCGATCTCCATCGAATTGCCGCAGAAGGTGACGCTCGAGGTGATCGACACCGAACCGGCCATGAAGGGGCAGACTGCGTCGGGCTCGTTCAAGCCCGCCAAGCTTTCCAACGGCGTGCGCACCATGGTGCCGACCCATATCGTCGTCGGCACCCGGATCGTGGTCTCCACCGAAGACGGCTCTTATACCGAGCGCGCTAAAGACTAATTGTCGCGACACCTTGGCATCGCCGCGTAGGCAGGGATAACTGGCGGCGGGTTTGGCGGCGGGGAGCACGTGCGGTGGTAATGCAGCGTTCGGCGGTCATGCTCGCGGCACTATTGTTTGCCGCACCCACCGCGGCGCAAGAGTTCCAAAGCCCGCGCTTTATCATTTCGACGACCGACTGGGACGCCGCCGGAAAAACGGTACCGGATTCACGGGCCACGACGGCCGAAACCTTTGCCGCGCTTAACAAAGCGCTGGGCGCCCGGTTTGCCGGTATCGAGAAAAGCACGGTGCCCGTCCTGCTGCCGGTCGACCTTGCCGCCTTTCGCAAGGACAAAGACGAGCGCAAGGCGGAGGTCGCTACCTCGAACAAATATTTCGGCGGCTTCTATCCGTCGAAATATTTCCTGGCGGGCCCTGCCGGCTACGACGCAACTTTCTGGATCGACGCGCGCGAGGCTGGATTCAAATTCCAGTATCCGAAACCGATCGAGATCGAGATCGGCGGCGCCGCATACGTCTACGACCTGCCCGATCCCAATCACCAGGAAGTCTTCCCGCCACCGAAAGAGCTCGCCGAGAAATTTCCCGGCATGCAGCGCATCTTGCGCGAGAACCATGTGCGTTATGCGTTTGAACGCTTCGGCGTGCCTTATGTCGTGACGATCCAGTGTTACGATCGCCGCGTGTCGCGCAAATATTTGTCCTGCCGCGAGGCCGATCCGGTCGCCGTGCGGATTTTAAACAGCCTTGTCACCGCAGGCGGCACGCCGGGCCCGGCCGTTCCGGAACCGAAGGTCGATCTATCCCGCCCCGCGCAACAGTCCGCCGATTTCACCTATTATGGCCCGGGCGATCTCATTGCCAATTCCGGCTGGCACAAAATGCCGGGGCGCGCCGACTACATCGTTTATGCCCATATCCGCTTCCCGTTCGCGCAAGCACCGGCGTACGTCAAATCGCAATCGTTCATGCCCTGGGGCGACTGCTATCACACCGGTCACGCCGGGCGGATGGGACGCAAGGGCTCGCCCTATCATTGCAAGGTGAACGACAAGCCGCTGGTATTCGACGAATCGGCGGCGGAAAACTGGACCTATCCCTGGCGCGATAATTTCTGCGAAATGCGCGACTTCCTGGTCGGCCAGTGCCCCGGCGGCTACGGCCACCAGGGCGAAGACATGCGCCCCTCGAATTGCGTCCTCAAGGAAGAAGGCGCTGACCGTTGTGAGCCCTATCAACACTCCTTAGCCGCAGTGCACGATGGCTTGATCTGGCGCACGTCGGGGAACCTCGGCCTCTACATCGCCTTCAACAATCCAAACGAGCACGTGCGTTTTCGTTATTTGCATATGAATCCCAAGATGATGGACGACGACGGACTTATCAGCGGGCGGCGGATTTCGGAAGGCGAGATCGTCGGCAAGGTGGCGACCTGGGGCGATTACGAAGCAGGAACGTCCTACCACCTGCATTTCAACCTGCAGGTATTCACCAAGGCCGGCTGGGTCTGGGTCAATCCTTACACGACGCTGGTCGCGGCCTATGAACGGCTGATCGGCGGACGCGGCGTCGAAATAAAGCCGGGCGATCCCGCCCCGGCCATTCCGCCGAAGCCTCCCGTCATCCTTCATCCGCCCGTCGTTTCGACGCCGCCCGCCGCGACTGTCTCCAACGTTGCCGCGCCGGAACCGGCAGCGAAACCCGCCATTGCCGATAAGCCGAAACCGGTACACCGGCGCCGCCGTCACCGCCGCCATCACAGCGACGAAGAATAACGCTTAATATGCCGGCATGACACGAATCGTTGGCCTCTCCGAACTGAACCGCCGGGCGTTCATCGGCACCGCGCTCGGCGTGGCGGCCGGTTTTTCCTTCGCCGGAGGCGCAGCGGCGGCGGGATTTTCAAGTTGGGTGGAATCATTTCGCGCCCGCGCCATCAGCCGGGGCATTTCCAACGAGACTTACACGCGGGTGATGTCGAACCTGAAGCCCGACACCAGCGTGTATGCGCTCAATAGTTCGCAGCCGGAATTCACCGAGCAGCTTTGGCAATACGTCAACCGCCGCTGCTCGGAATGGCGGGTGATCACCGGCAAGGAGCGCGCCAAGGAAAACGCCGATCTGCTCTCGCGTCTCGAGCACGATTACGGCGTCGACCGCTACACGTTGCTCGGACTGTGGGGCATGGAGTCCTCGTTCGGCGACGTCATCGACAACCCGAAATACATGCGCCCGATCATTCCGGCGCTCGCGGCGCTCGCCTATGGCGAGCCGCGCCGGCGCCGCTATTGGGAAGCCGAACTGCTTAACGCGCTGGTGATCATCGACCGCGGCTGGGCCGAACCTTCGACCATGATCGGCTCGTGGGCCGGCGCGATGGGACACACGCAATGGATGCCCGAGGTCTGGCTGCATACGGGCGTCGACTACGACCATGACGGCCGCATCAGTCCGTTCGGCAAGCCGGACGACGCGCTTGGCAGGCACTGCGCGCTATCTGCTCGAGCGCGGCAAATATCAGCGTGGCGAAGCCTGGGGCTATGAGGTCGATCTGTCGCCCTCGCAAGCAAGGCTGGCCGACAAGCGCACCAAACGCGCATACGGCAAGTGGTACGGGGCTGGCATTCGGCGCGCCGACGGCAAACCGTTTCCGCCACGAAGGCGATCTTGCGCGGCTATGGCAGCCGGTGGCCGGCGGGCCGGCTTTCCTGCTCGGGCAGAATTTCCTCGCAGTGCGCTCCTACAATCCTTCATCGAGCTACACGTTGGCCTTGCTGCATCTCGGCGACCTGATCCGCGGCGACGGGCATTTCAAGCAGGAATTCCCCGGTGGCGAGCGGCCGCCGACGCTCGCCGAGGTCAAGGAAATCCAGCGGCGGCTCAATGAGCGTGGCTTCAAGACCGACGGCGTCGACGGCCGCACCGGCAGCGATACCGTGCCGCCATCCGCGGCCTTCCAGAAAAAGGTCGGCATGGACCCGCCCGACGGCTATGCGGGCTTAAAGGTTCTGGCGCGGTTGCGTCAGGCATCCTGATCCGGTTGGATGCCCGCCCGCGCTCAACGCGGGCAGAAGGCCGGACATGACACTTTCCAACCGTGAAAATAAAAAGCCGCAACGACGCGGAGATCGCAGCGATCGATCGTCCCGTTCCGGCCGGCGTCAATGCCGCCGGCTTCGGCAGCGACGTCGCCGCCGACGCGCTGCGCGCGACCGGCATCCCTATCTCGCGCTCAATCCTGGCGCCAGCTACCGCGGCTTCCACGACAGCATCGTGAATTACCTCGGCAATGAGCAGCCGCAGATGCTGCTTTGCCTGCACGAGGAAAGCGCAGTCGCCATCGCGCACGGCTACGCCAAAGTCACCGGCGAGGCGATGGCGGTGGCGGTCCACTCCAATGTCGGTCTGATGCACGCCACCATGGCGATCTTCAACGCCTGGTGCGACCGCATGCCGGTCCTGGTCCTCGGTGCCACCGGCCCGGTCGATGCCGTCAAGCGTCGGCCGTGGATCGACTGGATTCACACCGCGCGCGATCAGGGCGCACTCATTCGCGGTTACACCAAATGGGACGACCAGCCGGCCTCTCCCGCCGCCGCGCAGGAGGCGATCCTGCGCGCGGCCTGGATTGCCAATACCGCGCCCCGCGGGCCGACTTACGTCAATCTCGACGCCGGCATGCAGGAAATGAAATTGCCCGAGCCGGTGCCGGCAGCGGACGCACAACGATTGATGCCGAAGGTGGCCGATGCGCCGCCAAAGGACGCCGTCGCCTCCGCTGTCGCTCTGCTGCGCGACGCGAAACAACCGGTCATTCTGGCAGGCCGCGTTTCTCGCAGCGAACAGGCCTGGAGCGAGCGGATCAAGCTCGCCGAGCGGCTCGGCGCGCGCGTGATCACCGACCTTAAAGTCGGCGCCGCGTTTCCGACTCGGCCATCCCCTGCATATCGGCGCGCCAGGCTACATCGCTCCGCTCGCCCGACGCCGCGGAGGTGCTGCGCGGCGCTGACGTGATCCTCAGTCTCGACTGGGTTGACGTCGCCGGAACGCTCCAACACGCGGGCGGCAGCAGCGCAAAAACCGTGCAAAAAATCATTCAGGTGTCGGTCGACCATCACCTCCACAATGGCTGGAGCATGGACTACCAGGCGCTGCCCGCCGTCGACGTGTTCCTCGCCTGCGAACCGGACACCGCCGTGCCCGCTTTGTTGGAGGCCCTCGGACCGCAAACGAAACCGCGGGCCATCGCGCCAAAACCGATGCCGGAGTTCAAGCCGTCGGGCGACGCCCTGACGGTCGATCATCTTTCCGCTGCACTGCGCAAAGCCGTAGGTGACCGGCCGCACATCTCTCACCCATGTTTCACTGTCATGGAACGGCGCGAGCTGGCCGTTCGACCACCCACTCGACTATCTCGGCTCGGATGGCGGCGGCGGGATCGGCGGCGGGCCCGGCATTTCGGTCGGCGCCGCGCTGGCGCTCAAGGGCACGGGGCGACTGCCGATCGCGGTCTGCGGCGATGGCGATTTCCTGATGGGCGTCACAGCCGTGTGGACAGCGGCACATTACCGCATTCCGCTGCTGATCGTGGTCGCCAATAATCGCTCATTCTTCAATGACGAGTTGCATCAGGAACGCGTCGCCCGCATGCGCAACCGGCCGGTCGAAAATCGCTGGGTCGGCCAGCAAATTTCCGAACCCGATATCGACATCGCCGCCCTCGGCCGCGCGCAGGGCGCCAAGGGGTTCGGTCCGGTTAAAGACGATCGAGGAGTTGCCGCGCAGTTTTTGCGCAGGCGATCGCAGCGGTGGAGGCCGGCGATGTAGTGGTGGTCGATGTGCGGGTCGAGCCCGGTTACACCGCAGTCATGACCGCGGTCATGACGCGTAAAGGCGAATAATCGATGCCCGCCGCTCCACGCCATTCTGGTGATCGACGATCTCAACGTGCGATTCGAAACCACGGAGGGCCGATCATCAAGGCGGTCGACGACGTCTCATTCGATGTGCAGCCTGGCGAATTTCTGTCGGTCATCGGTCCGTCCGGCTGCGGCAAATCCACTGTGTTCAACGTGATCGGCGGCCTGCTCGACGCATAACGAAGGGCGCGTCACTGTCGCCGGCGAGACGATCTCAGGGCCCGCACAAGTCGATCGGCATGGTGTTTCAGGAAGAGTCGACCTTTCCGTGGCGCACGGTGACCGACAACGTCGCCTTCCCGCTCGAACTCATCGGCATGCCGAAGGCAGAGCGAGCTAGCCGGGCACGGCATTTTATTTCGCTGGTCGGCCTCGACGGTTTCGAGAACCGCTACCCGAGCGAATTATCCGGCGGCATGCGCCAGCGCGTCTCGCTAGCGCGCACGCTGGCGTCGGAGCCGAAAATTTTACTGATGGACGAGCCGTTCGCCGCGCTCGACGAGCAGACCCGGCTGCTGCTCGGCGACAAGGTGCTGCAGATCCAGCAGCAGCTCCAGCAGACGACGCTGCTGATCACCCATAACATCACCGAAGCGGTCCAGATGTCGGACCGCATTCTGGTGATGACCTACCGGCCCGGCAAAGTGAAGCGCATCGTCGACATCGATCTGCCGCGCCCGCGCACGTCGGACATTGTCGGCAGCGAGGCGTTCGGCCGCTATGTCGCGCAAATCTGGAGCGACTTGCGCGAGGAAGCCAGCCGCGGCATGCGTGACGAAGAGAAAACCGCCCTGCTGGGAGGCAAAGCGCCATGACGATGGCTGTTGCGCCGATCCGGCCCGCTCGCGCCTCTTACGCCCCGCAGATCGTCGGCCTGGGTTCGATTGCCGTGTGCCTGCTGATAACCGAAGTGGTGATCCGCATCGGCTGGCTCAGCCGCTTCATCGTACCGCCGCCGAGCGAGATCGCCGCCAGCTTCGGCCGCTTGTTTATCGAGGAGCACGTCGTTTCGCCGGTTCTTCTTCACCGCCGGCGAATGCCTGACCGCCGGCGTGATGATCACGCTATGCGGCGTCGGCATCGGCGTGCTGATGCAGCGCTTTCGTCTGCTGCAGCAAGCCTGCGAGACCTGGGTCGCAGCGTTGGCGTCGGCCCCGTTCGTGCTGATGTATCCGCTGTTCATGGTGATTTTCGGCCGCAATGCCTGGACCATCATCATGATGGGTTTCGTCTCGGCGCTGCCGCCCGTCATCCTCAAGACTATCGAAGGCATTTCCGGCACGCGCCGCGTGCTGATCAATGTCGGGGCGCAGCTTCAACCTCAGCGGTTCACAGCAGTTCTGGAAGATTCTGTTCCCGGCAGCGATGCCGACGATCTTCGTCGGCGTTCGGCTCGGGCTGGTCTTCGCTCTGATCAATATCGTCGGCACCGAATTTTTGATCAATTTCGGCGGGCTCGGCCAGCTCATCAGTGATCTGGCCGAGCGCTACGATCTCGCCGGCACCTACGCCGCAATCTGCTTCGTGATTTTGGTGAGCGTGCTGTTCTTCATGGCACTGGAAAAGGTCGAACGATGGCTGAGACCGGTCGATTGATTCGCGCTAACGTGAGTGCACCGGCAGCCAGCCCGGTCACGTTGCTGCGTATCGTCACCATCCTGGCGGTGCTGGCGATATGGGAATTGCTATCGCGCTCCGGCTGGCTCTATCGCGACGTGGTGCCGTCGCTGCTGGCGATCGGGCGCCGCGCTGTACGATCTGCTGTCGAGCGGCAGCTATTATTTCAATCTCGGCGTCACCGCCGGCGAGATCGGCCTGGCGCTCGCGATCGGCGGCGGGGCCGGCATTGCGGTCGGCTTACTGCTCGGCGCCAACCGTTTTCTGTCCAAAGCTTTTGAGCCGTATCTCTATTATCTTGGGCCGACGCCGAAGATCATCTTTTTTCCGGTGATGATCATGTGGTTCGGCGTCGGCCCGGAATCCAAGATCGCGCTCGGCACGCTGTCTTGCTTCTTTCCGGTGGCGCTCAATGTCGCCGCCGGCATGCGCCAGATCGATAAGGTGCTGATCCGGGTCGGCGAAAGCTTCCGCGCCACCACCGCGCAGATGGTGTTCAAAATCTACCTGCCCGCGATGCGGCACCCGATCATCAACGGCGTGCGACTCGGTTTCGGCTTCGCGCTGATCGGCACGCTGCTGGCGGAAACCAAGCTATCCAACAAGGGCATCGGATTCCTGATCATCCAGGCCTACAGTATCTTCGATATGCCGCGCATGTATGCGATGCTGCTGGTGCTGTTCGTGCTGGCGATCGGCGTCAACGGTCTGATTGGCCGGCTCGGCGGGCTGGACGCGATCAAACGGACCTGAAGCGACGGGAGGAGACCGTATGAAGAAAATTGCGATACTGGCGGCGGGCATAGCGCTCGTGGCGCTGACGGCCGTCCCCGCCTCTGCCGACGATCTAGTCAAGATGACGCTCGGCCAGCGCGGCAACTGGGACACCGCGGTGTGCCACCTCGGCGAAAAGGCCGGCATCTTCAAGAAGAACGGCATCCAGCTCGAACTAATCTACACCTCCGGCAGCGGCGAGACCCTGCAACCGGTGATCTCCGGCAGTGTCGACATGGGCTTTGCGGTCGGCACGCTCGGCGCCATGGCGGCCTATTCTAAGGGCGCGCCGATCCGCGTGGTCGGCGCCGAAGCGACCGGCGCCGCCGACTACTGGTACGCCAAGAACCCGGCGATTAAGACGCTCAAGGACACCGACGGCCACACGATCGCCTTTTCGACCAATGGCTCGTCGACGCAAAGCGTCGTGCGCGCGTTCATCGACGAGTACAAGCTCACTGCCAAGCCGCAGGCGACCGGCAACCCGAGCGCCACATTGACTGCAGTCATGACCGATCAGGTCGACGTCGGCTGGGCCGCGCCGCCGTTCGGGCTCAAGGAAATGGACGAAGGAAAAATCCATCTGGTCGCGCGCGCGACCGATGCCGCGCTGGTGCGCGGGCAGACCATCCGCGTGATCGTTGCCAATACTGAATTCATCGCCAAGAAGAAAGAACTGCTCGACCGCTTCATGAAAGCGTATCGGGAATCGATCGACTACATGTATTCGAGCAGCCCGCAGGTGCTCGCGGATTTTGCCGAATTCAACAAGATCACGCCGGAACTCGCGAAGCGCGTGCGCGACGAGTTCTTCCCGAAGAACCTGATCGACCCCGACAAAATTGCCGGGATCGATCCGTTGATGGCGGAGGCGATCAACCTGAAATTCATTCCGGCGCCGCTCACCAAGGAACAGCTTGCCGAATTCATTCAGATTCCGCCGCGCAAGTAACCGTTACGCTGGCGGCGGATCGAATCCTGCTTTGGCCCACGCGGCCCGATTTGCCGGCGCTCGCATGAACGCAATGAAGGCGGCGGCCGCATCCGGTGCGGTGCTTTTCGCCGTCACCGCCGCCCCATAGATCGTGGTGAGCTGGATGTCGGGCGGCAGCGGGCCGGCCAGATCGATCCCGTTGGTGTCGATCACTTCGCTTTTGGGATAAAAGCCAAGCACAGCCTGCCCGCCTGCCATAAGAATGGGGCCTCGGTTAGTCAGCTGAGCCTTCCATCCGGCCACCCTGGTAGGCACTTTGAAGGTGACAAACCCAGCAAATGCCATCAGCGCGAATGGAGTAGCGATGAGTACGATAGAACCAAGCGTCTTAGTCATCTCGACCTCCCGATGAGCCTACCGATTACGTCGTTCGTAACCGTCCACGGCGTCCTTCGCTTTTTCTTTCAGACCCATACCGGACTGCTCACGAAGAAGTTTGATCGCATCGATTTTTCGGCCCTGATCGGACAAGGCGCGTACGCCTATCGACAGCGAATCTGTTGAGGTGGAGGACGGCGTGAGTGAACTTGAAGCTCTCGTATTCGAACCACCGCCAGGAGATTGGCCCGGCAAATTGTTGACAGCAGCCGTCAATTGCTCGATCTTTCTCTCCAGCCGATCGATCCGAACCTGGTCACCGGTTGGGGCCGCCCTGAGACTCGACGAGATGGCACTGCGCCGAGCAGCACGATTAAGCCGATCGTAATATAGTCGATCGTGTGCAGCACAGGAATCACATGGTCACCTCTTTGAACGGGCGTGAGCAGCGAGCATAATAAAAATCATTCGTCATGTAAACGCCGTCTTTGACCCGGCATTGATCGAGTGCCGGTGCGGGCTGAGGCGCTGACCGTCCGGCAGGCGTTCATAAGGCTTGAGACCATTTGAACCGGCAGAAATCAGTATGAATGGCCGTCGAAATTATCCGGTCTTAAAAGCGACAGTATCAAACGCTTCGGTCCCCTCTAACAAACCCGTAGATAAACCCTGCAATGGCACCTACCGGCAACGCATACGCCCCTGCCATAATCCCGTATGCCAGACCGCCGAATATCTCGTCATTCGCCCGATGGGTTTCGACCAGGAAGATACCTACCGCTCCGCCGATAACCGCCGCGGTCGCCCCGAGCGCCATGGCCCCCAACAGCGCGAATCCGAGACCGTAAGCCATTTCTCTCATCGCTGATCTGACCTCCAATTTCGAGCACTTTGCAGATTGTACCGTCAATAACATATCGAGTACAAGGCCATTCCGCCCATTCCTTGTAGCAATTGAAGCATTGGCTGGCCCGACTCGTGGTTGATTTTCTCTTACCGGCCTGCACGCGGAAAGGGGAATTGATGGCAGAAGTACGCGTCCGGCAGATCCTGATCACTGTGGATGTCCCAATATCGGAATGATACGAGCCACGCCCATACCGGGTGTGGCTCGAATTGAGTGGTGGATTACCGTTGAAATCTGCCTAGCGCGGAGCGCGACGTGCTGAGGGTCGCTGCTGCGGGCGGCGATCCGTGGAGCGAGCTCCGACCGCGTCGCCATAGTTGCCTCTGCCGGTCGAACGAGCGCCGGATTATTGCGTCAGCGGTCGCCGCTCGTCGCTGCTGTGGTCTTCCGACCGTTGCTCGGACTGGCCGCTCGTCGATCACGGGCTGCTCGCACAGGCGCAGTGAATCCGGCGGTGCCCGGGCGGTCCAGGCGCTTGCGCAGCAGTCTCTCGATGCCGACCAGGTAGCCTGCTCGTCGCGGCTGACCAGCGAGATCGCCTCGCCGGGCCTGCCGGCGCGGCCCGTGCGCCCGATGCGGTGGACGTAGTCCTCCGGGACGTGCGGCAGCTCGAAGTTGATGACGTGCGGCAGCTGGTCGATGTCCAGGCCGCGCGCGGCGATGTCGGTGGCGACCAGAACGCGCTCGGCGCCGGCCTTGAAGTCGGCGAGGGCGCGGGTGCGCTGCGCCTGGCTGCGGTTGCCGTGGATCGGCACGGCGCGTGATGCCGTCCTGCCGAAGCTGCTGGGCCAGCCGGTCCGCGCCGTGCTTGGTGCGCGTGAAGACCAGCGCCTGCCGGATCTTCTTCTCGACGAGCAGGTGCACCAGCAGGTCGCGCTTGTGCTCTTTGGCGGTCAGGTAGACCGACTGCGTGACCAGTTCGCTTTCGATCGTCTTGCGCGCGACCTCGACACGCGGCGGGATTGTTCAGCAGGCCGTCGGCCAGCGTCTCGGATCTCGTCGGAGAACGTCGCCGAGAACAGCAGGTTCTGGCGCCGCGTGGGCAGCAGCGCGAGGATCCGGCGGATGTCGCGGATGAAGCCCATGTCCAGCATCCGGTCGGCCTCGTCCAGCACCAGGATCTCGACGCGGCTCAGATCCACGGTGCGCTGCTGGACGTGGTCGAGCAGGCGGCCCGGCGTGGCGACCAGGATATCCACGCCGCGCTGCAGCGCCGCGATCTGCGGGCTGATGTTGACGCCGCCGAAGACGACGGCCGCGGTCAGCGGCAGGTACTTGCCGTAGGTCTGCACGCTCTCTTCGACCTGGGCGGCCAGTTCGCGGGTCGGCGTCAGGATGAGGCAGCGCACGGGGCGGCGGCCCGCGCCTGCGGGCGCGGCGCCATCAGGCGCTGCAGCAGGGGCAGAGTAAAGCCGGCGGTCTTGCCGGTGCCGGTCTGCGCGGCGGCCAGCACGTCGCGGCCCGAGAATGACGGGAATGGCCTGCGCCTGGACGGGCGTGGGCATGGTGTAGTTTTCCGCGGCAAGCGCGCGAAGCAGCTCGGCGCGCAGGCCAAGCGATTCGAAAGACAAGATGCGTTTCCTCTCAGGAAATCGGCATCATTCCGTTCGAACGCATGCTCACCGTTCAGACGGACAGCCAAAAAGGTCGTAATCTAATGGAGTGGTCGAGGGTTGCAGATAGACAGTGTGCGGATGGAGACGACGCAGACCGGAGCACGAAACAACACAGCGAGGCACTATAGATGATTATCGGTATTATTGTACCACAAATTGCAGGGCCGGCGCAACGCCGGCCGCGATGCAATTTCACTGGTGGTCAGCGGAATCCTGCCCGACGGTGCGACAGGCCGTCCAAATGCATTGAGCCGCGTAGCGAGCAACTATTTCTTACCGGCGCACCAGCTGACGCCGTTCCGAAGATCTGCCGGATCTCGGTCCTGGAAGTAGATCGGGTAGCTCTCGTGGCCCGGCTGGAAGTAGAAGACGCGGCCCTTGCCGACTGTCCACACCATGCCCTGCTGCGCGTTCTCCGTTGTGCCGTTGGGCAGGGTGTAGATGCCGTCGAAGACCAGTGTTTCGGGCGTGGGAACCTCGAATGGGTCGCCGTACCGCTCGGTCTGCGGCAACACGAAGTCCTTGACGCCGTGGGCGATGGGGTGGCGACGGCGCTTTGACGATCAGCTCGACCTTCGAGCCGTCGTCGATGTAGCCTTTCCAGCCGCAGTGCGTGCCGAGGATCGCCTTCAGCGGCTTGGAGTAGTGGGCGGAGTGTGTCGCGATGAAGCCCATGCCGTCATCTTGCACGCGCTTGACAATCCGCTCGACCAGCTCGTCCTTCACATCGCCGTGCCGCTGATGGCCCCACCAGATGAGCACG
>CAWHOK010000006.1:1327500-1356876 GCA_963830995.1 uncultured Alphaproteobacteria bacterium | reverse complement strand
CATGGCCCCACAGGATCCAATGCAGCCAGGCATTGGCGTCGCCGGAGGCGTGGCCGAGCGGGAAGCCGGCCGGCGTGTTGTTCGCCTTCAGCGCTTTGCACATCGCAAGGAAGCCCGGGAAGTCGGTCGGGAATTCCTTGAAGCCCGCCTTCTCCACCGCCGACTTGCGATAGGTCATGTAGCCGCCGATGGTCGCGACCGGGATGCCGAGCCACTTGTTGCCCTGCTTGCAGGTCGCCTCGGCGGCGGCGGTCCAGCCGCCGTACTTCTTGCCGAGATAGTCAGCGACGTCGTTGAGCTCGATCACCTTGGTGGGGAAGAGCTGCGGCAGCGTGTGTAGGCCCCAGGCGAGGTCCATGCCCGAGCCGGTGTTGGCCGCGACGGAAGCCTTCGGCTGCACGTCCTCGAACGATTCCGAGAACACGTTCATCTCGGTGCCGGTCGCCGTCTTGAACGCCGCGACCATCGCGTTGAATGCATCGTCTTCCGCCGGCACGAAGCGCTTCCAGCGCATCACGGTGAGCTTGGCGCCCTTCTCGGCCTTCCACGGCGCCGACTGCGCCCAGGCCTTGGTCCAGTCGAGCAGCGCCGGTCCGGTGAGCGCGCCGGCCGCTGCCAGCGCGGTGCCGCCCTGAAGCATGGAGCGGCGGGTGAAGTCGTTCATTGCATTTCTCCCGTTTTTGATTTCTTACGCGTTCAAACGTTTGCCCGTCTGTTCATCGAACAGGTGCACGAGGCTCGGGTCGGGCTTGAGCCGCACCTTGTCGCCAGGTTCGAACTGTGACGCTCGCGGAACACCGCGACGATCTCCTCGCCGCCGAGCTTGGCGAACACCTGGGTCTCCGAGCCCGTCGGCTCGACCACCGACGATCTCGGCTTCCGCGCCTCGTCCGCGATGGTGAATGCTCGGGGCGGATGCCGTAGACCGCCGGCCGGCCGTCGGAATTCGCCGGCGCCGTGGCGAGCGGCAGTTTCACGCCGTTCGGCCCTTCGAATCCGGCCGGCCGTTCACCTTGACCTTGCCGCGCAGGAAATTCATCGACGGCGAGCCGATGAAGCCCGCGACGAACTGGTTGTCCGGCTGTCGTAGAGTTCCAGCGGCGTCCGATCTGCTCGACGATGCCGTCTGCATCACGACGATCTTGTCGGCCATGGTCATGGCCTCGATCTGGTCGTGGGTGACGTAGACCGTCGTGGTCTTCAGGCGCTGATGCAGCTCCTTGATTTCGGTGCGCATCGCAACGCGCAACTTGGCGTCCAGGTTCGAGAGCGGCTCGTCGAACAGGAAGACTTGCGGATCGCGCACGATCGCGCGCCCCATCGCGACACGCTGGCGCTGGCCGCCCGACAAGCTGGCGCGGGATAGCGGGCGAGCTAAGGCGGCGTCAATGCGAGGATGTCGGCGGCCCGCTTGACGCGCGCCTGTGATCTCCTCCTTCGGCGCGTGCGCAGCTTCAGCGCGAAAGCCCATGTTCTGCGCGACGGTCATGTGCGGATAGAGCGCGTAGTTCTGGAACACCATCGCGATGTCGCGCTCTTTCGGCGGCACGTTGTTGACCACGCGGTCGCCGATCGGATCGGCCGGCGGTGATGTTTTCGAGCCCCGCCAGCATTCGCAGCAAGGTCGACTTGCCGCAGCCGGACGGCCCCACGAGCGCGACAAATTCGCCATCGGCGATCGGCACGCTGACCCCGTGCAGAACCTTCAAAGCCGCCGAACGACTTCCGCACGTCGTAAATCTGCACTGACGCCATACAATTCCCCTCCCAAGCGCTTGCGGCCATCCGGCAATCGCCGCGGCCTTTTCTGTTTTGACGGCGGTCATACCAGACTTTTTCGAAAATGTCGTTGGATCAAAGTCGTAGGGGGTTACCGCTTCCGCCGACGTTGCGAACCATGCGGCGGGGACATGCAAACATCCGCCGCCCCAGCAACATTACGCACAAAAACAAGGCCTGTGCGCTGCGGGAGAAAACAATGAACAAGCCGATAACCGGGCTTACCCGGCGCAAGCTCCGCTCCAGCGAATGGTTCAACAACCCGCATAATCCGGGGATGACCGCCCTCTACCTGGAAAGATACCTGAATTACGGGCTGACCCGTCACGAATTGCAGTCCGGCAAGCCCCCATCATCGGCATCGCGCAGACCGGCAACGACCTGTCCCCCTGCAACCGCCACCACATCGACCTCGCCCAGCGGGTGCGGGAAGGCATCCTGCTGCGCGGCGCCGAGCCGTCGTCGAAATAGCCGAGGCCGCGTTTGGCCGCTTCGCGGATCACGGCGGCCATCGCCACATCGGTGGCGACGAAGCGCGCGCCCATGAAATTGGCGATGCCGGCATAGGCCTGCAGCCGCCCGAGATGCCAGAACAGCCGGTCGAGGTTTTGCTCGGCGCCGAGGGTCGCCAGCAGGGTCTGCGGGCCGGGATCATTGTCGGGATAATCCTACGGCTCCATCGGAGTCTGAGGAAGATCTCGTGGCGCTGCGCGCGGGCCTTCTCCGCCCGCTTTCCTGGATCAGAACCATAAGGCGTGAACGCCAGGGTCACCGCGCCCGGCAGCCGCATGATCGCGTCAGAGGTCTTGGCGGCGCCGACGCCGAGGCCGCCGACCACGATGGCGACGACAGGCATCTTTGCGGCCCTGGCCTGGTCGACCGGTCCATCATAGGCGGTGAACGGTTTGAGATTTTCCGCCGCGATCGGGATCATGCCGTAGCGGGTCTTTTCCAGCAGGCGCAGGTCGGCGCCGGCCATCGTCGTCGCCGGGGGGGCGGCGGCATCGCTTTCGGCTTTTTCTGCGGCCGGCTTGTCGGACGCGGAGGCCTCGCCGCCGCCGATCACGACGTCCTGGCGCTTGCCGCTCGAGCCATCGATGATGGTGACCGTGCGCTGCTCGCCGGGCGCGGCCTCCTTCGGCTCGCTCTTGGCGGCATGCGCGGGTGGCGCGGCCGGCGCTGCCGCCTTCTCCTCGTGGGCCTTCTGGCGCATGGCGACATGGGCGACCGGTTCGCCGCCCAAGGGATTGTCGCCAAAGATCGCGAAGCCCGCGAACGCCACCGAGGATCAGGCCGAGCACCACCGCCAGCGCCTGCATGCCCGTGAACGGCAAGCGAAATCGCCGCTTGCGCCGCGCCGTCTGTTGTCCGAGCGGGGCGCTCAGATCGTCGGCCGTATCTGCCATCAGGGGTGCCGAATCGATGGCCGACGATACCACGGCGGGCGTTATGGGCGGCAGGTCGGCGGCTCCGCGGGCGGTATCGGGACAAGCAAAAAGGGCGGTCCCGGGACCGCCCTTTTCGGGAACTTGCGACCGCGCTCTAGTGCCCGCTTTCCGAAGTTCGCGCCCGTCGCGGTACCATCGTTTCGCGAACTTCGGAAAGCTAAGGGCACGGGCAAACCTATGATTTAGTGCCGCTTTCGATTTGAAATCCCTGATCGATCTTGCCGCACCCAATGCAGGGACTTCAAATCGGCGGCACTGGGCGGCAGGTCGCCGGTACTGTGGTGATATCCGCGCAAGCAAAAAGGGCGGCCTCTTCAGACCGCCCTTTTTGAGAACCTGTATTTGCGACCCTAGTTCGCGGCCTTTTGCCGGGCTTGTCGTCCGCGGCCTTATCGGCCGGAGCCGCTCCCGGCGTCGGCTGGGTGGAACTGGCCTTGATGCCGTGCAGGAGGTCGTCGGCCATCTTCAGCGCCTTGTCGTCCTTGGCATCCGGCGGAATGTAGGCCTGCGAGCCGGTCTTCTGTCGCCAGCGTTCTTCAGATGCCGCCGCAGCGAAGCTTGCCCTTGGTGTCGACGCGCGCCTTGAGCTCTTCCGGTACGTCCTGCAGCGCCTCGATGTCGGGCACGATGCCCTTGGCCTGGATCGACTTGCCTGACGGCGTGTAATAGCGCGCGGTGGTCAGGCGCAGCGCGCCGTTCCGCCCCGAGCGGAATGATGGTCTGCACCGAGCCCTTGCCGAACGAGCGTGTGCCGACCAGCGTCGCGCGCTTTTGGTCCTGCAGCGCGCCGGCGACGACTTGGAGGCCGGAGCGGACCCGCAGTTGATCAGCAAGAGGTCGGTTGCCCTTGGTCAGGTCATCCAGTTGCCGCCAACCGCGGTGACGGTGCCGAGCTGCGTCGCCCCATCCAGGATCGCGACCGTGCTGCCGGCTTCCGCCGTGCCGGTCAGCGTCACCGTATTGTCGTTGGTGATGTGGTCGCGAGCTCGAGGCGCCGCTGTCCGTCGTGATCGTCGTGCTGATCACCGGCGCCGCAGGCGCCGCCGTGTCGATGGTGACGCCCAGTGCCGTTGAGGCGGCGCTGATATTGCCGGCAACGTCAGTCGCCTTGGCGGTGAAGCTGTGACCGCCATCGATCAGCGCCGCCGTCGTGAAGCTCCAGTTGCCGCCAACCGCGGTGACGGTGCCGAGCTGCGTCGCGCCATCCAGGATCGCCACCGTGCTGCCGGCTTCCGCCGTGCCGGTCAGCGACACCGTGTTGTCGCTGGTGATGTGGTCGGAGCTCGAGGCGCCGCTGTCGGTCGTGATCGTCGTGCTGATCACCGGCGCCGCAGGCGCCGCCGTGTCGATGGTGACGTCAGTGCCGTTGAGGCGGCGCTTATGTTGCCGGCGACGTCAGTCGCCTTGGCGGTGAAGCTGTGACCGCCATCGATCAGCGCCGCCGTCGTGAAGCTCCAGTTGCCGCCAACCGCGGTGACGGTGCCGAGCTGCGTCGCGCCATCCAGGATCGCCACCGTGCTGCCGGCCTCCGCCGTGCCGGTCAGCGACACCGTATTGTCGTTGGTGATGTGGTCGGAGCTCGAGGCGCCGCTGTCGGTCGTGATCGTCGTGCTGATCACCGGCGCCGCAGGCGCCGCCGTGTCGACGGTGACGCCAGTGCCGTCGAGGCGGCGCTGATGTTGCCGGCGACGTCGGTCGCCTTGGCGGTGAAGCTGTGAGCGCCATCGATCAGCGCCGCCGTCGTGAAGCTCCAGTTGCCGCCTACCGCGGTGACGGTGCCGAGCTGCGTCGCGCCATCCAGGATCGCCACCGTGCTGCCGGCCTCCGCCGTGCCGGTCAGCGACACCGTATTGTCGTTGGTGATGTGGTCGGAACTCGAGGCGCCGCTGTCCGTCGAGATCGTCGTGCTGATCGCCGGCGCCGCAGGCGCCGCCGTGTCGACGGTGACGGCAAGTGCCGTCGAGGCGGCGCTGATGTTGCCGGCAACGTCAGTCGCCTTGGCGGTGAAGCTGTGACCGCCATCGATCAGCGCCGCCGTCGTGAAGCTCCAGTTGCCGCCAACCGCGGTGACGGTGCCGAGCTGCGTCGCGCCATCCAGGATCGCCACCGTGCTGCCGGCCTCCGCCGTGCCGGTCAGGACAGCGTGTTGTCGCTGGTGATGTGGTCGTGAACTCGAGGCGCCGTGTCGGTCGTGATCGTCGTGCTGATCACCGGCGCCGCAGGCGCCGCCGTGTCGATGGTGACGCCAAGTGCCGTCGAGGCGGCGCTGATGTTGCCGGCAACGTCAGTCGCCTTGGCGGTGAAGCTGTGAGCGCCATCGATGCAGCGCCGCCGTCGTGAAGCTCCAGTTGCCGCCAACCGCGGTGACGGTGCCGAGCTGCGTCGCGCCATCCAGGATCGCCACCGTGCTGCCGGCTTCCGCCGTGCCGGTCAGCGACACCGTGTTGTCGCTGGTGATGTGGTCGAGCTCGAGGCGCCGCTGTCGGTCGTGATCGTCGTGCTGATCGCCGGCGCCGCAGGCGCCGCCGTGTCGATGGTGACGGCTAGTGCCGTTGAGGCGGCGCTGATGTTGCCGGCGACGTCAGTCGCCGTGGCGGTGAAGCTGTGACCGCCATCGATCAGCGCCGCCGTCGTGAAGCTCCAGTTGCCGCCAACCGCGGTGACGGTGCCGAGCTGGGTCGCCCCATCCAGGATCGCTACCGTGCTGCCGGCTTCCGCCGTGCCGGTCAGCGACACCGTGTTGTCGCTGGTGATGTGGTCGCTGGATCGAGGCGCCGGTGTCGGTCGTGATCGTCGGGCTGATCACCGGCGCCGCAGGCGCCGCCGTATCGATGGTGACGGCAAGCGCCGTTGAGGCGGCGCTGATGTTGCCGGCAACGTCAGTCGCCTTGGCGGTGAAGCTGTGAGCGCCATCGATGAGCGCCGCCGTCGTGAAGCTCCAGTTGCCGCCGACCGCGGTGACGGTGCCGAGCTGCGTCGCCCCATCCAGGATCGCCACCGTGCTGCCGGCTTCCGCCGTGCCGGTCAGCGACACCGTATTGTCGTTGGTGATGTGGTCGCTGAGCTGAGGCGCCGCTGTCGGTCGTGATCGTCGGGCTGATCGCCGGCGCCGCAGGCGCCGCCGTATCGATGGTGACGTCAGTGCCGTTGAAGCGGCGCTGATGTTGCCGGCGACGTCAGTCGCCGTTGGCGGTGAAGCTGTGACCGCCATCGATGAGCGCCGCCGTCGTGAAGCTCCAGTTGCCGCCGACCGCGGTGACGGTGCCGAGCTGCGTCGCCCCATCCAGGATCGCCGACCGTGCTGCCGGCTTCCGCCGTGCCGGTCAGCGTGCACCGTGTTGTCGTTGGTGATGTGGTCGCGGATCGAGGCGCCGCTGTCGGTCGTGATCGTCGGGCTGATCACCGGCGCCGCAGGCGCCGCCGTATCGATGGTGACGGCAAGTGCCGTTGAGGCGGCGCTGATGTTGCCGGCAACGTCAGTCGCCTTGGCGGTGAAGCTGTGAGCGCCATCGATGAGCGCCGCCGTCGTGAAGCTCCAGTTGCCGCCAACCGCGGTGACGGTGCCGAGCTGCGTCGCGCCATCCAGGATCGCGACCGTGCTGCCGGCTTCCGCCGTGCCGGTCAGCGTCACCGTATTGTCGCTGGTGATGTGGTCGCGGATCGAGGCGCCGCTGTCCGGTCGTGATCGTCGGGCTGATCACCGGCGCCGCAGGCGCCGCAGTATCGATGGTGACGGTCAAGTGCCGTTGAGGCGGCGCTGATGTTGCCGGCGGTGTCAGTCGCCTTCGCGGTGAGGCTGTGAGCGCCATCGATCAGCGCCGCCGTCGTGAAGCTCCAGTTGCCGCCAACCGCGGTGACGGTGCCGAGCTGCGTCGCCCCATCCAGGATCGCGACCGTGCTGCCGGCTTCCGCCGTGCCGGTCAGCGACACCGTGTTGTCGCTGGTGATGTGGTCGCTGGCCGAGGTCGCCGGTGTCGGTCGTGATCGTCGTGCTGATCACCGGCGCCGCAGGCGCCGCGGTATCGATGGTGACGCCCAGTGCCGTTGAGGCCGCGCTGATATTGCCGGCGATGTCAGTCGCCTTCGCCGTCAAGCTGTGAGCGCCATCGATGAGCGCCGCCGTCGTGAAGCTCCAGTTTCCGCCGCCTGGCGGTGACGGTGCCGAGCATGCGTCGCCCCATCCAGGATCGCTGACCGTGCTGCCGGCTTCCGCCGCTGCCGGTCAGCGACACCGTGTTGTCGCTGGTGATGTGGTCGCTGGATGAGGAGCCGGTGTCGGTCGTGATCGTCGTGCTGATCACCGGCGCCGCAGGCGCCGCCGTATCGATGGTGATTGTGAGGGCCGGCGTCGCCGCGCTTGCGTTACCTGCCGTGTCTTTGGCTATTGCCGTGAAAACGTGAACGCCGTCGGAGAATGGCGATGAAATGCCATTCCCACTTTGCGGCTCTTCAACAGGAGGGGGATCGTCCGGATCAAAAAGAGTGGGCGCCGAGCCGGTAGGATCGAAAGTCTTGAAGCTCCAGGAACCGGCGCCATCGACCACAGTAGTACCCAATAGGGTCGCGCCGTCGAAAATATTGATGATGCTGCCGGTCTGTCCGGTGCCATGAAACGTCAGCGTATTCGCGTTGGTGATGAAATCGCCGGCGATGTTGCTATCCGGCGTGAACAAAGAACTAAATGTCGGGGTACTCGGCGCGACCGTGTCGACGGTGACGACGAAGGCCGGCGAAGCCGCCGTCGTGGTGGAGCCGTCGGTCGCCGTCGCCGTAAAGCTATGAGCGCCATCGATAAGTACGGCAGTATCAAAACTCCAGATGCCGCCGGCGGTAACCGTTGCTACCCCTAGAAGAACGAGCCCATCGTAAATACTGACCGTATTTCCCGCAGTCCCGGTGCCAGCCAACGTCAGCGTGTTGTCATTGGTGATGCCATCACCAGACGCACCGCTGTCATTGGAGAATGAGGTGAAGGTCGGAACCTGAGGTCCGGAAGCGCCCAGTGAATCAATGGCAACGGTTTGATCGCTAAACTGGATAAATTCGATATTGGTTAGCGTGTCGACGCCGTCCGGATGGCCGACGCGAAGATCGGTGACAGTCCAACTTCCATTAATATTATGGACGAACTGATAGTTGGCAGCCGCGCCTGAGTAAACCGCCGTATCGGTGCCGGCGCCTCCATCAAGCGTGTCATTGCCGGCGCCCCCGGTCAGCTTGTTGTCGGCGGCATTTCCAACAATCGTGTCATTTCCGGAACCGCCAATCGCGTCGTCGATCAGCGAGGCGGTATTGCCCTGAAACAGAAGCGCATTGGCGATATTGCCGGCGGCGCTATGTCCAGCGCCGAGATCGGCTACCTGCGCCGCTGAGAGCGTCGTCCAAGCGCCGGGCTGCAGATTGACCGACAAATTCGTCGTGTAATTGGAAAAATCGTAAGTGTCATGACCGCCGCCGTCCCACAGCGTCATAAAAATCTTGTTGCCGCCCGGCGCAGTCTGCGCGACGCCGTTGATGGACTCCTGGCCGGTATTGGGATCCCATTTGTAGACCGTGTTTCCGGCATTGGTCGTGTAATTTGCGCCGTACATCACCTGTAGCGCGGCGATGTCGTACATCATCAGCGTGGTCGGAAAACTGAAAGTGCCGTTGCCTAATCCCGCCGATGTCGACGCCCCAATATAGGAGCGATAACTCATCACCGAGTATTCCAACGAGTCGTGATCTACCGGCATGATGCCGAACAACCCCGACGTTTCGTGGGGATGCTTTAGGCCCAGCGCATGCCCAGTCTCATGAATAAGCGTGAGCCAGGCGTAGTTTCCGATTACTGGGGTGTCATACAGGTGGGACGAATTGTTGAACCAGGCGTCGCCACCTTCCGGCAATGATGATGGAAAATAAGTCCATGCCGTACTCGGCGAATTCGATTCTGCGTAGCGCAGAGTCGCAGACTGGCTTGTCGTTTCGCTAATCAGGCTAAAGGTGACATTTGCCACCGCCGCATACATTGTCAGAATAGAACTGACCGCAGCCTGTTGAGTAGCGGTAAACGCTTTGAACCCGTTTGAAGGTTCGCCCGAGCCGTACGGACCGAATACTGAGGTGTAGAGCGAGGGGTCGGTAGGAAAGCTGTACGTAAATGAAGTGACGGCCCATTTGGTGCCGCTGAGTACGCCGTCAATATAGGCGTTTCCCGTCGCAGAAACTGCAGAAACGCCCGGCAAGTCTAACTCCTGGCAGTGCTATGTGTTTCTGCGGACAGCAATTAACCGCCAGAACTAAAATCAACCTCTGCCAAAACGACCAAATTGCTATTCTATCTTTGAGTAGAATTTAAACTTTGCAGCGCGAACGTTTGCCGCCGCTACCGCGTCGTTTTGGCTGACTTCCCCCGGAATATTCGATGAAAGTATAGAAAATCCCATGGTTAATTTCCATTTAATTCGGGCGATAAGTAGGCATTTAACCCCGTAAAATGGGAGTTTGTGGAACTTTTGCCCTTTTGGATTGGACGCCGATCAGCGCGCGCGATCAATAACTTAGCGTAATGGGTCTGCCGTTCCCGGCTATCGGCGGGGCTAGAGGGCGGTCGGCGCCGGCCCCGCATCACCAAAAAGCTGACGCTCCACGATCGCGCAAATCGCATGCGCCGCGACGATGTGAATTTGCTGGATCAGCGGCGTATCGGCGGCTGGCGCGGCGAGGCACAGATCGCAATAAGGCTGCATCCCGGTGACGATCGCTCCCGTCATCCCTATCGTCGTCATACCAATCTCGCGCGCGGCCTTGAGGGCAGCGAGCACGTTGGCCGAACGGCCCGACGTCGAAATGGCAATGAACACATCTCCTTTACGGCCGAGCCCGCGGACCTGGCGCTCGAACACTTTGTCGAACCCGTAATCGTTTCCGACAGCTGTGAGCACAGACGTATCTGCTGTAAGAGCGATCGCAGGAAGCGGGTTGCGGTCAAAATTCATTCGGGAAAGAAACTCCCCGGCGATATGTTGAGCATCCGCAGCACTGCCGCCATTGCCGGCGATCAGCAACTTGTTGCCGGAGCGAAAGCAGCGGGTAACCGTATCGGCGATCTTCTCAATCGCCGTAAGCAACGGGGAATCTTCGGCGGCGCGCACAAGGGTGTCGCAAGACCGACGAAAATGATCAGAAATCAAGTCGCTAACGGCGCTAGCCACGGTAACCCTCGACTTTCACACGGAATAACATAGGGGATTCCCGCGGGAGAAGCGAGATTCGTCGCACCTATCCTTCCCGCTCGTTTGTCGGTCACGGATCGGGCATATTGGATAGCGTCCGTTACGTATCGCCACTCTGACATACTTCCGCCGTCAGAGAGCAAGACCCCAAACTCAAAGGGTAAAACAGGCAATGAAGGCCGATTTTTCTTGGCACCTGTTGGCCCCGCTCGGCCTCATACTCGTCACGGCGGCAGCTTTGAGTACGGCGCTGATCATCGCACTGAGGCCTTGGCTGCAACGCTACGCCATGGTGCGCCCCAACACTCGGTCGTCTCATTCCGTCCCGACGCCACAGGGCGGCGGCATCGCCGTGATTGCTGCTGCGCTCGGCGTTACAGCAATCGCCGCGGCAGTGCTTTATCCGCCCGCTTCAAAACTTTCCGCATTGTGGGTCGTTTTAATCGCGGCCGCGGCCATCGCGGTGGTCGGTGCCCTCGACGACATTCGCACCATCGAAATCACGCCGCGACTATTTCTTCAAGCCGGCTTGTTTGCAGGCGCACTCGCGGTATTGCCTGCAGACTTGCGCGTCATCGATGTGCTGCCGTGGTGGGTCGAGCGAGCGGCGTTCCTGTTGGCAGGGCTCTGGTTTATCAATCTGGTCAATTTCATGGATGGCATCGATTGGATGACCGTCGCAGAGACGGTGCCAATCGCCGCCGGTCTTATTCTGTTGGGCCTTGCTGGAGCGCTGCCGCTTTATGGCGTCATTCTCGTTGCCGCGCTGGTCGGTGCCATCATTGGCTTCGCGCCATTCAACCGGCCGGTCGCCAGCCTGTTCCTGGGTGATGTTGGAAGCCTCCCTATCGGTTTGCTATTGGGCTGGCTTCTCATCATGCTGGCGGGGCGCGACCACCTCGCCGCCGCGCTATTGCTCCCGCTTTATTATCTGGCGGACGCCACAGCGACTTTGTTGTGGCGCGCTATTCGCCGCGAGCGAATATGGGAAGCGCATCGCTCTCATTTTTATCAACGCGCAACAGCACGGGGCTTTAGCGTCCCGCAAGTAGTCGCTCGCGTCTTTATCCTCAATTGGCTCCTTGTCGCCCTTGCCCTGGCGACCGCCTGGTATCCTTCACTGGCGATGAATGTCACCGCAGTTGCCGTCGGGGCAGTCCTCGTCGGTGGATTGCTGGCGGTTTTTGCAAAGGGCAGAGCCTAAGTAAACTCCGTCTAGGATAACATTCTCGGTCTATCTTGCGTTACCAACACATAACCTTTTTGCACCAACCTTGCCGACGTGCGCCGCAAAAGACACACTTATGTCTGGTCGGGATGCGCTTCCTTTTTAGTCTTCCTTGTAAGTTGTTCCGCTCAAACTTGGTTGTGCTCGACGCTGGTCACGCCTGCCGTCTGTCCGCCCAAAACAACCTTAAATTGCCGCAACCGAACTCGAAAACGTGAGCCGCCGAAAGATCAAGTTGGTGGGACGTATTCGGCAACGGCCGGCCTTCACCATCCACGCAAGCATTATTAAGAAGGGCCGATGCCGGCTGAATCCAAACGCTAGTCGCACAAACTGCGCGGCGACACGGAAACCAACTAGCTGAGCGAGACTGACGCGGCCCGTCCATGAAGCATGCACGCGAGAGCGCTTGTCCCATGGCTGGCGCGATTGCAATAAGGCCGATATGGATAGGCCGATGACTTCACAGGTGTAAGCACCAGCCTGCCATGGATAACCGATGTTAGCATGACTGCACTCTTTTCACGACGGGTCCTTATTGTCGTTCACGACTTGGCAGCGACGGTCGCCGCGGTCCTAGCGACATTTTATATACGTTTCGAGGCTGCCGGCTTCGCGGAGCGCCTGCCGGGGTTGGTTTTATTGCTGCCAGGAATACTGATCTATGCCGCTGTGGTTTACGGTTACTTCGAACTCTACCGGTCGAAGTGGCGCTTCGCCTCGCTGCCAGACCTGCTCAACATTCTACGCGCCTCCACGGTGTTGGCGCTCTCGATCCTGGCACTCGACTACGTACTGGTGTCGCCCACTTTTTTCGGCACTTTCTTCTTCGGCAAGATCACCCTCGCGCTTTACTGGGTTTTGCAGATCGCGTTCCTAGCCGGACCCCGAATTGCCTACAGATATTTCCGGTACAGTCGCACTCAGCAATATGTGCGCGGCCCCGAAGCGCTGCCCACGCTTGTGGTTGGGCTAAGCGCCGACGCCGAAGTGTTGTTACGAAGCATCGAAAGTGGCGCGGTCAAAAAAATCCGACCCGTAGGCATATTGTCCCCATCATCCGCCGATCAAAATCAGGCGCTGCGCGGTGTCCCTGTCCTCGGCACGCCAGACAGCCTCGAAAAGGTGATAGCGACGCTGGAATCAGCCGGCATTCGCGTCGTTCGCCTCATTATGACGGCATCTGCCTTGACGCAGGAGCAACATCCTGAGGCGGTAGTCATGCGGGCGCGCCGCCTCGGCATCAACATCAGCAGCATGCCAGCGCTGGCCGAGGGCGAATCGGTTCAATTGGCACCAGTCGACGTCGAAGACCTGCTGTTGAGGCCGACCTCCACTATCGACTACGCGCGGCTGGAGACTTTTGTGCGCGGAAAATCCATAGTCGTAACAGGCGGAGGCGGTTCGATTGGCGCGGAAATTTGCGACCGCATGGTCACCTTAGGCGCCGCTCGCCTGCTGGTGCTTGAAAATTCCGAACCGGCATTACATGCGGTGTTGGAGCGCCTCGCCACCAGGGTCAAAACAGCGGCTATCTACGGACGTATCGCCGACGTACGCGACCGCGCGCGCATTATCAGCCTGATCGGTGATTACAAACCGGATCTAGTGTTTCACGCCGCGGCACTTAAGCACGTTCCTTTGCTGGAGGTTGATTGGGGTGAAGGCATTAAAACCAACGTATTTGGTTCGATTAACGTCGCGGATGCCACTGTGGCGTCTGGCGCCAGCGCGATGGTTCTGATTTCAACAGACAAGGCGATCGACCCGGTTTCTGTGCTGGGGGTCACTAAGCGCTTCGCTGAGATGTATTGTCAGGCGCTAGATGCCGACCTCGCCGGCCGGCGCGAGGGCGGTCGGACACCGACCCGTATCGTAGCTGTACGATTTGGCAATGTCCTGGCTTCAAATGGCTCAGTAGTACCGAAATTCAAGGCGCAAATCGAGGCCGGTGGTCCAATCACCGTTACCCATCCCGATATGGTGCGCTATTTCATGACCATCCGCGAAGCGTGCGATCTTGTTGTTACCGCCGCCGACCATGCCGTCGACGCTCAGCGCGCGGATGTATCGGTCTATGTGCTCAATATGGGTCAGCCTGTGAAGATCGTCGATCTGGCGGAGCGCATGATCCGCCTGGTTGGGCTCGAGCCGGGGCGCGACATCGATATCGTATTCTCCGGCATCCGGCCGGGCGAACGACTAAACGAAATTCTGTTCGCTGCGGAGGAACCAAGCGCCGAGATCGGGATTCCCGGCATCGTGGCAGCGCGGCCGACCCGGCCTTCGTTGGACATCTTGCGGGGGCAGCTCGAAGTGCTGGCGCAGGCGCTTTCGGACAACGATCGCAAGACGGTGTCTGAGGTGTTGAAATGGCAAATGCCGGCAGCACAGCAGATGAACGGGTCACAACCGTAACGGCTCGCGGATAATTATCAATGTGCGACATCGCAGGTTTTATTGCGAGCCTCGCGTCTTTATCCTCAATTGGCTCCTGGTCGTCCTTGCCCTGGCGACCGCCCTGGATCCGTCACTGCGATGAATGTTACCGCAGTTACCGTCGTCGTGAATTGGACGGAGGATTTATACGGGCAAGCAAACGTCTTACACCGATCAAAATAGGCACCTTGAAAGAACCGGGCCACTATGCGGACGTTGAGCCGTACCTTCGGATCGGACCGACGGCGCTAAGTCTTGGATTTTCAGGTTCGTGCTATCCGGGCGAGCCCGAGAGGTGGGCTTAGGTCCCGCCCAGACCATTTCGCCCGCTGTTACCGGGGCGCTCAAAACCCTCACCGAGGGGCGCGATCCAGTAGAACCAACTGTTACACTACAACAATTCGCTTTTTATGACCGCTTCGTGTTATAAATGCCTGATTGTACGAATTCCGGTAGAGTCGACTCCCGTAAGCGTTGAGTTCGTGCGCCGCCACAAGCGGTGCGAACACAATCGTGGCGCGCGTGATGGTGCCATAACGCCAATGCTTTCGGAGTTTCCTGATGGTTTCGCGGAAAGTTGCCAGCGCGGCAATATCTGTTGCGTTGCTTGGCTCCGTCGTCGCTTCGGTGCTCGCCGTATCGGCGCCGGCCGCGTTCACCGCGGCGCTGTCGCAAGTCCTGCTGTCCTCCATCGTCATCATGGTGCTGTGGCTGTTCGCCGGCGTGGTGCTGGCCACGCTGCGGCTGAAATTGATCAGCGCGGACCTCGGTTACCGGCTCTCGATGCGCGACGCCGCCGTGGTCCTCAGTGTCGGGCAATTGGCCGGAAACTTGTTTTTCCAACTCGCCGGCCAGCTGATCGGACGCGCCGCCATGCTGGCGCGCGTCGGGGTGCCGCCTTCGGCCAGCATCATCATCTCGGGCTATGAGCGCATCTTCGCGCTGGTCATTTCGATGGCGCTGGCGGCCGTCGGCTCGATCTATCTTTTCGGCCAGCTCACGTTCGACCTTAATAACGGAGGTCTGACGTTGGTCAAGCTCGGCCTTGGCCTCACTATTGCGACCGCCGCTGGAGCTGCGGTGGCCTGGGGCCGCAGCGCGGCCGCAGCCCTGCGCCAGCTTACATTGCGCAGCTTCCTTCGCGCGCTGCGCAGCGTGGCGATATCGCTGGGCATTCAGCTTACCACCCTCGCCGCCTACCTGGCGGCGAGCCGCGCGCTGGCCCCGCACATCGACTTTTTCTCGCTGGCCGCCGCCGCGAGTGTCATCATGTTCGCCGCCAGCCTGCCGATCAGTTTCGGCGGCTGGGGCATGCGCGAAATGAGCGCTATCTTCGCCCTGCAGGCGGTCGGCTTATCGAGCGCTTCGGCATTGCTGGTGGCGCTGCTGATCGGGGTCTTGTCTATCGCTGTGGTGGCAGCAACGTCTGGGTTGCTCCTGTTGCCGACTGGCCGGCGCCGCGGCCGAGCACGTCGGCGGCGCAGCCCGCCACCGACTACACGCTGGTGCTCGACTGGCTGTTGCCGACTGCCGCCGCAACGGCCGTGTTCTTCCAGCTCTACCTGCCAACCGGACGCGGCGATCTCAATGTCAATCTCGCTGATCCGCTGGTATTGATCGGCGCCGCATTGTTCGTGTTGCGCCACATCGGAAAGCGCTGGCCGGCCTGGCGTGTGCCCGCGCTCAACTGGTACCTGGCCGCGGGCAGCCTGGCGATCATCGCCGCGTTCTTGCACGGCTTCGCCGCCTTCGGCTGGACCGACTGGGCCTTCACCAACCGCCTGCTCGGCTGGGGCATGTTGATGTGCTACGTCGCCACCGGCGCGCTGATCGCAGTGCGCGCCAACGAAGACGGCCTGCGATTTCTGCTGGCGACCTTTGCTGCGACCGGCGCGGCGCTCGCCGCATTCGACCTCGGCATCGTAACGCTGATCCAGCTTGGCGCGAGTTCGCTGTACGGAATGGCGGGCAGCCGCATCGCCGGCTTTTCACAAAACCCAAACGCCTTCGCCTTTATGCTGCTGCTGGCGCTGAGTGCCGCTTTGGTCTTGCAGGATCGCTTGCGCGCTCGCGGCATCCTGATGGTCGCCGTCCTCAGCGGGATTTGGTATTGCGGTTCGCGCGCCGCCCTGCTCAGCGCGCCGATCGTGGTGGCGCTTGCTTTCCTTGGCGGGATCCGGCCGCGACCGGTGATCACGGCGCTCGGCTGGGCCGTCCTGGTTTTGCTCGCTATTGCCGTGGTGCCCTACTTGTTCGCACTCGCCGACCTGGTCGCCTGGCCCAACAGCGCGACCAACTCATTGGGCGGGGCCGGCACGATTGTGGCGATGCTGCAAGAGGAGCCGTCCGCCGCCCAGCATTGGCTCACCATCCAGCAAGGCCTCGCGATGTTTGCGGCGCATCCGCTGTTCGGCGCCGGACTCGGCGCCTACATGGCCGAGCAGATTCACGGCACCGGCATTGCCCTGGTAATTCATTCGACGCCGGTTTGGCTGCTGGCGGAAACCGGTCTGGCCGGCGCTACGCTGTTTGCCATCCTCGCTTGGCGGGTCTTCGCGCTGGAATTCTGCCGCCGCCACCAGTTGGCCGCGCTCACAATCATCCTGGTGCTCGGCTTATTCGCGGTGATGTCGCAGGCGCATGAGTTGCTCTACCAGCGCGCGCTCTGGCTGCTGCTAGGGGCTGCGCTGGCGGTGCCGGTAACGACGAATCCCGAGTTCGACGCGATGGGTTTCATCGCGTGGCGTCGTAAAAGCAATCGCTGCCTGACCGCAGTTCGATTTAATTTCGGAAAGAACCGCCGCGTTGGCGGTCTTTTTCTTTTCATCGCGTTCAAATGAAGGAGGCCGCCATGAGGTGGCCTCCTTCATTTTGGAAGTATTGAGGGCTGCTAAGCGAGAGCTTTCTGTTTCCTGCATCGTGCACGAAGGCCGATCATCCTGAGCCACCGGTAAACAACGGTCCGAGTTATGCCGGACTTTCAGCCGCCCATGCCCGCGACGATGCACGGCAAGGAGCCGCAGGGCGACCGTTGGCTTTATGAACTCAAGTTCGACGGCTGGCGTTGCGAGGTGGAGTCACGGCTGGACTAAGAAATTCTAGGCCATTGCCGAGTGCGTGAAGCACCTCCCGGCTGAGCGCATGATTCTGGACGGCGAGATTGTTTCAGCCAACTCAACGGGCCGCACGAATTTCTCGGTAGGCGGAGAGGCAACAAAAGGGCCGCGCAAACCAAGGTGGTCAGGCTCGCATTCTCACGGACGCTTCCACTGAAAGCGTTTCGAAGTCGGCAATATCCGCCGCGCAAAGTTCGAAGGCGGCGGCACCGTCTATTTGAGCGCGATACCATGCCATGGTGCGCCCGATAGCTTGCGGCTAACGTCAGCACCGGGGCCACGCCAAGCACGGTTCTGGCCTTTTCAGCATCGAGCGCCAGCCACTCAGATTCGACCGGCCCTTTGAGCTCGGCGCTATAGCGCACTTCACCCGTTCCAAAAGCGCGGCGAGCGAGTTCGACAACTTCTCCTACCGTAACAGCACCACTGGCGAGAGGCCCGAAATTGTAAGAGCCAGCCAGCTCCGGTTGATCCCATAGTTTCTGCGCCAACACCATGTACCCGGCCAACGGTTCCAGCACATGTTGCCATGGCCGGACAGCCAACGGGCGGCGCACCACGAGCGGCTGTTTCGTCGTCCAGGCGCGGACGGCATCTGGCAGCAAACGATCGTCGGACCAGTCACCGCCGCCGATTACGTTGCCGGCGCGCGCGCTCGCAACTGCCATGCCCTGCGCGCGACAGAAAAGACGCACGATAGCTCGCGATGACGACTTCCGACGCTGCCTTGCTGGCGCCGTAAGGATCCTCGCCTCCGAGCGGGTCTTCTTCACGGTATGGATCGCGGACGCCGCGGCTACGATAAACCTTATCGGTGGTCACCATCACCGCGACGCGCGCCTCATCAAGTCCGCGCAACGTCTCCAGAACATTGACCGTGCCCATTACGTTGGTTTCGAATGTCAGGCGTGGCTCGCGGTAGCTTGCGCGCACCAGCGGCTGGGCTGCCAAATGAAAAACGATCTCCGGCCGTACTGTGTGGACGATCTGCGCAAGTGCGGCGGCGTCACGGATGTCGCAGAAGTGGCTCTGGCAAAGCCCCTCGACGCCGGCCATCGAACATAGATTGGGTATGGTCGCGGGCGGCAGGCTTACGCCGGTTACATCGGCGCCGAGCCGTTGCAGCCAGATCGTAAGCCATGATCCCTTAAAGCCGGTATGGCCCGTGAGGAGCACCCGCTTGCCGCGCCAGAACGAAGCGCTGGTCAATGCCAGATTTTCCATGGCGCCTTACCGGATGCCCACAGCTCTTCCAACATGGTTTTGTCGCGCATGGTGTCCATCGGCTGCCAGAATCCGCGATGCTCAAACGCCACCATCTGCCCCATCGCCGCGAGCCGGATCACCGGTGAGCCCTCCCAACTGCTTTCGTCGCCCTCGATGAGATCGAGGCAGCGTGGCGACAAAACAAAAAAGCCGCCATTGATAAGGCCGCCGTCGCCGCGCGGTTTTTCAATAAAACCGGTGACTTGATCACCTTGGCGCTCCAGCGCGCCGTAACGGCCGGGTGGACGTACCGCCGTTACCGTCGCCAATTTGCCGTGGCGGCGATGGAATTCGATGGAAGAGCGGATATCGACATTGCTGACGCCGTCACCATACGTGAAACAAAACGCCGCTTCGTCCTTGACGTGCTCGGCCACCCGCTTGAGCCGCCCACCGGTCTGCGTATGCTCTCCGGTATCGATCAAAGTGACGCGCCACGGCTCGGCCTTGCGCTGATGCACCACGATACTGTGATCCGACATATCGAAGGTGACGTCGGATGTGTGCAGGAAGTAATTGGCGAAATATTCCTTGATGATGTAGCCCTTGTAGCCGCAGCAGATTACGAAATCGTCGGCGCCATGGGCCGAGTAGATTTTCATGATGTGCCAGAGTATGGGCTTGCCGCCGATTTCAATCATCGGCTTCGGTTTAAGATGGCTCTCTTCCGAAATTCTGGTCCCGAGTTCGCCAGCCAGGATGACCACTTTCATATTGGAGCAGCAGAAGCAGCACGAGCGGCAGGGAATGCGGCGGCCAAGTCGCCTCGGCCGGTCTGCCTGAAGATCAAATGCTGCACGGTCGTGCCGTCGGCCGAAAACGCAGTGGGATGCATCACGACCCTAGCCTCCGTAACCTCGAAAGGTTCGACGCTTGAGGCTTTTATGCCTGATTCGGCGGGGCAGAAGAATGCGATTTACTGCCATTTCTGCTGCATGACAGCCCGCAAACCGGATCAGGACTTGTTTGCACGTCTCGCGTCGTGGCATAGTGAGCAGATGAATGCTTTCACATTGCCCGTATGACCACGAGCACCCCCACCCCTCTGCACGCTTCGGAGGGAGTATGGCGCGAGGTTTTTTCCAACGCGCCGCACGGCGGGCCTGCCTTGTTTCTGGATCGAGACGGCGTCGTGGTGGAGGACGTCGGCTACCTATGCCGGGTCGAGGATATTGCCTTGATCCCCGGCGCCGCGGCAACGATCGCGGCAGCCAATGCGGCCGGCGCAGCGGTGGTGCTGGTAACCAACCAGGCCGGGATCGGCCGCGGGTATTACGATTGGGCGGAATTTTCTGCCGTGCAGACCGCAATTCAGGCCGCCTTGCGGAAACAAGGCGCGCATTTCGACGCTGTCTATGCTTGCGCTCACCACCCTGACGCGAAAGGCCCGTTTCGCCACCCTGACCATCCGGACCGCAAGCCGAATCCGGGAATGTTGTTGCGGGCGGCGACCGACCTGTCGATTGATCTGTCACGCTCCTGGCTGGTCGGCGATCACCGCAGCGATATCGAGGCGGCGAAGAACGCCGGCCTCGCCGGCGCGATACATGTGTTGACCGGCCACGGGCAAGCCGAACGTCCGGCCGTTGAAAAGGCTTTCCTGCCGTCATTCGAACTAAGGCTTGCGCGATCGGTCGCTGATGCGCTCGACCTTCCGCTGTTACGTTCGGCGATCAAAGCGGGCTCATTCGTGACCCGGGTCCTGGTCACTGGCGCTTCGGGTTTTGTCGGCCGTGGATTGGTGCCGGCCTTGGCCGCGCGAGGACTACACCATCCGTGCCGTCACCCGGCGTCCTGTTAAAATTGCCGGCGCCGAGGAAGTCGTCGTCGTCCCCGATCTCGCCGGCGATTATGATCGCGCGGCACTATTGCAGGACGTCGATATCGTCATCCATCTGGCCGGCCTCGCTCACGCTGGCTCGAAACTTCCCGAGCATGAATTCGATCGCGTCAATCGCGCGGGAACCGCCGCCCTTGCGGCGGCGGCGGCGGCGGCCAATGTCGAACGGTTCATTTTCATCTCATCGGCCCGCGCGCAGTCGGGGCCGGCCGCCAGCCACGCACTCAGCGAAACCGACGAACCTCTTCCGAGCGACGCCTATGGCCGTTCCAAGCTCAATGCGGAAGCGGCGGTTCGCGCCTCCGGCGTGCGATTTACGATTCTTCGGCCGGTCTTGATCTATGGACCCGGCGCAAAGGGAAACCTCGCTACGTTGGTGTGGATCGCCGGATTGCCAGTGCCATTACCGTTCGGCGCCATCGACAACCGGCGATCGTTCCTCGCGATCGAAAATTTGGTCGGCGCCTGCCTGCACGTCATCGCCGAGCCGGCAACAAGCGGGCAAACTTATCTGGTGGCGGACCGCACACCCGCTACGCTGGCCGAAATCGTCACGACCCTGCGGCGATCCGCGGGACGCGATGCCGATATTTTTCCGGTGCCGCCAAGGCTGCTTGAATGGAGTTGCGGCATTGTAGGCCGCAAAGATGTCTGGCAACGGATCGGCGGTAGTTTCGTGGTTCATCCTGACAAGCTGATGGCGTCCGGCTGGCGGCCCAGTATCGATACGACCACCGCCCTTTCGGCCTTGGCGCCCCATACCGCACATCATTAAAGCGCCGCCGGAGCCGTGACGGTAAGTCACTGATCCGACGGCGTTTATCTGGTTGCGGGGGTAGGATTTGAACCTACGACCTTCAGGTTATGAGCCTGACGAGCTACCGGGCTGCTCCACCCCGCGATAATTCTGAAATCTGGCCTGAACAAATCGTTGGCGCCAAACCGGTAGCCGCGGCAGCGCCGTCGAGCGGTATGTAGCAACGAGCAACGCCGATGGGAAGGCCGCATTTGGCCCGAGTATCGGCCCAAGTATGACCCAAGTATCGGCTCTTATACGAGGATGACGGCGCACAAATTTCGGCGTAGCAGGAAGCTCACGCGCGAAAAGCCCTCGATGCTGTCTCCTCTCACATCCGGCAGCCGCTTCAGGCGGCTGCTCCCCGGCTTTGAAATACCGCAGGCGCTACGTGCCCTGGTTCGTGCGCGAGAGTCGGGACTAGTCGTCCTCGGCGCCTTGATCGGAGCGCTTTCCGGTCTGGTTGTCGCCGCCATGAGCTACGCTGTCATGCTCTTGCACGCCACGTTGTTCGGCGTCCAGTCGGGCGAACGTCTGTCGGCCCTCCACCACCTCGATCCGTGGGTTGCGGTCACGGTTCCGACGGTCGGCGGACTGATTTTTGGCTTGTCGTTATGGGCGCTGCTGCGCTGGCGGCCGGGACGCGAAATCGATCCGATCGAAGCGAACGCGTTGCACGGCGGACGCATGTCATTTCGCGGCAGTCTCATCGTCGCATTGCAAACCGTGTGGTCGAGCGGTGTCGGCGCATCGGTCGGTCTCGAAGCCGGATACACCCAACTCGCCAGTGGCGTGGCATCGTGGGCCGGGCAAGCGTTTCGCTTGCGCCGCCGCGACCTGCGCGTGCTGGTCGGCTGCGGCGCGGCCGGCGCGATCGCCGGCGCATTCGGGGCGCCACTCGCCGGCGCTTTCTATGCCTTCGAGCTAGTGATCGCGAGCTACTCGGTCGCCAACCTCGCAGCGGTCGGCGCGGCAGCGCTGATCGGATATCTGGTCGCGGGAGTATTCGAACAACCAGCGCTCGGTATCGGGTCGATGTTTGCGTCCCACATTCGCGGCACCGACCTTGCGGTCGCCGCGGTAGTGGGGATCGCGGCCGCGGGCACCGGCATCGTTCTGATGCGCGGGGTGGCGATGTGTGAGGAATTTTTGAACTGGCTGCGCATTCGTCCAATCCTGCGCCCGACGTTGGGAGGGTTGATTGTCGGCGCGATGGCGATCATCACGCCTGAAATCCTGTCCTCGGGTCATGGCGCGCTTCAATTGCAGGCCATGATGGCGTCGCCGCTTTCGGCTATCGCCTTATTATTCTTACTGAAATCGGCGGCCTCCATCGTCTCACTCGGCACCGGTTTCCGCGGCGGGTTGTTCTTTGCCTCGCTTCTGATCGGGTCGCTCGGCGGCCGGCTATTCGCCGAAACGGTGAACTTGGTCTGGCCGATCAGCGCGCTTGATCCTCACGTCTACACCATCGTCGGCATGGGCGCGCTGTCGGTCGCGGTGATCGGCGGCCCACTCACCATGACTTTCATCGCGCTGGAAACCACCGGCGACTTCTGGCTGACCACGACGGTGCTGATCGCCATCATTATCGCGGCTCAGGTTACCCGCGAAGGCTTCGGCTATTCGTTCGCAACCTGGCGTTTCCACTTGCGCGGCGAGAGCATTCGCAGCGCCGCCGACGTCGGCTGGATCCGCGAGCTTACCGTGCGCCGCATGATGCGGGCAGATGTACGCACTGTTCCCGCCCACACCACCGTGGCGCGTTTTCGGCTAGTGTTCCCGCTGGGTTCGACCGCGCAAGTCGTCGCGCTCGATGAGGAGAAACACTACGCCGGTATCGTGCTGGTCGCCGAGGCGCACTCGCCGGAGATCGATGAGAGTATCGCGGTGCGTGACATCCTGCATGTTGCAGACATCGCGCTGCTGCCGACCATGACCGTGAAGGAAGCCGTCATCTTGTTCGACAGGGCGGAAGCCGAGGCTCTGGCCGTGATCGAAGCGCTCGACAAACGCGAAGTGATCGGGCTGCTGACAGAATCCCATGCGCTGCGGCGGTATGCCGACGAGCTCGAGCAGCGAAGGCAGGATTTGCTTGGTGAGTGAGTTGCCCTGCAAAAATTGGATGTAGGGGGCACACTAGATCAAATATCGCAGTACCACTTTCAGTAGATAATGGTGCTCAGTTACGAGGGCCTGTTTTATCGAAGAATTTAAATTTGACGTGAGCTATTTTAGCTTGACGAATATGTTCAAAGCTGTGGAATTCAATGTCCGTCGTATGCTGTCCGTCTCTTAAAGTCGTTACATCCATTGAATGAAATGGGCCGACCGCTCCGACGAAATCCTCAAAGGTGAGCTCATGCGGAGCGTCAAGATCATTCGGCAGGACACCCTTTTTGATTTCGAGTGTGTACACAAAGTCTTCTGTCTGTTTGATCGAAGGTATTCGGGTCATGAGCCGTGCTCCAATTAATAGGGACCTCCGCCAATCAACTCACTGCGGAAATTCCCGCAAATCATGTCAGATTGTGTCAGTTGATCGGCGAGAAAAGGCGCCGTGGTCGCTGCAGACGCAGTAGTAACGACCGATATATACCTGACTCGCGATCGTTGCGGGGATCCCGCGAAGGTCAACCGCTATGGATCGAACCAGATGCTTTAGAACGCTTGGTCAAAGTCTCAACAGCTAGAACTGCCTCTTAGACAGATTGACAAGATAACGTCCGTATTCGTTGCTCGACATCGGCTTCGCAATCTCTTCCAGCTGCGCGCTGTCAATCATGCCCATACGCCAAGCCGTTTCCTCTGGGCTCCCGATTTTCAAGCCCTGTCGATGTTCGATCGTGCGGATGAATTCCGACGCTTCAAGCAGAGAACTCATGCGTGCCGGTATCGAACCAAGCGAACCCGCGACCGAGAATTTCCACGTGCAGGCTGTTTGCCTTTAGGTAGCCGATATTCACGTCGGTAATTTCGATCTCGCCGCGGGCAGACGGTTTCAGTCTGGCCGCGATGTCGACAACCTTGTTGTCGTAGAAGTACAACCCCGTCACCGCCATATTGCTGGCCGGCGTCTTCGGCTTCTCGACCAGCGAAATGACCCGACCCTTTGCGTCGAATTCCGCGATGCCATAGCGCTCCGGCTCGGCGACCGGATGGACAAAGATCGTGGCGCCATCCTCGCGCGCTGCCGCGCGCTGCAGCTGTTCCGGCAGTCCGTGGCCAAAAAACAGGTTGTCGCCAAGAACCATGGCAACGCTATCCTTGCCAATAAAGTCGCGGCCGACAATGAATGCATCCGCCAGGCCACGCGGCTGAGGCTGCTCAGCAAATGAAAGGCGGATCCCCCACTTGTCGCTGTCGCGAAACAGCAGCTTAAAACGGGGAAGATCGTGCGGCGTGCTGATAATCAGGATATCGCGGATACCGGCCATCATCAGGACGGTGAGCGGATAATAGATCATCGGCTTGTTGTAGATTGGGATGAGCTGCTTTGACACCGCTAGCGTCACCGGATGCAGCCGGGTTCCCGCACCGCCCGCCAGAATAATTCCTTTCACGCCGCCCCTCGCTTTCCTGTCGCTGAACTCGATTGTAATGACACCATCACATCCTCGATCGCGCTTTCCCACGACCGCAAGGTGACGCCGAAAACCTCACTCACTTGGCTGCAATCGAGAACCGAATATTTGGGGCGCACAGCCGGCGTCGGATAGTCAGCAGTCGCAATTGCTTCAAGGTGAGGCACGCGACGGCCGTTGGCGGAAAGAATCGCAAAAATGCGCGCGGCGAAGCCATGCCATGTCGTGTGGCCGGAGTTTGTCAGGTGAAACGTGCCGTAGCAGCGCGATCCCTCGCCGAATCTAGATAAAATCTGGTGGATGCCATTGGCCAGGTCGCCAGCCGCCGTCGGCGCGCCTTGCTGGTCCGCAACCACGCGGACCACATCACGCTCAGCAGCGAGGCGCACCATCGTTTTGACGAAGTTCGCCCCGTGTGCGCCGTATACCCACGCCGTTCGCAAAATGACATGACGCTCGCATTCCGCACGGACGGCTCGTTCACCGGCTTCCTTGCTGCGGCCGTAGGCGCCGAGCGGCTGTACCGGGTCACTCTCGACATAAGGTTTGCGCTTGCTGCCGTCGAAGACATAGTCCGTGGAAATGTGAATGAGATCGACCCCCTGCCGCGCAGCAGTGCGCGCCAGATTGGCCGCACCCAACTCGTTGACCGCAAACGCACCGGTGACATCCAATTCGGCCCGGTCAACCGCTGTATAGGCTGCGGCATTGACAATAGCCGACGGCCGATAGGTCCTAACTGCTGCCTCGACCGCATCGGCATTGCAGATGTCCGCCTGCGCATGGGTCAACCCGACGACAGTCCTGAGGGGCGAAGCGATTGCCACGAGCTCGTGGCCGACTTGGCCCCCGGCGCCGAACACTAGGATGGGCCCCGCAGCTGCGCTCATGGCTTGGCGCGCGCCTGCAGCAATCCAAGACGCTCGTTATTGTAGCCTCGCGCGCGAACGCCCTCACACCAATCCTGATTGGCCAGATACCATTCAACGGTGCGGCGCAGTCCAGATCTCAGCGTTTCACGCGGCTGCCAGTCCAGATCGCGCCGGATTCTGCTGCAATCAATCGCATAGCGCAGATCATGTCCCGGCCGGTCGGCGACGAAGGTGATGAGATCGATATAACGTTTAGACGAACCTCCTCCGACAAGTTCGCCGAGCACCGCGCACAACTCGCGGACCAGATCGATATTGGTGCTTTCGGCGTTTCCACCGATGTTGAACTTTGCGCCAACCGCAGCCCGGTTAAGCACCAGCCACAGTGCGCGAGCATGATCCTCAACAAACAGCCAATCGCGAACATTTGCCCCGGTCCCGTAAACAGGCAAGGGCCGACCGCGCAACGCGTTGGTGATTATCAAGGGAATCAGTTTTTCAGGATGCTGGTACGGCCCGTAATTGTTCGAGCAATTGGACATCACAACCGGCAGCCCAAATGTATGATGCCACGACCGGGCGAGATGGTCGGCTGACGCCTTGCTGGCGGAGTACGGCGAGTTGGGCGCGTAGGCCGTGTCCTCGGTGAAAGCGCCCTCGTCTCCGAGCGTGCCATAAACCTCGTCCGTCGAAACCTGGTGAAAGCGAAAACCGTCGCGCGTGGCTGCCGGCATCGCGTCGAAATAACGGCGCGCGGCCTGGAGCAGGCGAAACGTTCCGACCACATTCGTCTCGATGAAAGTTCCGGGACTGTCGATTGACCGGTCGACGTGGGATTCTGCGGCCAGATGCATCACTGCATCGGGACGGTGTTCCCGAAATATGCGATCTAATGTATCGGCGTCGCAGATGTCGGCTCGCTCGAAGCGGTAGCGTGGACTTGACGCCAGCGACGCCACCGCCTCCGGTGAGGATGCATATGTGAGCTTGTCGACGTTGACGACACTGGCGTCGGTTTCTTCGACCAAGAGCCGACAAACGGCAGAACCGATGAATCCCGACCCCCCGGTGATTAAGACTTTCATGGTCGGCCATCGACATTAAAGTAATCGGGCAAATCGCGAAATCGCGGGAGTGCTTTGTCCTTATCCGAAACCACAGCAACTTCGCCCTTGAAGGGCCAGTCTATCGCAAGATCGGCGTCGTTCCACAGCACACCGCTGTCCTGTTTGGGGGCATAGGGCGCCGAAACCTTATAGAGGACCGATGTATTGTCCTCGAGCGTGCAAAAGCCGTGCGCAAATCCGATCGGCACAAAAATCTGATTCCAAGCGTTGCCGCTGAGTTCAGCCGCAACGTGGCGCCCAAACGTCGGCGATCCCTTGCGGCAATCGACCACAATATCCAGAACCCGCCCCGCCAGAACCATCACGAGCTTTGCCTGCGATGCCGGCGGAATCTGAAAATGCAAGCCTCGAATGGTGCCGCGATCCAGCGATAGAGAATAATTGTCCTGAACGAATTCAATATCAATTCCGACTTGTTGCAGGGCCGGACGGCTATAGATTTCGGAAAAAAACCCCCGCAGGTCTCGGTGCTGACGAAGCCGAAACAGTTTGATTTCAGGTATATCGAGGCTAGTCACATTCATTGGTAACATGTGGGAACGTCTCTTCAATTTTCAGTTGCAACGACGCTCATCGCCGCGACAAACGGCTTTAAAGGAGGATTCGGGTACATAACAGTCACTGATCCGACGGCGTTATTTGGTTGCGGGGGATAGGATTAGCATCTGAGCGCTCAATCAGATTTCGATAGTCATTCGGATTAAGTGGGGTAAAGAGCCAATCAAACAGGCGGCGGTGGCTGTCGGCCGGCGGCAGGCCGAGATCGCGCAGTAACTGATCGAGATAACCATATGGAAAGGGTGTGACGTAAATCCCGCCGTCGATGTTATTCGACAACAGGCGTTTACGCAGTTCCAGCTCCTCGCCAATGGTGCCCCGCATCGCGGCGCGATCAGGCAGTTGCAAGCGTCCTTCAACCCAAGCGACCAGCCATGTCGCTGCGACTTCGGCCGTAAGTTGGCAGGCGCCAACACCGTTGTAACCGTTGAACGCCAAACCCGGGATGTCGGGATTGATAACCGCGCGGTACAGGAGCATTTCACCGGCGGAACTGAACAGTGCCGCCTTCTCGGACTCGCCCAGAAACCGAAGTTGCTGGCGAAAACCCGTCGCCAGCACGACGACTTGCGCGGCCACTTTTTTACCCCCCTCGAGTTCGAGCCCGTCCGCGGTGAAGCGCGCTACCGAGCCGCGGTGCAATGCGATGCTGCCATCGTGGATCAATTTGAGATTGTCGATTGCAAGCGTGACGCACGGAATAGAATTGCGGAGTGGCATATCGGGGCGAAGCTCAGGCGAGAGCAGCCCGACTTTGCGACCGATCGCAAGCTCGGCCAGTCGCCAATACAGATCGACCACCGGGCGTAGCCAGGTATGCAGGAAGCGCCGCGACCGGCTCATGTCCGGGTGCGGAAACCAGATTTCTGTGAATTGAGTCAGGATAAAATGTTTAATATTGGCGCCCCAGAGGCGGTGCGGCACCTTCCAGGGCACACGCCGGCAAACCATGGCGGTCGAGCGCGCGCTAGCCGTGCTGGCTTCGGCGAGATCGAGCGCCGATTTTCCAAAGCCGACGACTACGACATCGCGGCCTGTCAACATCGCGAGGTCGCTGACCTGCGACGAATGCAGCACGATGCCGCCACGCGCCTCGAAGTCGCCGCGGCCCGGAAATGGCGGGATCGCGGGGTCGCAAAACACGCCATTGCAGACAATCACGAGATCGAAATCCTGCGCTGTTTCAATACCGGTAGCGAGGTCGCGAACCTGCACCCGCCAGCCGCTCTTGGGATCGGGTCGCGGCACCAGGCTTCGCACCTCGGTGCGAAACCGAATCGCCCCGGTGACTCCAAAGCGCTCGGCGTAAGCGCATAGATATTCGTAAACCTGCTGCCCGGCTGGAAACTCGGGGTAGTGCGCCGGCATCGGGAAATCAGAAAAGGCATAGTGCTCCCGCTTGGTTTGCAGGCGCACGCCCGGATAGCGGCGCGCCGGCGACCATACGCCGCCCAGCGTACTCACCTGCTCGAACACGGTGACTGCATGCCCGCGCGACAGGAACACCTTGGCAGTCGCAAGCCCGGCCACTCCGGCGCCGATAATGCAGACCTTTTTGTTCAAGCGTTCGCTCCGGTCGACATCTCAAGGCGCCAAGACTTCCGGCCCTCGGCGGATTGCATCGGTGGCCAAGTAAGCTAATTTCAGATTTGATTACAACCTGTTAGTGAGGGCGGGGCCGTCGGGTCGTCTTTGAAGATCCCGGATCGCGCCGCAATTATGCAAAGTTTGGACGGGGAGGTTCGAGTGCGTACGACGACGGTGCCGCTCGACGTTCGTATCGCGCTAATGCGGCAATACGGCTGTTTCACGCTGGCCTATTCGGCCACCTTCCAGCCTGGCTTGCAGCATTTCGGCGACCAACGAGGCTTCCTCGCCTACAAGACAATCTGGGGCAAGGCGCTGGTGCTCGGCGATCCGATCGCGCCGGCCGATTCATGCGATAAACTGGTCGAGCGATTTTTAGCGCAATATCCGAACACGACATTCTGGCAAATTTCCCGCCCGCTCGCCGCCAAGCTTTCCTCGCAAGGTTTTTCCGTCAATGAACTCGGGCTCGAGTGGCGCCTCGATCTCAACGGGCTCGATTTCAGCGGCCAAGCCAGG
>CAWHOK010000006.1:0-1322500 GCA_963830995.1 uncultured Alphaproteobacteria bacterium | reverse complement strand
GAACTGAGACGGCTTTTTGAGATTTGCGAAGGGTCGCCCCTTTGCATCCCTCTGTCACCGCCATTGTAGCACGTGTGTAGCCCAGCCCGTAAGGGCCATGAGGACTTGACGTCATCCCCACCTTCCTCCGGCTTATCACCGGCAGTCGCCTTAGAGTGCCCAACTAAATGATGGCAACTAAGGCCGAGGGTTGCGCTCGTTGCGGGACTTAACCCAACATCTCACGACACGAGCTGACGACAGCCATGCAGCACCTGTGTTCCCGCCAGCCGAACTGAAGGAGCTACATCTCTGTTGCTCATACGGGACATGTCAAGGGCTGGTAAGGTTCTGCGCGTTGCTTCGAATTGAACCACATGCTCCACCGCTTGTGCGGGCCCCCGTCAATTCCTTTGAGTTTTAATCTTGCGACCGTACTCCCCAGGCGGGATGCTTAAAGCGTTAGCTGCGCCACTGACGAGCAAGCTCGCCAACGGCTAGCATCCATCGTTTACGGCGTGGACTACCAGGGTATCTAATCCTGTTTGCTCCCCACGCTTTCGTACCTCAGCGTCAGTATCGGGCCAGTGAGCCGCCTTCGCCACTGGTGTTCTTGCGAATATCTACGAATTTCACCTCTACACTCGCAGTTCCACTCACCTCTCCCGAACTCAAGGTCCCCAGTATCGAAGGCAGTTCTGAAGTTGAGCTTCAGGATTTCACCACCGACTTAAGGATCCGCCTACGTGCGCTTTACGCCCAGTAATTCCGAGCAACGCTAGCCCCCTTCGTATTACCGCGGCTGCTGGCACGAAGTTAGCCGGGGCTTCTTCTGCGGGTACCGTCATTATCTTCCCCGCTGAAAGGACTTTACAACCCTAAGGCCTTCATCATCCACGCGGCATGGCTGGATCAGGCTTGCGCCCATTGTCCAATATTCCCCACTGCTGCCTCCCGTAGGAGTCTGGGCCGTGTCTCAGTCCCAGTGAGGCTGGTCATCCTCTCAGACCAGCTACTGATCGTCGCCTTGGTGAGCCGTTACCTCACCAACTAGCTAATCAGACGCGGGCCGCTCCTTCGGCAATAAATCTTTCCCCGTAAGGGCGTATCCGGTATTAGCTCAAGTTTCCCTGAGTTATTCCGAACCGAAGGGCACGTTCCCACGTGTTACTCTCCCGTCTGCCGCTCTCGTATTGCTACGAGCGCTCGACTTGCATGTGTTAGGCCTGCCGCCAGCGTTCGCTCTGAGCCAGGATCAAACTCTCAGGTTGGATGAGATTTTAGTCCCGGCTAAGTCACGTTTGCTCGTTTTGACAAAAGATTGGGATCTTCTGTCATCACATTTGACGAGGTCCAACTACTGACCGATTGCACATCCGGGCGTGAGCCCGAACAAGCAAACAATCAGCGATGTACCTTGATCTAGAAACGTAACCGCCGAAGTCTCTTCCAATGACCGTCGCTCTTGGAATTGCAATTTTTGCAAATTGCTTTCCCGCGAGAGAGCGGTCCGCAAGGACTCCGCCGTCCACGTTTCTCTTTCTTCCGATTCACTTTTCAAACAGCGTGGAAACCAGAGCGGCTTCCTCTCCCCGGTGAACCGGAGAGCCGGCGAAACTCCGCGCACCCGAAAACAATCGGATGCTTGTTCACTGATCCAGTGAGGAGCTTCAGAGGCACGCCATCGCGCCGAAAGGCGGCGGGCGACGTGCCAAGACGCGGTATATAGGGTGCGGGCTTGATTGTTGTCAACACAAAACCGGAGTTTTTTGGCATCTCCGGCGTTGCGGTAAGCCACATAATACGTGGCTTTTCGCGATAACTGCCGCAACGGCTCCCCAGCCTTTTGCGCCGCACTGAAGCCACATTCAACGGGCGTTCTTGCCTCTGATTTTCGAGCCTGAGGATGGGCAAGCGCGCACAAAGTGCGTCTTTGCCGGCGTGATTGACCTTCGAGGGGTCGCCCGGCATCTTGCCGTCTGCGACTCAAGAGTTGGTGCCAATCCGCGCGAGCGCAGGGGGACGGCGAGATTGGATCAGCACAGGCCGCGCAACGCTCGTTCGAGGCTGGCGGCCGATGCCATTGAGCTCGGCAACGAGCCGCCGCTCTCGGTCGATGGCGGCACCGGCGGTCTGGTCGATCGCCGCCGCGTCTCGGTGCAGTGGTTTTCCGGCACGATCCTGACCGCGTTATGCGGCGCTGCCTTGATGGGCGGCGCCGTTTTCACGTCGCTCGACGGCGAAACGAATTTCGCGGCGCTGCCGGAGCGCGTCGAGGTGGCGTTGCGCGGTGCGCTCGGTGTCGGTGCCGACAAGTCCGGCGCGCCGCACAAGAGCGACCGCTTGCCGACCGCGGAAGAGCCCAATGTCGCGCGCCAGGTGATCCGCGTTTCGACTACCACGCGGGTCGGCAATCATGAAGTAGTCCGCGTGCGTCCATTCGTGCGCATCGCCGGAAATCTATCGCTCACCGTCTCCGATCTTACCGCCGACCTGCCGCCATTTAATCCGCAACGCCTGCTCGCCGAATCCGCTTCCGGTTCGGACGACCCCGCGGCGGCGGCACCCGAGCCCGATGCGGAAGTTGCCTTCGTGATGCGCGACCTGCCGCCGATGCTGGCACGATTGAAAATCGCCGGCACCACGCCGAACGAAGATGTCATCGCGCGCGTGCGCGAGACATCAGACTGGATCTTGAAAACCGCCAACCAGTCGCCGGCGGCGCCGGCGATGGCTGCCAATGTCACCGGCATCAAGCTGGCTTACGCCGGCGACAGCCCGCCGGATCCTTATGCTGGTTTTGAAGCGCGCATCGTTCCTGAAAACGTGACGCTGCTGCCGAAGACCACCAAACAAGCCACCGGCGGCAATTCCTGGAACGAACGCGTAGTGCCCGCCAAGAAAGGCGACGGCGTCGGCTCGATCCTGCGCGACCTCGGCGCGACGCCTGAGGACATCAAGGCGATCACCACCGTGCTCGGTCCGCGCGGCAGAGACGGCGCCCTGAAAGACGGCCAGAAATTGCGCGTCCTGCTGGCGCCGACCGCGGGCGGCGCGCGGCTGCAGCCGATCCGCGTCATCCTCGCCAACGACACCGCGGCCGAAGCGGTGGTGGCGTTTTCCGATACCGGCAAATATGTCGCGGTCGACGTGAAAAGTGTCGATACCGAAGTCGCTTCCGCAAGTGAAGATGAAGCCGACGATAGCGACACCGGCGGCGTGCGGCTCTATCAGAGCGTCTATGAAACCGCGCTGCGCAACCAGATTCCGAAACCGATCATTGAAGACCTGATCCGCATCTACTCCTACGACGTCGATTTTCAGCGCAAGGTGCAGCCTGGCGACTCGTTCGAGGTGCTGTTCGCCGGCGAAGATGAAACCCCGGTGCCCGATAGCCGCAACGAAGTGCTGTTCGCGGCGCTCACCGTCGGCGGCGAGGTGAAGAAGTTCTACCGCTTCCAGTCGCCCGACGACGGCATCGTCGACTACTACGATGAAGGCGGAAAGAGCGCGAAGAAATTCCTGGTCCGCAAGCCGGTGGCGACCGGCATTATGCGCTCCGGCTTCGGCGTCCGGCATCATCCGATCCTCGGCTACACCAAGATGCATACCGGCGTCGACTGGGCGGCGCCGACCGGCACGCCGATCTACGCTTCGGGTAACGGCGTGGTGGAAAAAGCCGGTTGGGAATCCGGCTACGGCAAATATGTCCGTCTGCGCCACACCAACGGCTACGAAACCGCCTACGGGCACATGACGGCCTTCGCCCGCAACATCGACGTCGGCACCCGCGTGCGCCAGGGCCAGGTGATCGGGTTCGTCGGTTCGACCGGCCTGTCGACCGGCTCCCACGTCCACTACGAAATCCTGATCAATAGCCGCTTCGTCGATCCGATGAAGATCAAGCTGCCGCGTGGCCGCGTGCTGGAAGGCGGCGCGCTCGCCAATTTCGACCGCGAGCGCGAGCGGCTCGACAACATCATGACGCGCAAGAATGCGCCGCGCGTCGCCTCAACCGTCGGCATTGGACGGTAATTTTATATTTGGCCGTCAGGCCGCCGCGGCGAGCTTGCCGTTGAAGGTGAGGCCTTGCTTGCCGGCTGAGACGGAAACCTTGTCGCCGTCCTTGATGTGGCCGGCAAGGATCATTTCCGCCAACGGATCCTGCACCGACTTCTGGATGACGCGCTTGAGCGGCCGCGCGCCATAAGCGGGGTCCCAACCCTTGTCAGCCAGCCAGTCGCGGGCGGCGGCGTCGAGTGCGATCGTGATCTTGCGATCCTCCAATAGCTTTTCCAGCCGGGCCAACTGGATAGAGACGATCTTGGTCATCTCCGATTTCTTGAGCCGGTGGAACAGGATGATCTCGTCGACCCGGTTGAGAAATTCCGGGCGGAACGCTGAGCGCACCACCGTCATCACCTGATCCTTGACCTTGTCGGTGTCCTCGCCCTCCGGCTGGTTGACCAGGAAATCGGCGCCGAGGTTGGACGTCATGATGATCAGTGTATTGCGAAAGTCGACGGTACGGCCCTGCCCGTCGGTCAGCCGGCCGTCGTCCAGAACCTGCAGCAGCACATTGAAGACATCGGGATGCGCCTTCTCGATCTCGTCGAACAAAATGACCTGGTAGGGCCGCCGCCGCACCGCTTCGGTAAGCGCGCCGCCCTCGTCGTAGCCGACATAGCCCGGCGGCGCGCCAATCAGCCGCGCCACCGAGTGCTTCTCCATGTATTCCGACATGTCCATGCGGACCATCGCGGTTTCGTCGTCGAACAGATATTCGGCGAGCGCCTTGGTCAGTTCGGTCTTGCCGACGCCGGTCGGACCGAGGAACATGAACGAGCCGATCGGACGGTTCGGATCCTGCAATCCGGCGCGCGCGCGGCGCACCGCGGTCGCCACCGCGCGCACCGCCTCCTGCTGGCCGATCACGCGCTTGGCGAGCTCGTCCTCCATGCGCAGCAGCTTTTCCTTTTCGCCTTCGAGCATGCGGTCGACCGGCACGCCGGTCCAGCGCGACACCACCTGCGCGATGTGGTCGGCGGTGACCGCCTCTTCCATCATCGCGCCGCGTTTGGCCTCCGACGCCTCGATGTCTTTGAGCTTCTTTTCCAGCTCTGGAATGCGGCCATAGGTCAACTCGCCGGCGCGCTGGAATTCACCGCGGCGCTGGGCATTGGCCAATTCGATCCGCAACGTGTCGAGATCGGTCTTGAGTTTTTGCGCGCTGGTGAGCTTTTCCTTCTCGGCTTTCCAGCGCGACGTGATGTCGGCAGATTGCTTTTCCAGGACTTTGAGCTCGGCTTCGAGATTTTTCAGCCGCTGCTTCGAACCGGCGTCGGTTTCCTTTTTCAGAGCCTCCTGCTCGATCTTGAGCCGCATGATCTCGCGGTCGATCGAATCGAGCTCCTCCGGTTTGGAATCCACCTGCATTTTCAGGCGCGCCGCCGCCTCGTCGACCAGGTCGATCGCCTTGTCGGGCAGAAAACGGTCGGTGATGTAGCGGTTCGACAGTGTCGCCGCCGAAACGATCGCGCCATCGGTGATGCGAACGCCGTGATGGGCCTCGTATTTTTCCTTCAGGCCGCGCAGGATCGAGATGGTGTCCTCGACCGACGGCTCGTTGACAAAAATGGGCTGAAACCGACGCGCCAGCGCGGCGTCCTTCTCGACATGTTTCTTGTATTCGTCGAGCGTGGTGGCACCGATGCAATGCAATTCGCCGCGCGCCAACGCCGGCTTGAGCAAATTGGACGCGTCCATCGCGCCATCGGCCTTACCGGCGCCGACCAGCGTGTGCATTTCGTCGATGAACAGGATGATCCCGCCGGCTGCCGCCGTGACTTCGCCAAGAACGGCCTTGAGCCGCTCCTCGAACTCGCCGCGATATTTTGCGCCGGCGATCAGCGCGCCGAGGTCCAGCGCCAGCAGCTTCTTGTCCTGCAGACTTTCAGGCACGTCGCCGTTGAGAATGCGCAACGCAAGACCCTCGACGATGGCGGTCTTGCCGACGCCGGGCTCGCCGATCAACACCGGATTGTTCTTGGTGCGACGCGACAAGACTTGAATCGTCCGGCGGATTTCCTCATCGCGGCCGATCACGGGATCGAGCTTGCCGTCGCGCGCCGCTTGCGTCAGATCGCGGGCATATTTCTTCAGCGCGTCGTAAGCATTCTCCGCCGACGCATTGTCGGCGGTGCGGCCCTTGCGTAGGGCCTCGATCGCCGCATTGAGATTCTGCGGGGTGACGCCGGCTTTGGCGAGAATTTTTCCGGCTTCGCTCTCTTTGTCGAGCGCGAGCGCCAGCAGCAGCCGCTCGACAGTGACGAAACTGTCGCCCGCCTTCTCGCCAGCTTTCTCGGCGGCATCGAAGGCGCGCGCGGTGGCGGGACCGAGGTAAACCTGCCCCGCTGCCGAGCCGGACACTTTTGGAATTTTATTGAGCGCGGCTTCAGTTGCTTGCAAAGCCTGCCGGGAGTTGCCGCCGGCGCGGTCGATCAGCCCGGCCGCCAGCCCTTCCGGATCGTCGAGCAAAACCTTGAGCAGGTGCTCGGGCGCGAACTGCTGATGGCCCTCGCGCAACGCCAAGGATTGCGCCGACTGGACGAAACCGCGGGCGCGGTCGGTGTATTTCTCGAAATTCATTCGCAACTCCTGCGGCCCAATGCGGCGCCGATCTTGTCAGGGCCCCGAAGGCGGCCTGCATGCGCCTAATGTGGGGACAGATACCTAAGCTGAAAAGGGGCAACCGCTTTGACCCTAGTCAAGAAAAGCAGCCCCAGTTAACAAGGCCAAATGGCCGCCAAAAACGCCGTTATCAACGCCATTTACCGCTATCCGGTAAAGGGGCTTTCCCCGCAACCGCTGCCGCGCGTCGCTCTCACCAAAGGCTGCACCCTGCCCGCCGACCGCCTCTACGCCATCGAAAACGGCCCGTCCGGTTTCGATCCGGCCGCCCCGAGCTACTTCCCCAAGCAGCGCTTTCTGATGCTGATGCGCAATGAGCGCCTCGCCGCATTGCGCACCGGCTATGACGAGAAAAGCCACACGCTGACGATCGAGCATGAAGACCGCGAGGCGGCGCGCGGCGACCTGCGCACCAAAGAAGGCCGACTGGCGATCGAGGCCTTTTTCCGCCGCTTCATGCCCAACGAACTCCGCGGGCCGCCGAAAGTGCTGCATGGCGACAGCCACAGTTTTTCTGACGTCGCCAAAAAGGTGGTGTCGATCATCAATCTCGCCTCGGTCGGCGAAGTAGAGGCCGCCGCGGGTGCGCCGGTCGATCCGCTGCGCTTTCGCGGCAATGTCTATGTCAGCGGCTGGCCAGCCTGGAGCGAGTTCGGGTTGATGGGGGAAAAACTCTCGATCGGCGGCGCCGGCTTCAAGATCGTCAAGCGCATCACCCGTTGCGCGGCCACCGACGTCGATCCGAATACCGGGATTCGCGATCTCACCATCCCGAAGACATTGATGAAGAATTTCGGCCACGCCGACTGCGGCATCTATGCCGAGGTGATCAGCGATGGCGAGATCGCAATCGGGGATGAGCTAAAGAAAACGGCCAGCGACGAGGCCGGCCGCCTGAATTTCTGAGCGTCGCTGCGTTAGCGGGTAATCAGCGGCCGTCCAAAGATATCGACGGCGACCCTGGCGCGCGGGGCGCGAACCTGCTTTTGCGGCTGTTCGGCCCGCGCCATCATGACAGTCGTGGTCGGTACGTCCTGCGGCGGCCGCGGAATGGCGGCAACCTGTTCGACCAGGCGGGAACGTTGCGGCGGCTCGGCCGGCACGACGTGTTCCGCCAGCGGCTTCGCCTGCGCTTCGTGACGCTCGTCACGGGGGGACTCAGAGTTGATCGCAGCCAGCAATTCGGTGATCGGCGACGCGATGCTTTCGCCGATCGCATCGGAGGTGCCGGCCGGCGTCGCGCGCGCCAGTTGCGGCTGATCGGTCGGCATCACATAGGCAATCACGCGTGAGCGTGAATAAAGGCCTTCGCCGACGCGATGGCCGTGATTGCCGGAAATGATGATCGGGTTGCCGTTGGAGTCGATGCCGGTGACGATGCCGACATGGCCGCCGCGCCTGCCGCGGCTGAGCACGGCGATGGCGCCGATCCGGGGCTCGGAAACCCGCTTGCCATAAGAGGCAAAAGATTTTGCGGCGTCCGAGCCGGTGCCGGCATAGCCAGCTTTGGCCAGGACGAAGTTCATGAAGGTCGCGCACCACAGCTTCGTGCGCCGCGTCGGATTGGTGCCCATATATTTGCGAGCCTCGGTCACCAGCACCGGCCAGCCAAACGCCGGGCGGGAGCGCATCGTGGCGGCCGGCGTGTAAGTCTTCAGCGCGCCGCTGTCCTCGTCGTTGGCGCGATACATCATGCCGCGCACTGGACGAACGGCTGCGGCGGCGCGTGGATCGCTGCCGTTTTTGGCGTTGACGGGCTTGATATTGGCTTTGATATTTTTCGCAGCGAGCCGCTTTGGCGACACGTCATTGGGCGACGGCTTGCTGTGCGCCGGAACGCCCAGCGCAAAAAGACTGACGCAAGTCACGGCCACGATCGTTTCGAGCTTGCAACGCATACGAGGTCCCACTCTTTGACGCCCGCCGGAAAAACCGGCGACGACCTCAAATACCACGTGCGTTTTCGTCGAATTGAACCGTTTGAATTAACGATGAAATGGTTTACGGCGGAAGCGCCGAGCCTGCATCGGAATGAAGCCGATGAAATCGGCGTATCGGCGTCGCGTTGACGTCCACCGGCAAGTCGGCTGCCGTATGTAACCTTAACGCTTAAACAGTTCCGCCGGATGCTGTGGAACGCGCGCAACGAAAAGGCCGCGCCGTTTCCGGCGCGGCCTTGATGCCGTTACGCCCATTCAGTTCGGAACAACGTAAGTCAGGATGCGGCCACGCGGATAAACCGACTCGGCGACCCGGTTGTTGTGGTTGCCGGAAATGATGATCGGATTGCCCGACGCATCAATGCCGCTGACGACGCCGACATGGCCGCCGCCGCGCCGTCCCATCACGGCGATTGCGCCGACTTCCGGGCCGGACACGCGGGTGCCGTAGCGGGCATAGCCGCGCGCCAGATTGCCGCCGCCGGCGTGGCCGGTGTGCTTAAGCACCATGTCCATGAAGGCGCCGCACCACAGGCTGCCGCGCCCGGTCGGATTGCCGCCGATGTAGCGGCGGGCCTCGCTGACCAACGAACTCGAGCCGCCGATCACCGAGTGGATCTCCGGCTCAGCCGTTGCCGGCGGAGCGGCTTCGGCCTTTGTCGCCGCCGCGGAAGTGGCCGCGTTCGCATAGCGGTCGTCGGCCGGCAGCACGGCCTGGGTTGCCAGCGCCACTTGGCGATGGTGGCTGGCATGCCGGTGATGCCGTGGCTTGGCGAGAGCCCCCGTTGTGAAAGCCGCCAAGGTGAGCCCGCACAGCGCGAGCGTCAGTCGTTTCTGGATAGGACCCATCGTGCCAGTCCCTTTCTTTTCAAGCAATCCGTCGTCCCCCGACAGAATCAAGCTAACTTCCACCGGCCTAGTCTTGGTAAAACGTGGCGACTTTGTGATGAACAGAAGAAATGATCTATGCGATTTTGCGATCAAGCTTCGCGGGGCCGCATTAATATTTTTGTCTATGTAATTTAATCTGGTATTTTTGTTTTATTACTTTGAATTTGCTTGTTGCTTATCTTCAATGCTGTTGAGTGCCGCACTAACCTTTGCGGCGCAAGGTGTTGAGCAGTTGCAGCAAAGTTAAAGGTGCACTGCACCATGCGATCCAAAGAAAAGGCCGCGCTCCAGGCGCGGCCTTATTCCTCAGCGTTTGTCGGCAGATCCGCGTCAGGGCACCACATAGGCGATGATGCGGCTGCGCGGGTAAGTCGCTTCGGCGACGCGATGATTGTGATTGCCGGAAATGACGATCGGGTTGCCATTGGCGTCGAAGCCGCTGACGACGCCGACGTGGCCGCCGCCTCGCCGGCCCATCACAGCGATGGCGCCGACCTGTGGCGTCGAAACCCGCGAGCCATATTTGAGATAGCCGAGCGCCAGGTTGCCGCCGCCGCGGTGTCCCGTGCGCTTGAGCACCATGTCCATGAAGGCGCCGCACCACAGGCTGCCGCGGCCGGTCGGATTGCCGCCGATATAGCGGCGCGCCTCGCTGACCAACGAGCTCGAACCGATGCCGCTCAGGCCGGTCTCCCCGCTATCCTGCGTTGCCAGCGCCAGATGAAGACGCTGTGAACGCGAAGAATGCGGCGTGGGCTGACGTGGCGCCGGACGAACTTTTGCCGGCTTGGTTGAAACGGACGGCGTTACAGCGACCGGCGCAGCGGCCGGAGCCGGAGTAACGGCGGGCGCGAATGCAGCCGGTTTGACCACGGCAGGTTTGGCCGCGGGTTTTGTCACCGCGAGCGGCAGTCGCGCGGTGGCCGCGGCCTCGCGGCTCGCGGCAGTTTCCGCATCGATCATAGCTTCGATCGTGGTGTCGCGCTGATTGGGCGTCGTGATGGCATTCGCCGTATTGAACCAGCCGGCCGTGCCAGCGAACAACGCCAAGGCAATGACAAGTCCGCCGGCAGTCGCAATGGCGACGCGGGCGTGGCCGATATGAAGCTGGCGCGCTGCGGCTTTGGCGCGCTTGATGGCCGGCGAGCGCCGGAGCGACGACAAGTGCCTAGCCGCAGACTTCGTGACGAAAGATCGGATAGCAAAAGAATTCGTGGCTCGCCGGCGGCGAACGACACGGCGCGCCTTCGGTGCTGACGCCCGCGGTCGCTTAACCGGTTTGCCGCGGCGCTTTTTCGTTGCCTGACGCATCCGAAATTCCTTTTGCAATTCGCACTTCAAAAAATAACGCTCTCCGCCAACGCGACGAAGCGTGCCCGAACAAGCACGCGCCTCGCGTGCGCGGCAATATGGAAAAATGTTAACTGCTTAATGTGGGAGCGCACGTTAAGGTTTGTTACAAACCTTAACGCGCGACCGGACTTACTGTGAGCTCAGCCCGGCATCGCGGCGGCTGAGCAAAAACACCGCCTGCTCGCCGAACAAATTCCAGAACCACCACGGCGCATTGAAGCGCAACGGGCTGCCGCGGACGTTGAACGCCACCGACTTCTCGATCCGCACGCCGGTTTCGTTGCAGAGCTGCCGGAAGTCCTTGATCGTACAGTGGTGGATGTTGGGCGTGTCGTACCAGCGGTATGGCAAGATGTCGGTTTGCGGCATGTGCCCGGCAAACAGCAATTGCATCCGCACCTGCCAGTAACCGAAGTTTGGAAACGACACGACGGCGCGCCGGCCGATGCGCAACATGTGTTCCAGAACGACGCGCGGATGGCGCGTCGCCTGCAGCGTTTGCGACAGGATTACATAGTCAAAGGCGTCATCCGGGTAGTCCACGAGATCGGTATCGGCGTCGCCCTGAATCACGGCGAGGCCCTTGGCGACGCATTCATTCACACCCTCGCGCGAAAGCTCGATGCCGCGGCCATCGACGTCGCGCCGTTCGGCCAATAGCCGCAGCAGTTCGCCATCGCCGCAGCCGACGTCGAGCACTTTGGCACCCCGGTCGACCATGTCGGACACGAATAACAGGTCGACACGCGCGGCGCCTGGCGAGCGCGCATAGGCAACCGCCGAGCCGGGATTGCGGGTCAACATGCTCACTTCCGCGCCGTTTTGGCGGCCAGGCCGCGGGCGCGGCCGGCGCCGTCGAGGAAGCCCCGCACAATCGCAAATAGCTCAGGCTCGTCGAGCAGAAACGCGTCGTGGCCCTTATCGGTGACGATTTCGGCGAACGATACTCGCGCACCGGCGGCATTGAGTGCGTGCATCATCGCCCGCGATTCCGACGTGGGAAACAGCCAGTCCGACGTGAACGACACCACGCAGAAGCGGGTCGGCGAACTCTTAAACGCGTTCGACACCACGCCGGTATGATCGGCTGCCAGATCGAAATAATCCATCGCGCGGGTCAGATAGAGATAGCAATTGGCGTCGAAGCGCTCGACGAAGGAAATGCCTTGGTGGCGCAAATAGGATTCCACCTCGAAATCGGCGTCGAAGGAGAACGTCGCTTTTTCACGGTCCTGGAATTTGCGGCCGAACTTGCGATGCAACGCGGCGTCGGAGAGATAGGTGATGTGCGCACCCATGCGCGCGACCGCGAGGCCGCGGCGCGGATTGGCGCCCTCCAATAGATAACGGCCACCGCGCCACTCCGGATCCGCCATGATCGCCTGGCGGCCGACCTCGTGGAACGCGATGTTCTGCGCCGAGTGGCGGGTCGCGCAGGCAATCGGCAGCGCCGCGAACACGCGATCGGGATAGCTCGAGGCCCATTCCAAGACCTGCATCCCGCCCATCGAGCCGCCAGCGACCGCAAACAGCGTCTTGATATCGAGATGGTCGAGCAGCATCGCCTGCGCGCGCACCATGTCACGAATAGTAATGACGGGAAATTCAAGCCCCCACGGCTTGCCGGTCGCCGGATTGGTCGAGGATGGCCCGGTGGTCCCCATGCAGCCACCCAAGACATTCGGGCAGATCACGAAATAGCGTTCGGTGTCGATCGGCTTGCCGGGGCCGACCAGCGTTTCCCACCACCCGGCCTTGCCGGTCACCGGATGCTGGTTGGCGACGTGCTGGTCGCCGGTCAGGGCGTGGCAGACCAGCACGGCATTGGAGCGGGCATCGTTGAGTTTGCCGTAAGTCTTGTAGGCGATCTGGAATGGCGAAATCGCCACGCCAGCATCGAGCTTCAGCGGCTTATCAGCGCCAAAACGCGCAAGCTCGGAAGCGTGCGGGGCGTCAGCCTCGCGCGCGCGCGAGTCCGTTTGCAGCGTGGTTTGTCCAGCTTCGCTCATCGATTGCTCATATACGGTCCGGCGCGAGCCTTGAAATATCGGCATTATAGCTCGTTCCGGTGGCGCGGCTTTAGGAATAGGTCGCTTATCTGTCAACGTTTTCTTTGATTTCGCCTGCCGGGCCACCTATCAATTGCCGCCATGCCAAAGCCAACCGACAAACCCTCGCTGGCCGATTTGCGTGCCGAGATCGATCGGATCGATGAGGGCATGCACAATTTGCTGATGCAGCGCGGCGAGATCATCGACCGGCTCATCGTAACGAAACGCAGCCAGGAAACCGGTTCGGCGTTCCGCCCCGCACGTGAAGCCGAGATGATGCGGCGGCTGGTTAAGCGGCACAAGGGCAAGCTGCCGCTCGACACCGCCGAAGGCATTTGGCGGGTGATCATCTCAACATTCACGTATGTGCAGAAGCCATTTTCAATGCACGCCGACCTTTCCGCAGGCGACGCTCTGATGCGGGATTCTGCGCGTTTTCATTTCGGCTTTACTGTGCCGTTTGTCGCGCATATGGGCGCTTCAGGCGTTGTCGCGGCGGTCTCAGAATCCAAGGGAGATCTCGGCTTGGTGCCGGCGCTGGCATCTGCCGGATCCGGCGCTTGGTGGACTGCGCTCGAGTTCGACAGCGCGCCAAAAATTATTGCCCGGCTGCCTTTCGTCGAACGCGCCGATCATCCCGCTGCGCTTCCGGTTTTCGTGATTTCGCGCGTCGCGCCGGACGCGATGGTGACGGAAACTGGCACCTGGAGCGTGCGGGTGTCAGGCTGGGGCGCCAAAGCCGCCCAGGCGCTGTCGTCCGTTGCAGAATTCATCGCCGTGCCGGATCGTGCTTTCGACGGCGCCGCGCTGTTGATCAGCCTGCCGCAAGGCAAAACTTTCGACGCCGTTCGCGATACCTTAGTGAAGGCCGGGGCCACGCTTCGTTCGTCGGCCCTCGTCGGCAGCCACGCAACCCGCTATACGGTTGCCGCCGACAAGGCCTAGTCGCCCGTTTTGATCGGCCCGCAACCGGAATAAAGTGAGATGACGGCCAATCGTCCGCAACCGCGCCCCGGCGTGCTCGACATCGCCCCCTACGTTCCGGGCAAGAGCACGGCCCCCGGCGTCGCCAAGGTGTTCAAGCTCTCCGCCAACGAGACGCCGCTCGGCCCCTCGCCTGCGGCGCTTGAGGCCTTTCGCACGTCCGGTCACAACCTCGAGGACTATCCGGAGGGCACAGCGCGGCGCCTGCGCGAAGCGATCGGGAGCGCCTACGGCCTCGATCCGGATCGTATCGTCTGTGGCGCGGGTTCGGACGACCTGCTCAATCTCCTGGCTCGTGTCTATCTCAAAGATGGCGATGAAGCGATCGTCACCACACATGCATTTCTAATCTACGAGATCGCGACGCGCGGGACCGGGGCGACGCCGGTCTTTGCCGCAGAAAGGAATCTGACGGCGGACGTAAATGCGATCCTCTCAGCTGTGACGCCGCGCACGCGCGTGGTCTTCCTCGCAAATCCGAACAATCCGACCGGCACCTACGTGCCATTCGACGAGGTGCGCCGCCTTCATCGCGAACTGCCGAAGAACGTGCTGCTGGTGCTCGACGCCGCTTACGCTGAATACGTCAACCGCAACGACTACGAAGCTGGCATCGAGCTTGTCGCGACCAGCGAGAACGTCGTAATGACGCGCACTTTTTCGAAGATCTACGGACTCGCCGCGTTACGGCTCGGCTGGATGTATGGTCCAGCCGATGTAATTGGCTTGATCCACCGCACGCGTGGGCCGTTCAATGTAAACGGCCCGGCGATCGAAGCGGGCATCGCCGCGATCAAGGACACCGCACATGTCGAGAACGCACGGGCACACAACACGCTGTGGCTGTCCTGGCTCAATGAGGAGATCGGCAAGCTCGGCCTCAAGGTGACGCCGAGCGTGGCGAACTTCGTTCTGATCCAGTTTTCGTCCGAGAAGGCGGCGGCCGACGCCAACACTTTTCTGATGAAACGAGGGCTCATCCTGCGTCAGGTCACATCCTACAAACTACCGAATTGCCTGCGCATGACGGTCGGTAGCGAGGAGGCGAATCGCCTCGTGATCGGTGCGCTGCGCGAATTCTTGGGATGGAAGCCGTGACCGCAACTAAGCCGCTGTTCAACCGGCTCGCTTTGATCGGCGTGGGGCTGATCGGCTCCTCCATCGCCCGCGCGGCCAAAGCGCAGGGCCTGGTCGGTTCGATTGCTGCAACGGCGCGATCCGCGGCGACCCGCAAGCGGGTCGCCGAACTCGGCCTGGCCGATCAGGTGGTCGAAACGAATGGCGCCGCGGTTAAAGACGCCGATCTGGTGATCGTCTGCGTGCCGGTCGGCGTTTGCGGCGAGGTCGCCAAGGAAATCGCGGCACACCTAAGCCCGGGCGCGATTGTTTCCGATGTCGGCTCGGTCAAGGGCTCGGTGCTGCGCGACATGGGCCAGCACCTGCCCAAAAATGTGCACTTTATTCCTGCGCATCCGGTCGCCGGCACCGAGTATTCGGGCCCCGACGCCGGATTTGCCGAGCTGTTCGTCAATCGCTGGTGCATCCTGACGCCATCGGACAAGGCTGACAAAGCCGCTGTCGAAAAAATGGCGGCGTTCTGGCGCGCGCTGGGATCGAACGTCGAGACGATGTCGGCGGACCATCATGACATGGTGCTGGCAATCACCAGCCATTTGCCGCACCTGATCGCCTACACCATCGTCGGTACTGCCGACGAATTGGGTGAAGTCACGAAATCGGAAGTACTGAAGTTCTCGGCCGGCGGTTTCCGCGATTTCACCCGCATCGCGGCGTCGGATCCGACGATGTGGCGCGACGTGTTTCTCGCCAACAAAGACGCCGTGCTGGAAATGCTGGGCCGCTTCAACGAGGATATCTCGGCGCTGACGAAGGCGATCCGCAAGGATGACGGCGAGGCGCTGTTCGAGCACTTCAAGCGAACGCGAGCGATCCGCAAAGGCATCGTCGATATCGGCCAGGATTCGCCGGCGCCGGATTTCGGCCGTGCGCATCCGGACCTGAAAACGCCGCTGCCGAAGCCGTACGTTAGCGACAATTAGAACAATGCGGTGGTTTCGCCAATCTTGAGCGGCCCGAGATAAACGTCGCCGTCATTGAAGCGCAGCGGCAGCGCGATCGCCTTGCGGCCTTCGACAGTCGCATTGCCGCCCAACAAACCCAGGCCCAACGTGAGACTAAAACCCGAGCGCTGGCGGTTGGCGGCGGCAAACGCATTGATGAATGACTCGATCCCCGCCACCGCAACATTGATCTGGCCGTCGAGCCGGCCTTTGGCGTTCAGGCTCAGCGCGCCGCTGCCGATGGCGATCGTGTCGCCCTGCTGCACCCTCGCCTTGACGATGTCGATGCGCCCACCGGCCGCCTGGATTTCGCGAAATCGTTGCGGCCACGGCTGCGGGGAAAAATCGCTGAGGCCCCGCAGCATCATGTCGATGTCGGCGTCAATCGGGGCGACCGCCATCGCGCCCGCCGCTGGCATCGATGCCTTGGCGAGTTGCAGCGCGATCTCGATCACCGGGTGATTGGCTGCCGAGCCTTCGGCGATGCGGCCATGAATTTCGATGTGTCCCGCCTTGAGCAATGACTCAGCCGGGCTGACGCGATCCAGTGTCGGATTGTCGAGCACGATGGAAACGCGCTGCGGCGCCGCTGGTGTGCCGCGCACGCTGGATTGCGCCAGCTTCCAGTTCGCCACCATCGACGGCGGGTGGCCCGGTTCGCCGATGGTGAACGGGCCGGCGAACTCGCTGATCAGCAGCGAGGGTTGATAGATCTGCGCAGAGACATGAATATTGCGGGCTTTCAGCTCCAGCGGCGATCCGGCACCGCGCAGCAGCACGCCGGCGCGTTCGCACAGCACTTCGACGCGGAACGGAAATCCGCCCATCGTCTGCGTGCCGCAGCTATAGACCCGCCCGGCTTTGGCCTCGCGCGCGCGCCAACCCTCGATCGCCTGCGCGGCATTCTTCGAGGCGTATTGCCAGAACACCAGCCAGCCACCCACCAGCAACACGACCAGCGCGAGTAGGATGATGTAGCGCCGGGTACGGCTGCGGGCGGAGCGTGATCTGGCCATCGCGCGGTTATGAACTCCCGAATGCGGCGTTTCTGCGCCGGCGGATGAAGCCGGTTGCGCGTTCGAAGCCGCCCTGTTACGCGAGCGCAATTGCCTAACCCTGTCAACGCCACACGGGATTAATCCCAGTGAGCACCCAATCCGACTACGGCGACGACCTATGGGTGTTCGCCTATGGATCGCTGATGTGGCGGCCGGGATTCGAATTCCGCGAAAAGCGCAACGCCAAGCTGATCGGCGCCCATCGCGCACTGTGCGTTTATTCGTTCGTGCATCGCGGTACGCCGGAAAAGCCGGGACTGGTGCTGGGGCTCGACCGTGGCGGCGCCTGCCGCGGCATCGCCTATCGCGTCGTTGCCAGAAAGCGCGACGAAACCATCGAATATTTGCGCGGTCGAGAACAGGTCACGATGGTTTATCTGGAAACCTGGCGCGCGGTGTGGCTCGACGACGATCCGCAGCTTCGCGTTCGCGCGCTTTGCTACATGGTCGACCGCGGCCACGAGCAATACGCCGGACGGCTCACGGTCGAGCAGCAGCTCTATCACATCCGTCAGGGCCACGGCCGTTCCGGCGCCAACCGCGACTATGTGATCGAGACCGTCAAATCGCTCGAACAGCTTGGCTATCGCGAAGGCGAATTGCACGTGCTGGCCGAGCGGCTGACCGGGCCCCAGCCCGCGTCATGATAAGGCGCCCTCATTCGCGCTGGCCTTCGGCGATAAGCCGCGCGCTGGCCGCCTCCAATTCCTCTTTCAGACGCGCGAAGAACGCGTCCTTGTCGAGGCCCGGCGGGATTGGATCGAGCGCCTCCGCCACCACTGTGCCGGGCAAACGGCGGATCGAGCGGCGCGGCCAGAACAGCCCGGAATTGAGCGCGATTGGCACACAAGGCACGCCGCAGGCGGCATAGAGATGCGCAACGCCGAATTTGTACCTCGGCTCGGCCCCGGCGGGGCGGCGTGTGCCTTCTGGAAAAATGATGATCTGCCGGTTGTGCGCCAGCTCGGCGCGGACACGTTCGGTCATGTCCGCTAACGCCTGCGAGCCGCCGCCACGATCGACCGGCACCATGCGGCCTTTAATGGTGAACCAGCCGAACAAGGGGATCCATTGCAGTTCGCGCTTGAGGATGAACACCGGATCGTCGAACAGCCACAACAACGCGAAGGTTTCCCAAGCCGACTGGTGCTTGGCGGCGACGATCAGCGGACCTTTCGTAATTTTCTCACGCCCGCGAAAGTCCGCGTCGAGTCCGCAGATCACCCGCAACAACCAGAGATTCATCCGTCCCCAAGTCTTCGCCACCCACATGATGGCGCGATACGGCAGCAGGAAGGTCGGCAGCGCGATGACGAGCCACATCAACACGCCGAGATAAAAGGCGATGTTGAACAAAATGGATCGCACAATAATCAGCACGCGGCACCTGTCATGCGACGTCGGGATCGAGGCGCATTCGCAACAAAGCGAATACGTATTTGAGATATTCGCTCATCACCAGCCGGGCGGTCCCAGAGCTCGACCACCACGGATCGGTTTTAGCTTTTTCCGAAACGACCGGAAACGGAATGAGCGTCACGCCCGGCAATTGATGCTCGAGCTCGACCATCGCGCGCGGCATGTGCCAGTTCGAAGTGACGACAATCAGAGAATTGAATCCGCGTTCCCTCGCCCAGCGTTTAGCCTCGATGGCATTGCCTAGCGTGTTGAGCGCCGAGCGATCGAGATCGATGCAGCAGGCAAACACCTTCTCGTTGAGTGCCATCAGTTGGGCGATCTCGCGCGCGCTGGTGGTGCGATGAACACCGGTGATCAACAGCCTTTTCCCGCTTTGATTGTTGAGCAACACGATCGCGTCAGGAATGCGTGACGCCGCCCCGGTGAGGACGACGATGCCGTCGGCCTTGTTATTGAGCTGAATTTCCTCGTCGGGAATTTGCAAAACGAACCAGCCGAACCCTACCGCGAGGGTCAACAACCCGCCAACCACCGCAATCATGGTGAGGTAGCCGATCCCGCGGGCAAATCCGGTGAACATCGCTATTCGATCGTCGCCAGCGTGCGGTTGACAGTGTGGCGCGAGGTCCATGCGGTGACGCCCGCCACAACCATGATCAGCATGAGCAGCGCGCCATAGCCATAAAGGCCGATGGAAAATACGCCAAACAGCGCGGAGGTCTGGTCGCCCGCGGCAGTTCCGGTCATCGCGCGGGCGACAAGCCCGGCCAGCGCGAACAAGGCCATGGCGGAGCCGCCGCCGATCGCACCGCCTTCAAGGCCCAGCAACAGGAAATGCCGCTGGAAGTGCCCGGCAATGAAATTGTTCCGGGCACCGACGAAATGCAGCACTTCGATGACCGGACGGTTGGCCGCCATGGCGCCGCGGGTAGCGAATGACACCGATAGCATCGTCGCCGCCAGCATCAGAATGAGGATCAAGACGCCGGCCGCAATAGCGCTACCGGCCATAGCGCGCATGCGGCCGATCCAGCCGCGATGATCGTCGATACTGGCGCCCGGCACGTCCTTGTCGATGGCCTGGCGTAATTGCGCGATGTCCGGGCGGGCACCGGACGCGATCGTAACCACGATCATGCGCGGCACCGGCAATTCGGCGAGCGTGAGCCCGCTGCCCAGCCACGGCTCCAGGAGGCGGGCGGATTCTTCTTTCGGCATCGCCCGCACTTCGGCGAACCCGTCTATTCCCTTGGCCAGCGCCACGGCTTTGTCTACGGCCGCGTCGAGATCGCGGCCCGGAACAGGGCGAACCTGAATGGTGATTTCCCGCGCCACATCGGCCTGCCAGTCGCTCGCCGCCGAACTCACCAGCATCACCGCGCCGGCTGTCAGCGAGGCGAGAAACGTCATGATGGCGACCACCGCGACCAGCGCGCGGCCGGAGATCGAGTTGCGCGGCACGATCGGAGTGTCGAAGCGCGGCAACGCCGCTCGATTGCGAGCCGGCGCGGTCAGATCACTCATCGGTGTTTCCGTCATCGCGCTTAACTCTCAATCATAAACGTGAAGCCGCCCCTCGTGCAGCACGAGGCGGCGGGCATCGTATTGATCCATCAGAGCGATGTCGTGGGTCGCAATCACAACCGAGGTTCCGGATTTATTGAGTTCGACGAACAGCCGAAGCAACCGCTGCGCCAACGTGGGGTCGACGTTGCCGGTCGGTTCGTCGGCGAGCAGCAGTTGCGGCCGCGCGATCACCGCGCGCACGATGGCCGCGCGCTGCTTCTCGCCGCCCGACAGCACCGGCGGCAGCGCTCCCATACGCTCACCGAGCCCAACCCAATTGAGCAGCTCAATAACTTCGTCGCGATAGCTGTCTTCTTGACGTCCGATCACGCGCAGCGGCAAAGCAACATTTTCGTAGGTCGTCAGGTGATCGAGCAGCCGGAAATCCTGGAACACGATGCCGACGCGACGCCGCAAGGTCGACAGCGCATCCTTGCTCAGCGTTGCGACGTCATGGCCGAATTGCGTGATCAGTCCACGGCTCGGCTTAAGCGAAAGAAACAGCAGCTTGAGCAATGACGTCTTGCCGGCGCCGGACGGTCCGGTCAGGAACTGGAAAGAATGCGGCTCGATGCGGAACGAGAGGTCGCGCAAGACCTCCGGTCCCAGACCGTAGCGCAGCCCCACGTTCTCGAATCGGACCACACGTCTCTCCACCCAATTCCGCCGCGACCCCCGCCCCCAAATAGGGCGATTGGCCTCATGCGGCGGAAGCCCGCCCAATTCGCGCTTTTACAGCAAAATCACGGCCTTGGCAGCAATTCAGCGGCCGGTTCGTGGTTTCCGTTACGTTAACGGACCGCTGGTAGCGTCGGGCGAACCATACAGCCAGTACCAGTCCTGATGACGCCGCCATGCTGATGATCGTCTGCCCGAGCTGCGCCACATCCTACATGGTCGAACCGGGCTCACTCGGCGCGGCCGGACGCATGGTGCGATGCGCCCGCTGCAAGACCGCGTGGTTTGCCGGCGGCCCCAAGGCGAAGGCCGACGTTAGCGGCTTCGTCGAAAACGTCATCGCCGAAGCGGAGGGCCGTCCTGCCGCGCCATCAAGACCGCGCCCGGCGCCACCGCATCTCGCCCCTCAAAACATTGAACCGCCACGCGAAGAACCCGCCGAGGATGAATTTGGCGCCGAGCCGAATATGCCGATCAGCGCCGCCGCCCATGCTCAGGCGACAGAGCCAATGAGTGCCGTTCCGGATTCGACGGCGACGTTGCAGGAAAGACAGCCGGAGCCGGTATCCGACGCGCCGTCGTTGATCCCGACCGGCGGACATGAGTCGCCACGCCGCGGTGAACTTGACGGCGAGGACGCCGAAAGTTTTGTCGCACGACGCGCCCGCATGCAAGCCAAGCGCAAAACGGTACGCAAGTCATCGAAATGGACCGCGCTGATTTTGGTTCTATTTGGTTTCAATGTCGCCGTGATCGGCGCCCGCAGCGAGGTGGTGCGCTATTTGCCGCAAACCGCCTCGCTGTTCTCCGCTCTCGGTCTTCCAGTCAATCTGCGGCAACTGACGTTTGAAGACGTCAAAATCTCGAAAGAAGAAACCGACGGGGCAAGCGTGCTTGTGGTCGAAGGTACGATCGCCTCAAGCGCCAGCAAGCCGGTCGAAGTACCACGCATGCGTTTTGCGGTTCGTAACGCGAGTGGCCAGGAGATCTATTCCTGGACTGCCATGCCGAGCCGCAGCATTCTTCCGGCTGGCGAAAAGCTGCCGTTTCGCAGCCGCCTCGCCTCGCCGCCGGCCGACGCCAGCGATGTGGTGGTTCGCTTTCTGACGTCGCGTGACGCCGTCCCTGGGACCAAGTAATGGCACGCGTTCTGATCGCGGAGGACGACGACACAATCCGCGGCCTTCTGCTGCGCGCCCTCAGCGAAGACGGACACGACGCCATTGCGACCGCCGACGGCGCGCAAGCCCTTGCCACGCTTGAGCAGGACGAAGGACGGTTCGACCTGCTGCTCAGCGACATCAAAATGCCGGTGGTGGACGGCATTGCGCTAGCGAGGGCCGCAGGACGCGATCATCCCGATATCGTCATCATGCTCATGACCGGTTACGCCGATCAGCGCGAGCGCAGCCACGAGCTCGACGCACTGGTGCACGACGTCATCAGCAAGCCGTTTTCGGTCGAACAGATACGCGGCGCGGTTGGCGAAGCACTGATGCGCCGGCACTAGAAGTCCTTGAGCAACCGCTCGATGTAATCGAGTTCTAGCTGCGGTCGGGCCGGATCGCCGAACCGCCGGCGCAACTCTTCGAGAATGCGCCGCGCCCGTTGCGCATCGATCTCGCCCGGAACTTTCACCGTCACGTCATCGCCGTAATCGCGCCCACGCAACGGCCGGCCAAGCGGATCGGTGTCGTTCTGCGCGCGCGCCTGGCCGCGGCCGGGCCGCCCGTTCGGGCCGGGACCGATTTGGCCGTTCTGCTGCATGGCCTGCGCCATCCCTTGCGTGCCTTTGCGCAAGGCTTCCAGCGCGCGGCCTTGCGAACCCACCGCGCCATCGGCATCGCCGTCGCCGAGCTGACCCTCGGCGTCGCCCATCGCATCGCCGGCATCGCCAAGCTGGTCCATCGGGTTCTGGCCCTGGCCGCGCTGGCCTTTCTCGCCCTTCTGGCCCTGCTGCTGATCGCCACCCATGCCGCGCTGCTTGAGTTGCTCCAGCAGTTTGTTGAGCCGGTCGCGCAGCGCCTGCTGATCCTTGCGCAGATCACCCATCTGGCGTTCGCCGTTCTGGCCCCGCTGGCGGTCGCGTCGCGCGTCCTGGCCTTCCCGGAATGTCTTGTCGCGCAATTGCTGTTGCTTGCGGATCATGTCGCCGAGGTCGTCGAGCGACGACATCATGTCGTCATCATCGTCGCCGCTCTGTTGATCGCCGCGCTGCGCGCTTTGCAGGTTCTCGAGCATCGACTGGAGTTCTTCGAGCAGACGGCGTGCGGCATCCTTGTTGCCGGAGCGCGCCATATTCTCCATCCGGTCGATCATGTTCTTGAGATCTTGCGGCGTCAGCGTGCGCGTATTGCGGTCGAGCGGGCGCGCCAGCTGCTGCGGATTCTTGCGCATCTCTTCCGCCAGCGCCTGCATGAATTTGTCGAGCGCAGCGCGCAGATCATCCATCAGCTTCTTGAGTTCTTCGTCGCCGGCGCCACGCTCCAAAGCCTGCCGCAGATTTTCCTGCGCCTGCCGGAGCGCCTGCTCGGCGTCCGATATGTTGCCGTCCTCGATCTGCACCGCCATCTGCCAAAGGCGAGCGACGACATCGCGCATCGCATCGTCGGTGCGCGCATTGGCGAGATCGAAATAGATCGAACGCAGCCCAAGGTAGAGGCCGAGTTCCGGGGTGAAATGCTCGGGCGCCAGCGTGAGGGCATCGAGCGCGGCTTCGACCAGCGGTTTGTCGTTGGCATCAAGCGCCAGAATGCGGCGCTGCTCGATCAACGCTCGCGCCATCGGCTTGACGAAAATGCGCTGCGGCAGCGTCGAATTCATGTGGCTCGCTGCGGCCTTCATTGCCGGCTTCGTCACGCGCCACCAGCGTCATCGCGACTTCGGCGCCGGCCCAGGGATGCTCGGTCAGATCATGCGTTGTTTGCGCGGTGCCGTTGCGAGCGCGCGCCTGCGGCAGCACAAGGCTAAAGCTCGGCGCGTCGAACAGCGGATGCAGTTCCTTGCCGGGCGTATTGTCAGCCGCCTTGCGCGCGAAGGTCGCCTTGGCTTCGACGACGCCATAGTCGTCTTCCACCCGGTAATCGAGCCGCAAGGCGCCGCGGGCCTGACGTTCGGGATCCCGGATCAGCGAGATGATCGGGCGGCGCGTCTGCAATGGCGGTGAAATTCCAGGTCAAGTCGGTGCGCCCGACGCCATGCAACGGTCGCCGAGCCGTCGCTCTTGATCGCGAAGCGGCGACTCCTCGGCGCCCGTTGGCAACGGCGCGCGCGTTTCGGCTGGCGCCTCTTCGACGCCGCCTTTGCGCACGATGTCGAAACGCACATTGCCGGTCGAGCGCACGACCAATTGGCTGCCGGCCGGCACCGCGACTGGCCCAGCCGTTTGCGACCGCTTCGCCGGGCCGCATGCCCGGCAGCATCACCGGCGCGCGGCCGGTATAGACCGGCGGGGTCACCCAGGCGTCGATGCGGAAATTCGCCGGCGCAACCACGCCCTGCCAATCGAAAGCGGCGGTGACGCGCTTGATGCGCTCGCCGCTCGCCGCGAAGAATGTCGCGACCACCAGAAGGAGCATCAGCGCGCGAAACGCCATCGGATCGCGCAGCGCAAGCCGCGGCGACGGCCAGCCGGCCTTGAGCTTGCGCGCGGCGAGCAGCGCTGCGTTCGACATGCGCGCGCCACAGCGCCTGCGACACCGGGTCGTGTCCGGTTGGCGGCGATCTCGTCGGCGATCGCAGTGGCCGGGCCGATGCGGCTCGCCGCTGCCGCGATCGAGGCGGCGCAGGCCGTCATCGACGCTCGGCAGCCGCAGCAGCAGCAGCGGCATGGCGGCAGCGAGCGACAAAGATACCGAAAAGAACGAGCGCCGACGGCGCGCGCCGAGCGGCGGCAGCGCGAGCCAGAGCCCGGCCCAGGACAACGCCAGGAACAAACCGAGCGCGGTCGCGAGCGACGCCAGCGCCGGCCACAGCCGCTCCCAGAACATGCTGCCGCGGGCGCGCTGCAAGCGCCCGCGTGAGCAGAGATGTCACGCGGCCGCTCGGTATCAGGTCGTTCGTCCAAGCCGTCCAAACAACGCTCCGTGCAGCGCGGCTTCGAGAATCTGTCGAATAACAGGCTAACACGCGACTCTGCGCCAGACCACGCGGGCGCCACGCGCTAAGCCAAAGACCTAGAGCCATGCCGGCATGCGATCGAGCGCAATCAATTGGTCGACTTCAAGGCGGGGCCGGACCACCGCCCATTCCGCGCCCTTCACCAGCATTTCCGGCACCAAAGCGCGCGTATTGTAGGTTCCGGCCTGCACCGCGCCGTAGGCGCCGGCCGACATCACCGCCAGCAAATCGCCGGGCTTCGGCTCCGGCATCTCGCGGTCGAGCGCCAGAAAATCGCCGCTCTCGCAGACCGGCCCGACCACGTCGGCGCGAATCGCGGCGTGCCGACGCGGTGGTCTCCCGCACCGGCCAGATCTCGTGATGCGCCTCGTAAAGCGTCGGGCGGATCAGGTCGTTCATCGCGGCGTCGACGATGACGAAGTTCTTGGCCTCGCCGTGCTTCACGAACAGCACGCGCGTCACCAGGATACCGGCATTGCCGACGATCAGCCGGCCCGGCTCGAAGATCAGCCTGCAGTCGAGGTCGCGCGTCGCGCGCTTGACGACCTCGGCATAGGCTTCCGGCCGCGGCGGCGGTTCGTTGTCGTCGCGATAGGGAATGCCGAGGCCGCCGCCGAGATCGATGTGTGAAATCGTGTGGCCGTCGCCGCGCAGCGTGCGCACGAAATCCGCCAGCAGCGCGAAGGCGTCGCCGAACGGATCGAGGTCGGTGATCTGGCTGCCGATATGCATATCGACGCCGGCGACCTTGAGGCCGGGCAGCTTGGCGGCCAGCGCATAAACTTCGCGCGCGCGGCTGATCGGAATGCCGAACTTGTTCTCGGCCTTGCCGGTCGCGATCTTGGGGTGGGTCTTCGGATCGATGTCGGGATTGACGCGCACCGAAATATTCGACGCTGCGGCCCTTCGCCAGTCGCAATCGACGACAGCAATTCGAGCTCGGGCTCGCGACTCGACATTGACGCAGAGAATGCCTTCGTCGACCGCGAGCGCCAGTTCCTCGGCGGTCTTGCCGATGCCGGAGAACATGATCTTGTCGCGGCGCAATGCCGGCCGCCAGCGCGCGCTTGAGCTCGCCGCCGGAGACGACGTCGGCGCCGGCGCCGAGCTTGCGCCAGAGTCTTGATCACCGCCTGATTGGAATTCGCCTTCATGGCGTAGCAGACCAGCGCGCGCACGTCGGCGAAGGCGCCGGCGAACACTTGATAGTGCCGCTCCAGCGTCGCGGTCGAATAGCAATAGAACGGCGTGCCGACTTGCGCGGCGAGCGCGTCGAGATTCACCGCCTCGGCGTGCAGCACGCCGTCGCGATAAGCGAAGTGATGCATGGCACGCTCAGTTGAGCAGGACGTCGATGGGAAGCGGTTTGCGCGTGATGTTTGGTGCCGGCGGGATCGACCACGACCTGTTTGTCGGCAGTATCGCCCGCCGCGGACGGCGGCAGGTCGAGCCCGTACCTTTGCGGCCGCAGGCGGCCAGGCCGAGCGCGGCGACGAGCGACGCCGACCAGCGCCAAGCGCAAAAAGGTCCGGTCCGACAAGCTCATCATGACGCGCTCCAACGTTGCAGCACCATAGCAGATCGGGCGCACAGCTTGAACCCTTTCCGATCGGAGCAGGTTATTTTCTCCTTGTCGAGCCGCCGCAGCCATTTCTTGGCCTGCGCGCGCACATTTTTCGGCGCGGTGCCGCCATAGCTGACGCGGCTCTTCACCGAACGCTCGACCGGTCAGAACCGAGAACACGTCGTCGGTGATTCGCGGCTCGATCGCCGCGCATCGCATCGAGCGGCAGCCGGTGCAGCGGCACGCCGGTCTCCGACGCCTTGGCGACGATCTTGCCGGTGACGTGATGCGCGTCGCGGAACGGCATCTTCAGCGCCCGCACCAGCCAGTCGGCCAGATCGGTCGCGGTAGCATAGCCCTCGCCCGCCGCCTTCTTCATGCGCGCGGCGTCGGGCGCCATGTCGGCGACCATGCCGGCCATCGCCGCGATCGACAGGCTCAGCGCCGACAGCGCGTCCATCGCGCCCTCCTTGTCTTCCTGCATGTCCTTGGCGTAGGCGAGCGGCAGGCCCTTCATCACGATCATGCAGCGCGTTGAGCGCGCCGATGATGCGGCCGGTCTTGGCGCGCACCAGTTCGGCCGCATCCGGATTGCGCTTCTGCGGCATCATCGAAGAGCCGGTGGTGAACTTGTCCGACAGCCTCACCAGCCCGGTGAGCGGCGACGACCAGATCACGATCTCCTCGGCGAGCCGCGACAGATGCACGGCGGTGATCGACGCCGCCGCCAGCGTCTCCATCGCGAAGTCGCGGTCGGACACGGCGTCGAGCGAATTGGCCGACGGCCGGTCGAAGCCGAGCGCCTTCGCCGTCATGTCGCGGTCGAGATCGAACGAAGTGCCAGCCAGCGCGCCGGAGCCGAGCGGCGATTCATTGAGCCGCTTGCGCGCGTCGGCAAACCGGCCGCGGTCGCGCGCCGCCATTTCGACATAGGCCAGCAGATGATGGCCGAACGTCACCGGCTGCGCCGATTGCAGATGCGTAAAGCCCGGCATCACCGTGCCGGCATGCTCGAGCGCTTTCTCCGCCAGCGCGCGCTGAAACGCCTGGAGCGCGGCGTCGAGCGCGTCGATCGCATCCCGCATCCACAGCCGGAAATCGGTCGCCACCTGGTCGTTGCGCGAGCGCGCGGTATGCAGCCGCCCGGCCGCCGAGCCGATCAGCTCGCCGAGCCGGCTCTCCACGTTCATGTGGATGTCTTCCAGCGCGCGCTTGAACTCGAAGCCGCCCTTGTCGATTTCTGACAGGATCGTGTCTAGACCGTGAGCGATCTTTTTCGCATCGTCGGCCGTAATGATGCCTTGCTTGGCCAGCATCTCGGCATGAGCCTTGGACGCGGCGATGTCCTGGCGGTAAAGATGGCGGTCGAAATCGATGGAGGCGTTGATGTCCTCCATGATCGGCATCGGGGCCCGACGTAAACCGCCCGCCCCACATCTTGTTGCTCATGACACGTCCACCGCTCAGCCGGCCGAAATCCAGAACCAAAACCAGAACTATGACAAAGCAGCCCAAACAGGCGAAAAAAAGCCGGTCGCACCGCCGTTTTACACTGATTGTCCGTGGCGATCGCCGCCGGCTTGGCCGTCGGCTCGGCCGGGATATACGGGATTGGCGACTTCAAGCGCAATGCCGACGCCGCCTGCGCGCCGGCCGCGGCGCTGGCTCAGACACTAAAGCCGCTGGCGCGCGGCGAAGTTGCCGCCGTCAACATGGCGGCCGCGCCGCTGCGGGTGCCTGACCTTGCGTTTCATGACGCCGCGGGCAAGCCGCGCACACTGGCCGACTGGCGCGGGCGCACGGTGCTGCTCAATTTGTGGGCCACCTGGTGCGTGCCGTGCCGCAAGGAAATGCCGGCGCTCGACGCCTTGCAGCGCAAGGTCGGCGGTCCGGATTTTGAGGTGGTGGCGATCAACATCGACACCCGCAATGTCGACAAGCCGAAAGCCTGGCTGAAGGAAGTCGGCGTGAAGACAGCTCGGCTATTACGCCGATCCCAGCGCCAAGGTGTTTCAGGATCTCAAGGCGATAGGCCGCGCCTTCGGCATGCCGACCACGCTGCTGGTCGATCCGAACGGCTGCGAAATCGGCACCATCGCCGGCCCGGCCGAATGGGCGAGCGCCGATGCAGTCAAATTGATCGAAGCGGCTTTAAAGAAATAGAGCGCGTTAGCGCGTCGGAACCGGCTTCTCGCCGCGATAATCGTAAAAGCCGCGCTGCGTCTTGCGGCCGAGCCAGCCAGCCTCGACATATTTCACCAGCAACGGACAGGGGCGGTATTTGCTGTCGGCCAACCCTTCATGCAGCACCTGCATAACAGAGAGGCAGGTATCCAGCCCAATGAAATCCGCAAGCTCAAGCGGCCCCATCGGATGATGCGCGCCAAGCCGCATCGCAGTATCGATCGCCTCGACGTTACCGACGCCTTCGTAGAGCGTGTAGATCGCCTCGTTGATCATCGGCAGCAGCACGCGGTTGACGATGAACGCAGGAAAATCTTCCGACACCGCGATGGTCTTGCCGAGCTTGGTGACGAATTCCTTGCTCGCCTCGAAAGTCTTGTCGTCGGTCGCAATGCCGCGAATGAGTTCGACCAACTCCATCAGCGGCACCGGATTCATGAAGTGAATGCCGATGAAGCGCTCGGGACGGTCGGTCGAGGCGGCAAGCCGCGTAATCGAGATCGACGACGTGTTGGTGGCAAGGATAGCGCCCGGCTTGAGCGAGGCGGAAACATCGGTGAAGATCTTGCGCTTGACGTCTTCCTTTTCGGTGGCGGTTTCGATCACCAGATCGCAGTCGGCCATCGCGTCGTATTTTTCCGCCGGCTTGATGCGAGCCAGCGCGCTCTTGCGATCATCTTCGCTGATGAGCTTTTTGCCGACCTGGCGCGCCATGTTGCCGTTGATGGTCGCCATGCCGGCCTTGATACGCTCAGGCGCCACGTCATGCAGCATCACCGTAAGGCCCGACAGCGCGCAGACATGCGCAATGCCGTTGCCCATCTGGCCGGCGCCGATCACGCCGATGGTCTGAATTTGAGCCGCCATGCCTTACCCAATCTTTTCCCGGCTATTTTTACGAGTTTCCAAGCGCCGATGCCATCGGCGCGAAAGCCCTTGTTTATTGCGCTCAACGCCCTGCTTTTGCCAACTCCGCCGCCAGTTCCGGCAACGCCTGATAAAGGTCCGCCACCAGGCCATAGTCGGCGACCTGAAAGATCGGCGCCTCTTCGTCCTTGTTGATAGCAACAATCACCTTGGAGTCTTTCATCCCCGCCAGGTGCTGAATCGCGCCGGAAATTCCGACCGCGATATAAAGGTCGGGCGCGACGACCTTGCCGGTCTGCCCGACCTGCCAGTCATTCGGCGCATAGCCGGCATCGACCGCCGCGCGCGACGCGCCCATCGCGGCGCCCAATTTGTCGGCGACCGGCTCGATATATTTGGTGAAGTTTTCCCGGCTCTGCATGGCGCGGCCGCCCGAAATGATGATCTTCGCGGAAGTGAGCTCCGGCCGGTCCGACTTCGAAAGTTCTTCGCCAACGAAGCTCGACAGCGCCGGATCAGCAGCGGCGGTCGCATTCTCGACCGGTGCCGAGCCGCCCTCGCCAGCTGCTGGAAATGTCGACGTCCGCACCGTAATAACTTTCTTGGCGTCTTTGGATTTAACGGTCTGGATCGCATTGCCGGCATAGATCGGCCGCTCGAAGGTGTCGGGGGCGACCACTTTGGTGATGTCGGAAATCTGCATAACATCGAGCAGCGCGGCGACGCGCGGCATCACATTCTTGCCCGTGGTGGTGGCGGGCGACAGGATCGCGTCATAAGGACCGGCCAGCGAAACGATTAATGCCGCCAGCGGCTCCGCCAGCATGTGTTCGTAAGCCGGCGCATCGGCCAGCAAGACCTTCTTGACGCCGTCGAGTTTAGCGGCAGCATCGGCTACCGCCTTGCAACCTTTGCCGGCAACCAGCACATGGACATCGCCGCCGATCGCTTTGGCAGCCGACAACGCTTTGTTGGTGGCGTCCTTGAGCGCCTTATTGTCATGCTCGGCCAGCAGAAGCGTCGTCATCAGATTACTCCCGCTTCTTTGAGCTTGCCGACCAGCTCGGCGACCGATGCGACCTTGGCGCCGGATTTGCGGCCCGGCGGTTCTGAGGTCTTCACCACTTCAAGTCGCGGCTTGATATCGACGCCATAGGCATCCGGCGTCTTTTCGTCGATCGGCTTTTTCTTTGCCTTCATGATGTTGGGCAAGCTCGCATAACGCGGCTCATTAAGCCGCAGATCGGTAGTGATAATCGCCGGCGCCTTCAGTTTGACGGTCTGCAAACCACCGTCAACCTCGCGGGTCACGCTGACGCCGACGCCGTCGATGACGATTTTCGACGCAAACGTGCCCTGCGCCCAGCCGAGCAATGCCGCCAGCATCTGGCCGGTCTGGTTGTTGTCGTCGTCGATCGCCTGCTTGCCCAGGATGACCAGGCCAGGCTTTTCCGCGTCAACGATCGCTTTCAGAATTTTCGCGACGGCCAGCGGCTCGACGGCGCCTTCGGTTTTGACGAGGATGCCGCGGTCGGCGCCCATCGCTAGCGCGGTCCGGATAGTTTCGGCCGACTGTGCAGGCCCAATCGAGACGGCGATGATTTCCGTGGCCTTGCCGGCCTCCTTCAGCCGGATCGCCTCTTCGACGGCAATCTCGTCGAACGGATTCATCGACATCTTGATGTTAGCGAGTTCGACACCCGAGCCGTCCGGCTTCACCCGAATCTTGACGTTGAAGTCGACCACCCGTTTGACGGGCACCAGAATTTTCATGGGACTCCTCGAAAACCGCCCGCAAGCGGCGGACAGCTAACGGCCACGCCATCGGCGTGTCAACGTTCCCGCTGCGTTGCAGTATCGCTTTTGACTTATCTGTTTTGTCCCGGTGCCCAAAGCACGTCCTTGGCACCCTTGTCGTTGGCGTAGCGGCCGGCGACGAATAGGTAGTCTGACAGCCGGTTGACGTATTTCAGCGACGGCGGGGAGACTTCTTCCCCCGGCTGGTCCTTGAGTTCTACCATGATGCGTTCAGCGCGCCGGCACACGGTGCGCGCCAGGTGCAGGTACGCCGACGCTGCGCTGCCGCCCGGCAGGATGAAAGATCTCAGCGGCGCCAGATCGGCATTGAGCCGGTCGATTTCCTTCTCCAGCCATTCCACTTGCGCGTCGGTGACGGTCAGTCGCGCGCCGCCCGGGCCCTTCTCCGACAGGCAGAGGTCGGCTTCGACATCGAACAGGTCGTTCTGGATGCGCGACAGCGCGACATCGAAGCTTTTGTCCGCGCCGGTATGCAGACGCACCAGTCCGAGCGCCGCATTGACCTCGTCGAGCGTGCCGTAAGCATCGACCCGCAGGTCATATTTCTTGCGCCGCGCGCCGGAGCCGAGCGAAGTGGTGCCGTCGTCGCCGGTGCGAGTATAGATGCGATTGAGTACGACCATCGAAATATCCTGCCGCGGCCTTTGCGTGGCTGCGGATTCGGAGTCATATTTAGCCTATTCGACCAACGACAACGAGGGGCACAATCATGCGTATTTTCGTCATCGCCGCCGCCGCCGCCGGCCTGCTGTTAGCTCCGGCTACGGTTTCCGCCTGTCCGGCCGCTGGCCTCGACAAGTCGGCGTCTGTCGACATGTCGGCGGCCAAAAAGAAGGCCGAGAAGGTCGAATACATGAAGTCGGCCGCTGGTCCCGAGCCAGTCGCGCCGAAGCCGAAGAAAAAGAAGAAAAAGTAGCTTTCCGTCCCGGCTTAGCCGCGCATCAGCCAGATCGTCGCCATGATCACCACGATGGCGACGAACTGCAGCAGCACGCGCATTCGCATCAGTTTCTGCGACGTGTTGGGCGAACCGCCACGCATCATGTTGATGAGTCCGAGCAGCAGGACGACCGCGACCGCGCCGATCGCGATGGGAACCAGATAAGTGGCCATGAAACCCGACATGGCGGCCTTCTAGCACCGCCGCGCTGCGCTGGCCATTGCGTCGCGGTTCCGACTCGCCTCTCGCTTGGGTTCTGTTGCTAATGCCGGTCCACTGGATGCTGGCATTCGCCCCTTGGTGAGCGCTCTATCAACTGGTTTGCGATCCTTATCGTTGAGAAAAGACCGAGCATGGGCTGGCGCGTACGTCGCGCGTCGGCGCAATCCAGTCGTCGCATGATCTGATTGTAGAATTGCTTCGACGCACGGCCGCGCATCAGCGGCAGGGCAAAATTCCAACTAGGGCTACAAATATTTCCGCAGCTCTGCTGCCGCTTCCTCGGGCGTTCGCTTCAGGCTAAACGGGGCGACGAAGCGGCCTTGCTTGTCCATCAGATAAACCAGCGCGGTGTGGTCCATCGCGTAGTCGTTGCCGGCCGCCGGCACTTTCTTGGCATAGACCCGGTAGGCTTTTTCGGCCGCCTCGATTTTCGCTGGATCGCCGGTCAGGCCGCGCAGGTGCGGGTCGAAGCTCGACAGATAATCTTTCATCACCGCGGGCGTATCGCGTTCGGGATCGACCGTGATGAACGCCGCACCGGTCCGGTCGGCGCCGGGCCCGAGCGCGCGCATCAGTTCGGACACCTCGAACAGCGTGGCGGGGCACACATCCGGACAATGCGTATAGCCGAAAAACACCAGGAAGGGCTTGCCCTTGAAATCCTGTTCGGTGACAGCCGCGCCATTCTGGTCGATCAACTGAAACGGGCCGCCGATCGCGGAAGCTGACGATGCACCAGGACCCTGCCCGGTGATGAAATAAATCGCGCCAAAAAAAATCAGCAGCCCCGAAAGGAAGGCGGCGGCAACAACGGCGATGCGCGTGGCAGATGTCATGCGCGCTCACATTGCGCACAGGAGCGTGTCAAAAACATGCAATCCAGCCGGCGCGTACCATTTCGAAAAATACCGTAGTGCCGAAATAGCCCCACAACGCCGCGGTGGCGGCGACTGCCACGCCGAGTTCCGCCGCCGCCATCACCAGCGGCCGCGACGAGCGTGTTGGAACTGAAAGGCTGGCCGGCATAGGCGATGTCCTGTGCGTATCCTGGCGGGTTCCCGGAACTCTCAAATAGGTGCATTTGGCGCTTCCGGCAACGCCGGAACCGTCCCCGATGTTAACCATACAATCGGGATTAAGCCGCGCTTTGTGAGCAATTCCGGGCTTGCGTTTGACTCACAGAGTTAAAGCCGATTTGAATGCCGGCAATCTCAAGAACAACGTCCCGCAGCGGGGCTGGAGGCTGAAAATGCGTACCTCTCTGACTTTTGCGATCGCCCTCTCGGCATCGCTGCTGACCGGCGCCGCCTGGGCGCAGACCAGCCCGACGGCGACCGCCAATGCCGCGCCGACCGCCGCTTCGACGGCCGTGCAGCCGGCCTGCGCCAACCCGAACGCGCTCGGCGTCTCCCGCGTCGTGCAGATCGACACCGAGAGCGGCCCCGGCTTCGGCTTCGAGCACTTCAAGGCCTACGACTTCCTGCGCGACAAGGAAGTGGTGCTCACCTTCGACGACGGTCCGTGGCAGGGCAACACCCCGGCCGTGCTCAAGGCGCTGGCCGATCAATGCACCAAGGCGCTGTTCTTCAATATCGGCAAGCATGCCGGCTACTACCCGGAGATCGTCAAGCAGGTCGTCGCGGCGGGCCACACCGTCGGAACCCACACCTGGTCGCACAAAGATCTCTCGAAGATGTCTTATGAGGACGCCAAGGCCGAAATCGAAAAGGGCATCGCGGCGGTCTCGATCGCAGAAGGCAACAAGCCGGTCGCGCCGTTCTTCCGCTTCCCGGCGTTGCGCCATCCGCCGGAGCTGGTGAAATACATGGCCGAGCGTCATCTCGCGATGTTCTCGACCGATTTCGACTCGTTCGATTTCAAGATGCGCAAACCGGAGCAGGTCCTCAAGTCGGTGATGACTAAGCTCGAGAAGCACGGCAAAGGCATCATCCTGATGCACGACTTCCAGCGCCCTACCGCCGAAGCTCTGCCGTCGATCCTCGCCGAGCTCAAGAAGGGCGGCTACAAGATCGTGCAGGTCACCGGCAAGACCCCGGTCGAGCCGATTGAGGAATACAAGCAGGCGGTGCTCAAGGAGATGGGCGGCGGCCTCGACGAAGCCAAGCCGATGTCGAGCGTGATCCAGACCATTCAGGGCAATTGATCTCGCGACCGGCCTAAACGCTTGTCACGATACCGAAACGGCAAAGCCCGGCCTGAGCGCCGGGCTTTCGCTTTTACCGGGACAAGAGCCCCAACGAGGAACAGATTCAGCGGCACAAAGGCGATTAAATTGGCATGCGGTAGCCGTAGAATTCGTGAGCCTCATTGTAGCCGCCCTGACCCGCGCCGAGATCGGCGAAGTCATGCACGAATTCTATCGCCGCGATCCACTTGACCATCTTGAAGCCTAACTCATTTTTCACGAGGCGGTGTGGTGGCGTTGTCACCGGCGGATCATCACCGACTACCTCATCGCCGCCGATGAGCGCGTCATGCACATCCTCGGGACCTCACACGTCGATGAGGCAAGCCTGACACCCGGCGCGGTCGTCCGCGACGAAAGTCCGCAGCCGCCTTCGGGCTCGGGAGGCTTGCCAGTCGAAGCTGCGGAGCGGTTTAGTAGGCTTGCTGACCGAAGCGCGCCGGAGGCGCGAAGGTTGGAGCGGGCGAAGGGAATCGAACCCTCGTATGCAGCTTGGGAAGCTGCCGTTCTACCATTGAACTACGCCCGCACGGCCCGACATTTAACCGATTTATGAAAACTTGTCAGGCACCGGCCGATTGCCACAAGCGCCTCAAAACTTGCTACAAACCGGCGTCATTGAAACGGGGCGAGCGTTAAATGTCGAAACAGGCGATGCGCGAAGAGGCCGAGCGGTTGGTCCGCGAGGCGATGGAGCGCAAGACCGTGTCGGTCAAGCAGGGCGCGACCCGCATCGAGACCAAATGCGGCAAATGCGGCGCCCCTAACCGCGTCTCCGCCGCGCCGGGCGAAACCAGGGTCGACTACACCTGCAAGGAATGCGGCCACAAGCAGAAGACGATGTGAGTTTGCGGACGCCGCGGCGGCTTAGTTCACGCCGGTGACAGTCGCCGCCACGGTGCGCCGACGCGCCGCCTCGCGGCGGAAAATGTAGAGACCACACAGCACGATGATGACCGCGCCGCAGATGGCAAGCGCGTCCGGTAAATCATTGAAAACGAAATACCCAGCCAGCGCTCCCCAGATCAGCAGCGAATAGCGGAACGAGGCGACGATCGACAGCGGCGCGGTGCGGCAGGCGTGAATCAACAGCAACGTGCCGATCAGCCAGGATACGGCCTGGATGAATAGCATCATCACGTCATGATGAGTCATGGCCGGCCACGGTTCCCGGAAGCCGTAGATGAAAGTACCGGCAGCCGTGGACAGGGCCGAGAGAAAAGCCGTTTCGAGCGTCGACACCGACGGATCGATCTTGCGCGTGATGGTTTCGCGGCAGGCGGCGCCCAGCGTCGCGACGATGCCTAGGATCGCCCACGAGTTCCAGGCCATTGGTCCCTGGCTTGATGATGAGCAGCACGCCGCAAAAGCCGACCACAATCGCCGACCAGCGCCGCCAGCCGACCGGCTCGCGGTAGAAGATGACCGCCAGGATCGTCATCAGAAATGGCGACATCTGCAGGATCGCGTAGAGCTCGGCCATTCCCATGTGGATGACGGCCGTGGTGAATGACAGGATGTTCACGCAATCGAACAGGCAGCGGCCGATGACCGGCCACGACAGCAGCGCACGAAAGGACAGTTTCGGCCGCGTCCACAGCATCGTGGCGGTGAGCGAGATCAAGATAATGCAGCTGCGCCAAAAGATCAGTTCGCTCGGCGGGAAGCGCTGGCCGAGCAGCTTGAGCACGGTGTCGCCGATCACGTAGACGGCCATGCTCACGGTAATGGCATAGATGGCTCGACGCGAGGATTGGTCTTGCACTGGCGTTCAAATCCGATGTCGGCGGGCTACGCCTTGAAGTGCTTGCTCAGCTTCAGGCTCTGCGCCTGATAATTCGAGCCTATGCCCTGCCCGTATAATTTGTCCGGCTTTGCCAGCATCTTTTCGTAAACCAGCCGCCCGACAATCTGGCCGTGCTCGAGGATGAACGGCACCTCGCGCGAGCGCACTTCCAGCACGGCGCGCGAGCCCTTGCCGCCGGCGCCGGCATAGCCGAAGCCCGGATCGAAGAAGCCGGCGTAATGCACGCGGAATTCGCCGACCAGCGGATCGAACGGCACCATCTCCGAGGCGTAGTCCGGCGGCACCTGCACCGCCTCCTTCGAGGCCAGAATGTAGAACTCGTCGGGATCGAGGATCAGCGTCTTGTCGGGCCGCGCCGCGATCGGCTCCCAGAATTCCTCGACCGCATAGCCGTCGCGCCGCTCGACGTCGATCACGCCGGTGTGGCGCTTGGCGCGGTAGCCGACCAGTTTGTCAGGGCCGAGCCCGGCCAGATCGACGCCGACCGCGACGCCTTCGCTGACGTCGGCATCCGGATTGTCGACCAGCCGCTCTTTGTCATGCAGCGCGTTGAGCGCGGTGGCGCCGAGCAGCGCGTGGCCGCGCCGGAAGCGGATCTGCGACAACCGCGAGCCTTCGCGCACCAGCACTGGAAAGGTGCGCGGGCTGATCTCCGCATAGAGCGGACCGCGATAGCCGGGCGGAATGCGGTCGAAGCCGCGCATCGAGTCGGAAATGACGCGGGTGAAAATATCGAGCCGGCCGGTGGAGCTTTTCGGATTGGCGGAAGCGCCGACATCCGCCGGCAAAGCGAGGCTTTCCAGCAGCGGCACGATGTAGACGCAGCCGGTTTCAAGCACCGCGCCGTTCGACGACAGCGGAATCTCGTGCAGCTTGAGGTCGGCGATGCGGCGGCCGACCGAGCCGTTCGGGCCGGGCAGAAAGCTGGCGCGCACCCGATAGGCGACGTTGCCGAGCCGCAGATCGAGGCTGGCCGGCTGTATCTGATCGGGCGCGAAATCGCGCGCGGCGATGATGGCGCCGCTCTTGCCCAACGCCGCGATCATGCGGTCCGGCAGGATGCCTTTGTCGTCGGCGGCAAATGTCAGCGTCATGTCCGCGTGGGCCGAATGGGCGCGACGAAATGGGCGCGCCGTTTCCGACGCGATCTAACCCGACGCGTATCTTGACGCAAAGAGCGGTGGGGCGTAAAACGACGCTTATCCCGTGGTCATTTGAGCCGGCCGGCTTGCAGCCACGTAAAATAAATCGCTAAAAGGCCGGGGACGCGTGTGCCCGGCTGAGGATTTTTCCCGGCCGGTTTTTTGTTGGCCCGCGAAGGGCCGCAGGAGAAGCACATGCCCGCGTCTGCCCAAGCGCCCAAGCGCGACTACCGCCCCGAAACCCGGCTGATCCACGCCGGCATGCTGCGTTCGCAATTCAACGAGACGTCGGAGGCGATCTACCTCAGCCAAGGCTACGTCTACGACAGCGCCGAGCAATGCGAGGCGCGCTTTTCCGGCAAGGAACCGGGCTACGTCTATTCGCGCTACTCCAACCCGAACATGACGATGTTCGAGCAGCGCATGGCGGCGCTGGAAGGCGCCGAAGCCGCGCGCTCGACCGCGAGCGGCATGGCGGCGGTGACCACCGCGCTGATGGGGCTAGTGCGCGCCGGCGATCACGTGGTCGCCGCCAAGGCACTGTTCGGTTCGTGCCGCTGGGTGGTCGAGGACTGGCTGCCGCGCTTCGGCGTCAGCTCGACGCTGGTCGACGGCACCGATCTGGCGCCAATGGCAGAAGGCGGTAAAGCCGAACACCAAGGCCTTCTTCTTCGAGACTCCGACTAACCCGACGCTGGAAGTCATCGACATCGCGGCGGTGGCCAAAATCGCGCAAGGCGGCCGGCGCCAAGCTGGTCGTCGACAACGTGTTTGCGACCCCGCTCTACCAGAGCCCGCTGCAACTCGGCGCCGACGTCGTCGTCTATTCCGCGACCAAGCACATTGACGGCCAGGGCCGCTGTCTCGGCGGTGTGGTGCTGGCGAGCGAGAAGATCATCCAGGATCACTATCACCAGTACCTGCGGCAGACGGGGCCGTCACTGTCGCCGTTCAATGCCTGGGTGCTCAACAAGGGGCTGGAGACGCTGTCGGTCCGCGTCCGCCAGCAGACCGCAACCGCCGGCAAGGTCGCCGATGCGCTGGCCGGCCATGACAAGCTCTCGCGCGTGATCTACCCGGGCCGCGCCGACCACCCGCAGGCCGACGTCATCAAGCGGCAGATGAAGGCCGGCTCGACGCTGTGCTCGTTCGAGATCAAGGGTGGCAAGACCGGCGCGTTCCGCTTCCTCAACGCGCTCCGGCTCATCCGCATCACCAACAATCTCGGCGACGCGCAGCAGCCTGATCACGCATCCGACCACGACGACGCATCAGCGCCTGACGCCCGAGCAGCGCGCGGAATTGGGAATCGGCGACGGGCTGGTGCGGTTCTCGACCGGGCTCGAGCACCCCGACGACATCATCGAGGATCTAACGACCGCGCTTGCAGCGGTGTGAGATCAGCGGCGCGGCGCGGCCGACGCGGAGGCGACCGGGCGCGTCGCCGCTTCGGCGATCGCGGCGGCCAGCGTCTTGGCGAGGCAGCCATAGCTCCAGTCGTTCATGTGCAGCCCGTCGGGCGACACGAAGTCCTCGAAGTTCAGGCGTTCGACGTCGTGCCAGCGGCGCATCAACGCGAAGCGGTGGAACAGACCGACGTTCTCGCTTTTAGCCGTGATGCCGATCAAATCGACCATGTGCTCGACTTCCGGCTTGACGATCACCTTCGGCGCGAATTGTGGATCGACCAGCACGACATCGGCGCCGGCCTCCTTGAGGATGTTGACGCCGTCGCGAATCGTCGCGCCTTGGTCGGCCATCACGTGGTCGCGGATCACCGAATTGGTACCGAGCTGCCACAGCACGAGGTCGGGCTTCTCGACGACGACCTGCGCATCGAAGCGCTTGAGCATGTCGGCGACTTCCTCGCCATTGACGCCGCGGTTGATCACGATGAATTTCTGGCGCGGGAAAAGCGTGGTGAGTTCAACCAGTAGCCGGCTCGGATAACTCAGAGCGGGCGAACTCGCGCCGGCGCCGGCGGTCGAGGACGACCCGATCGCAACGATAGTGATCGGCTCGCCGGTAATAAGCCTGTGCGCCGACATGCGTCAGCGGATTGGCGAGGCGGACGGCGTCGAGTGAAACGGTGCAGGTATGCGCGGGAGCCGACTGCTGTGTTTGGGCGCGCGCCAGACCCGGCGCAAAAAGCGCGACAGTCAGAGCGGCGGCGGAGAGCACTCTCACCGCCCGGTGAGTCCCAACTTTACACGGCAAGGTAGCTACCCCGGCCTCGGCTAGCGCACGCCCGGAGGCGGCGCGACTGGTTTTGATGCCTCTATAATAAGGTCGGCAAGCAGTCGGCCTAAGCAATCGTGCACCCGCTCGGCCATGTCAAGTTTTTTAGTCGGTGCGGTGAAGTCGAAAGTCCCCAATTCCGCCCATAACTTCATGATGCTGAAGCGGTCGAGCAACGGAATTTCGTGCTGCAGTGCAACCCAGCGCATATTTTCTGAATAAGCGCCCAGCGCGATCATCGATTCGGTGCGCGGGCTGTATTGCGAATTGACCAAAATGACGTCGCTGCCCGCCGCCTGGGCAACGGCTACGCCGTTATCGAGCGCGGTGTTGAAAGTGTCGAGTTCCACCTGACTGCATCGCATCCACCGTTCCGCTCTGCCAGATCAACAGCGCCGGCTTTGTGGCTTTAAGCGCGGTGGCGATCGGCTTGAGCGACTCCAGCGCGGTGCGGCCGCTCTTCACCTCGGTCGTGACTTTCACGGTGACGCCGGGAAGTTTCTCAGTCAGCGCGGCTTGCAGGCGCGCCGGATATGCGTTGTTGGTGCCATTGGCTCCGGGCAGCGTCGACGAGCCGGCGCCCACCACCAGAATGTCGAGCTGCTTTTTCTTTATCGCCTTGGTGACCTGCGGTAGCGGAAAATCATTTTCGATCTGCGCTTGTGCCGCGTGGCATTCGGCCAGATGGTCCGCCGTCTGATCGGCCTGCGCCGTTCGAAAGCATGGCGGCGCGATAAATATCGCGCCCGCAAGCACAACGATGCCCAGCGTTCTCATGCTTCGCCCCGCGCCAGTCCAGCCCGCTCCTGTTGCGGGCGGACGAGGTCCGGCTCCCCGTCGCTCGACCCTTCTATACCATGAAACCAGCGCCGCCGCGCCTACCATGATGACGATGCCCAGCAGGCTGATCGCGATCTGCACCGGGATCGTGTTGGACACTTCGGTGAATACGAAATGCGCGGCAAACGACAGGAACACGCCGAGGCAAAAGGTTTCGAGCGAATGTTGTCCGCATACGATCGCCGGCCACAGCCAACGCGACTTGAGCGCTGGCCATTCACGCGGCACCAGCCAGACCGTGATCACCGCAAGCGAGAGGAAATGCAGGATGCGCAGCACGTCGAGATTGGTCTTGTCGATCGGATAAAGATGATCGGCCGACCAGCTTGGGTACGAACGCGCCGAGGCGCGGGAAATACCAGGTCATCGCAATGCTGAAGGCGAACAGCACGATAGGCGAACGCCAGCCCAATGGTAACCGGCGACGATCATCCAGCGTCCGAGCCGTTGCGCGCCGCCGAGCGCACACCAGGCGCCGAACACGAACAGCAACTGCCAGGCGAACGGATTGAACACCCAGGTGCCGCTCGGATACGCCGCGAAATTCCAGTCGAACCACCACATCAATCCATAGAGTAACGCGGAGGCGGCGAGCCCGAGCGACGGACTGCGCAGCAGCAGCCACAGCGCCGGCGCAAAGCCGAGCAGCAGCACGATATAGAGCGGCAGCACGTCCATGTTGACCGGCTTGAACTTAAGGAGCAGCGCCTGAAGGATGGTGACGTCGGGCTGCTTCATGAAATCGAGGATGCCCATTTCTTCGCTGTACAGCGGATTGTCGAAGCTCTGCGCGACGTAGGCGATCTCGGCGAGATAGATCGCAAACAAAAACACGTGCGCGACGTAAATCTGCCAGGCCCGCTTGAGCACGCGCGCGCTGGCGACCACGAAGCCGGTGGCGAGCATGGCGCGGCCGTAGACGAAGGCTGCGGTATAGCCCGAGATAAAGACGAAGATCTCGGTGGCGTCGCTGAAGCCGTAATTGCGGATTGTGATCCAGCTCACCGCGTTCGACGGAATATGATCGAGAAAAATCAGCCAGAGCGCGATGCCGCGAAACAGGTCGAGCCGCAGATCGCGCTCGATCGAAACCGGAGGGGGCGCCGGGGGCATGAACGGCTTTTCTTTCTCACGGCCTTTCGGCCATAATCCAACACGAGCCTTGGCAAAGCGTTGTGGAAGAACCTACCACAAACTCTTTTGCCAGCTTTGACGCGCCAATCAACTGCTCGGCAGCGCCCGAGGTAAAGAGCGGATAAACGCCTTATGTATCGTGCGGTCACGCGCAAAATCGAAGTCACGGCAAGCCCCGCTTCGTTTCGGAGCGCTCGTCGCCGAGTAACGGATATTATTTCTGGGCCTATAAAATCGACATCGCCAACCGCGGCCAGGAAACGGTCCAGCTCAAAACCCGGCATTGGCGGATCACCGATGCCACCGGCAAGCTTCAGGAAGTCAAAGGCGCGGGTGTGGTCGGCGAGGAACCGGTGCTCAAGCCGGGCGAATCGTTCGAATATACCAGCGGCGTTCCGTTGCAGACCCCGTCTGGCTTCATGACCGGCACCTACGGCATGGTGACCACCGCGGGCGAGCGTTTCGACATCGAGATCCCGGCTTTTTCGCTCGACAGCTCATTTGCGGAACGCACGATCAATTGACGCTTGGATCCTGGGCGGAGCGCGCGTGGCGCCGCGTCCGGGGACGCAGTTACAACGGCCGCAGGCATTCCTTCAGCCGCCCCACTGCCTCGCGTGGCAGCACGGCCAGCACCGCACCTGGTTCTGCGAAGCTTTGCAGCGCGACGACCTGCGGCTCCGGCAAGGCGACGCAGCCATTGGTACTGGTTTTTTTCGGCAGCCGGACATGGATGAAAATGCACGAGCCGCCGCGCGCCTTCGCATCGGTCGGGTAGTCCACCATCAGGCCATTTCGATAATCCGGAATGCGCCACATATTTTCGCCGTGGACTTTCCAGCCGATCTTGGCGCGCGAGGTGATGGTATTGTAGGCGGCCGACCGCGGATCGTCGACGCAAACCGTGCCGTTGCCGATCTGGCGATAACCGGCGCGGCTCGACGCTGCAAAACCGAAGCCCGGCCCGAGCCGGTAGACGCCCGCTGGAATGCGCTTGTCGCCGTCAACTTTCACCGGCTCGCCTGGCTGGGCCAGGCCGCGAAAGGCGAAGGACCAGGCCATGCCATTGGTGCCAATAAGCGCCGAGACAGGACCGCCGACCGGCCGCCACGGCATATCTGCCGCATCCCGCTCGAAGCGCCGCAGCGTAGCGTTGCGAACGGTCATGGTGTCGGCGGTGACGAGGACGAGACGTTTCGCCGAGGCCAGCGGCTCGGGACAACTTTGAGCCAAAGCCGCCAGCGGCGCGCGCCAAAATCGCGAGCAGCACTATCTCAGCCGCTCGCGCGCGCCTCATTGGCCGGCGACGTCGCCGGGCGCGAACTGGTAATGGGCGCTGCAGAATTCGCAGGTCACCGAGATCATGCCGTTCTCGACCATATGATCGCGGTCATCCTGCGAAAAGCTGCGCAGCATGGATTCGACCCCGGGCCGCGAGCAGGAGCATTCCGCCCGCACTTCGGCGTTTTTGAAGACCCGCACCCCGCGCTCGTGGAACAGCCGATACACCAGCCGTTCGCTCGAGAGGTCGGGATCGATCAGTTCGAGATCCTCGACGGTCTCGATCAGGGCGCGGCCTTCGACCCAGGCATCGTCTTCCTTCACTTCATACATGGGCATGCCTTCCGGCGCGTCGCCAGGAGGAAGATCGGCCATCCGCATGCGCTCCGGCGCCTGCGGCAGGAATTGCAGCAGGATGCCGCCGGCGCGCCAATGCCGGTGCGGACCGCCCTCGCCGGCGACGAATTGCTCGGCCACCGCAAGGCGGACCCGCGTCGGAATTTGCTCCGAGCGCAGGAAATATTCGTGGGCGGCTGCCTCGAGGCCGCCGCCATCCAACGCCACCAGACCCTGATAACGGTTCATCTCGGGTCCCTGGTCGATCGTCATGGCGAGATGGCCGGTGCCGAGCAGCGCGCCGCCGTCTGCCTTGCCGGCAGCGAGGGCGGCGTCGACTTGCGCGGCATCGAAACGCGCGCAGGCGCGCACTTTGTCCGGCGCGGTGAAATCGACAACCAGCATGCTGACCGGACCGTCGCTCTGCGTCTGCAAGATCAGCCGGCCAGAAATCTTCAGCGCCGAGCCGAGCATTGCCGTCAGCACGATAGCCTCGCCGAGCAGCTTCGAGACCGGCGCCGGATAGTCGTGGCGCTGTAAAATCTCATCGACTAGCGGTCCGAGCCGGACCACGCGGCCGCGCAGGTCCAATGCGGCCACTTCGAAGGGCATGATGGTGTCATCGGCGCTGACGGCGGACGGCGCGCGGGTCGGAATTTCGATTGAGGGATTGGTGTGCGGATCGGTCATGGCTCGGTATCTAGGCATTGCGACGAAAAAAGCGAGCGCCGGCTATCGCCGTCCGGTCACGCCAGATCGGCGTGCAGGCACCAGGCCAGCATGCCCTTCTGCGCATGCAGCCGGTTTTCCGCCTCGTCGAACACCACCGACTGCGGGCCGTCGATCACCTCGTCGGTGACCTCCTGGCCGCGGTGCGCCGGCAGGCAATGCATGAACAGCGCATCGGGCTTGGCCTTCGCCATCAACCGGGCATTGACCTGATAGCGCTTGAGCAAATTGTGCCGGCGGCTGACGCCGTCATGGTCGCCCATCGAGACCCAGGTATCGGTGACGACGCAATCGGCCTCGCGCACCGCTTCCTCGGGGTCCTTGCCGATCGTGATGTTCGCGCCGGACGACTTGATCCAGTCCATCAGCCATTTTTTCGGCTTCAGCTCGGCCGGCGTGGCGACGCGCAGCGCGAATTCGAAGCGCTCGGCGGCGTGCATCCACGACGCCAGCACATTGTTGGCATCGCCGGTCCAGGCCACGGTGCGGCCTTTGATCGAGCCGCGGTTTTCCTCGAAGGTCATCACATCGGCCATCGCTTGGCACGGATGCGAGCGCCGCGTCAGGCCGTTGATCACCGGCACGGTGGCGTGACGCGCCAGCTCGGCGAGCGCCTTTGGATCGAGAATCCGAATCATGATGGCGTCGACATAACGCGACAAAACACGCGCGGTGTCGGCCAGCGTTTCGCCACGGCCAAGCTGCATCTCCTGCCCGGTCAGCAGAATGGCCTCGCCGCCGAGCTGACGCATCGCAACGTCGAACGACACCCGCGTGCGGGTCGATGGCTTATCGAAGATCATTGCCAGCGTCTTGCCGGCAAGCGGTTCATCGCTGACGTCGCCGCTCTTGCGGCGCGCTTTCATGACACGGCCGGCCTTGAGCATGGCTTGCAAATCGTTCTTCGCGATCACGTCGAGATCGAGGAAATGCCGGACGCCGTTGGCTTTCATGACGCCACCGCCTTTTTGACGGCGCGCGCATGGGTTTGTGCCAGCCGCGCGCAAGCGCGGTCGATCCGCTCCACCGCCTCGGCAACCTCGTCTTCACCGATGATCAGCGGCGGCAGCAGCCGCACGACATTCTCGCCGGCGCCGACCGTGATCATTTTTTCGGCCCGCAACTCATCGACCAGTTCGCCCGACGGGACGATGCAGCGCAGGCCGACCAGCAAGCCCTCGCCGCGCACTTCAGCAATTACAGTCGGATGGCGGTCCTTCAATTCGGCGAGCCGCTGCTTGAGCAGCAGCGAAACCTGCCGGACGTTTTCGATGAAGCCCGGCGCGGTAATGACGTCCAACACCGCATTACCGACCGTCATCGCCAGCTGATTGCCGCCAAAGGTTGAGCCGTGGGTGCCGGCGGTCATGCCCTTCGACGCTTCGGTGGTGGCAAGACACGCGCCGACCGGGAAGCCGCCGCCGAGCGCCTTGGCGACCGGCATGATGTCAGGCGTAACGCCAGTGTGCTGATAGCAGAACAGGTCGCCGGTGCGCGCGAAGCCCGTCTGGATTTCGTCGAAGATCAGCAGCAGGCCGTTGTCGTCGCACAGTTTCCGCAGCGCGCGCAGGTACGGCAGCGAAGCAATTCGCACACCGCCTTCGCCCTGCACCGGCTCGATCAAAATGGCGGCGGTTTCCGGCTTGATAGCCTTTTTTACCGCGTCGAGATCGTTGAACGGCACCTGGTCGAAGCCTTCGACCGGCGGACCGAAGCCATCGAGATATTTCTTGTTGCCGGTCGCGGCGAGCGCGGCGAGCGTCCGGCCGTGGAATGCGCCATCGAACGTGATGATGCGATAGCGCTCCGGCTTGCCCGAGGCCGACTGGTATTTGCGCGCCATCTTGATGGCGCATTCGATCGCCTCAGCGCCGGAGTTCTGGAAGAACACGGTGTCGGCGAAGGTCGCCTCGCAGAGCCGGTCCGCCAGCCGCTCACCTTCCGGGATGCGATAGAGGTTCGAGACGTGCCAGACCTTCTGCGCCTGGTCGGTCAGCGCCTTGACCAGATGCGGATGGGCGTGGCCCAACGCGTTGACCGCGACCCCGGAGGTGAAATCAAGGTAGCGCTCACCGTCCTTGGTGAACAGCCAAGCGCCCTCACCCCGCTCGAAAGCGAGGTCGACACGCGCGTACGTCGGCAAAATATGCGAGGCCACGGTCTGCTTCATCCATCGAGCGATTTGCCGAAATGAAATGTGCCGCCTCGCCGGGCGGCACGATTTGGCAGTTTATTGCGCGGCCGGTTGTTTGCAAGCGCATCGCCGATCAAAGCCCTTGATCCATCGAAACAAGCCCGACTACGGCCCCCCAGCAAGGTCGATGTCGCGAATACAGCGCCGATATACCTGTGTGAATCTAGGCGCAGAAACACTGGATTTTGTGCGTAACCACAGCCGCCGCTTGCACGAGAGTCACCGGATATTGTAGGTTTTTTTCTGGCCGGTACGACATGTCGTGCTGGTCATCGTTTCCTGGGTCATTTTCCGAAGCGTACGCGTTCGGCGCAGAAAAACCGCGCCAGACGATGGGGTCGGATTCTATCAAGTCCTTGAGGGCAAAGGAAAAAGCATGGGCTGGACCGACGAGCGGGTCGCACTTCTCACCAAACTCTGGGCCGATGGCCTTTCCGCCAGTCAAATCGCCGCCGAACTCGGCGGCATCACCCGAAACGCCGTTATCGGCAAGGTACACCGCCTCGGCCTGTCCGGCCGCGCCAAAAGCCCTTCCTCGTCCTCGCCCCGGCCGCGCAAGGCCCGTTCGTCAAACCATATGTTGCGGGTGTCGCGGCCTTCTATCCGCGGCAACAACGCGCTGGCCTATGACTACTCGGCCGAACCGGAACCCGAGCTGATCGAAATTCCCATCGAGCAGCGCAAGACCTTGTTGCAGCTGAGCGATGCGACCTGCCGCTGGCCGGTCGGCGATCCGGGCAGCACGGATTTCTTCTTCTGCGGCGGCAATCCCAACGAGGGCTCGCCCTACTGCAGCTACCACTCGCGAGTAGCCTATCAACCGGCCTCCGATCGTCGACGCGACAAGCGGCCGTTCCGCAACTGATCGTCTAATTGATCGCCCGATAGAGCCGCTGGTCGTACAGCGCGCCGCCGATCGGGCGCAACGCGTCGCGGAATTTGCGCGAGGGCTCCGCTCGCTCGTGCGCCTCCAGCGCAGACATGCTGCGCCAGACTTCGACCAGCGTGACGTGATTGACTCGGTTGCTTTGCTGCAACACGTCGTACCGGAGCAAGCCGGATTCCTTCACGGTGTCGCCGCTCAATTGCTTGAGAGCAGCAAGACCTTCGTCCTTTTTCGCGCCGACGAAGTCGACATGCGTAACCGCATAAATAGAAGATCGGTCCGGCTTGCCGGATGAGTTCGCCGCGAACGCGAAGCTTGGACGATCGTCATACGGCGCGACAAGCACCAGCTTTAGTTTGTCCTGGACCTGTTTAGCACCGGCGGAAGCCGCGTGGTCGGCTTGCGACTTGGCATCCTTCCAGGTTTCGAGAATGACGAAATGCTGCCGCCGGTCGATACGCTGCAGAATCTCAAAGCTGCTGTTACCCGTCTCCCTGCGGCTGTCGTCCCGCAACTTGCGCAAAAGCGCACGCGTTGAATTTTTGGCCGAGGGAACCACCTCGATGTAACTGACGACGTAGCTCGGACCGTTGTTCTGAGCGTGCCCGGTCGAAAGCCCCGTCAGGCAAAGCGAAACGGCTATTGCGAATGCCGGTGCAATCCTCATTGTCCTCCTCCTACTTGGCCGGCGGCGCTACACTAGCGGACTGCCCACTGCGTTCGAGCGCGTCAGCGACAAACCCCGAGGCCTTCGCGTCCTCGACGAATGCGCTGAGATACTGCGCGCCGGCAACACGACCCTTGGGTGTTCCCATCGCTTGGCGAATTTCCATGAACTTACCGTGCATGATCCGCACGTCGGTGCGACCCTTCGCGTAAGCGGCGAGCGCTTGCCGCACGCCAGCCGCAGCCTCCAGTTTGTCTTTGGCAAACAACTCGACGAGGGCTTTCCCGCCAGAGCCCTCAGCGCGCATTAAGGTGGCCTGCTTGAGCGTGCGGGTCAGGTAGAGATCGTAAGCCGCGCCCCGGCCGACGGCGATGCGCACGCCGGGCCGATCGACCTCATCAACCGTTTTCAAAGATGAATCTGACGGGACCATGTAGGTCCCGTCGATGATGACATAGGGCGCGGTAAACTCGATCTCGGCGGCGCGCACCGGCTCAACGGCAAGGAACGCGATATCCCAGGCGCCGTTCTTGCCGGCATCGAACACCTTACCGGCGCTATCGAACAGGACGAACTCGACTGGAACGCCCAATCGCCTGCCCAGCTCCCGTGCCAGATCAGGCGTGATGCCTTTCGGCTGTCCAGTCGCCGCATCCTTCTGCGCCAGGACGCCGTTGCCGAGATTGATCGCCGCTCGCAACTTGCCGCTGGGCGCAAGGTCGCGAAGAACTTCAGGGGAAGCAGCGCCAGGCGCCTGCGCAAAGGCCGCCGAGGCAAGCAGCGAAAAAAGAACGGCACTGGAAATAACTGTATGCACGGCATTTCTCCCATGAGGCATCCGATATAGCGGATGCCAGGCGTACGGGCTATCCGCCCGCGCCACCCATCGACAATTTGCAGATCTGGGCCGCTAGGCGGATTTCCCGAACCGGTCGTCGAGCGCATAGCCGGCGCCCCGCACGGTCCGAATTGGATCGCTTTCGTTCGCGCGATTGAGGGCTTTACGCAGCCGCCCGACATGAACATCGACCGTCCGCTCGTCGATGTAGATTTCATTACCCCAGATGCCGTCGAGCAATTGCTCGCGCGAAAATACGCGGCCGGGACGCTCCATCAGAAACTCAAGCAGCCGATATTCGGTGGGGCCCAGATCGACGGCGCGGCCAGCGCGCGATACCCGCTTCTTTTCACGATCCAGTTCGACGTCGCCGATCACCAGGATACTCGCGACCCGCTCGGGACTTGCCCGGCGAAGTAGCGCGCGAACGCGGGCGAGTAACTCGGGTACTGAAAATGGCTTGACGATGTAGTCGTCGGCGCCAGTTGCGAGACCGCGGACTTTTTCGGATTCTTCGCCGCGCGCGGTCAGCATGATGATCGGCAGCTGCTTGGTTTCGGGTCTTGCTCGCAAGCGCCTGCACAGTTCGATGCCGGACAGGCCGGGCAACATCCAATCGAGCACGATTAAATCGGGCGTAGTTTCCTTGAGCTTGGTGTCTGCTTCGTCGCCTCGGGCCGATGTCTCGACTTCGTAACCCTCCGCTTCGAGGTTGTAGCGCAGCAACGTCGTCAGCGGCTCCTCGTCCTCAACGATCAGAATGCGCGCAATGCTCATGAAAACCTCACCTTCGGTCATGAAGGGCGAAGGCAACGGTGTCGTCGCCTTTCGGACGCTTGTCGGTCAACGGTCGCCCGTCGATCATGTAATGCACCGTTTCCGCGATATTGGTCGCATGATCGCCCATGCGCTCGATGTTCTTGGCGCAGAATAGCAGATGAATGCAGAACGTGATGTTGCGCGGGTCTTCCATCATATAGGTGAGCAATTCCCGGAAAACCGAAGTGGTCATGGCATCGATTTCCTGATCGCCGCGCCACACCACCATCGCCTTGGCGAGATCGCGCTGGGCAAAGGCGTCGAGCACCGATTTCATCTGAGCGAGCACGAGATCGGCCATGTGTTGCACGCCACGAATGAGCTTGGGCGGCGGAAATTCGTTATTAAGCGCGATCACCCGCTTGCCGATGTTTTTAGCCAAGTCTCCGATACGCTCGAGATCGTTGGCAAGCCGCAAGGCGCCGACGATCTCCCGCAGGTCGACCGCCATCGGCTGACGGCGCGCAATGGTCAATATCGCCTTTTCCTCGATCTCGCGCTGCAACGCATCGATGGTGACGTCGGCCTGGGTGATGCGTTGAGCTAGCGCGGTGTCGCGCTTGACCAGCGCGTCGACGCTGTCGGCAATCTGTTTCTCCGCCAATCCGCCCATCTCGGCGACCATTCGGGAGAGTTCCTGAAGATCACTGTCGAACGCCTTGGCAGTATGAGCTTCGGTCATGAAGTTCGTCCTTAACGTTCGCGATCAGCCGAAGCGGCCGGTAATGTAGTCTTGGGTGCGGCGGTCGCTCGGAGTCGTAAATATCTTGGTGGTATCGCCGTACTCGACCAACTCGCCGAGATACATGAAGGCCGTGAAATCCGAAACGCGCGCCGCCTGCTGCATGTTGTGAGTCACGATCGCAATCGTGTAGTCGCCCTTCAGTTCGTCGATCAGCTCTTCAATCTTTGCCGTCGAAATCGGATCCAGTGCCGAACACGGCTCATCAAACAGAATAACCTCCGGCCGCACGGCGACGGTGCGTGCTATGCACAGGCGCTGTTGCTGGCCGCCCGACAGGCTCTGGCCATTGGCGCCCAGCTTGTCCTTGACTTCATTCCAAAGCGCCGCACGTTCAAGCGCGAGGCGCACGCGATCGTCGAGTTCGGATTTCGGCAATTTTTCATACAGCCGAATACCGAATGCGATGTTTTCGTAGATCGTCATCGGAAACGGCGTCGGCTTCTGGAACACCATGCCGACGCGGGCGCGGAGCAAATTGAGGTCCTGGCTGCGCGACAACAAATTGTCGCCGTCGAGCAGGACTTCGCCGGTCGCCCGCTGGTTGGGATAAAGGTCGTACATGCGGTTGAGCACGCGTAGTAGCGTGGACTTGCCGCAGCCAGAAGGCCCGATGAACGCCGTGACCTTGCCGGCATAGAGCGGCACGCTGATGTCTTTCAGGGCGCGAGTGTCGCCGTAGAAAAAATCTAGATTCCGGATCGACACCTTTTCGGTCAGATCGCTGGGATCTGATCTCGTGTGGACCACGGCCGGGACGCTGAAGGCTGCCATACTCATGATGTTTTTCTCGGAGCCGTAAGAACTCGGGCGGCAATGCTGAGCAGCAGAACCGTGACAGTGATAATCAGCGCGCCAGTCCAGGCCAGCGACTGCCAGTCTTTGTAGGGACTGAGCGCAAACTGGAAGATGACCACCGGCAAGCTCGCCACCGGCGCGTTCAGGTTGGCGCTCCAGAACTGATTGTTGAGCGCGGTGAACAGCAGCGGCGCCGTCTCTCCGCTGATGCGCGCAACCGCGAGCAACACGCCGGTGATCATACCCGCCGCGGCGGCCCGGTACGCGATCCGCGTGATCATCAGCGATCGTGGCAAGCCGATCGAGGCGGCAGCCTCGCGCAACGTGTCAGGCACCAGCGTGAGCATGTCTTCGGTCGTGCGCACCACCACCGGAATGACGATCACCGCAAGCGAAACGGCCCCGGCCCAGCCGGAAAAATGGCCCATACGGGCGACCATGATTTCGTAGATGAAGAGGCCGACCACGATCGAAGGTGCGCTCAACAAGATATCGTTGATGAAACGAACCACCGACGAAAGTTTTTCGTAGCGGCCGTATTCGGCGAGGTAAGTGCCAGCCAGGACGCCAAGCGGCGTGCCGATCGCCACCGCAATCGCGGTCATCGCCGCGCTGCCGGCGATGGCATTGAGCAAGCCGCCAGCGGAGCCCGGCGGCGGCGTCATCTCGGTGAACACTGCAAGCGAAAGCCCGCTGACGCCGTTCCACACCAGCACGGCGAGGATGAGCACCAGCCAGGCCAAACCGAACAAGGTGGCGGCAAAGGCCAGGCCCATTGCAATCCGGTTGCGGCGGCGGCGGGTAGTATAGAGCGCGGCCATGTCAGACCCCGATCCGCTTCTGCACCCGCGCCAGCATCAGCCGCGCCGCGGCCAGTACTATGAAGGTGATGACGAACAGAATAAGGCCTAGCGCAATCAAGGACGATGTATAGAGATCGCCGACCGCTTCGGTAAATTCGTTGGCGATGGTCGCCGAAATCGTCGTTCCGGGCGCAAGTATCGATCCGGAAATGCGGTGTGCATTTCCGATCACGAAGGTGACCGCCATGGTCTCGCCCAGCGCACGGCCGAGCCCAAGCATGATGCCGCCGATCACTCCGACGCGGGCATATGGCAATACGACGTATCGCGAAACTTCCCAGGTCGTGCCGCCTAACCCGTAAGCGGCTTCCTTGAGCACCGGCGGAACGGCCGAGAATACGTCGCGCGAAATCGAGGTGATGAAGGGCAGCACCATGATCGCGAGGATCAGGCCGGCCGTGAGAACGCCGATACCATAGGGCGGGCCGGCGAACAGAGTTGAAAGCACCGGGACGTGGCCGAACGCATCGATGAGAAATGGCTGCAAAGTCTGTTGCAGGAACGGCGCAAAAACGAACAACCCCCAGATGCCGTAAATAATACTGGGAATGCCGGCGAGGAGTTCGATGGCAATGCCGATCGGGCGCTGCAGCCACATTGGACATAATTCGGTGAGGAACACGGCAATGAACAGCCCGACCGGCACAGCAATCAGCATGGCGATCAAGGACGTAACAATGGTGCCGTAGATCGGCGCAATGGCGCCAAATTTTTCGGTGACCGGATTCCAGCTTTCCTCAATCAGGAAATTGAAGCCGAAAGCGCGCAACGCCGGAATCGAACCGTAGATCAACGAAATAATAATGCCGCTGAGAATAATCAGCACGGTCACCGCGGCCGCGCGCGTAAGCCAGCGAAACACCGTATCGCTGAGCTTTAACCGCTGGAGAATCTTACTGCGGTCGGTGACACCGGCGGCGGCAATCAGATTTGCCCCATGCAACGCAACGCCAACCACACGCGGCCTCCCCACAACTTGCATATGACGCTCTGCGAAAGCAGGGAAAGGCGCCCGCGGGAGCGCCTTTCCCATCGCATTCACGATCAGTTGGTCACTGCGAAGACGGGTTTGCCGCTCGCGTCCTTGATATCGGTCGCCCACATCTTCTCGATATCTGTCACGACCTTGGTGGGCATCGGTACGTAATCGAGCGCCACCGCCATCTGGCCGCCCTTGGCGTAGGCCCAGGCAAAGAACTTGAGTGCTTCGCCAGTCGCCTCGACATCCTGCGGCTGCTTGTAGACGAGAATCCAGGTCGCCGCCGTCATCGGCCAAGAATTGTCGCCCGGCTGGTTGGCAAGGATCACGCCGTAGCCTGGCTGCGACTTCCAATCGGCATTCGCTGCGGCGGTCTGGAACGCCTCTGAAGTCGGCGTCACGGTCTTGCCGGCCTTATTGATCATTTTGGTGAAGGTCAGCTTGTTTTGCAGCGCATAGGCGTACTCGACATAGCCGATCGCGCCCTTGGTGTTGGCGACATTGTTGGCAACACCCTCATTGCCCTTGGCGCCGATACCTGCCGGCCATTGCACCGCCGTGTTGGTGCCGACCTTGGACTTCCAGTCGGCGCTCACGTCGGAGAGATAGTAAGTGAAGTTAAACGTGGTGCCGGATCCGTCCGAACGATGCACCAGCGCGATCGCCTGGGTCGGCAGTGTAACGCCGGGGTTGAGTTTCTTGAGCGCCGCGTCGTCCCACGTCTTGATGTCGCCAAGGAATATTCTGGCGAGTGTCGGACCGTCGATCACAAGGTCGCCCGGCTTCACGCCGTCGAGATTGACGACCGGAACGATGCCGCCCATCACCATCGGAAACTGTGCGAGCCCGGCTTCATCGAGCTCTTTGCCGGGGAGCGGCGCGTCGCTGGCGCCAAATGTCACGGTCTTGGCCTTGATCTGTTTGATGCCGCCGCCGGAACCGATCGACTGATAGTTCAGCCCGTTGCCGGTTTCCTTCTTATAGGCGTCGGCCCATTTGGCGTAGACCGGATAAGGGAAAGTGGCGCCAGCGCCGGAAATATCCGCAGCGTTTGCCGGAGCAAATGTTGCAGCGGCGATCAGGCCGGCGGCTGCCAAGGTGTTCCAGTGTTTCATGTGTTCTCTCCATGTTTGCGGCAGATGGCCGCCGTAAACCCAAGGCTGACGGTTCTTTGACCATTGCGCCCGCCAGGCGGACCGCCGCTGTTAATCAGAACGCACTCCAAGAACGCGCTTCGGATTTGTTGTTGGGTTTGTCGTTCCGAAGTCGTCGCAAGCTCTAGGAAGCGCATGTCACCGTTCTATAAAGCTTGGATGACAGCGGGATGACAGGTTAAGCGGCTGATTTATCGAAATTATTTGGTGTTTATTCAGTCTGATCTGTTTGCAACGGCAGATGCGCCGTGAAGACAGCGCCCTCCCCTGGCTTGCTCTCGATGGTCAGCCGGCCACCGTGCCGATTGAGCACGTGCTTGACCAGAGCGAGACCGAGGCCGGTGCCGCCCTGGGCGCGGCTGTCGCTGACGTCGACGCGATAAAAGCGCTCCGTCAATCGCGGCAAATATTGCGCCTCGATGCCCGGGCCATGGTCTCGCACCGAGACTTTGGCTGTCTCTTCGCTATCAGTCGCCGCCGCGCGGAGTGCCGTAATGTCGACTCGCTTGCCGGCGGCGCCGTATTTGAGTGCGTTCTCGACCAGATTTTCCAACGCGCGGACCAGTTCATCGCGGTCACCAAGCACCATCAGTTTTGCCGGCGCATCGATCGTGATCGTGACGCCCCGATCGCGCGCCAAGGTCTGCAAGCCGTCAACCACCTGGCGTACGATCGCCGTGAGTTCGACCGGCGTGTCGGGCCGCTGATGCGAGTTCATTTCGACGCGCGACAGCGACAGCAAGTCGTCGATCAGCCGCGCCATCCGCGTCGCTTGTTTTTGCATGATATCGAGAAACCTTTCGCGCGCTGCCGGATCATCCTTGGCCGGACCTTGCAGCGTTTCGACGAAGCCGAGCAACGCGGCAAGCGGCGTTCGCAATTCGTGGCTGGCATTGGCAATGAAATCGGCGCGCATTTCCTCGACACGACGTAACGGGGTCAAATCATTAAAGTTAAGCAGCAGCATTTCGCGCACCTCGCCCATCGCCGCCGGCAACGCGAACGGGATTACGAAGACCTCGAACCAGCGGTCGAATGGGATACGTTGCAAAAATTCGGCGCGTTGCCGTTCTCGCGTCGACGAGCCGCGCCGGATCGCGTCGATCAACTCCGGCGTGCGCAGCATGATAAGCGCCGGCTCACCGCGGAATAACGCAGGCGCAATGTTAGATGCCGGGGCATTGAAGGCCGCGATGCGCAGGTCGTGATCGATGACGATGGTCGGGCTCGGCAAGCCGGAAATCATCGAATCGATCAGCACCAGCGCGGGGTCTACCGCGCTGCCCGGACGCGGCATCGGGATGCTGCCGTCGGGAATCGTGTCCGGCTCGCCGCTCAGCAGGCGCCACAGGCCGCGCCAGCGGCTCATCCAAAGCGCCTGCGGCGCGCTCAGATCGCGGCGGCGGTCGATCGCCATCGACGTGTCATGGGGGCTATCGGCGGCACTAGCGTTTCTGCTTCCGCTCAAGCTCGCTGCGCAGCGGCGCCGAGGTTTCCACCGCTCGTGGCGGCGGCAGCGGTTTCTTGCGGCGCGTGTTGATGAGGATTTCGCGAGTGCCGAGGATCACCAGCGAAACAATGAACGGAGCGACATAATAAAGCAGCCGGAACAGTAGCAGCCCGGCCAGCAAATCCTCCTTGTCGAACTGCCATAGCGCGACCAGCATCGCAGCGTCGAACACGCCGAGCCCGCCGGGTGCATGGCTGGCAAAACCGAGCATCGTCGCCATCACGAAGATCACCGCCAGTGTCACGAAGCCGATATTCGGCTCGTCCGGCAGCAGCATGTACATGGCGAGCGCGCAGCAACTTAGATCAATGATTCCGATACCGATCTGCAACAGCGTCGAGGGCCCGTTCGGCAGCCGGACCTGCCAGCCGCCGCGCCCGATCACGCGCGATGCGCTCCATACCCAGGCAACATAGCCAAAGAGGATCGCGATGATAACGCAGGCGAGCACGCGGTTGGCGAGCGGCGGTAACTGGTCGATCGCGCTGGCGGCGGTCGGCGCGTAGCTGACGCCAAGGCCGAGCACCATCGCGTTGCCGAGCCAGAATGTCAGCCCGGCAACGAAGCAGAGTTTCGCCACTTCGACGGCGTCGAGGCCGTACGCCGAATAAATGCGATAGCGCACCGCGCCGCCGGTGAATACGGTGGCGCCGATATTGTGACCGACCGAATAACTGGTGAAGCCAGCGAGCGCGGCGATGCGATAGGGCACATCTTTGCGCCCGATCGTGCGCAGCGCGAACAGATCGTAGAAGGTCAAGGTGAAATAGCCGGCAACGACGAACCCGGCGGCGATCGCGATGTGGCGCAACTCGACGGCGCGGATCGCGTCGAACACGTCGTCCACGTCGATGTCATGCAAGATGCGAAACAAAACCACCACGGCAACCCCGATGATGGTCAAACTCAGCAGCACGCCGATCCGGTTCCAGCCGATCTTGGTCTGGCAAAACCACGCCACCGACCGCAGCCGCTTCAACATTCGTCACTCCAAACCAAATCCCGAGGCGACCCCTAGCAGAACTACAAGGTAGGAGCGAGTGCGCCCGTCACCTACCGTTGCAACTCAAAAAGGCGCAATAAAGAACTCCTGAAGTGCCGCCGTAGTTTCCACAGGCGCCTCTTCCGACAGATAATGTCCGCACGGCAGCGCTCTGGCGGCACGGATATCGCTGGCATAGCGCTGCCAGACCTCTTGCGGCTTGTGATTGCGCCCGACACCGCCGGTCGCGCCCCATAGCAGCAGCAGCGGTGTTTTAACCTTGCGGCCGGCCGCGAAGTCCGCGGTGTCCATATCGAGATCGACGCCGAAGGTGGCGCGATAGTCTTCGCAGATTGCGTGAATGGTCGCGGGGTCGCGGAAGCAGCGCTTGTATTCGGCGAGCGCTACAGGATCGAAAAAACTCAGGCCCTGCTTGGTCTTGGCGAGCTTCTTTTCGATGAACCAGTCCGGATCCGCCCCCATCATGCGCTCGGGCAGATCGTAGGGCTGGATGTTGAAGAACCAGTGCCACGAAAACGAGCCCCATTGCCGTGTCACGTTGTTGAGCAAATGATGTTGCGGAATGATGTCGAGGATCGCTGCGCGGGTGACGGCGAGCGGGTGATCGAGACACATCCGGTGCAGAACACGTGCCCCACGGTCATGACCGGCGGAATAAAACTTGTCGAAGCCGAGTGCCGCCATCACCTCGATCTGATCCTGCGCCATGGCGCGGAACGAATAGCCGGAATGATCCTCCCCGCCCGGCGGCTTTTCGCTGTCGCCGTAGCCCCGCAGGTCGGTGCACACTACGGTAAAGTCGCGCGCCAGCGCCGGCGCGACCTTGTGCCACGATACATGGGTGAAGGGATTGCCGTGCATCAGCAACAGCGGCGGACCGCGGCCGCCGTGCACCGTCACGATGAGCGCGCCGGACGTCTTGATCTCGGCGCGCGTGAAGCCTTCGAACACGGGGTCAGATTCCAAAATACTCGGCGTAGCGCTTCTTGATCTCGTCCGTCATTTTTTCCTGCGCTGCAGGATCCGACTTCATCAGCTTGATCGCCGACAGCGGCGTACGGCCGGGCTTTTCATTCACGTCCGGATGAAACGAGCGCAGGCCGGCCCCATCGACCAGATATTGCTGGGTCTCGCGCGACACCATGAAGCTCATGAACAACTTCGCGGCGTTCGGATGCGGCGCCTTGCTGGCGATGCCTTCGCAGCCGGGGATGACCGGCGTGCCCTCGGTGGGATAGACGATCGCAATCGGCGCGCCCTGCTCCTTCATCAGTATGTGCACGTATTCGAGCCCGTCCGCCGATATCGCGCGCTCGCCAAGCGCCAGTTTCTTCGGCGGCTCGGTGGCCGACTGGATCTGCAGCACCTTCTGCTTGCCCAGCTTTTGCAAATAGTCCCAGCCGAGCGCGCGCACGGTCTGGAACGTCGAGGTGACGATGCCGCCGCTGTAAGCCGGATGCGCCTTGACGATTTTGCCCATCCATTTCGGATCGAGCAGATCGGCGAAGCTTTTCGGCGCGTCCTCGGGCTTCACCAGATTGGTGTTGACGCCGATCGGCATCAGCGTGACGCGCACGCTCTGATACATACCGTCGGGATCGCGCTCGGCGGCCGGCCACTTCATCACTTCCGCTGGAATGTAGGGCTCGAGAAATCCTTGCGATTTCCAAGTCAGGAACATCGACTGGTCGGAGCCATCCAGCACGTCGGCGGCGAAAATATTGCTCGCACGTTCCTGCGCAACGCGCTGGAAAATTCGCTCGCTGCCGGTTCGTTCGACCTGAACCGAAATGCCGGGATATTTCTTCTCGAACGCCTTCGCCAGAATTTGCGCGACCTTAAGATCAATAGCTGTGTAATAAACCACCTTGCCTTCCTTGGTGGCGGCTTCGATGAGTTGCGTTGTCACCGGCGATGGCGCAGGCGCGGCGGCAAACCCCGCGCCGGCGAGCACGGCAAATGGCGCGGCTAGCACCGCAGCGCGCCAAGAATCATAAGCGCTGAAAATCCTGAAAGCCACGATACCCTCCACCGTTGCCATGTGCGTCGCTCACGCAGACGGCGTGCCGACAAAGCCTAGCAAATTATTGGCGGAGGGAAATCGCCGGCCGTCAGTTCTTGGGCGAAAGAGCCGGTGACGCCGTCATAGGCAAGTCGAAATAAAACGTAGTGCCCCCGCCTTCCTACGCTGAACGCGCACGAGTGCGCATATGCGCATGCGCAGTTCTTCGATCCGTTGCTACGGATGGGTCGCGGCGATGAAATGAATGGCGCGCCGGAAGGGATTCGAACCCCTGACCCCCAGATTCGAAGTCTGGTGCTCTATCCAGCTGAGCTACCGGCGCCGACTCTTATTATGAAGTGCGAAACGGCGAATCCGAAGGGGAAAATCGTCGGCGTTCACTTGGCGAATTGTTGGGCCAGCTTTTCGGTGCCGCGCGCCAGAATACCGGCATCGACTCCCACTGCGGTGAAAATCGTCCCGAGCTCGATGCACCGCTTCGCGAAAGCATTGTCCGGCGTTAGGATGCCGGCCGGCTTGCCACAAGCGCGAATACGCTTGATGGCGTCCTCGATCGTCGCGATCAGCTTCGTATTGCCCAGTTCGCCAATGCAGCCGAGACTGGCAGCGAGATCGGCCGGCCCGATGAATATACCATCGACGCCCTCGACCGCCGCAATCGCTTCGAGCCTCGACAACGCTTCGACCGTTTCGATCTGCACCAGCAAGCAAAGCTCGTCGGCAGCGCGCTTGCCATAGCCTTCGATGCGCCCGAACCGTGTCGCCCGCGTCAACCCAGAGACGCCGCGCATGCCGTTCGGCGCATAGCGCATGGCGTTGACCGCACTCTTCGCCTCGTCCGCGTTCTGCACATAGGGAATGAGCAAAGTCTGCGCGCCGAGATCGAGCATGCGCTTGATCAGCACCACGTCGTTGCTGGCGGGGCGCACCACCGCGGACACCTCGTAGGCCGCCACTGCCTGAAGCTGCGGCAATACCGAGAGCACATCGGTTGGCGAATGTTCGGTGTCGAACAGCAGCCAGTCGAAGCCGGAGCCGGCGACCGCCTCCGCGATATAGCTGCCCGGCAGGCTGCACCAGAGCCCGATCTGCTGGCGGCCTTCGCGCAGCGCGCGCTTGAAACGATTTTGCGGAAGCTGCATGCGTACTCAAATAGCAGAAGAGAATGGCGCGCCCGGAGAGATTTCGAACTCCCGACCCCCAGATTCGTAGTCTGGTGCTCTATCCAGCTGAGCTACGGGCGCTGATCCGCCGGCGATGTTGCGACGTGGAACGGGCGAATAGCTATCGCCTCGGTCCCATATTGGCAAGTGACGGAGATTCGGACGGGGATTGAGGCGCAGGCTCGCCCTGTGGCGCGCCAGCGGCCCAAATGAGCGCGGCGTTCTCGACGGAAATGCGGAGATACAGCAGTGCGGCGTTAGCGAGGGAAAACACCAGCGCCACCGCGGGCAAGCCCAGCGCCAACGGAACCACCGCAATCTCGCCGGCGACCACCCAGTAATTCGGATGGCGCACGAAACGGTACGGCCCATCAACGATAGGCGGCGACCCCGGCAGCACAATCACGCGCGTGGTCCAGCGCCGCCCCAGCGTCACGAGCGCCCATAGCCGCACGGCTTGCAACACGACGAATAGCGCCAGCCAGAGCGGATCGACGTTGCGGTCATGCCCAGACACCCACAACGCCATGATCCAGAATGCATGCAGCGCGACCAGCAGCAGATAATGCGCGCCGCCGAACTCGACGCCACCTTGCGCCAGCAGCCGGCTGGTATTCCATCGGGCGTAGCCGAGCTCGGCCAGCCGCTGCACGATCAGGAAAGTAATGAGCCAGGCGCCCTGCCCCATAGTTCACGCCGCATCTGCATTGATCGCGACGAAACTCGCCGTGAAGCCCGGACCCAGCGCCGCCATCACCGCAGGATTTTTCAGGCCGCGCCGTATCGCGCGCTCCAGCACAAACAGCACGCTCGGCGCCGACATGTTGCCGTAGTCGCGCAACACCCCGCGCTCATCGGCGCAGGCACCTTCGTCAAGTCCGAGCGCAATTTCCACCGCGTCGAGCACCTTGGCGCCACCTGGATGGCAGATGTAACGTGGCGTGCCGAGTTTGGCCGCGTTGACGAAGCGCCGGGCCGGCGCTGCAAATTTCTGCTCGACAAAGCGCGGCAATGAGCGCGACAGCACGACCCCGAAACCAGCGGGATCGATCGACCAGCCCATGATGTCGAGCGTGTCGGGCCAGGTGTATTCTTCGGAGACGCCGATCCGCAGTGCGGCGCTGCCGTCTTTGCCGGCGCGCAACACAACCGCCGCCGCGCCATCGCCGAACAGCGCCGAGGAAATCACGTCGGCCTTGTTACTGCGGTCGCTGCGAAACGCCAGCGTGCAAAGCTCGACCACCACCAACAATACGATCTCGCCTGGTTCGGCACGCGCCAACCGCGAGGCGATCGCCAATCCCGATACCCCACCGGCGCAGCCGAGGCCAAACACCGGGACGCGGGCCGCGCCGGGTCGGAAGCCGAGTTGCTGGCCGACCCGGGCTTCGAGGCTCGGCGTCGCGATCCCGGTCGACGACACCGTGACGATGACATCGACGTCCCGCGCCGAGACCCCGGCGCGCTTGAGCGCGGCGCCGGCCGCCTCGACGAACAGCGCATCGGCACCGTCGAGATAGGCTTGAGTGCGCTCGCGCCAGTCATGCGGGCGCTCGAACCATTCGAGCGGCCGCACCGAATAACGATGATTAATGCCGGCATTGGCATATACATCCGCGAGCTTGGGATAGCGGGCAAAGCTGCGCGCATAAACCCGCCGGGCGAATTGCGCAACGTCGTCTTGATCGAGCCGGTGCGGCGGCACCGCCGTCGCAAGCCCGAGCGCGCTGGTAGAAACCGCGGCTGCCGATGCCATGCTTTGTTCCGAGGGCGTCAGAGGGCCCTATGTCAAGAAAGTCCCAGAAAGCCCCATGGTTGAACACCGGTGGGGGCGCAGTGTTTCCGCGCGTCGTGCGCTCACGCGCGCGCCGCCGTGCGCTCGAGCTTGACGGCGCGGTCGGGGATGGTGATGCGGAAGGTGGCGCCGATGGTGCCTTCGACCATCCGGATCTCGCCGCCATGGGCATGCACCAGCTCCGCGGCGATCGCGAGGCCGAGCCCGCTACCGCCGGCTCGCGTCGAGCCCTGGAAAGCCTCGAACAGATGCGCGCGCGCACGGTCCGAAACGCCCGGCCCGGTGTCGGAAACTTCAATTACCGTCACGGAGCCTTCGCGGCGCCCGGTGATGCGGATCTGATCGCGCGCTGGATCGGGGGCACCGCGCAATTCGAGCGCCTGCATGGCATTGCGCGTCACATTGACCAAGATGCGGAACAACTGGTCGCGGTCGGCATCCACCGTCAGGCCGCGTCCGAGCGCGACGATCCAGCGGATCGGCACTTCGAGGCCGAGGCCGAGCGTCTCGTGCACCTCATCGATCAACGGCTCGAGCGGGATCGTCTTGCGGTCGGGAGGCGCTTCCTGCGCCGCGCCATAGGACAACGTCGACTGGCAGAACGCGATGGCGCGTTCTAGCGCCCGCATCAACTTGGGCGCGAAGCGCTGCACTTTGGGATCGAGCGAGCTCGACAGCCGGTCGGAGAATAGCTGCGCCGAGGCCAACAGATTGCGCAGGTCGTGATTGATCTTCGACACCGCAAGCCCAAGCGCGGCCAAGCGATTTTTCTGATGCAGCATCGAGGCGAGATCGCGCTGCATCGCGCCCAGTTCATTCTCGGTCATGCCGATTTCGTCATTGCGCGCCGAGCTTGCGATCACCCGTTCTGGATTTTCCGGATCGGCGCGGAAAGCCATGATGTTGCTGGTGATGCGGCGCATCGGCCGAACGAACAAATAATGCAGCGCCGCAAACACCAGCATCGCGGTGATGCCGGAGATCAGCAACGATACCAGCAGCAGGATCCCCGAGAACCGCAGCATCGCATTGCGCAGCGGCGCCTCGTCGATAACGATCTCGAGAAAGTCGCCGCCCATCGGGGCGGCACCCACCACCCGCATGACGTTATTATCGATGTCGAACAGACATTCGAATGCGTCATAGATCGCGCGCGACCATGAGAGCGAGCGCATATCGACGTCGTGGTCGACCTTGGGGGGCATGTCGGACACCGCCAAGAGCCGCCGCTGCGTCCCCATCTTCATGGCGACGGCGCGGGCGCCGACGCTGCTCAGGATCTGCGCGGCCAGGCTTTCCGGCACCATGCCGCTCGGCGCGGCGTCCAGCACCAGCGCCGCGGTATGGGCCGCCGCCAACCGGTCATTGAGCCAGTTGACCCGGAAATTGGCGATGGCCGGCACGTAAATGAGAATTTCCGCCATCATGACAAACATAACGGTAAGCAACAGAAGCTTGCCGGAAAGCCCGAAGCGCAACGCCGGTATCTTGCCTGAAATCTTGGCGGGGATTTTGCCGGTGGTGGCCGCGCGGGCTTGGTCGTCGTTCAAAATCCGCCTCTATGCGTCGGTCTCAGCCGAAGACGCGCAAGAATCCAATGATCCGCCGCAGCAGGGAACTCGTCAAACTAGGCGTAAAAAAGTCAATCCCAGCCCCTTACCCGATCTCCGACAACGTCGCATAGGGCATCACTCGGTTCGTGAAAGCTCGAATATTTAACCCCTGGGCGACCGCCAAAGTCCGTGAGCTCCGCCTCACAGTCCTACGTGCCCGCCCTTGAGCTTGCGCTCCTTCAGCCCGCGCAACACCACGGGAATCAAAGCAATCAGGCCGAGCGCTATAAATGCTCCCAGCAGTTCCGGCGTCACCGCCTCGCGCAGGTCGAAATTGAGCCGGCACCCGGCGCCGCTCGCCGCCAAGCAATTTTTGTAGGCGATCTCTTGCGCGGCAATGACGCTATCAAGACCCGCGCCGACAAAGCCGAAGGCGAAGGCGGCAGGCGCAATGCCCAGCAAGGTCGCCGACACAAATGTACGCAAGCCGATCCCGAACAAGGCTGGCGCCAGATTGACCAGCCAGAACGGAAAAACCGGCACCAGCCGCAGGAACAATAAATAACTAAAGGCGTCGGCACGAAACCCATCGGCGAATTTCGTTGCAAACGGGCCAGCCCGGCGCAGCAGACCTTCGCCAAGCGCAGTCCTAGCGACCAAAAAGACCACGGTACCGCCAGTTGCCGAGCCGACGATCGCCGCCAACGGTCCGGCCACCGGCCCGAACAAGATGCCCCCCGCCACCGTGAGCAGCAGCGAAGCCGGGATCGAAAGCGAGACGCTGGTAATATAGATGCCGACATAGATCGCCAGCGCGCCGATATAATGCGCGCCGATAAATGCGTCGATTGTCGTACGGTGACGAACCAGCGTTTCCAGCGAGAGTTGCCGGTGCCAGCCGATGGCATAAGCGACCGTAATGAGTGCCGCGAACACGGCAACGAGGGCGATCCGCAGTGGCCAAGCCGGCGCCGCGGCGGCCGATGTTTTGGCATTGGCGCTTCGCTCGGGCATACGCGATCTATACACATCGGGCCCGGCGAGCGAAGCACCTCACCGTGTGGCGAGAGCCAATTGACCGCGCCGCGCGGGCACAAGTCGGGCATGCCGTCGCATTGACGGGCAAAAGCCCCTCCCGTATAAGCCGCGCAAATCGCGTGCCGGCCCGAACCGTTGCAATTCGGCTCATTTGGCGAAGTCGCGGGCCTCCCGGCCCTGCTGCCCGCCACGGCGCGACCAGCGGAGAACACCTCGTGAAGCGGACATATCAACCGAGCAAATTGGTGCGCAAGCGCCGTCACGGATTCCGCGCGCGCATGGCCACCAAAGGCGGCCGCAAGGTTCTGGCGGCGCGGCGCTCGCGCGGACGCAAGCGGCTTAGCGCCTGACGCCGGCGCCAGAGCCGACGATCATCCTTCATGGAACATCTGAGGCAACGGGCGGATTTCCTCGCCGCAGCGACCGGACTTAAGGTCCCGGCTGCGGCATTCGTGCTACAGGCGCGCAAACGGAGCGATGAAGGGCCTGTGCGCATCGGCTTTACCGTCTCAAAAAAAGTCGGCAACGCGGTCGAGCGCAATCGCGTGCGTCGCCGCCTGCGCGAAATCGTGCGGCAAGTTCCGTCCATTGCCGGCGCATCGCCGCTGCGCGCCGGACATGATTATGTGCTGGTCGGGCGGCGCGCGGCGTTGCGGTTGCCGTTCACACGCATCGCCGAGGAATTTTCGGGGGCGTTGCGGAGACTGCATGCGGGGCGCGCAGGCACGGTCACTAAGTCATGAACGATCAGAAAAATACCATCCTTGCCATCGTACTGTCGGCGATCGTCTTGATCGCATGGCAGTACTTTGTCGGGATGCCGCAGTTGAACAAAGAGAAACAGGTTCAGCAGCAGCAACAGCAGGAGAAGGTCGGGCCGAAACCGGAATCCGGTCAACCCTCGCAGCCGTCCGCGGTGCCGGCGCCTTCCGCCCAGGGTGCACCCAGCGCGCCTGCCAGCGTCGAGCAGAAAACGCCGGGCCCCGCCGGGCAGACCGTGACCCGCGACCAGGCGCTCAACCGCCCGCACATCAATATCGAGACGCCGAGCCTGACCGGCTCGATCTCGCTCAAAGGCGGCCGCATCGACGACCTGCGGCTCTTGAAATTCCGCGAAACGGTCGACCCCGGCTCGCCGGCGATCGTCTTGCTGTCGCCGTCCGGCGCGCCTGAGCCGTTCTATGCCGAGTTCGGCTGGGTCGGCGACGCCACCGCCAAGACCAAAGTGCCGTCCGCCGAAACGGTCTGGACCCAGCAGGGCTCCGGCACGCAAGGCGCTACACTTGGCGTCAACACGCCCGTCACGCTGACCTGGGACAATGGCGAAGGCCTCGACTTCCGCCGCACCATCTCAGTCGACGACAAATACCTGTTCACCGTCAAGGACGAGGTCGCCAACAAGACCCCGAACGCCGTCACGCTGCATCCTTACGCGCTGATCTCGCGCCACGGCACGCCGGTGACGCAGGGCTATTACATCCTGCACGAGGGCCTGATCGGCTACCTCGGCGACCAGGGCGAGCAGACCCAGACCTACAAGCAGGCCGAAGAGAAGAAGAACACCACCTTCGACGTCACCAATGCCTGGCTCGGCATCACCGACAAATACTGGGCAGCGGCGCTGTTGCCCGACACCAGCGCCAAAGTGCATGCGCGGTTTTCCTCCGGCACGCTCGGCGCCGAGAAGACCTACCAGACCGACTATCTGTTGGACCCTGTCAGCGTCGCGCCCGGCGCCACCGGCAGCGCCAACGCGCGGCTGTTTGCCGGCGCCAAGGAAGTCGCGACCGTCGGCATCAATTTCCCGATCGGCAGCGTCGGCGGCTACAACAAGGAACTTGGCCTCAATCACTTCGACCTGCTGATCGACTGGGGCTGGTTCTACTTCATCACCAAGCCGATGTTCCTGGCGATGGACTTCTTCTTCCATCTGTTCGGCAATTTCGGCCTCGCCATTTTGATGGTGACAGTGCTGGTGAAGATCATCTTCTTCCCGCTCGCCAACAAGTCCTATGCCTCGATGGCGAAGATGAAGGCGGTGCAGCCGCAAATGGCGGCGTTGCGCGAGCGCTATCCCGACGACAAGGTGAAGCAGCAACAGGAGTTGATGGAGCTCTACAAGAAGGAGAAGATCAATCCGCTGGCCGGCTGCCTGCCGATCATGATCCAGATCCCGGTGTTCTTCTCGCTCTACAAGGTGCTGTTCGTCACCATCGAGATGCGCCACGCGCCGTTCTTCGGCTGGATCCACGACCTCTCGGCGCCGGACCCGACCAATGTCTTCACGCTGTTCGGTCTGCTGCCTTTCGATCCGACCACGGTGCCGATGGTCGGCCACTTCCTGCATCTCGGCGTCTGGCCGCTGATCATGGGCGTGACGATGTGGGTGCAGATGAAGCTCAATCCGACGCCGCCGGACCCGACCCAGGCGATGATCTTCAACTGGATGCCGGTGATCTTCACCTTCATGCTGGCGACCTTCCCGGCCGGGCTGGTGATCTACTGGGCCTGGAACAACTCGCTCTCGGTGATCCAGCAGAGCGTGATCATGCGCAAGCACGGCGCCAAGGTCGAACTGTTCGACAACGTCAAATCGCTGTTCGGAAAAAAGAAGACCGGGACCTGACGACCGGCGCGGACTGGCCGACCACGCGGGCGACGACATGACTGCCGGCGATTTCACGCGAACCGAACTCGAAGCCGGCCGCAAGCTGTTCGTCGGCGATTGGGAATTTGCCTTCGCCGCCGGCATCGGCCGCCGGCGCTGCCGCCGATGCGCGGCGTCGAGATCGCCTTCGCCGGCCGCTCCAATGTCGGCAAGTCGAGCCTGATCAACGCGCTGACCAACCGCAAGGCCTCGCGCGCACCTCGAACACGCCGGGCCGCACCCAGGAACTGATCTTCTTCAACGGCGCCGGCCCGCTCGCGCTGGTCGACATGCCGGGCTACGGCTATGCCGCCGCCTCGAAGAGCAAGATCGCGGCCTGGACCGGCCTGATCCACGACTATCTGCGCGGCCGCGCCAACCTCGCCCGCGTCTATGTGCTGATCGACGCCCGGCACGGGCTGAAAGACGGCGACGACAATGTGCTCGAGGCGCTCGGCGCTGCCGCCGTCAGCTACCAGATCGTGCTGACCAAGGCCGAGGCCGATCAAGCCCACCGAACTTGACGGCGCGGATCGCCGACGTCGAAGCCGCGCTGGCAAAGCGGCCGGCGGCGTTTCCGGGTGTGCTGGCGACCTCGGCGCGCGAAGGCGACCGGCATTCCGGAACTGCGCGCGGCGATCGCGCGGCTGCTGGCAGAACAGCGGCGCTAACCAATCGGGCCGCTGCCGGCATTGTCCGGCGGCGCACGCACATCGGCTAGAAGAGCGCGCGCCATGAGCAAAGCACCGAAGATCGACCCGCAGGACCAGGCCCGCATCCTGTCGGAAGCGCTGCCGCACATGCAGCGCTACGACGAGGAGATCGTCGTCGTGAAATACGGCGGCCACGCCATGGGCGACGACGACCGTGGCGCGCGCCTTCGCCCGCGACATCGTGCTGCTCGAGCAGACCGCCATCAATCCGGTCGTGGTGCACGGCGGCGGGCCGCAGATCGGCGGCAATGCTCAAGAAGGCTCGGCATCAAGTCGCAATTCGCCGGCGGCCTGCGCGTCACCGACGAGGCGACGCTCGAGATCGTCGAGATGGTGCTGGCCGGCTCGATCAACAAGCAGATCGTCGGCTACATCAACGCCGCCGGCGGCAAGGCGATCGGCCTGTGCGGCAAGGACGGCAACATGGTGATCGCGCGCAAGGTGACGCGCACGGTGGTCGACCCGGACTCGCAATATCGAGAAGATCGTCGATCTCGGCTTCGTCGGCGAGCCGGAAAAGGTCGACACCACCGTGCTCGACACCGTGCTCGGCCGCGACCTCATCCCGGTGCTGGCGCCGGTCGCGGCCGTCGCCGACGGCGGCACCTTCAACGTCAATGCCGACACCTTCGCCGGCGCCATTGCCGGCGCGCTCAAGGCCAAGCGGTTTCTGCTGCTGACCGACGTGCCGGGCGTGCTCGACAAGGACAAGCAGCTGATCAAGGAACTGTCGGTCGACCGACGCGCGCAAGCTGATCGCCGACGGCACGATTTCCGGCGGCATGATCCCCAAGGTCGAGACCTGCATCTACGCGCTCGAGCCGGGCGTCGAGGGCGTCGTCATCCTCGACGGCAAGGTGCCGCACGCGGTGCTGCTCGAACTGTTCACCGACCACGGCGCCGGCACGCTGATCCGCCGCTAGTGCCGCCTGCTTCCGCACAGCGCGGTTTCGACACTGTCGAGACCTGGGTGTTCGACCTCGACAACACGCTCTACCCGCACGACCTCAATCTGTGGCAGCAGATCGACGACCGCATCCGCGATTTCGTCTCGAATTTCCTCAAGGTCAGCCCGGACGACGCGTTCCGGATCCAGAAGGACTATTACCAGCGCTACGGCACGACGATGCGCGGGCTGATGACCGAGCACGATCTCAAGCCCGACGACTTCCTCGAATTCGTGCACGAGATCGACCACTCGCCGCTGTTGCCGAATCCAGAGCTCGGCGCCGCGCATCGAGCGGCTGCCCGGCCGCAAGCTGATCCTCACCAACGGCACCCGCGCAGCACGCCGACGCGGTGATGAAGCGGCTCGAGATCGACCGGCATTTCGAGGACGTGTTCGACATCGTCGCCGCCGACCTTGAGCCGAAGCCGCCGCCGCATGATCTATGACCGGTTTCTCAAGACAGCACGGCGTCGATCCGGCGCGCGCGCGATGTTCGAGGATCTGGCGCGCAACCTCGAAGTGCCGCATGCGCTCGGCATGACCACCGTGCTGGTGGTGCCGCCGGCAACGCGCGAGATTGTCCGCGAAGGCTGGGAATTGGCCGGGCCGCGACGCGCCGCACGTCGATCACGTCACCGACGACCTCGCCGGATTCCTGCGGGCGCTCGATCGCTTAAGCCGGCGGCGCCGGCATCAGCTGCGCATCAGCACCGCGATGCCGACGCCGGCGACACCGGCGCCGATCAGCCGCAGCGATCACCGGATCGGAGCGCCGTATCGCTGCATTGCGCGATGCTCATCGCGGTGAGCGCGACCACGCTCTGGATGAGCGGCAAGGCCGAGCAGATACGCCATCAGCGGCGAGCGTTCCGCGCCGTAGATCGATTCGCCCAGCGCGTAGCCGTGGATCAGCCCGACCAGCGCGAACAGGACGAGCGCGCGCGGCAGCCGGCATTTCGCGCTGCGACAGCACCAGGCGCCAAGGCCCAGCACGGACAGCGCCACCAGCAATCTCTGAGGCCGGCACGGTGGCGCCGTGCAGATGCGCGGCGACGCCGCAGCATCATCGCCACCACGAAGCCGATCGCGAGCGCCGCGCCCATGCGGTGCGCGGCGGCGAGGCAGCCGACCGCGACCACCGCGGCGAAATGATCGAGGCCGATCACCGGATGGCCGAGGCCCGACAGCAGGCCTTCGCCGAAGGTCGCGGGCATCTGGCCGCCCATGAGTGGTGCGCGAAGGCCGGCTCGGCGCGGAAACCGCGAGCAAGCTGAAAGTCGCCAGACGCAAGGCTTTTTTGATCACGGCAGTCCTCCCATTTCGGGCTCCAGATAGCCGGATGGCGGCTCGCTTGACATCCCCGCCCCGCCCCCGACAAACCGCCACGGAAAACGCGACGGAAAATCTATGCCCAGCAGCAATCTTGCCAAAACCATCGACGACGCCTTCGAAGCCCGCGACAACATCGGGCCGAAGACCAAGGGCGCGGTGCGCAAGGCGGTCGAAAGCGCGCTCGGCCTGCTCGACACCGGCAAGGCCCGCGTCGCCGAACGCCAGGCCGACGGCAGCTGGCAGGTCAACCAGTGGCTCAAGAAGGCGGTGCTGCTGTCGTTCCGGCTCAACGACATGAGCGTGATCGCCGGCGGGCCCGGCAAGGCCGCGTGGTGGGACAAGGTCGATTGCAAGTTCAAGGGCTGGAGCGCCGCGAAATTCAAGAAGGCCGGCTTCCGCGCCGTGCCCGGCTGCGTCGTGCGCCGCTCGGCCTATATCGCGCCGGGCGTGGTGCTGATGCCGTCCTTCGTCAATCTCGGCGCCTATGTCGATAGCGGCACCATGGTCGACACCTGGGCGACGGTCGGCAGCTGCGCGCAGATCGGCAAGAACTGCCACATCTCCGGCGGCGTCGGCATTGGCGGCGTGCTGGAGCCGCTGCAGGCCGGCCCGGTGATCATCGAGGACAATTGCTTCATCGGCGCGCGCTCGGAAGTCGCCGAAGGCGTCATCGTGCGCGAAGGCGCGGTGCTGTCGATGGGCGTCTATCTCGGCGCATCGACCAAGATCGTCGACCGCGCGACCGGCGAGATACTGCAGGGCGAAGTGCCGCCCTATTCCGTCGTGGTGCCGGGCACGCTGCCGGGCAAGGAATGGCGGGCCGGCAGCCTCTATTGCGCCGTGATCGTCAAGCGCGTCGACGAGCACACGCGCTCGAAGACCTCGATCAACGAATTGCTGCGCGACTGATGCCCGCCGATCCCGTTGCCCTCGCCCGCGATCTGGTGCGCTGCCCGTCGGTGACGCCGGCGGAAGGCGGCGCGCTGACGTTTCTCGAAACGACGCTGAAGGCCGCCGGCTTCACCGTGCACCGCATGACCTTCAGCGAGCCGGGCGCCGACGACGTCGAAAATCTCTACGCCCGCATCGGCACAGCCGCGCCGCATCTGATGTTCGCCGGCCATACCGACGTGGTGCCGCCGGGCGACGAGAAGGCCTGGACGCATCCGCCGTTTGCCGGCGAGGTCGACGACGGGCGAGCTTTACGGCCGCGGCGCGGTCGACATGAAGGGCGGCATCGCCTGCGCGCTCGCCGCCGTGCTCGATCATCTGGCCGCCAACGGCGGCAAGCCAAAGGGCTCGATCTCGTTCCTGATCACCGGCGACGAGGAAGGCATCGCGGTCAACGGCACGCCCAAGCTGCTGAAATGGGCGGCCGACCAGGGCGAGAAGTTCGACCACTGCATTCTCGGCGAGCCGAGCAATGTCGAGACGCTCGGCGACACCATCAAGATCGGCCGGCGCGGCTCGCTCAACGGCACATCTGATCGTGCGCGGCAAGCAGGGCCACGTCGCCTATCCCGAGCGCGCCGACAATCCGATCCGCGGCCTGATCAAGCTGATCGAGGCGCTGCAAGGCGAACCGCTCGACAGCGGCAGCGCCGCATTTCCAGCCGTCGCATCTCGAATTCACCACGGTCGATGTCGGCAACAAGACCGTCAACCTCATTCCCGGCGAGGCGCGGGCGCGCTTCAACATCCGCTTCAACGACTGCACACGCTGGAGTCGCTGAAGGCGCTGCTGCAGCAGCGCGCCGAAAAGGCGGCCGGCGACAAGATCAAGTTCGCGTTCGAATTTCAGCCGTCGAACGCCGGCGTGTTCGTCACCAAGCCGAGTCCGTTCACCGACATGGTGGTGAATGCGATCGCCGAGGTCACCGGCCGCAAGCCGAAACTGTCGACCACCGGCGGCACTTCCGACGCGCGCTTCATCTGCGATTATTGCCCGGTGGTCGAGTTCGGCCTGGTCGGCCAGACCATGCATCAGGTCGACGAGCGCGTGCCGGTCGACGACCTCACCGCGCTGACGGCGATCTATCGGCAGATCCTCGAGCGCTATTTCGGATAATCCACCCGCATCAGATAGAGCCCGTCCGGCGGCGCCACCTGGCCGCAGGCGGCGCGGTCGCGGGCGGCCAGCGCGGCCGTCAAATCGTCGGCATTCCAGCTGCCGTCGCCAACCTTGACCAGCGAGCCGACCATCGAGCGCACCTGAGAGTGCAGGAACGAGCGCGCCGAGGCGCGCACTGAAATCTCGTCGCCCTCGCGCACGACGTCGAGCTGGTCGAGCGTCTTCACCGGCGACTTGGCCTGGCATTCGGTCGAGCGGAACGTCGTGAAGTCGTGCTTGCCGACCAGGCGCTGCGCCGCCTCGTGCATAGCGCCCGCATCGAGCGGCCGCGCGATGCGCCAGGCCAGACCCGAGATCGAGGGTCAGATCGGCCGCGCCGGTTGACGATGCGGTAGAGATAATGCCGCTTGACCGCCGACATGCGCGCGTTGAAGTCGTCGGCTGACCGGCTCGGCGGCGAGCACCGCGACCGGATGCGGCCGCAGATGCGCGTTGAGCGCGTCGCGCACCGTGTCGGTCGTCCCAGTCTTTGGCGAGATCGACATGCGCGACCTGGCCGCGCGCGTGCACGCCGGCATCGGTGCGGCCGGCGCCCTGCACCAGCGTCTGCTCGCCGGACAACGCCGCGATCGCGGCGGTCAGCACGCCCTGCACGGTGAGGCCGTCGGCCTGGATCTGCCAGCCGGAAAACGGCGCGCCGTCATATTCGATGGTGAGTTTGTAGCGGGGCATGGGTTAGCCGAGATACGTCCCGCGGCTGCACCGGCGTGCCGCGCAGGAATTCGTCGGCGGCCATCGGCTGCTTGCCGGCGCGCTGCACTTGCACGAGCCGCACCGCGCCGTCGCCGCAGGCGATCGTGAGCTTGTCGTCGAGCACCGTGCCGGGGCGGCCTTCGCCTTCGCCGCGGCTCGAGCGCAGCACCTTGACCCGCGTACCTCGCCCAATTCGAACCAGGCGCCGGGAAACGGCGACAGGCCGCGAATGTGGTCGTGCACCTCGCGCCACGGCTTGGACCAATCGATGCGGGTTTCGTCCTTGCTGATCTTCGCCGCATAACTGACGCCCTGCCGGCTGCGGCGTCAGCGCTAAGCGTGCCGCGCTCCAGCGCCGCCAGCGCGCGCGTCATCGGATCCGCGCCGAGCCGCGCCAGTGCGTCGTGCAGTTCGCCGGCAGTCATGTCGGAGCGATCGGCAGCAGCTCGACCATGGCCATCGCGCCGGTGTCGAGGCCCTCGTCCATCTTCATGATGGTGACGCCGCTCTCGGCGTCGCCCGCCATGATGGCGCGGTTGATCGGCGCGGCGCCGCGCCAGCGCGGCAGCAGCGAGGCGTGGATGTTGAAGCAGCCGAGCGGAAGCGCATCGAGCACGGCCTTCGGCAGGATCAGGCCGTAGGCCACCACCACTGCCGCGTCGGCGTTGTGTGCGCGCGAATTGCACGTGCGCGTCGGCGCTTTTCAGCGTGCCGGGCGTCAACACCGGCAGGCCGAGCCGCGCCGCCTCGCGCGCGACCGGCGACGGCTGCAACTCCATGCCGCGCCCGGCGGGCTTGGCCGCGCGGCGTATAGACCGCGGCGATGTCGTGACCGCGCGGCAAGCTCGACCAGCGTCGGCACGGCGAAATCGGGCGTGCCCATGAAGATCAGGCGCATGCATGCACCCGATGTGATGCGACGGCGTGTCGTCGTGCGATGGCTTTTGTCTTCGGATGCGGCTGTCGCCGCGCTTGGCCGCTTTCTTGAATTTCTTCATCACCATGTCGCGCTTGAGCTTGGAGATGTGGTCGATGAACAGCACGCCGTTGAGGTGGTCGATCTCGTGCTGCAGGCAGGTCGCGAGCAATCCGCTCGCCTCGATCTCCTGGCTCTTGCCGTCGAGGTCCAGTATTTGACCTTCACCGCGACCGGCCGCTCGACCTCCTCGTAATATTCCGGGATCGACAGGCAGCCTTCCTCGTAAGCCGACTTCTCGTCGGACGCCCAAGTGACCTCCGGATTGATGAAGACCTGCGGATCCTTGGGCTCGTCCTTCTTGGCGAGGTCCATGGTGACGATGCGCTTGGGCATCGCGACCTGGATCGCGGCGAGCCCGATGCCCGGCGCCGCGTACATCGTCTCGAACATGTCCTCGACCAGCGCGCGCACCGCCTTGTCGACGCCCTTCACCGGCTCGGATTTCAGCCGCAGGCGCTTGTCGGGCAGGATGATGATGTCGCGCGGGGCCATGTTTCGTCCCTCGCAGGCGATGTAATGGGGACAGCGGGGATGGGTCAACGCTTCCCGTTGAAACACAGGCACAAACGGCGTACTGTTCTCCTTTCGTTCTCGTGCCGCCCGAATCGGTAGAAAGCCTGTCATGTCCGAACTTGTTCTCATCGCCCTCGCCTGCCTGATCGCCGGCCTTGCCGCTGGCGCGCTGATCGTCGTCATGACGCGGCCGCGTGCCGTAGCCGCCGACAACACGACCGAGCTCGGCTCGCCAATCTCAATACCCGGCTCAACGACATGGCGAACTGGCTCCAGAATGCGCACGGCAAGCTGGAGCACACCGTCAATACGCGGCTCGACGCGGTTTCCACGCACCTCGGCGACTCCTGACCAACACTGACGAAGCACACCACCGACCATCTGCAACAGTTACATGCGCGGCTGGCCGTGATCGACTCGGCGCAGAAGAACATCACCGACCTCGCCACTACGGTTTCGACGCTGCAAAAAGTGTTCGACAACAAGCAGCGCCGCGGCGCGTTCGGCCAGGGCCGCATGGAGGCGATCATCGCCGACGCGTTGCCGCAGGGCGCCTATGAATTCCAGTTCACGCTGTCGAACAATTCGCGTCCCGATTGCTGCATCCATATGCCGGACAATCGCCATCTCATCATCGACGCCAAATTCCCGCTGGAAGCGACCACCGCGCTGGAAAACGCCAAGACCGACGACGAGCGGCTTGCAGGCCATGCGCCAGCTGCAGGCAGAATCTGGGCAAGCATATCGGCGACATTTCCGAGAAATATCTGATCAAAGGCGAGACGCAAGACGTCGCCTTCATGTTCATCCCGTCGGAGTCGATGTTTGCCGAGCTTTATGACGCGTTCGATGATGTCCTGCAGAAAGGCTATCGAGCCGGAGTCATCATCGTGTCGCCGTCTTTGCTGATGCTGGCGATTCAAGTCGTGCAGCAAATCCAGAAGGACGCGCGCATGCGCGAGGCTGCCGACAAAATTCTGAAAGAAGTCGGGCTCATGATCGAAGACGTTCAGCGCCTCAAGGATCGCGTCGATAATCTCGATAAGCACTTCGGCAGCGTCAATAAGGACATCGAGCAGATTGTCACCTCGGCCGAGAAGATACTGAGTCGCGGCGAGAAGATTCAGGGCGTCGAATTCAATGAAGAGGCGCCGAGCGCGCTAATATTGCCGGGGCCGAGCGGGCGGATCGAGGCGGCGGAGTGACTGCGGCGCCCGCAGGCGCCACGGGCCGTCAAAGCTGTGCTCGAAGCCCTCGCCGTCTATCTCAAGCCCCGCGTGCTGATCGTCCTGTTCCTCGGCTTCTCGTCCGGCCTGCCGCTGGCGCTGTCCGGCGCCACGCTTCTGGTATGGATGCGCGAAAGCGGCGTCGATCTCGGCACCATCGGCCTGTTTGCGCTGGTCGGCACGCCCTACACCGTGAAATTCCTCTGGGCGCCGCTGACCGACGCGCTCGACGTGCCGCTGTTGTCGCGCTGGCTCGGCCGCCGGCGCGGCTGGCTGGTGCTCAGCCAACTTCTGCTGATGGCGGCGATCGTGTTCCTCGGCCTCACCAACCCGGCGATGTCGCCTGGCCTGGTGGCGTTCGGCGCGCTGCTGGTCGCCGCGGCCTCGGCGACGCAGGACATCGTGGTCGACGCCTTCCGCGTCGAAAGCCTGCCGGAAAACGAGCAGGCCGCCGGCATGGCGTCCTATGTCGCGGCCTATCGGATCGGCATGCTGGTCTCGACCGCCGGTGCGCTGTTCCTGGTATCGGGTTTCGAGGCTTCCGGCTTCAGCAAGCAAACCGCGTGGCACGCGGCTACATCGCGATGGCGGCGCTGGTGCTGATCGGCACCGTCACCGCGCTGATCGCCACCGAGCCGCGAGCGCTCGGCGCGAGGCAGAGGCGACGCATGCCGGGCAAAAGCCGCTGTCGCGCGTCGTCGAGGCGGCGATCGGCGCGTTCAAGGATTTTCTGACGCACGACATGGCGCTTCGCGATGCTCGCCTTCGTCGTGCTGTTCAAGTTCACCGACGCGCTGTCCGGCGCGATGACGGCGCCGTTCGTCATCGATCTCGGCTTTTCGCGCAACGAATATGCCGCGATCGTCAAAGGCGTCGGGCTGGCGGCGCTGCTGGCTCGGCGGTTTTGCCGGCGGCTTCATCGCGCGCGCACTTCCGCTGGCACCGAGCCTGTGGATCGGCGGCATCCTGCAGGCGGCCGCCAATCTGTCGTTCTCCTGGCTGGCGGTGACCGGCACGCAGCATCGACGGCTCTCGCAGTCGCCATCACGCTGGAGAATTTCACCAGCGCGATCGGCACCGTGATGTTCGTCGCCTATCTGTCGGCGCTGTGCCAGAACCCGCTGCACACGGCGACGCAATACGCGCTGCTGACTGCGCTCGCCGCGGTCGGCCGCACTTATCTGTCGTCGGGTGCCGGCTTCATCGCCGCAGGCGACCGGCTGGGCGTGGTTCTTCGTGATCTGCGCGCTGGCGGGCTTGCCGAGCCTGATCTTGCTGTGGCTGGCTGCAGCACGCGGGCACTTCGAGCGACTGGAGCAAAGCCGCTAGAACAACGTGCGCTGCTTGATCGCCGCCGACAGCGTGCCCTCGTCGAGATAATCGAGTTCGCCGCCGACCGGCACGCCGTGCGCCAGCCGCGTCACCTTGACGTTGGCGCCGTGCAGCAGCTCGGTGATGTAATGCGCGGTGGTCTGGCCATCGACGGTGGCGTTGAGCGCCAGGATGACTTCCTTCACCTCTTCCGCATGCGCGCGCGACACCAGCGCGTCGATCGTCAGATCCTGCGGCCCGACGCCGTCGAGCGGCGACAGCGTGCCGCCGAGCACGTGATAGCGGCCGTTGACGGCGTGCGCGCGCTCGAGCGCCCACAGGTCGGCGACGTCGGCCACCACGACGATGATGGAGGGGTCGCGCCGCATGTCGGTGCAGACCGTGCAGGGGTTTTGCGTGTCGATATTGCCGCAGGTCTTGCAGATCACGATCTTGTCCATCGCGGTCTGCAGCGCGGCGCCGAGCGGCGCCATCAGCGCCTCGCGTTTCTTGATGAGATGCAGCGCGGCGCGGCGCGCCGAACGCGGGCCCAGCCCCGGCAGCCGCGCCAGCAACTGGATCAGGCGCTCGATTTCGGGTCCGGCGACGGCGGTGGGCATTAAAACAGCTTCAACCCCGGCGGCAGCGGCAGGCCGCCGGTGATGGCCTTCATCTTCTCCTGCATCACGCGCCTCGGCCTTGCGGCGCGCATCGGCGTGCGCGGCGACCAGCAGGTCCTCGAAGATTTCCTTTTCCGTCGGCTTGATAGCGAGTCGTCGACCTTGACGCCCTTGAGCTCGCCTTTGGCGGTGAGCTTGACCGTGACCAGCCGCCGCCGGCCGTGCCTTCGACCTCGATGGTGTCGAGCTCGGCCTGCAGCTCCTGCATCTTGGATTGCAGTTGCGCCGCCTGCTTCATCATGCCCATGAAATCGGCCATCTACTCAGTTCCGGCCTCGCCGTCAGTCGGGCACCGCGTCGCCTGCCGCTCAGGCGCATTCTTCGGCGTCACGCCGACGATCTTGGCGCCGGGGAAACGTTGCAGCACCGCCTGCACCAGCGGATCGGCTCGCACGCCGCGCTCGAGCTCGGCCTCGCGGGCGTCGGTCTGCTCGCGCAGCGTCGGTGCGCCCTGCTCGCTGGTCGACACCACCACGATCCAGCGCTTGCCGGTCCAGGCGCCGAGCTTGCGCGCAGATCGTGCACCAGCGATTTCGATGCGCTCGGCTGCAACGCGATTTCGAGCCGGCCGTCCTCGAACGCACCAGCCGCACGTCGTTTTCCAAAGCCAGCTTGGTCTGCGATGTCGCGCTTGTTCGGCCGCGAGCGCGATCAATGCCTCGAACGAAGCCGATCGCCAGCGTCGGCGCGGCGGTCGGTGCCGACTGCGCAATCGGATCTTCGGCCAATGGCTCGACTGGGCGCCAGCGCCGAACGCGTGCGAACCCCGCGGGCTTCATAGCGCGGCACTGACGGAGGCGACGCAGTCGACACGGCGGCAGGACCGCCGCCGTTTTGCGGCCGCGGCTGCGCCGCACCTTCCTCGCCGAGCGAGCGGATCGACTTCGTCCGGCGTCGGCAAGTCGGCGGCGTAGGCGATGCGCACCAGCACCATCTCGGCGGCGGCGAGCGGCCGCGCCGGCGTCCTTCACGTCCGCGAGGCCCTTGAGCAGCATCTGCCAGGCGCGCGACAGGACGCGCATCGACAATTGCGTTGCGAAAGCGCGGCCGCGCGTGCGCTCGGCCTCCGACAGCGAGACGTCGTCGGCGACCGACGGCACGACCTTCACGCGCGTGACGAAATGGGTGAATTCGGCGAGATCGGCCAGCACTACCGCCGGATCGGCGCCGATCTCGTATTGCGTCGCGCAATTCCTTGAGCGCCGCGGCGGCATCGCCCTTCATCAGCGCCTCGAACAGATCGACGATGCGCACGCGGTCGGCGAGGCCGAGCATCTGCCGCACGTCCTCGGCGCGCACCTGGCCGGCGGCATGCGCGATCGCCTGGTCGAACAGCGACAGCGAGTCGCGCACCGAGCCTTCAGCGGCGCGCGCGATCAAGCGCGAGCGCAGCCGGCTCCGCCTCGATGCTTTCCTTGGCGGCGATTTCTTCCAGATGCTGGACCAGCAGCGCAGCATCGACGCGGCGCAGGTCGAAGCGCTGGCAGCGCGACAGCACCGTCACCGGCACCTTGCGGATCTCGGTGGTGGCGAACATGAATTTGGCGTGCGGCGGCGGCTCTTCCAGCGTCTTGAGCAGCGCATTGAACGCCGCACCCGACAGCATGTGCACTTCGTCGAGGATATAGACCTTGTAGCGCGCCGATACCGGCGAGTAGCGCACCGCGTCGTTGATCTGGCGCACGTCGTCGACGCCGTTATGCGAGGCGGCGTCCATCTCGATGATGTCGAGATGGCGGCCCTCGATGATGGCCTGGTCGTGCACGCCGAGCGCCGGCATATTGATGGTCGGCTCCTTTACCGAGCCATCCGGCAATTCGTAGTTGAGCGCGCGGGCGAGGATGCGCGCCGTGGTGGTCTTGCCGACGCCGCGCACGCCGGTGAGGATCCAGGCCTGCGGGATGCGGCCCGACTCGAACGCATTCGAGATGGTGCGCACCATGGCGTCCTGGCCGATCAGATCGTCGAATGTCGCCGGGCGATATTTGCGCGCCAGCACGCGATAACCGGGCTCGGCGGCCGCGGATGGTGGCTCGGCATTTTTCTTCTTGCTGTCGCTCATCGCGTTATCCGATCCGCAACGCGCGGATTGTCGTGGTTCGGATCAAAATGAGGGTGGGAGGCTGACGAGCGACCCGATCCGTGCTCGTTAGGGCTGCTTCCTTCCGGATCTGACCCGGTTGGCGAGTGGTTCGTCCACCGCCAACCTCCCACGCCTATATCGGGCCAATGGTAGGGGAAAGCAAGCAGACCGGGCTGCGCTCTGATATCGTTCCTCCACAGGAAATGTGCGGTATTTTTCAATGATTTCCGGCTTCTCGCTCGATCCCCAACTCGCGCGCGATACCACGACGATCGGCGACCTGCCGCTGTCGCGGCTGCTGCTCAACGAGGACGCCAACTATCCGTGGCTCATTCTGGTGCCGCGGCTTCCGGCCATCGAAGAACTGATCGACCTCGATGAGCTCAGCCGCGCACACCTGATGGAAGAGATCGCCCTCACCTCGCGCGCGCTCAAGAGCCTGACGCGCTGCGACAAGCTCAATGTCGCCAGCTTTGGCAACGTCGTGAGGCAGTTGCATGTCCACGTCATGGCGCGATTCCGCACCGACCCCGCGGGGGCCAACCCGGTGTGGAACGTGGTGCCACGCAAGGCGTATGAAGCAAACGCGCGCGAAAAGCTGATCGCCGCGTTGCGTGCCGGTCTTCAACTCAAGGCGGTTCAGGGCTAGACTCGCCCACCAGAGCGGGAGAAACCGATGGCGTTTCGCATTGCCGTGGTCCAGCCGATCACCCATCCGATCGCCGAGGACGAGAAGAATGTCGCCGATGCGGTCACTTTCATCGGCCGCGCCGCCGAGGCCGGGGCGCATTTCGTCTGCTTCCCGGAAACCTATCCCGGCCCGTGGCGGATGCCCGCCAAATTCGATCCGACCCCGGCGCTTGCCGAGGCGGCCGCGCAATACAAGATCCACGTCGTGTATGGCACCATCGCGCCGATCAGCCACAACGAGGCGACCGCGCATAACCTGATCTGCATGGCCTACCCGGACGGCCGCACCGTCGCCTACCGCCGCACCCATCCGAACGGACCGTGGATCTATACCGGCGGCGAGTGGTGGGAATTCCAGTACGTTGCTGGCGACGAGTTTCCAGTGTTCGACACCGCGCACGGCAAAGTTGGGCTCGCGATGTGCAGCGAGGTCTACATGCCGGAAGTAACGCGGGCGCTGGCGCTGCGCGGCGCCGAGATCATTTTCATGCCAGCCGGCACCGACAAGCGGCGGCTGTGGGCGACCTGGCGGCATCTGATCTGGGCGCGCGCCATCGAGAACTTGGCGATCGTCGTCACCACCCAGAACCTGTTCAACCACCAGGAGCGCGGCCTCGCCATGGTGGCGGCGCCGGAAGAGGTGGTGTTCGAGAGCACCGCGGCCGGAATGTTCACCGTCGATCTTAGCCTCGATCGCGTGCGGGCCTTACGCGGCTCGACCGACGAGGTCGGATCGGCGCGCGAGTTCGGCGCCAAGCAGGGCGTGCTGTCCTCGCAATGGCAGCGGCCGGAATTGATCGAGCGCATCTACCCGCGCCCGCAGCGCGAAGCGGCAGAATAAACGAGGACCGCATTGCGGGAACTGAGCGCCCGTGCCAATTTGCGCGCCGATGTCATCGCGTCCTGATCTCGGTCCCAAACCCCGCCTCGGTTATGCTGACAGCGCGCTCGACCGCGCCGCCGACCGCAGGCTCAAAGCCGACGAGATCGCGGCGCTCACCGCGCGGCCGGATGCCGGCGCCTACGTGGTGGGCGGCGAAATGATCGTCGCCAAGTCTGGAAATTTGGCCGGCAAGACTCCAGACGCGCCCGCCAATCCGATGTTCACAATCGCGGAAGCCCGCGCCTTGGGCGCGCCGACCGAAACGGTGTTTCTCGGTCTGCTCAATGGCGCCAGCCGCTTCGGGATCGGCATCGACCCGGCGGCGGCGGAAGCACTGAAAACACGGGCCGATCTGCTGGTGACCGACCTGCGCTCTATTGCCGTCAAAGGCCTGGTCGACGCCGACCACCTGCCGCCGATTGCGGAAACCAAAGCGCTGCTGCACTGGCACGCCCGCCACCGCTGCTGCTCGAATTGCGGGGCGCCGACCCAACTGACCGATTGCGGCTGGAAGCGCAGCTGCCACAACTGCAAAGCCGAGCATTTCCCGCGCACCGATCCGGTCGTCATCATGCTCACCGTCGACGGCGACCGCTGCGTGCTGGGGCGTTCGCCGCGTTTCGTGCCTTCGATGTGGTCGTGCCTCGCCGGCTTCATCGAGCCCGGCGAGAGCTTCGAGGACGCAGTGCGGCGCGAGACCCGTGAAGAAGCCGGCATCGCCTGCGGTCGCGTGCGCTATTTCGCCTCGCAACCGTGGCCATTCCCGACCTCGCTGATGATCGGCTGCTTTGCCGAGGCGAAGTCGAGCGACATCGTAATTGACCGCGACGAGCTCGAAGACGCCCGCTGGTTTTCGCGCGACGAGGTCGCCGCCATGCTGCTGCGGCGGCATCCGGACGGCTTGACCTGCCCGCCCGGCGTCGCCATCGCGCACCACATCATGCGGGCCTGGGTCGAGGACGGCGTCTCCTTTGACTGAGCGCAAACCCGCGCCGATCATCCTGTGCGCCGGCATTGCGGTGCAGGACATCGTGATGCGCGTCGATGATTTCCCGACGCCCGGCACCAAGATCTACGCCTCCGACTATATCGTGACCGGCGGCGGCTGCGCCGCCAACGCGGCTACCACCGTGGCGCGGATTTGCGGCCAAGCGCGCTTTGCCGGGCCGCTCGGCGATGACAAGGACGAAGCGAGCCGCTTCATCGTTGCCGGTCTTACGCGCGACAAAGTCGATTGCGGCGGCGCACTGCGGGTGGCCGGCGGCAGTGCCTCGGTGTCGCTGATTTTGCTCGACGCTTTGGGTGAAAAGGAAATCGCCACGCGGCGCGGCAAGGGACTGACCGAGGCGGTGCCGCCCGACCCGTCACGCCTGGTGGCCGAGGTCGATGCCGTGCTGGTCGACAACCGCTTCCCTGCTTTCGTCACACCGATCTGCCGGGCTGCCGCCACCCGCGGCATTCCTGTGGTGATCGATCTCGATCAGACCACCGCGCCCGACGATGCGCTGCTCAAGCTCGGCAGCCATGTGATCGCATCCGCCGAGGGATTGCGTGGCACGTTCAAAACGCAAGACCTCAAGGCCGCGCTGCCGGAGCTGGCCCGGCAACTCAAGGGCTTTGTCGCCGTGACCGACGGGCCGGAGGGCGTGTACTTTATGAAGGGCGACCAGGTGCGCCACATGCCGGCGTTCAAAGTCGACGCCGTCGATACGCTCGGCGCCGGCGACGCTTTCCACGGCGCTTTCACGCTGGCGCTGGCGGAGAGCGGCGACGTCATCCAGGCAATGCGGTTCGCCGCGGCCGCCGCCGCGATCAAATGCACGCGGTTCGGCGGGCTGACCGGTGCCCCGACCCGGGCCGAAGTGCATGAATTTCTGGGCCGCTTTGCCTCGCCTAGCAGGGCTTGAATTAGAATATTATTCTCGGTAAGACAGGTTAGGTGCCTTGGCTAGCAATAATTTTTTATTGCATTGGCAAAAGGCGGGGTTTTGGCCTATTTCTGGGCTGAGGACATTATGGACGCCATTGACCGCAAGATCCTGGCCGTGGTGCAGGAAGACGCCTCGCTTTCGGTGGCGGAGATCGGTCAGCGGGTCGGGCTGTCCTCGACGCCGTGCTGGAAGCGGCTGCAGCGGCTGGAGGCCGACGGCGTCATTTTGCGTCGCGTCGCATTGGTCGAGCCGGAGAAAATCGGGCTCGGCGTCTCGGTGTTCGTCTCGATCGAAACCGGCGACCATTCCCAGCAATGGCTGAGCAAGTTCGCCGAGGTGGTGAAGGCGATGCCGGAGGTGATGGAATTCTACCGGATGGCGGGCGACGTCGATTACATGTTGCGCGTGGTCGTCACCGACATCGCCGGCTATGACGCATTCTACAAGAAGCTGATCGGCACGGTGCCGCTCAAGAACGTCACGTCACGGTTTGCGATGGAGCGGATCAAATCGACGACAGCGCTGCCAATACCCAGCGCGTGATCGTCAGCTGCGCTTGACGGTCGAGGACTGCCGCGGACTCATGTACATGGTATCCGACAGCGTGAGCGTGCCGGAGATGGTGTGGCCGATCGTCGGCGTATAGCCGTAGGACACTTCACTGAAAATAATCGAAGTGTTGGCCACCGCCAGCGCCGACGGAATGGTGACGACCGATCCGACCGCCCGCGCCGTGCCGTTCTTGGTGTCGCTCCAGCTCACCGTCGCCTTGCCGTTGGCGTCGATGCTCAGGCACGACACCGTCACCTTCATTGGCGTCGTCGAGTAAGGCTGCATGATGGTGGAGGCAGCCGCGAAGAAATTCGCGATGTCGGTATCGGTGACGGTGGCGTTCTGCGCGACCAGGTTCGCCATGGCGCCCGCGGTCAGCGTGACCTTGCGGTCGATGCCGATACCCTGCGAAATCTCGACGCCGCTGAGATAGAGCCCGATCATTAACGGCGCCAGCAGCGCGAATTCGACCGCCGAGACGCCGCGCCGGTCTTCAGCAAAGCGCGCAGCGCGGGCCTGCATCGCGGCGACGATTGCGTTGAGGATTTTGCGCCACATCAGTAGGGCTCGTTTCTGAAGGCCGCGGTCGCCACCAGCAGGCGGTTGTTGCCGCTTTGGTTCGACAGGTTGTTGCTGAGCAGCGAGACGTAGATCGGCCACTGATAATACAGACTGACCACGACGACGCTGCCTTGCACGCCCGGCGTATATTGCATCTTGGTGGTGTCGAGCTGCCCGTTGTTGTACGGCGGCGTCGCTGTCGACGAATTGAAGTCGGTGTAGGTCTGCACGTTGACGTAGAGCTTGTTGGCGCAGTCGAACAACGCGACGATATTGTTGCAGACCTGCGTCTTGAACGCGGCTTGCGTCCAGCCAGCGTTCTGCGCCTGCCCGGTCATGATCAACCGCGCCGACACCGCGACCGCGGCCTCAAGACTCTGCCCGGCGAAAAATACCATCGCGGTTTCCAGAATTGCGAAGATCAATGCGAGGAACGGCACCGCGACCAGGCCGAATTCGATGGCGGCGGCGCCATCCTGCTGGCGCGCAAAACGACGCGCGGTGACGCCGGAGCGAAGATGCCGGATGCCGCGCGCCAATTTCGTTTTGCCGATACCCACCATGACGTGCCGTCTCGATGAACTAATGGTGTCTGCCCACCACGGCATTCATATCAAAGAGGCGTTGTTGAATTGTTGCGGCCGTTGCAGTGAAACCTGGCCGTTTCCGCTAACCAGCCGGTAACCACAATCCCGCGCCGGCCGTGGAATTACTTGGTGCCCTGGGCTTGGCCGTTGCGGGCGGCGGTCTGGCCGAGGCTGCCGCCGAAGAAGTCGTTGGAATCGCCGAGCGTGATGCGCGGCGAACATTCCGGCGCGCAACTGTAGGATTTGCGATTGACGCCTTTGTAAACCACGACGACGTCGCTGCGCGCGGGACCGGCGACCTGTACCGTATTGTCCATGACGACACGGCCGTTGCGGTCGAGCGCCAGCAGATTGGTCGCGCCGTAGCCTTTGCCAGTCACGACCAGCAGCCCGCCGGCCTGCAGGCTGGCGTCGGCGATCAGCGGATTACCGATAATGATGGTGGAGACACGATCCGGAAGCTTGAGGACGTGGGCCTGATCGAGCTGGACCTTGACGGTGTCGGCCTGCGCCACATCGAGCGACAGGACGGCAAGGAGGGCGCCACACAGCAGATCGAGCGTCCCGGCTCCGCGGCGTCTAACCAACATCGAACTCTCCGCACGCACGACCAACCGGCCACATGGCCGTCAATCAACGTGGGAAGGTTGAACGGAATAGGTGAATGAACCGCAAAATTTGAAGGTTAAGCGGTCGTTAGCGCCGGAACGGATAGAGCATCTGGCCGCCAAAGCTTTCGGGGAAGCTCTTCTCTTCCACCCCATAAGCGTCTGGAAGCTGTTTTGCCGGCATATAGAACGTGCCGAACATCAAATCCCAGATCGGAAATGTGCCGGCAAAATTCTTGCTGCCGCCGCGGTCGGCCGCGGTGTGATGCCAGCGATGAAACACCGGGCTGGCGAAGACGTATCGGAACGGCCCCAGCGTCCAGTTCAGATTGGCATGCACGAAGGCCGAGGTCGCCGTGCGTGAACGGCCCGACCCACAGCATCACATTGGGCGAAATGCCGGCCAGCAGCAGCGCGACGTCGACCAGTACGGTGCCGAGCAGGATATTGACCGGATGAAATCGCGCCGCCGAGATCCAGTCGAGCTCTTCCGACGAATGATGAACGGCGTGATACTTCCACATCTGGGCGCCGTGATACCAGCGATGCACCCAGTACAGCAGGAAATCCGACGCCACCAGAAAGAAGATCGCCTGCGCCCACAGCGGCAGTTCGGCCAGCGGGCCGAAGCCGTTGTCGTAGAACTTGACCAGCGCCTCGGTGCCATGGATGCCGTAAAGGTAAGCGGCGCCCATCACCATCAGGCCGATGCGCACGAAGCGCGCCGCCAGCGGGATCAGGAACCAGTAGATTATGTCGGTGACGATCTCGCGCTTGTGCCACCAGGGCCGGCCGGGATTGCAGGCCGACCATTGCGACAACACCGCAAACACAACGCCGAGCCCGATCGAGATCGGTACGATCTTGAGCACGGTTTCGCCGGCGACTTCGATGACGGAAAGAAGCTCTGCGAGCATGGCGGTGACCTAGTGACGGAGCGCCCGATGGTCAATCCGGTATCGATCCGCGCGGTTAAGATGGCGTGAATTGCCCGGGCGGGCCGGCGCGCCGCCGGCGTCCTGCCGCGGCCTAAGCGAATGCAGCCGCGCAGGCTTGCGGATGTCGCAAGTATTCGAAACCGCCCGGGAAGGCTTGGCCAGTATGCCATCTTGAGTTCACTCGCCAAAGTTTCAAGAGACAGCAGACTCTATCCATAGATTATCCGCCAATTTTACAAAGTAATATATAGATTAATGTGTTGTTAACCGTAATAATCTTGAAGATATACCTTGTTAACTACGCTGAATATACGGGCTAATACCTGATGTTTCATCGGTCATATTAACCGCCACGCAAGACCTCGCTGTTAGGTTTCCCGCATGATCCGAGAGCCGGAGTGAAATCCGGTCGCCGGATCCGCTCAGACAGCCACGTGTGGATCAAGGAGCTACCGATGAAGAACCTCTTCGTGCGTTTCGTGAAGGACGACTCGGGCGCCACCGCCATCGAGTACGGCCTCATTGCCGCTGGCATCTCGGTCGCGATCATCGCGGTCGTCAACGGCCTCGGCACCAAGCTGAATACCACCTTCTCGAGCATCTCGACCCAGCTCAAGTAATCGCGGTCTTCGACGCTGTAAATCAAAGGCTCCGGCCTGTTGCCGGAGCCTTTTCGTTTTGCGGACGGGCCGCGGTTTACGAAAGGTAAACACTCGCCGCCGTAACGTTGGCATGTGCTCGCTTGGACGAATGGCCATGCTCACCGACGCAATCAGGTTGCTGCTGTTCCCTGCGCTGATGGCATTCGCCGCCTCGAGCGATCTTCTCACCATGACGATTTCGAACCGGTTGTCGTTGGCGCTGGCCAGCGGTTTCGTGCTGCTCGCGATCGTGACCGGCATGAGCCTCGCCGAAGTCGGCATGCATCTCGGCGCCGCCGCGCTGGTGCTGGCGATCGCGTTCGGCTGCTTCTCGCAAGGCTGGATCGGCGGCGGCGATGCCAAACTGGCAGCCGCTACCGCGCTGTGGTTCGGCTTCGACTATCTGCTGAATTACCTGGTCTACGCGTCGCTGTTCGGCGGCGCGCTGACGCTGTTGCTGATTCAATTCCGCCTGCTGCCGCTGCCGGCGGCGCTGGCGCGCCAGCCTGGATCTTGCGGCTGCACGAAAAAGGCGCCGGCGTACCCTATGGCATCGCGTTGGCAGCTGCCGCGCTCGCGGTCTATCCGGAAACCGGCTGGATGCATTCGCTCGGTATCTGAGTCGTGCAAAAGCGCCGGTCAATTCGCGCGCAACGCATTATTAACTCGATTTAGATACCGGCGCTTAACCATACCTTGACCTTTAACTGATGATATCCGGTGCGAGCGGTCGCTCCGGCCGCCATGTGGATTCTGAGTTTTGGCGGCCGACGGGCCGTCTTGTCACAGTGAGAGTGAGCGTATGAAAGCCGCGCGTCTAGTTGTGTTGACCGTCGCCATTGCTGCCGGTGGCGTTGCCGCGATGCTGGCCGGGCGTTCGGAAAAGCCGCCCGAGCCGACGCCCGAGCAAAAAGCCAAAATCGAAACCGTCGATATCTTGGTCGCCAAGGCCGACATCGGCATGGGCCAGTCGGTCTCGCCGCAAGATCTGCAGTGGCAGACCTGGCCGGCCAGTGCGCAGAGCGGAAATTTCATCACGAAATCAGGCCGTCCTGACGCGCTGGAATCGATTTCAGGCTCGATCGCGCGCGCGCCTTTTGTCGCCGGCGAACCGATCCGCGAAGCCAAGCTGGTCAAGGCCAAGGGCTCCGGCTTCATGGCCGCGATCCTGCCGTCCGGCATGCGCGCCGTGGCGACCGAGATGACGGCCGAGACCAGCGCCGGCGGCTTCATTCTGCCGAACGACCGCGTCGACGTCATCCTGACGCGCCGGGTCGAAAGAAGGCGACAAGAGCGACACCCAGACCTCGGAGACCGTGCTCAAAAACGTACGGGTCCTGGCGATCGACCAGAACGGTCGAGGAAAAGAACGGACAAAAGATCGTCGTCGGCAAGACCGCGACGCTGGAACTGACGCCGGGACAGGCCGAAACACTCGCGCTCGTCGCAGCAGCTCGGCACGCTATCGCTGGCGCTGCGCAGCATCACCGATTCGAACGCGACCGAGACCGATAACGACGACGACCTCGCGCCGCAGCTCTGTCAACGTGATTCGATTCGGCGTCGGCACCGCGACGACACCGAAGTAGGGGACCGGATATGGCGAAATGGATTAAGCAGCGCATCGCTCGCGGCATTGATCGTCGCCGCGGGCCTGACGCCGGTGGCGCCGCTCGCTGCCGCGGACGCCGCTCGCAACACGGTGATCCAGGTCGCCGCCAGCGAGGCGACGTCGCGTTTCGTTCCGCTCGGCATCGGCAAGTCGGTCGCCATCGACCTGCCGGCCGACATCAAGGACGTTCTGGTCGCCGATCCTACGACCGCCAACGCGGTCATCCGCTCATCGCGGCGCGTCTACATCATCGGCGTCAAAGTCGGGCAGACCAATATTTTCTTCTTCGACGGCGAGGGCAAGCAGATCGCCGGCTTCGATATCGCCGTCACGCGCGACCTCAACGGGCTGCGCGGCGCGCTTAAGCAGTCGCTGCCGGACGCCGACATCCGCATCGAGGGCGTCGGCCGACGGCATCATGCTGGCCGGCACGGCTTCAAGTCCCGCGGAAGCGCAGCAGGCTTTCGACCTCGCCTCACGTCTCGCCGGCGACGACACCAAGGTCGTCAACGGCATCACCGTGCGCGGCCGCGACCAGGTCATGCTCAAGGTGACGGTCGCGGAAGTGCAGCGCGACATCATCAAGCAACTCGGCATCGACCTGTCGGGCACTGCGAATTATGGCTCCGCCGTCCTCAACTACGGCACCAGCAATCCGTTCTCGGCCACCGGCCAAGCGCTGCGAGCGCCACCACGTTCGGCGCCACGATGAATGGCCTGTCGACGACATTGCGCGCCATGGAGCGGGCTGGCGTCATCCGCACGCTGGCCGAGCCGAACTTGACCGCGATCTCCGGCGAGACCGCGACCTTCATTGCCGGCGGCGAATTCCCGATCCCGAACGGCCTGTCGTGCGACACCACCAAGTCGCCGCCGGTCTGCCAGGCGCAGATCGACTTCAAGAAATTCGGCGTCAGCCTGGTGTTCACGCCGATCGTGCTGTCGGAAGGCCGCATCAGCCTCAAGGTGATGACCGAAGTCTCCGACCTGTCCTCGGAAAACGCCATCACCCTGCAGGTGCCGGGCTCGACGCCAGTCGCTGACCATCCCCTCGATCCGCACCCGCCGCGCCGAGACCACCGTGGAAATCCCCTCGGGCGGCTCGCTGGCGATGGCCGGCATGATCCAGGAGCAGACCAAGCAGCAGATCAACGGCCTGCCCGGCCTGATGCAGGTGCCGATCCTCGGCGCGCTGTTCAAGAGCCGCGACTACATCAACCACCAGACCGAACTGATGGTGCTGGTGACGCCCTACATCGTGCGCGCGGTGGCGCAGAAGCAGCTGTCGCGGCCGGATGACGGCTTCGCCGACCCGAGCGACCCGTCGACTGTGCTGCTCGGCCGCCTCAACCGCATCTACGGCACCGTCGCCCACGCAACAAGCCGAATCGAAACGCACCTATCACGGCAATTACGGATTCATCCTCGATTGAACGCCTCGGGAGACCTTTGATGGCCCATTTTCGCCCCGCCTTGGCCGGGCGCCGCAGTTCCGCGGCGCTTTGCGTTGCGGCTCGCAAGCTGGCGCACCTGTTGGCGATCGGCGGCCTCACCGCCATGCTGGCCGGCTGCTACACGCACGCGTGAGGGCAGCAACGTCGCCTATCCGCGAGACTATCGCGAGCGCCATCCGATCACGCTGAAGGAAGGCGAGCGCACGCGTCGAGGTCTTTCTCGGCCGCAATCGCGGCGGCCTGAGCCCGGCGCAACGCGCCGACGTCCTGGCCTTTGCGCATTCATGGAAACGTGAAGCGACCGGCGGCATCGTCATCGACGTGCCGAATGGCGGACCGACCGCCAACGCCGCGGCCGAACTCGCTGCGCGAGATTCATTCGATCTTCGCGCAGTCCGGCAGTGCCCGGCAACGGCGTGCGGGTGCGCTCCTACGTGCCCTCGCCCTTCGCCATCGCCAGCATCAAGCTCAATTATCCCAAGCTGGTCGCCGAGGCCGGGCCATGCGGCCAATGGCCGAACGACCTCGGTCCGGCCGACGACGCCAGCTACGTCGAAAACCGCCCGTACTGGAATCTCGGCTGCGCCACCCAGCGCAATCTCGCCGTCGATGGTCGACAACCCGGCCGACCTGGTGCAGCCGCGCGGCGAAACGCCGGCCTATATGGGCCGCCGCGTCGGTCGCGCTCGACAAATACCGCAAGGGCGAAAACCCCTCCGCCGTTTATCCGAACGATGCCGGCATGTTACGACACCGGCAAGATCAGCGATCTCGGAAAATGATCAAACACGCACAGCAAGTCGCCGTCGCAGAACGACGAGTCGCCGCCGACCGCGCCGGCCGAGACGGTCGCGGCGGACGAACACATCGCGCCGGCGCCGCGCGTCTCGATGCAGGCGTTCTGCGAGACGGTCGAAACCGCCGCGGCCGTGCAGGCCGCCGGCGAAGACCGCCGGATGGCCAAGGCGCACGTCAAAATCCAGATGGGCGGCGCCACCGCCGCAGTCGAAGCCTATCGCACTTCGCCGACGCCGAACGTCATCATCATCGAATCCGAAAGTCGCGGCGACGATATCCTCGACCAGCCTCGATCAGCTCGCCGAAGTCTGCGACGCCGGCACCCGCGTGGTCGTGATCGGCCGCATCAACGACGTGACGCTCTATCGCGAACTGACCCGGCGCGGCGTCAGCGATTATCTGATCGCGCCGGTCGGCACCATCGATATCGTGCGCGCGATCTGCGGGCTGTTCTCGCAGCCGACGCCAAGCCGGTCGGCCGCGTCATCGCCGTGGTCGGCGCCAAAGGCGGCGTCGGCGCCTCGACCGTCGCCCACAACGTCGCCTTGGGCGATCGCGCGCGATCTGGCGCTGGATTCGGTCGTCACCGACCTCGATCTGGCGTTCGGCACCGCCGGGCTCGACTTCAACCAGGATCCGCCGCAAGGCATCGCCGACGCGGTGTTCTCGCCGGACCGCATCGACACCGCTTTCGTCGACCGCCTGCTGTCGAAATGCACCGACCACCTGAGCCTGCTGGCGGCGCCGGCGACGCTCGATCGGGTCTACGATTTCGGCGCGCGAAGCGTTCGATTCGATCCTCGATTCGCTGCGCGCCTCGATCCCCTGCGTCGTGCTCGACGTGCCGCATCAATGGACCGGCTGGACCAAGCGCCTGCTGGTCAGCGCCGACGACATCCTCGTCGTCGCGGGGCCCGATCTCGCCAATCTGCGCAACGCCAAGAACATGGTCGATCTGCTGCGCACGGCGCGGCCGAACGACCACCGGCCGTATTACTGCCTCAACCAGGTCGGCGTGCCGAAGCGGCCGGAAATCGCGACCGGCGATTTCGCCAAGGCGCTGGAAGACGAGCCGGTTATCGTCATCCCGTTCGAGCCGCAACTGTTCGGCACCGCCGCCAATAACGGCCAGATGATCGCCGAAGTATCCGCCGAGCCATAAGACCGCGGAGATGTTCCGCCAGTTGGCGCAGGTGCTGACCGGCCGCGCCGAGGTCAAACGTTCGCGCGGCGGCCTGCTGTCGCCGTTCCTCGGCAAGCTGATGAAACGCAAGGCGTGAGTCTAGATCTGGGTCCGGAGTGCAATAGTCGTGTTCGGTAAGCGTAGCAGTTCAACCGCTGAAGCCCGCGCACCGGTCGCGCCGAGTGAGCCTGCGGCTGCGCCCGGCCAGGGCGCCGAGTCCGCGCCGAAGCCGGCCGTTGCGGCTGCCAGCGATCCGGGCCGCGCGCCGTTTCCTTCCGACGGCCTCGGCGCGCCGCTGGTGTCGGCGCCGCCCGCCGACCCGCGCGCCGGCCGCCATCAACACCTGCCGGCCTCGGTCGATTCCCGCCGCTCGGAAAGCTATTACGAGACCAAAGGCACCATTTTCGGCGCGCTGATCGAGGCGATCGATCTGGCGCAACTGGCGCGGCTCGACGCCGATTCGGCGCGCGAGGAAATTCGCGACATCGTCAACGAGATCATCGCGATCAAGAACATCGTGATGTCGATCTCCGAGCAGGAAGAGCTGCTCGACGACATCTGCAACGACGTGCTCGGCTTCGGCCCGCTCGAGCCGCTGCTGGCGCGCGACGACATCGCCGATATCATGGTGAACGGCTCCGGCACGGTCTACATCGAAGTCAAAGGCAAGATTCAGAAGACCGGCATCCGCTTCCGCGACAATCAGCAACTGCTGAACATCTGCCAGCGCATCGTCAGCCAGATCGGCCGCCGCGTCGACGAAATCCTCGCCGATCTGCGACGCGCGCTTGCCGGACGGCTCGCGCGTCAACGCCATCGTGCCGCCGCTGGCGATCGACGGGCCCGCGCTCACCATTCGTAAGTTCAAAAAGGACAAGCTGACGCTCGATCAGCTGGTCAAGTTCGGCACCATCACGCCGCAAGGCGCCGACATCCTGAAGATCATCGGCCGCGTACGGGTCAATTCGCTGGTGTCCGGCGGCACCGGCTCCGGCAAAACCACGCTGCTCAACTGTCTCGACCCAGTTCATCGACGACGACGAGCGCATCATCACCTGCGAAGACGCCGCCGAATTGCAGCTGCAGCAGCCGCACGTGGTGCGCCTGGAAACCCGCCCGCCCAACCTCGAAGGCGAAGGCCAGGTCACCATGCGCGACCTGGTCAAGAACTGCCTGCGCATGCGGCCCGAACGCATCATCGTCGGCGAAGTCCGCGGACCCGAAGCGTTCGACCTGTTGCAGGCGATGAACACCGGCCACGACGGCTCGATGGGCACGCTGCACGCCAACTCGCCGCGCGAAGCGCTGTCGCGTCTTGAATCGATGATCACGATGGGCGGCTTCTCGCTGCCGTCGCGCACCATCCGCGAAATGATCGTGTCGTCGGTCGACGTCGTGATCCAGGCCGCGCGCCTGCGCGACGGCTCGCGCCGCATCACCCACATCACCGAGGTGATGGGGATGGAAGGCGACGTCATCATCACGCAGGACCTGTTCGTCTACGACATCGTCGGCGAGGACGCAAAGGGCAACATGATCGGCCGCCATCGTTCGACCGGCATCGGCCGGCCGCGGTTCTGGGATCGCGCGCGCTATTACGGCGAGGAAAAGCGGCTGGCCGCCGCGCTCGACGCGGCCGAAGCAGCCACCGCAAGAAATGAAAGCTTAAGCCGAGGGCGCCATGCAGCAAATTGCGGTGTTCGCCCTCGCCTCGCTCGCCATCGGCGGCGTCGTCTGGGTTTTCGTCTATCCGATCCTGTCGGGCGAGCGCAAAGCCGAGCAGCGCATGGCCAGCGTCGCCAAGTCCGAACCGGTGCAGCGCGCCTCGCGCGGCCAATCAGAAGTCGCGCCGCGATACGGTCGAGAGCACGCTGAAGGAGCTCGACGAGCGGCACAAGAAGCAGAAGCGCGTGCCGCTCAACGTGAAGATCACGCAGGCCGGCCTGAGCTGGTCGAAAAACCGTTTTATGATCACGGCCGGCGTGCTCGGCCTGCTGCTGTTTACGATTGTGTTGCTCGGGCAATTCGGCATCCTGCCGGCGCTCGGCATGGCGTTTGCCGGCGCGTTCGGCCTGCCGCGCTGGATGCTGACATTCCTGAAGAAGCGGCGCGAGAACAAATTTCTCGACGGCGTTCCCGGATGCCGTCGACATCATCGTGCGCGGCATCAAAGCCGGCCTGCCGCTGCTCGATTGCCTGAAGATGATCACCATCGAAGCGCCGCGAGCCGGTGAAGTCGCAATTCCGCACCATCGTCGAAACCCAGGCGATCGGCATCCCGCTCGGCGAAGCCTGCGCCAAACTTTACGAGCATATGCCGGTGCCGGAAGCCAACTTCTTCGGCATCGTGATTTCCATCCAGCAGAAGGCCGGCGGCAATCTCTCCGAAGCGCTCGGCAATCTGTCGCGCGTGCTGCGCGACCGCAAGAAGATGAAAGCCAAGATTCAGGCGATGTCGATGGAAGCCAAGGCTTCGGCCGGCATCATCGGCGCCCTGCCGATCGCGGTGATGACGCTGGTCTGGATCACCAGCGCCGCAATACATCTCTGCTGTTATGGACCGAGCCGTTCGGCCGGCTGATGCTGGCCGCTTCGGCGTGCTGGATGTCGCTCGGCGTGATGGTCATGAAGAAAATGATCAACTTCGACTTCTAACGGCAGACCGATGCTCGAAATCCTCATCGAAGCGATCAACCCGCAGACGCTGACGGTGCTGCTTGCAGCCATCGCCGCGGGCGCCACCGTGCTGACGCTGGCGATGCCGCTGCTGGCTGGGCGATTCGCTCGACAAGCGCATGAAGTCGGTCGCGCTCGAGCGGGAAAAAATGCGCGCGCGCGAGCGCGAGCGCATGGCGCGCGGCCCGGAAAAAGTTTCGCTGCGACAGTCGCCCAAGCAATACGTCCAGAAGATCGTCGACAGCTTCAACCTGAGCAAATGGGTCGGCCAGGAAGAAGCGCGGCTGAAGCTGGTGCAGGCCGGATATCGCGGCCAGGCGCCTTATGTGACTTATCTGTTCTTCCGCATGGTGACGCCGGTCGTCACCTTCGTGGTCGCCAACGTCGTACCTGTTTGTTGATCCTGGAATGGGACCAGCCGACCATGGTCAAGGTCGGCGTCTGCATCGCCGCCGCCTATGCCGGCATGCATATGCCGCTGATGTTCCTGAAAAACCGCATCGCGCGCCGCCAGCTATCGATCAAGCGCGCGTTCCCCGACACGCTCGATCTGCTGCTGATCTGCGTCGAATCCGGCATGTCGATCGAAGCGGCGTTCAAGAAGGTCGTCGGAGCAGGTCGGCAGCCAGTCGGTCGCGCTCGCCGAAGAACTGACGCTGACGACCGCCGAATTGTCTTATTTGCCGGACCGCCGCCAGGCTTACGACAATCTCGCCAAGCGCACCGATCTTGAGGGCGTCAAGTCGGTCTGCATGGCCTTGCAGCAAGCCGAGCGTTACGGCACGCCGCTCGCCAATACGCTGCGCGTGATGGCGCAGGAAAATCGCGACATGCGCATGTCGGAGGCCGAGAAGAAGGCCGCCGGCCTGCCGCCGAAGCTGACGGTGCCGATGATCCTGTTCTTCTTGCCGGTACTGTTCGTCGTGATTTTGGGGCCGGCCGTGATCAAGGTGATGGGCATCCAGTAACGCTGATCAGTTGCCGCTATCGGCGCTCGATACGTGCTGCTGCTTGCCGAATTTCTTCCAGTCGCTCTGCTGCGCCAGCATCTGCCGAGATAGGCCGCATTGGCTGACGCTTCGTCGGCCGGCAGATCGGCCCGCACGATTTTCTCGGCTTCCTCGAAGCGGCCCTGCAGTCCGACCACCAGCCCGAGGTTCTGCCGGACTTTAGGCTCCGCGTTTGGCTGCGCCACCGCAAGCCGCAGGATTGTTTCGGCGCGCTTAAGCTCCTTGGCGAGCGCGTAGGACAGCCCGAGGTTGGACAGCACCGAGGGCTCGTTGGGCACGATCTTGAGCGCACTGGCGTAGTAACGGCGGGCTTCCATGTGGCGGCCCAGCTGGTCGAGCACCGCGCCTTGCACATTGAGGATGCGCCAATCCGGATTGTCCGGGGTATGGGCGCGGCCGAGCACGTCGAGCGCCTGCTGGTAGTTGCCGACATCGGCCAGCGCACGGCCGTAGGCGCCGAGCAGCGCCGGATCCTTGGGGTTTTCGATGGTCGCCTGTTCGAGCACGGCGGACGGCCTGCGCGCGTTGCCCGGTCGCCCGCAGCGCCTGGGCATATTTGATGGCGGCCTCGGCGTCGGCGTTGTTCTGGCGATAGCGCTCGCCCCATGCCTCGGCGGACTTGCGCCAATCGGCATCGGTGCGGGGTTCGGAGGATTTACCGATCGAGCCGGTGACGTCGTCGCTGCCCGTCGTGGTGCAACCGGCTGCCGAAAGCGCCAGCACGGCGGCGAGCGCGGCGGAAGCGAGCAGACGGACAGCGCGGGCGGAAGGCATGCCCTGCCAGCAATAAAAGGTTAACCCTAATGACTCGTTAACTTGTAAAATGGCGCCGTTGCGGGGATGTAAGGGCACATGACGGCGATTTTTCTGACCGGCGGCGATACCAAGACCGCCATTCCTATTTGGTTTGTCACGACCGCAAGTTTCGACGAAGTGTCGGAACAACTGGGCGCGCGCGACCGCGCATTCGCCAAAGCCGCAGGTTTCGAGGCGAAAGGCGGTCAGCATCTGCTGCTCCCCTCCCCCGACGGCAAGCTGGCCGCCGTGCTGTTCGGCCTCGAAGCCGCCGACGACCCACTGAGAAATTCGTTCTTGCCCGGCAAGCTCGCCGGCCTGCCCTCCGGCACCTATCGTTTCGCCAATGCGCCGCATGATGCGCGGCTGGCCGCGCTCTCGTTCGCGCTCAGCCTCTATCAGTTCACCCGCTATCGCAAGCCAAAGGACGCCAACATCCGGCTGATGCTGCCGCAAGATGTCGATGCGGCTGAGCTCACGCATATCGTCGAAGCCGTGACGCTCGCCCGCGATCTCATCAATACGCCGTCGAACGACATGGGGCCTGCGGAGCTTGAGGAGGCCGCGAAAAAACTCGCTGCCCAGCATGGCGCGAAATTCCGCACCGTTAGCGGCGCGCCGCTGGAGAAGGAGTTTCCGCTGGTGCAGGCGGTCGGCGGCGGCTCGGCGCGCGCGCCGCGGTTGATCGACTTTACCTGGGGCAAGGACAGCGATCCGAAGATCACGCTGGTCGGCAAGGGCGTCTGCTTCGACACTGGCGGGCTCGACATCAAAAATGACGCCGGCATGCTCAATATGAAGAAGGACATGGGCGGCGCAGCGACCGCGCTGGCGTTGGCGCACATGCTGATGGCGGCGAAAGCGAAGATTCGCCTGCGCGTCCTTATTCCGGCGGTGGAGAATTCGATCTCCGGCACCAGCTTCCGGCCGCGCGACGTCTACCGCTCGCGCAAGGGCATCACGGTCGAGATCGGTAACACCGACGCCGAAGGCCGGCTGGTGTTGGCCGATGCGCTGGCGCTCGCCGACGAGGAAGCGCCGGAGCTGATCGTCGATTTCGCGACCTTGACCGGCGCTGCCCGCGTCGCGCTCGGTCCCGACCTGCCAGCCTTCTTCACCAACGACGATGCGCTGGCCGAACACTTCATGCGGACCGGTGACGCAGAAAACGACCCCGTCTGGCGCTTGCCGCTGTGGCGGCCTTACGACGCCATGCTGGAGTCCAAAGTCGCCGACACCAATAATGTCAGCACTGGCGGTCAGGGCGGCGCCATCACCGCCGCGCTGTTCCTGCGCAAGTTCGTCGGCCGCGCCAAAAGCTGGCTGCACCTCGACCTGTTCGCTTGGACGCCATCGGCCAAGCCCGGCCGCCCTGAAGGCGGCGAATGCATGACGGCGCGCGCGCTCTACGCGCTGCTGATGCAGCGCTACGGCGGCGCCTAGACTCATGGTAGCGATCGACCCACGCGTCAATGCATTCCGGCCGGACCTCGCGGCCAAGCATCTGCAAGACCAAGTCGAGGCCAAAAACTTCGTCGAAGGCACGCCGCACCAGATTATCCAGCCGCACGCTCCGCTACGGCGCGAGCCGGGCCACGACGCGCGGCTCGACACCGAAGCGCTGTTTGGCGAACGCGTGACAATTTATGAGATCAACGACGAGGGCTGGGCTTGGGGCCAATTGCAGGCCGACAATTATGTCGGCTGGCTGGCTGCCAATGCGCTCGGCCGCATCGGAGCGCCGCCGACCCACAAGGTCACGGCGCGGCTGACGCTCGGTTTCCCCGGCCCCGATATCAAGATGCCGCCGCTCGCGGCGCTGCCGTTCGGCGCCCGCGTCGTCGTCGCGCGGCAAGACGAGCGTTTCGCCGTGACCGAAGGGGGGTTCTATTTACCGGCTCGCCATATCGCGCCGGTGACGGCAAAAGAATCCGACTTCGTCGCCGTCGCCGAGCGTTTCGCGGGTACGCCCTATCTGTGGGGCGGCAAGACCGGCGCCGGCATCGATTGCTCCGGACTTGTTCAGGTTGCGTTGCAGGCGGCAGGCCACGCCTGTCCGCGCGACAGCGACATGCAGGAACTGTCGCTCGGAAAATTATCGTCGCTGTCCGATCTGCGCCGCGGCGACCTGGTGTTCTGGAAGGGCCACGTCGCCATCGCACGCGACAAAGAGACGCTGCTCCACGCCAACGCGCACCAAATGATGGTGGCGAGCGAGAAAACTCCGGACGCCATCGCGCGGATCAAGACCGCCGGCAGCGAGGTCACCAGCGTGCGACGGGTCGTCGCGTAACGGCGTTGTCATATTATATGACGATGGCCTTGACAGTTATGGCCGATAACGCTGCACTAGATCGATCTTCACAAGAGCGGCCCGCTGCGAGGCCGTGAAAAACAGATCTAGGGGAGGCTACCTATGCGGATCGCTCCGCGAACTTGCTTTGCTTTGGCGGCGCCGGTCCTCGGACTCGTTGCACTCGGATTGCCGACTGCGACGTTGGCCGCCGAGCCGATCATGCTGTCGATCATCGATACCGGCGGCGACCTCGCCTCGACCGAGGTCATCATCGACAACTATGAGAAGGCCAATCCGGACAAGGTCAAGGAAATCAAGATTCAGCGCGCGCCCGCGCCCGGAATTGCCGGCCAAGATCAAGGCGCAGCAGGATGCCAGCCGCCTCGACATCAACCTCGTGCTCACTGGGCAGGACGGCGGATCGCTGCTCGCGCAGAACAAACAGATCATCCAGATTCCGGACTACAAAACGACGTTTCCGCGCGAGACGCTCACCGAAGCGGGCAAGGCGCTTTACGACGAAGGCGGCGGCTACCTGATTCCGTCGGTCGGCAATGCCGGCGGCCCGGTGCTGATCTACAACCCGTCGCAAAGTGCCAAACCCGCCAAAGAACGCCGCCGAGCTTCATGGCCTGGGCCAAGGCCAATCCCGGCAAGTTTATGTATGCGCGCCCGGCCAATAGCGGTCCCGGGCCGCGCGGTCCTGCAAGGCTTCGCCTTCATCCTCGGCGATTCCAAGCCGCTCGATCCGGAAAAAGGCTGGGAGAAGAGCTGGGACTACCTCAAGGAGCTCGGTAAATACGGTCGAATATTATCCGACCGGCACCGCCGATCACGCTCAAGGAATTCGCGCAAGGTCAGCGCTGGATGATCGCCGGCATCATGGAATGGGACATGAAGCCGCGCGCCCAGAGCGTGATCCCGCCGGATTCCAAAATCGCGATCCTGGACAACACCACCTTCGTGGTCGACGGCCACTACTGGTGCATCCCGACCGGCGTGCCGAAAGAGCAGGTCGACATCATCCTCGACCTGATGAAGTTCATGTGGAAGCCCGAGCAGCAGGTGCTCACCTGGACGCGCCTTCATCGGTCCGGTGGTGAAAGCGGCGACCATCGCGTCGGCGCCGAAGGACATCCAGGACGAAGTGAAGGAATTCTGGCGTCCTGAATACGACCAGATCGGCACCAAGTGGAAAGTCTCCTCGCCGCTCGGCGTTAACGCTCTGAGCTACGCGATGGACCGCTGGGATCGCGAAATCGGCGCGGACCAGGTCAAGAAGTAGCAAGGCTGCCACAGCATGCATGAGGGCCCGCACGACGCGGGCCCTCAGTCATGCATCGAAGACGCGGCGGGGGACATGGCCGAATTCCATCAACAAATTGCGGGTCTCGATCACCAAGCGCTATGGCGGCAAGACCGTGCTCGACCGCCTGCCGCTGGAGATACGCGGGCGTGAATTCGTCACCTTCCTGGGGCCGAGTGGTTGCGGCAAATCGACGGCGCTCGGCATCATTGCCGGCCTGGTGCCGCCGAGCGAAGGCGAGATCTGGCTCGACGACCAACGCATCGATCATTTACTGCCGGAAAAGCGCGGCTTCGGCATGGTGTTCCAGAACTACGCGCTGTTTCCGCATTTGACCGTGTTCGACAATGTCGCGTTCGGCCTGTCGTTGCAGCATCGCCCGGCAGAAGAGATCAAGGAACGCGTCACCACCATGCTCGGCATGGTGCGGCTCTCCGGCTACGAAGATCGCTATCCCGGCCAGCTTTCCGGCGGCCAGCAGCAGCGCGTCGCTATCGCGCGGGCGCTGGTGCTGCATCCTCGGCTGATGCTGTTCGACGAGCCGCTCTCGAACCTCGACGCCAAGCTGCGCGTCGAGATGCGCACCGAGATCAAGCAATTGCATGCGCGGCTGGGCCTCACCTCGATCTACGTGACGCACGACCAGGCCGAAGCGCTGTCGCTATCGGATCGCATCGTGGTGCTGCGCGAAGGCGTGTTGATGCAAATCGGTACGCCGCAGGAAATCCACGACCGGCCGAAGAACGTCTTCGTCGCCGACTTCATGGGCTTCCGGAATTTCTTCAACGTCAAGCTCGGTCAAGCCACCGGCGGCTTCATCGAAGGCGCCGCCAAGGGCCTCAGTCTGCGTGCCCGCGCGCGCGACGGATTTTCCAGCGGCGCCGACGCCGTGATGGCGATCCGGCCGGACGACATCCGCGTCGGCAAATCGGGCGACGGCGTCAACACACTGCGTGGCAAAGTCGAACTTGTCGAATATCTCGGACGCGAACAGGAAGCCGCGATAGCGATCGAGGGATCTGGACGGATCTGGCTGCGCACCGTCGGAGAAAACTGCGCTGGGCGACAATGTCGATCTCACACTGCCGCCTGACAAACTCGTTCTGCTGCCTCGCGGAATAGACGCGCACCCATGGCCCTTATCACCCGACCCGACGAGCGCAGCGAACTCGATACCCTGGCGATCCTCTGCCTGCTGCCGTCGCTGCTCTATGTCCTGGTGATGTTCGTCTATCCGTTCCTGTTACGGCATCTATGTCAGCCTGCAGCCGATGAAGGGCGACGGCCTGGAGCATCAAGAACTACGTCTCGTTCTTCAACGACCCGTACCAATACAAGACCATCGGCACCACTTTCGCGCTGGCGCTACCGAACAGCATCATCGTTGTTCTCGCCGCACTGTTCCTGGCCTACGGCATGCGGCGCGGCATCTGGATGGAGCGCACCGTCACCACCATCCTGGTGCTGCCGATCTCGCTCGGCGTCATCTTCCTGTCGGAAGGCATCCTCGGCTTCTACGGCACCAATGGCTGGCTCAACCAGATGCTGCTCGGCGCCGGCATTATCAAGGAGCCGCTGGAGCTGACGCATAACTTCATCGGCGTCATGCTGTCGCTGTTCATGCAGCAATTCCCGTTCTGCTTCCTGATGCTGCTCGGCTACATTTCCGGCATTGATCCGAGCCTCGAGAGTTCGGCGCGCATGCTCGGCGCCGGGCCTTGGACGGTGTTCCGCCGCGTGATGCTGCCGCTGATCGCGCCCGGCCTGGTGATTGCCTTCGCGCTGGTTTTCGTCATGAGCTTTGCGGTGTTTCCCTCCGCCGTGATGGTCGGCCAGCCGGCCGGCTCCACCCGCACCATCTCGATTGCCGCCTATCAGCAGGCCTTCGAGCAATACGACATGTCCTATGCCTCGGCGATCGCCGTGATCATGGGGCTCTGCCAGATGGCGGCGCTCATCGTGATTGTGCTGGTGCGCCGGCGCATGACGATTTCGACCACGATGGGCGTTGGAAAGCGCTGACGGAGAGCATGATGCGCGGCCGCCTGTGGAAACTGGCGATCTACCTCTTCCTGCTCGGGATTCATCCTCAATCTGCATCGGCATCGTCTCGCATGTCGCGGTCAGCAGCTTCGCCAAGCGCTGGTTCGGCAAGCCGCTGCCGCCGGCCTTCACCACCGACTGGTACACCTATGCCTGGACCAATTTCGAGCTCGGCCACGTGCTCTTCATCACCCTGTTCATCGCGCTGTCGGTGGTGTTCATCGCGCTGCTGATCGGCTTTCCCGCCGCCTATATCCTGGCGCGCCGTAATTTTCGCGCGAAGCCGCATTCTGCTGCTGTTGTACTTCTTGCCGCTGCTCATTCCGCAGATGACCTACGGCATCCCGCTCGCCACCACGCTTTATAAATTCGGCATCGGCGCCTCGGTGGCGGGCGTCATTGTCGCCGTGCTGGTGCCGATGGTGCCGCTCGCGGTATTCGTCCTGCTGCCGTTCTTCGAGCAGATCAGCCTCAATCTGGAATGGAGCGCCTCGATGCTCGGCGCCAGCCGCTTGCAGATCTTCCGGCGCGTGTTGTTGCCGCTGATGGTGCCAGGCATACTGACCGCGGGCCTGCTCGTGCTGGTCAACACCATTTCCAATTTCGAGCTGGCGTTCCTGCTGGCGGGCGGCGGGTCGCAGACACTCGTCGTTGCGCTCTATTACAACGTGTTCGCCGGCGGCGTGCGGCCGGTCTATTCGATCGACGCCATGGCCATCATCTACATGGTGATGGTGATGTCGGTGCTGCTGATCGCGCTGCGCTTCGTGCGGCCGACCCAGATGGTGTTCCGACTCGACCAGCCGCGCCGCTAGCCGCGTTTCGACGCGTCCGCCAGAATATCCTCGATCAGCCGCTGCACTTCCAGCGCGGAGCGCGCACTGTTGGACGGCTCGCGCTTCTGCTCGATGGCGTCGAGCAATTCGGTGATCGCCGCGCGATGCGGGCCGTGATCGAACGCCATCGGATCGGCTCCCCCGCCGCCGGATTGCGCGGCGCCGACCACCTCCGGCCTGCCCTCGGCGCGGTTGATGGTGAGCTGGAATGTTTCCAGCACCGCGGAGCCCTTGCTGCCAGCGATTTCGATGCATTCCGGATAACCCGGGCGCGCCACCGTGGTTGCGTCGAGCACGCCGAGCGCGCCGTTTTTAAACCGGATGGCGGCGGCGGCAACGTCTTCGGTGTCGATCTTCCGCAGCGGCGACGTCGAGACAAATCCGGCCACGTCTTTATAGGGGCCGGCCAGATGCAGCAGTAGGTCGAGCGTGTGGATCGCTTGCGTCAGCAACACGCCGCCGCCGTCGCGGGCGCGGGTGCCGCGGCCCTCTTTCTGGAAGTAAGCGTCGTCGCGCCACCAGCGGATTGAGGCGCTCGCCGACAAAAGTTGGCCAAGCTCGCCATTGTCGATCACGGCTTTCAGGTGCAGTGAGGCCGGCCGGAAGCGGTGTTGCAGGCAGATCGCGCAGCGCACGCCGGCCTTCTCGGCGGCCTTTATCAGGGCTTCACCGCGGCTGACCGTGAATTCCAGCGGTTTCTCGACCAGCATATGCTTGCCGGCCGCGGCGGCCGCTTCGGCGACCGGAAGATGGGTGCCGGGCGGCGTCAGGATCAGGACCGCGTCCAGATCCTTGCGGCTGAGCAAATCCTCCTGCCGTTCGAACACCGGAGCCTTCCATTGCTGCGCAAAGCCGTCGCGCCGTTGTTGCGATGGAGAAAACCCGCCTACGACTTTGATGCGGCCGGCTGCTTCCAGTTCGCTCAACGAGGTGATGTGCGGCTTTACGGCCATGCCGAGGCCGATGATCCCGACGCCAAGAGTCATTTCATTCCCCCTGCCCGGCCCGCGGGCGATTCAGCAGACAACCTTGCCGCAGGCGCGAACCGCCGCCACGACTTTTTGCAGCGGCGCCAATCCCGGGTGACCCAGAATGGCGACACCGTTGATGACATAAGCCGGCGTCGCGACCAGCTTGGCGGCTGAGCCGAACTCGGCGTTCTGCCGCAGCAAATTCAAAGTATCTTCAGTATTGCCAAGCGCCGCGACCTTCTGCGGATCGAGGCCTATATCCTTGGCCGCCGCCAGCACGTGAGGCCCGTCGATCATCCCGCGCCCGGAATAGATGCGGCGGTGAAAGTCCAGATACTGCTCCGACGTCGCCAGCTTCGACGCACCGATCTCGACCAGCGCGCCTTGCACCGATTGCACCGACAGCACGGCGTACGGAACGAACACCAGTTTCAGATTTTTATCGGCGCGCACCAATGCATCGACGTCGACCGCCGCTTCGCGGCAGAACGGGCAATTGAGATCGTAGAATTGCTGAATTGTCACATCACCGTGGAGATGTCCGACCGGGATGGTGCCCTGCAATCCGGCGAGTTGCGCGGTTTGCGCGGCGCTCAGCGTGAAGTTTGTGATTTCCTCGCCGTCGTCGGCTCGGATCGGGTATTGGGACGGCCCGAACTGCGCCGCTAAAGCGGCAGTGCCGGCGAACGCGACGAAAAGGACCGCAACCAGCCGTTTCATTGCGCCACCGCACCGGCCGGCGCGGTCTCCAGATTGAATGCCGCGGCGAATAGCGCGCGGGTGTAGTCGGTCTTGGGCACCTTGAACAGCTCAGCAGCGCTGCCCTCTTCCACTACTTTGCCGTTGCGTAAGACCAGCAAATGGCTGGCCAACGCGGCGACTACGCGCAAGTCGTGCGAGATGAACATGTAGGTGAGGTCGCGGCGTTTCTGCAGATCGCGCAGGAGCGCCACCATCTGTGCCTGGATCAGCATGTCGAGCGCGCTGGTCGGCTCGTCGAGCACCACGAAGGTTGGCTCCAGCACGACAGCGCGCGCCAGTGCGATGCGTTGCCGCTGCCCGCCGGAAAATTCGTGCGGATAGCGAAACCGCGTTTCCGGATCGAGGCCGGCGTCGGTGAGCGCGCGGATGACCCGCTGCTCGCGCTCGGCAGCGCTGAGCGTGGGCAAATGAACCTCGAGGCCCTCTTCGATGATTTCGGCGACCGACATCCGTGGCGACAGCGACCCATAAGGATCCTGGAAGACGATCTGCATGTCGCGGCGAAATGGCCGCATTTCCTTGAATTTTAGGCCCTGAATCGACTGGCCCAAAAACACGATCGGCCCATTGGACGAGATCAGTCGCAGGATCGCCAGACCCAATGTGGTCTTGCCGGAGCCGGATTCGCCGACCACGCCGAGCGTTTCGCCCTTGCGCAGCGACACGCTGACGCCATCGACCGCTTTGATGTGGCCCACGACCTTGCGCAGCACGCCGCGCTTGATCGGAAACCAGACCTTCAGGTTATCGATGCGTACAATCTCAGCCGCGTCCGGCCGCGCCGGCGCCGGATCGGGTTTCGGCTCGGCGGCAAGCAGCGCCTTCGTATAAGGATGCTCGGGTTTGGTGAAGACGCGCTCGACCTCGCCCTGCTCGACGATCTTGCCGTGCTGCATCACGCAGACGCGGTCAGCAAGCTTTCGCACGATGCCGAGATCGTGGGTGATGAACAGCATCGACATGCCGAGGCGCTGCTGCTGCTCCTTGAGCAGCTTGAGGATCTGCGCCTGCACCGTAACGTCGAGCGCGGTGGTCGGCTCGTCGGCGATCAGCAAATCCGGCTCATTGGCGAGCGCCATCGCGATCATGACGCGCTGGCGCTGGCCGCCGGACAATTGATGCGGATAGCTTTCCAGCCGCGAGGCGGAATCGGGAATGCCTACCTGGCCCAGCAACTCGATAATGCGATCGCGCACCGCTCGGTTCGACATCGGCTTGTGCAACTGGATAATTTCGCCGATCTGCTTCTCGATGGTGTGCAGCGGATTGAGCGAGGTCATCGGCTCCTGGAATACTATGGTGATGTCATCGCCGCGCACCCGCCGGATCTCATTCTCGGACAGCTGGAGCAATTCCTGGCCCTTGAACCGGATTTCGCCCGACGGATGGCTGGCCGAGGGATAAGGCAATAATTTCATCACCGACAGCGCGGTAACGGATTTGCCGGAGCCTGATTCGCCGACCAAGGCGACGATCTCGCCCTTGCCGATCGAGAACGACACCTTGTCGACCGCCAGCACCCGGCTGGAGCCTTGCCCAAACGCGACCGAAAGGTCGCGCACCTCGAGCAGCGCTTCTTTTGCGTTGTCGACGCTGCTCATCGAAACATCTTCCTTGGGTCGAAGGCATCGCGAACAGCCTCACCGATGAAAATCAACAGCGACAGCATCAACGCCACGGCGCAGAAGCCGGTCAGGCCGAGCCACGGCGCCTGCACATTGGCCTTGCCTTGCGAGAGCATCTCGCCCAGCGACGGCGAGCCGGGCGGCAGACCGAAGCCAAGAAAGTCGAGCGCGGTCAGTGTCATCACCGAGGTCGACAAGATGAAAGGCACGAACGTCATGGTCGCCACCATCGCGTTCGGCAGCAGATGACGGAACATGATGACCGTGTTGGAGACGCCAAGCGCGCGCGCCGCCTGGATGTATTCGAGGTTGCGGCCGCGCAGGAATTCCGCGCGCACCAGACCGACCAGCCGCAGCCACGAGAACAGCAACAGGATGCCGAGCAGCACAAAGAATCCGGGCACCAGTACTGAGGAAATGATGAGGAGCAGATATAGCTCAGGAATCGAACTCCAGATTTCGATGAAGCGCTGGAACAACAGGTCGGTCCAGCCGCCGAAATAGCCCTGCACCGCACCCGCCGCGATGCCGATGACGGACGAAATCAGGGTCAGAATGAGGCCGAAAAGCACCGAGATTCTAAAGCCATAGATCAGTCGGGCGACCAGATCGCGACCTTGGTCGTCGGTGCCAAGCCAGTTGTATTCGAGATCGCGGCAGCCGGTCAGGTGCTTGCGTTCGACCACCGGCTTGCATTCTTTTTCGCTCAGCATCCATGTCGGCTTCGACGGCGCCGGCGTCGGCAGATCGAGATTGTGCGTATCGTAGGAGTAACGAATTGGCGGCCAGACCAGATAGCCGCCACTGTCGGCGATTTTCTTCTGAACGAACGGATCGCGATAATCGGCCGCGGTCTCGAAATCGCCGCCGAACGTCGTCTCCGGATAGGTGAACAGCGCCGGCGAATAATAGTGTCCGTCATATTTGACGAGGAACGGCTTGTCGTTTGCGACAAACTCGGCAAACAGCGACACGACGAACAAAACGAGGAATAGCCACAACGACCAGTAGCCGCGGCGGTTGGCCTTGAAGCTTTGCCACCGCCTCGCATTGATCGGAGACAGCGCGATGCGTTCGCGCGCGGGCGGCACGGCCGCGCCCATCGGCGAGACCGGCACAGTCGGCGGCGGCGGAGAGCTGCGCGCGTCCACCTCAGACCTCACGCGTCTCGAAATCGATGCGCGGATCGACCCATGTATAGGTCAGATCGGAAACCAAATTCATAATCAGGCCGATCAGCGAAAAGATGTAAAGCGTGGCGAATACCACCGGATAGTCGCGGTTGAGCACGCTCTCGAAGCCGAGCAGGCCGAGGCCATCGAGCGAGAAGATCGTTTCGATCAGCAGCGCGCCGCCAAAAAAGGCGCCGACGAAAGCGGATGGAAATCCGGCAATGACGATCAGCATCGCGTTCCGGAAAACGTGACCGTAGAGAACCTGGTTGCGCGTGCAGCCCTTGGCCCGCGCCGTCAGCACATATTGCTTGCGGATTTCATCGAGGAACGAGTTCTTGGTCAGCAGCGTCATGGTGGCAAATGCCGAAATCGACATCGACACGATCGGCAGCACCAGATGCCAGAAATAATCAACGATCTTCTGCCCCCAGTTGAGCGAATCCCAATTGTCGGAAGTCAGCCCGCGTAACGGGAACCAATCGAAAAACGACCCGCCGGCGAATAGAATGATCAGCAGGATCGCAAACAAAAACCCAGGAATGGCATAGCCGACGATAATGATGCCCGAGGTCCAGACGTCGAATGCCGATCCGTCATCGACCGCCTTGCGAATGCCGAGCGGAATCGAGATCAGGTAGGTCAGCAGCGTCATCCAGATGCCGAGCGACATCGACACCGGCAGCTTTTCCCTGACGAGGTGCAGCACGCTGACGTCGCGGAAATAGCTCTTGCCGAAATCGAACCGTGCGTAATTCCACAGCATCAACCCGAAGCGCTCGTAGGCCGGCTTGTCGAAGCCGAACTGCTTTTCCAGCTTCTTGATGAATTCGGGATCGAGGCCTTGCGCACCGCGATACTTCGACGAGCCGGCGTCGATCTGCGAGGCGCCCTGCGCCATGCCGCGCCCGGCGAAGTCGCCGCCAGCGCCGCCGGAAATCCGTGAGGTCGCGCCGGTATCGGAGCCGGAAAGCTGGGCAATCACGCGCTCGACCGGGCCGCCCGGCGCGAACTGCACGACGACGAATGAAACGAACAGGATGCCGAGCAGCGTCGGAACCATGAAAAGGATACGGCGGACGATATAGGCGGCCATCGGAACAGCTTACCCCGCCCGTTCCAGCTTTGCCGCTTTGTCGCGGTCATACCACCAAGTCTCGGGCGCACCGCGGAAGTAGCGCGGCTTGTCCACGGGATGGCCAAACACGTCCCAATAGGCCAGCCAATGCGAGGCCTTGTACCAATGCGGCACCCAGTAACGGCCGGCGCGGATGACGCGGTCGAGCACGCGGCAGGCGGTTACCAGTTCCGACCGCGACTTGGCACCGATGATCGCGTCGACCAGGGCGTCGACCACCGGATCAGAGATGCCCGCGAGATTTTGGGTGCCTTTGGTCTTCGCCGCTTGCGATGAGAAGTAAGTGCGCAGCGAGTCGCCCGGCGTCTCGGAAAAATTGAAGCGCTCGACCGTGATGTCGAAATCGAAATCATCGACCCGCGCCCGGTATTGCACCGGATCGACCAGCCGCAAAGTCGCGTCGATGCCAAGAATTTGCAGGTTCTTGATGTACGTCATGTGATGCGGCTGGAAGGTCGGCTCATCGAGTAGGAATTCGATCGTCAGGGGCTCGCCGCCCGGCAGCGTGCGCTTGCCGTTTTTGACGAGACATCCGGCGTCCTGCAGCAGTTGCGAGCCGCGCTTGAGCCAGGTGCGGTCCTGCCCGGAGCCGTCGGTCACCGGCGGAACGTACGGTTCTTCGAAGACTTCATCGGGCACCTTGCCGCGGAACGGTTCAAGCATCGCGAGCTCGTCTGGGCCCGGCTTGCCGCTCGCCATCATCTTCGAATTCTGAAACACCGATTGCGTGCGGTCATAGGAGCCGTACATCAGCGTCTTGTTGGTCCATTCGAAATCGAAGGCGTCGATCAGGGCCTCGCGCAGGCGGCGGTCCTTGAATTTGGGGCGCCGGGTATTGATGAACCAGCCTTGCGCTCCCGATGGGGTGTCGTCCGCCAGCACGTCTCGCTTGACCCGACCGTCTCGGACGGCAGGAAAATCGTAGCGGGTCGCCCAGGTCCGCGATGTAAATTCCTCACGAAACAGATAGCTCTTACCGGTGAAGCCTTCAAAGCCGACGTCGCGATCACGATAAAATTCGTAGCGCAGAATGTCGAAGTTATTTTGCCCACGCGACACCGGAAGCTCGGCGCCCCACCAATCCTTCACCCGTTGATATTCGATGTAACGGCCGGCCTCGAACTTGCCGACCTTGTAAGGTCCGCTGCCGAGGGGAATCTCCAGCGTTGATTGATCGAACGGCTGCTTGGAATAATAGGCGCGCGAAAAGATCGGCAGACCGGCGACGAACAACGGCACGTCGCGTCCCCGTTTTTCGGCGAATTGAACTGTCATCGTTGCGTCATCATTCGCCTCCGCGCCTTTAAAGTCGCGCAGTAATTGCGTGATGATCGGATGGCCTTTTTCTTTCAACGTCGCTAGCGAAAACGCGACATCATGCGCGGTCAGCGGCGTGCCGTCGTGGAATTTGGCTTCCGGCCGGATGGTGAAACGGTACATCAATCCATCGTCACTGATGCGCACCGACTTCGCCGCCAGGCCGTACATGCCGTCTGGCTCGTCGCCCGAACGCGCCATCAGGGTGGCGAAGGTCCATTCCATGCCCTGCGCGGCGTCGCCCTTGAGAATGTAGCTATTGAGCGAATTGAACGTCAGGAACGACTGGTTGAACTGCCGGCTCGGCCCGATCTGCGAGAACGTGCCGCCTTTCGGCGCGTCAGGATTGACGTAGCCGAAGTGCGGAAAGTCGGCAGGATATTTCAGGTCGCCGAACGCCGACATGCCATGCCGCTCGGCGTCGTCGGCGCCCGCTGAAACGATCCCCCGCGCCGCGCCTGCGGCGATCGCACCGCCGGCCAATACCAAGGCATCGCGGCGGGACAGTTTAGCCATCAGGAGCGCTGCGCCTTGACGGCCTTCTGTGCGTCCCACCACCAGATCGCGGGGAATGCGGAGGTGCCGTATTTCGGCATAGTGTCGGGCCGACCAAAGCGATCCCAACGAGCGCTGCGCACTTTGCCGTAGGTCCATTGCGGGACCACGTAGAAATTCCACAGCAGCACCCGGTCAAGCGCCTTGGTGGCGGCGACGAGATCGTCACGATCCTTGGTGAAGATCACGCGCTCGATCAACGTGTCGATCGCGGGGTTCTTGATGCCGACGAGATTGCGCGAGCCGGGCTGATCGGCGGCGGCCGAACTCCAGAACCCGCGCTGTTCGTTGCCGGGCGACAGCGACTCGCCCCACGAATTCACGATAATGTCGAAGTCCCATTGCCGCAGGCGATTTTCGTATTGCGCGGCGTCGACCACGCGCACCGCCGCCGCAATGCCAAGCCGCTCCAGCGAGGGCTTGTAGAACAGCACGAAGCGTTCAGTGGCGGGATCATCGACCAGGAATTCGACGCTGAGCGCTTCGCCGGTCTTGGCATTGACCAGCTTGGTGTTGCGGATCTCGTAACCCGCCTCTTTCAGCAGGCGGATTCCCTCACGCAAATTGCTGCGCACATTCTCGGCATTGCCGCCGACCGGATTGCTGTAGGCCGTCGTAAAAACTTCCGCCGGCGCCTTGTCACGGACCGTCTCGAGGATCTCGAGTTCCTTACCCTGTGGCAAGTCGGACGAGGCAAGCTCGGTGCCCTCGAAATAACTATTGATGCGCTTGTACTGCCCGAAGAAAATCTGCTTGTTCATCTCCTCGAAATCGAAGGCGAAATTAAACGCCCGGCGCACGCGCGGGTCCTTGAATTTATCTCGGCGGACATTGAAGACAAATGCCTGCATCGCACCGAAATTACGGATCGGAAATTCCTCGAGAACGACACGTTTGTCCTTGACGGCCGGAAAATCATAGGCGGTCGCCCAGTTTTTCGCGCTGTTTTCGGTACGCCAGTCGACCTGATCGCCTTTGAAGGCTTCGAGCGCGACGGTAGAATCGCGGAAATATTCGTAACGAACCTCGTCGAAATTATTCTGTCCGGCCTGGATATTGAGGTCCTTTCCCCAATGATCCTTGACCCGCTCGAACACCACGGTACGGCCGGGCGTGAACTCCTTGATGCGGTATGGGCCGCTCGCCAGCGGCGGTTCGAGCGTGGTCGCCGTGACGTCGCGCTTGTTGCCGTTTTTATCGGTCGCTTCCCACCAGTGCTTTGGGAGCACATAGAGCTGACCGACGATCTGCGGCAATTCGCGATTGCCGGGGCCATCGAAGGTGAATGTCACTTCACGCGGCCCGGTTTTCTCCGATTTCGTCACATGACGATAATAGGCGCCGAGCTGCGGGCTATTCGCTTTGATGGTAGCGAGCGAGAAGATCACGTCTTCCGGCGTAATCGGTTTGCCGTCGTGCCAGCGCGCGTTCTCGCGCAGGCGATAGGTCACGGACGAAAAATCCGCCGGATGGCTAACCGCTTCCGCCACTGAACCATATTCAGTCGACACTTCGTCGAGCGCTGGCGCCATCAATGTTTCAGTGGTCAGTTCAAGGCCGTTGGCCAGGCTCCCCTTCACGCCGGCAACCACCAGATTGAAGTTGTCGAAAGTGCCGAACGCGATCTGGCGCACCGAGCCGCCCTTCGGCGCAGACGGGTTCACATATTCGAAATGCTTGAAGTCGGCCGGATATTTCAGTTCGCCGAACAGCGAGAGGCCGTGTTGCCAAGTTTGATCTTTTGCTGGTGTTTGCGCGGCGGCAACTGAGACCCCCGTCAGTCTTGATAATGCCGGTACGGCGAGCGCGAAAGCGCTATTGCGCAAGATCGATCGGCGGGACAAGTGCATGCGAGGACTCCGGCCCGGGATTATGTCGGTTTTCCGGCCCGAATTCACCTCGCCGCCAGCCAATTCACCGCGGCGAAAAGAAGCTGTCAGTGCTTGGCCGGCGCGGGCGGCTGGGCGGGCTTCGCCGCAGCAGGCTGACCTGCACCGCCTGCCGCTGGAGCTTGCCCGGCAGCGGGTGCCTGGCCCGCGGCAGGCGCCGGCGCATTGGCCGCAGCTTTCGGCAGCGGCAGCGGGTTGTCGGAGAGCGTGCGCAGGAACGCAATCACGTCGGCGCGCTGACCGTCGCGCGACAGGCCGGCGAAGGTCATGTTAGTGCCGGGGATATAGCTGCGCGGATTGGCGATGAAATGATTGAGCTCTTCGTAGGTCCATTCGCCGCCTTTGGCCTTCATCGCCGCCGAATAGTTGAAGCCCGGCTCGGATGCGCGCTTGCGGCCAACAACGCCCCACAGATTCGGGCCGACCCGATTGGGGCCGCCCTTTTCGAAGGTGTGGCAGGCCTGGCATTGCTTGGCGGTGGCCTGACCCTTCTCGGCGGTGGCGCTCGCCAGCAAAACTTCAATGGGTTGAGACGGTTCGGCCGGGGCGGCGCCGGGCGCGGCGGCCTGTTCCTTGACCGCGATGTCGTAGCCGGGCTTGGCCGGCTTTTCCGGTGCGAAGATGGCGCCGGCGGTGATATTGAGTGCCAGCAGGATGAGGCAGCAGCCGAGGATGGCGCCGAGAATCTTGTTCAATTCGAAGGAGTTCATCGCAAACAAGCTCTGAGATAGTGGCGCTGAACAGAAAGCTGCCGGGGCCCCGGCGGCGAATTGGAGATACCGGTTTGCCCGCCCGCTGGCAACCCGTATAACGGCGCTACATCGACGCTATGTTCGCAACCTCGGGCTGCTCGGCCCATTTGTCGGCGGTGTATCGCAATGTCCGCCGCTTCTCCCACGATCATCCTGATCCCCGCCCGCATGGGCGCCACGCGCCTGCCCGGCAAGCCGCTGATCGACATCAACGGCACGCCGATGATCGTCCATGTGCTGCATCGCGCCCAGGCGGCCAAGCTGGGCGAGGTGGTGGTGGCGACCGACTCGGAAGCCGTGCAAGCGGCGGTGGAAAAAGCCGGCGGCCACGCCATCATGACGCGCTCCGACCACGGTTCAGGCTCCGATCGCATCTTCGAGGCGCTGGAAGCGATCGACCCGCAACGCCAGATCGAAATCGTGGTCAATGTGCAGGGCGACCTGGCGGCGATCGAGCCCACCGACATCCGCGCCTCGCTCAAGCCGCTGGCCGAGCCGGCGGTCGACATCGCGACGCTGGCCGCCGAGATCAAGATTAGCGCCGAGCGCAGCAACCCGAACGTCGTCAAGGTCGAGGGCCGGCCGGTCGCGCACGGACGTTTCCGCGCCACGCGCTTCACGCGCAACAACGCGCAAGGTGCCGGCCCGCATTACCATCACATCGGTCTTTACGCTTATCGCCGCGCGGCGCTGGCGAAATTCATCGCGCTGCCGCCTTCCGCCAACGAGCAGCGCGAGCGGCTCGAGCAGTTGCGCGCGATGGACGCCGGCATGCGCATCGACGTCGAAATCGTCGCTAGCGTGCCGCTCGGCGTCGACACGCCGGAGGAGTTGGAGAAGGCGCGGAAGATGCTGCGCTAGTCGCTTCTTGCGCGCAGATCGTGTCGCGCGCTTGCGACATCGCTCGCCGGCACCGCCGCCGCAGGGTGGCCCCAGGTGTTGCGCGCGTATGTCAGCACCGCGGCGATCTCGTCGTCCTTTAACTGCTTACCGAACGACGGCATGCCCGGTGCGGTCGGCTCCTTGTCGGTTGCGACGCTGCGTGCACCCCGCAGAATCAGCCGGATGGCGGTCGCGGGATTGCTGGAGCGCACCATCGAGGAGTCCGCGAGCGATGGGAACAGCTGCGCAATCCCCTTGCCGTCAAGTCCGTGACAGGCCGAGCACTGGTCGCGATAAATTGCCTGCCCCGCCATCATCATCGGATCGTCGGGGCCGACCGGCGCGTTATTTTCATTGTGGCCCGGCACCGATTTCAGATAGGCCGCCATCGCCTTGAGATCGTCATCCCTCATTTTCGATGTCGAGTGCTCGATTTCTTCCGCCATCGGGCCGGTCGCCGCGCTGACGCGGTTATGGCCGGTCTTTAGATACGCAACGATATCGTCGGCCGACCAGGTGCCGAGGCCGGCCCGCTCGTCATTAGTGATATCCGGCGCGAACCACCCTTGCAGTTTCGAGCCCTGAAGATGGGCGCCATCCTTGTCGCCGCCGAGAAACGACTTCGGCGTGTGGCAGGCGGTGCAATGGCCCGGCCCTTCGACCAAATAAGCGCCGCGATTCCAGTCGGCGGGCTTTTGCAGATCCGGCTTGAACTCTTCCGGACTGAAATAAAGCGCATCCCACAAGCGCATCCCGAAACGAATGTTAAACGGAAACGGCAACGTGTCGGCGACCACCGGATGGTGCACCGGCTCCACGGTCTTGAGATAGGCGCGGATCGCCATCACGTCGTCACGCGACATCTTGGTGTAGGAGGTGAAGGGCATCGCCGGATACAGCCGGCTGCCGTCAGGACGGATACCCTTGCGCACCGCGTTGTCGAATTGGTCGTCGGTCCAGGCGCCGATGCCGGTGGCATTGTCCGGCGTGATATTGGCGGAGGTGATGCTGCCGAACGGCGTCTCGATCGGCCGGCCGCCCGCGAACGGCTTACCGGCGTTCGGCACGGTGTGACAGGCGACGCAATCGCCCGCGGTCGCAAGGTAGCGGCCCTTCTCGACCTGGGTGAAGTCCTGCTCGCTCGCATGCGCGGCGTAACCCGCCAGCAGCAGGGCGGCGGCCGCGATCGCGCCCGATCTGGCCAAAGGATTATGCATCGATCAGCCGCCCCGGATTTTTAAGGTACTTCTCGCGGATCGCCTTAGCCGACCAGAACGCCAGCGCGGCGACGGTGCCGGTCGGGTTGTAGCCGGCGTTCTGCGGGAAGGCGCTGGCGCCCATCACGAACAGATTCGGCACGTCCCAGCTTTGCAGGTAACGGTTGAGCGCGCTGGTCTTGGGGTCGGTGCCCATGATGGCGCCGCCATTGAGATGCGTGGTCTGGTAGGTCGTGATGTCGTAGGGGCCCTTGCGCGGCTTCTTCACCGTTTGAATGGCGCCCATGGCCTTTACCACGCCTTCGAGCTTGTCGGTGAGATAGGCAGCGGCCTTGAGCTCGTTGTCGTGGAAGTCGATCGTCATGCGCATCAGCGGGCGCGCGAACCGGTCGCGGTAGGTCGGATCGAGATCGAGATAGACGTCGCGGTAGCTGTAGAAGCTGCCGTGAACGGCGGCGCCACTCACCGTGCTGAGATAATTGTCGGCCACCGCCTTCTTCCAACCCGCACCCCACTTAGGCGCATCTGGCGGCACCGGCGTGGTGGTGATCGGCCGGCCATTGGTCTGCGCGTGGGCGAAATATCCGCCACCGACGAAACCCAGCGGGCCGTGGTCGAAATTGTCGCCGTTGAACTCATCCATGATCATGCCAATCGCACCCGACGAGATGAACGGATTGAAGTTGAATTTTTTGTTGTCGAAAAATCCGTCGACCGAGGACATCGTCTGATGCGTGAAGTTACGGCCGATCGCGCCGGTATTGGAGACCGGGTCGTAGGGCTGGCCGATTTTGGAATGCAGCAGAAGCTGTACATTGAAAACCGAGAATGCCGACAGGACCACGAGGTCGGCGGGCTGTTCCCATTCGACGCCCGAAGAGTCCACAAACGTCACGCTGGTGGCGCGCTTGCCGGAACGGTCGGTATTGATCTTGACGACTTCGGAATTGTCACGGACCGCGAAATTCGACTTGCGCACCAGCACCGGCAGGATCGTGGTCTGCGGGCTCGCCTTCGAGTAGTTGGCGCAGCCGAACCATTCGCAATAGCCGCAATAGGTGCACGGCCCCATCCGTATCCCGAGCGGGTTGGTATAGGGCTGCGACAGGTTGCCGGACGGCTGCGGAAACGACTTGTAACCGAGTTCACGCGCCGCCTTGCCGAACAACGAGTGGCCGAAACCCTGCTTCTGTGGCGGTGTCGGATAAGGCCGTGAGCGCGGACCCTCGAATGGGTTGCCGCCGTCCTGGATCTGGCCCTTCAGGTTGCCGGCCTGGCCGGAGGTGCCGCACAGATATTCGAACGCGTCGTAATGCGGCTCGAGGTCGTCATAGGTGACGCCCCAGTCCTGGATCGTCATGTCCTCGGGAATCGCCGATTTGCCATAGCGCTCGGTGAGGTGGGTCCGCAGCACGAAATCGGACGGCAGGAATCGGTAGGTTTGGCCGTTCCAGTGCACGCCGCCGCCGCCCACGCCGTTCGGCGGCATGAAGGCGCCCCAGCTTCGGATTGGCAAGGCGGTCTGGTCCATCTTGTTGCGGAACGTGAAGGTGTTCTGATCCGGGCGCAGGAACAGTTCGTGGCGGATGTGATAACGCAGCTCGTCCTGCGCGTAGGTGGTCGGGAAATCGGTCGGCGCGTCGCGCCACGGGCCGCGCTCGATCGCGATGACGTCGAGCCCCTCGTCGGTCAATTCGTTGGCGACGATGCAGCCGGTCCAGCCGAGGCCGACGAAGACAGCGTCTTTTTTGGGAAGCATGCGGGCCATGACCGTTCAACGCCCCTTCGGTGTCCATTCCGCGCGGCCGGTCAGGCTGACCGGCGGCAGCGGAAAGCGTTCGTTGTGACGATCGATCCAGTCGAGATAATTGTAGCGGGCGCCGGGGAAGCCGATCATCTTCCAGGACGCCATGTCGCGGTTGCCGCCGTAGATCGGATCGGCGAAAAATCCCGTCTGGATGTCGGTGACGGCCTGCGCGAAGAACGCCTTGCCGTCCACGCCATCGAGCTTCACCTTCTCGCTCTCGAGACTTTTCAGGAGTTCGTCCTTGTCGTTGTCGGCGAGATCGGCGAATCGCTTTCCCGAATAATTCGATTGGCAATACTTATCGAGCGCGACGAGGCCGGCGCGATATATCTGCGCCGGACCTCTTTCGGATTGTGACCCTTGTTGCTTGGTGCCGTTCATGAAAGGCGGACGGACGTAAAGACCCTCGCCCTGGCCGTACGGTCCGGCTAGTTGACGGTCGAGATAGACCGCGCAGCCGGAATCCTTGCCGCCAGGCGTCTGTGGGTCGGGCGGAATAATGCGGTCGGCCAGCGCCTCGACGGCGCGGCTCTCGTCGGCGGTAAAATAAAGCCACGGACCTGGTCTGGCGGGCGGTGGCGGGTTGCCGGAATTCGGACCCCATGGCAATCCGCCGGAAATGATGCGCGCGTGGGCGGCGGCGCCGCTCAATGCGAGCCAAGCCGCGGTTGCTAGCAGATCCCGTCGTCGCAACATGCCCGCCGTCAGCTTCTAGAGCCGCCCAAAACTGCAACGGATAATCGGGGCTAAGGTTCCATTCGGTTTGCAATTCAATCACTTCGCCCCAGGTGTGACTTCGCGCACCGCAAACCCGTGACTTTCCATTGACTTAGCTGGGCGGACCTGCAACCCACTGCGGCGAAAACCACGGGCCGCGCGATGGCGAAAAAGAAAATCATCTACCAGGGCGAGCCGGGGGCGAATTCCGATATCGCATGCCGTGAAGCCTATCCCGACCACGAGCCGGTGCCCTGCCCGACTTTCGAGGATTGCTTCACCGCGCTGAGCAACGGCGATGTCGAACTCGGCATGATCCCGATCGAGAACTCGATCGCTGGGCGCGTCGCCGACATCCATCATCTGATGCCGACCGCCGGCCTGCACATTATCGCCGAGTGGTTCCTGCCGATCCGCAACCAGTTGATGGCGCCGAAGGGCGCCAGCCTCAAGACCATCAAGACGGTAGAGAGCCATGTGATGGCGCTCGGCCAGTGCCGCGGCACCATCCGCGAACTGAAGCTCAAGCCGGTCGCCGCCGCCGACACCGCGGGCTCGGCGCGTACCGTCGCGGATAGCAAGGACATCACGCGGGCTGCGATCGCGTCGCGGCTCGCCGCCGAAATCTACGGCCTCAACATCCTGAAAGAGAACGTCGAGGACGAGTCGCACTCGACCACGCGCTTCATCGTCTTGTCGCGCGAGAAGAAGTGGGCGGCGCACAATGACGGCAAGCGCAAGGTGATCACCACCTTCGTGTTCCAGGTGCGCAACCTGCCGGCCGCGCTCTACAAGGCGATGGGCGGCTTCGCGACCAACGGCGTTAACATGACCAAGCTTGAGAGCTACATGGTCGGCGGCAATTTCTTCGCCACGCAATTTTACGCCGACGTCGAGGGCCACCCCGACGACCGCGCGCTGGTGCTGGCGCTGGAGGAGCTCGGCTTCTTCTCCAAGGAATTGACGATTCTCGGCGTCTATCCGGCGCACAAATTCCGCGAGACGTTCAAGGACGCCTAAGGCTGGCTGAATGGCCAGATCGCGCTCCGGCCGTCTTGTAACAAGCCGATTTATCGGTCCGCCAGCCATGGAGCGAGCCACGGGGGTTCTCAACACCGCGGATGGCGTCATAATGCGTTTCAAGAATACGAAGCAAAAACGGAGGGTGGAGATGATCAACATCGGAAAGATTGGATTTGGACTGATCGCGGGGGCGGCGCTGCTTTGCGCCGGCGCCGCCGGCGCCGAAGACTATCCCTCGCACAATATCACGCTGATCGTAGCATTTCCCGCCGGTGGCGGCGTTGATGCCACCGGGCGCATCATCGCCAACAAATTGTCGGCGGCGCTCGGCCAGCAGGTCATCGTCGAAAACCGGCCCGGCGCCGGTTCGGTGATCGGCAGCCATGCGGCGGCGCAGGCGCCAAAGGACGGCTACACGCTGCTGCTGATGGTCACGGGCCTGAGCCTGCCGGCCAACGCGCCCTACAATGTCGAAAAGGACTTCGCACCGGTCGGCCTGATCGCCTCGATCCCGATCGTGATCATGTCGAACCCAGAAGTGCCGGTAAAATCGATTTCCGACGTCATCGCGCTGGCCAAGAGAGAACCCGGCAAGATCACGGTCGGCACGCCGCCGCCGCCAACCCTGAATTATTTTGGCGCCGAACAGTTCAAGCTGATGACCGGCACCGACCTCAACATCGTCACTTACAAAGGCACCGGCCCGCTGACCAACGACCTGCTCGGCGGTCACGTCATGCTGGCGTTCAATACACTGCCGCCCGCGATGGGCAACATCCAGGCCGGCAAGCTGCGCGCCATCGCGGTCGCCTCGCCGAAGCGCCTGCCGGCTATGCCAGACGTGCCGACCGTTGCAGAATCCGGCCTGCCGGGATTCGACGTGGTGCAATATTACGGTCTCGCCGCACCCGCCGGCACGCCGAAGCCGATCATCGACAAGCTCAACGCCGAGTTGCGCAAGGTCGTGACTTCGAAGGACGTCTCGGATCGCATCATCCAGGACGGCGGCACGCCGCTGCCGAGCACGCCGGAAGAATACGCCGCCAACATCAAGCAGGAAGAAGGCAAGTGGGCCGCGCTGATCCAGAAGCTCGGACTCAAGGTCAACTGAAAACAGGCCCACGGTCATGAAGGACATCGTCGGCACCTGGCGGCTGTGCAAGACGCTGGCAAAAAACGACGCCGGCGAGCCGATGCATCCGCCCTATGGCGAGAAGCCGCGCGGGCTTCTCGTCTTTTATCCCGACAAGCGGATGATGTCGGTGTTGTGCGATGGCCGCCGCGCCTTGCCCGCAGGCGAAACGGTGCGCGAATACAATTCGTACTGCGGCAATTATAAGTACGACGGCAAGACGCTGGTCACGCATGTCGACGCCTCAGCCGATCCCAAGCGGGTCGGCGGCGACCAGACGCGCTTCACGCGTTTCGACGGCGAGCATCTCGTGCTGACGCAAAAGCCGCGGCTGTGGCAGGGCGTGATGCAGCACCGCGAACTGCACTGGGAACGCATCGCCGACGCGCCCGCCAATTAGCTACAAGCGCGACACCCGGTATTTAACCGGCTTGTCGGCGAGCACGGCGCGGCAATTGTCGAGCACTTCGCCGATCTCGATCAGCACGCCCTTGCGCGAACCGCCGGCGAGGTGCGGCGTCATGACGATATTGCGCAGCGCCGCAAAGCGGTCCAGCGCCCGCGGCTCCTCGAAGTGTACGTCGAGGCCGGCGCCGGCAATGACGCCGCTGGTCAACGCCGCGTAAAGCGCATCCTCGTCCACCATGCGGCCGCGGCTGGTGTTGATGAAGAACGCCGTCGGTTTCATCTGCGCGAACGTCGCAGCGCCCATCATGCCCTTGTTCTCCGGCAGATTGTGGGCGTGCATGGAGACGAAATCGGATTGCGCGAGCAAGTCATCGACCGGCAGGTATTCGACCCCGAGCGCGCGCTCCTTTGGCTCGGGAAGGCGGTGGCGATTGGCGTAAATCACGCGGGCGCCGAAGCCCTGCGCCATCCGTGCCACCATCGACCCGACTTCGCCGAGCCCGATGATGCCAACGGTGCTGCCGAACAGTCCGCCGAGATTCGACAGACCCACCCAGTTGTAGGCGACGCCGTTTTCCGGATGCACGCGCTCGCGATCCCAGCGGCCCTGCCGCACGGCGTCGTCCGCCTCGATCAGCCGCTTCGACAACGCGAGCATTAGCAGGATGGCGTGCTCCGCAGTGTATTGCAGGGTGCGGCGCGGCACGCAGGACACCACGATGCCGCGCGCGGCCGCCGCCTCGAGATCGATCCCATCCAGACGCGCGCCGATGCGCTGGATCAGTTTGAGCTTCGGGTGGGCCGCGATCATGCCGGCGTCGACGCTGCCGCGGCGAAAAATCAGAATCGTGGCATCGCTACCCTGGCGCAGATCGAGCTTGGCGGACATCGGGATCAGCGTCACGCCGTCGGCGGGATGCAGGCCGTGCCCGGCCGCAAATACCTGCGCCGGATCCATCTCCTCGGGCAGGAAGAAGTCGCGGGCCCATTGCTCGGTGATCTCGCCGGGCCCCGACAGCGTGTAACGCGTCAGACGGATCACGTGATCGTCGTCGAGAATGGCGATCTGGGTCGCAGCGGGCATGTGGAAAGTTCAGAGTTTCGGGTTCGGGCTCCGGCAGTCTTGCCCCAGGCGACTTGCGGCAGCAAGACAGCCCGTCAAAATCGCGTTTGATTAAATTACAAAAAATCCAATCGTGGCCGACGCCATGATGATCGTTGCTAGCCATCCCACGACAAGCATGGAACGGGGAAGCGTTAGTCTACCCATGACCTGCCTGTTCATTGCAATCATCATCATGACCGCCATCAACGGCGCCGCGAGCACGCCATTGACCACCGCGCTCCAGTAAAGCGCCTTGACTGGATCAAGCGAAGTGAAGTTGAGCGCCACCCCGCCCAGGGTCGCCACCCCAATTGCGGCGTAAAATGCCTTAGCTTCCTTCGGGCGGTGGTCGAGACCTTCTGTCCACCTGAAAACTTCACTGACTCCGTAGGCAGCGGATCCAGCAAGCACCGGTACCGCCAGCATCCCTGTTGCGATGATGCCCGCTGCAAACAAGGCAAATGTGAACACACCGGCCACCGGCCGCAGGGCCTCTGCAGCCTGCGAGGATGTTTGAATATCGATTACGCCGTTAGCGTTCAACGTCGCTGCGGTGGCGAAGATAATGCACAGCGCTATAAGATTGGAAATTCCCATTCCGACAACGGTGTCGGTACGAATGCGTAAAAGCTCAGGCCCCGCCTCGCGCGGCGTGATGCAGAGTGCCTTTACATGGCGGCGGCGTAACTCCTCTACCTCCTGCCCTGCCTGCCAAAAAAACAGGTAAGGACTGATCGTCGTGCCAAGGACAGCGACCATCGCCATGGCGTGCGGCTTATCGAAAACAAAATGTGGAATAAGAGTGCTTGCAAGCGCGGTTCCCCAAGGTACATGCGCAGCGAATACTACTGCGACGTAGGAAAACAGGCACAGCGTCATCCATTTGAGCGCAGCGGAATACCGTGCGTAACTCATGAAGGTCTCAAGAAGCACGCAAACAACGCCGAACATCACGGCATAGAGTTGTATCGGCCCGCCGATTAGAAGACCGAGCGCCGCACCCATCGCACCAACATCCGCACCCAGATTGATAACGTTTGCAACGACCAGCAGGAGCACCACCGCGCGCAACAGCCAAGGCGAGTAATAGCGGCGAAGATTGTGCGCAATGCCGTGGCCGGACACGCAGCCAATCCGGGCGGCGATGGACTGAATCACGGCCATCAGCGGAAAGCTGAACAGCATCGTCCAAGCAAGACCGTAGCCAAACTGAGCCCCGACCTGACTGTAAGTCGCGATACCACTCGGATCATCGTCGGCAGCACCGGTCACAAGCCCAGGTCCAAGGCTTTTGAGGAATCCGGCCGGCTTGGACATCGCGCTAAGCCTGCTGTGGTTGCATCCGGTCTACGGTCTTGAAGTACGTTCTGGCGTAGGCAATGAGCGATGCGTCGCTCGGATGATCGACGGTTTCAACCCCGGCTATGGTCCTGATCCGCTCTGGATCGTGATGGTGAATGTGCTTGACCAACTCAGTCTTGGCGTTGGCTGGACCGGTAATAAGAACTGCACCCGCATCCGCGATCGCGTGCGTCACCGCGTGAAAGTAATTTTGGTCCTCCAAAGCATGTCCGCTGCCGATTGAATTAGCTTTGTGATGGATATGCTTGGTCGGATGGTCGGGGTGCAAGACAAGTTTATCAACATCCGTCGGACTAAAATGAAATATGCGAGCCTCGCGATGATCGATCCAGACGACGGCGTGAAAATGATGACTGGTCATAGATTTCCCTTCTAGCAATTTGAATATCGGGGGGTCGGCTCCGCTACCTTTAGAGTCACTGATTTCACGCCCAACTCGTCCGAAGCGTCTTCGACGTGAAAGCCCAGTTCGTTGCACATGGTGAGCATCGTGATGTTTTCTGCCAGCACCTGACCATGTACCGTCTTGAGACCCTTGCTTTTGGCAAATTCGATCATGCGCTTCATCAATAGCCAGCCGATTCCGTGAACTTTGAGCCGTGAGCGAACCAGAATGGCGAATTCGCCGCTGTCGCCGCTCGCATCGTCGTGCAGGCGCACCACGCCCAGCATCTTTTGGCTTTGCTCATCGACTGCGATGAATGCCATGGCGCGAGTCATGTCGTAGTGGACCAATTTGTCAATTAAATCCTCACTTACCTTTTGCATCGAGGCGAAGAAGCGCAGCCGTAAATCCTCCACAGTAACCTCCCTGAGAAAATCGGGATAGAGAGTGATGTCCTTCGTCAGAAGCTTGCGGATCAAAACTGGCGTCCCATCACGCAGGATGAGGTGACGATCGCTCAATGCAAGATCCAACATTGATGCTGTCGCCTCGACGCAGTCGAACGGCTTTGGTAGCGAGCACGTAGAACGACGGAAGGTACGCCGCTCTAATAGAGCAGTTTTTCAATGCCCCATGCCGGGCATCACTGTCCCATTGTAAATTTCAGGATTGGGAGAGCCTTCAACGATCAAGAGGCCTGCGAGCCCTCTCTCTACACGAGCCAGCGCATGGTCCACGATCGTATAATTTCCCGGCACATGAAGCCTGAACTCGGTGATGACAGCACCGCCCGGCGGCACAGTGACGGTCTGAATTCCTGCAAGAGGCGCGGCCGTAAGACCACCAAAATTGTAAACTTTGTCGAAGATTTCTCCGATGACGTGGAAAGACGAGGTGAAATTCGGACCACCCACGCCGAAGAAGAGTTGCACCGTTTCGCCAACTTTGGCGTGCAGCGGATGCAATTTCGAAATGGCGCCTACGGCACCGTTGAACACAAAATACTCCGGACGTTCATTTAACAATTTCTCGACACTAAACTCCTGACTTCCGTGTTGGCCGAAAGCGGCCTCTGTATAGATTTCGCCTTGCATCACATAAAATTCATGGTCAACGGGAGGCAGACCTTCCTCAGGTTCGACCAAAATCAGCCCGTACATGCCGTTTGCGATGTGTTCAGCGACCATCGGCGTCGCACAGTGATAAACGTAGAGGCCGGGAATAAGCGCCTTGAATGTCATTGATTTTTCGCTACCCGGATCGACCTGCAAAGCTGCAGCGCCTCCACCCGGCCCGGTGGCCGCGTGGAAATCCACCGAGTGGATCATGTTGCTGTCGGCTGAGTTTTTTAGGTGGACGTCAACGGTGTCGCCAACGCGAACGCGGACAAACGGTCCCGGTACTTTTCCGTTAAACGTCCAATAGCCGAATGTTGTCGCTTCCGCGAGGCGGCCTTCCTGTTCGACGGTGAACAGATCAAGCCGTACAGTTTTCGGATCTCGCTTGCCGATCGGCGGAGGAAGATCGGTAGGCTCTCGGGAAATATCGGCTTCGACGAGCGTCTGCGCTGCCGGCATGGGCGTCACTAGAAACTGGCCCTGCATACCGGCCAATTGGTGGCCCGGGACACTGCAGAAATAGATAAAGTCTCCGGACTTGGCCGCACGAAAAACGATTGTCGTACTCGCCCCTTTGCCATTCACGCGCGGCGACTTCGCGTCTTGCTCAGGAAATACGATGTCATGTTCAGTACCTTCACCGTTGATCAAGGTGAGCTGCACGACTTGGCCTTCAGCCGCCGTCAGAACGGGATTCACCTTTCCATCGATTGAACCGCCAACTCCGAGGAAAACCATCTTCCCTTCAGCGATTCCGGACCGCAGGGTGAACTTAGCATCTGTTAGGTAGACCGCATCCCCGCCTGATTTAGCTTGCGGCGCCACAGGCGCGTTCGCTGGTTGCGAATTGGGAGAAGTGGAAATTGTGGGCAGCTTCGCAGACGTCGATATGCCGGAGGGCAAAAGCGGCGTGGCCAAATAGGCAATTACGTCTTTACGGTCCCGGTCGGTTTTGAGGCCGGGAAACGGCATCCGATTTCCCGGGACGGTCTTTTGTGGATCCATCAGATAAGCGTCGAGTGTGGCTGGATCCCAGGTCAGCGTGGTCTGCTTGAGTGCCGGTGAATAAGCGAAATTAGGATCGGTCGCCGCTTTACGGCCGACGATCCCGGCAAGGCTCGGGCCCAATATGGTTTTTCCAGACTCCAACGAATGGCATGCCTGACATTTCTTGAACACCTGTCGGCCGGCAGTGACGTCACCCGGCACGCCTGCGGCATCGGCGACGATTGGTTTATTCACGCTTACGGAAACCGCTGGCGCAGCAGCCTGAGCATGTGCATGGTCCCTCGCCGCCACTTGAGGGAGCTGTGCTGGCGCAGGGGCTCTCGCCACTTTGTCTGCGATTGCCGATGTACCAGGCTTGGTCGGTTGCGACGAAGAAAGAGTTTCTGATTTGACATTGGTTGCTAACCCGGGCGCGGGCGAGAGCGGCAACACAGGCTTTGAATCGGTCTCGGTCGGTGAATAGCCGGAGACAAAGAGCAATACAACGACCGCAGCAACGCCAATAGCTCCCGGCAGCCAATTCTGCAAATGGCTCCAATCAAAATGCAGGCCCCATTTGCGCATGCTGACTCTCTCAAACTTTAGCTTTGTGTAACTGGCGAGTTTTTGGCAGATCCTCAGCCAAACAATGGCTTCAGGACCTGGTTACGTGCGACCAGTGAATGATTTTCGATCACTCCATCGAGGCCCCAGACATGGCCCGCCCGATGCACGATCAGGTAGAAAATCACGACCGCGAAGACCAAGTGAAAGTCGACGAAAAGATTGAGATGATTCTCAATGAACGGCCACTCCATATGGGCAAAATGGTAGGTGAGCATGAGCAAAATACCGAACGGGCCGCTCACCCGAACCATGACTTCAAAGACTAGCGACAACCCGATCAGCAAGTGGCCCCATTTCATCAGGAAGTCGGTGTAGGGCAACACGGCAGGTGTGGCGAAGCGCGCGAAGAAATCGTGAAATGTCACGACATGATTGAGGAAACCCGCCGCGCTGTAATGCTGCAGGACCTGCCAGCTTCCCGCGTAGAGAAAGGTCCAGCCCACCAGGATGCGCAGAATAAAAATGACGATGCGATCGAGAGTCGCTTCAGTCATGTTTCAACTTCCTTTTCTGAGGCGAGCGTTCCAGCAGCGCTAGTCCTCGCCCACCACACATTGACGCGATGGACGGCCCCCGTGTCTGTGCAAAATGGAACACTCCACTGACACCCTTCGCGGCGAGCTGTCGGACGGGTTATTCTCTCTTGCCGGAAATGACGAAGGAGGCTGCCAGCGCGCTCTTAGTCGCATCAGTGACGTTTGCTTGAACGAATGGCCGCGCCAACCGTTGCCTCTGTGAACCGAGGCATATGATGACAAATGAAAAACCCGTCGAACGAGACGATTATCGTGAATTTTTGAGTTACCCGCAGATCGGGCTTTTAGAATATTTGACCGAATCCGATACCCAGCGACGCGTCGGCAATTTCCTTGCCGTAGCTTCAGCACGCGCCTATTTCGCAAAAATTCACGACCCCGCCTTCGCCGCTCCACAAACCTAGCACCCCGACTCCCCGGACGCCCTGCAACGGCCTATCATTCCGGGCGTGGCGCGACTGCCGCGCTTGGGGGAGATGGCATGAACAAATTTTTGATCGCGATAGCGCTTGCCGTATTGGCTGGCGCGGCCGGGGTACAAGCGCAGACATGGCCCACCCGGCAGATCACCCTGGTGGTGCCATTCCCGCCCGGCGGCTCGACCGACTTTGCCGCGCGGGTGATGGCGGAGCGCATGCGGGGCCCGCTCGGGCAATCCGTCATCATCGAAAACGTCGGCGGCGCCGGCGGCAGCATCGGGGTCGGCCGCGTCGCGCGTGCCGCGCCGGACGGCTACACCATCGACATCGGCCAGTGGGATACCCATGTCGGCAGCATCATCTATGGCCTGAATTACGACCTGCAGAAAGATTTCGCCCCGATCGGGCTGCTGTCGGTCAATCCGCAACTGCTGGTCGCCAAGAAGGACCTGCAGGCCAATGATCTTGCCGGCCTGGTCGCCTGGATGAAGGCCAACCCGGGCAAGATCAATTTCGTCAATCAGAACGCGGCGGCGAATGTCAGCGGCGTGCTGTTTGAAAATCTCACCAAGCAGAAGGTCACCTTCATTCCCTATCGCGGCGCCGGACCGGCGATGACCGATCTCATTTCAGGCACGGTTGACTTGCTGGTCGTGCAAGGCGCGGTGGCGCTGCCGCAGGTGCGGGCCGGCACCATCAAGGCGATCGCTAACCTGTCGCCGCAACGCTCGGCGTCGATGCCGGATATTCCGACCTCCGACGAAACCGGCGTGCCCGGACTTTATATGTCGGGCTGGTTCGCTTTCTTCGCGCCGAAGAACACGCCGAAGGAAATTATCGCCAGGCTCAATGCCGCGATGGTCGAGGCGCTGGCCGATCCCGCCTTGCAGAAACGGTTCGCCGACGTTGGGCTCGACGTCGCGCCGCGCGAGTTGCAGACTCCGGAAGGCCTCGCCAAATTCCAGCAGGCTGAGATCGACAAATGGTGGCCAATCATCAAGGCCGCCAATATCGGCGAGGCGAAGTGAGAGAGCTGTGAAGGGGCCGCGCGCTCAAGGATACGAAGGCGGCGGCGGTTCGTCCGCCCTCAGAAAACTTCTCATCGTCCCGGCCGGTGCGCCGTTATGCGACTCGATTGCCGCGCAGGCGAGTGCGGCATAGCGCTTCATGAATTCTCCGTCCCAGCGTTCAGGCGTCGCCGGCTCCTTGAACCCCAGCACAAACGTGCCGAGCGGACGGGTACGCTCATCGCACACCGGCCAGGATTGCACCGAAATGAAACCGGCCGCCATGCAGAGCTCGCGCCACTTCGGATCGTAGACCGTATCTGTGCGGATATTCGATTTGATCACCGGCTTGCCGGTGATGATCGCCTCGGCACATGTCCCGACGAAAGGCAGCGCGACCGTAATATTGGCCAAGGATTTTTCGAACGACGGCGGCAAGCTCGGAAAAATCCCTTCGGCGATTGCGAGGCCGTTGGAACTCACGAGAACGAACCCTGCGAGACTGCCGGGAATTTCGCTCTCGGCCTGCATGGCCAGACGTTTGAGGGCGTCCTGCAGCGAGCGCGCTTGCAAAGCACTCATCTCCAGGTCCGAGATTTCTTGTGGCATCTTCGGCCTCAGTCTTCTGTGGCGAGTTCAATGGTCTTGTCGCATTTTTCGCACTCGAAGGTGCGAATTTCCACGCGTCCAGAACGGGCGGAATCCGGCGACCGGCGCGCCAAATGCGCCAGGCCGCCACATGGGCAAGTGATGGGAGTGATGTAGGTCGGCGTGTAATTGCTCTGCTGTTGAGCCATGAGCTTCCCTTCCATACAGGCAGGAGCAGAACTGGCTCTCGGCCGCTGACGCCTGAGCCGCAAGGGCCGTTGCCAGCGATGAGCGCAATGTGCGATTTCCAACTTAGCGAGTCCAGTATCGAAAGACATGACAAATAAAAAAGCCCGGCCGAAGCCGGGCTTTTCTCGGAAAAGGACTCCGATTACTTCTGCGGCTGATTTTGCTGGCCGGGCTTCTGGTCGCCTTGCTGGCCACCCTGGCCCGGAGTTCTGCTGCTGCTGGCCGGGCTTCTGGTCGTTGCCGCCCTGCTGCTGTTGTCCACCCTGGCCGCCCTGCTGGCCGCCCTGGTTCTGTTGTCCGCCTTGGTTTGGATTGGTCATGTTTGAAACCTCTTTTTTTAACTGTGTGTGTTCAGCCGAGGATAACTAAATCCGGACCTGTTACGTTCCATCGTGGCAGCGCTGTTACGTATATTTGCGCGAAAGCTAACGCGAGCGGCTGAGACGGCGCGAATTCGCCTTTACGGTGCGAAACGCCGGGCGCATTCCCGCGGCAGCAATCGAAGCCGCGGCATCTGAAGCCTTTTCGAAGTCGAGCCGGCCTGTCATCGCGGCGCCCGTCAGTCTTAACATCTCTTTCTGCGCGTCGAAAAATCCTTCTACCGCTGCCGACGTCTTTTCACTCACCATCCGGCTCATTTCCGGTCCGTGACGCGAATTGCCGTGCGGAGTGCCGGCTGTTGCCAGCATCGGCAAGCGATACCAAAGTGTGATTGCGGAGTGCAGGCTCGCGAGCCCCATGCTGGTCGCGAGTCCCATTATGCTGGAATGTTTTGCCATGCAATTCAATCCCGCGTGCGCATTAGAGTTCCTCACGATGAACGATAAGCGCCGAAATACCAGCTTAAATTTGCAATCGAGGCCGCTGCCGGTGGAACGGCGTTCTCTCTGAGCGCTTGTGATTTAGATAACCAGTAACAGAGGAACCCATGGCAAAAGAATCCAAAAAACTCGACGCATTGTTCCACGACACGCTGAAGGACATCTACTTCGCGGAGAAGAAAATCTTGGCGACCCTTCCCAAGATGGAAAAGGCAGCGCAGGACGGCGAACTCAAGAAAGCCTTTGCCAAGCACCGCACTGAAACCGAAGGACACGTCGCACGCCTCGAGAAGGTGTTTGCGGCGCTCGACAAGAAGCCGCAGGCCAAGACCTGCGATGCCATCGTCGGCATCACCGACGAGGGCGCTGAGATCATGAAGGAATACAAAGGCTCGCCCGCGCTCGACGCCGGCCTGCTGGCCGCCGCGCAGGCGGTCGAGCATTACGAGATCTCCCGCTATGGCACGCTAAAGACGTGGGCCAAGGAACTCGGGCTCAACGACGCCGTCCGCCTGCTCGATCAAACCTTGCAGGAAGAGAAAAAGACCGACGTGGCCTTGACCGAAATCGCCGAGAGCGCGGTCAATGTGGAGGCGGAAGCCGCCTGACGTTGAGATTTTGTGGCGAAGCAACGCCCCGTCCGGCGTAAGCCGGCGGGGCGATGTTTTAGGGGAGATCCAAACTACATTGCGGCCATATCGGGGAACCAAGCTGCCCACTCCGGGTTGAATCGCGCCAAGCGCGAATGGTCCGCTTGAGGGAGGCTGGAACATGATCACCGAAACTGGGACGACCGTACTAAACGACACAGGCTCCGCGCTGAGCTGGCGGGCGATCCTCGCGGGGGGAACCGCCTCGGCGGCGCTGACACTGGTGCTGCTGGCGTTCGGCGTCGGCGTCGGCTTTTCCGTCATCTCGCCGTGGGGCGATAGCGGCGTGTCTTCCACGACGTTCAGCCTCAGCGCCGGCATCTACCTGGTAGTAGTGGCAATGCTGGCCTCAACGGTCGGCGGTTATTTGGCCGGCCGGCTGCGCGCGCAATGGAGCACCGTGCATGAGCACGAGCGCTATTTCCGCGACAGCGCACACGGCTTTCTGGTCTGGGCTTTTGCCACTGTGGTGAGCGCGGCGCTGCTTGGCGGCGCGACCACGCACATCCTGGCGGGCGCTAGCGCCGGCTTCGCACCGGCGGCGGGTATCGCCGCGCAGCGTAACGGCCCTACCGATATGTATGTCGACACCCTATTGCGCTCCGATCCCACCGCAGCGAGCGCACAGGCTTCCGCACCGGCCTCTGGCACGAGCGTGTTGCCATCCGGGCCACGCAGCGGCAGTGGCGACGCTAACAATACCCGGAGCGAGGTCGCTCGTATCTTTGCGCCAAGCCTCGCGAAAGGTGGCGCCATTTCGGACGCCGACAAGTCTTATCTCGCGAAGGTGGTGTCGGCGCGCACCGGAATGCCGCAAGCCGACGCGGAAAAGCGTGTCAACGACGTCGGCGCGCAGGCGAAGGCGGCGGCTGACGAGGCGCGCAAGTCCGCCGCCAAGCTGTCGCTCTGGCTGGTGGCGTCGATGCTGGCGGGCGCGCTGGCAGCGAGCCTGGCCGCGATCGAAGGCGGCAATCTGCGCAATCGCGAATGGTATGTGACGACGGCCAGATAACGCCACCCAACAGCAACACAGGAGACTGCTATGCCAATTCTGCTCTGGTTACTCGGCGTTCCGATCAGCCTGATCATCCTGCTGATGATCCTGTAGGGAACGAGTTCCATTCCGGCGCGTTGAAGGCGGGACATCAAACAGGAGGCGATCATGGGATTTGGACGCGGCGCACTGCTCTGGCTTCTCGGCGTGCCACTGCCGATCATCATTATCCTTGCGCTGTTCATGCACCACTAAGCGGCGCAACTTAACGATCCAAGGCCCGGCCTCAAGCCGGGCCTTTTTGCTTTTTGAAATTCAGTTTTTAGGAACGGGCAACGCCAGGACTTCGCGGCCGGTTTCATCGGTCACCTTGATGCGGCGGTTTTCATCGCCAGGCCGGCGCGCTAGCGTCCCCGCCATCTCTTCAGCGTAACGGCGTGCCTCGTTGTCGTCGGAAAGTTCGGTGCCGCGATAGTCGCGCAGGTCGACGCCCTGGAGAATATGGAAATGGTAACGCGGCATCGGGCCTCCAGTCGGCGGCAACGCATGAAATCAGCCGGTGGTTCCGGCTATTTCCCCGTTGAGGCCGGTACATGCTAATCCTTGTGCCGAATGAGCCCCCAATCCCAAAAGGTTGCACTGGTGACCGGCGCTGCGCGCGGCCTCGGCCTGGCCGCCGCCAAACGCTTTCTGGCCGAGGGCTGGCGGGTCGCGCTGCTCGACATCGACGGCGACAATCTGCTGCGCACCTATCAGGCGATTGCAAAGCCGGATGATACAGCAGCGCTGACCTGCGACGTCGCCGATCCGAAACAGGTGGCGGCTGCTTTCGCCGCACACGCCAAGCGATTCGGCCGGCTCGACGCATTGGTCAACAATGCCGGCATTGCGATCTTCAAACCGATACTGGACGTCACCTACGAGGATTGGTCGCGCGTCATCGCGGTCAACCTAACCGGCGCTTTCCTGTGCGGACAGCAGGCGGCGCCGCTGATGCGCGAGACCGGCGGCGGCGCCATCGTCAACATCACCTCGATCTCGGGGCTGCGCGCCTCGACGCTGCGCGCGGCCTACGGCACCAGCAAAGGCGGCCTCGCCGCGCTGACCCAGCAGCAGGCCGTCGAGTTCGCCGCGCTCGGCATTCGCGTCAATGCCGTGGCGCCCGGTCCCGTCGACACCGCGATGGCGAAGGCCGTGCACACGCCGGCAATCCGCGCCGACTATCACGACCACATGCCACTCAACCGCTATGGGCTCGAAACCGAACTCGCCAACGCCATCTATTTCCTGTGCAGCGACGAGGCCAGCTACATCACCGGGCAGGAACTGGCAGTCGACGGCGGCTTCGAGGCGACCGGCATCGGACTGCCGACGCTGCGCGGCGAGCGCCGCAACGGCTGATCGGATCGCGGGTTTGGTCATGTCGTCCGCCACGGCATCAGCGCCCGCAGCCGCGCGTCGCGCAGCCACAGTCCGCCCCACACCATCGCGCCCATGATGACGACGATGGCGTTATGCGCCAGCACCGGCGTGGCGTCGCGCAGATGCGTGGCGATGGCGCCGCCGAGGTCGGCGGTCAGCAGAATGGCGCCGAGCACTGCGGTCTGCGGGATGGCGTAGAGCAGCGTCGCGCCGAGCATGATCGCGCCGAGCGGCACCGCCAGCGACGGGTCGATGCCCATCTGGCTCATACCGTTGGTGACGAACTCCAGGGCGAGTAGCTGGATGCCGCCATCGAACACGAAGAAGGCGATCATGATGCCGCTCATGATCCAGCCAGTCCAGTAAACCCATTTCGCTTCGAGATTCATTGCCACATCCCTGCTTCCGACGATCACATCTTCTTCTGCTTGATGGCGATCCAGGTCACGCCAAACTTGTCCTTCACCATGCCGAACCGCTCGGCGAAGAAGGTTTCGCTGGCCGGCATTGTGATCTTGCCGCTTTCCGACAACGCGCTCATCCACTTGTCGACCTCGGCCTTGTCGTCGGCCTGAAGCGTCAGCGTGAACCCATCGAACGACACTTTCTCGCCGTGGAGCATGCCGTCGGTCGCCATCAGCATCGTGTCGCCGATCCAGAACGCGGAGTGCATCACCTTGTCGCCATTCTGCGGCGCGCCCTTTTCCTGCGGCGGAGCTTCCTTGAAGCGCATCATGCCTTCCACGCGGGCGCCGAGCGCCTTCTTGTAGAAGTTCAGCGCTTCTTCGCAACGGCCGTTGAAATTTAGATAGGTCTGCACTTTCATCGTCTTCTCCTCGTTACGCGGGATCTTGGCGCTCCCGTTCTTTGTTATACCGTTCGACGAAGCCCGGCGAGATGGCGCGCAGCCGCTCGACATCGACACGGCCGGAGCGCTGGATGTAGCTCATGGCGAAATCCAACGGCGCCAATTCCATGGTGCCGGCGAAATGCTCGTACCAGGACGCGCTCGCCATCGCGCCTTTGACGATCTTCTCGACGATCGGCTTGCGCGCTGCCTCGAAGGCCGACAGCGCCTTGGCGACATCGTCGCCATTCTCGTACAGAGCGCGCTCCAGCGCGATGGCATCTTCCATCGCGAGCCGGGTGCCGGACCCTATTGAGAAGTGCGCGGTATGCAGCGCGTCGCCGATCAGCACGTGCTTGCCGTGATGCCAGCGCTCGCTCCACACCTGCGGGAAACGCCGCCACACCGAATTGTTGGAGATCAACCGGGCGCCGCCCAGCGCGTCGGCGAACACTTTCTCGCATAATGCGCGCGCATCGCCTTCGTCCATTCGCTCCAGCCCCGCCCCCACAAAGGTCGCCTCGTCAACCTCGACGATGAAGGTGCTGCGGCCCGGCGCGTAGCGGTAATGGTGCGCATTGAAATCGCCGATCGGCGTATGGCGAAATGTCTGCGTCAGCGTGCCAAACATCTTGGTGGTGCCGAACCAAGCGAAGCGATTATTCATCGGAGTCAGGCTGGCGCGGAAGTCATCGCCGAACGTCTTGCGCACTAGCGAATTGACGCCATCGGCGCCAACGATCAGGTCGGCGTCGGTAAATTCATCGAGCGAAACGACCGCGCGCTCGAACTGCGGCATGACGCCGACTGAGCGCACCCGCTCTTGCAACAACTGCAGCAACTTGAGCCGCCCGATGGCGGCAAAGCCAATGCCGTCAATCGCGATGCGCTCGTTCTTGTGAACGAGGGTAATGTCGTTCCACTTCTCCATCTGCGGCGTGATCGCCGCATAGGTGTCGGGATCGTCGGCCCTGAGGAATTCGAGCGCGCGGTCGGAGAACACCACGCCGAAGCCGAAGGTGGCGTTGGCCGAGTTCTGCTCGATCAGCTGGATATCCGCGTCCGGCCGGCGGCGCTTGATGAGATAAGCGAGATAAAGCCCGGCCGGACCGGCGCCGATGATGGCGATGCGCATGGGTGGTTTTAACCCGACCTGCCAACACCGTCATGCCCGGCATAAGGCCGGGCATGACAACAAGCTAAATCGTCTGATTGTATTCGCCAACTTCCGGATGCGTCCGGATCACGGCGTCGATCGCCTTGAACATGTCGCGCATCCGCAATTCCGACACCGGGCTTTCCACCACCACTACCAGCTCCGGCTTGTTCGACGAGGCGCGCACCAGGCCCCAGGTGCCGTCCTCCACTGTGACCCGCACGCCGTTGACGGTCACCAGATCGCGGATCGGCATGCCGGCGACGCGGCCGCCATTGGCCGGGTGGTCTCGAAATGCTTCACGATGGCGTCGACGATGCCGTATTTCTTCTCGTCGTCGCAATGCGGCGACATGGTCGGCGAGCCCCAGGTTTTCGGCAGCGCCTTCCGCAGGTCCGCCATGCTCTTCCCCGGATTGCGCTCGAGCATATCGCAGACCGCGAGCGCGAAGATCATGCCGTCGTCATAGCCGCGGCCGAATGGCTTGTTGAAGAAGAAGTGCCCGGACTTCTCGAAGCCGGCCACGGCGCCTAGCTCGTTGACGCGCCGCTTGATGTAGGAATGGCCGGTTTTCCAGTAATCGACCTTGACGCCGTTGGCCTTGAGCACCGGATCGGTGAGGAACAGTCCGGTCGATTTGACGTCGACCACGAAGGTCGCATTCTTGTGCAGGCTCGACATGTCGCGCGCCAGCATGACGCCGACCTTGTCGGCGAAAATCTCCTCGCCCTCGTTGTCGACCACACCGCAGCGGTCGCCGTCGCCGTCGAAGCCCGAGCCCGACGTCGGCCTTGTTGATGAGCACAGCGTCACGCATCGCGTGCAGCATCTTCATGTCTTCGGTGTTCGGATTGTAGTTCGGGAAAGTGTGGTCGAGCTCGCAATCGAGCGGCACCACCTCGCAGCCGACCGCCTCGAGGATATGCGGCGCGAAGGCGCCGGCGGTGCCGTTGCCGCAGGCGGCGACGACTTGCAGCTTACGCTTGAGCTTTGGCCGCTTGGTGAGGTCGGCGATGTAGCGGTCGGGGAAATTCTCCACGAACGCATAGGAGCCGCCGCCCTTGAGATCGAACTTCGCCTCCAGCACGATGTCCTTGAGCCGCGTCATTTCCTGCGGGCCGAAGGTCAGCGGCCGGTTGGCGCCCATCTTCACGCCGGTCCAGCCATTGTCATTGTGCGAGGCGGTCACCATCGCGACGCAGGGCACGTCGAGCTCGAACTGCGCGAAATATGCCATCGGCGTGATGCAAAGCCCGATGTCGTGCACCTTGCAGCCGGACGCCAGCAGCCCGGTGATCAGCGCCATCTTCACTGAGGCGGAATACGAGCGGAAATCGTGGCCGGTGACGATCTCCGGCTTGACCCCCATCTCGCGGATCAGCGTGCCGAGCCCCATGCCGAGCGCCTCGATGCCCATCAGGTTGATTTCTTTTTCGAGCAGCCAGCGCGCGTCGTATTCGCGAAAGCCGGTCGGCTTCACCAGCGGGCTCGATTCATATTCGTAGGTATTGGGAGACAGGGCAGATTTCGGCTTGGGAAACATCGCGTCCTCGAAAGCGGCCGCGCAAAAGGCGGCGGCCGGCATATCCAGATAACGCAATGCGCGCGGCGCGCAAGCGCCGTTCAGGCCGGCTAACAGAAGGAATTTTGGGAGTCTACTGTTCCAGCACCAGGCGGCCCTGCGCATATTCATAGCGCTTGAGCCGCGACAGGAACGAGACGCCCAGCAGGTTCTGGCTCAGCACCTCGTCGGGCAGCACCAGCGCACTGACGTCGTGGACCGTGATGTCGCCGACGTCGACGCGATCGAGCCGCGCCGGAGCGGCCTTGATCTTGCCATTGGCGGTCGAGACCATGGCCGAATAGTCCGACGGCTTCGGCCGGATGCCGATCTGCGCCGCCGCGCTCTCGCGCAGGATCACCAGCGAGGCGCCGGTATCGACCACGAAGCCGATGCGGCGGCCATCGACTTTGGCGTCGACCTGGAAATGGCCCTGCCGGTCGCTCGACAGCACCATCTCGCGTGGGCCACTTTGGGCGCGTGGCTTCTCCACGCGCTGGCTCGAAACCGAGTTGGCCTGCGGCACCGTACGGTCGAGGACGCGCGCGCCATAGCCACCGGCTACCGCCACCACTGCCGCCATCATCATCAACTTGCGCATCAAATAGCTCCGCCTCGAACCGGTCACCTATCATGTCCGTTTCAAGGACGGTTTAACTGCGCGCAAGCCTTCGCGGCATTGTCAGCAAAGCGTAAACGCGATCGCTCGGATTTTAAGTGCCGCGCGGTTTGGCGCGGCGGGTGGCCGGCGCGCTCAGCGGATTGTCCGGCCACGGGTGGCGCGGATAACGGCCCTTCATCTCGGCTTTGACGTCAGCATAACTGCCGCGCCAGAACCCCGGCAGGTCGCGGGTAATCTGCACCGGCCTATGCGCCGGCGACAGCAATTCAATCACTAACGGGATGCGGCCGCCTGCAATCGTCGGGTGTTGGGCCAAGCCGAACAATTCCTGCACGCGGATCGACACCGTCGGCCCCTGCTCGGCCTCGTAGTCGATCAGCACCTGCGATCCGGTCGGCGCGATGAAATGCGTCGGCGCCTCGGTGTCGAGCCGCTTGCGCAAATTCCACGGCAGTAAAGTATCGAGCGCGGCGGCGAGATCATTCGTCGAAATCTGCGCCAGCGCGGTCTTGCCGGTAAGGAACGGCGCCAGCCAGCCGGCGGCGGTTTGCGCCAACGCGGCGTCAGAAAGATCGAGCCACTCGTCACCCTCGGCACGGCGCAGGAAATTGACGCGGTCACGCATCTGGAGTTGCGGTTTGCTCCACGGCAATCGCGCGATGCCGAGCGCCGCAACGCCTTCGGCCAAAAGCTTTGCGGTCGTCTCATCGGGCGCGATCGATTTGACCTGCTCGGCGAGCGTGATGGCGCCCAGCCGTCGGCTGGCCCGCGCCCGCAAGCTTGCGGAGCCGCGGTCGAACGTCACTTCATCGCGGCTCTCGGTTTTGGACGCGAACAGCGCATCGATCTCGTCCCGCGTGATCGGCGCCGCCAGCAGAATGCGGCTATTGGCGGCTGTGCCCGTGATTTCCGCGACAACCAGGAACGGCCCGCGCGATAAGGCCGAAGCAGGATCGAGTGAGCCAGCGCGGCCGTTGACGAGCAGATAGGTCGCGCCCTCGCCGCCCCGGTGTTTCGCGACCCGGTCGGGATAGGCCAGCGCCAGCAGAAAACCGGGCGACAGTTCCCCATCTTTCGCGCCGCCCTTGCCGGACGACGCCCATCGTTTCGCCATCGCGCGGGCGTCCTCGGCGCGGCGCGAACGATCGCGGCGGAAATTGTCGAGTCGGTGCAGTAAATTTGGGTCGTCGCCGCCCAGTCCGCGCTCGGTCAGGATCGCCGCTATGTCGGCGGCGAGTGGTCCTGCGCCCTGTTCCGCAGCATCAACCACCATGCGGGCGAGCCGCGGCGGCAATGGCAACGCGCGTAGCTTGCGGCCCTCGTCGGTGATGCGACGCTCGGCATCGATGGCGCCAAGCTCGGTGAGCAGCGCGCGCGCTTCGTTGAGTGCGGCAGCGGGCGGCGCATCGAGCAAGGCCAGCGCCGCCGGATCGCTGGCGCCCCATTGCGCCAGATCGAGCACGAAAGACGACAGATCGGCGGAGAGAATTTCCGGCCGCGTGTACGGCTCCAGTGAGCCGGTCTGCGGCTCGTCCCACAGCCGGTAGCAGACGCCGGGTTGGGTGCGGCCGGCGCGGCCGCGGCGCTGATCGGCGGCGGCGCGCGACACCCGCACGGTCTCGAGCCGCGTCAAGCCGACGTCAGGCTCATAACGCGGCACTCGCGACAGTCCGCAATCGATGACGACGCGCACGCCCTCGATGGTCAGCGAGGTTTCCGCGATCGAGGTCGCCAGCACCACCTTGCGGCGGCCCGGCGGTGCCGGCGCGATGGCGCGGTCCTGCACCTGCGCGTCGAGCGTGCCGTACAGCGCGACGATGTCGACCGCCTTGTCGACGATGCGTTCGCGCAGCATCGTTTCGGTACGGCGGATTTCGCCCGCACCCGGCAGGAACACCAGCAGCGAACCGGTTTCCGCGCGCAATGCGCGGTCGACCCCATCGGCGACCTGGCGCTCGATCGGCGCGCGCTGGTCGCGGCCGAGGTAGCGTGTCTCGACCGGGAACGCGCGGCCTTCGCTCTCGATCACCGGCGCGTCGCCCAGCAGCTCCGCCACCCGCGCGCCGTCGAGCGTTGCCGACATCACCAGGATGCGCAGATCCTCGCGCAGGCCTTGCTGCGCGTCGCGCGCCAGCGCGAGGCCGAGATCGGCGTCGAGCGAGCGCTCGTGGAATTCGTCGAACAGCACGGCAGCAATCCCGTCGAGCGACGGATCGTCGAGGATCAGCCGCGTGAAAATGCCTTCGGTGACGACTTCGATACGGGTCTTGCGCGACACCATGGAGCCGAACCGCACCCGCAGGCCCAAGGTGTCGCCGACGTTTTCCCCTAATGTCGCCGCCATCCACGCCGCCGCGGCGCGCGCTGCCAGCCGGCGCGGCTCCAGCACCAGGATTTTCTTGCCCGCGGCCCACGGCTCGTCGAGCAACGCGAGCGGCACCCGTGTGGTCTTGCCGGCGCCGGGCGGCGCCACCAGCACGGCGGCATTGTTCGCGCGCAACGCCGCCGTCAAAGCCGGCAGCGCCTCGTCGATCGGCAGTGGAGCGTCGAATGCTTTCATCTAACCGTTCATTCCCGCGGAAGCGGGAGATCCAGCTAAGGCCCAATCCGCCGCTCTGGACCCCCGCTTTCGCGGGGGCGAACGGACTGATTATTGATTGCGTTAGTTTAGTTGAAATGCCCGCCCCGCTTTCGCGGGGCTCAACAACGCCTGTTGATTTGCGCCTGCTGCATCATTTCGCGCCGCCCGGCCGTCCGACGCTGTCATAGGCGAAGCCGTAACGGGCCATTTCCTCGGCATTGTAGATGTTGCGCAGGTCAACCAGCACCGCTTGCGCCATCACCTGCTTGAGCCGCTTGAAATCGAGCGCGCGAAATTGCTCCCACTCGGTGACGATCACCAGCGCCGACGCGCCCTGCGCGCAGTCATAGGCGTTCTCGCACAACGTCACGCCGGCCAATAGTGGCTTGGCCTGCGCCATGCCGATCGGATCGTAGCCACGCACCTTGGCGCCCATGTCCTGCAACGCGGTGATCAGCGGGATGGAGGGCGCATCGCGCATGTCGTCGGTGTTCGGCTTGAAAGTCAGGCCGAGCACCGCAATGGTCTTGCCGCGGATGTCACCGCCGAGCGCATTGGAAACCTTGCGCGCCATAGCGCGCTTGCGCGCATCGTTGACGGCGGCGACGGTCTCGACGATGCGCAGCGGCGCGCCCTGGTCCTGCCCGGTCTTGATCAGCGCCACGGTATCCTTCGGAAAACACGAGCCGCCATAACCGGGGCCGGCATGCAGGAATTTCGACCCGATGCGGTTGTCGAGGCCGATGCCGCGCGCGATCTGCTGCACGTCGGCGCCGACTTTCTCGGCGAGGTCGGCGATCTCGTTGATGAAGGTGATCTTGGTGGCGAGGAAGGCGTTGGCGGCGTATTTGATCAGCTCGGCGGTGCGCCGCGACGTGGTAAGGATCGGCGCGGCGTTGAGATAAAGTGGGCGATACAATTCGGCCATCACCTCGCCGGCGCGCTCGTCGCTGTGGCCGACCACGATGCGATCGGGATGTTTGAAGTCGCGGATCGCCGCGCCCTCGCGCAGGAATTCCGGATTGGACACTACGGCGAAATCCGCGTCCGGCCGCGCCTCGCGGACGATGCGCTCGACCTCGTCGCCGGTGCCGACCGGCACGGTCGATTTGGTGATGATAACGGTGAAGCCGGACAGCGCCTTGGCGATCTCGCGCGCGGCGTCATACACATAGGTGAGGTCGGCGTGGCCGTCACCGCGCCGCGACGGCGTGCCGACCGCGATGAATACCGCCTGCGACTCGGACACCGCCTTAGCCAGGTCGGTAGTGAAATGCAGCCGATCAGCTCGCGCATTGGCGGCGACCATGCTTTCCAGGCCCGGCTCGTAGATCGGCATCTCGCCGCGGCCGATCGCGTCGATCTTGGCCTTGTCCTTGTCGACGCAGGTGACGTCGTGTCCGAAATCGGCGAAGCAGGCTCCGGAGACAAGCCCGACATAACCGGTGCCGATCATTGCAACACGCATCGAAGGACGGCCTTAACATGGTTAACAATTTCCGACCATGCGGCCGGCGCGCGTCTCATAGCAGAGGCGCCACGGGGTGGCGAGGCGCGGGCCTTCGACTTTCTGCGATTGCGTAAACGTCACAGAAACCCCTTTGCATCATAACGGGCACATGGGTGGTCACGCGGCACTTCGGGCGCATGACGGGCGGGTCGACTGGGTCGACTACGCCAAGGGCTTCTGCATCTGTTTCGTGGTGATGATGCACTCGACGCTCGGCGTCGAAGCGGCCGGCGATTACGACGGCTGGCTGCATCCGGTGGTCGAGTTCGCGCGGCCGTTCCGCATGCCGGACTTCTTCATGATCTCCGGCCTGTTTCTCTCGCTGGTGATCGCGCGCGACTGGCGCACCTATCTCGACCGCAAGGTCGTGCACTTCGCCTATTTCTACCTGCTCTGGATGACGATCCAGTTCGCCTTCAAGGCGCCCGGCCTGATGCAGGAGATCGGCGTCACCGGCGTCATTAAGATGTATTTCGTGTCGCTGATCGATCCGTTCGGCACGCTATGGTTCATCTACCTGCTGCCGGTATTCTTCGTATTCGTGAAGGCGACGCAGCGCATTCCCGCCGTGCTGATCTGGCTGTGCGCCGCCGCGCTCGAAATGTCGCACCTCAACACCGGCTGGATGGTGCCGGACGAATTCGCCGCGCGCTTCGTGTATTTCTACACCGGCTACATTTTGGCGCCGCACATCTTCAAGGTGGCGAAGCGCGTGCAGAACAATCCGTGGAACGGCGTGCTGATGCTGACGCTGTGGGCGCCAGTCAACGGCTTCATGGTGTTTCTCGGCTACTCGCAATTGTCCGGCGTCTCGCTGGCGCTCGGCCTGATCGGCGCCGCCGCAGTGATCCGCCTCGCCGCCCTGCTGTCGCTTTCCGACTGGTGCGCGCCGCTGCGTTATCTCGGCAAGAACTCAATCGTCATTTACCTGTCGTTCTTCCTGCCGATGGCGGTCAGTCGCACCGTGTTGCTCAAGACCGGCATCATCACCGATATCGGCACCATCTCCGCGCTGGTCACGGTCGCCGGCATCGTCGTTCCGATCTTGATGTTCTGGGCGGTGCGCCACACCCCGGCCCGCTTTTTGTTCGAGCGGCCGCGAATGTTCTGGCTAACTACGCCGAAGTCCCGCCATTCGGCGACCATGCAGCCGGCCGAATAGTGCACAGCGCACTTAGGACTTATTGATAAACCGCGGCGCTCGGCCCACATTCGGGCCATGCCCTCCGCCGCCAGCGCCAAAAAGCCCGCCGCCAAGTCTGGCCCTTTGCCCGCCATCGCGTCCGGGCTGAAGAAAGACGACCACGTCTTCCTGGTCGACGGCTCCGGCTACATTTTCCGCGCTTACCACGCGATCCGCTTCGAGCCGCGTACGTCGGAAGGCGTCCATGTCAACGCCGTCTACGGCTTCTGCGCCATGTTGTGGAAGCTGATCGGCGAAATGAAGGGCAAGGACCGGCCGACGCATCTCGCGGTGGTGTTCGACAAGTCGGAGAAGACCTTTCGCACCGAGATGTACAAGGAATACAAGGCGCACCGCCCGCCGCCGCCGGACGACCTCATTCCGCAGTTTCCGCTGATCCGCGACGCCGTGCGCGCCTTCGAAATTCCGTGTCTTGAGAAGGCCGGCTACGAAGCCGACGACCTGATCGCGACCTATGCGCGGATCGCCTGCGAAGCGGGCGCGACCATGACCATCGTGTCGTCCGACAAGGACCTGATGCAGCTCGTCAACGACTGCGTCACCATGTACGACACAATGAAAGACGTCCGCATCGGCGTCCCACAGGTGATCGAGAAATTCGGCGTCAGCCCCGACAAGGTGATCGAGGTGCAGTCGCTGATCGGCGACAGTTCCGACAACGTTCCCGGCGTGCCGGGGATCGGCCCGAAAACCGCGGCAGAGTTGATCGGAAAATATGGCGATCTTGAAACCCTGCTGTCGCGCACGGCTGAGATCAAGCAGGACAAGCGCCGGCAAAGCCTGATCGACAACGCGGAATCAGCGCGCATCTCCAAGAAACTGGTGACGCTCGACCAGAACGTGCCGCTGGAAGTGCCGATCGCCGACCTCGCGGTGCACGAGCCGGACCCCAAAAATCTGATCGAGTTCCTCAAGAAGATGGGTTTCAAAACGCTGACCCAACGGGTCGCCGACGCATCCCATGTCGATGCGTCGCAGGTGGAAGAGAGCACCCAAGCCAAGTCCAGCGAGAAATCTCCACCGGCCAAGGCCGCATCCGCGAAAGCCCCTACCCCTTCACCGGGTGCTTTCGGCGATCTTTTCGCACCGCCCCCGCCTGAGCGCATCGCCGGCAGCAACGAGGTATTCGCGCCGATCGACATGGCGGCGAAACGCGCCGAACAATTGCGCAACGCCAGCTTCGATCCTGCAAAATACCAAACCATCAATTCGCTCAAGCAACTTGAGCACTGGATCGCCCGCGCCCACGACACCGGCACGCTGGCGATCAAGACCGAAACCAACGACATCGATCCGATGCGCGGCGCGCTGTGCGGCATCGCGCTGGCGGTCGACGTAAACGAGGCTGGTTACGTCCCGCTCGGTCACCGCCAGGCCGAAGATGGCGAAGCGGACGACAGCCTGTTCTCGGCCAAACTTTGCGAAGGCCAGATTCCCGAACGCGCCGCGCTCGATGCGCTCAAGCCGCTGTTCGAAGACATCGGCGTCTTAAAGATCGGTCACGACATTAAGCAGGATCTGCTGGTGCTCGCGCAACGCGGCATCACCATCGGTGCCTATGACGACACCATGTTGATGTCCTACGCGCTAGACGCCGGCAAAGGCGCGCACGCCATGGATGCCATTGCCGAACGCTGGCTGGGCCGTCCGGCCGCGCGCTTCAAGGACGTCAAGAACAAGGAGAAGGCGCGGCTCACCCCGGCCACCGCGGCAATCGAGCGCACCACTGCCTATGCCGCCGAGGAAGCCGACCTCACGCTGCGGCTTTACTTCGCGCTGAAACCGCGCTTGGCAGCAGAACACGTCACCAACGTGTACGAGACGCTGGAACGCCCGATGTCGGGCGTGCTGGCGCGCATGGAGCGGCGCGGCATCTCGATCGACCAGCCGGTGCTCGCCAAATTGTCGAACGATTTTGGCACCAAGCAGGCGCAGCTGGAACGCGACATCAACAAGATCGCAGGGGGGGAGGTTAATCCAGGATCGCCGAAGCAACTGGGCGACATCTTGTTCGGCCAGATGGGATTACCCGGTGGCTTCAAGACCAAGACCGGTCAGTGGTCGACCGGCGCGCGCGAGCTCGAAGAGCTCGCCGAGCAGGGCCATCAGCTGCCGCGCACCATCCTCGACTGGCGGCAGGTCTCCAAGCTGCGCTCGACCTATACCGAGGCGCTGCCCGGCTACGTCAATCCAGACACCAATCGAGTGCACACCAATTACGCGCTGGCGGCGACCTCGACCGGGCGGCTGTCGTCATCCGAGCCGAATTTGCAGAACATCCCGATCCGCACGGAAGAAGGCCGCAAGATCCGCCGCGCTTTCGTCGCCGCGCCGGGACATAAGCTCGTGTCGGCCGATTACTCGCAGATCGAACTGCGGCTGCTGTCCGAGGTTGCCGACGTGCCGGCGCTGCGTAAGGCATTCCAGGACGGCATCGACATTCACACCATGACGGCGTCGGAGATGTTCGATACGCCGATCAAGAACATGACTCCGGACATCCGCCGCCGCGCCAAGGCGATCAATTTCGGCATCATCTACGGCATCTCGGCGTTTGGCCTCGCCAACCAGCTCAGCATTCCGCGCGAGGAAGCCGGCAGCTACATCAAGAAATATTTCGAGCGCTTCCCCGGCATCCGCGACTACATGGACGAGACCCGCGAATTCTGTCGCGAGCACGGCTATGTGCTGACGCTGTTCGGGCGCAAGTGCCACTATCCCGACATCAAGGCCTCGAACCCGTCGCTCCGCTCGTTCAACGAGCGTGCCGCGATCAATGCGCGGCTGCAGGGCTCGGCCGCCGACATCATCCGCCGCGCCATGATGCGGATGGAGGATGCGCTGGGGAAAGCGAAGCTCGGCGCGCAGATGCTGCTGCAGGTCCACGACGAGCTGATCTTCGAGGTGGCGGACGGCGAGGTCGCGAAAACCCTGCCGGTGGTCAAGAAGGTGATGGAGGACGCGCCGCACCCGGCCGTCTCGCTCCATGTGCCGCTGCAGGTCGATGCCCGCGCCGCCGCCAACTGGGACGAGGCGCATTAACGGTTTGTGATCAATCCGGCGTGATCGGCGCCGTTTTTGGGTCCCTCCGCTGCCGGCTGCCGAACCTTCGCCGCGCCTTGGCGTTGGTTCCCCATGCGCCAGGGTCTCAAAATCGCAGCATTGGCGGCCGTGAGCCTTACCGTCGTGGGAATCGCCACGCCGGCTTCGGCGCAGGGCATCTTCGAGTTGTTGTTTGGCGGACTGCGGCGCGCGGTGCGCTCAGTGCCCGCCGAGGTGTCGTCCTTTGCCGATCCGTTCGAAGGCATGCGCCGGTCGAGCGAGCCGGCGGCCCCGCGCGGTGATGGCTTACCAGTGTCCGGCTATTGCGTGCGCACCTGCGACGGCCATTATTTCCCTGTCCGCGCGCAGGGCGGCATGAGCAGCGCCGACATGTGCAGCGCGTTCTGCCCCGCCAGCGAGACCAAGGTCTATTCCGGCGGCGGCATCGACAACGCCTCAACCCGCGACGGCTCGCGCTACGGCGACCTGCCGAATGCGTTCCTCTACCGCAAGCACCTGGTGGCCGGCTGCACCTGCAATGGCAAGACCGCGTTCGGCCTCGTCAATCTCGACGTCAAGACCGACCCCACCTTGCGGCAGGGTGACATCGTCGCCACCGCGAACGGCCTGAGCGCCTATACGGGCAGCAAAAATCAGACCGCGGATTTCACCCCGATCAGCAACTACCGCGCGCTGCCGCAGAGCTATCGCGACAACCTGCTCGCCACCAAGGTGGCACCGGAAAACGCAATGGCGATGGCGCCCGTCAGCCTCGCCCCGCACAAGCGCAAGCCGGAAAGCAAGCCGGAAACTACCGGCCGCGCCTACAACGAGCGCTGGTCGAACGACAACGATTAAGCCGCAACTCGCTTGAAGCCGGAGGCGCCCTGCGCCAGATTTCGCGCATGCGAATCGCCGCTACCGCTGCTGCCATCATCCTTGCATCATTGACGCTTGCCGCGCCGGCCACCGCCGCGTCGTGCCAGAAAAACATCAGCTTCGAGCGCTGGCTCGACGAGTTCAAGAAAGCGGCGATCGCGCAGGGCATTTCACCGCGCGCGGTCACTGAGGCCGCGCCGCAATTGAGTTTCGATCCGGCAATCGTGCGGCGCGACCGCGGCCAGGGCGTTTTCTCGCAGACCTTCCTGCAATTCTCCGACCGCATGGTGGCTCCGTTCCGCCTGCAGAACGGCGCGCTGATGATGAAGCGCCATGCCGCGCTGTTTGCCCGCGTCGAGCAGGAATTCGGCGTGCCGGCGCCGGTGCTCACCGCGTTCTGGGGGCTGGAAAGCGACTTCGGCTCCAACAACGGCAATTATAGCATCCTGCGCTCGCTCACCACGCTGGCTTACGATTGCCGCCGCGCCGACTTCTTCCGCGCCGAACTGTTCGACGCGCTGCGCATCATCGAGCGCGGCGACCAGCGCGTCGAAGACATGGTCGGCGACTGGGCCGGCGAATTCGGCGGCATGCAGATCACGGCGTCGGATTACGTCAAGCACGGCATCGATTACGACGGCGACGGCCGCCGCGACGTCATCAAGAGCACGCCTGACACAATCGCCACGGCGGCAAATTTCCTCAAAAGCCTCGGCTGGCGGGCCGGACAGCCGTGGCTGCAGGAAGTGCGGGTGCCGTCCCAACTCGATTGGGCGCAGGCCGACCTCAATATCCAGCATTCGGTGTCGCAATGGAGCGCATGGGGCGTGCGCGCCGCACACGGCGCGCTGCCAGCCGACGACCTGCCGGCCTCATTGCTGCTGCCAATGGGCCGCCACGGCCCGGCGTTTCTCGCCTACCCCAACTTCAAGGCCTTCCTCGGCTGGAATTCGGCGATGGTGTATTCGACCACCGTTGCCTATTACGCCGCGCGTCTAAACGGCGCGCCCGCGGTCAGCCGCGGCGGCCAGGTTTATACGCTGACGCCGGCGCAAATGACCGAGCTGCAAACGCTGCTGACTAAGCACGGCGAAGATGTCGGCAAGATCGACGGCAAGTTCGGCTCGGCGACCCGCGGCTCGGTGAAGAAATACCAGATCCAGTTCGGCCTCCCGGCCGACAGCTATCCGAGCGTCGAGTTGCTCGACAGGCTGCGCGGCCGTCCGGGCAGCGTGGCACGCTGACGCATCAGCCTGTCCCGCCTGCATCGCAGCGCAATATTTCACGCGACGATGGATCACATCCGCGCGAGCGGAGTTTCCTCCGCGAAGGATTGGTCCTCACCGTCCGTTGTTTAAGAACGCACAAGTGGGAGTCGGCGGCGCAATAAGCCGTGCGAGCATAATCATGGAGGATTTGTCATGACGAAGTCGTTGGGATGGGCCCTCGCCGGATGGGTCGCGCTTTCAATCGCAATCCCGGCAAGCGGCTTCGCGCAGGAACCGCCCAAAAAGCCGGTCCCCGCAAGGCCCGCTCCCGCCGCGCGGCCCGCGCCGAGACCCGCTCCCGTGGCACGGCCAGCCGCCCCCGCTCCGCATATCGCCGCACCAGCCCGTCCGGCGCCCGCGCCGCGTGTCGCGGCCCCGCCCCGTCCCGCGCCGCATATCGCCGCGCCGGCCCAGCGCGCCGCCCCGCGCGTGGTCAACCACCCGGCCGCGCCGGCGCACATTGCTGCGCCAGCCGCCAATCGCGCCGCCGAACGCGCTGCGCGGCGCGCCGGCAGAACCGCAACGCCGGCCGTAACGCCTGCGGCTAGCCCCGCCGCCGCGAAAGTGGCAGCGCCCGCCGCCGCAGCACGCACGCTCACCCGCACCGAGCAGCGGCAGGAACGTGCCGCCGAACGCAGCGCGTTGCGTGGCGTGCCGCGCGCGCAACGCGCCGAGCGGCTTCAGCAATTCCGCACGCAACGCGCCGCGCAGCGGCAGAACGCGGCGACACCAAGCGCCGCCGCGCCGGCTGCGGCCACGACCAATGCCCGCAGCGCGACCCGCCTTAACGGCGCGGCCCGCGTTAACGCCCAAGCGGCGCGGCAAGGCCGCTTTGCTTCGCGCTTCCAGGCGCGGCGCGCCGCTGCTGCAGCCGCAGCGCCCGCGCAAGCGGCAAGTCTCGCCGCGGCCGCGCCAGCCTTCGCGCCGGCACGCCGCGCCTGGCGCGAGCACCGCCGCGCCGGTTTCACGCCGTGGTTCGGGCCGGTATTCTACCCTTATGCCTACTCCGACATCTTCGACTACGCGTTCTGGCCCGTCGGCTATGACGAAGGTTACTGGGACTACGCCTATGACGATTTCTTCGATGGCGTGTTCTACGGTGACGCGACGCCGGTCGTGGTCGGTGAAACGGCGCGGCCCGCATCGCGGCCGAGCTACGCGGCCGTGCAGCAGCTCTGCAAACAACCCGGCAACGGTGTCACCGCCTGGCCGTTCGACGACATCAGCGCGAAGGTCGAACTCAACGGCGACCAGAAAGCGTTGCTCGACGACATGAAGGCGGCGGCGAAGAAGGCGGCGCAAACTTTTGCAGCGTCGTGTCCCGCTGAAAATGCGGCGGCGCTCACGCCTCCCGGCCGGCTGCAGGCCATGACCGTGCGCCTCGAAGCCACGCAAGAGGCGGTTCAAACCGTCAAGCCCGCGCTCGATAAGTTCTACGCCTCGCTCAGCGACGAGCAGAAAGAGCGCTTCAACCTACTCGGCCCGCAAAATGGGATGGCGCCGCAAACCGAAACCACCGCTTCCGCGTCAGCCGACCAGGACAAGAGCGCCTGCGGCGAGCCAAAGCCCGGCCTCACCAATCTGCCGATCGAGCAAATCGAGGACGCGGTGAAGCCGAACGACACGCAGGAGGCCGACCTCAACAAGCTCGAGGACGCGACCGGTCAGGCGGTCGCCAAGCTGGCGGCGGCATGTCCCGCCGATACGCCGCTGACGCCTCCCGGCCGCCTTGACGCGATGTCGAAGCGGCTAGATGCGATGGTGGACGCGGCAAAGACCGTGAAGCCCGCACTCGACACCTTCTACGGCTCGCTCACCAGCGAGCAAAAGGCGCGGTTCGACGCGATCGGCCGCACGCTGGCAAAGAACGACGCGCAGTAAGCGTCACACACCGAAGCGAAAAGGGCGGCCACAAGGGCCGCCTTTTTTCTATCCGCGCGATTTACTCCGCCACGAGGGCCGTCCTTATCTTTATTTCCGGGCAGGATCTTACTCCGCCGCGATGCGCACTTCCGGCGCTGCGGCGCGGATGTCGGCGGTGACGTGCTCTTCGTATTTGGTGAAATTCTTCTGGAACATGGCGACCAGGTCGCGCGCGGTCTTGTCGAACTCCGCCTTGTCCTTCCAGGTCTTGAACGGGTTGAGCAGATGCGGCTCGACGCCCGGCACCGAGGTCGGCACCGAGAAACCGAAATACGGATCGGTGCGGAAGTCGGCCTGCTTGAGCGAGCCGTTGAGCGCCGCGGTGACTAGCGCGCGCGTCGCCTTGATCGGCATGCGGCGGCCGACACCGTATTTGCCGCCGGTCCAGCCGGAATTGACCAGCCAGCAATCGACGTCGTGCTCTTTGATGTAGTCGCGCAGCAGATTGGCATATTCCGACGGATGGCGCGGCAGGAACGGCGCGCCGAAGCAAGTCGAAAACTCCGGCTGAACGCCGACCAGGCCCTTTTCGGTGCCGGCGACCTTCGCGGTGTAGCCCGATAGGAAGTGATACATCGCCTGGGTCGGTGTCAGCTTGGCGATCGGCGGCATCACGCCATAAGCGTCCGCCGTCAGCATGATGATGTTTTTCGGATGGCCGGCGCGGCCGGTGCGCGAGGCGTTCGGGATCGACTCCAAAGGATACGCCGAACGGGTGTTCTCGGTCTTGGAGATGTCGGTGTAGTCCGGCACGCGAGTGACCGGGTCGAACACTACGTTCTCCAGCACGGCGCCGAACTTGTTGGTGACGTCCCAGATTTCCGGCTCGGCGTCGCGCGACAGGTTGACGGTCTTGGCGTAGCAGCCGCCCTCGAAATTGAAGATGCCATCCGGGCCCCAGCCGGTCTCGTCGTCGCCGATCAAGGTGCGATTCGGGTCGGCCGACAGCGTGGTCTTGCCGGTGCCCGACAGGCCGAAGAACAGCGCGCTCTCCTTGCCGTCGTTCGAGACGTTGGCCGAGCAATGCATCGGCACGACGTTTTGCGCCGGCAGATAGAAGTTGAGCGTGGTGAACACCGACTTCTTCATCTCGCCGGCATAGGACGAACCGCAGATCAGCACGATCTTGCGGGTGAAATCGATCGCCACCATGGTGTCGGAGCCTTCGCGGCCGCCGTGACGCTTGGCGTCCGGCTTGAACGACGGCAGGTCGATGATGGTGAGTTCGGGAGTAAAGCCGGCGAGCTCTTTGCGCTCGGGGCGGATCAGCAGCGTGCGGATGAACAGCGAGTGCCAGGCGAGTTCGGTGAAGACGCGGGTCTTGATGCGATATTTCGGATTGGCGCCGCCGTACAGATCCTGCGCGAACAGCTTCTTGCCTTTGGCGTGCGCGCGGAAATCGGCGAGCAGCGTGTCGAAATTTTCCTTCGACATCTTGCGGTTGCCGTCCCACCAGACGGTGTTCTCGGTTAACGCATCGACGACGGTATGCTTGTCCTTCGGCGAGCGGCCGGTGTGATGGCCGGTTTCCGCACAGAGCGCGCCACCCGCCACGATATGCGCCTCGCCCGCGGCAATCGCGTGCTCGTACAGCGCCGGCTCGGTCAAATTCCAGTTGATCTCGGCGAGGCCCGTCAGGCCGAATTTATCGGCGCCATAGGCTTCGTTTCTTACGCCGGACTCTCTCACGCGCTTCCTCCCAACCCGGCGGCCTGATCGCTCGCCACGTCCCCTCGCCGGGCATCCAACCAAAGTATAGCCGGACCCGGAAAACGGCGCGACCATAGTCAGGGCGGCATCGTCTGCCAAGGCAAAATGACATAGTGCGCGGCATCGCAGCATTGCGCCGGTGCAGCAATTGCGGCGAGCCCGAACCCGGCGCCGCTAACCATAAGCGCAGAATGCCGCAGCTAGGTGGCGCGCGCCTGCTCGGCCAGTTCCACCAGAATTTTGCGCAGCGGCCCGGGCGCTGTGATGCGCGCGGAAAACGGCAACCGCAGCGCAACACGGCCGAGCTGAAGATCCAGCCCTTCCGGATCGCAGCCAACACAGCGCCACGCGCCGTCCGGCGCGCCGAGCAGCTTGGTGGCGTAAAGCCGCAGCGCGTCGGCGTGATCGTCATTGATATGCGTGATCGCCCCGGCCTCGGCTGCCATCAGCTCGGCGGCGTCCGACACGTCGGTCAGCAAATCCTTCGGCGCGACATCGTCGATGCGGCCGAAACCGGCGACCAGATGCGTGCGTGCGATCTCCATGCGGTAGAACGCAAAGTCGCCGAAGCCCGCGAACATGTAAGCGTCCGGATGCCGCGCCAGATAACGCGTCCGCGCCAGCACGTCGTCGGTGGTAGTCAGCGTGCCCATCAGCATGATGCGCGCGCCCTCGAGCGGATCGCCTTCCAAAATCTTGGAAGCATTACGCTCATCGAGCAACAGCGAGACGCGGGGATCGGCAGCGATGTTTTTGGTGTGCAAGGCAAGCCGAGACAGCAGCAGCAGCGGCGCGCCATCGGCCGCGGTCGCGACATTGACCAGCGAGCAATAGGGATCGCCCGAGCCCGGCATCAACGTCGCCAGCGCTCCGCTGCGCCCCTCGCGCAGCAGTTTTTTCGCGGTGTTGGTGGCGTCATAAGCGCTATCGGGCTTCATTTCGGCGTTCCAGCGTTAACGATTGGCAATTCGCGGCGTGTTTTGGGCCGTTGGGGTTGAAATCGCAACAGAATCGCATAGTTGTTTCAAAGCAGTCACATTTCGGCCCACGTTCGCGGGCTCAAGGTCTGCGGAACCGTCACGGATAGAGGGGCTTCATGCCGACCATCGCTCTCGTCGACGACGACCGCAACATCCTCACCTCGGTTTCGATCGCGCTGGAAGCCGAAGGCTACCGGATCATGACCTATACCGACGGCGCTTCGGCGATCGACGGTTTCAAGACATCGCCGCCCGATCTCGCCATCCTCGACATCAAGATGCCGCGCATGGACGGGATGGAGACGCTGCGGCGCATGCGGCAGAAGACTGACATCCCGGTGATCTTCCTTACCTCGAAAGATGAAGAGATCGACGAATTGTTCGGCCTCAAGATGGGCGCCGACGATTTCATCCGCAAACCGTTTTCGCAACGCCTGCTGGTCGAACGCGTCAAGGCGGTGCTGCGCCGCGTGTCACCGAAGGATCCCGCCGCCCCGCCGAAAGACACCGACGCCAAGGCGCTCGAGCGCGGGCAGTTGCTGATGGATCCGGAACGCCACACCTGCACCTGGAAAGGCGCGCCGGTCACCCTCACCGTTACCGAATTTCTCATCTTGCAAGCGCTGGCGACGCGCCCCGGTGTGGTTAAAAGCCGCAACGCCCTGATGGACGCCGCCTATGACGATCAGGTGTATGTCGACGACCGCACCATCGACAGCCACATCAAGCGCCTGCGCAAGAAATTCAAAGTGGCCGACGACGATTTCGAGATGATCGAGACGCTGTACGGCGTCGGATATCGCTTCAAGGAAGCGTAAGGCCCCGTTTGCATGGCAAACGGCGGGGTGACGCTACGTCACGGCTTGCGGTAAAATAACTTGGGCGTGCGACCGGCGCGCTCGAAACCTGCGGGCTTGACCCTCGTGCTCGATCGAACTGCCGAACTAGCGCAAGAAGCCGCAAAGGCCGCCGAGGCCGAGCGTCCGAGCGAAAGTGCGCCGCCGGCGCCACAAGGCCGGTTCGGCGCGCTGCGCCGCGGAGCGCGTTCGGTCTGGCAATTTTTCGTCGCCCAGAGTTTTTCGAGCCTGACGCGGCGCATCGTCTCGCTCAATCTCGCTGGGCTGATCGCGCTGGTCACCGGCGTCCTTTACCTTTCGCAATTCCGCGCCGGTTTGATCGACGCGCGGGTGCAGAGCTTGCTGGTTCAAGGCGAGATCATCGCCGGCGCCATCGCCGCTTCCGCGACGGTCGAGAATGAATCGATCACCATCGATCCGGAGCGGCTGCTGGAATTGCAGACCGGCGAAAGCTACGGGCCGTCCGACGAGGCGCTGTCGGGCCTCGAATTTCCGATCAACCCCGAGCGGGTCGCGCCGGTGTTGCGGCGCCTGATTTCGCCGACCAAGACGCGCGCGCGCATTTATGACCGCGATGGCGTCCTCATCATCGACAGCCGCAGCCTGTACGGCCGTGGCGACGTGCTGCGCTTCGACCTGCCGCCGCCCGACAGCGAGAAACCCGGCATCGTGGAGCGGACAACGACCGCGGTGCGACGCTGGTTCGGACGCGGCGATCTACCTCTTTACAAGGAGCTCGGGCCGGAAAACGGCAAGGGCTACGACGAAGTGTCGGAGGCGCTGAACGGCCTGCATGCCAGCGTGGTGCGGGTCAACGAGCGTGGCGAGATCATCGTCTCGGTGGCGGTGCCGGTGCAGCGCTTCCGCGCGGTGCGCGGTGCGCTGATGTTGTCGACCCAGGGCGCCGACATCGACGACATGGTGGAGGCCGAACGGCTCGCGATCTTCAAGGTGTTCCTAGTCGCTGCCGCGGTGATGGTGGTGCTGTCGATGCTACTCGCCGGCACCATTGCCGGCCCGGTGCGCCGGCTGGCTGATGGCGCGGAGCGGGTGCAGCGAAGGATCCGGACTCGCGTGCAGATCCCGGATTTCACACGCCGGCGCGACGAGATCGGGCATCTGTCCGGCGCCCTGCGCGACATGACCGACGCGCTCTATACGCGCATCGAGGCGATCGAAAGTTTCGCCGCCGATGTCTCGCATGAGCTGAAGAATCCACTAACCTCGCTGCGCTCAGCGGTGGAAACGCTGCCGCGGGTGAAATCGGAGGACAGCAAGCAAAGGCTGCTCGCCGTCATCATGCATGATGTGATGCGGCTCGACCGCCTCATCACCGATATTTCCGATGCCAGCCGGCTCGATGCCGAGTTGCAGCGCCAGGAGGTAGAGCCTGTCGATCTCGCCCGTCTGCTCGAAAGCCTGGTCGCGGTCGCCAACGAAGTAGCGCTGGACGGCGTCAAGACAACGCTCGCGTTCGAGGGTTCGGCCAGCTTCAAGGTGCCCGGCCATGATTCGCGGCTTGGCCAGGTGATCAGCAACCTGCTCGATAATGCGCGCTCGTTCTCGCCGGCCGGCGGCAACGTGCGCGTCACTTGCCGGCGGCGGCGCAGTGACGTCGAGATCGTGGTCGATGACGACGGCCCCGGCATCAATCCGGACGCGTTCGATAAGGTGTTCGAGCGCTTCTACACCGACCGGCCGCATCAGGGCTTCGGGCAGAATTCCGGCCTCGGGCTGTCGATCTCGAAACAGATCGTCGAAGCGCATGGCGGCAGCATCACGGTCGAAAACCGCACCGGCGGGAGTGGCAATGTTCTGGGTGCGCGTTTCACGGTTCGTCTGCCGGCGATGTGATGACTGACCTGCCGCCGACGATTCACGCCGGCGCGGTTCTGATCGGCGCCAAGGCGGTGCTGATCTGCGGACCGGCAGGCTCCGGCAAATCCCGTCTTGCCTTCTCGCTCATCCAGGCCGCCGGTAGCGCGCCGCTGCCGTTCGTCCGGCTGGTGGCCGACGACCGCTGTCACATCGAGGCGGTCTCGGGGCGGCTGCTGGTGCGCCCGGCCGCCGAGCTGGCCGGGCTGATCGAGGTGCGCGGCGTCGGCATCCGGCGGCTGCCGTACGAGCCGGTCGCCGTGCTCGCGAGCATCATCGATCTAGCGGCGAACAATGCGGCGAGAATGCCTGAGGATGCAGAACAACGCGCTGTTCTTTCCGGTGTAACCCTGCCCCGGCTAGCGGTGCCGGCGGACGCTGACGCTCTGGGGATGCTGCTAGCCAGCCTGCGAGCCGCCTGCGCCGATTGACCGGGCTACCGGCCTGCGCTACCCCGGCGCGCCGGCCAGTCGGGGAAAAGTAACTATAATCGGCTTAGATTGCCGGCATGAGCGGACAGGCGAAGCCGGGGTTAGACCCCTCTTATTGCGGTGCACTAGAACCCCCATATAGGGAAAACGGCCCTTGTGCCCGGGCTTTGGATGGGCATGATGATCGACCTTTCGTGCGGCGCAACCGTCGCGCCCGCGAGGAGTTCCTGATGATTGGTCTCGTACTCGTTACGCATGGGCGGCTCGCCGTCGAGTTTCGCTCTGCGCTGGAGCATGTGGTCGGCCCGCAGCGCCAGATCGAGGCCATCACCATCGGCCCTGATGACGATGCCGAGCAGTCCCGCAAGCAGATCGTCGAAGCGGTCAAGCGCGTCGACAGCGGCGAAGGCGTCGCCATCCTCACCGACATGTTCGGTGGAACCCCTTCAAATCTGGCCATTTCCGTGATGTCACAGCCCAAGGTCGAGGTGCTGGCCGGCATCAATCTGCCGATGCTGATCAAACTCGCCAAAGTGCGCGAGACCTGCCCGCTCGAACAGGCCGTTGCCGCGGCCCAGGAAGCCGGCCGCAAATACTGTACGATCGCCAGCCGGGTCCTGACCGGTAAATGAGCGACCAGCCTCCCGCCGGCCCCGCTCGGGACCAGCCGGAAGACGCCCTCTCCCGGGAAGTCGAAATACTCAATAAAAAGGGCCTGCACGCGCGCGCGTCCGCAAAATTCGTACAAATTGCGGAAACGTTTGACGCTTCCGTCACCGTCACAAAGGGTCATGAATCGATCGGCGGCACCTCGATCATGGGGCTGATGATGCTGGCGGCGGGGCCCGGCTCGACGATCACCATCAAGGCCAGCGGCAACGAGGCCGCCCCCGCGCTGGAAGCGCTATGCGACCTGATTTCCAGCCGGTTCGGTGAAGAAGACTAGCTTCCGCCTAACATAAAGATATCTTTATATATCCATTGCGGAGCTTGGCGCCCCCTGTTATAGGCACGCCATCCATCACCCCTTTCAGTACTCGTTCGCACAGGATTGCTCATGACCGCCGCTGCCAAAACCAAACCCGCCGCCACCGATTACATCGTCAAGGACATCGGCCTTGCCGAATTTGGCCGCAAGGAAATCTCGATCGCCGAAACCGAAATGCCGGGACTGATGGCGACCCGCGAGGAATACGGCAAGTCGCAGCCACTCAAGGGCGCGCGCATCGCCGGCTCGCTGCACATGACGATTCAGACCGCGGTGCTGATCGAGACGCTGACCGCGCTCGGCGCCGAAGTGCGCTGGGTGTCGTGCAATATTTATTCGACGCAGGATCATGCCGCCGCCGCGGTCGCCGCTGCCGGCACGCCGGTGTTCGCCATCAAGGGCGAGAGCCTGAGCGACTACTGGGATTACACCCGCAAGCTGTTCGAGTGGCATGACGGCGGCACGCCGAACATGATCCTCGACGACGGCGGCGACGCTACGATGTTCGTGCATCTCGGCCTGCGCGCCGAGAACGGCGACACCGCGTTCCTCGACAAGCCCGGCACTGAAGAAGAGGAAGTGTTCTTCGCGCTGCTGAAGAAAACTCTTAAGGAAAAGCCGAAGGGCTGGTTCGCCACCCTGGCCAAGAACATCAAAGGCGTCTCGGAAGAGACCACCACCGGCGTGCATCGCCTCTACATCATGCATCGCGAAGGCAAGCTGCTGTTCCCCGCCATCAACGTCAACGACAGCGTCACCAAATCGAAGTTTGACAACCTCTACGGCTGCCGTGAATCGCTGGTCGACGGCATCCGCCGCGGCACCGACGTGATGATGGCCGGCAAGGTCGCGATGGTCGCCGGCTTCGGCGACGTCGGCAAGGGCTCGGCCGCCTCGCTGCGCCAGGCCGGCTGCCGCGTCATGGTGTCGGAAGTCGATCCGATCTGCGCGCTGCAGGCCGCGATGGAAGGCTACGAAGTCACCACGATGGAAGACGCCACCAAGCGCGCCGATATCTTCGTGACCGCGACCGGCAACAAGGACGTCATCACGCTGGAGCACATGCGCGCGATGAAAGATCGCGCCATCGTCTGCAACATCGGGCACTTCGATAACGAGATCCAGGTCGCCGGCCTCAAGAACCTCAAGTGGAACAACATCAAGCCGCAGGTCGACGAGATCACCTTCCCGGACGGCCACCGTATCATCCTGCTGTCGGAAGGCCGGCTGGTGAATCTCGGCAACGCGATGGGGCATCCGAGCTTCGTGATGTCGTCGTCGTTCACCAATCAGACGCTGGCGCAGATCGAGCTGTGGACCAATCAGGGCAAATACGAGAAGAAGGTCCACGTGCTGCCGAAGAAGCTCGACGAGAAGGTCGCGCGGCTGCATCTGGAGAAGATCGGCGTGAAGCTGACGAAACTTCGTCCCGACCAGGCCGCCTATATCGACGTACCGCAGGACGGCCCGTTCAAGGCGGATCACTACCGCTACTGATCATCCGCGCGGCGCGTCCTTGTCTTCCATGATGAGGCGCGCGCCACGCTCATGCGAGAAGTAATTCCAGGCCCAATGCGCGGCCACCAGCAGCCGATTCTCGAAGCCAACCAGCAAATAAATGTGGATGATCGCCCACATCACCCACGCGAAGTAGCCCTTGATCTGAAAACGGCCGAAGTCGAACACCGCAGCGTTGCGGCCAATAACGGCAGTATCGCCGCGGTTGTTGAAGCGGAACGGCTCCGGTGCTTCCGATGGTTCGCGCAGAACCCCTGCGAGGTATTCGCCCTGCTGCTTGGCCACTTGCGCCAAGGCGGGCAGCGGCTTGCCGTTTTGATCGAGCGTCAGCGCAATGTCGCCCAGTGCATAGACATCAGAAAGCCCACGCACCGATAGATCGCCGCCGACCGGAATGCGTCCCGCCCGGTCGAGCGCGACGCCGAGCAATTTCCCGACCTTCGACGCCTCAACGCCTGCGCCCCAAATCACCGTGCCGGCATCGATGCGGCGGCCGCCGACCGTCGCGCCATGGTCGTCGATGCTCTCTACCGGCTGGCCAGTCATCACCGTAACGCCGAGCCGCTCCAGCGCGTGTTTCGCATAATCCGACAGCGATTGGGGAAACGACGGCAGAATGCGCGGCCCAGCCTCGATCAGAAGAATGCGCGCGGCACGAGGATCGATATTACGGAAATCGCGCGCCAGGGCGTGGCGCGCCAATTCGCCGACGGCACCCGCCATCTCTACGCCGGTCGGGCCGCCGCCGACAATGACGATTGTCATCAGCCGGTCGCGCTCGATGGGATCGGCCATTGCCTCCGCGCGCTCAAACGCCGTGAGGAGGCGCGCGCGGATACGTCGCGCCTCGTCGAGCGAGCGTGGCCCTTCGGCAAAGCGCTGCCATTCGGGATGGCCGAAATACGAATATTGCGAGCCGGTCGCCAGAACCAGGGTGTCGTAAGGCAGCGAGTTGCCGTTCAACAGGCGAACCGTCTTCGCCGCCGAATCTATGGCGACGACCTCGCCCAGCACCGTTTCGATGTTGCGGCTTCGGCCGATGATGCGGCGGATCGGCCGCGCGATATCGGCCGGCGACAAAGCCGCGGTCGCCACCTGGTACAGCAGCGGCACGAACAGGTGATAGTTGCGGCGGTCGACCAGCGTGACATCGGCGTCTGCACCGCCCAGTCCTTTGGCACAAGCGAGCCCCGCAAAGCCCGCGCCGAGAATGACGATGCGCCGTCGGGTGGAGTTCAAATGTGGGTTTCCCGTTGCGTTGACGAGCGCTTGCCGCACCGCAACCCCGATGCTATCCCGCGCGCATGGCCGCTGTCCCGATCAATAATATCCGCAACTTCTCCATCGTCGCGCATATCGACCACGGCAAGTCGACGCTGGCCGACCGGCTAATCCAGCTCACCGGCGGGCTCGAATTGCGCGAGATGAAGGAACAGGTGCTCGACTCGATGGACATCGAGCGCGAGCGCGGCATCACCATCAAGGCGCAGACCGTGCGCCTCAAATATCAGGCGCGCGACGGCAAGGACTACATCCTCAATCTGATCGACACGCCGGGTCACGTCGATTTCGCCTATGAGGTGAACCGTTCGCTCGCCGCCTGCGAGGGCTCGCTGCTGGTGGTCGATGCCTCACAGGGCGTCGAAGCGCAGACGCTCGCCAACGTCTATCATGCGATCGACGCCGGTCACGAAATCGTGCCGGTGCTCAATAAGGTCGACCTGCCGGCCGCCGAGCCCGAAGCGGTAAAAAAACAGATCGAGGACGTGATCGGCCTCGACGCTTCGAACGCGATCCTAATTTCAGCAAAGACCGGCGAAGGCGTGCCGGAGGTGCTGGAAGCCATCGTCACCCGGCTGCCGCCGCCGAAGGGCGACCGCGACGCGACGCTCAAGGCGCTGCTGGTCGATAGCTGGTACGACGCCTATCTCGGCGTCGTCGTGCTGGTGCGCATCGTCGACGGCGTCCTGAAAAAGGGCCAGCGCATCCGCATGATGGGCACCAACGCGTCCTACGAAGTCGACCGCACCGGCGTGTTCTTCCCCAAGCTGACGCCGGTCGATGAACTGGGCCCCGGCGAGATCGGCGCCATTACGGCCTCGATCAAGGAGGTCGCGGATACCCGCGTCGGCGACACCATCACCGACGACCGCAAGCCGGTCAGCGAGCCGCTGCCGGGTTTCCGGCCGGCCATTCCGGTGGTGTTCTGCGGACTGTTTCCGGTCGACGCCGCCAATTTCGAGGATCTGCGCGCGGCGATGGGTAAGCTACGGCTCAACGACGCCAGCTTCAGTTACGAGATGGAAACCTCGGCCGCGCTCGGCTTCGGCTTCCGCTGCGGCTTCCTCGGCCTCCTGCACCTCGAGATCATTCAGGAGCGGCTGTCACGCGAGTTCAACCTCGACCTGATCGCGACCGCGCCTTCCGTCATCTACAAGATGAAGCTGCGCGACGGCAGCAATATCGAGATTCACAATCCAGTCGACATGCCGGACGTCATGAAAATCCTGGAAATGGAAGAGCCGTGGATCGAGGCGACAATTCTCACGCCCGATGAATATCTCGGTTCTGTCCTCAAACTCTGCCAAGACCGTCGCGGCAACCAGGTCGAGCTCACCTATGTCGGCAACCGCGCCATGGTGAAATACAATCTCCCGCTCAACGAGGTGGTGTTCGACTTCTACGACCGGCTCAAGTCGGTGTCGAAGGGCTATGCCTCGTTCGACTATCACCTGACCGACTACAAGCAGGCCGATCTGGTGAAGATGCAGATTCTGGTCAACGACGAACCGGTCGATGCGCTGTCCATGCTGGTGCACAAGACTCGCGCCGAAAGCCGCGGCCGCGCCATGGTGGAGAAGCTCAAAGAGCTGATCCCGCCGCACATGTTTCAGATCCCGATCCAGGCGGCGATCGGCGGCAAGATCATCGCGCGCGAGACCGTGCGGGCGTTCCGCAAGGACGTCACCGCGAAGTGCTACGGCGGCGACGCCACGCGCAAGCGCAAGCTGCTGGACAAGCAGAAGGAAGGCAAAAAGCGCATGCGGCAGTTCGGCAAGGTCGACATTCCGCAGGAAGCCTTCATCGCCGCGCTGAAGGTGGATACTTGAGCGCGCATTGAGGCCGGCGCGCCTGACATGACACCTCCACTATGGACGCGCGGCGAAATCGAGCAAACTATGACGCGTCACAATCGCGTCCGGAGATTCGCGTGATGCAGCTGCGATCTGTTCTCCGCCTGCTGGTCGTATTTTTCTTCTTCCTTGCCGGTGCGGCCCACGCTGCCGATATCAAGGTGATGATCTCGTCCGGCTTCTTCGGTGTCTATTCCGAACTTGCTCCGGCTTTCGAAAAGGCGACCGGGCATCATTTGATCACCACCCGCGGGCCCTCGCTCGGCGACTCGCCGGAAGCCATCCCCGCGCGGCTCGCGCGCGGCGAACCGGCCGACGTCGTCATCATGGACGGACACGGCGCCGATCTCCTCGACCAGCGCGGCCTCATCCGCGCCGGCAGCCGCATCTCGTTGGCGCAATCCTTTATCGGCATGGTGGTGCGCTCGGGCCAGCCGAAGCCCGACATGAGCACCGTCGAGGCTCTGCGCAAGACGTTGCTCGCCGCCAAATCGATTGCCTATTCCGACAGCTCGAGCGGCACTTACCTTTCTACCGTGGGCTTCAAGAAGCTCGGGGTTGCCGACGAGATTGCCGGGAAGACGCGCAAGGTGCGCGGTCCGCCGTCCGGCGAACCGGTCGCCGCCGTCGTCGCGCGCGGCGAAGCTGAAATCGGATTCCAGCAGGTGCCTGAACTGATCCATGTTCCCGGCGTCGACTTCGTCGGCACCGTGCCCTCCGAGATTCAGCCGCCAACCTATTTCGTCGGCGCGCTGACGAAGAATACGCAAACGCCGGACGCGGCGGTCGCGCTACTGCACTTCTTGTCGGCGAAAGAAGCGGCTGGCGTCATCACCAAGGCAGGTCTCACGCCGCTCTGACCATGAGCGTTTCGCTCTAGCGGGATTGCTCAGCCGGCTGATCGCGGAAAATCCGTTCGAAGCTGGGCGACGGCGGCAGCGCTTGTGCTTCCTGCCGAGGCGCTGAACGCAGCTCGCGGCGTTCGCGCATCCGTAATTCGGCGCGGCGCTCGGCCAGCGAGCTCGCCATTTTTTGCATGTGCCGGTGCTGGCTTGCCATCGGCACGCCTGGCGGGCCACCGGTGATGACGACGCGCGTGTTGCGCAGGCCTTGCGCACTCACCAGCGCGAACAGCGTCGCGGCATTGGCACGCGCCAACCGCACGCAGCCGTGCGAGACGGCATGGCCGAGCCGGCGTTCCTCATAGGTGCCGTGGATGGCGTAGCCCTCGTAGAAGAACACCGAATTCGGCATCGGCGCGTCATCATATTTTTTGGAGTAATAGACTTTCGCCAACCGCTGCGCGGTGAAGGTGCCGTTCGGCGTGCCGTAACCAGGACGCCCGGTCGACACCGTCCAGTGATAGGTCGGCGCGCCGTTGATCGACACAGTCATCGCTTGCTGCGATTTGTTGATGGCGACGACGACCTCGGCACAGGCCGGCGCCGAAAGGCCCAATACGCACGCGACCGTTATACCCAGCCAACGCATACCAACCTCAGTCCCGCCGCTATTCACAATGACGGCAAACCGGGCCGCAAGCAAGAATTTGTTAACCATATAAGATATTGAAATTAATGAGTTCTTACCGCTCGCGACAGACCAGTCGCACCTAAACCATCGGCCTGTATTTAACCTGACACCCGGCGGCGAACTCGCTAGACCCGCCGCCATGCAACGTTTTTTGCCAAGGCTGTTGCCAAGCCGCGCCGCCGCATTGTTCGGGCTGACGTTCGTTGTGGTGATTGGCGTGATCGCGTTCGCCAGCCGCTTGAGCCTGGCGCAAGCGCCGGCCGACGCGCCGGCTATCGTCGCGCCCGTTCCGTCCGATGCACCGGCTGCAGTCCCCTCGCCCCCCGAGCCCGCGCCCGCCGCCGCGCCTGAGACGATGACGCCCGCGGTCGCCAATCCACCTGTGCCGCCGGCAAAGCCCGAGGCCAAATCAGCGGCGAGCGATCCGACTCCGGCCAAGCAATTATTCGCCGCCAAGAAGCTGCCCTCGCTCGGCGCCGCGATGGCAATCGGCTATTACCCGCGTGGCTGCCTGCAGGGCGGCGTCGAGTTGCCGATCAACGGCTCGCACTGGCAGGTGATGCGGCTGTCACGTAACCGCAATTGGGGACATCCGAGCCTGGTGCGCTTCGTCGAGAATTTCGCCGACCGCGCCGCCAAGGCGACCGGATGGAACGGCATTCTGGTCGGCGACCTCGCGCAGCCGCGCGGTGGTCCGGCGTTCAGCGACCACATGAGCCACCAGACCGGGCTCGACGTCGATATCTGGTTCGTGCCGATGCCGAAAGAAACCCTTACACCCGAGCAACGCGAGATCATTGTCAGCCTATAGCCTGGTCGCCGACGACTGGAAGCATGTGAACCCTGCAGTCTACACGCCGCAGCATGCCGCCTTCATCAAGGCGGCGACCGAGGCGCCGGAAGTCGAGCGCGTCCTCGTCAATGCCGCGATCAAGAAGAAGCTGTGCGAGACCGTGACCGGCGACCGCTCGTGGCTCGAGAAGGTGCGGCCCTGGTACGGCCATCACGACCACATCCACGTCCGGCTGCGCTGCCCGGTCGGCCAACCTAACTGCCGGCCGCAGCCGCCGACGCCGTCGAGCATCGGTTGTGCGGACTCGGACTTCAAATTCTGGTTCACCAAGGCGCTCGAGCCGAAGAAGCCCTCGACCAAGCCGCCGCGGCCGCTGACGATGGCCGACCTGCCGCCGGCCTGCAAAACGGTGCTGGCAGCACCGTCCAATACCAAAGCCGCGCAGTAGCCGCGGCGCAGTTCCGCGCGCTAGATCATGGATTTGCGCGCCTCGAGCGGCCATAATCACCCCATGTCCGACGACTTGGCCGACGATCTGCCGAACGACTTGCGAATCCTGCGCGAGCTGGAAAAGAAGGTGCTCTGGCTGGCGAGCTGGATGATCCACAACGCTAACCATCTGCGCGAGCATCCCGACGGCCTCAAGGTCGGCGGCCACCAGTCGTCGTCGGCCTCGCTCGCCACCATCATGACGGCGCTTTATTTCGACGTGCTCAAGCCGACCGACCGCGTCGCGGTGAAGCCGCACGCCGCCCCGATCTTCCACGCTATCCAGTATCTGCTCGGCTGGCAGACCTCGGACAAGATGGAAAACTTCCGCGGCTACAAGGGCGTGCAGAGTTATCCCTCGCGCACCAAGGACACCGCCGACGTCGACTATTCGACCGGGTCGGTGGGCCTGGGTGTCGCGCAGATTTTGTTCGGCTCGCTGGTGCAGGATTATGTGCGCGCGCACGGCTGGGGGCTCGAGCGTCCCGAAGGCCGCATGATCGCGCTGGCCGGTGATGCCGAGCTCGACGAGGGCAATATCTTCGAGGCGCTGCTCGAAGGATGGAAACAGGACCTGCGCAATTGCTGGTGGATCGTCGACTACAACCGCCAGAGCCTTGACGCTTTCGTGCGGGAAGGCCTGTGGGAGCGCTACGAGCAGCTGTTCAAGAATTTCGGATGGGACGTCGTCGTTCTCAAATACGGCTCGTTGCAGCAGGCGGCCTTCAAGGAACCGGGCGGCGCGCGGCTCAAGCAGTGGATCGATAACTGCCCGAACTCGCTTTATTCGGTGCTGGTGTTCGCCGGCGGCGCGGCCTGGCGCAAGCGGCTCAACGACGAAATTGGCGATCAGGGCGACGTTTCCAAGCTGATCGAGAAGCGCTCGGACGACGAACTGGCGGCGCTGATGAACAATCTCGGCGGCCACGACCTGCCGTCGATTCGTGACGCGTTTAAGGCCGCGACCTCCGACAAGCCGACCTGCTTCATCTGCTACACCATCAAAGGCTTCGGCCTGCCGATGGCGGGCCATAAGGACAATCACGCCGGCCAGATGACGCCGGCGCAGATGGAAACCTATCGCACGGCCTCGCAGGTGCGGCCCGGCCACGAATGGGACAAGTTCGAGGGCCTCTCGCTGCCGCCGGACAAGTTGCAGGCCTATCTCGACCGCGTGCCACTCATCCAAGAAGGCCGCCGCCGGCTCGAAGCGCCGGAGATCGAGGTACCGGACAAGCTCGAGGTCGCGATCAAGCCGGTGATGTCGACGCAGACGGGCTTCGGCGACATTCTCAACGAGATCGGCAAGGGCAATAACGACTTCGCGAAGCACATCGTCACGGCGTCGCCCGACGTCACCGTGTCGACCAATCTCGGGCCCTGGGTGAACCGCCGCAAGCTGTTCGCCTGCAAGGCGTCGGTCGATACCTTCAAGACCGAGCGCATCCCGTCCACTTTCAACTGGGAGTTCTCGCCGCAAGGCCAGCACATCGAGCTCGGCATCGCCGAAGCGAACCTGTTCATTCTGCTGTCGGCGCTCGGCCTGTCGCATTCCATCAACGGCGTGCGCCTGCTGCCGGTCGGCACGCTGTACGATCCTTTCATCGCGCGCGGCCTCGATCAGCTCAATTACGCCTGCTACCAGGACTCACGCTTCATCGTGGTGGCGACGCCGTCCGGCATCACGCTGGCGCCGGAAGGCGGCGCGCATCAATCCGTGTCGGAGCCTTTGATAGGGCTGGCGCAGGACGGCCTCGCCAGTTTCGAGCCGGCCTATGTCGATGAACTGGCGGCGATCATGGCGTGGTCGTTCGCCTATATCCAGAAGGGCGGTGGCGAGGTTTCCGAGCGCAACTGGCTGCGCGACGAGACCGGCGGCTCGGTCTATCTGCGGCTGTCGACACGGCCGGTCGAGCAGATCCAGCGCGAGATGACGACAGACCTGCGCCAGCAGATCGTCGATGGCGCTTACTGGCTGCGCAAACCGGGGCCAAACTGCCAGGTCGTGGTCGCCTACACCGGCGCAGTGGCTCCGGAAGCGATCGAAGCCGTCGGCCTGATGGCGGAAGACCGCCGCGACGTCGGCCTGCTCGCCGTCACCTCAGCCGATCGGCTCAATGCGGCGTGGACCGCGGCGCAGCGCGCCCGCGAACGCGGCCTGGTGCATGCGCGCTCGCATATCGAGCGGCTGCTCGGCGATATTCCGCCGAATTGCGGCGTCGTCACGGTGCTGGACGGCCACCCGGCTACCCTAGCCTGGCTCGGGGCGGTGAACGGCCATCGCGTGCGGCCGCTCGGCGTCGAGCATTTCGGTCAGACCGGCTCGCTCGCCGACCTCTACGAGCATTACGGCATCGATGCCAACGCCATTATCGCGGCGGCGCAGGCCATCGCGCCCGGCCGACCGATCCGGCACCTCAAGGCGCTGCCTTAGGTTTTCGCGTCTTCCAGAATCATCGCAGCGCCCTTCTCGGCGATCATCAAAGTCGGCGAATTCGTGTTGCCCGAGGTGATCGATGGCATCACCGAGGCGTCCACCACACGCAGGCCATCGACGCCGATCACGCGCAGCCGCGCGTCGACCACCGCCAGAAGGTCGTCGTCGCGGCCCATTTTTGCAGTGCCGACAGGGTGGAAGATTGTGGTGCCGATGTCGCCGGCGGCCTTCGCCAGCGCCGCCTCCTCATCATCGCGCAATTGCGGGCCGGGCAGATATTCCTCCGGCGTATATTTCTGCAGCGCCGGCTGCGCGACGATCTGGCGGGTGATGCGAATCGACTGCGCGGCGACGTGGCGGTCTTCCGGCGTCGCCAGATAATTCGGATCGATCGCCGGCGCATCGTTGGGGTTTGTGGATTTCAATTTCAGAGTGCCGCGGCTGGTCGGCCGCACGTTGGCGACGCTTGCGGTGAAGGCCGGGAACGGGTGCAGCGGGTCGCCGAACTTGTCGAGCGACAAAGGTTGAATATGATATTGCAGATCGGCGCGGTCCTTGGAGGGATCGGATTTGGTGAAGGCGCCGAGCTGCGATGGCGCCATCGTCAGCGGGCCCCTGCGAAACAGCGCGTAGTTCACCCCCATCCAGCCGCGCTGCAACAGCGATGAATATATTTCGTTGAGGGTGCGGATGCCGGTGACCTTGTAGATCATCCGAAGCTGCAGATGATCATGCAGGTTCTCGCCAACGCCGGGTCTATCGACCAGCGATTGAATCCCGAGCTCCGACAGACCGCCGGCCGGGCCGAGCCCCGACAGCATCATCAACTGCGGCGAACCGATCGAGCCCGCCGCGAGGATCACTTCGCCGCGCGCCCGCGCATCGCGCGCGACGCCATCCTGCTTCCAACACACGCCCACCGCGCGTTTGCCATCGAACAGCAACCGCTCGACCATGCAGCCGGTTTCCAGTTTCAAATTCTGGCGGCCCAACACCGGCTTGAGGAAGCCGCGCGCCGCCGACCAGCGCACACCGCGCTTCTGGTTGACGTGGAAATAGCAGGAGCCTTCGTTGTCGCCGGTGTTGAAGTCGGCGACTTTCGGGATGCCGTACTGCTCGGCGGCGTCACGCCAGGCGTCGATGATGTCCCAGCGAAGCCGCGGAAATTCGACGCGCCACTCGCCGCCGCTGGTGTGATGCTCGCTGTCGCCGAGAAAATGATCGACGTGCTTGCGGAAATAAGGCCGCACGTCGTCCCACGACCAGCCCGGCAGGCCGAGCTGGCGCCAGTGATCGTAATCGCCGGCCTGGCCGCGCATGTAGACCATCGCGTTAATGGCCGACGAACCACCGATCACCTTGCCGCGCGGGTAATTCAGCGCGCGGCCGTTGAGGCCGCGTTGCGGCTCGGTCTTGAACATCCAGTCGGAACGCGGATTGCCGATCGCGAATAGGTAGCCGACCGGGATATGAAACCAGATCCAGTTGTCGCGCCCGCCGGCCTCGAGCAGCAGCACGCGGTTGTTCGGATTTGCCGACAGCCGGTTGGCCAGCAGGCAGCCTGCGCTACCCGCGCCGACGATGATGTAATCAAAATCTCCAATCGCGTTATCGGCCACAGCCATTGGCGCTCCTCTCTGCTATCTTGTTACACGTTGGCGATAACGGCAAACCATCAGATACAGGCGGCAGCGACGGGGAATCTCCATGCGCAAGTTGTTATTCGGTCTTCTGACCTTTGTGGCGATCAGCAGCCTGAACAGCGCCAGTGCACAAGAGCGTTTCATTACCGTCGCCTCGACGACCTCGACCGAGCAGTCCGGGCTGTTCGGCTATCTGCTGCCGATCTTCACCCAGCAGACCGGGATCAACGTCCACGTCGTCGCGCTCGGCACCGGCCAGGCGCTCGATGTCGGGCGCCGTGGTGATGCCGATGTGGTTTTCGTGCACGACAAGGCGGCGGAAGAAAAATTTCTCGCCGAGGGGTTCGCAACCAAGCGGCAGGATGTGATGTACAACGACTTCATCATCGTCGGGCCGAAGTCCGATCCTGCGAAAGTGGCCGGTAGCCACGATGTGCTCGACGCGTTGAAGAAGATCGCGGCTGCCAAAGCGCCTTTTATTTCACGCGGCGATCGCTCCGGCACCAACGCCGCTGAACTGCGCTACTGGAAAGATGCCGGCGTCGATCTCGCAGCCGTCAGGGGCGACTGGTACAAGGAAATCGGTCAGGGCATGGGACCGGCGCTCAACATGGGCGCGGCTGCGGACGCCTATGTGCTTACGGACCGCGGCACTTGGCTGTCGTTCAAGAACCGCCAGAATCTCGTCATCGCCGTCGAAGGCGACAAGCGGCTGTTCAATCAATATGGGATTATGCTGGTAAATCCGGCCAAGCATCCAAAGGTGAAAGCGGCTGACGGACAGGCCTTTGTGGATTGGGTGGTCTCGAAGGACGGCCAGGCGGCCATTGCCGGATATCAGATCGGCGGCCAACAGCTGTTTTTCCCGAACGCGGAAACGGGAAAAAGCTGAGGATCAATCCTTCACCGTAATCCGGTAGAGGACAAAGCTGGCCGCGCTGACGACGATACTCAGCGTCACCAAAATCATGCCCAGCCCAAGCGCCAAGGCGAGTTCCCCTTTGCTCGTCTCCAGTGCAATCGCCGTAGTCATGGTACGCGTTACACCACGGATATTGCCGCCGACGACGATGATGGCGCCGACCTCGGAGATCGCGCGGCCAAAGGCAAATAGAAATGCCGTCAGCAGGCCCGCTCTCCCGACCATCAGCATTTCCGAAACCGCCCGCAGAGAAGACGCGCCGTCGACACGAAGATGATCGCCGTATTCTTTCCAGAGACCTTCCGTCATCCGATGCACAAGCGCGACGATAATGGGGGTTGCTAACAAGACCTGGGCAACAATCATGGCAGATGGAGTGAAAAGCCAGTTGAAGAATCCCAGCGGACCGGAACGCGACAAGATCAGGTAGACACCGAGACCAACGACGACGGGGGGCAGTCCCAACAAAGCATTTGCCATGACGATGACCCCGCCGCGTCCGGGAAATCGCGTCAGCGCGAGCCAGGCGCCAAAAAGGGGCGCCGATAGCGCAGGCGATAACGGTCGCCGTCATACTCACTCGCAATGACAGCATGACGATCGCCGTCAGATCGGAATCGCGGCTGGCAATCAAAGCGAGCGCGGCGGCAAAAGCCTCTTGAAAGTCATGCATCACCTTCCTTTTAGCCCGTCTAAGCCCGGCTATGCGAGACGATGCGCGCTTTACCCCGGCGCAGGTCGGCTGTTACTATGTTCATCCGACCCTTGGCACACTGCGCGTGCGCCAAATTGACGGAACGACGGTTCCGGCGCGGTCCAATCCCAACCTGACCCGAAGCTATCCGCGCCTCGTTTTGGCGCAAGGAGAACCGCCAATGCGCTTGAGCGCACGCAACCAAATCAAAGGCAAAATCCTCGACGTCAAGAAGGGCGCCACGACGTCGCACGTCCGCGTCGATATCGGCAGCGGCAATACCATCACCTCTACGATCACCAATGAGGCGGTCGATGAATTGGGCCTCAAGGCCGGCGGCGCGGCAATCGTCGTAATCAAGGCGTCCGACGTCATGATCGCGGTCGACTGATGCGACGGCTTTCGCTTTTCGGACTCGCACTGCTGATCGCGACGCCGGCGCTGGAACCGGTCGGCTGCGACAAATTCAAATGGCCGCTCGACAAGGAGCGCGCCATGCTGGCTGCGGCAACGCCCGCTCCGTCTGGCGGCGAAATCGGGCAACCGCTGACGAGCGCCTGTCGGCTCACACTGGCGGCAGCCGACGCAGCGAAATTGCCGAACCCGCCGACCCGCGCGCCCAAGCCCGGCACCTTTTCGGGATTCGTCACGGTGCAGGCGCCGCCCAAGGCGGGCACCTACCGCATCACCTTGTCGGAAGGCGCCTGGATCGACGTGTTCCAGGATGGCAAGGAGATCAAGTCCGGCGCCTTCAGCGGCGCGCAGGGCTGCGACGGCGTGCGCAAAAGCGTCAAGTTCGACCTCGCCGCCACGCCCTTCATCATCGAACTGAATGGGACGGCGAAAGATTCGATCGCCTTTGTGCTGACCCCAGACTGAAAGCGAGGAAACGCAATGACCAAATTACTCCGGATCGTCACGAGCCTATTGGCGCTGGCTTGCGCCGCGTCGTTCGACCCCGCCGCCGCGCAAGAGCAGACGCTGACGGTATTCGCCGCCGCCTCCATGAAAAACGCACTCGATGACCTCAATGCCGCCTTTACCAGTGCGACCAACGTCAAAGTGACGGCAAGCTATGCCGCGAGCTCGGCGCTGGCCAAACAGATCGAGTTCTGGCGCGCCGGCGGATATTTTTGTCTCGGCCGACCTGCAATGGATGGACTACCTCGCCGGCAAGAACCTCATCAAGCCGGACAGCCGCGTCAATCTGCTCGGCAACAAGCTCGTTCTGATTGCCGCCAAGGATTCCAAGCTCGACAAAGTCGAGATCGCCAAGGGCTTCGACATCGCCAAGCTGGCCGGCGACGGCCGCATCGCGGTTGCCGACGTCAAGGCCGTGCCGGCCGGGCTTTATGCCAAGGCGGCGCTGGAATTGCTCGGCGCCTGGGCGGCAGCGGAGCCGAAACTGGCGCAAGCGGAAAACGTCCGAGCCACGCTGGCTTTCGTCGCGCGCGGCGAAGCGCCGGTGGGCATCGTTTATGAGACCGACGCCAAGGTCGAACCCAACGTGAAGATCGTCGGCGTGTTTCCCGACGGCTCGCATCCGCCGGTGACCTATCCGGTGGCGGCCACCGCCAATGCCAAAGTTGACGCCGCCAAATACCTACAATATCTGCGTAGCAGTGCGGCCAAGGCTGTCTTCGAAAAATACGGTTTCAGCTTCCTGATCAAACCAGTGTCCTGAGACGGATGTTCGAGCTTTCGCCGCAGGACTGGGTTGCCGTTCAGCTTTCGCTGCGCGTCGCCGTCGTCGCCACTGCCGTGTCGTTGCCATTCGGCATCGCCATCGCCTGGCTGCTGGCGCGTAAGGATTTTCCCGGCAAGACACTGCTTAATGCCGTGATCTATCTGCCGCTGGTGATGCCGCCGGTCGTCACCGGCTATCTGCTGCTGATCGCGTTTGGCCGCCGCGGCCTGTTTGGCACGGCGCTGGCGGACATCGGCATCGTGTTTTCGTTCCGCTGGACCGGCGCGGCGCTGGCCTGTGGCGTAATGGCTTTTCCGCTGATGGTCGGCGCGATTCGGCTGTCGATCGAGGCCGTCGACCGCCGGCTGGAAGATGCCAGTTCGACGCTGGGCGCCAATGGGCTATGGACCTTCCTCGCCGTCACGTTGCCGCTCGCGCTGCCCGGTATCATCGCCGGCGCGGTCTTGGCGTTTGCCCGCGCGCTCGGCGAGTTTGGCGCCACCATCACCTTCGTTTCCAATATTCCGGGCGAAACCCAGACCATTTCGGCGGCGATCTACACCCTGACGCAGGTACCAGGCGGCGACGCCCAAGCCATGCGCCTGGTCGTCGTCGCCATCACGATCTCGCTCGTCGCGCTGATCGTGTCGGAAGTTTTCGCGCGGCGGGCCGGCACGCGCCGGCACGGCGGTTGACATGCTGGTAGTCGACGTCGAGAAAAAGCTTGGCGACTTCTCGCTCAGTGTGATGTTTGCCGGCGAAAGCGGTGTCACGGCTCTGTTTGGCCCCTCTGGCGCCGGCAAGACCAGCATTGTGAATCTCATCGCCGGCCTGCTGAAGCCGGACCGCGGGCATGTTGCGGTCGATGACCAAATACTGTTTGACGATGTGGCGGCGATAGACGTGCCGGCTTACCGGCGTCGCATCGGCTATTTGTTTCAGGATGGACGACTATTTCCGCACCTGTCAGTGGCACGCAATCTAGACTATGGGCGCTGGATGGGCGGCCATGGCCGCGACGAAACCGAATTCAAACGAGTCACCGGCCTGCTCGATATCGACAGCTTGTTGAAGCGCCGTCCCGGCGCGCTGTCGGGCGGTGAGCGTCAGCGCGTGGCGCTGGGCCGGGCTTTGTTGATGAAGCCACGGATGCTGCTGCTCGACGAGCCGCTGGCTTCACTCGACGCGGCGCGCAAGAGCGAAATCTTGCCATATTTCCTGCGGCTGCGCGACGAAACGAAACTGCCGATGGTCTATGTCAGCCATGACGCGGCAGAGGTGAAGCAGATCGCCAGCCGGGTTGTCATGATCGAAGGCGGCCGGGTGATGGCGGCCGGCGGCACGGAATTGCTGGTATGATCGGCTCATGTTCCCTCCTGAACGAATCGTCTGCCTGACCGAGGAAACCGTCGAGACGCTGTATCTGCTCGGCGAGGACCGCCGTATCGTCGGCGTCTCGGGTTATGCGGTGCGGCCGGCGCAGGTGCGCAAAGAGAAACCGCGGGTATCGGCTTTCATCTCCGCCGACGTGCCGAAAATTCTTGCGCTGCAACCCGACCTCGTTCTCACCTTCTCGGATCTGCAAGCCGACATCGTCGCCGATCTCATCCGCAACAATGTCGCGGTGCATGCCTTCAACCAGCGCGACATCGCCGGCATTCTCGACATGATCCGCACCTTGGGGGCGCTGACCGGTGCCGTGGCGAAAGCCAACACGTTGGCGGATTCGCTTGCCGCAAAAGTCGAAGCCACGCGACGGCAATCGGCGCGACTTTCGCGCCGGCCTAAAATCTATTTTGAGGAATGGGACGAACCGATGATCTCCGGCATCCAATGGGTTTCGGAGCTGCTCGAAGCGGCCGGCGGCATCGAGGCGTTTCCGGAGCTGGGGCTGCGCAAGAACGCCAAGGACCGCATCGTCACCGCGGCGCAGGTGATCGAGGCTCAGCCCGACATCATCATCGGCTCCTGGTGCGGCAAGAAATTCGTGCCCGCCAAAATGGCGGCACGGCAGGGATTTGAGACCATCCCCGCGGTCTCCAGTGGCTTCCTGCGCGAGATCAAGTCCACCATCATCCTGCAGCCGGGCCCGGCGGCGCTGACCGACGGCCTCGATGCCATCACAAATATCGTGCAGGAATGGGTGGAGGCGAGCGCGCCTGCCATGCTACAAGCCCGCCACACCGGAACCTGAAGGATTTCAGAGTGATGCACGCGCCGACCGACCGCTCCCGCGACAAAACCATCCTGCGGAACGACCTGCTGCTGGTCGCCGGCCTTGTCGCGCTCGACGTCATCGCGCGGCTGATGCCGCATGAGCCGAATTTCACGCCGATCGCCGCCAGCGCACTGTTCGCCGGCACCATGTTACGCATGCGCGGACTTGCTTTCGTGGTGCCGCTCGCCGCCATGCTGATCAGCGACGCTTTGCTCGGCTTCGATTCCTCGCCAATGACTTTCGTGATCTATGCGCTGTTCACGCTGCCGGCGCTGGTCGCCTTCCTGCCGCGCCGCTCGCGAGCGCCCGGCATGTTCGTTCCGCTCATCATTCTCTACTCGCTGATCTTTTTCTTCGTGACCAACTCTGCGGTCTGGGCATTCAGTGCGATGTACCCGCACACACTGGCCGGTTTGGCGACCGCCTATGCGGCCGGGCTGCCGTTCCTGCCGCAGACCGTGGTCGGCGACCTATTCTGGGCGGCAGTGCTGTTTGGCGGCACCGCGCTGGTGCGGATGGTGCCGCGCGCCATGCCGGCGCGATCTAGCCGAACACTTCCTTTTTGATCTGACGCAGCGCCGCATTGACGCGGCCGAGCCAGTCATCCGGCGTTTCGTCATCCGGCTCGGCGAGCTGCAAGCCGACCGTCGTCACCTTGCCGTGGCTCACCTTGTGCGCCAGCAGCGCGATGGTGCCGACATGGATGATGTCGCCTTTTTTCGCTGCGCGCCGGAGCTCGCCGGCGAACTGATCGGCCAGCGTGATGTCCATGTGCTCCGGCGAAATCTGCAAACCGTAGATGTCGGCCAGCGCGCCTAGCGTCGCCGTGCCGGGCACGAAAAAGTCGCCGAGCAGCCGCGGGTCGGGCGCAGCGGGCGGCGGCATGTTGACGAAGAAGCGGTCGAGCGCCTGCGCCTTTTCCGGCGGCGCCAGCAGGTAGACGTAGTCGCCGGCCTGTACGTCCTTGGCTTCGTCCGGCATCAGGATGCGCTTGTCGCGCACCATCAAAGTCGGCTTGGCCCATGACGGGATCAGCCGACGGCGCAGATACGGGCTGTTGGCGGCGACGTTATACCCGACCAGCTCCTGCTCGAGTTGTCCCGGCAGGTCGAGCTCGACGCGAGTCGGCGCCGACACCGTGCGCTTGAGCGCAATGCCGAGCCGCCGCGCCGCCGGTGCGATGGTCCAGCCCTGCACCAAAAGCGACACCAGCACCACGACGAAGGCGACGTCGAAAAAGACATAGGCGTTCGGCAGCCCGACCAGCAACGGAATCGAAGCGAGGAAAATCCCGACCGCGCCGCGCAGGCCGACCCAGGAGATAAAAAGTTTCTCGCGCCATTCGAACTTGAACGGCGTGAGGCACAGAAATACCGCCACTGGCCGCGCCACCAGCATCAACGTCGCCGCTACCAATAACGCGCCCAACACGCTGTGTGGCAGCCGTTGTGGCCATGCCAGCAGGCCGAGCAGGACGAACATCACGATCTGCGCCAGCCAGGTGATCGCATCGAGGAACGAGATCACCGTGTTGTGCGCGCGGGTCTGCTGGTTGCCGAGCACCAGTCCGGCCAGATAAACGGCCAGGAACCCCGAGCTGTGCAGCACGTTGGCGAAGCCGAACACCACCAGCGCGCCGACCGCGACAAACGGCGCGAACAGCCCCTGCGCCAGTCCAAACCGGTTGAGCGCGAAGGCGATCAGCTTACCGCCGCCAAGTCCGATCAAGGCGCCGAGCAGCGCTTCGCGCAGCAACGCGACCAATAACGAGGCCCAAGGCTTATTGCCGACCAGCAGAATCTCGACCAGCGCGATGGTGAGGAAAATCGCGAACGGATCGTTGGCGCCGGATTCGACTTCGAGCGTGGCACCAACCCGCGAGCGCAGCCGCAATCCGCGCGCGTTAATGAGAAAGAACACCGCCGCGGCGTCTGTCGAGGCGATCACCGATCCGACCAGTAAGCCTTCGAGCCAGCCAAGACCGAGCGCGAATTTGGCGATCGGCGCCGTGATCGCCGCAGTGATCACGACGCCAATGGTGGCGAGCGTGCCGGCCGGCGCCAGCACGCTGCGGAACGTCGAGAACCGCGTGCGCAAGCCGCCGTCGAACAGAATCAGCGCCAGCGCAACCGAGCCGACGGTGTAGGCGGCCCCGACGTCGTCGAAGCGGATACCCCCCGGCCCCGCTTCGCCGGCCAGCACGCCGATCAAGAGGAACACCAGCAGCAACGGCGCACCGAACCGCAGCGCCACTACGCTCGACAGTATGCCGGCCAGCACCACCAGGCTGCCGAGCAGAATTCCGATGCTGACGGTGTCGAGCGCGGCCATCGCGAATCTCCCGTCCCTATAGGACGGCGTCTCTCGCCTCCGGGCAATGCGTAATCAGTCGCAGGCCGGCGCCGCAGCTTTTAAAACGCCACCTTGTCGCCGCCCTTGAGCGAAAGGATTTCGCGCGCCTCGCCCGGCGATGCGATCTCATAGCCGAGGCCCTCGAGGATCTTGCGGACCTGGGTGACCTGCTGGGCGTTCGACTCGGCAAGCTTGCCGGCGCCGATCCACAGCGAATCCTCCATGCCGACGCGAACATTGCCGCCCATCGAGGCCGCCATCGCCGCGATCCGCATCTGGTTGGCGCCGGCGCCGAGCACCGACCAGTGGTAATTGTCGCCGAGCAGACGGTCGGCAGTGCGCTTCATCATCATGACGTCTTCCGGGTGCGGCCCGATGCCGCCGAGAATGCCGAACACTGACTGCACGAACAGCGGCGCCTTGATGACGCCGCGGTCGAGGAAATGCCGCAGCGTGTAGATGTGGCCGATGTCGTAACACTCGATCTCGAAACGGGTGTTATTCTCGGAGCAGGTTTTCAGGATGTACTCGATATCGGCAAAAGTATTTTTGAACATGCCGGCGCGCGAGCGCTCGAGATACGGCTCCTCCCAGTCGTGTTTGAATTTACCCTTGGTAGCGCGGGATCATCGGATAGAGCCCGAAGTTCATCGTGCCCATGTTGAGCGACGCGACCTCCGGCTTGAAGGTCGCCGCCGGTTTGACGCGCTCTTCGGCCGTCATGGTCGGCGCGCCGCCAGTGGTGATGTTGATCACCACGTCGGAGCGCTGCTTGATCACCTTGAGGAATGGCGAAAATGCTTCCGGCCGCTGGTCCGGCCGGCCGTCCTTCGGATCGCGCGCGTGCAGATGCACGATGGCGGCGCCGGCTTCCGCCGCACCGATCGCAGCGTCAGCGATCTCCTGCGCGGTGATCGGCAGATGCGGCGACATCGACGGCGTGTGGATCGAGCCGGTGACCGCGCAGGTGATGATGACTTTTCGCGACTTCGCCATGATTGTCGTTCCTGAGGTTTCGTTCCCGGTAGATGCAGGCTTCTTGTGGTCCGGATGGACTTGGGCCCCGATCCTAGAGTATCAGCCGGGCAGGCGTCACCCTGCCCTCCGGCGCCAGAATTGGACGCATGGCCGCATTCGACAAGGCGCATAGGCCGACGCTGATCGTCGGCGCGGTGTGCGGTACATTGGCGGCGTTCGCTTGGGCCGCGGGCTTTGTCGCCGCCAAGCACGGCGTCGCAGATCGGATTTTCACCGGCCGACATTGCGTTCCATCGGTTCTTCTGGTCCGGGCTGCTGTTGCTGCCGACGTTTTTTCGCGAGGGCGTTCGCGATCTCGGCGGCATCGGCTGGGGGCGTGGCTTTGCCCTGAGCCTGTTCGGCGGCCCGCCGCAGGCTTTGCTGGCCTATACCGGCTTCATCCTGGTCCCGCTCGGCCACGGCACGACGATCCAGCCGGCCTGCGCGGCGCTGTTCGGGCTCATTCTCGCGGGCCTCGTGCTGCGCGAGCACGTTTCGCTGCGGCGGATGTTCGGCGCGGCCGCGATCATCGTGCGGGCTGTTCGTCTACGGCGCGGAGTCGCTGGCCACCATTGGCAGTCAGGGCGTTGGCGGGGATCTGCTGTTCGTTTCCGCCGGCCTGTCGTGGGCGATCTTCGGCACTTTGCTGCGGCATTGGCAGGTGCCGGGCACGCGCGCGGTGGTGGCGATCGGCGTCATATCGATCACTGGGATTGGCGCCGGTCTACTTCCTGTTCGGCGGCTGGGACCACCTGGCACGGCACGGCCTGTTCGAGAATATGCTGCAGATCGTGATGCAGGGCATCTTTGCCGGACCGGCCGCAACGTACCTATTCGCGCATGCGGTGATGGCGCTCGGCGCCGGGCGCGCCGGTACCTTTCCCGCGCTGGTGCCGGTGTTTGGCGTGATCATTGGATTTCTGGCGCTCGGCGCGGTGCCAAGCCTGGCGCAGTTCATCGGCCTCGCGATCGTGCTGATTGGATTTCAGTTCACCCTGCGGCGCTAGTCTTCCGGCCCGGCATATTTTCCCGCCGTCTGCGGGAACAGCGACTTGATGATCTTCATCTTCGAGATGTCGACCGTCGCGTCCATGTGCAGAAAGATCGCGGCGTCGCGGAAGATTTTCTCAACGCCGAAATCGAGCATCACGCCATTGCCGCCATGCAGTTCGAGGCAATGCTGCGCGACTTTGAGGATCTCCTCCGAGGCATAGACCTTGGCCATGTTGCACAGCGTGTCGGCGTCAGGCGCGTTGTCGTCGACCGCCTGCGCGGCGCGGTCGAGCAACGCTCGCACCGCCTCGATCCGCGTCGCCATGTCGGCGAGCCGCAGCGCCACCGCCTGATGCTTGATCAGGATGCGGCCGCCCTGCACGTAATTCTGCGTGTAGTCCGCGGCGAGCTCGAAGGCGCGCACGCCGACGCCGAGATTTTTTGCCGCCTGGATGATCTTGCCGGGACGGAAATAGATGCCCGCCTTGCCGAGCGCGTCGTTCTCGACGAGGAGATGATCCTCCGGCACGCGCATATCCTCGAACACCAGTTCGCCGTTGTTCATGAAGCGGCAGCCGAGCGTTTCGTTGCAACGCGCCACCGTCAGGCCCGGCGTATCGCGCGGCACCAGGAACGACGAAGTGCCCTGCAACATGCCGACTTTGCTGTTGGTGTTGGCGTAAACGACATAAAGTCCGGCGTCATAGCCGTTCGAGATGAACTGCTTGCGGCCGTTGATCACCCATTCTTTGCCCTGCTTCACCGCCTTGGTCTGCATGGCGGCTTCCGGCACGTTGTAGGGCAGCCAACGGTCGGACGCGCCGCGCGGTTCGGTCAGGCAATGCGCCAGCAGGAACTGATTGTCCTCGCGCAGCCGCTTGAACCATTTCTCCTGCAAATGCTTGGGCGCCAGTTGACGCAGCAGCACCGAAACCTTCCAGTTCTGCACCAGCTTGTCGGCTAGCCCGCTATCGCCCCGCGCGACTTCCTCAGCGATCAAGGCGAAGGTTTTCACCTCGGTAGCGCGGTCGAGTTCGATGCCGCCGTATTCTTCCGGGACGCCGAGGGTGCGGATGCCGACCTCCTCGGCGGCGTCGAGGATCGATTTCGGCAGCCGCTCGTCGGGATCCATCGACCATTCCCGTTGCCATTCCTTGCGGATGAAGGGGATGACGACGTCATCGACAAAGTCGCGGCACGACTGCCGCATCAGATTTTGCTCTTCGGAGAGACCCGGCACGCGTTAGGCCGCTTTGCGCGAGGCCAAAAATTCGCCCATGCGGTCGAGCGCCTTGAGGATGTTCTCGGTCGAGTTGGCGTAAGACAGCCGCAGATAGCCTTCGCCGAGGATGCCGAAGTCCGGCCCGCCGATGGTGACGACGCCGGTGTCGTTGAGCAGCGTGTTGGCCAGCTCCTTGGCCTTCCAGCCGGTGCGCTTGACGTTGGGGAAGGCGTAGAACGCGCCCTTCGGCACCACGCAGGACACGCCCGGCAATTTGTTGAGGCCCTCGACCACGACTTTGCGCCGCTTGTCGAACTCGGCGACCATCTTGTGCGCGGCGTCCTGCGGGCCGGTAAGCGCCGCAAGGCCCGCGTATTGCGCCGAGGCGTTGACGCAGGAATGCAGGTTGACCGCGAGCTTGCGCGCATAGTCATAGAGCTTGCCGGGAAACACCGCATAGCCGAGCCGCCAGCCGGTCATCGCGTAGGTCTTCGACCAGCCATTGAGCAGGATCAGTCGGTCGCGGATCGACGGATAAGACAGCAGGCAGACATGCTTCTCGCCGTCATAGGTCATCTGGTCGTAAATCTCGTCCGACATCACGGCGACGTCCGGCCACTTCTCGAGCCCGGCGACGAATTTGTCGACTTCGCTTTTCGGCGTGACGCCGCCGGTCGGATTGGCCGGCGAGTTGATGATGATGAGGCGCGTCTTCGGCGTGATCAGCTTGAGCGTTTCTTCCGCCGAGAAGGCGAAGCCGTTTTCCTCGCGCACCGGAATCGGCATCGGGCTTGGCGCCGGTGAACTCGATCATCGAGCGGTAGATCGGAAATCCCGGATCGGGATACATGATCTCGACGCCCGGCTCGCCGAACATCAGGATCGACATGAACATGGTCGGCTTGCCGCCCGGCATGATCATCACCGCGTCGGGCGACACCTCGACGCCGTAGCGCTTGTGCAGGTCGGCGGCGACCGCCTCGCGCAGCGGCGGGATGCCGTTCGCCGGCGTATAGCCATGGTGGCCGTCGCGCAACGCCTTGATCGCCGCCTCGACGATATGATCGGGCGTGCGGAAGTCGGGCTGGCCGATGCCGAGACTGATGATGTCGCGGCCCTGCGCGGCCAGCGCATTGGCGCGCGCCAGCACGGCGAAGGCGTTTTCCTCGCCGATGCGGTCGAAAGCCGCGATGGTCTTCAGCATGGCGTCGATCCCTGTTCTTCCCTGTATTTTCGCGGACTGTGCCGGAGCGCCGAGCGGCGGCCGTCAATCCTGCCCGCTTGCGCCGCCGCCTTGACGCGATCGGCAGGTGCGCGAACCGCACCTCCGCCATGCGGATCACCTCGAAGATCACCGCCACCGACCAGCCGACCAGCAGCAGGCCGTTGAGCGCGGTGATCGGGCCGGTCAGCCGCCAAGCTCTGGCGGCGTTGCGTCGCCATAGCCGAGCGCGGTGTAATTCTCGAAGGCGAACTCGAAATGCGTGACGCTCCTGACATCGAGGCCGATCCAATCGTAGTGCCACGACCAGACCGCGATCTCGAAGACGTGCGCGCACATCAGCGCAACCATCGTGACGAACAGCAACGACGCCACGCGTACGAACGCATGGTGCCCTCTAGTGAACCACGCCATTCGGCCTGTCGCGGCGATGATCAGGCCGGTGACGACGGCATGGATGCCGAAATTGAACAGGCTTACGATCGCCCCATAGGATAGCTGCCAGAACATCTCAAGCCACCAGACCGCATGAAAAACGGCGGGTTCATCGGCTGACCCGCGCCTTAGATACTCAGTGTGGCAAAGCCGGCACGACACCGCCAGCGGCACATGAGCGGCGCGCATGTACCGATCACGGATTTGCATTGGCCTCGGCACGGCGGGCATGGCACGTTGCGCCACTCGGGCGCTTTCATATGACCAAAACCCCTTCCCCCAGCGACAAACGGCGCGCGTTTCGCGACCTGCACGAGAGCGGCTGTTTTGTCATTCCCAATCCGTGGAATGTCGGTAGCGCGCGCTATCTCGAAGGCCTCGGCTTCAAGGCGCTGGCGACCACCAGTTCCGGACTATGCGCATTCGCAAGGGCTGCCCGACGGCGCGCAATCGATGCAGGTAGTGCTCGATCACTTCGCCGAGCTCGCCGCGGCAGTTTCCATCCCGCTGAACGCCGATTTCGAAAACGGCTTTGCCCACGATCCGGATGGCGTCGCGGAAAACGTGGCGCGCTGCGTTGCGACCGGAGTCGCCGGGCTTTCGATCGAAGACTTCACCGGTGACGAGAGCAAGCCGATCTACGAATTCGATCACGCGGTGGCGCGCGTCAAGGCCGCGCGGGCGGCGATCGACAAAGCCGGCGGCGATGTCGTCCTCACCGGCGCGTGCCGAAGGTTTCCTGCACGGACGGCCCGACCTCGACGACGCCATCAAGCGCCTCAAGGCTTACTTGCGATGCGGGCGCCGATTGCCTTTACGTACCGCGGCATCAAGACGCGCGAGCAGATCGACGCCGTTGTGAAGGCGGTCGCGCCCAAGCCGGTCAATTTTCTCAACGCAGCCCCGCTCGGCTTCACGGTGAAAGACCTCGAGGATCTGGGCGTGCGCCGCATCAGCGTCGGCGGCACGCTGGCGCGGGTGGCGATGAACGCATTCGCCAAATCGGCGCGCGAGATCGCCGAGACAGGTAAGTTCGACAGCTTCGCCGGCATCATGTCGAATGCCGAGCTTCAACACGTTCTTCGCCGGCTACAAGGACAAGCCGTGAGCGACACCCTGCCCGAGACCGGCCAGCCGATCGGCGCAAAAGTCGACGCGACGCCGGCACAATTGCCCGGGCCCGGTGACGCTCAAGGGCCGCTACGGCCGCGTCGAGCGGCTCGATAAGCGCCATACTGCGGATCTGTGGGACGCCGTGAAGGGGCACGACGCGACCTGGACCTACATGTCGGCTTACGGTCCGTTCAAGGACGTCAAGGAATTCGCCGACTGGATCGCCAAGCCGCATCGCGCTCGAGGATCCCTATTCCTACGCCATCGTCGACAAAAGCGGCCGGGCCGTCGGCATCGCCACGCTGATGGAGATCAGGCCGGCGATGCGGGTGATCGAGGTCGGCCACATCGTCTATTCGCCGGCGCTGCAGAAAACGCCGCTCGGCACCGAGGCGCAATATCTGCTGGCGCGTTACGTATTCGAGACGCTCGGCTACCGCCGTTACGAGTGGAAGTGCCACTGCGCTCAATGCGCCGTCGCGCCGCGCGGCCTTGCGCTACGGCTTCACGTTCGAAGGAATTTTGCGCGCGCACATGATCGCCAAAGGCCGCAACCGCGACACCGCCTATTTCTCGATGCTCGACAGCGAATGGCCGGCCGCGCAAGGCGAATTTCGAGCGCTGGCTGGCGCCGGATAATTTCGCCGCCGACGGCAAGCAGAAGCTCAGCCTAGCCGCGCTCAACGCGCGACGCCGCGAAAAAATGACCGAGCCTTTCGCGGTGTCGCTGCGGCTGATCGATCAGCGGCCGTTCGTGCTGTTCTGGTGCTCGCGGGTCGCAGCCACGCTCGGCTACCACATGCTGGCCGTCGCCATCGGCTGGACGATCTACGACCTCACCGGCAGCGCGTTCGACCTTGGCCTGGTCGGGCTCGATTCAATTCGTGCCGGCGGTGGTGTTCACGCTGCTGATCGGCCATGCTCGCCGATCGCTATGACCGGCGCCATATCGTGCGCATCGCGCAGGCGACCTACGCGCGTGGCCGCGTTGATCGTACTGGCTGGCCTGCTGACCGGCGCCATTACCCGCGACTGGCTGTTCTGCGCCGTGTTCTTGATCGGCAGCGCCCGCGCTTTCGAACTGCCGAGCGGGCACTCGCTGGTGCCGTCGACGGTGGCGCCGCCGCTGATCGCCGCGCGCCATCGCGGCCTGGTCATCCGCCAACCAGGCGGCGGTGATCTGCGGCCCTGCCGCTGGCGGGCTGCTCTATGCCTTCAGCCCGCCACTGGTCTGCGCGCTCTGCGTCGTGCTGTTCCTGGTCGGCGATCACGCTCGTGACGCTGGTCAAGGTCGACCGGCCGGCGGCATCGCGCGATCCCGTCGACGCTTGAATTCGGTGCTGGCCGGGTTTCACTTCATCCGCCAGCGCTCGCGGCTGCTCGGCGTCATCACCCTCGACCTGTTCGTCGTGCTGCTCGGCGGCGCCACGGCGTTGTTGCCGATCTATGCCCGCGACATTCTGGATGCGGGGCCGGCCGGCCTCGGCCTGCTGCGTTCGGCGCCGGCGATCGGCGCCCTCGATCACCACTGTCGTTCTGTCGCGGCGTCCGGTCGAGCGGCATATCGGCATCAAGATGTTTGCGCGTGGTCGCGTTGTTCGGCATCGCCACCATCGTGTTCGCGCTGTCGACCTGGTTGCCGCTGTCGATGGTGGCGCTTGCCGTGCTCGGCGCCTCGGATTCGGTCAGTGTCGTCATTCGCTTCTCGCTGGTGCAGATCGAGACGCCGGACGCCATGCGCGGCCGCGTCAGCGCCATCAACTACCTGTTCGTCGGCACGTCCAACACGCTCGGCGAGTTCGAATCCGGCGTGCTGGCCGCCTGGCTCGGCGCGGTGCCTTCGGCTCTGATCGGCGGGGTCGGGTCGTTGCTGGTCGCCGCGATCTGGATGATGATTTTCCCCTCTTTACGGCGGGTCGACCGTTACCAGCCGGCTCAACCGACACTAACCACCGGAGGTACCTGAGATGCATATTCTGATCACCGGCGCGGCCGGGCATGATCGGCCGCAAGCTGACGGCGCGGCTCGTCAAGGACGGCAAGCTCAACGGCAAGCCGATCGAACAGCCTGACGCTGACCGATATCGTGCAGCCGGAGCAGCCGGCCGGATTTAAGGGTCATGTCGAGCTGGTCGCCGCCGATCTGGCCGCGCCCGGCGTCGCCGAAAAGCTGGTCGCCGGTCGAAGCCGGAGATGATCTTCCATCTCGCCGGCGTGGTGTCGGGCGAGGCCGAGACCGATTTCGAGAAGGGCTATCACGTCAATCTCGACGGCACCCGCGCGCTGCTCGAAGCGATCCGCCACACGGCAAAGACTACAAGCCGAAGGTGGTGTTCACGTCGTCGATCGCGGTGTATGGCGCGCCGTTTCCCGCATGCCATTCCCGACGATTTCCACCTGACGCCGCTCACCTCCTACGGCACGCAGAAAGCGATCAGCGAATTGCTGCTGGCCGATTACAACCGGCGCGGCTTTCTCGACGGCGTCGGCATCCGACTGCCGACCATCTGCGTGCGGCCGGGCAAGCCGAACAAGGCGGCGTCGGGATTTTTCTCCGGCATCATCCGCGAGCCGCTGGCCGGCCTGGAAGCGGTGCTGCCGGTCGCCGACACGGTGCGCCACACGCACGCCTCGCCGCGCGCGGCGGTCGGCTTCCTCATCCATGCTGCCGGTTTGACGCGCGAGCAGCTCGGACCTCGCATCAGCCTGGCGATGCCCGGCGTCTGCTGCACCGTCGGCCGAGCAGATCGACTCGCTCAAGCGTATCGCCGGCGACAAAGGTCGCGGCGACGGATCAAGCGCGAGCCCGACGAACTGATCATGCGCATCGTCGCCGGCTGGTCGGAGCGCATCGACGCCAAACGCGCCGCGAGCTGGGCTTCAAGGCCGAAGCGACCTTCGACGACATCGTGCGCGCGCATATCGAGGACGAATTGGGCGGCAAGATCGCCGGCCTGACCGCTGTTGCGTTGCAGCGCATCAACCCTTACATTGTCCCCATGACCTACATCGATGCCGCCGTCGCGCCGCTCGCGCAAAACCGGCCAGATCAAGATCCACGGCCCCGCCGCGTTCGAAGGCATGCGCAAGGCTGGCCAACTGGTGGCCGAGTGCCTCGACATGCTGGTCGACGAGGTCAAGGCAGGCGTGCCGACCGAGAAAATCGACCGGCTGGTCTACGACTTCGCGATGGATCACGACGCGCTGCCGGCGACGCTGATGTATCGCGGCTACAAGAAGTCGACCTGCACCTCGCTCAATCACGTGGTCTGCCACGGCATCCCCGGCGACAAGCCGCTCAAGGACGGCGACATCGTCAATATCGACGTCACGTTGATCCTCGACGGCTGGCACGGCGATTCCAGCCGCATGTACACGATCGGCGAAATCCCGCGCCGCGCCGAGCGGCTGATCGAGGTCACCTACGAAGCGATGATGCGCGGCATCGCGGCGATCCGGCCCGGCGCCACCACCGGCGACATTGGCGCCGCGATCCAGGGCTATCGTCGAAGGCCAGCACATGAGCGTGGTGCGCGATTTTTGCGGCCACGGTCTGGGCAAGCTGTTCCACGACGAGCCCAACATCGTGCATGTCGGGCGCACCGGCGAAGGCATCGTGCTCAAGCCCGGCATGTTCTTCACCGTCGAGCCGATGATCAATCTCGGCCGCCCGCATGTGAAAGTGCTGTCGGATGGCTGGACCGCGGTGACCCGCGACCGCTCGCTGTCGGCGCAGTTCGAGCACACCGTCGGCGTCACCGAAAACGGCGTCGAGATTTTCACGCTGTCGCCGCAAAAGCTCGACAAGCCGCCTTATCACAGCCTGAGCCCCCGCTCCCGGCTCGCACGCGTCTGCACTAAGCTGCCGGCGATGTAGGCGCGCGGCATGGCGAAAAATCCGACAAGCCGGCGAAGCAAAGGCCGAGCTTCAAGCTCGGCGGCAGCGCCGCATTATCACGGCCACCGCGAGCGGCTGCGCGCGCGCTTTCGCGAGGCCGGCACCGAGGCGGTCACCGACTACGAACTGCTCGAGCTGTGCTGTTCCGCGCCATCCCGCGCTCGCGACGTCAAGCCGCTCGCCAAGGAAATGATCGCGAAGTTCGGCTCGTTCGCCGAAGTCCTCGGCGCGCCGGAAAAACGCTTGCAGGAGGTCAAGGGCATCAGGGAGGCGACCGTCGACCGATCTCAAGATCGTGCACGCGGCCGCGGGCCGGTTGACGCGCGGCGAGGTGCAAAAGCGCCCGGTGCTGTCGTCCTGGTCGAGCGTGCTTGATTATTGCCGCACCACGATGGCGTTCGCCGACAAGGAGCAGTTCCGCATCCTGTTCCTCGACAAGCGCAACCAGTTGATCGCCGACGAAGTGCAGCAGATCGGCACCGTCGATCACACGCCGGTCTATCCGCGCGAAGTGGTCAAGCGCGCGCTCGAACTGTCGTCGACCGCGCTCATCCTGGTGCACAATCATCCGTCCGGCGATCCGACGCCGTCGCGCGCCGACATCGTGATGACGCAGGCGATCATCGACGTCGCCAAGCCGCTCGGCATTGCCGTGCACGACCACATCATCGTCGGCAAGGAAGGCCACGCCAGCTTCAAGGGACTGAAGCTGATCTGACTACTGCTTTACCAGCGTGTAGGGATTGGCGGCTTCGGGCACCCGCTGCCAGGTCTTGTCGTCGATCTCCTCGAACCGCCACGGATTGCCGCGCGCTGGTGACAACATGAGTTCGTCACGATCGATCCGCCACTGGTTGAAGCCAAGCCGCACGATGGCCGCGTCGCAACCCGGCTTTGCCGACAACGTGAAGCCGTCGCTGCCTGCCGTCGTGGTCAGGGTCAGCGTGCACAGGAGCTTGCCGCCGCGCATGATGGCCCAGTCGCCAGCAATCTCGTCGGGCGGCGTCGCCGGCGGCCCGGCGTCGCCCGGATGCTGCAGGAACACCACGCCAAGACCCGGCGTCGGCGCTTCGAAAATGCCGGACTCAACCTCGCTGAATTCGATCACCGACTTGCCCTTGCCGTCGACGAGCCGGAGCAAGTCGTTGTCCGGATATTTCCACGCGGTGACATCCTTCACCGGCGGAAATTGCTCCGCGCATTTTGCCTCGAACTCGACACGAAAGCCGCCGGTTGCGCGGTCGGTCGAAAATGTAGCCGTGCAAACCTTGTCGCGCTCGGCGTTGGATAATTCCCAACTGCCGACCAGCGCTTTTTCGGACTCGCTCGGCGTGTTTTGCGCGGCGGCTGGCACTGCCGAAAGCAGCAGGACGGCGAGCGCAACCATGTGTGTGCGAAATCATGACTAGACCAGCGCAGTGACCGGCTGCTCGATAAACCCTTTGAACGAAGCAAGCAATTGGGCGCCGAGCGCCCCGTCCACCACGCGATGATCGCACGACAGCGTAACCGTCATTTGGCTGGTGAATTTCACAGTTCTATCCTCAGCCTCGACCGGCGCGCGGCGCACGGCGCCGACCGCAAGGATGGTGGCATGCGGCGGATTGATGATCGCCGAGAATTCGCGGACGCCATACATTCCGAGATTGGAAATCGCGCTGGCGCCGCCCTGATATTCGTTCGGTTTAAGCTTTTTCTCCTTCGCGCGCGCGACGAGATCGCGCATCTCCGCAGAGATCGTGGTCAAAGATTTGGTCTCGGCATTGCGCAGGACTGGCGTGATCAGCCCGCCATCGAGCGCCACCGCGACGCCGATATCGGAAGACTTGAAACGCAGGATGCGATCTTCCGCCCAGACCGCATTGGCGGCAGGGACGCGCTGGAAAGCCGCCGCCCAAGCTTTGATGATGAAATCGTTGAACGACAAGTGAAATGCCGGGCCATCCTTGTGCGCGGGCGCGGCGGCATTGGCTTCCTTGCGCATGGCGATCAGCCGATCGACCTCAATGTCGGCGGTCAGGTAGAAATGCGGGATCGTTTGCGCGGCTTCGGTTAGCCGCCGCGCAATGGTGGCGCGCATGCCGTCGAGCGGCACTTCCTCGTAAGCGCTTCCCTGATACAGCGCCCTGACCTGCGCGGCGCTGGCGCCAGTTGCCGTCGCCGCGCCGCGTGGTGGCGCGGAATTTTCCACATCACCGGCGATGATGCGACCGTGCGGGCCCGAGCCTTTGACGTTGGCGAGGTCGATGCCGCGCTCGCCAGCCAGCCGCCGCGCCAGCGGCGTGACGTGGACGCCGCCAACACGCGCCGGGCCGAAGTTGCGCTCCGGGGTACGCACCTCGCGGAACGGATCCATGTGGGGATAGGCGGAGCCAGAGGTTCGACTTGACGCTTCAACCCCCTCGTTACCGCGCGAACGGAATTGTGGCCCTTGGGTTCCCGCTTGCGCCGGAACGAACGGAGTTTGTTGCGGAGCTTTCGGCAGTTGGGGCGCGTTAGGAGGTGCGGCAGAGGCGGGCTTAGCCGCCTCGCCCGCGCCTGAGATCACCGCAACCACTGCGCCGACCTTGCGCGACTTCGCCGACGCCAAAATTGATCGTCGTCAGCGTGCCGGCCGACGTCGCCGGCACCTCCATCGAGGTCTTGTCGGTCTCGATCTCGAACAGGTTGTCGCCCGGCTTCACCGCGTCGCCGGACTTCTTGAACCATTTGGTGATCTTGCCCTCGGCGACGGTTTCGCCGAGCTGCGGCATCAGGACGTCCACGCGCTGCCCCTTAATTGCGCACTACCACGTCACCGACACGTATTGCGTCTCGAGAAACTCCATCATGCCTTCGTGCGCGCCCTCGCGGCCGATGCCGGACTGCTTCATGCCGCCGAACGGCGCCGCCGGGTCGGAGACGAGGCCGCGGTTCAAGCCGATCATGCCGAAGTCGAGTTTCTCGGAGACGCGCATGCCGCGATTCATATCCTTGGTGTAGAGATAAGCGACCAGACCGTATTGGGTGTCGTTGGCGCGCTTGATCGCCTCGTCCTCCGACTTGAATTTCTGGATCGAGGCAACCGGGCCAAAAATCTCCTCGTCGAGCATTTTGGCGTCGTCCGGCACGTCGGTCAGCACGGTGGCCGGATAGAAGAAGCCGGGCCCGTCCGGCGTCTTGCCTCCGGTCATCACTTTGGCGCCCTTTTTTACGGCGTCGTCGACCAGCTCGATCACCTTGTCGCGGCCGTCTTTGTTGACGAGTGGTCCGAGGTTGACGCCCTCGTCGAGGCCGTTGCCCATCTTGAGCGCCTTCATCTTGTCGGTCAGCTTTTTGGCGAATTCGTCATGCACCTTCTCATGCACGTAAAAGCGGTTCGCCGCCGTGCAGGCCTCGCCCATATTGCGCATCTTGGCGATCATCGCGCCCTCGATCGCGGCGTCGATGTCGGCGTCTTCGAACACCAGGAACGGCGCGTTACCGCCCAATTCCATCGCCGGCTTCACGACATTGTCGGCGGCCTCATGCAGCAGCTTGATGCCGACCTCGGTCGAACCGGTAAACGACACGACGCGCACGCGCGGATCGTGCAGCATCGCGGAAACAACCTTGCCGGATGAACGCGACGGAATGACATTGATGACGCCCGGCGGCACGCCGGCCTCTTCCATGATCGGCATCAGCGCCAGCATGGTGAGCGGCGTGTCGGACGCGGGTTTCAGTACCACCGGGCAGCCAGCCGCCAGCGCCGGGCCTATTTTGCGCGTCGCCATCGCAGCGGGAAAATTCCACGGCGTCACCAGCACGGCGATGCCGGCCGGACGATGCTGGGTCAGGATGCGGGCGCCGGACGCCGGCGCGCGGGTCACCTCGCCGATATTGCGCACCGCCTCCTCGGCATACCAGCGAAAGAACTCGGCGGCGTAGGCGGCCTCGGCACGCGAAATCCGGAAGCGCCTTGCCGTTCTCCAGCGTCATCAGCTTCGCCAGCCGCTCGGCGTCGCGGATCATCAGCTCGTAGGCCTTGCGCAAAATTTCGGCGCGCTCGCGCGGCTTCCTGCCGGCCCAGCCCTCGAACGCGGCGTCGGCGGCGTCGACCGCGGCTTTGGCGTCTTCCACCGTCGCGCTGGCGACCGAGGCTATGGTTTTCTCAGTCGCCGGATCGATGACATCGAAACGTTGATTGTCTGAGGACTTCCGCCATTTACCGCCGATGTAGAGGTCGGTTGGCACATTGGCGAGCAGGTTGTCGTAATTGGACATGCGAGCACCCTTACTGCGACTAGCTTCCCAAACTGCGCTTCACCGTCTCGACGATCCGCTGTGGGGTCGGCAGAACGATATCCTCGAGGATGTCGGCGGCCGGCAGCGGAATATGCGGCGTCGTGATGCGAACCGGCGGGCCATCGAGGTCATAGAACGCCTCGTCAGCCACGATCGAGACGATTTCGGCACCCCAGCCGCACAGCCGCGGATTTTCCTCGACGGTGAACAGCCGGTGCGTTTTCGCCACCGAGCCGAGAATGGTCTGGGTATCGAGCGGCACCAGCGAACGCACGTCGACAACTTCGCAATCGATGCCGTGCTCGGATTTGAGCGTATTGGCCGCCTCCAACGCGCGAGGCACCATCAACGCCAGCGCGCAGATGGTGGCGTCCTTGCCGGGCCGCACGATCTTGGCGCTGCCGAGCGTATCGACGATCTCGCCGTCCGGCACCTCTCCTTTCATCGGATAGAGCGACTTATGCTCGAAGAAGATTACCGGATCGGGATCACGCACTGCGGCGGCCATCAACCCGATCACGTCGCGCGGCGTCGACGGCGCCACCACCTTGAGGCCCGGAATCATCATGCACCAGTTCTCGACGCTCTGAGAATGCTGCGCGCCAAAGCGCGAGCCGGCGCCGTTGCCGGTGCGCACCACAAGCGGGCATTTGGTCTGGCCGTTCGACATATAGCGGCTCTTGGGGAATTCGTTGGCGATGTAGTCGAAGCACACCGCGAAGAAATCGGAGAACATGATCTCGGCGATCGGCTTGAGGCCGGTCATCGCGGCGCCCATCGCGGCGCCCAAGATCGCCTGCTCGGAAATTGGAGTATCGCGCACCCGCAGTGGTCCGAACTGCTCGTAGAGACCCACGGTTGCCTTGAACACGCCGCCGGCCTTCGCCACGTCCTCGCCAAGGAATACGACGTCGGGGTCCCGCGCCATTTCCTGGGCGATGCCGCGCGCCACCGCGTCGCGATAGGTCATTTCCGGCATCTTAATTTCTCCAGGCCCAGCCGCCGTCGGCATAGACATCGGTGGTGAGGATATCGAGCGGCGGCATCGGCGACGCCTTGCAGGCCTCGGTAGCGTCGTCAACTTCCTTGCGCACCGACGCGTCGATCTCGCCGATGGCCTTTTCGCTGACGCCAAATTGCTTGAGCCGCTCGCGATAGATCTTGATCGGGTCTCGCAGTTTCCAGCGGTCCAGCTCACCCTCCGGCCGGTATTTGGCGGGGTCGGCGCGCGAGTGACCGCTATGGCGATAGGTCATGCATTCGATCAACGAGGGACCTTCGCCGGCCCTCGCCTTTTTGAACGCCTTTTGCGCTTCACGATAGACCGCGTCGGCGTCGTTGCCGTCGATCACGATCCTCTCGAGTCCGTACGAGCCGGCGCGGTCGGCCGCCGGATGTTCGACGGCGGTCACGTCGCCGATCGGCGTGTATTCCATGTAGAGATTGTTCTCGCAGACGAACACGACGGGCAGCTTCCACACCGCGGCGAAATTCAGCGCCTCATGAAACGCGCCGATATTGGTGGTGCCGTCGCCGAAGAAACAGACCGAAACGTCCTTGTCGCCTTTGTATTGCGCGCGCCAGGCCGCGCCGCAGGCAATCGGCAGATGGGCGCCGATGATGGCATAGGAGCCCATCACGCCATGCTCCTCGGATGTCAGATGCATCGAGCCGCCCTTGCCGCGCATCAGGCCGTTATCACGTTGCATTAGCTCGCCCAGCACCTTTTCGACCGGCACGCCGCGCGCCAGCGTGTGCGCATGGCCGCGATAAGTGCAGAACGACAGGTCGCCCTTCTGCATCGCCTCGGCAAAGCCGGCCGCGACCGCTTCTTGGCCTAGCGACAGATGGCTGGTGCCCTTCACCAGATTTTGCAGGAACAGGTCGTAGGCGCGCTGCTCGGCTTCCCGCAGGCGCACCTGCGAACGATACAAGGCAAGACGTTTCTCCTCGCCGATATCGTCGTTGATGCCGGCGCCGGCGGGCTTTAGCGCACGGTCCTCAAATTTCTTCATCGAAGGTCCTAGTAGATAGCGACGGAGAGCGTCAGCGAACTGGGGAACCGTTTGCCTGCGACCGCACTTAAAAGCGCGCTCAGCCCCAAACCATAGCGCCTGCACGGAAGCGAGGGCAACCCGGCGCAGGGGCCGTATTGTTGGCTGCCGCAAAGCTGGATAGTGTGCCGCCGCGCGCGTGACGGGCGAGCACGCAAGGTCGATATATTCCGGATAATGATGACCAGCCCGTCCCACATATTCGCCAAGTTCGGAATGGAGCGGCCGGTTGCGCTGGTCGCCTGGACGATCGTGGTGGGCACGCTGATCCGTTTCGGCATCGCCTATGCCGAGATCGACCTCAGCAATACCGAAGCCTATTACATCGCGACGGCCCGCCACTTTGCCCTGAGTTATTTCGATCACCCCGGTCTGTCCTTCTGGATTGCCGGTTTGGGCATGAAATTGGCCGGCTCGGACTCGCTCGTTGCCGTGCGCGCGCCCTTCATCATCCTGTTCGGCGGCACGACCTGGCTGATGTACCGACTCGGCGCGGAACTGTTCGACAGGCAGACCGGGGCGCTCGCCGCTCTGCTCCTCAATCTGTCTTTCCTTTTCACGTTCAGTTTTGCCGCCTGGGTCCAGCCCGATGGCGTTCTCATCTTCATGCTGCTGGCGGCAATGCTATGCCTTGTGCGGATCGATCGGGCGCAGACAAGCCGCCAGCGATTCTATCTCTGGATGGCGATGGGCGTATTCCTCGGCCTTGCCACGCTCACGAAATACTACGCCGTCCTGTTGCCGCTCGGGCTGTTGATTTTTGCCCTGACCAGCGCAAAGCATCGGCCACTTCTTGCGGAGCCGGGCCCTTATCTTGGTGCGATCATTGCCGTGGTGCTTTTTACACCGGCGCTAGCCTGGAATTGGCAAAATAACTGGATTTCGTTCGGTTTCCAAAGTGTGCAGCGATTCGAGGATTCGAAAGTCGGCATCGCGCCGGTATTGGAATCGATCGGCGGTCAGGCATTGCTGATTACACCATGGATCTGGTTGCCGTTGATCGACGCCGCGGTTCGTGGATTCGCAAGGGGCCCGAATAGCTGGCGACTGTGGCTACTCGCCATTGTCGGAACGACGCCAGTCCTGCTGTTCACCCTCGCCGCCATCTGGATCGCGCCGGGCGGACACTTTCATTGGGAGGGCATCGGCTATCTCATGCTCTTCCCGGCTTTGGCCTATTTCATCGAACTCAAACTCCGCCGCGGCGATGCTTTAGCGAGGCGATGGCTGTTTGCGTCGGCTGCTACTGTGCTGCTGCTGGTGCCGATCGCCGCCAGCGCCGCCGCAACCGGGTGGTTTTGGCACCTACTGCCGGAATCCTTCGCTCACGCGCACGGCGATCCGACGCTGAAAGGGCTGCGGTGGGCCGAACTGCGAACGGCGGTGCATTCGCGCGGCCTGCTCGGACAAAATCATCTGTTCGTGGTCGGTGTCGATCGCGGCGACAGCGCGAAGATCGATTTCGAGCTGGGTGGCGACAATCCGGTGGTTTGTCTTTGCGGGGATCCGCGCAATTTCGCATTCAGCTGGAACCCGGACGATTTCCAGGGATGGAATGCCTTGATCGTCGTCGGGGGCGACAGCGACCAACCGCAAATCTCGCACAAGGGTTTCTTTCGCAAGATTGAACTGCTTCAGACTGTCGAGATTTGGCGCGGCGGCGAAATCGTCCATACTTTGCGAATTTATTACGCGACGGATTTTTACCGGTCTTATCCGCTGGCGCTGCGGATTCACGCGCATGGAGACTCAGTTCCCGCCCACTAGTGTCTGTCGGCCGAAAAGATACTCAGGCAATCGGCGCGGAGGGTTCGGTCTTGCCCCGCACCGTCTCGCGATGGAGCAAATACAGGCCCGACACGATCACAATGGCGCCCCCTACGATGGTCCAGCGGTGCGGCACATCGCCGAACACCAGGAAGCCCAGCGTGGTGGTCCATATCATCTGGGTGTAGATGAAGGGCGCCAATGCCGAGGCCGGCGCGTGACGGTGCGCCAGAATCAAAAGGTAATGTCCCACGCCGCCGACTGCGCCGATCAGCACCATCAATGCGCTGATCAGAAAATTGTCCGGCGTTGTCCAGACGAATGGCAACACCACGGTCATTGCCAGCGCGCCGACCAGATTGGTGTAAAATTGCGTGGTGTCGCTGCTGTCGGTGCGAGACAGAACGCGGGTCGATATCACATAAAAGGCGTAACAGATCGTGCCGCCGACGGTGAGCAGGGCCGCGGGATGCATGTTGCCGAAACCCGGACGCGTTACCACCAGCACGCCCAAAAAGCCGACCGTAATCGCGCTCCAGCGCCGCCAGCCGACATGTTCGCCGAGCAACGGCACGCACAGCAGCGCGACCAGGCACGGCGTCGCGAACAGGATCGATAGCACCTCGTCGAGCTGCAGCCAGCGCAGCGCAAACAAATTAAGAATGGTCGACAGTAGCAGCAGCGCCGAGCGGCCAAACTGGAAAAACGGCCGCTTGGTTTTCATCAGGTCCGGGCGCGCAAACGGATTCGAGAAAGTGAGGCCCAGTGCGAACGCGAAGAAGTAGCGCGCCCACACCACCTGCAGCGTGTCCATGGAGTGATTGAGATATTTGCCGGTGGCATCGATGCACGAAAAGAACGCCACCGCGCAACACATCAGCGCAATGCCGGTCAGACGTTGTCGGCGTAGACCCGCAGCGTCGGTCAATAGGTCGCCCGTCCGCCGGAAATGTCGAATGCCGAGCCGGTGGTGAACGAACAATCCGCCGAGGCGCAGAACGCCGCAAGCGCCGCGATCTCCTCGACCAGCACGAAGCGCCCGCGTGGAATTTTCGACAGCATGAAATCGATGTGCTGCTGCGTCATCTGGTCGAAGATTGCGGTCTTGGCCGCCGCCGGGGTAATGCAGTTGACCGAGATGTCCTTGCCGGCGGTTTCCTTGGCGAGCGATTTGGTCAGCGCGATCACGCCGGCCTTCGACGCCGAATAGGCCGGCGCGTTCGGATTGCCTTCCTTGCCGGCGATCGAAGCGATGTTGACGATGCGGCCGTAATTCTGCGCGATCATGCCGGGCGTCACCGCCTTGCAGCAGTAGAACTGGCTGTCGAGATTGATCGACATCACGCGGCGCCACTCTTCGACCGGGTATTCCCAGGTCGTGATGTTCTGCCCGGCGACGCCGGCATTGTTGACCAGGATATCGATGCGGCCAAACGCCTTGACCGTCTCGTCGCGCGCGCGCTCGACGTCCTTGAAATTCGTCACATCGACGGCGACCGCGATGACTTTGCCGCGCTTTTCAAGTTCCTTGGCAGTTTTACCCGCGAGCGCCGCGTCGCGGTCCCAGACCGCCACCGCCGCTCCCGAGTCGAGAAACCGCTCGACGATGGCGCGGCCGATACCTTGCGCGCCGCCGGTCACGGCCGCGAAGCGGCCGGAAAGATCGATTTTGTTAGACACTCTGTTGCCCCGCGTTTTCGCTCTGAAACGTCGTTTTGAACGCCGATTGAGCGTTTTCTGACCGTAGCTATACTCCGCCCAGCTAGGAAAATGCAGTCTCCTGGCGGGATACCAGCCATTCACAAGGCATCGACATGGATGGCGTCATTCTCATCGTTTTTCTGGTCACGACCTTTATCGGCGGCATCGTCACCGGCATCGCCGGCTTCGCGATGGGGCTGGTCGTTTCGGGCATCTGGCTGCACGTCCTCACGCCTTTGCAGACGACGGCGTTGATCTGCGGCTTCGGCCTCTTGGTGCAGACCTATGGCATGTGGACGCTGCGCCGGTCCTTCAACTGGCGACACGTCACGCCGCTGGTGATCGGCAGCACGATCGGCGTGCCGCTCGGCGTCTGGCTGCTGGCTTACGTCAATCCATCATATCTGCGGTTGGGCGTCGGGGCGCTGCTGGTCGCCTACTCCATCGACGGGTTGCTGCGCCCGGTCATTAAGGGCGTGCCGGCCAATGTTCCGGCCGAACTCGGTGTTGGCTTCCTCAACGGCGTACTGGGCGGAATGACGGGGCTGACGGGTGTGTTTGTCACCGTCTGGTGCAGCATGCGCGGCTGGTCGAAGGACGTTCAGCGCAGCATATATCAGCCAGTGATCCTCGCCGGATTCGTGGTGACCCTGGCGTCGCTCTCTGCCGCCGGCTCGATTACGCCAGACATCATCCGGCTGTTTTTCTACGGATTGCCGATGCTGGCGGCGGGCATGGGAATAGGGCTGACGATTTACGGTCGGCTTAACGATCGGACGTTTCGTAAAGTCATCCTGATCGTGCTGTTGATCTCCGGCGTCGTGCTGGTAGTACCTGAGATTCTCGCGATGCGCCGCTGACGGTCATCGTTCTTGCGCCAGCGCGCTTTCGTGCCAGCGCCGCAGCGCGAGATGGGTCAGCGCCGACAGCACGAAAAAGATCGCAATGCCAGCGACCGACAACAGGACCAGCGCCGCGAACATGCGGGGAATGTTGAGCCGGTAGCCGGACTCCGCAATGCGGTAGGCCAGTCCGGAGCCCGCGCCGGCGGAACCGGCCGCGATCTCCGCCACCACCGCGCCGATCAGCGACAGCCCGCCCGCGATCCGCAAGCCCGCCAGCATCTGCGGCAGCGCGACCGGCAATTTGAGCCGCCACAGCACTTGCCAGCGCGAGGCGCGATAAAGCTCGAACAGCGCCGCCAGATTGCGGTCGACCGAATTCAGGCCGAGTGTGGTGTTGGCCAGCACCGGGAAGAACGCCACGATCCACGCGCAAGCGAGCACCGCGGCATGTTGCGGCAGGTAGATCAGCAACAGTGGCGCGACGGCAACGACCGGCGTCACTTGCAGGATCACCGCGTAGGGATACAGCGAATATTCGACCAGCCGCGACTGATTGAACAAGACCGCCAGCGCGATGCCGCCAATTGCCGCCAGCGCAAAACCTTCAAATGTCGTCACCAGCGTCACCACCAGTGAATCCCACAGCAGCGCCCAGTCTGCCACCAGCGTGGCGCCGACCAGGCCAGGCCCGGGCAATACATAAGGCGGAATATTGTTGAGGCTGACGACAAGGTGCCAGAGCAGAATGCCGAGCAGCAGCACGAATGCCGGCAGCGCGATGCGAACCGCACGCTCCTTCGTCTCGGCGTTCACGACCCGCCTCCGGTGGCCTGCGCCAGCGCCTCGGATACCGTGCGGCAATAGCCGCCATATTCCGCCGAAGTGCGAAAGCGTTCGTCGCGCGGATACCGCGCGTCGATTGTGATCTCGGCAAAAACGCGGCCCGGCCTCGGCGTCATCACAACGATGCGTTGCGACAGATAGACCGACTCGAACACAGAATGGGTGACGAAGATCACCGTTCGCTGGAGCGTTTGCCAAAGCGCGAGCAGGTCATTGTTGAGCTTGAAGCGGGTGATTTCGTCGAGCGCGGCAAACGGCTCGTCCATCAACAGCAATTCGGGCTCGGTCACCAGCGCGCGGGCGATCGAGGCGCGCATCTTCATGCCGCCGGACAATTCGCGTGGATAACTGTGCGCGAATGCCGTCAGGCCGACGCGCTCCAGCGCCGGCGCGACGCCGCCGGCCTCGTCCGCGCCGATCAGCTCCAGCGGCAGCCGCACATTGCCGGTGATGTCGGCCCACGGCATCAGCGTCGGCTCCTGGAACACGAAACCGACCTGGCCCGGTCCCGGCGCCGCGACCCGAACCTCCCCGGTGCTGGCGTCGCTCAGGCCGGCGATGATGCGCAGCGCGGTCGATTTGCCGCAGCCGGACGGTCCGAGCAGCGACACGAATTCGCCGGGGATGACGCTCAGCGAAAACCCATCGAGCGCGGCAACGCCGCTGGCATAGACCTTGCCGACGCCGTGCAGCCAAACGATGGGAGAGGTCCCGGCCACGGCAAACTTATTTCGGCCGCAGTTCAACGCCGACTTTTTTATTGACGAATTGCAGCGTATAGCCGCGCTTGAAATCTAGCCCGCTTTTGACCACGCCAGCCCGCACCATGGTGTCGTAAAAGCCCTTCATCCGCACGTCGGTCATGGCGCCAATGCCGAGCGTCGTCGCATCGCCGGAATCGACGATGCCGTATTCCTTCATCTTCGCGACCGAATAGGCCAGCAACGCGTCGGTCATTTCCGGATTGTGTTTCTTGATCAGATCGTTGCCGGCCCGGTTGTCGCCGTAGATGTAGTGATACCAGCCAACCGCCGACGCATCGACGAAGCGCTGCACCAGATCCGGCTGCTTCTCAACTAGATCGCGCCGCGTTTCGATCAATGTCGAGTACGACGAGAATCCATGATCGGCGAGTAGATAAATCTTCGGCTTGAATTTGCCTTGCTGCTCGACGGCGAATGGCTCGGAGGTGACGTAGCCTTGCATCGCGCTGTTGTTGTCGGCGAGGAAAGGCTGCGGGTTGAACGTGTAAGGTTTCACCTTGCGGGGGTCGAAACCGTAATCGGCCTTGAGCCACTGGAAATAACTCGCCATGCCCTCGCTCGATACAAAGAGCGTCAAGTTCTTGAGATCTTCGAATTTATCGGCGGTGCCGGGATGCGCGATCAACACCTGGGGGTCTTTCTGGAAACTGGCGGCCACCACCACGGTCGGCACGTTGTTGGCGACCGCGTCGAACGCCTGCAGCGTGTTGGCGCTCATGAAGAAGTCGATCTTGCCGACCGGCAGCAAGATGCGATTATTGACGTTCGGCCCGCCAGGCACGATCGTGACGTCAAGTCCGTATTTCTGATAGGTGCCGTCGGCGAGTGCCTGATAGAAGCCGCCATGTTCGGCTTCCGCCACCCAGTTGGTGCCAAACCGGACCTTGTCGAGCGCGGCGGCCGGCGTCACCAGCGCGGCACAACCAACGGCAAAAATGATTCTGAACCAGCCCATGACCGTTACTTTACGGGGGAAGCTCCACGGAATCCAACCCGTTCTGATACGTTCCGCTTGCCGAGCAGCAAGCGCGATGTTGAGATGACGGACGGCTCAGGTTCGGTCGCGGACGGCACATGATGCGGAATGATCGGTGGTGGCTTGCGCCCGTGATGTTGGCCGCGAGCGCCCTGCTGTCTGCGCAGCGCGCCGATGCCGCCGGCGGCGCCTATGCGGTGGATGACGCCGAGATCGGCAAAGTCGGCGAATGCCAGGTCGAGTCCTGGATTTCGTTCGCCAGCAACCACGATCTTATCGCCAGTACGACGCCCGCCTGCGTCGTCAATTTGGGCATCCCGGTTGAGCTCGACGTAGTCGCGCAACGCATGCGCGCCGACAGCGTGTGGACCACGACGGCCGGCATTGCCGGAAAAGCCAATCTCATACCGATTGCGACCGGAAAATTTGGCCTCGCTGTGTCCGGCGGCGCCAATTGGGACACTGCCACCGGCAATAACACCAGCAACTATCTGATGGTGCCGGTGACCTACGAGCAGAACAAGAAGCTGCGTTTCAACTTCAATGCCGGCTGGCAATACGACGCGATCAACCGGATCCATTACGCGAGCTGGGGCGCCGGCTTCGAATGGGGTTTTGCCGACAAGCTGACGCTGATTGGCGAAGTCTACGGCCTGGCGGGACAATCGATTCCCGGAAAAAACGTCACCAGTCCGCGCGCGCAACTAGGGCTGCGCTTTAACCCAACCGAAAAAATCGACCTTGATTTGATCTATGGCCGCAACATCGCCGGCGAGAATGCCAACTGGATCACGATCGGGCTCAATCTGCGTTTCTAAAGCCGCGCGGAAACCGTCGGCTTGCCTAAACCGCGCCGTTTTGCATTGATGAGCAAAACAAGTGACGCCGGTTAACCCGAACGGGAACCGCTGGCCAATCATCACCTCTGGGAGGAAAATCATGTCGCCTGTAAAACTGCTGCTATCCGCGCTCATCGCGGCTGCGCTGTCGGCGGGAACTGCCGCCGCGCAAACTGAGATCAAGTTCGGGCACGTCGGCGAGCCGGGCTCGCTGTTCGACAAATCCGCCCAGGAATTCGCCAAGCGCGCCAACGCCAAGCTCGGCGACAAAGCCAAGGTCACCGTGTTCGGCTCGAGCCAGCTTGGCGGCGACGCCGAGCTCATGAAGAAACTCAAGCTCGGTACCGTCGATCTCGCGCTGCCCTCAACCGTGATGTCGTCGCAGGTGCCGATCTTCGGCCTGTTCGAGATGCCGTATCTCGTCAAGGACCGAGCTCACATGGCAAAAATCCGCGACGAGGTCGTGGTGCCGACCCTTGAGCCCGCCGCGGAAAAGGCCGGCTACCACATCATCGGTATTTGGGAGAACGGCTTCCGCCAGATCACCAATAGCAAGCGCCCGATCGTCAAGCCGGAGGATTTGCAAGGCCTCAAGCTGCGGGTGCCGCAAGGCGGCTGGCGCGTGAAAATGTTCCAGGCCTACGGCGCCAATCCGAGCCCACTCGCCTTGTCCGAAGTGTTTGTCGCGCTGCAAACCGGCGTGATGGATGCCCAGGAAAACCCACTGGCGCAGATTTATCCGTCGCGCTTCTACGAAGTGCAAAAATACCTGTCGATGACGGGCCACGTTTATACGCCGGCTTATGTCACTGCCGGGGCAAGTTGGTTGCGGCTGCCAGCCGACGTGCAGAAGATTCTGACCGACACCGCCAAGGAGATGGAGCCGGTCGTTTACAAGATCGCCGCCGACCTCGATGACGAACTGTTGAAAAAGCTCAAAGACGCCGGCATGCAGGTCAACGAGGCAGACAAGAACGCCTTCATCAAGGCCAGCAGCAAGATCTACGAAGAATTCTCCAAGGAAGTGCCAGGCGGCAAGGAAGCGATCGACAAGTCACTCTCGCTCGGCAAATCTTCCTGATATGTCGCGTCAGTGCTGGCACAACCGCCGGCCCTTTTCTTGACTGGAGCGTGCCTTGAAGTTCGCCGCTGTGCGCCTGGCTTTCGAACGCCTGCTGGAGACCATTGTCGTCGTGCTGGTGACAGCGCTTACCGCATTGGTGATCGCCGGCTTTTTCTTCCGCTACATCGGCTATTCGCTGTCCTGGTATGACGAGACCGCCTCGGTCGGCCTGGTCTGGCTGACCTATTACGGCTCGGCGCTGGCGGCCTTGAAAGGCGCGCATATCGGCGTGCCCGGTTTCGTCAATGCCATGCCACGCAACGTCCGCATCGTGGTGACGATATTCGCCGAAGCCTGTGTGTTTCTGTTCTTCATTGTGCTGGCGTGGACCGGCTTTCAGGTTCTGATCATCCTTAGCGGCGACGGCATGGTCAGCCTGCCTTGGGTGCCGTTGCAGCTAACCGATTCGCGTTATTCCGATCGGTGCGGTGCTGTTCCTGATTGCCGAGACGATGCGACTGCCGGAAATCATACGGAACGCCCGGCGCGGCGACTTCACCGACACCGAAACGATCGAAGCCATTTCGCATGGCGCCCCCGACACGCAGGTCGGGGCCAAGCGCAAATGACCATCACGCTGATGCTCATGGGCATGCTGGCGCTGGCACTGATCAATGTGCCGATCGCGGTGGCGCTCGCCTTCGTCGCCATGCTGGCGATCTTTTTCATCCAGGGGCCGCACATGCTGCCCAACCTGGCGCTGGTGATGTTCGATGGCGCCTCCAGCTTTCCGCTGCTGGCGATTCCGCTGTTCATTCTATCCGGCGCGATCATGAACGCGTCGTCGATCTCGCGGCGCCTGATCGCCTTCGCCTCCTCGCTGGTCGGCTTCATCCGCGGCGGCCTGTCGATGGTTTCGATCGGGACCTCGGTGTTTTTCGCAGAGATTTCGGGTTCGGCGGTCGCGGACGTTGCCGCGCTCGGCACCATCCTCATTCCGGCGATGAAGAACCGCGGCTACTCCAAGGAAGTCGCGGCGGCTACCATGTCCTCGGCGGCGAGCCTCGCCATCATCATCCCGCCCTCGATCCCGATGATCCTTTACGCGGTGATGGCACAAACCTCGGTGGTCAAGTTGTTCGTCGCCGGCATCATCCCCGGCTTGCTTGGCGCGCTGTTCATGGCCGGCGCCGCCTACTATCACGCGGTCAAGTATAACTTCCCACGCGAAAATCGTTTTCAGCTTGCCGAGGTGTGGCGCACCTTTAAGGAGGCGCTGTGGGCCTTCATTTTGCCGATCGCCATTCTTGGCAGCATTTTCGGCGGCATCGTCACCGCAACCGAGGGCGCCGGCATGGCGGTGGTCGCCGCCATTGTCGTGGGCGGCCTGATCTACCGCGACCTCGACTTCCGCGAACTGCGCAAGGCCTGTGTCGATGGCGGCATTCAGACAGCGGTTGTGATGCTGTTGGTGGCGGCGTCGGCGCTGATCGGCACCTTCCTGACCGAGGCGCAACTGCCGCAAGCGCTCGGCAATGCCATCACCGGCCTCACCAGCAACAAATATGTCGTGCTGCTGTTGCTCAACGTCGCGTTCCTGATTCTCGGCATGTTTCTGCACTCGGCGGCAGCGATCATCCTGGTCATTCCGATCGTGATGCCGATGGTCAACGCGGTCGGCATCGACCCCATTCATTTCGGGCTGGTTGTGACGCTCAATCTCGCGATCGGCCAGCAGACGCCGCCGGTCGCCAGCGTGTTGATGACGGCCTGCGCGATCGCCAAGGCCGACATCTGGGAGACCACCAAGGTCAATATCCCCTACATCGCGGCGCTGCTGTTCGTGCTGTTCCTGTGCACCTACGTGCCGTGGATATCACTGGTGCTGGTCCACGTATTTTACGGCGGCTGATCAGGCCGTCGCTCCGCCGCCCGCCGCGAGGCTCATCGCCAAGACGCGCGCGACATGAATGGCGTCCCGTCCGGCGCCGTCGTGGATCTGATGCCGGCATGACGTGCCGTCGGCGACGATCAGCGCGTCCGTCGGCGCTTTGCGCACCGCCGGCAGCAGAGACAGCTCACCCATCGCCAGCGACACATCGATGGTGTCGGCGGCATAGCCGAACGAGCCCGCCATGCCGCAGCAACTCGATTCGATGGTCTCGACTTGCAGATCGGGCACCATTTTCAGCACCTGCTCGACGCTACTCATGACGTTGAACGCCTTCTGGTGACAATGGCCGTGCAGCAGCGCGCGCTGGCGAAGCGGCCCCAGCGGCAGATCGAGCCGACCTTCTTTTTGTTCACGCACCAGGAATTCCTCTAGCAGGAACGAGTTGGCCGCCAGCCAGTTCGCCGCACCCGATTTCATCAACGCCGGCATCTCGTCGCGGAAGGTGAAGAGGCAACTCGGCTCGAGCCCGATCACCGGTACGCCGCGGGTAACGTAAGGCGCCAGCGCGGCGAGCACGCGCTCGGCTTCGCGCTTGGCCTCCTCGATTTGCCCGATGGCGAGGAACGTGCGCCCGCAGCACAGCGGCCGCTCCTCGCCGTCCGCTGGTTTGGCGACGTGGACGCGATAGCCGCCAGCATTGAGCACTGCGATGGCATCCTCGATGGTCTCGCGCTCGAACGCGCGATTAAAGGTGTCGGCGAACAGCACCACTTCGCCGCCATGCGCGGGGCCGGCGGCGTCCGACGGGTCGCGGAAAATATCGCTCCGCCAGCGTGGCAGGCTGCGCCTGCGCGGAAAATCCGGCGATCGCCTCGGAGAACCAGCGCAGCAGGCCGACCCGATTGCGCAGGTTGAACAGCCACGGCATTTTTGCGGCACGCGCGGCGTAGTGCGGCATGTATCCGACCAGCCGGTCGTGCAGCGAAAAGCCGCGCTTCGCCGCGCGCGCTGCCTGCACCTCGATTTTCATGCGCGCCATGTCGACGCCGGTCGGGCATTCGCGCCGGCACGCCTTGCACGACACGCAGAGTTTCAGCGTCTCCGCCATCTCGTCGGACGCCAGCGCGTCGGGCCCGAGCTGTCCAGTCACCGCCAGCCGCAGCGTATTGGCGCGGCCGCGCGTGACGTCGCGCTCGTCGCGGGTGACGCGATAGCTCGGGCACATCACGCCGCCCGCCATTTTGCGGCAGGCGCCGTTGTTGTTGCACATCTCGATGGCGCCCTGGAAACCGCCGCCGACGCCGGGATAGGCCGACCAGTCGAGATGCGTCGTCACCTCCTCGCCGTGATAGCCCGGCGCGTAGCGGAACAGTTCGCGCGTCATCGAACTTCGGCGGCCGCACCACCTTGCCGGGATTGAACAGGCCGTCGGGATCGAAGCGTGTCCTTCACCTCCTCGAAGGCACGCGCCAGCCGCGAGCCGAACATCGGCTCGTTGAATTCCGAGCGCACCAGCCCATCGCCGTGCTCGCCGGAATGCGAGCCCTTGTATTCGCGCACCATGGCGAACGCCTCTTCGGCGATCGCGCGCATGGCATGGACGTCCTTGTCCTGCCGCAGGTTGAGCACCGGGCGCACGTGCAGGCAGCCCGAGCCGGCATGCGCGTACCAGGTGCCGCGGGTGCCGTGCTTCTCGAAGATCGCGGTGAGCCGCGTCGGTGTAGTCGGCGAGATGCTCGAGCGGCACCGCGCAGTCCTCGACGAAGGACACCGGCTTCCCCTCGTCCTTCATCGACATCATGATGTTGAGGCCCGAGGTGCGCACTTCGGTGATCGCGGCCTGCAATTCCGGGCTCGAGCACCTCGACTCGACGCCGCCCCATTTGGCGCCCGGTCTGTCCCAGCCGAAGCCGAGATCGCCCATCAGATCCTTGAGCTGGCGCAGCCGGCGCAGATTTTCCTCATGGTCGTCCTCGCCGAATTCGACCAGCAGGATCGCCTCCGGCGTCTCGCGCACGAATTTGTCCAGCGTCGGACGGAACATCGCGATCTCGCGCGCCAGCTCGATCATGGTGCGGTCGATCAGTTCGACGCCGATCGGCGCCAGCCGCACGATGTGCTGCGCGGCGTCCATCGCCTCGTAGAAGCTGCCGAAATGGCACGGCGCCGACCGCGCGGCGGCCGAGCAGCGGCCACAGCTTGAGTTCGATCCGGGTCTGAGAATGCCAGCGTGCCCTCGCCACCGACCAGAATGTGCGCCAGGTTGATGTCGTTCTTCCCCGGCACCAGCGCGTCGAGATTGTAGCCGCCGACCCGGCGCTGCACCTTTGGGAATTTCGCCGCGATCTCGTCCTTCTCCGCGCGCGCCGATCGCCAAGCAGATTCTCGGCGAGCGGCCGCAGCGCCGACTTCGGCGGCACCTGCGACAGATCGGCGCCGACCCGGCCGAAATGCGCCAGCGCGCCGTCCGCCAGCAGCGCCTCGATCGAGATGACGTTGTCGCGCATGGTGCCGAAGCGCATCGAGCGGCGCGCCGCAGGAATTGTTGGCCGCCATGCCGCCGATGGTGGCGCGCGAAGCGGTCGAGATGTCGACCGGAAACCACAGGCCGTGCGGCTTGAGCGCCGATTGAGATCGTCGAGCACGATGCCCGGCTCGACCGTGCAGCGCGCGTGCTTGACGTCGAGATCGAGAATCCGGGTGAGATATTTCGAGCAGTCGATGACCAGAGACGAGTTCGACGGTCTGCCCGGCCTGCGAGGTGCCGCCGCCGCGCGGCAGCACGGTGACTTTTTCCTCGCGCGCCAGGGCGATGGCGCGCTCGGCTTCTTCCGTCGTGCGCGGCGACACCACGCCGACCGGCATGATCTGGTAATGCGAGGCATCGGTGGCGTAGCGGCCGCGGGTGAAGCGGTCGAAATGCACGTCGCCGCTCAGCTCGGCTTTGCAGCCGCCGCTCCAGACCCGGCATCACCCGTTCGGCCATCGAAGTTCTCTATTCCACCATAGGAGCTGTTGGGCATGAAAACGCTGGGTTTGAATGCGGCGATTTGCCGCTTGACCCGACTGTTACATTCATAGTTCATCCCCGCCACATAGCACCGTCCCCTTGCCGGGACGGCACGACCACCAAATTCTCGTTTTGCCGCTGGTTATTGGAGCGATTTGCTATGGCCAAGAATTCTTCGCGTGCGATCGGGCGCCATCTTCTGCACATCCCGGGCCCGACGCCGGTGCCGGACCGCGTCCTGCGCGCGATGGACACGCCGATCATCGATCATCGCGGCCCGGAATTCGCCAAGCTGGCCAAGCGCTGCCTCGAAGGCATCAAGACCATCTTCAAGACCACCAATCCGGTGATCATCTACACCGCGACCGGCACCGGCGCCTGGGAAGCCGCGCTCGTCCAATACGCTGTCGCCCGGCGACAAGGTGCTGATGGTCGAGACCGGCCAGTTCGCCACGCTGTGGAAGAACATGGCCGAGAAGCTCGGCCTCAAGCCCGAATTCATTCACGACCGACTGGCGCATCGGCGCCGATCCGGCCGCGATCGAAGCCAAACTACGCGAGGACAAGAACAAAGAGATCAAGGCGGTCTGCGTCCTGCACAACGAGACCTCGACCGGCTGCCTGTCGCCGATCGCCGAGATCCGCAAGGCAATCGACAAAGCCGGCCACCCGGCGCTGCTCCTCGTCGACACCATCTCCTCGCTCGCCTCGACCGACTACCGCCACGACGAATGGGGCGTCGACGTCACGGTCGGCGGCTCGCAGAAGGGCCTGATGCTGCCGCCCGGCATGTCGTTCAACGCGATCAGCGACAAGGCGCTCGCGGCCACCAAGACTTCGAAGCTGCCGAAGTCGTTCTGGGCCTGGGAAGACATGCTGACTATGAACAAAGTCGGCTTCTTCCCCTACACGCCGGCGACGCAGATGCTGCACGGCATGGCGGCGGCGATCGACATGCTGCACGAGGAAGGCCTCGACAACGTGTTCGCGCGCCACGACCGGCTCGCCGAAGCGACCCGCCGCGCCGTCAAGCACTGGGGCCTCGAGACGATCTGTCGCGATCCGAAATATTATTCGCCGACGCTCACCGCGGTGCTGCTGCCGGACGGCCACGACGCCGACGCGTTCCGCGCGCTGGCGCTGGAGAATTTCAACATCTCCTATGGTGCGAGCTTCGGCCGCTTCGCCGGCAAGATGTTCCGCATCGGCCATCTCGGCGACATCAACGATCCGGCGCTGATCGGCGGCGCTCGGCGCCACCGAAATGGCGCTGCAGCTTGCCAACGTGCCGATCAAGAAGGGCGGCGTGCAAGCGGCGATGGACTATCTCGTCTCGCAGCACGGCTCGTCGGCGCGCAAGGCGGCGGAGTAGTCGCGCTTACGCGGAAGCGTGCTGCGCCGCTTCGCGCAGCACGTGATGCCACGAACCCTGAGATCGCGGCCAGCGTCGCCGCCGGCGCCTCGCGCTGCGGCGAATGTTTCGCGCCGGGCAGCAGCGCCACCTCGACCGGGCAATAGCATTCGCGTTGCGCCGCCTCGATCTGCGCCACCGTGCCGTATTGGTCGTCCTCGCCCTGCACGATCAGCATCGGCACGCGGATGTAGGCGAGTTGTTCGGTGATATCCCAGTTGCGGAAATCGGGATCGAGCCAGGCGCCGTTCCAGCCCTTGAAGGCGTTGTCGGGGTCGTTGTGCCAGCGCGCCAGTTTTGCCTGCAGATCGGTCGTCTCGTAGGCCTGCTTCGCCTCGACGATTGAAGCGATGCCGGCGTCCTCGGTGAAGAAATGCGGCGCGATCAGCACCAGGCCCTGCACGCGGTGATCCTGATGCGTGCCGGCATAGATCGTCGCGATCGAGGCGCCGTCGCTGTGGCCGACCAGCAGACCGCGGCTGGAAGCCGATGACGTCGAGCAGTTGCGGCAGCGTATCGCGCGCCTCGTCGTGCATGTAAGTGAGCGGCCGCGGCAGCTTCACCGGGCTCGACTGCCCATAGCCGGCGCGCGAATAGACGAACACGCCGCAGCCGGTCGCCTGCTGCAATTTGTCCGGGAAATCGCCCCACAACCCGACGCAGCCGAGGCCCTCATGCAGCATCACCAGCGTCGGCGCTTCGCCGGGGCGCGGGCCGATCATGCGATATTCGAGACGTTGCGGGCCGATGTCGAGGAAGCCGGCATCGTCGAGCGTCACGGCCGGGCTTCCGCGCGCAACTTGAAGCGCTGGATCTTGCCCGTCGCGGTTTTCGGCAATTCCTTGCGGAATTCGATCCAGCGCGGATATTTGAACGGCGCCAGTTTCGCCTTGACGTGATCCTGCAATGCGCGCGCCAGCGCATCGCTCGCCTTGTCCGGCGATTTGAGCACGACGAAAGCCTTCGGCTTGGTCAGCTTCTGCTCGTCGTTCCAGCCGACCACCGCGGCCTCCAAGCACGTCGGGATGCGACAGCAGCGCCGCCTCGACCTCGAACGGCGAGACATAAAGCCCCGACACCTTCAGCATGTCGTCGGCGCGGCCGCAGCAGACGTAATAGCCGTCCTCGTCCTCGATGTACTTGTCGCCGCGAGCGCGTCCACTCGCCCTGGAAGGTCGAGACGCGATTTCTCGCGGTTGTTCCAGTACATGATCGCGCTGGTCGGGCCGCGGCAGTACATCTCGCCCATCTCGCCCTTGCTTGACCGGTCTGGCCGTCCTCGCCGACCAGCTTGATGTCGTAGCCCGGCACCGGCTTTGCCGGTGGTGCCGTATTTGATGCGCGCCCGGCACGTTGGTGAGATAGATGTGCAGCATCTCGGTGGTGCCGAGGCCGTCGCAAATCTCGACGCCGTAACGCTCCTTGAAGCGTCTTGGCGATTTCTTCCGGCAGCGCCTCGCCGGCCGACAGGCAGCGGCGCAATTTCACCTCGGACTTCTGCGGCGCGTTCGGCGCTGTTGATGAAGGCGCCGTAGAAAGTCGGCACGCCCCAGAACACCGTGATCGGATATTTGCGCAGCAGCGCCGCGACGCCGTCCGGCGTCGGCCGGTCGGCCAGCAGCACCGTGGTGGCGCCGACCGACATCGGGAACGTCATGGCGTTGCCGAGGCCATAGGCGAAGAACAACTTGGCCACCGAATAGACCACGTCGCTTTCCTTGAGGCCCGCGACCGGCGTGCCGTAAAGATCGGCGGTCAGCTTCAGGCTGGCGTGACATGTGCACCGCGCCCTTGGGCTTGCCGGTCGAGCCCGAGGTGTAGAGCCAGAACGCCATGTCGTCGCGCGTGGTCGGCGCGGTGTAGGGCTGCGCCTTTCGGCGTTCTCGATCAAGTCCTCGAAGCGCTTGGTGACCGTGCGCGTCGTCGCCGGAGACGATGACGTGCTCGAGATCAGGTGCCTTGCCGATCAGCTTTTCAAAGCGCGGGTAAAGCGCCTCCGAGACGACCAGCGCGCTAGGCGCGGCTGTCGGCCAGCATGTAATCGGTAATCGTCCTCGGTCATCAGCGTATTGACCGGAATGGCGATGATGCCGGCCTTGAGGCAGCCGAGAAACGCGGTCGGCCAGTCGATGGTGTCGGTCATCGCCATCAGCACGCGCTGCTCGCGCCGGATGCCGAGGCGCGCAACGCCTGGCCGAAGCGCTCGACGCGGTCGGCCAGTTGGCCGTAGGTCCAGGAGCCGCGCGCGTCGAGATAGACCGGCTTGTTGGCGCGGCCGGCTTTCGAGATTGCATCTCGAGAATGTCGGCGGCGAAATTGTAATCGCGTGGGATCGCGCCCAATGACCCGCGGCTATTTCCGCTCGTCAAATCCTCCGCACTCGCAGTCGCCGCTGTCATTGTGTTTTCCTCCCAGACCGCGGCATTATGCAGGCTTAGCCGCCGCATTTGCAGGCCGCAACGCCGGGAGCTTCTCGCATGATCCGCAGCCAGGACCGCATCCTGACCACCCATGTCGGCAGCCTGCCGCGCAACGATACACTGACCGACCTGCTGGTCAGCCAGGAGGCCGGCGAGAAGATTCGACCTCAAGAAGCTGGCGGCGGAGAAGGACAAGGCGGTCGCCGACATCGTCAAGCGGCAAGCAGGATGCCGGCCGGCATCGACATCGGCAATGACGGCGAGCAGCAGCGCGTCGGCTTCCAGACCTATGTGCCGCAGCGCATGTCGGGCTTTGGCGGCGAATCCGAAGCGGCCGGCGCGGCCGCGACCTCGAGTCGAGTTTCCCGAACTGGTCGAAATCCTGAAGCGCCGCTTTCCGCACGCGAGCAAGCAGCAGAACGCGCCGGAAGCGCAGGCCGAGCTGAAATATCTCGACACCAAGCCGCAATCAAGGAAGAAGTCGCGCGCTTCAAGAAAATCGCCGCCGGGCAGTTCACCGAGACGTTCATGACCGCGCCCTCGCCCGGCATCATCGCCACCACGATGCTCAACGCCTATTATGACAGCTACGACGAACTATCTCGGCCGCGATCGCGCGCGAGATGGCGCACGAATATCAAGGCGATTCACGACGGCAGGCATGTTGCTGCAGATCGACGCGCCCGATCTCGCCATGGACTCGCGTGATTAATTTCCAGCGACCAGACCGACGCGGAATTCCAGAAAATCTGTCGAAATCGCAACTCGACGCCATCAACGCAGGGCATCGCCGGCATTCCGCGCGACCGAGTGCGGCTGCACGTGTGCTAGGGCAATTGGGAAGGCCCGCATCTGTACGACATCGCGCTGGAAAAATCTGCCGGCGATTTTCCTGAAGGCCAAAGTCGGCGCGCTGTCGATCGAATTTTCCAACCCGCGCCATGCCCACGAATATCGCGACGCTCAAGAAGCATCCGCTGCCCAAGGACATGCTGCTGATTCCCGGCGTGATCGAGACCACCTCGAATTTCGTCGAGCATCCCGAACTGGTGGCGCGCCGCATCGAAGAAGCGGTCGCGACCGTCGGCGACCGCGAGCGCGTGATCGCGTCGACCGATTGCGGCTTCGGCACCTTTGCCGGAAGCGGAATGGGTGATCGAGCCGGTGGTGTGGCTGAAGCTCGAGGCATTGCGCGCCGGGGCCGACATCGCCTCGGCGCGGCTGTGGGGAAAAAAAGTGACCTAGCCGCCGCATTTGCGGCGGTTGGCTCGTCCCGCGGCCGAGGCGTATAGTCCCGCCATCCATGCCGGCCAGGCCGGCCCATCAAATCGACCAAGGAGTGCGTCATGGACGAGAGAACGCGCGAGCCCATGCAGATCCGCGCCGAGGATGTCAACCCTCGGTTCAATTGGGGCCGCCACCTTCCCGCGCTGGGCGTCATGGGCGTCGATTTCGAGGAACGCGTCGATTACCGCCGGCTGCACCGCTACCGGCTCGGCCGCACCAAGCAGGCGCTGGAAAATTCCGAGCTCGGCGCGCTGCTGGTATTCGACGTAAACAACATCCGCTACATCACCTCGACCAAGATCGGCGAATGGGAACGCGACAAGCTGTGCCGCTGGGCGCTGCTAACCCGCAACGGCGACCCGATCCTGTGGGACTTCGGCTCCGCCGCGGTCCATCACAAGCTCTATACCCCATGGCTCAAGCCGGAAAACTGCAAAGCCGGCCTGATCGGCATGCGCGGCATGGTTGACCCAGCGTTCGGCCTGATGACCAAGCACGCCAAGGAGATCGCCGCGCTGATCAAGGAAGCCGGTTGCGACAAGATGCCGATCGGCGTCGACCTGATCGAGCCGCCAATGATGTTCGAGCTGCAAAAAGCCGGACTCAATATCGTCGACGGCCAGCAGGTCATGCTGGAAGCGCGCGAGGTCAAGTCGCAGGACGAGATCGCGCTACTCAATCGCGCCGCCGCAATGGTCGACGGCGCCTACGACCTGGTCAACGAGATGCTGCGGCCGGGCGTGCGCGAAAACGACGTGGTCGCCGAGGTCAACAAGTTCCTCTATACCCACGGCTCCGACGATGTCGAAGCGGTCAACGCTATTTCCGGCGAGCGCTGCAATCCGCATCCGCATAATTTCACCGATCGCATGCTGCGGCCCGGCGACCAGGCTTTTTTCGACATCCTGCAGTCGTTCATGGGGTATCGCACCTGCTACTACCGCACCTTCAATGTCGGCCGCGCCACGCCGGCGCAGCACGACGCCTACAAGAAGGCGCGTGAATGGCTCGACGGCGCCATCGCGCGCATCAAGCCCGGCGCCGAAACCGCCAAAATCTGCGAGGCCTTCCCGAAGGCACAGGAGTTCGGCTTTCCCGACGAGACTTCGGCGTTCGGGCTGCAATTCGCCCACGGCCTCGGCCTCGCGCTGCACGAGCGCCCGATCATCTCGCGCGTCGTTTCGATGGATCATCCGACCGAGATCAAGGAAGGTATGGTGTTCGCGATCGAGACCTATTGCCCGGCGACCGACGGCTACTCCGGCGCGCGCATCGAGGAAGAAGTCGTGGTCACCGACAAAGGCTGTCGTGTCATCACACTGTTCCCGGCGGAGCATCTTCCGATCGCCAACGCGTACTAAGCGAAATTTCGATCGAGGGAACTTTGGGTGGGCATCGTTTGATGCCCACCTATTTTCGCCGCGCTTATCGCGCGGCGGCGTCAGCTTATGGAGATATTTACGGCCATTTTACTTGAGGCACCGCGCCAAGGCCGCTTCACTCACACTCGTGCGCAGCCGCCGTTTTCCTCCCACAGGCTAGAAACGGCGGCATGAATCCTCCACCTATGCACAAAGGGCCCCGCAAGGGGCCCTTTTTTTATGTAGCTTGATCCGAACTCACTCCAGCCCGGTGCCGATATTCTTGTTTTCGCTTTCGAGCTTCATGCCGGAGGCGAGCGCCATGGTCTCGGCCAGCGCCGCGAAATCCTTCTGCAGGTAACCCTCCGGGTCCTTCTGCAACTGCGCCGCGCCGAAATGACCTTGCAGCACTTCGCGCGCCGCCGCGGTCACTGGCATCGGCACGTCCCATTCGCGGCCGAGCGCGAGGCCGAGGTCGAGGTCTTTGCGCAGCAGTTCCGGAGTGAACGTCGTCGTCCAGTCGAGATTGACCAGCGCCGGCGTCTTGTAGGCGGTAAACATCGAGCCCATCACGCCGTTGTTCATGAAGGCGAGGAAAGCGTGGCGCGGCACGCCCATCTTATTGGCGAGCAGCGTGATCTCGATCAGGTTTTCGATCACCACGCCGAGCATCACGTTGTGGGCGATCTTGCAGATGCGCGCGAGTTCGCCCTCGCCGACATAAGACACCCCGCGCGGCGCAAACACCTCGATCAACGGCATCGCAATCTTGGCGTCGGCTTCCGGGCCGGACACCACCGACGACAGCTTGCCGGCCTTGATGACCTTGGCATTGCCCGACACCGGGGCGGCGATCAGGCTGACGCCTTTTTCGCCCAGCCGCTTGCGGATCGCGGCGCTCTCCTCGACCGAGATCGACGAGCAATCGACCAGCATTTTCGGCTTCTTGGCGCCGCTGAGCAGGCCGTCTTTGCCGAACACGACTTCCTCGACGTCCTTGCCGGTCGAGACGATGGCAAACACCACGTCGCAACCGGCCAGTTCTACTGGTTTGTCGACCAGCTTGCCGCCCTTCTGGGCGAGCGGCTCGGCCTTGGCGCGGGTGCGATTCCAGATCGTGACGTCGTGACCGGCTTTGAGCAGGCGCTCGATCATCGGGTAGCCCATGCGGCCAGCACCGATCCAGCCGATCTTCTGCGGATTTGCCATCACGAAAACTCCCTGAAGTCGTACGCCCGATTTCGCCGCTCTCCTAGCACAGCGCGGCTTGTCTGCAACGGCCTGCCATTGTGTCCGTGGGGCGTTTGCTTATCCTGACGCCATGCAGACCGGTGTTCTTGCCATCCCGCCCCCTCGCGCCCAAGCCGACGGCAGTTGGCGCCATGTGACGCGAAACATTTTCCCGTTCCTGGTGGTCGGCGCGATCTGGGAAGCGGCGGCTTGGGCCGGAATTTTTCCGCACCGCCTGTTTCCCCCGATCGAGGAAATCGTCGCGACGTTCGTGCGGCTGACGCTGGCGGGCATCCTGCCGCATCACGCGCTGGAGACCTTACTGCGCCTGCTGGCCGGATTTGCGCTCGCCGCCGTGTTCGGCGTCACGGTCGGGGTCGCGATGGGCCGCTCACGGCGCGTCGAGGACTTTTTGCTGCCGCTGGTGTCGATTGTCGCGCCGATCCCGGGCCTCGCTTATGCACCGCTGTTCTTGCTGTGGTTTGGGCTCGGCAATTTTTCGGCGGTGCTGCTGGTCGGCTTCGTGTCGTCGTTTGCGGTGATCTTCAACAGCTGGACCGGCGTCAAGGCGGTCAAGCAAATCTGGATGCGCTCGGCACAAGCAATGGGCGCCAACGACCGCGCGCTGTTTCGGCACGTCATCTTGCCGGGCGCGCTGCCTTACATCCTCACCGGACTGCGGCTCGGTCTCGCGCAGGCATGGCGCATCCTGGTCGCGGTTGAGATGCTGGCGGCGGTGCCGTGGGGGCTTGGCTGGATGATTTTCGGCGCCCGCGAATTCCTCAACACCGACGTGATGCTGTCCGGCATCTCGGTGATCGCCATCATCGGCCTGGCGCTGGAGAAGCTCGTGTTCCAGCGGCTGGAGGATTACACCGTGGTACGCTGGGGGATGATCGCAAAATGACGCGCCCGGGACGCAGCCGGTCAATCGCTCGCGCCGCCATTGCGTTGGCGCTGGCCGCCGCCGCTTACGAAGCCGCCGCCCGCAGCGGCGCGTTCCCGCCCGCCCTGCTGCCGAACTTGCCGGCGATCTTCCAGGCGCTGTTCGACACTCTGACCGACGGCACGATGTTACATCACGCCGCGGCCACGCTTTACCGCGTGGTGTTCGGCTTTGGACTGGCTGTGGTGGTGGGGCTGCCGCTTGGCATTCTGATGGCTCGATTCCGTCCGCTGGAAAACTTCATCATGCCCCTGGTGAGCGCGCTGATGCCGATCCCATCCTTTGCGCTGGTGCCGCTGTTCATGCTGTGGTTCGGCATCGGTAATACCACCACGATTTTAATCGTGTTTTATGCCGCAAGCTTCCCGATGCTGTTCAACACCTGGTCGGGCGTGCGTTCGGTCAACCCGCTGTGGCTGCGCGCGGCGGGCGCGATGGGCGCCGACGAGCGTCGACTGTTCTGGAAGGTCATCATTCCCGGCGCAGCGCCGTTCATCATCACCGGCCTGCGTCAGGCGTTTCAGCGCGCCTGGATCGCGGTGGTCGGCGCCGAGATGATTGCCGCCTCCGATTGGGGGCTAGGCTGGGTAATCTTCGACGCCAAGGAATTCCTCAATGCCGACCTGATGCTGGCGGCGCTGATCGTGATCGGCGTAATCGGCCTGTTGTTCGAACGCTTCGTCTTTGCGCCGCTCGAGCGCCGGACGGTGCTGCGCTGGGGCATGCTGAACACCACCAAAGGCTGAGATTCATTCCGGCTTGGCGCCGGTGTCCTTGATCACCTGCAGATATTTGGCGCTCTCGGCCCTGGTGAAGGCGGCGGTCTGTTCGGTCGACATGACACGTATCTCGGCGCCGAGCACGGCAAACTTGGCCTTGATATCGTCGCTCGCGAGCAGCTTATTCACCTCGGCGTTGAGCCGCGCCACGATCTCCTTCGGCGTGCCCTTCGGCGCGAACATCGCGGCCCACAGCGTGAAGTCGAAATTATCGATGCCGGTGACTTCCTTGACGGTCGGCACGCTCGGCGCGGTCGGCGAGCGGGTCGCCGACGACACCGCCAGCAATTTGACGGCGTTCGCCTGCATCAGACCAGTGACCGCCGGAAAACCCGGAAAATACATGTCGACATGAGCGCCGACTAGATCGTTGAGTGCCGGCGTTGCGCCTTTGTAGGGAATGTGAGTCATGTTGGCTTTGGTGCGCAGCTTGAGCAGTTCACCGGCGAAATGCCCCGGCGTTCCGGTCCCGGCCGAGGCGAAGGTCGAGGGCTTCCCGCTTTTCAGGAAGGCAACGTAGTCCTGCATGGTCGAATAGGGGGCGGTCTTCGGCACCACGAGCGCGAGCGGCACAACCGCGCATAGCGCGATCGGCAGGAGATCCGTGTCGGGATTGTAGCCGTTATCCTTGAGCCAGTGCTGATTGACGGAAATCTCCGCGGTCTGGCCCATCAGCAACGTGTAGCCGTCAGGCGCCGATGTCGCGACGTAGCGCGCGCCGATGGCGCCGCTGGCACCGGCGCGATTCTCGACCACAACGCCCTGCCCCAGTGCCTGGCCGAGCTTGTCGGACAACTGTCGCGCCACCACGTCGCCGGTGCCGCCGGCGGAATAGGCGACGATCAGATGGATCGGGCGGCTGGGATAATTCTGCGCATTGGCGGCAACAGAACCACTGACGAGCGTAGCGGCGATCAAGGCTGCCGTAGGCAGCTTTGCCAAAATATCTCTCATCGCATCCTCCCGAGTTTCCCGGATCTTCGTCCAAGGTTGGTTCGACTATACCGTCTCGCCTAGTCGCTGTCCGGATAGCCGTAAAGCCGCGCCGGATTTTCGCGCAGGACCGCATTGGCCAGCGCCGGCGATTTCAACGCGGCGAGAAAATCGTCGATCAGCGCCGCATAAGGGATTTGCCGATACGCCGTTCCGGCGTGTGGGTCGTGCGGCGGCGTATGCGGCCAGTCGCTGCCCCACACGCAACGCTCGCCGGCACAGTCGAGAATGGCAGCGAGCCAGGCGGCGGGCGGCTGCGTCTCCAGTGGATTTTTGGCAACGCGATAGGGCGCCGACAGCTTGATCCAGACATGCGGTAAACCTAGCAAATCGAGTAGTTTGCGGCCTTCGCCGCTGTCCGGCGCGCAAGCGCCAAACACGCCATAATGGTCGATCACCACCGGCGCCTGCGCCGCCGCGATCAAAGCCGCGTGCTCGCCCAACATCTGGATCGAAGCGATCACCTCGACATGCCAGTCCAGGGCGCTCGCAATTTTCATCATTGGCATGAAGCCCCGCTCGAACGACTTCGGCCGCCCCAGCAGGCTGTAGAGATTGACGCGCAGGCCGCGCACGCCCCGTTTATCCCAGCCTGCCAGCATCGCATTGTCCTGCCGCTCGGGATCGAGAACGACGACACCACGGCCGAGGCCGCCCAGTGCATCGAGCGCATCGAGCAGCGCGCTATTGTCGGCGCCGTAAAAACTCGGCTGCACGATCACGAAACGGGAAATATCCCGGCTAGCGCCCAGCCGGCGCAAGGTGGAAAGCGCGGCAACGCTCAGATGATGATCGCGCGAACCGAGTTGCGGATAGCGCTCCGCCACACCGACCACATGAACGTGACTGTCGCAGCGCATCGCCGCTCAGCCGCGCAGGCGCACAGCCAGCGCCGCGCCGGTCTCGCGGGTGCCGAGCTTGCCGCCAACGTCGCCGGTCGTCTCGTGCGCCTCAACCGCCGCTTCCACCGCCGCGTCGATCGCGACTGCCGCATCCTCGAAGGCCTTGAGTTTCTTGCGGCGGCCATGCCAGCCGAGCAACAAGCCGATCGACAAAATGAGGGAAAACGGGTTGGCGACGTTTTTGCCGGCGATGTCGGGCGCGGTGCCGTGCGAGGCCTGCGCCATCGCATAATCGGCGCCAGCATTGAGCGAGCCGGCCAGCCCGAGGCTGCCGGACAGTTCGGCGGTGAGGTCCGACAGGATATCGCCGAACATATTGGTGGTGACGATAACGTCGAAGCGCTGCGGGTTGCGCACCGCGTGCGCCATCATGGCATCGACGATGATGTCGTCCACTTTGGCGGCGGGAAAATCCTTGGCGACCTTGTGGCACTCCTCGAGGAACATGCCGTCGCCCATTTTCAGCACGTTGCCTTTGTGCACGATGGTGACGTGCTTGTTGCGGCCCATCGCTAATTCGAGGGCCGCGCGCGCGATGCGCTCGCAGCATTTCCGTGTGATCCGCCGCAGCGAAACAACGACATCCGGCGTCACCAGCATTTCGCTGCCACCGGATTCCATGTTGCGGTCGGCGTAGAAGCCCTCGGTGTTCTCGCGCACCACGATCAGGTCAAACGCGCCGACCCGCATCGGCACGCCGGCATAAGTGCGCGACGGCCGGATATTGGCGAACAGATCAAGATTCTTGCGAAAGAACATCGACGGGTTGATCTGATCCTTGAATTCGAACGCCGCGGTGGGGCCGAGAACCAGGCCGTCCGCCTTGCGGGCCGCCTCGAGCACGTCCGGGCGCACCGTCGTTTTGTGCCGCCGCAGGCTCTCGTGGCCGACGACGTCCTCCGCGATCTCGATGCCGAGGCGGTAGCGATCCGACACGGCGCGGAGCGCGGGCAGCGCGGCAGCGGTGATTTCCGGGCCGATACCGTCGCCCGGCAGAACCAGCAATTTCATATCGTCAATGTCCGTCTGCTCCTGGAACCGCCAAAGTATAGTATCCTTGCTGTCCTGTGCGGGAGGCGTAATGGCCCATATCGAGGTTCACGACGTTTCATTGCTGTACGATACGCCGTCCGGCACCGTCCCGGGCGTCAAGGACGTCAGCTTCAGCATCGAGCCGTCGGAATTTCTCTGTATCGTCGGGCCATCCGGCTGCGGCAAGTCGACCTTGCTGAACATGCTGGCCGGTTTCCTTACGCCCGCGCAGGGCGAAATCCGCATCGGGGGTAAGCCGGTCAACGGCCACGGCATGGACCGCGGCGTCGTATTCCAGGATTTCGCGCAACTGTTTCCGTGGCGCACCGCGCTCGGAAACGTCACCTTCGGGCTGGAGATGAAAGGCGTCGCCAAGGCCGAACGCGAACAAATCGCGCGCGAGCAGTTGCGGCTGGTGAAGCTCGACAAGTTCGTCCAGTCCTATCCTCACCATCTGTCGGGCGGCATGCAGCAGCGCGTCGCCATCGCGCGGGCGCTCGCCTACAATCCTTCCGTGCTGCTGATGGACGAGCCGTTCGCCGCGCTCGACGCCCTCACCCGCGACGACATGCAGCGGCTGCTCGCCGAGGTGTGGCGCGAGACCCGCAAGACCATCATTTACGTCACGCATAACGTCGCGGAGGCGGTCTATCTGGCCGACCGCGTGCTGGTGATGACGCCGCATCCGGGCACGGTGAAGATCGAGATGCCGATCCCCCTGCCGCGGCCGCGCGACCCGCTCAGCGTCGAATTTCTCGAATGCCAGAAAGAATTGATGCGGCACCTCGGCCATCACAGCAGCAACGCGGTGAACGGCAAGCAATAACAGGAGAACACTCATGAACTCGATCATCAAGGGAATGACGCGCCGCCAGGTTGTGGCCGCCTGTGGCGCGACCTTGCTGGCGGCCGGCATCGGCACCGACCCTGCACGCGCTGCCGACGTGCTGCGCCAAGGCTATCAGACCAATATCTGGGGCATGCCGACCTACTACCTGCTGCGCTCTGGCCTGCTGGAAAAATACGGCGTGAAGTTCGAGGAATTCGCGGTGCCGTCCGGCAACGTGACCATGCAGCAGATGGTGGCGCGACAGGTCGACATGGGCACCTACGCAGGGCCCTCCTTCGCGATCGGCCACGACAAAGGCGGCCTGATCGGCATCGCCATGATCGAATATGTCGGCAAGACCGCGCGCGTGTCGGCACGCAAGGAGCTCGGCATCACCTCGGTCGAGCAACTACGCGGCAAGAAGGTCGCCAATCAGAGCGGCTCCTCGACCGGCAATATCTTCGTCGATCAGATCGCTAAGGGCGCCGGGCTCAACAAAGGCGACTATCAGGAAATCAAGATGGACGTGAACAATATGGTGTCGGCGCTAGCGGCTAAAACGGTCGACGCCATGGTCACGGTCGAGCCTTACAACGCCATCGCCGAGTCGGAAGGCCTGATCAACACGATGGTCGACTTCTATAGTTTCGACAAATTGCCGGTGTTCATGGCGGTGACGCCGGAATATCTGCAGAAAAATGAAGACGTGGTCGTCGCGTATCTCAAGGCCTGGCTCGATGTCGCCAAGGACTTCAAGAGCAACCCCAAGAAAGTCGCCGAGGTGATCGGCGATTATTACAAATCCAAGGGCTACACGATGTCGCCGGAAACCCTGACCACGGCGCTGTCGCGCGTCGAGGTGCAGCCCGGCTGGCCGGCCGACCTCAAGCCCTACATGCAGCATCACGCCGAAATCCTGGTCGCCGAGAAGAAGATCAAGGCGGTGCCGGATTGGGGCAAGGCGTTCCGCACCGATCTGCTGAGCAAAGCCGGCGCCTGACCGGAGAGAATGATGGACGCAAAGAATTCGCCGCCAGGCGGCCCGTCGGCCACCTCGTGGAATTTCAAGCTGCTGGCGCAGCATGAGCTCGGCGGCTTCGGCGGCATGGGCGAAGGCATGTCGATCACCATCGCCAAGGATGGCCGCCGCATCATCTGGCTGGCGCATGAGAGCGCCCCGAAGAACTTCACCGGAGTCGACGTCTCCGACCCGCGCAATCCGAAGGTCGTGGTGCAGACGGACCTGCCGAAGCCCTATATGCGCTCCAACTCGCTCGAATGTTCGGCCAACGGCATCATGGCGGTCGCCTATCAGACCCAGAAAGTCGGGCAGCAGCCGGCGGGAATGGAGCTGTTCGACGTCTCGGTGCCCGAAAAACCGAAGCTGATCAGCTTTTTCGACACCTCCGGCCCGCATTCGCGCGGCGTGCATCAGCTCTGGTTCTGTGACGGCGAATACGTCCACATGGCGTCCGGCGCGCCGGATTTCGAGCCGACCCATCCGCTCGACGACCAGTTCTACCGCTGCATCGACGTGCGCAATCCGTCGAAGCCGGTCGAAGTCGGCCGCTGGTGGCTGCCCGGCACGCGACGCGGCGACAACGTCGCCCCGCCGCCGCGCCATCCGCTCGACAAGGGCTATCGCGCCCACAACACCAACGTCTATTCACAGCGGCCGGACCGGCTTTATCTGACCTATATCGACGGCGGCATGTTCATCATGGACATCGCCGACAAGTCGAAGCCGCAGCCGGTCGCGTCATGGACCAATTCGCCGCCCTATACCGGCTTCATGCATACGGTGTTGCCGTTGTTCGACCGCGACCTGCTGGTCGTCACCGACGAGTCGACCGAAGACGGCGCGGTCGACTGGCCAAAGCTGATCTGGCTGCTCGACGCCCGCGACGAAAAACATCCGGTCTCGATTGCAACCTGCCCCATGCCGCCGGTCGATGCCTTCGCCAAGCGCGGCGGCCGGTTCGGCGCGCACAATATCCATGAGAACGTGCCGTTGCCGACCGCCTGGCAATCCGACCAGATCGTGCTCGGCACCTTCTTCAATGGCGGGCTGCGCGCCTACGACATCGCCAACCCTTATGCGCCGAAGGAAGTCGGCGCCTTCGTGCCGCCGGCGCCGAACGGCAACAATCCCGGCGCGATCCAGCTCAACGACGTGTTCGTCGACGAGCGCGCCATCGTCTACACGGTCGACCGCCATTCCGGCGGACTTTACATCCTCGAGATGGATTTCTGATTGAACGCGCCGCAACTTTTTTCGTCCCCCACTGCCGGCCCGTTCGGCCGCCGCCATAAGCGCGAGCGCGGCGCGCGTATTCCGGTCACCGTCCTCACCGGCTTCCTCGGTGCCGGAAAAACCACGCTGCTGCGGCATTTTCTCGGCACGGCGGAAGGCGCCGGTACCGCGGTCGTCATCAATGAATATGGTGCCGTCGGTATCGACGATGCCTTGGTGCGCAACAGCACCGACGAGACCGTACTGCTCGGCAATGGCTGTCTCTGCTGTGTCGCGCGCACCGACCTGCAAAATACGCTGCGGCGGCTGGTGGCGGAGCGGGAGCGAGGCGTCATTCCCGATTTCCGCCGCGTCTCGATCGAGACCTCAGGGCTCGCCGATCCGGGGCCGATCCTTCAGACCTTCGCAACCGACCGCGCGCTCGGCGATAGTTTCCATGTCGACGTGCTGGCAACGCTGGTCGACGCGGCGACTGGCGCCGCGACGCTCGGCTGGTCGGCGGAAGCGCGCAAGCAGGTCATCCTGGCCGACACGCTGATTGTCACCAAAACTGACCTGGCAGGCGACGCCAATACTCAGGCATTAAACGCGCAATTGCGCGCCCTCAATCCACGCGCCGCGATTGTCAGTGCCGTGAATGGAACGCTCGATCCACGGGTGCTGGTGGAATCGGGGGCGAATGAGCGCAGCGTCTTCGTGGCCGAAGCGAGCCACAGCGACGGCATCGCCAGTTTCGTGCTGACGGAAGCCGCGCCGGTCAAATGGGAAGCATTCATGCGCGCGATGGAGACACTGACCACGCTGCGCGGCGCCGATCTGCTGCGTGTCAAAGGCTTCCTCGACGTCGAGGGCGCCAAAGGACCGGTGCTGGTGCAATTCGTGCAGCATCTCGCCCACCCGCCGGTCGAACTTGAAGCGTGGCCAGACGGCGAGCGTGGCGGCCGCGTAGTGTTCATCACTCGCCATCTGCCAGAGGCGCAGATCCGCGATTTGTTCAAGGCGGTGAAGGCGCTGACCTAAACGGTCGCCAGCCTCGACAGCCGCTGGCGCGCGGCGCCGAGTAGATCCGGCACCACCGCATCGTTATTCGGCGCCATGATGTGAACGCCGGCAATGCCGCGAATAGCGGAAATCTGTTCGATCAATTCCAGCGCGATCTTCGAGCCTTCGGCGACCGGATCGGCTGCTTTGTCCATGCGCTCGATCAGCGGTTCCGGCACGACCGCACCGAACAGCTTTTCCTTGATCCAGCGCGCCGACTTCGCCGAGCGCAACGGCGCGATGCCGATCAGGATGTGCACCTTGTCGAGCAGACCGTGCTCGCCGAGCCGCGCGGCGTAACGCCGGATCAGGCCGGCATCCATGCAGAACTGGGTCTGCACGAATTGCGCGCCAGCGGCGACTTTCGCCTTGAGACCTTTCGGCTCCCAGCCCGCCGGCGGATCGATCGGATTGTCGGCACCGCCGAGAAAAAAATCGGCGCGGCCTGCCACCTTGCGGCCGGACGGCAATTCGCCGCTATCGCGCAGCCGCCGCGCCGTCTCCAGCAGCGAGCGCGGGTCGAGATCGAACACCGGCTTGGCGTCGGGCTGGTCGCCGGCGCTTGGATCGTCGCCGCGCAGCGCCAGGATATTGCGGATGCCGCTGGCCGCCGCGCTGATCAGGTCGCCCTGCAGCGCGATGCGATTGCGATCGCGGCAGGTCAGCTGCAGGACCGGCTCGACGCCCTGCGCGGCGAGCAAGGCCGCCGACGTCATCGCGCCTAGATGCGGACGCGCGCCGGCGCCGTCGGTGATATTGACCGCGTCGGCCAGGCCCTTGAGCGGCGTCGCCTTGACGAGCAAATCATCGCGCGCGCACGACACCGGCGGCGTCACTTCGACGGTGAGGACGAAGCGGCCGGCCTTCAGTTTTTCCTGCAGATTCATTCCCGGAATGTAATGCACCTTGCGCAGGCGACAACGGAAAAAGCGCGATATACTGTTTCACCACGCAAAAAACGCGCGGAATATCGCAGTTGTTTTGATATGCCGAAATTTGTAGCAACACTGGATGAAGCGCTGGCGCCGATCGTTGACGGCTGCATGCTGGTAGTGCCGCGCGAAGCGTCAGGCGTGCCGATGGCCGCGACCCGCGCCCTGATCTGGCGCGGCACTAAGCGCCTGCATCTGGTTGCGCTGCCGACGTCCAGCTTGCAGGCCGATTTGCTGATCGGCGCCGGCTGTGTCGAGACACTGGAGACCTCCGCGGTCAGCCTCGGCGAATTCGGCCCGGCGCCGCGATTTTCCGCCGCGGTGACCGCCGGCACGATCCGCATGCTTGACGCCACCTGCCCGGCGCTGCACGCCGCATTGCAGGCGGCAGAGAAGGGCGTGCCATTCATGCCGCTGCGCGGGCTCATTGGCTCGGATCTGCTCAAGCATCGCCCGGATTGGAAAGTGGTCGACAGCCCGTTCGGCAATGACGATCCAATCGTGCTGCTCCCGGCGATCAGACCCGATGTGGCGTTGCTGCATGCGCCCTATGCCGACAAGGCCGGCAATGTCTGGATCGGCCGGCAACGCGAATTGGCCACCATGGCGCATGCCGCCGCCCTCACCATCGCGACCGTCGAGGAAATCCGCGACGGCAATTTCCTCGACGATCCGATAATGGCGGCCGGCACCTTGCCCGGATTCTACGTCGAGAACATCGCGGTGGCGAAACGCGGCGCCTGGCCGCTGAACTTGCCCGATTTCTACGATGCCGACGCCGATCATCTCGCCGAATATTCTCGCCTGGCCGCGACCGCGCAAGGTTTTGCCGAATACCTCCAGCGCCACGTGCATGACCGCCGCGCCGCGTGAATTCCGCGACGAGGAATTGCTCGCCGACGTCATCGCGTCGCTGATCGGCGACAGCCGCCATGTCGCGGTCGGCAATGCCTCGCCGATCCCGGCGGCTGCCGCGTTACTGGCGCGTGAACGCGGCAGGTTAAACGGTTTTGGCTCGCCCTATGTGTCCCTGCTGCAAAGCCGCAAATACAATTTCTTCACCGACGGCGCCCGCGAATTGTTCGATTGCGCCGGACAAGGCCGCATCGATGTGTTCTTCCTGTCGGGTGGACAGATCGACGGCCACGGCAATGTCAATCTGGTTTCGACCGGCGACTACGAGCATCCGAAAGTGCGGTTTCCCGGCTCGTTCGGCTCCGGCTATCTCTATTACGTTGTGCCCAAAGTAGTCCTGTTCCGACTGGAGCATTCGCGACGCACACTGGTCCCTGAGGTCGATTTCATCAGCGCGCCGGGCGCCAACGCACCAAATGTGTACCGGCCGGGCGGACCGATCGCGCTCGTCACCAATCGCTGTCTGTTCAGCTTTGCCGACGGACGCTTTCGACTGGCCAGCGTGCATCCGGGTCATAGCGTGGATGAAGTCGCCGAACACACCGGCTTCGAATATGAAAGTCTCGCCGATGTGCCCGTTACAGCGGCACCCTCGCCGGCCACGCTGAAGACTTTGCGGGAAGCAGTGGCGCCGCAACTGGCCGAGGTCTATCCGCAATTCGCCGCGCAGGTGTTCGGTACACGAACGGAACAAGGTAAAACGCGTTCCCATTCGGCCAGCCCGTGAGTTAGTGTCAGGCGCGGAAACGGAAACGCGAGGAGGTGCCCCGTGAAAAGCGTTGAAGTCGGCTGCATCGGGGTCGGATGGATCGGCGGCTTGCGCGCGGAAACGCTGTCGCGCACCGCACTGGTCGACAAGCTGCACCTTTGCGACATCAGGCCGGAGCGGCTCGCCGAGATCAAGGCGCTCTGGAAACCGGCTACCGCCACGCTCGACTACAACGACATCATCAAGAATGAGAATATTTCCGTTGTCTACATCTCGACCACGCCGGAAGCCAACCACTATCCGATCGCGCGCGATTGCCTGAAGGCTAGCAAGAACGTGATGCTGGAAAAGCCGATCGCACTCGAACTGTGGGAAGCCGACGAGCTGATCATGCTCGCCAAGCGTAACAACCTGAAATTCACTGTCGGCTATTCGCAGCGTTTCAACACCAAGATCGCCTACGCCAAGAAGAAGATTGTCGACGGCACGCTCGGCAAGGTCGTCTCGGTGCTAGTCAGCCGCCATTTGTCGCGCGCGCTCGGCAAGAAGATCGCCAAGCGAGTCCGGCTGTCGCCGGTGGTGATGGAATCGACCCACGACCTCGATTTCGTGTTCTGGCTGCTCGAGCCCGCCAAGCCAGTGAAGGTCTATTCGCAGGGCGCCTACGGCTACATGCAGCCGGTCAACGGCTCGCATGACATCATGTTCACCACCATCACGATGGACAACGGCGTGGTGGTGATGATCGGGGGCGGCTGGAATTTTCCGGAAAGCTATCCGAACTATTGCTCGACCTGGATCGAGATCACCGGCATCAATGGCGCGCTGGTGCTGGACGACACCCAGCGCGACAACTGGCTCAACACCGAGCAGACCGGCCAGGTCTTCCCGATGTCGACCATGCCGGGCGAGCAAGTCGATCACGTCTTTGCCGGCGGCATAGGGCCGGAAACCATTCATTTCCTCGAAGCCTGCATCAAGAATTCGGCGGTGATGGTGACGCCGGAAAGCGCGCGCCGGGTGATGGAAACCTACAGCGCGGCGGATTTGTCGGCCGATCGCGGCGAGCCAATCGACCTGCCGCTCACCAACGAAACGATTTCTGCGATCGCCGAACTCAAGGCTAAGAACCACGCCGGATTGAATATATGAGCAAGGGAATCGGCCTCGCCATCGTCGGCGGCGGGCGGGTCGGATTGTTTCGCGGCGAAGTAGCGGCGCGACATCCTTCAGTAGGGTGGATCGGACTCGCCGAGAAAAGCCCAAATCGCGCCGGCGAAGTCGGGGCGAAGATCGACGCCGATTTCATCACCGGCGATTACCGCGAATTGCTTCGGCGTCCCGAAGTTACCGCCGCCATCATCTGCACCGACGAGCATTTGCACGTCGAGCCGATCCTCGCCGCGGTCGAACGCGGCGTACCGATGCTGATCGAAAAGCCGCTCGCCACCGACCTGAAAGAATCGGCGCGCGTGCTGAAAGCGATCAAGGACGCCAAGTTGGATGCCGTGGTCGGCTACACGCAACGGTTTCGCCGCCGCTGGCTGGCCGCCAAAGAAAAATGCCGCACCGGCGCGCTCGGTGACGTCAATCTGGTCACGTCGCGCGCCTTCATGAACCGGCTGGTCGCGATCGACAATTACAAGCGAACCGACGATCCCTCCACCATCTCGCCGATGGTGATTTCCGGAACTCACGCGCTCGACATCTGCATGTGGTGCCTTGACGGCAAGACGCCGGTCGAATGCTACGCGCGCTCGACCGATAAGGTGCTGGGGCCGCTCTATCAGGGCATCGACGCCACCGCCGGCATGATCATGTTCTCGGACGGCACCCTGTATCATCTCAATATCTCGTGGGCATTGCCGGTGACCTGGCCGGGCGCGGTCTATTCACTCGAAGTCGGCATTGTCGGCACCACCGGCGTGCTCACCATTGACGACACCCACCGCGACATCGTGCTGGCGGTGTCGAAGCCGCAGTCGGAGGGTTATAATCCCGATGCGTCGAGGCTGGTCGATTTCATGGGCAGCTATCCGCCGGGCGACATGGCGCTCGGCGAATTGCGCGGCCCGATGGCGGAGGAAACGGTGTCGTGGCTCAATCGCGTCGCAACCGGCCTGCCCTCGCCGGCCGCGACCGTCGAAGAAGCACACCGCAACCTGATGCTGACCAAGGCGCTGGATTTGTCGGCGAAGCGAAAGCAGCCGGTGAAATTGCCGCTCGAAACAGAGTTCGCCTGACGGAAGCCCGCGTGCCGGTCCAGCAAACCACAGCCTCGCCAGCTTCGATCGCGGTGGCCCTGTCTTGGCTGGCGTGGCCCGGACTGCTCACCCTATGCCTATTCATCACCGGATATGGCGTCGCGATCGGACGCCCGGCGTTATTTTTCAATCTCGCTTATGTCGTTCTTATCGTCAGCCTGCTCGTACTGGAGCGCGCGACGCCGCACGAGCGCGCCTGGAACGAGAATGACGGCCAGACTTTCGCGAATATCGCACATACGCTGGTCAGCAAAGGCCTTGTCCAGACTCTCGTCATCTTCAGCGCCGTCATCGGCATCACGGAATATGTGACCCCGGCAGCGCACCCGGGTTACGGCATTTGGTCCAGATCCTGGCCGATCTGGATTCAGGTAATGACGGGGATCGTGATCGCCGAGTTCGGGCTGTATTGGGCGCACCGCATCGCCCACGAATGGAGGCCGCTGTGGCGGTTTCATGCCGTGCATCACAGCGTAACGCGGCTGTGGATCGTCAACACCGGCCGCTTTCACTTCGTCGACAGTCTCAAGAGCATCCTGCTTGGCATCGTCATTTTGCTGGCGCTGGGCGCACCGATGGAAGTCATCACCTGGCTTTCCGCGGTGACCGCCTTCATCGGCATGCTGACCCATTGCAATGTCGACATGCGGTTTGGGCCGTTATCGTGGTGGTTCAATACGCCCGAGTTGCACCGCTGGCACCACAGCCGCGACCTGCGCGAGGGCAACAAGAATTACGGCGAGAACATCATGCTCTGGGACCACGTGTTTGGCACGTTCTTCAACACGCGCGCCTACCGCCCACCGGAGAACATCGGCATCAACGAGCCGATGCCGCCGGGCTTTCTCGCGCAACTGGCGTGGCCATTCAAGGCGAACCGGGGAAGCAACGAATGACATATAAAATGGTCACGGGCCTGTGCGCAGCCGTCGCCCTATTGCTGGCGGCAACAGGCATGCCGGCGCACGCCGCCTGGCCAGAGCGCAACATCACGATCATCGTGCCGTTTCCGCCCGGCGGGCCGAACGACCTGCTCGGCCGCCTGCTCGCCGCGGAGCTGGCGCCGAAACTCGGCCAGAGCGTCATCGTGGAGAACCGCGCCGGTGCAGTCGGCAATATCGGGCTCACCGCTGGGTCCCGCGCCGCGCCGGACGGCTACACCATTGTGTGCGTGACCGGTGTGGTGCTGATCAATCCGAGCGTCAGCCAGACCGCCTACGATCCGCTGAAGGATTTCGCGCCGGTCGCCTATCTCGGCGCTGCGCCAAACGCCATCATCACACGGCCCGCCACCGGCATCACCAGCGTCGCCGATCTGATCGCCAAGGCGAAGGCCGAGCCCGGCAAGATCACCTATGCCTCGCCCGGCGTCGGCAGCGTGTCGCACCTCGCGGTCGAATTGTTGAAGCTGCGTGCCGGCATTGAAATGACGCACGTGCCCTATTCCGGCGCAGCGCCGGCGCTGCAAGCGGCGCTGTCCGGCACCACAGATATTGCCTCGGTCAGCATCGCCGGCCTGATCGGCCACATCCGTTCCGGCGCGCTGAAGGCGCTGGCGCAGACCGGAGCCGAGCATTGGCAGGATCTGCCCGATGTTCCGACCATGGCGGAAGCCGGCATTCCCAATGCGGTGGTCGAGACGTCTCAGATGTTGCTAGCGCCAGCCGGCACGCCGGCTGAGATCGTCAAGCGGCTCGCCGATGAAACGCGCACCATCCTCGATAAGCCCGACGTCAAAGCCAAGATGCTGACGGCCGGCTTCCTGGTGAAATACGAGGGGCCCGATGAGCTCAAGGCCCGCATGGCGCGCGAAGTGCCGCTGTGGAAAGAGATCGTCGAGCGCGCCGACTTGGCGAAGAAGTAGCTAGCGAGCGGCGAGCGGCGCAGTGCCCAGATCGGCGGCCAGCGTGTCGAGCTGCGCCCGCAGCTCCGACGCCAGCAAAATTCCATTGTGCAAGCGGTCCTCGCGGCGCTTCGCCCGCTGCTCACCCGGCAAACGCACCGACTCATGGCCGGGCAGCGCTTTCGAAGCGCGCAATTCGCGAATGTGGCGGTCGACCTCGGCGATGAACGTCTCGAACGGCTGGAAGCGCTTGACGTCGAGCGCCACGATGAACTGCCCGGTATTGGTGACGGCATCGGGGTGCGCATTGAAATCGATCACGTCGCGGCCGAATAGTGCGCCGTTGAGCACGCCGCCAAGCAGCCCGAGGATCAATGCGAGACCTGCGCCCTTGTAGCCCGCCATGGGCAGCAGCAGCGCCTCGGCGCTTTTCGCTGCTTCGGTGACCGGCGCGCCGGTCTGCGGGTCCACCATCCAGTCGTCCTGCAACGGCCGGTTCTGCAGCCGGTGGTTCTTGATGGTGCCGTAGGACACGATCGAGGTCGCGATATCGAGCACCACCGGCGCTTCCTGGCCGGCCGGGATCGCCACCGCCAGCGGATTGGTGCCGAGCAGCGGCTCCGCGCCGCCAGCGAGCGGCATGTGGTTAGCGTTGGCGACCGCGGAATACATGCCGATCATACCGTGCTGGAGCGGCAGTGCGGCATAAACCCCCGCCGAACCGGCATGATTGGAGCGCCGCATGCCGACCCATCCGATGCCGGCCTCGCGCGACAGTTCGATCGCGGTTTCCGCGGCGCGCGACACCACCAGATGGCCCATGCCGTCGTCGCCGTCGACCAACGCGGTCGCCGCAGCCGTGCGGTTGACCGTGATGTTCGGCCGCACGTTGCAGGCGCCGAGCTTGATGCGTTCGACATATTGCTTCAAGCGGAACACGCCATGCGCATCGGCGCCGGTGAGGTCGGCCTCCAGCATCAGGCTCGCGATCTTTTCCGCATCCGGTGGCGGCACGTCGACCTTGCGTAGTGCGTCGACGATCAGACCGGTGACAGCCGCGGTGGAAACGCGCTTCGGTACCGCAACGTCCATTATGTCTTCACCGTGAGCAGTTCGATGGCGCGATCGTGCAGGATGCTGGCTTTGTCCTTGTCGGAAATCGCCAGTGACTTCACATGTGCGACGCAGTCCATCATGCCCATGTCATAAGGGTAATCGCTGCCCAACACGACACGTTCGACGCCAGCGCGCTCGATCATGAATTCCAGCGTCTCCCTGGAGTGCAGGATGGTGTCGTAGATAAAGCGCTTGATGATCTCGTCGGGCTTGTTCGGCACGTTCTGTTTTGGCTCCGGCCGCACCTGCCAGCCATGAGTCCAGCGCGCCGCCTGGTACGGCACGAAGCCGCCGCCATGTGCGAGGCAGACCTTGAGCTTCGGATAGCGGTCCATCACCCCGCCGAAAATCAGGCACGCTGCCGCAATCGTGGTGTCGAGCGGATTACCGATCAGGTTGCCGAGGTAATACGACTTCAACCGGTCCGCGCCGGCGACATTGTTCGGATGGACGAACAAAAACGCACCGAGCTGCTCAGCGGTTTGCCAGAGCGGCTCGAAGCTCGGGTCGTCGAGATTTTTGCCAAGCACGTTCGACGCGAACATCGCGCCGCGCAGCCCCAGCGTTTTGACGATGCGGCGAAGTTCCGCTGCCGCTTCTTCCGGATTCTGCATCGGCAGCGTGCCAATCCCCATGAAGCGGTCCGGCTGCTGCTTGATCAGCTTGGCAATCTGGTCGTTCTGAATCGTGGCGACCGGCGTGCCGAGGCCATAGAGATAGGTTTGCGGCGTGGCGGAAAGCACATGCACGTCGACGCCGCTGGCATCCATGTCGGCGAGCCGCCGCTCGATGTCGAAGCCGCCGCGCGGGAACGGCTTGTAGGGCACCCCGGCCACTTCGAGCGTGACGAAATTGTTGTCGATCGGCGTGAGCTTGATCGCGGCCTTTGGCGTTTCCTTGTTGAGAAGCGCGATGGTCTCCTCGGTCAGCACATGGGTATGGGTGTCGATGGTGCGCATGCTCAACTCGGCTTGCTCATTTCGCCCTCGGAAAATCACGCGCTGCCAACGCGGCCACGACCGATGACGTGCCGCACGGAAACGGGTGGCGCAAGCCCCTGTTGCAGGCCATTCTTTGCGTTATAAACGGACGTTTTCCGAGCGCGGGATGCACATGGACAGCAAGACAACGGCCCATCACGGCAAGCGTGAAGTGCGGCTCGAGGACGATGCGCTGGTGCGCGGCGCCGGACGCTTCGTCGATGATGCCCGCCTGCCGCAGCAGAGCTTCGCTGCGTTCGTGCGCTCGCCGCATGCCAGCGCTCGTATTGTTTCGGTCGACACCGCCGAGGCCGCCAAGGCCCAGGGCGTGCTGGCGGTCCTCACGGCCGCGGACATGAAGGCGGCCGGCCTTGGCACCGCCGGCAAGCATCCGCCGCTGAAGGGCCGCGGCGGCAAGGACCTGGTGCAGCCGTTCCGCCCGACGCTCGCCGGCGAGCGCGTGCTCTACGTCGGCGAGGCCGTCGCGATGGTGGTCGCCGAGACAACCGGCCAGGCGCAGGACGCGGCTGAGCTAGTCGTCGTCAACTATGAGGAGACGCCGGCGGTGGTCGATCCGCGCGAGGCTGTCAAAGCCGGCGCGCCGCAGCTTCATCCGGAAGCGCCGGGCAATATCGCGGTCGATTGGCCGGGGATGGTCGAAAGTGCCGACAACGAACGCGAGGTCGATGCGATCATCAAAGGCGCCGCGCATGTCGCGCGCGTCACCGTCACCAACCAGCGCCTGATCGTCGCCTCGATGGAAACCCGCGGCGCCAATGCGTCGTACGACGCCAAGAACGATTCCTATTACCTGCGCGCCTGCTCGCAAAGCGCCGGCACCGTGCGCAATCAAACCGCGCCGATCCTCGGCGTTCCGAACGACAAATTGCAGGTCGTCACCGAGGACGTTGGCGGCGCATTCGGCATGAAGACGCCGGTTTATCCGGAATATCCGGCCTTGTTGGTCGCCGCCAAGAAAATCGGGCGGCCGGTGGTCTGGATGTCGACGCGGTCGGAAGCCTTCATGACCGACACGCCGGGCCGCGACACGGTGACCGAAACCGAGCTCGCGCTCGACGAAAATGGAAAATTTCTGGCGCTGCGCATGAAGCATCTGTGCGGCCAGGGCGCCTATGTCAGCCCCGCCGGTGTCGGCATCAACACCAACAACCTCGGCGCGCTGCCTGCCCGGCATGTATCGCATCCCAAAGATCGATTTCTCGACGCGCTGCGTCTTCACCAACACCGCGCCGATGGGCCCTTACCGCGGCGCCGGACGGCCAGAGGCCAATTACGCGCTTGACCGCGTGGTCGAGGAAGCCGCGCGCGTGACCGGTATCGACACGGCGCAGTTGCGGCGGAAAAATTTCATCCCGCCGTCATCGATGCCCTACAAGACCGCCGTCACCACCACCTACGATAGCGGCGACTTCCCCGGCGCTTTTTCCAAGGCGATGGAGCTCGCCGACTACAACAATTTCAACAAGCGCAAGCGCGAGTCGGCGCGGCACAAGAAACTATCGCGGCATCGGCATTTCCTGCATGCTGGAGCATGCCGGCGCGCTGCCGACCGAAGGCGCCATGCTGACGTTTCCGGGCGGCGGCAAGCTCGTGATGTCGCTCAACGTGCAGTCGACCGGACAGGCGCATGCCACCGTGTTCGGGCGGGTGCTGGCGGAACGGCTCGGCATCGACCGCCAGCACATCGTGCACAAGCACGGCGACTCCGCGCTCGAAATCCCCGGCTTTGCTTCGGTCGGCTCGCGCTCCGCGATGGCGGCGGGCAGCGCCATCGTCAAGACCGCCGACGTGATGCTGGCCAAAGGCAAGAAGGCCGCCGCCGCCTTGCTCGAAGCATCCGAGGGCGACATCCAGTATCGTGACGGGCATTTCTCGGTGGTCGGCACCGACCGCAAGATTTCGCTGTTCGAGACCGCCGAGCGCGCCAAGGAACTGGTCAAGAAAGGCGAGCTGGCCGAGACGCTCGACAGCAAGGAAAAGACCGACACGCCGCTCACCTTTCCCGAACGGCGTGCACATCGCCGAAGTCGAGATCGATCCCGACACCGGCCACCTTGAGATCGTGAGCTACACCGCGGTCGACGATTGCGGCAATATGCTCAATCCGCTGATCGTCGAAGGCCAGGTGCAAGGCAGCCTCGCCAACGGGCTCGGCCAAGCGCTTACTGGAAAACGTCGTCTATGACGTCGGGCGGCCAGTTGGTCACCGGCTCGTTCATGGATTACGGCGATGCCGCGCGCCCACGACATGCCGGTCGAATTGCGCGAAGCGATCCACGCGGTGCCGGCCACCACCAACCCGCTCGGCGTCAAGGGCACCGGCGAGGCCGGCACCACGGCCGCGATCGCCGCGGTGATGAACGCGGTTGCGCACGCCATCCCGAACGGCGCCGCCGATCACATGGAGATGCCGGCGACGCCGGCGAAGATTTGGGAGGCGTGCCAGAAGGCGGACGCTAAATAAAAACGGCCGGTTGAACGCGGCCGTTTTATATCCGCCCGCTTCGCGCCTTAGGCCTGCGAGATGAACTTCGTGTTCATGTAGGCCTGCAGGCCCTCGATGCCGCCTTCCGAGCCGTAACCCGATTCCTTGATGCCGCCGAACGGCGTCTCCGGCGTCGAGATCGCCACGCAGTTGACGCCGACCATGCCGGACTTGATGGCATCGCCGATCGCCTGCGCCTGCGCGCTCGAATTGGTGAAGGCGTAAGCGGCGAGACCGAATGGCAGCGAGTTGGCGCGCTCGACCACTTCGTCGAAGGTCTTGAACGGCACGATCGGCGCCATCGGGCCGAACGGCTCCTGCGGTCATGATCTTGCTGTCGTCCGGCACGTCGGTGATCACCGTCGGCTCGAAGAAGATAGCCCTGGTTGCCGTGACGAGTGCCGCCGGTCGGCGATCTTGCCGCCGCGCGCCTTGGCTGTCGTTGACGATGGTTTCCATGGCGTCGAGCCGGCGCGGATTGGCCAGCGGGCCCATGGTGGTGCCCTTCTCCAGGCCGTCGCCGAGCTTGATGTTCTTGGCGTATTCGGTGAAGCGCGCGACGAACTTGTTGTAGGACGGCTCCTGCACGTAGAAGCGCGTCGGCGAGATGCAGACCTGGCCGGCGTTGCGGTATTTGAACGCGGCGATGGTGTCGGCGGCCTTTTCCGGATCGGCGTCGTCGAACACCACGACCGGCGAATGGCCGCCGAGTTCCATGGTGGCGCGCTTCATGCCCTTGGCGGCCAGCGCGGCAAGATGCTTGCCGACCGGGATCGAGCCGGTGAAGGAAACCTTCTTGACGATGTCGGACGCGATGAGATGCTCGAGACACTTCGGCCGGAACGCCGAACACCAGGTTGAGCACGCCCGCCGGCACGCCGGCATCGGCGAAGCATTTCACCAGCTCGACGCAGCCGCCCGGCGTTTCTTCCGAGGCCTTGATGATGATCGAGCAGCCGGCCGCCAGCGCGCCGGCGATCTTGCGCACCGGAGTGAGCGTCGGGAAATTCCACGGCGTGAAGGCGGCGACGACGCCGACCGGCTCCTGCAGTCACGATCTGGCGCACGCCCTTCGTCGCGGCCCGGCACGATGCGGCCGTAAGCGCGGCGGCCTTCCTCGGCATACCAGTCGATGATGTCGGCGGAGGTCAGGACTTCGATGCGCGATTCCGCGAACGACCTTGCCCTGCTCCTGGGTCTGCACGCTGGCGACATGCTCGGCGCGCTCGCGCAAAAGGTCCGCCGCCTTGCGCATGATCTTGGCGCGGTCATAGGCCGAGGTCGCCTTCCAAACCTGGAAGCCCTTTTCGGCGGCGGCCAGCGCGTTATCGAGGTCGGCCTTGCTGGCGTGCGGCAGTTGCGCCAGCACCTTGCCGGTCGCCGGATTGACGACGTCCTCGCCCTTGCGGCCGTCGCCGTTGAGCCATTGGCCGTCGATGAAAAGCTTGAGATCGGTGTACATGGGCGAGAACTCCGTTACTGCCAGGACACTGTCTGGCCGGTGGATTAGCACTTTCGGATGGGTGCGGCCATGCCCTACCGGCGCGGCTACGATGCCGAGATAGGCGCCGCCATTGACGTGGATCGACTGGCCGGTGACGTAGCGCGCCGCTGGCGAGCACAGATAGCGCACCGCCGCCGCGACGTCCTCGGGGCTGGCCGCGCTCGCCGGTGATAGTGGCGTGGGTGAGATGGTGCGCCGGCTCCGGCGCGTTTTCCGGCCGCTGCGTGCCGATCAGCCCGGGCACGACGCAATTGACGGTGATGTGGTCGGCAGCGAGGTCGTGCGCGAGTGCCGCGCGTGAAGCCGACGATGCCGGCTTTGGCGGTCATCACGTGGGCGCGATTCCTGCGAGCCGAGTATGAGCGCTACATGCCGCCGATATTGACGATGGTGCCGCCTTGCGGCGCGCATCGCCGGCAGGCAAGCTTTGACGCAATGGAAGGCGCCGTCGAGCGTGACGTTCATGACTTTGCGCCAGTCTTCGTAAGTCATCTCGTCGATGGATTTTTCGTCGACGCAGCGCCGCATTGTTGATGAGGATATCGATGCGGCCGAATTGCTTTTTGGCAGCGTCGGCCATCGCTTGCACCGCTTTGGCGTCGGCGACGTCCGCCAGCATGCGCCAGCGCCTTGCCGCCGGCTTTCTCGATCTCGCGTAGCACGGCGTCGGCTTCCGCTTTATTCGAGCGCGCGACGACCAGAATAGCTGCGCCGGCATTCGCCAGATCGCAGCGCGATGGCGCGGCCGATATTGCGCCCCGCCCCGGTCACGATCGCGACCTTGCCTTCAAGTTCTTTTGGCATCTACCCCCGCAACGCCTTCATTTCGATCCTGCCGTCAAACAATTTGCCGAGCAATGCGAGCGCGGCTTGGCCTTGCGCTTCGCTCCAGCCGCCGTGACGCACATTCAACGCGAATTTGTCATGGATGTCCTGCCGCGTCAGCGGTTCATTGGCGCCGCCGCGGAAATGCGGCTGGCGTTCTTCGATGACGCTCCCATCCTTCATCGTCGCGCGGATGTGGCCGGTAAACGCGTTCGGATAAGGATTGGCGGGATCGACCACGTATCGCACCTTACCGGCGAGCGCCAAAACATCGGCATCGCGCACCGCTTGCTCGGTGAAGTGCTCGAAGCCAACATTGCCGCGCACGAAGCCAGTCGCCAGCAAATACGGAATCGAGAACTTCGCCATGTAACCGTTCTTCGGGCGTTGCTTGTCAGCGAGCGGCTCCCACAGCCGATGCACGATACCTTCCGCCGTCTCACACACGATGTCCTGGATGTCGTGAGCACTCGACGCCCCGCGCCGCCAGCTTCTTGGCGCAGTCGATGAACGGATGCGCCATCGTCCCGCACGGATAGGGCTTGAACGCCAGCGTCTCAATGACCCAGGCCTTGCCGATGTCGCCGGTCAGCGCGCCGTAATTGCCCTTAGTCGTGTGCGCAAAGCCATTGAACAACCCGTGCACGCCTTCGAACACCGTGCGGGGTCCGGTGAAACCCTCGCGACCCAAGAGCGCCGCGCGTAACCCCGACTGCGCGGCCCAGCCGGCATGCATACGCTTGGTCCAGGTGCCCTCGGCCAGATACTCGATGATGCCGCCCGCCATGCTGGCGGAAATACCTAGCGCATCAACCGCTTGCTGGGAGCTCAGACCGAGCGCCGCGCTGACGCCCGCAGCCGCGCCGATCGCGCCGAACACCGCAGTCGGGTGGAAACCAGCCTTGTGCACCGCCTTCGGCGCCACCGTCGAAAGCCGGCACATCACCTCACAGCCGACTGCGATGCCGAGCAGAGCCGCCGCGCCGTCGCGGCCATGGCGCTCGCAGGCAGCCAGCACCGCCGGCACGATCACAGCGCCGGCATGGACCGGACCACCCTCGAAGGTATCGTCGAAATCCTCGCCATGTGCCGCCGTGCCATTGACCAGGGCAGCGCCGGCCGCGCTCAAAGTTCGGCCATGGCCGACCACCGTGCACGGGCCATCATCGTCACAGGCCGCCAGCGTACTCTTGACGTAATCCGCGTTACGGGCGGCGACGCACAGCCCGACGATATCGACCAGCAGGTCCTCGCACTTGCGTTTCACCGCGGTAGGGAGCGACTGCAGCTTCAGCGCAGCGATTTTTTCCGCGAGCTGTTCGGCGACGGCAACGTCGGGAAGTTTCGCATCCATATTATGAACGAAACCGCGTGACGCCGAATCCTGGAATTTGGTTGATGCCGATCACCACGGCGAAGGTGATGATCAACATCGCCAGCCCTATCACCGAGATAGCGCCGAGGTCGCCGCTCTCGTTGAGGTCGTAGATCAGCACCGAGATCACCTTGGTTTCCGACGTGAACAGGATGATCGCCGCCGACAACTCGCGCATCACGCCGACGAAGATGAAGCACCAAGTTGCAATGACGCCGGTGCGCAGCAATGGTGCGGTGATCTGCCACAATGCTTGCAGCCTGGTCGCGCCGAGAATGCGGCTGGCATCCTCGAGCTCGGGGTGCACGGTCCGGAATGCCGCCTGCAATTGCTGATAGGCCGACGGCAATGCGATGGTGACGAAGGCGATCAGCAATATCCACAGCGTGCCGTAAAGAATGAGCGGCGGCCGCGTGTAGCTCAGGAACAACCCAACACCGAGCACGATGCCGGGAATCGCGATCGGCGCGGTCGCCAGGAATCCCAGAAAGCGATGGCCGGCGACGGCCTTGCGCGCCGTGACATAGGCGATCACCAGGGCGATCAAGGTGCCGATGGTGGCGGCGCTGGCGCCAAGGATTACCGTGTTTGAGAGCGTGAGACGCACGGCGGAAAGCTCGAACAACACAAATTCGATATTGTGCAGCGTGAAATTCTTGAATGTTAACAACGTTGTAGCGACCGGCGAGAACGCCGCGTTGAACAGTGCCGCGTAAGGCAGGAACACCGAATTCATCAGCAGGCCGAGGCAGATTATTAAGGCGGGCCAACGCCACTTGCGCAGCGGGATCAGCCGCGGTGCGCCGTATTTCCCGCCGACGACACTGTAACCGCGCCGGCCGAGGATGAGATGCTCGGCGCGCAGCAACAAGATCGTCAGCACCAGCAACGGCAAGGCTGCTGCCGCCGCCAGCTCAGGCTTCGGCGGATACTGGAACAGGCTCCAGATCTTGGTCGTCATCGTATGGAATCCGGCCGGCAGCGCGAGGATGGCCGGCGAGCCGAACAGCGTCATCGCTTGCAGAAATGCGACCAGCGCGCCGGCCAGCAGCGCCGGCAACACCAGCGGCACCGTGACGCGCCGCGCGGTGTACCAACGGCCGCCGCCGAGGATCGACGAGGCGTCTTCGAGTTCGCCGGGCGTGCGGTCGAGCCCGTTGGCCACCAGCACGAACACATAGGGGAACGTGTAGCAGGAGATCACGAACACGATGCCGGTCAACGTGTAGATATTGAAGAGATGGGCGTCCTGTTCGGCACCGGTGACAAAACGATAGAACTGGTTGAGCAATCCGCTGTTCGGTGCCGCCAGCAGTTCCCAAGCGATGGCGCCGAGGAACGGCGGCGTGACGAACGAGGCGGTCACCAGCGCGCGGATCACGCGAGAAAACGGCAGATCAGTGCGCGCCACCAGCCAGCCCATCGGCGCCGCAACCGCGCAGCAGATCAAGGAAGACGACGTCGCGATAATGAACGTTGTGATCAGCGGATCGAGGAAAGAGGATTCGGTGAATAGCCGTTCGAAGTTGCCAAGCGTGAAAGCGCCGGTCTTGTCGGTAAAGGCGTAGAGAAACAGCCACGATAGCGGCAGCACGATCAGCACGCAGAGCAGCGCCGCGAAGCCGTAGAGCACCGGCGCCGAGACGTCGATCCCGGCGAAACGGCGCTCGGCGCGTGCGGGTAAGGCGATCGTCATCAGACCTTGAAGATCTTGCTGTAATGCGCCTTAATCTCTTCGCTCATCTTTTCGACCGCGACCGGATCATCCTTCATGGTCTTAATGTCCTTCCACGGCTTGCGGCCAGGCTTTTCTTTGGTCTGCGGATGCATCGAGCGCAAGCCGCCGATATCGATGATGAGCTGCTGGCATTCCGGCGTGTAGCTGTAGTTGCAGAACAGCCGCGCCGCGTTCGGATTGGGCGCCGCCTTGAACATGCCAGTCGGGCCGACGATCAGCGGCGAGCCCTCGGTCGCATAGACCGGCGCCACCGGGCCGTCCTTCTCCTTGATCTGGAAGATATTGTACTCGTTGCCGTCGGCCATCACCGCGCGCTCGCCGAGCGCCAGACGCTTGGGCGGGTCGGCCGAGGACTGCACCTGCATGACGTTCTGCGCGGCGAGCTTCTCGAGATAGGGCCAACCGAGATCACGCTGCATCTGATAGGTCGCGGTCATGATGGTGCCGGAATAGCTCGGATGCGCCTTGACGATCTTGCCCTTCCATTTCGGATCGAGCAGGTCGGCGAAACTCTTCGGCGCCTCTTCGGCTTTCACCAGATTGGTGTTGTAGGCGATGATGCAGACCCAGACCCGGAAGCTGGCGAAGGTGCCGTCCGGGTCCTTGTGCTCGGCGGGATAGAACTTGGCGACGTCCTCCGGCAGATAGGCTTCCAGAAGGCCCTGTTTCTTCCAAACAATGAAATGCGCGGCGTCGGAGGAATTCGCGACGTCAACCGCGTGGATATTGCTACCGTATTCCTGGCCGATGCGTTGGAACACGCGCTCGGCGCCGGTGCGTTCGACCCGCACCGCGATGCCGGGATATTTGGCCTCGAACGATTTGGCGATCTTCTCGGCCAGCGGCAGGTCGACCGAGGTGTACCAGACCACCTTGCCTTCTTTCTTCGCCGCTTCGATGAGGGTCGGCGTGATGGCGCTGGCCGGCGGCGCGGCCGCCATTACCCGCGTCGCCATTTGCGGCATGAAAGCAGCGCCGGCGGCGATCGCGCTCGAAGCCCTGAGCAGGTCACGGCGGGACCATTTTAATGATTTCATTAGCGCATCCGCCCTGATTTTGTTTTTGTCGCCCTGCACATTTGCTTCACATCAGTTCGCCAAGACGCGGCATTTTTCTGCCGGCAGCTGCAGCCAGACTGCGCTGCCTTGCGGCAGGCTTTCAGCCGCCCCGGTGACGACCCGGATATGCGTGCCGTCTTTGGCTTCAACCATATAATCGCGGCTACCGCCCAGAAAGACCTGCCGCACCACATTCGCGGGCACCGCGTTCTCTCCTGACGGCTGCGCCGCCGAAAGCTTGATGTCGTGCGGCCGGATCGAAACCAAAGTCGCGGCGCCCGGCCGCGGTGGCGCGCCGACACAGCGCAGCGGCACGCCCGCAAAATCGACGCGGGCGTTGTCGAGGCCCTTGCCGTTGATAATGTTGCTGGAGCCGATGAACCGCGCGACGAATTCCGAGCGCGGACGGTCGTAGATTTCCTCCGGGGTGCCGGACTGCTCGATCTTGCCGGCGTTCATCACGCAAATCAGGTCGGCGGTCGTCATGGCCTCCGACTGGTCGTGCGTCACATAGACCGTGGTGTAGCGATAAGTGTCGTGCAGGCGGCGCACCTCGAAACGCATTTCCTCGCGCAGGTTGGCATCGAGATTCGAGAGCGGCTCGTCGAGCAACAAGGTTTCAGGCTCGACGATCAGCGCACGAGCCAGCGCGACGCGCTGCTGCTGCCCACCAGACAGCTCACCGGGATAACGATCGGCCAGCGGCGCCAGCTTGGTGGTACCAAGAATGGCGTCGAGCTTCCTGGTGATGGTATTGCGGTCTATTTTTCGCAATTTGAGCCCATAGGCGATATTTTCTCGCACCGTCATATGTGGCCACAACGCATAACTCTGGAAGATCATCGACATGTTGCGGCGCTCGGGCGGCAGCGTCCCCGCCGGAGAAGACACCAACCGGTCGCCAACATAAATCTCGCCTTCGCTCGGCTCGACAAAGCCGGCGATCAGCCGCAGCGTCGTGGTCTTGCCGCAGCCCGAAGGCCCCAGCAGGCAGACCAGCTTGCCATGTTCGATATGAAGCGAAATGTCGTCGACGACCGCGTTCGGCCCATAACGCTTGGTCAAGCGCTTCAAATCAACTGACGCCACGCAAATCCTCCCCAATGCCGCGCTTGGCGCGGTCGTATTTTAGCGATCAGGAGCCAGTGAACTGCGGCTTGCGCTTTTCCATGAAAGCCTTGCGGCCTTCCTTGTAATCATTGCTGGCGAAACAGGCCTGCACCAAATCGGCGCACTTCTTGCATGTCGCGCTTGGATTCCGGCTTGACGGCCTCGCCGACGATGTATTTGACGGAATTGACGGTAAGCGGCGCGTTGGCGCCAATCGTCTCGGCATAGTCTTTGACGTATTTCTCAAGCTCGCCGTCCGGCAGCACGCGATTGACCAGACCCATCATCTGGGCTTCCGCGGCGGTGAACTGCCGCGCGGTATAGAAGATTTCCTTGGCGAAGGACGGCCCGACCAGATCGACCAGCTTCTTGATGCCGGTAAAGCCGTAACCGAGGCCAAGTTTGGCCGCCGGCACGCCGAATTTCGAGCCTTCGGTGCAAATACGCATGTCACAGCACAGCGCCAGGCCTACGCCGCCGCCGATGCAGTAACCACGGATCATGGCGATGGTGGGTTTGGGAAACGTATAGAAGGCGTTGTTGGCGCGGTCGACCGCGATATTATAGCGGTCGATCGCTTCCTGGCTCGAGCGCTCCTTCTCGAACTTCGAGATATCGGCGCCCGATACGAAGGCCTTGCCCCCGGCGCCAGTGACGACGACGACGCGGATATTCTTGTCGTTCTTGAATTCCTCGAGGAAACCTTCCGCCGCTTCCCACATATCCAGCGAGACGGCGTTGTGACGCTCAGGGTTATTGAAGGTTAGGTAGCCGACCTGGCCTTCCTTGCGCGACAACATCTTGTCCGTCTGCGTCATTCCCAATTCTCCTAAACCGCTTTGGCCGCATGCAACGCTTTGATCTCGTCGGCGCCAAATCCGAATTCCGCGAGTATTTCGTCGGTATGCTCGCCGAGGTCCGGCGGCCGCACGGCGATCTTGCTCGGCGTGCGCGACAGCGTGAAAGGCTGGCCGACCAGTCCGAGCTTGCTGCCGTCCGCGCGCGCCGATTCCCTGGCGATGCCGAGATGCTTGACCTGCGGATCGGCGAATACCTGGTCGACCGAGTAGATCGGGCCGCACGGCACCCCGGCCTTGTTGAATATCTCGACCCATTCCGCGCTGGTCTTGGTCGCGGTCACCTTGTCGATTTCGCCGTTGAGCTTGTCGCGATTCTGCGAGCGCAGCTTGCTGCTTTTATAATCCGGCGAGTCGATCCATTCGGGGTGACCGACCGTATTGCAGAAGCGGTCCCAAATCGGACCGCCGGTCGACGGCGATATTGAGATGGCCATCTTTGGTTTTGAACACGCCGGTGGGGATCGAGGTCGGATGATTGTTGCCGGCCTGCTTCGGCACCTGGCCTTCGGTCAGAAAGCGCGCCGCCTGGAAGTCGAGCATGAAAATCTGCGCTTGCAGCAGCGAGGTCGTAACCCACTGACCTTCCCCAGACACTTCGCGCTCCAGCAATGCGGTCAGAATGCCGAGCGCGCAGAACAATCCGGCCGTAAGGTCGGCGACCGGAATGCCGACGCGGACCGGGCCCTGCCCGGGCAAACCGGTGATCGACATCAGCCCGCCCATGCCCTGCGCGATCTGGTCGAAGCCCGGCCGCTTGGCGTACGGCCCATCCTGGCCGAAGCCGGAAATGCTGGCGAGCACGATGCGCTTATTGATCTTCTTCAATGACTCGTAGTCGATGCCGAGGCGATCTTTTACATCGGGCCGGAAATTCTCCACTACGACGTCGGCCTTCTCGACCATGCGCTTGAACGCCACGATGCCCTGCGGCGATTTGAGGTCGAGCGTCATGCCGCGCTTGTTACGCTGCAGATTCTGGAAGTCGGAGCTTTCGCGCGGGCCGCCAGGTCCTTCGCCTTCCGACAGATGCGGCGGCGTCTCGATCTTGATGACCTTGGCGCCCCAGTCGCCAAGCTGGCGCACGCAGGTCGGGCCGGAGCGCACGCGGGTAAGGTCGAGCACGGTGAACCGGGACAACGCGGTGGAAGCCTGTGAAAACGGCATTCGAAACGTCTCCAACCCCTTGTTTTTCAGGCTTTTTGACCCGCTTTCGTCTCGACAATCCCCGATTAAGCCAGTCTTGTCGATAGGTTGCGCGGGTGCACTTTATTCATCATTCCGGCGCTAGATCGCCCGGTTAGCCTTGAAAACACCGCATCCGCCTGCCATATCAACGTCGCGGATGAACGGCCTGGACTTGTTTTTGTTTTCAGGCTTTCGCGGGCCGCGTGCACGAGACCTTCGGTTTCGCCCCGCCTCTTCCGTTTCTCCAAGTAGCCGACAACCCTGGCAACGCGGGATGTCTTTTAACCCCGCGAGTCCGCCGGACGCATCAGCGTTGCGGCCGTCTCGTTATAAAGAAAAGAGACTGTTTGACTTCATTTCACGATTTCGGCCTCGCAGAGCCGATCACTCGCGCCCTTGCGACTGAGAACTACGTCACTCCCACTCCCATTCAAGCCCAGACCATTCCCCTCGTCCTGAGTGGACGCGATGTCATCGGCATTGCGCAAACCGGCACTGGCAAGACCGCGGCCTTCGCGCTGCCGATCCTCAACCACCTTATCGGCAAGCGGCTGCGCCCTGAGCGCAAATCCTGCCGCGTGCTGGTGCTGTCGCCGACCCGCGAACTGTCTGGCCAGATCAGCGACAGTTTCCGCACCTACGGCAAGAATATCCGGCCGCTCGCCGTTGCGCTCGCGATCGGCGGCGTACCGATCAACCGGCAGATCCGCGAACTCTCGCACGGCGCCGAAGTTCTGGTGGCGACGCCCGGCCGCCTGCTCGATCTAGTCGACCAGCGTGCTCTGCGGCTCGACAAGATTGAAGTACTGGTGCTCGACGAAGCCGACCGCATGCTCGACATGGGCTTCATCCACGACATCAAGAAGATCGTGGCGATGTTGCCGAAGGACCGGCAAACGCTGTTCTTCTCGGCCACCATGCCGCAGGAGATCACCCGGCTCGCCGATGCGATGCTGCGGGATCCAGCCCGCGTTGCAGTGACGCCGCAATCGTCCACCGTTGAGAAGGTCGATCAGCGCGTCATCCTCACCGACCGGGCCTCGAAGCCCAGCCTACTGGCAGAAATGCTCAAAAGCGAAAAGACCGACCGCGTTCTGGTCTTCACCCGCACCAAGCACGGCGCCGACAAGGTCGTGCGCGGCCTGCTCAAGGCCGGACTGAAGGCAGATGCCATTCACGGCAATAAGTCGCAAGGCCAGCGCGAGCGCGTGCTCGCAGCGTTCCGCAGCGGCAGCGTCCGCACGCTGGTGGCGACGGATATCGCTGCCCGCGGCATCGACGTCGACGGCGTCAGCCATGTGGTCAATTACGACCTGCCAAACATCCCGGAAAGCTATGTCCACCGCATCGGCCGCACCGCGCGCGCTGGCGCCGCGGGCGTCGCCATCTCTTTCTGCGATTATGACGAGGCGCCGTTCCTGCGTGACATCGAACGGCTCATCCGCATGACCATTCCGGCCACCGACCGCCGCACCGGACCGCGCCCGACGCAAGCGCCGGCTGCGTCGCGGCACGCGAATAGCAACGGCAAGGGCAACAACGGACACCGCCAGAACAGCCGCAATCATCGCGGCAACCAGCAGCCCCGCCGCGACCAGCGCGGCGGCCGGCCGCAGTCGCAAGCCGCCCCACGGTCCCACCCGGAAAGGTCCCAATTGGACCACACGAAGGGCGAGCCAAGGGCGATTGCGAATGTTACATTCCTGCAGCCACGCTGATTGGAGGATTGGAATGGCGAAGGAAGAACTGCTGGAATTCGACGGCACCGTGACGGAAGTGCTGCCGGACGGCAATTTCCGCGTGAAGCTCGATAACGAGCATGAGGTGCTGGCCTATACTGCCGGCAAGATGCGTAAATTCCGCATCCGTACCGGCGTCGGCGACCGTGTCATCGTCGAGATGTCGCCCTACGATCTCCAGCGCGGCCGCATCAGTTTCCGCCATAAAGGCGACGCAGTAGCGCCCTCGCCGCAGCAGCGCCGGCCCAATTTCCGTCGGCGCTAAGCCGCATTCATATCGCCCAAACTGACGAAGCCCGGCCAGCGCCGGGCTTTTTCGCGATCCGCGGTATGTAATTGGTCCGGGCGGGGTTTCTCATTGTAGTATAAGGGCCTGGGGCGACCGTCGTATCCCGCGGTCATGATGGGAAGAAAAGAAATTGCCAGCCGAAACCACCTCAACGGCCGATAAGGCAGTGTTGGCGGAAGCCCGCCGGCTGCTGGGCGAATGCATTCTGTTTCGCGGCCTGAGCCCGGACGAGCGCAAGGGCCTGGTGGCGCAGGCACGCATCAAGCATTTTTCTCCCGGCGACACCATCTTCGCGATGGGCTCGTCCGGCGACAGCATGATGGCGATCCTCAGCGGATCAGTGCGTGTCAGCATCCATTCGATCGAGGGCCGTGAGGTCGTTCTGGCGCTGCTGCAGCCCGGCGAAGTGCTTGGCGAGATCGCGTTGCTGGACGGCAAGGAACGCACTGCAGACGCGCGGGCAATGACGGCGTGTACCCTCGCCATTCTGGAGCGTCGCGACGTGCTGGCGTTTTTGAACCGCCAGCCGAGCGGTTGGCTGCGGCTGATCGAGGTGCTGTGCGGACGGCTGCGCCATACCGACCAGCACATCGCCGAAGTGGCGTTCCTGGAATTGCCGGCACGGCTGGCAAAGGCCCTTTTGCGAATCGCAGACCGGCCGGGCCAAAGCAGCGCCGGTGGACATATACGGCTGTCGCAACGCGAGCTCGGCAACATGATCGTGGCGACCCGCGAGAGCGTCAACAAATGCCTGCGGGAATGGCAGCGCCACGGCATCGTCCGGGTCGAGGAAAATTCGATCGCGATCGTCAAGCGCAGCGAGCTCGAAGCGCTGGCCGGTGACACCTAAGACGCCTGATTGATCGCTTGCGTCAAATTTCTAGGGTGAGACCTTCGCGCGCGACGATGGTGCCGGGGCGGGCCTCGCCCGCCGCGGCGGCAATGCGATCCATGAAGTCGTCGTCATGCTCCGGGTCGTGGTGAAACAGGCACAACGTCCCGGCATTGGCCTTGTTCGCGAAAGCCACCACCTGCTGCCAACTTGAATGACCCCAGCCGGCGTGTATCGCCACCTCCGCATCGGTATAGGTGGCGTCGATGATGACCAGCGCGGCATCCTTGGCCAGTGCCAGCACCGATGGCTCGACCTCACCACCCCGCATTTCAAGATCGGTAATATAGGCAATCGACCTTCCGCCGAACTCGATCCGATAGCCCGTGGCCCCGCCGGGATGATTGAGCATCGCGGTGTGCATGATGAGCCCCGGATGCGGATTGATCGTTTCGCCGGCGGTGAAATTCCGGATTTCAACATCCGCCTTCAGAGCTTCCAGCTCAATCGGAAACAACGGATGGCTCAAGAGCTTGCCAAGCGCGTTTTCAAGATGCGCGCCGCGGTCGCGCTGGCCGCCCCAGAGCCGAACGTGACGGTCACTGTGGTGCAGGAACTCGAAGAACGGCAGGCCGATCAGATGGTCGATATGACAGTGGCTGAAGAAGATATCGGTCTTGGTGATCTCGGCGTCATGAGCCAGCGAGGTACCCAGCGGACGAATTCCGGTGCCGGCGTCGAAAATGAGGACGTGATCGCCGCAGCGAATTTCTACGCAACAGGTGTTGCCGCCATAGCGAAGCGTCGCCGGCCCCGGGCACGGAATGCTGCCCCGGACCCCCCAAAATCGCACGCTGATCGGGGAATGCGCCATGCTGTTCAACTCGCCGCCATCGTGACCGGACCTCTATTTCGTCTGTGCTTCGAAAACGCCGCTCCAGCCTTCCGGCGGCGGATTTTCGCGAAATGCTCTGGTGCGCTCCGCGTACAAGTCGACAAAGTGATCGATCTCCCAATCTTTGCCGGACTGGCGCATTTCTTCCAAGGCGGTGTCGGCACAATCCCATTCGCGCGCGCGGTAACGTTTCAGCATGCTGCCATTGATCTCGCGCAAGCGCTGGAAATTGTCGGACTTCGCAACGTCGTCGCGGCCGAGAATGGCGTAAACCGTTTCCGGTTCTTTCTTGCCCTTCACCGCGAGGTAATCGATCTCGATCGTGGCGAACTTGTCCTGTGCGGCGGCGGCGGTGCGCGAGCCGACGATGATCGGCAGCCCGTACGACTTCGATTGGCCTTCCAGCCGCGACGCCAGATTAACGCTGTCGCCCAGCGCCGAATAGTCGAAGCGCAGGTCCGATCCCATATTGCCGACCACGCAGGTGCCGGTGTTAATGCCGACGCCTACCTTGAGTGGGATGAATGGCGTACCGCTCGCCTTAGCCTCCTGCTCGCGCTCGTCGTTGAGCTTGTCGATGCACTGGAGCATGTCGAGCGCGGCTTCGCAGGCATTGGTCTGGTGCTGCGGATCGTCGAGCGGCGCATTCCAGAACGCCATGATGGCGTCGCCCATATATTTATCGATGGTGCCTTTGCGATTGATGATCGCGTTGGTCAGCGGCGTGAGCAGGCGATTCATCAGCGTCGTCAGGCCGTGCGGGTCATCCTTGTAAAGCTCCGAGATCGTGGTGAAGCCGCGCACGTCGCTGAACATGATCGTGATGTTGCGCTGCTCGCCGCCCAGCACCAATTTTTCCGGCGACTCGGCGAGCTGCTCGACCAGTGCCGGCGAAAGATACTGTCCGAAGGCGGCGCGGATCTGCCGTTTCTGCGCCTGCTCGCTAAAGTAATTGCTGAACACCAAGGTGAGATAGATGAGGATGCTCGACAGCAGCGGGTACGTGAAGTCGATCAGCAATTGCTGCTGCGTGTAAAAATACCATGACATGCCGACCGCGAGCGAGATGACGACCGCGCCGAGCAGCAGCAAGGCGGCGGAACCGAGTACCGGCGCCAGCGCGATGATGATGATCCCCATGAGAATCGCGAGCCCAAGCTCGGCACCGATCGCGTAATTCGGCGAAGACAGCACCGAGCGCGACAGCACGCTCTCGAGAATCTGCGCATGGACCTCGACGCCTGGCAGCACCGGATCGATCGGGGTGGTTTTCACGTCGAGCAGGCCGACCGCGGAGGTGCCGACCAGCACGAGCTTGCCGGCGACGCGGGCTGGATCGACGCTGCCGCTGAGGATGTCGGCAGCCGACGATGTAGCGAATCGGATCGTGCTTGGCGAAATGAATCCAGAGCTGACCATTGCGGTCGGTTGGAATCGAAAATCCGGGAATTGCGACGGTCTTGACGCCGGCCTCGTCGGACCGGATCGCCAGCGTGGTTGCGCCGGTCGCCACGCGCAGCATTTCTAAACTCAGCGAGGGCATGATCTGGTTTTGCGCCAGCATGACCATGGGAACCCGGCGCACGATGCCGTCGCGCTCAGCGCGGATGGTGAACAGTCCGCGTCCCGCGGCGGCGCTTTCCAGCAGCGGCACATTGATCAAGAGGCCCGGAAAGTTGATCAGGAACGGCTTGGGATCACCACCTAAGGTCGCGATACCGATCGGTACGCTAGCGTCGGCCTGACTGGATGCGGTCGGCAGGCCGGATTCGCCGAGCACCACGCGCGAAGCCCGCACGGCTTGCGCAAATAACTGATCGTTGCTCGGCAAGGCGCGCAGCTTTTCCCGGGTCGCATCATCGAGATCGCGATATGTATCGGCGGTCGTGCCTGGCGACATCCGGTCGGGCTCGGCAAACACCACGTCGAAGGCAATGACGACCGCACCGAGCCGGGTCAGCCGCGTGATCATGTCGGCGACCGTGGTCCTCGGCCAAGGCCACTGACCAACGGTTTTCAGGCTCTTTTCGTCGATGTCGGCAATGACAACCGGGTTTTGCGTCGCGACCCGCGGGCGGATTAGCTGAAACATGTCGAAGGTGCGCACGCGCAGTTCTTCGAGTGGAATCGGATCGGCCACCCGCAAAGCCGCTAGCGCGAACAGCAACGCGACACACAGCGTCCGCGCAACCCCAAACCGTCGCGCCATGCGCGAGAACCATTCCATGCCTTAAACCCGTCTCACGCGCGCACAAACTCGTCGTTTCACTTTTCCCGGAACGCGCGCATCAATTGATCATTCAACGGCTTAACGAGGTAGGACCACACCGTGCGCTCGCCGGTTTGTACGAAGGCTTCGACCGGCATGCCCGGAATCAACTTGACGTCGCCGAGCTTGAGAACTTCGTCGGTCGGCATGGCGATGCGAACGGTGTAATAGCTCTGTCCGGTGCGTTGATCGGTCTGGGTATCGGCCGAGACGCGGGCCACCTTGCCGCGAATTTCCGGCGTGGTGCGCTGATTGAAGCTGGTGAAACGAAGCATCGCCGCCTGGCCGAGCTGCAACTGATCGACGTCCTGCGGATTGACCTTGGCTTCGACCGTCAGATTGTCCGCGTCGGGCACGATCAGCATAAGGGCGTCGCCGGCTGTAACCACGCCGCCGACGGTATGCACGTTCGACTGCAACACGGTGCCGTCCTGCGGCGAGCGGATATCGATGCGTTTGAGCTGGTCTTCGGCCGTGACCTTGCGCTCGATGAATTCGCCGATTTTGCCGTCGACCTCGCGCATATCCTTGGCAACTTCACTGCTCAAATCCTGGTCGATCTGGATGATCTGCAGCTCGGTTTCGGCGATCTTGCCCTTGGCCTGCGCGACCGATGCGATGAGCTGGGCGCGCTCGCCTTCGATCCTCGCGCCGTCGCGCTCCAGCCCCGTGAGACGGTTGATCTGGATGAGATTTTTTCGCCACAACTCGCGCACACCCTCGAGCTCCTGCCCAATCAACGCGATTTCGCGACTTTTAGCTTCCTGTTGGGCACTGAGGCCGCGGATCTCCTCCTGGAGCTGAACGACCCGCTGGCGGAGCTGCGCCTTCTGGCCGGAGCGGGCGTTGCGGCGCAATTCGAACAATTTGCGCTCGTTGGCGAGAGCATTGGCCACTCCCGGATCGCTTTCGCGAGAAAGGATGTCGGCCGGAAAATTGATCTTGTCGACGCCGTCGCGTTCAGCTTCGAGCCGCGCCTTGCGCGCGTTAAATTCGTCGAGCCCCTTGGTCACGATCGCCAGGTTGGCGCGGGTGATCGTGTCGTCGAGTTGGACGAGAATATCCCCGGTCTTCACGTGGTCGCCGTCGCGTACATTGACTTTGCCGACCACGCCGCCGGTCGGATGTTGCACTTTCTTCACATTGGTATCGACGACGATCGAGCCTTGCGCGATCAGCGCGCCGGACAGTTCCGTCGTTCCCGCCCAGCCGCCCACACCGCCGGCGAGAACAAGAACAACGATAAGGCCGGCGATCATATGACGGCGGATCGACTCCTGAGAGCCGGTCAGACCGTCCTTGCTCATCATATCGGCGATCATGATTTTAAAATTCATGAGCTTTTGCATGAGATTTTCAGCGTTCATGCTTTGCGGCCTCCTGCCGCTTCCGGCACGACCTTGAGCGGTCCGGGTTGCGCCGGCGGCTGCAACAGCTTGCCCATGATGACGTCCTTGGGACCGAACGCCTGCTGGCGCCCGCCCTTCATTACCATCAGCAGGTCGACCGCCGCGATTGCGCTGGGCCGATGCGCCACCACGACGACAATGCCGCCGCGGGCGCGGACTGCGAAAATTGCCCGGGTGAGCGCTTCATCGCCCTCGGCGTCGAGATTGGAATTCGGCTCATCGAGCACGATTAGAAACGGATCGCGGTAAAGCGCGCGGGCGAGCGCGACGCGCTGCGCCTGCCCGGCCGACAGCGAAGTGCCCTGCTCGCCAATCTGAGTCTCATATCCCTCGCTCAAGCTGACGATGAGTTCGTGCACACCCGCGGTCTTGGCGGCGGCAATAATTTGTGCCGCGTCGGCATCCGGTTCGAAGCGGGCGATATTCTGCGCCACCGTGCCGGCCAACAACTCGACATCCTGCGGCAGGTAACCGATATGGACACCGAGCGCGTCGGAGGCCCATTGATCGAGCGACGCGCCGTCGAGGCGTATCTTGCCGCGCGCGGGCGCCCAAACACCGACCAGCATGCGGGCAACCGACGATTTGCCAGACCCGCTCGGCCCGATGATGCCGAGCGCGCTGCCCTTCTCGAGCGTGACATTGACCTCCTGCGCCAGCAGTTTTTGCGATCCGGGGGCCACTACCGCTGCATTTTCGACGACCAAATTCTTGCCGGGCGGATGCAATGCCATCGGCGCCGCCTGCGCTGGCATCAATGCGAGCAGCTTTTGCAGTCGATCCCAGCCCTGCCGGGCCGAAATAAACCCCTTCCAGTTGCTGATCGCCAGATCGACCGGCGCCAGCGCGCGGGCGCTGAGGATCGAGCCAGCAATGATAATGCCGGCGGTCGCCATCTGATAAATGACGAGATAAGCGCCGACGCCCAGCACCGCCGATTGCAGCATCATGCGCAGCGTCTTGGAGGCGGCGCCTAGTCCGCCGGCAACATCGCTGACGATTTGCTGGCTAGCGCGATATTTTTGATTCGCCGTGTCCCAACGGCCGCGCAGGCGGCCAACCATGCCCATGGCGACCAGTGCCTCGGCATTGCGCCGGCTGGCCTCGGCCAGATTGAGGCGCGCGGCGGCAAAGCCTGCGGCCTCGCTCACCGGCGCCCGCGTCAGCGATTCGGTCAGCAGCGTCAGCAACACTAGAATGATGGCGCCGCCGAGCGCCGTTATTCCGATCAACGGATGAAACGCAAAGCAAATGGCAATGTAGATGGGCAGCCACGGCAAATCGAACATGGCGACCGGGCCCAATCCGGACAGAAATGCGCGAACGCTGTCCAGATCGCGCAGTGGCTGCAAACCTTCGTTGCGAAGCCCAACTTTCAAGGGAAGCCTCGCCACCGTCTCAAACACCCGCGCATTGAGCGATTCATCGAGACTGGCGCCAATCCGCACCAGAATGCGGCCGCGGATCATGTCGAGGATGCCAAGCGCGATGTAGAGACCGGCCGCTAGAATGATGAGTCCGACAAGCGTCGGCACGCTGCGGCTCGGTAGCACCCGGTCGTAAATTTCCAGCATGAAGAACGAGCCGGTTAGATACAGCACGTTGATCATGCCGCTCATCACGCCGATGCCGATGAACGCGCCGCGGCAGGCGTGGAGAGCCGCCGCAAGTTCAGAACGCTCGCGTGCCCCCGCACGGGACCGCGGACGCTCAGCCATGGCCTTGACTGTCAAATCCCGCCTCGACCTTTTTCTTGCACATAAAAACCGGAACCGGCATTGCGGTCCTATAGTGCCATCGGTGCCGTGAATTGTCGCGCGCGGCGGCGGCGAAAAGGTTAATGCAGCCGGGGTCCTGAGTCACCGAACGCGACCGGTAACTAGGCCGACGCCACGCCGATGAAATGATCAGCCGTCAGCGCCTGCTTGTGGACGTCTTGCACCAGCAGGCTGTCGTCACCGACCGTGAACAGCGTGCCTTGCGCCGTATCCTGGGCCGAGTCGAGCAGCGCCAGGATGTTCTGACCGCTCGCGCCGAGCCCCGACACGTCGATGAAGTCGGGATGCGACGCGCTGGTGTCGAACCCGACGATCGTGTCGTGGCCGCCACCAATCTTGAACACAAAGGTATCCTGATCTGTCGTTGCCACATAGACATCGTTACCGGGGCCGCCATTAAACACAGGCGACGCAAAGCCAGCGGTGCTGCCGCCCTGATTGGCGATGACCGGAAGGACCGGCGCTGACTGCAGGTTGACCGCGAGGTACTGGCCGGTGGTGCCGTCGGTCATCGTCATCTGGCCTTCGGCAACCACCTGCTGGCCGTTGATTTCCGACTGCGTCGGAGTTGCGTTGAGATCGATCGAGGCAATGCCGTTGTCGAGCAAGCCGGCGAGCTCACCCTGGTCGGTAATGCCGTCGTGATTGCTGTCCTGCCAGACGAATACATCGGAGAACGCAGCATCACGCTGATCGAGGATGCCATCGCCATTACTGTCGTAGCTGCGCAACGCATCGAGCGCCGTCGCAAAGCCGCCCTGACCGAACGCCGGCGAGAATACTTCGTGTCCGTTTTCAATCGCACCCGAGTGGTCGAGATCGGAAACCAGGATGCCGTCAGCGCCGCTGGTCCAACCGACCTGCTCCTTGATGCCGTCGGCATTGAGATCGAATGACACCGGGCTGGCGGTTGCGGAGGTCAGCGAGATGCCCGGCGTACCGAGATCGACGATGATGGGATCCGCCGTTAACACCGCGGCCGGGTTCCAGGCGAAATTGTCCATTGCGAACTGGGTGCCCGACCCGCCGTCGGCCGCGCTGGCGTCGAAGCCGCCGGAAGACGTGAACGTCACCTGATCGACGCCGTTGAAATTGAAATCGAACCAGGTCGCCGCGGTATTGTTGATGACAACGTCGGTCGAGTAAAGTTGCGCGCCGTGGAAGAAACCCTGGACCTGAACATGCAGGCCGGTATCCCACGCCGCCGTCAGATCGGCGCCGACGAAATTGAATTCACTTCCTGAAACGCTGGCCGTGCCGCCGAAGCCGTTATAGGCGACGTTCGGAGCCGACACCATTCCGTGCGTATAACCGTTGGCGCCGCCGCGGCCCGGCGTACCGGACAGCACGTCGAAATTCGACCAGGTGAACCCGCCGTAGCCATTCGGAACGGCCGCCTCGTTCGCCGCCAGCGTGTCGAAGTTCTGTACATTGGCGACCAGAGCACCAACCGTAATAGCGTCGCTGCCGACATCGCTGCCGCCGTGGCCGTCGGAAACCGTGTAGTCAAAATTCTGCACGCCGGAGAAGCCGGGCGCCGGGTTGAATGTGTAGGAGCCATCGGCCGCGGCCGTCAGGGTGCCGTGCGCCAGCGTAACCGACTGCGACGGAACGAGATTGATCCCGTTGATCTGGCTGACCGTCAGGTTGTCGGTTGTGTCGACATCGGTGTCGTTGGCGAGGAGGCCATGAACCGGTCCGACGCTGATCGAGTTGCCGAAGGTGGTCGTCGCTACATCGTCATTAGCTACCGGCGCGTCATTGGTGCCGGTGATGGTGACGTCGATGGTGCGTGCGATCTGGCCGCCATTGCCGTCATCGAGCGTGATGGTGAAGTGCTCGACCTTGGTCTGGTCCTTGGCGAGGTATTCGACCGCTGAGTCGGCGACGCTGTAGTTCCAGCTGATGACGCCGCCCTGGCCGGTGCCGGTGGTGTCGCCGGTCACGCTCGCCGTCAGCGAGCCCAACGCGCCGTTCGACGCGACGATGGTCGGCTGGATGCTGTGATGGTCGGTAAGGTCGACGTCAGTGAAGGCGATGGTGCCGCCGTCGGTCAGGTTGCCGGCCGGAGCCGAGGTCTGCTCGGTCACGCCGCCAGTCACATCGGCCGTTGCCACGACCGGCGCGTCATTGGTGCCGGTGATGGTGACGTCGATGGTGCGTGCGATCTGGCCGCCATTGCCGTCATCGAGCGTGATGGTGAAGTGCTCGACCTTGGTCTGGTCCTTGGCGAGGTATTCGACCGCTGAGTCGGCGACGCTGTAGTTCCAGCTGATGACGCCGCCCTGGCCGGTGCCGGTGGTGTCGCCGGTCACGCTCGCCGTCAGCGAGCCCAACGCGCCGTTCGACGCGACGATGGTCGGCTGGATGCTGTGATGGTCGGTAAGGTCGACGTCAGTGAAGGCGATGGTGCCGCCGTCGGTCAGGTTGCCGGCCGGAGCCGAGGTCTGCTCGGTCACGCCGCCAGTCACATCGGCCGTTGCCACGACCGGCGCGTCATTGGTGCCGGTGATGGTGACGTCGATGGTGCGTGCGATCTGGCCGCCATTGCCGTCATCGAGCGTGATGGTGAAGTGCTCGACCTTGGTCTGGTCCTTGGCGAGGTATTCGACCGCTGAGTCGGCGACGCTGTAGTTCCAGCTGATGACGCCGCCCTGGCCGGTGCCGGTGGTGTCGCCGGTCACGCTCGCCGTCAGCGAGCCCAACGCGCCGTTCGACGCGACGATGGTCGGCTGGATGCTGTGATGGTCGGTAAGGTCGACGTCAGTGAAGGCGATGGTGCCGCCGTCGGTCAGGTTGCCGGCCGGAGCCGAGGTCTGCTCGGTCACGCCGCCAGTCACATCGGCCGTTGCCACGACCGGCGCGTCATTGGTGCCGGTGATGGTGACGGCGACCAATGCGGTGTCGGTGCCGCCGTTGTGATCGTCCAGCAGAATGACCGACTTCAACTCGACTGTTTCACCCGCGGCCAGGAAATCGAGGCTGCTGTCTGCAATATTATAAGCCCAGTCGATCTCGCCGCTGTTCGTGTTGCTGCTCGACCCGAAGTTGTTTACAGCCGAAGCCCCGGCCGGGGCCGCCGCAACGGAGAGCGTCGGCGCTGAAATCGTAAATCCCGCCACGATCGCGGCGAGCTGAGCAGCCGAAAGCGGCGGCATCGGGCTTCCGTCAGCGGCACGATAAATCGCGGCTTGAAAATCGATCGTCGCAGTCGGGCGATCGCTCAGGTCGACGTCGCTGAAGCGAATGACGCCGCCGGCCGCTTGATCGTTCGCCGAAGAGCCCGTCGTATTCGACAGCTCGGCAACCGTTCCGGTTTCGAATTTATCTGTGGGGAAGATGATCGGAACGCCGCCAACCACCGGCACATCGTCGGTGCCGGTCAGCGTGATGGTGACGGTCGCGGTGTCAGTGCCGCCATGATGGTCGTCGACCAGAACGGTCGAGGTCAGCGTGACCGTCTCGCCATTAGCAAGGAAGTCCAGTTCCTTGTCCTGAATGCTGTAGGTCCAGTCGATCGAGCCGTTGTTGGTATTGGTCTCGGCAGCAATCGAAAAGGCGGCCTTCAGCGCGGCGGTTTCGTCAGCGGTGAGTGTCAGGACGGTGTGGCCGTCGGCCGCCAGGTAGCTGATCGCTTGGTCGCTGACAGTGGCGGTCGGGCGGTCGCTCAGGTCGACGTCGGTGAAATGGATGGTGCCGCTGCGCACATCGGGGACCGCGGAACCGGTCGTTAGAACCAGTTCCGTGATGGCCGCAGCCTGAACCTTATCGGCGACCGCAACCACCGGCACATCGTCGGTACCGGTGACCGTAACGGTCAGCGTCGAGGTCGAAGTCAAACCGCCGAGGTCGGAGATCGTATAAGTGAATACGTCCTGGGCGGTTTCGCCGACCGCGAGCTGCTGCGTCAACGGGCTGTCATTATCGAGCGTGTAGGTGTAATGGCCGTCGCCGCCGAGCGACAACGTGCCGTGCAGATGGGCGCTGACTGGGCTGACGCTGACAACCGTCTGAACGTCCTGGGGATCGAGGTCGGTGTCGTTGGCAATAACGTTGCCGCTCGCCGTGGGAGTACCGGCGAACGTGACGTTGCCGGCTTTGACGCCAGACTCGACGACGTCGGCCGTGTCCGCATGCGCCACCGGCGCAGTATTGATATGGACCGGTCCGCTTTGAGTTGTCGTGCCGGTGCTTTCTGGACCGATGTCGACTTTGGTGACGGTCGGGCCCGTCGTGTTATCCGTCGTGCCGGCTGTGTGCGTCGTCGAATGATCACTGACAACGAATTGTGTGCCGGTGGCATTCTGCGCGGTTTTGGTGTTCGACTGGTCCGGGCCCTGCAGGAACTGCTGGCCGATCGCCTGGGTCTGAAAGACCTGCTGGACGATCGCCATTTCCTTCTGCACCGTCGCGACGTCCTTGGAAGTTTCCTGGACGATCACTCCGGTCGGGGTCGGGTTGAACGTGAACACGCCGCTGTTGTTGGTGACGACGCCGAGCAAGGCGCCGACCGTCTTGCCGGCGGCGAGGTCGTCCTGCGTCGGCAACGCGTAAACCTGGACGGTGTGGGTGATATTGTCGGCTTCCGCCATCACGGAAATATTCGTCGCGCCGTTGTCCGCACTGATGTTGACGTTCACGGCGGTGCCGCGAATGCCCATCGTAGCGACCGGGGTCGCAACCTTCATGTCGCCGGTGTGGGCAATCTGGCCGGCCAGGAAAGTGATCGCGCCCTGCACCAGGCTGATCGCCGCGGCATTCGAGGTGCCGTTTGGGTCGTAGACGAATTCGTTCATCACCATCCGCGCATTGGCGGAAAGATTGAAGGTCGTACCGTCGACGAAAACGACGCCGAGCGCGGAGCCGCCGGCGGTCTGGAGCACGTCGCCTTTATAGACGGCGTCGCCGACGTTAAGCGTTACCGCGACGCCGTTACGGATTGCGGTCGCACCACCCTGAACCGACGCGACCTTGCCGATCGCTTGCGGCGGTGCATCATTGGCAGACGTCGCCGCCTGCGCGTAAGACCCGTGCCCGGTCAGCGCCTCAACGATGTCGCCGCTGAGCGTCGCACCGTTCGGAGAGGACAGCGTCGGCCGCTTTTCACCGCGGAAATAGTCGTGGACGGTGAAATGCTCGCCGTCCGGCGACGACAGCACGAGGTCAGTGCCGGCGCGATGATATTCGCCGGAAAACATCAAGTCGGCATTTGGAATCTGAATCGTGTCCGACGAAGCGTCGTGCCGAACGACGTCGAGTTGGTTGCCCAGATCGATGCCGTTCTGGAGGTGCGGCTCTGATACTAAGTGAAACACGTTCAACCCCTGCCCGTTCGGGCGAAAATTCAGTTCGGCGTTACATCCCGCGCGATTTCAAGAACTTGGGCTACGGCCGCGCGCTGATTTCCGACCGCCTAAGATTGTATTTAATTAGCATTGAACAGGCACTCTGGGTGTGAGGAACATCACGGTTGAGCTTAATTTATATGGTTAAATCGAGTTCCATGAAATGCCGGATTTTGGCTAAATGATGTTATTTTCCAATCGTTTAACATAAAAACAGACGGTGGCAGGTTGAGCGGCCGTCTGACAGGGATGCCGACCGGCCGCTTTTCAGCTGAAAAATGATGCCGTTTCCGGAATAGCTGAGTCCCCGGTTGGGGTTATGCTGAGGCATCGGACTCCGACCCAAGAGGCCGACCCTTCCGGCAGCGAGTGATCGAAAAGAACGCATGACCTGGTCGATCATTGCTCGCGATAAATCCACCGGCTGTTTCGGCATCGCGGTGGCGACCAAGTTTTTTGCAGTCGGGGCTCGCGTTCCGTACATCGCGCCGGAAATCGGCGCCCTCGCGACTCAGGCGCTGGTCAATCCTTACTATGGCACCGGCGGTTTACAGCTCCTGCGAGACGGCAAGAGCGCGCGTGAAGTCGTCACCGCGCTGGTGAGCGCCGACGCCGGCCGCGACCATCGCCAGCTGCATGTCATGGACAAAAACGGCGGCATCGCTGCTCACACCGGCTCCGCCTGCGTCGACTGGCACGGCCATGTCAGCGGCGACGGCTATTCGATCGCAGGCAACATGCTGATGGGGCCGCGCGTGCTGGAAGACACGGCGGCGGCGTACCGGGCGAATGGCGCGGCGGCGTTTCCGCGCCGTCTCATCGCCGCGATGCAGGCCGGGGAGGCGGCGGGCGGCGACAAGCGCGGCAAGCAGTCGGCGGCGCTGCTGATCTACGGCGAAGAGGAATGGGCGGATCTCGATTTACGCGTCGACGATCACGCCGAGCCGCTCGCCGAGCTGGAGCGGCTCGAGCGCGTGAGCCGCGAACGCTGGACGCACTTCCGAAAGTTTCTGCCGACCAGACGCAATCCGGCCGGCGTATTTGATCGAGAGCGCATAGATCGCGAGATCAAGGCGGCAATCGACGCGGAAACTGGATCGTGACGGCGGCGCTCGTTGAGATCGAAGGGTTGAAGGTCGTCTTTCATGGCGACCGTGGCCGGACTAACCACGCCGTCGGTACCGTCAGCCTTGATGTCGCCAGCGGCGCAACGCTCGGCATCGTCGGCGAATCCGGCAGCGGCAAGAGCGTGACAGCGCTGGCGATCATGGGATTGTTGCCGAAATCTTCTGCCGAGATATCCGGCACCATTCGCTTTGAAGGTGTCGATCTGCTCCGCGTTTCCGACCACGCATTGCGCGATCTGCGCGGCAACCGGCTTGCTATGATCTTTCAGGAGCCGATGACCTCGCTCAATCCGGCTTATTCGATTGGCGAACAGATCGTCGAAGTGCTGGTTCGGCATCGCGGGATGTTGCGGCCGCAAGCGCGCGAATATGCCATCGAGCTGTTGGGTCGCGTACGGATTCCGTCACCGGAACAACGGATCGACGAATATCCACACAAGCTGTCCGGCGGCATGCGCCAGCGCGTCATGATCGCAATGGCGCTGGCTTGCGATCCAAAGCTTCTGATTGCCGACGAGCCCACCACCGCGCTCGACGTCACTATTCAGGCGCAAGTACTCGATCTGTTGCGCACCCTTCGGGACCAGACCGACGCCGCCATTATTCTGATCTCGCACGACCTCGGCGTGGTTGCCGAAGTTTGCGACGAGGTCGCCGTGATGTACGCAGGTGAAATCGTCGAACATGCCCCGGTCGAAGCGTTGTTCGAAAATCCCCAGCATCCTTATACGGTTGGATTGCTAGCGTCACTTCCGCGGATCGATCGGCGCGTGGAGGTGCTGGCGACCATCGAGGGCACGTTGCCCGACATGAGGGTGCTTCCGCACGGCTGCCGCTTCGCGCCGCGTTGCCCGTTCGCCAGCGAGATTTGCGTCGCCGCACCGCCGCCGGCCGTGGCGGTCGGGCCCCGGCACTGGTCGCGTTGCGTCAAGGCGCCGTTGCAGAACGTGCTGTCGTGAGCGCGCCGCTGCTCCAGATCGAAGGGTTGCGGATGAATTTCGTGGTGCGCAGTTCCTTGTTTGGCCGGCCTACTGCGGTTGTCAAAGCGGTGGATGGCATCGACCTGACCCTTCAGACCGGCACCACGCTGGCGCTGGTCGGCGAATCCGGATGTGGGAAGTCGACACTGGGCCGCCTGATCTTGCGCCTGATCGACCCGAATGACGGCGATATCAAATTCGATGGTCAGGACATCCTCGAATTTGGCGAAAAACAATTGCGTGCATTTCGACGCAGCGCTCAGATCGTCTTTCAGGATCCTTACGCCTCACTGAACCCGCGCATGACCGTGGGGCACATTCTCGGCGAGCCGCTCGCGCTGCACGACATCGTCCCGGCACCCCGGCGCCGGCAGCGAGTGGCGGAGCTTCTGCGGCTGGTCGGTCTCGATCCGCGCTTTGCCGAACGCTACCCGCACGAATTTTCCGGCGGTCAGCGTCAGCGCATCGTCATTGCACGCGCCCTCGCCGTCGAGCCCAGGCTGATCATTTGCGACGAGCCCGTCTCGGCGCTCGATGTGTCAGTTCGTTCGCAAATCCTAAACCTGCTGAGGGACCTGCAACGGCGCCTCGGGCTCACCTATATTTTCATTTCGCACGATCTGTCCGTCGTCAAACACATCGCCGACCGGATCGCAGTGATGTATCTCGGCCGCATCGTCGAGGAAGCAACCGCCGAGCAACTATTCATGTCTCCGCGGCATCCCTACACGCGCGCGCTGCTTTCTGCGATCCCGATTCCAAGCCCCCGCGCCAGACGCAACCGGCAGCTGCTGGAGGGCGATGTGCCGAGTGCGCTTGCGCCTCCGCCGGGCTGCCATCTTAACCCGCGCTGCGCCTATGCGATCGAGCGCTGCCGGTTGGAGCGGCCGTCGTTGATCGACGACGGCGCCCAGCATCGGACTGCCTGCCATCGTTGGCCTGAATTGCCCCCTGCGGCGGTGGCCATTTCCGAAGCGGCGATCAATCCTCGGCTCGACCCTTTGATTGCGGCTTTCACATGCAAGATGCAGCCACCCGGCGGTGTTGATACAGTGAGAACGCCTGCCTAGTTCGAGAGGGAAAAAACATGAAGACGTTTCGCCTAGCGGCAGCCGCCGCGCTTTTTGCGCTAAGCACCGGAATAGCGACGGCGCAAACGACGTTGCGCATCGGACTCGCTGAAGATCCGGACGTGCTCGATCCTTCCCTCGCCCGCACCTATGTCGGACGAATCGTCTTTGCCGCCTTCTGCGACAAGCTGTTCGATATCGACGAGAAGCTTAATCTGGTTCCGCAGCTTGCCCTGTCGCATCAGACCTCTGCCGACGGCAAGACCGAGACCATTAAATTGCGGCCGGGTGTCAAATTCCATGATGGCGAAACATTCGACGCCGAGGCCGCCAAGTTCTCCCTCGATCGCCATCGCACCATGAACGGGTCGTTCCGCAAGCCCGAGCTTGCCGCCGTCGATCGCATCGACGTGGTCGACCCGCTCACGATCAACATCGTGCTCAAGAGTCCGTTCTCGCCGCTGATTGCCCAGCTAACCGACCGCGCGGGCATGATGGTGTCGCCGAAGGCGGCCAAGGAATCCGGCGAAAAGTTCGGTCTGCATCCGGTCTGTGCTGGGCCCTACAAATTCGTCGAGCGCGTGCAACAGGACCGCATCGTCTTCGAGAAATTCGCCGACTACTGGAACAAGGACAATGTCCACATCGATAAGGTCGTCTTTCTGCCGATCGTCGATTCCACGGTGCGGCTCGCCAACCTGAAATCAGGCGGTCTCGACATGTTCGAGCGACTGCTGGCGACCGACATCAAGGATGTGCGCGCCGATCCAAAACTCAGGATCGCAACCGTGGTCGAACTTGGCTATCAGGGCATCGACATCAACGTCGCCAACGGCGACCGCGCGAAGAACCCGCTCGGCCAGTCCACCAAGGTTCGCCAGGCGCTCGATCTCGCGATCGACCGTGAGGCGCTCAATCAGGTCGTGTTCAACGGTGAGTTCGTGCCGGGCAACCAATGGATCAGCCCGGAGCATCCTTACTACCAGAAGAACTTTCCGGTGCCGAAACGCGACGTCGCCAAGGCCAAGGCTTTACTGAAGGAATCCGGCGTCACCGCGCCGTTCGACGTCGACTTTATGGTGCCGAAGGGAGAGGAAACCCAAACCGTCGCCCAGGTGATTCAGGCGATGGCGGCGGAGGTTGGGATCAATATGAAGATCCGCGTCACCGAGTTTGCGACCTCACTGAAGCAGGGTGAGGCCGGCGAATTCCAGGCCTATCTGCTGGCCTGGAGCGGGCGAACCGATCCGGATGGTAACCTCTACATCTTCCACAAATGCGGCGCGCCACAGAACAATGCGCATTACTGCAACCCGGAAATCGACAAGTTACTCGACGAAGGGCGTGTCCCGTCCGACATGGCGCAACGCAAAGCGATCTATGAAAAAGTGACCAAGACCATCCTCGAAGACGTACCAAAAATCTATCTCTACCACCGCCGTATCCTCGTCGCGCATACGGCTAAGCTCGAAGGCTACAAGCAGATGCCCGACGGCCTGATACGGGTCGTTGGCCTGCGGTTGAAGTGACGCGAGAGCCGGAGCCCGCGCGCGGGTGTTCAAACGATGCTGAGCTTCATCGCCAGGCGGTTGATGCAGCTGGTTCCGACACTGTTCTTCGTGTCGGTGCTCATCTTTTCACTGCAGCATTTGCTACCGGGCGATCCGGCACTGATCATGGCCGGCGAGGATCGAGACCCCGCCGTCATCGAGCAGATCCGCCAGCAATACCGGCTGGATCAGCCGATTCCGGTGCAATATTTTTATTGGATGAAGGGTGTGCTGTCCGGCGATCTCGGCAAGTCCATGCGGATTCACGTCCCGGTTCTCGACTTGATTTTGCAAAAGCTGCCGGTGACGATTCAATTGGCCTCGATGGCGATCGTCATCGCGCTCGTGATTGGCGTCAGCGCCGGAATCACATCCGCGGTGAAAAAGGACACGGTCTGGGACTACGCGGCAAACGGCTTCGCCTTGTGGGGCATTTCGACGCCGAACTTCTGGCTCGGCATCATGCTGATATTTCTGTTCTCGGTGACGCTCGGTTGGTTGCCCGCGTCGGGCTATGTGCCGCTCTCCGAAAATTGGCGGGCCAGCCTCGCTTCGACGATCATGCCCGCCTTCGTGCTTGGCAACGCGATCGCCGGGATTCTGATGCGACATACCCGCAGTGCCATGCTGCAGGTTTTGGAAAGCGATTATGTCCGCACCGCCCGGGCCAAGGGCCTGCTCGAACGAAGCGTCATTCTCAAGCACGCGATGCGCAACGCGCTGACGCCGGTCATTACGCTCGGCGCGCTTGAACTCGGAACGTTGCTTTCTGGCGCCGTGCTGACCGAGCAGATTTTCACGATCCCGGGTTTCGGCAAGCTGATCGTCGATGCGGTGTTCAATCGCGATTATGCGGTGGTGCAAGGAGTCGTGCTGGTGACTGCAACGACCTACGTCGCGCTCAATCTGCTGGCCGATATCGCCTACATCCTCGTCAATCCGCGGCTGCGCGGGTAACGCCATGGTCGACGCCGCCATTCCTTCTTCTGTAGCCGGCCTTGCCGATCCCGCCGTCGAAACACCGCTGCGGCGCGCAATGCGCCGGCTGCTTCGCCGCAAGGGAGCGGTTTTTGGCCTGGTCATCATTACGCTGTTTGTGGCAGTCGCGATCTTTGCGCCGCTGCTGACACCCTATGATCCTATCGCGCAGAGCTGGACTTCGGTGCGCAAGGCGCCGTCTGCAATGCATTGGTTCGGCACCGACGATGTTGGCCGCGATATTCTGGTACGCGCCATGTTCGGCGCGCGCGCCTCGCTGATGGCGGGCGTCATCTCGGTTGCCATCGCACTTACGATCGGCCTGCCGCTCGGGCTGATGGCCGGCTACCTCGGAGGGTGGATCGACTCGCTCATCAGCCGCATCACCGACGCGATGCTGGCCTGCCCGTTTCTGATTCTCGCCATCGCGCTCGCGGCATTTCTCGGGCCGAGCCTCGGCAACGCCATGATCGCCATCGGCGTCACCACCACGCCGATTTTCGTGCGGCTGACACGCGGTCAGGTAATGGCGGTAAAATTCGAAGAATATATTGAGGCGGCAAGAGCGGTCGGCAACCCGCGATGGCGCATCGCCCTCGTGCACATCCTGCCAAATATTCTCCCGGCATTGCTTGTGCAGACGACCTTGTCGATCGCCGCCGCCATCATCGCCGAGGCGGCGTTGTCTTTTCTCGGGCTGGGTCAGCAGCCGCCTGCGCCGTCATGGGGCAGCATGCTCAACTCGGCGCAGCGGTTTCTGGTGAATGAACCCTGGATGGCGGTCTGGCCGGGGCTCGCGATATTCATGACCGTGCTTTCGTTTAATTTGCTCGGAGACGGGCTGCGCGATGCGCTGGACCCTCGCGAGCGCTAGACCTCGCGCTACCCGGCGCGGTGCCAATAACGCATTGAAAAAACTCCAAATTAGCTGGCGGTCCCGAGAGGAGTCGAACCTCCGACCTTCGGTTTAGGAAACCGCTGCTCTATCCGGCTGAGCTACGGGACCGCATCCTCGCCCAAGCGATATCGCTATTCGGGCATTTCGTGCAACCGGCACAAAATGGCAAGCTGGGTACATGAGTTTGCGCGGCTTCAAGTTCATGATGCTCGCGGCTGCCGGCCTCGGCATGATGCCCGTCGCGATGGCGCAGACCGCGCCGCCAAAATGCGACCTCACCGTCATCGCGACAGCCAAAGCTGCATTGGTGCGCGATGGGCGGACATTCATGCTGGAGGACGGCCGCGAGGTCCGGCTCGCCGGCCTTGAAGTGCCGGCGCTGGAAACCCCACCAGGCGCTCAGGCAAAAACAGAATTAGAACGTCTGATCGGCGGCAAAATGCTGACGATGAAAAATACCGCCGCAACGCCAGATCGCTATGGCCGCGTGGTGGCATATGCTTTCAGCGAGGATCAATCGATTCAGGACGCGATGCTATCGCAAGGTTACGCGCGGGTTTCGGCTAGCGCGGGCGCCTGCGCGCGCGAACTCCCGAGCATCGAGGAACAAGCGCGAGATAACCGCCAAGGAATGTGGAGCAACGCCGCGTACAGGCCGATAGAGGCGGACAAAGCGCCGATGTATCCGGGGCTGCGCGGCCACTTCGCGCTGGTGGAAGGCCAGGTACTGTCGGTCCGGGAGAGCGGCGCAATCCTCTATGTGAATTTTGGCCGCCATTTTACGCGCGATTTCACGTGACAATTTTAAGGCGCAATCAGCGGCTTTTCTCCACGGCGCTGGGAATCGATCCTAAGCAACTGGAAGGCAAGCGGATTCGCGTGCGCGGCGTGGTCGAGCAGCGCGGCGGACCGATCACGGAAGCGGCGAGACCCGAGCAGATCGAGTTGGCGAACTGAGTCATGACCGAGCGTAGAACACGGGTTACATCGGCGCGATGTTCGCGACCTCGCGCATCGTCGGCCGCCTGCATCGCGCTGCTCGCCGTTGTCCTGGCGTTCACCGCCGCTTCGTGCTCGACGACGCCCGACTTCCGCCAGGTCAGCCTCCCCGAACCGCCCGCCCGAGAACAAGCCACCCCGCCCGCCGAAGCGCGCGAGCACGCCCGCATCCTCGCCTCCTATGGCGGCGCCTATGAGGACACCAAGCTCGAGGCGCTGATCAACAAGACCGTCGAGCGGCTGGTCGCGGCGTCCGAGCGGCCCGATCTCAAATACCAGGTGGTCATCCTCAACTCGCCGGCCATCAACGCCTTCGCACTGCCGAACGGCCAACTCTACATCACGCGCGGCATCATTTCGCTCGCCAACGACACCTCGGAGCTCGCCTCCGTGCTGTCGCACGAGATGGCGCACGTCATCGCGCGCCACGCCAACATCCGCGAGGAGCAGGCGCGGCAATCGGTGATCATCGCCTCGGTGGCGAACGACGTGCTCGGCGATCCGCAACTCGGCGCGCTGGCGCTGGCGAAATCGAAGCTCGCGCTGGCGAGCTTTTCGCGCGCCCAGGAATTCGAGGCCGACGGCATCGGCGTCGGCATCGCGGCGCGCGCCGGTTTCGATCCGTACGGCGCGGTGCGTTTCCTCAACGACATGCAGAGGAACGCCGACGTCAAAACCGCCGGCGGCGAAACCGACCCGCGCACCCGCGACTTTCTTTCGACCCATCCGGCGACGCCCGACCGCATCAAGAATGCGCAGGCCAACGCGCGGCAATTCTCCGGCCCCGGCAGCGGCCGCCGCGACCGGCCCGAGTATCTCGGCGGCCTCGACGGCATGGTCTATGGCGAGGACCCAAGCGAAGGCTTCGTGCGCGGGCGGCGCTTTTTGCATCCTAAGCTCGGCTTCACCCTCATGGCGCCGGCCGGCTTCTCGCTCGACAACACCGCGCAGGCGGTGCTCGGCGTCAAGGATGGCGGTGGCCAGGCGCTGCGGCTCGACGTCGTGCAGGTGCCGGCGCAGCAGACGCTCACCGACTATCTGCGCTCGGGCTGGATCGAGAATGTCGACGCCGCCAATGTCGAGGAGCTCACCGTCAACGGTTTTCCGGCGGCGACCGCCACCGCGAGCGGCGATCAATGGTCGTTCCGGCTTTACGCGATCCGCTTCGGCTCCGACGTCTATCGCTTCATTTTCGCGGCGAAGCAGAAGAGCGCCGAGACCGATAAGAGCTTCCGCGAGGCGATCAACAGCTTCCGCCGCATGAGCCTGAAGGAGAGCCAGGAGGTGCGGCCGCTCCGCCTCAAGATCGTCACGGTGCGTGGCGGCGACAGCATCGAGTCGCTGACCACCAAGATGGCGACCGACAAGAAGCGCGAGCGATTTCTGGTGCTTAACGGGCTATCAGGCGGCGAGCATTTGAAGCCCGCCGAGCAGGTCAAGCTCGTGGTGGAGTAAAGGGCGATGCTGGCATCACGCCGCGGCGTGCGAGCAAAAAAAGACCGCCAGTGCGGCGGTCTTTCAGAACTGCAATATGACGAAGGTCAGGCGACCGCCGCGGCTCTCCGCTTCCTGCGCCAGCCGACTACGCCCATGACGCCAAGGCCGCCGGCAAACAACGGCAAGGCGGCGGGCAACGGCGTCGAACTCAGACTAGCGTTGATCGCGGTTGAGTCTCGAGAGAAGCCGTTTCCGCCGAAGCCAACAACAAAATCAACGGTATCTCCGGCCGTGAGCGGCAGAAGCGTGCCGAAACTTGCTGAATTGGAATTGATTGAAGCGCCGTAGATTTGGATCCCGTTTACAAGAATATGCACGTCGGTGCCGCCAGTATCGACCGCTCCAAACGTGCAATGGGAGCGGATATCGTGGCGACCTCTATTTTATCGACCGGACCAATCACATTTCGCGCCCGCCCGAACATATCGAAAGCACCGACGACCAGGGCGCGGTCGAAAAGGCGAAGCAGTTCATCGATAGCCACGATATAGAGCTTTGGGATGGAAGCCGTTTTATCGTCCGGTTTCCTCATGACTTCCACGAAATAGGCGGCCGGCTTTGGCCGATGGAACTTTTGCTTTGCCGGCTGCTTATCGCTGGCGCGCAACGCGCAGCTGAAGGAGAACAAGATGGCGAAGCGGCGCAAGAGTAAGAGTAAGGGGAATACGGGCGGCACCAAGAAATCTGGCGGCGCGCTGGACTCAATCTGGCGGCTGGTCGAAGAGAACCCGCAAATTGCCTTGGCGATCGCCTTCGAGATCGGCGCGCTGATCAGCGAAGCCACCCGCACCCGTGGCGACGTCAAGAAAATGCTCATGAAACAGCTTGGCAAGGGCGCTGACTTGCTGCCGCGGCTCGTCTCCGAATTGAATCCGAAAGTGCCGTCCGCCCTGAAAATACTCGCAGGTCCGGCGCTCGAAGCCGCGCTCACGGCCTACGGCACGCAGAACGCCGGCCGCAAGGTGGCCCGCGCCAAGCGCAAGACAAGGCTTTAATCAACGCTTTCTGACGCGGCCAGCGCTGGCGAGGTGACGATCACGTCGAGGGTAGAGGCAGGGCCTGCGCTGCCGCAAGCTGTTGCGGTAATAGTGCAACCTCGGGTCGCGCTTATATACGAACATCATGCACCACGATCATGACCACGCCGACGGTCACACGCATGCCCTCAAAGATTTTGGCTTGGCATTTGCCGTCGCCACCGCGCTGAATTTCGCATTGGTCGTGGTGCAGGTGTTTTATGGAGTCACCGCGCACTCGATGGCGCTGCTGGCGGACGCCGGCCATAACTTTGCCGACGCGCTCGGCCTTTTGATCGCCTGGGGCGCCCACGTGTTTTCCAAGCGAAAGCCAAGCCGGCGTTACACCTACGGCCTGCGTTCGGCGTCGATCCTGTCAGCGCTCGCCAACGGCGTGATGATGTTGGTCGCCACCGGCGCGATTGCCTGGGAAGCCGTGCAAAGGCTGTTCGACCCGGGCCCGGTATCGGGCGCGACCGTAATGATCGTGGCCGCGATTGCAATTGTCGCCAACGGTCTCGGCGCCTGGCTGTTGATGGCCGGGCAAAAGGCCGACCTGAACGTCCGCAGCGCCTTTTTGCATCTGGCCGGCGATGCCGCCGTGTCGGCCGGCGTGGTCGCCGCTGGTGCCGTGATTTTGTGGACCGGCTGGAACTGGATCGACCCCATGGTCAGCCTTGTCATTTCCGGCGTGATCGTCTGGGCCGCATGGGGCCTGCTTGCGGAATCCGCCAGTTTGTCGCTCAGCGCCGTGCCGTCCGGAATCGACCCCGAGGCCGTACGGCATTTTCTCGGATCGCTGACCGGCGTAGCGAGTGTGCACGATCTTCACATCTGGGCGATGAGTACCACCGAAACCGCCCTTACCGGCCACCTCGTGGTGCCGCAAGGCCATCCGGACGATCAGTTCCTGCAAGATGCTTGCGATGGGCTGCATCGAAAATTCGGCATTGCCCATTCGACCCTGCAAATCGAGCAAAGCGACGCCATCTGCAAGCTGGCGCCCGACCATGTCGTTTAATCCGATAGAGTGCACGCAGCGCCACATCGTGATGGAGTAGGAATAATTGGATGCAGCAAGATCAACGCCGCTGGAATGTCGCCGCGCTGATTTTCTTCGCCGGCCTTTGCGCGCTGTCGGTCTGGCTGATCTCGGCCTACGGCACCCTCGCGCCGGCCGACCTGGGATTCTTCGATCTCGCCGTGCTGGGTCTCGCGACGCTTCGCCTCGTGCATCTGCTGACCTATGACAAAATATTCGAGATCGTCCGCGAAGCCTTTATGGATAAACAAGGCCGCCGGCTGCGAAAGGCCTCGAGCGGATGGCGCCGGCTGGCGTGCGAATTTCTCGAGTGCATCTGGTGCACCGGGATATGGTCCAGCCTGTTTGCCGTTACGATATATTTTATAAGTGCATGGGGGCAGATCGCCGCGATCGTTCTTGCGGTCGCCGGCATCGGATCGCTGCTTCAGGTCATTTCAAAAGCGATCGCCGAACGCGGTTAGCAAGGGCCGCACCCAACATATCGCCACAACCCACTGGCCGGACCACTCGGCAATCGATTAGACTGAATTGAAATGGGCAAGGGAGTTTAACGATGCGATATGCGCCGGTCTTTTTCGCGGCTTCACTCGCGTTGCTGTTGACCGGCGGGGGCGTCGTGCTCGCGCAGCCTGGCGCGTCAACGCTCAACCTGTCGGCGGCATCCGCCAAAGCGCAATTGCGCAAGGGAGACAAAGCGGCCTGCAAACAGTTGGCCGCCGACAAAAACATTCCGCGCCGGGATTCGGCCGGCTATGTCGCCGTCTGCATGGCCGACCGCCAAGCGGTGCGGAAGGCCGCTTCAAAAAAATAGACAGTATCGCGGCGTGCGTCAGCGCGCGGGTGCCGATCCGGTAGTAGCCGTCGGATTGGGCGGCTGGGCCGGTGCGGCCTGTTGCTGATCGGCCGGTTTCTGCCCCTGCTGCGCATTTTGCTGCGCGGCTTTCTGCTGCGTCGCTGCCGGCTGCGGCGCGTTGGCTTTGGCCGGTTCGGTCGCGGCCTGCTGCTTACCCTGGGTCGGCTCGACTTCGCTGCCGGAGTGCGAGGCGGCGCCGAATACGACGAGCGCAAACAGCGCGAGGCCTGCGAACAGCGCGCCGACCGGCATCCAGCCCGGCATGCCGCTGTCGGCAAATTGAGTGGGCGGGATTGCGGCCGGCAGTGTCGCCTTGTTGGTCAGGACGGAACCGTGATCGTAATACGGATTGACGTTCGGGCTCATACGCAGCCTCCCTGGCTGCTGCGATAACGCGCGATCCGGCGACCGCGTTCCGCCCTTGATTTGCCTAAAAGACGACCGGTTTTACCAGCACAAACGAAGCCTCTTGCTGGGAACCATTGACCCAGAAAGGGATTGTCGGACCATGAGGGAGCCGCAGGGTCTCGTTGCATCGCTATCGCTTTATCTGGCAGCCCTCGCTGCCGGCCTGTTGCTGTTTGCCGGCCCGATTTATTGGCTCAATTCCGGCACCACTCTCGCCAATCCCGGCGTCGCGGCGTACGACCCGCCGCCGGGCGCGACCCTGATCCGCACTCGCGATCCGCATATTATGCCGCTCGCTGTCCTGGATCACAAAGACATCGTCGATTCGACACAGCTCGCGGCCATCAGTGCGAAGACCAAACGCGCCGAACGGACTGAGCCTCACGCCGCGCGTCGGGAGCGTTCTGCGGATTCCCGTTACGCGCTTGAGCCGGCTCACCGCGGCGGCTTCTTCTTCGGATTGTTCTAGCCTTTCGTGGTCGGCCCATCGTCCCCGTACGCCATCTGATTGAAGTGCTTTTGGTCAGCGGCGCGCAATAACATTTTCTTTTCAGGTTGCGCTTGCATTGTGTGCGATATCGCACATAGCAAGGTCGTCCAGCGATATCAGCGCGAAATATGGCAAGGCGCGCGGCTGGTGACGAAGCTGAAAAGAGCCTCCGCGAAAACGCGTCGCTAAGTAACAAAAAGCCCGGCATCGCTGCCGGGCTTTTACGTGCCGTTATGTGCGAGCGCCGATCAGGCCGCCTCTTCCTCGGTGGCCTCGTCGCCAGCGGCGGCGACTTCTTCCGCTGGCTTCGGACCGCGGCGCGGGCCCTTGGCCAGCGCCGCTTCGATTTCCTTGACCGCCTCGGTCTCGGTGATCTTGTTCACCGCGGCGATTTCGCGCGACAGCCGGTCGAGCGCGGCTTCGTACAGCTGCCGCTCCGAATAGGACTGCTCGGGCTGGGTGTCGGACCGGAAGAGGTCGCGCACCACTTCGGCGATGGCGACGATGTCGCCCGAATTGATCTTTGCTTCGTATTCCTGCGCGCGGCGCGACCACATGGTGCGCTTGATGCGGGCGCGGCCCTTGAGGGTTTCCAGCGCGCGCTTGACCACCGGCCCTTCGGCCAGCTTGCGCATGCCGACCGACACGATCTTGGCGGTCGGGACGCGCAGGGTCATCTTGTCCTTGATGAAATTGATGACGAACAGCTCAAGCTTGGCGCCGGCGATCTCCTGCTCCTCGATCGCGAGAATCTGACCGACCCCATGGGCCGGATACACGATGAACTCGTTGGTCTTGAAGCCTTGACGTTGGGTCGTCTTCTTGATCGGGATCATTCCGGGCATTGCTCCTTCACCGGCGCCCTTTTTGGGTCCGGCCTTGGCTGCGGGAGCCCCGCGCGCACTGCCGCGCGAAGACTGCGAAGTTCGCCGCACCGCGGCAGTTTTCTTGGTTCCACGGCTGATGCCGGCGGAGCCCTTTTTCGACTTTTGACGCGATTTGCCTGCCACTGATCGATGCGTGAACCGCACGCCCTCTATCCGGATCGTGAGAATCCGCCGAAAAAATAAGCTCCCAACGGGGAGCACACATACGGCGGCGCTTTTTCCTCTGATTTGTCAGCAATATATCACATTTTGCAAAAAAATCAATGTTTTACGGCGCTGCAAACCGGCATATCTGCCCGCCGCCGCTCAAATTTCTGTCAAAGGTTAACGCGATGCCGCGACGCGGTACCTGGGGACGTCGTCAGTCGCCAAGTCAGTCACCCTGCCCCGGCTCCGGCGAGAAGAACTTCTGGTATTTGTCGGGGACGCCTTCCCAATCCTTGGCGTCGGCCGGAGCATCCCGCTTCACCGTGATGTTCGGCCAGGTCTTGGCAAACTCAGCATTGAGCGCCAGCCACTTTTCCAGCCCCGGCTCGGTGTCCGGCTTGATCGCATCGGCCGGGCATTCCGGTTCACAGACGCCGCAATCGATGCATTCGTCCGGATGGATGACGAGCATGTTGCCGCCTTCGTAGAAGCAGTCCACCGGACAGACTTCCACGCAATCCATGTACTTGCACTTGATGCAGCTCTCGTTGACGACGTAAGTCATTTCGGCTCCGGCCCTTTGCTGCCTAGCGCATGGGTTTAGGACGAGCAAGCCGCGCAGCGCTGTTCTGCCTCGCGTTTCCGGGCGGCTAGACCGCGCGTTCGCTGGCGAGCTGGCGATAAAGGTCGCGGGCGCTCTGCGCGCCGCCGCGCCGCTCGCAGAAATCCTCGACCCGGATGACGCGCACCGAGCGGTCGAGCGCCAGCGTCAATACGTCGCCGCGGCGCACGACATGACCGGGTGCCTTGAGCCGCGCGCCGTTGACGCGGACATGACCGGAGGTCACCAGTTCAGCCGCGGCGCTGCGCGTGCGCACCACCCGCGCATGCCAGAGCCATTTGTCGATGCGCTGGTTATCCGCGCCGGCGTAGCGCGACTGGTCCGGCTTGCTGAGCGGCTTGCTCAGTGGCCTTCCTTGGTGGCGGCTTCGAGTTGCTGCTTGAGCGCAGCGAGCTTGGCAAACGGCGAGTTCGGATCCGGCGCCTTGTCGCGACGGTCCCGGCTACCAGGCCCCCCTTGCGGCTTGGCATAATATTGTTCGCGTTCCGCGCGCTCTACCTGGTCGCCGCGGTCGCGACGGCCCGACCTTCCCGATTTTTGCCGGTCAGATCGATCACCGCGGTCATCGCGCCGCGCCGCGCGCTTGAGGCGTTCCTGCTTTTCGCGCTGCCCGTTGCGATCCTGATTCGGCCGCTCGCCTTGCTTGTCGCCGGTGTCCGCGCGCGGGCCCTGCGGTCCACGATGACGTTCGCCTTGCGGCGCGGTCTCGGCAGATGCCGCTTCGGCCGGCTTGGTCTCGCCGGACGTTTCCGCGTTTGCTTGCACGGCCTGCTCGGCCGGTGCGCCGCCATTGGCTGCAACGGTTACGGATGGCGCGGCCTGATCGCGTCGCGGGCGAAGACGCTTGTGCTGCGGGCGGCGTTCCGGCCGGCCGGCAGGCCGCCAGACTTCGATGAAGGCTTCTTCGGTTGTCGCCGCGGGCGCCGGGGCCGCTTCGGCAACGGGCGCCGTTGCAGGGGACGCAGACTCGGCGACCGCTTCCGGAGTAACCGGCGCGATGGCGACGGCCTCCGCGGCAACCGGCTCGGCGACGATCTCCGGCTTGATCGGTTCAGGCGCCCGAGCAGCGGGTTGCGGCGGCGCCACAGGTGCAATGGCGGAGGGGAAAAAATCCGAGGCCGGCAACAGTGACAACGAACTTTGCGCGCGCACGCGCGGAGCCGGAATGGAGGCCACAACCGGCACAGCCGGGGCTGCAAACGGAGCCGCTTCGGCCCGTGGCGGCATCGGTTCGCTATGAATTGCGATGGGTTGCGACGGCGGTTCGACGGACGGCGAAGCTTCAGCGGTGGCTGCCTCCGGTGTCACGCTGGTTGCTTCAACCGGCGGGGTGGAAGCGTTCGCAGCAGGCTTTTCGCCTACCGGCTCCGCAGGTTTGGGCCGGCGATCCATGCGATAGCCGAGCGAGCGCAGGATCGAGGCGAAGTCCTCACCCGATGCGCCAGTTAAAGAAGTCATCGCGCCGGTGACGGTGAAGCCCTTGCCATCAAACGCGCCGGCCGGTTTCGCGTCCGGGCAAGCCTTCGCGCCACGACAACGCCGGGCGGATGAGATCGGCGAGCCGTTCGAGAATGTCGACGCGCACAGCGCGCTCGCCGGCGACGCGATAACCGGCCGTGCGGTAGAGCGGCTTCGGGGTTTCCTTGTCGATCGGGATCGAGGTGCGGCCGGAGCCAGCGAGGTGCAACAGATCGCCCAAGCCTTTGGCTTGCGGCTCTTCGTTCTTGAGCGCCCACAATTGCGTTGCCAGCGAGCGCGGCGCCGGCTTGAGTAGCAGCGGCAGATAAATGTGATAGGCGCCGAACCGCACGCCGTATTTGCGCAGCGTGGCGCGCGCCGGCTGATCCAGCCCCTTGACCGCATCGGAAACTTTTTGCCGCTCCAAAACGCCGAGCGCCTCGACTAGCTGGAACGCGACGCCACGCGCCATGCCGGTAACATCCTCAGCGGCCGACAGCGAGAACAGCGGCGCCAGAACTTTCTCGATTTGGGTCTTGAGCCAGAGATCGAGCCTAGTCTGCACCATTTCCCGCGCTGGGCCGGTCAAGTGTTCGTCGGCGATGATGCGCACGCGCGGCCGCAAGCGTGTCGTCGCCGGCGATGAGCTTGCCGACCGCCTCGCCGGCCCAGCGCAATGTGCCGTCGGCCGCCAGAACGATCTGCTCGGTTGAGGCCTGCGACAGCTTGGTGGCGCGCGTTTCGATCTCGCCAGCCAGCGCCTTTTGCGCGGCGGCGTTGAGCGCTTTGGCTTCCGAGCCGGCCGCAGCCGCGTCGGGCGCGAACATGAAGCCGTCAAGCCGGCCGATTACATGACCTTCGACCGTCACTTCGCCTGTTTTGCCGATTTCAGTTTCCAAACTGGTGTTCTCTCGCAATCGCCGCATCAAAACGCTGGTGCGGCGGTCGATGAAGCGCTCCGACAGCCGCTCGTGCAGCGCGTCGGATAATTTGTCCTCGACCGTGCGGGCGACCCCCTGCCAGTGCTCCGGATCGGCAAGCCAATCCGGCCGATTAGCCGCGAAGGTCCAGGTCCTGACATGAGCGATCCGGTTCGAGAGAGTATCGATGTCGCCATCGGTTCGGTCGGCGTGCGCCACTTGGCGAGCGAACCAATCGTCGGGAATATTACCCTCCCGCATCAGGAATCCATAGAGGGTTACCGCCAGTTCGGCATGGGTGGCGGGCGCGATCTTGCGATAGTCCGGAACCTGGCAGACGTCCCAGAGCCGCTCGACCGCCTGGGCGCCTTTCGCCAAGCCGCGAATATCCTCATCGCGCGAGGCGTGGTCGAGCACCTGGAGGTCCTCGGCGATCGGCGCGCGGGTCAGGCCCGGCCCGCTCGGCAAGGCCGAAAGCGAGGCCTGCAGGGCGCCGATCGAGGCAAAATCGAGGTCGGTGTTGCGCCATTGCAGCATGCGGACCGGCTCGAACGAATGGCTTTCCAGCGCCTGCACCAGTTCCGGCCCGAACGGGTCGCAACGCCCGGTGGTGCCGAATGTGCCGTCACGCATGGCGCGGCCGGCGCGGCCGGCGATTTGGGCGAGTTCGGCCGGGTTGAGCTTGCGGAATTGGTAGCCGTCGAATTTGCGGTCGGAGGCAAAGGCGACGTGATCGACGTCGAGATTGAGGCCCATGCCGATGGCGTCGGTGGCAATCAGGTAATCGACGTCGCCCGATTGATAGAGCGCGACCTGGGCGTTACGGGTGCGGGGCGACAACGCGCCCAGTACCACTGCCGCGCCGCCGCGCTGGCGGCGGATCAGCTCGGCGATGGCGTAAACTTCCTCGGCCGAAAATGCGACGATTGCCGAGCGGCGCGGCAATCGAGTGATTTTCTTTTCGCCGGCATAGTGGAGCTGCGACAGCCGCGGACGGCTGACGATGTGCGCGCCGGGCAGAAGTTTTTCCACCATAGGCCGCATGGTGGCGGCGCCGAGCACCAAAGTTTCCTCGCGGGCGCGGCGGTTGAGCATGCGATCGGTGAAAACGTGGCCGCGCTCGAGATCGGCGCCGAGCTGGATCTCGTCGATCGCGAGGAACGCGACGTCGAGATCGCGCGGCATCGCCTCGACCGTGCAGACCCAAAACCGGGCCTTCTCCGGCTTGATCTTTTCCTCGCCGGTGATCAGCGCGACGGCGTCCTTACCGACCTTGTCGGCGACCTTATTGTAAACCTCGCGCGCCAACAGCCGCAGCGGCAGGCCGATCATGCCGCTCGAATGCGCCAGCATGCGCTCGATGGCGAGATGGGTCTTGCCGGTATTGGTCGGACCCAGCACCGCCGTGACGCCGGCGCCGCGAGCAGAACCCTGTGCCCGCGCATCTCGGTTCTGGGATGGGGTGAAAAACGGCATTACGCGTCCGAACTGGCGGGTTGGTGTATCACAATGCGACGGCCGGCCTGCCCGTCACGCGGCCATTGGCCCACTGCAATTAATCAACAGAACGAGTCTGGAACGAAACGCGCCCGAATCACTGACTCCGGCGCTGTACGGATTCGTTCACGGCGATATCTGGAGATCGTGTCCTTGCCGCCTACCAGATCGAGTAACGCCCCGCGGATTCATTGCGCTTTTCGGTCTCCAAATATTAACAAGCGGCGGCGATGCCAAGTCAGGGATGAGTCAAGGGCCAGTCAAGCGCGCCACCGGCTTTATTGTGTCTTGTTGCCCTTCGCCACAGCACGCGCCGCCTGCACCACGGTGACAAACTGGGTGGCTTGGAGTTTGGCCAATCCGATTGGCGTCGACACCTGGAAGCGGAACGGTACCAGGACGCGAGTGCCGGCGATCGGGACCAGCCAGACTTCCATGTCACGGTTCGCGGCGAGATATTTCATCGCGGTGCGCGTCGGAACGTGTCCGGCGACCGGCGTGAAATAGACGGCGCATACCAGCGCTGGGCCGGCATAGCCCTTGTCGGCCTTGACCGTTTCCATGCGCTTGTAAGCGAACTGAAGATTGTAGCGGAGCCGGCCATCGAACACCGAAGCCGAACGATCGCAGGCTTCCGGCGTCAATAATTCGCCGGTGCCGGGACTGAGCATCAGCGACGCTGTCATCGGATCGGTGACGCCTTGGCGGTGGGCATCGGTGACCAGAATACGGTCGGGATCGTTGTCTTGCGGCGGATTGATGTGGACGTCTTTTGCCACGCCATTCGCCAGCGTGAATTGAACCTCATCGGTTTTCCGGCTGGTCTTGATCGTCGCGGTGTAGGTCGATGCCACAAGCTGTCCGCCGCTGACGCTGCCGCGCACCGCGCTGGTGCCTTGGCCGCCAGTGAACACCCGTAACAACCCGGTGGTGGCGCCATTGGCGGAAGCCGAGAATTGCGCATCATCGATATCGATGGCCCAGCTGCCGCTGCCAACCGGTAGCCCGGCGAGATAGGCGGTGTATTGGGCGTCGACCTTGCCCTGCGCCAGCGCGCCGTGTGCATTGGCGCAGGCGGTCGCCGCCACCGTAATCGCCATTGCCAGATGTTTCAGGGGTGCGAACATGCCATTTGCCGCAGGAACATTGTCAGCAAGCTGGTCGGCGCCAACTGCGTCGAAACTGTGATGTTGCCGTCCGCGGATCGGACCACAGTGCGGACTGCCAGTTCAACCGCTTCAGCCCGGTTATCCAAGGGGTTTGACCATTCGGCACTCGCTTGACGCCTCGCGGGCCCCTCTCTATACGTCCGCCGTCTCCATTGAACCTTGAATGAACATTGGAAACGGCGCCGCGGAGCGCCTTTAGATATTGAGGATTGAGCCATGTCGTGGCGTTGCGAACTGACCGGCAAAGGCCCCTGGTGGGGCACAAGGTCAGCCACTCCAACCACAAGACCAAGCGCCGGTTCATGCCGAACCTGCGAAACGTCACGCTGATTTCCGACGCGCTCGGCCGCTCGGTGCGGGTGCGGGTTTCCGCCAATGCGCTCAAGACGGTCGATCATCGCGGCGGACTCGACGGTTTCCTGCTTAAGGCCAAGGACGCCGAGCTCGCGCCGAAGATGCTGGAGCTCAAGCGGGCAATCGCAAAGAAGCGCGCCAGCGCTTAAACAAAAGATCGCCGACCAGCGCCTCGAGCCGATGGTGCTATTCGCTTACCAGGGCGAATTGCAACAGGATGGTGCGCTGGACAATTGAAAAATTATCGTCGGATACCATCGTCAAAATGATTTCGCCTTGCGCGCTGCGATGCACCGCGAGGCCTTCCATGTTGTCGATCTGGTAGCCCATATCGGCGCGCACCAGCACGCGGCCGTCAACCAAAGCGCCGGGACGAATGTCGCTCTGGCGCACGCGACGGATCCGCATGGCGATGCCGGTGGAGTAGCTGAAGCGCCGCTCCAGCAGCAAGCAGATCGCCATCGGGCAAAAGTTCGGCATCGCTGATGTCGAAATTGTCGAGTGCGCGTGACGGCGAACTGACCCGGCAGCGATCCGCCGATCAGAAAGCCGAGAATGTTACCGGCATGATCGAGCCCGCGTTCGGAGATCGCGATCAACGTGCCGCCAAGCGGTGACGGGGGCGACTGACCCCGTGGCACGAACGCTAAGGCCTCAAGACCCTTGTTATGCGGCAGCGTCTTGACGCCGGCCGGCACCGCGACCGGCATACCGCGCGCCAGCAGGCCGTCCTGGCCATAGTCAAAGCGCATGATCTCGTTGACGCGCTCGACTCCGACATAAAGCATGCCGCCGTCCTGCGCGAGCGATTCCGTGTCGAACCGGCCATGCGCGGCGAGCGATTTGCCATCGCTATCGAGCATCGGCGTGGTTTCGACTTCGGCGATGCGGTCGAGGCGGCCATCGCGATACAGCATGCGGCCGCGAAACCAGCGGCCCTTGTCGCTGAGCGAAACGAAATGCTCGCCATCCGCGGCGACCCGCAGCGCCGACAAGCCGCCGAAATCCTTGTCGCTCGAGGTGAGCTCCAGCCCGCCGCGGAATTCCAGTGCGCCGAACTGGGTACGGGACGGATCGCGGATATCGAAGGAAGCAATCGGCGCTGCCGTTACTGCGATAGCGCGCGGCGCTTCCGCGGCATATTGAGCCTCGGCGATGCCGAGCGCCCCGGCGCTCAGTAGCGCCAACGCGACTGCAATGCGGATGGCGAAGTCCGGCTGCGCCGACCGGGCGACCATGCTCAGGCGACCCGGCGGCGGACCCGCCGGTGCGGCTCGACCTCTTGCGCGTGCTCCTCGAACAATTCCGCGAGCTTCTCGGTCATCGCACCACCCAGCTCTTCGGCATCGACGATGGTGACGGCGCGGCGATAATAACGCGTGACGTCGTGGCCGATGCCGATCGCGATCAGCTCGACCGGCGAGCGGGTTTCGATGTCCTCGATCACCCAACGCAGATGCCGCTCGAGATAGTTGCCGGGGTTGACCGACAGCGTCGAGTCGTCGACCGGCGCGCCGTCCGAGATCATCATCAAGATGCGACGCTGCTCGGTGCGCGCCAGCAGGCGCTTATGCGCCCAGTCGAGCGCCTCGCCATCGATGTTTTCCTTCAGCAAGCCCTCGCGCATCATCAGGCCAAGATTCTTGCGGGCACGCCGCCACGGCGCATCAGCCGATTTGTAAATGATGTGGCGCAGATCGTTGAGGCGGCCGGGATTGGCCGGCTTGCCCGCGGTGAGCCAGTGCTCGCGCGACTGGCCGCCTTTCCAGGCCCGCGTCGTGAAGCCGAGAATCTCGACCTTGACGCCGCAACGCTCCAGCGTGCGCGCCAGGATATCGGCGCAGGTCGCCGCCACCGTGATCGGGCGGCCGCGCATCGAGCCGGAATTGTCGAGCAGCAGCGTCACTACGGTATCGCGGAATTTCATGTCCTTTTCATGCTTGAACGACAGCGCATGCAGCGGATCGACGATCACGCGCGACAGCCGCGCCGGGTCGAGCTGGCCTTCCTCAAGATCGAATTCCCACGAGCGGTTCTGCTGCGCCATCAGCCGGCGTTGCAGCCGGTTGGCGAGCCGCGCGACCACGCCCTGCAGATGGGAAAGCTGCTTGTCGAGATAGCCGCGCAGCCGGTCGAGCTCTTCCGGCTCGCACAGATCCTCGGCCGCCACGACCTCGTCGAACTTGCTGACGAAGGCCTTGTAGTCGGGGCCGCGCGGCTCGTTCTGGCCCGGGCGCGGACGCTGCGGCTCGCCCGGCGATTCCGAGTCGCCCATTTCGGAGTCATCGGCCATGTCGGAGGTCGGAGAATCCACGGCTTCCGAGGCGCTGTCCGGCAGATCATCGGAGCTGACCTGGCTGTCTTCCAGGCTCATACGCTGCGTATCGTCGGAATCTCCGGCTTCGCCGTCCTCGCCGGATTCCTGCTTACGGCGCTCTTCCTCGCCGTCTTCGTCTTCATCCTCCGAATCGCTCGAGCGATCCTCGCCCATTTCGAGCGCCTCGAGCAATTCGTGCACCACGTCGCCGAACTGGCGCTGGTCCTCTATGACGTCGTCAAGTTTGTCGAGATCGCGCCCGGCGCGAGCCTCGATCATCGGCCGCCACAGGTCGACCAGCCGCTTGGCGGCGGGCGGCGGCGCCATGCCGGTCAGCCGCTCGCGCACCATCAGCGCCAACGCCTCCTCGATCGGCGCGTCGGCGCGCTCGGTAATGCTGTCGAATTTGCCGCGGTGATAGCGGTCATCGAGCATGGCGGTGAGATTTGAGGCGACGCCGTCCATGCGGCGCGAGCCGATCGCCTCGACGCGGGCCTGCTCTACCGCCTCGAATACCGCACGGGCCTGCTGGCCGCCGGGCTGCAAGCGCCGATGAATCGCCGCGTCATGGCAAGCCAGCCGCAACGCGATCGAATCGGCGTGGCCACGCACGATAGCGGCTTCGGCGCGGTTGAGCTTGCGGGCTGGCTCCGGCAATCGCACTTTGCCACCCACCAGTCCCGGCCGCTCGGCGGCGAATGCAACCTCGAGCTCTGGTTTGCGCGCAATCGCACGCAGGCATCCGGTAACCGCGCGCTTGAATGGCTCGGTCGGAGATTCCTTCGGCGACGGTTTACTTTTGATCGTGTTGCTCGCCATGACCTTCTCCCGCTCTCCCTTGCGGGAAGCGCGATTTTACGAGAGCGCCACGTTAACCGAAGATTCCGGCAGTTCGACCCCGAAGCAACGCTGATAAAACTCGGCGACAATCGGGCGCTCGAGCTCATCGCACTTGTTGAGGAAGGTGAGCCGGAACGCGAAACCGAGATCGCTGAAAATCTGGGCATTCTCCGCCCAGGTGATCACCGTACGCGGGCTCATTACCGTCGAAATGTCGCCGTTCATGAACGCATTACGAGTCAGGTCGGCAACACGGACCATCTTGGAGACGATATCGCGACCGGCCTCGTTGCGGTAATGCTTGGCCTTGGCCAGAACGATCTCGACTTCGTTGTCGTGCGGTAGATAATTCAGCGTGGTGACGATCGACCAGCGATCCATCTGTGCCTGGTTGATCTGCTGGGTGCCGTGATAGAGGCCCGAGGTGTCGCCGAGCCCGACCGTATTGGCGGTGGCGAACAGCCGAAACGCTGGATGCGGCTTGATCACGCGGCTCTGGTCGAGCAGCGTGAGGCGGCCGGAGGATTCCAGCACGCGCTGGATCACGAACATCACGTCCGGGCGGCCGGCGTCATATTCGTCGAAGCACAGCGCGACATTGTGCTGATAGGCCCACGGCAGAATACCGTCGCGGAACTCGGTGATCTGCTTGCCATCCTTGAGCACGATGGCGTCCTTACCGACCAGGTCGATACGGCTGATGTGACTGTCGAGATTGACGCGCACCATCGGCCAGTTCAGCCGCGCCGCGACCTGCTCGATATGGGTTGACTTGCCGGTGCCGTGATAGCCCGAGACGATGACGCGGCGGTTGTGGGCAAAGCCAGCAAGTATGGCGAGCGTGGTCGGCCGGTCGAACCGGTAATCCGGATCGATATCCGGCACATATTCGTCGGCTTTGGAATAGGCCGGCACTTCCATATCGCTGTCGATGCCGAACACCTGTCGAATCGACACTTTCATGTCGGGCAAACTCGACGTTTCTTGTACCGCGGCAGTCATTGAGCCTCCGGGGCTTCGGAATCCCGAAACCGTGAGCGAAATTGGGGATGGATGGATCGGATGTCGGGGCCAACCTAGCAGAAGGATTGGAACGGAAAAACCCGCCCTTCGGTCATGAACCGATCAATCTTTTCAATGAGATAGGAACGGATTGCCGATCTGGCAACGGTCACGATCAACTCAGCCGATCCCGATCGACTTGAGATATTTATACGCCTCGATGATCTCAACCAGCCGGTCCTCGACTCGAAGCGTCGCCATTGTTGGCGTCGGGATGGTGGCGCTTCACCAGTTCCTTGAAGCGCGTCTTGACCACCACCTTAGCGACGCCGGCCTCGAGCCCTAGCGTCTCGAGCGCCTTGCGCTCGGCATTGCGGATGATGCGCTTCTCCGGCTTGTGATCGGGATCCGGCCGCGAGCCCGGCTTGCCGTTCATCTCGTGGAACATGTTGAGCGCGTCGACCGCGCTGCGCATGTCGTCCTTGCCGCGCTTGCCGGTGCCCATCTTCCAGGTTGGCCGATGGCCGGTCAGCGCGTCCTTCTGATATGCCAGCACCGCGTCGTCATTCATGCCGGCGAAGAAATTATAGTTCTGATTGTATTCGCGCACGTGTTTGACGCAGAAGTGCCAATAGTCCTTGTCGCGCCCGCGGCCTTTCGGCGCGCGGTGCTTGGCTTCCGCCTCGCAGCCGGCCCATTCGCAGGTCGGCCCGGCTTTTTTCGCGCTACGGTCCTTCTCCGGCTTGACGCGGATGCCGTCGAATAATGGTGAGTCGAATTTCATGACCGAACACTATGCGGAAACCAGCGGGTTGGCCGCAAGCCTTTTTGCGTGAGACTTTCGCAGGTAGTGAGGATGCTAGGAATTGACCGCGCCGCCCCGCACTCGCTAAGCCGTTATCATGCGTACAGAAGATGTCATAACCAAGAAGCTCACCGCGGCTTTTACCCCCGAAAGCTTAAAGGTTATCGATGAGTCGCATCTGCATGCCGGCCATGCCGGGCATCGCGAGGGCGGGCAGACGCATTACCGGCTCTATATCGTAGCGGACGCCTTCAAAGGGAAGACCCGGATCGAGCGCCATCGCCTGATCAACGCGGCGCTGAGCGAGGAACTCGCTGGCAGCATTCACGCGCTCGCTATCCACGCCGCGGCGCCCGGCGAAGGCGTCTCGTAATTCTCAACTTGCTTTCGCCTTGGCCTTTTTTGGCAGCGGCTGGATGCGCAGCGCCGTGATGCGGTTGCGCGAGCGGCGCAGCACGCGAATGCGGAAGCCGTGGAACGTGAAGCTCTGCCCGGGCTCGGGGATCGAGCGGGCTTCGTGAATAACCAGGCCGGCGATGGTGGTGGCCTCCTGATCCGGCAGATTCCATTCCATCACGCGATTAAGGTCGCGGATCGGTACTGCGCCATCGACATTGACCGAGCCATCCGGCTGGCGGCGCACGCCAGGCATCGCCACGTCGTGCTCGTCGGTAATATCGCCGACGATCTCCTCGAGAATATCCTCCAGCGTGACGAGACCCTCGACCTCGCCATATTCATCGACCACCAGCGCAAACGGCGTCTTGCGGCGGCGGAATGCCTTGAGCTGCTCCGATACCGGCCGCGTGTCCGGAACGAACCACGGCGGCGACATCAGCGCGGCGATATCGATCTTGTCGGCATCGCCATCGACCGCATGCAGCGCACGCAGCAGATCCTTCACGTGCATGATGCCGACGATGTTTTCCGGCTTGTCGCGCCACATCGGCAGGCGCGTCACCGGCGAGGCGATCACCGCATTGACGATCTCCTCCGGCTTATCGTTGGCGCAAATGGTAAGCATTTTGGTGCGGTGAACCATGACGTCCGATACTTCGAGTTCGCGCAGATCAAGCACGCCGCCGAACATGTCGCGATCCTGCTTTTCCACCTCGCCCTCACGATGCAGCAGGTCGACCGTGCCGCGCAATTCTTCGTGGGCCGACAGCACCGCCTGATCCTCGCCGACGATGATGCCAAGCGGCCGAAGCAGCGCGCGCGCCAGCGCCTCGATCGCCATCAGCACCGGGCCGAAGATCGTAACGACCCACAGCATCGGTCGAGCCACCGCGAGAGCGATGCGGTCGGGCGCATTAAACGCGGCGGTTTTCGGCAGCACCTCGGCGAACACCACGACGACAATGGTCATCACGACGGTAGCGTAGACCACGCCCGCAGTGCCGAACCATGTCAGCAGCACACCGGTCGCCAGTGAGGAGGCCGCGATGTTGACGGCGTTGTTGCCGAACAGCAGCGCGCCGATCAACCGCTCGCGCTGCGCGAGCAGGCGGTTGACGATGCCGGCGCGGCGGTTGCCGTGCTTTTCCAGCCGCGCCATCGAGGCGCGCGACGACGCGGTGAGCGCGGTTTCGCTGCCGGCGAAGAAGGCCGACAGCAGCAGGCAGAACACCACGATGCCAAGAGAGAGCCAGTCGTTCGTGGTCATTGACGGGAAATTTTCTCTTGAATCTTTTCTTCCAGAAAACCGCGCACTTCGGCGGGATCGACATCGGCGGCGACAAAGGCCTGTCCGATGCCGCGCATCAAAATGAACGTGAGCTTGCCGCGCTTGACCTTTTTGTCCTGCGAAATGAGTTCCATCAACCGATCGGCGCTGGGCAATGTTCCGGGGAAGTCCTGGAGATGGGTCGGCAAGCCGACCGCCGCAAGATGACGGGTCGCGCGCGCCGCGTCGGCCGCCGGTAACAAGCCTTTTTTGGCGGAAAACGCCAACGCCAGCGCCATTCCTAGCCCGACCGCCTCGCCATGCAGCAGCTTGCCAGAGAACCCGGCAGCGGCTTCCAGCGCATGGCCGAAGGTATGGCCGAGATTGAGCAGCGCGCGTTCGCCGGTCTCGCGCTCATCGCGGCCGACGACGCCCGCCTTGCCGCGGCAGCACACCGCGATGGCGTGCTCGCGCGCAAAATTTCCCGATTGCGCGCCGGAAAACACATCTTTCCAGTTGGCTTCGAGCCACGTGAAGAACGCGGCGTCGCCGAGCAACCCGAATTTCGCCACCTCGGCATAACCGGCGCGAAATTCGCGCGGCGGCAGCGTGTCGAGCAACGCGGTATCGGCGATCACCAGAACCGGCTGATGGAAAGCGCCGATCAGATTCTTGCCGTGCGTGGAATTGATGCCGGTCTTGCCGCCGACCGAGGAGTCCACTTGCGCCAACAGCGAAGTCGGCACCTGAACGAAATCGAGCCCGCGCCGCACGCTAGCCGCCGCGTAACCGGCGAGATCGCCGATCACCCCGCCGCCGAGCGCGACCACCAGATCGTTGCGCTCGATGCGCGCCGCGATCAGCGCCTCGCAGACTTTCTCGAACGTCGCGTAGCTTTTCGAACTCTCGCCTTGCGCCACCACAATGCGCGACGATTCGATGCTCGCGGATCTCAGCGAGGCTTCGGCGGCGGCGAGGTGCTTTGCGGCCACCGCCTCATCGCTGACGATTGCCACCTTGGCGCCCGGCCGCACCGCCTTGATGCGCGCACCGAGCGACGTGAGAGTGTCGCGGCCAATGACAATATCGTAGGCACGCTCGCCGAGGGCGACTTTCACCACGGTCTGTTCGCTGCTGCACGGCTGCACGGTCACGACTGCTGCTCCGCCCGGCGCTGCAGATGCTCGGCCAGCGCCGTGATGATGTCGTCCACCACGGTGTCGTGCGGCTCGTCGCGCGAATGCGCGGTCAGGTCGGCCTGCGCGTAGAAAGGCTCGCGCTGCGGCAGCAGCGTCTTGATCTGCTCGGCCAGCGGGCGATCGGTGCGCCGCTTGGTCCGCCGCAACAGAACCTCAAGATCGGCTTTGAGCCAGATCGAGACGCCCTTCTGCGCGATCAGCGCGCGGGTCTGCGGATCGATCACCGCGCCGCCGCCGGTCGCCAGCACCTGCGGCCCGTTGTCGAGCAACCGCGCTATCACCCGCGCCTCACCGGTACGGAAATACGGCTCGCCGTGCCGGGTGAAGATATCGACGATGCTCATGCCGGCTGCCGCCTCGATCTCGCTGTCGGCGTCGACGAACGGGATGCCGATTCGCGCGGCCAGCCGGCGCCCGACCGACGACTTGCCGGCGCCCATCATGCCGACCAGCACGATCGAGCGCTGCGCCAGCGTGGCGGCAATTTGCCGCTCGACGCCGTTTTCAGCCGGCTTTTGCAGAACATGATCGGCCATCGCTCGAATCCGCGTATTCGTCAGGTTCCATATACCAGTTATCGCTACAGTCGAGACCGGGCCAAAATCGCCGTTTGTTTAGGGACTTGTGTAGACACTTGCCCGCACAGATATCGTGATCGTAGAAGGGCGCGCGGAGCGCACGGGCGCATATTATGCCGTCACTTTTCAGATTTTTGCTGGTTGTCGCGCTGATCGGCGGCCTCGGCTATTTCGCGGTGTTCGCGCTCGCCAATTTCGTCAATCTGCAGCCGCGCGAGATCTCCGTGACGATCACGCCGGACAAATTCCTCAAGCAGCCGCGCTAGGCCGCGATGGCCCGCAAGGCGACAGTCCGCAAACCTGAGACACCGGCCCGGCCGGGCGATAGTGGCATCGCATTGTTCCTCGACATGCTGGCGGCCGAGCGCGGCGCCGGCGTCAACACGCTCGACGCTTACGGCCGCGACCTCGCCGACCTCGCCGGATATCTCGCCGATCACGGCCGCAGCCTACGCGAGGCGTCGACCGACGATCTGCGCGGCTATCTCAAGGCGCTCGCCGGCAAAGGATTCAAGGCGACGTCGATGGCGCGGCGGCTGTCGGCGACGCGTCAACTGTTTCGCTTCCTCTATGCCGAACAACACCGCAAGGATGATCCGGCCGCCGTGCTGGAGGGTCCAAAGCGCGCACGGTCGCTGCCGAAAGTTCTGTCGATCGCGGAAGTCGACAGCTTGCTTGCCGCCGCCCGCCAGGCGATGGCCGACGGTAGGCCCCTTACGCAGCAGCTGCGCGCCGCGCGGCTGACCTGCCTGCTCGAAACCGTTTACGCCACCGGCTTGCGCGTCTCCGAACTGGTCGCGCTCCCTGCCTCGGCGGCCCGGCGCGGCCAGGCCATGTTGGTCATCCGCGGCAAAGGCGGCAAGGAACGGCTGGTGCCACTCAACAATGCGGCGCGGCGCGCCATGGGCGATTATCTGAAACTGCGCGAGCAGGCCGAACGCAAAGGCAAATCGGGCCGGACGCCATCGAAATGGCTGTTCCCCTCGTTCGGCGAAGCCGGCCATCTCAGCCGTCAACATTTCGCCCGTGATCTCAAATCGCTTGCCGCCTCGTGTGGCATCGATGCCTCGCGAATCTCGCCGCACGTGCTGCGCCACGCTTTCGCCAGCCATCTTCTGCACAATGGCGCCGACTTGCGCGTAGTGCAGACGCTGCTCGGCCATGCCGACATCTCGACCACGCAGATTTACACCCACGTGCTGGAAGAGCGGCTGAAAAGCCTGGTGCGCGACCTGCACCCTTTGACGGATAAATAAACCCGCAAATAACCCTCAAAAGCGGGCCTTGCTTGACTTGATGCCAGCCGCAAGGCTTGTTTCGGCAAGGTCCGTTTCAACAAGTCTTTCACCGCGAAACACGCAACCGATGCGCAGCTATCTCGACTTCGAAAAACCGGTCGCTGAACTCGAAGCCAAGGTCGAAGAACTGCGCGCGATGGCCGAAACCGGCACTGCGGTCGCGGTCGGCGAGGAAATCTCCCGCCTCGAAGTCAAAGCCGTGCTGGCGCTCAAGGAGCTCTATGCCGAACTGACACCCTGGCAAAAGACCCAGGTTGCGCGCCATCCGCAGCGACCGCATTGCCTAGACTATATCGCGGCCTTGATCACGAACTTCGTTCCGTTCGCCGGCGACCGCAAATTTGGTGATGACGACGCCATCGTCGGCGGCTTCGGGCGTTTCCGCGGCGACAGCATTTGCGTGATCGGCCACGAAAAAGGCTCCGATACCGAAAGCCGGATCAAACACAATTTCGGCATGGCGCGGCCGGAAGGCTATCGCAAGGCGGTGCGCCTGATGGAAATGGCCGACCGTTTCGGCATCCCGGTCATTTCGCTGGTCGATACCGCCGGCGCCTACCCCGGCATCGGCGCCGAGGAGCGCGGCCAGGCGGAAGCGATTGCGCGCTCGACCGAAGCCAGCCTTGCGCTCCACGTGCCCAATGTGGCGGTGATCCTCGGTGAAGGCGGCTCGGGCGGCGCCATCGCCATCGCCACCGCAAATAAGGTTCTGATGCTGGAGCACGCGATCTACAGCGTGATCTCACCCGAAGGCGCCGCTTCGATCCTGTGGCGCGACACCACCAAGGCGCAGGACGCCGCAACCAACATGAAGATCACCGCGCAGGACATGGTGCGGTTCGGCATCATCGATACGGTGATCACCGAGCCGACCGGCGGCGCCCATCGCGATCCAGCGGCGGCAATCGCCGCAACGGGCGAGGCGATCGGCCAGGCCTTCGACGACCTTCGCTCGCTCGATCGCGAGGCGGTGCGCCGGCAGCGCCGTGAGAAATTCCTCGCCATGGGCCGGAGCCTTGGAGCGTAGCTCGCCTGATATCGGGTCGCAGGGCCTGTTTGATCTTAATTACAGCCAGCTTTCGCGGCCGGTTTCGCCGGTTTTCGGTCAGGTTTTCAAACCCCGCCGGAGCCATTTACCATTGTTTGACCATAGGCTTATCGGCTGTCGCAGGGGTGGCTGCGCAGCCTTGCGAAAGCCACATCTTATGGATAACGATTGCTCAACACGGGCCCAATACCGGCTGTTGGGGGAGTTTCGCGTTTGAACCGTCGCCCTGTTTACGAGCATTGCTGGCGTCACTGCCGCCGTCGCCGCCGCGATCGGCCTTGCCGGCTGTGACACCGACAGCATCGCCCCGACCGGCCGCGCCCAAGCCCCGCTCTCCGACAAGATGCTCGCCGACCTGGATGCGAAGCAGATGGACAAGGGATCGCCGATCCTGGTCCGCATCTTCAAGGAAGAGGCCGAAGCCGAAGTCTGGAAACAGGACAACAACGGCGCAATTCGCCCTGCTCAAGACCTATCCGATCTGCCGCTGGTCCGGCGATCTCGGCCCCAAGGTCAAGGAAGGCGACCGCCAGGCGCCGGAGGGCTTCTACACCATCACGCCCGGCCAGATGAATCCGAACTCGAACTACTACCTTGCCTTCAACACCGGCTATCCGAACGCCTATGACCGCTCGCTCGGCCATACCGGCTCCGAGCTGATGGTGCACGGCGATTGCTCCTCGCGCGGCTGCTACGCGATGACGGACGAGCAGATGGTGGAAATCTACGCGTTGGCGCGCGAGTCATTCTTCGGCGGGCAGAAAGCGTTCCAGTTGCAGGCCTATCCGTTCCGCATGACGCCGGTGAACATGGCGAAGCATCGCAACAGTGCGCACATGGCGTTCTGGAAGATGCTCAAGGTGGGCTACGACCATTTCGAGGTCACCCGCCTCCAGCCCAAAGGTGGACGTCTGCGAGAAGCGCTACGTGTTCGACGCCGCCACGCCGGAAAATGCCTCGCGACCGATTTCTTTCAACGCCGGCCGGCAAGTGCCCGGTCTATGAACTGGACAAGAACATTGCCTCGGTGGTGCTGGAGCGCCAGCGCAGCGACGGCGCCGAATATGCCGATCTCGTCAGGCACGGCACCTCGGTAGTCGCCAGCCGGGCCGGCATCGACGGCGGCATGAATCCGGTGTTCCTTACCAAGCTCAACCCGGTCTCGACTGGAGAGACCGACACCCGCGGCCAGGCCATCATCCCGGCGGCGGCGACCCCTGGCGCGCTGCCACGCACGCCGAATAATCCGCCGGTGGTGACGACCGTGCCGAAGCAGCCGGTCGAAATAGCCTCCGCCGAACCGGCGGCAGAAACTGAAGTCGCAGCCAATGTGCCCGTTCCGCGTTCGGCGCCGCAGCCGAAGATCGGCGAAGCGCCGGCCGAGCGGCCGTCGACAATTGCCGGCCTGCTGGGCGGCTTGTTCGGCAGCTCGAAGCCCGCCGCAGCGCCAGTGGAAACCGAAGGCTCCGCGCCGGCGCAACCGCCGCGCCCGACTTTGGTAGCCCGCGCCAAGAACGCCGTCAGCAAGGTCACGCACGCCGCGACCGCGGCGCTCAAACGCAAGCCCGAATCCAGCCAGGTCGCCAGCAATGCGCCGTCGCTGCAGCTGAGGCCGCGCATCGAGGCCGAGCAGCCAAAGACCCAGACCGCCAATGCGGCGCCTGCGAGCGCGAAGCCTGCCACGCCGGAATTGCGCTCCGCCTATTCGGCACAGCCGCCGAGCAACGGCACGCTGCTGGCCGGCGCGCAGCCGGTCGTCCCCACCGGCACCTTCGAGAGCCGCTGGTCGGGCCTGCACTGATCCGTTTCGTTTAACCTGAGGCGGTGTGAGTCCGGCGATGGACAGCTTCGTCTATGTCCTCGGCTGCGCCGCGAACGGCCGCGCTGTCACCTATGTCGGCTGGACCAACGACGTCGCCCGCCGTCTGACCCAACATAATTCCGGCAAGGGCGCGCGCTCGACGCGCGGCCGCGCCTGGGTGCTGCTGTATTCCGAGAAATGCGCAAGCCGCCGCCACGCCATGAGCCGCGAGTGGCATTTGAAACGCGACCGCGCGTTCCGCAAAAAGCTGGCGCTGACGCTTTAACGCGCGCCGCGGCCGAGGCGGCGCAGCGCGAATATCATCTCGCGAAGCGGATCGCGGCGCTTGACCGCACATTTCGTCGTCACGCCGAGCGCCAACAGCAATGCCATCGGACGGCCGAGCGCCGAGACCGTCAAGGTCGAGGCTACCAGCGGGATTTGCTCGGGCTGCCATTCGAATTTGTAGGGCAAGGCCCCGGGCCCGCAATCGAATGTGCGGACGCCCTTTGCGTGCATCGCCGCCACGTGATGGTGCAACAGCAGCCCCCCGGGGGAGAATCGCGCGAAATCGGCGCCCCGCGGTTTGTGCGCGGTCAGGGCAGCAACGCCAAAACTCGAAACACTGGATTAACCCGGCATTTTTCATAACCGGCGGCGGGCGATGCTACGCTAGGCCGCGGCGACCGGCGAGCGCGCTGCCTGCGCGTCGTTCAAGATCATGGCGGCGCCCTTCTCCGCGATCATGATGACCGCGGCATTGGTATTGCCCGACACCACGGTCGGCATGATCGATCCGTCGACCACCCGCAGTCCGTCGACGCCGCGCACCCGTAATCGCTCATCCACGACCGATTTCGAATCTGGACCCATCCGGCAAGTGCTGGTCGGATGGAAAACAGTCGTGCCTTTTTCGCGCGCGAACGCCATCAGGTCGGCATCGCTCTGGCATTGTGCGCCCGGATTGAGTTCTTCGGCGATGTAGCGCGCGATCGGCGGCTTCGCCATGATGCGGCGCGTCAGTTTCATGCCTTCGAGGATGACGTCACGATCAGCCGGCGCTGATAGATAGCGCGGCTGGATCGCCGGCGGTTCAGCAGGATCGGTCGACTTGATGCGCACATGACCGCGGCTCTGCGGCCGCAACTGGCAGACCGACGCGAGAAACCCGGGGAACGTGTGCAGCTTTTGTCCGACCGCGTCGGCACTGAACAGGATGAAATGAATCTGCACATCGGGCGACGGTAGCGATGGATCGGTCTTGAAAAATCCACCGGCATAGCCGGCACCGATGCTCAGCGGCCCCTGGCGATACAGCGCATATTGCAAGCCGGCGGTGACCTTGCCGCGCAGACTCGCCATCGCGTCATTGATGGTGATCGGATCGGTGCAGCGATAATTGAACCGCACCTGAAAGTGATCCTGCAGGTCCTCGCCGACGCCCGGCATATCCGCCACTACGTCGATACCGAACGAACGCAACAACGGCGCCGGCCCGAGACCCGACAATTGCAGAAGCTGCGGCGAGTTGAACGCTCCGCCGGCCACGATCACTTCGCCGTTGGCGCGCGAGGTGCGAAGCTCGCCACCCTGCCGATATTCGACACCGACCGCGCGGCGGCCTTCGAACAGGATGCGGCTCGCCAAGGCGCCAGAGGCGACCGTTAAGTTGGTGCGGCTACGGGCCGGCTTGAGATAGCCGCGCGCCGTGGAACAGCGGCGGCCATTGCGCGCGGTGAGCTGGTAATAGCCCGCGCCCTCCTGCTTCGCTCCATTGAAGTCGTCGTTACGCGGGAAGCCCGCCTGCTGCGCCGCCGCGATGAAGGCCTCACACAATGGATGCGGCGCCACATCGGAAACCGCCAGTGGCCCGCCTTTACCATGCAGGTGGTCGGCGCCGCGCTGCTGGTCCTCGGCCGTCCGGAAAAACGGCAGAACGTCATCGAAGCCCCAGCCGGTATTGCCGTGCTGGCGCCAGTGATCGAAATCCTCGGCCTGGCCGCGAACGTACAGCAGCCCATTGATCGAGCTTGAGCCGCCCAGTACCTTGCCGCGCGGCTGGATGACGTTGCGATTGTTGAGCTCGGCCTCCGGCTCCGATTTATACATCCAATTGAAGCGCGCATCGCTGAACAGCTTGCCGTAACCGAGCGGAATGTGAATCCAGACATTGCGGTCCGCGCCGCCCGCCTCCAACAACAGGACACTGTGCCGTCCCGACGCGGTCAGTCGTTCCGCCAGCACGCAGCCGGCGCTGCCGGCGCCGACAATGATGTAGTCGAATGTTGGCGTGTCGTGATTCATTTCCGGCCTGTCCGCGCTGCGCGACAGGCACGCTAGCATCGGAATGCGTTCCGCAAAAAGTGCTTCTGCCTTATTTCCCTGTCCGCAAAGCTTGCCGGGAAAACCTGCGATTTTCTCTTGTCGGGCCGCGCCATCGTCGGCACAACAAGTCCGCAATGAATCGTTTTGGTTTTGTTTTGATCCTGGCGCCGCTGCTGCTGGCGCTCCCCGCCGCCGCCGAATCTCGCTTCGAAGCGAGCCTCAAGAACATCGATCCGTCCGAGCGCCTGGAGCAAATTTGCGACTACGCGGCGGTCGAAAATATCGGCCGCGAAAAGAGATTATATCGCCCCGAGCGGGCGATGATCGATCCGCTGTCGCCAGCGCAGGTTTCCGGCGACACCATGCAGGGCATTGGCGGCGCATTTCGCAGCCGGGGCAAATGGTATCAATTCTCATTCACCTGTCAGGCGAGCCCGGACCGGCTGAAAATCCTGCACTTCGAGTATCGGGTCGGCGAAGCGATTCCGGAAGACAAATGGGACGGTCTCGGGCTGTGGCGATGAAGTGACGCACAGCTTACGCGCCTTTAAGTCCAGAGATATTCGATAGCGGGTTCGCTCGGCTGCGCGACCGGCGCCGTCTTTTCCGTGAGCCATGACCACATCACGAAGATCGCGACGAGCACCATCAATATCTTGCGAATGTGAATACGGTGAGCGAGTTCGCGCCAGGTCATGGCCGCAGGATAAAGGACGTCGCCCGGCGGGAAAGTTTATCGTTAATATTTGGTTAACGGCTTAAGGGACGCGAGCCTGCGTTGTGACGGCGTCGTCTACGCCTCACGCGAACTTGCCGTGGCAGTGCTTGTATTTCTTGCCGGATCCGCAGGGACATAACTCATTGCGGCCGACCTTGCCCCAGCTCGACGGATCTTTCGGGTTGCGCGCTTCCGGCGCGACCGCAGCGGCACCCGCACTCACCAGCGCCGGCTCCGGCCGCGCGAATTCGTCCTCGCCGGTGTCCGGATCGACCTTATGGGCTTCCATGTAAGGAAGTTGCGAGGCCTCATCCTGCGGCGGCGCCTGCACGATCTCGACCCGCATCAGTTGCCCGGTGACCGCCTCGCGCAACCGCGAGATCATCGTCTCGAACAGCGTGAAAGCCTCGGCCTTGTATTCGTTGAGCGGATCGCGCTGGCCGTAGCCGCGCAGGCCAATCACTTGGCGTAGATGCTCAAGCACGATGAGATGCTCGCGCCAGAGCTGATCGAGCGTCTGCAACAGCACAGACTTCTCGACGTAACGCATCACCTCGGGGCCCCATTTAGCCGCCTTGGCCGCCATGAACTCATCGGCACGGCGCTCGATGCGTTCGCGCACTTCCTCGCCGGCAATGCCCTCTTCCTTGGCCCAATCCTTCACCGGCATATCGAGCGTGAGTACGTCGCGTAGCGCGGTGTCGAGCTCTGCGACATTCCACTGCTCGGGATAGGCATTTTCCGGAATGTATTTTGCGACCAAATCCTCCACGACATTGTGACGCATGTCGCGCACCGTCTCGTCGACGTCCTCGTCGCGCATCAGCTCGAGCCGTTGGTCGAAGATGACCCGGCGCTGGTCGTTCGACACGTTGTCGTATTTCAACAAATTCTTGCGGATGTCGAAGTTTCGCGCCTCGACCTTCTGCTGCGCCTTTTCCAGCGCCTTGTTGATCCACGGGTGAACGATCGCCTCGTTCTCCTTGAGGCCGAGCTTGGTCAGCATGCCGTCGAGCTTATCGGAGCCGAAGATGCGCATCAGATCGTCTTCGAGCGACAGGAAGAATTTGGAATGGCCGGGGTCGCCCTGACGGCCGGAGCGGCCGCGCAACTGGTTATCGATGCGCCGGCTCTCGTGGCGCTCGGTGCCGAGCACATAAAGACCGCCGGCGGCGAGCGCCTTTTCCTTCAGACGCGCGATCTGCGTGCGTATTTCATCGGCCTGCGGGCTTTTCTCGCGGGCGCGCGGATCGTCGAAGCCGGCGATTTCCTGGCGAATGCGCATGTCGGCATTGCCGCCGAGCTGAATGTCGGTGCCGCGGCCCGCCATATTGGTGGCGATCGTGATCGCGCCCGGCACGCCGGCCTGCGAGACGATATAGGCCTCCTGCTCGTGGTAGCGCGCGTTGAGGATGGCGAACACCTTGGTCTTGGTGGCGCCATCGTCGCCGGAATAAAGCGCCGCGAAGGCGTTGGGATCGGTGAAGTCGTGCGCCTCCCAGCCGGCCTGGCGAAGCATCTCGGCGAGTTGCTCGGATTTTTCAATCGAAGTGGTGCCGACCAGCACCGGCTGACCGCGCAATTTGCAGTCCTCGATCAGCGTGATGATCGAACGGTATTTTTCCGCATTGGTCCGATAGACCTCGTCATCGTCGTCGATGCGCACCAGTGGCATATTGGTCGGCACCTCGAGGACTTCGAGGTTGTAGATGTCCATGAATTCGTCGGCTTCTGTCAAAGCGGTGCCGGTCATGCCGGCTAGCTTGGCGTACATGCGGAAGTAATTCTGGAAGGTGATCGAGGCGAGCGTCTGGTTTTCCGGCTGGATGGTCTGGTGCTCTTTGGCTTCGAGCGCTTGATGCAGCCCCTCCGAATAGCGGCGGCCGGGCATCATACGGCCGGTGAATTCATCGATGATGACGACTTCGTCGTTGCGAACGATGTAGTCCTTGTCCCGCTGGAACAGCTTGTGCGCGCGCAACGCCTGATTGACGTGGTGCACGACCGATACGTTCTCGATGTCGTAAAGCGAGACCCCTTTGAGTTGACCGGTATCGCGCAATCGCTGCTCGAGCTTTTCCATGCCGGCCTCGGTGAGGGTCACCGTGCGCTGCTTCTCGTCGACCTCGTAATCGGTCTTGTCGAGCGCGGGGATGTAGCCATCGATGGTGTTGTAGAATTCGGAGCGGTCGTCGAGCGGGCCGGAAATGATGAGCGGCGTGCGCGCCTCGTCGATCAGGATCGAAATCGACTTCATCGACGATGGCGTAGACGTGGCCGCGCTGGACCATATCCTCCAGCCGATACTTCATATTGTCGCGCAGGTAGTCGAAGCCGAGTTCGTTGTTAGTGCCGTAGGTGACGTCGCGCGCGTAGGCTTCCTTGCGCTCGCCATCATCCATGCCGTGCACGATGACGCCAGTCGTAAGGCCGAGGAAGTTGTAGATCTGACCCATCCACTCGGCGTCGCGTTTGGCGAGATAGTCGTTGACGGTGACAACGTGAACACCGAGGCCCGACAGCGCGTTGAGATAGACCGGCAGCGTGGCGACCAGCGTTTTGCCTTCGCCGGTTTTCATTTCGGAGATTTTGCCTTCGTGCAGGATCATGCCGCCGATCAACTGCACATCGAAATGGCGTTGCCCGATGGTGCGCTTCGCCGCTTCGCGCACCGTGGCGAAGGCCGGCACCAGCACGTCGTCGAGCGATGCGCCGTCGGCGACCTGCTTCTTGAGGTCGGCGGTGCGCGCCCTGAGCGCCTCGTCGGAGAGCGCGGCTACTTCAGGCTCGAGCGCATTGATGGCATCGACCCGAGGCTGGTAGCTCTTGATCCGCCGGTCATTGGCGGAGCCGAACAGCTTGCGGGCAACGGCGCCGATCATAGGCAAGTCCTTGTTTGGGCCTCGTCCCGTCAATTGGACGCGGCGCCGGTTTAGCCGTCCGGCGCTCCGGAAATGCGGCACTTTTCGGGGAAAAGCAACGCGAAGCAGTGCCCACGCGGGGAACCTTCGGACAGATAGGAGGGGGTCCGATTGATGTCAATTGCCGCTGCATTACGGGTTTTTCAGGTCACGCGCTCGTTAAGACCCCGCGGCATTCCGCCATTGCAATGCCATGATGGTTGGGCGAAAAAGCCGCGCCAGCCGCCAGCCGCATCCGTCTGGGCGGACGTTTGGCTTCCAAGGACGATGACATGCCCCTCTCTTTCTCTGCCGGATCGCCGGCTTCGCGTGCGCGCGCGGCCGGCTTGGCAGCAATTTTGCTGATCGCCGCGACGCCGCTGTTCGCGCAGGACAAGCCCGCCGCCGACGACAAGCTGCTCGCCAAGGTCAACGGCGTAGAGATCCACCAGAGCGATCTCGCCACCGCCGAAGAGGAAGCCGGGCAACTGCCGCCGATGGCGCCGGAGGCCAAGCAGGAATATCTCGTTTCCTTCTTGATCGACATGATCGCGGTGTCGAAGGAAGCGGAGAACCGGAAGTTCGGCGACAGCGCCGACTTCCGCCGCAGGGTCGCTTTCGTGCGCAACAAGCTTTTGATGGCGACGCTGCTCGAACAGGTCGGCAAAGCGGCGCTGACCGACGCCGAGATGCACAAAGTCTATGACGACGCCGTCAAGCAGATGACGCCGGAGGAAGAGGTGCACGCGCGCCATATTCTGTTCCGTGCGCCGGCAGATGACGCGAAGGCCGGCAAGGAAGCCGAAGATAAGACCAAGGCGGCGATCGAGCGTCTCAAGAAGGGCGAGGATTTCGCCAAGCTGGCCGGCGAACTCACCGAAGATCCTTCCGGCAAGGCCAATGGCGGCGATCTCGGCTTCTTCACCAAGGAACAGATGGTGCCGGAGTTTGCCGACGTCGCCTTCAAGCTCGACAAGGGCCAGATCTCCGAGCCGGTGAAGACGCAATTCGGCTGGCACGTCATCAAGCTCGAGGAAAAGCGCAGCAAGCCGGTGCCGACCTTCGACGAGGTCAAGTCGCAGATCGAAACCTTTGTGACGCGCAAGGCCCAGGCCGAGCTGGTGACCAAGTTGCGCACCAGCGCGACGATCGAACGGTTCGACAAGCCGGATGCCGCCAAGGACGCGCCCAAGTCGGCCGAGCCCGCCAAGAAGTAAGCGCGATCATATTCATCAAGAAGTATCGTGATGGCCGGGCCTTGTCCCGGCCATCAGCGTCTCTATTGTCGCGACGCTGACAGTGATCGCCAAGGTGACAAGCAAGGTAACCGGCATGGCAACCTCCGTTTCTCCTCTCGCCCCGACCAGCGTCCCGGACATGCCGGCGGTCGCTGGTGTCCGGCTTGCTACGGCCGCAGCCGGCATTCGTTATGCGGGCCGCACCGACGTGCTGCTGGCGCTGTTCGAAAAAGGCACCACGATAGCCGGTGTCTTTACCCGCTCGAAGTGCCCGTCGGCGCCAGTCGAATGGTGCCGCGCGCAGCATCAAGCACGGCAAGGCAAGTGCGCTGGTCGTCAATTCCGGCAATGCCAATGCCTTCACCGGCAAGAGCGGCCGCGACGCCGCCGGTTTCACGGCGCGCATCGCGGCCAAGGCTGCCGGCTGCAAACCTGACGAGGTCTTTCTCGCTTCAACCGGCGTGATTGGCGAGCCGCTCAAGGCCAGCGCGTTTGACGGCGTCATGGACGGCATGGTGGCAAATGCCAAGCCCGATCGTTTCCTTGACGCCGCGAAAGCGATCATGACCACCGATACGTTTCCCAAAGTCGCCACCGCGCGCGTCAAGGTCGGCAAGGCCACGGTGACCATCAACGGCATCGCCAAGGGCGCCGGCATGATCGCGCCCGACATGGCGACCATGCTCGCCTTCGTGTTCACCGACGCGGCAATCTCCGCTGCCGCATTGCGCGTGCTGCTGTCGGAGAGCGTCGTCGACACCTTCAACGCCGTGACAGTCGATGGCGATACTTCGACTTCCGACACGCTGATGATGTTCGCCACCGGCAAGGCGAAAAACGCGCCGTGCATTGCACGCGCCGCCGACCCTCGGCTGAAGGCGTTTCGCAAGCGCTGCATAAAGTGCTGGGTAACCTGTCGGAGCAGGTCGCGCGCGACGGCGAAGGCGCGCGCAAGCTGCTTGAGATCGTCGTCGAGGGCGCCAAATCCAAAGCAATCGGCACGGCGCATCGCGATGTCGATTGCCAATTCGCCGCTGGTGAAAACCGCGATCGCCGGTGAGGACGCCAATTGGGGCCGCGTCGTCATGGCAGTCGGCAAGGCCGGCGAGCCGGCCGACCGCGATAAATTGTCGATCTGGTTCGGCGGTATCCGCGTAGCGCATAAGGGCGCGCGCGATCCCAATTATGACGAAGCGCAAGTGTCGGCCGTGATGCGCAAACCCGAGATCAGCCTGAAAGTCGCGCTGGGCCTGGGCAACGGCCGCGACCGCGTGCTCACCTGCGATCTGACCAAGGAATATATCGCCATCAACGGCGACTACCGTTCGTAACGCGCAGTTAACCGTTGCGGCCATCGTTGATACGGTTTTTATGCCGTTGAACGCCTTTTAACCATCGCTTGCCTATCGTCGGGAAAGAAGGGCCGTGAGCGTCGAAATCGTTCTTGTTGCCGCCTGCGCCCTCATCGATGCCGACGGGCGCGTACTGATTGCCGAGCGGCCGGCGGGAAAGATGATGGCGGGCCTCTGGGAATTTCCCGGCGGCAAGGTCGAAGCGGACGAACGGCCGGAAGAAACGCTGATCCGGGAGTTGAAGGAAGAACTGGATATTACCGTCAGCGAACCGTGTCTCGCACCGCTGACGTTCGCAAGCCACGCCTACCCGAACTTCCATCTGTTGATGCCGCTCTATGTTTGCCGGCGATGGGAGGGAACGGTGAGCGCACAGGAAGAGCAGAAGCTCGCTTGGGTAAAGCCGAACCGACTACGGGATTATAAAATGCCGCCGGCCGACGAACCGCTAGTCGCACACTTGATGGCACTGCTGGGATGATTGAACAGGATTGGCCTATGCATAAAGTTTCGATGACCCGCCGCTTCATGGCCGACGAGAGTGGCGCCACCGCAATCGAATATTCGCTGATCGCCGCAGGCGTTGCAGGAGCGATCATCGCGGTGGTCACCACGCTCGGCGGCAACGTGAAGACGATGTGGACGACGGTAGGAAGCGCCTTCCACTAGTTCGATCCGCCGCCCGCTTTTTCACCGGCCGGAATTTCTTTCACACCCAGCGCATCGGCCAGCCGTGTCTTGGCCGAACCAGGCTTGAGCGGCTGCTGCTGGCTTTCATGCGGCGCCCAGCCCGACAGCCAGATAATTTCGAAAGTGGCTCGCACCCGAGCATCCGAATCTGAAAATCGCGCCGCGTAAATCTCCGCCATCCGATGCAAAGTCGCGCGCTTGAGTGGCAGGCGGCGGCGCTCAGTCAAAATATTAGTCACCCCCATGCGGCGTAAATCCGCCATCAGCGCGAATACATTATCGTAGCGCACGGTGATACGATCGCTGTCGATCACCGGCAATGCGAAACCGGCGCGTTGCATCAGGCCGCCGAGATCGCGCAGGTCGGCGAACGGCGCGACGCGCGGCGAAAGGCCGCCCTCCACCTCGCTTTCGGCGGCGGCGAACGCTTGCCGCAGTTCGGTGAGTGTGTCGCCGCCGGCAAGCGCGGCGAGCAACAGACCATCCGGCCTAAGCGCGCGCCGGATCTGCACCAGCGCGCCGGGAAGGTCGTTGACGAATTGCAAAGCGAGCGCCGAGACCGCAAGGTCGAACGAGCCGGGCGCCAGATCCAGCGCCTCGTCGTCCCCAACGTCCACGGCGGTAACGGACTCGACCTTGCCGGTCGCCGCCAACGTGCGGCGCAGTGCATCGGTCGGCGTTCCGATATCGGCAGCCTGCTTGAACTGCCGCAACACTGCCGACAACCGTTCGACCACATCGGCCGCCACGCGATCGAGCAGAAACACTCGCAGGCCCAAGCGATACCGCGCGCTGCATGCGTGTGCGCAGGAGTTTCCGGTCGAAGATGGTGGGTCCTGAATTCATCTGTTACGATTTGAGTATGGCCGAGCTGGAGGTCACGGGCAAAATCGGCATTTCCGCGCGCTTCTCGCAGGAGCGCGATGTTCTCACCTCGACCGCGAGATTGGCCCTCGATGTCGCGCTGCCACCCTTGTGCCCGTTCCTGTCGTGAGCCGCTCGGCGACGGCATTGGGCTTTGCGCCCCATGCTGGTCGAAGCTCTCGATGATCGAGCCGCCGTTTTGTGCCCGGCTTGGCATCCCCTTCAGCTACGATCCCGGCCCGGGATTGCTCTCGATGGAGGCCATCGCCGATCCACCGGCCTACGACCGCGCGCGCGCCGCGGTACGCTACGACGATATCGCCCGCGCGCTGGTGCATGCCTACAAATATGGCGACCGCCTCGATCTCGCGCCGCTGATGGGACGCTGGATGGTACGGGCCGGCCGCGAATTGCTCGGCGGCGCCGACGCGCCGATCCCGGTGCCGCTGCGCTAGCGGCGGTTGTGGGCGCGGCGCTTCCATCAGTCCGCCGCGCTGGCCGAAGCGATTTCGGCGGCCAGTGGCGTGCCGGTACTGCACGGCGCGCTAAGGCGGGTACGTGCCACGCCGCAACAGGTCGGCCTGTCGAAGTCGGAGCGTGCCGACAATGTTCAGGGCGCCTTCCGGGTCGACGCGGAAGCCATAGGTTCCATCAGCGGCAAGCGGGTGATCCTGATCGACGACGTGCTTACGTCAGGGGCGACCTGCGACACCTGCGCGCGCGCCCTGTTGCGGGCCGGCGCCGCTCCCGTCGACGTTCTGGTTTTCGCCCGGGTTGTGGCGGCGGGCCGTGCGCCCATATAAAGGGCCGGTTCGCGCGCCAAAGGCCGACAATGCCCCCCGTCGATATCTATACCACCCGTTTTTGCCCCTATTGCCACGCCGCCAAAGCCCTCCTGAAGCGCAAGGGCGTGGCGTATAATGAGATCGACGTCGGAAGCGATATGGAGTTGCGCGAGAAAATGATTCAGCGGGCCAAGGGTCGCATGACGGTGCCGCAGATTTTCGTCGGCACGGTGCATGTCGGCGGCAACGATGATCTGCAGGCGCTCGAGCGCGCCGGCAAGCTCGACACATTGTTGGCCGGAACGGGTCAATCGAAATGACGGATGCGCCGACGACCTTCAAGGCGGCAATGATCCAGATGCGCTCGGGCGTGGCGCCGCCTGGCAATCTCGATGTGGCGGTGAAACTGATCGGACAGGCCAAGGCTGCCGGCGCCGATTACGTTCTCACGCCCGAGATGACCAATATCATGGAGGTCAAGCGCGAGCGCCTGTTCGCCAATATCGTCGACGAGGACGCCGACGTCACGCTGGCGACGCTTCGCGATCTGGCGCGCAAGCTGGAATTGCATATTCATATCGGTTCGCTGGCGATCAAGATCGCGCCGGACAAAGCGGCGAACCGTTCGCTGCTGATCGATTCAAGCGGCGACGTTATCGCGCGCTACGACAAGATACATATGTTCGACGTCGATTTGGCCAACGGCGAGACTTATCGTGAGTCGCGCAATTACCGGCCGGGCGACCGCGCCGTGCTGGCCGATCTGCCTTGGGGGCGGCTCGGCCTCACGGTCTGTTACGACTTGCGCTTCCCGGCACTCTATCGCGCGCTGGCGGAAACCGGCGCCACCATGCTCGCCATCCCCTCCGCCTTCACGCAGCAGACCGGCGAGGCGCATTGGCACGTACTCAATCGCGCCCGCGCGATCGAGAACGGGTGTTACGTCTTTGCCGCCGCACAAGGCGGCAGGCACGAAAACGGCCGGGACACTTACGGCCACTCGCTGATCGTCGATCCTTGGGGCGGCGTTTTGGCCGAGGGCGGCGTCGAGCCTGATGTGGTAATCGCTGAAATCGATCTAGCCCAAGCCGCCGACGCGCGCTCGCGCATTCCATCGCTGCAGCACGGCCGCCGCTTCGAGATCGCCGAGCCACTCAAGGAACCGGCCTATCTGCACATGGTGCGAGGCCAGGGCAAACAAGCATGATCTGTTACACCTTGGCTTGCGAGCGCGGACATTCGTTCGAAAGCTGGTTCCAGAATTCAGCGGCCTTCGACAAGCAGGCCACGCGCCGCCTGGTGTCGTGCCCGGTCTGCGGCTCCGCCAAAGTCGGCAAGGCGATCATGGCGCCGCGCATCGCCAGCGTGAGGAAAGGCCGCTCGGCGCCTGCCGGAGTTTCGGCCCCGGCCGCCGAAAAAACGGCGGTCGCCATGATATCTCCGCGGGAGCAGGAATTCCGCCAGAAGCTGCGCGAGGTGCGCGAGCATCTGACCAAGAACGCTGATAATGTCGGTGGAAAATTCCCGGAACAGGCCCGCAAGATGCATTACGGCGAGATCGAGCATCGTTCGATCTACGGTGAAGCCTCACCCAAGGAAGCCAAGGATCTGGCGGAAGAAGGCATTGAATTTCATCCGCTGCCGGTCCTTCCCGACGAGCAGAACTAGGCCGACGTCCAGAGCAGCAGAGCGACTCCGGCGACCACCAGCACAATGCCGATGGCCTCGCGGCGCGTGGTCGGCTGCTTGAAGATGAATTTCGAGACCGCTTGCGCGAACAGCACTTCGACCAGCGCGAGGGTGCGCACGCTGGCGGCAGTGGCGATGGCAAACGCCAGAAACCAGAACTGCGAGGCGAAAGCGCCCATAAATCCCGCCAGAATCGAAGGTCTCCAGGCCCGCATGATGGCGCGCAACACCTCCATGTCGCGCACGGCGAGATAAAGCGATAGCGCGGCGGACTGCGGCACCAGTCCGAGCGCCAGCGTAAAAGTCGCCGCCATCACGAAATTTGGATTGTGCAGCGAGAGGATGGCGCCGCGATAACCGATGGCGGACAACGCGAACATGGTGCCGCTGCCGATGCCCAGCAGTGTCGGGCGCATACTCGAAGTCGTGCCGGCGCTTGGCTTGAGCGACATAATGACAACGCCCACCGTCGCGATCAGGATCGCAGCGGCCATTCCGATATTGAGTCGGTCGCCGAGGAACACCAGTCCGAACAGGGCAACCTGCACCGGCTCGGTCTTGATGTAGGCGATGGCGACAACGAACGAGCGCTCGCTCATCGCGGCAAGCATCAATGCGGTGGCAACGACCTGCGCGAACGCGCCCCACAAAGTCCAGACCCAAAAAATCGGCGGTGGATGCGGCAGCGGCGCGCCGGTCACCGTCAACACGCCGATCAGGAACAAAAGCGCGAAGGGAAAGCCGAACAGGAACCGGACATGGGTGGCGCCGACCGTGCCGAGCGTGTTGGTCAGCTCGCGCTGCATGGCGTTGCGCGCGGTCTGGCCGGCGGCGGCGATGACGGTAAAGACGGCCCAGAGCATGAATAATGGCGATCAGGCGGGAGAGGACTTCTTGGCGGGGCGTTCGGCGACGATCATGTAGTTCACATCGGTGTCGGACGACAACTGCCATCGGTCAGCCAGCAAATTATAGATGACACCGCGCTCTCCGAGCACCCGCAGCCCGCTGTTCTCCAGCGCCAGTTCAAGTTCGATCGGGGTGACGAATTTATCCCATTGATGGGTGCCGCGCGGCACCCAGCGTAGTACATACTCGGCGCCGACGATCGCCAGTGCAAAACTCTTCAGCGTGCGGTTGAGCGTGGCAGCGAACAGCAATCCGCCCGGCTTCACCATCGACGCGCAGGTTGCGACGAACGACGGCACGTCGGCAACATGCTCGACGACCTCCATCGCCAGCACGATGTCGAATTTTTCCTCCGCCGCCGCCAAGTCTTCGGCGGTGGTGGCGCGATAGTCGACCGTTACGCCGGACGCATCTGCGTGCGCCTGTGCCGCAGCAATATTTTCGCCGGCCGGGTCGGCGCCTATCACCTCGCCGCCGAGCCGCGCCAGCGGCTCGGATAGAATGCCGCCGCCGCAGCCGATATCGAGGATGCGCAGACCTTTGAGGCAATCCAGCTTCTTCGGATCGCGGTTAAACCGCGCCGCCGCCTGATCGCGAATATAGGCTAGACGTACCGGGTTGAACTTGTGCAGCGCCGCCATCGGGCCCTTGGCGTCCCACCAGCGCGCCCCAAGCCGGGCAAATTGCTCGACTTCCCGCTCGTCGATGCTGCTTGCCCGTTTCATCAACCGGTCCGCGGAACGCGGCCCTCGATCGGATAGGCCGGATCATTGTAGCCCGGCGCGGCTGGGTGACCGGTGACGACGAGGTCGTCGATGAAAGTCTCGTCCTCTTTCGTCAGCTTGAAATCGAGCGCCTTCACATAGTCGTCCCAGTGCGCCTCGGTGCGCGGACCCGCCACCACGCCGCTGATCAACTTGTTGTTCAGCACCCAGGCGACCGCGAAATGATTGGGCGCGACGCCGTGCTTTTCGGCATAGGCTTTCACTTTTTGCGCGGCCTCAAGTGTTTCCGGACGAAACTCGGTCTGCATCATTCTTTTGTCTGCGCGCCCTGCGCGGGTGTCTTTCGGCGCGTCGGCGCCCGGCTGGTATTTCCCCGTGAGCACGCCGCGCGCGAGCGGGCTGTAGCTCACGACGCCGAGACCATAATTCACGCAGGCCGGCAAGTGCTCGACTTCGGCGACGCGATAGAGCGCATGATAATATGGCTGGCTCACGATCGGGCGAGCGATGCCCATGTCGTCGCACAGATTGCAGATCTCGGCGACACGCCAGGCGCGATAGTTCGACAAACCAAAATATCGAATCTTGCCCTGATGCATCAGATCACCCATCGCTCGCACCGTCTCGCTCAAGGGCGTCGCGTGATCCTCCATGTGCAGATAATAGATGTCGATGTAATCGGTGCCGAGCCGGCGCAAACTTTCTTCCACCGCTTGCATCACCCATTTGCGCGACAGACCTCCGCGATTCGCGCCCTCACCGATCTTGTTGCCGAGCTTGGTGGCCAATACCCAGTCGTGGCGCTGATTGCCGATCGCGCGCCCGGTGACTTCCTCTGACTTCCCGCCGTTATAGACATCGGCGGAATCGATGAAGTTCACACCCTGATCGCGGGCTTTCGCGATGATCTTGCCGGCCGTCGGCTCGTCGGTCGCGCCGCCAAACATCATCGTGCCGAGGCAAAGTGGAGACACCTTCACGCCGCTGGAGCCGAGATTCCGGTATTGCATGGACTACACCTTGAGGGACTTTAAGGGCCTTGCGCGTTTTGTCAGCCTAGCGCGCGGTGACGTGGTTGCGAAATTGCAGCGGCGCGGCGATCTTTTGCAGCGGCTCCAGTCCAAGCCCGGTGCCGCGGATGACGATGTCGCCATAGTTGAACAATCGTCCGAATAGCGACTGGTTAACGTCGACGCTCTCCACCTTGTCCATGTTCATTTCAACGGTATGCCGCCGGATGAAGCCGCGCTTGTAGACGATGCGACGATTGGTGACATCGATTTCCGTGGTCCACCGCCGGAACCAGGCCATGAACAGCCAAATGCCGCCAACCACCGCGCAGCCGCTTGAGACCAGCAGCCAGATCGCTCCCGCCGAACTATCGCCCGCTTGCGTTAACGCGAAGAGGGCGATCAGCAGAATGCCGATGGCCGGAACGTAAATGATCCAATGAATCTTGCTGGTATGCACGATGCTTTCGCCCGGCTGCAGAATCCCCTCGATATACCTCATGGAATGCCGCGCTTTGCTTCATTGCAGTCTCAACAGGCCGCCGGTATGTATACGCGCCTTTTGCAGACGGCGCTTGGATGTCCTCGCGCCGATTTTATTGCCGAAATCGCACGTCTGGGAAAGCTATGGCGCGGCTGGTGATGAAATTTGGCGGAACGTCGGTCGCCGATCTCGACCGCATCCGCAATGTCGCGCGCCACGTCAAGCGCGAGATGACGCCGGCCATGATGTTGCCGTCGTGGTCTCCGCCATGGCCGGCACCACCAATCAGCTGGTCGCCTGGGCGCGCGAAGCGGCGATGCTGCATGACGCCCGGGAATATGACGCGGTCCTCGCATCCGGCGAACAGGTCACCGCAGGCCTGCTGGCGCTGGTGCTGGAAAACATGGGCGTCAATGCACGCTCCTGGCAGGGCTGGCAATTGCCGATCTACACCGACAATGCGCACGCCTCTGCGCGCATCCTCGAGGTCAACGGCGCCGAGTTGATCAAGCGCTTCAAGGAGCACAAGCAGGTCGCCGTCATCGCCGGCTTCCAGGGCATGCACAAGGAAACAAGGCGCATCACCACGCTCGGCCGCGGCGGCTCCGACACTTCGGCGGTGGCGATCGCCGCCGCAATCGGCGCAGAGCGCTGCGACATCTATACCGATGTTGACGGCGTCTACACCACCGACCCGCGCGTGGTGCCGCAAGCGCAACGGCTCGACAAGATCGCCTACGAGGAAATGCTCGAGCTCGCCTCGCTCGGCGCCAAGGTCATGCAGGTGCGCTCGGTCGAGCTCGGCATGGTGCACAACGTGCGCATTTTCGTGCGCTCCAGTTTCGTGAAGCCTGAAGATATCGATCCGCGGGCGACGCCCGCCGGAACTCTCATTTGCGACGAGGCAGACATCGTGGAACAGCAAGTCGTCACCGGCATCGCCTTCTCCAAGGACGAGGCGCAAATTTCGATCCGGCGCGTGCAGGACAAGCCCGGCGTCGCCGCTGCGATCTTCGGCCCGCTCGCCGACAGCAGTATCAACGTCGACATGATCGTGCAGAATGTCTCGGCAGACGGCGCCACCACCGATCTGACGTTCACGGTGCCCTCGGCAGACTATGAGCGTGCCCGAACCACCATCGAAAAGGCCAAGAGCGCGATCGGTTACGAGCGACTCGACGGTGCAACCGACGTCGCCAAGGTATCGGTGATCGGCATCGGCATGCGCAGCCATGCCGGCGTCGCGGCTCAGGCGTTCAAGGCGCTGTCCGAGCAGAAGATCAATATCCGCGCGATCACCACCTCCGAGATCAAGTTCTCGGTGCTGATCGACGCCGCGCATACCGACCTCGCGGTACGCACGCTGCACCGGCTTTATGGCCTGGATAAAAACTAGCCGAAAACTGCTGCCATGGTGCAGCGCGGCGGAATTTCCGGCTGCCGAGCCGCTTTGGCTTGCCCCTTGCATGGGCCATTGGCTATAGCCTGACTTCAAATGCGGTCGTGGAAAACCGGGCTCCGCGGTCGCCTTTCGTACATGTTTGGGCCGTATTGAAGCTGCGTCCCGAGCCGCAGCAAAAGGGCTTTTAGATGCGTGGCGCGCTCGGCGGCCCGCGCGTGCTGTTACGCCGGCTTCGCGAGGTAATGGCGGAGCCGGTCAGCGCGCAGGACCGCCTCGACAAGATTGTGGTGCTGATTGCCGCCAACATGGTGGCGGAGGTGTGCTCCGTCTACGTGTTGCGCGTCGACGGTACCCTTGAGCTATACGCCACCGAAGGCCTGAAACGCGAAGCCGTCCACCAGACCGTTCTCGGCGTCGACGAGGGCCTGGTCGGCCTGGTGGCGAGCGAAGCCAAGCCGATCAATCTGTCGGACGCGCAGAATCATCCGGCGTTCTCGTTCCGCCCGGAAACCGGCGAAGAAATCTATCATTCGTTCCTCGGCGTGCCGGTGCTGCGTGCCGGCAATACGCTCGGTGTGCTGGTGGTGCAGAACCGCGCCCGGCGCACATACACCGAAGAAGAAGAAGAAGCGCTGCAAACCACCGCGATGGTGGTGGCCGAAATGGTGGCGTCGGGCGAACTCACCTCCCTCGCCCGCCCCGGCGCCGAACCTGCGGCCCGCCACTCGCTCGCGATTGATGGCGCCGCGCTGTCGGACGGCATCGCGCTCGGTCATGTCGTGCTGCATGAGCCGCGCGTCGTCATCACCAATGTCATCGCCGACGACGTGCCGAAGGAACTTAAGCGGCTCGACACCGCGATCGCGACCTTCCGCGCCGACCTCGACCGCATGCTGGAGCACGGCGACGTCGCCGAAGACGGCGAGCACCGCGATATTCTCGAAGCGTACCGGATGTTCGGCTATGACCAGGGCTGGCTCAACAAGATGCGCGAGGCGGTGCAGACCGGCCTGACCGCCGAGGCGGGCGTCGAGCGCGTGCAGTCCGACACCCGCGCCCGCATGCTGCGCGCCACCGATCCTTATCTGCGCGACCGCCTGCACGACCTCGACGACCTCGCCAACCGGCTGATGCGCGTCTTGATGGGCAAGGATCACGCGCCGTCGCGCGAACAGTTGCCGGAAAACGCCATTCTGGTGGCGCGCTCGATGGGGCCGGCGGCGCTGCTCGACTACGACCGCAAGCGGCTGCGCGGCCTCGTGCTGGAGGAAGGCGGCCCCACTTCGCACGTCTCGATCGTGGCGCGCGCGCTTGGCATTCCTGCGGTCGGTGAGATTGCCAATGCGACCGGGCTGGTCGAGCCCGGCGACGCCATCATCGTCGACGGCACGTCAGGCCATCTGCATCTGCGGCCGCCGCCCGATATCGAGAGCGCCTATGTCGAGCGCGTGAAGTTGCGGGCGCGGCGGCAGGCACAGTATCACGCGCTGCGCGACCGCCCTTGCGTCACTAAAGATGGCCAAGCGGTAGCGCTGATGATCAATGCCGGCCTCGTCATCGATCTGCCGCATATTGAGGAAACCGGAGCCGCCGGCATCGGTCTGTTCCGCACCGAATTGCAGTTCATGGTGGCGAATTCGCTTCCGCGCACCAATGAGCAGCTCACGCTCTATCGCGCCGTGCTGGACGCCGCCGGCGACAAGCCGGTGACGTTCCGCACGCTCGACATCGGCGGCGACAAGGTGCTGCCCTATATGCGCAATTTTGAGGAGGAGAATCCGGCGCTGGGTTGGCGCGCGATCCGGCTTGGACTGGACCGCCCAGGCCTGCTGCGCAGCCAGATCCGAGCTTTGTTACGCGCGGCAGGCGGGCGCGACTTGCGCATTATGTTTCCGATGATCGCGACCGTCGAGGAATTCGATCAAGCGAAGGCGCTGGTCGAGATGGAGTTGACGCATCTACGCCGCCACGGCCACGCGCTGCCGGAGCGCGTCGATATTGGCACCATGGTCGAGGTGCCATCGCTTCTGTTTCAGATCGACGAGTTGCTCGATCGCGTCGACTTCCTATCGGTCGGCTCCAATGACTTGATGCAATTCCTTTACGCCGCCGACCGCGGCAATGTGCGGGTGTCGAAGCGCTTTGACGCATTGTCGGCTCCGGTGATGAACGTACTCAAGGGCATCGTCGACAAGGGCAAAAAACACGGCAAGCCGGTCGCACTGTGCGGCGAACTAGCGTCGCAGCCAATCGGCGCGCTGGCGCTCGCGATACTTGGCTATCGCTCGCTATCGCTATCGCCATCGGCGGTCGGTCCGGTGAAGGCGATGTTGCTCGACCTCGATTTGCGCAAAGCCGAAAAGACGATCCTGCCTTTGCTGGAACAGCCGGTCGGCAGTGTTTCGGTGCGCGGCCAGCTTGAAAGCTTCGCCACCGCCGAAGGGCTGCAATTGTAGCGAAGATCGCCGCCGTACTTGTTACGTCCTGCGACGTCTTCTACCTACAATGCGAACCCGGGCTTTAAATCATGCTGCCGCAACAAAAACTCGATGCCCTGCTGGACCGCCATTCGCGGATCGAGAGCGAACTCGCCAGCGGGCTGGCGACCGACGCGTTGATCAAGCTGTCGCGCGAGCACGCCGAACTGTCGCCGGTGGTCGACGCCATCAAGACCTATCGCGCGCTGGAAGCCGAAATCGCAGAGCTCGAAGCGTTGGCGGCCGATCCGGCAACCGACCCCGAAATGAAAAAAATGGCGGCGGCGGAGCGCCCGGCGCTCGACGTCCGCAAAAGCGCGCTTGAAGAAAAAATCCGGCTGGCGCTGCTGCCTAAGGATGCGATGGACGACCATAATGCCATCCTCGAAATCCGCGCCGGGACTGGTGGCGACGAGGCTTCACTGTTCGCCGGCGATTTATTCCGCATGTACGAGCGCTACGCCGCCAAGCAGGGCTGGAAGACTGAGATCGTCTCGATGAGCGAAGGCACCAAAGGTGGCTTCAAGGAAATTGTCGCGGCGGTTTCCGGCCGCGGCGTGTTCGCCAAGCTCAAATTCGAATCCGGCGTGCATCGCGTGCAGCGCGTGCCCGATACCGAAAGCTCCGGCCGCGTCCACACCTCGGCGGCGACCGTTGCCGTGCTGCCCGAAGTCGAGGATGTCGATATCGACATCAACGAGAGCGACCTCAAGATCGACACCATGCGCGCGCAGGGCGCCGGCGGTCAGCACGTCAACAAGACCGAATCCGCCATCCGCATCACCCATATCCCGAGCGGCATCATCGTTTTTGTGCAGGAGGAGCGCTCGCAGCACAAGAACAAGGCCAAGGCGATGGGCTATCTGCGCAGCAAGCTGTACGACGCCGAGCGCTCAAAGCTCGATGCACAGCGCTCGGCCGACCGGCGCGGCCAGATCGGTTCCGGCGACCGGTCCGAGCGCATCCGTACCTATAATTTTCCGCAAGGCAGCGATCACCGATCACCGGATCAATCTGACGCTTCATAAGTTACCTCAGGTGATCGAGGGCGAAGCGCTCGACGAAGTGATCAACGCGCTGGTAGCGGAACACCAGGCGTCGCTGCTGGCGGCGGAGAATTCATGACCGCACAGATACCGGGACTGGGCGCAGATACCTCGGTGGCCAAAGCCTGCGAGCTTTTGACCGCAGCGTTCGAGCGCACCGGGATCGAAAATCCGCAAGCCGATGCCCGCATATTGGTGGCTCACGCTCTCAATATGGACCGCGCGGCGCTGCTGTCGCAGGGCGAGCGCGAGATCGACGCCGGTGAGGCGGAAGCGATTAACGCGCGCGCCACGCGTCGGCTGGCGCGGGAACCGGTCGCTCGCATTCTCGGAACCCGGGAATTCTGGAGCCTGCCGCTGCGCATCGAGCCGTCCGTGCTGGTGCCGCGGCCCGATACCGAAACCGTGATCGAACTGGCGCTCGACTGGGTCGTTTCCCGAGGGCTCCGAATGGAGAAACTGCGCATCCTCGACATCGGCACTGGCACCGGTGCCTTGCTGCTCGCCTTGCTATCGGAACTGGACGAGGCGATTGGCACCGGCACCGATATCAGCGCGGAGTGCATCGAGGTCGCGCGCGACAATGCGGCGCGTCTGGGGTTCGCTGCGCGCACGACGTTTGTGGTAAGCGATTTCGGCAAAAAGCTCGAAGGTCCTTTCGATCTGATCGTATCCAATCCGCCCTATGTTCGAACCGCCGACATCGCTTCGCTCGCGCCGGAAGTACGCGATCACGATCCGGCGTTGTCGCTTGACGGTGGTGCCGACGGTTTGAGTGCGTATCGTGCGATTGCCGACGACGCGCGCCGTTTGCTCGCGAGAGGCGGACGGCTGACGGTGGAACTCGGGCAAGGACAGGAAGCCGCTGTTTCAGCGTTGTTGGCCGCCGCCGGGCTGACGATTTCCGGCCCGGCGCGCAAGGACCTTTCCGGCATCAGTCGTGCGCTTTCTGCAAGCGCGCCATGATTAACTCACAGTCCGTTTGGCTTTTCCTGCGAAAAAACCACTTGGATTATGATGCAGAACCGACTAGCTTCTCATTACGGAATCGACCCGAGAGGTCGCATCGCCGGAAAGCCCGGAGCGCTAAGAGCTCTGTGAGGCGGCGAGACGAGCAAGGCAGATTGCGAGACGCCGGAAGACGGCAAAACGAAATCGCCAAATTTGGGTCCGGATGCTTCATCGGTTGGGCGCATTGATTGTCGCTAGCTTGAGCAATGCGCGTAACGAGATTGGCAACGCCGCGGTAATCGTGGTTATGGGGCTAGCGCAGTTATCTCGATAAAAATCGCATGAGTTCAATCATTCGCGCGCCGCATCAATCGCGCAACCGTTCGCGCAATGGCGCACATGAACGTGCAATTCTGAACGTAAAATAACAACGATCGCAACGCCGAAGGTAACCGGAAAAATGTCGAACGGCCATCATATGAGAAACAACCAGAAGCGCATGCGCGGGCGCAGCAACAACAACAACAATCATCACCGCAAAAGCCAGAACCCGTTGACGCGTGTTTACGAGTCAAACGGCCCCGACGTAAAGATCCGCGGTACCGCTTCGCATGTCGCAGAAAAATACATCCAGCTGGCGCGCGATTCGCAGAGTTCGGGCGATCCGGTCGCCGCGGAAAATTACTATCAGCATGCCGAGCATTATTTCCGCCTGATCGCGGCGGCGCAGGAGCAATTCCGCCAGCAGAACCCGCATTACAACAATCAGCAGCCGCAGCAGCAGGGCGGCAGTCCGCCGCAGGGCGCCGCAGACGACAATTTCGATGACGGTGACGACGATCAGCCGTTACCGGGGCAGAATGAGCCGCACGCGCAGCGGGAGCAGCCGCAGCCTTATGTGCAGCAGCAGCCGTTCCAGCCGCAACAGCAGCAGCCGCAACATCAGGGTGGTCGGCCCCAGCACCAGCAGAACTATCAGCCACGCCATCAGCAACATAACAATCAGGGAAACAGTCAGGGCTATTCGCAAGGTGGCGGACAGGGCGGTCAAAACAACGGACCTGGTAACGCCCCTGGCAACGAATCCCACGAACTCGGCGGTCTGCCGTCGTTCATCACCGGCGGCGGCGGACAGCCGCAGCAAGACAGCGGTGGACAAGACGGCGGACAAAATCAAGGATCGAACGGTCACGATAATTACGGCGGCCAGAACCGCTACGGCCGGCATCGCCGCCGTCATCGCGGCCCACGGCCGGACATGCAGGGCGGCCAAGGCGGGCCAAAGCGCGCCACAAGGCTCGCAACAGGGTTCCCAACCTAGCGCGCCAAATGACGGCGGCGACGAACCGCCGCGCCAGCCGGGCGAATAAATCTACTGTTGAGTTCTTGCCGCGCCGCCAGTTGACGGAGCGAGCGCTGGCTCGAGCGCAGGCACCAGCCGCCGCTTGACACGCCGTGCTGGAATCGGCCGGTACACCTGCTTGGTGGCTTCGACGATGTGCACGCCGGCAAATGGCGCCGATAATGTCGAACCGGTGCGCTCCCACGCCACCGCCGAGCGCAAGAACCAGCCGCGCGCGACCGGCGGAACGTACAGCGCCTCGCCCCATCCAGTCGGCGTGAACCAGGTTTCCCGCAGCAGCTGATTGATCTGCGAACGCGAATACGGCCGCCCGTGGCCGAACGGCGTTGTGTCCATGCGCGCCCACAGGCCACGCCGGTTGGGAATGACCGCCAGCAGCCGTCCGCCCGACGCCAGCACGCGCCATGATTCCCGCAACAGTGCCGCCGCGTCCTGCGACATTTCAAGCGCATGCACCAGCAGCACGCGGTCGACCGCGGAATCCGGCAGCGGCAGATCATTCTCGTCCACTAGCGCCGACAGTGCCGGCCGCGAGGTCGGCCATTTCACCACGCCCTGCGAGGCCGGCATGAAAGCGAGGCAGCGCTCCGCCTCCTCGCGAAACAGCCCGAGATAGGGCGAGGCATAGCCGATACCCAGCACGCGCTGGCCAGCGCCGTCGCCCCACATACCGCGAATGCCACGGCCGACGAAACGTCGCGCCACGACGCCGAGCCGTTGGCCATAAAAATTGCGGAGATCGACGACATCGATCGACATGGCGGAAATCTACCACGAAACCCCCGCTTCGCTGCCGCGTACTGGAGGCGCCCGCGTCATGATACGGTTAACGATTGCCCGCTGGATCGAGGAGCGACCATGTCCGCTGAAACCCGGCTTTTTCCCTGCCTGAGCGACAATTACGGCGTGCTGATCCACGACCCCGAAAGCGGCGCCACCGCGGCGATCGACGCGCCGGCGGCCGCGCCGGTCGAAGCCGCGCTGCAGGCGACCGGCTGGAAACTGACCGACATCCTGGTGACACACCACCACGCCGATCACACCGACGGCATCCAGGCGCTCAAGGATAAATACAAGTGCCGCGTCACGGCGCCCGCGGCCGAAGCGGCGAAAATTCCAGCCGTCGACGAGACCGTGCGTGAGGGCGATATCGTCAAGGTCGGAAAGCTTTCCGCCAGTGTGATCGAGACGCCCGGCCACACCTCCGGCCACATCACCTACTGGTTTCGTGCCGACAAGATTGCGTTTGCCGGCGACACTCTGTTCTCGATCGGCTGCGGCCGCGTCATCGAAGGCACGCCGGGGATGATGTGGAAATCGCTGCTCAAGCTGCGCGACCTGCCGGACGACACGCAGGTCTATTGCGGCCACGAATACACCGCCGCCAATATCAAGTTCGCGCAGACCATCGAGCCGGATAATCCGGCGCTGGCGTCGCGCGCCGCCGAGGTCAAGCGGCTGCGCGACCAGAAAAAGCCGACCATCCCGGTCACCATCGGCGATGAAAAACGCGCCAATCCGTTTCTGCGCGCCGACAAGCCGGAAGTGGCGGCGAGCGTCGGCATGGCCGGCGCGCCGGCGCCGCAGGTATTCGCTGAAATCCGCGCACGGAAGAATAAATTTTAGCGCCGCTTGGCGGCGAGCTCGGTAGTGATGCCGGCACGCGAAGTGACGGCAACGTTCATCAACATTCCATCGCCGGCCTTCACCGTCGACGGCGGGCGGATGTGGAGCGACACCGCGCGTGTGGACCTCGGCGCGATACTGGCGTTGAGCGACACACGATCGCTGTTCGCCAATCTGAGTGGCGAATTCTCCGGCCACGGCGAGAGCCACGCGGCGACTGCCGGCGCGCGGATGGCGTGGTGACCTTTAAGCGAAATATTGCCCGCCATTGGCGCTGATGGTCGAGCCGGTGATCAAGCCGGCATCGTCGGACGCCAGGAACACCACGCAGCGCGCGATCTCCTCCGGCTCGCCGAGCCGGCCGATCGGAATTTGCGGCAGGATATTTTTTTCCAGCACGTCCTTCGGCACCGCCTGCACCATCTCGGTGTTGATGTAGCCCGGGCAGATCGCGTTGACGGTGATGCCGGCCTTGGCGCTCTCCTGCGCCAGCGCCTTGGTGAAGCCGATGTCGCCGGCTTTTGCCGCTGAATAATTGGTCTGGCCCATCTGCCCTTTCTGGCCATTGATCGAGGAAATGTTGACGATGCGGCCGAACTTGCGGGCCCGCATGCCCTCGATAACGGGGCGGCACATGTTGAACAGCGAGCCGAGATTGGTGTCGATCACCTGCTTCCACTGCTCCGGCTTCATGCGGTGGAGCATTGCGTCGCGGGTAATGCCGGCATTGTTGATCAGGACCTCGATCGGGCCGAGCTCCGCCTCGACTTTCTTGATGCCTTCGGCGCAGGCGTCGAAGGACGACACGTCCCACTTGTAGACGGCAATGCCGGTTTCGCCCTTGAATTTGTTGGCGGCCTCGTCGTTGCCGCCATAATTCGCCGCCACCTTGTAGCCAGCGGCTTTGAGCGCCTTTGAGATCGCCGCCCCGATACCGCGTGTCCCGCCCGTCACCAACGCAACGCGAGCCATACCAGCCTCCCAGAGTTTCTTCTGCCCTACCTTAAAGACGCCGATGGCCGGAACAAGGTCCGGCCATCGCAAGCTTTTTTCATTGTTGCGCTGCGTTAGTCGCGCACCCTTTTTGTTCGTGCGTATTCGCGCGATTAACCGCGCTCCACGCACATGGCAATGCCCATTCCGCCGCCGATGCAGAGCGTCGCCAGACCCTTCTTGGCGTTGCGGCGGCCCATTTCGTGCAGCAGCGTCACCAGGACGCGTGCGCCCGAGGCGCCGATCGGATGGCCGATGGCGATAGCACCACCATTGACGTTGACCTTCGAAGTGTCCCAGCCGAGGTCCTTGTTGACAGCACAAGCCTGCGCGGCGAACGCTTCGTTGGCTTCGACCAGATCGAGATCATCCTTTTTCCAGCCGGCCTTTTTCAGCGCGGCGCGCGAAGCAGGGATCGGCCCGGTGCCCATGATCGAAGGATCGACGCCGGCCTGCGCCCACGACACGATGCGTGCCAGCGGTTTCTTGCCGAGCTTGGCGGCCTCCGACGCCTTCATCAGCACCAGGGCCGCGGCGCCATCATTGATGCCGGACGCATTCCCTGCCGTCACCGTGCCTTCCTTGTCGAAGGCCGGGCGCAACTTGCCGACCGATTCGAGCGTGGTGCCGTGCTTGGGGTATTCGTCGGTGTCGACCGTGACGTCGCCCTTGCGCGACTTGATGACGACCGGAACGATCTCGTCCTTGAACTTGCCGGCCTTCTGCGCTGCCTCCGCCTTGTTCTGGGAGGCGACCGCGAATTCATCCTGCTGCTGGCGGGTGATCTGCCACTGCTTGGCGACGTTCTCGGCGGTGTTGCCCATGTGATAGCCGTTGAAGGCGTCCCACAATCCGTCCTTGATCATGGTATCGACCATTTCGAGCGCGCCCATCTTCTGGCCTTGCCGCGAGATAGGCGGCGTGCGGCGCCTGCGTCATCGATTCCTGGCCGCCGGCCACGACGATATCGCTGTCGCCATTCAGGATCGCCTGATAGCCAAGCGCGACGGCGCGCAGACCGGAGCCGCACAGCATGTTGACGCCCCAGGACGGCGCTCTCGACCGGAATGCCGGCGGCGATCGATGCCTGGCGCGCCGGGTTCTGGCCCTGCGCGGCGGTGAGAATTTGCCCCATGATGACTTCGGATACTCGCGCACTTTCGACGCCGGCACGCTCCAAGGCAGCCTTGATCGCGGTCTTGCCGAGTTCGTGCGCCGGCAGGTTGGCGAGTGCCCCGTTGAAGGCGCCGACCGGCGTGCGGGCGGCGCTGACAATGACGATGTCGTCTTGCATCGGTAACTCCTGTTACGATCGAGCGGGCGGCTTCACGCCTTCGGCACTGCCGCATCCTTAAGAGAGCGCCCTGTCGAGTCAATAAGGCGCCTCGGCAAAAGCGGCCTGAAAGCCGTGCTTTTTGCAGCCTTCCGTTTCATGTTGCGCAGCATGGAATTCCTACCGCGCAGCAATAAAACGATAGCCCGGCTGACCTGAAATTGGCTATGCTTCCTGCCTGGGCAAGGGAACGCGACCAAATGGCAGACGCAAAAGAGCCGGTCACAATCAAAAAATACGCCAACCGGCGACTCTACAACACCGGTACCAGCACCTACGTCACGCTCGAAGACCTCGCCGCCATGGTGAAACTCGGCGAGGATTTCGTCGTCTATGACGCCAAGAGCGGCGAAGACATCACCCGCTCGGTGCTGGCGCAGATCATCTTCGAGCAGGAGAACAAGGAAGGCCAGAGCCTGCTGCCGATCGCGTTCCTGCGGCAGTTGATCCGCTTCTACGGCGACAGCATGCAGATGCTGGTGCCGCGTTATCTCGAGCATCAATCGACTCCTTCACCCGCGAGCAGGGCAAGTTCCGCGAGCAGATGGCGCAGGCCTTTGGCGTCGGCGGCTTCGGCCCGCTCGAGGATCAGGTGCGCCGGAACATGGAGATGTTCGAAAAGACCTTTGCCATGTTCGCGCCGTTCGAGCGGGGCGACAGCGCCCGACGTCCCGACAAGCCCCGCAGCGGCGACGATATCGACGAGCTCAAGCGGCAGCTCGACGAGATGCAGAAGCGCCTCGACAAGCTCGGCGGCAAATAACTGTTTTGCAAATAACTATTTTGAAAGTCAGGCGGACTGACGGCGCGTGCGACTTCATCGCTTCGCCACGGCCGCTGCGGCGACGCCAGCCCGATCAGCGCGCCCTGCAGAAAATCGCAGCCCCATTCGGCCAGCACCGCGGCGGCTGGCTTCGTCCTGCACCCATTCGGCGACGGTCTTGAGCCCGAGCCGGCGCGACAATTCGATCAGCGCCCGCACAAAGGCGCGGTCGTCGTCGTTCTTGAGCATGTTCTGCACGAAGGCGCCGTCGATCTTGACGATATCGACGCCGAGCTTGCGCAGGTTGCGGAACGAGGTGTAGCCGGCGCCGAAATCGTCGATCGCGATGCGGCAGCCGAGATCCTTGACGCGCGTCGACGAAGCCGCGGGCGTCGTCGATGTCCTGGATCGCGGTGGTTTCGGTGATCTCGATGATCAGCCGTTCGGCGACGCCGGGATGCGCCTTGCAGCATGGCGCCAAGTCCCGCCCACCAGCCCGGATCCGTCGTCGAAGCCGGCGAAACGTTGACGCTGGCCTTCAATGCGGGCGCCTCAGCCAATTCCTTGACCACCATTTCCAGCACGCGGTGATCCAGCATGCGCACCAGCCCAACGCGCTCGGCCACCGGAATGATTTCGTTGGCATGGGCCAGCGTGCCGTCGGCGCGGCTGACGCGCATCAGGCATTCGTAAAATTCGACTTCGCGCGTCTTGCCGCTCGACCACGGGCTCGAACGCGAGCACGATGCGCCGCTCGTTCAGCGCGGTGACGATCTCGTCGGTGCGCCCGCACATTTTCCCGGCGCATCGCTTCGCGCTCGACGTTGGGCCGGTAGGCGACGAAAGAGCCGTGACGCTTGCTGCGAGCCTGTTCGAGCGCATCCTGCGCACGGCTGAGTATTTCCTCAACGGTGCGGGCATGACGCGGCGCGGTGACGCCGCCGATGGTGACGGTGACCGCGAGTTGTCCCGCCGCGGTGGTGATGGTTTCTTCGCGCACGCCGGCGAGCAGCCGCTCCGCCGCGACCGACAATTCGTCCGGCGAACAGTTGGTCAGCACCACGCCGAACTTGTTGCCGGAGAAAAGGCCGAGATGGTCCTTGCCGCGCAGCTTGGAGCGGATGCGCTTTGCGACCTGAGCGATCACTTCGTCGGCGATGGCGAAGCCATAGGCCTGATTGAGACGGCCGAGATTGTCGATCGCGACCAGCAGAAAGCCGCAGGACGAGCGAAACCGCACGGCGTCGTCGAGCGTGCTGGTCGAGCACCTCGACCAGATGCGCTCGATTGATCTCGCCGGTCAGCGGATCGAAATCGCGCCATCCGGATCAGCGTGTGCTTCGCGCTCGTGACGCGCGGTGACGACCCGCACCACGCCGTGTGCGCGCATCGGCTTTCCATCCGTCCCGGCGAACCAGCGCCCGCTATCTTCGAGCCAGACGATTTCGCGATCCTCGCCGGCGCGGAACACGTATTGCACCTGGTAGGGACACGCCGCCGCCGTCGTCACGCTGCTCGGAGCAGGTGACGGCGTCGAACCGACTCTGTCCGCCGCCGGCTTCGACGTGCTGGGCGAAGGCGCGGCCGCTGGCGATGTCTGTCGCTGGCGACGCCGAGCAGACCGCGGCGGCGTTATCGCTCCAGATCAGCGCGTCGGTGTCGATCCGCCATTCATAGGCGGCCTCGCCGACCGAGCGCAGAATTTGCGCGGCATCCGGCTGTGGTTTACGGCCGCCGGCGTCTTCAATTCGGATCACAGCCGCCCCTTTTTGGAACGCCCGGTGATCGTGGCGCCCGTCTTCAGCCTATAAGTGTGAGGCTGCAATCTAGAACTAATCCATAAACAATCAGGAAAAGCGCGGGGTTAGCGCGCGCCTAATGCTAACTGCCGATGCGGGGAACATCGGCACAGGCCTTGCAGTTTACTGGGTGAGCGCAGGCACAATGTCTCAAATTGGGACAAGTGCAGTATGCCGTGAAGACCGACACGATCAAAGGCAAGGTGCTGAACTTTCCCGCCGGCCGCCGCCGCAAGGCCGAGCCGGAAGGGGAAATTTTGGCGCCGAGCCATGCATTGGTCCCGTTGACCGCAGCGTCGCCCGCGAGCAGAGCGCGCCGATGCAGCGCCAGGCCGCTTTCATCGCGCAATTGCTCGCGACGCAAGGCGCAGGTGCCGCAGTCGCGCGAGCGATGCCGCGCCGAACCGGATGAGGCGGTCCATGCCTATCAGGCCGCGCTTGGCGCCATTCCTTACAATGCCGGTCAGAAGTTTTCCCGCGACAGCTAGCTTCAGTAGCCGAGCGCGCAGCCGTCCTTGCGGGACTCCGAGCCGCCGATCAGAACGCCGCGATCCCAATCGATATTGATGATCTGCGCGCCGCCCCAGGGCACTTCCGGCGTCGTGACGCGATGGCCGCGATCTTTCAGCCCTTGGATTGTCGTGGCCGGCATGCCGCGCTCGGCGGCGGTATGCTCGCCTACAAAGAAAGCGCGCGGCGCGTCGATCGCCTGCTGCACGTCCATGCCGTAGTCGATCATGTTGAGCACGATCTGGACGTGGCCCATCGGCTGGTAATGCGCGCCCATCACGCCGAGCGAATAATCGACCCGGCCGTTGCGCATCGCCAGCGCCGGAATGATCGTGTGCATTGGCCGTTTGCTCGGCCCGAAGCGCATTCGGATGATCGGAATCGAGACGGAATGAGGAACCGCGATTGGTAAGCATGATGCCGGTCTTCTCGGTGCACAATCCCTGGCCGAAATGCGAAAACAGCGTGTTGATAAAGGAAACCGCCATGCGGTCTTTGTCGATAACCGATGAGATAGACCGTCTCGTTGCCGGGCGTCGGCATCTTCGGCAAGTCGACGCGCTTGTTGTGGTCGATCTTGGCGGCGAGTTTTTTAGCCCAGGCTTTGTCGAGCAATTTAGCGACGTCGACCTTCAGCGCCTTGGGTTCGGCGATGTGGGTGTCGCGCACGGCATAGCCGATGCGCGCCGCTTCCAGCATTAGATGGAAACGTTCCGCTCCGACCGGATCCAGCGCCTTGAGGTCAAAGTTCTCCAGGATGTTGAGCATCACCAGTGCAGTGAGGCCCTGCCCGTTCGGCGGCAATTCGAGCAGATCGAGCCCGCGATAGTTGCTGGAGATCGGCGCAACGGCCTCGCCTCTGTGAGCGGCGAAATCCTCCGCCGTGATCAAGGAGCCATGCGCCTTGAGCGTCGCCGCCATGTCGTCGGCGATTTCACCTTCGTACATCGCGCGCGCGCCTTTCGCGGCAATCGCTTTCAATGTTTTCGCCAGCGCCGGCAGTCGGATGACGTCGCCTTCCTTCGGCGTTGCACCGTTAAACAGATAGTATTTGGCGCAGCCCGGGTCGGCCTTCAGCCGCGCGTGAAAACGGCTCCAGTCAAATGCGGTGCGCGCGGCGACGGGAAACCCACCTTCGGCGTATTTGATCGCCGGCGCCAGCGCGCGATCGAGACCGATCGTGCCGTGCGTCTTGAGCATCGCGTCCCAGGCATCGACCGCGCCCGGCACCGTCACGGCGTGAATCGAAGTGCCGATCTCGGTGAGGCCTTGCGCGCGCAATGCCGCGACCGAGGCGTTCGACGCGGAGCGGCCGGAACCATTATAACCCCAGGCCGGCTGGCCAGCCTTCGCCAGCATGACAAAGCAGTCGCCGCCGATCCCCGTCATGTGCGGCTCGACCACGCAGAGCACCGCGCAGGCGGTCACCGCCGCGTCGGCCGCGTTGCCGCCGGCGCGCAGCACATCGAGCGCAGCAAGCGAGGCGAGCGGATGCGAGGTCGCGGCCATGCCGTTCGTGGAAATGACGGGCGAGCGGCCGGGCAACTGGAAATCGCGTGACATGAAGGGGCGCTACGAAAAGGTCAGGAGGTCGGGATGTGGTCAGTGTCGATGGTCACGCCGCGCTGCGCCGAACGTAGCGTCACGGCGAAGCCGCCGAGCACGTCGATCGTGCTGATGATCAGCAGCAGGAAAAACGTCGCGGTCGCCGCCTGCGGAACCAGGATGAATTCGACGATCATGCCGATGAACAGTAGCATCGACAGCGCGTGGTCGACCACCGTGCGCATGCCGATGCGGGTCGACTTCAGCATCTCGCCGAACAACAGCAGGATCGCGAACGCGATCAGGATATCGCCGGCCGACATCGTCCAGTCGATGCCGGACACCATCCGGACGTGGGTGACCGGAGAGGTCCAGCCAACGCCCGGAATTAAAAAAGCAAATATGTTGTAGATCGCGAAGGGTATCAGCAGCAGCGGGAAGCCAACCAGCGACATGAACTCGTCCTTCCGCGCGGCGGCTTACGCCTCTTTCTTCACCTTGAGGACCTGGCGACCGCGATACATGCCGGTCTTGAGATCGATGTGGTGCGGACGGCGCAATTCGCCGGAATCCTTGTCCTCGACATAAGTCGGCTGCTTCAGGGCGTCGGCCGAACGGCGCATGCCGCGCCGGGACGGCGAGGTTTTTCGTTTTGGAACAGCCATGAAGAACTCCTGAAACGCGTGTATTTCGTTAAATGTTGAATGAGGCCGCGCTTATAGAGGATGCAATCCCCGTAGGCTAGTGGGTTCGCCGCACGCATTCATCGGCGTAAGACGCGGAACTGGCGCGAGCCGCATAGAGGCCGGCCAACCGCCGCAGACCCGGTTTCGGTGTTCGCGCATCGCGCACTGCCGGGTTCGGCAATACCGCCGCCAGAAGAGCCGCCTCCTGCGGCCCGACATTAGCGGCGGATTTACCGAACGCGCGGCGGCTGCCGGCTTCGACGCCGAATTCCCCGTTCGGACCCCATTGCGCGATGTTGAGGTAGATTTCCAAGATCCGCCGCTTCGGAATAACGAGGTCGATCCAGATCGCCAATGGAAACTCCAGCGCCTTGCGCAAGAAGCTGCGGCCGCCCCAGAGGAACAGGTTCTTCGCTACCTGCTGCGTGATGGTCGAGCCGCCGCGCACGTCGTCGAGATCGTCCGCATCGGCAATGGCGTTCTGGATCTCCTGAAAGTCGACGCCGTAGTGGCCACAAAACCGTCCGTCTTCGGCGATGATGACGGCGAGCCGCATCGGGCGGGCGATGCGACCGATCGGAACGTAAACGCGTTCGACCCGCGCGCCAGTCAGCCGTCGCCACATCATGACGGTCGAGGCCGGATGGCCGAAGTTATAAAGCGGTGCGATCAGATAGGGCAGCACCATCAGTGCGCCCGCCACAATCGCAATTGTACGCACCCAGCGTGGCAACGATGCAAACCCTGTTTTCGCCCACTACATGCGGACGCAGACTATCCTATCCAGCCGACGCCCCCATGCGCCAATCGTCGCGCAAATGACGGCGCTTGACGGAACCCACGCGCGTCGGGCAAGCGAGTTCAGCCAGTGCATCATGGATGCTCGCGTGTCAGACCTGCCATCGTCCCGTGACTTTAGCGCAAAGCTCGACGCGGTCGCCGCCGAGATCGACGCGCTGCTCGATCGCCTGCTGGATGGCAAGGCGCTGGCCGGCGAAGTGACGCGGCCGCCGCGGTTGCTCGAGGCGATGCGCCACGCCACGCTCGGCGGCGGCAAACGTCTGCGACCGTTCTTACTGGTCGAGACGGCGAATTTATTCGGCGTGGCGCACGAAGGCGCACTGATGGCAGGCTGCGCGCTCGAATGCGTGCATTGCTATTCACTGGTGCACGACGACCTGCCAGCGATGGACGACGATGACGTGCGCCGTGGCCGGTCGACGGTTCACAAGGCATTCGACGAGGCGACCGCGATCCTCGCCGGCGACGCGTTGCTCACCTTTGCATTCGACCTCATGACGCGACCCGAAGTGCATGCGGACGCGCGCATCAGGCTCGTATTGGTAGCGGAGCTGTCGCGCGCCGCCGGGCTCGGCGGCATGGCCGGCGGTCAGATGCTCGATCTCGCCGCCGAAGGAAGGTTCGAGGAAAAGCGCAAGCCGAATGAGAACTCGGTCACGACTCTGCAAGCGATGAAAACCGGGGCGCTGATCCGTTTTGCCTGCCGGGCCGGCGCAGTGCTCGGCAACGCCGACGCCGTCGCGCGCGAAGCAATCGACAAATACGGCCCCGCGGTCGGACAGGCATTCCAGATCGCCGACGATCTGCTCGATCTTGAAGGCGACGCCACGACGATGGGCAAAAGCGCCGGCAAGGACGCCACCGCCGGCAAGGCGACGTTGCCCGCACTTCTCGGCGCCGAACCGGCACGGGCACGGTTGAAAGCGCTGGTGGTCCAGGCCGACGAGGCGCTTGAACCGTTCGCGCGAAAAGGCCTCAGTGTTGCGTGCCGCCGCGCGCTTCGTCGCGGAGCGGCGGAATTGAGGGTCCAACGATGGCACGCAAGACACGCCCCCAGCCGATTATGCCGGTCCGCCTGGCGCGATTACATGCGCGGCTGCTGATCTCGATTGCGCTTGGTCTCATCGTCACCTTGGGCCTGTCCCTGACCGACTGGCGCATGGCGACCAAGCTGCTGCTCGGTTGGGACCTTGGCGTCGTGCTGTACCTCCTGCTGGTCTACCAACTGATGATGACCTGCGGGATCGCCGATATTCGGCGGCGCGCGGCCGAAGACGACGAAGGCGCGGTGGCGCTGCTAATCCTCACCGGTGTCTCGGCGCTGGCGATCATGGGCGCGATCGTCGCCGAGCTCGGGATTGCCAAGATCTCCGCGCAACCAAGAAGCGGCATACGGCGTGGCGTTGGCGATGGGCACGATCCTGGTGTCATGGGCCTTCGTGCACACCATCTTCGCGTTGCATTATGCGCATGAATATTACGGCGGGCGCGGCGATCAGCGCATTGGCGGACTGGATTTCCCCGGCCGGCAGCCGCCGGACTATTGGGACTTCCTGTATTTCTCTTTGGTGGTCGCGCATGACGTCGCAGGTGTCCGACGTCGTCATCACCAGCAAGGTAATCCGCCGCATCGCAACCATCCACGGCGTGCTGGCGTTCTTCTTCAATGTCGCGGTGTTTGCCTTGACGGTGAATATCGTTTCCAACCTGATCTGACGCCATGACCGCGGCGGCCGGAACATTGCTGCTGATGCTGGCGGTGCTGGCCGCCGTTGCGGTGGCGGCGAAGCGACTCAAGATTGCGCCCTCTATCCTGCTTGTGGTCGCCGGCATCGGCATCGCGCTCGTTCCCGGCCTGCCGCGCGTTACGCTGGCGCCCGAACTGGTGCTGCTGATCTTTTTGCCGCCGCTGATCTATTCGGCCGGCGTTGCCATGAGCTGGCGCGACTTTCGCTTCAATTTGCGGCCGATCGTGCTGCTCGCCTTCGGCTGCGTGGTGTTCACCACCTGCGCCATCGCGATTGCCGTCGCATTATGTGTTGGGGTTCGACTGGAGCGTCGGTTTCCTGCTCGGCGCGATCATTTCGCCGCCCGACGTGGTGGCAGCCCTCGGCGTCGCGCGCCGGCTCGGCCTGCCGCGCCGGCTGGTCGTAATCCTGGAAGGCGAAGGTCTCGCCAACGACGCCACTGCGCTGATGCTTTATCGCTTCGCCATCGCCGCCGTCTCCACCGGCACATTTTCGCTCGAACAGGCCTCTGGCAGCTTCATCGCCATCGTGGTCGGCGAGCTCATCTATGGCCTCGCGATCGGCTGGCTGAGCCTGCGTTTGCGGCATTGGTCGCACGATCCGCGCGTCGAGATCACCCTGTCGCTGCTGACTCCTTACGTCGCGTTCTGGTTGCCGTCGCATCTTGGCGGCTCCGGCGTGCTGGCGACCGTCGCCTGCGGACTTTACGTAAGCTGGGTCGGGCCGCGGCTGATTTCCTCGGCAACGCGGCTGCAGGGCATCTTCTTCTGGGACCTGATCGTCTACCTGATCGAAGGTTTGGTGTTCCTGCTGACCGGGCTCGAAGCCCGCGACATTCTGATCGAGCAGAGCCACGTCTTCAATTTTCGCGAGTTGCTGATCGCCACTGCGTTGACGACCGTGATTGCGATTGCCGCACGTTTCGTCTGGGTTTTCCCGGCGACCTACGTTCCGCGGCTGGCTAAATCGGAAGCTGCGCAAGCGCGACCCGATGCCGCCGTGGCAGAACCCATTTTTCCTTTCCTTCACCGGCGTGCGCGGCGTGGTTTCGCTCGCGGTGGCGCTGGCCATTCCCTACACCATCGCCAGCGGCGCACCGTTTCCCGCACCGCGACCTCATCCTGTTCATCACTTTCGGCGTCATCATCGTCACTCTCGTCGGACAAGGCCTGCTGCTATCGACGGTCGTGCGCTGGCTCGGCCTGAGCCGTGTCGGCACCAGAGAGCATCAGCAGGAAATCAAAGCCGAACTAAAGGCGCGGCAAACTGCGCTGCGAGCGGCGGAAAGGCGGCTGGAGAAATACGCCCGTACCAAGCGGCTGTCCAAGGAGGTCATCGAGCATCTGCGTACGCGGCATGAGCATCGCGCCGGGCAATTGCCGGACAATCTCACCGACGGACTCGATCGCCGGCGGCAGACCGCAGAGTTGAAAAAGGAGCTGATCGATCTCGAGCGCGACTTCATTTACGACATGCTGCGCGACGGCAAGATCACCGACGAGGCGCGCCGCCGCATCGAATACGAATTGGATCTGGAGGAAGCCAGCCTCGCCAATCGCCGCGAAAGCGACGGCGGCTGGTTGTAATATCCGGGCGAGCGCCATCGGCCCTGTTGCTGGCGGCGCGGGCGCGCCGTTCCCATTTTTTCAGTTTCCTCAAAGGAAATGGAGCGCCCGGGAGGCCCCTTTAGGCAGGCCTTGCGATCGACCCGCCTGCGCACCTAGCGAAGGCGCGCGCCTCGTTGCGAGCGAGGCGACGCCTCCCGGGCGCTCAACCGCGGTCCGGCATTGTCGGCCGGGCCGCGCCCTGATTGCCAAAGCGCGCCTCCAGAGACGCGCCTTCACGAACAAGGCTGACTGAGAGATTATATTCCTAGACGCCGAATGTCAAGGCTGGCGGGAAATTATTCCGCCGCGGTGTTCTGGCTCGCGGCGCCGAACCGCCGCGCGATGTAGTCGGTCACCATGGCCTTGAAGTCGGCGGTCAACGTTGGCCCGCGCAGCGTCGCCACTTTCTTGCCGTCGACGAACACAGGCGCGGTCGGTTGTTCACCGGTGCCGGGCAGCGAAATGCCGATATCGGCGTGTTTCGATTCGCCGGGACCGTTGACGATGCAGCCCATCACCGCGACGGTCAGCGTCTCGACTCCGGGATAATGCTTCTTCCAGTCCGGCATCGAGTTGCGGATGAAATTTTGCACCTCGGACGCCAGTTCCTGGAACGTGGTTGATGTGGTGCGACCGCAGCCTGGGCACGCCGCCACCAGCGGCACGAAGGTGCGCAGCCCCATGGTCTGCAGCAATTCCTGCGCGACTTTTACCTCGAGCGTGCGGTCACCATTCGGCTCCGGCGTCAACGAGACGCGCACGGTGTCGCCGATTCCCTGCTGCAACAATACGCCCATCGCCGCCGACGAGGCGACGATACCTTTCGATCCCATGCCGGCTTCAGTGAGACCAAGATGCAGCGCGTAATCGGAGCGCCGGGCCAGCTCGGCATAGACCGCGATCAGGTCCTGCACCGCCGACACCTTGGCCGACAGGATGATGCGATTCTTCGGCAAGCCGATTTCTTCCGCGCGCGCCGCCGAGAGCAGCGCCGATTGGACCATCGCTTCGTGCGTCACCGCTCGGGTATCTTTCGGCGCGCCGGCGCGATTGTTCTCGTCCATCAGCCGCGTCAACAATTCCTGGTCAAGCGAACCCCAATTGACGCCGATCCGCACCGGCTTGCCGTGCTTGATCGCCATCTCGACGATCTGGGTGAACTGCGGATCGCGCTTGTTCTTGAAGCCGACATTGCCGGGATTGATGCGGTATTTGTCGAGCGCTTCGGCGCAACCCGGATAATTCGTCAGCAGCAGGTGGCCGTTGTAGTGAAAGTCGCCAACGATGGGTGCGGTGACGCCGATCCGCAGCAGCCGCTCCTTGATGCGCGGCACTGCCGCGGCCGACTCCTCGCGGTCCACCGTGACACGCACCAGCTCCGAGCCGGCATGCGCCAGCGCCGCCACCTGCCGCACCGTGGCGTCGATATCGGCAGTATCGGTATTGGTCATCGACTGCACGACGATCGGCGCGCCGCCGCCAATGATGACGCCGCCGACGTCGACCGCGATGGTTTGGTGCCTTGCCGAAATCGTCATGAAGCGGACCTTCTAGCGTTTCTGCGCCTTGCTGTCATTCAGCATGACGGGCTAAATACCGGCGGCATATCGAGAAACCGGCGCGCCACAGGCAGTTTATAAATGACCAACCACGGCCAGATGACGGTGACATTCCGCTGCCTGCCGGAGCTCGAGCCGATCCTGCCGCGGCCGCAGCCAGCCGTGCTGGGTCTGCCGACCTGGTTCAAGGCGCTGCCGCAAAAGGCGTTCAGCGATCTCGCCGAAAAAGAGATCATGACGATCAAGAAATGCCCGCCGTTCATCGACGCGATGACCTACGGCTTCCTGATGCCGCTGGTGGCCGACCTCAAGGTCGAGAATGGCGAGTTTTCGTGGGAGCGCGATCTACCCGCTCCCAGCATCAACAATTATTCCAACTCGCCGATCGATTTCCACGATGCCGCGCAGGTGGACGGCACGCCGTTTCACGACGACGACCGCTTCATCGTCAAATTCAACAATTTCTGGGCGATCCAAACGCCGCCCGGCTACTCGCTGATGTTCACGCATCCGCTCAACCGCATCGACCTGCCATTCACCACCATCAGCGGCATGGTCGACACCGATCTGTTTCCGGACAACCTCATCAACTTCCCGGCGCGCTGGCACGACGTCGATTTCAACGGCGTGCTGCCAAAGGGTACGCCCGTCGCCCAATGCATTCCAGTCAAGCGTGAGAGCCTGGTCAGCCGTGTCGAGTCGCTTTCGCCAGATGCAGTCGTCCGCCTCGGCGAGACCGCAAAGGCAGTGGCGCAGGAAACCGGAGTTTACCGCCGCAATTTCCGCGCGCCGAAACGGTAGCTAGCTGGCTTGACCCTTGAAGAACTTCGCAGCCGCGCTTGGGCGTAACCAGAAACGGCCGCGCGGCGAAGAGGACGTGATCTTCAGCACGTTATTGTAGTGCGCGGCGTCTTTGGTCGATGCCGCGCGCAGGCACGCATACGCTGTATCGGCCTGCCCGAGGCTGAGCAGGCAATTGCCGAGACTGATGCGGGCGCCCATGTCGCCGGGATTCTCGGCGACGACGCGGCGGTATAGTTCGGCGGCTTCCGCAAAATTGCGTTGGTCCATCAGCGCGGTGCCGAGACCTTGGATCGCGGCACCGTGCCGGGGATTGATCTCCAGCGCCTGCTTGTAGGCCCGGACGGCGCTGGGCCGGTCATTTTTCGCCTGATACACCGAGCCAAGTTCTACCGATAGCTCGGTCACCATCGGCGCCGCCGCGATGCCTTGCCGGAGCACCTCGATCGCCTCGTCGTAACGGCGGAAAGTCTTGAGCACGAAACCGAGTTCGCGAAACGCCGCCGGGAACGGCGGCGTGCGCTTGATGGCGCGCTTGAGCCAAAGCAGCGCGTCGTCACCGCGGCCGCATTGCCGCAAGCCAATCGCCAGCTGGGTCTCGCATTCGGCATCGCGGCTGCTGCGCGCTACCCGCTCCAACGGCGCAATCGCCTCTCGCGGGCGGCCGAGCATCATGAGCGCATAGCCGAGAATCTTGGACGCTTCGCGGTGCCCGGCATTGGCTAGTAGAATGCCATTGGCGATCCGCTCGGCCTCAGCCGGAAGATCGTTCTGAATAGCGAATACCGCTCGCTGCAGCGCCTCGTCGTGCCATTGCTGGCCACGGGCGGGATCGTTTCGCGCCATGATTACTCGCCTGCTCGATCGCGTGAAATTATCATCAGCGCGACCGGTTGACCAATACAAGGCCGCCAGCCACCAAAGCTACAGCAGCGGCGAATGCCGGCGTCATCGGCTCGCCCAGCACCAGATGCCCGGCGGCGACGCCGAACAGCGGCGTCAGGAACGTGAAGGCGGAAAGCCGGTTGGCCGAATAGCGCACCACCAGCGCGAACCAGATCACGAAGGTGACGCTGACCACCCAAACGGTTTGATAGGCCATCGAGCCGAGCGCCAGCGCACCGGGCATCGCGGTCATGTGCTCACCAGCCACCAACGCGGCAGCGGCCAGCATCGGCGCCGAGACCACAAGCTGATAGAGCATCACCTTCTCGGCCGAGACGCGGTTGAGCTTGCTGGCCTTGATGATCAGCGTGGTGGCCGCCCAGAACGCCGCCGCGGCCACCATCATCATATCGCCGATCGCCTGACGCGGATCGAGCGCCGGAGTCGGCACGCCGAACGCCACCAGCATGCCGGCGAACGACAGCGCCAATCCGATCCATTGAAACGGGCTGAAGCGGTCGATCGGCAAAAAAATACGCCCGCCCAGCACGACAAGAAACGGCGCCAGATAAATGAACAGCACCGCGCGAGTAGCAGTAGTGTAGAGCAGGCCTTGGTAGATCAGGATGAACTCGAGGCCGAAGAACACTCCGGCCCACAGGCCGGGCGTCAGCGTGCCGTCGCGCGTGAGCAGGCGCTGACCGCGCAGCCGGGCCCAGCCGGCGACGATTAGCGCGGCAAGCAGCGAGCGGACCGCCGCCTGCGTCAGCGGCGGAATGTCGTGCAGCGCCAGCTTGACCGCGACCTGGTTGAAGCCCCACGACAGGCACAACACCACCACGATCGCCGCGGCAAGTGGGCCGAGCGCGCGGGTGGCCGCGTTTGGCACGGGAATGTCAACCGACATCAGGCGGCGCGGCAGTGCGAGCAGACGCCGGAGATCTCGATCACCGGCGTTTTCGGCGTGAAGCCGGCGGCGCGCGAAGCGCTCTTGATAGTGTCGGCAACCGACGCGCCGGCCGACTCGCCGACCGATCCGCAACGCTCGCAAATCAGGAACACCACCGGATCGCCGCTGCCGTGGTTATGCCCGCAGGCGATGAACGCATTGCGGCTCTCGATGCGGTGGACGAGACCGTTGTCGCGCAGGAAATCGAGCGCGCGATAGATGGTAATCGGCGCCGGCTTGGCGCCGCGCTTGCCCAGCCGCTCGATCAAATCATAAGCGCCGAGCGGCGCGTGGCTTGCCAGCAAGGCCTCGAGCACCCGGCGGCGGATCGGCGTCAGCCGTTGTGCGCGCGCCGCGCAGATCGCCTCGGCCTGCGCGAGCGCGTCGGCGCTGCAGCGGTCATGATCGTGGTCGGGCGCCGGAAAGATCGCTCGCTGGGTGTTTTTCTTCGTCACTCATTGCCTCCGCCATCAATGTAATGCCACGGATCGCGTTCGCGAAAAGATGATCGGCCCGCCTCAAATAAATGTTGCACTGCAACAAAAAGAGGCGCACGGTCCGCCCCAATCCCCACAATCCTTATTTTGCAGCGTTTAAGAGGCCACCATGTTGAAAGGCAAGACTGCGCTGGTTACCGGTTCCACCTCCGGCATCGGGCTCGCGATCGCGCGAGCGCTTCGCCGCGCAGGGCGCCAACCTGATGCTCAACGGCTTTGGCGACGCCGGCGCGATCGACAAATTGCGCGCGGGAATGGAAAAGGAATTCGGCATCAAGGCCCGCTACAACGGCGCCGACATGTCGCAAGCCGGCCGAGATCGCCGCGCTGGTGAAGGCGACCGAAAAGGAATTCGGCGCGCTCGACATTCTCGTCAACAACGCCGGTATCCAGCACGTCGCCAAGATCGAGGATTTCCCGATCGAGAAATGGGACGCCATCATCGCCATCAATCTGTCGTCGTCGTTCCACACCATCCGCGCGGCGATGCCCGGCATGAAGGCGCGCAAGTGGGGCCGCATCATCAACATCGCCTCGGCGCACGGCCTGGTGGCTTCTGGAGAAAAGGGCGCCTACGTCGCCGCCAAGCACGGTCTGGTCGGCCTAACCAAAGTGGTGGCGATCGAGGCGGCGAATGACGGCGTCACCTGCAACGCGATCTGCCCAGGCTGGGTGCTGACGCCTTTGGTGCAGCAGCAGGTCGACGCGCGCGCCAAGGCAGAAGGGCCAGTCAGTGCAGGAAGCCAAGACCGCGCTGGTATCGGAGAAGCAACCGATGCATCAGTTCTCGACGCCGGAGAGCATCGGCGCGCTGGCGGTGTTTCTCGCCGGCGACGACGCCTCGACCATCACCGGCTCCGCGTATTCGATCGACGGCGGCTGGACGGCCCAGTGATCGGGCTCATCGCGCGGGCGCTCGGCCGCGAACCGGCCCCGCGGCCCGATGCTCCGAAACGCATCAATCTCGCGCTGCAGGGCGGCGGCGCGCACGGCGCCTTCACCTGGGGCGTGCTCGATCACCTGCTCGACGACGGCCGGCTGTCGTTCGACGGCATTTCCGGCACCTCGGCCGGCGCCGTCAACGCGGTCATGCTGGCCGACGGGCTGCGGCGCGGCGGGCCGGATGAAGCCCGCAAGCGCCTCGACGATTTCTGGCGCGCCGCAAGCCTCGGCGGCGACCTGCCCGCGGTGCAGCGCGCCGTCACCGACCGGCTGTTTTCGCTGCTGCCCGCCGAAGGTCTGCCGGCGCAGACCTGGTTTTCGGCGTGGTCGCGGCTGCTGTCTCCCTACGACTTCAACCCGCTCAACATCAATCCGCTCAAGGACCTGATCGAGCGCTTCGTCGACTTCGAAAGGCTGCGCGCGGATCCGCGCGAACTCTTCATCGCGGCGACCAATGTGCAGACCGGGCAGCTGCACGTCTTCACGCGCGACAATATCTCCGCCGAAGCGGTGATGGCGTCGGCGTGCCTGCCGACGATTTTCCGCGCGGTCGAGATCGACGGCGTGCCCTATTGGGATGGCGGCTATCTCGGCAATCCGGTGATCTTTCCGTTCTTCCGCTCGACCGAGACCGAGGATGTGCTGATCGTGCAGATCAACCCGGTCATCCGCAAAAAAGTGCCGCATTCCAACCGCGACATCCTGAGCCGGGTACAGGAAATCAGCTTCAATTCCTCGCTGCATGGTCGAATTGCGCGCCATCGCTTTCATCAACCGGCTGATCGACGAAGGCCGATTGCCGCGCGGCAACGGTGAGGGACGAATATCGCCGCATCAATGTGCATCGCATCGTGCTGGAGGGCCTCGGCGAGCGATTCTCCTCGGCGAGCAAGCTGCGCACCGACTTCGAGTCGTTCGAGACTGCTGCGCAAGCTCGGCCAGCGCGCCGCGCGGCGCTTTCTCGACGCGCACTATGCGCAGGTCGGCCGCGAAAGCAGCCTCGACCTCGGCTCCGAGAGCAAGATACGCAATGACGGCGACCGCGCAAGTCGGAGCGGCGCGGCTCGAAATCATCGTCGCCGACATCACCACTCTCGACGTCGACGCTATCGTCAACGCCGCGAACAAATCGCTGCTGGGCGGCGGCGGAGTCGACGGCGCGATCCATCGCGCGGCAGGGCCGGAGCTGCTGGCCGAGTGCCGGACGCTAGGCGGCTGCGAGACTGGCGATGCGCCAAAATGACGCGCGGCTATCGCCTCAAGGCGCGCTACGTCATTCACGCGGTCGGCCCGGTGTGGAGCGGCGGACGATGCGAGAAAAGATGCGCTGCTGGCGTCGTGTTACCGCACGTGCGCTCGATCTGGCGACGGCGAACAAACTTAACTCGATCGCATTTCCGGCGATCTCGACCGGCGTCTATCGCTTTCCGGGCCGACCGCGCGGCGCGCATTGCGGTCGGCACCGTGGCGGACGAGATCGACGGCGAACGCGCGCGGCATTTCGCGCGTGGTGTTCTGCTGCTTCTCGGCAGACAGCGCCGCACATCACGCCTCGGCCTTCGAAGAACTTCGGCCTCGTCTTAGAGACCGCCTTCGGCGCCTCATCAAGCCGCGCCACCCAGCCTTTCAGCGCGTCGCTCGCCGCCGGGTAAAGGTCGAGCACCTTCGGATCGTGGCCGGGCACGATGTGGTCGCGCGACGAGGCGAGCTTCTTCAGCTTGGCGTAGCCTTCCAGCACGTCGCCGACATTATAGGTGATCGGGAACACGCGGCCCTGGTCGATATGGTTGTAAAGATGCGCGCAGTCCGACGCCAAAACGACGTCGCCGCGCTTGGTCTTCACCCGGACGCATTGCAGGCCCTTCGAGTGGCCGCCGATCGTGTGCACGCTGATGCCGGGCGCCAGCTCGCTCGAGCCATCGTGATAGGTGACGCGGCCGGCATAGACCTTGCGCACCATGTCGACGACGTAATCGCACTCGAACACCGCGCGCTGCTGTCAAGTGGCACATGCAGCGCCCGGTCGCGTACTCCATCTCGCAATCCTGTAGGTGGTAGCGCGCGTTCGGGAACAGGTCGGCATTGCCGCTGTGGTCCCAGTGCAGGTGCGAGACGATGATGTCCTTGACGCTCTCGGGCGCGATGTTCAGTGCCTTAAGACCTTCGCAGAACCGGCTTGCCGATATGCCGGTTGCGGCGTTTCGCCACCGGCTCGTCGAAGCCGGTGTCGACCATGAAGGTGCCGTGCGGCCCCTTGATCACCCAGACGTAATAGACGAGCGGCTCGGGACCATCGTGCGGATCGCCGCCGATATAGTTTTCAGAGGCCTTGCGCTCGTGCCGGCCGTAATTGATCGCGTAGATTTCGTGGATATCGCTCATGTGTTCGCTCAAGCCTTCTTGCCGACGGTGACGCCAGCGCGGCGTTCGACCGGCTGGATGACGGTGGTGAAATCCCTGTCGGGGCCGATCTCCGAATAGACCTGCTCCCAGGCGCGGCCGACCGCGTCCATGATGTCATGCGGTGACGCCGAGCTGCTTCATTTCCTGCAATGCCAGCCGCACGTCCTTGGTCATCAGCGCCGTGGTGAACCCCAGATCGAAGGTGCGCGGCAGCATCGCTTTGGGCAATTTGTCCTGCGTCGCGGAATTGCGTCCGGAGCTCGGCATTGATCACATCGACCATGACGGCTGGATCGAGCCCCGCCTTCACGCCAATCACGATCGCCTCGCAGCTCGCCGCCATGTTGCAGGCCGACAGCACATTGTTGGCGAGTTTCATGGTCTGGCCCATGCCGGGCTTGTCGCCGATCTCGAACACGCGGCCGAATACCGCAAGCGCATCCTTCACCAGCGCGACGTCGGCACGCGGTCCCGACACCATCACCGCGAGCGTACCCTTTACAGCGCCGGCGACGCCGCCCGCTGACCGGCGAGTCGATCTGCACGATGTTCTTCTTCGCCAGCGCCGCGGCGATTTCGATCGCGACGCGCGAACCGGTGGTGGAGAGATCGACGAAGCGCCTGATGCGCTTGCCGTGGATGACGCCGCCTTCGCCGATCGCCACTTTGGTGACGATGTGCGGCTCCGGCAGGCTCGCCATCACCGTCTCGACCCGGTCGGCGACGTCGGCTGGCGATGACGCCACTTGCGCGCCAAGCGCGACCAGCGGCGCGACCGCGTCGTTGCGAGTGTCATAGACCGTCGAGCCTATGGCCGGCCTCGATCAGCCGGCGCGCCATCGGCTGCCCCATGTTGCCGAGGCCGATGAACCCGATTTCCATACGTGAATTCCTGCCGCTTCGGTCATGAACTTTGCCCGACGCCACAGACCGCGTCACTGGCCCGCGCGGCGAGCAGGCCTGCCTTGCAAATACGACCTTGCTGATATAATAAGCTAGCTTATTATAAGCCTGTATAACGCCGAATCGCCAGATGCCCAAACAGCCGATCAATCGCGAATTCGCCTTTACTCTCATGGACGTAGCGCGTCTGCTGCGCACCTATGCCGACCAGCGGGGGCGCCAGTTCGGCATCTCCCGCGCCCAGTGGGTGGTGCTGATGCGGGCTCGACCGCTTTCCGGGCCTGCAAGCAGTCCGAGCTCGCCGAACTTCTCGACCTCCAGCCCATTACCCTGACGCGGCTGCTCGACCGGCTCGCCGAGAACGGCCTGATCGAACGCAAGCCGGACCCGAACGACCGCCGCGCCAACCGGCTCTACGTGACGCCCGCCGGCGAAGCCGCTGCTCGACAAGCTCGACGTGCTCGGCGCCGACATGATGGAAACCGTGCTCGACGGCATCGACCCGAAGACAGTCGAGCGCTTGCTGCACGACCTCGAAGCCGTGCGAACCAACCTGCGCGGCGCCATCGCCCGCAACACCACGCAACCGCAAGCCGCCAATGGTTGAATGTCATGAGTGATAAAGCCCTGAAGATCGTTTCTGCGCCGGAAGCCAAGACCGCCGCCGACACCACGGCAAAAAAGAAACCCGGCCTGTCGGCAAGGCTCGGCCGCAAGCGCATGCGCTTTCTCCTGCTGGTCGGCTTGCCCGCGCTGGCTGTCGTGATCGGCCTCGGCATCTATTTGATCGGGCGGCCGCTATGTCTCGACCGACAACGCATTCATCGGCGCGCAGAAGGTTTTGGTCACGCCCGATATTTCCGGCAAAGTCGAAACCATCGCGGTGCGCGAGGGCCAGCATGTCAACGCTGGCGACGAGTTGTTCGCGCTTGACCCGCAACCGTTCAAGTTGGCGCATGGCGCAAGCGCAGGCCAAGCTCGAAGGCGCGCGCACCGATTTCAACAATCTCAAGAGCAACCTGAATTCGCTGACCACGCTCGCCGAGCTCGCGCAGAAGAACGTCGAGCTCAAGCAGCGCGACGTCGACCGCAAGACCAAGCTGGTGCAGACGCTGGCCGGCTCGCAAGCCGACGTCGATACCGCCACGGCCGGGCTGGTGACCGCGCAACTGCAGGCGCAGTTCACCGCGCAGCAGCAGCAGACACTCGCTCAATCAGCTGCTCGGCAATCCCGACCTGCCGCTCGATCAGTTCCCGGCCTATCAGCAGGCCAAGGCCGCGCTCGACCAGGCGCAGCGCGATCTCGATCACACCACGTTGCGCGCGCCGATCTCCGGCACCGCGACGCAGGTCGACAGCATCCAGCTCGGCCGCTTTGTCGATGGCCGGCGTCGCCGGTGTTCTCGCATCATCGACGACAGCGCGCCATGGGTCGACGCCAACCCGAAGGAAACCGACATCACCTATCTGCGGGTCGGCCAGAAGGCGACGCATCGATGTCGACAGTTTCCCTGATCGCACCTTCAAGCGGCACCGTCGCTTCGGTCAGCCCCGGCACCGGCGCGCAGTTCTCGATCCTGCCGCCGCAGAACGCCAGCGGCAACTGGGTCAAGGTGGTGCAGCGCGTGCCGGTCCGCATCGTGTTCGACAAGGACCAGGACCTCAAGCCTGCTGCGCTCCGGCATGAGCGTGAACGTCGAGATCGACACCCACCACAGCCGGCTGCCGTTCGTGAACAGTCGGCCCGCAAGATAATTCCTCGACCGCGAAATGAACCCGCGTCGGTGCCATATCGCCGGAATCTGCGGCGGGTGCTGGTCACGGTCGTGCTGCATGACCGCGACTGTCATGCAGGCGCTCGACACCACGATCGCCAATGTGGCGCTGCCTTACATGCAAGGCTCGCTGTCGGCCTCGCTCGACCAGATCAACTGGGTGCTGACGTCTTACATCGTCGCCGCCGCGATCATGACCGCGCCGATCGGCTGGCTCGCCGACCGCTTCGGCCGCAAGACACTGTTCATCATCTGCGTCGCCGGCTTCACCGTCGCTTCGGTGCTGTGCGCGATGGCGCAAAACATCGAGCAGATGGTGCTGTTTCGGCTGCTGCAGGGCATGGCCGGCGCCGCATTGGTGCCGCTGTCGCAATCGGTGATGCTCGACGCCTATCCGGTCGCCGAACGCGGCAAGGCGATGGCGATCTGGGGCATGGGCGTGATGCTCGGCCCGATCATGGGCCCGACGCTCGGCGGCTGGCTCACCGACAATTACTCCTGGCACTGGGTGTTCCTGGTCAACCTGCCGGTCGGCATCGTCACGGTGCTCGGCCTGCATCATCTTCATGGAGGAGACCAAGAAGCAGGAGAACCTGACATTCGACTGGTTCGGCTTCATCGCGCTCGCGATCGGCATCGGCTCGCTGCAATTGATGCTCGACCGCGGCGAGCAGGTCGGCTGGTTTGGCGCCTTCGAAATCTGGGCCGAGATGCATCATCTCGGTCGCCGGCTTCTATTATTTCTTCGCGCATTCGCTGACGACGTCGGAGCCGTTCATCCGCTTCGAAATGTTCAAGGACCGCAATTTCGCTAGCGGCTGCCTGTTCATGGTGGTGATCGGCGTCGTGCTGTTCGGCACCATGGCGCTGGTGACGCCGTTCATGCAGAACTTGCTCGGCTATCCGATCCTGACCGCCGGCATGCTGCTCGGCTCGCGCGGCGTCGGCACCATGTTCACCATGATGGCGCGCCGCAGCTGATGAAGCGAGTCGAAGCCGCGCTATCTGATCCTGTTCGGCCTGATGCTGTCGGCCGCCACGCTTTACGCGATGACCGGGTTTACGCTCGACACCACGCCTCACACCATCGTCGTCATCAGCATGATCCAGGGCGTCGGGCTTGGCCTGCTGTTCGTGCCGATCTCGACCGTCGCCTTCAGCACGCTGCCGAATAATCTGCGCACCGGCGGCACCGCCATTACCACGCTGGTGCGCAATATCGGCTCGTCGATCGGCATCTCGATGGTGATCGCCAATCTCACCAGCAAGACCACCTATATGCATGAGCGGCTCGGCGAGAGCGTGACGCCGTTCAACCAGCGCGCTGCAGATGCCCGACGTCGCCTCGATCCTCAACATGGGCACCGACGCGGGCCGCGCGATGATGGACATGATCGTGACGCAGCAGGCGGCGGTGATCGCCTATGCCAACGACTTCAAGCTGCTGATGGTGCTGACCCTCATCGCGATGCCGCTGGTTTTCGTGATCGGCAAGTCGCGCACGCCGCAACAACAAGGCGGCGCGCCAGTTCACGCTGCGATCGATTAACCCGCAAACTCTTTTTTGATCCGGTTGGTGTGCTCGCCCAGCGCGGGCACCGCGCCGTATTTCCGCTGCTCGCCGGCAACAATGGGCGGCGGCGCCGGTGTCGATACAGGCCCGCTCGGCGCGCCGACAGTGATGCGGCGCAAATGCGGGTGCCTCGACAACAACGCCGCAGTCGTTGACGCGGGCGAAGGCGATGTCGGCGGCTTCGAGTTTCGCCATCAGTGGCTCGGCATCGATCGCGCTAAACACTTTGGCCACGATGCCGTCGGTTTGCGGCCGGTTGGCGACACGCGCCGATGCCGTGGCGAATTTCGGATCGGTGCCGAGCGACGCATCGCCCAGCACCTTTTCGGCCAGCACCCGCCACTCGCGGTCGTTCTGGATCGAGATCAGGATGTCGGCGCCGTCGCGCGTCTTGAACACGCCGTAGGGCGAGATGCCGGCATGCGACAGGCCGATGCGCTTGAACGGCTGTGCCGTTCTCGCCGGCTAGCAACGGCACCGTCATCCACTCCGCCATCGCATCGAACATCGAAACCGAAATTTCGGCGCCCTGCCCGGTTTTGCCGCGGCCGATCAAGGCTTCGAGGATCGCCTGATAGGCATTGAGGCCCGCGGCGATATCGACCACAGAGGCGCCGACCCGCGCCGGGCTTTCCGGTCCGCCGGTCACCGAAGCGAGGCCGGATTCCGCCTGGATCAGCAGGTCGTAGGCCTTGCGCTGCGCGTAGGGGCCGCTCTCGCCGTAGCCGGAAATCGAGCAGCAGATCAGCCGCGGATAGTCCTTGCGCAGCCGCGGATACCGCGAAGCCGAGCTTGGCAATCGCGCCGGGTTTGAGGTTCTGCACGAACACGTCGGCCTTCGCGAGCATGGCTTCGAGCAGCGCCTTGTCTCCGGCATTGCTGAGATCGAGCACGACCGATTCCTTGCCGCGATTGAGCCAGACGAAATGCGTGCTCTCGCCGTGAACGAGATGATCGTACTCGCGCGCGAAGTCGCCCTCCGGCCGCTCGACCTTGATGACGCGCGCGCCGGCATCGGCGAGATGACAGGTGCAATGCGGCGCCGCCACCGCCTGCTCGATCGAGACGACAAGAAGGCCTTCGAGCGGGAGCGGCATCAATACGACCGCGGCAGGCCGAGCACGTGCTCGGCGAGATAGGACAGCACCATGTTGGTCGAGATCGGCGCCACCGTGTAAAGCCGCGTCTCGCGGAACTTGCGCTCGATGTCGAACTCCTCGGCGAAGCCGAAGCCACCATAGGTCTGCACGCACATGTCGGCGGCGGCCCAGGACGCCTCGGCGGCGAGTTGCTTCGCCATATTGGCCTGCTCGCCGCAATCTTCGCCCGCTTCATAAAGCCGCGCCGCTTCGTGCACCATCAATTCGGCGGCGCGCATCTGCATGTAGCAGCGCGCGATCGGAAACTGCACGCCCTGATTCTGCCCGATCGGCCGGCCGAACAGCACGCGCTCCTTGGCGTATTTCGACGCATTGTCGATGAACCATTTGGCATCACCGATGCATTCGGCACCGATCAGAATACGCTCGGCGTTCATGCCCGATAGAATGTAGCGGAAGCCCTGGCCTTCCTCGCCGATCAGGCTGTCGGCCGGCACCCGCAGGTCGTCGAAGAACACCTCGGTGGTGGCGTGATTCATCATGGTGCGGATCGGCTTGATGGTGATGCCTTTAGCTTTGCGCATGTCGACCAGAAACACCGACAGGCCCTCGGTGCGTTTCTTGGACTGTTCCTTCGGCGTGGTGCGAGCCAACAGCAGCATCAGGTCGGAATGTTCGGCGCGCGAGGTCCAGATTTTCTGGCCGTTGATGACGTAGCCGTCGCCGTCCTTGCGCGCGACGGTGCGCAGGTTGAGCGTGTCGGTGCCCGAGGTCGGCTCGGTGACGCCGAACGCCTGCAGCCGCAATTTTCCTTCGGCGATCTGCGGCAAGTAAGCCTTCTTCTGCGCGGCGCTGCCGTGCCGCAGGATCGTGCCCATGGTGTACATCTGGGCATGGCAGGCGGCGCCGTTGCAGCCAGATGCATGGATCTCCTCCATGATCGCCGCCGCGGCGCGAATGGTCAGGCCGCTGCCGCCGAACTCTTCCGGAATGAGTCGCGGCGAGATAGCCGGCCTCGGTCAGCGCCGTGACGAATCCGCTCGGGTAACCGCGTTCGCGGTCGAGCTTGCGCCAGTATTCGCCGGGAAAACTGGCGCACAGCGCGCGCACCGAAGCGCGGATGTCGGTGTGGTCGTCGCTATCGGCTTTTTCTTTCGCGCTCATTTGATTTCCGCGCGCCCGTTGCTGACCGCCACTACGTCGCGTTCGAGAACGCGTGCGCGGAAGCTTATCACGCTCCCATCGCGCCATATCTCGGTGCGGATGGTCTCGCCGGGATAGACCGGCGCCGAGAAGCGACCTTTCATCGCGGTCAGCCGTGTTGGATCGTAGCCACCCACGGTTTTGAGGAGTGCGTGGCCGGCGACGCCGAAGGTGGCGAGCCCGTGCAAGATCGGGCGCGGAAAGCCGGCCGCCTTGGCAAACTCCGGCTCGGCGTGCAGCGGATTGATATCGCCGGAAAGCCTATAAATCAGCGCCATTTCCGGCCTAGTCGGTAGGTCGCAGGTGAGGTCCGGGGCGCGGTCCGGAATTGGATGCGGCGCCGGCGTTTCGCGTGGCGGGCCGCCGAAGCCGCCGTCGCCGCGGCAGAACGTGGTCTGCGTCAGCGTCGCGACCGGTTGTCCGCTGGCCTTGTCGATCACCTGGCGCTCGGAAAACACCAGCGCGCCCTTGCCCTCACCTTTGTCGATCACTTCTACGACGCACGTTTTTCCAGTCACCGCGCCCTGCGGCGACACGGGCCTGTGCAACACGAAACCCTGCTCGCCGTGTACCACTTTGGTCCAGTTCACCCCGCTGTCGGGATTGCGCAGCCAATACGGCGAATAGCCAAGCACCAGCGCGAAGGTCGGCAACGCCTTGAGATTTTTCTCGTAGACGAACGCCAGTTCGTCCTCGTTCATCGGATCGTGGCCGAGACCAAGGCCAAGCGCATAGAGAATCGCATCGCGCCCGGTGTAGGTGTGCTCAACCTCCGGGATTTTCAGCGCTTTGAGCTTGTCGTAGACGATCACTTCGGATCCCAGTCGAACACATCGCCGGAGCGCTCGAGCGGCGTCAGCGCCTCGTCGAATGCACCATGCAATTGCACCGCAATGGCGTCGGGCGTCCAGCCTTCGGCGCGATGAATGGTCTCAACCGGCCGCGGCTGGCTGAACAGGAAAATCTCGTTATTGCGCACCGAGAAAATCTGGCCGGATACGCCCTCGGCTTTCTCGGACGCCAGATACACCACCAGCGGCGCGATCTTCTCCGGCGTCATCTGCTGCAATTTGGCGACGCGTTCTTTCTCCTGCTCGCTTTCGGTCGGGATCGAGCCGATCATCCGGCTCCAGGCAAACGGCGCGATGCAGTTCGAGCGCACCTTGAAGCGCGCCATGTCGAGCGCGATGCCGCGCGAGAGGCCGACGATGCCCATCTTGGCAGCTGCGTAATTGGCCTGGCCGTAATTGCCGATCAGGCCGGACGTCGACGTCATGTGAATGTAGGCGCCGGATTGCTGTTCGCGGAAAATGCCGGCGACCGCGCGGCTCATGTTGAACGAGCCGTTGAGGTGGACCGCGATGACGTCCGACCAATCCGACCAACTCATCTTATGGAAGATGCGGTCGCGCAGGATGCCGGCGTTGTTGACGAGAATGTCGACGCGGCCGAACGCATCGAGCGCCGCCTTGACGATCTGATCGGCACTCTGCGGTTCGGCGATGCTCAGGGTCGAAGCGATCGCCTTGCCGCCGGCTTTGCGGATGTCGTCGCAGGTCTGCTGCGCAGGCCCGGTATCGACGCCGGAGCCGTCGAGCCCGGCGCCGACATCGTTGACCAACACGCTGGCGCCTTCCTGCGCCAGCAGCATGGCGATGCCGCGGCCGATCCCGCGCCCCGCCCCCGTGACGATTGCGACTTTTCCCGCGACGATTCCGGCCATTTACGCCCGTCCCCGACCTGACAAAACGCGGGTCAGCCCCAGACCTCCTGGGCGACCTCGACGATCAGGCACAGTTTGGCCCACTGCTCCTCTTCCGCCAAGGTGTTGCCTTCCTCGGTCGAGGCGAAGCCGCATTGCGGCGACAGGCAAAGCTGGTCGAGGCTGGCGAACTTCGCCGCTTCGTCGATGCGCCGCTTGATGGCATCTTTGGACTCCAGTCGGCCCGTCTTGGTGGTGACAAGGCCGAGCACGACCTGGCGGTCCTTCGGCAACAGCCGCAGAGGCTCGAATGAGCCGGCCCGCTCGCTGTCGTATTCCATGAAGTAGCCGTGCGCCTTGATGCGATTGAACAGCACCTCGGCCTCGGCGTCGTAGCCGCCAGCGCCCATGAAGGTCGATTTATAATTGCCACGGCACAGGTGCATGGTGATGCGCATGTCGGCGGGAATGTCCGACATCGCCGTGTTGATGAGGTCGGCGTAAAGCGGGCCGAGCCGTTCCGGATCATCGCCGCGCGCCGTCATCTGCGCGCGATATTTTTCGTCGCACAACATCGCGATGAAGACCTCGTCGAGCTGTAGATAGCGGCAGCCGGCATCGGCAAAGGCGCGCACGGCCTTTTTGTAGGCTTGGCCGAGATCGGCAAACATCAATTCAAGATCGGGATAGATCGCGCGGTCGATCGGCGGCACCGCCGGCCGCCCGTATAACGCCGACGGCGCCGGGATGGTGATCTTCGGCGTGCGCGAGGTGTGCGCCTTCACAAATTTGAAATGCTCGAGCATCGGGTGATTGCTAAAGCCGATCTTGCCGGTGACCTTGAGGCCCTCGTTGCGGGTTGTCACTGCGGCGAAAGCGACGCCGCTATCCATCACGTGCTTCTCGATGCCGTCGAGCCCCCACAGGAAATCGAGATGCCACCACGAGCGGCGGAATTCACCGTCGGTGATCGATTGCAATCCAACTTCTTCTTGCCTTTGGATCACGCGCTCGATCTCGCGGTCTTCAATGGCCTTTAACGCCGCAGCGTCGATCTCCTTCTTGGCGCGCCTGGCGCGCGCTTGCTTCAACGCCGCCGGACGCAGCAGGCTGCCGACATGATCGGCGCGGAATGGCGGCTGCGCCCGCATCATTCGCCCCAGACCTCGCGCGCGATGTCGACAATCATTTCAAGCTTCGCCCATTGCTCATCCTCGGCGAGGATATTGCCTTCCTCGGTCGAGGCGAAGCCGCATTGCGGCGACAGGCAGAGCTGATCGAGCGGAATGAATTTCGCCGCCTCGTCGATGCGCCGACGGATCGCGTCGCGCGGCTCCAGCCGGCCGCTTTTCGAGGTAACGAGGCCGAGCACCACCGTCTTGCCCCTTGGCACAAAACGCAGCGGCTCGAAGCCGCCGGCGCGGTCGCTGTCATATTCCATGAAATAGCCGTGCACGTTGATGGTGTTGAACAGAACCTCCGCGACCGGCTCGTAACCGCCCGACGCCACGAAGGTCGATTGGAAATTACCGCGACACAGGTGCATGCAGATCGTCATATCGTCGGGAATGTCGGACATCGCGGCGTTGATCATCCCGGCATAGATCGACGGCAGCTTGGCTGGGTCGTCGCCGCGGTTCGAGACCTGCTCGCGCAATTTTGGATCGCACAGGTAGGCGAAATTGACCTCGTCGAGCTGCAGATAACGGCAGCCGGCATCGGCGAAGCCGCGTACCGCCTTGCGATAGGTCGTGCCGAGGTCGCGATAGAACTCGGCCATGTCCGGATAGATCGCCTCCGGCACTGCGTCGCGGCCGTAGCGGAAATGCAGCGAAGATGGCGACGGAATCGTCATTTTCGGCGTGACGCGCGTATGCGTCTGCACGAACATGAAATGCCCCAGCATCGGATGGCCGCTGAACGTCCCGAGCTTGCCGGTGACGCGCAGCATCATCGGCTTGGGATTCGGCCCCTGAAACTTGATCTTGCGCTCGCCGAGATAGGCCTCGACGCCATCGAGCGCGCCGAGAAAATCATAATTCCAGAAGGCGCGGCGGAATTCGCCGTCGGTCACCGCGAGGAGGCCGATCTCTTCCTGTTTCTTGATGACGCGTTCGATCTCGCGGTCTTCCGACCGCCTTGAGCTCAGCCGCTGAAACCTGGCCGCGCTCGCGCCTGCCGCGGGCGTCCTTGAGCGCCGCCGGCCGCAGCAAGCTGCCAACATGGTCGGCGCGGAAAGGGGGCCTCGTGCGTGCGGCCATTACCTCACGCTTATTTACCCCACACTTCCTGCGACAGCTCGACCACCATGCGCAGCTTCGCCCACTGCTCTTCCTCGGCCAACACGTTGCCTTCCTCGGTCGAGGCGAAGCCGCATTGCGGTGACAGCGCGAGTTGCTCGAGCGGCACGATCTTGGCGGCCTCCTCGATGCGCTTCTTGATATCGGCGTGCGGCTCCAGCCGCCCCGACTTCGAGGTGATGACGCCGAGCACGACGATCTTGTTGCCCTTCGGCAGGAAACGCAGCGGCTCGAAACCGCCAGCGCGCTCCGAGTCGTACTCGAGGAAGTAACCGTCATACTTGCACTTCGCCAGCAGGCTTTCCGCCACCGGCTCGTAGCCGCCGGACGAAATCCAGGTCGAGCGGAAATTGCCGCGGCAGACATGCGTCGTGATCACCATGTCGGCGGGCTTGGCCTCGAGCGCCTTGTTGATGGTCTTGGTATAGGTCTCCTGCAGGTGGTCGACGTCAAGCCCGCGATCCTTGGCCTTCTTCAATTCCTCCTTCGAGCAGAGATAGGCCCAGGCAGTGTCGTCGAATTGCAGATAGCGGCAGCCGGCGTCGTAAAATGCCTTGACGGCTTTCTGGTAAGCGGCGGCGAGATCGTCGAAGATAGCGTCGCGGTTCGCATACGCATCCTTGCTCACTGCACCGGGCTCAAGCCGGAAATGCATCACGCTCGGCGCCGGAATGGTCATCTTCGGCACCACTTTGGTGTGGGCCTTGAGAAACTTGAAATGCTCCAGCATCGGATGATTGGAGAAGCCGATCTTGCCGGTCACCTTGATGGTGCGCGGCTTGGTCTGCACGCCTTGGAACTGGATGCCGTGGTCGATTTCGACGATCTCGACGCCATCGAGCCCATCGTAGAAATCGAAGTGCCACCACGAGCGGCGGAATTCGCCGTCGGTCGCCAGCTGCAGGCCAATCTCTTCCTGCTTCTTGATGATCTTCTCGATCTCGCGATCCTCGACCTCCTTGAGCTGGGCCGGCGTGATCTCGCCTTTTTCGCGCTGGGTGCGCGCTTGCTTGACCGGCGCGGTGCGCAGGATGGAGCCGACGTGGTCGGCGCGGAATGGCGGTTTGGTTCTCTGCATGAGGCTCTCCCGAATTGGCGTTTTTATCGTTGCGGAACTGGCGCGCCCGCGTTGGCTGGTTTCCTATCATATCCGGCGGAATTGTCCTCCGCCGCGCGCAGATAGCGCGCCGTCTCGACGATGCCGCCAAACGAGAATAAATGCGGCGCCACGTCATCCAGGCCAGGCGCTTGCAGCGCGCGGATCATGCGGCCGGGATGCGGCTTGCCGAGCAGCGCCCAGAACGCGCCGCTGTTCCACAGGCCGCGCACCGAGGCACCGACGCCGCAGCGCCTAGCGTAGCGGAGCATGGTGCGGAATTTAGTCGGCCCCACCATGCCAACCCGCACCGGCACGTCGATGCCACTCGAGCGCAGGCCATCGAGCCAGGCGAGGACACGGGCAGGATCGAAGCAGAACTGGCTGACGATATGCGAACGCAGACCTGCCTTGCGGGCGGCAGCGAGCTTTAAGGTCAGCGCGGCTTCAAGCTCCGCATCCGGAACTTTCGGATGGCCTTCCGGGTATCCCGCCAGCCCGATCTCCTCGATACCGGCCTGCTCCAGTAGCCCGCTCTCTATCACCGTGAGCGCGTTGGCGAACGGCCCTTCCGGGATGTCCTTGTCGCCGCCGATCAGCATCACGCGGCGAACAGCGGCATCGTCGCGCGTGCGCTTGAGATAATCCTGCAAGGTGGTTTTATCGGCGAACCGCCGCGCCGCCAGATGCGGCACCGGCTCAAGACCCGCGCCGCGCACACGCCTGGCCGCCGCAATCTGCGCGGCGTTGTCCTGCGAACTCACCGACGACAGATAAACCGCGGTGCCCGGCCGCAAGATGCCGCGCAACGCTTCGATTTCCTCCCGCTTCGGCCGGGTGGCCTCAAGGGAGAACGCACCGCCGGACATCTAATCCCGCCGGCGCGAGATCACGAAGGATTCGTCATAGAACCACAGGCCGCCCTGCTGCTGCAGTACGTCGCGGGTCGCCTCGATGTAGCGGCGGTCGCTGTGAACGTCTGACAGCCGGTCGTCCTCGACCTGCGCGACGTAGATCGCCGCGTTCCAAGCCGCCAGCAGCGTCGAGGTGCCGATCGAGGAGGAAATCTCGGACGGCAGCGTGTGCATGTCGTAACGGAACAGCGAACGCTGGTCGGAATAGGCGTTAAAATTCAGGTCGCGGCCGGCGGCGCCGAGCTCCTGCTTCACGGCCTTGAGCAGATCGTGCCGGTTGTGGGTAAACGGGTTGTCGTTCGGCCACACTTTGCTGATAATTTCCATGCCGGGATCGTGGCCGTGCGACTGGATCGCGATCATGCGGCCACCGGGGCCGATCGCGCGGGCGAGCGGCGCCAGAACGCGCTTCGCCTTGAACTCGAGCGACGCGCGGGCACGATACGGCTGCGACGCAATTACCAGATCGTAGTCGCCGACCGTGCCGCCCGGTTTCGGCATCACCTGATCGAGCAGGAATTTGTGATCGTTGCGATAGAGCACCAGCACCACCGGGCGCTCATAGACCGGGTTGCCGCTCTTGGGCGAGACTTTAGCTTTCCAGGTCTCGCCGAGGAAACCTTCGAGATCGGTGATCTGCCGCTCGAACGCGTGCGCGGTGTTGCCTTCGAGCGCGACTTCTTTCCAGACCAAGCTGGTCGCGGCGCTGACCGACTTCACACTCAACCACGGCGCTTCGGCGTAAGCGAGATTGGTGAGCACGACGACCGACGAAGGATGTTCGACAAAGCGGTCCGCCATTTTCTGCAAAGTAAGGCGGACGTCCTCGAGGCTGATCTCCTTACCGACGATGTAGAACGGCATGGTCGGATAGCGGTCGTGCATCGAGCGCATCACGCGGGTGAGCACGGTGCCGTCGCCGACGCCGGCGTCGAACACGCGCACCGCGGGCGGGCGCGGATGGATATTGCCGAGCTCAAGGCTGACGCGGTTGGCGATCTCCCATTTCTCGGAGCAGGTGTTGACGAACAGCAGATATTTCTGGCGGTTGTCGAAGAAGCGGAAATTGCGCTGCGGGTCGCGGCCCTCGGCCGGCGCCACGGTGGCGTCGGCCGGCGTTACCGCAGGCAGGATCGACTGCGAGCCTTCTAACAGGACGCGGCGCTTCGACGGCGCGGCGCCGCTGGCGCTCGACATGAAGCCGCGGATACGCTCGAGCGTCTCAGTGGTGATGCGGCCGCCATTACGCAGCCGGCTCGCCAGCTTGCCGTCATTGACGGCACGGCGGCCGAAGGTGGATTCCGCGAGGCCGCGCTGGCGGCAAAATTCGGATATTTCCTGCAGAATCTGATCGTTCATAACGGCCTGTCCCGGCGTTTCTTCCCGGTCCAAGCGAACCACAGTGGCTACTTTCGTCAACCACAAAAGCAGTAACAAAAAGTTGGGCAACGCAGGTGGGCAGTAAATAGGTCCAGTAATTACTGCACCGCGGCGGAGTAAGAAACAGTTAAGCGTATTCGCCCACTTGTTTGTGGGATTCTGCCCACAGATACGCAATAAGGTGGGATGGGGCGTCGGCGCGCGAATTAAATGTCGAAGAAAACCGTCTCGTTGTCGCCCTGCACCCGGATGTCGAACCGGTAGACGGTCTGTCCCCCGGAGCCTTCCTTGCGCGCGATCAGGGTGTCGCGCCGCTCCGCCGGCACCATCGACAGAATGGAGTCGGTCTTGTTGGCCGCCTCGTCGGAGAAATAGGCCCGCGTGTAGATCTGCCGCAACATGCCGCGCGAGAAGATGCAGAACACGATGTGCGGCGCCTGTTGCTTGCCGTTCGGGCCCGGCACCGACCCCGGCCTGATGGTGTCGAAGCTGAAGACGCCGTTCTTGTCGGTGGCGGAGCGGCCGAAACCGATGAACTTGGTGTTCGGACGCGCGCGATCGTCGCGCACATGGGCGTAGCGGCCCTGCGCATCGGCTTGCCAGATTTCGATCATAGCGTCGTTGATGGCAACGTTGTCGCCGTCGACGATCTTGCCTTCGATGCGGATTTTCTCGCCCGAGGAGTCCGGCGTTACCAGATTGTCGCCGACGGTCTCCTTCCAGCTATAGGTGCCGTTCGGATCCCAATGCGCGCGCCCTTTCGGCGCGAGGCCATAGGCGAAGAACGGCCCGACGGTTTGCGATGGCGTTATGCCGCGGTCAGCCTCGCCCGCGCGATCTTTCCCGGCCATAATTAATGCTCGTCCGTGTCGAGCGGCGTCTGCTCGCGGCCGCGCAGCACGATATCGAACCGGAAGCACAGCGCCCAGTCCGGCACGGTGTTTTCCAGATCGAAAGTGGAGATCATGCGCGCGCGCACCTTCTCGTCCGTAACCGAATTGAAGATCGGATCGAACGGAAACAGGTAGTCGCCGGGGAAATACATCTGGGTGACCAGCCGTGACAGGAACGAGTGGCCAAAGATCGAAAAGTGGATGTGGTTCGGCCGCCAAGCGTTGCGGTGGTTGCCCCACGGATAGGCGCCCGGCTTCACCGTGATGAATTTGTAGTAGCCCTGCTTGTCGGTGATGGTGCGGCCGGCGCCGGTGAAATTTGGGTCGAGCGGCGCCGGATGCTGGTCGACGATGTGCACATAGCGGCCGCAGGCATTGGCCTGCCACAGCTCGACCAGCGCATCCGGAATCGGGCGGCGGTCCTCGTCGAGCACATGGCCATGCACGATGATGCGCTCGCCGAGCGGTTCGCCTTTGCCCTGCTTGGTGAGGTCGTTGTCGTTTTCCTGGATCACGTCGTGGCCGTACACCGGGCCGGTCAGTTCCGACAGCGTCGCCGGCACGACGACCAGCGGCTTCGACGGCGAGCGCTTGGCCGTCGAGCGATAGCCGGGGCTTAAATGCTTCGGATAAGCCTCGAGGCTTTTGGTCGGATAAATCAGCGCCATTCCATTCCCCGTTAGCTGACGCGTTCCAATGCGAGCGAGACGCCCTGCCCGACGCCGACACACATCGTCGCAAGCCCCAGTTTGCCTTTGTTCTCTTCCAGCCCGTGCACCGCCGTCATCGCCAGCCGCGCGCCCGACATGCCGAGCGGATGGCCAAGCGCGATGGCCCCGCCGTGCGGATTGACCTGCGGCGCATCGTCGGCAAGCCCGAGTTGGCGCAGCACCGCGAGCGATTGCGAGGCGAACGCCTCGTTGAGTTCGATCACGGCGTAGTCGGAAATCTTGTGGCCGAGCCGCGCCATCAGTTTCTGGGTCGACGGCACCGGGCCGATGCCCATGACGCGCGGCGGCACCGCACCCGACGCCATGCCGAGAATGCGCGCGCGGGGGGTCAACCCGTGCGCCTTCACCGCGGCTTCCGAGGCGACCAGCATCGCGGCCGCGCCGTCGTTGACGCCCGACGCGTTACCGGCGGTGACGGTGCCGGGATTGCGGAACGGCGTCTTGAGCTTGGCGAGCTGCTCCATCGTCGTGTCCGGACGCGGATGCTCGTCTTTGTCGACCGTGATGGGTCCGGCTTTGCCGCCCGGCACTTCGACCGGCACGATCTCGGCCTTCAAATAGCCCGACGCCATCGCCTTGCCGGCGCGCTGCTGCGAGCGGATCGCGAAAGCGTCCTGGTCGGCGCGGGTGATCTGGAAATCCTGCGCGACGTTCTCGCCGGTCTCCGGCATCGAGTCGACGCCGTATTGCGCCTTCATCAGCGGATTGATGAAGCGCCAGCCGATCGTGGTGTCGTAAATTTCCGCATGGCGCGAGAACGCTTCCTGCGCCTTGCCCTGCACGAACGGCGCGCGGGTCATCGATTCGACGCCGCCGGCGATGGCGAATTCCATCTCGCCGGCGCGGATCGCGCGCGCGGCGCTGCCGACCGCCTCAAGCCCGGATGCGCACAGCCGGTTGAGCGTCACGCCGGGCACGCTTTGCGGCAGGCCCGCCAGCAGCAGCGCCATGCGCGCGACGTTGCGGTTGTCTTCGCCGGCCTGGTTGGCGCAGCCGTAATAGACTTCTTCCAGCTTCTCCCAATCGACCTTGGGATTGCGCTTCACCAGCGCCTTGATCGGCACCGCGGCGAGATCGTCGGTGCGCACCTTGGCGAGCGCGCCGCCATAGCGGCCGATCGGGGTGCGAACCGCGTCGCAAATAAAAACCTCACGCGCTGCCATGTAGATTGCGTCCCGGTTGCATCCGTATTTACGGCCCACCATGGGCAGGGTCAAATAGCTGGACTAGGATAAATGGGGACGCAACGGCCGATATAAAGGCCGCTTATCGTATCGAAAGTTGGCGCATGGAAATCAAAGGTCAGGCCGCGATCGTGACGGGCGGCGCTTCCGGATTGGGCGCGGCGACCGCCCGCGCCCTGGCCGAAGCCGGCGCCAAAGTCGCGCTGCTCGATGTCAACGATAAGGCGGCGGCCGAGCTTGCCGCCGCGATCGGCGGCGTCGCGGTAAAATGCGACGTGGCAGATGGCGCCAGCGCCGTCGTCGCCATCAAGCAGGCCGCCGATTCGCACGGTCCCGCCCGCATCCTGGTCAATTGCGCCGGCATCGGCCCGGCCAAGCGCATCGTCGGCCGCGACGGTCCGATGCCGCTGGAGGACTACGAGCGCGTCATCCGCATCAACCTGATCGGCACCTTCAACATGATGCGGCTCGCCGCCGCCGGGATGCAGCCGTTGCCGCCGCTGCCCGATAGCGACCGCGGCGTCATTATCTCGACGGCGTCGGTCGCCGCCTTCGAAGGCCAGATCGGCCAGGCCGCCTATTCCTCGTCGAAAGGTGGGGTCGCCGCGCTGACGCTGCCCGCCGCGCGCGAATTCGCACAGTTCGGCGTTCGCGTCATGGCGATCGCGCCGGGGATATTCGGCACGCCGATGCTGAAAGCGCTACCGCAGGAGACGCAGGATTCGCTCGGCGCCTCGGTGCCGTTCCCCAAGCGGCTCGGCGAGCCGCATGAATTCGCCGCGCTGGTGCTGCACATCGTGCGCAACGGCTATCTCAACGGCGAAGTGATCCGTCTTGACGGCGCGCTGCGCATGGCACCGCGTTGATTCATGCTCACCAACACGCGCACGGTGCGAATTGAATGGGGCGACTGCGACCCCGCCGGCATTATTTTTTACCCGCGCTATTTCGGCATTTTCGACAGCTCGACGACTGCCTTGTTCGAGCGCGCGCTCGGCATGACGAAAATAAATTTCCTCAAGTCTTACGACTTCCTCGGCTACCCGCTGGTCGACACCCGCGCGAAATTCGTCAAACCGATCCGGTTCGGCGATGACGTCGAGGTTCACTCTTCCGTCGAGTTCGGCACTTCGAGCTTTACGGTGCAGCATCGGGTTACGCTCGACGGTGAGCTGTGCGCCGAATGCACTGAAAAACGGGTCTGGGCGGTACGCGACCCGGACCAGCCGGAGCGAATCCGGTCGCGGCCGGTGCCGGACGCAGTGCTTGCCAAATTCAGTTAAGCCCGCCAGAGATTCGTTTCAGCACCCGAATGAAACGTACGCGATCCCGGCCGATGATGCGGTCGAGATTGTCCTCGTGCAGTTGCGCGCAGGCGGTGAGCTTGGCCAAAGTGCGTTGCCCAGCCGGCGTTAATGATAACCGATAGGCGCGCCGATCCTTGTCGGTTTTTTTGCGCTGCACCAGGCCACGCCGCACCAAATCTTCCAGCACCGGCGTCATGCTCGACTTGTCGCGGCCGCTGGCGTTGCTGAGCGTGGTCTGGCTGATGCCGGGATTTTCAGCGATCAGCGTCAGGGTGGCAAAACGGCCGGGATGCTCGCCGATCTCGCGCGAGAGCCGGGAAAACGCCTGGAACGTGGCCTCCTGCGCCAGCCGCAGATTGAACCCGACCCAGCGGCTAAGCCGGCCGAATTCAACCGCGCCGTTGATGGCCGGACCGGCTTTAGCTTTGCGGCCACCGCGGCTCGCCTTCTTGCGCATCATTCGCGTCACCCCGCCGACCGGCAGCGTCGCCGGCCGCCAGATAGTTTGATATCAAACAGTGCGCTTTACAACGCCCCGGACATGCGGCTGAATATTGGGGAAACTAACAACTAAATCGGCGTGAACGCCGAACCAACCGAGAGCCAACAATGAAGTCTGGCTCCATCAAGGGAGGCACCTGATGAAATCCCGCTACACCGGATGCGTCGCCGTTGCCGCGCTGACGGCCGCACTGATCGGCAGTGCCGGCCTTGCATCGGCGCAGGAAAAAACCCTCGAGCTCAAGATCTCACATTGGGTGCCGGCGTCGCATCCGCTGCAGAAGGCGCTCGAAGATTGGGGCGCCGCCGTCGAGAAGGCATCGGGTGGGACGTTGCATTACAAGGTCTACCCGGCCCAGCAGCTCGGCAAGGCGTTCGACCATTACGACATGGCGCGCGACGGCATCGCCGACCTTACCTACATCAACCCGGGTTATCAGCCGGGCCGCTTCCCGATCATTGCGGCCGGCGAGTTGCCGTTCCTGATGTCGGATGCCAAAGGCGGCTCCGAAGGACTCGACGCCTGGTATCGCAAATACGCCGACAAGGAGATGAAGGACGTCAAGTTCTGTCTCGCCTTCATTCACGCCGCGAGCGGCCTGCACACCAGTACCAAGAAGATCGTGATGCCGGACGACATCAAGGGCATGAAAATTCGTCCGGCTGACGCCACGCTGGCGACCTGGGTGACGCAGCTTGGCGGCACCAACGTGCAATCGTCGGCCCCGGAAGTTCGCGACATCATCGATCGGCATGTGGCCGACGGCGTGACCTTCCCGTGGGGCTCGCTGGTGCTGTTCGGCATCGACAAGGTGACGAAATATCACCTGGACGCGCCGATTTACGTCACCACCTTCGCGCTCGTTTTCAACAAGGATAAATACGACGGGATGTCGCCGCGCCAGAAGAAGGCGATCGACGACAACTGCAACACCGAAGCGGCGGGCCGGGTCGGCGGGCCGTGGGGCCAGTTCGAAGATGCCGGCCTCGATAAGGTAAAGGCGGAATCCGGCCAGGAGGTCTACAAGCTCACCGCGGAACAGTCCGCGGCGTGGAAGAAGGCCGCCGATCCGCTGATGAAGTCATGGTCCGATGGCGCCAAAAAGGCCGGCATCGATCCCGATGCCGCGATGAAGGAGTTGCGCGCCTCGCTCGACAAATACCACGGGCTGGCGAAGTAGCCGCCGGCCAGCCTATGATTCGAACGGCGGCGAGCATTTCGCCGCCGTTCTTGCCGCGGGAACGCAAGCGTCTGGAGCGGCCATGACACGCATCTTTATGGATCGCTTCATCGACACCATCGAATGGATCGCGGCGGGATTCGTCGGGATCGTCGCCGCCGATGTTTTCATCTCCGTGTTGCTGCGCAACGTCTTCAATTATTCCGTCCCGGATTCCTTCGACTTCGGACGCTTGCTGCTTGGCATCCTGATCTTCTGGGGCATTGCCGCCACCTCGTATCGCGGCACCCATATCACCGTCGACCTGATCTGGGCCAATGTCGGCCCGAAATATCAGCGCTGGATCGACGTGTTCGCCACGCTGGTCCTGCTGTTCGTGGTGACGGTGCAGACCTATACGCTGTTCGACAAGGTGCGCGGCACTTACAACGATCACGTCCTCACGTTCGACTTGCGGCTGCCGACCTGGCCGTTCTTCGCGGTCGCCTGGGCCGGCGACGTGTCGGCCGTGCTGCTGATTGCCGTGCGCACCTATCGCCTGATCATGCAGCCCGAGGCGATGCGCGAATCCAAACGCAATCTCGCCGAATGAGCACGGATGCCGTCGCGATCCTCGGCTTCGTCGCGCTGTTTGCGCTGATGCTGCTGCGCGTGCCGGTCGGCATGGCGATGGGCCTCGTCGGCGTTTCCGGCTTCGCCTACCTCGTCAACGGCACCGCGGCGCTCAAGCTGGTCGGGACCGACCTCGATGCGCACGGTGACCGACTACACCTTCGGCGTCATTCCGATGTTCCTGCTGATGGGCACCTTTGTGTCCAATTCGGGAATGAGCCGCGAACTGTTCCGCGCCGCCAACGGCTTCGTCGGCCATTTACGCGGCGGCCTCGGTTTTGCGACGGTCGCCGCCTGCGGCGGCTTCGCGGCGATCTGCGGCTCCTCGGTCGCGACCGCGGCAACGTTCTCGGCGGTCGCCTACCCCGAGATGCGTCGCTTCGGCTACCCGCAGAGTTTCGCTACCGGCGTGATCGCGGCCGGCGGCACGCTTGGCGCCATGCTGCCGCCATCCACGGTGCTGGCGGTGTACGGCATCATCACCGAGCAGGACATTGGCAAGCTGTTCATCGCCGGCATCGTCCCCGGGCTGCTCGCGATGGCGATGTACCTCTCGACCATCGCCATCATCGGTTATGTGCGGCCGGGATTCCTTCCGGCTGGCACCGCAGACGCCTTGGCGCGAGCGCTTTGCCGGCCTGAGGCAAATCTGGGCGCCGCTCTTGCTGTTCGTATTCGTCATCGGCGGCCTGTACGGTCTGCCGTTCCTGCCGCGCTTCACGCCAACCGAAGCCGGCGGCGTCGGCGCCAGCGGCGCCTTCCTGATCGGCTTGCTCACCGGACGCCTGAACAAGGAAAAGATTCTCGCCTCACTGCTGCAGGCGACGCGCACGGCCGCGGCGGTGTTCACCGTGCTGATCGGCGCGCTGCTGTTCGGCTATTTCCTGACCGTCACCCAGACGCCGCAGAAGGTCACCGAATTCCTGACCGGCCTCGGCCTCGGGCCTCTACGGCGTGCTCGCGCTGATCATGCTGATGTATCTGGTGCTCGGCTGCCTGATGGACGCGATGGCGATGATCATCCTGACGGTGCCGATCATCTTCCCGGTGGTCACCCAGCTCGGCTTCGATCCGATCTGGTTCGGCATCATCATCGTGATGACGGTGGAGTTGGGCCTCATTCACCCGCCGGTCGGCATGAATGTCTTTGTCATCAAGAGCGTGGTGAAAGACGTGAGCTTTGCCACGATTTTCAAAGGAGTAATCCCCTTCATCCTGACCGACCTGATCCGGCTGGTGATCCTGATCGCCTTCCCGATCATCGCGTTATGGCTGCCCTCGCATATGTAGACGAAAACTGCTAATTAGTTGGGGTCCAAACTATCTCGATTTGGGTTGCGCGACGATGGAACGCTCGTTCAAGAACGAGGTGCAGTCGCTGGCGCTGGGCGCCGGCGAAACCTTCCACGGCGAAGGCATCCTCGCTGTCACCAAGGCGCTGCTGCAATCCGGCGTCTCCTATGTCGGCGGCTATCAGGGCGCGCCGGTGTCGCATCTGCTCGACGTGCATGGTCGAGGCCGAGGATCAGATGCGCGCGCTCGGCGTCCATGTCGAGACCTGCACCAATGAGGCTTCCGCCGCCGCGATGCTCGGCGCCTCGATCAATTATCCGCTGCGCGGCGCGGTGACCTGGAAATCGATCGTCGGCACCAATGTCGCCGCCGACGCGCTGTCCAATCTGTCATCGCCCGGCGTGATGGGCGGCGCCATGATCATCATCGGCGAGGACTACGGCGAAGGCGCCAGCGTCATCCAGGAGCGCTCTTACGCTTACGCGATGAAGTCATCGATGTGGCTGCTCGATCCGCGGCCGGACCTGCCGACCATCGTGCGCACCGTCGAAAAGGGTTTCGAGCTGTCGGAAGCCAGCCATGCGCCGGTGATGCTCGAACTGCGCATCCGCGCCTGCCACGCCACCGGCCAGTTCGAGGCCAAGGACAACCGTCAAGCCGGAATTCTCCGGCCTCAACCGGCTCGACGGACCGCCGCGTTTCAACTACGACCGGCTCGCCCATCCGCCGGTGATCTACGCGCAAGAGAAGCTCAAGATCGATGAGCGGATGCCCGCCGCGCGCGCCTTCATCCGCGAGCACAGGCTCAACGAGGTCATCCCCGGCGATATCGACGAGGTCGGCATCGTCGTGATGGGCGGCTTGACCAACAGCGTGCTGCGCGCGCTGGAACGGCTCGGCCTTGCCGACGTGTTCGGCGTGTCGCGGGTGCCGGTGTTGGTGCTCAATGTGGTCTATCCGCTGGTGCCGGAAGAAATCCGCGAGTTCTGCGCCGCCAAGCGCGCGGTGCTGGTCGTCGAGGAAGGCCACCCCGATTACATCGAGCAGGCCATCAACGTCGAACTGCGCCGCGCCGACATTCAGACCCGAATTCTACGGCAAGGGACTGCTGCCGCAGGCCGGCGAATACGGCTCCGAGATCCTGCTGCGGGGCCTTGCCGGATTTTTCGGCGAAACACGGCCTAATAAGCTCGACGCCGACGCGCTGACGGCAAAAGCAGAAAACATATTCGCGCAACGCGTGAAGGCCGCCGCTGCACTCGGCGACTCTGCCGCCGCGGCCGCCGACCTTCTGCACGGGCTGTCCGGAACGCCCGGTATTCTCGGCGATCAAACTGGTGCAGCGCGAGATCGGACCGACCCATATCAGCGCCGACATCGGCTGCCATTCCTTCGCGACCTTCGCGCCGTTCTCGCTCGGCAATTCGATCTTCGGCTATGGCATGTCGCTCGCCAGCGCTGCCGCCGTCGGCCCCAACATGGCGCGGCGCCCAATCGCGGTGATGGGCGACGGCGGCTTCTGGCACAACGGCGTCATCACCGGCGTCGCCTCGAACCTGTTCAACAAAGGCGACGGCGTGCTGATCGTGATGCAGAACGGCTACACCTCGGCGACCGGCCAGCAGTTCATGCCGTCGACACCGGTGAACCGGCGACGGCTCGGCCGGCATGAGCATCGAGCAGACCCTGCGCTCGATGGGCGTGAAGTGGCTTCGCAAGGTGCGCACCTATTCGGTCGCCACGATGATGAAGACGCTCAAAGAAGCGATGAAAACCGCCGAACAAGGCCTCAAGGTCATCATCGCCGACGGCGAATGCCAGCTCGCGCGCCAGCGCCGGGTCCGCGTCGAGGACGCGGAGAAGCTCAAGCGCGGCGAGCGGGTGACACGGGCGCGCTACGGAGTCGATGACGAGATCTGCACCGGCGATCATTCCTGCATCCGGCTGTCGGGCTGCCCGTCGCTGACGGTGAAGCCATCGCCCGATCCGCTGCGCACCGACCCGGTCGCCACCGTCATAGAGAGTTGCGTCGGCTGCGGCCTGTGCGGAGAGGTCGCGCATGCAGCCGTGCTGTGCCCGTCGTTCTACCGCGCCGAGATCATCCGCAACGCGACCTGGCGCGACCGCGCGGTGTTTCGGCTGCGGCAGACGGTGATCGGCTGGTTCGGGGGCTATAACGGAAAAGTCGCGACATGATCTCGCCCGCGTCCGCTCACGCATCCTGATCGCTGCGCTCGGCGGCGAAGGCGGCGGCGTGCTGACCAGCTGGATCGTCTGGGCGGCCGAGCATTGCGATTTCCCTGTGCAATCCACCTCGATCCCCGGCGTCGCGCAACGCACCGGCGCCACCACGTATTACATCGAGATTTTGCCGATGAAATCGAGCGAACTCGGCGGCCGACGCCCGGTGCTGGCGCTCACGCCCGGCATCGGCGACATCGACGTCGTGGTGGCGAGCGAGCTGCTGGAAGCGGGCCGCACTGTGGCCAACGGATTCGTCACGCCTGCCCGCACCTTTGCGATTGCATCGACCAGTCGCTTCTACGCGATGGATGAGAAGATCGCGATGGCCGACGGCCGTTTCGATTCCGACAATCTCCGCAAGGTCATCGGCGAGAATGCGCGTGCCGCGCTGCTGCTCGACATGAACGCGCTGGCGCGGCAAAGCGGCTCGATCGTCAGCGCCGTGATGCTCGGTGCCATCGCCGGCGGCGCGCAGTTGCCGATCCCGATCGAGATTTTCGAGGCGGCGATCCGCGCCGACGGCAAGGCGGTCGACGGCAATCTGCGCGGCTTCCGCGCCGGTCTCGACGCCGCGCGCGCCAAAGCAGACGTGCCGGTCATCGCCGCCGCCAAAAAGCACGCCAACATGACGCTGGGCGCGCTGGAAACCGAAGTGGCGGAAACCATCCCGCTGGTAGCGCAGCCGATGACGATCGAAGGCGTGCGCCGGCTCGCCGCCTATCAGAGCACTTCCTACGCCCGGCTCTATCTCAAACGTCTGGCGCCGTTGCGCGACGCCGACGTGCGGCTGCTCAGCGAAACCGCGCGGCATCTGGCGGTGCGCATGTCCTACGAAGATGTCGTGCGCGTCGCGCAGGCCAAGATCTCGCCGGCGCGTATGGAGCGCATTGCGCGCGAAGAATTAAAGGTCGATGGCGAGCCGTTCACGGTGCACGACTTCCTCAAGCCCGGCATCGAGGAGATGTGCCAGTTGCTGCCGCCGTTGTTGGCGCGGCCGATCCTGCGCATCTCGGCGAAACGCGGCTGGCTCGGCCGCGTCTATTTCGGCATGGAGATCGCCTCGACCTCGATCAGCGGCTATCTGCGGTTCTGGATGCTGGCCAAGCTGCACCGGGTGCGCCCGTTCGGCTACCGCTACAAGCAGGAGCAGAGCCAGATCAGCTCCTGGCTGGCGCTGATCGGCGAAGCCGCGAAACTCTCTGCCGCCGTCGCGCTCGAGATCGCCGAATGCGCCCGCCTCATCAAGGGCTATGGCGATACTCACGCGCGCGGCAGCGCCAATTACCGCATCATTGTCGAGCGGGTGATCCGCCCGGTGCTGGCTGGCGAGATGGTGCCGTCGCGCGGCGCCGACGCCATTGCCTCGGCGCGCACCGCCGCGCTGGTCGACCCCGAAGGTGAACGCCTCGCCAAATGCCTCGCCGAATTGAGTGGGCAGCCGCCGCTGGGCATTGCTGCCGAATAACCCGCATAAACTCCAGCACCTCTGCGTGAGTTGTAAGCCGTTGCGCCGTCGCGTAAAAACGCCTTAAGCGACAACAAGAACGTTCCGGGAGGACTTCCATGCGCAATGCCATCGCTGCCGCCTTCGTCTGCGCGGCAATCCTCGCCGCCCCCGCGGTTTTCGCCCAGCCGGTCGGGCTCGGCACCAGCCCGCAAGGAACGCTGACTTACGCGGTCGGCGCCGCAGTGGCGAAAGTGCTCACCGAGGTCGGCCAGGTGCAGGCGCGCGTGCAGCCTTCGAGCGGTACCGGCGCGATGATCCCGCTGGTCGATTCCGGCGAGATCGATCTCGGTTTCGCCAACACGCTGGAGCTTTACGACGCCTTCCATGGCGTCGGCACTTTTGACAAGCGACCGAATCCGAATTTGCGCATGATGGCGGTGATCTTTCCGATCCGCGTCGGCCTGTTCGTGCGCGCGGATTCCCCGATCAAGACCGTCAAGGACATGAAAGGCCACACTGTTGCTTATGGTTTCACCAGCCAGGAGATCATCAAGAAAACCGTCGACGCGATGCTCGCGACCGAAGGCCTGACCATCGCCGACCTCAAGCCGGTGATGGTGCCGAACCTGGTGCGCGGCGTCGATGAATTCATCGGCGGCCGCGCCGACATCACGACCTTCGCGGTGGGCTCCGCCAAGGTCGCCGAAGCCGATGCCGCGGTCGGCATCCGGTTTATCTCGCTGGAAAACACGCCGGCGGCGCTCGCCGGCCTCAAGAAGGAATTTCGCACCGCCTATATCGGACGGGTCGATCCGGCGCCGAACTATGCCGGCGTCAAGGAGCCGATCAACACAATGGTCTATGACTACACCGTGTTCGCCAGCAACAAAGTGCCGGCTGACAAGATCAAGAAATTCACCGAGATCATCGCCACCAACAAGGACGCGCTCGGCGCCTCCAGTCCTTTGTTCAAGTCGATGGAGGTCGGCCACATGTATAATGACATCGAAGTGCCCTACCACGACGGCGCCAAGGCCTATTTCACCGAAAAAGGCATCAAGGAAACGCACTAGGCGCACGGGCAGCAGAGGCAGCGTCGCATGGCCGTGACCCCGACCCAGCGTGGCGAGCGGCCGGCGATTGCAGCCGAGGCGTTCTTGCGCGCTTTGGCCGATCACGGCACAGATTATTTTTTCGCCAATCCCGGCACTGATTTCCCGCCGATCGTCGAAGCCTTCAACCGCGCCAAGAAAACCAACGCCAAGGTGCCGAAGCCGGTGCTGGTGCCACACGAAAATCTCGCGGTCGCGATGGCGCACGGCGCCTATCTGATGACCGGCCGGCCGCAGGCGGTGATGGTCCACGTCAATGTCGGCACCGCCAACACCATCAACAATCTCACCAATCTAGCGCGTGACCGCGCTCCATTAATTCTTGCCGCAGGCCGCACGCCGGTTACCGAGAAAGGCTCGTTCGGCTCGCGCAGCCGGCCGATTCATTGGGCGCAGGAGATGTTCGACCAGGCCGGCATGGTGCGCGAACTGGTGAAGTGGGATTACGAGTTGCGCGTTCCCGGCCAGATCGGCGAAGTGGTCGGCCGCGCCGTCGAAGTGGCGATGGCGTCGCCTCGCGGTCCCGTTTACCTGGTGCTGCCACGCGAGCCGCTGTCGGCGCCGCTGACCGAGCCAATCGGGCCGATGAAGCCTCGGCCAAGGGCCGAACCGGCTTATCCCGACCCACGCGCCATCGCGACGCTGGCCGAATGGATTGCCGCCGCCGAACGGCCGCTGATCATCACCGCGGCGCTGCCTGAAGACGCCGTCGAGCCGCTGGCGCAACTCGCAGAACGTTGCGCCATTCCGGTCATCAGCCACAACGCCCGCACGCTGTGCCTGCCGTCGAGCCATACCATGAATTTTGGCTCCGAGCCGGGAGCCTTTCTCACCGACGCCGATCTCATCGTCGTGCTGGAATCCGACGTGCCGTGGATCCCGCATTTGCAGCATCCTCCCGGCGGCTGCCGCATCGCCCATGCCGGCGAGGAGCCGAGTTACGTGCGCTACCCGATGCGCAGCTTTCCGGGCGACCTGGCGATCGCGGCCGGCGCGGCGAACATTTTGCGCGCGCTCAATGAGGCGCTCGGTGCCCGGCTGAAAATGGCGGAAGCCCGCATCGCGGCGCGGCGCGGCCGGCTGACCGAACGCATGCGCACGCGGCGTGCGCAACTCGCCAAGGATTCCACGCCCGGCGATAAAATTTCGCCGGAATATCTCAGCCGCATGATCGGTGAAGCGGTCGGGCCGGACGCTGTGATCTTCAACGAATATCCGTTGCGGCCCGATCACTGCGCGCGGGAAAAGCCCGGCACCTTCTTCGCCCTGAGCCCCGCCGGCGGACTCGGCTGGGGCCTCGGCGCCGCGCTCGGCGCCAAGCTCGCGGCGCCCGATAAGCTGGTGGTCGCGACGCTCGGCGACGGCGCTTACATGTTCGCCAATCCGATGGTCGGCCACTGGGTGTCGGCCAAGCACGGCCTGCCGATCCTCACCATCGTGTTCAACAACAGCCGCTATGGCGCGGTGCGGCGCTCGACCATGGCGATGTTCAAGGACGGCGCCGCCGGCGAAAACGATGGCCGCACCCTGGCCGATCTTGACCCGTCGCCGGCCTACGACGTGCTGGCGGCGGCGCAAGGCGTCTATACCGAGCGCGTCGAGCAGCCGGCCGCGCTTGCCGATGCGCTGACGCGGGCCCGCGAGGCCGTCGTCAATGGCCGCCCGGCGCTGCTCAACGTCATCTGTCCGTATTGAGCCCATCACGATGCCGCCGAAAGCCATCAACGCCCTGATCACGGTTCTGCGCGCAGCGATTATCCTGATCGTGGCGGTATGGATTCTCGACGTCCCCGGCCGGCTTGGCATCGGCCTGTTCACCGAGCAGGTGCTGATTGCGGTGCTGGGTGTTTCGCTGGCCCTGACGTTCCTGACGTTTCCGCTCAGCCTTGGCGCGACCGGCGAAGAAGCCGTCGCGGCGAAGGTATTGCACGGCAAGACGGCGGTCGCAGGACCTGCCGACCTTGGGCTCGCCGCCGCCGCGTTGGTTTCCTGTTTTTATGTCGCGATCCGCTATCAGGCGTTGATCGTTGAGCTGGTGGCGCGGCCGTGGTGGGGGGTGCTGCTCGCCAGCGTGATCGTGCTGCTGGTGTTCGAAGCCAGCCGCCGTGTCACCGGACTCGCGCTGATCGCGATCGTGCTGGCGCTCTGCGCGCACGCGATGTTCGGCTATTTGCTGCCGGAGACCTTCGCCAGCCGGCCGGTCGCGCTCAGCCGGCTGATGGTCTATCTCGCGATCGACACCAATGCGCTGCTCGGCGGGCCGCTCGATATCGCGGTGCAGATCGTGACTCCCTTCGTGGTGATGGGCCACGTATTGTCGCGCTGCGGAGGCGCGGACTTCTTCGCCGACCTCGCCGCATCTATGATGGGCAGCTTCCGCGGTGGCTCGGCGAAAATCGCAGTGGCCGGCTCGGCGTTTTTCGGCATGATGTCCGGCAGCGCGGTCGCCAATGTCGCCAGCGTCGGCACCATCACCATTCCGCTGATGAAGCGCGCCGGTTTCTCCAAGGAGATGTCGGCGGCGGTCGAGGCGGTCGGCTCGACCGGCGGGCAGGTCGCACCACCCGTCATGGGCGCCGCCGCCTTCCTGATGGCGGAGTATCTGCAGGTGCCGTATGCCGACGTCGCGATCGCCGCGATCATTCCGGCGGTGTTGTTCTACGTCGCGCTGTTCATGCAGGTCGACCTGGAGTCGGCCAAGCTCTGCATCAAGGGGCAACCGCGCTCGACGCTGCCGTCGTTCTGGCGGGTGTTGCGCGACGGCTGGCAGTTTCTGGTGCCGTTCATCGTGCTGATCGCCTGCCTGCTGCACTGGCACATGGAGGCGCAGAAAGCCGCGCTGTGGGCGATCGCAATGCTGATCGTTCTGGTGCTGATCGTGCCGAACAAAGGCAAGCGCACCAGGCCATCCGAGATCGTCTCCGCGGTGATCGGCGCCGGCGGCGCGCTGGTCGATATCATCGCGATCACGGCGATTTCCGGCATCCTGATCGGCGCCATGAACCTCACTGGCGTGGCGTTTTCGCTGACCCAGCAGCTCCTGACCATCAGCGGCGGCAGCCTGTGGCTACTCCTTATCATCACCGCATTTGCCGCGTTCATTCTCGGCCTGCCGCTGCCCACGGTCGGCGTCTATATCATCCTGGCGACGCTCGCCGCGCCCGCACTGGTCAAGGGTGGCATCCTGCCGATGCAGGCCCACATGTTCGTGCTGCATCACGGCATCCTCGGCATGGTGACGCCGCCGGTCGCGCTCGCCTCGTTCGCCGCCGCCAGCATCGCGCAATCCGATCAATGGCGGACCAGTTGGCTGTCGACGCGCTTGAGCTGGTGCGCCTATCTGCAGCCGTTCCTCTACGCCTATTCGCCGGAACTCATCATGCAGGGCGAACCGTTGGCGATCGTAATCCGGTTGACGCTGTCGCTGCTCGGCATCTTCATGGGCACGCTGACCGCGGTCGGTTATTTCCAGGTGGCGATTTCATGGACGTTTCGCATCGCCTATGCCTTCATCGCATTGCTGCTATTGGTGCAGCCGCCGATGTTCGCTGCCGCGGTCTGGCTTAACGTCATCGGCTTCGTGCTCGCCGTAGCCGCCGTCGCCTGGGAGGTGATGCGCGGCCGCAATCCCAAACTCGCCGCTTTCGGCTAGCTGCAAAACAAGAACACTGGAGAATGCCATGCGGATCGACGCCTACACTCATTTCATTCCGAAGAAATTCTTCGACAAACTGGTCGAGAGCGGCGCCGCCGATATCGGCAAGCGCATGCGCGGGGTGCCGTCGATCTACGACCTCGATATCCGCCGCAAGATCGTCGATATGTTCCCGGATTATGGGCAGATCCTGTCCTACCCGATGCCGCCGCTCGAAGTGGTGACGCAGGACCACAAGCAGATCGCCGACTACGCTAAGGTCATCAACGACGGCTTCGCCGAGTTGTGCGCGGCGCATCCGGCGCAATTCCCCGGTTGGGTGGCGCAGACCTCGCTGGCGTTGCCGGATGCCGGCATTGCCGAAGCGCAGCGCGCGATGAAGATGGGCGCGCTCGGCGTGCAGATCTACACCAACATCCAGGGCCGGCCGCTCGACGATCCGGCGTTCGAGCCGTTCTTCGCCGAGATGGCGAAGTCTGGCACCACGATCTGGCTGCATCCGGTGCGCGCTGCCAATTTCCCGGATTATCTCAGCGAGAAAAAATCGCGCTACGAGATTTGGTGGGCGTTCGGCTGGTCCTACGAGACCGCCGCGGCAATGGCGCGGCTAGTATTCTCCAAGATCATCGACAAATATCCGTCGCTCAAGATCATCGTGCATCATTTCGGCGGCATCGTGCCGATGCTGGAAGGCCGCGTCGGCCCCGGCTGGGACCAGCTCGGCGCGCGAACCTCGGATGAGGATTATGGCGCATTGCTCAAGAGCCTGAAAAAACGGCCGCTCGATTATTTCAAGCACGACTTCTACGCCGACACCGCGGCCTTCACCGCCAAGGCGGCGACCGTTGCCGGCTTCGATTTTTATGACATCGACAAGATTTTGTTCGCGTCGGACTGCCCGTTCGATCCCGAGAAGGGCACGATGTACATTCGCGAGACGCTGCGGATACTCGACGAGCTCGAACTGTCGAAAGCCGACCGCGCCAAGGTCGACTACCAGAACCTCGAAAAGTTGGTCGGCCGGAAGTTCGTCAAATAGCTGAAAGAATTTGTCTTTCTGACGCGATAGGCTGTGGGTTGCCGGCGCGTCCCGCTGAAAGCACGCGCGCCATCTGCTAGCGTTTTGACATGGCTTTCGCACAGCCCAGCGGCATGAACGAGCCCGACGCGCCGGAGGATGCGCGCGTTACTCCCGCCATGGCGCAATACGTCGAAATAAAAGCCGCCAATCCCGACTGCCTGCTGTTCTACCGGATGGGCGACTTCTACGAGATGTTCTTTGACGACGCCGAGGTGGCGTCGCGCGCGCTCGGCATCATGCTGACCAAGCGCGGCAAGTACCTCGGCCGCGACGTGGCGCTGTGCGGCGTGCCGGTGGTGCGCGCCGACGAATATCTGCACAAGCTGATTGCGCTCGGCCACCGGGTGGCGGTGTGCGAGCAGCTGGAAGATCTTGCCGAGGCAAGGAAGCGCGGCTCGAAAAGCGTCGTCAAGCGCGACGTGGTGCGCCTCGTCACGCCCGGCACGCTGACCGAAGACACGTTGCTCGATGCGCGCCGCAACAACTACCTGCTGGCGATTGCGCGGGCGCGTTCCTCCGATGCGGACAGCCGGTTCGGCCTGGCCTGGATCGACATTTCGACCGGTGAGTTTCGTATCACCGAATGCGAGCGCGCCTCGCTCGGCGCCGAGGTCGCCCGCCTCGAACCGAGCGAGATCATCGTGTCCGACGCGCTCTATGCCGATGCCGATCTCGCGCCGTTTTTACGCGAGCAGTCGGCAGTATCCCCGCTGCCGCGCGACGTGTTCGACGGCGCCACCGCCGAGCGGCGGATCGCCGATTTCTTCGCCATCGCGACCAGCGAGGCGTTCGGCGCGATGTCGCGGCTGGAACTCACCGCCGCGGCGGCCTGCGTCACCTATGTCGAGCGCACTCAACTGGGCCAGCGGCCGCCGCTGTCGCCGCCACTGCGCGAGGCCGCCTCCGCCACCATGGCGATCGACCAGGCTACCCGCGCCAATCTTGAGCTGATGCGCACGCTATCCGGCGAGCGCCGCGGCTCGCTGCTGGCGGCGATCGACCGCACCGTGACCTCGGCCGGCTCCCGCCTGCTGGCGCAACGGCTCGCCGCGCCGTTGACCGATCCGGCGGCGATCATGCGCCGGCACGACGCGGTCGCGGCTTTGGTCGCCGACTCAAGCCTGCGCGCCGAGTTGCGCGACAAGCTCAACGCCGCGCCCGATCTCGCTCGCGCGCTGGCGCGGCTTGCGGTCGGCCGCGGCGGCCCGCGCGACCTCGCCGGCATCCGCGACGGATTACTGGCAGCCGGCGACATTGCGCGCCGCCTCACCGGCGACCTGCCGGCCGAAATTGCCGAAGCCGCTCTGGCCTGTCGCGCGCCCGATCCGATGCTGGCGGCGGAATTGTCCGCGGCCCTCGCCGTCGAATTGCCGGCCTTCAAGCGTGACGGCGGCTTCGTGCGCACCAGCTACGATGCCGCGCTCGACGAGGCGCGTGCGCTGCGCGACGAGTCCCGCCGCGTGGTGGCCTCTCTGCAGGCACGATATGCCGAAGAAACCGGCGTGCGCGGCCTGAAGATCCGGCACAACAATGTTTTGGGCTATTTCGTCGAAGTGACGACGCAGCACGACGACAAGCTGCGGGCGCCGCCGTGGAACGCCACTTTCATTCACCGCCAGACGCTGGCAGGACAGGTGCGTTTCACCTCGACCGAGCTCGGCGAACTCGAAGCCAAGATCGCCAGCGCCGCCGACCGCGCGCTCGGCATCGAACTCGAAACCTTCGAGGCGCTGTCCGCGCAAGTGATGGCACAGAGCGGCCCGATCAAGCGCACCGCCGAGGCCCTCGCTTTGCTCGACGTGACTTCAGGCTTGGCGATGCTTGCGGCCGAACGCGATTACGTGCGGCCGCAGATCGACGAGTCGCTTGAGTTTCATATCGAAGGCGGCCGCCATCCGGTTGTCGAACAGGCGCTGGCGCGCGACGGCACGCCGTTCGTCGCCAATGATTGCGACCTCACTTCGGCTGATGACAAAGCATCCGGAAAGATCTGGCTGCTGACCGGCCCCAACATGGCCGGCAAGTCGACCTTCCTGCGGCAGAACGCGCTGATCGCGGTGCTGGCGCAGATCGGCAGCTTCGTTCCGGCGCGCGCCGCGCGGCTCGGCGTGGTCGACCGGCTGTTCTCCCGTGTCGGCGCGGCCGACGACCTGGCGCGTGGCCGCTCGACCTTCATGGTCGAGATGGTCGAGACCGCGGCGATCCTTAATCAGGCCGGGCCACGTGCGCTGGTGATCCTCGACGAGATCGGCCGCGGCACCGCGACCTTCGACGGCCTGTCGATCGCCTGGGCAACAGTCGAGCACCTGCACGAGGTCAACCGCTGCCGTGCGCTGTTTGCCACGCATTTCCACGAGCTGACCGCGCTGTCGGCGCGGCTGCCTCGCCTGCACAATGCCACCGTGCGGGTGAAGGAATGGCAGGGCGACGTCGTGTTCCTGCACGAGGTCGTCGCAGGCGCCGCCGACCGCTCCTACGGCATCCAGGTGGCGAAGCTCGCCGGTCTGCCGTCCAGCGTAATCGAGCGTGCGCAGATCGTGCTCGCCAAGCTCGAGGAAGAGGACCGCGCCACACCGAAAGGCTTCGAGGATTTGCCGCTGTTTAGTGCGGCGCCGAGCAAGCCTGCGGCGACCCCCGACACCGCGTTCCACCAGCTATTGGCGGCGCTCGCCGCGCTGCATCCCGACGAGATGTCGCCGCGCGAAGCGATGGACGCGCTTTACGCCCTTAAAGCTCGATTGACCGAGCCCCGTAAATGAGGTGGCGGTTCGCCCTGTCGGTAGTGGTGGCGGCGCTGATTGTCGTTTCCGTTGCAGGGCTGATCTTCGCCGCGCCCTCCTGGCTGCCGAACGCCGCCGTCGATCTGGCGGCTTGTCAGCTGCAAGCCCAGCGTTTTTATCAGACTTTTCGCGCCAACGATCTGAACGATCCGAGCAGTCCCTACATCGTCGGTTGCATGGAATCGCAAGGCTACGAATTTTCCATGCTGCTGGAGAATTGCGACGGCCGCCATCCGCTGCCGAACCAGGCGGCGTGTTACACGCCGACTAGTTGGTTCGGCGCGATGCTCGACCGCTACAGCCGGACGCCGAAACAGAAGTAGCCGGGAGCGTAACTTGCGTCACGACGACAATCTTACCACCGAGCGGCCGACGTTCGTCACTCATCTCGAATGCGCCTTCACCGGCGAGCGCATGGCGGCCGATACCATTCAGAATTTGTCGAGCGCTGGAAAACCGCTGCTGGTGCGCTACGACCTCGCCGGTGTGAAAAAGGTGCTGACCAAGGACGCGCTGGCTCAGCGCCCGCCCGACCTGTGGCGTTATCGCGAATTACTGCCGGTACGTCACGTGCAGGACATCGTCAGTCTCGGCGAAGCGGTGACGCCGCTCATTTCCTTACCGAAGCTCGCCAAGAAACTCGGCGGCGTGGAAATTCTGATCAAGGACGAAGGCCGCCTGCCGACCGGCTCGTTCAAGGCACGCGGCCTAGTGATAGCGGTATCGATGGCCAAGGCGTTCGGCATCAAGTACATGGCGATGCCGACCAACGGCAATGCCGGCGCGGCGCTGGCGGCGTACGCGACCCGCGCCGGAATCAAGTCGACGATCTTTTGCCCGCAGGACACCCCCGAAGTGAATGTCAGCGAGATCGAATTGCAGGGCGCGACCGTCTATCGAGTCAATGGTTTGATCGACGACTGCGGCAAGATCGTCGGCGAAGGCAAAGCCAAAGTCGGCTGGTTCGACACCTCGACCCTGAAGGAGCCGTATCGGATCGAGGGCAAGAAGACGATGGGCCTCGAACTCGCGGAGCAGCTCGGCTGGGAAATGCCCGACGTTATTTTCTATCCAACCGGCGGCGGCACCGGCCTGATTGGCATGTGGAAGGCGTTCGCCGAACTCGAAACGATCGGCTTCATCGGCAAGAAGCGCCCACGCATGGTGGCGGTGCAAGCGGCCGGTTGCGCGCCGATAGTGCGCGCCTTTAAGGCAGTCGCCGAGCACGCGCCGCGCTGGGAAAACGCGCAGACCATCGCTTCCGGCATCCGAGTGCCACAAGCGATCGGCGACTTTCTGATCTTGCGCGCGGTGCGCGAGAGCGACGGCTTCGCCATCGCGGTGACGGATGATGCGATCAGCGCCGCGCTCACGGAAGTGTCGCGCACCGAGGGCCTGCTGCTGTGCCCGGAAGGCGCCGCGACCTACGCGGCCTATCAACAAAGTCTCGCCGATGGTCGCGTCAAGCGCGATGAGCGCGCCGTATTGTTCAACTGCGCGAGCGGACTGAAATATCCGCTGCCACCGGTGACCCGCACGCTCGATCGCTTGAAGCCGATCGATTATTCGGCACTGTGAGCGGGCAGCGTGGTCAAATAAAAAGACCGCCTCACGGCGGTCTTTTTAGAATCGACTGATGAGGACTCAGGCTTTGGCCACAGCCAGACACCGGCGGCGATAGAGGCCGAGACCGCCGATTGTCGCGAACCCGATCAGCATCATCGACCAGCTCGCCGGCAGGGGGGCCGGAGCCGCCGCATTGCTATTGGCCAATTCCACGCTGACGTCATCGAGCATAACGCCGCCGGAGTTGCTGCCAAACGTGGTCAAAAAGCTGAGCCAGGTCGTGGTCGAATCGGCAGTAAACAAAGCCGTAAAGTTGACCCAGTCCATGTTCGCGATGTTTACCGACGTCGAGTGGCTGACGTTGGCCAACAAAAGCGATGAAGAACCCAGAGCATCACCAACCATCACGGCCGCCGAAGCACCGCCCGGCGCGCTGTAGAAGTTGTTCGCGTACCAGAACGACAGCGTGTAGGTCGCACCATTTTGGGTAGCAAAGCCCTGCGAGATGCCACCGGTGCTACCGACGCCGACCAGATCGAGCGACTGCGTTCCGCCATGCGCACCCATCGCGTAAGGGGTCGGTCCTACACTGACGACGTCCACGCTGTTGACCGTGACGGTCCAGCCACTGAGCGACGGCACGTTGGTGCTGTTGTAGTCAAAATAAAACTGGTCGCCCGGGCCGGGATTGGGCGCATCTTCGAAGCCGCCATTGGTGAGAGTGGCGGCAAGCGTCCCGGTCGAGGACAAACCGATGACCGCAGCCGCGGCGACGAAGCCAAGTACTTTTTTCACGATGTGATTCCTATCCGCTTAAGCTTAGGCGCGGGCTGTAGCCAGACGCCGGCGGCGATAGACGCCGAGACCGCCGAACGCAGCAAAGCCAATCAGCATCATCGACCAGGATGCTGGCAGCGGTGTTGCGGCCGCGGCATTGCTATTATCAAGGATTGCGACATTGTCGAGCGCCGGCCCGAAAGCGGCGGGATAGCCAAAACCGCCGCCGCTTGTCACCGTGCTCGAGAACGAAAGAAGCGCGGTCGACGCGTTAGCAACGAAGCTGAACAATTCCGGGGTCCAACCCATATTCACGCGGTCTTTGCCGGAGATATCGAAGGTATAGTTGTTGCTATCGACGCTCGCCGTAACTTGAAGGGTCTTGATGGTGGGACCGGAGTCCGGATTGCCCGCCAGATCGAACGTAATTTTGTATGTATTGCCGACGGTCAAGCCCGTCAGGGTTTGGCTGATCGAACCGGTGTCGTAGCCATTCACGTCGACACTGCGGCGGCCCTGAGAAGGCGTCCAATAGCCGCTGATGTAGTCAACGCTGGCGCCGCCAACGACCCATCCAGTGATATCGGTGCTGCCGGTATATAACGTGGTGAAGGACGACCCGGGATCAGTCCCGTCTTCGAAGCTGCCGTTGATGATGGAAACGGCCTGCGCTCCGCTCAGCGGAATCGCTGCGCCGGCCATCAAGGCCGTCGCGAATGCGACGCGCGTATATTTTGTCATTACAGTGCCGGTTGCCGCGCCGCGGCAGCCGCCCTCAGCCAGAACGCCACGATTAAAGAGTATTAACTATCTAAACCCCGGTCAACTTGGGGTTTTATGACAGCAACCTAATGTTGCATTTTTATCGCTAGCCGCAAGCGCTGGAAATACAGGGACTCAGGCCATTTTTCGCTGCCGCAGTCCCCACAGCAGCACATTCCAGCCGATCCCGACGGCCAGCGCCACCGCATAGGACCACCAGACCCCGAACGGCACCGCCAGAAAATGCACCGCCACGAAGCCAAGCCCAAGGCCGATCAACGGCGCCTGGACGTGGGCAGCGACGCTTGCCGCCGCCGGGCCACCAAGCCGGGAGTGCAGAATAATAAAGAACGAGCCCATGGCGACCGGGAAAAAGGCGAAAGCGCCCGATGCGAACGACCCGATCGAGGTGCTGGCCGCCGTGACGGCGATCACCACCACCGTCACGATCGCGGCTCGCCACGCCAGATCCTTGACGGTTAGTGTCACCTTTCGCCTCGCACCTTCGCTGCGAAAATTCGTGCCTGCCCAGATCGCCGCCGGATATACGAACGCGTTGAGCACAATGGCACTCCACACCGTCCACTCGAACATCCGTGACGCGGCCACGACGCCAAGCCAGACCAGGAACGCGCCGCCGAGCGCGAGCGGCAACGCGCGGCGCTGCGCCAGCGCGGCATAGCTCAACGCGAACACCGCGCAGGCGGCGTTGGCGATCAGGCTGCCTATCACGCTGTTGGCAATGAATTCCGGGTTGTGCTCGACAGCGAGGATGATCATGGCCGCGCCGCCCGCGGTCGGCAGCGAGGCGATCACCGCGCCGATGAAGGGACCGCTGCGCTCGACGATCACTGACGCCGCTACCACGATGCCGGCGGTCATTGCGATCTTGAGCGCGAGACCGTACCAGAACATCGGATCGCCAAGCATCGTCATGCTGGCACCGCCGCCCGGCGGCGGACCAGAAAGATGACAATATTGCAGCCAACCGAGACGGCGAGTGTCAGCGACAGCGCAAGTGGCGAGCCGAGCGGGTCGGCCGTGAGAGCGAGAACGACCAGCGCGACCGCAAATCCGGCCAGGCCGATCACGGCGTTTGCCATCACCGCCGCGGTCGGACGGCCGCCGACCCGCCGGTGCAGGATGATGATGATGCTAGTCAGCACGATCGGAAATACCGCGAGATTGCCGCTAGTTGCGGCGCCGATGTGAAAACTCAACGTCACCACGACGCCGACCAAAAGCGCGACCATCGCGGCACGCATCACGAGATCGTACCAGCGGGCGTGGACGCGCGGCGACGCCACGTGGCGCATCGGCGCCGACAGCCACAGCGCGAAGCCGAGCACCAAAACATTGAGCATAATGGCGGAGAACAGCGTCCAGTGCATGAAGCCGGACGTCCAGGCCAAACCGATCCACACCGAGAAGGCGCCGGCGAGGCTCAGCGGCAGCGAACGCTTCTGCGCCAGCAGCGCATAGGCCAACGCAAAGATCACGTTGAACGCATTGGTGACCAGACTGCCAAGCGCGCTCTGCGCGATGAAATGCGCGTCGTGGTCGAGCGCCAGAAAAATATAGACCGGGCCGGCGCTGATCGGCAGCGTCGCCACCAGCCCGCCGATCAGCGACCCTGCCCGCTCGGCGGTCACGGTCGCCGCCAGCAGAAAGGCCGCCGTTACGGCCATCCGCACGATCAGGATGAGAGTGAAGTAGAGTTCGGGAGACATCGTGACCGTCATTCCGGGGCGCGTGCATAGCACGCGAGCCCGGAATCCAGAATTTGGTCGTTGGAATTAGCCTTGAATGCCGGGTTGGCGCTACGCGCGCCCCGGAATGACTGCTATGCCCGCGCCAGCTTCACGTCCACCGGCGGGCCGCTCTTGATGGTCTGATATACCACGCAATAGCGCTCGGTCAGCTTGAGCAACTGGTCGAGCTTGTCCTGCGGCGCGTCGGTATCAAGGTCGAACCGCAAGCGGATCTGGGCAAAGCCAACCGGCGCGGTCTTGTCGACGCCAAGGGTGCCGCGGAAGTCGAGATCGCCCTCCGCCGAAACCTTGCCGGACTTCAGCGGAATTTCCAGCGCGGTCGCCACCGCTTTCACCGTGACGCCGGCGCAGGCCACAAGCGCTTCGAGCAGCATGTCGCCGGAGCACAGCTCCATCCCCGAACCGCCGGTCGCGGGATGCAGGCCGGCCACCGCGAGCGCGCGGCCGGTCTCGACCTTGCAAGCGATGTTTGAATCATCGAGCGTGCCCTTGGCCTTGAGGGTGATCATTCCGGCCTTGGGATCGCTCTTGTACTTCTCTTTGATTGGCGCCTGCATCGCGCGCAAAACGGCAGCGTCCATTTCGTCACTCCTTGTTCTTATTGAATATCAGGCCGGCGTCAGCACGACGCGGCCGACCACCTTGCCGGCGCGCAGCTCATTGAGCGCCGCATTGGCATCTTCCAGCGGCCGTTTGTGCAGCGGCACCGGCGGCGCCCCGGTCTTGCTGACCAGTTCCAGCAATTCCTTCATCTCCGGCAGGCTGCCGACATACGAGCCCTGAATCTTCATCGCCCGCATCGGGAAGAACGGCGTCGACACCGTGATGTCGCCGCCGAACAGACCGACCACGATAATGTTGCCGCCCTTCACCACCAGCGAGTTGACCGCGAGCTTCACGGTGTCGGACGAGCCGACGAAATCGATCACCGACCAGGCGCCGCCATTGGTGGCGGCGATGATCTGCTTGGCGGCATCCGGCGCCTTGCCGTCGATCGCCGTGACAGCGCCGACCTTGATCGCCGCCTCGCGCTTGACCGGATCGAGATCGACCATGACGACACTTTTGCCGCCCATCGCCTTATGCAGTGCGATCGCCATCAGGCCGAGCCCGCCGGCACCGATGATGACGACCGGCTCATCCTTGAGCACCGGGCCGACTTTCTTCAGCGCGCCGAACGCGGTGACGCCGGAGCACGCTAGCGGCGCCGCCTGCACCGGGGTCAGATTGCCGATCTCGAACAGATGGCGCGGGTGCGGCACCATCACGTGCGTCGCGTAACCGCCATCGGTAAACACACCGAGATTGCGCGGCGTCTTGCAGAGGTTTTCCTCGCCGCGCTTGCACACCGTGCACTCGCCGCAGCCGATCCACGGATTAGCGAGCAGCGTTGCTCCGATCTTGACGCCTTTCGCATCGGGGCCGACCGCGACCACCTCGCCGACGTTCTCATGGCCCATCGTGAGCGGCAGCTTGATGCCGCGCTCGAGCAGCTTGAGCCGCTTGCCGCCGCCCAACTCGTAATAGCCGTCCCAGATATGGATGTCGCTGTGGCAGACGCCAGCGGCTTTAACCTTGAGCAGGACCTGGGTGCCGACCGGCTGCGGCGTCGGCTCCTCGATCATCTGCAGCGGCGCGCCGCACTCGCACACTTTGAAGCTCCGCATGCCACTCTCCCGGTAGTCTTATTGTCGGCACAGGAAAGCACAGTCCGCAGATAGAATCACCACCACAGCGCGGCGCCGGCGTCCGCCTTGGTTTGCCCGTCGTCGACGCGCTTGGCGCGGTCGAGCGAACGGTCGAGTGCCGCGAGCACCCGCCGCTTGGTGAAGTCGAACGCCGCTGACTGGCGGTCGCGCGGCCGCGGCAGGTCGGCTTCGATCTCGTCGAAGATGCGGCCCGGCCGCGGTTTCATCACCAGGATGCGGTCGGCCAGCACGATCGCCTCCTCGACGTCGTGCGTCACCAGAATGAGCGTCGGCCGGGTGTCGGACCACAGATCGAGCAGGTGGTCCTGCAGATCGACGCGGGTGAAGGCGTCGAGCGCGGAGAACGGTTCGTCGAGCAGCAGCACGTGCGGCCGCGGCACCAGCGCGCGAGCGATCGCGACGCGCTGCGCCTGGCCGCCGGACAATTCGCGCGGCCACATCCTCACTTTGTCGCTCAAGCCGACGCGCGCCAGCGCTTCCGCGATCCGCGCCTCGCGCTCGGCGCGCGGCCGGTGTTCCAGCCCGAAGCCGACGTTCTGCGCAACGGTGAGCCACGGCAGCAACCGTGGCTCCTGAAAGATGATGCCGATCTTTTCCTGTGGCGCGATGATGCGCGTGCCGTCGAGCATGACGCTGCCCTGGCTCGGCGTATCGAGGCCGGAGATCGCGCGCAGCAAGGTCGACTTGCCGCAGCCGGAACCGCCGATGATCGCGACCACCTCGCCGGGCTTGACGGCCAGCGAGATCCCGTCGATGGCGTGAACGCCGTTGGGATAGGTTTTTCCGACGCGCTCGACCGTGAGCATCGCGCTAGTCCTGCCCCGGCGGAACATTGAAACGGTCTTCCCAGCGCAGGAACGGCGCCGCGGAGATCACGATCAACCAGTCGGTGATTTTGCCAAGCACGGCGAAGGCAAGGATCGCCGCGACGATCTCGGCGGGTTTGCCGAGCTGCTGGCCGTCGATCAGCAAATAGCCAAGGCCTTCGGAGGCGCCCATGAATTCGGCGGCGATTACGAACATCCAGCCGAGCCCGAGACCGGATCGGAGCGCGAGAACGTAAGCCGGCAGCACCGCCGGCAGCAAAATCCGCCGTACCAATGAAGCACCGGACAGCCGGAAGGCGCGGCCAACCTCGACGATCTTGCGGTCGACTGACAACACAGCGCCCATCACGCCGAGATAGACCGGAAAGAACACGCCGACGGCGATCAGCACGACCTTGGAGGTCTCGAAAATTCCTAGCCAAAGAATAAACAAAGGAATCCAGGCAATCGACGGCACCGCCCGCAGGCCTTGCAAAGAAGGATCGAGCAGGCCGCGCATGAGGCTCGAGTAGCCGGTTAAGGCGCCGAGCAACGTCCCGCTGACAACTCCCAGGCTGAATCCGGCAGCCATCCGTAACAGCGTGGCGATGGCATGGCGCTGTAGCTCGCCGGTTTGCGCCAGCTCCGCGAATTCTTGATAAATGCGGGATGGCGGCGGCAACAACCTGCCGTCGGACAGGTGAAAATGCACCGCCGTCTCCCAGCCGACCGCGAGCACAAGCGGCACCAGCAATCCGAGTAGCGGCCGGGCCCAGCGGCCGGCCCTGCTTTTGCGCTGGTTTTGTACTGCCGCCGCTGGCTCGGCCGTCAATGTCATCGGCACAAGAGACATAAGACGCTCACAAAACGCAATCCCGGGCCTTCGCCGAGGAAGAAGCAGCGAAGGCCCGGGTTTCGTCGGCGATCAATTGGTCGCGGCGACGTATTGGGCCTCGATCAGGTCGTCGAGCGCTTTCTTGACGTCGACATCGGCCTTGATGACGCCAGCCTTTTGCAAGGCAACGCCGGCCTGCAGGATCGAGTCGCGCTGCTCCGGGCCGATCTTGTTGTAGGTGATGGTGGTGCGTTCCTTGAGCTGCTTGTCGGCGATCGCGTCAGACAGCTTGGTCGCCGCCTGGAACGCGTGCTTTTCTTCGGCGTAATTGGCGAGCGAGTATTTGCGCGCCTCTTCGTAAACCGCCAGCACACGCTTCACCAGATCGGGATGATCCTTGAGGAACTCCTCGCGGACATTGAGGATGCCCCAGGTATTGGCCGCCTTGTTGCGGTAGAACAGCTTCGCGCCATCCTCAATCTCGGCCTGCGCCATCATCGGATCGAGGCCGGCCCAGGCGTCGACGTCGCCGCGGATCAGCGCGGTCTTGCCATCCGGATGCTGCAGCAGCACCGGCGTGATGTCTTTCTCGCTCAAGCCGACGCTCTGCAGCGCGCGCACCAGGAAGATGTGCGGATCGGTGCCGCGCGTCACCGCGACGCGCTTGCCCTTGAGGTCTTCGATCTTGTTGATCGAGATATCCTTGCGGGTGACCAGCGCGGTCCATTCCGGCTGCGAGTAAACGTAGATCGACTTGATCGGATTGCCGTTGATCTTGGCGACCAGCGCGGCCGAGCCCGCCGTCGAGCCGAAATCGATCGAGCCGGCGTTGAGGAATTCCAGCGCCTTGTTGGAGCCGAGCGTCTGCACCCAGCGGATCGAGATGCCGTCTTTGGCAAACTCTTTCTCGAGCAGACCCTTTTCCTTCAGCACCATCGAGACCGGGTTGTAGGTCGCCCAATCGATATTGATCGCGGTCACTTTGTCGGCAGCGAACAGCGCGCTCGTCGGCAACAGACCGACCAGCACGGCGGACGCCAGGATCGAACGGCGGGACAGAAAATGCATCACAATCTCCTCATGTTTGCAGCCGCGTGGCGGCGGCATTCGATTGCACTCAGCTCGCGAGGGGATGGTTCTGCCCCGCGCTTTAGCTGCATTTGTTAAGCGCCCGCAAGCTGCGTTGCTCAAATCGGCGCTGGGTTTATTCTATAAAAGCCCGTAATCGTCGGGTCAAAGGAATGTTGTCAGCTTTATTGCCCCAATTTGTAGAATATTGTTCCAACGGCGTTAAAGCGCCGCGGCAATTATCTTGCCGCTCCAGCGGTGACAGAGCCAAACGCCTCCGCTATCCGAGGTGAGCCATGTCATCCGTCAGCCTGGACCGGGAGAATCGCGGCGCGCGTTCGCAGTCTGCCGGGCGCGGCTCGGCCGAGTTGATCGACGCGGCGGCGATTGCCGCTGAACTCGAAGCGCTCGCCGAACATCACACCGAAGCCGAACTGCGCAGCGCGCTGGCGCAGCGGCTCAAGGTCGCGCTGGCCGACGGCCGCGCCAAGGCCGAGCAGCTTTTGCTCAAGGACCGGCACGGCCGGCGCTGCGCCGAACGGCTGTGCCGGATGGAAGACGAAGTCATCGGCCTGCTGTTCAATTTCGTGCGCAAGCATCTCCACCCCTCGGAGAATCCGAGCGACACGGAGCACATGGCGGTGGTGGCAACCGGCGGCTACGGCCGCGGCTTGCAGGCCCCCGGCTCCGACATCGATCTGCTGTTTCTACTGCCGTACAAGCAGACCGCTTGGGGCGAGCAGGTCGCGGAGTCCATTCTCTATTGCTTGTGGGACACCGGCCTCAAAGTCGGCCACGCCACCCGTTCGGTCGCCGAATGCATTCGCCAGGCCAAAGGCGACATGACGATCCGCACCGCGATTCTCGAGGCGCGCTTTTTGTTTGGTGATCGCAAGCTCTACGACCAGTTGATCGAGCGCTTCGACAAGGAAGTCGTGCAGAATACCGCGACGGAGTTTGTCGCTGCCAAGCTCGCCGAACGCGAGGATCGCGTCCGCCGCGCCGGCCAGTCACGCTATCTGGTCGAGCCCAATGTCAAGGACGGCAAAGGCGGGCTGCGCGATCTGCACACACTGTTCTGGATCGCGAAATACGTCTATCGCGTGCGCGAGCCGGACGAGCTGCTCAAGCGCGGCGTGTTCGACAAGCACGAATATGCGCTGTTCCGCCGCTGCGAGGATTTCCTGTGGGCGGTGCGCTGCCACATGCATTTTATCATGGGCCGCGCCGAAGAGCGGCTGTCGTTCGACATCCAGCGCGAGATCGCGGTGCGGCTCGGCTACACCGAGCATCCTGGCATGAAGGACGTCGAGCGTTTCATGAAGCACTATTTTCTGGTCGCCAAGGACGTCGGCGACCTGACCGCGATTGTCTGCGCCGAGTTGGAGGACAGCCAAGCGAAAAGCGTGCCGGTGCTCAGCCGCATGATGGCGAGGCTACGCCCGGTGCAGCGCCGCGCGCTGGCCGGCAGCGACGACTTCATCGTCGACAAGAACCGCATCACGGTGGTCAATGCGGGCGTATTCAAGCGCGATCCGGTCAACCTGATCCGCATTTTTCAGCTGGCGCAGAAGCACAACCTCGCCTTCCATCCCGACGCGCTGCGCGCCATCACCCGCTCGCTCAAGCTGATCGACGCGAAATTGCGCGACAGCGAAGAAGCCAACGCGCTGTTTCTCGAAATCCTGACCTCGAAAAATGATCCGGAAACCGTGCTGCGGCGCATGAACGAGTCCGGCGTGCTTGGCCATTTCGTCCCGGCATTCGGCAAGATCGTGGCGATGATGCAGTTCAACATGTATCACCACTACACGGTGGACGAGCATCTGTTGCGTTGCATCGGCGTGCTGCAGGAAATCGAGCATGGCAGCAACAATGAAATGCCGCTCGCCAACGATCTCATCCACAAAATCCTGCCGGAGCACCGCGCGGTCATTTACGTGACGATGTTGCTGCACGACATCGCCAAGGGCCGGCCGGAGGACCATTCGATCGCCGGCGCGCGGGTGGCGCGGCGGTTCTGCCCGCGGCTCGGCTTTTCGCACGCCCATACCGAGTTGGTGGCGTGGCTGATCGAGAACCACCTGGTGATGTCGAGCGTCGCGCAATCGCGCGACCTGTCCGACCGCCGCACTATCGAGAATTTCGCTGCGGTGGTGCAATCGCTCGAACAACTCAAGCTCTTGACCATCCTGACCACCGCCGACATCCGCGCGGTCGGCCCCGGCGTCTGGAACGGCTGGAAATCGCAGCTAATCCGCACTTTATATTACGAGACCGAACCGACGCTGACCGGCGGATTCTCCGAGGTCAATCGCGCCCAGCGCGTCGCGATGGCCCAGGCCGAATTGCGCGGAGCGCTCAACGCGGCTCCGCTGAATTGGCCGGCCGACAAGATCGAGGCCTATGTCGCGCGGCTTTACCCGGCCTATTGGCTCAAGATCGACCTGCCGCACAAGATCGCGCACGCGAGTTTCGTGCGTGACGCCGAGGCTGCCGGCAAGCGGCTCGCCACCTCGATCGCGTTCGACGCCGGCCGCGGTGTTACCGAGCTGACAGTGTTCGCGCCGGATCATCCGTGGCTGTTGTCGATCATCGCCGGAGCCTGCGCGATGACCGGCGCCAATATCGTCGATGCGCAGATTTCGACCACCACTGACGGCCTCGCGCTCGATACTATCTCGGTGTCGCGCGAGTTCGAGCGCGACGAGGACGAAGAACGCCGCGCCGGGCGCATCGCGGACTCGATCGAAAAGGCATTGCGCGGCGACCTGCGGCTGCCCGACGTCGTCACCAAGCGCACGCCGCCGAAAGGTCGCATCAAGGCGTTCGCTATCGAGCCGGCGGTGACCATCAACAACCAGTGGTCGCACCGCTACACCATGGTGGAAGTGACCGGGCTCGACCGCACCGGCCTGCTGTTCGAGATGACCGCGACCTTGTCGAAGCTCAATCTCAACATTGCCTCGGCACACGTCGCAACGTTCGGCGAGCGGGTGGTCGACGTGTTCTACGTCACGGATTTGCTCGGCGCGCAGATCACCTCGCCGACCCGCCAGGCCGCGATCAAGCGGGCGCTGATCGCGCTGTTAGCCGCCGAGCCCGTCACGAAAGCCGTCAAGGGTGCTGCGGCCGGCTGAACCGTGCCGTCGCTATTTGCGCTCATAAACGAGGACAACGTCCCCGTCTTTCCCCTCAAATGAACGCACTAGTGTTTTACTGGCAATGTTCTTGACCGGAGCCGGAACGCTCTGCGCATCCTTGGCCTTGAAAGCGAAGTAATCGAACCGCGGCAATTCCGCGTCGATCGAATTGTCGTCATAGGGCCACACGAAAATCCCATTATTGTAAGGACGGCCTGAGAAGTAAGCGATCCGGGCGTCATTGGTCAGAATTCGGGCGTTGGCGGGCACCTGTTGTCCGATCCATTGCCCTGCCTCCTTGAGGTAGGCGAGCTTGGATGGGTGCGGAATGCTGAATGCCCAAGGGGCGACCAGCACGATTGCTACCACCGGCAGGCAGGCCCGTGCCGACCCCGGCGTCGGCGCACCGGATCGCCACAGGCGAATCGATGCGGCAAGCAGGAAAGGCAGAGCCGTCGATAAAATCAACGCCATGCCCATGGCGTAACGCTTGTCCAACAGCATGTTGGTAAACGTAAAAACGAGCAACACCGGTAGCTGTCCCAACGTAAACCACAATACGAACTCGTTGGCCGGACGCGGCATCAACCGCTTCGGAAAGAACGCAAAGACGCTGAGGATCGCCAGTGGAATGGTAAGGGCGCGCACGATGTTGACCGTCGCAATACCGAGGACCATGCCGACATAGGCGCCCCACGAATTGCCGCCACCGTACGGAAAGAGGAAGTCCGTCTTCAATCGAAACAGCCGGCCAGCGATCAGGTTGGAGTAATCGACCCACTGTCTTTGCATATTTTGCCATCCAGCCTCGCCGACCAGCCATTGGGCAAAACTGCCGCTCCTCCAGAGCAAAAGCCCGAGCAGCGCGCCAAACGCCAGGGCGATAGCCGCGAGTATCGCGGAGTATCGGCTCCAGCCGCCCTGCACGACGAAGTAATAGATGACCACGAGAATGCCGAAGTAAAAACCTTCGGTGCGGAACAGGCCGGCCAGGACGATCGCGGCGGCGATCACGAGTTTGTTCATCAAGCGCGGCGACCCGACGTCACGAGCGACAAAGTACAACGTCACGAACAGGCAGGCGAAATATCCATTGTCCCGGATGATCGAAGAGCGCAGTTGAACGAGTTGCGGCTGCAGCAAGATGACAATGGCCGCGCAAATGAACACGAGACGGTCCCGGTTGGCCAACCGGTTGACCAACGCCATGAAGGCGACAGTGGTCACGACCGACGCCGTCGCATTGACGCCCTGCGCAGCGATAAAAGCGCTGGCTCCCGTCAGCTTCATCACGGTTGCGATGAGAATGCTGTAGGCAGGCCAGCTATAAGTTGCCAGCGCAGCAGACCATTTACCGGCCGCGAACAGATCGGCCGCGCGTAGATATAAGGCGGCATCCGGGTTGGGCACGAACTCCGCCCAGGCGCCCCACAACGAAAGGGTCAGGCTGGCAACCGCAGCGATGGCATAGATGCGCCGATCGAAACTGCTCGCGGTCAGCACCGGCATCGCTCGTTCCCCCCTCGTCTGCGCGACGAAGCTTATCGCGCTGGCGCTCACAAATCCCGCCGCTGGCCAGCGCGCGAACCGCTGCCTACCATAAGTCTCCGGTCGCGGCCAAAGGGAGGACGCTTAGTGCGGCATCCGCTTTTCATTTCGACCCACCGTCTGGTCGAGCCTTACGCCTATCGGGCTCAAAAGAGTCCAAGCCCCGCGTCTTGGCTAGCAACATTTGCCGGACCACAGGTGCGACGCTTGAACAGGTCAAGCGCGCCGGGTTAGCCTTTCGTCACGGAGACGCATTTGCGCGGCTACCGACCGGCCGTGATCGCCTTCATGAAAAAACTCGCGTCACTCCTGCCGGGCAGCATCAGGCTTTCGCTGCTCCGGCGCCATCTCACCCGAAGCGCGGCCGGCGTCGCAACGCTGACGTTGGCCGATCAGCCAATCAGTGGCCGTACTTTGCAGGTTTCACTACGTAAGGATATTTCCGGGGCGGTTCTGGGGATGGATCTCAAAGCAGCAGCGTCGGACGCTTTCACCTACCGCATGCTGTATGCCCGCGTGCCGGTGGTGCTCCGCATTTTCTCGCAAGCCGGCACGGCGGTTCGGGCTGTCAACGCCGATCTTTCCGACGGCGGCGAGGCGCCGGCCGGCGGGCTGGCCTTCTGCTCGTCCCGCGAGGACGTCACGCTGATCCCCGACCCGGTATTCTTCAATTCGGGTGGCTACGCCGAATTTCGCGATCCCTCGCTCCAGCTGTCGTGGCCGCAACGGCACGACATCGTGTTGTGGCGTGGCACGCTGACAGGCATCGGGGCGGTAACCACAGAAAGCATGCGCGCCGACGACCTCAAGCTTCGCCAACGCGTCCGGATGTGCCTCATTCTCAATTCCGCGCGCGGCTCCGACGTCAAGATCCGCAAAGGCGAAGGCCGCCTCGCTACCGCGGACCGCGAGCGACTTGTTCGACACGGCCTGCTCGGTGGTAAGATCAAGCAGTCGGCGTGGGGGCAATACAAGTTTGCGCTCGATGTCGATGGCCACACCAATGCGTGGTCGAATTTTTTCGTGCGGCTGCTGTTGGGTTGCTGCGTGCTGAAGATCGGGTCCGAACACGGTTTCCGGCAATGGTACTATGAGCGGTTGAAGCCTTGGCAGCACTATGTGCCGGTGCGTGGCGACATGGCGGATTTGATCGAGAAGGTCGATTGGTGCCGCAACCATGACGATGAATGCGCGAAGATTGCCGAGGCTGGGCGGGCCCTGGCCGACACGATGACCGTCGAAAGCGAGATCGCCGACGCGGTCCGCCGGCTGGAAGCCGCAGCGGCATAGCAACGAGGAGAGCCGAGCAGCTTGCGCATCGCGATCGCCATCCAGGCGCTCGACACTCTCGGCGGCAAAGAGCGCGACGCCCTGGCGATCGCCGGCGGGCTCGCCGCACGCAGCCACGAGGTAACGATTCTGACCCGTTCGGCCGCGTTGAAAATTCCGCCCGGTGTCGCCCTGCGTACAGCCGGCAGCGGCAGCTGGACCAATCACGCCAAGGCGCGGAATTTTGCCAACGCCGTCGGCGCGATCCGGCGTACCGGAGAATTCGGCGCGATTCTGAGCTTCGACAAGATAAAAGACACCGATGCCTATTACGCCGCCGACGTGTGTTTTGCCGGCCGGCAGCATGGTCTTACAGCGTGGTTGCCGCGATACGCGACCTACGCGAGGCTGGAGGCCGAATGCTTCGGCGCCAACGGGCCCGATATTCTGTTTCTCTGCCGTAAGGAGGAAGCCGAGTACGGCCGCCACTATAACCTAACGATTGATCGAGCGGCCGTGCTGCCGCCAATGATTTACGATTTGCGGCCACGGAAGTTCTACGCGCGACGCGGCGCGATCCGAGAGCGGTTCGGAATTCCGCCTGCTGCGCCACTGGCAGTTTCCGTTGCTGTCTATCCCGAGCAGAAGGGCGTCGACCGCAGCATCGCCGCACTGCGCGATATTCCCGGCCTGCATCTCCTCGCGGTTGGATTGAAAAATACCGCGCTAATGAAATCTTTGGCTGCCAAACAAGGGGTGCTGGAGCGCACGCACCTCTTGGGACACAGTGATGAAGTCGCCGATATTCTTGGCGCGGCCGATCTGATGCTGCACCCTGCCCGGTTGGAAAACACCGGCCTCGTCATCCTGGAGAGCCTGATCGCCGGCGTGCCAGTAATAGCTAGCGCGGTTTGCGGCTTCGCTGAATACATCGAACGCTTTGGCGCCGGGACTGTACTCGCCGAGCCATTCGATGCCGCCCGGTATGTTGCGGCCATCCGGACCGCGCTGCGGCCGGACGCCCTGGCCGAATGGAAACGGCACGCCCGCGACAGCGCGCCGCAGCTACTGAGGGAGGGCGGGATCGAGCGCATCCTAGATGCCACCGAGGAAAGGCTGTTACGCCGCCGGCAACCCGCCTCCTTAACGAGCTCTTAAATTCACCGCTCTAGCGTCTGCCGCACGGGTCAGCGGGGCGCACTTATATGATCGAAGGCCGGCATAATCCGGGCGGGCGCCGCGAGCCAGTGTTCGATGCGCCAGTCGACGCGCCGGCGCCACGGCCGCGCAAACGGAAAAAGCACAGCAAGAAAATACCCGCGCGCGGCTCGCTGGTCACCCGCGCCATCTATTGGATGCTGGTGCTGTCCCTGTGGATCGGCATCGGCGGTATCGGCGCTGTCATATGGGTCGGCGCGCATTTGCCGCCCATCCAGTCACTGGAAATCCCGAAGCGGCCGCCATCGATCCAGATCGTCGACCTCAATTTGCGTTCGCTCGCCACCCGCGGCGACATGGGTGGCGCCGTGATCGCGCTGAAAGACCTGCCGCCCTATCTGCCGAAGGCCTTCATCGCCATCGAGGATCGCCGCTTCTACTCACACTGGGGTATCGATCCGCTCGGCGTCGGCCGGGCTTTAGTGGCCAATGTGCTGCATCGTGGCGTCTCGCAGGGCGGTTCCACCATCACCCAGCAGCTCGCCAAGAATCTGTTCCTCACGCAGGAGCGGACGATTCACCGCAAGATGCAGGAAGCGATGCTGGCGCTGTGGCTCGAGCGCAAGTTCACCAAAACGCAGATCCTCGAACTTTATCTCAACCGGGTTTATTTCGGCGCCGGCGCTTACGGCATCGAACAGGCAGCGCAGCGCTATTTCGGCAAATCGGCGCGGCAGGTCAGCGTGGCCGAGTCTGCGTTGCTGGCGGGTTTGGTGAAATCGCCGTCGCGGCTGGCGCCGACCCGCAATTTCGATGGCGCCGAGGAGCGCGCCCATAGCGTGATCGCGGCGATGGAGGAGCTGAAATTCATCACGCCGGCGGCCGCGAAACTCGCGATGAGCCATCCGCCGCACATCGCGGCGCAGCCCGGCAACGGCTCGGTCAATTACGTCGCCGATTGGGTGATGGACGGCGTCAACGACCTGATCGGCCACGTCGACGACGACCTTGTGGTGGTGACCAGCATCGATACGCGGTTGCAAGCCAGCGCGGAAACCGCGCTGGTCAACGAGCTTAATGCCAAAGGCGACAAAAGTGGCGTCAGCCAGGGCGCGCTGGTCGCGATGACGTCGGACGGCGCGGTGCGCGCAATGGTCGGCGGTCGTAATTACGCCGACAGCCAGTTCAACCGCGCGGTCGCCGCGCGCCGCCAGCCCGGCTCGGCCTTCAAGCCGTTCGTCTATCTCGCCGCGCTCGAACACGGCCTGACGCCCGACACCGTGCGCGATGACAAGCCGATCAAGGTCGCCGACTGGCAGCCGGAAAATTACGGCCACGAATATTTCGGGCCGGTCACGCTGAGCAAGGCGCTGGCGCTGTCGCTCAACACAGTGTCGGTGCGTTTAACGCTGGAAATCGGGCCGATGGCGGTGGTGCGAACCGCGCACCGGCTCGGCATCGCCTCGCGGCTCGAGCCGAACGCCTCGATCGCGCTCGGCACCTCGGAGGTTTCGCTGCTCGAGCTGGTCGGCGCCTATACGCCGTTCGCCAATGGCGGCATGGCTGTCGTGCCGCACGCGATCGAGCGCATCTCGACGCCGAACGGCAGCGTGCTTTACGCGCGCAACCCGCAGCCGCTCGGCCGCATCATCGACCCCAGTTACGTCGGCATGATGAACGCCATGATGCAGCAAACGCTGACGATCGGCACCGCGCATAAGGCGGCGCTGCCCGGCTGGCAAGCCGCCGGCAAGACCGGCACCTCGCAGGAATTCCGCGACGCCTGGTTCATCGGCTACACCTCGAGCCTGGTAGCCGGCATCTGGCTCGGCAATGACGACGGCACGCCGACCAAGAAGGTCACCGGCGGCGGCCTGCCCGTGGAAATCTGGAGCAGCTTTATGCGCAATGCCCTGCAGGGCGTCGCGGCTACCGACCTGCCCGGCGCTCCGGGCGGCGGCGGACTATTCTCGGGCTTTGCCTCCGCGCCGCAGTCGGCCTCCGCTCCGCCTGTCGCGCCGGAGCGATCGGGCACGCTCGACTTCTGGCTGCTCGACAAGGTGTTCGGGCGCTGAGCTCAGTGCGAAAGCGCCGCACGCTTTCGCACGTCGCGGGTCAAGGCCCATAGCGCCAGCGATAGCAGTCCCATCAGCGCAACCGCGCCGGCAAGCGGCCACGCGTCTTGACCCAGCAGATGCCCGACAACGGCGCCGCATCCCGCCGAGACGCCTTGCTGCACGAAACCGAGCAAGGACGACGCTGCGCCGGCGCGACGCGGGTATGGCGCCATCGCACCGGCGGTGGCCTGCCCCAGCACCAGGCCCATGCCGGCGAGATACACCGCCATCGGAATGACCAGTGACAAGGCGGAAGTCAGCCCGAGCGCCACCGCGCCCAGCATCATCAGCCCGCCGGTTGCGAGCCCGACAGCCCCGATCCCGATGGTGCGGTCGAGCCCCAGCGGGCCGACCAGCCGCGCGGCCAGCGCCGACCCTGTCATGAAGCCGACCGAACCGAGCGCAAACAGCACGCCGAATTCGAGCGGCGGCAAACCGTAAAGATTTTGCAACACGAACGACGCGCCGGAGATCCAGGCAAACAAGCCGGCATAGCTGAATGACGCCAGGCCGAGATGCGCGAGATAGCTGCCGTCAGCCAAAAAGATTTTATAGGAGCGCAGGATCGATCGCGGCGAGACGGCCTCGCCTCGGCCCTCCAGAGTCTCCGGCAGCACCAGCCAGACCAGGGCGGCAACCCCAAGCGCGCCCGCCGCCAGAAATATAAAGCTCGACTGCCAACCGAACGTGACATGCAGCACACCGCCGATCAGCGGCGCGACCACCGGCGCCAGCGCCATCACCGAGCCGATGATCGACAACTCGCGCCCTGCGCGGGCTCCGGAATAAAGATCGCGCACGATGGCGCGCGCCAGCACGATGCCGCCGGAGCCGCCGAGCGCCTGCAAAGCTCGGCCCGCAATCAGCATTTCGGTCGAGGTCGACAGCGCGCATAGGCCCGTCGCCACGCAATAAAGCGCCATAGCGCCGAGTAGAACCGGCCGGCGGCCGTGACGATCCGACAGCGGCCCATAGAAGATTTGCCCGACCGCAAATCCCACCAGATAGGATGAGATCGTCAATTGCGCCTGCGCCGTGGTGGCGCCGAGCAGCCGCGCAATGTCCGGCAGCGAGGGCAGATACATATCGGTCGTCAGCGGACCGATCGCGGTCAGCGCGGCAAGCAACGCTGTCAGCGCGTAAGTACCGGGGCGAAACACGGGAAAAGATTTTCTCAGAAATCGTGGGCGGCGGTAACGCGCAGACCGGTCGCATCGGCGGCGAGCCCGTAGCGATGCAGCTCCGGCCCGTGGGCATCGAGCCAGGTCTTGGCACGCGAAATGTTGGGATAAATCTTAGCAACCAGGCGCCAGAACCGACGCGAGTGATTCATCTCGACCAGATGCGCGACTTCATGCGCGGCGAGATATTCGAGCACGAACGGCGGCGCCAGAATAAGCCGCCAGGAATAGGACAGCACGCCGGTGGTCGAACACGAGCCCCAGCGGCTCGCCTGATCGCGCACCGAGACGCGTTTGATCTTGACGCCGAGCTTGTCGGCGGCGCGGCGGCTTGCGACCTCAAGATCGGCCTTGGCTTCGCGCTTGAGATAATCGCGCAGCCGCCGGGCGAGATGCGCGGCTTCGCCGGCGACGCAGATCGCGCGTTCGCCGTCGTCACCGATTTCCGCCCAGACCGTGCCGCGCACGCCGCGCCGGTGCACGATGCAATGCGGTGCGCCACGTAGCGGCAGGATGGTGCCCGGCGCGAACGGCGCCGGCGTCGGCAGCCGTTCGAGCCTGGTCGCGATCCAGCCGCCATGCTTTTGCACGAAGGCGCGCGCTTCCTTCAAGCTGCCGCGCGGCGGAACCGTCAGCACTACTTCGCGCGTCGCCGAATGAATCCGCAACGTGTAACGCCGCGCGTGGCGGTGGCGCTGCACGCGCACGCGGTAGATCGCCTGATCGTGGACGATGGTGATCGCCGAAGGTTCGCTGGCACGGCGGTAAAACAAGGCGCGTAACGGCATGGAGTTTGTCCGCCCGGCAAGACTGCTGCGATGAGCTGCTGCGAATACTGCCACATCCGCCATAGCGCGCATCAATGGCTTTGGCAAAAGCAGAATCGCGCCGAAACAGGATTGATGGTTCCTCGCCAGGCCGGAATAGATTGTCTTGAAAAAATGTCGTGGATGGCGCGTCGATGCGCGACGCAAGCGAACTGGCGCGCTGTGCGAAAGCCTTGATTTGTCAGCGTAAAACGAGAGCTGGCGAAAATCAGTCTTTGACGACCGCAAGCTTGACTGCGCGCGGCGGCGCGGCGGGGGCTGCGGCGTCTTTGCGGCTGCCATTATTCGTCAACACAAAGTCGGAAATCCGCGGCGCAATCTCGGCGCGGAACCGCGAGCCGTTGAACACGCCATAATGGCCGACCGCGGGCTGAAGGTAATGCGCCTTCATCTCGGCCGGGATGTTGGGGCACAGTTTGTGCGCCGCCTCGGTCTGGCCGACGCCGGAAATGTCATCATTCTCGCCTTCGACCGTGAGCAGCGCGACGCGCTTGATCGCCGCCGGATCGACCTTGCGGCCGCGATGCGTCATCTCGCCGTTCGGCAGCGCGTGCTTGATAAATACCGTATCGACGGTTTGCAGATAGAATTCGGCGGACAGGTCCATGACCGCCAGATATTCGTCGTAGAATTCGCGATGCTTCTGCGCCGAGTCACCGTCGCTTTTCACAAGATTCATAAATAGCTCGCGATGCGCCTCGAGATGGCGGTCGAGATTCATGCTGACGAAGCCGTTGAGTTGCAGGAAGCCCGGATAAACGTCGCGCATGAAGCCCGGATGCGGGAACGGCACCTTGGTAATGACGTGATTACGGAACCAGTCGAGGCCGCGATCTTCCGCCAGCTTGTCGACCGCGTTCGAGCTCACCCGGGTGTCAATCGGGCCGCCCATCAGCACCATTGAGTGCGGAACGTTCGGATCATTGTCGGCTTCCATCAGCGCGACCGCAGCCAGCACCGGCACCGATGGCTGGCAGACCCCGATCACATGCACGTCGCCGTTGAGCTTGTGAAAAATCGAAATGATGTAGTCGATGTAGTCGTCGAGATCGAAGCGGCCGTCCGAAACGGGCACCATGCGCGCGTCGGTCCATTCGGTGATGTAGACGTCATGGTTCGGCAGGAAAGTTTCCACCGTGCCGCGCAACAGCGTCGCGTAGTGGCCCGACATCGGCGCGACGATCAGCAGTTTCGGCTGTGGGCGGCGCGGCGCCTGGGTGAACACACGCTCAAAATGCTGCAGCTTGCAGAACGGCCGTTCCCACACGGTGTTGATGCGGACCGGAATGCGTTCGGCGCCGATTAGCGTCGAATCGATATTCCAATCGGGCTTTTGGTAACGCCGCGTCGAGCGCTCGAACACCTCAGCTGCGGCGGCCAGCGTCTTGCCGTAGGTGGTGTGCGACAGCGGGTTGGCGGGGTTTTTGAAAAACAGCTTGGTGGCGTCGGCCATCGCGCGGGCCGGATTGAGCGCGGCGTGGCCCATTTCGTACATCCAGTACATCGGGGCCGACAAAAACAGGCCGTTCTCGGCGGGCAGTGTGGCCGCCGCATCGAACTGCCCGATCGTCATTGGCTCTGGCCCCGGCCTTTGCTGCACCGCAGCAGAGTGCTGTTTTTTCTTCATAGGGTCAATATAGCGATCATTTGTTCGTACCCGGTATACATGAGGAAATGCCCGTTTCAGGCTCGAAACACCGGCTTTCCCCACCTACTCGCCGGCCTGGATCAGCGAGCCGTGCACCCGCGCGCGCTCCAGCAGCTGCAAGAATGTGAATGATGCGGCTGCGAACAACACCACGTTGAAGGCGAAAGCCTCGATCATCAGGTCGGCGCGGAACACGTGGCCGATCAACAGCGCACGCATGCCTTCAAACACATAAGTCGGCGGCAGGCTCCACGCCACGTATTGCAACCACACCGGCAGGACCGAGACCGGGTAGTAGACGCAGGTCAGTGGCAAGAACAAAAACATGAAAGTCCAGGCTAGGCCTTCGGCGCCGAGCCCGTTACGCAGCAACAGGCCGGCCACAAAGATGCCGATCGACCAGCTGGTCAAAATCAGGTTGATGAAGAACGCTACCAGCGCGAGGCCGAGCGCCCATAAATTGAAGCCGAAAAAGCCGATCGCCAGCAGCGACACCGGCACCATGCCGATCGACAGCCGCACCAGGCTCATGATCATCAGCGCCGAGACGAATTCGACCGGACGCAGCGGCGACATCATGATGTTGCCGAGGTTGCGCGCGTACATCTCCTCGAGAAATGAAATTGAAAAGCCGAGTTGGCCGCGGAACAGGATATCCCACAGCAGCACCGAGCCGATGAACACGCCACCGGCCTGCGCGAAGAAGCCTGCATTCTGCGAGACGTAAAGCTGCAGGAAGCCCCACATCAGCATCTGCAGCATCGGCCAATAAATCAGGTCCAGCACGCGCGGCCACGACGAGCGCAGCAGATACCAATAGCGCCGCACCATCGCGCCGACGCGATTGAAGGAATATTCGAAGCTGGCTTCGTTTGCGCTCATTGCGCCGCCTCACGCGCGCGGCCGCGCGCCACGTCGAGAAATACCTCTTCCAGCGTCTCGCGGCCGTAATGCGCGAGCAGCGCCTGTGGCGTGTCGTCGCCCTCGATGCGGCCCTTTTTCATGATGATGACGCGCTCGCACAACCGCTCGACCTCGTTCATGTTGTGCGAGGCCAACAGGATGGTCGCGCGATGGGCGCGGCGATATCGCTCGAGATGGCCGCGCACCCAATCGGCGGTGTCGGGATCGAGCGAGGCGGTCGGCTCATCGAGTAGCAGCACCTCGGGACGATTGAGCAGCGACTTCGCCAGCGACACGCGGGTCTTCTGCCCGGACGACAACTTGCCGGTCCATTTATCGAGAAATTCGGTCAATTCGAAATCGGCGGCCAGTTCGGCGACCCGTGCGTTAATGTCGGCGACGCCGTAAAGCTGCGCGAAGACCGACAGGTTCTGCCGCACGGTCAGCCGCATCGGCATATCGACATAGGGACTTTCGAAATTCATCCGGTGCAGCACGCGATAGCGCTCGCGCGGCATCTCGGCGCCGAGCACACGCACGTCGCCCTGCGTCGGCGTCACCAGCCCCATGATCATCGCAATGGTGGTGGTCTTGCCGGCGCCATTGCCGCCGAGCAGTCCGGTGATCGAGCCCGCCGGCAACTGAAAGGAAATGCCGTCGACCGCCGTGGTGCCCTTGTAGATCTTGGTCAGGCGCGCGACCGCAATCGCGGCGGGAATGCTGGCTTCCAAGGTTGGTGTCCTTAACGTTTCGCGCCTGATGTGACGCGGCGCAACGCCAAGTGCAAGACCCCGTTAGACCCGCTGCCAAGCAGTTTTGAGTGCAACGGACGCAAGGCTAAACTACCGCCATGGCCGCGCTCGCCTTCGCCCAATCCAAGGATATTGCTCACCCGCGCCGCAATGTGCGGCTCGATACGCTGGTGCGGCTGCGCTGGCTCGCCGTGATCGGCCAGACCACCGCCGTGCTGGTGGTGGCAGTTCGGGCTCGAATTCGAGTTTCCGGTCTGGGCCTGTCTTGCGGTGATCGCGCTGTCGGCCTGGCTCAATATCGCGCTGCGGCTGCGCTTCCATGCGACGCAACGCCTCGAGCCGGACCGCGCCGCCTGGCTGCTGGCGTTCGACATCGCAGAGCTCGCGGTGCTGCTGTTTTTATCCGGCGGGTTGCAGAATCCGTTCGCCTTTCTGTTCCTCGGCCCGGTGCTGATTTCGGCGACTGCGCTGCCGCCGCGCTTCACGCTGATGCTCGGCGGCTTTGCGGTGATCTGCGCCACCGTATTGGTGTTCGTGCATTACCCGCTGCCGTGGGATTCCGACGATCCGTTGGCGTTGCCGCCGATCTACATGATGGGCGTCTGGCTCTCGATCCTGCTGGCGATCGGCTTCATCGGCGTCTACGCCTGGCAAATCGCCGAGGAGTCGCGCCAGCTCGCCGACGCTCTCGCCGCCACCGAACTCGTGCTAGCGCGCGAGCAGCATCTGTCGCAGCTCGACGGTCTCGCCGCCGCCGCCGCGCATGAGCTTGGCACGCCGATGTCGACCATCTCGGTGATCGCCAAGGAGCTCGAGCGCGCCATCGCACCGGACGCGCCGCACGGCGACGACGTGCGGCTGCTGCGCGAGCAGGCCACCCGTTGCCGCGACATTCTCGCCAAGCTTACAGAACTTTCCGCCAGCGGCGAGCCGTTCGACCGCATGCCGCTGACCGCGCTGATCGAGGAGGTCGTTGCGCCGCACCGCAATTTCGGCGTCAGCATCGACGTCTCGGTGCCAGGCGAGCGCGGCCAGGTGCCGGTCGGTGAACGCAACCCCGCCATCCTGTACGGGCTCGGCAATCTGGTGGAGAACGCCGTCGATTTTGCGCGCGAGCGCGTCGCGGTCGATGCGCGATGGAACGCCGGCGCGATCGATGTCACCATCACCGATGACGGCCCCGGCTTTGCGCCGGAAATCATGGACCGCATCGGCGAGCCTTACGTTACCAGCCGGCGGCGCAAATCCGGCGACATCGACTGGGAGACGAGCGGGCTCGGCCTCGGATTTTTCATCGCCAAGACGCTACTCGAGCGCTCGGGTGCGACGCTCGTCTTCGCTAACCGTGCGTTCCCCGAACATGGCGCCACCGTGCGGATTCGCTGGAATCGGCCCGATTTCGAACAAACCCGGACCGTTGCCGCGCAATAGCGCTCAACTGACTAAAGTTTGAATTGGTGGCGGGGACTGAGCGGGCTAGGATGGTTATACGAAATTTATGCATCGGAGATGACGTTGGATATCGCGGTTGATGAGGCGACGACGCTGGCGCGCAACGACATGCCGGCCGACCGTTCTTTACTGATCGTCGAAGACGACAAGTCGTTTCTGCAGCGGCTGGCCAAGGCGCTGGAATCGCGCGGCTTCGAGGTGACGATCGCCGAAACGGTCGCCGAGGGATTGCGCCAGGTCGAGAAGGCGCCGCCGGCTTTCGCCGTGGTCGATATGCGGCTCGGCGACGGCACCGGCCTCGATGTGATTTCGGCGTTGAAGCGCCAGCGCCCGAAAGCGCGCGGCATCATCCTGACCGGCTACGGCAACATCGCCACCGCCGTCACCGCGATAAAATTGGGCGCGGTCGATTACCTGGCAAAGCCGGTCGACGCTGACGACGTGGTGGCGGCGCTGCTGGCGCTCGACAACAACGCGATCGTGCCGCCGGAAAATCCGATGTCGGCCGACCGCGTACGCTGGGAGCACATCCAGCGCATCTACGAGTTGTGCGGCCGCAACGTGTCGGAAACCGCGCGCCGGCTCAACATGCACCGGCGAACGTTGCAGCGAATTCTGGCCAAAAGAGCTCCGCGCTAGCGGAGACCGTCTGCGACAAGTGCGCCGCGCTAGACCAGCTTCTCGTAAGGCCCGGCCGGATCGATTAGCGACTGCAGCCGCAGCGCGGCGGCGCGCGCGAAGGCCAACATCATCACTTTGCGGGTCGGCGCCGGCAGGCGGTGCTCCGGCGCCTCGCAGGCCATCGATGCGCCGAACGCGTCGGCGACGATCAGCCCGGTAGTCCGGCGGGAAAATATCGCAGGGCACCTCCTGCGTGGTGGCAAAGAACAGCCGGTCGCAATGCAGCCGGTAGTCCTGCCATTTCTGATCAGCGCGGAAATCGGCGATAGACGACTTGATCTCGACGATCCAGATGTTGCCGCGCGGGTCGAGGCCCACCAAGTCGGCGCGGCGTCCGGACGGCAGCGCCAATTCGCTGACGCAGGAGAAGCCGTGCGACAGCAACAGCCGTGCGGTGCCACGAGCCACCGCGAGCGCGGTGTCGGATTGCCGGCCATCTGGCGGCGGCTCGAGCGGTTTGGCGGCGGGACGCATGCCCAACAGATAACCGCGTTTGACGGCGCTGCAAAGCCACGGCTTACTCCGCGTGGAACCTGCGGGAGAATTCGGCCATGGCCGGCATCGATTACGAACTGGAATACGACAATGGCCGTCAGGTACCAGAGCATCCCGCGCTGCTGCTCAAGCGCGGCCGTGACGCCGCCGCCTACCGCGAAGCCCGCAAGGCGCATGCGCGGCTCGCCGAGAAATACGGATCCAGCCCGCGCCAGATCATCGACTTGTTCCCGGCGAGGGGGAGCGCCACGGCGCCGCTCGCCAAAGCTCCGCTCGCGCTGTTCATTCACGGCGGCTATTGGCGGCTGCGCGATCCTTCCGAGTTCAGCCACTATGCCGCGGGGCCGAATGCCAACGGCATCGACGTTGCGCTGGCCGGCTACGATCTCTGCCCGGCTGTCAGCGTCGCCACGATCATCGAACAAATGCGGGCGGCCTGCATTTATTTATGGCGGCAGCGCAAGCAGCGCATCATGGTGTATGGCCATTCGGCCGGCGGCCATCTCACTGCCTGCATGCTGGCGACCGACTGGAAGACGGTGGCGCCGGATGCACCCGCCGATCTGGTGCCGGCGGCCTATGCAATCTCCGGCCTGTTCGACCTGACGCCGCTGCTCCACGTGTCGCAGAATGCCGACCTGAAACTGGACGAGGCGCAAGCGCGCGCGGTGTCGCCGCTCTATTGGAACGTGCCGGCCGGCCGTACCTTCGACGCCGTGGTCGGCGGAGCTGAATCCAGCGAATTCCTGCGGCAAAGCCGCACCATCGCCGAGGCGTGGAAACAGGGCATGGTCGACACCCACTACGAAGCGATGCCGGGCGCCAACCATTTCACCGTGGTCGATCCGCTGATGGATGCGAACAGCGCCATGACCAAGCGCGTCGCCGAGCTGACGAAACAAGTCGCGGCGATAAATTAGAACCAGTATTGCCGCGCGAAGGCGATGGTGAGCGCGGCGCCGGCCACGACGATCAGCACCCGGATCACGTTGCGCGGAATGATGCGGGCGAGATGCGCGCCAAGATAGCCGCCGAGCAACATGCCGGCCATCATGGCGAGCGTCGGCGGCCACACCACCGCCCCCTGCCAGATAAACAGGATGCCGGCGGCTAGACCGTTGAGGCTGGAGACGAAATTCTTGGTGACGTTGGCGGAGCGGTAATCGCCGCCGGTCGCCACCGAGCACACCGCCAAAATCATGATGCCGACCCCGGCGCCGAAATAGCCGCCGTAAAACGACACCGGCAACAATATCTTGAGGCTCGTCACGTCGAACGAGATGGCGCGGCCGCGCTTCCTGGCGCGTTCCCGCATCCAGTGGCTGATCTGATCAGCGTAAGCGAACAGCAGCGTGGCGAAGCCGAGCAGCAGCGGCACGATGAAGGTGAAGATCCGGGTCGGCGTGAGCAGCAGCACCACCGCGCCGAGCCCGGCCCCGGTGATCGAGGCGACCACCAACGCAATGAAATCGCGGTTGAACGGCGGTAGTTGCGAGCGGTCGGTCAGCGCCGCCAGCATGGTGCCCGGCATCAGCGCGACCAGGTTGCTCGACGCGGCGAGCTGCGGCGGCACTCCGACTGCGATCAGCGCCGGATAGACCACGACCGCGGCGCCGCCGACGATTGAGGCCATGATGCCGGCGACAACGCCGACGCCGGCGAGCATGAGAATGACGGTAAATTCCATGAGGCACGAATAATACTTTTTTGTCATGGCCGGGCTTGTCCCGGCCATCCCGCGTAGGAAGGCAGTGCGTCCCTAAGCGGGGTCACCGGGACAAGCCCGGTGACAACAGATGATGTTAGAAAAACGCCTGGATGCCGGTTTGCGCGCGGCCGAGGATGAGCGCGTGAACGTCGTGGGTGCCTTCGTAGGTGTTGACGGTCTCGAGGTTCGAAAGCACGCGCATCACGTGGTACTCGTCGGCGATGCCGTTGCCGCCGTGCATATCGCGCGCGGCGCGCGCGATATCGAGCGCCTTGCCGCAATTATTGCGCTTCATCAGCGAGATCGACGGCGGCGCCGCAGTGCCCTTCTCCAGCATGCGGCCGAGCCGCAATGCGCCGGCGAGCCCGAGCGCGATCTCTGTCTGCATGTCGGCGAGCTTCTTCTGAATGAGCTGATTGGCGGCGAGCGGCCGGTTGAACTGTTTGCGGTCGAGCGTGTATTGCCGAGCCGCGTGCCAGCAGAATTCGGCAGCGCCCATCACGCCCCATGAAATGCCGAACCGCGCATTGTTGAGGCAGCCGAACGGACCGGCCAATCCCTGCACGTTCGGTAACAGCGCATCCTCGCCAACCATGACGTCTTCCAGAACGATCTGCCCGGTCACGGAGGTGCGCAAGCTGAGCTTGCCTTCGATCTTCGGCGTCGAGAAACCTTTGGCGCCGCGCTCGACGATGAAGCCCCGGATCTTGCCGTCGAGCTTCGCCCACACCACCGCGATGTCGGCAACCGGCGCGTTACTGATCCAGGTCTTGGCGCCGTTTAATTTGTAGCCGTTCGCCACTTTCTCGGCACGTGTCACCATCGAGCCAGGATCGGAGCCGTGGTCCGGCTCGGTGAGGCCAAAACAGCCGATGATCTCGCCGGTCGCCAGCTTCGGCAGATATTTGCGACGCTGCGCTTCGGTGCCGTAGGCGTAGATCGGATACATCACCAGCGAGGACTGCACCGACATGGTCGAGCGATAGCCTGAGTCGACGCGCTCCAGTTCGCGCGCGATCACGCCATAGGCGACGTAACCCAGCCCCGCGCCGCCGTATTCCTCCGGAATGGTAGGCCCCAGCATGCCGAGCTTGCCCATTTCCGGAATGAGTGCCGGATCGTATTTCTCCTCGCGATAGGCGGTGAGCACCTTCGGCATCAAATAGTCTTGGGCGAAGCCGCGCGCGGTATCGCGCACCATGCGCTCGTCTTCGGTCAGGTCGCTTTCGATATCGAGCGGGTCTTCCCAGACGAAATTTGAGTCCTTGAGCGAGATGGCGGGCTTGCCCGCGATTTTCTCTTTCCCGACCGCTTGCGACATGACGTGCTCCTTGGCTGGGCGTCAGTATAGACCGCCGCTCAGCTTTGCAGCCAGATCGCGTCGGCGCCCAGTTCCGGCCAGCCGATGGCGCGCGAAGAGGCCTTGGCCGCCGCGGCTGGCGCTAATTTGTTGTCCCAGCGACCGGCGGTGATGCGCTTACCGGTGAAATCCGTGGCCTCGTCCGACATCAGCCAAGCCGCCGGTGGCCCCATCACCGCGGGCCGCAGCATCTTGTTGCGCGGCCAGCCCGCCGCGTCCGAAATGAAAGGCGTGTCGGTCGGCCCGCCGGGGATCAGCACATTGACGGTGATGCCGGTGCCTTCCAGTTCGGTGGCCCACACTGCCGACATCGATTCCAGCGCCGCCTTGGTCGCGCCATACGGCAAAATGCGATGCATGGTACGATAGCTCGTCGTGTTGTTGACGATGCGGCCGAACTTCTGCCGCTTCATGTGCGGCAGCGCCGCGCGCGTCACCAGCAGCGGCGCCCGCACATTGATGGCGAAAAAGCGGTCCCAGAGCTCGGCGTCGAGTTCTTCCGTCGACGGCAATTTGGTTTCGGCGTCGGGCCGGATCGAGCTTGGCCCAATGCCCGCGTTGTTGATGACGCCATCGATGCGGTCGAATTTCTCGATCGTGTGAGTGACAGCGTAAGCGCAGGCCGACGGCTCGGACAAATCGCCCTGGATCGGCAGCAGCGCCTCGACATCGTGCCGTGCCTTGAGCCGCGCCAGCGCTCCGACATCGCAATCCTGCGCGGCGACGCTGTGCCCGGCCGCCAGCAGCGAATCGGTGATCGCGGCGCCGATGCCGCCCGCCGCCCCCGTCACCAACACGATCCGTCCTGCCATCGTGCGATGACAGACCATTATGGCGGTGCGATCAAGCCAGCTTCAATTTGCGGCGTTGCCGCTCGCACGCGGTTGGTTTATTGAGGTCGCCACGCGCCCGTAGCTCAGCTGGATAGAGCGTTGCCCTCCGAAGGCAAAGGTCAGAGGTTCGAATCCCCTCGGGCGCGCCATCTTACGCTACATTTTGAAATCCATTTAGGACTGAACGACCACTAGCAAGCACATAGCAAGCAATTACCCGTCGCCGGCTATCTCGCGTTCTATCCCGACCGCGTCGACAAGATCGCCTGAGGCGCAGCTTACGCCGCCTGATAATTGTTGTCCGGCAGCACCGGCAGCGTGCGCGGCTTCGGCACATAATATTCGCCGATCTGCATCATCGGCCGCGGCTTGATGATGATCGACAGCAGCCGGTCCTGCAGCGCCTTCGGCGAAGTCGGCTTGATCAGGAATTCGTGGGCGCCGAGCCGCAGCGCCTCGAACACGTGCGAGCGCTTCGCCTCGGCGCTCAGCATGATGATCGGCAAATTCGGGCGCGGAAACAGTTCCGGCGAACGCACGATGCGCATCACCTCGGGGCCGTTGAGCACCGGCATGTCCCAGTCCAGCACCATGATGTCGGGATCGGAGGTGCGGATCGTCTCCAGCGCGCCGAGCCCGTCGGCCGCCTCGAACACCGACTTGGCGCCGAGGTTCATCAGCATCGTGCGGGTGAGCCGGCGGAAGTAAGAATTGTCATCGACGATCAGGATGCCGAGGCCCTGGATCATTTCACGCAGATACTTGGAGGACATGGAACGCACTGCCGGACTGGTTACGGTGGTGCGATGATGCCTTCACGATCCTGTCAATTTGCTAATATCCGCGGACAATTTATTTCAATGCGCGCACCGCGGTAAGGATTCGTTAACCGCCCTCGCCCGCGCTTTAATGCAGCGATTAGTGCAATCTTGGCGCTTTGAGGAATTTGGCGCGGTCGGACGAATTGACCCGCACGTCGAAGGTGACACCGTCTCTATACAATGTCAGCGGCACCTCGGCGCCGGCATTTCCGAGCGCCCAGACCTTCCGATAGAACGCCGCCAGCGTCGACACATTCTCGCCCTTGACCGACAAAATGACGTCTCCGGTCTTGATCTCGGCACGTGCCGCCGGTCCCTTGCCGGCGATCCCGACCACCACGACCTTGTCCTCGATCTCGGTCGAATAAAGCCCAAGCCAGGGCCGCACCGGCTTGTTGACCCGGCCGAACTTCTGCAGGTCCTCGCGGATCGGTTTGAGCAGGTCGATCGGCACCACCATGTTGAGGTTTTCGCTCTTGCCCTTGCGGTCGCGCTCGAGCTGTAGGGAGCCGAGCCCGATCAATTCGCCCTTCGCGTTCAGCAGTCCGGTGCCGCCCCAGTTCGGATGCGCCGGAAAGGTGAAGAATGCCTGGTCGAGCACATATTCCCAATAGCCGGCGAATTCCTGCTTGGCGGAGATTTGCCCGGCCACCGAGCGGGTTCGCCCGCCGGCACCGCCGAGCACGACCTTGTCGCCGACCTGCGCCGCCGCCGAAGAGCCGATCGGCAGCGACGGGACGTTGAGCTTGTCGAGTGCCTGCACCAGTCCAAATCCGGTTTCCTGGTCGAGCGCCAATGCGTGGCCCGGCACCACGCGGCCGTCGTGCAGGTGCAGCCAGATGGTCTCCGCTTCGGTGATCAGATAGCCGATGGTGAGGACCAGGCCGTCGCCGATCACCACGCCGTTGCCGGCGCGTTCGAGGCCAAGCGTGTCGGCGGTGAAGGCGTCGGCCGGCACCAGCGAATGCAGGCCGACAATCGAGGTCAGCGCCGCCTCGAGGTCGTAGCTATAATCCGTCAACCGCGGCTGCACGGACTGCGGGACTTTCCATTCGCTGACGGCGGCCATATCGGTACCTTGCGATTTATTCGATTGAGCCGCATCTATCATAAAGCCAAAGCACGCGACAAATCACGCTGGCGTCAAAATGATCCCACTTTCCGTCCTCGATCTTTCCCCGGTCAGCACCGGCTCGACCGGCGCGCAGGCGCTGCGCAATTCGCTCGACCTAGCGCAGCTTTGCGACCGGCTCGGCTATGTTCGCTACTGGACCGCCGAGCACCACAACCTGCCCTCGATCGCCTCCTCCGCCCCCGACATCATGATCGGCCAGATCGCCGCGGTGACGAAACATATGCGGATCGGCGCCGGCGGCGTGATGCTGCCGAACCACGCGCCGCTGATGGTGGCGGAACGCTTCAAGGTGCTGGAAGCGCTGTTTCCCGGCCGTATCGATCTCGGGCTAGGCCGCGCGCCGGGCACCGACCAGGTGACGTCCTACGCGCTGCGGCATCGTCAGGGCATCAGCGAGCAGGACGACTTCCTCGACCGCTTCAGCGAATTGATGGCGATCGAGCGGCGCACATTCCCGCAAGGCCATCCGTTTCACAATGTGCGCGCGATGCCGGCGGAGACGCCGCTGCCGCCGATTTTTTTGCTTGGCTCGTCCGACTACAGCGCCCAGCTCGCCGCGCAGATCGGCGCGGCGTTTTCCTTCGCGCATCATTTCGCGACCTTCGACGCCGGCGAGGCGATGCGGCTCTACCGCGACAACTTCAAGCCGTCGCCGGAACATGCCAAGCCCTTTGCCATTCTCGGCACCGCGGTGGTGTGCGCCGACACCGACGCCGAGGCGGATGCGCTCGCCACCACCGTCGACCTCAATATCGTGCGGCGCGCCAAGGGCGAATACCTGCCGCTCGCTTCGCCGCAGGAAGCCGCCGCCTATCCGTATTCGCCGGTCGACCGCAATCGCATCGCGCAGAACCGCGCCAAGCTCGCGGTCGGCAGCCCGCAGACCGCGCTGTCGAAGCTCAAGCCGCTGATCGAGGCGACCAAGGCCGACGAACTTATGATTACGACGATGATTTTCGATCACGCCGCGCGCAGGCATTCCTACGAATTGCTGGCGCAGGTTATTCGGACTAAAGGCAACGATAACCGCTCATTCCCGCGATAAGCGGGGATCCAGCTCTCGTGAATACTGGATTCCCGCTTGCGCGGGAATGAGCGGAGCAAGTAGCAATACAACGTGAGTTTCAGTCAGGGAGGTTGTCTTGGGTAAGCATGTCACGTTGACCGCGGCCGACAGTTTCAAGCTCGGCGGCTATCGCGCCGATCCAGGCGGCAAGGCCAAAGGTGCCATCGTGGTCATCCAGGAGATTTTCGGCGTCAACAGCCACATCCGCAATGTCTGCGACCGCTTCGCCAACGAGGGCTATGTCGCCATCGCGCCGGCTTTGTTCGACCGCCAGCAGAAGGATTTCCAGTCCGGCTATTCGCCGGATGAAGTCACCGAGGCGCGCAAGTTCATCGCCAATCCGGATTGGAATGCGATGCTGCGCGATACCCAGGCCGCGATTGACGAGGTGAAGAGCGCCGGCCCGGTCGGCATTGTCGGCTTCTGCATGGGCGGCAGTATCGCGTTCCTCGCCGCGACGCGGCTGAGCGGCCTTAAGGCCGCGGTCGGCTATTACGGCGGCGCCATCGCCAAGAACGCCGACGAAAAACCGAAATGCCCCGTGATGCTGCACTTCGGCGCCAAGGATCAGGGCATCCCGCTCAGCGACGTCGAGATCATCAAGCAGAAGTGTCCCGAGATCGAGGTATTCATCTACGACGACGCAGGCCACGGCTTCTCCTGCGACGAGCGCGGCGCCTATCACAAGCCAAGCGCCGACATCGCCTGGAAGCGCACGACGGATTTTCTAAGCAAGCACATGAAATAGCGACGGCGAGGCAGCGGCTAGAACCACCGCTCCTTGACCACGACGGTGTCGCCGGGGCGCAGCGGATAGTTCAACGGCACGTCGCCGTGAATCTGCTGGCCGCCGGCATTGCGGGTCAGCTCGACCTTGCTCTTTGAGGCGCGCGGCGCGAAGCCGCCGGCAATCGCGATCGCGGTCTCCGCCGTCATATTGGCGACGTAGGCGTATTGGCCGGGATTGGTGACTTCGCCCAGGATGAAGAACGGGCGGTAGGCTTCGACCTCGACGGTGACGTGCGGCTCGCGCACGTAACCCTGCTTGAGCTTCTCGGTGATGAGGCGCGCCAATTGCTGCGGCGAGGTGCCGCGCGCCGGGACGGTGCCGATCAGCGGCAGGTTCACATTGCCGCCGGCGTCGACCAGATAGCTGTTCGAGATGCCTTCCTGGCCGAACACCACGATGCGCAGCCGATCGCCGGCGTCGAGCGAGTAGGATGGTTCGTAGGCCGTCGGCGCCGACGCGTAGGCGCCATAGGGGGCGGCCTGGTACGGGCCGCCGACCGGTGCGGCGGCTGGCGGCGCGTAAGTCTGTCCGGCGCCGTATTGCACGACGTAAGGCTGCTGCAATTGCGGTTGCGCGTAAGCGGGCGCGCGGCTGCGCGAATTGAACAGGCCGCGTCCGGAGCTTCGCGCCGGCGGCGCGGCGTAAGCAGGCTGCGGCGGTTGCGGCGGAATATAAGTTTGCGTCAGCGAGAAATTTTGCGGTTGCTGCGCGTAAACCGGCTGTTGCGCGTAACCCGGTGGCGGGTTCGGCGCGGCGACGACCTGCACCTGTTGCCCGGTGGCCGGATCGATCATCGTGTAGACCGGCGCCGAACGCCGCGCGCAACCGGCGACCGCCAGCACAGACAAAGCCACGACGAACAAGCGGGCTGATAGACAGGCAAAGGAACGACTTTGGCGCATGCGCGAATCCGCTCCCGCGCGCGAATGGAGCCTGATTAACACTTTATTTGGTTAACGAAACGTCACCGGGCCGCCCGGGCCGGTGACGCAGGTGTCTAGACCAGGTGTCTCAGGCCGGCTGCTTCGTCTTCGCCACGCCGATCGGGCAGCTCACGCCGGTGCCGCCCAGGCCGCAATAGCCCATCGGGTTCTTGGCAAGATATTGCTGGTGGTAGTCCTCGGCAAAATAGAATTCCGGCGCGTCGATGATTTCCGTCGTGATGTCGCCGTAGCGCTTTTTCGCTAGCTCGGCCTGAAACATCGCCTTCGACGCTTCGGCGGCTTTCTTCTGCTCGGCGCTGAAGGTATAGATGCCGGAGCGGTACTGGGTTCCGACATCGTTGCCTTGGCGCATGCCCTGGGTCGGGTCATGGTTTTCCCAGAATGTCTTGAGCAACGTCTCGTAGGAAATCTTCTTGGGGTCGAACACCACCAGCACCACTTCATTGTGCCCGGTGCGGCCGGAGCAGACTTCCTCGTAGGTCGGGTTCGGCGTCAGGCCGCCGGCATAGCCGACCGCGGTGGTGATGATGCCGTCACCCAGTTCCCAGAATTTGCGCTCGGCGCCCCAGAAGCAGCCGAAGCCGAACAGCGCCTTTTGCGCGCCTTCAGGGTACGGACCCTTGAGCCTAGAGCCGAGCACAAAATGTTTTTCCGCGGTCGGGATGGCGGACGAGCGGCCCGGTAGAGCATCGGACTTGTTCGGCAGAGCAACGGGTTTTCTGAATGAGAACATCGCATCCTCCTCGATCACAGCGCCAATATATGCGCTCGCCCGGCCTCGGTCATAACCGGGAACGATCACGCCGCCATCAGTTTTATGTCAGCGCGCGTAGCCGATCAGCGGGCGTCTCTTGCGGCCGAGCAGGATGAAAATGATGCCGAGCACGAAGAACACCGCCGAGCTCGGCGCGGTCAAAAACCCGGTAAACACCGGGTCCCAGGCCCACGGCGCGATATGGCTCTCGATCAACGGCCGCAGATTCTGCAGGCTGGCGGCATTTATCGTCTCCCACAGCGTCCGCACATTGGTGATGGAGATGAAATTGCCGGCGATCGATTTGGTGCCGTCATAGATGACGAGGATAAAGCCGGCCGCGAGGCTCAAAAGCCCGATGAAACGCAACAAAAACCGGATCATGACCGAGGTTCACCTTGTCAGGACCCATCGACTACGCCAGCCCGCTGTGCCGTTCAACCCTGGCAAAAAGTTGTTTCCCTTGAGCCTTTTGGGGTTGTTCCGCTAACGTTGGACCAACCGGGCGTCCCGGACGTGTAACGGAGTAGAAATGCCCGACAGCCCGCCAAAGAAGCCCGTCAAGGGCCACGCTCGCCCGACCTTCACCGACCAAGAAGCCCTGCTCTTCCATAGCTCCGGCCGTCCCGGCAAGCTGGAAGTCGTCGCCACCAAGCCGATGGCGACGCAGCGCGATCTATCGCTGGCCTATTCGCCCGGGGTCGCGGTGCCCGTTCTGGCGATCGCCGAGGACCCAAGCAAGGCCTACGACTACACCACCAAGGGCAATTTCGTCGCCGTCATCACCAACGGCACCGCGATCCTCGGCCTCGGCAATCGCGGTGCGCTGGCGGCAAAGCCGGTGATGGAAGGCAAGGCCGTCCTGTTCAAGCGCTTTGCCGACATCGATTCCATCGATCTCGAAATCTCGTCCGAAGATCCCGACGAAATCATCAATTGCGTCAGACTGCTGGGCGCCGGCTGGGGCGGCATCAACCTCGAAGACATCAAGGCGCCGGAGTGCTTCATCATCGAGCAGCGGCTGCGTGAACTAATGGATATTCCCGTCTTTCACGACGACCAGCACGGCACCGCGATCATTTCGGCGGCCGGTCTGCTCAATTCGCTCGATCTGACCGGGCGCAACATCGAAGACACCAAACTGGTCTGCAATGGCGCCGGCGCCGCTGGCATCGCCTGCCTGGAATTGCTCGAAGCGATCGGTTTCAAGCACGAGAACCTGATCCTCTGCGACACTAAGGGCGTGATCTATCAAGGCCGCACCGCAGGTATGAACCAGTGGAAGTCGGCGCATGCCGCCAAGACCAAAGCCCGCACACTGGCGGAGGCCCTGGTCGGCGCCGACGTGTTCTTCGGGCTCTCCGCTAAGGGCGCGGTGACCAAGGACATGGTCAAGTCGATGGCGGACAAGCCGATCATCTTCGCCATGGCCAATCCCGACCCGGAAATCACCGCCGAAGAGGTCGCCGAGGTGCGGGACGACGCCATCATGGCGACCGGCCGCTCCGACTATCCCAATCAAGTCAACAATGTGCTGGGATTCCCCTACATCTTCCGAGGCGCGCTCGACGTCCGCGCCTCCGCGATCAACATGGAAATGAAGATTGCCGCCGCGAGAGCGCTCGCCGCCCTCGCGCGCGAAGACGTGCCCGATGAGGTCGCCGCCGCCTACGGCTCGCGGCCAAAATACGGTCCGGACTACATCATCCCGGTGCCGTTCGATCCACGGCTGATTTCCTCAATTCCGCCGGCAGTCGCTCAGGCGGCAATGGACACCGGCGTGGCGCGCAAGCCGATCGTCGATATGGACGCCTATCGTGAGCAGTTGCGCTCGCGCGGCGACCCGATCGCCGGGACGCTGGTGCAGGTGTTCGCCAAATTGCGCCGCCAGCCGCGCCGGGTGGTATTCGCGGAGGGCGAGGAGGAGCAGGTGATCCGCGCCGCCGCGAGCTTCGTCCAGCAGGGTTTGGGCACCGCGCTGCTGGTTGGTCGTGAAGACCTGGTACATAACAGCGCCAAGGAGGCCGGTATCGAGCTTGGCGAAGGCATCGAAATCATCAATGCCCGGCTGTCGAACCGAAACGCCACCTACATAAATTACCTTTATGAGCGATTGCAGCGACGCGGCTATCTGATTCGTGACGTCCAGCGCTTGATCAACACCGATCGCAATCACTTCGCAGCCTGCATGGTGGCACTCGGCGATGCCGATGCGATGGTCACCGGCGTCACCCGCAATTTCTCGGTGGCACTGGAGGACGTCCGGCGCTGCATCGATCCAAAACCGGGGCACCGGGTGATCGGCGTGTCTCTGGTGGTGGCGCGCGGCCGCACGGTGGTCGTCGCCGACACCGCGGTGACCGAAATGCCGGACGCGCAGGAGCTGGCCGATATTGCCATCGAAGCTGCCGGGGTAGCGCGCCGGCTCGGCTACGAGCCCCGGCTCGCTTTGCTGGCATTCTCCACGTTCGGTCATCCGCAGGGTGAACGCTCGGCGCGGGTGATCGAAGCGGTCCGCATTCTCGACAGCAAGCGGGTCGATTTCGAATACGATGGTGAGATGGCTGCCGATGTCGCGCTCAATCCGGCGCTGTCGGCGTCCTATCCGTTCAATCGGCTTTCCGGACCGGCCAACGTGCTGGTAATGCCGGCATTCCACTCGGCGTCGATCTCCACCAAGATGCTCCAGGAATTAGGCGGCGCCACCGTGATCGGTCCGCTGCTGGTCGGTCTTGATCGGCCGGTTCAGATCGTGCAACTCGGCGCCAAGGACGCCCAATTGGTCAATATGGCGGCGTTGTCCGCCTACAACGTCAGCGGCTGATCGGAGGCTTTAGCGATGGCACCACGCAGATTGTCCGGAGTGATCGCTGCGGTGGCAACACCGGTGCAGGACAACGGCGCGCCGGATGCCGAGCGCGCGGTCAAGCTGGCGCGGTTTCTGCTCGATCACGGTTGCGATGCACTCAATGTACTCGGCACCACCGGTGAAGCGACATCATTTTCGCTCGAAGAGCGCAAAAGCGTCATGACCGCCTACAAGAAGGCCGGGTTGCCGATGGACCGTCTGATGGTCGGTACCGGCGCCGCGGCGGTTTCCGACGCGGTCGCGCTTTCCCGCCATGCCGCCGAGCTCGGCTTTGCCGGTGCGCTGGTACTGCCGCCGTTTTATTACAAAGGCGTGCCGGATGACGGACTGGTCGCCTATATCGACACGCTGGTAAAGGCGACCGCGCAAAGCGGTATTCCGATCTATCTCTATCATTTTCCCTCGATGTCGGGCCTGCCCTGGCATGTCGGCCTGATCGAAAGGCTCTTGAAAAATTATCCGGGCCGCGTCGTCGGGTTGAAGGATTCCTCCGGCGACATGGCCTATGCGCGCTCCGCCGCCGCCATCTCAAAGGAATTTGCCGTGTTCCCCTCGACCGAGGCCTGCCTGCTCGACGCACGCAAAGGCGAATTCGCCGGCTGTATCTCCGCGACCGCAAATCTCAACCCGGATCTCTGCGCGCGCGCTTGGCAGACCGGCGACACCGGGGCGCTGGACGCCGCAGTCGCCATCCGTAAATTGTTTGACGGCAAGCCATTGGTAAGTGGCGTAAAGGCCCTGCTCGCACATATTCACGGCGACCCGGCGCTGGCGCGGGTTAAACCGCCGCTGGCACCCTTCTCGGCCGGCGATCGCGCGTCGGTCGTTGCCGGGCATGACGCAGTGCGCACCAAGCGGGTGGCCTGAGAGGGATTCGGACCGTTGACGCCCGGTAAGCCGGCCACTATACACCCGCGGTTGCGGCAAGCTCGCTTGGCGCATCCATTTTTATCAGCGATCGGTCGCTTTCACGGGTTTTCGCCCGCGCGCGCCGGTTCCAGACGAGAGGCTCATGGCCAATACCAAGTCCGCCCGTAAAGCCACGCGCGTGATCGCGCGGCGCACCGAAGTCAACAAGAACCGCCGCGCGATGTTGCGCAACTCGGTTCGCAAAGTCGAAGAAGCCATCGCGAGCGGCGATCGGAAGGCAGCGGTCGCCGCGTTCAAGGACGCCGAGCCGGCCATCATGCGGGCGGCGCAACGTGGCGTCGTTCATAAGAGCAATGCCAGCCGTAAAGTGTCGCGGTTGTCGCACCGGATCGCCAAGCTCGCCAAATAGCGCTGTCGAAATAGAGCTTGCTAATAATTCAATTTAATGGAATTTTTTGCGGCAGATTTTCATTGCGCAGTGAATTGCGGTCGTTTTTTCCAGACACGACAATTTTTTATCAACGATAACAGTCGACGCAACCGCGGCGCAACGCGCGTTGTTGCAAAAGCGTCACCACGGCGTCAGAAATTTTTGCCGAACACGATTTTACTAGACACGATTTTCTAAAATCACGGGAACGCCTGCGCGCCAATAACTTTCGGTGTCGGCTAGGTTGGATCGCTGCGCAAAAAATTATTCGCGCCAGTAACGACTTAACGGGAAAGCGAGCCACAGGACCCGAGAATCCATATTCAGCGCGGTTTTTTGTCATCGAGTCGATAAAATATTTTGCGATTTGTCCGCTCTCGCGAAACCAAATCGAGACCCAAATCCACGCGGCGATTTAACGCGTTAAATTCAGACTTATGCACAGAGCGTGAAGAGCGATCGACGCCGCGACAACCGGGCGCGCCGCAGCCTCCGAATTACATTGCGGCCCCACATCGCTTGTGTATTTTTAAAGGTGCCCGAAATTCCTGGGCGAAACCATTAAAGGGTCGCACTCGCGCTCATCGGCGGATGAGAAGGGCTGTTCTTTGTCTGCCGCGCGCCGAGTTGTCGGAAGTTGAACGGAAGCCATCGGGACGCACGCCCGATCAGACTGGGGGGTCGAATGACGGTAGCGGAACAGGGCACGGCAAGATTGACCCGTGCTCGCATTCCATTGAAATCAGAATGCACATTCGTCCTTGCGCGCGATAGCCGGGCTATTGTGCGCCAGATTTCCGCGCCATTGTCCGTGCTTTGTCCCTCGGACTCAATTTCGCAATATTCCTCCGGCTTCAAGTCGGGGGTTCGAGGCGCGACGCCTCCGCCCCGCGGCTAGGCGCAACCTCTTCGTTTCGCGCCGACCGCCGCGCCAAGTTCCTCCCGGCATCGGTCCCCTCACGAGTGGAGTTGCGTCTTGTACCGGGGCGTTGGCGAAATTCCGCCAGCCGGTCGTTAGCACCCGAGTCCGTCACAACACGAAATTCGAAAGACAAAGACAATGGCGAGTACGGATCAGGAGCGCTGGTCGAAGGTCAAAAGCCGCTTGCGTGCCGAGGTCGGCGACGACGTCTATTCAAGCTGGTTCGCCCGCATGGATATGGAGGGCCTCGAGGAAGGTACAGTTCGACTGTCGGTGCCGACCCGTTTCCTCAAGAGCTGGATTCAGTCGCATTACGCCGAGCGCGTGCTGGCCTGCTGGCAGGCCGAGGAAAACAAGATCAACCGTATCGAACTGACGGTGCGCTCCGCAGTGCTGCGTACCGTGGTGGCAAAGCCGAAGGGCAATGAGTTCGATCACGCCAGCGGCAACAATCAAGGCCAAGCCTTCCACAACATGGCGGGACGGCCGATGTCGGCCGGCGATCCGGGCTTGCATGAGGCGCTCGGCGGCTCGCCGCTCGACCCGCGGTTGACGTTCGATAGTTTCGTGGTCGGACGCTCCAATACGTTGGCGCATGCCGCCGCCAAGCAGGTCGCCGCGGCCAAACGCGGCGATCCGGTGATGTTCAACCCTCTTTATATTCATGCCGGCGTTGGTTTGGGGAAAACCCACTTGTTGCAAGGCATTACCTGGACCGGCAACGCCGTTGGCGAACGCAAGGTGCTCTACCTCACCGCCGAGAAGTTCATGTACGGCTTCGTCTCGGCGTTGCGCACCCAGACCGCGCTGGCCTTCAAGGAAGCCTTGCGAGGCATCGGCGTGCTGGTGATCGACGATCTGCAATTTCTGCAAGGCAAATCGACCCAGGCCGAGTTCTGCCACACCCTCAACGCGCTGATCGATGCCGGCCGTCAGGTCGTGATCGCTTCGGACCGGCCGCCCTCGGATCTCGAAAGCCTCGATGACCGCGTTCGCTCGCGATTGGCCGGTGGGCTGGTGGTGGAAATGGGCTCGCTCGGCGAGGAGCTACGCTTTGAAATTCTCAAAGTCCGCGTGACCGCCGCCCGCGCCCATCATCCCGGCTTCGACGTTCCGCTGCCCGTGCTCGGCTATATCGCTAAGACTGTCACCCACAACGGCCGCGACCTTGAGGGCGCGGTCAACCGCCTGCTAGCCCATAACAAGCTGACCGGCCATCCGGTCACCATGGAAATGGCAGAGCGTGAGGTCCGCGACCTGATCCGGCCGCAGGAGCCGCGGCGGGTCAAGATCGAAGACATCCAGCGGGTGGTGGCGCGGCAATATAACGTCAGCCGGTCCGACCTCCTGTCCTCGCGACGCACCGCCAACGTGGTGCGCCCGCGCCAGGTGGCGATGTATCTCGCCAAGACCCTGACGCTTCGCTCGTTACCGGAAATTGGCCGGCGGTTCGGTGGCCGCGACCACACCACCGTGCTGCATGCGGTGCGCAAGATCGAGAATCTGGTCGGCAATGACATGGCTTTGGCCGAGGAGATCGAAATCCTCAAGCGGCAATTGCAGGAATAATCAGGAATAAATTTGAAAGAAAATTCGGCATTGAGCCCCACCCCGCGGTGGGGCTTTTTGTCAGCGGGGACAAGGTCCGGCTTTTCCCTTGCGAAAAGCGCCACAGCACGTCACGTTTGCGGTCCCATGGGCGGGGTCTGAGATGAAAGTCACGATCGAGCGGTCCGAACTGCTGAAGTCGCTGGGGCGCGTGCATCGCGTGGTCGAGCGGCGCAATACCATCCCGATCCTGGCCAACGTGCTGATCAAGGCCGAACGCTCGAAGCTGAGCCTCAAGGCCACCGACCTCGACCTCGAAGTGATCGATTCCATCGCCGCCGAGGTCGCGCCGGCCGGCTCGACCACCGTTCCGGCGCACATGTTCTACGAAATCGTGCGCAAACTCCCCGAAGGCACGCAAGTTGTCCTCGAAGGTTCCGGCGATCGCGCCGTGCTGTCGATCCGTGCCGGACGCTCGCGCTTCACGTTGCAGACTTTGCCGGAAAGCGATTTCCCCGATCTCGCCGCCGGCGAGATGAGCCATTCCTTCAAGCTCGCGGCCAGCGACCTCAAGCGGCTGATCGACAAGACCCAGTTTGCGATCTCGACCGAAGAGACACGCTACTACTTGAACGGTATTTATCTGCATACCGCGGGCGCGGCGAAGTCGGGCACATTGCGCGCGGTGGCGACCGACGGCCACCGCCTCGCCCAAGTGGAATTGCCGCTGCCCCAGGGAGCGGCCGGCATGCCGGGCGTCATCGTGCCACGCAAGACGGTGGGCGAGGTGCAACGGCTAATCGAGACCGGCGAAGGCGAGGTCCAGATCGAGCTTTCGGCCGGCAAGATCCGCTTCACCATTGGCGACGTCGTACTGACCTCGAAGCTGATCGACGGCACCTTTCCCGATTATGGCCGGGTCATTCCGGCGAATAACGACAAGGAGTTGGTGGTTGACAAGAAGGATTTCGAGGCCGCGGTCGACCGGGTTTCGACGGTATCGAGCGAGCGCGGCCGCGCGGTGAAATTGTCGATCACCGGGGGGCGGCTGGTTTTGTCAGTGACCAACCCGGATTCAGGCAGCGCTACCGAGGAATTGGAAACCGAATACAGCGCCGATCCGCTCGATATCGGTTTCAACTCACGCTATTTACTCGACATCGCCGCGCAGATCGAAGGCGAAGTCGCGGTGCTCCGCCTCGCCGATCCCGGCTCGCCGACCCTCATTCAGGACAAGGACGCCAAGGGTGCGCTCTATGTCCTGATGCCCATGAGGGTTTAATTTGCAGGTTTAATTGGCGGGTTTAAGCCGCCGCGCGAGGGTGATAAGCCTCGCAGAATGACTACCGCCGCCGTCCGCCGCCTGACGCTGAACAATTTCCGCAGCTACCACGCGGCAGCACTCGAATTGACGGGCGACGCGCCCGTGGTGCTCACGGGCGCGAACGGCGCCGGCAAGACCAATCTGATCGAGGCGATCTCTTTTTTGGCGCCGGGCCGTGGCTTGCGGCGCGCCACACTCGAGGAAGCCGCGTTCAGCGAGGGCGATGGCGCCTGGGCCGTGTCCGCCGAAATCGAGGGGATGGCGGGGCTCGCGACGCTGGGCACCGGGATCGATCCGCCCTCTGGTGAGGATGCCGCATCAAGCCGACAATGCCGGATCGACCGCGAGAGCGTCGGTTCGGCGGCGGCCTTCGCCGAGCACCTGCGCATCATCTGGCTCATTCCGGCGATGGATCAATTGTTCAACGGCCCGGCCTCCGAGCGGCGGCGCTTCCTCGATCGTCTCGTTTTGGCGGTCGATCCGCAGCACTCCAGCCGGGTCAATGCGCTGGAGCGCTCATTGCGCTCGCGCAACCGGCTGCTCGAAGATCCGACCAGCGATCCGCATTGGCTCGACGCCGTCGAGCACGAAACCGCCGAGCTCGCGGTTGCGGTGGCCGCAGCGCGCACCGAGACCGTCAACCGCCTCGCTTCGGTGCTGATCGAAACCAAGGACGATGCCTCGCCTTTTCCGGCCGCCGCCATCGCGCTCGATGGCTGGATGGAGAAATTGCTGCCGTCGCAAAGCGCGCGGGAGATCGAAGACCGCTATCGCAACGTGCTTCGCGATAATCGCGGACGCGACGCCGCCGCCGGGCGCACGCTCGACGGCCCTCATCTCAGCGACTTCGCGGTACGTCACGCCGGCAAGGACATCGCGGCCGCGGACGCCTCGACCGGCGAGCAGAAGGCGCTGCTTATTCGCCTGGTGCTCGCGCATTCGGGCTTGCTCAAGGACATGACGGGTGCCGCGCCCGTCCTGCTGCTCGACGAAGTAGTGGCGCACCTCGACCCCTCGCGGCGCGCGGCGCTCTACGATGCGCTTACTTCGTTGGGCGCCCAGGTCTGGATGACCGGTGCCGATCCGGTGGCGTTCGGCGATATCGCCTCCCGCGCGCAGATGTTTGAAGTCCGTCCGGGACGCGTTGAACGCAGCCGCTGACGGGGTAATTTTCGGCGAAAATTCAAGGCCGTTTTTGACGCCGAAATCGGGCCGATTCCGCGCTCAAAAATCGACCGTTTTTGTCACCCTTAGACCTTTAAAAATACCTGTTAGATCAACATATTAAGTCTTGTGAGAAGCCCCTATACGGGGTCCACTTTTCGTGTCACACCGCATGCAGTTTCCGACTCATTTTTTGTCGTTTTAAAGGGTCCTGCCAATGGCTGAACCGGCCCGCAACATTCCGTCCGATTACGGCGCTGAATCGATCAAGGTCCTCAAGGGCCTCGACGCTGTGCGCAAGCGGCCCGGCATGTATATCGGCGACACCGACGACGGTTCGGGCCTGCACCACATGGTCTACGAGGTGGTCGACAACGCCATCGACGAGGCGCTGGCCGGTCATGCCGATCGGGTCGACATCACGCTCAATCCGGACGGCTCGGTAACGGTGACCGACAACGGCCGTGGCATCCCGACCGACATTCACAAGGGCGAGGGCATCTCGGCGGCCGAGGTCATCATGACCCAGCTGCACGCCGGCGGAAAATTCGACCAGAATTCCTACAAGGTGTCCGGCGGACTGCACGGCGTTGGCGTCTCGGTCGTCAATGCACTGTCGGCCTGGCTCAAGCTGAGAATCTGGCGCGACGGCAAGGAATTCTTCGTCGAATTCCGCGACGGCGTTCCCGTCAAGCCGCTCAAGGAAGTCGGCAAAGCCAAGGATAAGGCGGTGGACAAGCGCGGCACCGAGGTGACGTTCCTGGCCTCGACCAAAACCTTCACCATGGTCGAATACGATTTTGCCACGCTTGAGCATCGCCTGCGCGAACTGGCATTTCTCAACTCCGGCGTGCTGATCGTGTTGTCCGACATGCGCCACGCGGTCGAGAAGCGCGAAGAGATGAAATACGAGGGCGGCGTTGAGGCCTTCGTCAAATATCTCGACCGCAACAAGAAGATGATCGTGCCTGAGCCGATCAACATCAAGGCCGAGCGCGACGGCATCATGGTCGAAGCCGCGCTATCGTGGAACGACGGCTATCATGAATCCGTATTGTGCTTCACCAACAACATTCCGCAGCGCGACGGCGGCACCCACCTCGCCGGCTTCCGCGGCGCGCTGACGCGCCAGGTCACCGGCTACGCCGACAAACTTGGCTCGGCCCGCAAGGAGAAAGTCGCGTTAACCGGCGACGATTGCCGCGAAGGCCTCACCGCCGTTCTGTCCGTGAAGGTGCCAGACCCGAAATTCTCCTCGCAGACCAAAGACAAATTGGTATCCTCGGAAGTGCGTCCCGTGGTCGAAGGTATCATCAACGACCATCTCGACAAATGGCTGGAGGAGCATCCCACCCACGCCAAGATCATTGTCGGCAAAGTGGTTGAAGCCGCTGCCGCCCGCGAAGCCGCGCGCAAGGCCCGCGAATTGACCCGCCGCAAGGGCGCGCTCGACATCAATTCCCTACCCGGCAAGCTCGCCGATTGCCAGGAACGCGATCCGGCCAAATCCGAGCTGTTCATCGTCGAGGGCGACTCGGCCGGCGGCTCCGCCAAGCAGGGCCGCAATCGCGAATTCCAGGCGGTGCTGCCGTTGCGCGGCAAAATTCTCAACGTCGAGCGCGCGCGCATGGACAAGATGCTGGGCAGCCAGGAGATCGGCACGCTGATCACCGCGCTCGGCACCGGCATCAGCGACGAGTTCGATGTCGCGAAGCTGCGCTACCACAAGATCATCATCATGACCGACGCCGACGTCGACGGCGCGCATATCCGCACGCTGCTGCTGACGTTCTTCTACCGACAGATGCGCGCTTTGATCGACGGTGGCAATATCTACATCGCGCAGCCGCCGCTCTACAAAGTAGCGCGCGGCAAGTCCGAGCAATACGTCAAGGACGAGCGCGCACTGGAAGATTTCCTGATCACGACCGGCATCGAAGACGCCGTGCTACGGCTGAATTCCGGCGAGGAACGCTCCGGTGAGGATCTTCGCAAGCTGGTCGAGCAGGCGCGCTCGATCCGCAACATTCTCGGCGGGTTGCATGCCCGCTACAACCGTCAGGTCGTCGAACAGGCCGCCATCCTCGGCGTGTTGGACGCCAAGATCTTCGGCGACCCCAAAACCGCCAAGGCGGCCGCGCCTTACATCGCCAAGCGTCTCAACGTGCTGGCGGAAGAAACCGAGCGCGGCTGGGAAGGCACTTTCAGCGAGGAGAGCGGCTTCACTTTCACCCGCACGGTGCGCGGCGTGAAAAGCGTCGCCATTATCGACCAGGCGCTGCTCGGCTCGGCCGACGCCCGCAAGCTCGACGAATACGCTGCTTCGTTGCAGATGGTTTATGAGAAACCGGGCAATCTGCGCCGCAAGGACGAAGCCTGGGCGATCTACGGCCCGGTCGGCCTGTTCGAAGCGCTGACCAATGCCGGCCGCAAGGGCATCGCGATCCAGCGCTACAAAGGCCTCGGCGAAATGAACCCCTCGCAATTGTGGGAAACCACGCTCGACACTAATGCGCGCTCGCTGTTGCAGGTGAGGGTCAAGGAGGTCGATCAGGCCGACGACATCTTCAGCCGGCTAATGGGCGAGGAAGTCGAGCCGCGCCGCGCCTTCATCCAGGACAACGCGCTCTACGCCAGCGTGGACGTGTAGCTGATCCCGCCGCGGCGGCGCATCACCCCAAATCGAAATACTCCTTCTGCTCCCACGCGGTTGGTTCGACCTGCTCCTTGGCCTCAGCCTTGAAGCGCGCGAGTTCGGCATTCTTGATATGGGCGAAATAGTCGACGAAGGCCGGTCCGAAACCTTCGCGGAAGCAATCGTCGGCCCGTAAGGCGGTCAGCGCCTCGGCAAGATTTTTCGGCAATTGCGCAGCGGCAGCTTCATACGGCGTATCGGCCGACGGTCCCGGCTCGAGGCGGCGCGCGATGCCGTCGAGGCCCGAGTAAATCTGTGACGTCATGTAGAGATAGGGATTGGCAGCCGGCTCGCCGACGCGATTTTCCAGATGCGTTGCCGGATCGCCGGGCTGGCCGAGCACGCGCACCATCACGCCGCGATTGTCGCGCGCCCAGATCGCGCGGTCGGGCGCCAGCGAATAGGGTCGATAGCGCTTGTAGCCGTTGATGGTCGGCGTGGTGAAGGCCGCCGCGGCGCGGGCGTGCGCCAGCAATCCGCCGAGATAATAGCGGCCGATGGTCGAGAGCACGTCGCGGTCGTTGAGAGCGAACGCGTTGGTATTGGATTTCTTCTCGACCAGCGACTGATGCAGGTGCCAGCCGCTCGACGCCAGGTTCGGCAGCGCCGGGCGGCACATGAAGCTGGCGAGATAGCCGTTGCGCCGCGCGATCTGCTTCACCGCCGAACGGAACAGCATCATGGTGTCGGCAGCCTCCAGTCCGATCTGCGGCCGGAAGGTGAATTCGCATTGGCTGGGGCCCAGCTCGACTTCCATCGAGCGCAGCGGCAGGCCGAGCGCCTGCACGCCCTTGCGAATGTGCTCCAGTACCGGGTCGATCTGGTCGTATTTCGCCTCGGTCAGATATTGGTAGCCCTGCGAGATCAGGCTGACTTCCGGCGCCGCTGGCGGCCACGTGGCGTCCTCCGGCGCGAGCCGCGGATTTTCGATCTTGAACAGATGGAATTCGACTTCGAGCCCGGCCATGAAATCGAATCCGGCGGTGCCGAGCCGCGATAACGCATCGCGATAAATCCGCCGCGCCGAGAACGGCACCGGCTTGCCGTTACTGAAATAGATGTCGCAGAGAAACCAGCCGGTGTTCGGCGCCCACGGCAGTACGCGGAAGGTCGCTGGATCGGCGACCATCACGAAATCGCCGCCGCCCTGCATCTCTTCCATGCCGAAGCCGCCGCCGGCAGTAAACACCGGAAACACCGTGCGATGCGCGGTATCCTTGGCGAGCAGCGTCGTCGTCATGGTGACGCCGGCCTTCAGCGCGCGCACGGCGTCCTCCGCGACCAGCGTCTTGCCGCGCAGCACGCCGTGCTGATCGGCGAACGAGAAGCGGACCACTTCGAGCTTGTGCTTCTTGATCGATTGCAGCGCCGTTGCGGCGAATTTCTCCTGCTGGTCGCTCCACAGATGGTGGCGATCAACGAAACTGGACGCGGCTGCGCGGCGGGGGCGTGAAGCCATCAGTGACCGTTTGACCAGCTTTTCGTGTCTTGCCGGTTGCTTATCAGTACGCTGCCAATAGCCTTGCCAGTCGGCGGCAGGGCCGATGCCGTCGACACAGGCCGGACCCGTGATCGCCGCCGCCTGCGAGGGCTCGAGCACCATCATCGGCTTGTTGCCTTTGCCAGCATCGTCAATCGCCTGCCGCAGCAGACGGCGGTAGGCGCTGATCGCCTTGTCCGAGGTGCCGAGGTGCTCGCGGGTGCGATCTTGAATTTCGCCCATCGACTCGCAAGCCCACTGGTCGTGCACATTGATGTCGGCGCCCATGCCCGGTGAAGGTTTCGTGCTCCTGCTCGTGCGGATCGAAGCCGTAGTCGTTGTTCTTTATTCTTGCGCGGCTTGTAGTCCGGCAATTCGTAGAGCTCGAGCCGCTGGCGGCGCATCTCGTCCTTGTTCACCGGCTCACCAAAGCGAGTGAAGATCGCGTACCAATAATGCTTGGTGTCGTCGATCGGCACATGCCACTGCGAGATCGTCATCTCGCGGCTCATCGGAATGATGAAGGCATTCGGAAACATCAGGTTGGTGACGCGCACATGCGCCTTGCCATCGCCGATCTCGCGCAGGGTCGCCAGGCGAAAACCGTAATCGGTCGGCTCGACCTCGATGCGCGGCCGCGTAAACTCGCGCATGATCTTGGTCATCGGCATGTCGCTGTCTTTCGTCGTGTCGCGAAACATCTTGCCGTAACCTTCGTTCGGATCCTCGTCTTCGAAGAAACGGTGCAGGAACGAGGTGTGGACCGGGTCGATGCCGACTTCGAGCGACTGCAGCCAGTTGCAATCGATCATGCCCTTGAAGGCGAAGGTGTGCAGTCGACGGTGCCACGAAGCAGTCGAACGCAGGCGACGCCGGCGGCTCGCCCGGCCCCATATAAGCGAACAAGATGCCGCTCTTCTCAACGACCGGATAAGCGACCTGCTTGATATTGGCGGACAGATTGCTGTCGGGCGGCTCGGCCGGCGTCTCGATGCACTGGCCGTGAACGTCGAACAGCCAGCCGTGGAACGCGCAGCGCAGCCCGCCATTTTCCAACCGGCCGTAGGCCAAATCCGTGCCGCGATGCGGACAGCGGCGGCCGACCAGACCGTAACGGCCCTTGTCATCCTTGAAGATCACCAGGTCTTCGCCGAACAGCTTCACCGGCTTGACCGGGCGATTACCGGACAATTCATCGACCAGCGCCGCGGGTTGCCAGTAGCGGCGCATCAGCGCGCCAGCGGCCGTGCCCGGCCCGGTCCGCGTGATGAGATCGTTCTGCTCCGCACTCAACATGACGCCGCCCCAACTGGACGCTAAGCCTCGGCAGACTATACGATTTTCGCCCGCTTGCAATGCAAAACGGCCAGCAAACCGCCGGCCGTATCGATTCTTCGCTTGGCGGTCCTAGTGCGGGTGTCTTTTAGTGGGGATGTCTTGCCGCCCGGCCCAATTCCATCCGCCGGTGCCAGGACGTTTGGCGCAAACCCTTGAGCCGCTCCGCCGCCATCTTGGCCTCGGCGCGGCTGGCCGCCGCACAGGTACGGTATTCAAGGTCGCCGACATGACGCGGCGGGCGTTCGCGGCCGAACATCCGGCCGCAGCAGGCCGGGATCGGCATCGACCTTCAGTTCGGCAATGGCATTGGCAACATTGCCGGCATGGCCGAAGGCGATCAGCGCCCCGGTCATGGTATGGCGCACCTCGTAGACGCCGGGTCCGATCGGTGCCTCGAGCATGATCGCCGGACAGCGCGTCCGGAAACCGCTTCCAGTCGCTCCAGGTCAGAACCATGAATGAATACCCCTTACGCAACGCCGAAGAATGGCGCCGGGCATGCGAGAGGTAGGTAGGCTGGTTGCGCAGCCGGTTCAACCGGGGCTGTTGATACAGCGTGCGTCAAAAGCGCTAATTCAGTGCCGGCAGCACCAAGACCTTGGGCTTGGCCGGCAGGCTGGCCTTCGACACCACCACCGAGGCACTTCGGCTCATCTCGACGTCCCATTCCTGCCGCACCCGCGACAGGAAGCGGTCGAGCGTGTAGGCGCTGAAATAATGCATCGGGATCATCAGCGGCGCCTTGAGCGCAGCGCAGCACCTCGACCATGCCTTCGAGGTCGAGCGTGTAGCTGCCATCGACCGGCACCATCACCACGTCGACCCGGCCGATTTCGTTGAGCTGCTGCCGCGTCAACGTGTGATGCAGGTGGCCGAGATGCGCGATGCACAGATTGGCCGACTTCGAAAATGAAAATCGAATTGCCGTGACGTTCGGTGCCGCCCGTACCAGGAGCGGATATTGGTCGGCACGTTGCGCACGCGCACGTCTTTGTACTGCACGTCGATGCGCGCCGGCTTTTCGTCGCCGGCCCAGCCGCGCAGCACGTGCTTGATCGCCGGGTCGGGACTGATCCGTGTAATGCGTCGTAGTGCGCGTGGTTCATCGTCACGATGTCGGGCAGCATCGGCGGCCGGACATAGTCGTTGTAGTCGGTGGCGATGCGCACCAGCTGCGGGCTTTCGATCAGGAAGGTGGCGTGGCCGATGATAGCTGATGCGCACCTGATCGGCGTTGAGCGCGACGCGGCGGATGAAAGCGGTCGCGAAAGGGCGGCCGCTGCGGCAACCAGGCCGGGGCAGCTTTCAGCCATTTCCGGTTTTGCGGCGGGCGGCGCGGGCGCTGCGCCACTGTCGCGCGTGCCGGCTGCAATGCCGGCCGATCACGGCAAGGCCGAGGCCGCGCAACCACCATCAGCGATGCAACGCGCATGAGCCGCTCCAACCGCGCCGGACGGCGCAGAAATCTGGCACGGTTTGCGGCGATCCGCCACTGGCGCTCACGCGCAAATGAAAACGGCGCCCGGTGCGGGCGCCGCTCATTCAGCGGGCCTACGAGTGTTAAAACGGCCGGTAATACGGCGGATAATACACGCGCCGGCGCTGCGGCGGCGGTGCATGCTGGAGACGATGATGCCCTTCGGCGTCGTCACCACCCAGCGGCCGTCCGTCCGCTTGATCGCTTGCAACTGGACCGAGGCCGGGCAACGGCACGCCGGGCACGACCTCGAATGTCTCGCCGTGGCCCTTCGACAAAGACGGCGCCGTTGCGCGCGCGCGCGCACCGACCAGCCGGCTGCGACGGATGTGTGCGGCTCCGGTCCGCCGCGGCAATGCGCGTCGACGGCCGCGGCGACCGGCGTTGGCGCCGGGAGCCGACGCGGTCTTCGGCGCGGAATCGAGCCGGTGGCCATTCTGCGCTGATCGATCCGGTCGATCCGCTCGGCGATCTTGCCGATCTGCGCGCTGGCATTCTTGTTGGCCGACCTCGATGCCGGCCTTGAGCGCGGCGATTTCCTTGGCCAGCTGAGCCAGCGAGTTGCGCATCGCCTGCGTTTCTTCGATCCGCGGCATTATCGGCCACGCGGCGGTACTCTTGCCGGTCGCTCACTGCGCCGATGACCGCGCCGAGCGCGGCGGCGACCGCGACCGAAGCCGCCAGCAACGCCGTAGCGCTTCGTGCCGCGGCGTGATCTTCAGGACGTTGAGCGGCGGCCGTTTCAGCCTTGGCATTGTCGGGCGAAGCAAATGCGTCAGCGCCGCGCGCCGCGGCCAGTGTCTTCGTCTGCTTGGTTCGAGCTCGTTCGGTCTGCGGCTGACGTCGTCGGCCGGCGAGATCGAGCGGCGACTCTACCTTCGGCAGTTCGATTGGCATTCGGCGCGCTTGGCTTTCGCCGCGTCGTCTTTAGTTGTCGTTTGTTGTCGGCCATGGCGTGGCTCCGGATTGGCGGTTTACCAATCGGTAACCACGTTTCCGTTACCAATTGGTTACCGCCACAAACGCCGTGCAACGCCTCAAATCTTGAGCGCCAGTCGTTTTCGGCCGCCAGCGCCTTAAGCGACTGACCGCCGGCCGCGCCCCGACGTGCTGGATCACTTCCGCCGCCGCCAGCGCGCCGAGCCGTGCCGCACTGCGCAGATCCTTGCCGCGCGAATGGCCGACCAGGAAGCCGGCGGCGAACAGATCGCCGGCGCCGGTGCGTCGACCAGCTTGCGATCGGCATGGCCTGCACGCTTTCCATCTTGCCGCCGCGACGACCACGACACAGCCTTTTTCGCTGCGCGTCACCACCGCGAGCTTGGCATCCTTGCGCAATCGCCTTGATCGCGGTGTCGAAATCCGCGGTCTGGTACAGGCTGCGCAACTCGCTCTCATTGGCGAAGATGATGTCGACGGTGCCGTTGCGGATCAGCTCGAGAAATTCCGTCGCGATAGCGGTCGACGCAGAACGCGTCCGACAACGTCAGCGCGACCTTGCGGCCGGCACTATGCGCGATCTTCGGCGGCCTTGAGGAAGGCCTCCTTGGCGTGCGGCGGGTCCCACAGATAGCCCTCGAGATAGATCGATGGCGGACGCCGCAATCGCATCGCTCGTCGATGTCGTCGCGGATGCAGATCCTGCGCAGCGCCGAGATAAGTATTCATCGTGCGCTCGCCGTCCGGCGTCACCATGATGTAGCAGCGCGCGGTCGAGGGCCCGTCGAATGCCGGCGGGGTGTCGAAGGCGACGCCGGCGGCGCGGATGTCGTGGATGAAAGCGTCGCCCAGTTCGTCGTCCTTTGACCTTGCCGATGAAGGCGGCTTGCGCCGCCGAAGCTCGCCGCCCCGACGATCGTGTTGGCGGCCGAGCCGCCGGAGCTTTCGACCGCCGGCCCCATCGCCGCGTAAATCGCCTGCGCGCGCGTTTCGTCGATCAGCGCCATGCCGCCTTTGCTCATGCCTTGCGCGACCAGGAAGTCGTCGTCGGCTTGGGCGATGACGTCGACGATGGCGTTGCCGATGCCGAGAACGTCGTAGCGGGCGGAGCTCATGAGTTCCTCGAAGGATTTATGTCAAAACGCGGGTGGCAGCCTTTTCAGCACTTCCAGGCTCCACCACAGAAAGTATCCGGCGATCAGAATGCCGAGCGCCACTTTCACCAGTTGGATGATCAGTTCGTCTTTGCTCATCTGAAACCCACCCACTCGCGCGATCTCGACAGTTCCGGCTTACCTATAACGGGACGGCGGCGCCTTTGAAATTGATATCGCGTTCCGGCGCATCTAGTTAGTTCTTGCGCATGCGCCGGTCGGGCGTGGCATGGGACGCGCGGGCCACGATGCTGCCACCGGCCCCGAAACTGCACTCAAGACTGTCCAAAGGTCTTCAAATGGCGCCCATTCAAGCAGCGGGTATTTTCCGGCGTGCAGCCGACCGGCAATCTGCACCTCGGCAATTATCTCGGCGCCATCACCAAATTCGTCGCGCTGCAGGACCTCTACGACTGCATCTATTGCGTGGTCGACATGCACGCCATCACGGTATGGCAGGACCCTGCCGAGCTCACCAAGACGACGCGCGAAGTGACCGCGGCGTTTCTCGCCTGCGGCATCGACCCGAAGAAACACATCATCTTCAACCAGAGCCAGGTCGCCGAACACGCCGAGCTCGCCTGGGTGTTCAATTGCGTCGCCCGCCTGGGCTGGCTCAACCGCATGACGCAGTTCAAGGAGAAGGCCGGCAAGGACCGCGAGAACGCTTCGGTCGGGCTCTACGTCTATCCGAACCTGATGGCGGCCGACATTCTGGTCTATCGCGCCACGCACGTGCCGGTCGGCGAGGACCAGAAGCAGCATCTCGAACTGTCGCGCGACATCGCGCAGAAATTCAACAACGACTTCGCGCGTTCGATCGCATGCGCACGGTTTCGGCGACGCGTTCTTCCCGCAGCCGGAGCCGATCATCCAGGGACCGGCGACGCGCGTGATGTCGCTGCGCGACGGCTCGAAGAAAATGTCGAAGTCGGAGCCGTCGGATTATTCGCGCATCAACCTGACCGACGACGCCGACGCCATCGCGCAGAAAATCCGCAAGGCCAAGACCGATCCGGAGCCGCTGCCGAGCGAGGAAAAAGGCCTGGAGCCGCGCCCGGAAGCCGACAACCTGGTCGGCATCTATGCGGCGCTTGCAAGGCGTGAGCAAAGCCGACGTGCTGCGCGAATTCGGCGGCGCGCAGTTCTCGACCTTCAAGACCGCGCTGGTCGATCTGTCGGTCGCCAAGCTCGGCCCGATCGGCACGGAAATGAAGCGGCTGGTGCAGGACCCGGTCTATATCGATTCCGTATCTGGCCGACGGCTCGGCGCGCGCGCAGGCGATCGCCGCCGAAACCATGAAGGCGGTCAAGGACATCGTCGGTTTCGTCCGCGCGGTAGCATCGCGCCTGGCTTGTCGTCTTGCCGCCGCGCGCCGTGCCACCATTCCGCCGATGAGCAGCAAACGCCGCAGCTTCGAAGCGCGGGCACAAGCGCAAATACCTCGTCGTCATCGACGACACGCCAGGAATGCGATCGCGCGGTCTATTGGGCCGCCAAGCGCGCCGGCCGCACCAAGTCGCAGTCGTCGATGCTGCGCGTGATCGAGACCGGCGATCGCAACCAGCAATGGCTCGGCGTCGCCGACATCATGCAGGCCGAAGCGATGGAAGCCGCCAAGACCGTGCTCGACAAATACTGCCGCGCGCGCCGCAGACGATCGCACCACATCAAGGCCGACCGCGTGATCCGCGAAGGCGACACCCCCGACGCAGATCCTCAAGCTGATCGACGAGGACGCCGACATCGGCATCCTGGTGCTGGCGGCCGGCACCGGCAAAGAAGGCCCGGGGCCGCTGGTCACGCATCTCGCCAAGACCGCCGGCAACCTTCCCGATCCCGGTCGCCGATCGTGCCCGGCCATCTCAGCGACGAAGACATCGAGGCCAGTCGTGATGTGCGTTGAACGCGCTTTACCGCAGGTTGACCTCGGCCGCCCGCAAGGGCCATTTATCCTATACTCATGCCATCCACGGGCCTTGAACCCGCGAGCGGAGGAGCCAATGCGATGTTCATCCAGACCGAAGCCACGCCCAATCCGGCGACGCTGAAGTTCCTGCCCGGCCGCACCGTGCTCGACACCGGCACGCTCGACATGCCGACCAAGCAAGCTGCCGCGCAATCGCCGCTGGCCGAGCGGCTGTTCGACATTCCGAATGTCGGCGGCGTGTTCTTCGGCTCCGACTTCATCTCGGTCACCAAGACCGACGGCGAGTGGCAGCAGATCAAGCCGGCGTCCTCGGCGCCATCATGGAGCACTTCATGTCCGGCGCGCCGCTGGTCGGCGGCGGTGCGCCGCGGACGCCGGCGGCGACCGACGAATTCTTCGACGCCAAGGACGCCGACACGGTCGCCACCATCAAGGACCTGATCGAAACGCGCGTGCGCCCGGCGGTCGCCGGCGACGGCGGCGACATCACCTTCAAGGGCTACAAGGAAGGCGTCGTCTATCTGCGAGATGAAGGGCGCCTGCTCGGGCTGCCCGTCCTCGACCGCCACGCTCCAGCACGGCATCCAGAACCTGCTCAAGCACTTCGTGCCCGACGTGCATGGAAGTGCGGCCGATCTAAGCTACCTCAGTCTGCGCTTTTCCTGCGTCATGGCCGGGCTTGTCCCGGCCATCCACGCTTTAAGTCCCAGAAGAAAGGCGTGGATGCCCGACATAAAGCCGGGCATGACGGTGATAGACTTGTCATCATGCGCATCCTCGCCATCGACACCGCGCTCGAGGCCTGTTCGGCCGCCGTGCTCGACACCGAGCACGGCGGCGCCATCGCCCATGAATCGCTCGCCGATGGCGCGCGGCCACGCCGAGGCGCTGATGCCGCTGATCGCGCGCGTGCTCGATCGCGCCCAGGTGGAACCTTCACCGAGATCGACCGCATCGCCGTCACCACCGGGCCCGGCAGCTTCACCGGCCTGCGCGTCGGCATTGCGGCGGCGCGCGGCATTGCGCTCGCCGCCGGCAAGCCGGCGATCGGCCTGTCGACGCTTGCCGCCTATGCCGCGCCCTTCATCGCCGCCGACGACACGCTGCCGGTGGTCGCCGCGATCGATGCGCGGCACGACCACGTCTATCTGCAAGTGTTCGGCCCGGCGGCCGCACGCTGGTGCCGCCGCGGCTGATCTGCGTTGCGCGAGGCGATGCGCGTCGTCGCGACCGGCGCGCCGCGCCTGGTCGGCACCGCCGCGCAATTGCTCGCCGACGCCTGGCCGCCGGCGAGACGCCACCGAGCGCTGGTCGATACGCGCCGCGCGCCCGACATCGATTGGGTGGCGCGGCTCGGCGCCGCAGCGCCGACGAGACCGGCGCACCGCCGAAGCCGCTCTACCTGCGCGCGCCGGATGCGCAGCCGCAGGACGCCGCGCAATTGGCGCGCCGATGATCGCGCATGCTCTTCGCAGCCTCTTCGACGCGCGCTGAACCGGTGCTGTCGGAAGCCGAGCCGCGCGACGCCGCGGCGATTGCGGCGCTGCATGCCGCATTCGTTCCGGCGCGGCTGGAGCGAGCACGGAAGTCGAGGGCCTGCTGACCGACCGCAACGTCGTCGCGCATCGCGCCCTGCTTCAGCGTAAATTGGCGGGCCGCAGCCTCGCCGGCTTCATCATGTCGCGGCTCGCCGCCGACGAGGCGGAAATCCTCTCCGTCGCGATCGCAAGCATCGCAGCAAGGCCGCGGGCTCGCCCGCGATCTGCTTGACCCTGCATTTGCGCCGGCTGGCCGGGCTCGGCGCACACGCCGTGTTTCTCGAAGTCGGTGAGCACAACACCCCGGCGACGCGGCTTTACGCCCGTGCCGGATTTCGCGAGGTGTCGCGCCGCGCCAACTACTATGACGACGGCACCGGCCGCACCACCGCGGCGCTGGTGCTGCGTCGCGATCTGATCTGACGATATGCTACCGGGGGCGGCCCGATAAGACTGTAAGACCGCAACATGAGCCGACAAGCTATGCCGACAAAGAGCAACATCGAAGCGCTGTGCGCCGCCAAGGGCATGCGCATGACCGAGCAGCGCCGCGTGATCGCGCGCGTGCTGGCGGCTGCTGACGATCATCCCGACGTCGAGGAGCTCTACCGGCGCTGCCGTCAAGGTCGACGAGCACATTTCGATTTCCACGGTCTATCGCACCGTGCGGCTGTTCGAGGATGCCGGCATCATCGAGCGTCACGATTTCCGCGAAGGCCGTGCGCGCTACGAGCCGATTCCGGAATCGCACCACGACCACCTGATCAACCTGCGCACCGGCGAGGTCATCGAATTCCGTTCCGAGGATATCGAGCGACTGCAGACCGAGATCGCGCGCAAGCTCGGCTACCGGCTGGTCGATCACCGGCTCGAGCTTTACGCGGTGCCGCTCGACGACGAAAGCCCGCCGCTGATGCTGCGCGTCGCGCTGGTCGGCGGATTCTTCTTCACGACGCTGCCTTTCATGATCGCGCTGCAATGGCTGCTGGCGGCGCTGCGTTCGCCGCTGTGGGGGCCGGCGTCGGTCGGCTATTACGCCCTGCTGCGCAAATTGCTGCGCATTAACCTGGAGCTTCGCGGCGAACCGGTGCGCGGCCGGCCGGTTCTGATCGTCGCCAACCACGTCTCCTGGGTCGATATCGTCGTGCTCGCGTCGATCGCGCCGATGGTGTTCGTCGCCAAGCGCGAGGTTTCGACCTGGCCGCTGATCGGCGCCGCCGCTCGGGTACAGAAAGTCGTGTTCGTCGATCGCGTCCGCCGCCATCAGACCGCGGCGACGGTTTCCGAAATCGGGCAACGGCTTGGTCGAAGGCCATCCGGTGGTGCTGTTCGCGGAAGGCACATCGAGCGACGGCAATCGTGTGCTGCCGTTCCGCACGGCGTTGATCGGCGCGATCGAGGCCGCCTGCGTCGAAGCCAAGCTTGGCGAAGTACTACTGCAGCCGATGGCGATGCTACACGCGACAATACGGCATGCCGATGGGGCGGCAAAACCGCCCGCTGGTCGCCTGGTATGGCGACCTCGATTTTTTCCCGCATTTCGTGGCGTTCCTGCGCCGCGGCGCGGTCGATGCCGTGGTTACCTTCGGCGCAGCCGGTCGCCGCCGGCGCCGCAGCCGACCGCAAGGTGGTGGCCAAGAGCCTGGAAAGCAGCGTTGCGCGGCATGACTGGGCTGCCGCGCTGCGACCCGAAACGGCCTGCCAAACGCTGTAAATTCACACCCTCGTTTATTTTTGACAAGCCGGCCAAGGCGGTAAATGACCTGCGCACCGAGCGGCATGAGCGAGCCGCAAGCTCCACGTCAAATCGTTCGGCTGCCAGATGAACGTCTACGATTCCCATCGTATGGCGGACTCACTGGCGGCGGCGGGTTTCTCCGAAACCGGCGCGCCCGACGACGCCGATCTCATCATTCTCAACACCTGCAATATCCGCGAGAAGCGCCGCGGAGAAAATCTATTCCGAGCTCGGCAAGTTGCGCGTGCTCAAGGAAGATGCCGCGCGCGACGGCCGCCGCCTCATCGATCGCGGTCGCCGGCTGCGTCGCACAGGCGCAGGGCCGCGAGATCATGCGCCGCTCCGACCTGGTCGATCTCGTCGTCGGCTCGCAGAATTATCACCGCCTCCCCGATCTGGTGGCGCGGGCCGGGCGCGGCGAGAAAATCGTCGATACCGAATTTCCGGCCGAAGACAAATTCGACCTGCTGGCGAAGCCGACGCGTGACGCGATCCGCAAGCGCGGCATTTCCGCATTCGTGACCGTGCAGGAAGGCTGCGACAAATTCTGCACGTTCTGCGTGGTGCCCTACACGCGCGGCGCGGAAGTCTCGCGGCCGGTCGAGAAGATTGCCGACGAAGTCGCGCGGCTCGCCGACGCCGGCGTTCGCGAAGTCACGTTGATCGGGCAGAACGTCAATGCCTATCACGGCCAAGGCCGCGATGGCCGCGACTGGGCGCTTGGGCAGTTGCTGCATCGACTGGCGAAAATTCCTGGCATTGCGCGGCTGCGCTATACCACCAGCCATCCGCGCGACATGGACGACAGCCTGATCGAAGCGCATCGCGACCTGCCGGCGCTGATGCCGATGGTGCATCTGCCGGTGCAGTCCGGATCCGATGCCGTGCTGGAGGCGATGAATCGCAGTCATACCCGCACGCCACTATCTCAGCCTGATCGACCGGCTGCGTACCGTCGCGCACCGATGTCGCCTTCACCTCAGATTTCATCGTCGGCTTTCCGGGCGAAACCGAAGCCGATTTCGAAGCCACCCTGTCGCTGATCGAGCAGGTCGGTTTTGCCGCGGCCTATTCGTTCGCCTATTCGCCGCGGCCGGGAACTCCGGCGGCCGAGCTGACCACTCCGGTTCCCGAGACCGAGAAAGCCGCGAGACTGCACAGGTTGCAGGCCTTGATCGCCCGCCACCAAGCCGATTTCAACGCCGGTTTCCTCGGCCGCACCGTCGATGTTTTGTTGGAAAAACCTGGCAGGCTGGCTGGGCAACTGGTCGGCCGCTCCCCATATTTGCAGGCGGTTCATGTGATGGCGCCGGTTTCGCGGATCGGCGAAATCGTGGCGGCGACTATTACCGGACTGGGGAGCAATACGTTGTACGGCGTGATCGCTCAGCAAGCACATGCGCAAGATCTCGACGTGACCGCTTTCGCCGACGCCGGAGCCTGAGAGAAAACTTGCGCACCAAAGAACCCGTCATCCCGGCCGCCGCCACCTCGGAAGAGACCGCAACGACGCAGACCGTGCTGGCGTTCGACGATAACCGTCTCGCTTCGGTGCTGTTCGGCCAATACGGCCAAAATCTCGCGCTGATCGAGCGCCGCCTCGGCGTCGTGGTCGACAGCCGCGGCAACCACGTCACCATCGAGGGCTCACGCGGCGCCTGCGAGCAGGCGCGGCGCGTGCTGGAAGGCCTCTACGAACAGCTCAAGCGCGGCAACGAACTCGTATCCGGCGACGTCGAGGGCGCTATCCGCCTCGCCATCTCGCAAGGCTCGCTGTTCGATTTCGACCCCGCCACCGATCGGCCGAGCTTTGAGGAAATAAATCTACGCAAGCGCCCGGTGCGCGCGCGCACCGCCGCGCAGGGCGCCTATATGCGCGCGCTCAAGCGCCATGCTTTGGTGTTCGGCACCGGACCGGCCGGCACCGGCAAGACCTGGCTTGCGGTGGCGCAGGCCGTGCAGATGTTCGAGCGCAAGGAAGTCGACCGCATCATCCTGTCGCGGCCCGCGGTCGAGGCCGGCGAACGGCTCGGCTTCCTGCCGGGCGACATGCGTGAAAAGGTCGACCCCTATCTGCGGCCGATCTACGACGCGCTGTACGATCTGATGGATGCCCGCATCGTCGAGCGCGCGCTGCAAGGCGGCGAGATCGAGATCGCGCCGCTCGCCTTCATGCGCGGCCGCACGCTGGCGAATGCCGCCGTCATTCTCGACGAGGCGCAGAACACCACCTCGATGCAGATGAAGATGTTTCTCACCAGGCTCGGCGAGAACAGCCGCATGATCGTTACCGGCGATCCGAGTCAGGTCGATCTGCCGCGAGGCCAGACTTCCGGGCTGGCGGAAGCGGTGCAGTTACTGGCTGGCGTCGAGGGCGTCGCGCACTGCACGTTCACCGCTGCCGACGTGATCCGTCACGAATTGGTGTCGCGCATCGTCGAAGCCTATGACCGCGCCGGCGCTCAGGCGGGCGGGAACAAAGAATGATGTCACGGCCTGACCCGCGCAGCGGCGCGACGTCGATCGACATTCTCCAACAATCGCCACTGTGGAAAAAACAACCGGCGGCAGAAAAAATCATTCGCGAGGCGATTGGAGCCGCTGTTGCCACGCTGCCCGCCGCGACCGGCGAGGTTTCGGTGGTGCTGACCGATGATGACGCCATTCGCGTGCTCAACAAGCAATGGCGCGGCATCGACAAGGCAACCAATGTGCTGTCGTTCCCCGCCGTCTCGGGCACGGCCGGCTCATCAGCTCAATCGGCGGTAATGCTCGGCGACATCGTGTTGGCCTACGAAACGCTCAAGCGCGAATGCGAAGACGAGCACAAGGATTTCCTCCATCATCTCGCCCACCTCTGCGTCCATGGCTTTCTGCACCTGATGGGCTACGATCACGAAACCGAAGCCGAAGCTGAGTCGATGGAGCGGCTGGAGAGCGCCATTCTGGCGCGCCTGGATGTTCCCGATCCGTATCTCGAGCGTGATTTGCGCGACTCTGACTGCCTCCATTGACCGCCAATCCAAACGCCATGCCTGACAGCGATTCCTCATCTTCAACCGCTGGCGCCGAACCGAAATTCGAGCCACGCAACCTTCCTGTGCCGGTGCCGGCCCCGCGCGATGTCGCCCGCGAAGGCGGCAGCTGGCTCGGCCGTGCGTTGCGCGCCGTGTTCGGCTGGAAGCCCGGCTCGATCCGCGCCGATTTGCGCGACGTGCTCGATGCGGCGCCGGGCGAGTCCGGCTTTTCGCCGGACGAGAGCCGCATGCTCAAGAACATCCTCGGCCTGCGCGAGCGGCGGATGGAGGATGTGATGATCCCGCGCGCAGATATCATTGCCGTGCAGCAGGATATCTCGCTGGGCGAATTGGTGCGGGTATTCGAGCGCGCCGGCCATTCGCGGCTGGTCGCCTATAATGACACGCTCGATGATCCGGTCGGCATGGTGCACATCCGCGACCTCATCGCCTTCATGACGGCGCGCGCGGCGGTCGGTGCGGAAAAGAACGCCAAGCGCAAGAAACCGTTTCCCGCCGGGCTGGATTTCAAGAGCATCGACCTCGCTTTGCCGCTGTCGTCCACCAAGATCGTGCGCGAAATTTTGTTCGTGCCGCCGTCGATGCGCGTCATCGATCTCCTGGTGCGGATGCAGGCGACCCGCATCCACCTGTCGCTGGTGATCGACGAATACGGCGGGACCGACGGACTGGTGTCGATCGAAGATATCGTTGAGCAGATCGTCGGCGAGATTGCCGACGAACATGACGAGGATGAGAGTCCAAGCGTGGTGCGGCAGTCTGACGACAGTTTCATCGCCGACGCGCGAACCCCGCTTGACAAGGTGGTCGCGGTGATCGGCTCGGATTTCGACGTCGGCGACGCGGCCAAAGAGGTCGACACGATCGGGGGTTATCTCACTACCCGCGCTGGCCGCGTTCCGGTGCGCGGCGAACTGGTGCCTGGGCCTGGCCTCTACGAAATCGAAGTGGTCGATGCCGATCCGCGCCGGGTCAAGCGCGTGCGCATCTACAAGCTCAACGAGCGCCGCGAGCGGCCTCGCGAAGCGCGCAAGCGCGAACCCGATGCGGTGCTGGCCGGCGTCGCGCCGCCGATGCTGGCGGTTGACGAGACGGCCCAGAAAGAGCCCGGCCGCTCGAGCGGCGCGGCCTCATCGTCCGCAAAACGCTCGTGACGCTGACCCGCCTCGCGCATTCCGTCGTGCTCGCCTTCGGCTGGCAACGCGCGGCGATCGCTTTCGTCGCCGGCGCGGCGTCGGCTTTGGCGATGGCGCCGGTCAATGCATGGCCGATCTTGTTCGTGACGTTCTCGGTGCTGGTCTGGCTGGTCGATGGCGCAGCGGCCGGCCGCTGGGGCGGCGCCGGCGCAGCAGCGATGGCCGGCTGGTGGTTCGGCTTCGGCTATTTCCTCGCCGGACTATATTGGGTTGGCTACGCGTTCCTGGTCGATGCCAAGACGTTCGGCTGGCTATTGCCGGTCGCGGTCGCCGGCCTGCCCGCCTATCTCGCGCTGTTCACCGCGGCCGGACTTGGGCTGGCGCGGATCATCTGGGTGCGCGGGCCGGAACGCGTGCTGGCGCTCGCCGTGTCGCTCACCGCCGCCGAGTGGCTGCGCGGACATCTGCTCAGCGGATTTCCCTGGAACACGTTCGGCTATGCGATCACCCAGCCGCTGGCACTGGCGCAGGGCGCGGCGCTGATCGGTGTCTGGGGTCTGACGTTCCTGGCGGTCGCGATCTTCGCCAGTCCAGCCGTGCTCGCCGACGACCGCACCGACACGCCGCATCCCTGGCGCGCGCCGATCCTGGCCGCGCTGGTGCTCGCCGCGATCGCCGGCTATGGCGCAATGCGGCTGTGGACCAACCCGACCGAGTTGGTTGCCGGCGTGAAGCTGCGCATCATGCAGCCGAATTTGCAGCAAGACGAAAAATTCAATTACGCCGCCAGGAACGCGGTGATGGAGCGGTATTTGCGGCTATCCGACCGTGCCACCGGTCCGCAGTCGAACGGCGTGCGTGATGTCACGCACCTGATTTGGCCGGAATCGGCATTTCCGTTTTTTTTGGCGCGCGAGCCTGATGCACTCGGCCAGATCGCCGATCTGCTGCCGCCCGGCACGGTGTTGATCACCGGCGCGATCCGCGCCGGTGCGGTCGAGCCCAATGGCCACGTCAATACCGCCTACAATTCAGCCTATGTGATCGATCATGACGGCTCGATTCTCGGTATCTACGACAAGGTGCACCTGGTGCCGTTTGGCGAATATCTTCCGCTCGAAAGCTTCCTCAATCGTCTCGGGCTGGTCGCGCTCACCAAGATGCGCGGCGGGTTTCTGTCCGGCGACCGCCGCCGCGCCATGGACGTACCGCGCGCACCGAAACTGCTGGCGCTGATCTGCTACGAAGTGGTCTTTCCGGAAGATGCGGTGCCGGCCGGCGAGCGGCCTGGCTGGCTCGTCAACCTCACCAATGACGGATGGTTCGGCATCAGTTCGGGGCCGTACCAGCATTTCCAGCAGGCGCGCGTGCTGGCGATCGCGCAAGGGCTGCCATTGGTGCGCGCCGCCAATACCGGAATTTCGGCGGTGGTCGATCCGGTCGGGCGGGTCGTAGCGTCGCTACCGCTCGGCGCGGAAGGCATATTGGATTCAGGACTGCCGCGCGCCCTTGAGCCGACGCCCTACGTCCGCGCCAGAAACATTCCCTTGATCGTCCTGATCGGCGTGAGCCTGATCGTCATCATGCGGCGGCGGCTTAAGACTTGAATTTGTAACGGTTGTAAACTGCACCGCAGGGTTGTTGACGCTCCGGTTGTCTGTTTCGGTTTCTACTCGCAAAACAATCATTGAAAATTTGAGGTAATTTTCATTTTTCTTTGACGCTATGATCCGATCCCCGTCTAAACACGCATTGCTTCGGACGCGCCAAATGTGACATTACCCGCTGGGTAGGGCGGCATAGGAGATTGTTATGGCGAAGAAGGCGCCAAACCCGATCGACAAACACGTCGGGTCGCGCGTGCGGATGCGCCGGATGATGCTGAGCATGAGCCAGGAAAAACTTGGCGACGCGCTCAATCTGACGTTTCAGCAAGTGCAGAAATACGAGAAAGGCACCAACCGGATCGGCGCCAGCCGCTTGCAGCAAATCTCCAACATCTTGCAGGTGCCCGTCTCATTTTTCTTTGAAGGCGCGCCGAACATGCCGGGGCATTCGGCGGAATGGGGGAAGCACCCTCGCCGGCTTTCGTCTCGGACTTCCTCGCGACCTCCGACGGACTGTCGCTGACCAAAGCTTTCATGCGCATCAAGAACGCGAAGCTGCGGCGGCGCATCGTCGATCTGGTCGAACAGATCGCCGATGAGGAAGACTGATCGTCCTGTCCCACCGGCCTGCCTAATCTGCCCACATTGCCCGCGCCTGGTCCCCTTGTGCCCGCATCTTGACCTCGGCGGGGGGGCTTGCAAGAACCACCCGCCATTGAAGAGAGCGCGGCCGACGCCGCGTTGCGGGAGGGTTGAGCGGTGTCACATAAGAATTTTTTGTTTACCAGCGAGTCGGTTTCGGAAGGCCATCCCGACAAAGTTTCCGACCAGATTTCCGACGCCATTCTCGATGCGTTTCTCGAGCGTGACGTCAAGGAAGGCATTGCCGACAACAGCCTGATTAACACCCGGCTAGGCTGTGAAACGCTTTGCACCACCAACAAGATCGTGATCGCCGGCGAAGGCCGCGGTCAGCTGTTCCGCACCATCAACGGCGCGTCGGTAGTCGATCGCGAGCTGATCACCGAGATCGCGCGCGGCGTAGTCAAGGACATTGGTTACGACCAGAACGGCTTCTCCTATCATGGCGCCGACGTCGAGGTGCTGCTGCACGGCCAGTCGCCCGACATCGCAATGGGCGTCAATGCCAAGAAGAAGAAGGGCAGGAAGAAGAAGGCGCCGGCGACCAGGGCATGATGTTCGGCTTTGCCTGCACCGAGAGCGAAGTCTATGAAAAGAATTCCTTCATGCCGGCGCCGATTTATTTCGCGCACAAGATCCTGAAAGTTCTTTCCGACAAGCGCCGCTCCAAGCAACTGTTCGACCTCCAGCCCGACGCCAAGAGCCAGGTCACGGTGAAGTATGTCGACGGCAAGCCGGTCGGCTGCACCAAGGTCGTGGTCTCGACCCAGCACAACGAGAAGAGCCGCAACGGCAAGAAGTACACGCCGAGCATGGTGAAAGACCTGATCGGCGCTGCGGTGGAGTCCGCGCTGCCGAAAGGCTGGATGCCGAAGAGCGGGTCGGATTTCCTGGTCAACCCGACTGGCAATTTCGTGGTCGGCGGACCGGACGGCGACTGCGGCCTGACCGGCCGCAAGATCATCGTCGACACTTACGGCGGCTATGCGCCGCATGGCGGCGGCGCCTTCTCTGGCAAAGACCCGACCAAGGTCGACCGCTCGGCGGCTTACGCCGCGCGCTATCTTGCCAAGAACGTTGTCGCAGCCGGGATTGCCGAGCGCTGCACCATTCAGGTTGCCTACGCGATTGGCGTCGCCGATCCGATGTCGGTGCTGGTCGATACCCACGGCACCGGCAAGGTCGCGGAGAAAACGCTCGAGAAGTTACTGCCGGAGCTGTTCCGGCTGACGCCGACCAATATCCGCCGCACGCTCAAGCTCAACCGGCCGATCTACCGCCGCACCGCGGCCTATGGCCATTTCGGCCGCAAGCCTGACAAGCGACGGCGGCTTCTCCTGGGAAAAGACCGATCTCGCCGACACGATCCGCCGCGCGGTGAGATAAGACTAATCATCTCCGTTCGTCCCCTGCGAAAGCGGGGGCCCAGCTTTTATCTATGGATTCCCGCTTGCGCGGGAATGAACGGAGTATTGTGCTGGCACCATGAATGACGGGTCAAGCAAAGTCCACGAACCCCGCGCCTTTTTCGGCCGCAAGCGCGGCGATCGGTTGTCACCGCGCAAGGCGGCGCTGTTTGAGACGCTGCTGCCGAAAGTCGCGCTCGATCTCTGTGTGCGCGCACCGCAAAACCTGACATCACTGTTTTCAGCGCCGGTGCGCGACGTCCGCCTGGAGATCGGCTTCGGCGGCGCCGAGCATCTGCTGGCGCAGGCGCGAATGCATCCTGACATCGGCTTCATCGCCAGCGACGGCTTCCTCAATGCGGCCGGAAAGGCGCTGGCGGGAATCGAAGACCTCAAGCTCGCGAATATCCGCGCTGCATCACGGCGACGCCGTGCATCTGCTCGACTGGCTGCCGCCGGGCGCATTGTCGCGCATCGATCTGCTGTATCCCGACCCGTGGCCGAAACGCCGGCACTGGAAGCGCCGCTTCGTGCAGGACGATAACCTCGTGCAACTGGCGCGCATTCTGCAGGCCGGGCGGCGAATTGCGCTTCGCTACCGACATCGCCGACTACGCGGCGTGGACGCTGGCGCACCTGCTGCGCTCGGACGGATTTCGTGTGGACCGCGGAAATTGCCGACGATTGGCGCGTGCCGTGGCCGGATTTTGCCGGCACGCGTTACGAAGCCAAGGCCAAACGCGAAGGCCGCGTGCCCTGCTACCTGACGTTCCGCCGGCGCTGATTCGCCGATTTATTCGCCGGTGCCCTGACGCACCTGCCAGAACCGCACCACGCGTTGCGCGGTAGCGGCCGTGAGCCTGTCGAAATTTTCCTGCGCGGCATCGAGCGCCTGGGTCGAGGTGCCTTTGGCGCCCGGCCGCGCATTGATGATGGCGCTCACGGTCGGCCAGCCGAAGCCGGCGGACGCGCGCCAGGATCAGCACCGGATCGGAGCGCTCGCCGCTCATCAGGCGGTCGACCACTTCGACCGGCACCGCGCACACCGTCGCCAGTGCCGCGATGGTTTCTTCGTATTTGGCGGCCTTGGCGAATTCGGCGATATCGGCCTCGCCCAGTTTCCGCTGCGCGTGCAGCGCGCGAACCGTCTGCATCGCCGCGGCGTAATTGCGCGGCGCCGCCTTGGCGCCGACCTCGTTCGACACTTTCGCCAGCACGCGGCGGATCTCGGCCTGGGTCTCCGGCTTGGCCTGCGCCAGCAGCCGCTTCTGCACCACGTCGGTCGCCTGGATCAAAAGCTGGCGGAACAGCCGCGGCGGAATGTCGGTGCGCAGGCCGACCTTCTCGGCCAGCACGCCGTCCTGCTCGGCGCGCTCGACCAGCGCGGTGAAAGCTTTTTCCGATAGCCGCGCCTGTTGATTGGTGGCGATCGAACGGGCGACATCGCGGTCGCCGCGCGCCACCAGAATTTCGGATAGCGCTTCGGTGATGCCGAGCCGGTTCGACAGCGCCAGCAGATGCGCCTGGCTTTTGGTCTGCCGCGATTACGCGCAGATCGGGATCGTCGAGCCGCGCCTGCGCCAGCACCGGGCCGGCGACCGCGATGTCGTCGTGCTTGGCGAGCGTGCGCACCGTCTCCGGCGGCGCGTTCGGCACCGGCGCGATGCGTCGCGCAAGTTCCGCCAACGCCTTGGCTTCGATCTCCTCGATCAGGCAGCCGATGACGTCGTCGAACAGCGACACATGTTCGGGCGCGAACTGGTCGGCGCCCTCGAGAAATAAGGTCGTGATCCGCCGCAGCGTCTCGGCCCGCTTTTCCGGCGAGCCGTGCGGAACGACATCTTCCAGCTCGGGAAGCAGCGAGGCGGCGGCGCCCATCGATAAACCTGCACAAATCGGCTGTAATTCGTCGGAGCAGCCGGTTCTGCCGAATTTAGGCGCAGATTCTGAACGAAGAGTTAGCCCTGCATTTGCCCCTCGACCTTGCGCCAAAGCGGCAAATCGCTATATTTCACCTGTCTGTTCAAGACACCCTCATAACCAAAACGGGTTTTGAGAGTGGGTCCCCCCGGGACCCGCTCTTTTTTGTTACCAAAATGGCCGAGGCGCAAAGACGGCAACATGATGTGCGAACTCGCGACGGTCGCTGACGCAGCCGTCGACGAGCCGCGCGCTGATCGTCGATTCTGGCGTTGCCGCGCGCGCGTCGGCAATGCTCGCCGAGCCGGTGCTCGAGCCGACCTCGGCTACCGCCTGGTGCGGGTGCGGGTCTCGACGCAATCCGGCTGCACCGTCCAGGTCATGGCCGAGCGCCCCGACGGCAGCATGACGGTCGAGGATTGCGAGACGGTGTCGCGGGCGCTGTCGCCGGTGCTCGATGTCAACGACCCGATCGAGCGCGCCTATCGGCTGGAAATTTCCTCGCCCGGCATCGACCGCCCGCTGGTGCGCAGCTCCGATTTCGACCGCTATGCCGGCCATCTGGTCAAGATCGAGATGGAAGTCCCGGTCGAGGGCCGCAAGCGATTTCGCGGCCATGCTTGGCGGCACGCAAAAGACGGACCTTGGCGACGCAGCGAAACTTCACCGCGACGACGCGGCCGAAGGCGAGCCGGCCGAAGTGCTGCTGCCGATCGCAGGACATGAACGACGCCAAGCTGGTGCTCACCGACGAACTGGTGACCGACGCCTTGCGCCGAGAGAAGGCCGCCGAGCGCGCAAGCGCGCGAGGCACGGCGGCAAGAACGACGTGAAGCAAGACAATCCCGGCACAGGCCGCGTGGCCACGCCGATACAAGGAGAATGAGCTATGGCTGTTAGCGCCAACCGGCTCGAACTGTTGCAGATCGCCGACGCGGTCGCCCGCGAAAAGTCGATCGACCGCGGCATCGTCATCACCGCGATGGAAGACGCCATCGCCAAGGCGGCGCGCTCGCGCTACGGCGCCGAGACCGACGTGCACGCCGAGATCGAGCCGAAGACCGGCGAACTGCAAGCTGATGCGCCACATGCTGGTGGTCGAGGCGGTCGAGAACTCGTCCAACCAGATCACGCTCGAAGACGCGCGCAAGCGCCATCCCGGCCGCGCAGGTCGGCGACACCATCGCCGATCCGCTGCCGCCGCTGGAATACGGCCGCATCGCCGCGCAGTCCGCCAAGCAGGTGATCGTGCAGAAGGTGCGCGAGGCCGAGCGCGACCGGCAATATGCCGAATACAAGGATCGCATCGGCGACATCGTCAACGGCATCGTCAAGCGCGTCGAATACGGCAACGTGGTGGTCGATCTCGGCCGCGGCGAGGCCATCGTGCGGCGCGACGAAATGCTGCCGCGCGAAGTGTTCCGCAACGGCGACCGCATCCGCGCCTACATCTACGACGTGCGGCGCGAGCCGCGCGGCCCGCAGATTTTCCTGTCGCGCACGCATCCGCAATTCACCGCCAAGCTGTTCGCGCAGGAAGTGCCGGAAATCTATGACGGCATCGTCGAGGTCAAGGCGGTCGCCCGCGACCCGGGCTCGCGCGCCAAGATCGCGGTGATTTCGCGCGATTCATTCGGTCGATCCGGTCGGCGCCTGCGTCGGCATGCGCGGCTCGCGCGTGCAGGCGGTGGTGAACGAATTGCAGGGCGAGAAGATCGACATCATCCCGTGGTCGCCGGATATCGCGACCTTCGTGGTCAACGCGCTGGCGCCGGCGGAAGTCGCCAAGGTCGTGCTCGACGAAGAGCAAGGAGCGCATCGAGGTCGTGGTGCCGGACCAGCAGCTGTCGCTGGCGATCGGCCGCCGCGGCCAGAACGTGCGTCTCGCCTCGCAACTGACCGGCTGGGACATCGACATCCTGACCGAGCAGGAAGAGTCCGAGCGCCGCCAGGCCGAGTTCGAGAGCCGCACCAAGATTTTCGTCGAGGCGCTCAATCTCGACGAAGTGGTCGGCCAGTTGCTCGCCTCGGAAGGCTTCGGCTCGATCGAGGAACTGGCGATGGTCGACCAGAAGGAGCTCGCCGCGCATCGAGGGCTTCGACGACGACACCGCGCAAAGAGCTGCAGGAGCGCGCCAAGGAATATCTCGACAAGCAGGAAGCCGAACTCGACGCCAAGCGCGTGGAGCTCGGCGTTGACGACGCCGTGCGCGAAGTACCCGGCGTCACCACCGAGATGCATGGTCGCGCTCGGCGAGAACGGCGTGAAGACCGTCGAAGACCTCGCCGGCTGCGCCACCGACGACCTCACCGGCTGGACCGAGCGCAAGGACGGCGAGTCCAAGCGCGAGCCGGGCTTCCTCGACGGCCTCGACGTGTCGCGCGAAGACGCCGAGGCGCTGATCATGCAGGCCCGCCTCAAGGCCGGCTGGGTGACGGAAGCCGAACTGGCGCCGCCGCCGGCCGCTGAAGAGGCGCCCGCCGACGCTCCGGCGCAGGCGTGATGGAGCACGACGTAACGATATGCTGGCGAGCGCGCAAAACGCGACAACGAATGCGACCGGAACTCGACCGCGGCCCGACCAGCGCCGCCGGCGCGAGCGTACTTGCGCGCTGAGCCGCGCAAGCTCAAGCCGGTCGATGAGATGATCCGCTTCGTCGTCGGGCCCGCCGGCGAGGCGGTGCCCGACGTCAAGCGCAAGTTGCCCGGCCGCGGCATCTGGATCACCGCGACCCGCGACGCTGTCGAGGAAGCCGTCAAGCGCAAGGTGTTCGCGCGCGGCTTCAAGCGCGACGTGCGAGTCGCTGCCGATCTCGCGGCGACGACCGGATCAACTGCTCGAGCGCGCGGCGCTCGACGCGCTGGCGATCGCCGGCAAGGCCGGTCAGGTCGTGGCCGGCTTTGCCAAGGTCGAGGCGGCGATTGAGCGGCGAAGACATCATCGCGCTGATCCACGCGGCGGACGGCGCCGACGACGGCAAACGCAAGCTCGACGCCGCGCTGCGCCGTCACCAGGAGACGGAAAACCCGCGCGATATCCCGATCATCGACGGTTTTCTTCGGCAACCAATTGGATTTGGCATTGAACCGCTTAAATGTGGTACATGCAGCCCTGCTTGCCGGCCCTGTGAGCGACACTTTTCTCGCTCGCACGAAGCGTTTTGAGCGCTTTCGGACCGGCTTTTTGGCGAAAACGGCCCCTATAGACGACGCCACGACGGCGCCGGCGGACTTGAAAGCGGAATAAGTACGGAATGAGCGAAACGAAGACCCCTGGCGACGAAAGAAACTCGGCGTGTCCGGCAAGACGCTGACGCTGAAGCCGCGCACGGAAACGGGCGTGGTGCGCCAGAGCTTCAGCCACGGCCGCAGCAAGCAGGTCGTCGTCGAGAAGGTCAAACGCCGCATCATCGGCGGCCCTGCCGAAGCCAGAGCCGAACCCGAACCCGTCGAAGCGCCGAAAGCGTGCGGCGCAGCCCGCGCCTGCCGCCAAACCGGCAGTCGCGGCTCCGGCACCGCGCCGCCGCCGAAGCAAAGCCGAAAGCCTCCGGCGTCGTGCTGCGCACACTGACCGAGGAAGAGCGCAGCGCGCGCGCTCATGCGCTGGCCGATTCGCCGCGTGCGCGAAGCCGAAGAACGCAAGATCGCCGAGGAAGAAGCCCGCCGCCGCGCCAGCCGCGAAACCACCGACCGCACCGAGCGCGAAGCCGCCGAGGCGCGCAAGCGCGAGGAAGACGAGCGCCACAAGCACGAAGATGAATCCAAGCGCAAGGCCGGCGAAGTCGCCAAGAAGCGCTTCGGCGAGGACGAGACCAAAAAAGCCGGACCCGGCGGCCGCATGGTCGCTCGAGGTCGACGAAGAAGACGGACCGCGCGCCTCGCGGGGCCGTCCCGGCGGTCCGCGCACTGTCGTCCCGGCGCGACCGACCACGCTCCGCGCCGGCGGCCGAAAAACAACGCGGCCGGCTCACCGTCATCACCGCGTTGCGCGCCGACGAAGTGCGCGAACGTTCGGTCGCCTCGTTCCGCCGCCGCACCCAGCGCCTCAAGGGCCAAGCTTCCAACGAGCCGAAGGAAAAGCTGGTTCGCGAAGTCACGATCCCAGAGGCTATCACGATCTCCGATCTCGCCAACCGCATGTCGGAGCGCGCGGTCGATGTCATCCGCCTGCTGATGAAGCAGGGTCAGATGCTGCAGATCAATGACGTGATCGACGCCGATACCGCGCAACTGATCGCCGAGGAAATGGGCCACACGGTCCGCCGCGTCGCCGAAGCCGACGTCGAGGAAGGCCTGTTCGACGTCGCCGACGATCCGGCGGAGCTCGCGCCGCGCGCGCCGGTCGTCACCGTGATGGGCCACGTCGACCACGGCAAGACCTCGCTGCTCGACGCCATCCGTTCGACCGAAGTCGCCGCTGGCGAAGCCGGCGGCATCACCCAGCACATCGGCGCCTATCAGGTCACCGCGCCGTCCGGCGCCAAGATCACCTTCATCGATACGCCCGGCCACGCCGCCTTCACCGCGATGCGCGCGCGCGGCGCCAAGGTCACCGACATTGTCGTGCTGGTGGTCGCCGCCGATGACGGCGTGATGCCGCAGACCATCGAGGCAATCAATCACGCCAAGGCGGCGAAAGTTCCGATGATCGTCGCCATCAACAAGATCGACAAGCCCGACGCCAAACCGGATCGCGTGCGCACCGATCTGCTGCAGCACGAAGTGCAGGTCGAATCGATGGGCGGCGAAGTGGTTGACGTCGAAGTCTCCGCTACCAAGAAGCAGAACATCGACAAGCTGCTTGGAGATGATCGGCCTGCAATCCGAAATTCTCGATCTCAAGGCCAGACCCGGACGCGCCGCCGAAGGCACCGTGATCGAAGCCAAGCTTGACCGCGGCCGCGGCCCAGTAGCGACCGTGCTTATTCAGCGCGGCACGCTGCATGTCGGCGATCTGGTAGTGGCCGGCGCCGAATGGGGCCGCGTGCGCGCGCTGGTTTCCGACACTGGCGCACGCCGGTCGATACCGCCGGACCCTCGACCCCGGTCGAAGTGCTTGGTTTCTCGGGCACTCCGGATGCCGGCGACCGCCTCGCCGTGGTCGAAAACGAGGCCCGCGCCCGCGAAGTCACCGATTATCGCGCCCGCCAGAAGCGCGAAAAGTCGAGCGCCCGCTCGACCGGCATGCGCGGCTCGCTCGAGCAGATGATGGCGCAGGCCAAGACCTCGGGCCGCAAGGAATTCCCCCTGATCGTCAAGGCCGACGTGCAGGGCTCGCTCGAAGCCATCAACGGCGCGCTCGACAAGCTCGGCACCGACGAAGTGGCGGCCCGCGTGCTGCATGACGGCGTCGGCGGCATTTCGGAGAGCGACGTCACGCTGGCCGAGGCCTCCGGCGTTCCCATCATCGCCTTCAATGTGCGCGCCAACAAGGAAGCGCGCAGCGCGGCCGAGCGCGCCGGCATCGAGATCCGCTACTACAACATCATCTACGATCTGGTCGACGACGTGAAAAAGGCGATGTCGGGCCTGCTCACGCCCGAGCGGCGCGAGACGATGCTCGGCAATGCGCAGATCCTGGAAATCTTCACGGTGTCGAAGGTCGGCAAGATCGCCGGCTGCCGCGTCACCGAGGGCAACGTGGAACGCGGCGCCAATGTACGGCTCATTCGCGACAACGTGGTGATCCACGAAGGCAAGCTGTCGCAGCTCAAACGATTCAAGGACGACGTCAAGGAAGTCGGCGTCGGACAGGAATGCGGCATGGCCTTCGAGGATTACCAGGACATGCGGCAAGGCGACGTGATCGAATGCTACCGGGTGGAGTCGATTCAACGCTCGCTGTGAGTCCAATTCTCACACGCGCGAACTAGAAACGCCCCGCCTATTTTCCACCGTCATGCCCGGCCTTGTGCTGGGCATCCCGCTTAGGAGCGCACTGCGCCCCTTGTCGAGATGGCCGGGACAAGCCCGGCTATGACAACTTGAAAGTTTGTATGCCACGCAAGAAAAAATCTCACCGCGACACGGCTCCCGGCGGCGGCTCGCAGCGCCAGCTGCGGGTCGGCGAACTGGTACGCCATGCCGTCGCCGAATTGCTCACGCGCGGCGACGTGCACGATCCGGTGATCGAGGGCCACCTCATCACCGTGCCGGAAGTGCAGATGACGGCCGATCTGCGGCTTGCCACCATCTATGTGATGCCGCTCGGCGGCCGCGACGCCGGCGAGGTGGTTGAAGCGCTCGAGCGCAACAAGAAATTTCTGCGCGCCGAAATCGCGCATCGCATCAATCTGAAATTCGCACCTGACATCCGCTTCCGCATCGACGAGCGTTTCGACGAGACCGCCCGCATCGAGAAGCTGCTGCACTCGCCCGCCGTGGCGCGCGATCTCAAAGACAAAGAAAAAGAAGAAAAAGAAGAATGAACATTCAGGACACGATTAACGACAAGCCGCCGGACTCCGCGCCGAAGCAATTCAAGCGCGAGAAGCGCGACGTGCACGGCTGGGTCGTTCTCGACAAGCCGGTCGGCATGACCTCGACCCATGCAGTGAGCGTGGTGCGCCGGCTATTCACCGCCAAGCGCGCCGGCCACGCCGGCACGCTCGATCCGCTGGCTTCTGGCTGCCTGCCGATCGCGCTCGGCGAGGCGACCAAGACGGTGCCGTTCGTGATGGACGGCCGGAAGCTTTACCAGTTCACCGTGCGCTGGGGCGAAGAACGCGACACCGACGACGCCGAAGGCCGCGTCATCGAAACGAGCCAGAACAAACCCGATGTTGCGGCGATCAAGGCGCTGCTGCCGCGCTACACCGGCACGATCAATCAAACACCACCGCGATATAGCGCCCTCAAGATCGAGGGCGAGCGCGCCTACGACCTCGCCCGCGACGGCGAAACCGTTGAGCTCTCGCCCCGCCCGGTCGATATTCACCGGCTCGAACTCGTTGAAACGCCTGATGAAAATCACACGATGTTCGAGGCGGAATGCGGCAAAGGCACCTATGTTCGGGCCTTGGCGCGCGATTTCGGCCGCGAACTGGGCTGTTTTGGCCATGTTTGCGCGCTGCGGCGCATTTCAGTCCGGCCGTTCGGCGAAAAACCCATGATTTTACTGGAAGAACTGGAGGCGCTGTGCCAGAAAGCCGCGTCCGGTGAGGCTAGCCTCGCCGACGCTCTCCTGCCTGTTGAGACCGCGCTGGACGACATCCCGGCGTTGGCCGTCAGCCAGGCAGATGCGGCAAGGCTCCGGCGGGGCCAGGCCGTTTTGTTGCGCGGACGGGACGCACCCATTCTCCGCGGCACGGTTTACGTCACGTCCGCAGGACAACTGCTGGCACTGGCCGAAATCGACCGCGGCGAGATCTTCCCCAAGCGCGTGTTCAACCTGGCCGGGCTGATGGGCAGCCGCAGAGCCGAAACAGAAAGAGTGACCGATGTCGGTTACAGGCAGCCGCAAGGCTGAAGTCATCAAGACGTATGCGACGAAGCCCGGCGATACCGGCTCGCCCGAAGTTCAAGTGGCGATCCTCTCCGAGCGCATCAACAATCTCACCGATCATTTCAAAGCCCACGTGAAGGACAATCATTCCCGGCGTGGCCTTCTCAAGATGGTGGGACAGCGCCGCACGCTGCTCGATTACCTGCGGCGCACGAATGAGAAGAGCTACAAGGAATTGATCGAGAAGCTCAACATTCGCCGCTAGGCAAGTGCCGCGCGGGATAAGCCCGCGCGATTTCCGTGAGCGGATGCCTTTTTGCATTCGCTGTTTTGGTCCGGTGGCGCATGCGCCGCCCGACGTCAGGACGGGACGAAAGGGTTCGTCCGTCCGCCAGGCAGGGTTTCGAACGCCATGGCAGGATCGCAAGACGCTGTTGGCTCCCGCTCCGCGGTGACGCGCGCCAGCTTCTCGCCATCTTGCTCATGGCTTTCGGGACATGCCGAAAACCAAGAAAGACAACTGCAATGTTCGATATTCATCGTGCTGAACTCGACTGGGGCGGGCGCAAGCTCGTCCTCGAAACCGGCAGGGTAGCGCGCCAGGCCGACGGCGCCATTTTCGCCAGCTACGGCGAGACCACCGTTCTGGCGTCGGTCGTTGCGGCAAAAACGCCGCGCGAAGGCGTCGACTTCCTGCCACTCACCGTCGACTACCAGGAAAAATTCTACGCCGCCGGCCGCATTCCCGGCGGCTATTTCAAGCGCGAAGGCCGGCCGACCGAAAAGGAGACGCTGGTTTCCCGCCTGATCGACCGCCCGGTGCGTCCGCTGTTCGCCGAAGGCTGGCGCAACGAAACCCAGATCATCGTGACGACGCTGTCGCATGATCTCGAAAATGATCCCGACATTCTGGCGCTGGTCGCCTCCTCGGCGGCTTTGACGCTGTCCGGCGCGCCCTTTATGGGCCCGATCGGCGCGGCGCGGGTCGGCTTCATCAATAACGAATACGTGCTCAACCCGACTCTCGAAGAGATGAAGGAAAGCCAGCTCGATCTCGTCGTCGCCGGCACCGCCGACGCCGTGCTGATGGTCGAGTCGGAAGCCAAGGAATTGTCCGAAGAGGTCATGCTGGGCGCGGTGATGTTCGGTCACCGGCATTTCCAGCCGGTGATCGAGGCCATCATCAAGCTTGCCGAAAAAGCAGCGAAAGAGCCGCGCGATCACAAGGTCGCCGACAATTCCGCGCTCGAGAAGGAAATGCTCGGCATCGCCGAGAAGGAACTGCGCACCGCTTACGCCATCCCGCGCAAGCAGGAGCGCCAGAACGCCGTCGCCGTCGTCAAAAAGAGGGTCATCGAGCACTATTTCCCGGAAGGCGTGGAAAATCCGGTGCACAGCAAGCTGGTGGTCGCCGGCGTGTTCAAGGAGCTCGAAGCCAAGATCGTGCGCTGGAACGTGCTCGATACCAAAAAGCGCATCGACGGCCGCGACCTGGCAACCGTGCGCCCGATCGTGGCGGAAGTCGGCGTATTGCCGCGCGCCCACGGCTCGGCGCTGTTCACCCGCGGCGAAACCCAGGCGCTCGTCGTCACCACGCTCGGCACCGGCGAGGACGAGCAATGGATCGACGCTCTGCAAGGGACGTATAAAGAGACGTTCCTGCTGCACTATAACTTCCCGCCGTATTCCGTCGGCGAAACCGGCCGCATGGGCGGCACCAAACGCCGCGAAATCGGCCACGGCAAGCTGGCCTGGCGCGCGGTGCATCCAATGCTGCCGTCGAAGGAGGAGTTTCCCTACACCATCCGCGTGGTGTCGGAGATCACCGAATCGAACGGCTCGTCCTCGATGGCTTCGGTCTGCGGCGCCTCGCTGTCGTTGATGGATGCCGGCGTGCCGCTCAAGCGGCCGACCGCCGGCATCGCGATGGGTCTCATTCTTGAGGGCGACCGCCACGCGGTGCTGTCCGACATCCTCGGCGACGAGGATCATCTCGGCGACATGGACTTCAAGGTGGCCGGTACCGAAGGCGGTATCACCTCGCTGCAGATGGACATCAAGATCGCCGGCATCACCGAAGCGATCATGAAGACGGCGCTGGCCCAGGCCAAGGACGGCCGTCTGCACATCCTCGGCGAAATGTCGAAGGCGCTGACTTCGGCCCGCGCCGAGCTCGGCGAACATGCGCCGCGCATCGAGATGTTCAAGATCCCGACCGACAAGATCCGTGAAGTAATCGGCACTGGCGGCAAGGTAATCCGCGAGATCGTCGAGAAGACCGGCGCCAAGATCAACATCGAGGACGACGGTTCGGTGAAGGTCGCTTCCGCCAATGGCGAAGCGATCAAGGCGGCGATCAACTGGATCAAGTCGATCGCCTCCGATCCGGAGCCCGGCAAGATCTACGAGGGCACCGTGGTCAAGGTGATGGACTTCGGCGCTTTCGTGAACTTCTTCGGTGCCAAGGACGGCCTGGTCCACATCAGCCAATTGGCTCCGCACCGCGTCAACAAGGTCAACGACGTGGTCAAGGAAGGCGACAAGGTCAAGGTCAAGCTGCTCGGCATGGACGAGCGCGGCAAGGTGCGGCTGTCGATGAAGGCAGTCGATCAGGCCACCGGCGAAGACCTCGAAGCCAAGGGCGGCGCTCAGCCTGCGCAGGCGGCGAGCGGCGCGGCCGAATAAGTTTCGACGTACAAGAGAAACGAAAAGGGCGGCTTTCGGGCCGCCCTTTTTATGTTCGCGTGACTGAACTTATCGCCGCCGCCGGCTGCGCGGCATCGGCCGTTTCGGCAGAATGCGCGCCGGCAATTCGTCCTGCAGCCAACGCGACGCCAGCCCGCCGATAAGAGCGCCGAGGATTGGCGCCAGCCAGAACAGCCACAGGCAGTTGAGTGCCGCGGTGCCGCCGAAGATCGCGGTCGCGGTCGAGCGCGCCGGATTGAGCGAGGCGTTGGAGACCGGAATCGCCATCAGGTGAAACAGCGTGAGCGACAGCCCGATCGCGATCGGCGCGAAGATGCCGGGCGCCCTAGCCGAGGTCGAACCGACGATCACGATGAGAAACAACGCGGTGATGACCACCTCGGTCAGGAACACCGCCCCCATCTGAAAGCCTTGGGCGCCGCCATAGGTGTTGGATGCCGCGGTGAAGGTATTCCACTTGCCAGCCGGCGCGCCCTTGAGCACCAGATAAAATACTCCGGCGGCGGCGGCCCCGCCGAGCAGTTGCGCGACGATGTAGGTGGGCACTTTCTCCGGATTGAAGCGGCCAGCGGCGACCAGGCCAATCGTCACCGCCGGGTTGAAATGGCCGCCGGAAATGTGGCCAACCGCGAAAGCCATCGCCAGCACCGACAGGCCCACCGCGAAGGCCACCGCCACGAGCCCGGCCGACGGCGCAGAAAATAACGCGGCGCCGCAAACGGCGGACACCAAAGTGAATGTGCCGATGAATTCGGCAGCGAGATTGCGATACTCCCGATCCATGACGATAAATCCCCCGGTTCAGGCCTGCTTGAGCGCGGCCTGATTCAATCAGGGAAATTTCCATGGATGCGAAGGCAAGAGCAACGCCCCGGGAGGGCTTACCACCGACTTCTTTTTGCCGGATCGGAAAGCGCGGAAGGAAAAAGACCTATTCCGCTGCGTCTTTCTGCGATCCGTTGCCGTCACCTTCTGCGCGAAGTGCGTCCGGTTGCGGCATGGCCACAATATTGTAGCCGGAATCGACGAAATGGATTTCGCCGGTCACGCCGCCCGACAGGCTGGACAACAAATAAAGCCCGGCACCGCCAAGGTCTTCGAGCGAGACGCCGCGGCCGAGCGGCGAATGGCGCTGCTGGAACGCGAACATGTAGCGTGCGTCGTTGATACCCGCGCCCGCCAGCGTCCGGATCGGGCCGGCTGAAATGGCGTTGACGCGAATGTTCTGCGGGCCGAAATCGACCGCGAGGTAGCGCACCGAGGCCTCGAGCCCCGCCTTGGCGACTCCCATCACATTGTAGTTCGGCATTGCACGATCACCGCCATTATAGGTCAGCGTAACCATGCTGCCGCCGTTCGGCATTAGCGCCGCGGCGCGCTTGGCGGCCTCGGTGAACGAGAAGCACGAGATCACCATCGTGCGCTCGAAATTGGCGCGCGTGGTTTCGGCGTAGCGGCCCTTCAATTCGTTCTTGTCGGAGAAGCCGATGGCGTGCACGAGGAAATCCATCGTGCCCCATTGCTTCTTGAGCTCGGCGAACACGGCGTCGACCGAAGCGATATCTTCGACATCGCAGGGCAGGATGATCTTGCTGTTGAGCGATTCGGCAAGCGGCCGCACCCGACGGCCGAGCGCGTCGCCCTGATAGGTGAAGGCCAGCTCGGCGCCCTGATCGGCCAGCGCTTTCGCGATGCCCCAGGCGATCGAGTGGTCGTTGGCGACCCCCATCACCAGGCCGCGCTTACCTTTCATCAGCCCCGACATTTCCAATCCCTGCTCAGTCTTTGCCGCTTGCTTTTCTTGACGTTAAAACTTCAGCTATCCAGCCGCTTGAAAACCACCGACGCATTGGTGCCGCCGAAACCGAAGGAATTCGACAGTACGCAGTTAAGTTTGGCATTATCCCGCCGCTCCCGCACGATCGGCATATCCGCCATCGCCGGGTCGATCGTCTCGATGTTGGCGCTCTCGCAGATAAAGCCGTTCTGCATCATCAGCAGCGAATAGATCGCCTCCTGCGCGCCGGCCGCGCCTAGGGAATGCCCGGTCAGCGATTTGGTTGCCGAGATCGGCGGGCATTTGGCGCCGAACACGTTGCGGATCGCCTCGATCTCCTTGATGTCGCCGATCGGCGTCGAAGTCGCGTGCGGATTGATGTAGTCGACCGGCGCCTTGGCGGTCTCGATCGCGAGTCTCATGCAGCGCGCCGCGCCCTCGCCCGATGGCGCCACCATGTCGTGGCCGTCCGAGGTCGCGCCATAGCCGGCGACCTCGGCGTAGATCTTGGCGCCGCGCGCCTTGGCGTGTTCGAGCTCTTCGAGCACCAGAACGCCGGCGCCGCCGGCGATCACGAAGCCGTCGCGGTCGGCGTCATAGGCGCGCGAGGCTTTCTCCGGCGTCGCATTGTATTTCGACGACATCGCGCCCATCGCGTCGAACATGTCGGACAGCGTCCAGTCGAGCTCTTCGCAGCCGCCGGCAAACACCATGTCCTGCTTGCCCCACTGGATCAGCTCAGTGCCGTTGCCGATGCAGTGATTAGAGGTCGCGCAGGCCGACGCGATCGAATAGTTGACGCCCTTGATCTTGAACCAGGTGGCGAGCGTCGCCGACGCGGTCGACGACATCGCCTTCGGCACCGCGAACGGGCCGATCCGCTTCGGCGAACCTTTTTCGCGGGTGATATCGGCGGCCTCGACGATCACGCTGGTCGAAGGACCACCCGAGCCCATTACGATGCCGGTGCGCTCATTGGAAATGTCTTTTTCCTCGACGCCGGAATCCCTGATCGCCTGCTCCATCGCGACATGATTCCAGGCGCCGCCTTGCCCGAGAAACCGCATGGCGCGGCGATCGACCGAGCCGGACGGGTCGAGCGTCGGCGCGCCGGCGACCTGGCAACGGAAGCCGTGCTTGGCAAAATCTTCCGAGCGTGTGATGCCCGACTTCGCCTCGCGCAGGCTTGCCAGCACTTCCTGGGTGTTGTTGCCAATGGATGAGACGATACCCATCCCGGTGACGACGACGCGTCTCATGCGCGCATTACTCCGATTGCAGTCACGCCTATTGCATCCCAAATGGCGCGGCGGCGGCAATCCTACAAGGGTTCACAACCGCGCCTTTTGCAGTTCAGGCGACGCTGGGCTGCTGCGCCTCATCGCGGAACAGGCCCACTTTGAGGTCCATCGCCCGGTAGATCACGGTACCGTCGGCGGAAACCCAGCCATCGGCGATGCCGAGCACCAGTTTCGAGCGCATCACCCGCTTGATATCGAGGCCGTACACTACCTTCTTCATGGTCGGCAGCACCTGGCCGGAAAATTTCAGTTCGCTGAGGCCGAGCGCGCGGCCGCGGCCTTGCGCACCGAGCCAGCCGAGGAAAAATCCCAGCAGCTGCCAGAGCGCGTCGAGTCCGAGGCAGCCCGGCATCACCGGATCGCCTTTGAAGTGGCACAGGAAAAACCAGAGGTCCGGCTTCACTTCGAGCTCGGCGCGCACCAGGCCTTTGCCATGGGCGCCGCCCTGCTCGGAGATTTCCGCGATGCGCTCGAACATCAGCATCGGCGGCAACGGCAGTTGCGCGTTGCCGGGACCGAACATGTCGCCGCGGCCGCAAGCCAGCAAATCTTCGTACTCGTAGCTTTGCGGGCGCGTCGTCATTGGAACAGCAGGTTGTATTCCCATTACGAATTCCTAACATAGGCAAACTAGGCGGCAAAGATCGTCAAAGCTCATGCAGATGAGCCGTTTTTGCAGCCGTATTCACGGCGTCATATGGACCAACGCACACATTTGCGAAGCGGTTGCATCTGCGCGTTGAAAGCGTATATGTTGCAAACGCAACGGCTTAGCGCGGGTTTCCAAAACCCGGTCTTTTGAGCATTTAATAATGAGCGAAACGCGAACCATTGTATTGGGCCAGCCCACGCCGCGGCCCGGCGCCGCCGAGCGTGGCGAACTCACCGGCTGTCCCTGGCACGACGTCAAGACTATGCTGCGACAGGTCGGCTTGCGGCCGACCCGCCAGCGCATGGCGCTCGGCTGGATCCTGTTCGGCAAAGGCGACCGTCACCTCACCGCCGAAATGCTTTACGAAGAGGCGAGCCGCGCCAAGGTGCCGGTGTCGCTCGCTACCATCTACAACACGCTGCACCAATTCACCGAAGTCGGACTGCTGCGCCAGGTCGCTGTCGATGGCTCGAAGGCCTATTTCGACACCAACGTGTCGGAGCATCATCACTTCTTCGTCGAAGGCGGCAACGAGCTGCTCGACATTCCGGGCGCCGAGGTGATCGTCGATCGCACCCCGACCGCGCCGGAAGGCTACGAGATCGCGCGCATCGACGTGGTGGTGCGGCTGCGCCGCAAAGGCTCGAACGAATAACGCGTCGGAGTTCCTTGACCGAAGCCCCGCCCAAGCGGGGCTTTTTGCTTTTTGGGAACTAGCCAGCGTCCGGTGGGAAAGCTAGCCGGGTGATGGTCCTGTGTTCGAGCAATCGTGTAGTTTAGTCTCTGCTTTCCCTAGAGGTTGTAGCCGTCAGCCATGGCGGAGACGTCGCCCAGAAGCGCGGGAATACGGACGGTGCGGCTGGCCGCGGCAGCCGCACTGCTGATTCCGACCGCGCTGCTGACATGGGCTGGCTTTGCCAAATTCCAAACCGTCAACAAACTGGCCGATGAGCGCATCGTGCGCTCGCTCGATGTTGAGCAGGAACACGCGACGAAATCCTTTCAGATCGTCAGCTTGATCCTGGAGGACGCCATCGAGGAACTGGTCGAGGCGCCGTATGAGAGCCGCGAACAGCACTTTCATGACTTGTTCCTGAAGCGGATCCGCACGGTTTCGGAAATTCAATCGATCTGGTTTTACGACAAGGACGGTTATCCCGTTGCGACTTCGTCGGCATTCCCGGCGCCGCGCCAGCGCAGTTTTGCCGACCAGGATTATTTCCGCGCGCATGTCGAAAAAGATGTCGGCACTTATTTCGGCGAGATTCACAATTCGAGTTTCGGCAACCAGCCGTTCTTCACTGTGAGCCGCCGGGTGACGCGCGACGGCGCGTTCATCGGCGTGCTCGAAGTCTCCGTCCTGCCGAGCGACTTCTACCGGTTCTATACGCGATTGGCTTACGGCGAAGGCCTGCAATACGCCATCATACGCGAAGACGGCACATTTCTCGTTCGCTATCCGGTTCCGGAGGATTCGCCGAAACCGCTCGGATCATCGACCGGATTCCGCAAGATGATCGCCGAAAATCGGCAGGGCGGCTTCTATTGGACGACCTCACCGGTCGACAAGATCGAGCGGCGGTTCGGTGTTCGCCGGCTGGCGACCGCGCCGGTCTATTTGAGCGCCGGCGTCGCGACCGCCACGATCCGTGAAGAATGGATGGCGGAAATGTTTCCGTTTCTCTTCTTCGGCGTCATCGGCTCATTGTTTCTGTTTGCGACATTGCTGGTCGTCTTGCACAGCCTGCACCGTCTGCACGCCGAGATGCACCGCCGCGAAGTGGCTGAAGGCGCGTTGCGGCAATCGCAGCGGCTCGATGCCATCGGCCAGCTGACCGGCGGGGTAGCCCACGACTTCAACAATCTCCTCACCATCATCATCGGCAATCTCGCCTCGGCGGACCGCCAGTTAGCGGCGATTTCCGACGCCGCCAAGGAAAAGCTCAACACCTCGATCAAGCGCGCGATGCAAGGGGCGCAACGCGCCGCCACATTGACCAAGCGGCTGCTGGCGTTTTCGCGGCAGCAGCCGCTCAGCCCAAAGGCGCTCGATCTCAACAAGCTGCTGCTCGGACTGCCCGATTTGCTCAAGGGCGGCTTGGGGGAGTCGGTTGCGGTGGAGGTGGTCGGCGCTGCGGGACTATGGCCGGTCGAAGCGGATGCGACCGAACTCGAAACCGCGATCCTCAATCTCGCGGTCAACGCCCGGGATGCGATGCCAGACGGCGGCAAGCTGACCATCGAGGCCGGCAATTCCTATCTCGATGAAATTTATTGCCGCCAGCATCCGGACGTACGGCCTGGCCAGTACGTGCAGATCGCCGTCAGCGATACCGGCACCGGCATGAACGCCGATGTGGTTAGCCGAGCCTTCGAGCCGTTCTTTACGACCAAGGAAGCCGGCCAAGGCACCGGCCTCGGATTGAGCCAGGTCTATGGTTTCGTGAAGCAGACCGGCGGCCACGTGAAAATTTACAGCGAGACCGGCGAAGGCACGACGGTTAAGATTTATCTGCCGCGGCGGATCGGGGCTTCATTGGAAGAGGAAGCGCCGCCGATCGAGGTGGCTGGCAATTCGGCGGGCGAATCCATCTTGCTGGTGGAGGACGATCACGATGTGCGGATCTATCTCGCCGAGACGCTGAGGGCTTCAAATTATAATGTCATCGAGGCGGCCAATGGCGAAAAGGCGCTCGAAGCTTTGGCGGCTTATGACGGCGAGATCCATCTGCTGCTGACCGACGTCGTCATGCCGGGAATGAACGGACGGCGACTCGCAGAAGCAGCCAAGGCGCGACGGCCCGATCTCAAGATATTGTTCATGACCGGCTATTCGCGAAACGCCATCGTCCACCACGGACGTCTCGATCCGGGAGTCGATTTGTTGCAGAAGCCGATCACTGGCGACCAGCTCGCCAGCAAGATCAAGACGATCCTGCAACGCGGTTAGCGGCGAACGGCTATTCGACCTTCTCGTTGGGGTAGGCGCCCCACACCCGCTCCTGCCGGATCCAACCGTCGAAATTTTTGCCGCTGATGCGGCACCAGGCGCCGGTGCACAATTTCAGGATGCTGAGCACGCCGGCCTGCAGCTTCGCCACCACCGGCGACTCGGCATCGGCGTTCTCGAACAGCGGCACCAGCTCGTCCTTTTCGCGCGGCGCCACCACCGCGGTGCGCTTGCCCGACAACAGCGAGTGATAGACCCAGCCCTCGGCGCCTTCCCAATCGCGGATGCGGCGCCAGTTCTCGAACTCGGCGGTGATCTCGACCGGCATCCCGGCGCGGGTATAGACCCAGCGCACGTCCTGGTCCTTGTTGGGGCCGCCGCGCACGTTGACGCGGTCGGACTTCAGGCTGACGAAACGCGGCACTGGCAATCCGCTGGCCGCGCCGGTCGCGATTTCGCCCGCGGCTTCCGCCGCCTGCACGGCGATGCCAAGCAAGGCCGCTACCAACAGCAAGCCAATGCCAGGCCGCCTGCCAAGCGGTCTGCTTTGTCTTGTCACGGCCATCTGGTAGGAAAGTGTCAGGGTCAGGCCCGTCCGGCGCGGAGAAATCACGCGGCAGTTTGGGCGAATGCGGTTAATGACACCTGAATAATCGCCACTTGGTGCGAACCAGGCCGCGGATACGGCGGGGATCTATGCCGAAGACGAAAAAACCGCTGGTCATCGTGACGCGCAAGCTTCCCGACAAAGTGGAACTGCGCATGCGCGAGTTGTTCGAGGCCCGCCTCAATCCCGACGACAAGCCAATGACGCAGGCGCAACTCGCCGAAGCCGTGAAAACCGCCGACGTGCTGGTGCCGACCGTGACCGACCGGATCGACGCCGCGCTGCTGTCCAAGTCCGGCGAGCAATTGCGGCTGATCGCGCAATTCGGCAATGGCGTCGACAATGTCGACGTCGCGACTGCGATCCAGCGCGGCATCACCGTCACCAATACGCCGGGCGTGCTGACCGAAGACACTGCTGACATGACGATGGCGCTCATTCTGGCGGTGCCGCGGCGACTGGCGGAGGGCTCGGCGGTGCTGACCTCGGACAAGAATTGGGGCGGCTGGACGCCGACCTGGATGCTCGGCCACCGCATCTGGGGCAAGCGGCTCGGCATTATCGGAATGGGCCGCATCGGCCAGGCGGTGGCGCGCCGCGCCCGCGCCTTCGGCCTGCAGATTCACTATCACAATCGCCGCAAGCTCTCGAAGAAGATCGAGGAAGGTCTCGACGCCACTTATTGGGAAAGCCTCGATCAGATGCTGGCCCGGATGGACATCATTTCCGTCAATTGCCCGCACACGCCAGGCACCTATCATCTGCTGTCTGCACGCCGCCTCAAGCTGATCGGGCCGGAAGCTTTCATCGTCAACACTGCGCGCGGCGAGGTGATCGATGAAAACGCGCTGGCGCGGCTGATCGATGCCGGCGAGATCGGCGGCGCCGGACTTGACGTGTTCGAGCAGGAGCCGGCGGTCAATCCGAAGCTGGTGAAGCTCGCCAAGGCCGGCAAGGTCGTGCTGTTGCCGCACATGGGATCGGCCACGATGGAAGGCCGGGTCGACATGGGCGAGAAGGTGATCATCAACATCCGCACCTGGATGGACGGCCACCGGCCGCCGGACCGCGTGCTGCCGAGTATGTTGTAAAATCTCGTCATAGCCGGGCTTGTTCCGGCGATGACAAGAAAACAGCCGCGCATTATCAGCCCTGTTCTTTGCGACGCGGGCGCGTCGTAGCTCGTTTTCGCCGGTCCCTCCCGAAAGAGGGCGCGCGGAACGCCGGGCCTCGTAGGACCCGCGCACCTTGGTACCTCGCGACACCGAGGCTTGCCGAAGTGAAGAGAACGCAAGTCCGCCGATGCCTCGGCGTCCCGCGCGCGGGGTGCCCCAGTGGAGGAGATGATCGGAATATAGTCCTAGTAGGAATAAATGTCAAGCCCGAAATTGTCATGCCCGCGGTAGCGAGATCATAAACCTCGAATCGTCGGGTTTTTCCCGCTCAACGGATTATCCGGCGACCAGGCGTAGCTCACCGTCTCAAATCGCATGTCGCGGCTGTCCACCATCAGCAGACGGCCGGCCAATCCAGTGCCGAAGCCGACGATTTCGCGGATCACCTCGAGCGCCATCAGCGATCCGATGACGCCCGGCAGCGCACCGATAATGCCGGCTTCGGCGCAGGCCGGCACTGTGCCGGGCGGCGGCGGCTCGGGAAACAGACAACGATAGGTGGGGTTTGGTTTGCCCTCGGCTAATTTTTCGTGGGCGCGGATGGTGGTGAGCGATCCATCGAAGGTGCCGACCGCGCCGGTCACCAATATTTTTTGGGCGAGAAAGCAGGCGTCGGACACCAGATAACGGGTGGTGAAATTGTCCGACCCATCCGCGATCACATCGTAGCGCGAAACAAAATCGACCGCGTTCGACGCGGCGATCCGCACCGCGTGCTTCTCCACCTTCACATGCGGATTGATGCGCTGCACTTCGGCGGCGGCGCTGTCGACCTTCAACATGCCGACGTCCGGCGTGGCGTGCACGACCTGGCGCTGCAAATTGGACAACGACACTTTGTCGTCATCGACGATGCCGATCGTACCGACGCCCGCCGCCGCGAGATAAAGCAAAACCGGCGCACCTAAACCGCCGGCGCCGATCACCAGCACACGCGCCTGTTTCAGCTTGTTCTGCCCCGGCCCGCCGATTTCTCGCAGCACCAGGTGGCGCGCATAGCGCTCGATTTCTTCGGGATTGAGCATTGTCGTTAAGCCTATGAGCAGCCGCACTTTTTTGCCAGAGCACCCCGGGTTGCGCCTCGGTTTCGATCCGTTATGGTGGCCGAAATTCGGGGTTAACAAGGCGTTACATCGTGAAGTTAGGCGCTTCCATCGCCATCGTCGGCCTGTTGCTTGGCGTTATTCCGGCGTCGTCGCAGGATGTATCGGGCAATGTCACCGAGCCCGCCGCGCCAAAGAAGACCGTCCGGCGCGCCGCCGCCAAACCGACGATCCCGGCCGCCGCACTGAACGCCTCCGACGCGCTCGCCGCCGGCAAGTCGCTCGACGCCGAATTCGGCTGGAACGTGGTGACCGATCCGGCCACCGGAATCCGCATCGGCCTTCCTACCAAGATGGTGCCCGTCGCGCATGACGCGATGAACGGCACGCGCTGGTCGTCGCGCCACGGCGACGTGCAGGTTGAGACGTTCCGCATCAAGACCCCCGACAATCTCAAGACGCTGTTCGACCAGCAGAAGCGCGAGCCGGCCAACCGCAAGACCGAATACAGCCTGATGAAGGACGACAACTTCTTTATCAGTGGCCTGCAAGGCCTCAGGAAATTTTCGGTGCGCGCGCAATTGCGCGACGGCGAATTGCGCGGCTTCACCATGCTGTTCGACCAGGCGGTGGAAGGTATCGTCGCGCCGGTGATGGTGGCGATGTCGAGCGCCTTCGCGCCGTTCCCCGGCAACAGCACGCCGATCGCCGCGCTGGCAAAGCCGGTCGAATACGCCACCGGCCTGATCGTCAGCGCCGACGGCTATATCGTCACCGACTCCAGAGTTGCCGAGGATTGCCAAGTGATCGTCGCCTCCGGCGTCGGCAGCGCCGAACGCGTGGCCAGCGACGCCGAGCGCGGCCTCGCGTTGTTGCGCGTCTATGGCCGCGCCAATCTCGCACCGGTCGCGCTCGCGTCCGGTGCCGGCCCGTCCGGCGAACTGCGGCTGATCGGCATTCCTGATCCGCATTTGCAGGGCGGCGACCGCAAGGCCGCCGAAGTGAAGGCCAAGCTCGACGGCGCGGCGATCGAATTGCGGCAGAGCGCGCCGGTCGCCGGATTTTCCGGCGCGGCGGCGCTCGACGGGGAGAACCGCGTGGTGGGCATGATGCAGGCGCGCAACGCGGTAATCGCCAGCGCGGGACCTGCAACGCCGCCGGTGCGGCTGGTTGCCGCCGCGACGATCCGCGACTTCCTCGCCGCGCATCATGTCGTCGCCGCTGCCGCGGGGGGCGACCCCAACGCTGCGGTAGTGCGCATCATCTGCGTACGGAAATGATCTGCCAGTTTGGGCGCGACACCGATTCAGAAGGATCCACCATGGCCAGCGAGATGAAGGGGCCGCTGCGGCCCACGCTCTACCGTTTCAAGCTCGGCGAGTTCGAGATGATGAACATCCTCGACAGCGTCAACGTGCGCGAGGGATTGGGCAGCGTGCACGGCGGCGGCGCAGCGCCCGGCGAAGTCGAAGCCGTCGCCAAGATGAATAATATCGACCCCAGCAAATTCGAGCATCCGTTCGTGCCGGCGATCGTCAACACCGGCAAACAGCTCATTTTGTTCGACACCGGCAACGGCACGCTGGCCAGGGACAACGAGGCGCTCAAAGGCAAGGTACCGGACGGCAACCTGGTCAAGCGGCTCGGCGAGGCCGGCTACAAGCCGGAAGACGTCGACGTCGTGGCGTTCACGCATTGCCACCCCGACCACATCGGCGCCAATTTTACCGGCGGCAAGCCGACCTTTCCCAACGCGCGCTACGTCATCGCCGCCGCGGAATTCGACTACTGGAAGAAGGGCGAGAACATCTCGGACGCCCGCAAGCCGACCAAGATGCAGTTCGATAAACTGGTGGCGCCGCTCGCCGACAAGATGACGTTCATCAAGCCGGGCGACGAAATCGCTTCGGGCATCCGCGCGGTCGACTGCTCAGGCCATTCGGCCGGGCTGACCGGCTTCCACATCGAGAGCGGCGGCAAGAACCTGCTGCTATGGGGCGACACCTGCCTGCATTACGTGTGCGGCGTGCAGCATCCGGAATGGACCATCGGCTTCGACGACAACCAGCAGAAGGCGGTCGAGACGAGGAAGCGCATCCTCAAGATGGTCGCCGCTGAGAAGATGTTCGTGGTCGGCTTCCACATGCCGTTCCCCTCGCTCGGCTGGATCATCCAAACGCCGATGGGCTACCGCTGGGTGGCGGCAAGCTATCAGATGAATGTGTGAGCCTTCCGGACGCGCCGGTGCGCGCCGGAATTGCTGCAATCACATCTTCGCGCAGGTGGCGACCACGGTACTCGGGGCATTACAGCGCGCGCTGGCGCCGGTCATCTGCGGGGCCGCAGCGTTGGCGCTGCCCGCGCTGACGCAATAGGCCGCGATCAACGACTCACCCTCGCTGCAGCTCGCATCGGTCTGGCCCTTGATCATCCGAAGCTGCGTGCCGTTCTGCCCAACGCTGCCGGCGGGTCCGGCCTGACCCACGGGACCGGCAGATCCAAGAGGACCGGCGAGACCAGCAGGGCCCGCGACGCCCGCATCGCCCTTGTCGCCTTTATCGCCCTTCGGACCGGCGGGACCGGCGGGGCCTTCGAAGCAACCGGCCAGCGTCACCGATGCGGCCAGCAGAACCGCCAATGCTGAAATGCGCATGTTTTTATTCTCCCAGATCGCCCAGACCGCAGTCTCGCGCAGGAGACGCGCGAGTCAACTAGCGGTTCTTCCAGTCCGGCTTGCGCTTCTCGATGAAGGCTTTCATGCCTTCCTTCTGATCTTCGGTGGCGAACAGCGAGTGGAACACGCGGCGCTCGAACCGCATGCCCTCGGCGAGCGAGGTTTCGAAGGCGGCGTTGATGGCTTCCTTCGCCAGCAGCACCGAAGGCCGCGACATCGACGCCAATGTCTCGGCAAGCTTAATCGCCTCGTCCATCAGGCTCGCCAGCGGCACCACGCGCGACACCAGATTGGCGCGCTCGGCTTCGGTGGCGTCCATCATGCGGCCGGTCAGCACCATTTCCATCGCCTTGGATTTGCCGATCGCGCGGGTGAGCCGTTGCGTGCCGCCGATGCCGGGGATGACGCCGATCTTGATTTCGGGCTGGCCGAATTTGGCGTTGTCGGCGGCGATGATGATGTCGCACATCATCGCCAGCTCGCAGCCGCCGCCAAGCGCGAAGCCGGCCACCGCGGCGACGATCGGCTTGCGCGCCCGCGCCGCCTCGCCCCAGTCGCCGGCAAAATTGCCGAACAGCGCGTCGGCGTAGGACTTGCCGGCCATCTCCTTGATGTCGGCGCCGGCGGCGAAGGCCTTTTCATTGCCGGTGAGGATGATGCAGCCAATCTTGTCGTCGGCGTCGAACGCTTTGATCGCCTCGCCGAGCTCGGTCTTGACGGTGGCGTTGAGCGCGTTGAGCACCGCCGGACGGTTGAGCCGGACGATGCCGACCTTGCCTTTGGTTTCGGTGAGGATGGTTTCGTAGGGCATGGCGTTCTCCGGCGGTTTATCTTGTCATTTCTGGCATGACGGGCACCAAAAGGTCGAGCGGCCGTTCTGGGTGAAGCGCTTGACCTTGCCCTTGCAGCCCTTGCCGGGACACGGCCTGCCCTCGCGGTCGTAGACCAGAAAATTGTGCTGGAAATCGCCGAGCGAGCCGTCGGCGCGGCGATGATCGCGCAGCGAGGAGCCGCCGGCGGCGATGGCGTCGTTGAGCACCGCCTTGATGGCGTCGACCAGCGCGCGGGCGCGATCGTTCGGCTTGCCGGAGCGGTCCGCGATGGTGGAGGCGCCGCGTTTCGGCGACAGATGCGCGCGAAACAGCGCCTCGCAGGCGTAGATGTTGCCGATGCCCGCCACGACGGTCTGGTCGAGCAGCGCCGCCTTCAACGAGGTGTTCTTGTTGGCGCAGGCCGCGGCCAGCATCGCGGCGTCAAACTCATTACCGAGCGGTTCGGGGCCGATCGCGTTCAGCAATTTCTCGTCGCCGATCTCGGCGCGCGCGCACGATCTTCATCATGCCGAAGCGGCGCGGATCGTTGAACGTCACCACTTTGCCGTTCGACATGTGGAAGACGACGTGGTCGTGCGCGGCGAGCTTGCTCTTGTCGTGGATGATAGGTCGCGGTTTGTTTGCCGCCTGACCCGGAACGACCCCGACATGCCGAGATGCATCATCAACACGTCGCCCGAGGAAAGGTCGGCGAGCAGATATTTGGCCCGGCGGCCGAGCCCCTCGACCTTCTGGCCTTCGAGCCGCGCCACGAAATCCTTCGGCAGCGGCCAGCGCAGATCCTTGCGCCGCGCCTCGACCTTGCGGAAACGCGCGCCTTCCATCGCAGGCGCAAGGCCGCGGCGGACCGTTTCGACTTCGGGCAACTCGGGCATGGTTAACCGCGCTTTGGTTCAGACATAGCCTCCCCGCGGCCCCCGCGCTATGGTCCTGCCCGCAAGGATTTTTGTCAGGTTGCGTATGCCGCGTAGCACCGAAGAAACCCATTTCGGCTTCGAGACCGTGCCGCTTGGCGACAAGCAGGCCCGCGTCGACGGCGTCTTCCATTCGGTGGCGCGGCGCTACGACCTGATGAACGACCTGATGTCGGGCGGCCTGCATCGCGTCTGGAAAGACGTGCTGGTCGGCGGCGGTCAACCCGCCGAAAAATGACCGGGCCTTTGCATTGCTCGATGTCGCCGGCGGCACCGGCGACATCGCGCTGCGCGTGATCGAGGCCGGCGGTCCCAATACCCGCGCCACGGTCTGCGACATCAACGAGGAAATGCTCAGCGGTCGGCCGCGAGCGGATCGCCGCGCAGGGCCGCGATGGCGAGATCGAGTTCCGGCAAGGCAACGCCGAAGACGCTGCCATTTGCCGACCAGAGCTTCGACGCTGTCACTATCGCCTTCGGTATCCGCAACGTGCCGCGCATTGAGCGAGCATTGGCGGAAGCACACCGCGTGCTGAAAATCGGCGGCCGGTTCCTGTGCCTGGAATTCTCCTCGGTCGATGTGCCGGGGCTCGACGCGCTCTACGAGATGTATTCGTTCAACGTCATCCCGGCGGTCGGACAGGCGGTGACCGGCGACCGCGAGGCCTATCAATATCTGGTCGAGTTCGATCCGCAGGTTCCCCAAGCCGAAAGCCTTCGCGGCGATGATTGAGGCCGCCGGCTTGCGCCGCGCCTCGTTCACCCCGATGACCGGCGGCGTGGTGGCGCTGCATTCCGGCTGGCGGCTGTGAGCGAATTGTGATCTTGGGCCTGTCGCACCTCGCCCGCTTGTCGCGCGCCGGCTTCGTGTTCGCGCGCGAAGGCGTGTTCGCGCTGGTCGATCCGCGTCCGCTGCCGCTGCCGGCGCGCTTTGCGATTTCGCTAGCGCGGCTGATCGAGCGACCCACCGCGAAGGACGGCTCGAGCCGGCTCGCCGCGGCGCTGACGCGGCTCGGCCCGACTTACGTCAAGCTCGGGCAGTTTTTGGCGACGCGGCCCGACGTGGTCGGCACCGCGATCGCCCGCGACCTCGAACGCCTGCAGGACAAGATGGCGCCGTTCCCACAGGCCGAAGCCGAGGCGATGGTGGTGGCCGCGCTTAGGCCGGCCGTTGCTGGAGATCTACGCGAGCTTCGGACCGGCGGTCGCCGCCGCTTCCATCGCGCAGGTTCATAAGGCCGAAGTCGCCGAGGCCGATGGCCGCAAACCTGTCGCCGTCAAGGTGCTGCGGCCCGGCGTCGACCGGCGCTTCAAGGCCGACCTCGACGCGTTGTTCTTCGCCGCGCGCAAGGCCGAGGCAATGTCGCTCGAGGCGCAGCGGCTGCGCATGATCGAGGTGGTGTCGACACTGGCGCGCTCGGTCGCGATCGAAATGGATTTCCGTCTTGAAGCCGCAGCGCTGTCCGAGATGGCGGAGAACACCAAAAGCGATTCCGATTTCCGTGTACCCACCGTCGATTGGAATCGTACCGCGCGCGAAGCGCTGACGCTGGAGTGGATCGACGGCACGCCGCTCAACGACCGCGCCGCGCTTGCCGCCAAAGGCTACGACCTGCCCGAGCTCGGCCGCAAGGTGATCCAGAGCTTCCTGCGCCATGCGCTTGCGCGACGGCTTTTTTCACGCCGACATGCATCCCGGCAATCTGTTCGTCGATCATGAAGGCCGCCTCACCGCGGTCGACTTCGGCATCATGGGCCGGCTCGACCCCAAGCAGCGACTGTTCCTCGCCGAAATCCTCTACGGCTTCATTACGCGCGAATTATCACCGCGTCGCGCAGGTGCACTTCGACGCCGGCTACGTGCCGCGCCATCACTCGGTGGAGAATTTCGCGCAGGCGATCCGCGCGATCGGCGAACCGATCCATAACCGCACCGCCGAAGACATCTCGATGGCGAAGCTGCTGATGCTGCTATTCGAGGTCACCGGCCTGTTCGACATGCGCACGCGGCCCGAACTGCTGCTGCTGCAAAAAACCATGGTGGTGGTCGAGGGCGTCGGCCGCACGCTCGATCCCAAGCTCGACATGTGGGCGACCGCCGAACCGGTGGTGCGCGAATGGATCGAGCGCAATCTCGGGCCGGCCGGGCGGATCGAAGGCGCGGTCGAGGGCGCGGGCGAGATCGGCCGCTTCATCGGTCAGGTGCCGGGGCTGTTGACCCGCGCCGGTCAATCTGGCCGACCAGCTCGACGCCATCACCCGCGACGGACTGGTGCTGGCGCCGGAGACGGTGGTAGCCATTGCCACCGCTGAAACCCGCCGGGAACGCTGGAAAATCGCGGCTTTGTGGGTGATCGTGGCGCTGCTGGTCTTCCTGATCTACCGGGTGCTATGATTGCATTGATTGCAATGCAATCATGAGGCTCCCTTGGCCAGCATTACCATCCGTCAGCTCGATGAGGCGCTGAAAAAACGCCTGCGCCTGCGCGCCGCCAAAAACGGCCGCTCGATGGAAGACGAGGTGCGCACGCTGTTGCGTGAGGCCGCCGAGGATGGCGGCACGCCAGCGCCGGTAAAAAAAGCGCGGACCAGCACGGAGCAAAACCACCGAGCCGGCGGCGGGCGTCAGGCGCGTTCTTCTCATCATCGGCGGCGGCATCGCCGCCTACAAGTCGCTCGACCTGATCCGCCGGCTGAAAGAACGCAGGATTCATGTGCGCTGTCATCCTGACCAAGGCGGCGCAGGAATTCGTCACGCCGCTGTCGGTTGGTGCGATCGCCGGCGAGCAACCGTTCACCGACCTGTTCAATCCGGCGCATGAGTTCGACGTCGGCCACATTCGCCTCGCGCGCGAAACCGATCTACTCGTCGTCGCGCCCGCCACCGCGGACCTGATGGCGAAAATGGCGGGCGGCCATGCCGACGATCTCGCCACCGCTGTGCTGCTCGCTACCGACAAGCGCGTACTGCTCGCCCCCGCGATGAACCCGCGGATGTGGTCGCACCAGGCGACGCAGCGCAATCTCGCGCAGCTCGTCGCCGATGGCGTGCAAGTGGTGGGACCGAATGCCGGCGAGATGGCGGAAGCCAACGAGAGCGGCATTGGCCGCATGAGCGAGCCGCTGGAGATCGTCGCGGCGGCGGAGAAGCTGCTCAAGCCTCAAGGGCCATTGAATGGCAAACACGTGGTGGTCACGTCAGGCCCCACGCACGAGCCGATCGACCCGGTGCGCTATATCGCCAACCGTTCGTCCGGCAAGCAGGGCCACGCCATCGCCGCCGCCGCTGCCGCGGCGGGCGCCCAGGTCACGCTGGTCAGCGGGCCGGTGAATCTGCCTGATCCGCCGGGGGTTTCCGTGGTTCATGTCGAGAGCGCGCGGCAGATGCAGGCCGTCGTCGACAAGGCGCTGCCCGCCGATGTGGCGATCTTCGCCGCGGCGGTGGCGGATTGGCGCGTCGACCAGGCGCAAGACCAGAAGATCAAAAAAACTTCCGGGGCACGCATCGCCGACATTGTCGCTGACTGAAAACCCGGACATTCTCTCCGGCGTGGCGCATCGCACGAAAAATCGTCCGAAGCTGGTGATCGGCTTTGCCGCCGAGACGCAGAACGTCGCCGCCAATGCGAAAGCAAAGCTCGCATCGAAAGGCTGCGACTGGATCGTCGCCAACGATGTATCACCGCAGACCGGCATCATGGGCGGCGACCGCAACACGGTGTCGCTGGTGACACGCGATGGGGTCGAGGACTGGCCAGCGCAATCGAAGGACGAGGTGGCGCGCAATTTAATTGCGCGTGTTGCCGATGCGCTCGGAGCCAAACGGTGAGCACGATCGGCATCCAGATCACGCGCCTACCGCACGGCAAGGATTTGCCGCTGCCGTCCTATCAGAGTGCGCTCGCCGCCGGGCTCGACCTGCTCGCGGCGGTGCCGCAGGACAAGCCACTCACCATCGCGCCTGGTGCGCGAGCCATGGTGCCGACCGGCCTCGCCATCGCGCTGCCGCCCGGCCATGAGGCGCAGATCCGGCCACGCTCCGGGCTCGCCGCCAAGCACGGACTCACGGTGCTCAATGCGCCCGGCACCATCGACGCCGACTATCGCGGCGAAATTCAGGTGCTGCTGATCAACCATGGCGCCGAGCCGGTCGCCATCACGCGCGGCATGCGGATTGCGCAGCTGATCGTCGCGCCGGTGACGCGTGCGCAATTACACGAAGTCTGAAATGTTAAATGAGACGCCGCGCGGCAGCGGCGGATTCGGCTCAACCGGCCGTTGATGTTGGCAGATTTCGACTTAAAGTCTGGACGGCTGCGCGACTGTAGCCTATTACCGCTGCATTGGTTGCCGCGGGTATCCAACATGCCGCTGCTATCCCGGAAGGGCATTCTGGCCATCGCCGCCGTCATCGACGTGGCGCTCAATGCCGATGGCCGTCCGGTTTCCGCCAAAGCGCTCGCCGGGCGCCACAAGCTGCCGCCGCGCCATCTCGAACCGGTCCTGCAGGCCTTGGTGCGCGACGGCATTCTCAAGGGCGTCCGGGGCCCGCACGGCGGCTATGAGCTGGGCCGCGAGCGACGACGCATCAATGCCGCCGATATTCTGCGTGCCGCCGGCACGGTGGACGATGCCGGTTCGCCAGCGTTGCCCAATACCAGCTTGGTGTCCGATGTGGTGCGGCCGGCGCTGGCCGAAGCCGAACAGGCGTTTTCGGCGGCGCTGGCGCGAATCAATATCGAGGACATGGCGGCCAGCGCCGGACGGCGGAAACACCCGCATTAACACTTTGCTTTACCTTGGCTTCCGCCGTGCCGTTCACGGTCTGGACTCTTTCGGCATGATTCCGCTTGGGGGTAAAGTCCGGCGATTCGCGGATGGCGCGGCGGACACCGTCCGGTCCGAATTCGATTCCTTGGGGCAAGCCGAATGCCGGAGACGATCCGGACGAAGAACGACAGGCTGCGTTCTCGTCCGCCGCGGGGCGGTTTCCTCGTCGGCATGCTTTCGGCTTTCGCGATCTGGCCAAGTGCGGCGGGCGCGCAAGACACAACGCCCGGTCTGCTCGACACCGCTGCCGACATATTGGCGAGCCTCAGCCGCCAGGAAATCGCCACCCTGACGCTGACGCTTGGCTTGCTCTGCTTTGCCATGCTGGCTTCGGTCATTCTGGTGCGCACCCGGACGCAAGCGGCGCGCGACGACGCAACTGCGCGCGATGAAATGGCGGCGCTGCGCGCCGAACTCGACCGGCTTAACGCCCTGCTGTTGTCAGAGCCGCAAATTCTGGTGGCGTGGCCGGCCGCGGGAGATAAGCCCGACATCCTCGGCGAGACCGGCCTGATCGCCCCCGGTGCCGGCGCCGAACGCGTGCTGGCGTTCGCCACCTGGCTCGAACCGCGTCAGGCGCAACAAATCGAACGGGCCGTCGAGCTGCTACGCTCGCAAGGCCGCGGCTTTGTCATGACGCTCAACGCCGCCGCCGACCGGCCGATCGAGGCGGAAGGCCGCGCCATCGGCGGCCGTGCCGTGCTGCGGCTGCGCGACATCGGCGGCCTCAAACGCGATTTCGCCGACCTGACGATGCGCTATGAAAACTTGTTCCGCACCGCCGAAACCCTGCGCGCCATGGTCGATTCGCTGCCGACCCCGATCTGGACCCGCGACGAAACCGGGCTGCTGACTTTCGTCAATTCCGCTTATGTCCGCGCGGTCGAGGCCAGCGACGCCACCGAGGCGGTCGAGAACGGAATGGAGATCTTCGACCGCGCCGCGCGAGCCGAATTGGCGCGCGCGCGAGGCACCGGCAAGCCTTTCAGCGGCAAATTGCCGGCGATCGTCGGTGGCCAGCGCCGCACCTTCGACGTGATCGATACGCCGAGCAGCCAAGGCGACGGACTGGGCAGCGCCGGCATCGCGCTCGACGCCACCGAAGTCGAAACCATGCGCGCCGGCCTGCGCCGCATGATCGACGCACACCGCCGCATCCTCGACCAGCTTTCGACCGGTGTCGCGATCTTCGGCGCCGACAAGAAGCTGATTTTCTACAACGCCGCCTATCGCTCGCTGTGGGATTTCGACGCCGGCTTCCTCGACCAGATGCCACCAGATGGCGAAGTGCTGGACCGGCTGCGCGCGGCGCGCAAGCTGCCCGAGGAGCACGACTTCAAGGTCTGGAAAACCGCGCTGCATGAGGCCTATCGCGCGGTCGAGCCGAAAGAACAGATGTGGCATTTGCCGGATGGGCGCACCTTGCGGCTCGTCATCGTGCCGAACCCGGAAGGCGGCGTGACGTACCTGTTCCACGACGTTACCGAGCGGCTCGACATGGTCCGCCGCTACGACGCCTTGATCAAGGTGCAGAGTGAAACACTCGACCATCTCGCCGAGGCGGTCGCGGTGTTTTCCAGCGATGGTCGCATCGGGCTGCATAATCCCGCCTTCGCGAGGATGTGGAAGCTGACGCCGGATGCGCTGGCGCAACGCCCGCATGTCGGCGAAATCACCGCGTGGTGCCAAGCCCAGCATGATGACAATGCGGTGTGGCGAAATTTGCGCGAAGCGGTGACCGCGATCGACAACCGCGAGCCGGTCGCGGCGCGCATCGAGCGGCGCGACGGGATGGTGATCGACTGCGCGACCATGCCGCTGCCGGACGGCGCGACGCTGGTCACGTTCCAGGACGTCACCGACACCGTGAATTTCGAGCGGGCGCTGCGCGAACGCAACGAGGCACTGGTAGCCGCCGACGAGATCAAGATCGACTTCGTCCACCACGTCTCTTACGAACTGCGCTCGCCGTTGACCAACATCATCGGCTTCGCGCATTTCCTCAACGATCCGGCGTTCGGCCCGCTCACCGACAAGCAGCGCGAATACCTGTCCTACATCACCGTATCGACCAACTCGCTGCTCGCGATCATCAACAACATCCTCGACCTCGCCACCATCGACGCCGGCGCCATGACGCTCAATGTCGGGCCGGTCGACATCCGCGCCGCCATGCACGCCGCCGCCGAAGGCATTCAGGACCGGCTGGTGAAGGATCACATCGAACTCGACATTCGCGTCGCACTCAACGCCGGCACCTTCATCGCCGACGGCTCGCGTGTGAAGCAGGTGCTGTTCAATCTACTGTCGAATGCAGTCGGCTTTTCGCCGCCCAGCGAGACCGTCACTTTCTCGGCCGAGCGGCGGCCGGATGCAGTGGTGTTCTCGGTCACCGATCGCGGGCCCGGCATACCGCCGGAATCAGCCGACCGGATCTTCGAATGGTTCGAGACCGATTCGCGCGGTTCGCAACATCGCGGCGCCGGGCTCGGCCTGACGCTGGTGCGCTCCTTCGTGGAATTGCACGGCGGCCGAGTTTTGCTTGACTCGACGGTCGGGCAAGGCACCACTGTGACCTGCATTTTCCCCCTCGAGCAGGCGGCCAAAGCTCCGATCTCGCAGACCGCCGCCTAGGTTTCGGCGATGTTTCCCACCACGTCCGGCGGTTCGAGCTTTACCGTAGCGCTGAGCGACGAGCAGGATACGCATCGGCTGATGATCGACATCGCGGCGGCGCTGACGCCGGGCGACCTGCTCACGCTGTCCGGCGATCTCGGCGCCGGCAAGACGACGTTCGCCCGCGCGCTGATCCGCCATCTGGCCGGCGACGCGGCGATCGAAGTGCCGAGCCCAAGCTTCACGCTGATGCAATTTTACGAGCTGCCGCGCTTTGCGGTGGCGCATGCCGATTTGTACCGGCTGTCCGGCCCCACCGAACTGGCAGAGCTCGGCTTCGACGACATTCCGGAAAACGCTCTGGTGCTGGTCGAATGGCCGGATCGCGCCGCCGGGTTTCTCCCCGCCGACCGGCTGGACGTCACGTTGACGCTGTCGCCGCAGCAATCTTCGACCTACCGCAACGCACGGGTCACCGGCTACGGCATGTTCGCGCCGCGGGTCGAGCGTATCCAACGCATTCGCCGTTTCATCGAGACCGCCGGATTTGCCGGCGCCGAGCGCAAGGCACTGCCAGGCGACGCGTCGGCGCGCAGCTATGAACGGCTGATGCTGGGCGGACGAAGTTTCCTGCTGATGAATTCGCCGCGCCGCGCCGATGGCCCACCGGTGCGGGACGGCAAGCCGTATAGCGCGATCGCGCATCTTGCCGAGGACGTCACGCCGTTTATCGCCTTGGCGCGGGCGCTGACGGCGCGCGGCCTGTCGGCGCCGGCGATTTTACACGCCGACCGCGCCGCCGGCCTGCTCATCATCGAGGACCTCGGCCATGAACTGGTGGTGGAGAGCGAGCCGCCAGGGCCGATCGAGCCGCGCTACCAGGCCGCGGTCGACGTGCTGGTGGCGCTGCATCGCGACAAGGTGCCGGCCACCGTGCCGGTCGAACCCGGCGTCGACTACACGCTGCCGCATTACGATCTCGACGCGCTGCTGATCGAGGTGGAGCTGCTGGTCGACTGGTATCTGCCCAAGCTCGGCACCCCAGCCAGCAAGGCCAAGCAAGATACCTATCGCGCGCTGTGGCGCGACGCGCTGTCGCCCACGCTCGCCGATCCGGCGACCTGGGTGCTGCGCGATTATCATTCGCCGAATCTGCTGTGGCTGCCGACTCGCGAAGGTATCGCGAAAATCGGCGTGCTGGATTTCCAGGACGCGGTGATGGGTCACCCGGCCTACGATCTCGCCTCGCTGTTGCAGGACGCTCGCGTCGACGTGCCGGAGATGATGGAGATCGCCCTGCTGTCGCACTACACCCGCGCCCGTCGCGAGGCCGATCCGTCGTTCGACGCTCCCGCCTTCGCCCGCGTCTACGCGACGCTGGCGGCGCAGCGGGCGTCCAAGATTCTCGGCATCTTTGCGCGGTTGGAGGCACGTGACGGCAAGCCGCAATATCTGCGTCATATACCCCGCGTCTGGGCCTATCTGCAGCGTTCGCTGGCCCATCCAGCGCTGGCAACGTTGCGCGCCTGGTATGGCCTGCACGTACCGGATCTGAAGACGATCTGACCATGACCGCGCAGATCAAAACGGCAATGGTGCTCGCGGCCGGCCTCGGCACCCGGATGCGTCCGCTCACCGAGAAAATGCCGAAGCCGCTGGTGAAAGTCGCCGGCAAGGCGCTGATCGACTATGCGCTCGACCATCTTGCAAGCGGGGGGGTCGAGACCGCAGTGGTCAATGTGCATTACCTCGCCGACCAGCTGGAGCGCCATCTCGCGTCCCGCGTGCGGCCGAAAGTAATCATCTCCGATGAGCGCGCCGCGCTGCTCGGCACCGGCGGCGCAGTGGTCAAGGCGCTGCCGCACCTCGGCAACGCGCCGTTCTTTCATCTCAACTCGGATTCGATCTGGCTCGATGGCAAACCGCCCAATCTTGCGCGGCTAGCCAGCGCCTTCGATCCCGGCACGATGGACGGCCTGCTGCTGCTGGCGCCGACCAAAGGCAGCGTCGGCTATTCCGGCCCCGGCGATTTCGCGTTGAGGGCGGATGGACGGCTGACGCCTATAAAGCAAGCCGCGCCCTTCGTATTCGCCGGCGTCGCGATTTTGTCGCCAGCGCTAGTCGCCGATCCACCGCGGGGCGAATTCTCGCTGACGCCGCGGTTCGAACGCGCGGCGCAGGCTGGGCGGCTGCATGGCCTGCGGCTCGATGGCCTGTGGATGCATGTCGGCACGCCCGACGCAATCCCGGCCGCCGAAGTAGCCGTCGCGACACACAAGGCCTGATTTCGTCGCAAAGCGTGCAAAGCGTGTATGATTCACGCGATGTCGACGACAAAACCTAAGGTCTTCAATATCCCCGCCTCGGCGCCGTTTCTGCCGGTGCTGATCCGCGCCTTGCTCGACGGCAGACTGGTTTCCGGCTTTCCCGGCAGCAGCGATCCGCTAGCTCTGGCGCAGGCGACTCTTTACCTGCCGACCCGCCGCGCCTGCCGGCTGGCGCGCGAGCAGTTCTTGCAGACCGCCGGCGGCGAGGCTGCGGTCCTGCCGCGCCTCGTGCCGATCGGCGACATTGACGAGGACGAACTGATCTTTGCCGACGCCGCGACCGGCGCGCTGGCGCAGGCCACGCTCGATTTACCGGAAACGATTGCGCCGCTGGAACGCCGGCTGCTGCTAGCCGGGCTGATCGCGAAATGGGCCGCGTCGCGCGCGCTGCATGGCGCGCAAGGCACGCCGCTGGTCGCCAACACGCCGGCCTCGGCGCTGGCTTTGGCCGACGATCTGGCGCGGCTGATCGACGACATGACGACGCGCGGGGTCGACTGGAACAAGCTCGACGGTCTGGTGCCCGATGAGCTCGACAAGTTCTGGCAGCTCTCGTTGGCGCTGCTCAAATTGATCGCCAAGGAATGGCCGAAGCTGTTGCAGGAACGCGGCACCATCGAGCCGGCGGACCGCCGCGACCGGTTGATCGAGGCGGAAACCAAACGTCTGCAAAACTCCACCGCGCCAGTGATCGCCGCCGGCTCCACCGGTTCAATGCCGGCCACCGCGAAGCTCCTCGCCACCATCGCTCATTTGTCAAACGGTGCGGTGGTGCTGCCGGGCGTCGACACCGATCTCGACGAGCCGTCGTGGCGTAAAATCGGCAGCGCCGAAACATCCGGCCATCCGCAATTTGCCATGCAGGCCTTGCTGGTGCGGATCGGCATTGCGCGGAGCAGCGTGACGAATTTGGCGACCGCCGGCAGCCGCGAGATGCTGGTATCGGAAGCGATGCGGCCCGCCGTCACCACCGAGTTGTGGCAAAAATGCCTGGAAAATAAAGGCTTTTCGACGCTTGCGGAAACTGCGCTGGCGCACCTGACCATGATCGAAACCGCCAATGCCGAGGAGGAAGCGCTCGCCATCGCCGTCGCATTGCGCGAGGTGATCGAGACGCCAGGCAAGACCGCGGCACTAGTGACGCCGGACCGCGTCCTGGCCCGCCGCGTACTCGCGGCGCTGGAGCGCTGGGGCGTACCGGTCGATGATTCCGGTGGCGATTCATTGTCAGACACGCCGGCCGGTGTGTTTGCGCGGCTTACCGCCGAGGCCGCGCTCGGCGGGCTCGCGCCGGTGACGCTGCTTGCGCTGCTCAAGCATCCCCTGTTTCGGCTGGGCGGAGCGCATGGCACGCACCATCGCGCCATCGCCGCGCTGGAACGCGCGGTGCTGCGCGGCCCGCGGCCGAAATCCGGCAGCGCCGGGCTGGCGCACGCGCTCGCCACCTATGAGGCGACATGCCAAGACCTGCATCGCAACGATCCGCGCAAATTAGTCAGCGATGCCGATCGTGCCGCGGCGCGCGATCTGATCGCCGCGCTTACGACAGCCATCGCGCCGCTTGAAGGATTAAAGCCTGGCCGGCACACGTTGTTCGATCTGGCGAGACTGCATCGCGATACGATCATGGCCCTGTCGCGTGAGGAAAAAACCATCGCGGCCTTTGCGGGCAATGACGGCGCCAAGTTGGCGGCCTTGTTCACAAAGCTGATGGCCCAAACTCCTGCTGCGCAGGAAACTAGCGTGGCACCCGGCGACTACGCCGAAATGTTCGAGACCATCGCCTCCGCCGAAACCGTTCGCATGCGTGAGCAGGCCAATGTCCGCGTCCGCATTTTCGGGCCACTCGAGGCCCGCCTGCAAACCATCGAACGCATGGTGCTGGGTTCGCTCAGCGAAGCCAGTTGGCCGCCGGAGATGCGCAGCGACCCTTGGCTCAGCCGGCCGATGCGAAAGCAGCTTGGCCTCAATCTGCCGGAACTGCGGATCGGCCTTACCGCGCATGATTTCGCGCAGGCGCTCGGCGCTAAAGAGGTCATCCTGACTCGGGCCGCCAAGGTTGCGGGCGCGCCGACCGTCCCATCACGGTTCGTGCAGCGGCTGGCGGCGCTGGCTGGCGAGCGGCCTTGGCAACAGGCACGCGACCGCGGCGGCAGATATCTGGCCTGGGCGCAGCAAATCGATCGCCCGCAGCGCGTCGAGCCGGTCAAACGCCCCGAACCGAAGCCACCGCTCGACGCGCGACCGCTCAAGCTCTCCGTCACCGAAATCGAGCACTGGCTGCGCGATCCCTATACGATCTACGCCAAACATGTGCTGCGGCTGTTCCCGCTCGACGCCGTCGACACGCCGCCGGGCGCTGCCGACCGCGGCAACTTCATCCACGGTGCGATCGGCGACTTTACAAAGCAGTTCGCCGCGAAATTGCCGGACGACCCCGAACGCGAGCTGCTCGCGCTCGGGGAAAAACGTTTCGCGCCACTCAAAGATTATCAGGAAGCCCGCGCGTTCTGGTGGTCGCGCTTCCGCCGGATCGCCGGCTGGTTTGCCGGGTGGGAACGCGAACGGCGGCCGCGGCTTGCGGCGGTGTACGGCGAGATTTCCGGCAAGCTCGAAATTCCGCTTGGCGCGCGTGTATTCACGCTGTCGGCCCGCGCCGACCGTATCGAGCGGCGCAGCGATGGCAGCTATGTCGTGATCGACTACAAGACCGGGGCACACCGCACCGAACCGCAGGTCCGCACCGGGCTGGCGCCGCAGCTGACGCTGGAATCCGCCATCCTGCGCGGCGGCGGCTTCGATGGCGTGGCGGCGGGATCCATCAGCGAGATCACCTACATTACGCTGAAAGGCACCAACCCGCCCGGCGAGCCAAAGCCCATTTCGTTCAAGGAAGGCACGCCGGATTCACAGGCCGATTATGCGCTGAAGCGGCTCATCGGCGTCGCGATGCGCTTTGAGGACGAGGCGACGCCGTACCAGTCGCTCGTGCATCCGATGTGGACGACCTATTACGGCGACTACGACCATCTCGCCCGCGTCAAGGAATGGTCGGCGCGCGGCGAGGAGGACGAGTGGTAAGCGCTACGCGTGAAATCCCGGACGACGTGCGCGCCTTGCAGCTCGAGGCGGCCGATCCCGAACGCTCGGTGTTCGTCTCCGCTAACGCCGGATCCGGCAAGACCCACGTGCTGACCCAGCGCGTCATCAACCTGCTGTTGCGTGGCGTCGATCCGTCCAAAATTCTCTGCATCACCTTCACCAAGGCCGCCGCCGCCAACATGGCGACACGCGTGTTCGATACGCTGGCGAAGTGGACCGCGCTCGACGACACCGAACTCGACCGCAAAATTCTGGAAAGCAGCGGGCGCAAGGCGGACGTCGACACCCGCGCGCTAGCCCGCCGGCTGTTTGCCTCGGCGCTCGAAACGCCGGGCGGGCTCAAGGTACAGACTATCCACGCTTTCTGCACCCGGCTGCTGCACCAGTTTCCGTTCGAGGCCGACGTCCCCGCGCGCTTCAATGTGCTCGACGGAGTCTCGACCACGCAGCTGCTGGAACGGCTGACACTCGAGATTCTGCTTGAGGCGGCGGCGCAGCCTGATGCGCCGCTCGGCCGCGCGCTAGCCGCCGCCATCGTCGCTGCCGCCGACCAGACCTTCAAGGAAGTGATCGGCGAAGCAATCTTCAAGCGCGATGCACTCAAGGCGTGGAGCGGTCGTGCGGGCGGCGTCACGCAAGCCATCGCGGAATTGTCCCGCCATCTTGATGTTGCGCCTGGCGATACGGTGCAAAGTCTGGAGAATGAATTTTTCGCCGCCTCCTATATTCCAGAGGCAGACTGGCCCGGCCTGATTGAGATTTTCCTGTCGGGCACCAAGGCCGATTCCGATCAGGCGGCTCGCCTGGCGCAGGCACGAAGCCTGACCGGCCGCCCGCGCCTTGAGGCTTATCTCGATGTGTTTTGCGGCACGCTGCCGGACCGTAAGCCGCGCGAGCGGCTGCTCACCAAGAAAATCGCAGAAGCCAATCAGGCGGCCCACGACCGCCTGCTGAAAGAGAAGGATCGGGTGTGTGCCCTGCTGGAACGCGAGCGCGCCGTGCGCGCCCGCGACCGCAGCGCCGCTCTGATCACCATCGCTCACGAAGTGATCGACCGCTATCGCCAGGAGAAGGACCGCAAGGCGCTGCTCGACTATGACGACCTGATCGAGAAGACGCTTGCGCTGTTTCGCGAAACGTCCGCCGCCTGGGTGCTCTACAAGCTCGACCTCGGCATCGATCATCTGCTGATCGACGAGGCGCAGGACACCAGCCCAAAGCAGTGGGAGATCATCAAGACCATCGCATCGGAATTTGTGCCGGGCGGCTCACGACAATTCACCAATCGCACGCTGTTCGCAGTCGGCGACGAGAAGCAGTCGATCTTTTCGTTCCAGGGCGCCGCGCCCGGTGCTTTTGCTGAAACCCGCCGGCATTTCGAGCGGCTGTTTTCAGAGATTCAGGGCGCTTTTATCGCGCGCGAGTTCAAGGCGTCATTCCGCTCCGGACCGGACGTGTTGGGCGCGGTCGACAAGGTGTTCGGCCGCGAGCAAGCGTTCAAGGGGCTTACCGCCGACCCCGTCGCGACCGCGCACCGCTCGTTACCGAACGCGGTGCCCGGGGTGGTCGAAATCTGGGATTTGATCGAGCCCGGCGCCAAACGCGAGATGGAGGGCTGGGACGCGCCGTTCGACCAAAGCACCGAGCAAAACCCACGCGTCCAGCTGGCGCGCCAGATCGCCGCCACGGTGAAAACCTGGACGGCGCGCGGGCACGCGGCCGGGCGAGGTGCTCATTTTGGTGCGCCAGCGTGGCTCGCTGTTCGAGGCAATTATCCGCGCGCTCAAGGATGCGGAAATTCCGGTGGCGGGCGCCGACCGGCTCAAACTAGTCGAGCACATCGCGATCATGGATTTGCTGGCGCTCGCCGACGTCGTGTTGCTGCCGGACGACGATCTGGCGCTGGCGACTTTGCTGAAAGGCCCGCTGTTCGGGCTCACCGAAGATCATCTGTTCGATTTGGCGTGGAACCGTGGCGGCTCACTGCGCGCCGCGTTGCGCACCAAGGCGCGTGAAGACGAGTTCTTTGGCGCGGCGGATGGCCTGCTCGACGACCTCGCCGTTACGGCGCGCACGATGTCGCCGTTTGCGTTTTATGCCCATGTGCTCGGCGCCCGCAAAGGCCGAGCCAAATTTTTTGCAAGGCTCGGCTACGAAGCCGCCGACGCGCTCGACGAATTTCTCAGCCTGGCGCTCGATTATGAGCGGCGCGAGACACCGTCGCTGCAGGGCTTCGCGTCCTGGCTGCGCGGCGCCAATGCCGAGGTCAAACGCGACATGGAGCTGGCGCGCGACGAAGTGCGGGTGATGACGGTGCATGGCGCCAAGGGATTGGAAGCGCGCCACGTCATTCTGGCCGATACCACCACCAAGCCCGAAGGCCCGCGCCCGCCACGGCTGCTGCCATTCGGCTCCAGCGACGATGCTCCGATTGTCTGGGCCAACGCCAGGGCCAACGATGCCGGTCCGATGGACGGTGCGCGAAACGACGCGAAAGGCGCGGCCGCGGACGAATACCGGCGGCTGCTGTACGTCGGTATGACGCGCGCGATCGAACGGCTGGTGGTGTGCGGCGCGCGCGGCGTCAACAGGATTCCGGATGGCTGCTGGTATCAGCTGGTCGACGAGGCGTTAGGGCCGCATACGGTGCGCGAGCCGGCCGATGCCGGCAGCGGCGAAGTAAGGCGGTTCTACATCGACAAGCCGCATCCGCTGCAGCCGCCGACGCCGCCGACCGCGATTCCCCAAGCCGATGCCGTGCCGCCCTGGCTCAAACAGCCGGTCAAGACCGAGCGTCCGGCATTTCGCGTGGTTCGTCCATCGGAAGCCGACGAGGAAGATGTCAATCGTTTCGCGACCGGCGCCGACCGCGATACCGCGCTCAAGCGCGGCACGCTCACGCACCGGCTGATGCAATCGCTGCCCGACATTCCGCTTGGACATCGCGCCGAGGCGGCACGCCGTTATCTCGCGCGCGCCGGCAAGAAACTTGACGACGCGACACGCGCCGACATCGCCGCCCAGGCACTCGGCGTGCTGGCCGACCCGCGCTTTGCCGCGCTGTTCGCCCCGGGCAGCCGGGCCGAGGTGTCGATTGCCGGCACGCTCCCCGGCCGCAACGGCGAGACGCTGCTGGTCGCAGGTCAGGTCGACCGGCTCGCGGTTACCGCCTCCGAGGTTCTGATCGCCGACTACAAGACCAACCGTCCGGCGCCCACGCGAATCGCCGACGCGCCAAAAACCTATATCCGCCAGCTCGCGCTTTATCGCGCGGTGCTCGCCAAGCTCTATCCGCAGCGGCAAATTCGTACCGCCCTCGTCTGGACCGAAGTCCCTGATCTCATGGAGGTTTCCGCCGAGATGCTGGATGCGGCGCTTGCTGTCACCACCGCGTGAGTTGCCTTGACGCTGCGGGGTCACATTCATAGGTTCTGCGCCTCTCCTTTACGCACCCACACCAAAAACAACGAGGTATCCCATGGCCGTCGGCAAGACATCTGACGCGAGCTTCGAATCGGACGTGTTGAAATCGTCCGGGCCAGTGGTGGTGGATTTCTGGGCGGAATGGTGCGGCCCCTGCCGGATGATCGCGCCGGCGCTCGAGGAGATTTCCGGCGCGCTCGGCGACAAGGTCAAGATCGTCAAGCTCAATGTCGATGAGAACCCGAAGACGGCGGCGAGCTACGGGATCATGTCGATCCCGACCTTGATGATGTTCAAGGACGGCAAGGAAGCCTCGCGCCAGGTCGGCGCTGCGCCGAAGCAGAAGCTGCAGCAGTGGATTTCCAGCGGCGTTTGAACACCTGACCCTCGGTCATGAATCTTTGACAAACGGCTGGCCGAAAGGCCGGCCGTTTGCGTTAGTGAGACGATGAGCCAAGCGCTGCGCCGCCCCTACCCGCCGATGGAAGCCTTGTCCGTGGATGAAATTCCCGCGGGCAGAGAATGGCAATATGAACCGAAGTGGGACGGCTTCCGCTGCCTGCTGTTTCGCGACGGCGCCAAGATCGAGCTGCAATCGAAATCCGGCCAATCGCTGACCCGGTATTTTCCCGAAATTGTCGCGGCGGCTGGCACGCTGAAAGCCAAGAACTTTGTGCTCGATGGCGAGATCGTGGTGCCGCAAGGCCGCGTATTTTCGTTCGACGCTCTGCTGCAACGTATTCACCCGGCGGCGAGCCGCGTGCAGAAGTTATCCGTGGAGACTCCCGCGCTGCTGATCGTGTTCGACCTGCTGGCGCAGGACGGCAAATCAATGGTCCCACAAACGCTCGACCGGCGCCGCGAAAAGCTGGAGGCGTTCGCGCGGAAACATCTGCGCGGCAAGAAAATCTTCCGGCTGTCGCCTGCCACCACGAAGCTCAATGACGCCAAAAAATGGCTCAAGCAGGTCGGCGCGACGCTCGACGGCATCATCGCCAAGCGGCGCGACCTACCCTACCAGTCCGGCAATCGCGGCGGGATGCGCAAGATCAAGAACCACCGCTCGGCCGACTGCGTAGTCGGCGGCTTCCGCTACAACGAAGGCACCAAGGTGGTCGGCTCGCTGCTGCTCGGCTTCTACAACGAACAAGGTCTGCTCGATCATGTCGGCTTCACCTCGTCGCTGAAAGCCGACGAGAAGAAAGCGCTGACCATCAAGCTCGAGAAGCTGATCGATGAGCCAGGCTTCACCGGCGACAAACCGGGCGGGCCGAGCCGCTGGTCGACCAAACGCTCGTCGGAGTGGCAGCCGCTCCAGCCGAAGCTGGTGGTCGAGGTCTGCTATGACCACTTCACCGGCGGCCGTTTCCGCCACGGCACGCGGCTGATGCGCTGGCGGCCCGACAAATCGCCGAGGCAGTGCACGGTCGATCAGGTCGCGCAGAAGAAGGGCGACCTGATGAAACTGTTGAAATAATTACTGCGGCGGCGTGCCGTTGGCCTTGAGCACTTCGCCCGCCAGATAAAGCGACCCGGTAATCAGAATGCGCGGCGGCGGATCGAGCTCCAGCTTCGCCACGGCGGCCAGCGCGCTTTCGATGTCGTCGCGGCTGGTCGCCGCCAGCCCGATCTGGCGCGCCACCTCCGACAAAGCTTCGGCTGGCATGCCTTTGTCGGCCTGCGGCACTGGCACCGCGATCAACCGCTTCGCCAGTCCGGTGAAATTGCGCAAAAAGCCCGCGTTATCCTTGGTCGACAACATGCCGGCGATCAGCACCAAAGGCCGCGACACCCGCTCTTCAAGGTCAGCCAGCGCCGCGGCGATGGCGCGGCCGCCGTCTGGATTGTGACCGCCGTCGAGCCATAGCTCGCTGCCGGGCGGTGCCAGATCGATCAGCCGTCCTTGGGTGAGGCGTTGCAACCGCGCCGGCCAGTCGGCTTTGGTCATGCCGGCTTCGTAAGCCTGCGGCGTCATTTTCAGTGACGCAATCGCGCGCAAAGTTGCGATCGCCAGACCGGCATTCTCGAACTGATGGCGGCCATAGAGCTTCGGCGCCGGCAGATCGATCAGTCCGGCCTCGTCCTGATACACGAGCCGGCCACGCTCTTCGGTCGCGGTCCAGTCCTCGCCGGCGATCTTGACCGGCGCACCAAGCCGCGCGGCCTGCCGCTCGATCACCGCCAGCGCATCGCGCTGCTGCGCCGCGATAATCACCGGCACGCCGCGCTTGATGATGCCGGCCTTTTCCGCCGCGATCTTCTCAAGAGTGTCACCGAGAAAATCGGTGTGGTCGATGCCGACCGGCGTGATCACGGTGGCGAGCGGGCGCTCGATGACAGTGGTGGCGTCCAGCCTTCCGCCGAGGCCGACCTCAAGCAGCAGAACGTCGGCCGGATGCCGCGAAAACAGCAGGAAGGCGGCGGCGGTGGTGATCTCGAACACCGTGATTGGAGCGCCGCCATTGGCTTTTTCACACTCCTCAAGAGCCGCCGACAGTTCGGCGTCCGACACCAGTTGCCCCTCGCCTTCCGCCGCGAGTCGAAACCGCTCGTTGAAGCGCACCAGATGCGGCGAGGTATAGGTGTGGACGCGCTGGTCCGCCGCCTCCAGCATCGCCCGCAGGAAGGCAATGGTCGAACCCTTGCCGTTAGTGCCGGCGACATGGATGACGCCCGGCAGCTTGCGCTCGGGATGGCCGAGCGCGACGAGCAGGCGTTCGATGCGCTCGAGCGACAGGTCGATGCGCTTCGGATGCAGCGCGAGCAGCCGCGCGACGATGGAATCGACCGCGCTCACGGTCAGGGCGTGGAGGCGTGCGCGGGAACCGGCAAATGTTCCGCCGGCGGCGGCGCGGTGGCGGCGGGTGCCTTGGTCAGCACGCGACACAGATCCGACAACGTGGCGCGCAACTTATGGCGGTGCACCACCATGTCGACCATGCCGTGCTTTTCCAGATATTCGGCGCGCTGGAATCCTTCCGGCAATTTCTCGCGGATGGTCTGCTCGATGACGCGCGGGCCGGCGAAGCCGATCAGCGCGCCGGGCTCGGCGATGTGTACGTCGCCCAGCATCGCGTAAGACGCGGTGACGCCGCCGGTGGTCGGATTGGTCAGCACGACGATGTATGGCAAATTCGCATCGCGCAGCGACAGCACAGCGGCGGTGGTGCGCGGCAATTGCATCAGCGACAGGATGCCCTCCTGCATGCGAGCACCGCCCGACGCCGCGAACATGATGAAGGGGGTCTTGCGCGACACCGCGGTTTCCATGCCGCAGATCACCGCTTCGCCGGCCGCCATGCCGAGCGAGCCGCCCATGAAGTCGAAATCCTGCACCGCCGCCGTCACCGGCAGGCCGTCAAGCTTGCCGAAGCCGAGCTTCACCGCGTCGGTCATGCCGGTCTTGGTGCGGGCGTCTTTCAGGCGATCGGCGTAGCGGCGCTCGTCGCGGAATTTGAGCGGATCGAGCGCTACCTCGCGCACCGCGAGGTCTTCGTACTCGCCGCCGTCGAACAGCGACTTGAGCCGCGCGGTGGCGCTCATGCGCATATGATAGTTCGACGCCGGTATGACGAACTGGTTGGCCTCGACGTCTTTATAAAAGACGAGCTGCCCAGTTTCGGGGTCCTTGATCCAAAGATTTTCCGGCGTTTCCCGTCGATTGAGGAAACTGCGAATCTTTGGCGGGACGAAGTTGGATATCCAGTTCATCGCGGTCCTTGGCGATCTTTAGCTTGAGCGCCTGATGTAATCCCGAAAGCGCAACAAATCCACCACGCCAAAGCGGCTAATTTTAGCCGGATAGCGCGATTTATGGCGTCGCCGTCTGCCGATGCAACTTCACATCCGCGCCGCTGCGGGCGGATTGCAGCATGGCGAGACAGACTTCGAGACTGGCGCGCGCCCAGGCGCCGTCATGCAAGGGCACGGCGCCGTGCACCACCGCGCCATAGAGTTCATCGATGACTTCAGCGCGCGGCACCGCGGGCGGCGGCAAGGCGTCGAGCCGCGCTACGCCGTCCTGGTAGATCATGACGCCGTTCGGCATCGGCCGCAGATCGGCGCGCTCACAGCTCACGACGATGAAGCCGAAATGTTCGTGCGATCGTCCATCGCTTGACGGCTTCCTAAAGTTCGCACCGCCATAATTGTGCGCCGTTTTGAAGGCGGCTTCCTCGGCGGCATTGGTGAAGCGGCGGCGTGCTGCGGCGGCCTTCGGAGATTTCTCCTCCCCACTTTCGCCGATCCAACCCAGCAATTCGTCGGAATCGAAATTTCCGTAGCCGTTGTAGTTCAGGGACGCGAAAGCGCCGCTCTCGAACGTCAGCATCGCCGTATAGGCAGCATCGGCCGGCCGTGCGCGATCCCAGGCGCCGGTCGCGGCGCGCACGCTGCGCACCTGCCCTCCGCCGAGCAGCCGCACGATGTCGATCTGATGCGCCGCCTGATTGAAGATCGCGCCGCCGCCAAGCGCGTTGTCGAGCTCTTCCGGCCGGCGGGGCCGGTACAGGTAGTCCGTGTAGTTGAGCGCGCTGATCATGCGCACCGCGCCATATTCACCACCGGCGACGAGTTCGCGCGTGCGCCGGATCGGCGCGTCATAGGAATGGCTAGGGCCGGCGATAACGCACACATTCGCGCGTTGCGCCGCCGCGATCATCGCGTCGCAATCGGCCAATGTCAGCGCCATCGGCTTCTCGACCAGCACGTGCTTGCCGTGCTGCGCGGCGAGCACGGCATGCGCGGCGTGATGCTGATGCGGAGTCGCGACATAGATAACGTCGAGCGAGCGGTCGGCGCAGAGTTCCTCGACCGACTTGTAGGCGGATGCCGAGAAGTCGGCGGCAAATCGCCGCCGCGCCTCCTCTCGCGGGTCGGCGGCGGCGGCAAGAACGATGCGAAGGTCGCGCGACAAAGTCGGCAACATCATGCTGAAGGCGCGGCCCAGGCCCGCCACTCCCAACCGCAACGTGCGTTCGACCGCGCTATTCAAACTCGCTGCCTTTCTCGACAAACTGGACGCATTTCAATAGCTTTAGCGGACGTTTCTAACACAAGGCTCGCGACGGCACAGTTCGGCTGCCGAACGCGCCGTCAGGGAGGTTCTGCGATGACCCCGGAAGACAACGATCTTCTGTGCCGCGTCGAGGGCGACGCGCCGATGGGGCAGATCATGCGCCAGCACTGGATCGCGGCTTGCCTGTCCGAGGAGGTCGCCGAGCCGGATGGCGCGCCGGTGCGCGTCAAGCTGCTGGGCGAAAGCCTGGTGGTATTCCGCGACACCAAGGGCCGCGTCGGCGTGCTCGACGAATTCTGCGCGCATCGCCGCGCGTCGCTGCTGTACGCGCGCAACGAGGAGTGCGGGCTGCGCTGCCTCTATCACGGCTGGAAGTTCGACGTCGAAGGCAATGTCGTCGAGATGGCCTCCGAGCCGCCGGAGAGCAACATTCCGCAGCGGGTCAAGCACAAGGCCTATCCGGCGCGTGAGGCCGGTGGCTTCGTGTGGTGCTACATGGGCCCAGCCGCCGAGATGCCGGAGTTCGAAGCGCCGGCTTTTGCGCCGACGCCGGATGCGCGAGTCTCAGCTACCAAAGTGCGGGTACGCTGCAACTGGGCGCAGATCCTCGAAGGCCAGATCGATTCGGCGCATTCCTCAAGCCTGCATTCTTCCGACATGGTGCCGGCGCAAGTGGAAGGTGCGAAAGCCACCGACACCAATTGGCTGCGCCCGTCGACCGACAAGGCGCCGCGCTTCCAGATCGAGCGCACGACCTACGGATTTCGTTACGCGGCGATCCGCAAGCCGATCAAGAACGAAGCGACCCACGACTACATCCGCACGACGGTCTATATCGCGCCGTTCACCGCGCTGATCCCGCCCAACAACGTGCACAATGTCGCGACGCTGCTGACGCCGGAAGACGACAACAACACAATCTTCTATTTCATCGCCTGGAACGGCAGCGACAAGCCGGGCATCGATGCCGACGCCTGGCGCAAGTTCAACGTGCTGCAATGGGGCATCGACGTCGACAAGGACTTCAACGGCATCCGCACCCGCGAGAATAACTACCTGCAGGACCGCGAAGCGATGAAGGCCGGCAACTTCACCGGCATCCAGGGCATTCCGAGCCAAGACATCGCGATGTGGGAAGGCATGGGCCCGATCAGCGACCGCTCGAAGGAACGGATCGGCGCCAGCGACGTCGCCGTCGTCGCGTTCCGCCGCCTGATGGTCGAGGCCGCGCAGACCGTGCAGAAGGGCGGACCGGCGATCGGCACCGCCGAGCCGCGCGTTCCGCACGCCAGCATCAGTTCCTATGAGGGCGTGGTGCCGAAATCGACCAACTGGCGCAGCCTCGGCGGCGGCAGCCAGGCTCCACTCGAACGAATTGCCTGAACAACGAACAAAAGCCGGGAGGATGAATATGCGTACGAAGACAATCGCGGTGTCGCTGGTGCTGGCTCTAACCGGCAGCACGGCTTTCGCCGATGACACGGTCAAGCTGGCGATCGGCCAGCGCGGCAACTGGGACACCTCGGTGTCGGAAGTCGGCCAGCGCATGGGCATCTTCAAGAAGCATGGGCTGGTGCTGGAGATGGTCTATACCAACGGCGCCGGCGAAACCCAGCAGGCGGTGATCTCCGGCAGCGTCAATATCGGCATCGCGGCCGGCGTGATGGGCGTGCTGAGCGCCTACGCCAAAGGCGCGCCGGTGCGGGTGATCGGCGCGGAAACCACCGGTGCTGGCGACCTCTATTGGTATGTGAAGGCGGATTCGCCGATCAAGACGCTCAAGGACACCGACGGCAAGATCCTCGCCTATTCGACCAACGGCTCCTCGACCCACGGCGTCGTCACCGCGTTCATGAAGCAGTATGACCTCAAGGCCAAGCCGACCGCGATGGGCGGGCCGGCCGCCAACATCACGGCGGTGATGTCGAACCAGATCGATGTCGGCTGGGCGGCGCCGCCGTTCGGGCTCGACCAGCTCGACAAGAAAGATATCCGCATCATTGCCACCGGCAACGACGCGGCGGCGTTCAAGGGGCAGACGGTGCGGCTCGACATCGCCAACGCCGACTGGCTCAAGGCGAACAAGGATGTCGTGGTGCGTTACATGAAGGCATATCGCGAGACGGTCGACTGCATGTACAAGGACCCGAAATGCCTGACGACCTACGCCGAGTGGCTCAACATCTCCGAGGCCAAGGCTAAGCGCACCCGCGATGATTTCTTCCCCGGCGACGCGATCAACCCGGACAAGATCACCGGGCTCGATGAGATCGTGAAGGACGCGGTGGAATTGAAGTTCACGCCGGTGCCGCTGACCAAGGAGCAGCTCGCCGACCTGATCCAGATTCCGCCGCGCTGACCGTCCGTTACTTCCGGACGCTCCGCACGCCTTGCGCCAGCGAGGCGACGAGGTCGGTCACAGCTTTGACGGTTTGCGGGCTGGCCTTGCCGTCCTTGAGCGTTGAGCGCAAGGCGTCGATCAGCGCCGAGCCGACCACGACGCCGTCGGCGCCTTCGGCGATGCCTTTGGCGTGCGCAGCGGTTTTCACGCCGAAGCCGACCGCGACCGGCAATTGGGTGTGGCGCTTGATGCGGCCGACCGCGGCGCCAACCTTGCCGGCGTCGGGCGTTGCCGACCCAGTAATCCCGGTGATCGACACGTAATAGACAAAGCCCGAGGTGTTGGTGAGCACGGCCGGGAGACGTTTGTCGTCAGTTGTCGGCGTCGCCAGCCGGATGAAGTTCAACCCGGCCTTGAGCGCCGGCAGGCACAGCTCCTCATCCTCCTCAGGCGGCAGATCGACCACGATCAATCCGTCGACGCCAGTGCTTTTGGCGTCGGCCAGAAATTTGCCGACGCCGTAGATGTAGATCGGGTTGTAATATCCCATCAGCACGATCGGCGTGGCGTCGTCGCCTTTGCGGAATTCGCGCACCAGCGCCAGCGTCTTCTTCAGGTTCTGCCCGCCCTTAAGCGCGCGCAGGCCCGCCGCCTGGATCGCCAGGCCATCGGCCATCGGATCGGTGAATGGCATGCCGAGTTCGATCACGTCGGCGCCCGCCTTCGGCAGCGCCTTGGTCAGCGCGAGCGACGTGTCGTAATCCGGATCGCCCGCCATGGTGAAAGTCACCAGCGCGGCGCGACCTTCATTTTTCAGCGCAGCAAAGCGTTGGTCAATGCGCGTGGTCATCGCGCCCGGGTTCCCGGCTTGCTTTCCAGATATTTGGCGACCGAATCGAGGTCCTTGTCGCCGCGCCCGGAAATATTGATCACCATCAGGTGGTCTTTGGGCTTTTTCGGCGCCAGGTCGAGCAGCCGCGCCAGCGCGTGCGCCGGCTCGAGCGCCGGAATAATGCCTTCAAGCTTGCTGCATAGTTGCAGCGCGCTCACGGCTTCGTCGTCGGTCGCCGACAGGAATTGCACCCTACCCATGTCGTTGAGCCAGGCATGTTCGGGACCGATGCCGGGATAATCGAGTCCGGCCGAGATTGAATGGGCCTCCTCGATCTGCCCGTCATCGTTCATCAGCAGATAAGTCCGGTTGCCGTGCAGCACGCCCGGCTTGCCGCCGGCGATCGAGGCGGCATGCTGTCCGCTCGGAATACCGTGGCCGGCCGCCTCGACGCCGTAGATCTCGATGTCCTTGTCGTCGAGGAACGGGTGAAACAACCCCATCGCATTGGAGCCGCCACCGATGCAGGCGATCAGTGAATCCGGCAGACGGCCTTCGGCGGCCTGCATCTGCTCGCGGGTTTCACGGCCGATCACGCATTGGAAATCGCGCACCATCGCGGGATACGGATGCGGACCCGCGACCGTGCCGATGCAATAGAAAGTGTCGGCGACATTGGTGACCCAGTCGCGCAAGGCCTCATTCATCGCATCCTTGAGGGTCTTAGAACCCGACACTACCGGCCGCACCTCAGCGCCGAGCATCTTCATGCGAAACACATTGGGCTTCTGCCGCTCGACGTCGACTTCGCCCATGTAGACGACGCAATCGAGCCCGAACCGCGCGCATAGCGTCGCGGTGGCGACGCCGTGCATGCCGGCGCCGGTCTCGGCGATGACGCGCTTCTTGCCCATGCGGCGCGCCACCATGATCTGCCCGAGCACGTTGTTGACCTTGTGCGCGCCGGTGTGATTGAGCTCCTCGCGCTTGAAATAGATTTTCGCGCCTTTTAGATGCTCGGTCATCCGCTCGGCAAAATACAGCGGCGACGGCCGGCCGACATAATGCGTCAGGTAGCCGTCCATCTCCTTCTGAAACGCTGGATCGGCCTTGGCCTCGTTGTAGGCCTTCTCCAGTTCGAGGATGAGCGGCATCAGGGTCTCGGCGACGAAGCGGCCGCCATAGATGCCGAAATGCCCGCGCTCGTCGGGGCCGGTGCGAAACGAATTGGGACGCGGCGCATTCATGCGCTGCTCGCGACTTTCTGGCCAGCGCTTTCCGCCGCCCGCGCTGCGCGGATGAAGGCACGGATCTTGTCGGAATCTTTTTCGCCAGGCGCGCGCTCGACGCCAGATGACACGTCGACGCCCGGCGCGCGGGTGATGCGCCAGCGCCTGCGCGACATTGGATGCGTCGAGTCCGCCCGACAGCATAAAATTGATTTTCGGATCGATGTCCTTGAGCAGCGTCCAGTCGAACGGCTTGCCGAGGCCGCCGGGCCGGGTGGCGTCCTGCGGCGCGCGTGCGTCGAACAGCAGACGATCGGCAACATTGGCGTACAGCCGGATCGGCGAAAGGTCGCCACGCTCGGCAACCGGCAGCGCCTTCATCACCGGCAGGCCGAACCGCGTGCGCACCGTGACGACGCGATCCGGCGTCTCGCTGCCGTGCAATTGCAACATGTCGGGCTTGAGCGCTTCAACGATGTTGAACAGCGTCTCATCATTGGCGTCGACCGTGAGCGCGACCTTGCCGGCGCGACTTTTCACACGCTGCCCAAGCGCCCGCGCGGCCTCCAGTCCGAGGTTGCGCGGGCTCGGCGCAAAGAACACGAAGCCGACCAGGTCGGCGCCGGATTCCAGCGCGACATCAAGCGCTTCGGGCGTTTTGAGCCCGCAAATTTTGACGGTCAGTGGCATGGCAGGGGGGTTCTAGCGCCTATTTGCCATACGGCAAAGCGCACAAGCCTGGGCTCAGGGCACCGTCGGCGGCGGGATCAAGACGTGTTCCGGCTCGGCCGGCGATGGCGGCATTTCACGCGCGACGAGTTGCGCACGCAGCGCCGTGACCTCACCTTGCAGCGCCCGCGCCTCACCGTCGAGACGCCGCGCGGTACGGCGCCAATGGCTTTGCCGCAACCAGGCTGCGATACCGCCGATGATGACCCCGACGATGAGAATGACGAACACCATGCCGAACAGCGGCAGCGTCAACGCGTAGGCCGGATGCGCGGTGTCGAACGGATCGAAAATCACGGTGACGACCTGCCTGTTGGCCACCGCGAAGACGACCAGCACGACAACAAGCGGTATGACGATGATCGCCGTGAGGATCTTGCGCAGCATCGCGCTCGAATCTCCAAAAACAAATGACCGGCCTCAAGGGCCGGCCGCGATCATAGCACTCGTGCAAGCTGTTGGAAGAAGCTCAGGCCGGTGGCGAGGCCGCAGCGGCGGCAGCGCCGGGAACACCTTGCGCGTTCAGCCGCTCGCGCATTTCCTTGCCGGTCTTGAAGAACGGCACGGACTTCTTCTCGACCGCGACGTGGGCGCCGGTGCGTGGATTGCGCCCGGTGCGGGCTGGGCGATGCTTGACTGAAAACGCGCCGAAGCCGCGCAGCTCGACCCGGTCGCCTTTCGACATCGCATTGGTGATTTCGCCGAGGATGGCGTTGACGATATTCTCGACGTCGCGCTGATACAGATGCGGATTTTGCGTGGCGATGCGCTGGACCAGTTCCGACTTGATCATCGTCATAAGTTGCCTGCCGGCCTCAGTTGGAAGAGGCAGGGTGCCAAAGCGCCAAGAGACCGTCAAGGTTCAGCCGCTCGACCGCTTGCACTGCACCCCACTCCTCGATGCGGCGCGCAACGACGCTCAGGCCGACCGCGTCGAACGTAAAGGCAGCGACATGCAGGAAGGAAAGCTCGCTAAACCGCGGTTGCAGCGAATAGTCACGCACGGGCGTATCGGCAGGGACCTTCTTTTCGCTCTCCAGCCAGGCCAGCGCATCCCGCTCGTTGCCGATACTGTCGATCAGCTTGAGATCGACCGCCTGCCGGCCGGTAAAGACGCGGCCGTCGACCACCTTAGCCAACTGGGTTTCGTCGAGATGGCGGCGGTCCTTTACCAAGGCTTTGAACCAGGCGTAGGAGTCCATCACGATTGAGGCGATCGCCGCGCGCGCCTCCGGACTGGTCGGCTCAAAGCCGTTCGGCGCCGCTTTGAGCGGCGTCGATTTTACTTCCTCGACCTTGATGCCGATAGTTTTGAGCACGTCGGTAAAGTTCGGATATTGGAACAGCACGCCAATCGAGCCGACCAGCGACGTGTCGAGCGCGATGATGTGATCGGCCGACATCGCGGCGATATAGGCGCCGGACGCCGCCAGCCCGTCCACCACTACCACCATCGGCTTCTTGGCCTGCAACCGGCGCAGCGAATCGAACAACTGCTCGGAGCCCGCCGTCGTGCCGCCGGGCGAATCGACGTGGACGATCACCGCCTTTGCCGACGAGCGTGACAGCCGGTCGAGCGCTTCGACCCGATCCGTGTTGCCGCGAATAATGCCCGTGATGGTGACGCGGGCGATGGTGCCGCCGGGATTAAGCAGCGCGCGGCCGGGACCGTAGGCGGCGACGACCACCGCTACAGCCAGCACTCCGATCACGGCGACGGTGACCCGCCAGAACGTGACCTTGCGCCGCATCCGGCGGCGATCGACGATCGCATCGGCATCGAGCGACATGACTTAATCCTTGCTTGCCCCGCGCGATTACTCCCCGGCCTTTTCCTCCTCCGGGGCATCCTCGCGCTGCTTGAGCGCGGTGCCGAGAATATCGCCCAGCGTCGCGCCCGAATCCGACGAACCGTATTGCGCGATGGCTTCCTTCTCCTCGGCCACTTCCAGCGCCTTGATGGAGACGGCGACCTTGCGAGTCTTGCGGTCGTATTGGGTGACGCGGGCGTCGAACTTCTGCCCAACCTGGAAGCGGTCGGTGCGCTGGTCGCCGCGATCGCGGGCCAGGTCGCCACGCTTGATGTAAGCGTCGAGTTCGGTCCCAACGACCTTCACTTCGAGACCGTTTTCCTCGACCTTGGTGACTTCGCAGGTCACGACGTCGCCCTTTTTGAGCTCGCCGCCAGCACCTTCCATCGGATCGCCAGCCAGCTGCTTGACGCCGAGCGAGATGCGCTCCTTCTCGACATCGACGTCGAGCACCTGCGCCTTGACCATGTCGCCCTTCTTGTACTCCTCGATCACCTGCTCGCCGGGACGTTTCCAGTCGAGGTCGGACAAATGCACCATGCCGTCGACGTCGCCATCGAGACCGAGGAACAGGCCGAACTCGGTCTTGTTTTTGACCTCGCCTTCGACCGTCGAGCCCGGCGGATGCTTCTCGACGAAAGCTTCCCATGGATTGCGCATGGTCTGCTTGAGGCCGAGCGAGATGCGGCGCTTGACCGGGTCGACTTCCAACACCTGCACCTCGACTTCTTGCGAGGTCGAGACGATCTTGCCGGGGTGGACGTTTTTCTTGGTCCACGACATTTCGGAAACGTGGATCAGGCCTTCGATGCCCGGCTCCAGTTCGACGAACGCGCCGTAGTCGGTGATGTTGGTGACGCGGCCCTTGAAGCGGGCGCCGACCGGGAATTTCCCTTCGATGCCCTGCCACGGATCGTCCAGCAGTTGTTTCATGCCGAGCGAGATACGGTGAGTCTCATGGTTGATCTTGATGATCTTGACCTTGACCGATTGGCCGATGTTGAGCACCTCGGTCGGGTGATTGACGCGGCGCCACGCGATGTCGGTGACGTGCAGCAGGCCGTCGATGCCGCCCAGGTCCACGAACGCGCCGTAGTCGGTGATGTTCTTGACCACGCCGTCGATGACCTGGCCCTCTTCGAGATTCTGCACCAGCTCCTGGCGCTGCTCGGCGCGGGTCTCTTCGAGTACCGTGCGGCGCGACACCACGATGTTGCCGCGGCGGCGATCCATCTTGAGGATCTGGAATTGCTGCGGCGAGTTCATCAGCGGCGTGACATCGCGGATCGGACGGATGTCGACCTGCGAGCGCGGCAGGAAGGCCACCGCGCCGTCGAGATCGACGGTGAAGCCGCCCTTGACCTGATTGAAGATGACGCCCTGGACCTTCTGATTTTCAGTGAAGGACTTTTCCAGCTTGCCCCAGCTTTCCTCGCGCCGCGCCTTGTCGCGCGACAGCACCGCTTCGCCCAGCGCGTTCTCGACGCGCTCGAGATAGACCTCCACCGTGTCGCCGATCTTGATGTCGGACTGCCGGCCGGGCGCCGCGAATTCGCGCATCGCCACGCGGCCTTCGGTCTTGGCGCCGACGTCGATGACGGCCATGTCCTTTTCGATACCGACGACCTTGCCCTTGACGACGGTGCCTTCCGAGGGCGTGCCGCCCTGGGCAAAGGACTCTTCGAGCATTGCGGCGAAGTCTTCACGCGAGGGTGCTGCAGCGGTGGCCATGTAGTCTCCTAAAGCAGGCGCCGGCGGTTTGAATTGCGTTCCAGCCGCGCGGGCCGAGGGCCTTGCAAGACCTTCGGCGGCCCCCGGCAATGCCGGAAGGCCGGCGCTATTGTGCCGTGCGTTCGGAACGATGGTTGCGATCAGGCCGTTTTCGGCGAGGCTCGAACGGGGCTTTTGTCCTCCAACAGCGAGGCGCGATTAACCGCGGCCCCGGCCCGTTCGGGTGGCCTCGACGATGTCGATGGCGGCCCGGATGGCCGCGTCTATATCCAAATGCGTGGTATCGAGCAAGTGCGCGTCCGGCGCGGGTTTGAAAGGGGCGACGGCACGGTTAGCGTCGCGTTCATCGCGTTTTTTGATGTCGGCCAGCATTATTGCCGGATCGGGGTTTTCGCCCCTGTCTTGGGCCTCTTTTACCCGACGGCGGGCGCGTTCCTCCGGCGAAGCGGTCAGAAAAATCTTCACCTCGGCCCGCGGGACGATCACGGTGCCGATGTCGCGGCCGTCCAGCACCGCGCCTGGCGGCGTGGCGGCGAAACCGCGCTGGAACTCGAGCAACGCCGCGCGCACCTCCGGAATCGCCGACACAATCGAGGCGATATTGCCGATGGCGTCGGTCTTGAGCGCGGGATCGCCCAAATGCGTCGGATCTAGCGCGCGTGCCACGGTGATCGCAGCTGCCTTGTCGTCAGGCAATTTTCCGGCGTCGAGCACGGCCTTGCCGACGGCGCGATATAGCAACCCCGTATCGAGATGGCGCAGGCCATAATGCTTTGCGAGGCGCTGGCCGAGCGTGCCCTTGCCGGAAGCGGCCGGACCGTCAATGGCAATGATCATGGAGCGATGCTCATGCCAGATCGGCGCCGAGCGAGTGCATCAGTTCGGTAAAGCCGGGAAAGCTGGTGGCGATGAACGCGATATCGTCGACCTGGACGCCCTGCTCGCTGGCAAGCCCCATCACCAGCGCCGACATCGCGAGGCGGTGATCCATGTGGGTCGCCACCAGGCCGCCGCCGGGCACTGAACCTTTGCCGTTGACGATCATGTCGTCGCCTTCGATCGTCACATCGACACCATTGACGCGCAGCATCTCGGCGGTGGCGGCGAGCCGGTCGCTCTCCTTGACGCGCAATTCGCTCAAGCCGCGCATGATGGTCTGGCCCTGCGCGAAGGCGGCGGCCACCGCCAGCACCGGATATTCGTCGATCATCGAAGGCGCCCGTTCCGCCGGCACTTCGATGCCCTTGAGCGACGAGGTGCGAATGCGAAGATCGGCGACTTCCTCGCCACCGTCGGCGCGGGTCTCGACCGCTTCGATCTGCGCGCCCATTTCCTTGAGCGTCATGTAGAGCCCGGTGCGCAGCGGATTAGTCATCACCGATTCCAAAATCAAATCCGAGCCTGGCACGATCAGCGCCGCCACCAGCGGAAACGCTGCCGACGACGGATCGGCCGGCACCACGACCGGCGCCGGCTCGAGCTCGGGCTGGCCCTGCAGCACGATGCGGCGGCCGTGATCGCCGTGCGACTTCACCGTGACCTTGGCGCCGAAATGCTTGAGCATGCGCTCGGTATGGTCGCGGGTGGCCTGCGCTTCGATCACCGTGGTCTCGCCCGGCGCGGCAAGTCCGGCCAGCAGCACCGCCGACTTGAGCTGCGCCGACGGCACCGGCGATTCATAGGTGATCGGAATCGGATCGACGGCGCCCTGCAAGGTCAGCGGCAATCGCCCGCCTTCCGCCTGCTCGATAACGCGCGCGCCAATTTTCTCCAGCGGATCGAGCACGCGCCGCATCGGCCGCTTCTGCAAGGAGGCATCGCCGTCCAGCGTCACCCTGATCGGGCACCCGGCCACCGCGCCGACGGCGAGCCGCGCGCCGGTGCCGGAATTGCCGAAATAAAGCCGGTCGCGTGGCACGGAAAATCCGCCGACGCCGACGCCGTGCACGCGCCAGCTGCCGTCGCTGCCACGCTCGACCCGGGCACCGAGCGCGCGCATGGCGTCCGCGGTGTGGTGAACGTCCTCGCCTTCGAGCAAGCCCCAAATAATGGTTTCGCCAACTGTCATGGCGCCGAGAATAAGGCCGCGGTGCGAGATCGATTTGTCGCCGGGAACGCGGGCGCGGCCCGAAATCGGGCCGCTACGGCGGGCCGTCAGCGGCTGGAGGCCGGCGTTGGGAGCAGCGTCGGTCACGGGTTTGTGCACCTTGAAAAGTGTGCCGTCCTACCACGCGCTCACGCGACGCGTCATCCTTGCCCAGTCCCGCTGGCAGGTCCCGCTTGCCATGCCCGACTTACGGCCGGACCGCCATCTACGGGCCTTTGCGCTATTGACAGGTGCGCCGCAACTAGCCAAGTGAAGCACCGATTTCCCGGAACCGTTCAAGGAACCTGCTCGTGGCGAAACCCGATCTTGGCACCAAGCGCCTGTGCGGCAGTTGCAGCGCGAAGTTCTATGATCTCGACAAGAATCCGATCGTTTGCCCGAAATGCGACACGGTGTTCGTCATACCGGTGGTGACCTCGCGCTCGCGGCCCGCTGAGCCTGCGCCCGTCGCCAAACCCGCGCCGGCGCCCGTCGTCGTCGAGCCGGAAACCGCGGATGCCGAGTTCGTCTCGCTCGAGGATGCCGACGCCGAAGCCACCGGCAAGAAAAAGGCCGGGGCCGGCGCAGCCGCCGAGGGTGAGGAAGTCGCCGCCGACGACACGATGGACGACGCCGTCTTCATCGAGGAGCAGGACGAAGGCGATCCCGACGTTACCGACATCATCGGCGAAGCAGCCGAAAAGGAAGAGGAAACCTGAGCGCCGACGTACGACAACTGCGGCGCGGTCGAATTCGCGAATTGGGGCCATAGCTCAGCTGGGAGAGCGCCTGCATGGCATGCAGGAGGTCGGCGGTTCGATCCCGCCTGGCTCCACCAAATTAAGCCGCCCTCCCGGGCGGTTTTTTTATTTGACGGCGGTGAAGTCCGCTTCCCCTCGACAAGCTCGCCTTGCATGATGACGCCAAACGAGGTGCGCGGATGCAAAACAAGATCACCCTGGAGGATCATTTCGCCATCGAGGCGACGCTCGGGGATTCACAGGTGTTCGGCGCGCACGTTTGGCCCGAATTGCGCCACCGCCTGCTCGACATCCAGGACACCCGGCTGCGCGCGATGGATCAAGGCGGCGTCGAAAAAATGATCCTGTCGCTCAACGCCCCCGCGGTGCAAGCCATCGCCGACGCCAGGCAAGCCGTGATGGTGGCGAAAAAAGCCAACGACGTGCTCGCGGCAGAAATACGCAAGCGGTCCGGACCGTTTCGCCGGTTTTGCCGCGCTGCCGATGCAGGACCCGGACGCGGCGATTGCCGAGCTAAAACGCTGCGTCAAAGACTTAGGATTTGTCGGCGCCCTGGTGAACGGATTTTCCGACACCGGAAAGCCCGATAGCCTGCTGTATTACGATCTGCCGCAATACAAGCCGTTCTGGCGCGAGATCGAAGCCTTGGACGTGCCGTTTTATCTGCATCCACGCAATCCGCTGCCCGGCGCAATCCCCGGCTATCAGGGTCACAACTGGCTGCTCGGGCCGAATTGGGCGTTCAATGCCGAGACGTCGGTGCATGCGCTGCGCTTGATCGCAAGCGGCATCTTCGACGAATGCCCGAAACTCAAGATCGTGCTTGGCCATCTCGGCGAAGGCATTCCGGCGCTGCTGTGGCGGATCGATCACCGCAACGGCTGGATGAAGGCACCGCATAAATATGCCGCGAAGAAAAGCGTGGCGGATTATTTCCGCAACAATTTCTGGCTGACCACGTCTGGCAATTTCGCAACCTCGGCGCTGGTGCAGACCATTGCCGAAGTCGGCGCCGCACGCGTGATGTTCTCGATCGATTGGCCGTTCGAGGGCATCGACGAAGGCTGCGCCTGGTTTGACAAGGCGGATATTGCGGCTGCCGCCAAAAAGAAAATCGGCCGCGACAATGCGGCCGATCTGTTCAAACTCTAGAAAAACGCGCGCCGCTTTATTTCGCCGCGGTCTTTTTCGGGGCCTGCGCCATGGCGGCTGAGCCCCACACCGGTTCTTCCGCGCCATTGCCCCATGCATAAGGCCGGTAGAACGAATGGATGCCGAAGCGCGCCAGCCGCTTCATCTCGTGCACCCAGTTCGGATGCACGTAGTTGGCGTGGTAGTGCGTCGACTTCGCGACCTCGGGCAAATAAATCTGGCCTTCGAGCGTCTGGCGCGCGATGCGATTGGCCCGCGCCCAGGCGCCGCGCTCGTTGATCACCTTGTTCTTGCCGTCGCAGGCAAAGGTGAACTGACAGGCAAGGTGCCGGCCGGCGTTCTGATAGACCACCGAGCAGACGTCATCGGGATAGAAGCCGGAGAACACACGGTTCATCACCACCTGTGCGACGGCGATCTGGCCACGCACCGGTTCGCTACGCGCTTCGAAATAGATCGCATTGGCGAGGCAGCGCTCGGCCTTGTTGTAATCCTTGCCGGTGAGCTTGAGCCGTTCGGCCGGCGACGGCGGCGGCGCGCCCGGCGCCTCGCGCGGCAAAGGCACCATGGCGAGCGGAATCAACGGCTCGAGCTGCGCCGGCGCCGTTTCCGCGATGACCGGAGCCACAACGGCGGGCGTCACGACGGTCTGCGCTTCCGGCTCATCCACCGTCAGGCGGACCGGCATCGGCTTCGGCGCGGCGAGGTCTTCATAAAGATCGCGCTTCGACCCGGGAACGATGGCCGGAAACGACATTTCGCGCTTCGCCAGCACGGGTGGCGCGGTCATGACCGCTTGCATGACATCCTGCGCGCGCAAGGCGGGTAACGCCGGGGCGGTGGCTTCACGTTTCGGCGCTACGGGCTCGATTGCTTCGCGCTTCGCGGCGGCGGGCGGCGCCATGGCCGGCGGAGCGACCATTGCCAGAGCGACGGCGTCTTGGCTGCGGGCGGCGGAAAGTTCAGCGATCGGGGAATCGGCCTTTTCGATCTTTTCAACTTTGGCTGCGACGCGCTCGGTGGCGCTGGCCGGGATACGAACCGCAATGGTCGCGGTTTCGGCAGATGACGGCAGAATCGAGATGCCGTGCACTCCTTCGCGCACGGTATCGCCGAACGCGGCGATCTTCACCTGGCTATTTTGCCAGAACGCCAGCGCGCTTTCAGTGGAATGAATATGGGTGAGATCGAGCACGCCAAGCGCCAAAGCCATTCCGGCGAACAGGATGCAGCCGCGCTTGGCGACCAGGAAAATCTTTTCCTCGGTCGAGGGCTCGAAACGATCACGTTCAAAGATGTCGCGCTTGAAAGATTGACTCGCGATCACTGTTCACTCCGTACACTTTTATTCAAACCCCGCCTCGTCCGTTAGGGCGGACTATAGAGACGGAATTTGCGAAGTGACGGGTGTTAGGAGTTTTTTAGCCGAACAAGGAAAATGGAGATGTTTAATTTAACCAAATGCGATGCGCCGCCGAAAATTAATTTTCAGGATTAATTCTCGCGCGAGAGATGTTCGCGCGGACGTTTTATGAAATGCGATGACGCTCGACCGCCGATTTATTCCACACCATTCCGTTGCCGGACCGATCCGGCACAATGGCGTGGCCGTCTTTAACGATCAGCGGTTGCTCAAGCAGCACGTCGGCCCAGTCGACATATTCGAGGAAGTGGCAGGTCGGCGTCGCCGTTAACAAATGCGCGCTGACTTCCGGGAACAAATGGGACGACATCGGGAGCTTGTATTGCGCCGCAAGTTCCGCCGCGCGCAGCCAGCCGGTGACCCCAACAATGCGCTCGAGGTCCGGCATCACATAGTCGGCGGCGTGTGCCTCGATTGCGGCGCTCATGCCGAGCGGCCCGTTGAAGTTCTCGCCGATCTGGATGGGCACGATTAATTCGCGCGCGAGCTTCGCCGCGCCGGCGGAGTCGTCGTGGCGGATCGGCTCTTCTAGCCAGTAGATGCCGCCCTCGCCATCCAGCGCCTTGCCGCGCGTTAGCGCTTCCTCGACCGACAGCGCCTGATTGTAATCGACCATCAGCAGCACATCGCCGCCAATACGCTTTTTCACCGCGCGCACCGCCTCGATGTCCTCGGCCAAGGTCGGATAGCCGAGCCGCAATTTGACGGCGCCGAACCCACGCTCCAGCAGCTTCTCCGCTTCGGCCGCCAGCGCGCCCTTGTCGGGACGAAGCCCAAGCCCGCAACTGTTATAGGCACGCACCGGACGCGGAGCGGCGCCGAGCAGCCCGGCCAGTGGCAGCTTGGCCGCTTGCGCGGCGGCATCCCAAAAAGCGATGTCGAAGCCGGCGATCGCCATGCGCAACACGCCCTGCACGCCGATCAGCGTGAAACGCTTCATCAGGCGGGCCCATGTGTCGTCCGGCGCGGCACGTTGGCCTTTGGTTTGCACTTCAATTTCCCGGAGCACTTCCGCGATGGCGCGCGCGAATGCCGGCATATGCGCGAAAATGTAACCTCGGCCCGTAAAGCCTTCCTCGGTCTCGACGTCGACCAGCAGGAAGGCGACGCGCTGCAAGACGCCCTGGCTGGTGCCAAGCGGCAGCTTGAGCATGACCTCAACCGGCACAGCGCGGATGGCTCGAACCGTGAGAGCTGGCAGATCTATTGTGGATGGCATCCAAACTCCCTCAATTCCCATTTCCCAAAGCGAAAATCAGGCGAATGAGCGCGTAAATAGCCCGTTCTTGAACCTTTAACCCGGGTTCCCCATATTGAGGAAGACCGGAGCGGGGCTCCGCCCAGCCACCGGTCGTCGGGGTGCCTCATCTGGGCCCCGTCAAAGTGCTTCGCAAAGAGGACTTTGAGATCCATGTCGAGAGTGCCTTCCCTCTCCAGCCCGTTTCTCCTGGGCTTCGACGAAATCGAGCGTGTGCTCGACCGCGTCGTCAAGGGAGCGGACGGCTACCCGCCTTACAACATCGAGCGCCTGCCGCGTGACGGAAGCAATCCGGAACGGCTGCGCATCACATTGGCGGTCGCGGGCTTTACCCGCGAACAGCTCGACGTGACGACCGAGGAAAGCCAGTTGGTGATCCGGGGGCGTCAGCAGGACGACAAGAGCCGCCAGTATCTCCACCGCGGCATCGCCGCGCGCCAATTCCAGCGCACTTTCGTGCTGGCGGAAGGCATGGAGGTTCTAGGAGCCGACCTGAAAAACGGCCTGCTGTCGATCGATCTGGTCCGGCCGCAACCGGACCGGGTGGTCAAGACGATCTCGATTGTGGAGCACGACGACTGAAACAGGACTCGACCTGCGTAACCAGAAAGGAGTCGAGGGCCATGAGTAGCAACATGACAAACGAAAAAACGACCAACACGACGACCGAACCGACCATCACGGCGATCACCCCGGATGCGCTCGCGCACCTCGGCGAGGGCCATATCGCTTATGTGAAGGCGATCCGCTCCGAGGACGTGAAAGCGCTGTTTCCGCAGGCGCCGCAGATGGCACCCGGCATCAAGCTTTTCACGCTCAACGCCGCCAATGGCACGCCGATCATGCTGACCGACAGCCGCGAAGCCGCGCTGGCCAATGCCTGGAGCCAGGAGCTTGAGGCCGTGAGCGTGCACTGAGGCAACATATTGTTATGCCCGTGAAAGCGGGCATTCAGTAACCACTGGCCGCATTTAAAATCTGAAGCCGTCGACTACTGGATCATCCGCTTTCGTGGATGATGACCGCTGGCGTTACGCCGCGCTGGCCGACTGCATCGCCAGCACCGCGTACATAGCGGCGGCGTCACGCGATTCGCGCAGCTTGCGCGCGACCTCGCCGTCCCGGAGCAAGCGCGCGACGCGGGCCAGCGCCTTGAGATGGTCGGCGCCCGCACCTTCCGGCGCCAGCAGCAGAAAAACCAGATCGACCGGCTCGCCATCGAGCGCGTCGAAATCGATCGGCTTTTGCAGCTTTGCGAACAAACCGAACAGGCGAGTGAGTTTCGGCAACTTGCCATGCGGAATGGCGACGCCATTGCCGACCGCGGTGGATCCAAGTTTTTCGCGCTGTTGCAGAATTTCCAGAATCGCGCGCTCGGCCTGACCTGTGAGTTCCGCTGCACGCGCCGCCAATTCCTGGATGGCCTGCTTCTTGTTATTGACCTTCAGCGCCGGAATAACGGCATTCGACGCGACGAGATCGGTGAGCGGCATGAAACATCCGGTGGGGTTTGGAAAGGCGGCGGACCATAGGGAGCGTCCGGAAGCCCGTCAATGCCTCAATTGGCCTCTGTGACAGACTTCAATTTGCGCCTCACCTGTCCGCCCGAGCGGTCTTTCAGTTTGCGGTTATAGCGTCGCAGCTGCTTTTCGATGCGAACCGCGGCCTTATCGGCGCTGAGATATGCATCGGCGTCCATGCCCTCGGCTTCGAGCAGCGCCCCGGAATCCAGATGGATTTCGCACTCGGTACGAAATCCAAAGCCGTCCTTATTGATGGTGGCGTGGCCGGAATAACCGCCACCATCAAAATATTTTGCCGCGGCCTCATCGATGCGCGAACCGATGCGTTCGCGCAGCGCTTTGCCGATATCTATGTTTTTTCCGGAGATGCGAAAGGGCATGAAACGCCTCCCTTTGTGTTGCAGTCTTTTGCCCTCAACAAACGACCGGCCACGCCGGTTCCATCAGCCGCTCGCAATCAAGAAGCGGCGGCCTGTTTATCCCGCCGGCGTTGCACCGAAGACGGGATGCGCAACGCCTCGCGGTATTTGGCGACCGTGCGGCGCGCGATATCGACGCCGGCTTCGCGCAACATGTCGACGATCGCGTCGTCCGACAGGACATCGTTCACCGGTTCGGCCTCGATCAGCCGGCGTATCCGGTCGCGCACGGCTTCCGCCGAATGCGCCTCGCCGCCGTCGGCTGAGGCAATCGACGACGTAAAGAAATATTTCAGTTCAAAAATGCCCCGGCTGGTCGCCATGTATTTGTTGGCGGTCACGCGCGAGACTGTCGATTCGTGCATGGAGATCGCATCGGCTACGGTTTTGAGATTGAGCGGCCGCAAATGCTGGACACCGTGGGCGAAGAAGGCGTCCTGCTGGGTGACGATCTCGCTCGATACTTTCAGGATCGTCTTGGCGCGCTGATCGAGCGCGCGCACCAGCCAGGTCGCAGTCTGCAAACAATCGGCGAGATAGGTCTTGTCTTTCTCATTGCGCGTCGTTTTGGAGACCGTCGCGTAGTAGCGCTGATTAATCAACACCTTTGGCAGCGTGTCTGAATTGAGCTCCACCTGCCACGTGCCATCGGGCGCCGCCTTGACGAATACATCCGGCACGATTGGCTGCACGACCTGCGAGCCGAAGGCGAGGCCAGGTTTGGGATTGAGATTGCGGATCTCGCCGATCATGTCGGCAATATCTTCGTCGTTGACGCGGCACAACTTGCGCAGCGCCGGCAGATCGCGCTTGGCGAGCAGCGCGAGATTTGCCACCAACGTCTGCATCGCCGGGTCGTAGCGATCGCGGTCTCTGAGCTGGATCGCCAGGCATTCGCTCAAGTTGCGCGCGCAGATGCCGGGCGGATCGAAGGTCTGCAGAATTGTCAGTACCGCTTCGACTTCGGAGAGCGGCGCGCCGAGCTTGTCGGCAACGCCTTCGAGCTCGCCGGCGACGTAGCCGGCCTCATCGACCATGTCGATCAGGTACTGGCCGATCATCCGCCGCACCGGATCGGTGATCGCCATCGTCATTTGCTCGGCGAGATGATCGGCCAGCGTCGCTTCAGCGGAGACGAAAGCCTCCAGATTGTAGCTGCCGTCCTCGCCGCCGCGCGTGCCGGCGCCCGACCATTCCGAGTAGCCGCCGGGCTGCGGCTCGGGCGCCACGGACTTTTCGCCGCTGCCGGAATCCGCATCCGGGAACACATTTTCAAGCTCGGTGCCGAGCCGTTCTTCCATCGAGGTGCGGCTGGTCTCGAATTCCTCGCCGCTATAGTCCGACGCGGATGGGTCCAGGCTCGCCGCTTCGGCCGGTTCGTTGTCCGATTTGGCGGCTACCGGGCCGTCGTCGTCGCTGGCGCGCTCGAGCAGCGGGTTTTTCTCGAGCTCGTTTTCGACATAGGCGGCGAGGTCGAGCGACGACAGTTGCAGCAGCTTGATGGCCTGCATCAGCTGCGGCGTCATCACCAGAGCTTGGCTCTGGCGAAATTCCAGTCGTTGCGACAGCGCCATCGGATTCCCGGCGAAATCTGGTCTGATTCTTGCTTGTTTATATCAGACTTGCGGCGGAGGCGGTTACCTCAATCAATGGGCATTTGCTGCCCAATGCTTGGGCAATAACTAGGTGCGGCTAAAGCCGGAATTCTTCGCCAAGATAGAGTCGACGGACATCCGGGTTGTTAACGATGTCCTCGGCGCGGCCCTCCATCAGCACTTCACCCGAATAGATGATGTAGGACCGATCGGTTAGGCCGAGCGTCTCACGGACATTGTGGTCGGTGATCAAAACGCCGATGCCGCGATTGGTCAGGTGACGGACCAGCGCCTGAATGTCGCCAACTGCGATCGGATCGATGCCGGCGAACGGCTCGTCGAGCAGCATATAACTCGGCCGCGTTGCCAGCGCGCGGGCAATCTCGACGCGGCGGCGCTCGCCGCCGGACAAGGCAATCGACGGAGTCTTGCGCAGCCGCGCGATGTTGAATTCCTCCATCAGCGCATTGAGATCGGCGTCGCGGCGGCGTTTGTCGGGTTCAACGACCTCAAGAACGGCTCGTATGTTGTCTTCCACGTTTAATCCGCGGAAGATCGAGGCCTCCTGCGGCAGATAACCGACGCCGAGCCGGGCGCGCTGGTACATCGGCAGCGGGGTTACATCATAGCCATCTAGCTCTATTCGGCCTTTGTCGGCGGCGATCAAGCCGGTGATCATGTAGAATACCGTGGTCTTCCCGGCGCCGTTCGGACCGAGCAAGCCGACCGCCTCGCCGCGCCGGACGTAGAGCGTGACGCCCTTCACCACCGTGCGGCCGCCGAAACTTTTCTCCACGCTGTGCGCAGCCAGATAGCCCTGCCGGGCGCTATGACGGCCGTCGGCCTGATGCTGTTGAGACTGCGGCGCGCGAGGCGGTTGCGCGACCGCTGGCGCCGCAGCCCGCATGGCGGGCTTGGCCCGGCGCGCGGGTGCGTTGATCGGGTGGAGAACGGCGTCGAAACAGCGAGATGATGTTCAACGGACGACCTCGGCTCATACTCGACCGGCCACAGCGGTAGCGGCGGAACCTAGCTGATTCCTATGGACTATGCCGGGCCTAAGGCCGTGTTGTCCGGACTTTTCGGCTCAATTGGTGCGCGGTGCAGCCGCGCTCGGACGCGCCGGCGTGGGTGCGGGCGCTGATTTGGAAGCGGCTGAGCCCGGCATCCCGATTGGCCCGCTGCCAGGCAGGAACAAGCCCTGCACGCGGCCTTCGCCGCCCTTGCCTGGACTTCGACCCGCGAAAGCCCGGTGGTCATGTCGACCACCAGCCGGTCGCCGCGCAGCACGCTCTGCCCCTGCGTGACAACCACCTTGCCGATCATGGTGACGGTGTTGGACGCCATATCGAACAGCGCGCTATCGCCGGTGGCGACCTGATCGTTCTGGGTGACTACCACGCTGCCTTTTGCTTCAAGTTTCTTGATGCGCTGCGAACCGCCGGGGCCCGGATTTTCGGCCTGGATGCTCGCGCCGGGCTTCGCCTCGTCGTTCTGCTCGTAGAACACCACGAGCGTATTGCAGCGCATTTCGGTGTCGCCCTGAATCACCTGAACATTGCCGATGAATGTCGCGACCTTGTCCTTGTCGCGCACTTCCAGCCGCTTGGCTTCGATATGGACCGGCTTGTCGCGATTTTGCGAAAAGCCCTGCATGGCGTTCGGCGGACCCGCGGCGGGCTCGGGCTTTTTTGGCGCGGCAAAAGCCGGCGAAGATGCCAGCACGGCGAGCATCGCCAGCGTCGCAATTTTGAGCGCGGCTGTCGTCATTGCGGCGCTGCCTCTTTTTGCATCGGCCCAATGCTTTCAGGCTTGAGGTCCATCACCACGCCGCCATCGAAACTCAACAAATCGCCGGACTCGCTGACCTGAAGCCGGTTGGCGTTGAGCAGGCCCTGCAACATCTCGACCTTGACCGGCTTTTCAGAAACGACATTGCTGGTGCGGATATCGACCACCGCGTTGGTGAGCCAGGCTTTATAATCCTTGGTGACAAGTTCAACATCGTTACCGAGCGTCAGCACTTCCTTCTTGCTGTCATAGAGGCCGTCGCGCGCCGTGATGTTGGTCACGCCCTGGTTCTGCGTCTGCACCTTGGCTTTAATTTCGCGAAGCTCCACGATGTCAGGTTGCGTAAGATCCTGCGCCGCCGATTTGGCGGTCAGCTCGTAGGGGCGCGCATCGCGGGTAAATCCAGTCAGACGCGGCGCCTGCATGGTGATCTTGGTGCCCGAGATCACCATGTCGCCGATCTTGCCAGGCAGCCGGTCCAGCATGCGGAGTGGATTGAGCCAGGTCCACAACAAGACGATGCCGAGAATGGCAACAGCGGCTGCCGGTAGCGCGACGCGCAGTTGGCGCACCCGGCGGCTGTGTTTTCGCGCGGCGCGGAACGAGCGCTCGCTGTCGTTGCGGCCCATGGTCCAATAGGTCGCGCGCGGTCTGTCGATCGGCTCGTGCTGCGACCAGGCGACTCATTCTTGGGTCCGTTTGGGTCCGTGCAATTTCCGGAAAACGTCACATTACCATGCCGGCCAAATATGGCTCGTCGACGGCACTACCGGCCGGCAATCACTACGCAACATCCCTAAAAGCCCGTGAAAACGGGCGATGATCAAGCCGAATGGGAAAAGATGTCGTCGGCCGCCCAGCCGGCCAGATCGAGCCGCACGCGGTCGGGCAGAAAGCCGGAAGCAGGCGGCTGCGAGTTCGGCGCGGCCTTTCGCGCGCGAGCATGGCATCGAGCTTGTCCTTGAGCGCATGCAGATGCAGCACGTCGGAGGCCGCGTAAGTCACCTGCGCATCGGTCAGTTCGCTCGGCGCCCCAGTCGGACGATTGCTGCTGCTTCGATACCTCGATGCCGAGCAGTTCGCGCGTCAGATCCTTAAGGCCATGCTTGTCGGTATAGGTGCGCGCCAGTCGCGAGGCGATCTTGGTGCAGTAGATCGGCTCGGCCATCACGCCGAACGTTTTGTAGAGCAGGCCGACATCGAAGCGCGCAAAATGGAAAATCTTGAGAATTGATTTGTCGGCGAGCAGTTTCTTCAGGTTCGGCGCGTCGGGCTTATCAGTCGGCGATTTGCACCACGTCGGCGGAACCATCGCCGGGCGAAAGCTGCACCACGCACAGCCGGTCGCGATTGGGATCGAGACCCATCGCCTCGGTATCGATCGCCACCGCGCCTTTGTAGGCGGTGAGGTTGGGAAGGTCGCCGCGGTGCAGGCGGATGGTCATTCAGTTTTCCGGCTTGTGCGCTTGGATACTGCGCTGAAACGCTGGTGCCCAGGAGAGGACTCGAACCTCCACGGTGTTACCCGCTAGTACCTGAAACTAGTGCGTCTACCAATTCCGCCACCTGGGCAAAGGTTTTGGCTTGCGGCGGATAGCTACGGAGGCCCTCCGGCCTTGTCAAATCAAGGCCATAACGGTCCTATACAGAAATTGCCCGATCCGCTATTGCCGATCCGCGGCAATCCGCAAGGCTTCCCAAGATCGCATCATGAACGCCAAAAGCAATTTCGAACGGCTCGTCACGGTTTATGGCGGCTCCGGCTTCCTCGGCCGCCATGTGGTGCGCGCGCTGGCCAAGCGCGACTACCGCATCCGCGCCGCGGTGCGCCGCCCCGAGCTCGCCGGACACCTGCAGCCGCTCGGCCGGGTTGGGCAGATCCACGCTGTGCAGGCCAATCTGCGCTACGCCGCTTCGGTCGAGGCGGCGGCGCGCGATGCCGACGTGGTCGTCAACCTGGTCGGCATTCTGTTCGAGCGCGGCCGCCAGCGCTTTGATCTCGTGCACCGGTCCGGCGCCGAGCAGGTGGCGCTGGCCGCGGCCGCACACAGCGCGCGCCTGGTGCATGTGTCGGCGATCGGCGCCGACGAAAAGTCTTCCTCCGACTACGCGCGTTCCAAGGCACAGGCCGAGCAACTCGTGCTCGCCGCGCATACCCTCGGCGGTGATCATGCGGCCCTCGATCATGTTCGGGCCGGAAGACAGTTTCTTCAACCGCTTCGCCTCGCTGGCGCGGATGTCGCCGGCGCTGCCGCTGATCGGCGGCGGCGCAACGCTGTTCCAGCCGGTGTTCGTCGGCGACGTCGCGACCGCGATTGCGGACGCCGTCGATGGCAAGACGCAGCGCCGGCGCGACTTACGAGCTTGGCGGGCCCGATGTGCTTAGTTTCAAGGAGCTGATGCAGTTCATACTGGCCACCATCGAGCGCAAACGGTTGCTGGTGCCGCTGCCGTTTCCGCTCGCCAGGCTCAAGGCGCTCGTTCCTGCAATTCCTGCCGAACCCACCGTTGACGCCCGACCAGGTCGATCTGCTGCGCACCGACAATGTCGTGTCGGAGCAGGCGAAGCGCGAGCAGCGCACGCTGCAGGGGCTCGGCATCGCGCCGGATTCCATCGCCGCGATCGTGCCGTCTTATCTCTGGCGCTTCCGCAAGACCGGGCAATTCGCACGCCGGATAGCGTAACGGCTTATTTGCCGAGATAGATCGCGAAGATTCCGGCGGTGCCGAGCAGGATGCGCCACCAGGCGAACAGCGCGAAGCTGTGGCGCTGCACATAGTGCAGGAACGTCTTCACCACGATCCAGCCGCAAATGAACGAGGTGATGAAGCCGACCGCGATCAGCGTGATGTTGGCGTCAGCCAGTTCGTGGCGGCTCTTGAACGCCTCGTAGGCGAACGCGCCGACCATGGTCGGCATCGCCAGCCAGAACGAAAATTCCGCCGCGGCGCGCCGATCGGCGCCGAGCAGCATCGCGCCGACGATGGTAGCGCCGGAGCGCGACACGCCGGGAATCATCGAGACGCACTGGATGAAGCCGATGGCGAGATACATCGGCAGCGAAAACGCCGTGGAGTCGTGATAGCGCGCCTGCAGGTTCATACGGTCGACCCACAGCAGAATGAAACCGCCGACGATGAACATGATGCAGACGATGCGCACGTCGAACAGCCGCGCCTTGATGAAGTCGTGCCGCCAGCGCGCCGATCACCGCGGCTGGCAGAAACGCCAGCAGGATGCCGATGATGAAGCGCGCCGCCGCCCAACTGGTGAACATATCGCGCGCGAGCTCCCACAGCCGGCTGAAATAGATCGTCAGCAGCGCCAGAATGGCGCCGAGCTGAATCAGGATCGCGAACGACTTGCCGAAATTATCGTCGCCCCAGCCGAGGAAATGCTCCATCAGCAACAGATGGCCGGTCGAGGACACCGGCAGAAATTCGGTGAGGCCTTCGACCACGCCAAGCACGGCGGCCTTGACGGCGTCGAGCATGCGCCACGATGTAATGTTCGACGGCCGCCACGACCGCGTGGAAATTCATTGCAAACTCCGAAGCCTGGATTGGGCCGGCGCGAGCTTTGGCGCAACGACACCGTCGGGGCAACGAAAAACCGGCGCGATCAACAGGTTGCTCGCCGCCGCCGGCTTTCTATAGTGCACTAACTGATTCCCGACGGCGCCGTCATGGCGGCCCATTCCCGGCTCCTTATGCTGACGCTGTTTCACCACCCGCTCTGCCCGCATTCGCGCTTCGTGCGGCTCGCTGCTCGCCGAATATGGCACTGGACGCCCGGCTGGCCGAGGAAAAGTTCTGGGAGCGGCGGGAGGAATTCCTCGCAGCTTAATCCGGCTGGAACCGTTCCGGTGCTGGTCGATGAAGGCCAGCCGCGCGGTGCCCGGCGCGGCCGTCATCGCCGAATATCTCGACGAGACCGGCGCGGCGATGCGGACGAAGGCCGACGCCTGTTGCCGCCTGGCGCTCGGCGCGCGGGTCGAGGTGCGCCGGCTCGCCAGCTGGTTCAACGACAAATTCCACGCTGAGGTTAGCGGGCCCGCTGGTCATGGAACGCGTGTTCAAGCGCTATATGACGCTCGAACAGGGCGGCGGGCCGCCCGATACCGACGCTATCCGCGCCGCCCGCCACAATATCCGCTATCATCTCGCCTATATCGGCTGGCTGGTGCGGCGCACGCGATTGGCTGGCTGGCGACGAGTTGAGCTACGCCGATCTTGCCGCGGCGGCGCATTTATCCGCGGTCGACTATCTGGGCGATGTGCCGTGGAAAGAGGACGAGGCGGCGAAGAACTGGTACGCGCGGGTGAAGTCGCGCCCGTCGTTCCGCGCGATCCTCGCCGACTCGCTGGGCGGGATTCCGCCGGCGAAGAATTACGCCGACCTCGACTTCTGACCGATCCTGATGCGATCAAGGCGGCGCTTGTCACGCGAAGCGCACACGCATGGTTTCGACGCCATCGGCGTGACGCGGCCCGATGCGGGGCCGCAGGCCAAAGCCCGGCTGGAACAATTTCTCGCCGACGGCGCGCATGGCGACATGGATTGGCTGGCAGCGACCGCGGCGCGGCGCACCTCTCCATTGGCGCTGTGGCCGGACGTGCGCTCGGTCATCATGCTCGGCATGAATTACGGGCCGGACGAAGACCCGCTGCGCGGTGCTGGCGCAAAAAAGCCATGGCGCGATCTCGGTCTATGCGCGTGGCGAAGATTATCACGAGCTGATCAAGAAGCGGCTCAAGGAATTGGCGCGCTGGCTGATCGGGACCGCGGGCGGCGACGTGAAAGTATTCGTCGATACCGCCGCAGTGATGGAGAAGCCGCTCGCCGCCAATGCCGGTCTCGGCTGGCAGGGCAAACATACCAATTTGGTATCGCGCGAGTTCGGTTCCTGGCTGTTCCTCGGCTCGATCTTCACGACGCTCGAACTGCCCGCCGATCAGGCGCAGGGTGATAGCTGCGGCACCTGCCAAGCCTGTCTCGACGCCTGCCCGACCGCGGCGTTTCCCGCGCCCTATCAGCTCGATGCGCGGCGCTGCATTTCCTACCTGACCATCGAGCACAAGGGTCCGATCCCGCGCGATCTGCGGCCGCTGATCGGCAACCGCATTTACGGCTGCGACGACTGCCTTGCGGTCTGTCCGTGGAACAAGTTCGCGCAGGCCGGACGCGAGGCCAAGCTCGCGGCACGCGACGTGTTGCGCGCGCCGAAACTGGCCGAACTGGCGCGGCTTGATGACGCGCAATTCCGCACGCTTGTTCACCAAGAGCGGCGCCAAGCGCACCGGCCGCGACCGCTTCATCCGCAATGTTCTGATCGCGATCGGCAATTCCGGCGATGTGACGTTGGTGCCGGACGCCGAACGGCTGCTCGAAGACGCCTCGCCGTTGGTGCGTGGCGCGGCGGTGTGGGCGCTGTCGCGATTGTTGCCGCGCGAAGAGTTTGCGGCACGCCAGCGCGGCGATGCCGATGCGTCCGTCAGCGAGGAGTGGACGGCGGCGCTGGCCTAGAACTCCGCTACCGCCGCCATCAGCCGCTCGATGTCTTCCGGCCGTGACAGCCGGTGATCGCCGTCCTTCACCAGCGTCAGCACCACGTCGTCGCGCGCGAAGCGCGATACTAGTTCGACCGCATGCTGCCATGGCACGTCGGGGTCTTGCACGCCTTGCAGGACCCGCACCGGACAGCCGGTTTCGATCAGCCCGTCGAGCAGCAGATGCTTCCTGCCCTCCTCGATCAGCTTGCGGGTGATGACATAAGGCTCGTCGGAATATTCCGACGGCCGCGACCACGATCCCTTCAGCTTGATCTCGCGTTTGATCTCGGCGGGGAACGACTTCCACATCAGCTCTTCGGTGAAATCGACCGCCGGCGCGATCAGCACTATGCCGGCGATCGGCGCATCTTTTCGCTCTTTGAGTTCATTGGCGAGCAGCAACGCGAGCCAGCCGCCCATCGACGAGCCGACGATGACCTGCGGACCCTTGGCGAATTCGCTGTAAACCGCGACGAGTTCCTCGAGCCAGCGGCCGATAGTGCCGTCGGTGAAGGCGCCGCCGGATTCGCCGTGGCCGGAATAGTCGAACCGGGTCACGGCGCGGTCATGCGCGGCGCCCCATTTGTCGAGCGCCTGCGCCTTGGTGCCCTTCATGTCGGATTTGAAGCCGCCCAGCCAGAACAGGCCAGGACTTTGCCCGGCGCGGTGGCGGACCGCGATCGTGCGGCAGTCCGTTCCTATCGTCAGCGATTTCAGGCAAGAATCAGTCGATGAATTGGGCAATGAATCAGATATGGGTCCGGTCATGAGACTGTTTCGCCAAAAGCCGGTCCCGAGCGCAAGGGGTTTCGCGTCATGAGCCCGGCCGCTGCGCGCCGCACCTTGGCGGGCGCCACCATTCTGCAGATCGCACCAGCGCTGCGCGACGATCCGGCCGGCAATGCCGCGGTCGATATCGCGCAGACGCTGGTGCAGGCCGGCGCACGCGCCATCGTCGCCGCGGACGGCGGCTCGCTGGTCGGCGCGTTGCGCGCGTTTGGCGGCGAATGGGTGCCGATGGCGACCGACATCCGCAACCCGCTCAAGCTACGGCGGAACGCCCGCATTTTCCGCGACATGATCCAGGCCGAGCGCATCGACATCGTGCATGCGCAATCGGCCGGCGCAGCATGGAGCGCGATCCTCGCCGCCGACAAGATGCCGGTGTGGCTGGTGACGTCGTTTCCCGACCGCGTGGCGCCGCCGTCGTGGTTCGGCGGCAAATTCCAGAATGCGCTGGCGCGCGGCGACCGCATCCTGGCGCCGTCGAGCTATGTCGCGATGGCGATGATGGAGCGCTACGGCATCGCCAACGACAAGATCACCGTGATTCCGCGCCGGGTCGACACGGCGGCGTTCAGCCCGGCGGCGGTGCATCCCGACCGCATCGCCGCGCTGCGCCGGAGCTGGGGCATTCTGCCGCAATCACCGCGTCGTGCTGGTGCCGGGCCGCGTCGCGCCGTGGAACGGGCAGATGGGCATCGCCGACGCCGCGCGGCTGCTGATCGGCAATGGCGAACGCAATCTTTCATTCGTGTTGGCCGGCGATGACCACGCCGAGCCGTCCTATACCAAGGCGGTACTACGGCGCGCCCATGTGCACGGCATCGACACGCTGTTTCGCGTAGTCGGCCACACCGCCGACATGCCGACCGCGCTCGCCGCCGCCGATGTCGTCGCAATCCCCGCGCTCAAGCCGCCGCTGTCCGGCCGCGCCGCCGCCGAGGCGCAGGCGATGGGCCGCCCGGTGGTCACCAGCGCAGTCGGGGTGCTGCCGGAAAATGTGCTCACACCGCCGCGGATGCCGGAGCACCTACGCACCGGCTGGGTGGTGCGCCCCGGCCAGGCCGGCGAACTCGCCCGCGCCATCGCCGCGGCGCTCAAGCTCGACGATGCGGCCTATGAGGCGCTGGGCGCGCGGGCGCGCCAATTTGCCGAGTTCATGTTTTCGCCGCAATCGGTTGCGGTGGCGATCCGCGGCATCTATACGTCGCTGCTGGCGCGCGAACCTTAAATCCGAAGCAATTTGAACAAGTTGATGGTTTCCCGCCAGAGTTTTTCAATGCCGGTCGAGAAACCGCGTTGACTTATCGTTCGTTTCTACCAATCTTTCACCGTCCGAGTAGCGGCCGTCGCGAAAGGATCGTTGCAACAGCATGAGGAGAAAAAAACCATTCGTCGTCCGATGAGGTCCGCGCAGCCCGTACAAAAAGACGGCCCGCGCATTAACGAGGAGATCCGCGTCCCTGCGGTTCAACTGATCGACACCACTGGTCACAACCACGGCTCCACGCCCATCCAGACCGCCCTGGAAATGGCCCAGGCGGCAGGGCTCGATCTGGTCGAGATCGCCCCCAACTCCGTACCGCCCGTCTGCAAGCTGCTGGACTACGGCAAGTACCGATTCCAGGCGCAGAAGAAGGCGGCGGAAGCCCGCAAGAAACAGAAAGTCGTCGAGGTCAAGGAGATCAAGCTCCGGCCGATGATCGACGATCACGACTATCAGGTGAAGATGCGCTCGATGGAGCGATTCTTCGAGGAAGGCGACAAGGTGAAAATCACGTTGCGCTTCCGCGGCCGCGAGATGGCTCACCAGGAGCTTGGCTATAAGTTGCTCAACCGCGTCAAGGACGACACCGCCAAGATCGCCAAGATCGAATCCGAGCCGCGCTTCGAAGGCCGGCAGATGGTGATGATGCTGGCGCCACGCTGAGCGCGCTCTCAAGTTCAAATGCTTTGTCATGGCCGGGCCTATGTCCCGGCCATCGCATTTAGAACTAGCCCAGAACCGGCTTTTTTCGAGCCTTTCTGGCCGCCGGTTCGGATTGTCAATCCGGGCATCCTCTGCCATAACGCCGCTCTCGCTGACCGGCCATTAAGGGCTGCCGTGGCGGCGATACCGCTCAATCCTGAGCATTTTTAACGGCCACCCGGGCTTGCCCGGTGACGCGCCGTAAGAGGAGAGCCAAATGCCCAAAGGCTACAAGTTGAAGACCAAATCGGGCGCTAAAAAGCGCTTCAAGATTACCGGCACCGGGAAAGTAAAATACCAGCAGTCCGGCAAGCGCCACGGCATGATCAAGCGCACGACCAAGCAGATCCGCGAACATCGCGGCACCCGTGTGTTGTTCAAGACCGACGGCGATAACGTCAAAAAATACTGGATGCCGAACGGCTGACCGGTATCCGTTTTTCGTAACAACCGAATTTCAGAATTAGAGGAGACCAGCCATGGCTCGCGTCAAACGCGGCGTCACTGCTCACGCCAAGCACAAGAAAGTCTACAAGGCCGCCAAGGGCTATTACGGCCGGCGCAAGAATACGATCCGCATCGCCAAGCAGGCGGTCGAGAAGGCGAACCAATACGCCTTCCGCGACCGCAAGCGGCGCAAGCGCTCGTTCCGCGCTTTGTGGATCCAGCGCATCAATGCCGCGGTGCGGCCGTTCGGGCTCAACTACTCGAAGTTCATCGATGGGCTGGCCAAGGCCGGCATTACGGTAGACCGCAAGGTGCTGTCCGATCTCGCCATCCATGAGCCGGCGGCGTTCGGCGCGTTTGTGGAAAAAGCCAAGGCTGCGGCCAAAAGCACAGCCAAGGCGGCGCAGCCGGCGTAATTCCTCGTCATGGCCGGGCTTGTCCCGACCATCCCGATCAGGCAGGCACGGTGCCAACCTAAGCGGGATGCGCGGGTCAAGCCCGCGCATGACAGCGGGTGGTAAACGATGACCGAAATCGCGCAACTCGAGACCGAACTGCTCGGCGCCGTCGCCAAGGCGAACGACGAAGCCGCGCTCGAAGCCGTGCGCATCGCCGCGCTCGGCAAAAGCGGATCGGTGTCGGCGCTGCTCAAGACGCTCGGCTCGATGACGCCGGAAGAGCGCAAGACCAACGGCCCGGCGATCAACGGACTCAAGGATAAGGTCACGCAAGCGATCGCGGCACGCAAGCAGTCGCTGGGCAATGCGGCGCTCGATGCGCGGCTCAACAGCGAGAGCATCGACGTCACCCTGCCGGTACGCGAAGCTCCGACCGAATTGGGCCGCGTCCACCCGATCAGCCAGGTGATCGACGAGCTCACCGCGATCTTCGCCGATATGGGCTTCGCGGTGGCGGAAGGCCCAGACGTCGAGACCGACGACTACAACTTCACCAAGCTCAATTTCCCCGAGGGCCATCCGGCCCGCGAGATGCACGACACGTTCTATTTCCCGCCAAAGCCGGACGGCTCGCGCATGTTGTTGCGCACGCATACGTCCCCAGTGCAGGTGCGCACCATGCTGGCGCAGAAGCCGCCGATCCGCGTTATCATTCCGGGCCGCACCTACCGCAGCGACTCGGACCAGACGCACACGCCGATGTTTCATCAGGTCGAGGGACTGGTGATCGACAAGTCATCCCACCTCGGCCATCTGAAATGGATTCTCGAGGAATTCTGCAAGGCGTTCTTCGAGGTCAACCACGTCAAGATGCGTTTCCGGCCGTCGTTCTTCCCGTTCACCGAGCCGTCACTTGAAGTCGACATCCAGTGCAGTCGCGACAAGGGCGAAATCCGCTTCGGCGAGGGCGACGACTGGCTGGAAATTCTCGGCTGCGGGATGGTGCATCCCAACGTGCTGCGCAATTGCGGTCTTGATCCTGACGCCGTGCAGGGCTTCGCCTGGGGCATGGGGATCGACCGCATCGCCATGCTGAAATACGGCATGCCCGACTTGCGGCCGTTCTTCGAGGCCGACGTGCGCTGGCTCAATCACTACGGATTCCGTCCGCTCGATTTCCCGACGCTCGCGGGGGGATTGAGCCCGTGAAATTCACCCTGCCCTGGCTCAAGGAGCACATCGACACCGATGCCTCGCTCGACGAGATCACCTCGAAGCTCACCATGATCGGGCTCGAGGTCGAGAGCATCGAGGACAAGGCCAAGGCGCTGGCGCCCTATGTTATCGCTTCGGTGATCTCCGCCGAAAAGCACCCGAATGCGGATCGATTGCGCGTCTGCATGGTCGACGCTGGTGACGGCAAGCCGGTGCAGGTGGTATGCGGCGCGCCCAACGCCCGCGCCGGCATGAAAGGCGTGTTTGGCGCGCCGGGCGTTTACGTTCCCGGCAAGGACATCACGCTCGCGGTCGGCACCATCCGCGGCGTCGAGAGCCGCGGCATGCTGATGTCGGCGGCGGAGCTGCAAATCTCCGACGATCACGACGGCATCATCGATTTGCCGGCCGATGCGCCGGTCGGCAAAAGCTACGCCGACTACGCCAAGCTCGGCGAGCCGGTGATCGACATCAACCTGACACCGAACCGGCCGGACTGCACCGGCATCAACGGCATCGCGCGTGATCTCAGCGCAACGTCGATGGGCACCTTCAAGGAGCGGACGCCAAAGCCCGTAAAGGGACAATTCCCCTGCCCGGTATCGGTGAAACTTGATTTCGGCCAGACGCCCTCGCTGTGCCCAGCGTTCGGGCTGCGCCTCGTGAAAGGCGTCAAGAACGGGCCATCGCCCGACTGGCTGCAACAGCGGCTCGCCGCGATCGGTCTGCGGCCGATCAATGCGCTGGTCGACGTCACCAATTTCGTCACCTTTGATCGCGGCCGGCCGCTGCATGTGTTCGACGCCAAGAAGGTGCACGGCAATCTCATGGTGCGGCGCGCCAACAACGGCGAGACGCTGACCGCGCTCGACGGCAAGACCTACACGCTCGACAATGCGATGTGCGTGATTGCCGACGACAAGGCGGTGGAATTGCTCGCCGGCATCATGGGCGGCGAAGCCTCCGGCTGCGACGAAAACACCACGGATGTGCTGATTGAATTGGCGCTGTGGGACCCGCTCAACATCGCGCAGACCGGCCGCAAGCTCGGCATCAATTCCGACGCGCGCTACCGTTTCGAGCGCGGCGTCGATCCCGCCTTCATGGTGCCCGGGCTCGAACTGGCAACGCAGATGGTGCTCGACCTGTGCGGCGGCACCCCGTCGGAAATTGTGGTGGCAGGCGACGTCAAAGTGCCCGAGAAGGTGATCGATTTTCCGCTCGGCGAAATCACGCGACTGACCGGCCTGAAGGTGACGCAGCCGGAAGCGCGCCGCGTTCTCGAACATCTCGGCTTCTTCGCCGCCGGTACGCCCGACAAGATGAAGATCGCGGTGCCGTCGTGGCGGCCCGATGTCGAGGGCAAGGCTGACATCGTCGAGGAGGTCATTCGTATTATCGGCGTCGATAATGTGCCGGCGACCCCGTTCGAGCGCGGCGAATTTGCGCGCAAGCCCGTGCTGACGCCGATCCAGGTCCGCACTCGCAAGGCCAAGCGCGCGCTGGCGGCACGGGCCTTGACCGAAGCGGTGACCTGGTCGTTCGTATCGAAGCAGGAAGCCGAACTGTTCGGCGGCGGCGGAGCGGCGCTCGCGCTGGCCAATCCGATCGCGGCCGAGCTATCCGACATGCGGCCAAGCCTCATTCCCGGCCTTGTGGCGGCGGCGCAACGCAATGCCGACCGCGGTTTCAACGACGTCGCGCTGTTCGAGGTCGGGCAGATTTTCAAGGGCGACAGGCCGGAAGATCAATTCACCGCGGCCAGCGGCGTCCGCCGCGCGCTCGCCAAGGCGGGTGGCGCAGGCCGGCATTGGTCTAGTGGCGCAACGCCGGTCGACGCGTTCGACGCCAAAGGCGACGCCTTCGCGGTGCTGGCCGCAGCCGGCGCGCCGATGCAGGCGCTGCAAGTGGTGCCCGGCGGTCCCGGCTGGTTTCATCCCGGCCGCAGCGGCACCATCCAGATCGGCCCGCAGAATATTCTCGGCCACTTCGGCGAACTGCACCCGCGCGCGCTTGAGGCACTCGATGCCGAAGGCCCGCTGGTCGGCTTCGAGGTGATCCTGGAAAGAATCCCGGAATCGAAGGCAAAACCGACCCGCGCCAGGCCGGTGCTGGAATTGTCGGCGTTTCAGCCGGTCGAGCGCGATTTCGCATTCGTGGTCGATCGCGCCGTCAAGGCCGCCGACATCGTGCGGACCGCGCAGGGCGTCGACAAGAAGTTGATCGCGGGCGTGACCGTGTTCGACGTCTATGAAGGTACGGGTATCGAGTCCGGCAAGAAGTCGATCGCCATCGCGGTCACGATCCAGCCGCGCGACAAGACGATGACCGACCAGGAAATCGAGGCGCTGGCCGGCCGGATCGTTGCCGAGGTCACCAAGAAGACCGGCGGCACGCTGCGCAGCTAGAACTCGTTGCGCCGCCTGTTGCGCGACGGTGATTTGGCGGACTTGGCCGGCCTGGATGATTTCGACTCTTCATCCGGCGCGCGCAGAGCGCCGATCCGCCGCAGCGCCGCCTCCGCGGCGCGCGTTCCCGATTCCCACGCGCCGCCGACCGTGCCCCATAATGTTTCGTGCATCGCCTCGCCGGCGAAATAAATTCGCTCGCGCAGCGGCTCCATCAGCATTTTGCGGGCGTCGGCATTGCCGGGCGTCGCCGCCGAGAACGCGCCGCGCGTCAGCGGGTCTTCGCTCCAGCGCGTCACCGCCGCGCGCGTGATCGCGTTTTTCGCCGCTGAGCCAAACACGGTGACGAGCCAGTCATTGGCGAAGGCGACCATCGCCGCCTCGCCCTGCTTCGCCAGATCGCGGCCGAACGGCCCGGCGACCTCGACCATGCAGAGCGAAGTGCCGCCGATATTGGCGAACAGCGCCGCGGTCTTCGGCCCCGACGATTTCTCGAACACCAGATCGTCGGGCGCCAGGCCGAACGGATTTCGCGGCAGCTCGAAAGCGATGTGGTCGAAGCTGCCGAGCGAGAGTTGCGCCATCGAGTCGACGACGCGTTTCGGCAGTTCGGGACTGAAATTGATGCCGCCCGCGGCCAGCACATTGGTCGATGCCGTGACGATTGCCGCGCGGGCGCGGATGCGGCCGCTCGGCGAACGCGCGCCTCGACGGCGCTATCCCAGTCGAGCACGCGACACCGGCGTCGACAGCTGCACCGGCAATCCCCGCTGCAAGTTTCGCCAGCAGCGCGCCATAGCCCTGGCGGCAGAATGCGTCGGCTTCGCGCTCGCCGGCGCGGCCAAAATCCATTGCGGAGACTTGCGACAGATCCTTGCCGGTGCTGTAGGGCCCGAGCGCGAATTCGACGCTGGATTGCCAGTCGCCGAGATCGCGCGGCAACGCGCGTGTCGCCGCGACATCGCCGCTGGCCGCGACCGGCGTCGCCGATGGCGCGGCTGCGAGCGCACCAGCGCCGAGAAATACTGCTCCATCTCGGCATCGCGCGCGAGGCGCGGCGGCACGCGCAAGATTTGCGCGCGCGGCGCCGGATAGATCTCGAGCCCGGTGCCGGCAGCAAGTCTCGCCAGCGGATTGCTGTCGGGCTTGTGAACCCAGTGCGCGCCGCGGTCGAACGGCACGCCGAAAGCGCGGGTGTCGGTGACGCAGCGGCCGCCGATGTGATCGGACGCCTCGACCAGCGCGAAACGCCGGTTGGCCGCCGCGATCCGCCGCGCCGCTGCGATGCCGGCAGCGCCGGCGCCGACAATCAATATGTCGACCTCGCCCGACGCTGGCACTGCGCCCAGTGCAAAATTGCGCGCCGGCACCGCCGTCAGCGCGGCAGAGGCGGCAAGGAACGAGCGGCGGCTGATGCCCGGCATGGTATCCGAATGGTTGCTGCTGAGGCCGCGACATTGCCCGAACGCGCGGCACGCCGCAATTTTCATGGCTAATATTTGGTAACGCCGCTCCGCGTCGCGGTGAACCAAATTGCAATGAGTCCGCATTAAGTTCGCGTCAAAGAAGCCGCGCATCAGAACGATCGCGCGGCCGGGGACGCGGTGGCGATGGGTTGGGCATTCGAAGGCGTCGGGCAGCTTCTTGCCCGCTATCTGGAAAAGCCGGAGCACGGCTACGAGCCGTTCACGCCGAGCGAGGCGGATTCGCTGCGCGCGGTGCTGCAGCCCGGCGACGTGTTGCTGGTCGAAGGCAACAACCACATTTCCGGCGTCATCAAATATCTCACGCAATCGACCTGGTCGCATGCCGCGCTGTATTGTCGGGCCGATCGGCGACCGCGGTCGCCGCGCAGGGCGAGCCGCTGGTGCTGGTCGAGGCCAATATCGGCCAAGGCGTCGTTGCGGCGCCGCTGTCGAAATATGCGCGCTATCACACCCGCATCTGCCGCCCGATCGGGCTGACCGCCGACGACCGCGCGCGCGTCTGCGCCTACGCCGCCGAGCGCATCGGCTTCGATTACGACCTGAAAAACATCATCGACCTGCTGCGCTATCTGTTTCCGCTGCCGGTGCCGCAGCGCTGGCGCCGCCGCATGATGGCGCTCGGCTCCGGCCATCCGACCCGCATCATCTGCTCGGCATTGATCGCGCAGGCATTCGAGAATGTGCGCTACCCGATCCTGCCGAAAGTGACGAAGATCGAGAGCGAGGCGGCGCGCGCCGAAATTCTCGAAATCCGCCACTCGTCGCTGTATGCGCCGCGCGACTTCGACATCTCGCCCTATTTCGAGATCGTCAAGCCGACGCTGGTCAAAGGCTTCGACTACAAGGCGATGAGCTGGGTCGACCGTCCGATGAGTGACGCCGATACCATTATCGCGCCGCCGATCGTGCCCGCCGACGCGGAAGCCGAAACGCTGCCGGCCGGCGCCTGATACTTGCGGGCGGCGACGCCCGTCCCTAACTGTGGCCGGATGTTCACCGCCGCCGCCACCGCTCTCAGCCAAATGTTCACGCCGCCGTTGCGCGCCGTCCTGTGGAAGGCGATCGGCCTCGCGTTGATCCTGATCGTCCTGATCGGTGTCGCGCTGCAACGGCTGTTTGCCTGGCTCGCGGCCGGCGGCGCCAGCTGGGCCGAGACGGCGACCGGCATCGGTTCGCACAGCGCGTGGAACGCACTCGCTCTGATCCTGTCGATCCTGGCATCGCTCGGCATCGTCACTGGCGCGCTGTTCCTGATGCCCGCCGTCACGGCCTTTGTCGGCAGCTTCTTCGTCGACGAGATCGCCGAGCACGTCGAGCGCTCGTCTTATCCGGCCGAGCCAGCCGGCCGCGCGCTTGCCGTTGTTTCGCGCCCTGATCGAAGGCGTCAAGATCGCGTTGCTGGCGCTGATCGTGTACGCACTGGCGCTGCCGTTCATTTTGTTCGCCGGCATCGGCCTTCTCATCCTGTTCTTCGCCAACGCTTACCTGCTCAGCCGCGAGTATTTCGAACTCGCCGCGATGCGCTTTCGTCCGCCGTGATGGAAGCCAAGGCAATGCGCAAGCGCCACGCCGGCTATCTATTCATGCGCCGGCATGATGATCGCAGCTTTCGTGTCGATCCCGATCGTCAATCTGGCGACGCCGCTGTTCGCCATGGCGCTGATGGTGCACATCCACAAGCGGCTGTCCGGCCCGCGCCCTGAGTTGATCGAGCCGAAACGCTAGAGCTTCGCCGCTTGTCGATCACGCGCTTGGCCTTGCCCATCGAGCGCTCGACGCCGCCTGGCTTCACGGTTTTCACCCCCGCGGTAACGCCAATCAGCGCCTTGATCTGATAGGCAAGGGCGCGGTCGCAATCGCGCCACACACCCTCGCCGGTTTCGGGCCGCGCCTCCACCATTACCGTGATGCTGTCGAGCCGCTCTTCGCGCGTCAGTTCGATGACAAAATGCGGCGCCAGCCGATTGTCGGCGAGGATGATCTCCTCGATCTGGCTCGGGAATACATTGACGCCGCGCACGATCATCATGTCGTCGGAGCGGCCGATGACTTTCTCCATGCGGCGGAAACTTCTCGACGTGCCCGGCAAAAGCCGCGACAGGTCGCGGGTGCGATAGCGGATCACCGGCATCGCTTCCTTGGTCAGCGAGGTGAACACTAACTCGCCAATCGAGCCGTCCGGCAGCACCTCTCCGGTCTGCGGATCGATCACTTCCGGGTAGAAATGATCTTCCCAAATCACGCAGCCGTCCTTCGTCTCGATGCATTCGCATGAAACGCCCGGACCGATCACCTCCGACAGCCCGTAATTGTCGATCGCGTGCAGGTCGAAGGCGTCCTCGATCTCTTCGCGCATCGCATTGGTCCAAGGTTCGGCGCCGCACATCGCGATCTTGAGCGACGAGGTGCGCGGATCGATGCCCTGCGCGCGGAATTCATCAAGAATCGCAAGCAGATAACTGGGCGTGACAAAGATGATGTCCGGCTTGAAGTCGCCGATCAATTTCACCTGCCGCTCGGTCATGCCGCCCGACACCGGCACCACGGTGAGCCCCAGTTTTTCCGCGCCGTGATGGAAGCCAAGCCCGCCGGTGAACAGGCCGTAGCCGTAGGAATTCTGCGCCAGCATGCCCGGGCCGGCAACCGGCGGCGCGCATGCTGCGCGCGATGAGCGACGCCCAGGTGTCGATGTCTTTCCGGCTGTAGCCGACCACGGTGGGCTTGCCGGTGGTCCCCGACGAGGCGTGAATACGCAGGCACTGCTCACGCGGAATAGCGAACAGGCCGAACGGATAGTGCTCGCGCAACTCGGCCTTGGTGGTGAAGGGAAACTTGCGCAGGTCGGCGAGCGACTTCAGATCGTCGGGATGCACGCCGGCTTTATCGAAGGCTTGCGTGTAATGCGGCACGTTCTTGTAAACGTGCGCCAGCGTCGCCTTGAGCCGCTGCAGTTGCAGCGCCGCGATTTCGTCGCGCGAGGCGACCTCGATCGGTTCGAGATCTTGCCGGCGCGGCGTGAGGTCGACGCCTTTGAGCTTGAGCGACGGCATTATTTCACCTTGCGCATGATCTTGTCCGAAAACGGGGTTCCACTTTTCGGATCATGCGCGCTAGATTTTCCGGTTCGCCGCGTTCCAGTGCTTTTCGAGATTGGCGATCAGCGCCGGCGAGAAATGGCAATAAGCCTGCTCGCGGCAATAGACCGCCATATAGCGACGGAAATCGTCGAGCGATTCCTCGCCGACGCGGAAGGCGCGGCGATTACTCGCGGCGCTGACCACGCCAGATGAGGTGAAATCATCGCAGACCCTGGTGACCGCTTGTTCGACCTCGCCGGGCGGCACGACGATGTCGCAGATCAGGCGGCCTTCCGGCGTGTCGCAATCGAACCGGCGGCCCATCAGAATGGCCTGCCGCGCCGCGCGCGCGCCGACAAAGCGCGTCAGCCGCAAATTGGCAGCGCCGGGAATGATGCCCTCCTTGCGGGCCGGCAACGTCATGTAGGCGTCGCTGCCTGCCACCACGTAATCCATCGCCAGCAGATACTGGCAGCCGCCGCCGATCGCGAAGGTGTCGAGTTGCGCGACCCAGGGTTTTTCATGCGTGCCGCCGAACATCTCGTCGGGACCGTTGGGCCCGAACGCGACGCCGCGGAACATCTTGTTCACGGCACCCATGTCGCGCCGGATGTACCAGAGGAACGGAATCTTCCCTTTGTAAATGTGGGTCAGATTGATGCCGCTGCAGAACACGTGCCGGCCTTTATATTTAGGGTGATCGACCTTGCCGCCGCGCAGCACGCAAATCTCGCTCATCGGATCGAAAATCGCCATGTCGGCCGCGGTCTCGGTATCGTCGAGCGTGTCGTTGTCTTCCGCGTTCAGAAAGCGTGGGTTTTGAATGCTGACAATGGCGGCCTTGCCCTTGCGCTCGACTTTGGCCGGGCCGAAATCGACGGCACCATCAGTAATGAATTTGGACATCAGATCGATCGATTCCATCTTCATCCTAAGCATCGCATGGCACAGGTGCATCCCACTCCGCTTGTGTGCGAGCATATGCGACAGGAAGATGCCCTGATCGATCTCGACGCCGTCCTTTTCCCCCTGCATCAATCCGGATTCGGAATCGACCTGCTTTTTGGTCGGGGACCAAGCCGGAAACGAGTTTGGCCGCGTCGTAACAAAGCTCATCGACACGGAGGAAGTTATCGAGATTTTTCGTTAGCTTGCGGTAGACAGTGTCGGCATGATGCGCGAGAAAGTCTTCGCGAGAGTGACGCGCATGGCTAAGGATCAAATCGGCGGCAAGCTGCTGCCACTTTGTGCGCTTAGTCTTCTTCGGGAGCTTTGAGAGAAAGCTCGCACCTTCCAGCCAGAACTTCGGCCCCTTCGCGCTATCTTTTTTGTAATTGCCGCTGAAGCGAAAAGACTTCATCCATGCCGCAGCAGATTTAGCCGGCAGGCCAGCGTCACCGAATACTTTTTCGTTTGTGAACTCGACGGGCGCTGCTTTGCCCTTGTCCGAGCCTTCCATACGCTCACTCCCTAGCTCACCTTTTTATTGAACCACCGTCTTGGCCGGCCAGTGGCACAGGTCATTGATGATACATTTTTCGCACAGCGGTTTGCGAGCCACGCAAACATAGCGTCCGTGCAGGATCAGCCAGTGATGGGCGTGGCGGCGGTAGGGCTTGGGAACCACGGCTTCCAGCCGCTGTTCGACCTCAAGCGGGTTCTTGCCGACGGCCATGCCGGTGCGGTTGCCGACCCGGAAAATATGGGTGTCGACCGCCATCGTCTCCTCGCCGAACGCAACGTTGAGCACGACATTGGCGGTCTTGCGGCCGACGCCCGGCAGCGCCTCAAGCGCCTCGCGGTCTTTCGGCACCTGGCCGCCATGCTGCTCGACCAGCATTTTCGACAGCGCGACGACGTTCTTCGCCTTGGTGCGATAGAGCCCGATGGTTTTGACCAGATCGCGCACCTTGGCTTCGCCGAGCTTGGCCATTTTCTCCGGCGTATCGGCGGCGGCGAACAGCGCAGGCGTCGCCTTGTTGACGCCGGCGTCGGTCGCCTGCGCCGACAGCACTACGGCGACCAGCAGCGTGAATGGACCGCTGTACCTAAGCTCGGTCTTCGGCTCGGCGACCGCGGCCTTGAAGCGGCGGAACGCTTCTTCGATCTCCGCGGCGTTCATCGGCTTCACATCGCCGTGCTCAGCCTTGGCATCGGCCTTCGTGCGCTTTCTGGGGCCTTTGATCTTTACCGGTTTTGGCTTGGGTTTCGCCTTGGCCGCTTTGCGGGATTTTTTTCGCCATCATTCACGCTATACTGAGGCCATGACGCTCGACAATGATCCCGATGAGATGGAGCCGGTTTTCTCGGCGATGATCACGCCGCACCGTTCGCTGCCGCATTTCGGCTTCCTGCTGCTGATGGGATTTGTCACCTTCATCAGCTTCGTCGCCGGGATGGTGTTCTTGATGGCGGGCGCCTGGCCGGTGTTCGGCTTTTTCGGCCTCGACGTGCTGTTGCTCTACTGGGCGTTTCGCATCAATTACCGTTCCGCGCGCGCCTACGAGGAGGTCATGGTGACGCCGACAGCGCTGAAAGTGCGCAAGGTGACGCCGCGCGGCTTTGCGCGCGAATGGGTGCTCAACCCGCTGTGGGTCACGCTCGATATGGTGAGGCATGAGGAATTCGGCATCGAGCGGCTGTTTCTGGTGTCGCGCGGCAAGACACTCATAATCGCCGGTTTCCTCGGCCCGGAAGAAAAGCAGAGCTTTGCCGAAGCCCTCAATCAGGCTCTATGGAAAGTCAAACGCGGCGTAACGCGGACGAAACTCCCTTAAAGTTTGCAGGAATCGGGTGGTTACGCCTCGCCCTGCGGCCTACATAGGCTGCATGACCATGACAGCACAAGCCATGCCCGCCCCACGCACCCTTTCCGTCGCCAACCGAATGCCGGATCTCGCCGAACTGAAAACCGCCTCGGCCGACTACGACATCGTTCGCCGCGCCATCGCGCACATTCGCGGCAACTGGCGGTCGCAGCCGGAAATCGACACCATCGCCGAAGCCGCCGGCGTCAGCGCTACCGATCTGCATCATCTGTTTCGCCGCTGGTGCGGGCTGACGCCGAAGGCGTTTCTCCAGGCGCTCACGCTCAACAGCGCGCGCGAATTGCTGCGCTCGTCCGCCAGCGTGCTCGAAACCGTCTACGAGGTCGGCCTGTCCGGCCCCGGCCGGCTGCACGATCTGTTCGTGACGCACGAGGCAATGTCGCCCGGCGAATGGAAGGCCGGCGGCGAAGGCCTTACCGTCACCTACGGTTTCCATCCTTGCCCGTTCGGCTCCGCGCTGGTGATGACGACGCCACGCGGCCTATGCGGCCTCGGGCTCGCCGACGCCGGCAAGGAACGCGTCGGCGCTCGACCGACATGCGCTCACGCTGGCCAAGGGCGCGCTATGTCGAGGACATCGCCGCCACCGCACCGGTTGCCAAGCGCATCTTCGATCCGAAGCTGTGGCGCAAGGACCGTCCGCTGCGCATCATCATGATCGGCACCGATTTCGAGGTGCGGGTCTGGGAGAAGCTGCTGCACATTCCGATGGGCGTCGCCGCCACCTATTCCGGTCTCGCCGCCGAGGTCGGCTCGCCGAAAGGCGCGCGCGCGGTCGGCATGGCGGTCGGCAAGAACCCGATCTGCTTCGTGGTGCCGTGCCATCGCGTGATCGGCAAAAGCGGCGATATGACCGGCTATCACTGGGGCCTGACGCGCAAGCGCGCCATCCTGGGCTGGGAAGCCGGCCAAGTCGCCGCAGCGTAGTCGCGGCAGCCTAGAGTTTCTTCCAGAAGATCACGGTGTCGCAGAAGCCACCGCCCGGCCATAGCGCGTAATTCGGGATGGTGCCGAGGCGCTGCCAGCCGCCTTGCGTGTAAAGCCGCTCGGCGGCATCGCTGGCGGTATCGAGCACCAGCAGCGTGCGGCCTTTTTCCTTGGCGATTTGCTCGATGCGCGCCATCAAGGCGGCGCCAACGCCTTTGCCGCGGGCGGCACGATGCACCAGCAATTTTTTGACTTCGGCGCGATGCGGCTGGTTCGGCGGCGTGTCGAGACCGAGTTGCACGGTACCGACGATGCGACCGTTGAGTTTGGCGGCGAGCAGCACGGTGTCGCCGCGCGCTACCGAGGCGATGGCTTTGTTGAAAAAGCTTGCCGCATCATCGCGCGTGAACGGCAGCATGAAATTGACCGAGGCGCCGCTGGCGACGCAATCTTCCAGCACTTCGGCAAGCTCGCCGAGCGCCAACATCGCGGCATTGGCGTCGAGCACGACCATGTCAGACTGCGTGCTCATGCGGCGAGGTCTTTCTTGTCGGCGACGGTCGAATCCGCGTTGAGCCGGTAGATGATCGGAACGCCGGTCGCGATCTCGCGCTTGAGGATGGTTTCAGGCGTCAGTTTTTCCAGCACCATCACCAAAGCGCGCAGCGAATTGCCGTGTGCCGCCACCAGCACGCGCTCGCCGCGCAGCACGCGCGGCAATATATTCTCGACGTAATACGGCAGCGTGCGCGCCAGCGTGTCCTTAAGGCTTTCGCCGCCCGGCGGCGCGATATCATAAGAGCGGCGCCAGATGTGCACCTGCTCCTCGCCCCATTTCTTGCGGGCGTCGTCCTTGTTCAGGCCGGAAAGCTCGCCGTAGTCGCGCTCGTTGAGCGCCTGGTCCTTGGTGATCGGAATTTCGCTCTGCCCCATCTCGGCCAGCATCAAATCGAGCGTGCGTTGCGCGCGCTTGAGTGCCGAAGTGAAAGCGACATCGAAGCTCAGACCCTGCGCCTTGAGCTTGTGCGCAGCGGCTTTCGCTTCCGCAATGCCCTGCTCGGTGAGATCGACATCGCGCCAGCCGGTGAACAGGTTTTTAAGATTCCACTCGCTCTGGCCGTGGCGGACGAGGACGAGAACGCGGTCCGCCATGTCAGAACTGCCCAAGTCCCAGCACGTCGGCCATCGAGTAAAGCCCCGGCTTCTGGTTGCGCGCCCACAGCGCGGCATGCAGCGCGCCGCTGGCAAAGATCATGCGGTCCTCGGCCTTGTGAACGAGCTCGATACGCTCGGCAGGTCCGGCAAAAATCACGGAATGCTCGCCGACCACGCTGCCGCCGCGCAACGCGGCAAAGCCGATATCGCCGGCCTTGCGGGCGCCGGTGTGGCCGTCGCGGCTCTTCACCGCCCGCTTGTCGAGCTCGATGCCGCGGCCTTCCGCTGCCGCACGGCCGAGCATCAATGCGGTGCCAGACGGTGCGTCGATCTTCTGGTTGTGATGCATCTCCAGAATTTCGATGTCGAAGCCGGCGTCGAGCGTCTTGGCGACGCGCCTCGTCAGCGCCGCCAGCAAGATTGACGCCGAGGCTCATATTGCCGGACTTGACGATCACCGCTGACTTCGCCGCAGCCTTGATCTTGGCCTCGTCGTCCGCGCTCAACCCGGTCGTGCCGATGATGTGCACCTTGCCGGCCTTCGCCGCCATCGCCGCATAGGCGACGGTCGCCGCCGGAATGGTAAAGTCGATAATGCCGTCGACCTCGCCGATGATCTTGGCTGGATCGCCAGTCAGCTTGACGTGATTCTCGCCAAGCCCGGCCAACGTGCCGGCGTCCCAGCCGATCAGCGGCGAGCGCGCGTCTTCCAGCGCGCCGGCAAGCTTGCAGCTCTTGTTGTCGGCGATCGCCTTGACCAGCGTGCGCCCCATGCGCCCACCGGCGCCGGCCACCATCAGCCGCATTTCGGACATCGGTCGTCTCCGTTCGCGCCGGTATAGCGCGAGCGGGACGTGAAAACTCTACGGCTGCGCGCCGTCGTAGCCTTCGATCACCAGAATATCGGCGTCGGCATTGGCTTTGCGGAGCGCCGCGAGCTTGGCGTATTCGGGCGAGCGGTAGCAATTCATCGCCTGCTCATAGCTCGGAAATTCGAGGATGACGGCGCGGCTTTTGGTTTTGCCTTCCACCGTCTCGGTCTTGCCGCCACGGGTGATATAACGGCCGCCGAATTTGCTTGAACACGTCCGGCAAGCCGGCAACGTAACTGTTCTTGTAGCCGTCCTGGTTTTTCACCTCGACCAGCGCGATCCAGTAGCCCTTCGCCATTTCGCTCCCTCAGTAGTTTTTTGTTTGCTCTATTTCCAGCACAATTGAATTGGCCGCCGCCTTCGGATCGGCAGCTTCGACCACCGGCCGACCGACCACCAGATAGTCAGCGCCGGCCGCAATCGCCTTGCCCGGCGTCATGATGCGTTTCTGGTCGCCGGAAGCGCGCCCGCCGGCCGGATGCCCGGCGTCACCAGCACCATATCGGCGCCGACGATCTTGCGCAGCGCCGCCGCTTCCTCGGCCGAGCACACCAGCCCGTCGATGCCCAGATCGCGCGCCTGTTTGGCGCGAGTGGCAACCAGGTCGCTGACGCCGGATTTGTAGCCGGCAGCCGCCAGGTCGGCATCGTCATAAGAAGTCAGCACAGTAACTGCCAGAATCTTCAGCCCCGAACCGCGTGCCGCATCAGCCGCGGCTTTCATGGTTTGCGGATAGGCGTGCACCGTCAGAAAAGTGGCGCCCAACTTCGCGACGCTTTCGACGCCCTTGCCGACGGTGTTGCCGATGTCGTGCAGCTTGAGGTCGATGAAGACCTGTTTGCCCGCAGAAATCAGCCCGCGTGCAAACGGCAGCCCGTCGGCAAAGGCGAGTTGGTAGCCGATTTTGTAGAAGCTTGCGGCATTGCCGATTTTCTCCACCATCGCGCCAGCAACGGCAACCGATGGCAGGTCGAGCGCGACAATCAATCTTTCTCGCGGCGTCATCGCGTCATTCTCACAGCCTCGACCCCGGCCACATCGCGCGCCATATCGATCAGCCGCACCAGGCACGCCCGCAGCAGATTGGCAGTGCGCGGGTCCGACAATTCATCCTTGTCGTCGAACGCCTGCTCGGCAAACGGCACCGCTACCATTTCAGGGGTCACCAGCGCGCCGCAGCCGACTTCCAGAATTTGCCGAACCGCCATCAGCGCGCGCATGCCGCCGAATGTGCGCGGCGACGCGCTGCCGAGCGCAAACACCCGGTTCTTGAAGGCCGGCAGCGCCGGCTCGCCCTTCTCGCGCACACGCGACACCCAGTCGATGGTGTTCTTGAGAAGCGGCGTCACCGAGGCGTTGTATTCCGGGCAAGCGATGAAGATGCCGGCATGCGCACACATCATCTGCTTGAGCTTGAGCGCGTTGGCAGGCACGCCCATTTTGGTTTCGAGATCGGCGTCGTAAATCGGCAGCGGAAAGTCCTGCAGCGAGATGCGCGTCACCTCAGCGTCCGCTAGCGTCAATTCCTTCACCGCCAGCGCAGCCAGCCGCACGTTATGCGAGCCAGTGCGCAGCGAGCCGGGAATGACGAGGATTTTCGGATGACTCATCGGGCGGCCCCGCGAAACGTCAGCCACCATACCACGAGCCGGAAAAATCAGCGCCCGCGATAGATCCAGACCCGCGCCGGCGGCAGATTTCTCCAGATCAATTCGGAGGCTTCCGCCTTGACGCCGTTCAACGCTTTCGGGATCGGCGGGCCCATGGCGTAAGTGAATTGCACGAACGGCGCGTCCGGCGCCAGCAGCGTAAGCGCATCCGAGATCAGCCGCAGCCGCGTGCGCAACGGTTTGGTGACCAGCGGCAGACCGGAGACGACCGCAGCGGCCGGCTCGCGCACGAAGGTTTCGAGCAGCCGGCGCAGCCGGTAAGCGTCGCCCTGCACCACGGTCGCTTTCGGATAACGCGAGCGCAGCAGGCGGCAGAACACGGGATTGAATTCGACCAGGATGAGCCGCGCCGGATCGATGCCACGATCGACCAGCGCTTCGGTCACCGGACCGGTGCCGGGGCCGAGTTCGATGATCGGGCCTTTGCTATTGGGATCGACATAGCGCGCCATCGTGCGCGCCAGCGCGCGGCCCGACGGCATCACGGCGCCGGTCGCTAACGGTTTTTCCAGCCAGGAACGAATGAAGCGCACGTCGTCGTCGAGACGCAGCGGCTTTTTTTCGGCGCGGGCTATGATTTGTGAGGGCATCAATTGGATGTCATCTGCCACGGCATGCACTGCCGCTGTGTTCACGGGTATAGCGCGTCAGGCAGGGGGTCAAGACGTCAGCCGGAATGGCTGCCTCGATTTCCCAGCCCATCCAGAAACTCCTTGACTTTACTCAGGAAACCAGCGGATTCCGGCTGGTTTTCCTGCGACGAAAGCTTTTCGAATTCGCTCAGTAGCTCGCGCTGTTTTTTGCTCAGCCGCTGCGGCGTTTCCACCGTTACCTGAACGTACATGTCGCCGGTTTGTTTCGCGCGAAGTACCGGCATTCCCTTGCCGGACAGCCGGAAGCGGCCGCCCGATTGGGTGCCGGCCGGGATTTTGACCTTGGATTTCTCGCCGACGATGGTCGGGACTTCGAGATCGCCGCCGAGCGCCGCCGTCGTCATCGAGATCGGCACCCGGCAATACAAGTCCGCGCCGTCGCGCTGGAAGAACGGATGGGCGGCAAGCGACAGGAAAATATAAAGATCGCCGGCAGGTCCGCCGCGCACGCCGGCCTCGCCTTCGCTGGCGAGCCGGATGCGGGTGCCGTCCTCGACGCCTGACGGGATGTTGACCGACAGCGTGCGCTCGCGATTGACGCGGCCCGCACCGGCGCAGTCGGGACAAGGGTCTTCGATCATCTGGCCTCGGCCATGACAAGCCGGACACGTGCGCTCCAGCGTGAAGAAGCCCTGGGCGTGACGGATTTTTCCGGCACCGCCGCAGGTCGAGCAGACTTTCGGCTTGGTGCCGGCCTTGGCGCCGGTGCCGGAGCAGACTTCGCAGGTAACCGGCGTCGGAATGCGAATGTGCGCGGTCTTGCCTTGGTAGGCTTCCTCGAGCGTGATCTCCATATTGTAGCGCAGGTCCTGCCCGCGCTCGCGGCCGGAGCCGCCCCGCGCGCCGCGGCGGCCGCCGCCCATGCCGAACAAGTCCTCGAAGATGTCGGAGAAGGTCGAGGCGAAATCGGCGCCGAAGCCGTGCGCGCCGCCTCCCATGCCCTGTTCGAACGCGGCGTGGCCGAACCGGTCATAGGCCGCGCGCTTGTCGGGATCCTTGAGGACCTCGTAGGCCTCGTTGATTTCCTTAAAACGGACTTCGGCGGTGTGATCGCCTGGATTCTTGTCCGGATGGCATTTCATCGCCAGCTTGCGGAAGGCGCTCTTGAGCTGGCCGTCGTCGGCGGTGCGTTCGACCTCAAGCAATTCGTAATAGCAGCGCTTAGCCATCGTCGGTGCTTGCCCGTTAGAAAATCACCCCCGGATCACTCCGGGGGTGAGCATTGCATTTAGCGGTTCGAATTTGTCACGGCTGCGAAGCCCTGTTAGGCGGACTTCTTGTTGTTCTTGTCGTCGTCGACCTCGGTGAATTCCGCGTCGACCACGTCTTCCTTCTTGCCGTCGGCGCCGGTAGCGCTTTCGCTGGTATCGGCCGGCTGACCTTCGGCTTGCTGCGCCTTGTACATCGCTTCGCCGAGCTTCATCGAAGCCTGCGCCAGCGCATTGGTCTTTGCGGAGATCGCGGCAGCGTCGTCGCCCTTGAGAGCTTCCTTCAGATCCGCCATTGCGTTCTCGATTGCGCTGCGCTCGGCCTCCCCGACCTTGGCGCCGTGCTCGGCTAGCGTCTTCTCGGTGGCATGAACCAAAGCCTCGCCGTGGTTCTTGGCTTCCACCGCAGCCTTCCTGACCTTGTCCTCTTCAGCATGTTCCGCGGCATCTTTGACCATCTTATCGATGTCGGCTTCGGACAGACCGCCCGACGCCTGAATGCGGATTTGCTGCTCTTTATTGGTCGCCTTGTCCTTGGCGTTGACGTTGACGATGCCGTTGGCGTCGATGTCGAAGGTCACCTCGACCTGTGGCACGCCGCGCGGCGCCGGAGGAATGCCGACCAAATCGAAATTGCCGAGCATCTTGTTATCAGACGCCATTTCGCGCTCGCCCTGGAAGACGCGGATGGTCACCGCGTTCTGGTTGTCTTCCGCGGTCGAGAACACCTGGCTCTTCTTGGTCGGGATGGTGGTGTTGCGGTCGATGATGCGCGTGAACACACCGCCCAGCGTTTCGATGCCGAGCGAGAGCGGGGTCACGTCGAGCAACAGTACGTCCTTGACGTCGCCTTGCAGCACGCCGGCCTGAATGGCGGCGCCGATCGCAACGACTTCGTCCGGATTAACGCCCTTGTGCGGCTCCTTGCCGAACAACTGCTTCACGACTTCCTGCACTTTGGGCATGCGGCTCATGCCCCCGACCAGTACGACCTCATTGATTTCCGCCGCCGTGATGCCGGCGTCCTTCAACGCCTGCTTGCACGGCTGCACGGTTTTTTGAATGAGATCGTCGACCAGCGCCTCGAACTTGGCGCGGGTCAGCTTCATGGTCAGATGCTTGGGACCTGATGCATCCGCCGTGATGAACGGCAAGTTCACTTCGGTCTGAGTGGTGGACGACAGCTCGATCTTCGCCTTCTCGGCCGATTCCTTCAGCCGCTGCAAAGCGAGCTTGTCCTTGCGCAGGTCGATGCCCTGCTCTTTCTGGAATTCGTCGGCCAGATAGCTCACCAGCCGCATGTCAAAGTCTTCGCCGCCCAGGAAGGTGTCGCCGTTGGTCGACTTCACCTCGAACACGCCATCGCCGATTTCGAGTACGGAAATATCGAAGGTGCCGCCGCCGAGGTCATAGACCGCGATGGTGCCCTGCTTCTGCTTGTCGAGGCCGTAGGCGAGCGCCGCCGCAGTCGGCTCGTTGATGATGCGTAGCACCTCAAGTCCGGCGATCTTGCCGGCGTCCTTGGTGGCCTGACGTTGTGCGTCGTTGAAATAGGCAGGAACGGTGATGACCGCCTGTTCGACCTTCTGCCCAAGATGTGCTTCCGCGGTTTCCTTCATCTTCTGCAGGATGAAAGCGGAGATCTGCGAGGGCGAATACGTGCTGCCCTTCGCTTCGACCCAGGCATCGCCGTTCGAGGCCTTGGAGATTTTGTAAGGGACGAGCTTCTTATCCTTCTCGACCATTGGATCGTCATAGCGCCGGCCAATCAGGCGCTTGACGGCGAAGATGGTGTTTTCCGGATTGGTGACCGCCTGGCGTTTCGCCGGCTGGCCGACGAGGCGTTCGCCGTCGTCACTGAAAGCTACGATCGAGGGGGTGGTACGCGCGCCTTCGGCGTTCTCGATGACTTTCGGCGCCTTGCCTTCCATCACCGCGACGCATGAATTGGTGGTGCCGAGGTCGATGCCGATGACCTTGCCCATAGTAATTCCTCTCTTCTGCGGCAGACCGGACGGGCCCAGTGTCCGAAGACGTTTTGGCGCCCGAAAAAACAGCCCCGCGGCTCATCCGCGGAACCCCAACCGGCCCCCTAAGCTACGCAATAACCGCGACTTTTGCGGCTCGATGCTCATATAGGAGGGCTCCTACGCGCCGCAAGTCGAGCGGTCACGAAATCGCGAACTACCGCCCCGCTGGTCCAAATCGTTAATTTGCCCGTATTGCGGAAGATGAGTGCCCCGGCTACTCACCCGTCCGTGCCTCTTTCAGTGTTGAAAATCATGCCTCGGCAATGGCTCGCCATCGCGCAACATGCGTTTATTGGCTCGTTAATAGCGGGTGTCTTGTTGGCGGCCAGCCCGGCGCGGGCTGAGGTCGTTTTCCCGCCCGGACTGCGGGTGGGCCTCGAGCCACCAGCCGGAATGAAGGTCGACAAAACGACCAGTCGGTTTGAAGACCCTGACCATCACGCCAGCATTACGGTGTTGGACTTGCCGCCACAGCTTTATCCGCAAATGGAAAAGCTGGTTCTTGCCGACACCGAAAAGCCGGGTGTCACTGTGCTCAAACGCGAGAGCTTTCCCTACGCCAGCGGCATCGGCTTTCTGGTCGCGGTCAAGCTGGTGAACGAGGGCAAGACCTATCGCAAGTGGATCTTGCTGGCCGCCGCCGCCGTCGCACCGATCTCGGATATAGCAGCGGTCATCTCAATGCAGGTCCCCGAAGAGGCTACCGACGTCTATACCGACAACGTCGCCCGCGCGGCGCTCGCCAGCGTCACCTTTCGCCCACCCCCGATCGAGGAGCGGCTCAGCCTGCTGCCTTTCGTGCTGTCCGATCTCGGCGGCTTCGCCATCAACCAGATTGCGCCAACCGGCGTGACCTTGGGCGATCCGCAAGAGCCGAATGGCTTGCCGCGAATCATGGTTTCGATGGGCACGGGCGGCGGACCCGAAACTCCGGAGGATCGCGCGCGTTTCTCCCGCGACCTTCTGCAAACCATGCCGCTGAGCAATCTCGAAGTCATCTCGGCCGAGCCGATGAGAATCCGGGGAACCACCGGCTTCGAGGTTCAGGCGCGCGGGCAGGATCCTGCAATAGGCAACGTCCGGCTGGTGCAATGGATTCGTTTCGACCGCGGCCGTTATCTGTTGATGGTGGCGGGCGCGCGCGCCGACGACTGGGATCGCCTGTATCCGAGATTCAGGGAATTACGCGACGGCATCGAACCGCGCTGAACGGCGATCGACCGATCAATCCGAGAACGAATCCGAATTGTCGTTGGCGGAAGCCGATGTTGATTTTTTGGCGATGGCGACCAGCGCCGGCCGCAAGATCCGCTCGCCGATCATGTAGCCAGACTGGATTACCTGCGCGACGGTGCCGGGCGCGGCCGAACTGTCGGTCAATTCGTACATGGCTTGATGCAGATTGGGATCGAATTTTTCGCCGAGCGGCGTGAACTTTTTCACGCCGTGCCGTTCCATGACTTTCAGCAGCTCGCGCTCGGTGAGCTCTACGCCCTCGACCAATGTATTGACGTTCGGATCGGCCGCGCAGTTCCGGCCCGATTGCCTCAAGCGCGCGATGCATGTTGTCGGCGACCGCGAGAACGTCGCGGGCAAAGCCGGTTATGCTGTAGCTGCGCGCGTCGGCGACCTCGCGCTCGGTGCGCTTGCGCAGATTTTCCATATCGGCCAGCGTCCGCAGCAGCTTGTCCTTGAAGTCGGCCGCCGCTTCCAGCGCGGCGGTCACCTGGCCGGCCGGCACCGTCTCTTCTGCCGCCGGCGCACTTTCGGCACCTTCGACCGGCTGCGTCGCAACCGCATCGTCATCGGCATTGTGATTCGTCATTCGTCGAGCCCGCTGGTGATTTCGCCCTGCATATCAGGTCTGGCGGCCCAAAAATCAAGCGTTCATGACCGAGGGTCAGGACTTCAGCAGGCGGCTGACCATCTTGGCGGTGTAGTCCACCATCGGAATGACCCGCGCGTAATTGAGCCGGGTCGGGCCGATTACGCCGATAACGCCGACGATGCTGCCCGCGGCATCGTGATAGGGCGCGATGATGGTCGAGGAGCCTGACAGCGAGAACAGCTTGTTCTCGGAGCCGATGAAGATGCGCACGCCTTCGGCGCGATCGGCACGGCCGAGCAGATCGATGACGCCCTGCTTGGTCTCCAGCGCATCGAACAGCGAACGCACCCGCTCCAGGTCTTCGACCGCCTTGAGGTCGTCGAGCAGGTTGGCGTGGCCGCGCACGATCAGCTTGCGGTCGTCGCTTTCGCCGCCTGACCAGCTCGCCAGCCCGGCGGAAATAACCTTCTGCGTGAGTTGATCGAGTTCGGCCTGGCCCTCTTCGACCGCGCGCTCGATCTCGAGGCGCAGATCGTCCAGCGTCTTGCCGCGAATTCGGGCATTGAGGAAATTTCCCGCTTCGGTCAGCGCCGAGGTCGGCAGGCCGGTTGGCACGTTGAGCACGCGGTTTTCGACCTGCCCGTCTTCCGCCACCAGCACCGCCAAGGCGCGCTCGGGCTCGAGCCGCACGAACTCGATATGTTTGAGGCGCACGTTCGACTTGGCGGTCAGCACGATGCCGGCCGAACGCGTGAGCCCGGACAGCATCTGCGAGGTTTCGGTTAGAATCGGTTTCCAGCGATTTGTCGTGACCGGAATCGGCGACCTGCGTTTCGATGCTGCGGCGATCTTCTGTCGTTAAGATCGCCGACCTGCATCAATGCGTCGACGAAAAATCGCAAGCCGAGCTCGGTCGGCAGCCGGCCGGCCGACGTATGCGGCGCCCAGATCAGGCCGAGTTGCTCGAGGTCCGACATCACGTTGCGCACCGATGCGGGCGACAGCGTGATCGGCAAGATGCGCGACAGATTGCGCGAGCCGACCGGCTCGCCGGTCGTCAGATAGCTCTCGACGATCTGGCGGAAAATCTCGCGCGAGCGCTCATTGAGCGCCGCGAGACTGACCTGGGTCGCGCCGATCGGAACGTCGTGGGAGGCCAAACGTGAAACTCCTTGAACCCGGCAGATTTGACCATAGCACCGCACTTGTTCAAGCCGGACGTATCGCTATGGTGTGCGGCGATCAGCATTACGGGAGAGCGTTTTGATCGGCCAAGCCGCCGCCAACCCGACGAATTGCGTGCCGTTTCGCTGGAGCGCGGCGTGGTCAAATATGCCGAAGGCTCCTGCCTGGTGAAATTCGGCGATACCCATGTGCTGGTGACCGCCAGTCTGGAAGAACGGCTGCCGCCCTGGCTCAAGGGCCAGGGCCGCGGCTGGGTCACCGCCGAATACGGCATGCTGCCGCGCGCCACGTCGGAGCGCACCCGCCGCGAAGCCACAGCCGGCAAGCAGGGCGGCCGCACCGTCGAAATCCAGCGGCTGATCGGGCGCTCGTTGCGTTCGGTGATCGATCTGCAGGCGCTCGGCGAACGCCAGATCACCATTGACTGCGACGTCATCCAGGCTGACGGCGGCACCCGCACCGCCTCGATCACCGGCGCCTGGGTTGCGCTGGCCGATTGCCTGACCTGGATGAAAGCGCGCGACATGTTCAAGGCGCAAGGCAATGCGCCGGTGTTGCGCGACCACATCGCCGCAGTGTCGTGCGGCGTCTATCAGAATACTGCGGTGCTCGATCTCGACTACGCGGAAGATTCGCAGGCCGAGACCGACGCCAATTTCGTCATGACCGGCGCCGGCAATATCGTCGAGGTCCAAGCCACGGCGGAAAAAGACGCCATTCAGCCAGGATCAGTTACTGGCGTTGCTCGACCTTGCGCGCAAGGGCATCGACAAATTGGTCGGGCTGCAGAAACTCGCGGTCGCGTAATTTCTGAATGGCGCGCAAACTTACCGGCAGGGTCGTGATCGCCACCCACAATCCCGGCAAGCTCGCCGAGATGCGCGATCTGCTGGCGCCTTACGGCATCGATGCGGCATCGGCTGCGGAGCTGAAATTGCCAGAGCCGGACGAGACCGGAACGACCTTCGCCGAGAACGCGCGCATCAAGGCGCGCGCGGCGGCGAATGCGACGGGCCTGCCAGCTTTCGCCGACGATTCAGGCCTTGCGGTCGAGGCGCTCGGCGGCGAGCCCGGCATTTACTCGGCGCGCTGGGCGGGCAAGACCAAAGATTTCGTCGCAGCGATGAATATGATCGAAGGCAAGCTTGCCGCGCTGATGACAACCGACCGGCGCGCGCATTTCGTCGCAGCGCTCTGCCTGGCTTGGCCGGACGGCCACACCGAAGAATTCGAAGGCCGTGTCGACGGCACGCTGGTATGGCCGCCGCGCGGTAGTAAGGGTTTCGGCTATGACCCGATGTTTTTGCCAGACGGCCACGACCGGACCTTCGGCGAAATGACCGCGCCGGAGAAACATGGGCTGCCGCCGCAAGGCAAAGGCCTGTCGCACCGCGCCCGCGCTTTCATCCTGCTGGCAAACGCCTGCTTGCGCATTGCGGATCGTTACAATTTTAATGAAATGGCCACAGCGAGATTCGCATTAGCGCTGTGATGCGTGAGCGACAGCGGCCTATAATGGTTAACATGGCATTCACCAACGACGGCGCCGTTCGGCGTTTATCTGCACTGGCCGTTCTGCCTGTCGAAGTGCCCGTATTGCGACTTCAACAGCCACGTCCGTCACGCCGCAATCGATCAGCCGCGATACGTGCGCGCCTTCGCCGCCGAAATCGCCGCGACCGCCGCGCGCATTCCCGGCCGCACGGTGTCGAGCATTTTCTTCGGCGGCGGCACGCCGTCGCTGATGGAGCCGGCGACGGTCGGCGCGATACTCGAGGAGGTCGGCAAGCACTGGAGCATCGCGCCCGATGTCGAGATCACGCTGGAAGCCAATCCGACCAGCGTCGAGGCGACGCGCTTTCGCGGCTTTCGCGCCGCCGGCGTCAACCGGGTGTCGTTGGGCGTGCAGGCGCTCGACGATGGTGCGCTGAAGGAGCTCGGGCGTCTGCACACCGCGCAGGAAGCGCTCGATGCGGTGGCGATCGCGCGCTCAATCTTCGAGCGTTATTCGTTCGACCTAATCTATGCCCGGCCGCGCCAGACGGCGCAGCAATGGGCCGATGAACTCAAGCGCGCGATTGCGCAGGCGGCTGAACATCTTTCGCTCTATCAGCTGACGGTCGAGCCGGAAACGCCGTTCGCGGCGCTGCATGCCGCCGGCAAATTGATCATCCCTGACGACGATCTTGGCCGCGATCTTTATGACGCTACGCAAGATACCTGCGCGGCAGCGGGACTTCCGGCTTACGAGATTTCCAACCACGCGCGGCCGGGAGCGGAATGCCGGCACAATCTCGTCTACTGGCGCGGCCATGAATATGCCGGCATCGGTCCCGGCGCACATGGTCGGCTCAATATCAACGGCAAGCGCTACGCCACCGCGACCGAGAAGCGGCCGGAGTCCTGGCTGATGCGCGTCGAAATGCTCGGCCATGGCTGGAACGTCGACGAACCGCTGATGCCCGGCGAGCAGGCCGACGAATATCTGATGATGGGGCTGCGGCTGGCAGAAGGCATCGCGCCGCAGCGCTTCGAGGAGCTAGCCGGGCGGCCGCTCGATCCGCGACGCATTTCGATTCTGCGTTCGGAAGGCGCGGTCGAGACCACCGCGCAAGGTCACCTGCGCGTCACGCTGGCCGGCTTTCCGGTGCTCGACGCTGTCGTCGCGGATCTGGCCGCGTAATTTTCTCAGGTGCAGGTGATCAAGTTCCTGGCGCGAACGAGCGCGGCGGCGGGCTTATCACCTCGGCGCTTGACGGTCCGACTTGCAGCACCGCCAGCCCGCGTTCATTGGTGCCGTCGGCGCGCAGCCGGAAAATCCCGTCGATGCCGGAGAAGCCGGCCGAGTTGCTCAACACCGCTCGCTGAAGCCTTGCTGGGGACCTTGTGTCTTCACCAGCGCGGCGATCAGCGCGACCGCGTCATAGGCCAGTGTCGCGGTGCGTACCGGATCGCTGCCGTAGCGCGCCCGGTAGCGCTGCGAGAAGTTGCGGAAACCTGCGGAATCCGGAGCCGCAAACCAGCCGCCGGCAAGGCTCGGATTGGCAAACAGCCGCGGATCGTCCCATAGGCCCGTGCCTAGCAATTGCACGCGGCGGAGATTGACGCCGGCCGATACCAGCGCCTGAATCACTTGCGGCACTGCGTCGGCGCCGTCCGGCAGGAAAATAGCGTCGGCCCGGCTCGCCGCTTGCGCAATTCGCCGCGCCGGTTCTGCCATGCGCGCGGGATCGGCCGGATAGCGCTCGAGCGCCACCACGCGGCCGCCGCGGCGCGCCACCGCTTGCTGGAACGCCGCTTCCACTACCGCGCCGTAGGCATTGTCCGGCACCAGGGCCGCGAATGAACGCTTTCCCTTCGAGGCCGCGAAATCGACGATGCGATGCACGTCGGATTCCGGCAGGAAGCTCAGGAGATAAACGCCACGCGCCGCGACATTGGCGTCGGTCGAAAACGCAATGACAGGGACACCCCGCGGTCGCGCGATCTGCCCGACCGCGCTCACCGACTGCGCGAACAGCGGACCGACGATGATCTGTGCGCCTTCATCGAGCGCTTGCTGGGCGCCGAGTTGCGCGCCCTGCGGCGTGCCGCCGTCGTCCTTGACCAGCAATTGAATGTCGGGATTTTTGAATTCCGCCAGCGCCATTTCGGCGGCATTCTTCATCGACTGCGCGGCGACACCGGCATTGCCCGCCGCCGACAGCGGCAGGATCAGCGCAACACGAACCTGACCGGCGCCGATCAACGCACCCGGCGGCGCTTCCGTCACCTGCCGCTCGGGCGGCCCGGCTTCCGGAGCATTGAAGGTGGAGGCGCAAGCGGTGAGCGCGCCGGCTGCGATCAGCGCAAGCCCGAAGCGCCCAGCCCGTCGGGCGGGCGCGGTCGCACTATCGTGTCGCGACACCCCAAACATGGTCGCTCCCCAAGCCTGCAGATTTTTCCAGCGCCGCGCATAATCGTCCTAGCTGGAATTCGAATTATTGTCGCACAAAAGTTAAGTAAATGAAAAGAATAAGGAATTCGCCACGCCATGACGGCTGCATCAAGCGGCGTTTAAAGTGCGCGGCATGGTCAAATCCGCAAAAAATTCGGCAACAACGACACGGCGCGAGAACCGTCACTATACGGTCGGCGGCACTGAACTCGAAGCGCCGGCGTTGACGGGCGGGCTCTATCTGGTGGCAACGCCGATTGGCAATCTGCGCGACATCACCTTGCGCGCGCTGGAAATTCTCGCCGCCGCCGATCTGATCGCCTGCGAAGACACCCGGATCAGTCGCCGGCTGCTCGAGCATTATGGCATCGCGACCCCGGCGACGCCCTACCACGAGCACAACGCGGTCGAGGCGCGGCCGAAACTTCTAGGCCGCCTTGCCGCCGGCGAAGCGGTGGCGCTGATTTCGGATGCCGGCACCCCCCTGATTTCCGATCCCGGTTACAAGCTGGCGCGCGAGGCGAGTGCAGCCGGAATTGTGGTGACGGCCAGTCCTGGCGCTTCCGCGGTTCTCACCGCGCTTTCACTGTCCGGCCTGCCGACCGATCGGTTTTTCTTCGAAGGCTTTTTGCCGCCGAAGGAAGCCGCGCGCGCCAAGCGAATTGCGGAGATCGCGCGGATTCCAGCGACGTTGGTTTTGTTTGAAACAGGCCCGCGCCTGCCTGCCTCGTTATCCGATCTCGCCACCGGACTGGGCCCAAGACAGGCTTCGGTGTGCCGCGAATTGACCAAACTGCATGAGGAAGTGCGACGCGGCGATCTCGTCGCGCTGGCGCGCGACTATGCCAATGGCGCGGAAACGCGCGGCGAAATCGTGATCGTGATCGAACCGCCGGCAAGTGATGAATCCGCCACGCACCGACATCGACGAGCTTTTGCGCAATGCGCTGACGCGCGTTTCGGTGAAGGACGCAGTCGGCGAGGTCGCCGCCATCACCGGCGTGTCCCGGCGCGAAATCTACCAACGCGCGCTCGACCTGACGAAGGCCGGCGATGGCCGCTAAAAGACCCGCACCCCGCCCCGAAAAGATCGCGGCGTTTCGCGTCGGTATTTCGGCTGAAAGCCGTGCCGCCGCCTACTTAGTCGCCAAGGGCTATCGCATTCTGGCGCGGCGGTGGAAAAGTCCGCGCGGCGAAATCGACATCGTGGCGCGGCGGCGCAAGACGCTGATTTTCGTCGAGGTGAAGGCGCGCGCCAGTCTGGACGATGCCGCGGAATCGGTTACGGAACGTCAGCGTCAGCGCATCTACGGCGCTGCAGAAGCCTGGCTCGCGACCTATCCGCAGCCGAACGTGCTCGACATGCGGTTCGACGCCATGCTGGTCGCGCCAGGAAAAATCCCGCGTCATATCCAGGCTGCATTCGGAATTTGAGTTTAGGCGCTGAGCCGTTCGAAAAACTGGTCGACCTGGCTGCGGATACGGCCGGCAACGTTGCCGAGATCGTCTGCAATTGACTTCACGCCGCCGGCGCTAGCGCGAGTGTCATCGGTTGCGGCGCCTAGCAGCGACACCTCATCCGCAGTTTCGACGGTTCGTTGCGCTGCGGTTTCCACGCTGCGGGCGATTTCCTGCGTCGCAGCGCCCTGTTCGGTGACGGCGGCGGCGATGGCGCCACTGATATCGCCGATCTCGCGAATGGTGCGCTCAATCGCCTCGATCGCTTCGATCGAACGGCGGGTAGCTTGCTGCATCCCGGTAATTTGAGCGCCGATTTCCTCGGTGGCGCGGCCGGTCTGCCCAGCCAGCGCTTTGACTTCACCGGCAACCACGGCAAAGCCACGGCCAGCTTCGCCGGCGCGCGCCGCTTCGATGGTCGCATTGAGCGCCAGCAGATTGGTCTGCTCGGCGATGTCGGTGATCAGCTTGACGACGTCGCCGATGCGCGCGGCGGCCTCGTGAAGCTCCTTGACGGCCAGATTGGTCCGCTCAGCGTCGCTGACCGCCTTGCTGGCGATGGTGTTGGCCTGCGCGACCTGGCGGTCGATTTCGTTGACAGAAGCCGACAGTTCATCCGCGGCGGAGGCAATGTCGCGCACATTGGAAGACGCCTCGGATGAGGCCGACGTCGCCCGTGCGGTTTTCTTCGAGGCGTTGTCGGCGGCGCCGGCCAGTTCGGTCGAGGCAGCCAGCATCTGATCCGAGATGCGGCCAAGCTCTGCCAAGGTGGACTCCACTTCGGCCGAAAAGCGGGAAATTTCTCCGGACATCACTTCCTGACGCCTGGCGCGCGCCTCGGCGTCTTCCACCACAGTGCGATTGAGGTCGACGTTGTTCTGCATCGCTTGCTGAAACACGCCGATCGAGCGTGCCAGCGCGCCAATCTCATCGCGCCGATTGCTGAAAGGAATCGCGATCGACGAGTCCCCGGCGGCGACGGTTTCGGTCACTTGTGTGATTTGCTCGAGCGGGCCGGCAACCCCGCGCGAAATCATCAGGATGCCAAAGGTTGCCAGAAGGGCAGCAACGCCGGCAAGAACGCTCAGTAGCCAGGCCGTCTGGTCGATGCCTTCGTCGATGTCGGCGTAGGAGTGCGACGCGCGGCGAGAATAAAGGTCGGTGAGCTTTTCGAGATCTTGATTGAGGGCCTTGCGGACCGATCGGTTGGCTTCGTTGTCGCCCCATTCGCGTCCGGCGGTGGGGCTTACCTCAGTGCCGAGCCGCGCCAGCTCGTCGCGAAATTCGATGAATTGGGCGATGCGTTTCGAGAACTGCGCGAACAATTCGGCGTCGTCACTGCGAACCGAACGCTCCCACTGCCAGACGACTTTGGCGATTTCACGGTTGAATTTGCGGATGCCTTCGGCATAAGGCTCCGATGTCTTGAGGTCGGGCGACATATAGACGCCGCGCGATTCCATAACGACGGCATAGATCAGCGCGTTGACGCGCTCAACATTGAGGGTACCGGAATTGGAGGACTCGAATTCGTCAGTCAGCGCCGCGTGGTGCCGTGCGCTCTGCACCGCCACCACCGACAGTGAAACGGTGATGGTGGCCATCAGCGCAAAGATCGCATAGAGCTTGGCGGCGATCGAAAGCTTCGGAAAAGCCAACAGAATCCCCCACCTCAAAACAGGCGCCGTCTATGGGCTACGATGGAGGTAAAGTGTTAAGGAGTTGTTTTCCTTAAGGCTTTGTTAGCGGCCAAACTTGGCGCAGGACTGATTTCTCATGGGCTTGAACGTTGCGGTGCAGATGGACCCGATCGAGCGGATCAATATCCGCGGCGATTCGACGTTTGCCTTGCTGCTGGAGGCGCAGAAACGCGGCCACCGGCTGTCTTATTACACGCCCGACCGGCTGGCGTTGTTGGGCAATGAGGCCTTCACGACGGCCGCGGCATTGACGGTGCGCGACAGCGCCGGCGAGCATTTCACGCTGGGCGACTTCAAGCGTGGGCCATTGGCCGAGTATGACGTCATCCTGCTGCGGCAGGACCCGCCTTTCGATCTCGCCTACATTTCCAGCACGCACATCCTCGAGCGGGTGCATCCGAAGACGCTGGTGGTCAACGATCCTGCCCATGTGCGCAATGCGCCGGAGAAGGTCTTCGTCACCGAATTTCCCGCGCTGATGCCGCCGACGCTGATCACGCGGGATCTCGCGGAGATCAAGGCGTTTCGCGCCGAGCACAACGACATCGTGATGAAGCCGCTTTACGGCCACGGCGGCGGCGGCGTCTTCCGCATCACCCGCGAAGATCTCAATTTCGGATCGCTGTACGACATGTTCGCCGCGACTTTCCGCGAGCCTTGGGTGACGCAGAAATTCCTCCCCGAAATCAAGAAAGGCGACAAGAGAATTCTCCTGGTTGACGGTGTGTTTTGCGGCGCGGTCAACCGGGTGCCGGCAGCCGACGACCTGCGCTCCAACATGGTGCGCGGCGGCTCGCCGAAGGCCGCCGAGCTCACCAGGCGCGAGAAGGAAATCTGCGAGAAGATCGGCCCGGCTTTGCGTCAGCGCGGATTGTTGTTTGTCGGTATCGACGTGATCGACGGTTGGTTGACCGAGATCAATGTCACGTCGCCGACCGGCATTCGCGCCGTCAAAAATCTCGGCGGGCCTGACGCCGCAGCAGCGATCTGGGACAAGATCGAGGAAAAACGGCGATACCCTTATTAAATAAGGAGTTATCGCTATGTCTTTACCGGCAATCTATACCAACGAGAATAAGGCCAGAAAGCACTTGGAAGCCCTCTTGTGGCCCAATGGCCCAGTCTGCCCGCATTGCGGCGTAGAGAACGAGGCGACACTTTTAGGGGGCAAATCGACCCGTCCGGGCCTATTCAAGTGCCGTCCCTGCCAGAAGCCGTTCTCCGTGACAGTCGGGACCGTCTTTGAGCGTTCCAAGGTGCCGCTGCATCAGTGGGTCTATGCGACCCATCTGCTCACCGCGAGCAAGAAGGGCATCAGCGGCCATCAGCTAAGCCGAATGTTCGGGCGTCACCTACAAGACGGCTTGGTTCATGGCGCATCGCATCCGTGAGGCTATGCGCCCTGCCGCGCTGACCCCGATGGGTGGGTCAGGCAAACACGTCGAGGTTGACGAAACCATCATCGGCCATCAGGAAGGCGCGAACTGGAAAACCGAACGCCACGCCGGACAGTTTCGCAATATCGTTATGACGTTGGTTGAGCGCGGCGGCATTGCCCGCTCATTCAAACTCGACGGCACGACCGTTTACGACATCGTTCCGATCTTGCGCACGAACATCCGCCGCGAAAGCAACCTGCTAACCGATCAGGCGTCTTGGTATAAAACGGTCGGCACCGAATACGAGACGCACGGCTCTGTCGATCACAGCAAAAAAGAATACGCGCGCGGCCCGATCACCACGAACACGGTCGAGGGTTACTTCTCGATTTTCAAACGCGGCATGAAGGGCGTGTATCAGCATTGCAGCGAGAAGCATCTGCACCGTTATCTCAGCGAGTTTGATTTCCGTTATTCAAACCGCATCGCGCTTGGCGTTGACGATGCAATGCGCGCGGCAAAAGCCTTGGAAGGCATCAAAGGCAAGCGCTTGACCTATCGACGGCCTGACTGAGCCGCGAACAGCGTGGCAAAATGCGAAGAGGTTTCTGCGCTGGCGAAAGTCTAGTTAGGGCAGATAGTTTCTGCCTCTAACTGCACCTTTTCGCGCCAAGCCCTAGCGATTGGTTTAATCTTCTTCTGGATGGTGGCGGATACCTGTGTCGCTCCTAGCAACACGCAGAGAGGCAGGGACTTGAATGCCATCATCAAAACGACCGCGCGCTGGGCATCTGCCACAAGTCGCGCGACTTTTTGTCTCGTCTTCTCATTCGCGATGCTGCCAATCGCCTGCTTAAGGTCGCTGCCTTGATCGATTTGCCCCGTCTTTCTCAACGCAGAATAAAGTGTCAAGAACTCGACCCACGTTACTTCGTGGGCAAAGCGGATTAGGCAGTTCAACGAAGAGCGAAGAGCGCTATATTCAGACGAACTGAAATCCAGTTGGCCATCACGGGCCAAGTCAAAAATGCCGTCTCTGCTTTCAAAAATTGTCTGGCGCGCCCAGTCAGTACATAGCGATTGCCAAGGGCCGTAGAAAACAAACACAAACGCACCGAGCGTGAGAATGCCGAGCAGCGCATCTGCATACATGGCTAATCTCCTCTATCTCGCGGGTTGGTCTTGCCTTCGATGGTCAGGTTGGAGCTTGTTCGTTGTGGATCAAAACTGATTTCCAACGCTTTAATCCTGGCTTGCATCTGCTCGACTTTTCGATAACGCAGAAGCCTCTCTCCGAGCGCCCATGCTGCACAAGCCGTCGCCAACGCAATCGCCAACGCAAATTTAAGCTCGAAAAACGCTTTAAAAATGAGCGAAAACGCGATTGTGATGTTGGTATTCTGCCCCGCAGCCGCCTCGAAGGCTTGAGCCGCGAAGTAGAACATCGCGGCGCTACCGGCGACCCGCAATCCTGTGCGGATTGTTCGGTATTTCTCGTGAACTTCCCGAAGGCGCAGCCCAACTTCGTCGGCCGATTGCACGGTTGGAGGGCGGCTATCCATGGGTTGCATCTCTATCCGCAACAACTGGACCGCACAAGAAACAGCGGAACTATTCCTTTTTAGTGTCTCGCTCTGGCGCCTCGGCTTGCTCCGGAAACGGTTCCTTGGCTTTCTCCGAGGGAACGTGCGGCTTCGGCGGCGTCTTGAGGAGCCGCTTTAGGACGTCATCCCGCTTTTCCGAATCGCTCGGCATCTTGTGGGCATACCCACGCAAGGGCGAAACTGCGTTTTACCCCGGCAATTTCACCTTGTGAATTGCGGGGTAACGCGGGGGAAAAGAGGCCGGCAGCCTTGCGTTATCTCTGCGAAGCCGATTTCTCTAGTTCCGTCAGGGGGAGCGTGGATTCGGGCTGAGGCAGCTTCAAATATGAAGCCGCCTAACCCTTATTCACGCCCACAGTTCCTAGGCCGCGAGGTCTAGGTAGTCGTGCCGTAAAGGCACCCGGAGTATCGGGCCGCTGAAACCTGCCAAGGGGACACGGTTCCGGCTCCGGTCATCTACCCCCTCAATTCGGAGACGGGGGGCGCTGAGCAACGGCTCGTCAGACACTCAGTTCTGACGGGCCGTTGTGCATTTAAAGTCTCGTACAGCGGACATGTACAACTCATGTACAGCCTGCGCCGCAAGCCCTTCTAACAACTCAAATCACAATAAAACTTCACTCCCTGTGAAGTCTGGCGAAGAAAGGTCCGAGTCGGACCCAACCGAAATCCGGTATGTCACCTACACCATCCCCCGGCGGCGGCGGCCGGGGATATTATCGTTCCCGTACCAAAGGCCCACATAGGCCAGTGAACTAGCCGGAAACGCGGGAAAATGGATTGTTTCAAGGGAATTTGCTAAAATGGCACCGCCACCCACGCCTTGTCCGAGGCTTCGTGGGTGGCGGTTCCATCTCCCCCATACGAAGGGGGCGGCGCTAGCAAGGCTGGTTAGACCTCGCCAAAAGGCGCCACGGAGGCGATCCGTGGCCCAAACTTTTAAACCCGAAGCTGGATCCCCGCTTCTAGCGGCGGTGCCAATACAAAAATAGGCTTCATCCGCCATCCCTTGGCGCGGTCACTCTCGAAAAACTCTGAATTCGACAGGTGGGCGCTCAGCGTCGAGTTGGAATTCTTGCCTCCAACGCTGACACCGCGCCCGATCAAGTGAACGTAGAGGTCTGACGCCGGCGCGCTATGTCGCTGTCGGCGCGGGGCTATCATCGCGTGCTGCGGGTAGCGCGAACGCTGGCGGACCTTGACGGCGCCGACAAAGTCGGCCGCGTGCATCTGGCCGAGGCGCTGTCCTATCGCGCGCTGGCCGACGACCTGCGCGAAGTTCCTAAATCTTCGCGCTAGTTTGTTCACTAATTGTTCTTGTCGGCCATTGGCGGTGTCTCAGTTTGAATTATATGGGCCGTCGGCCATTGGCCTACATACATGTGCCTTAAGAGGCTGATCCGGTTACTAGAATCAGGATGCGGGAGGAATATTTTCCCGACATTATCCAACGTTTGTCCCCGTGTTTTACACGGAAAACACAACACTTCAGGGTTTGATTCACCCTTAGCCACCATCATTAGTTGACGGTGAAGGCGGGTACGGTTACTCCGGATTTACCGTGTCGAGTTGGGATTTTTGCCTCCAACGCTGACACCGCGCCCGATCAAGTGAACGTAGAGGTCTGACGCCGGCGCGCTCTGCGCTTTCAGGCCGGGGCTTTCACTCGCGTGCGTTGGCCGGGTTGCGGTATTTCGAAGGCGCGCGCCGCAACTCAATCGAAAGAGTTCCGGCGCCAAATTGGGCCATCCATCCTTGAAAGTGCTGCGTGACGGTGATGCGACCGCCCTTCGATATTCAAGAAAATTCGCGGCGCAACCACGCGGCCCTAGTGCTGTTCGGCCGCGCCGTCGTCGGCACGCTCGCCATCGTCGCAATGGCGCTCGGCTTTCTTGCCGGCATCCGGTTTCGGGCCGAGGCTTACGATCCGCACGCCTATGCGATTGGCGCCAGCGCGTTGTTTGCCGCCGCCTGTTCGGTCATCGCGTTCTTGCTGTTTCGCCGCCGCATCGGCCGAGTGCGGCTGCGGGCGCTGGAAAAGCGCGTCGAAGAACTGTCCGACCGCAATTGGGAATTGCACGAAGCCGAGATGACCGCGCTCGCGCTGGCGCGCGATCAGGCCGAGGCCGCAAGCCGCGCCAAGTCGCGCTTCCTCGCCACCGTGTCTCATGAAATCCGCACCCCGCTCAACGGCATGCTCGGCATGACCGGTTTGTTGCTCGACACGCCTCTGACGCCGGAGCAAACGACGTATGCCAAGGCGGCGCGGCATTCAGGCGAGACTTTGCTGACGCTGATTGAGGAGCTTCTCGATTTTTCCAAGATCGAAGCCGGCAAGCTCGAGTTCGCGACGCGTGCGTTCTCGCTGCGCGAACTTGTTGAGGATGCCGTCGAGCTTCTGGCCTCCGCGCGCGCAAGACAAAGGCATCGATATCGCCTGCTTGGTCGACGACCGCTTGCCGCCAATGGTGACCAGCGATCCCGCGCGGCTGCGTCAGGTGCTGCTCAATCTGCTCGGCAACGCGATCAAGTTCACCGAGCAAGGCGGCGTCACCATAATCGCCGAGCCGGGGCAGGACGTCGATCAAGTCCGCATCTCGGTGCATGACACCGGGATCGGGCTGGCGCCCGCCGACCAAACACGGATTTTCCAGGACTTCGAGCAGGCAGACGGCTCCGCCACCCGCAAATACGGCGGCACTGGGCTCGGCCTTGCGATTTCCAGACGCATCGTCGAGCGCATGAACCGTAACGTGGGCGGCAGCATCAGCGTCGAGAGCGAGCCTAGTTCAGGTTCGACTTTTTTCTTCACGGTGCCTCTGCCGGCCGCCGCCGGCGAAGCGCCGTGCAATCCGCGCCCCGATCTGACGGGGCGCGCGGTGATGATCGTCATGCCGTCGGCGACTAGCGCCGCGATCCTGGCCCGGCAGTTGACTGGATGGGGGCTTCCATCGGCATCGCCGGCGACGAAACCAGCGCGGTGGCGAAACTGGCGGAACAGCACTGGGATGCGATGCTGGTCGATCACGTCCTGGCGTCACGGCTGTCGGCGATCGGACAACTGGCCAGCGTCAATGCCGAACGGCGCATCGTGTTGATCACGCCGGGCGAGCGCGATCAGCTCGAAGCGTTCAAAGAGCTGGGCTTCACCGGCTACCTGGTCAAGCCGGTGCGCGCTGCTTCCCTCGCTGTCCGCCTGTTCGGCGGCGCCGGATTCGAGCGTACGTTGACGGAGCCGGCGCCTTCCATCGTGGCCGATTTGCCACGCGAGGGCGGCGCAGAAAAATCTTTGTCGGTGCTGGTCGCCGAAGACAACGAGATCAACGCGCTGCTGGCGCGCGCGTTGCTGGTGCGGCTCGGCCATCAAGCCACGGTCGCCGTCAACGGCCAGGCCGCCATCGAAGCCTGGCAGGCCGCGCGCAATAACGGGCAACGCTTCGATCTGGTTCTGATGGATCTGCGAATGCCAGACCTCGATGGCCTTGAGGCGGCGCGACGTATCCGCGCTTTGGAGGCCGATACAAGTCCGCGCACGCCGATCTACGCACTGACCGCGAATGCCTTTGGTGATGATCGCGAGGCGGCGCGCGCGGCAGGAATGGACGGCTTTCTGGTGAAACCGCTCGACCGCGAACAATTAATGGCCGTTCTCGCTTCGATCGCCTGTCTTGCGCCCGCCCCAGTTGCGGCGTAGTTGCCCACCCGCACTTGTCATAATTCCGTGCTCGCCCCATGTGTAGGTCGTTGGCCGCTGCTCCACGGCTGATTCGCAGGCGATAAACTGGCTCTGCGACGCGAGAGGATCACGAAATCCATGCGCGATTCTGCGATGCATCGTCCCGCCATCCCCGGCTTGCTGCCGCAACTGCAGGCCTATGGCGGGCTGCAAGCCTGGGCTGCCCGCGCGCATCGCCCGCTGCAATCGCTCGGCCGCATGGGCGCGATGGAAGTCCGCCTCGCGCAGACCGCGGCCGAAGTGCGCAAGGCGCAGAAGCTGCGATACCGCGTGTTCTATCAGGAAGGTACGGCGCTGCCCGATCCGGGCCGATTGTTCTCGCGGCGCGACATCGATGCGTTCGACGCGATTTGCGATCATCTGCTGGTGCTCGATCATTCCGAACGCGAAAGCCATCCAGGCCGCCAGCCGGAAGTGGTCGGTACCTACCGCCTGTTGCGTCAGCAACTCGCCGAGGATTACGGCGGTTTCTACACCGCCGGTGAATTCGAGATCGCGCCGCTGATCGCGCGCCATCGCGACTTAAATTTCCTCGAGCTCGGCCGCTCCTGCGTTCTAGCGCCTTATCGCAACAAACGCACCGTCGAACTGCTGTGGCACGGCATCTGGAATTATGTGCAGCAGAATTCGCTCGACGTCATGTTCGGCTGCGCCAGCCTTGATGGCACCGACCCCAACCAGCTCGCGTTGCCGCTGTCATTCCTGCATCATTACGCGCGCGCGCCGGAGCCGTGGCAGGCGCGGGCTCTGCCGGATCGACACGTCGAGATGAACCGGATGTCGAAGGAATCGATCGACCCGAAAGCGGCGTTGCGCGCGCTGCCACCGCTGGTCAAAGGCTATCTGCGGCTCGGCTGCTATATCGGCGACGGCGCGGTGATCGACCGCCAATTCGGAACCACCGACGTGCTGATCGTGCTGCCGGTTTCCGCGCTCAACAAGCGCTACATCGAGCACTTCGGCCGCAACGCCGAGCGCCACGCGGCCTAAAGCCGCCGCAGCGCTACTTCCTCGACGCGGTGGCTTTCGCTTTTTTTCAGGATCAAATCGGCGCGCTGCCGGGTCGGTAGGATATTTTCGTGCAAGTTGACCAGGTTGATCCGGTTCCAGATCGACGCCGCGGTCTCGCCGGCTTCCGAGTCGGACAGCCGCGAGTAGCGATGAAAGTACGATTTTGGATCGCGGAACGCGGTGCCGCGCAAGGTGATAAAGCGATCGACGTACCACGCCATCAGCACGCTCTCGTCGGCGTCGAGATAGACCGAGAAGTCGAAGAAATCCGAGACGAATGGGATCGCCTTGCCGTCTTTTGGTAGCCGGCCGGTCTGCAGCACATTGAGGCCCTCGACGATCAGAATGTCGGGGCGGTCGACCTCGATCCACTGCTTTGGCATCACGTCATAGACCAGGTGCGAATAGACCGGCGCGCGCACCGGACGGCGACCGGCTTTCACGTCGGATAAAAACCGCAGCAGCGCCGGCAGATCGTAACTTTCGGGAAATCCTTTCTTCTCCATCAGCTTTTCTTTCTCCAGAACCGCGTTCGGATAAAGAAAGCCGTCGGTGGTGATAAGGTCGACCTTCGGCACATTCGGCCAGCGCGCCAGCAGCGCCTGCAGGACGCGCGCGGTGGTCGATTTGCCGACCGCGACCGACCCGGCGACGCCGATGATGTACGGCATCTTGACGTCTTCGGTGGCGAGAAAGCCCTGCTGCGCACGAAACAGCTCCTGCGTCGCCGCGACGTAGATCGACAACAGTCGTGACAGGGGCAGGTAAATCTCTTCGACCTCGCGCATGTCGAGCCGGTCGTGCAGCGAGCGCAGTTGCGTGACCTCCTCCGAGGTCAAGGTCATCGGCGTGTCCTGGCGCAAAGCCGCCCATTCCGCGCGCGAAAACACGCGATAGGGCGAGACGGCTTTGTCGATGCGCTGTTCCATTCGCTCAGGCTTTCCGGCGACGCATCTTACGCCCTGTGCGCGAGGCTTTCTCCGCATGGCCGGATTGCACCGTGCGCTTGGCCAGCACGGCCTCGACATCCTTAAGAGCGACGCCCCGCGCCTTGAGTACCACCAGCAGATGATAGAGCAGATCGGCGGATTCCGCGGTCAGCCGCTTCTTGCTTTCGCCGACCGCGGCCAGCCCGGTTTCGATCGCCTCTTCGCCGAGTTTTTTTGCGCAATGCTTGACACCCTTGTCGAGCAGCGCGCGCGTATACGACTGCGCGGCGCTGGCTTTCGCGCGCGCACTCACGAGCTTTTCCAGATCTCGCAGCGTGAACTTCTTCATGGCGCGCTCATAGCATTCCTGCGACTACGGATCGAGCCGCATCGGCAGGCCGGCTTTCGCCATATATTGCTTAGCTTCGCGCACGCTGTGCTGGCCGAAATGAAAGATCGACGCCGCCAGCACCGCCGTGGCGTGGCCGTCACGCACGCCCTCGACCATATGCTCAAGTGTGCCGACGCCGCCGGAGGCAATCACCGGCACGCCTACCGCGTCGGCAACGGCGCGCGTCAGAGCGATGTCGTAGCCTTTCCTGGTGCCGTCGCGGTCCATCGACGTCAGCAAAATTTCGCCGGCGCCGAGCGCGGCGACTTCATTGGCGTATTCGATCGCATCAATACCGGTCGGATTGCGGCCGCCATGGGTAAAGATTTCCCAACGATCTTTGTCGCCCGGCTTTGAGACTTTCTTGGCGTCAATCGCGACTACGATGCACTGGTCGCCGAATTTCTCGGCGGCTTCTTTCACGAAAGCACGCCGCGTCACAGCGGCGGTGTTGATCGACACCTTGTCGGCGCCGAACGTCAGCAGCTTGCGGATATCCTCCACGGTTCGCACCCCGCCGCCGACGGTCAACGGCATGAAGCAGGCCTCGGCGGTTCGCTTGACGACGTCGAAAATGGTGTCGCGATTTTCGTGGCTGGCAGTGATGTCGAGGAACGTCAGTTCATCGGCGCCGGCAGCATCGTAAGCGATTGCGGCTTCGACTGGATCGCCTGCGTCCCGCAGATTGACGAAATTGACGCCCTTGACGACGCGACCGTCCTTGACGTCGAGGCAGGGGATGACGCGGTCCTTGAACATGATCAGGCCGCCCGCGCCGAACGAACAAGTTTCAGCGCTTCCGCCACATCGAGCCGCCCGTCATACAGCGCACGGCCGGCAATGGCGCCGGCCAGCTTGCGCGCACGGGGCGACAGCAACGCCTTGATGTCGTCGAGCGAAGCCAGGCCGCCCGATGCGATCACCGGAATCGAAACAGTTTCAGCCAGCGCAATGGTAGCATCAAGATTAAGGCCCTTCAGCAGACCGTCGCGCGCGATATCCGTGTAAATGATCGCTGCGACACCCGCGTCCTCGAAACGTCGCGCGATCTCGAGTGCCGTTAGTTGCGAGATTTCCGCCCAACCCTCAACCGCGACCTTGCCGTCGCGCGCGTCGAGCCCCACCGCGACCCGGCCGGGAAATTTCCTGGCTGCCTCTTTCACCAGCGTCGGATCGCGCACCGCGGCCGTGCCGATGATGACGCGGTCGATGCCCTTGCCGAGCCAACCTTCCACCGTCGCCAGGTCACGCACGCCGCCCCCGAGTTGCAGCGGAATTCCGATGGTTTCGAGAATCCGTTCAACCGCGGCGGCGTTGACCGGCTTGCCCGCGAACGCGCCGTCGAGGTCGACCACATGCAGATATTCGAAGCCCTGCGCCGCGAAGGCCTGCGCCTGCGCGGCGGGGTCACGATGAAAGATCGTGGCCCGCGCCATATCGCCTTGTTCAAGGCGCACGGCGACACCGTCCTTGAGATCGATGGCCGGATAGAGAATCACGGCTTCCACTTCAGAAAATTGGCGATCAGAGCCAGTCCGAGTTTCTGGCTCTTTTCCGGGTGAAATTGGGTGCCCACCATATTGTCGCGGCCGACAATAGCCGTGACGGGCCCGCCGTAATCGGCCTGCGCCACCAGATCCTCGCGCCGCGACGGTTTGAGCTGATAGGAGTGGACAAAATAGGCATGCAGACCGTCGGCGCCGGTCGGAATACCGTCAAGTACCGCGTGCGGCTTGGATACATTGAGCGTGTTCCAGCCCATGTGCGGGATTTTCAAATTCGCGTCGTTCGGCGCGATTCTGTCGACCTCGCCGGCGATCCAGCCGAGACCCGGCGTCACCTGATATTCGCGGCCGCGCTCCGCCATCAATTGCATGCCGACGCAAATGCCGAAGAACGGCTTGCCATTCTTGCGCACGCTCTGCTCCAGCGCGTCGATCATGCCGGGAATACCATCGAGACCTTTGCGGCAATCGGCGAAAGCGCCGACGCCCGGCAGTACCACGCGCGACGACGCCGCGACTTTAGCCGGATCGCTGGTGACAAGGATTGGCTGGTCGTGTCCGCTCTCGCGCGCCGCCCGCTCGAATGCCTTGGCCGCCGAATGCAGATTGCCGGAGCCGTAATCGACGATCGCAACACTCATCGTCAGGATTCCCGGCGATCCCTCGGCATCCGGGAATAATCCGATGATCTGTTGCGCCGCCGGGCCCGCGCGCCGCACCAAGGGCAAAGCGGCCGGCTCTGGCGGATTGGTTAGCAATGCTGGCGGCGACGGCGCACGCTCAAGCCAGCGCGCGAAGAACCGTCGCTCGGCCTCTTCCTCGTCATCGCCGACCACAATGCCGGCTGTTTTCCATTTGCGCAGCGCAAAGCGCCGCAGCGTCCCGGCTTCCAAACCGATCAGCAGCGCGAACAACAACATCACGATTTCACGCGCGCCGGCGGGCGCGCGTAGAACATGCAGGCCGCCGATCAGCAGTGCGCTGACGGCAACATAGCCCGCCAGCACCAGCCACAACTGATGCGCCAGCATCCATAGCGGACCAAGCAGAAAAGCCCAGAAGTGGAACCCGTCGCGCACGAACACGAAGCGTTCCGGATCGGAAACGGCTTCGACATTGCGCGGCGGCGGTTCATGCACGGTGTAAGTGGGCATCGTTATTCTCAGCTTGTTATTTGTCATGGCCGGGCTCGTTCCGGCCATCCCGTTTATATAGGCATTGCGTCCCTGATCGGGATCGCCGGGCCGAGCCCGGCGATGATTAATTGCCGAGCGAACCCTTGGTGGACGGCACCTCGTCCTTGGCGCGCGGATCGATCGCGACCGCCGTGCGCAAAGCCCGCGCCAGGCCCTTGAAGCACGACTCGGCTATATGGTGATCGTTCGTGCCATACAGGCATTCGGCGTGCAGCGTGATGCCGGCGTTCATCGCGAAAGCCTGAAACCATTCCTGCACCAACTCGGTATCGAATGAGCCGACCTTGTCGCGCACGAATTCGGCCTTGAACACCAGGAACGGCCGGCCGGAAATGTCGATGGCGACACGGGTCAGCGCCTCGTCCATCGGCACGTGCACGCTGGCATAGCGCGTGATGCCCTTCATGTCGCCGAGCGCCTGCTTAACCGCCTGCCCGAGTGCGATGCCGCTGTCCTCGGCGGTGTGGTGGTCGTCGATATGAAGATCGCCCTTGGCTTTGACCGTGATGTCGATACGCGAGTGCCGCGCCAGCAGGTCGAGCATGTGGTCGAGAAAGCCTATACCCGTCGAAATCGTCGACGCACCTTTGCCGTCGAGATCAACCGAGACCTCAACGTCGGTTTCCTTGGTTTTGCGCTTCACGGTGGCCGTGCGCATTGGAAATAACCTTGTCGATTATCCTGCTAAGTCGCGCGCCTTGTATCAGGGGTGCCGCGCTTCGCCAATCCGCCGCTGGAATTGATGGCCGCGCCTCGTCCAGGGTTGGTAAATCGCGGTTTCCGGCAGAGCGGGCGTTCTAGCGATAACCCAAGGCGTGCGGCAGCCAGAGCGTCATTCCCGGCACGAAGGCAATGATCAGCAGCACGACGGTCAACAGGCCGAGATAGCCGAGGATCGGCTTTACCGTGCTTTCGATCGGCACGTTGCCGACCAGACACGCGCCATAAAGCCCGAGCCCCAGCGGCGGCGCGAACAATCCGATGCCCATCGCCACCACCAGCACCACGCCGAAATGCAGCGGCGCGATGCCCAACGTGGCGGCGACCGGCACCAGCATTGGGCCGAAGATGATAAGCGCCGCGGCGCCTTCCAGCACCGAGCCCATCACGATCAGGATCGCGATCGACAGCACCATGAACACCCATGTGCCGCTGGTCTGCGATAGATGGACCAATGCTTCGCCCATCGCGTGCGGGATCTGCTGTAGCGTCAGCACAAAGGCGAGCGACTGCGCCGACGCCACGATGAACATGATCAGGCCGGAGCGGATCGCGGAATGCGTGAAGCTGCGCACCGCGGCGCGCCAGCCCAGCTCGCGAAACACGATGCCGCCGACCACCAGCGCGTAGAGCGCGGCGAAGGCTGAAATCTCCGTTGCGGTGGCAAATCCCGACTTGAAGCCGCCGAAGATCAGCACCAGCAGCCCGACGGTCGCCGCCGCGCCGGTCCATAATTGCTTGAGCGGGATTTGCGTCGTCGTCGAATCTTTGATCTCGGAGCGCACGCCGAACAAGATCGCGACCGCGATCAGTGACGCCGCCATCAAGCCGGCCGGCACCAGGCCGGCCATGAACAGCCCCCCGATCGAAATATTGGCGACGAAGCCGAGAATGATGAGGTTGAGGCACGGCGGGATCGCTTCCGCCATCACCGCGGATGCCGCCAGCAGCGCTACCGCATTGCCGGGGTCTTGCTTGGAGCGGCGCGCCGCCGGCACCAGCACCGAACCGACCGCGGCGACGTCGGCCATCTTCGAGCCGGAGATGCCGGAGAAGATGACCATCGAGAGCACCATCACGACATTGAGGCCGCCGCGCATGCGCCCGACCAGCCGCTCTAGCAGCGCGATCAGGCGCACCGACATGCCGTTGGCCTCCATCAGGTAGCCGACCAGGATGAAAAACGGGATCGCCAGCAGGACGAAATTGTCGATGCCGCGCGCCATCTGCTGGGCGAAGATCACGCCGGGCAGCGCGCCTTCCGCCCAGATGAAGATCAGCGCGGCGAGCGCCAGTGCGAAGCCGATCGCCATGCCGCCGCACATGCTGATGGCAAAGCCGAGCAGCATCAGCGGTCCGGGACCAGGCACCGTGCGGGGCGCCGCCGCATTCCATGCGAACCAGAAAATGACAAATCCCGCGACGATCATTGCCGCCAACGCCATTTCACGCACGTTGCGGCGCAGAAAATGGTCGACCGCGAACACCGTCATGCAGGCGGCGCCGGCACCCATCGGATAGAACGTCAGCTCCAGCGGCAGGCCGGAGCCGGTGGTCTGTCCGGTGGTGATGTAGCCGAGCTCGACCGAATGATACGTCACGTAAGCGGTAATGATGACGATCAGCAGCGCGGAGACCGCATCGATGATGCGGCGCGCCTCTGACGGCACGCGATCCACGAAAAATGCGACGCCGGCATTTTCACCGCGGGCTAGCGCGCTTGCAGCGCCGAAAAAACTCGAGCCCACCATCAGCCCGCGGGCGATATCGTCCGACCATTCGACCGGCGCGTTGAAGATCGAGCGCAGCGTCACCGAGCCGATCACGGCGGCCAGATCCGCCGCCAGCAACAAAGCCGCAATTGCGTCGGTGGTGCTGAGCAGCAGGCCTAAAGGTAACCGGACGCCGGCTTCCGGCGCGGACACGGCGGTCGCCACGGGCGACGCCTCAGGCTTTGGTCGACTTGATCTTCTCGATGAAGTCCTTGGATTCCGGGCGCTGCTTGATGAAGTTTTCGGTCTGCACCGCGGTGCGCTTGCGGAACTCGGCTTTGTTGCATTCGCCCACGGTCACGCCCTTTTCCTTGAGGACGTCGATCGCTTCCTTTTCGACCGCGAGGCCATGGGCGCGGGTATCGGCGGCCGCCTTTTGCGCGGCGTCGAGGAAGGCATCGCGCGTCTTCGACTCCATCTTCTTGAAGGTCGCCTCGCTGAAATAGACCGCCAGCGGCGAGAAGTTGTGCTGGGTCAATGAATAGAACTTCGAGGTCTCGTAGAACTTGGAGGCGAGGATGGTCGGCGGATCGTGCTCGACACCGTCCAGCACGCCGGCCTGCAGGGCTGTGTAGATTTCGCCGAACGCCATCGGCGTCGCGGCGGCGCCCATCAGCCGCAAGCACTCGGTGATGATCGGATTCGGCAGCGTGCGGATCTTCACGCCCGCGAGATCCTCCGGCTCCTTCACCGCCTTCTTGCACAGCACGCTGCGCGAGCCGAAATTATAGGCCCAGGCGATGATGCGGATATTGGCGCCCTTGAGCAGCGCGTCTTCCACCGGCTTGGCGGCGCCGGCGTCGAACGCCTTGGTCTGCTGCGGGAAGCTGTCGAACATGTAGCCAAGGTCGAAGGCGCCGACCAGCGGCACCAGGTTTGCCGAGATCGACGAGCCCGACACCATCATGTCGATGACGCCCAGCTTGACCGAATTGATGACGTCGATTTCCTGGCCGAGCTGGTTAGACGGAAAGAACGCGATTTCCACCTGATCGGACAATCCGCCGGCTTTGATGTGCTTGACGAGATTGTCGTAGAGCACGCGGCCGTTGGCGTATTTCGCATCGTCCGGTAGCGACGTCGAGAGCCGCATTTTCATCGGCGCTGCCTTCGCAGTGCCGATGATGGCTGGCGCGAAAACCGCGCCGAGCGGCAGAGCGCTGGCGCCCTTCAACAATGAACGGCGGTTGATCGAAGTGGTCATAATTAGCCCTCCCGAGGCAAAGATTATTGGTTGTTCTTAGTCATATGATGACATGAAGACTGTCGAAGGGCCATACCGCCCGACAACAATTGAATAGTATTGAACGGTCCCTACATCATGGCTCACATGACAAACTCCTCCCCAGATCTGTGGCACGGCACCACCATCCTCACCGTCCGCAAGGGCGGCACGGTTGTGGTCGGCGGCGACGGCCAGGTCTCGATCGGCCAGACTATCGTCAAGGCCAACGCCAAGAAGGTGCGACAACTTGGCAAGGGTGACGTGATCGGCGGCTTCGCCGGCGCCACTGCCGACGCCTTCACATTGTTCGAGCGACTAGAATCAAAACTGGAGCAATATCCCGGCCAGTTATTGCGCGCCTCGGTTGAGCTCGCCAAAGACTGGCGCACCGACCGTTATCTGCGCCGGTTAGAAGCGATGATGATCGTCGCCGACGAGAAAGTGTCACTGGTGCTCACCGGCACCGGCGACGTGCTGGAGCCGGAAGCCGGCGTCGCCGGCATAGGTTCCGGCGGCAATTTCGCGCTCGCCGCCGCGCGTGCATTGCTGGACGGCCCGCTCGACGCCGAGGCGATCGTGCGCAAGTCGCTCGACATCGCCGCCGATATTTGCGTCTACACCAACCGCAACGTCACGATCGAGACATTGAAAGCGGGCTGAGTGTGGCGAGGCAGTATGAATTTCGCCGACGGCCCTGCCCTTCTAATAATGGTACGTGTTCATGAGTGATTTTTCTTTCTCCCCCCGCGAGATCGTTTCCGAACTGGACCGCTTCATCGTCGGCCAGCACGACGCCAAGCGCGCCGTCGCCATCGCGCTGCGCAACCGCTGGCGGCGGCTGCAGCTCGACGACAAATTGCGCGAGGAAGTGCTGCCGAAAAATATCCTGATGATCGGCCCGACCGGCGTCGGCAAGACCGAGATCGCGCGCCGCCTGGCGCGGCTGGCGGGCGCGCCATTCCTCAAGGTCGAGGCCACCAAATTCACCGAGGTCGGCTATGTCGGCCGCGACGTCGAACAGATCGTGCGCGATCTGGTCGAAATCTCGATCGCGCTGACCCGCGAAAGAAAACGCAAGGACGTCGAGGCGAAGGCCGAAAAAGCCGCGGAAGAGCGTGTGCTCAATGCACTGGTTGGCCCCGGGGCCTCGCCGGCGACCCGTGAGAGCTTCCGCAAGAAATTGCGCGACGGAGAGCTCGACGACAAGGAAATCGAGATCGAGACGCAAGCGAGCGGTGGCGGCATGCCGATGTTCGAAATTCCCGGCATGCCGGGCGCCCAGATGGGCGCGATGTCGATCGGCGATATTTTCGGCAAGATGGGCAATCGCACCAAGACGCGGCGCGTCAGCGTCAAGGAGTCCCACCCGATCCTGATCAATGAAGAGAGCGACAAGCTGCTCGACGACGAGCAACTCGTGACGGAATCCATCAAGGTGGTCGAACAGAACGGCATCGTATTCCTTGACGAGATCGACAAGATCTGCGCCCGCGAAGGCCGCTACGGCGGCGAAGTCTCGCGCGAGGGCGTGCAGCGCGACTTGTTGCCGCTGATCGAGGGCACCACCGTCAACACCAAGCATGGCCCGGTGAAAACCGACCACATATTATTTATCGCGTCAGGCGCGTTCCATCTTGCCAAGCCATCGGACCTGTTGCCCGAGCTGCAAGGCCGGCTGCCGATCCGCGTCGAACTGCGTCCACTGACCCGCGACGATTTCCGCCGCATTTTGACTGAGCCGGAAGCCTCGCTGATCAAGCAATATATCGCGCTGATGAAGACCGAAGGCGTCGATCTCGAATTCAGCGAGGACGCCATCGACGCGCTGGCCGACATCGCGGTGAGCGTGAATTCCTCGATCGAGAATATCGGTGCGCGGCGCCTGCAGACCGTGATGGAGCGGGTGCTCGACGAAGTTTCGTTCAAGGCCTCCGACCTCGGCGGCCAATCGGTCAAGATCGACGCCGCCTATGTCACCGAGCACATCGGCGACCTCGCCAAGAACGCCGATCTGAGCCGGTTTATTCTGTAGTCCGGCTGCGCCGCACTTTTACATACAATGCGCCGTCGCCGCCGTGCTGTTTGGCGGCGATCTCGAAGCCAATAATCACGTCGCGAAACTCCGGCAGGCCGAGCCAGTGCGGCACCTGCTGGCGCAGCACACCGCTTTTGCCGGTGATCACCAGAATCAGCCGCGCCTCGCGCGCGGCAGCGGCGCGCAGAAAACGCGCCAATGCGCCATGCGCTTCGTCCTGCGTCAGGCCATGCAGATCGAGCCGGCCGTCGATCGACGCCCGGCCCCGCGCGACTCGCTGCTTTTCGCGGCGGCCGAGCGGCTCGAGTGGCGGTGGCGCTTTCGCGGCCGGCTTGGCTGGCGGCTTTGGCGCAACGGACGGAGCTTTAGCGCGCTGTAATTTGGCCGGCGGGGCAACAGTTGCGGGCTCGGTTTCCGACTCGATGCCCTTTGGCCGAGCGCGCAGCGGCGCGATCTTTTTGGTGAACGTCGTCCACAGCACACGCTCCTCCTCGCTCAGAGGGCGACGGCGCGGCGGACTCATGTGCCGGGGCGGCGCGGTTTCGGCAGCGGCACCGCTTGATCGGCCGCCGCAGCAGACGACGTGTTGGCGGCGACAGCCGCCCCCGGGGCGGCGTTCAACTGCGCTTCCGGCTTGGCGTCCGGTTTCGCCTTTGGCAGTGGCACAACCTTGCTGTCGCTGGTGATCACCACATGGCTCGGCACCAGCATCACGAATTTGCCGTGCTGCTTGATGCGGCCGGCCGCATGGCCGATCTCCTCGCCGGCGCCGAAATAGATATCGGCGCGCGCCGGGCCGACGATGGCCGAGCCAGTGTCCTGTGCGATCATCAGGCGTCGGAACCGCGTCTCCGGCTTCTCGCTGTCGATCGGTAATTCGGCCTCGATCCACACCGGCGTGCCGTACACATGGATACTGCGGTCGACCGCGATCGAGCGGCCGGCGGTCAGTGCGATACCCTGCGCGCCGACGCCTTCCTCATGATCGGCCAGGCCGACTTCGCGGAAGAACACGAACGAACGGTTCTTGCGCCGCAGCTCCTTGCCCTCTTCCGGATTGGCCTCCATGAAGTCGCGGATCTTGTCCATCGACATGTCTTCCTTAGAGACGATACCGCGCTGAATCAGGAATTTTCCGACCGGCGTGTAGGGCATGCCGTTATGGGCGTCATAGTTGAGGCGCAGCGTCTGGCCGGTGTCGAGCTTGATGCGGCTGGAGCCCTGGATCTGCGCGAAGAACGCATCGACCGGATTTTTCACCCAGCAGATCTCCAGGCCGCGCCCGGCCAGTACGCCGTCCTCGATTTCCGTGCGGTCGTAATACGGCAGCACTTTCTTGCGGCCGAGACGGCGCCCGATCTTGCCGGCGCCCGGTTTGGACGGCATCACCAGGTTCGACGGCTTGGCATAAATCGGCACGTTGAATTCCGGACTGGGAAACCGCGAGCCGGCGAATTCGGTTTCGTAATAGCCGGTGTAGAAGGCGCCTTCCGGATCGGCGTTCGGCGTCACGCGCACCGCCTTGAAATTGCTCTCGAAGAATTTCCGTGCCTTGTCGCGGTCGAGTGTCCCGGATGAACTGGCCCGCAGGCACACCTCGAACAGCCCGGCATAGACCGGACGCGCCCGGCGCATCGCCTTGTTACCCTTGAGGATCGCCTTACAGCTATTGAAGAAGGCCGCGTAAGCCGCGGCGTGATCGTCATCGCCCCAGCCATCGAGCGTCGCAAAGGCGACCGGCTCGACCTGCGCGTTCGGCAATCTGACTTTCTGGGCGAGCGCCGGCGTCGCTATCGCCAGCAGGAGTGCCGCCGCGCCAAATCCGTTTGCAACTCGCAAGCGTCGGGCCGGCATGCGGTCATTGCCCGGCTTCGGTGGCGACCAGTTTCCAGTTCGGATCGCGCGACGACAGATCGCGGGCGAAGGTCCAGACGTCGGTCACGTCGGTGACCGCGTCGGGATTGCCGTCCACGACATTGCCGTCCTTGTCGCGCGTCACCGAAACCAGCTTCGACACGAAGCGCACCGTCACCTGCGCGGTCTTGCCGCGCAGCTCGACCGCGGTGATGTCGGCTGAGTCGATCGAGACGAACCGATTCTCAACCTTATTGCCTTTAGTCTCGCGCTCGCTGATGGCCGCCTCAAATCCTTCATAGACCTCGCGCGCCAGCAAATTATTCAGCATGCGCCGCTCGCCGTCGGCGAACGCCGTGACGATCATCTCGTATGCGGCGCGCGCACCGGTGAGAAAATGCTGCGCATCAAATTCCGGGTCGGCGGCGGCGACCGCATCGAGCCCACTCGCAACCGTGGAGCCGGCCGTCGCGACGTCTTTCCAGCGCTCGCCCGCGGAAGGCGGCTCGGATGGCGCGTCGGACTTTCCTTCTGATTTCACATCGGACTTCAGGTCGGATTTCTTAGCCGCGGCGTCGGCGGAACGGTTGGGTAACGCGACAACCTTCTCGGCCGCCGGCCGCGCCGGTTCGCGCGCCGAATACGGATCGTAAGGCGGCCGTTCGCGCCCGGTCCGTTGCCCGAGCACGCTGCGCAGACGCAGGAAAATAAACACTGCGAGCGCCAGGAAAATAATGGTGTAGATGTCGAACACGTCTCGCATGCTTTCGGATACCGCAAATCGCGGCAGATAAAGGCCCGCAATCCTTATGTAAGCGGCCGGCCAAGCCGTACCATAGGCCTTTTTGCGGCCCTCCGGCGCGATGTTGCGCCGCATCGGGAAACTTTAGACGATTGGCTCAATTACGCCAACAATGCAACGGAGCGGATTCACTCAAGGTCGCCCCAGATCGCCCAAGGATTAATCGATGTTTGTGGCAAAATACCTCCTGCTCGCCGTGCTGGCACTGCCGATGGCGGAACTAGTGGTCTTCATCCTGGTGGCCTACAGCATCGGCTTCGGCTGGGCGCTGGCGCTGGTAGCGTTAACTTCCTTGATCGGCATGATGGTGCTGCGCCTTGGCGGCGGCTCACATATCGAGCGCGCCAAAATCGTATTGGGCCCGCAACGCGTCAGCGCGCTGCAAGCAGATGCGCCGGGGCTGATGACCTTACTGGCGGGATTTCTGCTGCTGATTCCGGGGTTTATTACCGATCTGATCGGACTGTTGTTGCTGATCGCCCCACTGCGGCGCTTCATCGGCGCGATGCTGTTGCGCACGGCAGAACGTCACGCTAGCCATCGACCGGACGTGGTCGATCTTGCGCCTGATGATTGGCGGACGGTTCCGGACCGCAAGCTGACCGATGATCGCAAGGAGTAGAAGGCGCGCCGCGGCGAGTAGCCGTAACCTTCCTTGTTCCACCGCATCCCCTATGTTAGCCAACCGCGCGCTTTAAGCAGGAGTACTCATGGCAACGGGTAATGGCGGCACGACCAATGGCGGCCAAGCGACGCCCCCTCAAGGGCAGGCGCCGGGACAAGTGCAAGGACAAGACAAGCCGCCGCAGCTCAACGTGCTGGCGCAATACATCAAGGATTTTTCGTTCGAAAATCCGAATGCGCCCAAGGCACTCAAGCCCGGGCAACAGCCGGCCATCAGTATTCAGGTCAATGTCAACGCCACGCCGCTCGATGGTTCCGACCTCGAGGTCGTGCTGAAGATCGAAGGCAAAGCCGAAGTCGACAAAGCGATCCTGTTCAGCTTCGAGCTGTCGTACGGCGGCGCATTCCGCATCCAGAACGTCCCGCAAGAAAGCATGCATCCGGTCGTGATGATCGAGTGCCCGCGCCTGCTGTTCCCGTTTGCGCGCGAGATCATTGCCACCACGGTTTCAAACGGCGGCTTCCCACCGCTGCTGCTCGACCCGGTGGATTTCGTGACGCTCTATCGCCAGAACATGGCGAAGGCGCAGCCGGCGGGCGCGCCGACCACCGTCTGACGTTATATCGGCAGATAGTCCTGCCAAAGCGCGGCAGCGCCCAACGTGGCGACGAAGTCGCGATGCGCGGCACGCTCGGCCTCGCTGATGCGCCCGGCCAGCGCGACCTGGCGCTGCGCGATAATGGCTTCGCGGCCACCGTTCTGGCCTTCGATGGTCTCGACCAGGATAAGCGAGGCCTGCCGCGCGCCGATCAACTCGAGATAGACTTCGGCGAGGATTTCGGCGTCGAGCAAAGCGCCGTGTTTGGTGCGCCGCGAATTGTCGATGCCGTAGCGGCCGCACAGCGCATCGAGGCTGTAGGGTCCGGCCGAATGCTTGCGCCGCGCCAGCGCGATCGTATCGATCAGGCGGTCGCGCATCAGCGTCGCCCGCTTGCAGCGCTCGAGTTCGGCACAGATGAAGCCGTAATCGAACGACGCATTGTGCGCGATCAGCGGCGAGTCACCGAAAAATTCCAGCAGATCGTCACACACATCTGAGAACAGCGGCTTGTCCTTGAGGAATTCGGCCGAAAGCCCGTGCACGCGAAATGCCTCGGCCGGCACCTCGCGCTCCGGATTAAGATAGCGTTGGAACGTGACGCCCGACGGAATGCGATTGACCAGCTCGATGCAGCCAATCTCGACAATGCGATGGCCGTCGAACGGGTCGAGCCCTGTGGTTTCGGTGTCGAAAACGATCTCGCGCATTGGCCCGTTCTATTTCCGATTCGGCATTTTCGCTACGGCTTTGAGAATATCGCGCACTTGCGCACGCGCCGCATCAAAGCCTTTCGAGCTGTCCACCACGAAATCGGCGCGCGAGCGCTTTTCGGCGTCCGGAACCTGCTTCGCCAGGATCGTCTCGAATTGCGCGTCGGTCATGCCTGGACGCTCGAAAGCCCGCCGGCGCTGCACATCGGCCGGCACCGACACCACGACGACGGCGTCGCAATGCGCCTCGCCGGCGGTTTCGTAGAGCAAGGGAATATCGAGCACGACCACGGCGGCGCCGCGTTTTCGGGCCTCGGCGAGGAACTGATCGCGCGCCGTAGCGACCAGCGGATGCACCATCACCTCGAGTTTTCGAAACTCGGCGGGATGCGCCACGAGATGCGCCGCCAGTTTGGTGCGGTCGACCTTGCCACCCGCGGTGGTGCCGGGAAACGCCGCCTCGATCAAAGGCGCGGCCTCACCGTCATAAAGCCGATGCACCACAGAATCCGCGTCATGCACCGGCACGCCCTCCTCGGCGAACATTTTCGCCGTGGTCGATTTGCCCATGCCGATCGAGCCGGTGAGACCGAGGATGAACATCGTCATTGCGCCGTCAGGCCGCTGCGCCGGAAAAAATCGAGCACCGGCAATAACGGCAACCCCAGAATGGTGAAGTAGTCACCCTCGATGCGCTCGAACAAGTGAATGCCGGCGCCCTCGATCTGATAGCAACCGACGCTGTGCATCACCGCTTCGCCCGCGTTTTTCAGGTAACGCTCGATGAATTCCTCCGAAAGCGCGCGCACGGTCAACTTTACGGTGTCGGCATGCTCAAATAAAACCTTGTTGCCAGCCACAACGGTGGCCGCGCTATGCAATTCGTGCGTCTTGCCAGACAGCGCGCGTAGTTGCTCGCGGGCGGCATCGAGATTGGCGGGCTTTGAAAATCGCCGCCCGCCTAAAGCAAGCGTCTGATCGGCGCCGAGTACCACGCGCGGCGGCGAGATCAACGATACCGTCTTGGCCTTCTCCCGCGCCAGCAGCACAGCCGCCTCCCGCGCGTTTAACGGCGCGGCTTTGGCCTCGATGGCGCGTTCATCAAGCGCCGCCGGTTTGACCTCGAGCGGAATGCCGGCGTCGGCCAGCATCTGGCGCCGTACCTCGCTCTTGGAGGCGAGCAGCAGCGGCGAGGAATGCAGCCAAAGCGTCATGGCGTTTCGTTTCGGCTAGCCGACTGGATGCCGCCGCCGCTCGGCCAACAGCCGCATCACTGCGGCCGCGGTTTCCTCGATCGAGCGGCGGGTGACGTCGATCGACGGCCAATTGTGCTTGCCGCACAGCCGGCGCGAGAACGCGATCTCCTCCGCCACCGCGGTCTTATCGATATATTGGTCATCGTCGCTTGTGCGCGTTGAGGCCGAGCAGCCGGTTCTCGCGGATCTGCACGATGCGCTCCGGGCTGGCGTAAAGTCCGACCACCAGCGGCGCTTTGAGCTTCTCCACCTCAGGTGACAACGGTACGCCCGGCACCAGCGGCACGTTGCCCGTCTTGACGCCGCGATTGGCCAGATAGATCGAGGTCGGCGTCTTCGAGGTGCGCGATACGCCGACCAACACTACATCAGCGCCGTTGAGGCCTTCGACGTGCTGGCCGTCGTCGTGCAGCATGGTGAAGTTGAGCGCTTCAATGCGCTGGAAATATTCGGCGTTGAGGACATGCTGCGCACCGACCCGATGGCCGGTTTCGGTTCCCAGATAGGACTGGAACACTTCGCAGCACCGGACCGAGGATCGACATGCAGGGCAAGCCGAGCTCGCGGCATTTGGCTTCCAGGAGATCGATCAGGTTTTCTTCCAGCAGCGTGAAGAGCACCAAGCCGGGCGCCTCAGTAATTTCAGCAAGCGCCACGTCCAGTTGCTTGCGGGTACGCACCATCGGGTAAAGATGTTCGACCGGCGCTACATTGGCGTATTGCGCCGCGGCCGCCCGCGCGACCGTGATCAGCGTCTCGCCGGTAGAGTCCGAGACCAGATGCAGATGAAAATATTTCGGTCTCAGGCATTGGATAGATCGCCGATGACCTGTGTGTTCCTGGGGAGGAGGCCATGCCCGACGCCCCTTGCAAGGCGAAACCGGAGGGACGTTGTTTGGCCATCCACATTCGTGCTTTTGGGATGCACTCAAGAAGCGCTTCTTTTGAAAGCGCAGAAATGTTGCGAATGGGTTGGGGACAGCGCTGTGAATGGAATCGATTGATGCCCGCACACCAAGACTCAATGGATACTGCTCGACTGGGCTGTGACCTGTGTGGGTTTGGTGTGAAAAACCGACAGCCGGTGGACACCAATGTGGACTGCGAGTCATGAGTTCAATTCACCGACTTAACTACTACAACAGAAGATCTCTTAGAGTTTTAGAAGGAAAGCAGTTTGAACGCGGATAGCCTTGGACAAGCCTGTTGTCGCGGTCCTCGATGGCCAGCATCAGGCTGTTCCGCCGATCTGGATGATGCGCCAGGCGGGGCGCTATCTGCCGGAATACCGGGCAACGCGGGAGAAGGCCGGCGGTTTTCTCGACCTCTGCTTCAATCCACAGCTGGCCTGCGAGGTGACGCTGCAGCCGGTACGGCGGTTCGGGTTCGACGCCGCGATCCTGTTTTCCGATATTCTGGTGGTGCCCTATGCATTGGGCCGCAAGGTCTGGTTCATCGAGGGCGAAGGACCGCGGCTTGAGCCCATCAGACGGTGCGCAAATCGCTCGAGGACCTGCCGGGCGATATCGATGGCACAAGTGCTGGCGCCTATTTATGAAACCGTACGGCTGGTGAAAGCTGCATTGTCTCCACAAACCACGTTGATCGGCTTCTGCGGCGCGCCGTGGACGGTGGCGACCTACATGGTGGCGGGGCGTGGGACACCGGACCAGGCGCCGGCCAAGGCGCTGGCGAAAAACGAGCCGGGCGCTTTCGAGCGCCTGATCGATACGACTGGTCGATGCTTCGGTCGGACTATCTGGCGGCGCAGTTCAAAGCCGGCGCGGATGTCGTGCAGATCTTCGACACTTGGGCCGGTTCGCTGCCGCCGGACGATTTCGAGCGCTGGTGCGTGCAGCCGACCAAAACGCTGGTCGCCAAATTGCGGGCGAAAGTACCGGGCGCGAAGGTGATCGGCTTCCCGCGTGGCGCCGGCGACAAGATTCCGCGCTACGTCGACGAGACGGGCGTCAACGCGGTCAGCCTCGAAACCAATATCGACCGCATGTTCGCCCGCGAGCAGATCCAGTCCCGGGTGCCGGTGCAGGGCAATCTCGATCCGAAGTCTTGCGCGCCGGCGGCGATGCGCTCGATCGCGAGATCGACGACTATACTCGACAGCGTTCGCCGCCAGGCCGTTGATCTTCAATCTCGGCCACGGTATCCTGCCCGACACGCCGGTCGCGCAATGTCGAGCGGATGCTCAAGCGCGTGCGGGGCTGATTTTGTATCTCTATCTCAAAGCCTTCCACATCATCGCCGTCATCGCCTGGATGGCAGGGATGCTCTATCTGCCGCGGCTGTTCGTCTATCACGCGATAGCGAAGCCGGGCTCGCAGCAATCCGAGACCTTCAAGGTGATGGAGCGCCGGCTGCTGAAATTCATCATGACTGCCGGCGATGATCGCGACCTGGGTATTCGGCATTGCGTTGGTGATTCAGGGCGGCTGGTTCGCCGCTGGCTGGTTTCACACCAAGCTGGCGCTCGTCATCGCGATGTCGGGCCTGCACGGCTTCTTGAGCTCATGCGTTGGTAAATTCGCCACCGACAGCAACACGCGCTCGCCGAAATTCTATCGCATCGTCAATGAGATACCGACCGTTTTGCTGATCATCATTGTGATCCTGGCGGTCGTTAAACCGTTCTGAATTCTCACTTTTTCTCACCCGGCGCGCGCTGCGCCCTTGCGAAAAACCGCTACTTTTTCATATGTTCTGTGCGTCCCACCGAACGCAGGCGGATTGCCGTCGCGTTCCGGCCCAAGGTTCGGGCCGGTCGCGGCATCAGGTCCGGGACAACTTCCAAAAAATCCCTCCGCCAGACCTGCGACTCCCTCTCCCCTCCCATTACCAGCGTGAGCCGATTTTTTTGGCTCCGCGGCTCTCTCTCAAGAACACCCAAGGAAATTACCCCGTATGCGGGAAATGAAACTCCAGGACCTCAAGTCCAAGACTCCAGCCGAGCTTGTCGCTTTCGCTGAGGAAAACAGCGTCGAGAACGCCAGCACCATGCGCAAGCAGGAGCTGATGTTCGCGATCCTCAAGCAGCTCGCCACCCAGGAAATCGACATCATCGGCGAAGGCGTGGTCGAAGTGCTGTCCGACGGCTTCGGCTTTTTGCGCTCGCCGGAATCGAACTATCTGTCCGGGCCCCGACGACATCTACGTCTCGCCCTCGCAGATCCGCCGCTTCGGCCTGCGCACCGGCGACACCGTCGACGGCCACATCCGCTCGCCGAAAGAAGGCGAACGCTATTTCGCGCTGCTCAAGGTCAACACCCTCAATTTCGAAGACCCCGAGAAAGCGCAAGCCACAAGGTCAACTTCGACAACCTGACGCCGCTCTATCCGGAAGAGCGGCTCAAGATGGAGCACGAGGATCCGACCAAGAAGGATCTCTCCGCCCGCGTCATCGACATCGTCGCGCCGATCGGCAAGGGCCAGCGCGCTCTGATCGTGTCGCCGCCGCGCACCGGTAAGACCGTGCTGCTGCAGAACATCGCGCACGCCATCACAGCCAATCATCCCGAAGTCTTCCTGATCGTGCTGCTGATCGACGAGCGGCCGGAAGAAGTCACCGACATGCAGCGCTCGGTGAAGGGCGAGGTGATTTCTTCGACCTTCGACGAACCGGCCTCGCGCCACGTCCAGGTCGCCGAAATGGTGATCGAGAAAGCCAAGCGCCTGGTCGAGCATCGGCCGCGACGTGGTGATCCTGCTCGATTCGATCACCCGCCTCGGCCGCGCCTACAACACGGTCGTTCCGTCATCCGGCAAGGTGCTGACCGGCGGCGTCGACGCCAACGCGCTGCAGCGGCCGAAGCGCTTCTTCGGCGCCGCGCGCAACATCGAGGAAGGCGGCTCGCTTACCATCATCGCGACCGCGCTGATCGACACTGGCTCGCGCATGGACGAAGTGATTTTCGAAGAGTTCAAGGGCACCGGCAACTCGGAATTGATTCTCGACCGCAAGGTGGCCGACAAGCGCACCTTCCCGGCGATCGACATCACGCGCTCCGGCACCCGCAAGGAAGAGCTGCTCACCGATCCGGCAGTGCTCAAGAAGATGTACGTCTTGCGCCGCATCCTCAATCCGATGGGCACGATGGACGCCATCGACTTCCTGCTCGACAAGCTGCGCAACACCAAGAACAACGGCGAGTTCTTCGAATCGATGAACACCTGATCCATCCACCTGGATAAAGATAAGGCCGGGCCAAGGATCAACCTTGCGCCCGGCTTTTTATTGCGCAAAACCCCGGTGACCAGCGGCCTGCTTCCGGTCTAGGCTCGGCATCAGTCAGCTCGACCTTCCCGGCAGAGGAAGGCGGCAACCGGGAGGCGAGCCATGAAAATCAAGGGCTTTTCACGCCGCGACGTACTGAAGACGTCCGCCGCCTTTGGCGCGGCGACGTTGTTCGCGCAGCCGCTTAAGGCCGCGGCCCCCGCGCCGGTCGCGGTGACGCAGACCCTGATTGACGCCGCCAAGAAGGAAGGCAAAGCGACCTTCTACACCGCGCTCGAGCTTTCGACCTCCGAGAAGCTGGCGCGATCGTTTGAGGCAAAATATCCCGGCATCGCCATCCGCGTCGAGCGCTCCGGCGCCGAGCGAATCTTCCAGCGCATCAGCCAGGAAAATTCCAGCCGCGTCTATGCGGTCGACGTGGTGTGCTCGACCGACCCCTCGCATTTCCTCGACTGGACCGCCAAGGACAAGGACTGGGTCGAGCCGTTCGTCACCGAGGATATGGCGAAACATTTCCCGAAGGACCAGGTCGATCCGGACGGCCGCTGGGCAACGCTGTGCGCCTGGCTTGAGGCGATCGGCTACAACACCACGCTGGTGAAGGCGGAGGACGCGCCGAAAAGCTATGCCGACCTGCTCGACCCGAAATGGCAGGGCAAGATCTGCAAGGCGCATCCGGGCTATAGCGGCGCGATCCTGACCAACACATATTTGTGGGTGCGTGAGTTCGGCTGGCCGTATCTCGAGAAGCTGGCCAAGCAGAAAGTGATGCAGCTTCAGTCCGCCGCCGACCCGCCAAAGAAGGTGGCGATCGGCGAGCGCGCGCTGATGGCGGACGGCAACGACTACAGTCTTGAACTGGCGAAGCGGCAGAACCAGCCGGTCGCCATCGTGCACGCCACCGAAGGCTCGCCGGTCATTCCGGTGCCGTCCGGTGTATTCCGCAGCGCGCCGAATCCGAATGCGGCGCGGCTATTCCAGAGCTATTTGTTCAGCGCCGAGGCGCAGCAAATCTTCATCGACGTGTTCGCGCACCGCTCGTTCCACGCGCAGACCAAGGAGCCGCCGGACCGCGCGCCACTGTCGAGCTTCAAGTTGCTGCAGGCGGACCCGAAGCTGGTGCTGGCGCAAAGCGAAGAGATCAAGGCGCGCTACAGCAAGATTTTCGGGGTGTAAGGTTTAGCGCCGCACCGCCGCGACGGTTGGTGCGATTTGATCCGGCGAGGTCATCGGCAGCGAGCAGGTTTGTCCCACGCAGATGAAGGCAGCCGGTCCGCGCGTGGTGGCGAGCTTCGTCTGCGCCGGATGCGAGGCCGACAGGCCGGCGCTGGCGCGCAGCACGATGCGATCGACAAATGGAATTTTCAGCGCCGCCTGCACCAGCCCCGGCGCGTCGCCGATGATGACGATTTCTGCGGCGCTCAGGCGCAGGTCGAGCGCATTGAGCAGCGCGACATGGGTGAACAGGCTGCCGGCGGCAGCCGATAAAATGCCGTCGAACAATGTGTCGGCTTTGGTTCGCCAGCGATCATCGCCGGCCAGCACCGCCAGCCGCACCAGATTTTGCGCCGCCACCGCATTGTGATTGGGCAAGGCATCGTCGCCGGTCGAATGCGGCCGCAGCACCAAGCCTTCGGCGTCGTCCGCGGTGAGATAATAGCCGCCAGTGTCGGGGTCGGCGTAATGCGCATCGAGCGCGGCCTGCCACGCCAACGCGCGCTCCAGATAGGCGCGCGTTCCGGTCGCTTCGTACAGCGACACCGCGGCGCGGGTCATGGCGGCGAAGTCGGAAGCGAGGCCGGGAAACAGCAACTTCCCGGCGCGCCACGAATGACCCAATCTTTGTTCGATATTTGTGTCGCGCGTCATCTCCTTGGCGATGAAATCGAACGCGCGCGCCCCCATCGCGATCCATTCCGGCTCGTCGAGCAGGATGCCGGCGTTGACCAGTGCGGCGATCATCAGGCCGTTCCAGTCGGCCAGCACTTTGTCGTCGAGACCTGGCCGCACCCGGCTGGCCCGCGCCGCCAATAATTTGTCCAGCAGCGGCGCAAGGCGTTGCTCGTCGGCCACCGTGCGTCCGCTATCCTTCAATCGATTGAGGATGTTTTGGCCTTCGAAGTTGCCCTCCTCGCTGACGTCGTAGTGTTTGGCGAAGAATTTCCCGTCATCGGCGCCTAGCAGTGCGACGATCTCCGCTTTCGACCAGACGTAGAACTTGCCCTCCTCGCCTTCGCTATCGGCGTCGAGCGAAGCGGCGAAGCCACCCTCGGGCGTGGTCATCTCGCGCGCGAGCCAGCCCACCGTTTCGCGCGCGCGCTGCGCGAACAGCGGATTGCCGCTCCTCGCATAGGCCAGCGCCAGCAATTCCAAGAGTTGCGCGTTGTCGTACAGCATCTTCTCGAAATGCGGCACCAGCCAGCGCTCGTCCACCGAGTAGCGCGAAAAGCCGCCGCCGAGATGATCGTAGATGCCGCCCTCGCACATTCTTTCCAGCGAATGCTCGACCGTCTCGAAAAACCGCGTGTCGCCACTACGCATTCCCGCCCGCCATATCATTTCGAGGATCGACGGCTGCGGGAATTTCGGCGCGCCGCGCAGGCCGCCGTTCACGCTGTCGAACATGTTGCCGATCTGCTTGGCGTACGAGTCGAGCTCGCGCGTGCCGATCGTCACCTTGTCCTTGGGCCGCGCTTTTTCCGCGAGCCGCGCCAGCAGTGCGGCGCGGTTCTGCTCGATCTTGGTCGGCTCCTCGCGGAACAGCCGCGCCACTTCGCGCAGCACGTCGGTGAAGGCCGGCCGGCCGTAGCGCGAGTCCTTGGGGAAATAAGTGCCGCCCCACACCGGCTCGCCGGCCGGCGTTAAAAACATCGTCAGCGGCCAGCCGCCCTGCTCGCCCAGCAGATGCAGCGCCGACATATAGATCTGGTCGATGTCGGGCCGTTCCTCGCGGTCGACTTTGATGTTGACGAACAGCTCGTTCATTACCCGCGCGGTCGCCTCGTCCTCGAACGACTCGTGCGCCATCACATGGCACCAGTGGCAGGCGGCGTAACCGACCGACAGCAAAATCGGCTTGTTCTGCGTCTTCGCTTCGTTAAGCGCCTCCGGCCCCCATTGCCGCCAGTCCACCGGATTATGCTGGTGCTGGAGGAGATAGGGCGAGGTCGCTTGCGCGAGGCGGTTGGTGTGCGGGTCGTTGGCGGTCATTGTTTCTGTTTGATCGCCCGCTGCCACACCCGGCGATAGACACCGACCGCGGTGAAGCCGCCGTCGACCGGCAAGTCAATGCCGGTGAGATAGCTGCCCTCCTCGCTGGCGAGAAACAGCACGCAATTGGCAACGTCCTCGACGCTGGCCGGACGGCCGAGCGCGGTAACCTCCGTCATCGCCTCGATGAAATGGTCGGCGCCCGCGGTCATCGGCGTGTAGAGGACGCCGGGATGCACCGCGTTCACCCGGATATTCCAGTCGGCATATTCCATCGCCGCGCTTTTGGTCAGCCCGCGCAGGCCCCATTTCGACGAGCTGTAGGGCGCGGAAAACTGCCCGTTGATGCCAGCGGTCGAGCCGATATTGATGATGGCGCCGCCGCCACTGTCGCGCATCAGCGGCGCCGCGGCGCGGATGCCGAGGAATGGCCCAGTCAGGTTGACACCTAGTACGCGGTCCCAATCATCGCGCGTGGTCGCCCCGATGCTCTTGCGCAGCGAAATGCCGGCATTGTTAACCAGCACATGCAGCGCGCCGAATTTCTCCTGGGCGAATGCGATGAGGGCTTGCCACTCCTTCTCGCTGGTGACGTCGAGATGGCGGTAGTCGGCCTTGATCTCCTTGGCCAGCGCCTCGCCGTCTTTATCCTTGACGTCGCCGATAATGACGCGCGCGCCGTGGCGGGCGAACGCCCGCGCCTCGGCGGCGCCCTGCCCGCCGCTGCCGCCGGTGATCAGAACGGTCTTGCCGGTAAAATCCATGTCATCCCGCCTTCTTCGCCTTGCCCGCCATCGCGCGCGAGGTATGGCTGACGCTGCCGTCGGTCGCCGCCGGCAAGGCGGCGCGCATCGCATCCTGCAACCGGCTGCGCTGCCCGGCGTCGAGCTTGGCAATGGTTTTGCCGGTGGGCGAAAACGCGAGCGCTTGCGTATCCCAGTAGTCGCCGAAATCGCGGAACGTCCGGCTTACTTCGATGCGCTTTACCTCGATATCGCTGAAGCCGGTCTTTTCGAGCGTGGCCTGCATGCCGTCGGGCGATTGCTCGGGAACCAGGGGCGACATGATCGGATCCACTCCGAGTTTTCTGAACTCGTGGACCATCGGCGCGTAGGGCGCGAATTCGGCGCTGGACGTGCGTTCCCAGGTATAGGCGGCGACGATCCCGCCGGGTCGCAGCACGCGTTTCATTTCCGCGAAGGCTTTGGCGCGATCCGGAATAAAGTGAAGCACCAGCGCCGAAACCACGATGTCGAATTCGCCATCCTTGAACGGCAGCGCCATCGCGTCCGCCAACTGAAACGTCACGCCGGGAATATGGCCGCGCGCGTGAGCGATCTGCTCCGGCGATGGATCGATGCCCATCACCGTTTTAGGCGCGGTGCGTTTCACGATCATCTCGCTGAAGGCGCCGGTGCCGCAGCCCGCATCGAGCCAGCGCGCATTTTTCGGCGGCGCCAGCCAGGCGAGGAACTTCTCGCCAACCGCGCGGCTCCAGACGCTCATGTAGCGTTCGTAGTCGTCGGCGGCATCGAAGGTGATCTTGGTGTCGGCCATGGTCGATCCTCGGCAGGCAGTGGCGGTGTACGACCTTAGCGGCTTGCCGGCGATGCCGCCAATTCAATGCCGAGCGTGCGACGCAGACCTTTGTGGCCCGACGGGGTGAGCCGCACGGCGCGCCCATCGCGTTGTCGCGTCACCCAGCCAAGCGCGGCGCATCGCTGCCAGATCGCGGTGCCGACGACTCCCGCGACGTGATAGCGGCGTTCGCTCCAGTCGAGGCAGGCACGGCAGAACACGCGCCGCTGGCCCGGTTTCGTCGCAAGGTCGGCGCCGAACTCGGTCAGGAAGCGCTTGCCGGCGCGGGTCACCTCGCCGCCCTCCTCGCTCAGCACGAGGTAGCGTTTAACGACTAGCGCGTCGGCAATCGCGACGCCGAGCTGCCCGGCCAGATGGTCGTAACAGGTTCGCGCGAAGCGCAGCGCATCGTCGCTCGCCGAACGCGGCCGATAGCGCGCCGGCGTTTCGATCGCCGCGACCGCCTTGATGCTCTCGAGCATTTTCGCCACCAGCGGCGATGCGATGCGGTAGTAGCGGTGCCGCCGCCGTTCGGTCACGGCAAGCAGCCGTGCCTTGACCAGTTTGCCGAGGTGCTCGCTCGCGGTGGGCCGCGACACATGCGCCAGGCTGGCGAGTTCGCTGCTGGTCAGCGCCTGACCGCCCATCAAGGCGGCGAGCATGGTGGCGCGGGCGGTGTCGCCGACCAGCGCGGCAACCTCGACCATGTTGGCGGCTGCAGTCATGCCTAAGCCTAACGTCGCAGCTTGCCGCACATCAAGCAGTGACAATTCGGTGGCGGCCGAACTGTCGCCACGGCTGGCGTGCTAAGACAATGTGGAGGCTTACATGATCAAGCGCGTGCGGGTCGAGCCGATCTCGACCTATCTGGAACGCTATCGCAAAGGCCGCAAGTCGACCCCGGTTTCGGTGGCGAACGGCTTTGCCTACGTGTCCGGCATTCCCCCGTTCGATCCGCAGACCGGCGAGTTGACGCGGCAGCCGTTCGAGCGGCAGTGCGAGCGTATCATGGAGCAACTCAAGACCTGCCTCGAAGCGGCGGGCACCTCACTGGCGAACGCGGTAAAATGCAACGTGTATTGCGTCCCGGGTGAAACGCACTTCACGACCTTCAACGCCGTCTATGACCGGTATTTCCCGGACGCGCAGCCGGCGCGCATCTTCATGTACATCCACTCGTGGCCCGGCCCGTTCGACATCGAGATTGATTGCGTGGCGGTGGTTTGACGTCATCCCGCCTTGCGGCCTGTGAGGATAATGCAAGCCGAAACGGCGAACATCCCGGCGGCGAGTATAAACGCTGCCTGATAACTGCCTTCCAGGTCGCGCAGAATGCCGAGCGTCGCCGGCGCCAGCGCGAAGACGCCCTGATTGATCGCGACGATCAATGCGACGGCTTTGCCAACATTCGGCCCGGAAAATTCCTTCTGCACGATCAGCGGCGGCAAGGAGGTGAGATTTCCAAAACCAATGCCGAACAACACGCATCCAGCCAGTAACACGCCAAGCCCGTTGCCTATGATCAGCAGCACCGTGCCGGCGGTTTGAATCGCGAAACTGACGGCGGCGACGGCCCGTCTGTTATGCTCGCCCATGAACCAGCCGAATAGGCTGCGGCCGATCACGGCGCAGACCGTAATAAGACTCAGCATCAACGCAGCGCCGCCGGCGCCGAACTCTGGCGCTAAACGTGCGATCAGGTGTGAGAGCAGCCCGACCTGGGCGAATAGCGCCAGCGCAAAGGCCGCCGAAATCGTCATGAGATTCCGGTCGCGCAACATTTGGCGCCGCGTCAGCACCGGGGGAGCGGCTGTGCCCGGCGGGTGACTTGTGCTTGGCGGGTTCGCACTGAGCACGTTGGCGGTTACCGGGATCAGAACGACGAGCATGCAGGCCGCAATCACCACGGCGGCTTGCGGGAAGCCGAAACGGCCGATGAGGAAGACCCAAAGCGGCGTGAACAACAGCCCTCCGCAGCTTGCGCCATTGAAGGCGAAGCTCAAGGCCTTGGGCCGGTCCTTGTCGAACCACGGCGCGACGACAGCGTTCACCGCGGCGCTGTTGGTCATCGACCACCCTGCTCCGCTTGCTAACGCGACAATGAAAAGCTGCCAGGGCGCGTGAGCATTTGACCAGCCGAGAATTCCAATCGCCGCAATGACAATTCCGGCTTGCGTCACGCGCTGCACGCCGAAGCGGCGATGCATCTCCGGCAGATAGGTGCCGATCGCGGCGCTGAACATGAAATGGAGGGTGATGGCGCTTGAGATCGTCGAGACGCTCCAGCCGCGCGTGGCATGCAAGGTCTGGAGAAAGACCGGTGGGCCGTAGAAATTCAGGCCCCAGGAAAACAGGGCGAGAAGAAAGGCGGCCCAGACCACCTTCCAATTGAATGTGTCACGGGCACTCGGCATATCGTTTCGCCCCGTGCGCGCTTCTTACGCGACGGGCGTGGCGGCGGCGACCCAATTCCTGCGGGCCGTACACTGCGGCGCCGCTGAAGCATCGTCGCCCCTTGACCCGCCCTGCCCGTGGCGCTTCGTTGCGTCGGATGCCCCGTGACACCATTTTCGCGTTGTCGTCCGGCCGTCCGCCCGCGGCGATCGCGGTCGTGCGGATCTCCGGCCCCCGCGCTGGCGATGCACTCAAAGCGCTGACGGGCCGCATCCCGAAACCGCGGCAGGCTGCGCTTGCCACCGTCCGCGATGCGGGTGAGGAGATCGACCAGGCGCTGATGCTGTGGTTTCCCGGCCCCAACAGCGAAACCGGCGAAGACACCGCCGAGCTGCAATTGCATGGCGGGCGCGCGGTGGTCACCGGCGTGCTGGCGGCATTGGCAAAACTCGAAGGCCTGCGCCCGGCCGAGGCCGGTGAATTTACCCGTCGCGCCTTCGAGAACGGCAAGCTCGACCTTACCGCGGTCGAAGGCCTGGCCGATCTGGTAATGGCGGAAACCCAGGCGCAGCGCCGCCAGGCCTTGCGCCAACTCAAGGGCTTGTTTGGCGATCGCGCCGAACACTGGCGGGCGCGGCTGATCGCGGCGCTCGCTTTGGTCGAAGCGCGGATCGATTTCTCCGACCAGGACGTACCGGAGGATTTGCTGTCACCGGCGCTCGCTATCGCGCACGAACTTGGCGACGAGATCGGCGCGGTGTTGCGTCAGGGAAACAGCGGTGAGCGGCTGCGCGAGGGCATGGTGGTGGCGATTGCCGGGCCGCCGAATGCCGGCAAGTCGACGTTGCTCAACCGGCTGGCGCGGCGCGAGGCGGCGATCGTGTCGCCGTTTGCCGGCACCACGCGCGACGTCATCGAGGTGCATCTTGACCTCGACGGGTATCCGGTGACGCTGCTCGACACCGCGGGAATTCGCGACGCTGGCGATCCGATCGAGATGGAGGGGGTGCGCCGCGCCCGCCAGCGCGCTGCGGAGGCCGATCTGGTGCTGTGGGTGGTTGATATCCGCGAGTCAGCGGCGATGTCGGCGAGCCAAGCAGGCTCCAGTGTCTGGCTTATTGAAAATAAAGCCGATTTGCTCACAGGAAGGAATGAATCTTCGATCCTTAAGAATGAACATGTATCCAGTCATAAGCTGTTAACTTTCATTAGGGGTCTATTTACCACGTCGCGCGGTTGTAAGGTTGAAAGTAAGTTCATTTCAAATGAAAAACAGTCCATTCCAACAGCTAGCTACTTTCGAGTTTCTTCGTCCTCTGGGGCAGGAATCGATCCTTTGATTGCGCGACTGACCGTGGCCGCGCGTGAGTTCTTGGGCGGCGTCGAGCCGGCACTGATCACCCGCGCACGACACCGCGGATTGCTGCAAGCCGCCCACGATGCTCTCCAGCGCGCCCAGCAGGCTCCCGCTGCCTCCCGCGAGGACCTGCTTGCCGAGGAGCTGCGATTGGCGGCCCAGGCGCTCGGCAAGCTTACTGGACGGATCGATGTAGAGGACGTTCTTGACGCGATCTTCCGGGATTTCTGCATCGGCAAGTGATCGCTGCGACAAACGCAGTGTAGTGGCCGAGCACACGATGTTTCACGTGAAACACCGACCGGGCAATCGATCATGGGCCCGATGTACGGGGCATGTTTCACGTGAAACATTGGGAAAATGCCATTAAAAAAGGCACTTTAACTGACGTTTAACCATAAAAGCCGATGCTGATACGGGGCATTCAACCGCATTTTGCGCCGGATTCATGCGTTTTCGAGCCACTCCCGCCGAACCAGCCATCATTGCCCCCGAGCCCAGCTCTGAGGCGGTTTTGCCTGCCGCCGTTAGCACTCAAAGCTCGATTCGCGAGACCATCGACCTCCTTGAACTCGATATGGGCGCCGCCATCCGCGCCGTCGGTCAAGCTGCGCAGATTGTCCAGCAAGGCGCCCGCGCCTCTTCCGAGACGCTGTCGGCAATCCGTCAACGCACCGAGGAGCTTTCCGCGAAATCGCAGGACGCCAAGCGCGATACCCAGCAATTTGCCCAGGCCGCCGAAGAACTCGCCCGCACATCTGGCGAGATCGGCCGCCGCGTAACCGAGGCCGACACTCTGGCGCAAAACGCCGGTGCCGCGACCGAAGACGCCACCCGCAGCGTCGACGGCCTGCGCCGCTCTTCCGCGGAGATCGGCAATGTCGTCAATCTGATCGCTGCGATCGCGCGGCAGACCAATCTGCTGGCGCTCAACGCCACCATCGAGGCGGCGCGCGCCGGCGAGGCTGGCCGCGGTTTCGCGGTCGTGGCGGCCGAAGTGAAAGCGCTGTCGGTGCAGACCCAGCGCGCCACCGAGGAAATCAAAAACAATATCGCCTCACTGCAGAAAGACGCCGGCGCCTCGATCACCGCGGTTCATAAGATTTCCGATGTGATCGGCGCCATCCGTCCGCTGTTTGGCACCGTCGCCGGCGCCACTCAGCAGCAAGTCGCCACCATCAACGAGCTGTCCGGTAGCGCCAGCGAAGCATCGCAATTCGTCGCCGCGGTCGCCGATGGCGCTAACGAGATCGAGCGCGCGGCCGCCGGCGCCACCGAACATGGTGCCAGCGTCGGTCAGTCCGGAAAAGATGTGGCGCGTCTAGCCGAAAAACTCAAAACCCGCTGCGTGATCTTCCTGCGGCAAACCGAGTTCGGCGATCGTCGCGCGCACGATCGTCTGCCGTGCCATCTCGATATCACGCTGGCATGGCGTTCAGGGTCGATCAGCGGGCAAACATTCGATCTGTCGGAAGGCGGCGTGTTGATGCGCGTCCAGGACGCCCACGGCATTCAAATCGGTGAAAACGTGCAAACCGAAATCGCAGGTATCGGCGCATGCACATTGCGGCTGGTCAACCAATCGCACCTCGGATTGCATTTGCAGTTCGTCGATCTATCGCCTGACATAAACGCCGCGCTCAATCACAAGCTCGATGCAATCCGCTCCGACAATAAAGATTTCATCGAACGCGCGGTGACGACCGCAGACAAAATTTCAAGATTGTTCGAAAGCGCCGTCGCACGCGGCATCATCAGCAACGAAAATTTATTCGACAATGATTACGTTCCAATACCCGACACCAATCCGCAGCAACACCGCACGCGATTTCTAGATTGGCTCAATAACGTGCTGCCGGAGATCCAAGAACCATTGCTCGCCTCGGATTCCCGCATGGTGTTTTGCGCGGCGGTCGATCGCAACGGCTATCTGCCGGTGCACAACACGATCTATTCGCAGCCACAACGCCCGAACGACGTGGCATGGAATACTGCGCACTCGCGCAATCGCAGAATTTTCGACGACCGGGCAGGGCTGGCGGCCGGACGCGTGGTGCGGCCGTATCTCATTCAAAATTATCCGCGCGACATGGGCAACGGCGTCACCGTCACCATGCAGGAGATCGACGCGCCGATCCGCGTCAACGGCAGGCACTGGGGCGGCTTCCGTACTGCCTATCGGTTGTAAGCAGGTAATCGCTTTGACCCTGCGCCGCCGCTTCGCTAAAAGCGCGACTGATGAGCACCAAATTCGACGTCATTGTTATCGGCGGCGGTCACGCCGGCTGTGAAGCCGCGGCCGCGGCTGCGCGCCTGGGTGCAAAAACCGCGCTGGTGACGCATCGGTTTGCCACTATCGGTGCGATGTCGTGCAATCCAGCGATCGGCGGCCTTGGCAAGGGGCACCTGGTGCGCGAGATCGACGCGCTCGACGGACTGATGGGCCGGGCCGCCGACAAGGGCGGCATCCAGTTTCGCGTGCTCAATCGCCGCAAGGGTCCGGCTGTGCGCGGGCCGCGCACGCAAGCCGACCGCAAACTGTATGCGCAGGCGATGCAAGCGGAAATTCGCGCCGTTAAAAATCTAACCGTGATCGAAGGTGAAGCCGACGATCTTCAGATCACGGATGGTGAGGTGAGGGGCGTGGTTCTCAAGGATGGCCGGACGTTGGCGGCGTCATCCGTCGTCCTCACCACCGGGACATTCTTGCGCGGCCTCATTCACATCGGCGAGACACAGACGCCGGCCGGCCGGGCCGGCGAAGCCCCGGCGATTGGATTGTCGGTGACGCTCGAGCGCGCCGGATTGAAACTGGGTCGCCTGAAAACCGGAACGCCGCCACGCCTCGACGGCCGCACGATTGATTGGCGCGCGCTGGAGATGCAGCCAGCCGACAATCCGCCAGAGCCGTTCTCGATGCTCACCGAGCGGATCGAAACTCCGCAGATCGAATGCGGCATCACTCGCACCACCACAGCGACACACGCCATCATCCGCGCCAATGTGCACCGCTCACCGATGTATTCCGGCCAGATCGCGAGCAAGGGACCGCGCTATTGCCCCTCGATCGAGGATAAGATCGTCAAGTTCGGCGAACGCGACGGTCATCAGATATTTCTGGAGCCGGAAGGCCTCGATGACGACACCGTTTATCCGAACGGTATTTCGACCTCGCTGCCGGAAGAGGTGCAGCGCGCGCTGGTCGCCACCATTCCCGGACTTGAAAAGGCGCTCATCAAGCGGCCGGGCTACGCGATCGAATACGATCATGTCGATCCGCGCGAGCTGGATCCGACGCTGGAGGTTCGCAAACTGCGCGGGCTGTTCCTCGCTGGGCAGATCAACGGCACCACCGGCTATGAAGAAGCAGCGGCGCAAGGTTTAGTCGCGGGCTTGAACGCGGCGGCGCGTGCCGGCGGCAGTGCGCCCATCGTGTTCGACCGGGCCGAGGCTTACGTCGGCGTCATGATCGACGATCTGGTGACGCGTGGTGTTTCGGAACCGTATCGCATGTTCACCTCGCGCGCCGAGTATCGTCTTGCTTTGCGCGCCGACAACGCCGATCAGCGGCTGACCGGCAAAGGGATCGCGGTCGGCTGCGTCGGCGCCGGGCGCAGGGCCTTTCATGAGAAAAAAATGGCGGCGCTCGATGACGCCCGCGCATATGCAAAGTCAGTATCGCTCACCCCAAAAGAAGCGGAGCGTCACGGCATCGCCGTGAACAAAGACGGTCAACGGCGTAGCGCCTACGAGCTGCTCTCTTATAATGATATCGGCATCGCAACGCTGGCGAAGGCGTGGCCGCGATTCGGCGAATTCCCGGCGAAGGTCATGGAGCAGATCGAAATCGACGCTAAATATGAAGTCTATCTGTCGCGCCAGGCCTCCGACGTCGAGGCCTATCGCCGCGACGAGAGTTTCGCGCTGCCGGACGACCTCGACTACGCAACGCTCTCGGGCCTATCCAACGAGGCGAAGCAGAAATTGTCGGCGCACCGGCCGCGCACCATCGGCCACGCGGGCCGCCTCGACGGCATTACGCCGGCGGCGCTGACGCTTCTGGTTGCGCATATGCGTCGGGGCAAAAAACCGGATGCTAAAAGTCCGACCCTGTCTGCAAGCCGGCGTACTTGAGCGACCTGGCCGCCGATAAAGCGAAGGCTTTGGCGATCACGCCGGTTTCCCGTGAAACCGAACACCGGCTCGATCGCTTCGTCGAGCTGCTGCGGCAATGGCAGGCCACAACCAATCTGGTCGCGCCGTCGACCCTGCCAAACCTGTGGACGCGTCACGTCGCCGATTCGCTGCAGCTCCTCGACCTCGCGCTCGATGCGAAGTTTTGGGTGGATCTTGGTTCCGGTGGCGGCTTTCCAGGCCTTCCCATCGCTTGCGCGCTGGCGCCAACCTCAGACGCAATGGTTCATCTCATTGAAAGCAATGGAAAAAAGGCCGCATTCCTGCGCGAAGCCGCGCGTGTCACCGGTGCCCCGGTAACGGTGCATGCCGAGCGAATCGAGATATTTGGGGACAGCTTCCGCGAACTGGCCGAGGTGGTGACCGCGCGTGCCGTGGCCCCGCTAAAACTACTATGTGATCTCGCGTTCCCGCTGATCACAAAAGGGGCGCTTGGGCTCTTCCTAAAAGGGCAAGATGTAGAGGCCGAATTGACCGAGACCGCTAAACATTGGAAGATTCAAGCCGATCTTGTCCCGAGTCGGATCGCGCCGGACAGCCGTATCGTCATCGTCCGGAAGCTTGAACCGCGTACCCCGCGTCAGTCGACCTGAAAGAAGCCTGCCTATGCCGGAAGCCATTGAGCTGCCTCGTTCTGGCGATTCGCACGTGCCTGACCGCGGTCCCAAACCTAGCCGGCCGCGCGTGCTCGCGATCGCCAACCAGAAAGGCGGCGTGGGCAAGACCACGACCGCGATCAATCTCGGTACCGCCTTGGCCGCGATCGGCGAGAGCGTGTTGATCGTCGATCTCGATCCGCAGGGCAATGCCTCAACCGGGCTCGGCATCGAGCGGCGCGACCGCCGCACTTCGACTTACGATGTGCTCACCGGCTCAGCGCCGATGCGTGCCGCCGCGGTGGCGACTGCAGTTCCACGGCTGCATATTGCGCCGTCGACAATGGATTTATCCGGCCTCGAGCTTGAAATCGGCCAGCAGCGCGACCGCGCGTTTCACCTGCGCAATGCGCTAAACGCGCTCAATACCGGCGCCGCAACGGATTTCACTTACGTGTTAGTTGATTGCCCGCCGTCGCTCAATTTGCTGACCGTCAACGCGATGGCTGCAGCGAATGCGATCCTGGTGCCGTTGCAATGCGAATTCTTCGCGCTCGAAGGCCTTTCGCAATTGCTCAAGACCGTCGAGCAGGTCAAGACCACGCTCAATCCTCAACTCTCGATCCACGGCATCGTGCTGACCATGTTCGACGCGCGCAACAATCTCGCCAACCAGGTGGTCGCCGACGTGCGGCAATTCATGGGCCGCAAGGTTTACGACACGGTGATCCCGCGCAACGTCCGCGTCTCGGAAGCGCCGTCCTATGGCAAGCCGGTGCTGGTTTACGATTTGAAATGTGTCGGCAGCGAAGCCTATCTGCGGCTTGCGACGGAAATTATCCAGCGCGAGCGCGAATTGAAACAAGCTGGCTGAGTTCGCGGGTACCGGCATGACATCGGCCCCAAAACGGTAGAGGATTAAGTGGCGAGAGTAGCAGGAGCGGCGATGTCGGATGAGCGATCGCGATTAGGACGCGGCCTTGCCGCCCTGATGGGCGACGTCGGCGAAGAAACCGCCACGCCGGAGACCGGTCGCAAGCCCCGCCGCGCGCCGATCGAGAATATCCGCGCGAACCCAAGAAATCCGCGCCGCACTTTTTCCGAAGCCGAGCTTGAGGAATTGTCGGCCTCGATCCGCGAACGTGGCGTCATTCAGCCCATCGTGGTGCGTGCGGTGCGTGGCCAGGACAATGCCTTTGAGATCATCGCTGGCGAGCGACGTTGGCGTGCGGCGCAGCGTGCGGGGTTGCACGAATTACCGATCGTCGTCGTCGAAGCCACGGACGCGCAAGCGCTCGAACTTGCCATCATCGAAAACGTGCAGCGCGCCGATCTCAATCCACTGGAAGAAGCGGCCGGTTACCAGTCGCTGATCGACACCTTCAACCACAGTCAGGACGCTGTTGCGCAAATCGTTGGCAAGAGCCGTAGCCATGTCGCCAACACGCTACGGCTACTTAAGTTGCCGGAGGCGGTGAGAGCACAGGTTACGGGCGGTAAATTGACGGCGGGCGCGGCGCGCATGCTGATCGGCCAACCCAATGCAGAGCAACTCGCGACCGACATCGTCAGCCGCGGTCTTAACGTGCGCCAGGTCGAAGCGTTGGCGCGCGACAGCGACAAGAATAAAGCCAAGCCGGCCAAGCCCGCCGTGACGAAATCGACCGATACCAAGGCGCTGGAGAAGCGGGTATCCGATGCGCTGGGGCTGACCGTCAGCATCGAGCAGAACGGTAAGGCCGGCTCCGTGAAAATCCGCTATCGTGATCTCGAACAGTTGGACGAGATCTTGCGGCGATTAGCGCGGAGATAAGAATGCAAAAGCCCGGCGGCAAACCAAAACCGAAATGCAGCAATTGCGAAGGCAAGGGCCTTATCAAACTGGGCGATAAAAAAGTAAGGTGCCAGCGCTGCGGCGGCACCGGCTACAAAACTCCGACAATTCGACCTTAGACATATTCGATCCATCCCATCGGGAGCAACCCATGTCACTCGGCCTCATCCTTGTTATCGTTCTTGTTATCTTCCTGCTCGGCGGCTTCAGCGGCCGCTTTGGCGGCTATGGCTACGGTTACGGACACCGCGGCACAGGCCTGCTCGGCACCATCCTGATCATCGTCATCATACTTATATTGCTGGGACGGATTTGAGCTACCAATCGTCAACGCGAAGCGGTGCGTGCTGAATGAGTAAAGCGATCTGTGGCGCAGCTTTGATGGCGGCGCTGCTTCCTGCGCTTGCCGTGGCGCAAAGCCCGGCGCCCTATCGCTATGCCGCGACGACGCCGCGCAATTGCGTCGATCGCGCCAAATTTCCGGCGTTTCTCAGTCAGATGCGCAATGAGGCGGCGCGGCAGGGCGTCGGCGAGCGGGGCCTTGCCGCGCTCAATGGGCTGACATTTGATGAAGGCATCGTTTCGCGCGACCGCGGGCAGAAAGTGTTCACGCAGACGTTCGAGGAGTTTTCCGGGCGGATGGTGCCGCCGCGGCTGGGACGCGCCCGGCAGATGATGCAAAAGCACGCGCAACTGCTCGGCCGCATTCAAAAAGAATTTGGTGTGCCGCCCGGCCTGATTGTCGCGATCTGGGGCCTCGAGACGGATTTTGGCGCGTTTCTCGGCTCTTTTCCGACCGTTAAGGCGCTGGCGACGCTGGCTTATGACTGCCGCCGTCCCGAAAAATTCCGGCCTGAACTGATTGACGTTCTCAAGATTGTCGATCGTGGCCACCTCGATCCGGCGACGGCGAAGGGCGCCTGGGCCGGCGAGATCGGCCAGACGCAATTCATGCCGTCAAGCTTCGTCAAGTTCGCGATCGACTACGACCACGATGGCCGCATCGATCTGGTTCACAGCGTGGCGGACGTGCTCGGCTCGACGGCGAATTTCTTCAAGGGCAACAATTGGCAACGCGGGCAGGGCTTCCAGCCGGGCCAGCCGAATTTCGCGGCGATCGAGCAGTGGAACCAGGCGCCGGTCTATGCCCGCACTATCGCCTATTTCGCTGAACGGCTGGAATCCGGCCGGTAACATCGGGGCAGACATGTCGCCCGGCGCGATCCTGGTCATCGTTCTGATGGTCCTTCTGCTGGGCGGGTTCAGCGGTCGCTTCGGCGGTTATGGATATGGCTACGGCCACCGCGGCATCGGACTGCTGAGTGTCGCGCTGATTCTCATTGGTATCCTCCTGCTGACAGGCCGCATTTAGTCTCCTTGAAACTCTCGCAGGGAAGCCGGACGGGCCGCAAACGCGCTAGGATGCGCGCGGGCGATCGAGTGAGTGCGTGATGAAGCCATATCCCAAGTACACGACGACGGTGATCGGCGCCTACAGCGTGCCGGATTGGTACGAGCCGCTCGACCGGTTGGTGTCGTTCGATGGCAGCGTTTAACGACGCGCAATAAACGGCCGCCAGCTCGCCGACAAAGCGCTACGGCGCAAGCCTGACCTCAAGGCTTCTGTTCACCACCGGCTATACCCGTAATGCCATCGTACACCATGGCCAGCTCGATGCCGGCGTGCAGATGATCGGTAAGCCGTATTCGCTCGGCGAGTTGAGTGCCAAGGTTCGCGAGCTGCTCGACGAGCCGGCACGCTAGTCTTTGGATTAATCCTTGCGCCTGGCGTTGACCGCCAGCGACAGCAGTGCGCGTTGCGCGATGGCTTCGGCGAGATCGGGCTGGCGGCGAGTTTCGAGAGAGGCTTCGGCGAGCTGATCCATCGCGCGCAACAGCCGGTTCGGCGCCCAGGTCCGAAGCGCGGCCTCGACCGTCGGCTTGCGGCTGAAATGCACCGGGGGAGCGCCCCGCATCATCACGGTTTCAATGCTCTCGCCGCTGTCGAGTGCGAGGCGCATCTTGTGCAATTGCGCGACTTGTCGCAGCGCGGCGGAAACGATGGTGCCCGGGTTGGTGCCTTCGCCACGCGCTTTATTGAACTCGGCTTCGACTTCGTCGGCGCGACCGGCGAATGTCGCGTCAACCACGCCGTCCAGCGAAATAGCGGAAGCATCCGAGACCACGGCCAAGACATCGTCTAGCTCAACGCGATTTTTGCCGTGCGCATATAAAGCGAGCTTTCGCACCTCGCTGCGGGAAGCGAGACGATCGCCGCCGAGCAGTCCGGACAATGCCGTGCGCGCCTCCGGCGACAGGGTCAGATGGGCTTCGCGCATTTCCTCGTCGATCACCCGGTCAAGATCGCGCTGGCCATCTGCGTAGCAGGGCAACGCCACGGCAAATGCGGACTTCTCGCAGACGACACGAAGTGGGGCGTTCTTGCGCAATTCGCCGGCCTCAATGATGACCCGGCAATCATGCGGCGGCTTATCGAGCACGGCTTCGACCGAGGACAAAATGTTATGTCGCGAATTGACCCGAAGCAGTACGGCGCGTCGGCCGCCAAACAGCGGCACGGTATTGGCCTCGTCGGCCAGCCGTCCCGGATTGACGGAGAGCTCCTCGCTCTCGATGCGCGATAAGGCAAACGGATCGTTGGGATCTTCGACCGCGCTACGAATCAGCGCTTCGACGCGCTCGCGCACCAGTCCGACATCGGGCCCATACACCAGGAGCACAGAGAGTTTCGGATCGGGTTTTACGATGAAACGGTCGACGTCGGCTGCTTTAAGCGCGGTCATGGAAATATTCCGCGCCCGCTCACGTCCCCGCGACAAAATACGAAGCGAGGCGGTTGCGGATATTTTCCGCAATCGTCTGAGCCGCGCGGTTTTCGGCGTCGCGTAATCCGCGGTCGCCGGCGAAGCGCTGCTGCTGGCCGGGAATATCGTAAGACACCGCCGCAAAGGTCGAGCTATTGACGACCGCTTTGCCGGTCGCGAGATCGGTGAGAACGTAAATCGCGGTGAGATTGTAGTTTTGCACGTCCGGACGGCCCGAAGTGATATCGACGATAATCTGTTGTTGCGAACTGGACAGGATGATCGTGAGCCGATGGGTCGGCGCGGCACGGCCGGAGCCACCGGTCAGGGCAAAAATGAGATCGTTACGCAGCTCGACGCCGATGCGCTCGATGCGAGTGCCGCGCGGCGTCTTGAGTTCGGCGACATCGACGCTGCGCATCGCGGTGACGATGACGTTCTCGCCGGTCGGCCCCGCGCGATCACCGTAAAGCGGGGTGAAGCATCCCGCGGTAAGCCCTGCAACAGCCAGCGCGGCGGCTAGCCGAACCAGACGTCGGGCTTGAATATCAGGCCACCACATTGACGATCCTCTGCGGGACGACGATGACCTTTTTCGGGCGCTTGCCATCAAGCGCCTTTTTTACCGTATCGAGGGCCAGAACGGCAGCCTCTATATCGGCTTTTCCAGCGTCGCGGGCGACCGTGACGTCGGCGCGTTTCTTGCCGTTGATCTGCACCGGCAGCGTAATGGTGGCCTCAACCAGCAGGTCAGGCTCGATTTGCGGCCAGCTTTCCGCTGCCACCAGCGTTTTGTGGCCGAGCGCCGCCCAGCACTCCTCGGCCAAGTGCGGCATCATCGGGTGGAACAGCCGTACCAGAATGTCGCCGGCTTCACGCAACGACCAGGCGAGGTCGGGCGATGGCACCTGCTCGGCACTGCCGATCGCGTCGCTAAGAGCATTGGCGAATTCGTAGATATGCGCGACACAGCGGTTGAAACGCAGTCGCGCGACGTCTTCCGACACATTGAAGAGTGCCCGATGTGCTGCCTTGCGCACGGTCAACGCAGCATCCGAAAAACTGGATGGCCGCGTCGCCGGGGCTTTTATTTCCATTATTTCACCGATCAGTCGCCACAAGCGCTGCACGAAGCGGCTGGCGCCCTGCACGCCTTCTTCGCTCCAGATCACGTCGCGATCGGGCGGCGAGTCCGACAACATGAACCAGCGCGCCACGTCGGCGCCATAGCTGTCCATGATGTCGTCGGGATCGACGGTGTTCTTCTTCGACTTCGACATTTTCTCGATCGGACCGATCTCGACCGGCTCGCCGGTCGTCACCAGCGTGGCGCGGCGCTGACCTTCGCCGCCTTCGACCTTGACTTCCGCCGGCACGATCCAGTTGCCGGCTTTATCTCGGTAGGTCTCGTGCACCACCATGCCCTGCGTGAACAGGCCGGCGAAAGGCTCGTCCATGCCGACATGGCCGGTCTTTTTCATCGCGCGGGTGAAGAAGCGGCTGTAGAGCAAATGCAAGATCGCGTGCTCGACGCCGCCGATATATTGATCGACCGGCAGCCACGCGTCGACCATCTTGCGGTCGGTCGGCGCGTCCTTGAGCCATGGATCGGTGAAGCGCGCGAAGTACCACGACGAATCGACGAAGGTGTCCATCGTGTCGGTCTCGCGCCGCGCCGCTCCGGCGCATTGCGGGCATTTGACATTCTTCCAGGTCGGATGGTGGTCGAGCGGATTTCCCGGTTTGTCGAAGCTGACGTCGTCCGGCAGCGTCACAGGCAAATCCATTTCTGGCACCGCGACCACACCGCACTTTTCGCAATGGATGATCGGGATCGGGCAGCCCCAATAACGCTGACGTGAGATGCCCCAATCGCGCAGCCGGTAATTGACCTGGCGCTGCGCTACAGGACGGTTGCCGCGCGTCTCTTTCTCCAACCGCTTCGCGACCTCTTCCTTGGCGTCCTCGATGCTCATGCCGTCGAGGAAGCGCGAATTGATCATGCGCCCCGGGCCGTCATAAGCGGTATTAGTGATCACGAAGGTTTTGGGATCCTGTTCCGGCGGGCACACTACCGGCGTATTGCCAAGGCCGTATTTATTGACGAAGTCGAGATCGCGCTGGTCGTGCGCCGGGCAGCCGAAAATCGCCCCGGTGCCGTAGTCCATCAAAATGAAATTCGCGACATAAACCGGCAGCTTCCAGCTGGTGTCGAATGGATGGATTGCCTTGATGCCGGTGTCGAAGCCGAGCTTCTCTGCGGTGTCGATCGCGGCCTGCGAGGTGCCGATTTTCTTGCACTGCCCGATGAAGCCCGCGAGCTTCGGATTTTTCGCCGCGGCTGCCGCGGCGAGCGGGTGGTCGGGCGACAAAGCCATGAATTTCGCGCCGAATAAGGTGTCCGGCCGCGTGGTGAAAATCTCCAGCTCGCCTTCGCAATTGGGTGAGGTTGCTGGATCGAGTGCGAAACGCAACGCCAGGCCTTCCGACTTGCCGATCCAGTTCTTCTGCATCAGCCGTACTTTGTCGGGCCAGCGGTCGAGCGTATCGATCGCCTTGAGCAGATCCTCGGCGTAGTCGCTGATCTTGAAAAACCATTGGGTCAGTTCGCGCTGCTCGACTTCGGCGCCGGAGCGCCAGCCGCGGCCGTCGATTACCTGCTCATTGGCGAGCACGGTCTGATCGACCGGATCCCAGTTCACTTTCGATTGCTTGCGCTCGACCAACCCCGCCTTGAGGAAGTCGAGAAACATTTTCTGCTGATGCTTGTAATAGGCCGGATCGCAGGTCGCGATCTCGCGGCTCCAGTCGAGTGACAGCCCCATCGACTGGAGCTGCTTTTTCATCGCGGCAATATTGTCGTAGGTCCAGGTTTTCGGATGCACCTTGCGGTCGATCGCGGCGTTTTCCGCCGGCATGCCGAAGGCGTCCCATCCCATTGGATGCAACACGTTGTTGCCCATGGCGCGCTGGAAGCGCGCGACCACGTCGCCCATCGCGTAATTGCGAACATGGCCCATGTGGATGCGTCCCGACGGGTACGGGAACATCTCGAGCACGTAATATTTTGGCCGCGGATCTTCGTTCTTGGTGGCGTAGATGCCGCGCTCGTCCCAGGTTTTTTGCCAGCGGCGCTCTGCCTCGCGGGCGTTATAGCGCTCGTTTTTCTGCTGTTCGGCGGTCATTTGCCGGTGTTTTAGAGGGCGGCACTCACTTGGGGAAGGGCAAATTGGCCGTTCTAAGCCAAGCTCAATCGCTTAAAAATGGTAGTTCAATCCGATCCGCGTGATCGTATCGCGCAGCCGCGGATTGACCACGCCGATCACCGGCAAGGTGATGCCGCTGCCGACGTTGCCGGTGTCGAGGTAAAGCGCCTCGAGCTTGGCGGTCCAGCGGTCCGATACCGTCCATTCGACGCCGGCGTCGACCACCAGTGCCGTGTTCGTGAAGGTTTCGCTCACCGTAATGCCAAGGGCCGTCGCATAGGGCCGGTAGGAGCCATAGGCGACGCCGATGGTGCCGTATGCCATCACGCAGCCGCAGTAGAAAGCTTAGCCGAGCCGCACCCGCGCCGTGCCGAAATACGGGATTTCATGACCGACGGTCAGGTTTCCGATGATCGGAAGATTGCGGCTATAGCTCTGCCTCTGCCCCGAAGCCTGAATGTCGGCTTCGACGCCGAGCACCCAGTCGTTAATCTGGTAATTGTAGCCGATCTGCACGCCGCCGAGCACGCCGGACATCAAGCTCGTGACAGCAAGCGGCGCGCTGTCGGTGATGCCGGCGATTCCGTAGCCGACATTGGCGCCGCCGTAGAAACCGGTCCATTGATGCATAACCGATGCGCTGGCCTGCGCCCGCTTGATCTGCCGGCTTCTTACGTCATCGGCCTGTGCGGTTGAGCAAAGCGCAAATAACGTAAGCGCTGCGGCGCTCGCTCTTATTAAATTCGCGTCCATTACTTTCCTGCTGAATGAATTTGCAGCGCAGTCACGTATGAGTTAGCGGTCGGATACCGACACGCTGGCGACCTCGCACACTTATTTTGCTGATACGGAACTGGGCGGCCTGCTGGCGAGAAACGCTGCCCGCGAGCACCGCCCCGTCATTGAATTCAAATGGTTAATAGGCGCTTAACAAATGGCGTGGGCTCGCGAAACCATCGGCTCTGCAATGAGTTACCTCACAAGCGAAAACAGTAAAGGAGGCCCTCATGAACGCCAAGCAAGACATCAAGGAACACATGGAAGTCATCGGTTCGGATGGCCAGCACGTCGGTACCGTCGATCACCTCGAAGGCGCCGACAAGATCAAGCTAACGAAGACCGACGCCCCGGACGGCAAGCATCACTTCATTCCGCTGTCGCTGGTGGACCACATCGACGCGCACGTCCATCTCAACAAATCGGCGAGCGATGTGAAGGCGCAATGGCAGAACGCGGCGTAATCGTCGCGATGATCTACAACGTATCGGGCGCGGTCTAGCCGCGCCCGATTGCCTTTTGCAACGCGCCCAGCAGCGTGTCGCCATCGAACGGCTTGATGACGACCGGCACCGCGCGAAATCCGGCAGGAACAGCCTGCGCAGAAGCGCCCGTGATAAAAATAAACGGCACGGCTAATGCGGCGAGCCGCTCCGCAACGGGCAGGCTATTATCGCCATTGAGCTTGAGATCGAGCAGCGCGACGTCGAAGCGTTCAGACTGCAGCTTGGTGAGCGCGTCGCGATTGCGGCTAACGGTGACGATTTCTCGCGTGGCGGTGGCTTCCAGAATACGCTCGATATCGAGCGCAATCAGAAATTCGTCCTCCACCACAAGGACGCGTTTCCCGGAAAGGCCGGCAGGGGGAGTATCGTCGGGCGGTGCGATCATGCTCGCAATTCTTCGTCACGGCGCGAACTGCGCCAGAAAACCTGGACAAATTCTGCTGTAGATCGTCGGCGCGGGGGCCGCCCCGAATATGGCGTGCGGCCAGTTCCGCCCAATGGAACTTTGAGTTTCACCCAACGTTGTTCCATGGACATTTAAATAAGACATAGGGCCACTTATTTATTATGGCGATTGGTTCGACCAACGGCCGCTACACGCCTTGCGAGGCGTGTCCGCTCCGGTCTCGCAAAAACTTGCGGGATTTCACGGCGGATGAACTGGCCTTCGTCAAATCATTCAAAATCGACGAAATGCGGATACCCGCCGGCACCAGTTTCCTGCGCCAAGGCAGTCGCAACGAATATCTCTACACCGTGCTCCGCGGTTGGGCCTTTCGGTACAAGATGCTGCACGATGGCCGCCGCCAAATTCTCAACTATGCGCTGCCGGCCGACATGGTTGGCTTGCAAGGCTCATTAATGGAAGAAATGGAGCACTCGGTTGAAACGCTCACCGATGCGGTGTTGTGCGTTTTTCCACGCAGCAAATTATGGGATCTCTACAGCCGCTTCCCTTCATTGGCGTTTGACCTGACCTGGCTTGCCGCGCGCGAAGAACTGTTGGTCGACGAAAATCTGGTGAGCCTCGGCCGGCGTAACGCACTCGAACGTACCGCTTATCTACTGCTACACCTGTTCGTCCGCGCGCAGGAAGCCGGCATCACCAAAGAAAACACCATTCAGTTTCCATTCACCCAGCAGCATCTCGCCGACACGCTGGGCATGTCGCTGGTCCACACCAACAAGACGTTGAAGCGGCTTTTCGCCAGCAACGCGATTCGCTGGAAGGAACGCACCTTCGAGCTGCTCGATCGCACAGCGCTGGCGCGCATCGCAGGCGAGGATGCCATCGTTCATCGCCGCCGGCCGTTCATTTGAAGGCTTGATCGTCTCGCTAAAACCCGGCAGGTCATAGCAAATGACCTCGGCTCCAATCTCTTCCCACGCTGTTGCTGGCTTGGCCAAAGTCCGCGCCGACATCGCGCGCGCTTGCGGCGAGGCCGGCCGCGATCCCACGTCAGTGACGTTGATCGCAGTATCGAAGACCTTCGAAATGTCGGCCATCCAACCGGTGATCGACGCCGGACAGCGCGTGTTTGGTGAAAACCGCGTGCAGGAGGCGAAGGCGAAATGGTCGGCACTGGGCGCGCGGACCGCCGGCAGCGAGCTGCATCTGATCGGCCCGTTGCAATCCAACAAGGCGAAAGAAGCGGTGGCGCTGTTCGACGCTATTCATTCAGTCGATCGCGCGAGTTTGTGCGAGGCCTTGAGCAAGGAAATTGCCAAGCAAGGTTTCCAACCTAGACTATTCGTGGAGATCAATACCGGGGCTGAGGCGCAAAAGGCCGGCGTGTTGCCGCAAGACGCCGACGATTTTCTGACGACCTGCCGCGATCAATATGGCTTGGTGATTTCCGGACTGATGTGCATTCCGCCGCTCGAAGAAGCGCCGGGCCCACATTTCGCACTGACGGCTAAGATCGCCAGGCGTAATGGCCTCTCGCTGCTGTCGATGGGCATGAGCGCGGATTTCGCGACGGCTATCCAACTCGGGGCCACGCATGTGCGCGTCGGTAGCGCCATTTTCGGCGCGCGCGGCTGACTTAGCGGAATTTCGGCGGATAGCCGGGCGGTGACGTGCCGGGCTGGGCCGGCGCGAGTGGTGGCCGAGGCGCTGCCGCCGGGCGGCTGGGTGGGGCATAAAGGCCTGCGCCTTCGATTGGCTTTTTAAGCACGCTTGGCCGTTGCGGGGGCGAATAGGCCTGCGCCGGCTGTACCGATGGCGACGGCATGGACGGCGCCGAGCGTCGGCTCGGTGGGCGGCAGGTAATCGTCGTCGTCGAGCGAAACCTTGTGGCTCATGGTCGATGATCGCCAACGTTCAATGACGTTGCCGATAAAATCGCGATCCATAGTGGAGCCGCCGTCGGAGCGAGTATTGCCCGCCGCTTCGCTAGACGGCCGCTGCTCGGGCGGAATTTCCTTGAAGCGCATCCGCGTCGGCAAAGCCACGCCGGAGCCGAACGCGAACACCTCACGAATTCCCAGCGTCGGAATAAACGACAGCAGGTTCGCGGCGGCGTCCGATACCGCCGAGCGGATCAAGCTCTGGTCACGGTCGTTGGCGAGACGCATCACGAACAGCGTCGAGCACTGGGAAATGATGGTGGGATCGATCTCCGCCGGACGTTGCGTCACCAGCCCGAGGAACACGCCGTATTTACGGCCCTCCTTGGCGATGCGCGACAGCGCGCGCCGGGTCGGTCCGAAGCCGATCTTCTTGTCGGCCGGCGCGTAACGGTGGGCTTCCTCGCAGACGAACAGCAGCGGCGCAACGCCGTCGCTCCATAGTCCGAAATCGAACGCCATGCGGCACAGCACCGAGACGACCGAGTTCGACCACCTCGGCGGGAAATCCGGCGAGCTGCATGATCGTCATCGGCTTGCCTTCCGGCGGCAGCCGGAACAGGAGACTCAGTGTTTCCGCCATAGTATCGCCGCCGATATTGGCGTTCTCGAACATGAAGGCGTAGCGCGGATGATTGCGAAAGGTCTGGATCCGCGTCATCAGACGATGAATGGTGACGCGCTGTGCGCGGGCGTCGAGCTTGCCCATGCGTTCGTCGAGCAGATTGATCAGGTCTTCGATGCGGTAGGGCACAGGCGTGTCGGCCGTAAAGCCGGTCGAGCGCGGGTCCTTTTTCTTGGCGAGCGCGCGCTCGGCGGCTCCGCCGCGATATTGCAAATAAGCGGCTTTCGCCAGTGGGATCACGTCGGACAGGATTTCGACTTCTTCCTCGACACCGGGCCGGCCGCCGAAGAAGGCGTCGATCGTTTCTTCAAAATTGAACAGCCAGAACGGCAGCCGCAAATTTCGCGGGGTGAGCACCTGCGCCTTGTCGCCGAAGCAGCGGCCATATTCGTTGTGCGGATCGACCAGGAAGATGCGCAGGTTCGGCCGCGTGTCGAGAATCTTTTGCAGAACGATGGCGACGCCGCTCGATTTGCCGACGCCGGTGGTGCCGAGAATGGCGAAATGCTTGCTGACGAGGTCGTCGATATTGACGTTGACGCCAATCGAGGCGTCCTGCTGCAGTTCGCCAATATGGCCGCGGTCGCTGTCGGCATTGCCGTAAATCAGCCGCAACTCACGCTCGCTCATCAGAACGGTGGAATTGCCGATCGTCGGATATTCCGAAACGCCGCGCTGAAACGAGCCACCATTGGGCGCCGCGGTGTCGATCTCGGCGATTAGATCCAGATGGGCGACGTTGCGAAACTGCTGGGACCCGCTCGGCTGCTCTTCGATCTCGGTGACGAGACCGACGATGAGATTGGTGCCGTTGAGGATGCCCATGAACTTGCCGACGGTAACTTGCGCGGCGTCAGCCGGATATTGCGCCCCGGCCGCCAGCGCGACCGATGCCTGCGAACCGTTGACGGAAATTACCCGTCCAAGCGGCTTGCGGCCGGTGGAATCGGATTGAGTGTGGGGAAGGTCCGTCATGGCCGCCTGATCTGGGAAGTCAAATTGCGCCTGCGGCGTGGTGCCATGCTACAGGTCCAGTTGAAACTACCGACAGGGCTTGGAGATTTTGTTAACGCCGGAGTTACGCGATCTTGGGGCTTAACGAATCGTTAACGCCGCTAAAGCCCGATCTTGATGCGAGTATGCGGTCCGACGCGTTCGATCAGCCGGCGCAGCACCGGCATCGTCATCGCCACGCATCCAGCGGTCGGCGCAAAGCGTTCGCGAGCGACGTGAATGAATACGGCGCTACCGCGGCCGGCGACCCGCGGACGGGTGTTGTGGTCAAGCTCGATAATAAAATCGTAAAGCATGTCGGAGCGCGCGAGCCGATCCGCCTTGCTGCCCTTCGGTACAGTGATGCGCTGATTGTAGTGGCGGTTGCTAGGATCCTCGCACCAGCCGTCGTCGGGGGCGATGCGGCGCACCGGCAATAAAGTGCGCGGACGCGCATGACGGTCGGCGCGCCACCACAACCGCTTGAGGCGGAATGTTCCGCGCGGCGTGGCCCCATCGCCTTCACGCTTGTTGGCCTTGATGCCGCCGCGGCCGATTGCGATCGGAACCGTGACAGGGCCGGCGATCAACCAGCCGTGCGTGGGCGCGCCCGGTTTGCGGCGCACGGTCAGGATCGGCAAGGAAGATATCGTCATCAGTGCAACTCATCGCGAAAAATAGCGATTTCCCCCTAAATACCAAGCCCCGCTTGCGCTTTGCGGTCCGAATGTTCTACTTCGCGCATGCTGGAGACGGACGTTCTTGGTCCTTTTGGGGTTGATATAGTCGATGGCCACCAAGCGCACGATCCTGATCGTTGACGATGACGACGAGTTGCGCGAGGCGCTGGTCGAGCAGCTGGCTTTGCACGAGGAATTCGACGCTACTGCGGTCGACAGCGGAACCAAGGGGGTACAGGCGGCCAAGGCTGGCCAGGTCGACCTCGTCATCATGGATGTCGGCCTGCCGGACGTTGACGGCCGCGAGGCGGTGCGGATTCTCCGCAAAAATGGCTTCAAGGCGCCGATCATCATGCTGACCGGCCACGACACCGATTCTGATACGATCCTTGGATTGGAGTCCGGCGCCAACGACTACATCACCAAGCCATTCCGCTTCGCCGTGCTGCTGGCTCGCATCCGCGCGCAGCTTCGCCAGCACGAAGCCAGCGAAGACGCGGTGTTCGCAATCGGTCCTTATTCGTTTCGGCCCAGTTCGAAATTGCTGCTCAGTCCGAAAGGCAGCAAGGTGCGGCTCACCGAAAAAGAAACCGCGATCTTGCGCTATCTCTATCGCGCCGGGCAGAAGCCGGTGTCGCGCGAGACTTTGTTACAGGAAGTCTGGGGCTATAATTCCGGCGTCACCACGCACACGCTGGAAACCCATATTTACCGGCTGCGGCAAAAGGTCGAGAAAGATGCGGCGACCCCGGCAATCCTGGTGACGGAAGCCGGCGGCTACAAGCTGATGCCGTAACCAAAAATTATGGCTCTCGACGACGACATCGCGTTTTTCGGACAAGTGCCGCTGCTGGCGCTGCTCGGCGAAGAAGCACTGCGAATTCTCGCGATCGGCGCCGAGAGCCGAGCGGTCCAGCACGGGATGGTGCTGTTTTATGCCGGCGATCTCGCCGACGGCGGCTACCTGGTACAGTCCGGCTCGTTTTTGCTGGAGCCGGAAACGCCGAACGGCAGTCAGGAAATAAAGGGAAAAAAAGTCGGACCGGGAACGCTGCTCGGCGAACTGGCCTTGCTGACCGATACGGTGCGTGCGTCAACTGCGACCGCGCTCGAGCCCGCGACGGTGATGCGGATTCCCCGCAGCCTGTTTCTCAAGATGCTGGAAGGTTATCCAGCCGCGGCCCGCCGGCTGCGTGATGCCATGGCGTTGCGCGTCGACGCGTTTACCCGCGAAGTCGAAAGCGTGAAATCGACCATCGATCCCGACTCGGCAGCTTAGAGCTCAACCGCCGCCGTTACCGGCACATGATCGGACGGCCGCTCGGCACCGCGGTAGTCCTTGGCTATTTTTATTTTCGAGACGCGGTCGGCAAGCGCCGGCGAGGTCCAGACGTGATCGAGCCGCCGTCCGCGGTCGGCGGTCTTCCAGTTGTCCATCGCGCGATAGCTCCACCAAGTGTAGAGCTTCTCCGGCTCCGGCGTGAGCACGCGCATGATGTCGACCCAGTTCCCCGCTTGCCGCGCGTTGGTGAGCTTCTCGACTTCGACCGGCGTATGCGAGACCACGCGGATCATCTGCTTGTGGCTCCAGACGTCGTTTTCAAGTGGTGCCACGTTGAGGTCGCCGACCAGAATCGCGCGCTCCGGCGCCGCCGGGCGCAGCACTTCGCATTCCTTCATTTCGTCGAGGAAAGACAATTTGTGCGCGAATTTCGGGTTGATTTCGGGGTCCGGTTCGTCGCCACCGGCCGGCACGTAGAAATTGTGCACAGTGAGGGGATCGCGCAGTCCGGCCTGCTCGCCGAGCACCACCGAAACGTGGCGGCAGTCGGTCTTGCCGCAGAAATCGCGGATGTTGAAGCTCTCGAACGGCAGCCGCGAGATCACGGCGACGCCGTGATAACCCTTCTGCCCGTTGAGCGAGATGTAGTCGTAGCCGAGCCGTTTGAAGCGCTTGAGCGGGAATTTGTCGTCGGGGCATTTGGTCTCTTGCAGGCACAAAATGTCCGGCCGCACGGATTTGATGAATTTGGCGACCAGATTAATGCGCAGCCGCACCGAATTGATATTCCAGGTGGTGATCTTCAGTTGCATGGTCCGCTATTTAAGCGGCGACGCGCGCAAATGCCACCGTAATGGCTGGCCGGCGCGCGGATGGGGGAAACTAGTTCCGATACCGCGTGTAGTCGATCTTGAATAGCGACGGATCGGGGCGGCGGGTGGAATCGAGATTGTAGACCGCGACGGTGGTATCGAAGCCCTGGGGATCAGTGATGGTCCACTGCTTGAGCTGGGTGTCGGTCGCGCTGAACATGATCATCATGCGGCTGGTGCCGACGATACCGTGTTTCTCCTCGACCACCACGGTGATGAACACGTCGTCGGCATAGACTGCGATTAGATTGGTATCCTTGAGCAGGTCGAGATGGTCGGCGAGCAGAAAGCGCAGCGGCGTCTGCGACAGCGGATAAAGATCCTGCGTCGCCAGATTTCGATCGCGCACCACCACCGATTCTCCATCGGCCACAATGTCGATCGGGCTTGGCGGATCGTATTCGAAACGGATCTTGCCGGGCTTCTGAATATAAAGCTCGCCTTGCGAACGCCGGCCATCCGGCGCGACCTGCACGAACTTGCCGCTCAATACCTGAATACTCGACAAATAATTGCTGACCCGGTCGATGATGGCGCGCTGCTTGGGATCGAGATTGCCGCTCGATTTTCCAAGCAGCGCCGCGAATGGATTGGTGGCGACCGCCGGCGGCGCGGTCTGCGCTTGCGGCGTGACATTGGCTGGAGGTTTCGGTGCCGTCGCGGCGAGCGCGGGCTTCGGCTTGTTGGATGGTAGCGGCACTGACTGGGCGAGCGCGGGCAGGCTCAAACAGGCGACCATCGCCCCGAGAAAAGCCTTCCGACCCAGTCTTGCCATCGTTTTCTCCGCGGGCGATTTCGCCACGCCTTAGCCGGCAGCTGTGGCGATTTCACGGCCTCGCTTAAGCTCCGGCTTAATCGCCTATCTGGCGATTCTCAAGCGCGCAAATAGCGTAAAGCCTAGTAGCGCTCGTGCTCGCCTTCGCCGATCAGGATCTCGCGCTTGCCGGCGTGATTGGGCTGCCCGACGATACCCTCGGCCTCCATCCGCTCCATGATGGTGGCGGCGCGGTTGTAGCCGATCTGTAAGCGGCGCTGGATGTAGCTGGTCGAGGCCTTCTGGTCGCGTCGCACGATCGCGACGGCCTGCTGGAACAGGTCGCCGCCCTCAGCCCCCATGCTCGAGGCATCGAACACATTGCCGTCCGCATCCTCCTCATCGCCGCCAGCGGTGACCTCTTCGAGATATTCCGGCGAGCCTTGCGACTTGAGATGGCGCACCACCTTCTCGACTTCGTCGTCGGATACGAACGGGCCGTGCACGCGGCTAATGCGGCCGCCGCCCGCCATATAGAGCATGTCGCCCTGACCGAGCAGTTGCTCGGCGCCTTGCTCGCCGAGAATGGTGCGGCTGTCGATCTTGGAAGTGACCTGAAAGGAAATGCGGGTCGGGAAGTTCGCTTTGATGGTACCGGTTATGACGTCGACCGACGGCCGCTGGGTGGCGAGAATGACGTGGATGCCGGCGGCGCGTGCCATCTGCGCCAGGCGTTGGATCGCGCCTTCGATGTCCTTGCCAGCTACCATCATCAGGTCGGCCATTTCGTCTACCACGACGACGAGATACGGCAGCGGCTCGAGATCGAGCTCTTCCTTTTCGTAAATCGCCTGGCCGCTCTCCTTGTCGTAGCCGGTGTGTACGGTGCGAGACAGCGTCTCGCCCTTGGCCTTGGCCTCGGCGAGCCGCATGTTGTAGCCGTCGATATTGCGTACACCGAGTTTCGACATTTTCTTGTAGCGCTCTTCCATCTCGCGCACTGCCCATTTGAGCGCGACCACGGCCTTCTTCGGATCGGTCACCACTGGGGTGAGCAGATGGGGGATGCCGTCATAGACGGAGAGTTCGAGCATTTTCGGATCGACCATGATCAGCCGGCATTGGTCCGGCCGCAGCCGGTACAACAGGCTCAGCAACATGGTGTTGATGGCGACCGATTTGCCGGAGCCGGTGGTGCCAGCGATCAGCAGATGCGGCATGCGGGCGAGATCGACGATGATGCTCTCGCCGCCGATGGTCTTGCCGAGGCAAAGTGGCAGCTTGGCATTGGCTTCGTTGTAATCGTCAACATCAAGCAGTTCGCGAAGGTAGACCTTTTCGCGGCTCGGATTGGGCAATTCGATGCCGATCGCATTGCGTCCGGACACCACCGCAACGCGGGCCGACACTGCGCTCATCGAGCGCGCGATGTCGTCAGCCAATCCGATGACGCGCGACGACTTGATGCCGGGCGCCGGTTCGAGCTCGTACAGCGTGACGACGGGGCCGGGCCGCGCATTGATGATCTCACCGCGAACACCGAAATCGCCAAGGACGCTTTCCAGCGCGGTGGCATTAGCTTGGATTACGTCATTGCTGAGTGTCTGGCGCTCGATCGATCTTGGCTGCGCGAGCAGGCTGAGCGCCGGCAATTGGTAGCCATTGGTCGACCTTCGAACGGCGCGGGTGGCAACGCGCCGTCTTGGCGCGGCTGTCGCCTCCTCGTCGATTTCGAATTCATCAGCTAACGCAGGCGAGTTGCGAAGCTCGCCGCTATCGAGGCGCGGCTCCCTGCGCGGGCCGCGCGCCGGAGTCATCGCCGCGCGGGCGGCCGGCCGTGGCGCACGTCGCAGCCAGCGGCCGATCCGCGCCTTGGCGCTGAGCAGTGTGTGGGTGATCGCGCCGAACCAGGGCGACCCGGCGTCGCCATCGGCATCGATGTCTTCTTCCTCAAATCGCGGCTCGACCCGGCGCGCCGATGCCCTTTCGGTCTTGTCCGGCCAATGCCATCCGGTCGCCAGCATCAATACCGTCAGCGCCGAAAGGCCGAGCGCCACTGCGGCGATCACCAGTTCGAAGCCGTGCAAACGGCCGCCAAGCAGGAAACCTGGCACGCGCACCAAGGCGTCGCCGAACACGCCGCCGAGCTCGCTTGGCAACGGCCAGGCGGCGCTACGCGGCAGACAGGAGGCAAAAGCCGCGGCCAAAAGCGCCGCAGGCAGCCAGCACAAGTGTCGCCATTTCGCGCCAAACTCGCGATGCGCCAATAGCCGCCAGCCGATCAACGCGACCGGCAACAGCAGGACCACCGCGGCGAGGCCGAACAGTTGCATCAGCAGGTCGGACACTATGGCGCCGGCTGTGCCCAATAGATTGTGCACGGGTGCGGTGGTGGCGTGACTGAGCGAGGGATCCTGGACCGACCAGGTGGCAAGCGCGATGGCGGCGAGCAGCGCCAGGGTAATCAGGGCGAGTCCGGCCAGTTCGGCAAGACGGCGCCGCAATATGTCTCGGAAATGATCCGAGACGAAGGCGACGGCATCGAGGCTGCGGTCGATCGCGGACATGCTTGTTCCTCAACCCAATTCTGCGACGAGGCGATGCAGCGCCTCGGCGGTTGCTTGTTTGTCTTGCACCATGGCGACGCGAATATAGTCCGCGCCGGGATTGGATCCGTCGGCCTGTTCGCGCGCGAGATATTGGCCAGGTACGACGCGTACGCCGGCGTTCTGCCAGAGCCGGTGCGTCACCGCGACGCTGCCGCCTTGGGAGCTGACGTCGAGCCAAAGAAAGAAGCCGCCGGCTGGGCGTTTATAATCGTAGCGGTTGCCGATGATCTGGTCGGCGAGATCGAATTTCGCCGAGTAAAGCGCGCGGTTGTCCTCGACATGTTTCTCGTCAGCGTAGGCGGCGACGGCAACGTATTGCAGCGGCACTGGAATCTGAGGCGCGGCGACATTACGCAGCTCAAGGAAGGCCGCGATAAATTTACGGTCGCCGGCAGCGAAACCGATCCGCAAGCCGGGCAAGCTGGAGCGCTTCGACAGGGAATGGAAAATGACGATGTTGGAAAAATCGCCATCCGCGACTTCCAGCATGCCGGTCGGCGACGTTTCGCTGTAAATCTCGCTGTAGCATTCGTCGGCGAAGATCAGGAAGCCGTGCTTACGCGCCAGCTTAAGCAGCCGATCAAGATAGGCGCGATTCGCGACCGCACCCTGCGGGTTCGACGGCGAGGCGAGGAAGAATACTATGGTGCGCGCCAGAAGCTCTTCATTCAGCGCGTTGAGATCGGGCAGGAAATCGCTTTGCTTGCGCGCGGGAAGATAAACCGGCTCGGCACCGACCGCTCCGGCGCCTGCGGCGTAGGCTGCGTAAAACGGGTTTGGTATCAGTACAGCCGGTTTGCCCGAGCGCGCGCCGACGTAGCGATGCGCGGCAACGACACCCAGGAAAAGGCCTTCGCGGGTGCCGGCGAGCACCAGCAATTCGGTTTCGGGATCGACCGGCCGCGATAACTTGTAACGGCGGCTGAGCCATTGCGCAGCGGCTTGGCGGAACGGCTCACTTCCTTTATTCGCCGGGTAGCGGCCAAAATCAGCGAGATGCTTGGCGATCTGCGGTCCGACGAAATCCGGAATCGGATGTTGCGGCTCGCCAACCGCCAGGCTGATGGGCGACATCGCTGGCGTGACGTCGGCGAGCAACTCATTCAGTCTCGCGAAAGGCGAGCGGCCGCCTGCCGGGGAAACAGCGTCGCTTGGAATTTCGTGCCGGGTATTGGTCATCAAGCGTTCTTTGGGCATGCGGCCAACAAGCGGGAACGCCCGCACAACAAGGGCCCGCGCAGAGTAGGGGCGCGCAGGTTAAGACCCCGTTAACCAATGGGTTCGGCGGCCGCCCTTGCGCACATATAGATGAGAGAGAAACCGAAAAGAGAGAGGCCCCGGTCCTTGTGGGACCGAGGCCTCGACGGAAGGGGCAGTGCCGGGTTTCCGCCCCTACCGCTGGCTCTGGCTACTGAATGGCTTCGCCATGCAGCGCGATATCGAGACCTTCACGCTCGACCTCGTCGGCGACCCGCAGGCCGATGACGGCGTCGATGATCTTGAGGATGACCAACGAGACGATGGCGTCGTAGACGATGACGACAGCGATGCCCTTGACCTGATTGATCATCTGCGCCGCGTTGCCTTCGATCAGACCCGCGGTGCCGCCGTATTCGTTGATTGCGAACACGCCGGTCAGCAACGCGCCGACGATGCCGCCGACAGCGTGAACACCGAAGCAGTCCAGCGCGTCGTCGACACCGAGCATGCGCTTCAGGCCGGTTACGCCCCAGTAGCAGCAGACACCGGCGGCAACGCCGATGCACATCGAGCCGACCGGGCCGACGAAGCCCGACGCCGGTGTGATGGCGACCAGACCAGCGACAGCGCCCGAGCAGATGCCGATCACCGTCGGCTTGCCGCGGATCGCCCACTCGACGAGCATCCAGGTGAAGCCGGCGACCGCCGTGGCGATTTGCGTCACGGTCATCGCCATGCCGGCCTGCAGGCCCGCGGTGACGGCCGAGCCGGCGTTAAAGCCGAACCAGCCGACCCACAGCAGCGAAGCGCCGACCAAGGTAAGCACCATGTTGTGCGGCGGGCCGGGATCCCGGCGCTTGCCGAGGCAGATCGCACACATCAAGCCGGCGACGCCAGCGTTGATATGCACGACGGTACCGCCGGCGAAGTCGAGCACCTTGAACATAGCGTCGGAGTTGCCGTTCGACATGAAGCCGTCGGCGCCCCATACCCAGTGCGCGATCGGCGCGTAGACGACGATCGCCCAGAGACCGATGAACCACAGCATCGCCGAGAACTTCATGCGTTCCGCAAAGGCGCCGGCGATCAACGCCGGCGTGATGATCGCGAAGGTCATCTGGAAGCACATGTAGACGGTTTCAGGAATCGTCACCGCCAGCGGGTTCGGAGTACCGGCGCCGGTACCGATGTCGCTCATGATGCCTTGCAGGAAGGCTCGACTGAGTCCGCCGATATAGGCGGAGCCTGAAGTGAACGCCAGACTGTAGGTCACGCAGGCAAAGATGATCGTGACGAGACACGTGATCGCGAAGCTCGTCATCACAGTGTCGCCGATGTTCTTCTTCTTAACCATGCCGCCGTAGAACAAAGCGAGCCCCGGCACAGTCATCATCAACACCAGCGCCATCGAGGTCAGCATCCAGGCGGTATCGCCGGAATTTGGCGTGCACTTCTCAAGTACAGCTTTCTTTGGATCGGGATCGTTGGCGCAAGCCGGTGGCGGCGGAGCCGGCGCCGGCGGAGTGGCGGCGGGTGCCGCAGCTGCAGGGGCCGCTGCCGGCGCCTGGGCGTAGCTTTGGTCGTAGGCCGCTACGCTAATGAAGAGGCCGAGTATGACCCCGAGGGCGAGGGCGATAAGCCCCGCACGGGAGGTTTTCTTGGACGTCATGGGTTACTCCTGTCCGTATTCGTTTGCGGTGCGGGTTAAAGCGCGGCGTCGGCGGTTTCGCCGGTGCGGATACGCACGGCGTTTTCGAGATTGAAGACGAAAATCTTTCCGTCCCCGATCTGGCCGGTTTTGGCGGCACCGGTGATGGCGCTGATAACCTTGTCGACTTGCGTGCTCGCGACTGCCACTTCGATCTTGAGTTTGGGCAAGAAGCTCACCGCATATTCTGCGCCACGATAAATCTCGGTGTGACCTTTCTGACGCCCGTAGCCTTTGACCTCGGTAACCGTCAGCCCCTGCACGCCGATCGAGGTCAATGCGTCACGGACCTCGTCGAGCTTGAAAGGCTTGATAATCGCCATGACGATCTTCATGGATTCAATCCCCGCTTGAGCCCGTTTCGTCGCGCTACGCAGTACGGGCGTTTCACTGAGCTTCGCCCGCGAAGCGCACTTCGCAGGCAGAGCCGAGGAAATAGAATCAAACGCCGTGCCAGTTGCGGAAAAAATGCGTATCGCGCTGATCTAGAACGGAGAATCCGCGCTGACCCGGTTGACGCGGAACAGCGCCTTGCGGCTGCGCTTAAAGAAACGCCAAACCTGCATAATAATTAGACAAGCAAAAGCCGCCGGATCGCGCGCCTATTGCAGCGCCTCGCCGTGCAGCGAGACGTCGAGGCCTTGGCGCTCGTCCTCGAGGCTGACGCGCAGCGGCATCATGAAGCCGACCACCTTGAGAATGAGGAACGTCAAAACGCCGGACCAGAGGATCGTGACGCCGATGCCATAAAGCTGGATCAGCACCTGCTTGCCATTGCCCTCCAGCAGTCCGGGAATGCCGCCGGGGATTTCTGGGCTGGCAGATACAGCAGCAGCAGCAAACACCCCAGTCAGCAGTGTGCCAGTGAAGCCGCCGATGCCGTGCACGCCGAATACGTCGAGCGAATCGTCATAGCCGATTGCGAGCTTGAGCCAGGTGCAGGCCCAGAAGCAGACGCCGCCGGCGATCAACCCGATGATGATGCCGTGCATCGGCAGCACGAAGCCGGACGCCGGCGTGATGGTGCCTAGACCGGCGACCGCGCCGGAAATCATGCCGAGCACGGATGGCTTGCCGCGCGTCCACCATTCGAGCGCCATCCAGGTGAAGGCGCCGGCGCAGGCGGCGAGATGCGTTGCGACAATTGCCATCGACGCGCGCGAATTGGCGCCGAGCGCCGAGCCGCCGTTGAAGCCGAACCAGCCTACCCACAACAGCCCGGTGCCGATCACCGCCAGCGACAGATCGAACGGCGAGAGGTTCTCGCTGCCGTAGCCGCGCCGCGCACCCAGCACATAGGCGGCGACCAGGCCGGCGACGCCGGCATTCAAATGCACCACGGTGCCGCCGGCGAAATCCAGCACGCCGGTAGTGCCGAGGAATCCGCCGCCCCAGACCCAGTGCGCGATCGGCACATAGACCAGGAACAGCCACAACACGCTGAACGTCAGGAATGCAGAAAACCGCAAACGGTCGGCCACCGAGCCGGCAACCAGCGCGACGGTGATAATCGCGAAGGTCATCTGGTAGATCATGAAAAGGCTTTCCGGGATCGTCTTCGCCAGCGGCGAGATCGAATCCATCGTCATGCCGCTGAGAAAAAACCTGTCCAGCGAGCCGAGCACTGGCGCGTCGCCGGTGAAGGTCAGCGAATAGCCGGCGATCGCCCACAGGATCGAAACCAGAAACGTCGCCGCCAGGCTTTGCGCCATGGTGGCGAGCACGTTCTTTTTGCGCACCATGCCGGAATAAAACAGCGCCAGGCCGGGGATGGTCATCATCAGGACCAGCGCGGTGGCGCCGATCATCCACGCGGTATCGGCGCCGTCGATCTTCGCGGCGGCGGTCTGCGCGTAGGCGGGCGTGGTAGCCGCGATGACCGTGACAGCGGCCAGTGTGACGCGTCGGTACGCTTTCAACATAAGCAAGCCCCCCGGCTTGGTGGTGGTCTAGAGCGCGTCGGTGTCAGTTTCCCCGGTGCGGATACGCACCGCCTGTTCGAGCGCGGTCACGAAAATCTTGCCGTCGCCGATCTGGCCGGTTTTGGCTGCGCTGGAGATGGCCTCGACAACTTGCTCGATCTGCTCGCTGGCGACCGCGACCTCGATGCGCACTTTTGGCAGGAAGTTCACGGCGTATTCGGCGCCGCGATAGACCTCCATGTGGCCTTTCTGGCGGCCGTAGCCCTTCACCTCGGTCACGGTCATGCCGTGAACGCCGAGACGGGTGAGTGCTTCGCGGACCTCGTCGAGCTTGAACGGCTTGATGACGGCGACGACGTACTTCATGACGCTTCCCGGCGGCCGGCGTAAACGAAAACCCGCCCCGATGAGGGGCGAGCAAGGACGCTTTTGCCTAGGCTATCGGCAATGAGCGCAAAAATTAAGCGCCAGGGGTGGCGCCCGATGAGGCACCTGTGCACAACGTGGGCAAATCAAAAGCCATGTTGACTTATCGGGTCGGATTTCCGGCGGCCGTCAGGCCAAGGAGCTTGATCAGGCCCGGCAGGATGGCGCGGATTTGCGCCGCGGTCATGCCGGGCTTTAGCGTCGGATCGTACAGCAGCGTCAGCAGAGCGCGGTCATAAACGGTGAGGTAGCCCACAATCCGGTTCTGATTGAGCGTGGTCCAGGGATTGCGCTGGTCGTGGTTGGACAGGCCGAAAGCGTGCAGCAGCTCGTGATAGGCGCAATCCAGAAAAACGTTGTCGCCTTTGTCGACGATGATGAAGGATTCCGAATGGACGATGACGCCGTCGGCTTGCGACTTGACGCTGGTCATGCATTGCGGGTCGGTCTTGTTGACGAAAGCCCGCGCCGTCTCGCGGCCGAACGCCTGCTCGAGTGCGGTCTTGAAATCTTTTTCATCGATTAGATGAACCACGATCTCGGCGGTAGCGGGGTCGTCCGCGAGCGCCAACTTGAGGTTCGGCACTTTCTGCGCGTATTCAGTAACCACGGCTTTCATCCGCGCCACGCGATCGACGCTGCCGCCGGGCGCGATATAAGCGCGGATATTGTCGTCGTAACGGCGAATGCCTTTCGGCCTGGCGCCAACCCGCAGATCGGAGCCAAATGCCAGTGCGAAAAAGCCACGCATCAGTTCGTCGGCTGAAAACTGGATGAACTGCGGTGGCGCACCGCGAAACGCGCCCGCCGGCGCCGGCTGCTTGTTCGACGCGGCGTGGAGCGGCGCAGGGATTAGTGTCACCGCCAAGAGTAGCGCAAATCGCCCGAACATGCCGTCAGCTTTCTGGGCGCCGCAGACGGACAAGTCCTTCCTGTGCCACCGAGGCGACCAGCGTGCCGTCCTGCTTGAATACCAACCCGCGCGCGAAGCCACGCGAGCCCTGAAGGTTCGGGGTGTCCTGCGCGTACAGCAGCCACTCGTCGGCGCGGAACGGCCGGTGCAGCCACAGCGCATGATCGAGGGACGCCGCCATGAATTCCTTCTCAAATAATGTGCGGCCATGCGGCACCAGCGCGGTGTCGAGCAATCCCATATCCGATGTGTAAGCAAGCGCGCATTGATGGATCGCGGGGGTGTCCGGCAATTTGCCGGTGGTGCGGATCCAGACGTTGAATTGGCCCTCCGGATATTTCTTGCCGAGGTAGCGTTCGAACTCGACCGGGCGCAATTCGATCGGCCGCTCGCGCTCGTAATAGCGCCGCACCGGATCGGGCATCGTCGGCAGGATTTTTTCCCGGATCTCCGCCTCGCTCGGCAACTGATCCGGCGGCGGCACGTTCGGCATTTTGGCCTGATGTGAAAGACCCATTTCTTCGCCGTGGAACGACGCCAGCATCGAGAAAATCGGGTGGCCGTGCTGGCGCGCGGTGACGCGCCGCGTCGTGAAGCTCTTGCCGTCGCGAATGCGGTCGACGTCATAGATGATCGGCACTTTGGGATCGCCGGGCAGCAGGAAATAGGCATGCATCGAATGCGGCGGCCGGTCCTCGACGGTACGCACGGCGGCGACCAGCGCCTGGCCTATCACCTGGCCGCCGAACACCCGCTGCCAGCCCGATTGTGGCGAGCGGCCCCGAAACAGGTTGAGGTCGAGTTGTTCGAGGTCGAGGATATCGAGCAGGGATTGGACGGCGGAGGACATGAGGAAATCCGCAAGCGATGAAAGGCGGCCTCAACCTGCTATGCTGCGCCGCGTTTGACAAGGAAGGCCGCGGGTTCCGATGGCGCAAGGTGATATGGCTCAGAAGCCGCCAAAGCCGATCGACGTGCTGATCGCGGGCGGCGGATTTGCCGGGCTGGCGCTTGCCATCGCGCTGCGCCAGGGCCTGGGCGACAGCTTCGCGGTGACGGTGGCCGATCCGGCGCTGGCGGCGCCGCAATCGAAGGACATGCGCGCCTCGGCCATCGCCGCGGCGGCGCGGCGGCTATTTGAGACCGTCGGCGCTTGGCAGGCGGTCGCGGCGGACGCGCAACCGATCCTCGACATGGTGGTGACGGATTCCAAGCTCGACGACGTTTTGCGGCCGACTTTCCTGACCTTCGGCGGCGAAGTGGAAGAAGGGGAGCCGTTCGCCCACATGATCGAGAACCGCCACTTGATCGACGCGCTGGTGGCCAGAGCACGAGAAGAGGGTGTCGATCTTTGTCCCGCGCCGGTGGAAGATTTCGAGGTTGGCGACAGTGCCGTAACGGTGCGCCTGAAAGGCGGCGGAGAACGTGCCGCGCGGCTTATGGTCGGCGCCGATGGTGCGCGCTCCGCGGTGCGGGAAAACGCCGGTATCGCAACGCACGGCTGGAACTACGATCAGTCCGCCATCGTCACCACGGTGGCGCACGAGCGCGACCATAACGGCCGCGCCGAGGAACACTTCCTTCCGGCTGGCCCCTTCGCGATCTTGCCGCTGACTGGCAAGCGCTCGTCGATCGTCTGGACGGAAACCAAGGACGAAGCCGAGCGCATTATCGCGCTGCCCGACATTGAATTTCATGCCGAGCTGGAAAAGCGGTTCGGCCTGCACCTGGGCGATATCGAAGTCGCGGGCCCTCGCCGCGCTTTCCCGCTCGGCCTGTTCACCGCGCGCTCATTCATTGCTGATCGCGTCGCGTTGATCGGCGATGCCGCCCACATCATTCATCCGATCGCCGGGCAGGGGCTTAACATGGGATTGCGCGATGCCGCGGCACTTGCCGAAGTGATCGCCGACGCCGCGCGGCTCGGCCTCGATCCCGGCGCGCCGGATATTTTAGAGCGCTACCAGCGTTGGCGGCGGTTCGACACCATGACGATGGGCGTCGCCACCGATGGCTTGAACCGGCTGTTTTCCAACAAATCAGATGTGCTGCGGCTGGCGCGCGATGTCGGCCTCGGGTTGGTCGAACGAATTCCGGCGCTAAAGCGCGTCTTCATCCGCGAGGCGGCGGGCTTCACCGGCGAAGTGCCGAAGCTGCTGCGCGGCGAGGCGTTGTAGCTCTACACTAGCTTGATGCTGCCGACGTGATCGTGGAAGGCCTTGCGCTTCGAAATCGCGTCGTACCAGCGGTCGAGATTGGGCGTCGACGGGCGATCCGGCACCAGTTGGCGATAGCGGTAGCACATGACGCCGACCGGAATGTCGCCGTACGAAAACGAGCTGCCGGCAACGAATGGCGTCTTGCCGAGCTGCGCGTCGAGCATCTGCATCGCCTTCGTGGTTTTTTCCTGCGACGTTTTGATCACGGCCATGTCGCGCTTTTCCGCCGGCGTGCGGATGAGGCCCCAGAACGCCGGGCCGATCGCCGGACCGACCACCGTCAATTGCCAATCCATCCATTGGCTGGCGCGGCCGCGCTCCTGTGGATCCTTCGGCTCGAGCTTGCCGTCCTTGTCGTGTTTGCGCGCGAGGTAGCGCACAATTGAATTGGATTCCCACATCGTGAAGCCGTCGTCTTCCTCCAGCGTCGGCACCAACCCGTTCGGATTCATTGCCAGATAAGGCGCCTCGTTGTTCTTGCCGAACGACCCGCCGACGTCGATGCGCTGATGCGGCAAGCCGAGTTCGCCGACCGCCCACATCGCCTTCTGCACATTGGATGAGGTGTTGCGCCCCCAAATCTTCATCATTGCCGTTCCTTCCCTGTGTTTTTTGTCGTCAGTCCAGCCGCCGTGCTTCGTCCGCCAGCATAATCGGAATGCCGTCGCGGATCGGAAACGCCAGCTTGGCCTTGCGCGAAATCAGTTCCTGTTTGCCGGCGTCATACTCCAGCGGGCCCTTGGTCACTGGGCACACCAGAATTTCGAGCAGCTTGGGATCGGCGCTGTCGGGCTGTTGTTCGTTTGGCGGGGTCAGGCTCATGTCGGGCTCCGCGAGTTGGCGGGCTTTATAACACGGCCTATTGCAGCGTCTCGCCCGGTGTATTGGTTTTGGCGAGTTCGATCTCGGTGACCGCGACCAGGATTTCGGCGCGGGTCTTGAGATCAGGAGCTTCCAGCAGCGCCTGCTTTTCTGCCGGCCCATAGGGCGACATCATGGCCAGCGCGTTGACCAGCGCCTCATTGGGCGCGTTCTTGATGCCGTCCCAGTCGGCGCTGAGATTGTTGGCCTTGAGGAAGTCGCGCAATGCACTGACCAGCGCTGGCCGGTCGATCGCATCTTCGCCCTTTCGCGCGATGAAATCATCGGCGAACGGCGCGAAGCTGACACGGCATTGCCGGTACAGCGTCAGCACCTTCAATTCTTCCTCGACGCGAAACCGCGCGACGCCGGTCAATTCGAGCAAGTAGCGGCCGTCGCCGCTTTCGGCGAGTTGGGTGATACGGCCGGCGCAGCCGATTTTATAAAGTGCCGGCTTGCTGGCGGTGCCGCCCTTCGTGCTGTCGGGCTGAATCATGCCGATCAGCCGATGGCCGTCACGCAGCGCGTCATCGATCATCGCGATATAGCGCGGCTCGAAAATATTGAGCGGCATCTGCCCACGCGGCAGCAACAGTGCACCCGGCAGCGGAAAGACCGAAAGCACCGGCGGCAGGTCGATCGGCCCGCGATAATTTGCGTTCATCGGCATTGGCACACTCCACGCCCGTGCCCCGACAGCAGACGCCTCACGAAAACAAAATCGAGGACAGCCGGCGGCGGCCGGCGAGTGTCGCCTCGTCGGTTGGGCCCCAGGCCTCGAAGAATTGCACCAGTTGCTTGCGCGCGGCGTCCTCGTTCCATTTGCGGTCGCGCTTGATGATGTCAAGCAAATGATTGGCCGCCTCGGTCCGGTTGCCGGCAGCGTTCAGTGCGGAAGCGAGATCGAACCGCGCCTGATGATCGAGTGGATTGGCCGCGACTTTTTTCTCAAGCTCGTCCGCAGGTCCGACCGCCTTGGCCTGCTCGGCGAGTTCGAGCGCAGCGCGCGCCGCGGCGACGCCGGCGTCATTGCGCTTGGCTTCCGGCACCATGGCTAGCGTCTGCTTGGCTTGCTCGAGCGCGCCGGTTTTGAGATAGCAGCGCGCTAGCCCCGCCAGCGCCGCGATATTGCCGGCATCCTGCGTCAACAATTGGCCGTACAGAGTGGCGGCACCGGCAACGTCGCCATTCGCAAACGCGGCTTCCGCCTCCTTGAGCAGGTCGGGGCCCTCGCCGCCGCCGATCTTGTCCTTGGTCAGTCGTTCGAGGAAGGCGACCACTTGTGATTCCGGCAGCGCGCCCATGAACCCATCGGCGGGTTGTCCATTGGCGAAAGCGATCACCGCCGGGATCGACTGGATCCCCATTTGGCCAGGAATCTCCGGATGCTTGTCGATATCCATCTTGACGAGCTTCACCTTGCCCTTGGCCGCGCGCACTGCCTTTTCCAGTACGGGGGTGAGCTGCTTGCACGGCCCGCACCAGGTCGCCCAGAAATCCACCAGCACCGGCTGGTGCTTGGATTCCTCGATCACGTCCTTAATGAAGGCCTGGGTGGTGGTGTCCTTGATCAGGCCATCCGCCGCCGCGGGAGTGCCGCCGTTCTGCAACATGCATCCTCGTAGGTTGCCGGCAGGGCCTGCCGGTTCCGGTCCCGATTAATTGGGCATCGCGCGCAAGATTGCAATTGCCGCCTCAGTTATTGGCGGAAACCCGCATAACGCGCGGCGGATGGCCGGTCGATTCAAGAAATTTGTAGAGATCGTCGCGGGAGATCGAGATCGTCATCGTATTGTTGAGCGGATGATAGTTCATCATCGCGTGATCCATCATCGGCGCGTCCAGCACTACGGTAACCCGGCTTTCGCGGTCGTTGATGACGCCAAATGGCGTTACCGCGCCAGGCTCGACGCCCAGCACCTCCCGCAGCAAATTGGCCGATCCGAACGAAAACCGCCCGGCGCCTAATTTGTGGTGCAGCGTCTTCAGGTCGATCCGTGCGTCCTCCAGCGCCACCACCAGAAACAGTGCGTCGTTTTTGTCGCGCAGAAACAGATTTTTGGTGTGGGCGCCCGGAATCCGCCCGCGCAAGGTCTGCGACTCCTCCACCGTAAACAACGCCGGGTGGGTCACGGTCTTGTGCGAAATGCCGAGACCATCAAGATAGGCCAATAATTGGTCGGGGGTGTAGGTCATGACGATGCCGGCGTGAAACCGTTGGCGGCGCTATGTGTTACTCTACAGGTGCGACAATGACGGTGAAGCCCACATGCGTACTATAATGAAAATGCTGATCCCGGCCGGCGCGGTGTTTTTCGGCCTGACGGTCGCCGCCGCGGCCTATTATGTCCCGGTGCGCCAGCAGGGGCCGTGGTGCCTCAACATCACGTTCGGCGCGGGCGGTACGGAATCCGACTGTTCCTTCGCCTCGTTCGAGCAATGCCGGCGGGAGATACTTGGCGGCAATCGAGGCTTCTGCGAGCAGAACCCTCGCTGGCACGGTCCGGCTAGGGTCGTGCGATACAAGCATAAGCGGCGTTATTAACCGCGCAAACCGGCTGATTTCAGCGCGGTTGCAAAGAGGCGGTCCGATTGGCTATAGGAACGCCATTGGCGGCAGGCGAAATGACGCCTGCTTTTTTCTACGGATGCGGGTGTAGCTCAGGGGTAGAGCACGACCTTGCCAAGGTCGGGGTCGAGGGTTCGAATCCCTTCGCCCGCTCCAAATTTATCTCAGTAACCTGCCGCAAGGGAACCGCGCGTGCGCGAGTCGGCGGCGCCGACGATGCCGCCCGCCGTCACCGCGATCGAGTTCGCCGAGGTGCCGGGCGGCGTCACCACGACCTTGTGGCCCAGCGCTCGCAGCGCTTCCAGCGTTTGTGGTGGAAAATCCGGCTCTGCGCTCACTTCGTCGGGCAGCCATTGATCGTGCAGCCGCGGCGCGCCGACCGCTTGCGAAATCGGCATTTTGAAATCGATGGCGTTGACGATCACTTGCAGCACCGTCGAGATGATGCGGCTGCCGCCCGGTGAGCCGGTGACGATAACCGGCTTGCCGTCCTTGAGCACGATGGTCGGCGTCATCGACGATAGGGGCCGCTTGCCTGGCGCAGGCAGATTCGCCTCGAAGCCGAGCAGCCCGTAGGCATTCGACGCGCCGGCTTTGGCGGTGAAGTCGTCGAGCTCGTTGTTGAGCAGCACGCCAGTGCCGTCGGCGATTAGGCCAAGGCCGTAGGAAAAATTCAGCGTGTAGGTGTTGGCGACCGCATTGCCGTCGCGGTCGACTACCGAGAAATGCGTGGTGTTATCGCCCTCGAATTCGTTGGGATTGCCGGCGCGGATTTCAGCAGCCGGTGTGGCGCGCTCGGTAATGCTGGCGCGCAGCTTGGCGGCGTAGTCTTTCGAGGTCAGGCCGCGCACCGGCACCTTCACGGTGTCGGGGTCGCCGAGATGAGTGGCGCGGTCGGCATAGGCGCGCTTCATCGCCTCGATCTCGAAATGCAGAGCGCGCGGCTTGCCGGCGCCGATCGCGGCCAAGTCATAGCCTTCGAGGATGTTGAGCATCTCGATCAGGTGAACGCCGCCGGAGGAAGGCGGCGGCATGGAAACAATATCGTAGCCGCGATAGCTGCCCTGTACGGGCTTGCGCAGCACGGGGCGATAATTCTTCAGATCGTCTGCGGTCATGATGCCGCCGGCGGTGCGCACCGCGCTCGCAATCTTTTTGGCGGTTTCGCCTTGGTAAAATGCGTCAGGGCCGTTGCGCGCGATGGCGGAGAGCGTGTCGGCCAGATCGAATTGATAGAGCCGGTCGCCGGCTTCGAACGGCCTGCCGCCGTCTTTGAGCAGAATGCCGACGGTGGATGGCCAACGGTTGAGGCGTTCGCGGGCGCGCGGCAATGAATCCGCAATATCGTCCTCGACCGGAAATCCGTTGCGGGCAAGCTCGATGGCCGGGGCGATCAGATCCGCCAGCGACAGTTTGCCGGAGCCGTATTTGGCCTGCGCCAAAGCCAAACCGGCCACGGTGCCGGGCACGCCGACCGACAGCGCGGAATCGCGGGATTTCGCCGGATCGGCTTCGCCCTTGGTGTCGAGGAACATGTCGCGCGTCGCAGCGGCTGGTGCGGTCTCGCGATAGTCGATCGTGAGGTTTTCGCCCCGAGAATCGCCCTTTGTGGCGAGATGGATCACCATGAATCCGCCGCCGCCAATATTGCCGGCGCGCGGATAGGTGACGGCGAGCGCAAAACCGACCGCCACCGCAGCGTCGATGGCGTTGCCGCCCCGGTCGAGGATCTCGACTCCAATACGGGCGGCGTTGCGTTCCTGCGCCACCACCATGCCGTTGCGGGCGGTGATCGCCGGCACCGGCGGGACGACTGGCGCGTGGCTGACTGGCGCCACTTGCGCATGCGCAAGAGCGCCGTACGCCAGCGCAAGACTGAGAAGCAAAAGTCGGTTGAGATAATTCATCTCGTCATGGCCGAGCTCGTCCCGGCCATCCACGTCTTCCTTTCATAAAGATAGTAATAGGGCGTGGAAGACGGGGTAAAATCAGCGGGCTTGCGAATGATATTGCGCGTTCGGCCGCATGTCGGTAGCGGAAGCCACGCGGTTGCTCATGTTGAAGAAACCGGCGACGGAAGAAATATCCCATATGTCGCGGTCGGTGAAAGCGGCGCGGCGCAGTCGTTCGCGGTCGGCTTCTTCCACCGCCCACGGTTGTGCCGACAGCTTGACGGCGAAGTCGAGCATCGCGCGCTGCCGACGGTTCAACCGCGCCACACGGTAATTCATTACCATGTGCTCGCCGAGCAGCGGATTGCCGGAATATTTCCGCACCGCCGCACCATGAGCGGTGAGACAGTAATAGCAGCGGTTCTGCGACGATACGGCGACCGCGATCATCTCACGCTCCAGCTTGGAGAGGCCTGAGGCGCCGAACATCAGTTCGTCATACAGCGCGACGAAGGTTTCCAGTTTCGGCATATCGAAGGCATAGGCCAGCAACACGTTCGGCACGAAGCCGAGCTTGTCCTGGCATTTCCTGAAATAAGTCGACATCGCCGGCGAAAGCTTGGTGGCGGCAAGGTTCAGGGCGATGACCGGCATATCGTCTGCCGGCACCGCGGCGGGGATCGATTTACCGGCCGCTGGCTTCGGCGGCATGGCCTTGCCGCCTTTGATCGAGGTCAAATTGAACGGTTTCCCCAGCGGTTTCGCCGGGGCCGCTTTGTTGCCGATTTTGGCGGTGAATTTGGCCCCCGGCTTGGAACTGATCTTGGCGCTGCCTCTGGCGTTGGTTTTCGCACGTGTCTTGGTCTTGCTTTTAGCCATACGGCACTTCCCCAAATGTTCGCTTTCGGACCTCAGCCTACACTTTTCCCCGGCACGATGAAACGCTCGTGCGGATGTGATTAGGCCTTTGCAGTCAGTGCCTTATGATGCGGCTTAAGGGGCGATTATCGTACTGTCGCGGTCACGTCTCGATTGGCGTCTTGCTTTCGGCGGCTTAATCGGGATCGTGAAATCGCAGGTCGCAAAATCCCATGTCTCAGGTCGATTCATCCATTCACCGCGACGACCCTTCGATAACGGCGGCTGATGCCGCCAGCAATGAACAGGATACCGCGGCTCGTGCGGTCATAGAACGCGCCGCCGCTCTTGTCGCGAAAACGGACCGCGCCATCCCTGGCAGTTTTGCCGGACAGTTGTTCGGCCGTGCGGCGTCGGAAGATGTCGTGCGCTACGCGCCGGAAGATCTGGCGAACCTGTCGGTCGCGGCCTGGCAATATATGGCGGAGCGCCCGCCGGGCACGCCGAAAATCCGGTTTTTCATCGCGCATCCGAAAACGGCCGGCGAGGCCAAGGCAGTCGGCGTCATCGAAATCCTCACCGATGACATGCCGTTTCTGGTCGATTCGGTTTTGGCCGAGCTCAACGATCGCGGGCTTGGGGTGAGCCTGGTGCTGCATCCGGTATTCGCCGTCGAGCGCGATCCGGGCGGAAAGCTGAAGTCTCTTTACGATGTCTTGCCGTCGCCGGGCAGCGGCCGCCGCGAAAGCTTCCAGCACATTCACGTTGCGCCGATCGAGGACGAGGCGCGACGCGCCAAGGTCATCGAAGCGCTGTCTGTCGTGCTTGATCAGGTCCGGCTCGCCGTTCAGGATTGGCGGGCGATGCTGGTGCGGCTCGGCGATGTCGTCGCCGAGTTGAAGAATATTCCGCCGCCACTACCGGTCGATGAAATCGCGGAAGCCATCCAGTTTCTCGACTGGTTGCGCGCTAATAACTTTACCTTCCTCGGCATGCGCGAATACGCGGTATCGGGCGGTGCCATCGAGCCATCGCCGCCGAGCGCGCTCGGCGTGTTGCGCGATCCCGAAATGCGGGTATTCCGCCGCGGCAAGGAGCCACTCGAGTCGACGCCGGAGATCATGGCGTTCCTCAAGGAGCCGAAACCGCTGATCATCACCAAAGCGAATATGCGCTCGCTGGTGCACCGACGCGGCTATCTGGATTATGTCGGGGTCAAACGTTTCGATTCCGGCGGACAACTGATCGGCGAGTTGCGCATCGTAGGCCTGTTCACCTCGACGGCGTATACGCGGCCGGCACGTTCCATTCCTTATCTGCGCCGCAAGATCGCGGCGGTGGAACGCCGCGCCGGCTTCGATCCCGGCAGTCACTCCGGCAAATCGCTGGCCAATGTCATCGAAAATTATCCGCGCGATGAGCTATTTCAGATCGACGAGGATACATTTTTCAATTTTGCGCTGGTCATTCTTCAGCTGGACGAACGCCCGCGGGTGCGCGTGCTGGCACGGCGCGACCGGCTCGACCGTTTCGTTTCGGTTTTGGTGTTCGTGACGCGCGAACGTTACGACAGCCACATCCGCGAAGCGATCGGCGCCTATCTTGCCGGCGCTTTCCATGGTCACGTGTCGGCGTTTTATCCGTTTTTCCCTGAAGGCCCGTTGGTGCGGGTACATTTTATCATCGGGCGTTCCGGAGGCCCGACACCCGATGTCGACCGCGCCGTGCTGGAAAAGGCGGTCGCCGACATCGTGCGCACCTGGTCTGACAGTTTGGCCAGCGCGCTGGCGCTGGCCTATTCGCCGGGCAAGGCGGAGGACTTGTCGCGGCGCTACAGCGAAGCGTTTTCCGTTGGTTTCCGTGAGACTTACCGGCCGGCCACGGCGGTCGGCGATGTGCGGATGATCGAGAGCCTGTCGGCCGAGCGGCCGCTCGGCGTGGATTTTCACCGCCGGGTCGAAGGCGAGCACAGCTCGGTCGGGCTCAAAGTCTGGAGCCGCGAACGTCCATTGCCGCTGTCGGAACGCGTTCCCGTGTTGGAAAACATGGGTTTTCGAGTGGTTGATGAGCGCACGTTCCTGATCGATCCGAAAGGCGAGGGCGCGTCGAAAATCTGGTTCCACGACATGCTGCTCGAGCGCAGCGACGGCACTCCGATCGATCTCAGTGTCGCCAAGCCGCATCTGGAAGCCGCGTTCCTGATGGTGATGCGCGGCGCCGCCGAGAACGACGGTTATAACGCGCTGGTGCTGTCGGCGGGGCTGATGTGGCGCGACGTCGCGCTCATTCGCACCGTCTCGCGTTTCCTGCGGCAGATCCGCGTGCCGTATTCGCAGGATTATATGTGGGCGACGCTGGTGAAACACGCCGGCATCGCCGCCGACATCGTCGCGCTGTTTCATGCGCGGTTCGATCCGGCGAAGCAGAGTGAGCACGAGGCGCGCGAGAAGGAAACTGCCGCGCGTATCGAGGCAGCGTTGGAGAAAGTCGACAGCCTCGATGAAGACCGCATCGTGCGTCATTTCCTCAACGCGGTGCGGTCCGGCATCCGCACCAATTTCTATCAGGTCGACGAGCGACGGCCAGGCCAAGGCGCAGATCGCGATCAAGTTCGAAAGCGGCAAGCTGATGGATCTGCCGCTGCCGCGCCCGCTCTACGAAATCTTCGTCTATTCGCCGCGCGTCGAAGGCGTGCACATGCGCTTCGGCAAGGTGGCGCGTGGCGGTATCCGCTGGTCGGACCGGCCGCAGGATTTCCGCACCGAGATTCTCGGGCTGGTGAAGGCGCAGCAGGTCAAGAATGCGGTGATCGTGCCGGTCGGCGCCAAAGGCGGCTTCGTGCCGAAGCTGATGCCGAAGTCGCCGACCCGCGAACAGTTCATGGCCGAGGGCATCGCGTCGTACAAACTGTTCATCGGCACGCTGCTCGACATCACCGACAACATAGCGCCGGACGGCAAGATCGTGCCGCCGCCAAACGTCGTGCGTCACGAGGGCGACGATCCGTATCTCGTCGTTGCCGCCGACAAGGGAACCGCAACGTTCTCCGACATCGCCAACGGACTCGCCATCGAGCATGGCTACTGGCTTGGCGACGCTTTCGCGTCCGGCGGCTCGGCCGGTTACGATCACAAGGTGATGGGCATCACGGCGCGCGGCGCATGGGAGAGCGTCAAGCGCCACTTCCGGGAAATGGATATCGACATCCACAAGACGCCGTTCACGGTGGCGGGCGTCGGCGATATGTCGGGCGACGTGTTCGGCAACGGCATGTTGCGCGAGAACACCATCCGCCTGCAGGCGGCGTTCGATCACCGCGATATCTTCATCGACCCGGATCCCGATCCGGTGAAGACGCTGGCCGAGCGACAGCGCATGTTCAACCTGCCGCGCTCGAGCTGGCAGGACTACGACAAGTCGTTGATCTCCAAGGGCGGCGGCATTTATCCGCGCTCCTTGAAGGAAATCGCGCTCAGCCCCGAGGCGCAAAAGCTGATCGGGCTGCCGGAGAAAGTGACGCCGCAGGCCCTGATGAAGGCGATCCTGCAAATGCCGGTCGATCTCCTGTGGTTCGGCGGCATCGGCACCTATATCCGCGCGTCGAGTGAGAGCGACGCCGACGCCGGCGACCGCGCCAACGACGCGATCCGCATCACCGGCTCCGACGTCAAGGCCAAAGTGATCGGTGAGGGCGCCAATCTCGGCATGACGCAGCGGGGCCGTGTCGAGACGGCGCTCAAAGGCGTGCGGCTCAACACCGACGCCATCGACAATTCGGCCGGTGTCAACACCTCGGACGTCGAGGTCAATATCAAGGTCGCGTTGAGTCTGCCGGTCGCCGCCGGCACGCTGACGACGGAAGCGCGTAACACGTTCCTCGCCGAGATGACCGACGAGGTGGCGCGGCTCGTCTTGCGCAACAATTATCTGCAGACGCTCGCATTGTCGCTCGCGCAACGGCGCGGCCTCGAGGACCTCGGTTTCCAGCAGCGTCTGATGCAGACGCTGGAAACCCGCGGCCTGCTCGACCGCGCGGTGGAATATCTGCCCGACGACATGGCGCTGGCCGACCGCAGGAAGCGCAACGTGCCGCTGACCCGGCCCGAACTCGCCGTGCTGCTGGCTTACGCCAAGCTCACCCTCTATGCGGATCTGCTGGAATCGAAAGTGCCGGACGATCCCTATCTCGGCCGCGAGCTCGGGCGATATTTCCCGAAAGAGATGCAGAAATATCCCGAGGCGCTGGAAAAGCACCGGCTACGCCGTGAGATCATCGCCACCCAACTTGCCAACTCGATGATCAACCGCGCCGGTCCGACGCTGGTCGTGCGGATCGCCGACCAGACCGGCGCCAGCGCCGAGCAGATCGCCTTCGCCTTCGCCGCCGTGCGCAACAGCTACGACATGCCGGCGATGAACGATGAGATCAACACGCTCGACAACAAGGTTGCTGGCGAATTGCAGCTCGCGCTCTACGCCGGCGTGGAAGATCTGCTGCTCGACCGGCTGGTCTGGTTCCTGCGCAACGTCGATTTCAAGCAGGGCCTCGCCAAGGTGATCGAGCACTATCATGGCAGCATCGCCGAGGTAGCGCAGGCGCTCGATGGTGCGCTGTCCAAGGATGGCATCGCTGCGCGTGACGCCCGCCAGGCCGAGTTGACCAAAGCCGGCGTTGCCGCCGGTCTGGCGCGCCGGCTCGCCAATCTGCCCGAACTCAAGCATGCGCCGGACATCGTGATGATCGCCGACCTCGCCAAGCGTCCAGTCGGCGAGGTGACGAAAACCTATTTCGCCGCCGAAGCTTATTTCCAGCTCGACCGCGTCTCGGCGGCGGTCAAGGACATCGCGGTCGCCGATTATTTCGATCGCCTGGCGCTCGACCGTTCGCTCGATTCGATCGGCGATGCCGAGCGGCGTATCACCGCGGCGATGGTCGGCAATGGCGCGACCGGCGCCGGCGCGGTGGAGGCGTGGGTCAAGCCGCGCCAGGCCGAGGTCGAGCGCATCCGCGCCGCGATCCACGAGATTGCCGGCTCCGGGCTGACGCTGTCTAAGTTGTCGGTTGCCGCCAGCATGTTGGGCGATCTCGCCCGCTAGCCGCTAATGCCTGAAATGCCGCGTCCCGGTGAACACCATGGCGATGCCGTGCTGGTCGGCGGCGGCGATCACTTCATCATCGCGCATCGAGCCGCCGGGCTGGATCACCGCGGTGGCGCCGGACTCGATCACCACCAGTAGCCCGTCGGCGAACGGGAAGAACGCGTCGGACGCCACCACCGAGCCTTTGGTCATTGGCAGCGCGAGCTTTGCTTCTTTCGCTACATCCTCGGCCTTGCGCGCGGCGATCCGCGTGGCGTCGACCCGGCTCATCTGCCCGGCGCCGATGCCGACCGTCGCGCCGTCCTTGGCGTAGACGATGGCGTTCGACTTGACGTGCTTGGCGACTCGAAAAGCAAAACGAAGATCGCGCAATTCGGCGTCGCCCGGTGCGCGCTTGGTCACGGTCTTGAGCGTCATGTCGTCGACCACCGCGTTGTCGCGAGACTGCACCAGCAAGCCACCCGCCACCGATTTCACCGTTGTGCCATGGCCGCGCGGGTCCGGCAGGCCGCCGGCCAGCAGAAGCCGCAAATTCTTCTTGGCGGCCACGATCCTGATGGCGTCGTCGTCGGCTTCCGGCGCGATGATGACCTCGGTGAAAATCTCGGTGATGGCTTTCGCCGCCTCGGCGTCGAGCCGGCGGTTGAGCGCGACGATGCCGCCGAACGCCGACACCGGATCGCAGGCCAGCGCCTTGCGATAGGCGTCGGCCAGGCTCTTGCCTTCGGCGACGCCGCACGGATTGGCGTGCTTGACGATCACGCAGGCCGCGGTGCGCTTCGGATCGAATTCGGCGGCGCATTCATAGGCCGCGTCGGTGTCGTTGAGGTTGTTGTAGGACAGCTGCTTGCCTTGCGTCTGCCGCGCGGTGGCGACGCCGTAACGCAGAACTGGCGCGCGGTAGAACGCCGCGCTCTGGTGCGGGTTTTCGCCGTAGCGCAGCGCCTCGGACAGCTTGCCGCCGAACGCGCGATAGTCCGGCGTGTCCTGTTGCAGCGTTTCGGCGAACCAGTTGGAGATCGCCGCGTCGTAGGCGGCGGTGCGCGCATAGGCCTTCGCCGCCAGTTCCTTGCGCAACTCCAGTGTCGTCGCGCCGCCGTTCGCCTTCAGTTCGTCTAGTACGCGCCTGTAATCAGCAGGCTCGACCACCACGGTGACGTCGGCGTGGTTCTTCGCCGCGGCGCGGATCATCGCCGGCCCGCCGATGTCGATGTGCTCGATGCAGTCGTCAAACGTCGCGCCCTTCGCTACCGTCGCCTCGAACGGATAGAGATTGACGACCAGGAGATCGATCGGCGCGATGCCGTGCTCCTTCATCGCCGCGACATGGCCCTTGTCGTCGCGGATCGCCAGCAGTCCGCCGTGCACCTTCGGATGCAGCGTCTTGACCCGGCCGTCCATCATCTCCGGAAATCCGGTCAGCGCCGACACGTCGGTCACCGTGAGTCCGGCATCGCTGAGCGTCTTGGCGGTGCCGCCGGTCGAGACAAGTTCGATGTCGTAGCTGCTCAACGCCCGGGCAAATTCGGTCAGCCCGGTCTTGTCGGAAACCGACAGGAGGGCGCGGGCGATGCGGCGGGGCTTGCTGGCCATTTCAGTTCATATCCACCGACATCGGGCGCAATTTCAAGGCGGTGCGAGCCGCCTTGTGAAGAGTGTTACAGCGGCAATTCCGGCTCGTCGGGCCGCGCCTTACGCTCGCCTTGGGCAGTCTTCGGCGTGTGATGGAAGGTCCATTGCACCCGCGACTGGCTCCGGACATGACCGTAGATCACTATTTGCACGGTGCGGCGCGGCCCGTCCGGGCCGGCGAGATAGACGCTCTCCTCGATCTGCACGGTGTCCTCGAAGGCATCGAACGACCAGACGTCGCGGTCCGGCAGTGTCAGCAGCACGCCGTGGCCGTCGGTCAGCCGATTCGCCTTGACCGAGGGATGCAGGTGAAAACGGATGGCGAATTCATCTAGCGTTTTTGGCGATAGCGTTTCGCCGTGGGCCGGTGCGAACGCGTCCTCGCCCTCAAGCCTTGAGCCGTCGTCCGACAGCTTGAGCATGCGATGATGTATGATGTCGAAATCTCGGACATAACCGTCGTGCGAAGCGCGCAGCACGATTTCATTGGTGGTCTGGTCGCGGGCGGCGCGTACATCGCGCGGCCCGCCGAAGATCGGAATGCCCGCCAGCAAGCCGCGCAGCGAGCCGGATTCGAAAAACCGGCACGATGACATGTCGTTGAGCGTTACGGTCGAATGCGCCGCGGTGGCGCGGGTGACCTGCCGCCAGGTCTCGCGATTGACCGCCGGCAGCCCGCAATTCACCACCAGCCGCTGCCGCTTCCACGACAGTTCGAACGACAGGCAGCCGGCGTGCGCTTCCTGGCTCACCGACAGCGGCGGCGACTTGCCGGTGTCGATCAATAGCGTGGTCTTGCCGGCGTCGAGCCGCTGGTAGCCGGAATGCGGCGCGTTCGCCACCGGCACGCCGCGCGCGTCGTCATAGGCCAGCACCGTGGCGAGAAGGTCGACCGGGGTTGGTCCCATGCCGTTGAAATGCGCGAAATTGCCATCGCCGTGCCGGAAGAAGCGCAGCATTGGCATCATGCGGTCGATTGCGTTGTTGAGCGCGGCCGGTGGCGCCACGTTGCGATGCGTCAGCACCTGGCGCAGCGGCAGCAGGTCGAGCAGCAATTCGATCAGCACGCCGGGATTGCGGCTGATGTGGCCACCGTCAGGCAGCACCTGCCGGTTGAGTTCCTCGTTGAGCTTGCGCAAGGTCACGCGCAGGTAACGCGACTGCCCCTGCATGCACAGCGCGGCGAAGCCGAGCGCGATCAGCGCCTGCGCGCGCGGCAAGCCGTCACGTGACGAGCCGGCGACGCGGCGCAGGTAGCGCACCTGCCGCGTCAGGCTGCGGATGAAGCGGCGGTAAAACCGCACGTCGGCGTCCTGCAATACCAGCGGCGCCTGCGACAGCCAGGAAATCACGCGGCGCGACAGGATGTCGGTGCGCCAGGCGATCGGATCGAAGCGGCCCTGGAAATTGATCCAGTCGTCGACCAGCGAGCGGGCGTTGGCGCGCGTGATGGCGCTGTCGGCGGCGCGCAGGTGGCGCAGCCAGCCGAAGCCGAGCAGCGTCGCCGCCCATTCGTCGGACGGCGCCGTCATCTCGAACGGCGAGCGGCGGTCGCAGATCACCACCTTGCCGGCGAAGGCGAAGCGGCCGGCATAGATTTCGGTGGCACGGGTGGCGTCGGCGGTGCGCAGTTCCTGCGGCGCGATCACCAGCCGGTCGGTCGAGGTCGAGGCCATCCGCCAACGCAGCAGCGGATGCGCCTTAATAGCCCCGGCGAGGTTTTGCAGCGTGCGGCTTCCGATAAGCACGGAGAGCCTGGCTCGCTCCGCGACCGAAACCCGCGTCATGAAGGCGTCCCTGTTGCGCCGTCCGATTCTGCCGCGCGGTCCCAAGATAGCGGAGGGGGGCAGGAGGGCAATACGCGGGGAATAGCGGTGGAAAGCGGCTTAAATGCGGGTCAAACGCCACTTCTGGCATTGCCGGCAAGGCCCGGTAGTGACTAGCGACTAAACCCGCAGCAATCGCGCCGCATAGAATCCGTCGAGCCCGCCCCAGCGCGGCTCCTTGTCCGGCAGATGCAGCGGCAGCGTCCGCAGGTCCCCGTCCGCCGAGATCAAGTCGGAGAAATCCGACAGTTCGGCGGCGGCAACCGGCTTACGCGAGACGCGTGGGTCGCGCGCCAACAGCGAAGCGATTTGCTCCTCGCCTTCCTCCGGCTCGAGCGAGCAGACGCAATAGACCAGCGTACCACCCGGCTTGGTCAATTCGACGGCGCGGTCGAGCAGCCGCTGCTGCAAATTGGTCAGGACGGAAATTTCGGCTTCGCCCTTGAGCCACGGCACGTCGGGATGGCGGCGGATGGTGCCGGTCGAGGTGCAGGGCGCGTCGAGCAGCACCGCGTCGAACGGTTCGGCTGGTTGCCATTCCAGCACGTCGGCGGCGACGGTCTCGGCGGTCAAACTGAGCCGCGTGAAATTCTCGGCGAGCCGCACCAGCCGCATCGCCGAACGATCGACCGCGGTGACGTGCGCGCCGGCCAGCGCGAGTTGCGCCGACTTGCCGCCAGGCGCCGCGCACAGATCGGCGACGCGGCGTTCGCGCACCTCGCCAAGCAGCCGCGCCGGCAACGCGGCGGCGGCGTCCTGCACCCACCATGCGCCTTCGTGAAATCCCGGCAGCAGCGCCACCGAGCCATGCGCCAGCGTACGCACCGTGCCGGTCGGCAACACGCGGCCGTGCAGCTTCTCCGCCCAGCGCTCGGCGTCCTGTTTGACGGTGATGTCGAGCGCCGGCTCCACGCCGTTCATCGTGGCGATGGCTTTCGCATCGTCCTTGCCATAGCGCTTGGTCCAGCGCGCCATCAGCCATTCCGGTGTGTCGCGTTTCACCGAGACGGCCTTCAGAGTATCGCGATCCTGCGTAACGCGGCGCAGCACGGCGTTGATCAGCCCGGCATAGCGCGCGGCGCGCCGGTCAGCTTGCGCGAGGCGCACCGACAGGTCGACGGCGGCATGGTCGGGCACGTCGAGCCACAAAATCTGCGCGGCGCCTATCAGCAAAATGGTCTCGGCGCGTGGCGCGTCGGCCGGAAAGCCGCGCTCGAGATAGGAGCCGACCAGATGCCGCAGCGAGCCCAGCCGGCGCAGCACGGTGGCGGCAAGCCGGCGCATCAGCGCGCGGTCGCGATCGGGAAGCGTCGGCAAGCCGGGATGCGCGCCTTTGCCGGACAGTTGCTCGTCCAGCGAGATCTTCCGCCGCAGCACGCCGTCGAGAATATCGGCGGCGATGCGTCGAGCGGCGAGGCCGGGAACTTCGGGCTGGGGAGAGGTACGCGGACGCGCCATGTGGTGATCTTTGCCATGAATTGTGGCCCGGTCGCGAACAAGGCTGCGTGAATCCACCGCGGTTTTGTGTCCGACGCCAAATAACGAAAAATCGCAATTTTGTGAAATACAATCTAGGATTGTGCTTGCGCGAGTCGATTGGGTCGGCGGTATATCGAGGACTATGTTCCTACCCTTGCGATCACTCGCCCTCTCGCAGCGCGGCGGTGCCCTGATTTTGGCTGCCGCGGCCTTTGCCATTGGATTGAGCACGGGTGCCGTGCTCGCGCCGGCCGTTGCCACGAACAACGCGCTGATTTCGCGAGCAACGGTGGAAGCCGCGCCGAACAAACCGCTGCGTAGCGGATACAGCGCCGATGTAACCCGCGTTCTCGATGGCTATACCTTCGAGGCGCGGGTGCGGATCTGGCCGGGGCAGGACGTCACGACCCGGGTTCGGCTGCGCGGGATCGACGCGCCCGAAATGAAATCGCGCTGCGACGATGAGCGGGTCAAGGCCTTGGCGGGCGCGGGATTTTCTGGGCCGTATTTTGAGTGAAGGTGCGGTGACGATTTCACAAGTTGGCCAAGACAAATATGGCGGCCGGGTCGATGCCGATGCTTCAACGCCGCGAACTCGGACATTGGCAAGGCGCTGCTCGATGCAGGCCTTGCGCGTGCCTACAACGGTGGCAAACGCCAGAGCTGGTGCGAATAACCCGTTACGGCAGAACGTAAACTTGAGTGCCGACCGGCGCGCGGTTGAACAGGTCCATGATGTCCGCGTTGAACATCCGGATGCAGCCGTGCGACACGAACCGCCCGATTGAGCCGGGATCGTTGGTGCCGTGGATCGCGTAATTTCCGCGATCTAAGCCTAGCACCGCCGCGCCCATCGGGTTGCGGGGGGAACCGCCGGGAATATTGTACGGCAGGCGTGGATTGGCGCGCGCGATGTCGTCGGGCGGGCCCCAGGACGGGCGTATCAGCTTGCGCGCGACGGTGGCCTGGCCGTGCCAAGCCATGCCGGCGCGGCCGACCCCGACCGGATAGCGCACCGCGCTGCCGCCCGGCATCACGTAGAACAGCGTGCGCTCGCTGGTGCGCACCACAATGGAGCCGGCCGGATAGCCGGCAAAACCGATTATGTCGCGTGCGTGTGCCGCATGCGCCAGCAGCACGAGCGCTGCGGCGAGCGCATGCTTCATGAATCGGTACATCGGCGCTGTGTCCGTCATGTCGGGCTTTGTCTCGGCCTTGCTCTGCTTATTCCTCGACGATCACCGGCGTGCCGACGTCGACCAGACGATAGAGCGTCTTGATGTCGCGATTGAACATCCGGATGCAGCCATACGACACAAATCCGCCGATCGAGGCCGGGCTGTTGGTGCCGTGGATCGCATAGACCCCGCCGCGCATCGTCAGCGCCGCCGCGCCCATCGGATTGTCGTCGGCGCCGCCGGGAATGACGTCCGGCAAATCCGGATGATCGTGCTTGATCTCCGCCGGCGGTGACCATGAGGGCTCGACATATTTGCCTTCGATCTTCGCCTTGCCGGTCCAGCGCTGGCCGGCGCGGCCGACGCCGACCGGAAAACGCAGCGCGCGCCCCGGCTCGACCACGTAATAGAGCCGCCGCTCGTGTGTCTTGACCACGATGGTGCCGGGCGCGAAGCCGTCGAACGCGACCAGGCCGCGCGCCGCCGAACGCGCGGTGACGGCGGCCAGCATGGCGCCGCCGAACACGATCAGCAGAAACAAAATGATGCGCTTAACCATGACCCACGCCCGCATGTCCCAAGCGCGGCGATCATAGTGAGGAGCGTCGGGAACCCCAGCAAAAGCCGGCGTTTACCTTAAAGCGCGCGGTTAACTTGTTTCAGCTGCCTTGCAGGACGATGCGCAATTTGCGCTGCGCCTCGTTGAATTTCGGCGCGTTGGCATTGAGCACGTTGACCAGCGCATCGATCTCACTCTGGGTCTTTTTGTCCTTGGTCTGCAGGCTGGTGCCGACTACCCGGATGCTATCGCCGCGCGCGGCGACATAGTCGCCAAGATTGGCGGCCGCGATGGCGATGGTTTGCGCGAGCGGCGTCGCTTCGCGAAATCCGCGAACCGGCGCGCCGATGACTTTATCGAACGCGGCGTCATAGACCACTTTGAGGTCGTCAGGTTGTTTCAGCGCATCGCGCGCCGCCTTGGTCTTCTCGAACTTTTCGTCCATGACGCGCTGCAGGCCGCCCATGTCGTTGCCGGTCTTGCGAACGGTGGCGCGCTGGTCGATCAGGTCTTGCAACGAGCGCATCCCCGGCAGGCCCTCTGCCATCGTTTTGCTCATCGCCATCATACCCGCGTCGCCGACGAAATCGGTGATCACTGCGTAGTGCTTCGTGTAATCGCCGAACGCCTTGGTGTCGGCGTCGTTGAGCTTGGGGACATGCACGCCCGGCTTGTCGACGATCTGCGTCTGCAAAAAGCCGATGAAGGCTTTGCGCTGTTCGGCTTCGTTTTCGCCGCAAGCCGAGACGACGGATGCGAGCAAGGCCAGCGCGGCAAAACACGCCACGCGGCGGCTGACAACATGCATGACGATGACCCCCGGGCCGCGGGTCGGTGACCGGCGGTTCTGCCGGCTACCTTAGGCTTAGCCAGCGGGGCAGGATAGCCGCCCGGCTTACCCGCCGGCTTTCGCCGCCGCCCGCTTATTCTGCCGGTTCTTAACCAGGTCGTCGACCACGGTGGGATCGGCCAGCGTCGTGGTGTCGCCGAGGCTGCCGCTCTCGTCCTCCGCGATCTTGCGCAATATGCGCCGCATGATCTTGCCGGAGCGCGTCTTCGGCAGGCCGGGCGCGAACTGGATGAAATCGGGCGAGGCGATCGCGCCGATCTCCTTGCGCACCCACTGCACCAATTCCTTGCGCAGGTCGTCGGTCGGCTTCTCGCCCGCCATCAAGGTGACATAGGCGTAGATGCCCTGGCCCTTGATGTCGTGCGGATAGCCGACCACGGCGGCCTCCGACACCTTGTCGTGCGCCACCAGCGCGCTCTCGACTTCGGCGGTGCCCATGCGGTGACCGGCGACGTTGATGACGTCGTCGACCCGCCCGGTAATCCAGTAATAGCCGTCCGCGTCGCGGCGGCAGCCGTCGCCGGTGAAATATTTGCCTTTGTAGGTCGCAAAGTACGTCTGCTCGAAGCGTTCGTGATCGCCATAGACCGAACGCATCTGCCCCGGCCAACTGTCGGTGATGCAGAGATTGCCGCTGCAGGCGCCTTCGAGAACCTTGCCGTCGGCGTCGACGATCTGCGGCTTGATGCCGAAAAACGGCAGCGTCGCCGAGCCGGGTTTCTGCGCGATGGCGCCGGGCAGCGGCGAGATCATGATGCCGCCGGTTTCGGTCTGCCACCAGGTATCGACCACCGGGCAACGATTGTCGCCGACCACGCGGTGGTACCACTCCCAGGCTTCCGGATTGATCGGTTCGCCGACCGAGCCAAGCAGCCGCAGCGATTTGCGCGAGGTCTTTTTCACCGGCTCGTCGCCGGCCTGCATCAGCGCGCGGATCGCGGTCGGCGCGGTGTAAAAAATGTTGACCTTGTGCTTGTCGATCACTTCCCAGAACCGCGAATTGGTCGGGTAGTTCGGCACGCCTTCGAACATCAGGGTGACCGCGCCGTTCGCCAGCGGCCCGTACAGAATGTAGCTGTGGCCGGTGACCCAGCCGACGTCGGCGGTGCACCAGTAGACGTCGCCGTCGTGATAATCGAACACGGTTTGGTGCGTCATCGCGACGTAGAGCAGATAGCCGCCGGTGGTGTGCAGCACGCCCTTCGGCTTGCCGGTCGAGCCCGACGTGTAAAGGATGAACAGCGGATCCTCGGCGTTCATCTCCTCGCAGGGGCAATCGGCGGCAACGCCCTTGGCGACGTCGTCGTAAAATACGTCGCGGCCGGCCTTCATGTTGACGGCGGCGTTGGTGCGCTTGACGACGACCACGCTCTTGACGCCGGACACCTTCTCGCAGGCCGCGTCGACATTGGCCTTGAGCGGGATCTTGCGGCCGCCGCGCAAGCCTTCGTCGGCGGTGACGACGATGGTGGATTTGCAATCCTCGATGCGGCCCGCGATCGAATCCGGCGAGAAGCCGCCGAAGATCACCGAATGGATGGCGCCGATGCGCGCGCAGGCCATGATCGCGTAAGCCGCCTCGACGATCATCGGCAGGTAGATGGTGACGCGGTCGCCTTTCTTGACGCCTTGCTTTTTGAGCACGTTGGCGAATTTGCACACCTCGGCGTGCAATTGCTTGTAGGTGACGGTTTTGCTGTCCTTCGGATCGTCGCCTTCCCAGAGGATGGCGGTCTGGTTGCCGCGCGTTTCGAGATGGCGGTCGATGCAGTTGAAGCAGGCGTTGAGCTTGCCGTCCTCGAACCATTTGATCGAGATGTTGCCGGGCGCGAACGAGGTGTTCTTCACCTTGGTGAAGGGCTTGGTCCAGGTGAGCCGCTTGGCCTGCTCGGCCCAGAACTTGTCGGGGTCCTTCACCGAGGCCGCATACATCTCCTTGTACTTGGCGCCGTCCACATAGGCGCGCTTGGCCCAATCGGCCGTCACGTCATACTTCTTGTCTTCCGACATCGCATTTCCTCCGGCGGACGCTCAGGCCTCGCAGCCCGCGTCTCATTATTGTCGTCAGGGGATTATGCGCTGTGGCGCGGCGAGGCGACAAGCGCTCGAACATTCCACTTTAGTGGCAGTTTCAGAGGGTTAGGCGAAGTTCGCAATGACGCGATTACGCGCCTCCATCATCGGCCCCACCAGCCAACGACCGCGCCGATGATCACCATGGCGCCGAGCCAATGACCGGCGTCGATCACCGTCAGCCTGAACTTGCGGCCGGCATAGGCGTTGTTGACCGCGATGGTGGTGAGCACGAAGCCGAGCCAGCACAGTGCGCCGGAGATTGCGCCGGCTCGCAACGTGAACAGGCCCATATGGGTGAGGATGCCGAACAGCGCCCAGCCCATCACGATCTCGGCGATGAAGGAGAGAACGAAGGGCGCCGCTTTTGCCGCTGTCGATTTGCCGGCGTTCTCGGCCTTCAGCATCTCTATCGTCTTGCCCTGCGCGGCGATCCAGGCTTTGCCGAGGATGCCGTAATAGATGGCGCCGAAAATCCAGGCAGCGGCGGCGGCGATGAGGACGGATGTCCAGTTGAGATTCTGCATCATGGGTGCTTCCCCTTTTTGCCAGCCATGACGGGCGTTACAGCCCACCCATCTTGCACACCAGCTTCCATTCCGCGTCAGTCACCGGCTGCACCGACAGCCGCGAATATTTCACCAGCGCCATATCCTTGAGCTTCGGCTCTTTCTTGATCGTCTCCAGCGTCACCGGCTTCGGCAAGGCTTCGACGCCGCGGAAATCGACCACGATCCACGGCTCGTCTTTCTTCGCAGTCGGGTCGGCATAGTTCTCCTTCACCACTTCGGCGATACCGACGATCTCCTTGCCGACATTCGAATGGTAGAAGAACGCCTTGTCACCCTTCTTCATCCTGGCGAGATTGGCGCGCGCGGTAAAATTGCGCACGCCGGTCCACGGCTCGCCTTTCGCGCCCTTCTTCATCTGCATCTCGAACGACCAGGCGTCGGGTTCGGATTTGATCAGCCAGTAGGTCATTTCATTCCTCTCTTATCGGTCGCGCCAGCAGCGAACCGATCGCCTGATCGATGCTCATGCGTCCGGCGATCACGTCCGCCACCGCCGACGAGATCGGCATGTCGACATTCTTGTCGCGCGCCATTTCCAGCAGCACCGGCGCGGTGAAGGCGCCTTCCGCCAGTTTGCCGTGGTTTGCTTTGTCCGGCGGCTCGCCCTTGCCGAGCGCCGCGCCGAACGAAAAATTGCGCGACTGCGGGCCGCCGCAGGTCAACGTCAGATCGCCGAGGCCGGACAGACCGGTCAGCGTCTCGGTCTTGGCGCCGAACGCCTTGCCGAAACGCACCAGCTCGGCGAAGCCGCGCGTTAATATCGCGGCGGCGGCGCTGGCGCCCAGCCCGCGCCCGGCGACGATCCCGGCGGCAATCGCCAGCACATTCTTGGCGGCGCCGCCGATCTCGACCCCGCGCACGTCGGTCGAATGGTAGGGGCGGAAGGCTGCCGAGCTCATCGCATGCGCCAAGGCTTCGGCGATTTTGGCATTCTTGCAGGCTAGCGTGACGGCGGTCGGCAGGCCGCGCGCCACGTCGGCGGCAAAGCTGGGGCCGGATAGAATCGCCGGCACCGCGTTGGGCGCGCATTCGGCGACGATCTCGGTCATGAATTTGTGAGTGCCGTGCTCGATGCCTTTGGCGCAGACGATCACCGGCGTTCCCTTGGCAAGATAGGCGTTGAGGGAGGCCACCACGGCGCGCACCGCTTTTTGCGCGGGCACGACCAGCAGGATGGCTTGGGCTTTCGCCGCGGCATTGAGTTCGCGCGTGATCGCGATCGAGTCGTCGATGCGCACGCCCGGCAGGAATTTGCTTTCGCGCCGGTTGGCGAGCATGTCGGCATTGCCGGCGTCGTGTTCCCACAGAGTTACCGCGCGGCCCGCCCGCACCGCGGTTTCCGCCAGCGCGGTGCCCCAGGCTCCGCCGCCGAGCACGGCGATGCGCTCGATGGCCGAACTAGCTTGCGCCATGTTCGCTGCCTTGGCTGCTGCCATGTCCACTCCGGCTGATCGAACGGTACGGCTCGGCCGGCCGCGCGCCGGTCACCTCGTCGAGCGGCCAGCGCGCGCGAGGCGCGACGTCGAGCTTGTCGGTGAGGCCCATCGCCAGCCGCTCGGCGCCGGCCCAGGCGATCATCGCGCCGTTGTCGGTGCACAATTCGGGCGGCGGCGCGACCAGCACGGTGCCGACCTCGAAGGCAAGGCGGTGCAGCACCTTGCGGATCGCCTGGTTGGCGGCGACGCCGCCGGCGGCGACCAGCGCGGTCGGCGCGCCATAACGCGAGCGGAAGATACGCAAGCCGATGCGGATGCGGTCGAGCACGACGTCGACGACCGCCTGCTGGAACGAGGCGCACAGATCAGCGACATCCTGGTCCGACAGCGGCGCGATTTTTTCGGCCTCGAGCCGCAGCGCGGTCTTCAATCCCGAAAAAGAAAAATCGGCTTCCGGCCGGCCGCTCATTGGCCGCGGCAGCGCAAACCGCGCGGGATTGCCCCTGGTGGCTTCCTTCTCGACCTGCGGGCCGCCCGGATAGCCGAGGCCGAGCAGCTTCGCGGTCTTGTCGAAGGCCTCGCCGATCGCGTCGTCCATCGTGGTGGCGAGCCGCACGTAGTCGCCGACGCCGCGTACCGCGACGGCTTGCGTGTGGCCGCCGGAGGCGAGGAACAGGAAATACGGAAACGGCGTGTTGTCGGTGAGCCGCGCGGTCAGCGCGTGGGCCTCGAGATGATTGACGGCGATCAGCGGCTTCTCGTTGACCAGCGCGATGGCCTTGGCGGTGGTCAAGCCGACGATGACGCCGCCGATCAGGCCGGGGCCGGCGGCGGCGGCGACGCCGTCGATGGCGTTGTAACGGCGCTTGGCTTGGCCCATCGCCTTGTCGATGATGAGGTCCAGCGCTTCGACGTGGGCGCGCGCGGCGATTTCCGGCACCACGCCGCCGAACGCGGCATGCTCGCTGACCTGCGACAGCACGATATTCGACAAAATCCGGCCGCGGCCGTCCTCGAAACGCTCGACCACGGCCGCCGCGGTTTCGTCGCAGGTCGTCTCGATGCCGAGGACGATCATGAGGGTGCTGATCCGGTTTCCCTTGCGGGGAAGGGTAAACTAAAAGGGGCCTAGCATCGCGAGGTCACCACTTGCAATCCTCGGCCACACTTCGCATCGGCACGCGCGGCTCGCCGCTTGCTTTGGCGCAGGTGCGGCTGTTGCGCGAGCGGCTGGCGACATTGGGGTTAGGTGGCGCGGTCGAGGTGAAGGTGATCAAGACCTCGGGCGACATTATCCAGGGCTCGCTGGCCGACGAGGGCGGCAAGGGGCTTTTCACCAAGGAAATCGAGGAGGCGCTGCTGGCCGACGCCATCGACCTCGCGGTGCATTCCGCCAAGGACGTGCCGACGCAGCTGCCGCGCGGCTTGATGCTGGCGGCCTACCTGCCGCGCGAGGATGCGCGCGACGTGTTCCTCAGTCACAAGGCGGCGAGCATCGCGGCATTGGCTTGCGGCGCCAGCGTTGGCACCTCGTCGCCGCGGCGGGCGGCCATGGTCAAGCGCGCGCGACCCGACGTGACGATCGTGCCGTTGCGCGGCAACGTCGAAACGCGCTTGCGTAAGCTGGAGGACGGCGTCGCCGACGCCACCATCCTGGCGCTGGCTGGATTGAAACGGCTCGGATTGGAGGCGCGCGCCACCAGCATCATGAGCATCGACGAATTTCTGCCGGCCGCTGGGCAGGGCGCCATCGCCATCGAGACGCGCGAGGACGACGCGGCAATCCGCGCGCTGCTGGCGCAAATCGACGACGCCGACACCTCGATCGCGCTCTCCTGCGAGCGCGCCTTCCTCGATGTGCTGGATGGCACCTGCAAGACGCCGATCGCGGCGCACGCCTCGCTGTTCGGGCCGTCGCTGCAATTCCACGGCCTGATCGTTAAGCCGGATGGCAGCGCCGCGCACGACATCGCCGGCACCGGCACGCGCGCCGAGGCGGTGAAAATTGGCGCCGAGGCCGGGCGCGAACTCAAGGCCCGCGCCGGCCCGGGATTCTTCTGATGCGCGCCGTGGTGACGCGGCCGCTGCCGGAAGCCGAGCGCACCGCCGCGGCGTTGCGGGCGCGCGGCCATGAGGTGCTGCTGGCGCCGCTGATGCAAATCGAAACCGTCGCGGCCGATCTGGGCGGCGACTTTGCGGCCCTCGTCATTACCAGCGCCAACGCGATCCGCGCGCTGACGCCTCCGCAACGGTCGGCGCTGAAGTGCTTGCCAGTATTCGTGGTGGGGGCGCGCACCGCAGAAGCCGCGCGCGAAGTCGGTTTTTCCAATGTCATCTCGGCGGATGGCGACGGCGGCGATCTGGCCGAGCTGGTCGCGCGGCAATGCAAGGGCGGAACGGTGCTGTATCTCGCCGGCGCGGATCGCGCCTTCGATCTTGAAGGCGAACTGCGGCGCATGGGAGTGACGGCGAAGACCAAAGTGGTCTATCGCGCCGTCACCGTGCCGTATCCGCCTGCACTGATCGATGCGTTGCGTGCCGGTTCAGTCGACGCCGTGCTGCATTTCTCCCGTCGTAGTGCCGAGAATTACATCTCCGGCAGCCGCGCCGCCGGAACCGCATTGTCGCAGACACACCTGTGTCTTTCCGCGCAGGTCGCCGAGCCCTTGCTGGCGGCCGCCGCCGCCGATGTCCGCGTCGCGTCGCGGCCCGACGAGGCCTCGCTGCTTGAACTCGTCGAATCGGTATAGAATTGCGCATGGCGGAAGAAACACCCAAAGCGCCAGAAACTCCGGAAACTTCGCGCGAAAACGCGGCTGACAAGCCGCGCCGCCGCCGGCCGCCGCCGACCATCGATCTTGCCGCCACGGAAATCGCACAGGCGGACGACGCTGCGCCAGAACCCGCCAAGGACACCGGGGAAACTCCGACCCGTGAATTTTTGTCCGGCGCAATAGGCGAAACGGCGCCGCGGTCACGCGCGATGATTTCGTCGCATCTCGTTGCCGGACTGGCCGGCGGCGGTCTGGTTGCGCTGGTGCTGTTTGCGATGTGGCTGTCCGGCCTGGTGCCGATCCGTTACGCCGACAACACCGCGATGCGAGCCCGCGTCGCTGGCCTTGAGATGCAAATAAAAGGCCTCATGCAAGACCTCGCCAACAAGCCGGCCGCGAACAACCTGGCGCTGGACGGCGTTACCGAGCGCATCGGCAAGATCGAGCAATCGCTGGTTAAGAGTTCAACCGGCGATCCCGCCGCGCTTGAGCGGCTGACGGCGGTCGAAAATGCCATGAAGTCGCTCGGCATTACGTTGACCGCGTTGACTCGCCGCGCCGATGAGGTCGCGGGAAATGCCACCGCCGGACGCGACGAAATCGGCGCGCTGCAGAAACGGGTGGACGCGCTCGAGACCGGGGCAAAATCGACGCAGGAAAAAGTCGCCGCCAGTTCGAACGTCGACAATGCGGCGCGCCTCGCTTTGACGGCCATGACATTGCGCGACGCCGTGGCGCGCGGTGAGCCCTATGCGCCGCAGCTTGCGGCGATGCGCGCGCTCGGCGCCGATGCGAAATTGCTCGCGCCGCTCGAGCCATTCGCCGTGACCGGCGTGCCAAGCGAGGCGGTGCTGTCCCGCGAGCTATACGCGCTGCTGCCGGCCCTCCGCGACGCAGGCGGCGCAACCGCGCCGGCGGGGTTTGTCGAGCGCCTGCAGGCCAATGCCAACAAGTTGGTGCGGGTGCGCCCGGTCGAGGGGCCTGCCGGGGACGATGCCCCGGCGGCGCTGGCGCGGCTCGAAGTCGATGTGGCACGCCATGATTTGACCGCCGCGCAAGCCGACATCGCGAAACTGCCGGCGAAATCCCGTGCGCTCGCCGATACATGGAGCAAGCGCGCCGACGCCCGCAAGACGGCGCTCGCCGTCGCGGCCGCGATTGCCGCCGATGCCGCGCGCGTCCTCGGCAACCTGCCGAAATCGCCGTGAGGAACGGTCGATGATCCGGGTCGTGTTGTTTCTGATTTCTGTCGGGCTGCTGGCGCTCGGCGCATCCTGGTTTGCCGACCGGCCTGGCGAGGTGTCGGTGGTTTGGCTCGGCTACCGACTCGATACCTCGATCTTCGTAGCGGCGCTTGCCGCCGTCGTGTTCGCATTGGTTGTTATTTTCATTTGGGCGGTGGTGCGTGCCATTGTTCGTTCGCCCGATCAGGTATCGCTGTTCTTCCGCCATCGCCGTGCCGTCAAAGGCTATCTCGCCATCAGCCGCGGCCTGATTGCCATCGGCTCCGGCGACCTGCGGCTGGCGCGGCGCTCCGCCGACGATGCGACACGGCTGTCGCCGGGCGATCCGCTGGCGCTGTTGCTTAGCGCGCAAGCGGCGCAGATGGCGGGCGACCGCGCCGGCGCCGAGAAGGCATTCCGCGCCATGGTGTGGCGCGACGACACCAAGTTGCTCGGCCTGCGTGGGCTTTATATCGAGGCACAGCGCCGCAACGACCTCAATGCGGCGCGGCGGTTTGCCGAGCAGGCCGCAGAAGCCGCGCCCGGCACCGGCTGGGCCGGGCAGGCGGCGCTCGATTTCCGCTGCATGGCGGGGGACTGGGCCGGTGCGCTCGAAGCGCTTGAAGCGATGAAATCCGCGCTCGACAAGCCGGTCTATCGACGTCAGCGCGCTGTGCTGCTGACGGCGCGTGCGCTGGCGCTGGAAGACAGTGACCGCGACACCTCGTGCACGCTGGCGCTCGAAGCGGTCAAGCTGGCGCCCGGTCTGGTGCCGGCCGCGGTGCTGGCCGGGCGGCGGCTTGCCGAATCCGCCGAAGTGCGCAAGGCCGGAAAAATTCTCGACGCGGCGTGGCAAGAAAATCCGCATCCCGACATCGCCGAGACATATGCAAACCTGCGGCTCGGCGACAGCGCGCGCGACCGGCGCATCCGCGTCAAGAAGCTGGCGGACAAGATGCCGGACCATATCGAGAGCGCGCTGGCGCTGTCGCGCGCGGCACTGGATGCCGGCGATTTCGCCGCCGCGCGCCAGGCGTTGACGCCTTACATTCACGCGCCAACGCGCCGTGTCGCCACGCTAATGGCGGAGATCGAACAGCACGAACATGGCGATGAAGGTCGCGCCCGCGCCTGGATGGCGCGCGCGATGCGCGCCGCGCCCGACCCGGCCTGGACGGCCGACGGTGTCGTCACCGAACGCTGGATTCCGGTGTCGCCGGTCAGCGGACGACTCGACACGTTCGAGTGGCGAGTGCCGCTGGCGGAAATCGGCGTGGAGCGGCCCATCATCGAGCCGGACCCGCCGATGCCGCACCAGCCCGTCGAAGTCGCGCCGGTCCCGGTTGCGGAGAAGCCAGTGCGCCGAGCCAAGCCGATCGCCGAACCCAAAGCGTTGGCAAAATCGCCGCTGCGAAAATCGGGCAAACCTCCGGCAGTCGAGCCGATCATCCCGCTCATTCATGCGCCGGACGATCCGGGCCCGGATTCCACGCTCGAAGCCGACCCGGTGCCGGAACCGACGCTACCGCCCTCCGATGGTTGGCAGCGGTTGCGGCAGTTGTTTCGGTAAGCCCCTTGCTTGCCAAAGCCGCAGGCCGCCTCTATCAGAAGCGCGAAATCCAAAGCCGACGTAGCTCAGGGGTAGAGCATCCGCTTCGTAAGCGGGGGGTCGGGGGTTCAAATCCCTCCGTCGGCACCAGCCTTCGCTCCTTCAGAGCTACGGCTCGGTGAACCTTAATGCGCGAAGGCTATCGCGCCGAAGTTTCTTAGCGGAGGCGGACTTTGCTACGCCCTGCACTCGTCCCTCGCTTGCCGAATATTGTTGCCATGCGGCGCCGCGCCGGCTAAGTCAACACTCTGAAATCACGACAGAAATGGCATTTCCGAGCCCCGCTCGGACCGGTTGGCATCAGGTTCCGGACATTGGATTCGCGTTGCCGTTCTGTCATGGTGCTACGCTAACAAGAAGACGATCTGCGTCAGTCCGCGTTCATTTGAGTGAGATTCATGGCCAAGCCAACAGTAATTCTCGTGGGTGCCGACAAGGGCGGCGTAGGCAAGACGACCGTCGCGCGCACCTTGCTCGATTACTTTACCGCGCATCAGGTGGCGATCCGTGCCTTCGACACCGAGTCGCCGCGCGGTTCGCTCAAGCGGTTCCATCCCGATATCACCGAAGTCGTCGACGTCACCCAGGTCGGCGATCAGATGAAGATTTTTGATACGCTGGCCAATGCTACCGCCGACGTGACGGTGATCGACGTACGCGCCGGGCTGCTGTCATCGACGCTGCGCGCGCTCAATGAAATCGGCTTTCTCGATACGGCAAAGAAAGGCCAGATCACCTTCGCGGTGTTCCACATCCTCGGTCCTTCGATCGCTTCGCTGGAAGAAATCGCGGAAACCGCGGAGATCATCGGCGACGCCAGTTATTACCTGGTGAAGAATTTCATCAACAACACGACCTTCTTCGAATGGGATCCGGCGACCTACAGTTCGTATTTCAACCGGATCAAGGGCGCTAAGGACATCACCGTCGCCAAGCTCAATGAGATGGCATGCGAGCAGGTGGAAGTCGCCGGCGTTCCGTTTGTCAGTTTCGTCGCCAACAAGGGCGCCAATGGCGAGCCGGCGAACTACTCATTCGTGTTGCGCGGTTATGTGCGCCACTGGCTCGGCAATGTCTGGAGCCAGTACGATCAGGCCAAGCTGATGGATCTGATCGGATCAGGCGCCGCCGATGGCGCCATGCAAGCCGCCGGCTGATATAGCCGCTCGGTTTTCTTCCAGCGAGACGCCGGCAAACGATAGGTCGATGTCGCTCCGCAATTTCGTCACCATTTGCGCGTCGCCGCGTCAGCACGTCGGCAAGACATTGCTGGCGCGGATGCTGATCGACTTTCATTTGCGCAGTGAGCGCAAGGTCGCCGGCTTCGATCTCAATGAACGCGACGCGGCCTTGAGCCAGTTCCAGCCAAGCCATGCGACCTATTCCGAGATCGGCGAAATTCAGGGACAGATGGCGCTGTTCGATGCGCTGGTGGCCGACAATGGCGCTTACAAGGTTGTCGATCTCGGTCACGAGGTTTTCGAGAAATTTTTCCTGGTGGCGCAGGATATCGGCTTTGCCGAGGAAGCGCGTAAACGCTCGGTGGCGGCGATCGTCCTTTATGTGATCAGTCCGGATACCGCGTCGGTCGATGCCTATGCTGCTTTGACGCGGCTGTTTCCGAAATTGATTCTGGTGCCGGTGCACAACGAGTTACTCGGCAGCGCGCAGCATCGCGACAAATTTCCGCCGCACGGCAAAGGATCCCAATTGTTGCATCTGCCGATACTGGCGCCCGGGCTGCGGCGAGTGATTGAGCAGCGGCCGTTCTCGTTCGTCGAAACCAGCGGTTCGGCGGGGCCGGACGTTCCGCTCGACGTCCACATCGAATTGCAGCGCTGGATGCGAAAGCTGTTTCTCGAATATCGCGAGCTCGAACTGCGCGTGATGATGGCGGACCTTAAATCCTCGATTCAGGCGCCGTCCTGAAATCGAGACAAGTGGCCGGGCTAGATACTGTCAAAAATAACTATAAGTTTCAATCGGTTAGGAGCCGGGAACCTTGCCGGAGCCGGCGCGTTGTCCGAGCCGATCCTCCCGTGGAGGTCGCGATAAACAGGGAGATTGTGCCATGTGGATCGCACTGTTCGGCACCACCATCGTGCTGGCGATTGCCGCGAATGCGGCCGCCATCTGGATGGAAGCTCACGGCGAGCAAGCTCACTCCTAAGTCCTGTCTGTGGCGTAAAGAGGCGGCCCAGTCGGCCGCCTCTTTTTATTTGCGCTAAGCTCGCGGCGGGCCGAGAGGGCGTCTGCAATGCCGAAGCCGCTGCTGCTGTCGCGGAAATTCGCGCCACTGTTCTGTTGCCAGTTTTTTTCCGCGTTCAACGACAATTTTCTGAAAACCGCGCTGGTGTTCCTGATCCTGTTCGGCTCGGGCGGAGGCCATGAAGCGCTTGATTACGCTGGCGAGCGCGACGTTCATCGCACCGTATTTTTTCCTGTCGGGACTGGGCGGAGAAATGGCCGATCGTTACGACAAGGCGCGGGTCGCGCAATGGTTGAAGTTCGCCGAGATCGCGGTCGCGGGTATCGCCGTTGCCGGGTTCATGACGGCGAGCATCGCGATCCTGTTCGTGGCGCTGGCCGGGTTCGGCGTTATCGCCGCGTTGTTCGGCCCGATCAAATACGGAATTTTGCCCGACCACCTGGCGCGCGAGCAGTTGCCGGCCGGCAACGCGCTGGTCGAGGGCGCGACCTTCATCGCCATCCTGACCGGCACCATCGCCGGCGGCCTCGCCAGCAAAGGCGAGCGGCGCTGCCGCCGCCTACGCGTTGCTGGTGATGGGCTTCGCGTTGCTGTGCTGGCTGTCGAGCCTGTTCATTCCGCCGACCGGCTCGGGCGCGCCGCAACTTCGCATATCGCCGAATATCGCGGCATCCACGGCCACGATGCTGCGCTATCTACGCGCCGAGCCGCGGCTGTGGTGGGGCGCGCTGGTGACGAGCTGGTTCTGGACCGCCGGCATCGTCGTGCTGGCGTGCTGCCGCCGCTAGTGAAAAACCTGATCGGCGGCGACGAGGATACCGTGACCGCCTATCTCGCGATCTTCTCGGTCGCGGTCGGTGCCGGCTCGGCGCTGGCGGCGATGATCGCGCGTGGGCGGATCGTGCTGCGCACTACGTTGGTCGGCGCGATACTGCTCGGCGCTGTTCGCGCTCGATCTTGGCGTGATCGCTGCTCGGCGCCACGCCGGCAATCGTCCTTGCGCGGCCCGGCGGAAATATTCTCCTCGCTGCTAGGCCTGCGATGGTGGCGCTCGATCTCGCCGGCCTCGCGGTATCGCGGCGGGCTGTTCATCGTGCCGGCCTTCGCGGCGGTGCAGGCCTGGGCCGGCACGGCCTACCGCGCGCGGACGGTGGCGGCGGTCAACGTGCTCAACGCCGCCTTCATGACCGGCGCGACCGTCGCGGTGGCGCTGCTGCAGAAGGCCGGCGTCACTGTGCCGCAGCTGTTTTTGCTGATCGGCGTGATCGGCCTCGGCGTCGCCGCGGCGGTGTGGCGGACGATGCCGCGCGACGTGTCGGTTACTTCTTCTGCCGCAGCTTGAGGGCGCGGTCGACCATCTCGCCGGCGACCCCGAGATAATTGGCCGGGTCGACCAGTTTCTCGAGTTGCTTGCGGCTGAGATGCTTGCTGATCTCCTTGTCCTCCGCGAGCAAATCGACCAGCGGGCGGCCGGTCGCCACTACCTGGCGGCAGACGTCGTACACTAGGTCGTGCGCGCGGTTGCGGCCGAGCATCGGCCCAAGCCCCATCATCACCGCCTCCGACATGATCAGGCCGTTGGTGATGCCGAGGTTCTCCTTCATTTTCTTTTCGTTGACCTGCAGGCCGGCGGTGAGGAAGCGCGTCTGCGCCAGCGCGCCGGCCGACAGCATGAAGATTTCCGGCAGCACGATCCATTCGATCTCCCACGGCCCGGTCGCGCGCTCGTGGTCCTCGACCTGCGCTTCCAGCAGCGCCGCGACGTGCTGCTTCACCACGGCCGCCTGCGCGGTGATGTAAACCGACGAGATCGGATTGCGCTTTTGCGGCATGGTGGACGACGAGCCGCGGCCTTCGTGGAACGGCTCGTAGACCTCCTCGACCTCGGTCTGCATCAGCAGCTTAACGTCGAATGCGATCTTGGCGCAGGACCCGGTGACGAGACCGAGGAAGCAGCCGGCCTCGGCGATGCGGTCGCGCACGGTGTGCCAGGAAATTTCCGGCTGGCCGAGCTTGAGTTCCTTCATCAGCGCGGCCTGGCATTTCAGGCCCTGCTTGCCGAGCGAGGACAGCGTGCCAGCGGCGCCGCCGAATTCGCCGACCAGTAAGCGCGGCCGCATCTGCCGCAGCCGCTCGCGGTGACGCTCGAACGCGGATAGCATCGTCGCCATCTTGTAGCCGAAGGTGATCGGCACTGCCTGTTGCAGATTGCTGCGCCCCGCCATCGGTGTGTCGCGATAGCGCTTGGCGAGCCGCGCCAGATTGTCGCAGATCGCGTCGAGATCCGTTTCGATGAGTTCGAGCGAATCGCGGATCTGCAGAATCGTCGCGGTGTCGGTGATGTCCTGCGTGGTGGCGCCCCAATGCGACCATTCGCCGAGGCCGCCTTTGCACAGCTTGACCAGTTGCTGGACGACGGGGAGCACCGGGTAACCGATCTTCTCGGTCTGCGATTTCAGTTTGGCCATGTCGTACTGCTCGGCCTTGCAGTGCTTGACGATCTCGGCCGCGGCGTTTTTCGGAATGAGCTTGAGCTTGGCCTGCGCGCGGGCCAGCGCCGCCCTCGAAGTCGAGATATTTCTGCACGCGGCTTTCGTCCGACCACACCTCGCGCATCGCGGGTGTGGTGAAAATGTCGCGGAACACCGCGGAATCCAGGATCGTCGACGGCATTGCAGTCTCCTTGGGCGGCCGCACGTTCGCTTTTTTCGGCGAAATTGTCATCATGACAATATGAGTGAACTTCCCCCTAATCTCGCGAAGATCGTCGATGCCGAGTATCCGCGCTTTTCGGCGGGTGAAATGGCGCGCCGGCGCGCCGCCATCGAGGCGCTGCTGGCCAAGGCAGAATGCGATCATTTGATCTTCTGCGGCGCCAACCGCGTCGGCTCGGCGGTGCAATGGCTGACGCAATGGCCGGTCACCGCCGAAGCAGTCGGCGTGCTGACGCCCGGCATGCCCGACGCGCTGTTCGTGCAATATGTCAACCACGCACCGCAGGCGAAGCTATTGGCGGGCCAGGCCGAAGTGGCGTGGGGCGGCGAGTCGTCGATCGCGTCAGCAATTGCGGTGCTGGCGAAACGCGGCGCGAAATCAAGCCGTGTCGCCACTATCGGGCCGCTCGGCGCCGATCAGCATGCGGCGTTATCGGCGAAATTCGGCCCGCCGAAAAATCTCAATCGCGACTACACGAAATTGCGGCAGGTCAAATCGGCCGAGGAAATCGATTGGATGCGGATCGGCGCGTATTTTTCCGATCGCGGCATGATGGCGTTGCGCGACGGATTAAGGGCCGGCCTAAACGAGCGCGAACTGGGCGGCATGATCGAGCGCGCTTACATCTCGCAGGGCGCCATTAACGTCATTCACTATATCGGTGCGACACCAATGCGCGCGCCCAAGCTCGGCGTGCCGCGGCAATTCGCGTCGACTCGCAAGTTGCAAAACGGCGATGTGGTGGTAGCGGAAATCACCGCGGCGTTTTGGGATCATCCGGGCCAGGTATTGCGCTCCTTTGCACTGGGCGAGGAGCCGCCGAAACTCTATCGCGACCTGCATGCGACCGCCGACGCGGCGTTCGACGCCATCGTCAAAGCGCTGAAAGCCGGCGCGACGCCGGCGCAGGTGATCGAAGCATCCGCCGTGATCGAGGACGCCGGCTTGACCATCGTCGACGACCTGTTGCATGGGTATGGCGGCGGCTATCTGCCGCCGATTCTGGGCTGCAAGAGCCGCCCGGCGGGGCCGGTGCCGGTCGAGCCGTTCCGAGCCGGGCAGACGGTTGTGATCCAGCCGAATGTGGTGACGGAAGACGGCTCAGCCGGCGTGCAGACCGGCGAGATGGTGCTGATCACCGAGAGCGGCATCGAGCGATTTCATGCGATGCCGCGGGGGTTTCACGTTATCTGAGCTGATCCTTCAGCCAGTCCGCGCTCTGCGAGCGCCAGCGATAGCCGCGGTTGTTGGCGATGTGGTTGCCGTCCTCGACCATCAGCAGTTCGACCGGGCCTTTGACTTCGCGCGCCAGCCGCTCGGCGTCTTTGGCCGGCACGACCCGATCGAGCCGGCCGTTCACGATGAAAATCGGGACAAGTGATCTTTTCGGCAATACCGACCAGCGAGAGCGTCGCAGCATTTTTCTTCGCCTCGTCCTGCGTTTTGGCATGGCTGCGCACGCGAAACGCCTCGCGCGTCAGCTCCGGCAATGTGTCGAATGCGGCGCCCCAGTCGAACGGCCCGCCGAGCGCGATGCAGGCCTTGATGCGCTTGTCGAACGCGGCGGCGCGCGGCGCGTAATAGCCGCCGAGCGACACGCCCCACATGCCGATGCGTGCACTGTCGAGATCGCCCCGCGTCCCGACAAAATCGAGCACGGCTTTGACCGGCACCTCGTAGTCGCCGCGGATGGCGAAATCGTATTGCGCTTCGCCCTGGCCGGGACCGTCGAACATCAGAGTCGCCATGCCGCGATTGAGAAACGAGCGTCTCGTAGGCGTCGCCTTCTTCCTTGGTGGAATCGAGGCCGCACGCCATCACTACGATCGGCGGTTTTTCGACGCCGGCGGGCTTGCGCAGAATGCCGGCTAGCGTCTTGCCCTCGTACGGAATCTCGACGCGCTCGCCAGGCGGTTGCAGATAGGGCAGCGCCAGCCTGCCGGCACGCCACCGCCTTCATGTGCGCGACCTTCATCTGCGGCACGTCATTGACGAACAAAAACGCGGCGAAATGGTAATAGACGCCGGCGCGTTGCAGGCATTCGCCGGCGGTGAGGAATTTCTGCTTCGCCAGCGCGTCGCGGCCGAGCTGCTCATGCATGCGCGGCGCGCTCCGACCAAGCGCGGCACCAGTCGTCATAACTTTTGAGCGAGCGGGTGACGTCCTCGAAATCGGCGAGCGCCACGCCATTGGCGACGAAACGCGCGCCCCAATGCGAAATGGCTGCCTTGACGCGAGGATCGTCAGTCATCGCAAAATATCTCCACTCCGCTCGTCCCCGCAAAAGCGGGTACCCAGAGCCTTTCTTTTTGCATCGCTGGATTCCCGCTTGCGCGGGAATGAGCGGAAGAACTACGTCGCGTTCGCCTCCCGGCGGTACCACGGCAGAAGCGCCGCGTCACCCAGCCGATAAGAGCCTCAAAGCCGACGCCGAACAGCGCAAGCAGCATCACGCCGACGAAGGCTTCGTTGTGGTGGAACGAGCGCGAATTGTAGAGAATGAAATAGCCGACGCCGCCGATCGACAGGAAAAATTCCGCAACGACCGCGCCGATCAGCGCGCGGCCCCGCAGCGAGCCGGAAGCCGGCCAAGCAGGTATGGCATCGAGGACGGCAGCACGATCTCGCCCAGCATGCGCAGCCGGCTCGAGCCGAACGAGCGCGCCACTTCCATGAATTCGCGCGGCACCGCGCGGGCGCCGTCGGACGACATTCATGATGATGGAGAACATCGCGGCGAAGACGATCGTGGCGATGCGGGTCGCACCGGTGTAGCCGAACCACAGCGAGAACAGCGGCAGCACGATGATCATCGGGATGGCGTAGAAGCCGTTGATGTAATGCCGCAACGCGCGGTCGGCGCCCGGGCTGCGGCCGATCGCCAAGCCGATCAACGTGCCCGTCACCATGGCGATGGCGAGGCCTTCGGCGACGGCCAGCAGCGTGGCGCCGACCGCCTGGAGGAATTGCGGATCGGTGATGACCTTGGGGAACACCATGATGACGCCGCTCGGCTTTGCCACATAGGCGGGCGCGAACAGCCGGACGACGACTTCCCAGACCAGCAACAAGGCAATGCCGGCGAGCAAACGCGGCATCAGTGTGCCGCCGATGCGGCGTGGCAGGGCTGTGCGCGGGCGCTGCTACCGCGAGCTCCGCCATCTATTGCCTCCACCGCGCGAAGTGACGCTCGATCACGAGGCCGAGCCGCATCAGGCCGACGCCGATCAGGCCGATCAACAGGATCGAGGCGAACACGCCGGCGGTGTCGAAGTTCTGCGAAGCCGCTCATGATGATCTGGCCGAGGCCGGTCGAGCTCAGGAAGAATTCCGCCGCCACCATGCCGACCAGCGCGCGGCCGATCGCCTGGCGCACGCCGGTCATGGTGTAGGGCAGGGTGTAAGGCAGCATGACCTCGCGCCACAGCGCCCATTCGCTGGAGCGGAACGACTGCGCGACCTCGATCAGTTCCGGCTTGATGCTGCGCGCGCCTTCCACCGTGTTGTAGAGCACCGGGAACACCGCGAACAGAAACACCACCAGCACTTTCGGCGCGAAGCCGAAGCCCATCATCGACAGGATGAACGGGATCAGCGCCACCATCGGCGTGGCGTAGACCAGCATGATGTAAGGCTCGACGCCGATGCGCAGTCACGCGCACGCGCGCCAGCAGCAGGCCGAGCGGCGCGCCGACCGCGACGCGAGCACGAAGCCGGTGACGAACAGTTCGGCCGAATTCGAGGAATTGCGCGAGCAGAGATGCCGCTGACCGTCATCGACCACAGCCGCGCCACGGTGGCCGAGAACGGCACCATGAAAGGCGCGGGCTCGAGCTGCGCCCGGCGATCTCCCAGAGCAGCGATGCCGGCGGCGAGGCTGAGCCAGAACGGCATTTGGCGGTGGAGGGTGTTTGCTAAAGCTACTAGGTTGGCCTGTTGAATCAGCGGTCAACAATCTATGACCGTCATCCTGAGGTGCGCGCCAGCGGCGCGCCTCGAAGGATAAACGCCCGGGCCGTTCCCCCTTCGAGGGCCGCCTGCGGCGGCCAGGGTGACGGAATTGCTGTCACTTCACCATCGCGTTGGCATCTTTCCAGACGCTCGGATCGACGAATTGGTCATAGGTCACCGGCTTCCTTGTCGGCATTGATCGACGCCGATCTTCTTCATCAGCGCCGACACCGCAGTCGATCTTGCCCTTGTCCATGCCGTCGTCCTTGGCCGCCCAGAAATCGATCGCCAGGAATTCCTTGAGCGCGGCCTTGGAGACTTCCTTGTTGTGGCCGGTGACGGTGCCGTCGTCGGCGACCTTGTCGGCGTTTTTCGGGTCCTGCATGAACCGCGCGGCGTCGATCATGCGCGGCGACCGCCTTGACGAATGAATCGCGGTTAGCAGCGAGCTTGTCCTTGCGCGCCACCAGACCAGGTAGTGGCTGGTCGGATTGGTGTTCTTCATCGACCAGAAGCTGGTTGAGCTTCTTGCCCTGCGCCTCGATCATCGGCGAGGTCGTCGAGATGCAGCACGGCATAAGTCAGTTGCCCGGCCACCATCGCGGTGCCGGCTGTCGGAGCCGAGCGCGACCTGCTGGACGTCGTCGATCTTGACGCCGGGGCAGCCGGCCAGCATCGAGCGCAGCGCAATCGAGCGCGCGCCGCCGACCGAATCGACGCCGACCGGCCTGGCCCTCGATGTCCTTGCATTTCTTGCCTGGCTCGGTCGAGCCGAGCACCCAATCCGGGTTCGGCATGCCGTAAATCGCGACCAGCGGCACGCCAGAATTCGAGATCTGGTTGATCACCGGCGGGGTCGGCGACCAGCGCCATGTCGATGTCGCCGGAAACCACGGCGCGCGCCGCGGCGGTGCCGTTATCGAACGGGCGGATTTCAGACGTTGGCGCCGTATTTCTTGAAGAAGCCTTCCTTCTCGGCGACATAGGCGATCGTCGCGGAGAAGATCGGCGGAATGCCGGGCACCGCCAGCACGATCTTCTTGGCCTGTGCAAAGGCCGGCTGAGCTGCGGCGAGCATCAACGCAGCGGCGGTTGCGCCCAGCAATCAGCGTTGCGAACCTGTTGGACATGAGGATCCTCCCTGAGTTTCTTTTATTCTAGCGTTCCAGTTGAAATTCGGCTTCGCGCGCCTCGCGCATCAGTGTCTCCAGACCCGCTCGCGCAGTTCGGCGAACCGCGGCTCGCGCAGCGTGGCGCGCGTGCGCGGATGCGGCAGGTCGATCTCGATGGTTTCGTGGATGCTGGACGGCCGGCCCTTGAGCACGATGACGCGATGGCCGAGCAGCACGGCTTCCTCGATCGAATGGGTGACGAAGATCATCGCGGTTGGCCGCTCCTGCCAGATCCGCAGCAATTCGAACTGCAGGATCTCGCGGGTCTGGGCGTCGACCGCGGCGAACGGCTCGTCCATCAGCAGTACGCTCGGCTCGACCGCCAGTGCGCGGGCGAGTCCGCAGCGCTGCTGCATGCCGCCCGACATCTGGTAGGGGTAGGCCTTCTCGAAGCCGGCTCAAGCCGACCAGCTTGATGAATTCCGGCACGCGCTTGTCGATTTCGGCTTTCGCCACCCCGGCCATGCGCAGGCCATAGGCGACGTTGTCGGTCACCGTCTTCCACGGAAACAGCCCGAAATGCTGGAACACCATGGCGACGCCGGCGATCGGCTCGGTGACGCGCGTCTGGTCCACCCAGATTTCACCGGCATCGACGGCGAGCAGGCCGTCGATGCAACGAAGCATCGTGGTCTTGCCGCAGCCGGACGGACCGACCACCGCGACGATCTCGCGCTCGCCGACATCGAAGTAGATGTCGCGGAAGACTTCGAGCGCGCCGTAATGCTTGCCGAGGCCTTTTACGCGGATGCGCGGTTGCGCCGTGGCCGCTGCGGTGCGCGCGAGCGTGGCGGTAGCTGGGCTCACTCGGCGGCCTGCGACGCAGGCTTCGGCGCGACCTTGGCCCAGTAGTCGGCGGCCTTTTTCGAATCTGCGAGCTTATCCATGGTTTCGAAGCCCGGCGCCATCGAGCCGTCCTGGCCTGCGAGAATCTGGTGATGCTCGATGTTGAGCGTGCGCAGCCAGCGCTGCTGGCCCATGGTGATAGCGACGAAATAGCCGATCTCGACCAGTTCCGGCTCGCTGAAGTGCTTGTGCAGCCGCGACCACAATTCGTCGCCGGCCGGCAGGTCCCAGGTGATCGCCTCGGCGTAGGCGAGCGCGGCTTTTTGCCTGTCGTTGTAGCGCGTCGAGGATTCGAAATTGATCAGGTCGGAATAGTCGTCTTCCTTGAGGCCGGACTTGGCCGCCTTGATCGAGCGCTGGTTGCCGCAGAATTCGCACAGCACCGAGCGCGACACGTAGATGCGGCAGAGCTCCTTGACCTGGTGGTCGGCGACGCCGTTCCGGAATACGTCGTGCCAGGTCTTGGCGAACGACCAGAACGTCGCCGGCACATGGGCGCGCACCGCCTGGCTCTCCGGCCGCGGCGTGCCCTCGCGCGCGCACCGCTCGAATTCGGCTTTCATCGCCGGGTCCGAGACGGTCGCCGGGTCGATGTAACTGATCCGAGGTTTGCTCATCGGCGTTTCTCCACTTCAGGGTGCCGGAACTGTTCCAATCCGGCAATGCGGCGGCATTATAGAGACCGCACGGTCGGTTTCCAGCGCACGGCGGCGGCGACAAGCTGACCGCGGGAATAAGACAGGTCTGTCGGGGTATTGTAGCATTGATCGAGAGGCTGGCGGCTCAGACCAGCCCTGGGGTTTTCAAGGGGGAAAATATGGCGACGACCGTCAATGCCGGCGCGCGTCTCGACCGGCTGCCGATTTCACCGTTTCATTACCGCATCTTCTGGCTGGTTGGCGCCGGCATGTTTTTCGACGGCTACGACCTCTATGTCGCCGGCAGCGTGCTGGCATCGACGATCCAGACCAAGTTCTCCACCCTGCCGCAGAACTTGCAATTCCTCTCCCTGACCTTCGTCGGCATGACGATCGGATCGCTGGTCACCGGTTTCGTCGGCGACAAATACGGCCGGCGCTTCACCTACCAGATCAATTTGCTGATTTTCGGGCTTGCCTCGCTTGCCGCAGCGTTCGCGCAGGACATGACGCAACTCATCGTCTGCCGCTTCGTGCAGGGGCTTGGGCTCGGCGCCGAGATCGTGGTCGGCTATTCGACGCTTACTGAATTCGTGCCGCCGAAGACGCGCGGGCGCTGGCTTGCCTTCATGGCATTTCTCACCGTGTGCGGATTCCCGGTTACCGCGATTCTCGGCTACCTGATCATCCCGACCTGGGGCTGGCGGCCGATGTTCATCATCGCCGGTATCGGTTCATTGATCGTGTGGTATCTGCGCAAAAATTTACCCGAGTCGCCGCGCTGGCTGGAAGCGCAAGGCCGCGACGCCGAAGCCGAAGCGCTGATGCAGACCATCGAGAAGGATGTCGCGCTGGCCGCCGGCGCGCTGCCGGCGCCGGTTACCGTGTCGGCGCCCGCGCAACTCACGGCCGCCGACATGTTCAAGCCGCCGATCCTGCAACGGCTGCTTGGTCGGCTGCTGGCTGCTGATCACGATCAATACGCTGATCTTCGGCTTCGTGATCTTCCTGCCGCAATTTTTCCTGCGCCAGGGGCTCACGATCGCCAACTCGCTTGGCTATACCGTGGTTCTCGCGGCGGCCTCGCTGGTCGGCTGCGCGCTCGGCGCTTACCTGTCGGATTCGATCGGACGGCGCTGGAGCATCATCCTCGGCTCGGTCCTCACCATCGTGTTCGGATACATCTACGCGCGCTTCAACGCGGCGTCCGATCCGGTGACCGGTGCTGAGCGTCGGCGCGGTCCTGATCGTCGCGATCTACATCCAGACCGCGCTGCTGTTCGGCGTCTATACGCCCGAGCTGTTTCCGACCGAGATCAGGCTGCGCGCCAACGGCATCTGCAACACGCTCGGCCGCGGCGCGACCGTGGTCTCGCCGTTCGTGGTCGGCTTCCTGATGGTGAATTACGGGCTGCCGGGCGTGCTCTGGCTGATGATCGGCCTGGTCGTGGTGCAGATCGTCGCGGTCTATTTCTGGGGCGTCGAACCGGCGCAGCGCTCGCTGGAGACGCTCGATCCTGATGCGGCACGGGTCAAAGCCTGAGTGCTCGATGCGGCCGGTCGCACTGATCACCGGCGCGTCGGCCGGCATCGGCGTTGAACTGGCGCGCGAGTTTGCCCGCCACGGCCATGCGCTCGCCTTGGTGGCGCGGCGTGAGGAGCGGCTCGACGCGCTGGCCGACGAGATCGCCGCAAGCCGGAGCGACGCGGCCGCTGGTCATCGTGGCCGATCTGACTGAGCCGGACGCCGTAAACCGCATTGCGGAGGCGCTCGACCGCCGCCGGCGCCGAGCCGCAATATATCGTCAACAATGCCGGCTTTGGTCTGGTCGGGCGTGCCGCAGACCGCGACCGCGGCGAACAACTCGCCATGATCGATCTCAATATCCGCGCGCTCACCGAGTTGTCCTTGCGTTTCGTCGACAGCCTGTCGCGCCATCGCGGCGGGCTGCTCAATGTCGGCTCGATGGCCGGTTTTCTGCCCGGGCCCGGCATGGCGGTGTATTACGCCACGCAAGGCCTATGTGCTCTCATTGAGCCAGGCCTTGCATCAGGAGCTGGCGCCGCGCGGCATTCGCGTCACCGTGTTATGCCCCGGCCCGGTGCCGACCGAATTCGCGCGCGCGGGCGGGCATCGAAGGATCGGTGGCGCCCGGACCTGCTGGCGCAGAGTGCAGAGCACGTGGCGCGCGACGGCTATCGCGGCCTGATGGCGGGGACGACGGGTCGTCGTTCCCGGTTTGGTCAACAAGCTGGTGATCGCGCTGTTGCGCTTCGTGCCGCACGGCCTGCTGCTGGCGATAGTCAGCGCGCGCCAGGCGCGGCGCAGGGCGCGCAAAACTCCTAGTCAGCGTCGTACCGGTTGCAAACCGCTGCGAACGCGCTAGTAATCGGAACCGGCGCGTCGGCGCAAAATGGATCATGCCGCAACCGGTCCTCATCATTCTTCACCAGGAGCATTCCTCGCCCGGCCGGGTCGGGCAGACGCTGTCGCGTCTGGGTTATCCGCTCGACATTCGTCGCCCGCGGTTCGGCGATCCACTGCCGGAGACGATGCATGAGCATGCCGGCGCGGTAATCTTCGGTGGTCCGCAGAGCGCCAACGACAGCGAAGAATTCGTCAAGCACGAGATCGACTGGATCGGCGTGCCGCTGCGCGACAAGCGGCCTTATCTCGGCATCTGCCTCGGCGCGCAAATGATGGCGCGCCATCTCGGCGCCCGCGTCTATCCGCACCCGCAAGGCCATGCCGAGGTCGGCTATTACCCGATCCGGCCGACCGAGGCTGGGCGCGGCGTGTGTACCGAATGGCCGGATCACGTCTACCAGTGGCATCGCGAGGGCTTCGATTTGCCGGCCGGCAGCGAACTGCTGGCGGAAGGTGACGCGTTTTCAGTGCAGGCGTTCCGGCACGGCACCGGCTACGCGCTGCAATTTCATCCCGAAGTCACCCACGCCATGATGTATCGATGGCTCACCCGTGGCGCGCACCGCATGGAGATGCCCGGCACCAAGCAGCGCCACGAGCACATCGAGGGCCGCGCGGTGCATGATTTTGCCTCGCATCGCTGGCTGGCAGCGTTCATTGATCACTGGCTCGGCCACAATGCGGCGTGAGCCGGCAGATTACTTCGCCAGGAACTCCGCGATCTTGCCGCCGACCGGCGCCATATGCAGCACGCCGTTGAGATGGCCATTGGGGCCGGAGATGGTTGCGGTTTCGGCGTTCATCTTCTTCGCGGCTTCTTCCACGTTCGGCGGGTAGAAGATCTCGTCGGTCAGCGTGTAGATCACCAGCGTCGGGATCTTGATCTTGGCCGGGTCGGCGTCGGCAAGCTGATTGGCCTTCACCAGATAGAGAAATGAATTGGCATCGGAGCTCTTGGCGCGCGCTGAGCCGACGCCATCGAGCGTCGCCTGTATCTTGAACTTGTTGTCCATCGCCTTGCCCGGCTCCTTGGTGGGGTCGGCCAACCCGCCTTGCGTCTTGCTGGCCCATTCGAAGTGCTGCGCCTGCAGCGTGACCAGCTTGAGCGCCGCGGCGACACCGTCAACCGGCGCGTCCTTGCCGTAATAGTCGCCGCCGTTCCATTTCGGATCGAGCTTGATCGGCGCCGCCCAGGCGTCGAGCCAGCCGATCAGATAAGGATCGGCCGCCGGAGCCGCGATTGCCGCGACGATGCGGCTCACTTTGTCAGGATGACTCGCCGCCCACTCGTAGGCCTGCAAGCCACCCATCGAGGCGCCGACCACCGCGTGCAGTTTCCTGATGCCGAGGCTCTCGATCAGCGCCGCTTGCACGTTGACGAAGTCCCTGATGCTCACGACCGGGAAGCTCATGCCGTAGGGTTTGCCGGTATCGGGATTGATGCTGGCGGGCCCGGTGGTGACGACGTTGGGCGCGTTGACGTTGAGATTGACCAGCGTGTCCGACGACAGCACGTAATATTTATTGGTGTCGATCGGCTTGTCCGGGCCGATCAGGTAATTCCAGTAGCCGGGCGCCGCATCGCTCGCCGCGTATTTGCCGAAAGCGTGGCTGGTGGCGGTGAAGAAATGCGTGATCAGGATGGCGTTCGATTTGTCGGCGTTGAGCGTGCCGTAGGCTTCCCAGCCGATCTTGACGTTCTTGATGGTGGCGCCGCCCGCCGTCGTATAGCTCGGAAGCTCGAAAGTCTTTTTTTGAAGGATCGGATCCGGCGTCTGGGCGAAGGCCTGAAACGCAAGCAACGCAGTGCCGAGCGTCATGCCTAGGATGCGCACGAACATGATAGGACCTCGCGATTATTCATATCGACGTTAGCCGTTGCGATTTGGGGCGGCAATCGCATCCCGACCCATCATCCACTTGCATAGAAGGTGTCGCGCCAACGTGGTATGGGCAATTGGATGGCGGACCGCACACCAGGCGCAACGTTACGGGATCTGCATCGCGCGGCGCGCCCGCTGGTCAGCCCGCTGGCGCATGATGCGCTGTCGGCGCGGCTGATCGAGCAGGCCGGCTTCAAGAGCTTCAACATCGGCGGCAATGCCATGCTGGCAGCCCGATATGGCCTGCCGGATCTCGGCATCGCGGCGCTGGGCGAGATGGTCGACGGCATTCGCGATATAGTCGGCGCGACCAAGCTGCCGTGCCTGGCCGACGGCGACGACGGCTATGGCGACGTCAAAAGCGTCGTGCGCATGGTCGAGACGTATGAAGCGATGGGCGTCGCCGGCCTATTGCTGGAAGATCAGTTGCGCGAAGGCAAGCAGCCTGGCGCGGCGACCGCGCGCGGCGTCGCGCCGCTCGACCTGTTCGAGAACAAGTTGCGCGCAGCGATGGGTGCGCGGCGCGACAAGGATTTCGTCATCATTGGTCGCACCGACTCGTTCGGCGCGGTTGGCATGGATGAGGCGCTGCGGCGCGGCGAACGGTTTCTGAAGCTCGGCGTCGATGGTGTGTTTGTTGCGGGTCTCAAGACCTTGCCAGACTACGAGAAAGTGGGCCGCGCTTTCAAAGGCCAATGGAACGCCGCCGCCATTTTCCAGGGCGGCACCACGCCTTGGCTATCGCCGGCCGAGCTTTACGGCATGGGCTTTTCGCAGGTGGCCTATCCGAACTTGCTGATCGGCCGCGTTACAAAGGCAGTTGAGCAGGGCCTGGCCCGGCTGCGCGATTTCGCCGGCGGCAACGCGGCAGCTTTCAAGGACAGTGACGGCGAGCTGGCGCTCAAAAGTCTCAGCGAAGCCGTGCAAACCGGGCGCTGGAATTCGGTCGAGTCGAAATATTCGTGACGTATTACGCGATGGTGACGTCGGCGTGCCGAGTCCAAGCGGCGATCTTCATCGGCAAGGCCGACAGTGCCGAGGAATCCAGCCGCATCACGATCGGCTGCATGGTCCGACCCGCGATGAGTGTCGATTCGCCGACCCGCTCGATGGAAAATCCGAGCACCCGCAATATGAAAATGATCGATGGGTCGGTATCGAACAGCAGCGCCCCGGTGCCGCGCTCGATCAGATGGCTGAGCGCCGCGCTGAACAGCCGCACGATGGCTGATTCGCGCAGCGGCGCGTGCAAGCTTGGCGCGACGCAAAAGCGACTCAAGCCGTCGATCTGCGCATCGCCCGCGGCTTCGCGGATGCGGGCCGGATCGGCGCGGGCCACCGCGAGATAGCCGCCGGGAATGATCCGCACGTGGCCGAGCACGCGGGCCTTGTCGATCGCCAGGACATGCACGGTCGAGCCCGCGTCGTAGCGGTCGATGTCGAGGCGGTCGTCGCGTCGCAGAAAATCCCAGCCGCGCGTCTCGACGAAGACGTCGTGACGCAACGTGAAGGCACGTTTCAGCAGATCCTCGTGCTCGTGCCTGCGGGCCGCAGCAATGACTTCTATACGCATTCCGGTTTTCAGAACCGGTAGTTTACACCGATGGTGAAATTGTTGGAATTAAAGCCCTGCTGCACGGCAAGGCCGCCAAACGGCGTGAAATTGTAGGTCTCTTTCGACATCGACACGTAAGTGTAATTGGCGTCGATCGACCAGTTTTGCGCCAACCGGTATTCGACGCCGCCGCCGACGATAAAGCCGTTATGCGTTGCGCGTGCGCTGCCGATGCCGACCACGGTACCTTCGCCGCGGCCCCAGATGCCGCCGGCGATGAAATACGGCAGGAAGCGATCGACCGCGACGCCGATCCGACCGGCGGCCACGACCGCCGACTTCACCTTGCCGGAGAACGTCGGCCCGACGCCGCTTGGCGTAGAGTCACTGATGGAGAGCAGCGGAACCGCCAGCCGGGCGCCGAGGACGATATTGCTGCCGACGAACTGGTAATCATAACCGCCTAGGACCGTGCCGACAAAACCCTTGGGGGCAATGTTGGCGGTGGCGGGAAACGCCGGCGTTCCGTTAGTCACCCGACCGTCGACATAGCCGACCGATGCGCCGAGATACCAGCCGGTCCAGTTCATGACCGGGTGCATTGCCACAGGCGCAGCCTTCACCGGCATGTCCGCCGTGTAACCGATGGTCGGCACTACGACCGAAATCACAAGACCCGCAACAACCCCCGCGAATAGACGCGACATGACACTCCCCCACCCAAAGACCAACGATGGAAAAGGCTAAACCACGGGGAGTACCCGCACAATAAGCGGTGTGATGCGTAATCAATTTTTTACGCGATTTTTCGGAATGAAAACCGCCGCGCACCAGCGTTGGTGAGTGTCAGCCGAAGCTCCGGAGAGCGAAGACTGGTGGAGCCAGGCGGGATCGAACCGCCGACCTCGTCATTGCGAACGACGCGCTCTCCCAGCTGAGCTATGGCCCCCGACCGATCTTCGGACGGCGCCAAAGCGTGGCGCCGCCGATTTCAGCGAGTGCGGCCATTTACGGCGGGGGGTGTGGGCTGTCAAGGATGGGTGGCCTCGCGGATTTCGGTGCCTTTCCGGCACCAGCAGCCTGCGCCCCCTTTTCCTGCGGCAAGCAAGCGGCTATCATACCGCCATCCGACGGAGCGCGCGATGAATCCCTTTCTGTGGCTCGTTGATACAGTCATCTACCCTATACATCTGGATTTTGATCGCGGCGGCGGTGCTGTCGTGGCTGATCGCCTTCAACGTCGTCAATACGCGCAACCCGATCGTCGCCAATCGTCGGCGACTTCCTCTATCGCGTAACCGAACCCGCGCTGCGGCCGATCCGCAACGTCATGCCCAATCTCGGCGGCATCGACATTTCGCCGGTGATCCTGATCATCGGGCTGTTGTTCCTCAAGCAACTCATTTTCTGGCTCTACATCCGGCTTTTCGTCTAACCGCGATCACCATGACCGCGCGCATCATCGACGGCAAAGCCACCGCGGCGGAGTTGCGCGGCAAGATCGCCGGCGAAGTGGCGCGGCTCAAGGCCGGCGCACAGCGCTTCACGCCGGGCCTTGCGGTGGTGCTGGTCGGCGACAATGCGGCGAGCGAAGTCTATGTGCGCAACAAAGTCGAAAGCGGTGGCCGAAGCCGGCATGCGGCCGTTCGACCATAATCTGCCGGAGACCACCAGCGAAGCCGAGCTGCTTGACGCTGATCGCGCAGCTCAATGCCGATCCCGGCGGTCAACGGCATCCTGGTGCAATTGCCGCTGCCGCCGCAGATCGACACGCAGAAGGTCATCGCGGCGATCGACCCGGCCAAGGACGTCGACGGCTTCCATCCGCTCAATGTCGGCCGGCTCGCCAGCGGGCTGCCGGGGCTGGTGCCGTGCACGCCGCTCGGCTGCGTGCTGCTGGCGAAGACCGTGCATGCCATCGCTGGCGGGCATTGGAAGCGGTCGTGGTCGGCCGCTCCAACATCGTCGGCAAGCCGGTGGCGCAACTGCTGCTGGCGGAAAACGCCACGGTGACGATCGCCCATTCGAAGACGCGCGACTTGCCGGCAGTGTGCCGGCGCGCCGATATCCTGGTCGCCGCCATCGGCAAGCCCGAGATGGTGCGCGGCGACTGGATCAAGCCGGGCGCCACCGTGATCGACGTCGGCATCAATCGCGTGCCGGGCGAGGGCGGCAAAGTCGCGCATCGTCGGCGATGTCGCCTTGCCGATGCCGCTGAGGTCGCCGGCGCGATCACGCCGGTGCCGGGCGGCGTCGGGCCGATGACGATCGCCTGCCTGCTGCTCAATACGTTGCGCGCGGCGTGCGCGCAGAACGGCTTGCCGGCGCCGCAGATTTAGCGGACGCTCTCACGACAACAATTTGAAGAAAAACTACGCCTGCCAGGCGTAGGCGACCTTATCGAGCGTCTTGGCTGCCGAATTTTTCCGACGAGCGCGCGACGGCGCGGCCGCCGAGCGCGCGATAGAATTCCACCGCCGGCTCGTTGTCGGACAGCGCCCACACCACCAGCTCTTCAAGCCGCTCTGCACCAGATCCTTGCGCGCGGCGGAGAACAGCCGGCGGCCGAAGCCGAGACCCTGGATATTCCGGCCGCAGATAAAGCTCGTAGACTTCGCCGTCATAAAACAGGCTGCGCGCGCGGTTGCGGCCATAATTGGCGTAGCCGGCGACCTTGTCGCCGAACTGCAGAATGGTGATGCGGCTGCCTTTGCGGATCGCGCTAGTCCCACCAATCCGGCCCGCGGCGGCTGATCAGCTTGTCGAGCTCGTTGCCCGGGATGATGCCCTGATAGGCGGCGCGCCAAGCCTCGTCATGGGTGCGTGGCGACCGTCGTCGCGTCGGACGGCTTGGCGCGGCGAATCTCTATGAGGGTCGTGGTCATGATCGAATAGAAGCAACGAACCTTGCGGCCTTCAAGCCCTTGTTTAATGATAGGTTAATGGTGTGGATTACTGGCCACAGGCGGCGCTGGAACGCGTTGCTGCCTGCGGCAACTATTCGACTGCGTTTGAGGACTGCGTCGGCGCGCGCGGGTTGCGCGAAAATGCCGTCTCGGCCGAGCCGATGACGGAAGCAGGTGAAGTCGGCGCGGTTGCAACTCGATTCGCGCGTTGCGCGAATGCTCAAACCGTCTCGGCTTCCTTCTTGCGATCTTCGCGCTTGCGGTCGGTCTCGTCGAGCAGCTTCTTGCGCAGCCGGATCGACTGCCGGCGTCACCTCGACCAGCTCGTCGTCCTCGATATAGGCCAGCGCCTTTTCCAGCGTCATGCGGATCGGCGGGGTGAGGCGGACCGCTTCGTCCTTCGAGGTGGTGCGGATGTTGGTGAGTTGCTTGCCCTTGAGCACGTTGATGACGAGGTCGTTGTCGCGGGTGTGCTCGCCGACGATCATGCCGGTGTAAACCTTCCAGCCCGGCTCGATCATCATCGGGCCGCGGTCTTCCAGATTCCACAGCGCGTAAGCGACCGCTTCGCCCTTGTCGTTGGAGATCAGCACGCCGTTGCGGCGGCCCTGGATCGTCGCCCTTGTGCGGCGCGTAGGCGTGGAACAGCCGGTTCATGATCGCGGTGCCGCGCGTGTCGGTGAGCAACTCGCCCTGATAGCCGATCAGCCCGCGGGTCGGCGCGTAGAACACCATGCGCACGCGGCCGCCGCCGGACGGCCGCATCTCGATCATCTCGGCTTTGCGCTCCGACATTTTCTGCACGACGATGCCGGAATGAACTTCATCGACGTCGATCACGACCTCTTCGATCGGCTCTTCGAGTTCGCCGGCGTCGTTCTTGCGCAGCAGCACTTTCGGCCGCGATACCGACAGCTCGAAGCCTTCGCGGCGCATCGTCTCGATCAGGATGCCGAGCTGCAATTCGCCGCGGCCGGCGACTTCCATCGCATCCTTATCGTCCGATTCACGCACGCGCAGCGCGACATTGCCCTCGGCCTCGCGCAACAGCCGGTCGCGGATCATGCGGCCGGTGACCTTTGCGCCTTCGGTGCCGGCGAGCGGAGAATCATTGACGCGAAACGTCATCGCCAGCGTCGGCGGATCGATCGGCTGCGCCGGGATCGGCGTCTCGACCGCCGGATCGCAGATGGTGTGGGCGACGGTGGCTTCCGGCAGTCCGGCTAGAGCCACGATGTCGCCGGCCTCGGCGTCGTCGACCGCGATGCGTTCGATGCCGCGGAACGCCAGAACTTTAGTGATGCGGCCGCTCTCGATCAGCTTGCCGTCGCGGTCGAGCACCTTGACCGATTGGTTCGGCTTCACCGAGCCCGAGGTGATGCGGCCGGTGACGATGCGGCCGAGGTACGGATTGGCCTCAAGAATGGTGCCGAGCAGGCGGAACGGACCTTGCTCGACCACCGGCGGTTTGACGTGGCGCAGGATCAGATCGAACAACGGCTTCATACCGGCGTCGTGCGGGCTGTCGAGCTTTTCGCCCATCCAGCCTTGCTTTGCCGAGCCGTACAGAATTGGAAAATCGAGTTGCTCGTCGCTGGCGTCGAGCGCGGCGAACAGGTCGAACACTTCGTTGATGACCTGCACCGGCCGGGCATCAGAGCGATCGACCTTATTGATAATGACGATGGGCTTGAGCCCCATCTTTAACGCCTTCGATACGACGAACTTGGTCTGCGGCAGCGGGCCTTCGGCGGCGTCGACCAGCACCAGCGCGCCGTCCACCATGTTGAGGATGCGCTCCACCTCGCCGCCGAAATCGGCGTGGCCCGGCGTATCGACGATATTGATGCGGGTGCCTTTCCATTCGACCGACGCGGCCTTGGCAAGAATGGTGATGCCGCGCTCACGCTCGAGGTCGTTGGAATCCATCGCCCGTTCGACCTGGCGCTGGTTCTCGCGATAGACGCCGGACTGCTGCAAGAGCCGGTCGACCAGCGTGGTCTTGCCGTGGTCGACGTGTGCAATAATGGCGACGTTACGCAAATTCATGAGCGGGTCCGGAAATGGGTCGCGGGCCTAATGGCCCGCGATTCGGCGGAATATAGTGTCGAATGCGCGCGACGCAACGGTAGAAACACCCCGCGTCCGATATGCGTTAATGTGTACAGCGTCTAAAAGCGAGGTATTTCAATGGCCGCAAAACTCAGTACTGACGCGCGCAAGTCCGCTATGGCAAGGCTCAAGGGCTGGACAGATGTGCAGGGCCGTGACGCCATCAGTAAAAAATTCGAATTCAAGGATTTCAATCAGGCGTTTGGCTTCATGACGCGGGCGGCACTCGTCGCCGAGAAAATGGATCACCATCCGGAATGGTTCAATGTCTACAAGAAGGTTGAGGTGACGCTGTCGACCCATGACGCCGGCGGCGTCACCGAGCTCGACATCAAACTCGCCGAGGCGATGGACAAGATCGCGGGGTGACACTACGGGCGCAAAATCACCTTTCCCATCACCTGCCGCGAGGCGATTGCCTTCAGCGCCGCTGGTCCATCCGCCAGTGGATAGACCGCGTGGACATGCGACGATAGTTTTCCCTGCGCGCACCAGTCCATGATCTGCCTGGTGTTGGCGCGGTGGCCTTCGATGTCGCGCTGCATGAACGAGCCCCAGAATACGCCGACCACGTCGCAGCCTTTGAGCAGCACCAGGTTGAGTGGCAGCTTCGGAATATCGCCGGCGGCAAAGCCGACCACCAGGAAGCGGCCCTGCCACGCGATCGAGCGCAACGCGGCTTCGGCGTAAGGTCCGCCGACCGGGTCGTAAATCACATCGGCGCCACGGCCGTCGGTCAGCTTACGTAGCGCATCCTTCAAATCGTCCTTGGCATAATTGATGCCGTCATCGGCGCCGTGCTTGCGGGCGAAATCGAGCTTATCGTCCGACGACGCACAAGCGATCAGCCGCGCGCCCATGATCTTGCCCAGCTCGACGGCGGCGAGGCCGACGCCGCCCGAAGCGCCGAGCACCGCAAGCGTTTCACCTTGTTTCAAATGCGCGCGGTCCTTGAGCGCGTGGAAACTCGTGCCGTAGGTGACGCACAGCCCGGCGGCGCGGTCGAAGTCCAGCGTGTCTGGAATCTTGACGAGTTGTTCGGCCGGGGCGGCAACGCGCTGGCGTGCCGCGCCATATCCGAGATAACCGAGCACGCGGTCGCCCACGGCGAGCGTCGAGACGCCGGCGCCGATTTTCTCGACCGTTCCGGCAAATTCCGCCGCTGGTGAAAACGGCAGATCTGGCTTGGTCTGGTACTTATTGGCGATGATCAGCGTGTCGAAAAAATTCAGCGCCGCGGCTGCGACCTTGACGACGGCCTGGCCCGGGCCGGCGGACGGATCAGCGATGTCGGTGAAAGAAAGGTCGTCCGGGCCGCCGTGGCGGGTGCAGAGCAGGGCTTTCATGCTGGTTTTGTCCGTTGAGCCGCGACCTTCTAGCACGGCCAAGCGGCGCGCCGTGGTGCCTTCACATTGCCGACTTTTGCCACTAATGGACTAGTATCCATCCGATTTCAAAACAGGTGGCCGCACGATGAGAACCGTTCTCCGGACCATGATTGCGCTTGTGGCGATGGCCGCGGCGGGCGGCGCTTTCGCGCAAACCGCAGAAAAACCAGCGGCCAAGCCGAAGCCCGCGGCTCCTGCTGCCGCAAAACCCGAAGCCAAAAAGCCCGACGCCAAACCGGCCGCGGCTGCTGCCGAGCAGCCGGTGCTGCTCGGCCAATATGGCGACTGGGGCGCCTACAAGGCGACGCCCGGCGGCAAGACGGTCTGCTTCGCGCTCGCCAAACCAGCGTCGGCGACCACCGAACCGGCAGGCCGCAGCCGGGATGCGTCCTACATGTTCGTCTCGACGCGTCCTTCGGAAAAGGTGAAGAACGAAGTCTCCGCCATTGTCGGCTATCCGCAGCGTGGCAGCGCCGATGCAACGGCTAGCGTGGGGACCGCGAATTACGCGATGTACACCCAGAACGACGGCGCCTGGATCAAGAACGCTGCCGAGGAAGCGCAGATGGTGGATACCATGCGCAAGGGATCTGATCTGGTCGTCAAAAGCGTCTCCTCGCGTGGCACCAAGAGCACCGATACTTATTCCCTCAAGGGCGTCGGGCAAGCGCTCGACAAGATCGCCGAAGAGTGCAAGTGACCTCTCCCTCTCCCCGTAAGAGGGGATAGAGAGTAGAACCATCCACATGAGCGTTGTTTTAGATACCGCGCCGATCGAAAAGGTCGCGCTTGAGCGCTATGTGCCGCCGGCAAAGCCATCGCTGGTCGGTCTGTCGCGTGCGGCATTGGCAGATGCGCTCGCTACCCTCGGCGTGCCGGAGCGCTCGCGCAAGATGCGCGTGCAGCAGCTGTGGCACTGGATGTACGTGCGCGGCGTAACCTCTTTCGATTTGATGACCAGTGTATCGAAGGAGTTGCGTACGCAGCTAAATGATAATTTCACGCTGGCGCGGCCAGAAGTCGTCGCCGAGCAAATTTCCGTCGACGGCACGCGCAAGTGGTTGCTGCGCCTGCCGGGCGAGACCGAAGGCGAGCGTCCGCACGAAGTCGAGTGCGTCTATATCCCCGATGACGGCCGTGGCACCTTATGCGTGTCGAGCCAGGTCGGCTGCACGCTGACTTGTTCGTTCTGCCACACCGGCACCCAGCGGCTGGTGCGCAATCTCACGCCCGGCGAGATCGTCGGCCAGGTCATGGTAGCGCGCGACCGCCTGAGCGATTGGGTCGACGCGAATTCCGACGGCACCCAGAGCCGGCAAATCGCTAGCCGTCTCGTCACCAATATCGTGATGATGGGGATGGGCGAGCCGCTTTACAATTTCGAGAACGTGCGCGACGCGCTGCTGGTCGTTGCCGATGGCGACGGCATCGCCATTTCCAAGCGCAAGATCACGCTGTCGACCTCTGGCGTCGTGCCGATGATCGAACGTGCGGGTAGTGAAATCGGCTGCATGCTGGCGGTTTCGCTGCACGCGGTGCGCGACGATTTGCGCAACGACCTCGTCCCGCTCAACCGAAAATACAAAATCGCCGAATTGCTCGAGGCCTGCCGCAGCTATCCGGGTGCCTCAAATGCAAAACGCATTACCTTCGAATACGTAATGCTCAAGGGCGTCAACGATTCGATCGAGGACGCCAAGGCGCTGGTGCGGCTGCTCAAGGGCATTCATGCCAAGATCAACCTCATTCCATTCAATCCGTGGCCCGGCACGAAATACGAATGCTCGGATTGGGACCAGATCGAGAAATTCTCCGAAGTGGTATTCAACGCCGGCTACGCCTCGCCGGTTCGTACGCCGCGCGGCCGCGACATCCTCGCCGCCTGCGGGCAACTCAAGAGCGCGACCGAGAAACTGTCGGCGCGTGAACGCATGGCGCTGCGCGCCATGGCGATGACGGAGTAGCAATGGCGCTGATTGGCCGCATCATCGTTATTTTGTTCGCGCTTTGGCTCGCCACCATCGCGGCCGGTCTGGTCTGGAGCATCGGACTGCTCGGCCCGCAATGGCAGCCGTCGGGCGATCTCGGCGACCGCGTTGTGTTCTGGGGTGCCACTTTTCTGGCGTCGGGCATCACCGCTTCGCTGATTTTCCTGCCAACCTTGATCGCCGTGGTACTGGCGGAGGCTTTCTCGATACGATCATTGTTGCTCTACGCTGCCGGCGGTGCCGCCATGACGTGTCTTGCGTATCAAGGCGTCGGCTTTGGCCGCGGCTACGAAGAATCGATCGATCAACCGCCGCCGCCGGTGTCGCGCGATGCGGAAATCGCCGCAGCGGCTGGCGCGGCTTTCGGGCTGGTCTATTGGATGATCGCCGGCCGTAGGGCAGGCGTTTGGCGAAATCGGCCTCCGGCCCCACCGATCACATGAATCGGGTTGGATTGCTGGTCGCGCTTGCGATTGCTGTTGTTGCCGGCCTCTTGTTCGGCTTGTTTCCGCAACTCGACATCGCGATTTCCAAATTTTTCATTCCCTCCGGCGACTCAGGCTTCGTCCAGCCCGGCACGGCCATCGACCTACTGCGCACGACCAGCAAGTGGATGACGGCCGCACTCGTGTTGCCGGCTTTCATTGCCGGGATCGTCAAGCTCATCTTGCCGCGGCGGCCGATGCTGATGCCTGCGCGCGCCGCGATTTTCCTGATCGGGACGTTAGCGCTGGCGCCGGGATTGATCGCCAATGTTGTCCTTAAGGATCACTGGGGTCGCTCGCGGCCGTATGCCGTGACCGAATTCGGCGGCCCGGAGAAATTCAGCGCATGGTGGGATCCGCGGGGCGATTGCATCGGCAATTGTTCTTTCGTGTCCGGCGAGGCATCGGGCGTTTTCTGGACTCTGGCGCCTGCTGCGCTAGCGCCGCCAGCTTGGCGGCCTTTGGCCTATGGGGCGTCGATCGCGTTCGGCGCCGGTGTTGGCATCATGCGCATTGCATTCGGCGCGCATTTTTTCAGCGATGTGGTGTTTGCCGGCGTGTTCACGTTCCTGATCATCTGGGCGGTACACGGGCTGTTATATCGCTGGCCGCGCACCCGCATGAGCGACGCCGTGCTCGAAACCCGGATCGGACGATTGACCGCGCCGATCTACGATACATTCGCGAAACGCAAAGACCAGAAAAAGCAGGGCTGAATTAAAACGGCCCGCGGGCCAGAGGCGCGCGGGCCGGTGTGCAGCTCGTTCCGCAGTTTTATTCGCCTTGCGCTTTGGCCGATTTGCCGCTGTCGAGCTTGTCGGCGAATGCGGCGATGGTGCGGGCATAGACGTCCGCCTTGTTCCATTCCTTGATCACTTCGAAGTTCGGCGGTGCCGGGACCCCAAGCCTGGCCGCGCTGCCAGCCTTTTTGCTTGAAATAATTGGCGGTCGAGGCGAGCACGTCCGGCACGCTGCGAACGAGGTCGCGGCGACCGTCGCCGTCGAAGTCGACGGCATATTTCACGTAAGACGACGGCAGGAACTGGGTCTGGCCGATCTCGCCGGCCCAGTCGCCGCGCATCTCCTCGGCGGTCATATCGCCGCGGTCGATGATGCGCAGCGAGTCGATCAACTCGCCCTGGAATTTATCGGTGCGGCGGCAGTCGAACGCCAGCGTGGCGGTCGAACGCACGATCGACATCTTGCCCTGGTTGACGCCGTAGTCGGTCTCGAGGCCCCAGATCGCGACAACGAGGCCGGCCGGCACGCCGAATTGCTGCTCCATTTTGCGCAGCGTCGCGGCGTGCTGGTTCATCAACTTGGCCGCCTTGGTCAGGCGGTCGCGCGAAATCATGCGGCCGGAAAATTCCTCGAAGGTCTGCTTGAAGACGTGCTGGCGCTTATCGGCGGCCAGCACCTTGTCGTCGATCGTCACGCCGTCGAGCGCGGCGAGGCCGCGCTTGGAAACGCCCTTGGCGGCAGCGTCCTTTTTCATCGTGGCGATAAAAGCGTCGAAGCCGCCGGGCGGATTGCATTGTGCGGCCAGCGCCGGCGCGGCGGACACGATCAACGCAACGCCCGCGAACGCGGCAACAAGCATGGAGGCGTTAACTTTTGGCATCTGGGCACTCTCACTGTGAAACCGTTGCGTTCGATCTTACGCAACGCCGCTGTGGCGAGTAGCAGGAACAGCGTTTTCGGTTAATGCGCGCGCCCTTTGCCTCGTTAATCTTTCGCCCTATAGTCCGCGCGAATTTCATTGGGCTTTTGAGTTCACGGTCCGGCAATGGCGAAGGCAAAAAAGGACGTTAAGAAAGTCGTGCTCGCCTATTCCGGCGGGCTCGATACCTCGATTATTTTGAAATGGCTGCAGACCACCTACGGCTGCGAGGTGGTCACTTTCACCGCCGATCTCGGGCAGGGCGAGGAGCTCACCCCGGCGCGCGACAAGGCGCTGCTACTTGGCATTAAAAAGGAAAATATCTTCATCGAGGATCTGCGCGAAGAATTCGTACGCGATTATGTGTTTCCGATGTTCCGCGCCAATGCCCTGTACGAGGGTCAGTATCTGCTCGGCACGTCGATCGCGCGGCCGTTGATCGCCAAAAAGCAGATCGAGATCGCCGAAAAAGTCGGCGCCGACGCCGTTGCGCATGGCGCGACGGGTAAAGGCAACGATCAGGTTCGTTTTGAGTTGGCTTATTATGCGCTCAAGCCGGACGTCACGGTGATCGCGCCGTGGCGGGAATGGGATATGACGTCGCGCGCGAAACTGATCGAGTTTGCCGAGAAGAACCAGATTCCGATCGCCAAGGACAAGCGCGGCGACGCGCCATTCTCAGTGGACGCCAATCTGCTGCACTCCTCATCAGAAGGCAAAGTGCTGGAGGACCCGGCGCAGGACGTGCCGGATTACGTGTTCTCGCGCACCGACGATCCGCTCCAGGCGCCCGACAAGCCGGCGTTGATCACCGTCGATTTTGAGCGGGGCGATGCGGTGGCTATCGACGGCAAGACGCTGTCGCCAGCGACGCTGCTCACCCGGCTCAATGAACTCGGCAAGGCCAATGGTATCGGCCGGCTCGATCTGGTCGAGAATCGTTTCGTCGGCATGAAATCGCGCGGCATGTACGAGACGCCCGGCGGCACCATCCTGCTAGCGGCGCATCGCGGCATCGAGTCGATTACGCTCGATCGCGGCGCGGCGCATCTTAAGGACGAGCTGATGCCGAAATACGCGGAGTTGATCTACAACGGATTCTGGTTCGCGCCGGAACGCGAGATGCTGCAAGCTGCGATCGACAAGTCGCAGGAGTTTGTCGGCGGCCGCGTCACGCTCAGACTGTACAAGGGTAGCGTCACGGTGATCGGCCGCGAGAGCAAATATTCGCTGTACGACCAGGACCTGGTGACGTTCGAGGAAGGCGCGGTGGCCTACGATCATCGCGACGCCGAGGGCTTCATCAAGCTCAATGCGTTGCGGCTGCGCACGCTCGGCCAGCGAAAGAAAAAGCTGAAACTGTGATGCCCCTCCGTGGCAGCACGCTGTTGGTCATCGGCGCGTCGGTGCTGACGGCCGGCTGCGCCGATACCAGTAACAAGCTGCCGGAGTACAACGTGTTTCCGAAAGATTATAAATCCCAGATCACATTGCTGCTGAAAAACACGCTGGAAGACGCAACCAACGTCCGCGACGCGTTCATTACCGAGCCGGTGCTCGGCAATGGCGGCAAGGGACCTTATTTTTCCTGCGTGCGTTTCAACGGGCGCAACACGAACCGGCAGTACAAGGGCAGCGAGGACCGGATCGCGTATTTTTACGAGGGCCAGCTCAATCAGATGGTCGCGGCGACGCCGGAGCAATGCGGCAAGGCGCCTTATGTGCCCTTCCCGGAGGCGCAAAGCCTCTGTCTGGCGGCCAAGTGCGAATAGCGGTTCGTCAGATCGACATATCGACGCTGCTCTTTCGATTCTCGCCGAGGTCGGGCTTTTCGCCGGTCAGCCGCGCCTTGGCAAATTCATAAGCGGCGACCACGGAGTTCTTCGGTCCGTCCCATAATTCGGCGGTCGCCGGATCGAGCCGCAGCACTCGCACATTGGGGTCGTTTTCGCGTTGCGGCCACCAGACGTCGTCGGTCTTTTTCCAGATTTTGGCGGCACGCGCAGGGTCGGTCAGGATCGCTGCGGTGCCGGAAATCGACAGATAGGCCTTGTCGCCGGCGTCGGTCACGGTAAAGCAAACTTCCGGATTGGCGGTGATCTCATCGTCCTTGAGACCGCGCACGTCGGTCAGAAAATAGATCGTGCCGGCTTCGCGGTCGGGCCGGGCATCGAGCGGGCGGGCGCGCAAGCCGCCGGCAAAGCGCGTCGTCAGCATGCCGATGCTGGTCGTATGAAGGATGTCCCAGACACGGTCTTGATTGTCGTCGGCCATTCGGGATCAACCCGGCAATGGCGCGAACGGTTCCGGCAACGGTCAGAGCTGCCGGTCCACCAGGTCTTTCTTGATCTCGGCGATCGCCTTGGCGGGATTAAGCCCCTTCGGACAGGCCTTGGCGCAATTGAGGATCGTGTGGCAGCGATACAGCCGGAACGGGTCCTCGACATTGTCGAGCCGGTCGCCGGTGCCCTCGTCGCGGCTGTCTTTGATCCAGCGGTTGGCCTGCAGCAGCGCGGCCGGACCGAGATATTTATCCGAATTCCACCAATAGCTCGGGCAGGAGGTCGAGCAGCAGGCGCACAGGATGCATTCATAGAGGCCGTCGAGCTTGGCGCGGTCCTGATGGCTCTGCCGCCATTCCTTCTCCGGCGTCGGCGTGACCGTATGCAGCCACGGCTCGATCGAAGCGTATTGCGCGTAGAAATTGGTGAGATCGGGCACCAAGTCCTTCACCACCGGCTGATGCGGCAACGGGTAGATTTTCACCGGCGCTTTTTCCTCGTCGATCGCGCGCGTGCACGCCAGCGTGTTGTGCCCGTCGATATTCATGGCGCAGGAGCCGCAGACGCCTTCGCGGCAGGAGCGGCGGAAGGTCAATGTCGGGTCGACGGTGTTTTTGATCCAGATCAGCGCGTCGAGCACCATCGGTCCGCAGTCGTGGCGGTCGACGTAGTAAGTGTCGACGCGCGGATTTTCGTCGTCATCCGGCGACCAGCGATAGATGCGGAATTCCGTCACCTGCGCGGCCGTGGCGGGCTTCGGCCATGTCTTGCCTTCGGTGATCTTGGAATTTTTCGGCAGCGTGAATTGGGCCATGCTTGCTCTCTCGGCGCGTCAGTACACGCGCGCTTTTGGCTCGATATAGGCGATGTCGTTGGTGAGCGTGTAGGCGTGCACCGGCCGGTAATCGATCTTTACTTTGCCCTTGTCGTCGAGCCAGGCCAGCGTGTGCTTCATCCATTTCTTGTCGTCGCGATCCGGAAAGTCTTCGCGCGCATGCGCGCCACGGCTTTCGGTGCGGTTGCGCGCCGAATCCATGGTGACGACCGCCTGTTGCAGTAAATTTTCGAGCTCGAGCGTCTCGATCAGGTCGGTGTTCCAGATCAGTGAGCGGTCGGCGACTCTGACATCGCTCATGCCGCTATAGAGGTCGTGAATGAGCTTATGGCCTTCATCGAGCACACTGGCGTCGCGAAACACCGCGCAATTGGTCTGCATCACCTTCTGCATGTTGAGCCGTAGTTTCGCGGTCGGCGTGCCGCCGGAGGCGTGGCGGAAGCGATCGAGCCGCGCCAGCGCCTTGTCGGCGGAATCCTTTGGCAGTTCGGGATGCTTGTCGTTCGGGCTTACTAGCTCGGCGCAACGCAGCGCGGCGGCGCGTCCGAACACAACGAGATCGATCAACGAATTGGAGCCGAGCCGGTTAGCGCCGTGCACCGAGACGCAGGCCGCTTCGCCAAGCGCCATCAGGCCAGGAATGACCGTGTCGTTCTTGCCCTTGCTCTTGGTCAGCGCCTCCCCGTGATAATTACAGGCGAGGCCGCCCATATTGTAATGCACCGTCGGCAATACCGGGATCGGATCGCGCGTCACATCGACGCCGGCGAAGATGCGCGCGGTTTCGCTGATGCCGGGCAGCCGTTCGTGCAGCACCGCCGGATCGAGGTGATCGAGGTGCAGGAACAGATGGTCCTTTTCCTTGCCAACGCCGCGGCCCTCGCGGATTTCCAGCGTCATGGCGCGCGAGACCACGTCGCGTGATGCCAGGTCTTTGGCGGATGGCGCGTAGCGCTCCATGAAACGCTCGCCCTCGGAATTGACCAGATAGCCGCCTTCGCCGCGCGAACCTTCGGTGATCAGGCAGCCGGCCGGATAAATACCGGTCGGATGGAACTGGACGAACTCCATGTCCTGCAACGGCAGGCCGGCGCGCAGCGCCATGGCATTGCCATCGCCGGTGCAGATATGGGCAGAGGTGCAGGAGAAATAGGCGCGGCCGTAGCCGCCGGTCGCGATGATCGTCATATGCGCGCGGAAGCGATGGATGGTGCCGTCGTCGAGCTTCAGCGCGACGACGCCGAGGCAGCGGCCGTCGTCATCCATGATCAGGTCGATGGCGAAGTATTCGATGTAGAATTCGGCCGAATGGCGCAGCGCCTGGCCGTACATCGTGTGCAACATGGCGTGGCCGGTGCGATCAGCGGCGGCGCAAGTACGCTGCGCGGTGCCTTTACCATAATGGGTTGTCATGCCGCCGAACGGCCGCTGGTAGATCTTGCCATCTTCCTCGCGGCGCGAGAACGGCAGGCCCCAGTGCTCCAGCTCGTAGACCGCGTCCGGCGCGTTGCGGCAAAGATATTCGATGGCGTCCTGATCGCCGAGCCAGTCGGCGCCCTTGACGGTGTCGTACATGTGCCAGCGCCAGTCGTCCTCGCCCATGTTGCCGAGCGCAGCGGCGATACCGCCTTGCGCCGCGACCGTATGCGATCGGGTCGGGAACACTTTGGTGATGCAGGCGGTCCTGAGGCCGGCCTCGCCGCAACCCACCACCGCGCGCAATCCGGAGCCGCCGGCGCCGATCACCACAACGTCAAAGGTATGATCCTCAATCGGATAGGCCCGGCCGTTGGTGGCCGGTGCGGGATTACTGCTGCCGTTGCCCGCCATCCCTAGAACTCCGAACGACAGTTTGAGAACCGCGAACACGCAGCCCACTCCAATCACGAAGCAGAAAAATGTATTGTTCACCAGCGCGAGCAGCTTCATCAGATCGTTATGCACGTAGTCCAGGATGATTTCCTGCATGCCTACCCACATGTGATAGATGCTGGCGCCGATAAATAGCAGCATCAGGATCGCCACCAGCGGCGAGCCGAGCACTTGCACCACCGCGGCGTGATTGCGGCCTAGCAGCGACACCACGATCACGATGAAGATGACCGTCAGCGACAGCAACGCGAGCGAGGTGACGCGCTGGTGCCAGAACGCTGTGGTGCCGGAACGCGCGGAGCCCAGCCCGCGCACGCGGCGCATCGGCGTGAGAATACGCTCATGGCCTGGCGTGCTCATCGCGGGCCTCCCATCACCAGATAACCGACCACCCAAACCACAACAGTTAGGCCGACCGAGCCGATGATGGTGGCAAGGGTGAGCGTTTCGCGCTCGGCCGGCTCGAAGCCGTAGCCGATGTCCCAGATCAGGTGGCGCACGCCGCCAAGCGCGTGATGCAGCAGCGCCCACGTGTAGCCGAACAAAATCAGCCGGCCGACGAGTGTCGACATGAACCACTCGACATTTGCGTAGGCCTTGGGACCGACTGCCGCGGAAATCAGCCACCAGGCGAGCAGCATGGTGCCGAAATAAAGCGCCGCGCCGGTGATGCGATGGACGATCGACATCACCATCGTGAGCGTCAGCCGGTAGACCTGCAAATGCGGCGAGAGTGGCCGTTCTTTCAGGCGCGGGGTCGTTGTTTCGGTCATGTGCTTTCCGGTGACATAGCACCGGCTTGCGATTCGCTTCGTGGAGTGCGAAACATGACCCCAACGAAGCGGGCTTACAATCTGTGTTTTTGGTAGTCTGCCTTCGTCAAATCCGAAGGCTAACATGCGCTTTGATCTCGCTGATCTCAGCCTGTTTAGGCATGTGGTGGAAGCCGGCAGCATTACCCACGGCGCCGGGCGCGCCAATCTGGCGTTGGCGGCCGCCAGCGCCCGGGTCCGCAACATGGAGCAGGCACTGGGCGCCCCGTTGTTGACGCGAGCCCGCCATGGCGTGACCCCGACCCAGGCTGGCCGCACTCTGCTGCAACATGCCCGCATCATCCTCGAGCAGGCCGAACGGCTGCGTGAGGATCTCGGCGCCTATGCCGGCGGGCTGGCCGGCCAGGTAAGGGTTCTGTCCAACACCAATGCGCTGACCGAATTTCTGCCGGAAACGCTGTCTGCCTTTCTGTCCGCCAATCCGAACGTCAGCGTCGACATCGAGGAACGGCTGTCCGATGAAATCGTCGGCCTGATCGCCGAAGGCGTCGGCGATCTCGGCATCGTCGCCGGAACGGTCGACGCCGGCAGCTTGACGACGTATCCGTTCCGCACCGACCGCTTCGTCGCCGTGGTAGCCAAAAATCATGCGCTGGCCGGCCGCGACAAGATCAGTTTTGCCGAAGTGCTCGACTACGACATCGTCGGACTCGACCGCGCCAGCGCGATCCAGCGCTTTCTCGCCAGCAAGGCCTCAGGCCTTGGCAGGCCACTGCGGCTGCGCGTTCAACTGCGCAGCTTCGATGCGGTGTGTCGGCTGGCCGAGCGCAACGTCGCGGTCGGCATCGTGCCGCACACCACGGCGCGCGCCGCGCTCAAGTCGATGGCGATCAATGTGATAGAACTCACGGATCCATGGGCGGTGCGCGAGCTCACCATTTGCGTGCGCGATCTCGAAGCGTTGCCGCCTTATGCGAGGCAGCTAGTCGAACACATGCGTCGCAGCCCGACCGAGGACGGTCAGCGCGGCAGCAAGACCCAGTAATCGAGATCGAGGATCACCGCGGGATCGTAATCGTCGCGTGCCTTCAGCGGAAAGTCTCCGCACGGCCTATCCTTGGTGGCGACAGTCCGAAGCCGCAAGGCGCCGACATCGGTGCGGCCCGGCAATTCAGTCTTGGCCAGGATTTCCGACCAGGCGAACACGGTGTTGCCGGCGAACAGCGGATTGACGTGCCGCCCGCCATTGATGGCGGCGACGTGGAACGCGTTAGCCAGCCCGTTGAAGCTCAGCGCCCGCGCCAGCGAAATGACGTGGCCGCCGTAAATCAGCCGCTGGCCAAACCGGCCTTTGCTTTCGGTGAACGCATTGAAATGGATACGCGCGGTGTTCTGGTAAAGCCGCGTCGCGATCATGTGCTCGGCGTCTTCCACCGTGACACCGTCGCGGTGGTCGATTTTCTCGCCGGTCTGGTAATCGCCGAAGCGGTAGGGACTGCCGGCCAGCACATCGTCATATGCCTCCGGCTTGATGATAGGGCAGCCGCTGCCGCCGATGTCCGATGTGTCGACCTGTTTCGGTAGCTCCGGCACGGTTTCCACCGGTGCGGCCGCCGCTTCGTCGCGTTTTCGCACCATCACCCAGCGCACGTAGTCCAGCACGTCGTTGCCGTTCTGGTCGGCGCCGCGCGAGCGCACGTAGACGATGCCGGTTTTTTTGTTGGAGTTTTCCTTGAGCCCGATCACCTCCGACACGGCGGAGAGGGTGTCGCCGGGATAAACCGGACGTAAGAACCGGCAATTGGCGTAACCGAGATTGGCGACGGCATTGAGTGAGATGTCTGGCACGGTCTTGCCGAACACTATATGGAACACCAGCAAATCGTCGACCGGCGAGCGCGGATAGCCGATCTTGCGGGCGAATTCGTCGGACGATTGCACCGCAAAACGCGGCCCGAAAAGGCCGTTGTAAAGCGCGACATCGCCTTGCGTGACGGTGCGCGGCGTGGCGTGGCGGATCACCTGGCCCAGCCGGAAATCCTCGAAGAAATTTCCGGAATTGATCTTGCTGCTCACGCCAGCGCCCTTCGCTTGTTCTCACGATACCGTGAGGCAAATGGCGGGGTCCGGCAACGGGAAACTGATGAGGACGTGGGTCCGGGATCTGATAGTTGGGTGAGCGGAAAGATGCAGAATATGTCAGCGCATCGCCGCCGGGCCCTTGCATCCAGGTGTCCGTCGTCGTCGTATTATCAGCGCAAGCGAGGGAACGATATGAGCGTAGCTGCGGTTGCCCGTCGCCCGGACGAAAAGGCCATCCATCCCGTCTGGGTGCGCGTCTGCCACTGGATCAACGCCATCGCCATCCTGGTGATGGTGGCGTCGGGCTGGCAAATCTATAACGCATCGCCGCTGTTCGATTTCACGTTCCCAAGCGCCATCACGCTCGGCGGCTGGCTAGCCGGCGCCATCGCCTGGCATTTCGCCGCGATGTGGGTGCTGGTGATCAACGGCATCGTTTACGTTTCGCTCGGCCTCATCACCGGGCGCTTCCGCCGCAAATTGCTGCCGATCTATCCGAGCGAGGTGATCGCCGACACCAAGGCGGCACTCACGTTCAAGCTTTCGCACGACGACATCTCGCATTACAACGCCGTGCAGAAGCTGCTCTATGCCGGCGTGATTTTGTGCGGCGTGCTGATCGTGTTGTCGGGACTTGCGATTTGGAAGCCGGTGCAGTTCCAGGAACTCACCGCGCTGTTCGGCGGCTACGATTTCGCCCGCTACGTTCACTTCGCGGCGATGGCGGCGATCGTCGGCTTTTTGGTCGTGCATGTGCTGTTGGCGCTGCTGGTGCCGAAGAGCTTGCGTGCCATGGTCACCGGGAACTAGGAGAGGCCCATGCGGAAGCCGAAAATCATTCCCGGCGTCGACCAGCGCCTGCTGATCAAGGACGCCATCAAGGTCATGCCACACCCGACCCGCCGGCTATTTTTGCGCGGCGGCGCCAGCCTCGGCGCGCTGACGCTGCTGACCGGCTGCGATCTCGGTGAAGACGATATGGCCGAAAAAATCCTGCGCAAGATTTCCGAGTTCAACGATGGCGCGCAAGCCGCGCTGTTCAGCACCACCAAGTTGGCTCCGGTCTATCCGGAAAGCGCGCTGACCAAGCCGTTTCCGTTCAACGGCTATTACGATGAGGACGAGGCGCCGGAAGTCGACGGCAAGAAATGGAAACTTGAAGTCTCGGGTCTGGTCGACAACAAGAAATCCTGGACGCTGGACGAGCTCAACGCGCTGCCGCAGGTCTCGCAGATCACTCGCCACGTCTGCGTCGAGGGCTGGAGCGCGATCGGTTCTTGGCAGGGCGTGCAGCTTTCGGAATTCCTCAAGCGCATCGGCGCCGATACCCGCGCTAAATACATCTATTTCAAGTGCGCAGAGGGCTATACCAACACCATTGACATGCCGACCGCGATGCATCCGCAAACGCAGATGACGCTGAAATACGCCAATGAAACCCTGCCGCGCTCCTATGGCTTCCCGATGAAGATCCGGATGCCAACCAAACTCGGCTACAAAAATCCGAAATACGTGGTGGCCATGGAAGTCACCAACACCGACATGGGCGGTTACTGGGAAGACAAGGGCTACAACTGGTTTGGCGGATCGTAACCCCGCATCTTGCCATCGGTCTTGGCGCGCTTTAGCAATCCTCACCGCGTAGCGTGTGCGAGGAAAAGAGTATGGCGACCCATAAGCTTCTGCTACTTCCCGGCGACGGCATCGGCCCCGAAGTGATGGCCGAGGTGAAGCGCATCATCGCGTTCTTCAATCAAAAAGGTCCCGACAAATTCGAGACCGAAGAAGCCCTGGTCGGCGGCTGCGCCTATGACGCCAGCGGCAAAGCCATCACCGACGAGACCATGGCGAAAGCGAACGCCGCCGACGCGGTAATCTTCGGCGCGGTCGGCGGGCCGAAATGGGACAAGGTGCCCTACGACGTGCGGCCGGAGGCCGGCCTGCTGCGCCTGCGCAAGGATCTGGTGATGTTCGCCAATATCCGTCCGGCGATCTGCTATCCGGCGCTGGCGGACAGTTCGAGCCTCAAGCGCGAATTCGTTGACGGCCTCGATATTATCATCTTGCGCGAATTGACCGGCGGGGTTTATTTCGGCGAGCCGAAGACCATCACCGATCTCGGCAACGGCCAAAAGCGCGCCATCGATACCCAGGTGTACGACACCTACGAGATCGAGCGCATTTCTCGGGTCGGCTTCGAGCTGGCGCGCAAGCGCCGCAATAAGGTCACCTCGATGGAAAAGCGCAACGTGATGAAAACCGGCGTGCTGTGGAACGAGGTGGTGACTGCGCTGCACGCCCGCGAGTTCAAGGATGTTCAGCTCGAACATATGCTGGCCGATGCCGGCGCTATGCAACTGGTGCGCAATCCCAAGCAGTTCGACGTCATCGTCACTGACAATTTGTTCGGCGACGTATTGTCCGACATCGCGGCGATGCTGACCGGCTCGCTCGGCATGTTGCCGTCGGCTTCGCTCGGCGAGGTCGATCCTAAGACACGCAAGCGCAAGGCGCTGTATGAGCCGGTGCACGGCTCGGCGCCCGACATCGCCGGCAAGGGCATGGCCAATCCGATCGCGATGATCGCCTCGTTCGGCATGGCGTTGCGCTATTCGTTCAATCTCGGCAAACAAGCTGACCTGATCGACCAGGCGATCGCCGGGGCGCTGGCGAATAATTTGCGCACTGCCGACATCAAATCGGCTGGCAGCAAGGTCGTCAGCACAAAGGAAATGGGCGACGCGATTCTGAGCGAACTGCAAACACTCGCGGCCTGAGGGCCCAGCGCCAAATAAAAACGCGGCCCCGAAGGGCCGCGTTTTTCATTTCAGGCAGTGGCTCTTACCACTGCATCGGATTGTTCTTGCCGGGCAGGTCGAACGGCCCCGGCCGGTTCGAATTGCCAAAATTGAAGGCCGTGTTGTCGATCGCCGGATTGACCGAGGAGGTCGGCGAAATCACGTAGTCGGTGTACTTGCGATCGCCCGGCTTCACATTCACGCCGGCGTCGAGATAAGAGCGCCGCTGCACGATGATCCGGGTGCGCTTGCGGCCATCTTCGTCCCGCATCACGACCACGGTGTGGTCGCGGTTAGTGACGACGCGCTTGGTTCGGGTCTGCGCATCGGCAGGCAGCGCTATCGCGCACAGTGCGGCAGCTGCAACTATGGCAATTCCGATACGCATGATTTCCTCATTGGTGTTCCGGTGCGAACGTCAACGCACTCTAACCGGCTTCGGTTCGGCGTAACAGGGCGTCATCACGGGCAATTTACGGGGCCATCCTTAAGAAAAAGCCCCGCCGATCAGGCGGGGCTCGTGGTGTCCGGCGTATTTTAATCAGCCACCGTAATTCTTGTTGAGATACTCGACGATCGCCTTGGCATCGGCGTCGTCGATCGGCGCGCCGTAGACCTTGATCATCTTGGTCACTTCGGCATCCCAGAACGCGGCGCTGTAGCCCGGCGAATTCATCTGCACGTAGTCGAGGCTGTGGCAGGCCGCGCAATTGCCCTCGATCTTGTCGAGGCCGGGCGCTTTCTTGAGCTGCACCGCGCTTTCGTCGGCAAAAGCCGGCGCCAGGAGCATTGTGACGAACAGGGCGACAGAGAGTGTTTTCATGATGTCCTCCCTCACGCCACGTTCAAGGTTATGGAGTGCACTACGTTGTGGTGGTAACCGGCCGGGTTGGCGATCAGCGTTGACGTCTGGGTCTGGCCGATCGCGTTGATGGCGCGCGCCATCACCGTCACCTTGCCCTTGCCTTTGACCGGCGTGCTGAAGGTGCGGAACGCGTAGCGGCCGATGTCATCGCCAAGTGTCGCCGGCTGCCAGCTCTTGCCGCCGTCGGTCGACATCTCGACCATCTTGATGCCGTAGCCGCCGTCCCAGGCGATGCCGCCGACCATGCTGCCGGCTTTCAGGCTTGCGCCGTCGGCATGGCTGGTGATCAGCGAGTTGATCACCATCTCGGTGATCGGCGTGTTGGCTGGGGTTTCCTGTGAAATGAAACGTGCGACCACCGGGAACATGTTGAGCGGAATGCGGTAGGCGCCTTTCACCCAGAAGCCGTCATAAGGCTTGTTGATCGGCTGAATTTCGGTGAGATGCTTCATCCAATAGGTGCCAGTCCAACCGGGCACGACGATACGGGCGGGGAAGCCGTTGAAATGCGGCAGCGGCGCGCCGTTCATCTCGTAGGCGACCAGCGTGTTTTCTTCGACCGCCTTCCAGACCGGAATGCTTTTGACGAAGTCGGGAGTACGATCGATCGCGGGGCCGTCGGCTCCTGAAAACACGACTTCGATGGCTTCCTTCTTCAGCCCGACCTTGTCGAGCACGTCCTTGAGTCGCGCGCCCTTCCATTTGGCGCAGCCCATCGCGCCATAGCCCCATTCGACGCCTGCGACATGCGGCTGGAATAATCCGCGCCGGTTGCCGGAACATTGATTGACGGCGGCGACTTCGTACGCCGGCATCGCTTTGAGGTCGTCGAGCGTCAACTCAGCCGTGTTATTGGCGCCTTCGCCGCCGACCTTGAGTTTCCATGTCTTGGCGTCGATTTCAGGAATGTCGGAGAGGTGATAGCGCACAAAAAATTGGTCGTTCGGCGTGATCGCCGTCTTGAAATACTCAAGCGGCGCTTCGTAATTCGGCGGCCGGTAACTCAGCTTGATCAGCGGCTTTTTGCCGGGCAGCGATTCCATTACGGCTTCGCCGCGCGTGCCGGCCGGCAACTGCGGTTGCAACTGGAGGCCTTGCGCCCCGGCTTCGTTGAATTCTGGAAATGCGAGGCCGGTTCCCGCAAGCGCGGCACCGGCACCCGCCGCTTCGAGCAGCGTGCGACGCGTGATCATGTGTCCTCCCTCGAGGATATGTGCCGCTACGTCCCGTCAGATAGCAGCGGATAGGCTGTCAGCCCCTAATTATGATCCGCCCGATTTTTATCTCGGTCAATGGTTTTGGGGAAAATCTGCCCACAGAATGAGAAGTTTGGGCATGAATTTTTCCCAAAAATGGGACACGATACGGCCGTGACCGAAGCCAGCCACGCCGCACCGCCTGTCGAAATTTCATCGCGCAAGAAGCGCCGCACACTGAAATTTCCCGGCAAAAGCCGCGAGCTTTTGCTGCTCGGCGACAGTCCCTTGGTAGCGGAAACGCCGGAAAGCCTGCTCGACGACGACATCACGCCGACCGAATTGCTGTTCATCCGCAATAACGGCCGGATTCCCGAGCGGACCCGCAACCCTGAGCAATGGACTGTCAGGATCGATGGCGAGGTCGAAAACGAGCTTTCGCTGACGCTGGCCGATCTGAAATCGAACTATGAACACGTTACCCGCAGCCTGGTGATCGAATGCGGCGGCAATGGCCGCTCGTTTTTCGATCCGCCGGTGCGCGGCAATCGCTGGACCCATGGCGGCGTCGCCTGTCCAGAATGGACCGGCGTGCGGCTCGCCGATGTCGTCAAAGCGGCGCGACTCAAGGCATCGGCGGTGTTCAGCGGCCATTACGGCGCGGATGCGGCAATTGCGGATGCATCGAAACCGGCGCTGTCGCGCGGCGTTCCAATCGAGAAGCTGCTCGACGAAAACAACTTGCTGGTCTGGGCGGTCAACGGCGAGCCGCTGCCGATCGAGCACGGCTTTCCGTTGCGGCTCATTATTCCGGGCTGGCCGGGCGCGGTGTCGGCGAAATGGCTGACCCGCATCTGGGTTCGAGACCGGCGTCATGACGGCCCCGGCATGACCGGCATCTCCTACAAGATTCCGATCCGTCCGATGCCGCCGCCGGAAGGCGGTGCGAAATACGACCAATCGAATCTGAAAGATCTGGAGTCGATGCCGGTGCGCGCCATCATCACCAGCCCGGCCGACGGTGCTCGGATTGATTCCGGCAGGGTCGCAGTGCGGGGCACGTCATGGGCCGGCGATTTCGCTGTGAAGCAGGTCGATATTTCAACCGACCGCGGCAAGACCTGGCAGGCAACCGAACTATTGCCGCCGAAAAATCGCTACGACTGGCAGCGCTGGACCGCGTCGGTCAACGCCGCGCCATCCAGGCACCTGGAAATATGGGCGAGGGCGACCGACGAGCGCGGCATCACACAGCCGCTCGAAGCGGAGAACTGGAACCCGCATGGCGTCGGCGGCAATCCGGTCCACCGCATTGCCGTGGCGGTGGGCGGCTAGTGGGCGGCTTTCGCCTCGACCGCTTTCCACAAGAGTGCATGTTTCGGGGTTGGCGGCAGCAGCGTGGAGCGCTGGCCGCAGAAGCTGCGATGCAGTTCGGCCTGCGCAAACAGCGCGCCAACTTTCGGCTCGCTGCCTGCCGACAGCAGTGAGAAGCGGTCGAGCGCGCAGGCCAGCGTCGAGCGCTCAATGAATTCTTCGCCGCCGAATTCCGAACCTTGGCAGAACCAGCCGAAGATCTGCAGGCGTGGATCGTCGAAGGATTTGTTGAAGGCGACGCAGTGGCGCGGCGTGCCCTTGCTAGCGAGAAACGTAGCCAGCGGCATCGCGCCTAACTTGGTTTCGATCGGCTCGTTACTTATTGTCACCGCAACGGGGCCAAGCTCGGAAGCGCGGACCCCGATCTCGCTTTTGGTATCGCGTATCAGAAAGACTTCCGTACCCGGACGATACACCTCGACGTGCAGTGACGGCGCCGGTCCATCGGCCGCTCCGAGATTGAGGATGTCGATGCGCCCGCCGCTCTTGGCATTGCGGCGGATCGCGTAACTCGCCGGCGATTGGCCGGAGCTGTCGGCGGCTTCCGGGATACTCAAGGTGAAAGCTGGGAACGGACGATCGACTTCGATCCATTCAGGTTGCGGCGTCGGCTGCGCAAGGGTCTTGTCTGGCGGTGCCGCGCACAGCCAGGCCGAGAAAACCGAGAGAACGATCAGCGCGCAAAACACCGCAAGCGCCCGCACGAACGCGGACGGCAATTGCTCACGCCAGGAATAAAGCGCCGGGTGCACGACTGGGCTCCCATCAAGCCGCCGTTGTCTTTGACCCCGTTCTCGCCTAGAAGCCCTTGCACTGCGGTGGCGCGGATTTGGTTTCCGCGGCGTAAATTATTTCGGAGCGTTAACAATGGGTTACAAGGTCGCCGTGGTCAGGCGCGACCGGCAATGTCGGGCGCGAAATGCTCAACATTCTCGCCGAGCGGAGTTTCCCCGCCGACGAGGTGGTGGCGCTCGCCTCGCGCAAAAGCGTGGGCGTCGAGGCGTCCTATCGGCGACAAGACCCTCAAAGTGAAGGCGCTCGAGCATTTCGATTTTTCCGACGTCGACATCTGCCTGATGTCGGCGGGCGGCGCCGTGTCGAAGGAATGGTCGCCGAAGATCGCCGCGCAAGGCGCGGTGGTGATCGACAATTCGTCGGCGTGGCGGATGGATCCCGACGTTCCGCTGATCGTGCCGGAAGTCAACGCGACGCGCTCGACGGATTCGCCAAGAAGAACATCATCGCCAATCCGAATTGCTCGACCGCGCAGCTTGTGGTCGCGCTCAAGCCGCTGCACGACAAGGCGACGATCAAGCGCGTCGTGGTCTCGACCTATCAATCGGTGTCCGGCGCCGGCAAGGAGGCGATGGACGAATTGTTCTCGCAGACCAAGGCGGTGTTCACGCTGGCGAGATCGAGCCGAAGAAGTTTCCGCGCCGCATCGCTTTCAACGTCATTCCGCAGGTCGACGTCTTCATGGAAGACGGCTACACCAAGGAAGAGTGGAAGATGATGATGGAGACCAAGAAGATTCTCGATCCCAAGATCAAGCTGACCGCGACCTGCGTGCGAGTGCCGGTGTTCGTCGGCCATTCCGAGGCGGTCAACATCGAGTTCGAGAATCCGATCAGCGTCGAGGAAGCGCGCGACATCCTGCGTGCGGCGCCGGGCTGCCTGGTGATCGACAAGCACGAGCCGGGCGGTTACGTCACGCCCTATGAGTGCGTCGGCGAGGACGCCACCTATATCAGCCGCATCCGCACCGACCCGACCGTCGACAACGGCTTGGTGCTGTGGTGCGTGTCGGACAACCTGCGCAAGGGCGCCGCGCTCAACGCCATCCAGATCGCGGAATGCCTGATCAACCGCAAGCTGATCCAGGCCAAGCGCAAAGCGGCTTAACCGGCGATCAGAAGCGCGGCGTGGCGAACATGCGTGATAGTCTTCGGTCGCGACCGGCACGAACGCGCCGGTCATCTCGTCGTATACCGAGAGCTGTCCTGTTGCCACGCCGAAATAGGCGCCATGCAGCGCGAGCTTGCCGCGCTCATGCAGTATTTTCACACAAGGAAACGTCTTCAGGTTATTCAGCGTGGTGACGACCGACGCTTGCTCGAGTTTGCGTGAGATAGTCTTCGAACGGCATCGCCCCGCGCGGGCCGACCGCCTTCGCCGCCGGTTCGATCAGCGACATCCAGTGACCGATGAAATCGCCGGGCGACAGCGGCTGCGGCTTCCTCGGCGAAGGCGCGGATGCCGCCGCATTGCGCATGCCCAAGCACAACGATGTGCTTGACGCGCAATGCCTGCACCGCGAATTCGAGCGAGGCCGAGACCGCGCGTTGCGCACCGTCCGGCGTGTAGGGCGGCACCAGTCCGCTGATGTTGCGGGCGACGAAGAGTTCGCCGGGCCGCGCATCGAAGATCATCTCCGGTCGCGCAACGGGAATCGCAGCAGGCAATCACCATCACCTGCGGCGATTGCCCGGTTTCAGACAGCTCACGATAGCGGTCCTGCTCGGTACGCAGCCGGCTGCTGAGAAAGGCGCGGTAGCCGTCGACGAGGGTTTGCGGGAATGGCATGGTTCTTTCTTATTGCTAGAGATCGCCGGGTCAAGCCCGCAATAATAAAGGAAAGCCGATGACCGTGCGTCCGCGCCGCAGCGTTCTGTACATGCCAGGCTCGAATGCCCGCGCGCTGGAAAAGGCAAAAACGCTGCCTGTCGACGGCGTTATCCTCGACCTTGAAGATTCGGTGGCGCCAGAGGCCAAGGAAGCCGCGCGCAGCGCAAGTGACCGATGCGGTGAAGGCCGGCGGCTTCGGCGCCCGCGAGGTGTTCATCCGCATCAACGGCATCGACACATCCTGGCATAGCGACGACCTCACCGCCGCCGCCCATGCAGCGCCGGACGCGATCCTGGTGCCGAAGATTTCAGACCCCAAGCAGCTCGAAATGATCGGGCAGCGCCTGCTCGACATGGGAACAGCCCACAAGACGCGGATCTGGGCGATGATCGAGACGCCGCTTGCCATCTTCAACATCCTGGCGATCGCGGTGGAAGCGCGCGATTCCGAATCGCGCCTCGCGGGCTTCGTGATGGGCACTAACGATCTGGCCAAGGATACCCGTGCGCGCCTGGTGCCCGGCCGCGCGCCGATGCTGCCGTGGCTCACCACCTGCGTCGCAGCGGCGCATATCTACGGCATCGACATTCTCGACGGCGTCTACAACGATCTCGGCAATGCGGCAGGCTTTGCCACGGAATGCACGCAGGCGGTCGAGCTCGGCTTCGACGGCAAGACGCTGATCCATCCGAACCAGATTGAGCCGTGCAACACGGCGTTTTCGCCGAGCGCGGAAGAGGTCGCGCAGGCACGCCAGACCATCGCCGCGTTCGACCTGCCGGAAAACAAGGACAAAGGCGTGGTGCAGATTGATGGACGCATGGTCGAGCGGCTGCACGCCGAAATGGCGCGGCGGACCGTTGCGGTCGCGGATGCCATCGCGGCGGGCGGCTGACACTTCAGCGATCTGAATTTCTCAAATCAAAACATTTGATTCGGCACGGACGAAGTTTTGGCCGGTTTCGGTGTTGACACTACGGCGCGACGTCACTGAGGCCGGTTTGTCCGGCGGCGTAGCGATAGAAAAAGCAACACGGAGTAACTACAGATGAAACGTTATGTGATCGAGCGTGACCTGCCCGGCGTCGGCAAGATGGATCGCGCCCAGCTCAAGGATGCCGCGACCGCTTCCAACGGCGCCTTGAATATGCTCGCTGGCCAGGTGCAGTGGGTGCAGTCTTACGTCGCTGAAGACAAGACGTTCTGCGTCTATCTGGCGCCCACCGAAAGCGCCGTGCGCGAACACGCCAAGCTCAGCGGCTTTCCCGCCAGCAAGATCACGGAAGTTCGCAACATCATCGATCCGATGACGGCCGTCGCCTGACGACTGGCCAGAAATGACTTCGGCCGCGCGGCAAATGCTGCGCGGCCGTTTTTCGAGTCGCGTCGGGTTACGCCCACGGCCGCGCAGTTTTCGCCTTGCCCTCGTAGCTGTCGATCTTGCTCTTCTTCTGCTTCGTCAGCCCGATGTCGTCGAGGCCGTTGAGCATGCAGTGCTTGCGGAAGGCGTCGATCTCGAACTTGACCGTGCCGCCGTCGGGACCGCTTGATCTCCTGCTTCTCGAGATCGATGGTCAACGTCGCGTTGGCGCCGCGGTCGGCGTCGTCGAACAGCTTTTCCAGATCTTCAGGCGAGACGCGGATCGGCAGCACGCCGTTCTTGAAGCAATTGTTGTAGAAAATGTCGCCGAACGAGGTCGAGATCACGCAGCGGATGCCGAAATCCATCAACGCCCATGGCGCGTGCTCGCGCGAAGAGCCGCAGCCGAAATTGTCGCCGGCCACCAGGATCTTGGCCTTGCGGTAGGCCGGCTTGTTGAGCACGAAATCCGGATTTTCGCTGCCGTCGTCCTTGTAGCGCTGCTCGGAGAACAGGCCTTTGCCGAGCCCGGTGCGCTTGATGGTCTTGAGATACTGCTTGGGGATGACCATGTCGGTGTCGACATTGATGATGCGCAGCGGCGCTGCGACGCCTTCCAGGGTGGTGAATTTTTCCATATCGCGTTTCGTCTCTTAAGTTGGCGGCGAGTTCTTTAACGTGAAGCGGCTTTAGCGTGAAGCTTCTTGCGGCGGAAGGCCGGTTTCGTCAGCGCTGGCCTCGATCGCCTGCATGTCGTCGTCCGACAGGCCGAAATGGTGGCCGATCTCATGCACCAGAACGTGGGTGACGATCTCGGCCAAGCTGTCCTCGTGTCTCGGCCCAGTAGTCGAGGATCGGCCGGCGGTAGAGCCAGATCATGTTCGGCATCTGGCCCGACGACGCTGTCGGACTGGAACGGCAGGCCGACGCCCTGGAACAGGCCGAGCAGGTCGAATTCGCTTTGCGCCCGCATGTCGCGAAGCACCTCCTCGGTCGGGAAGTCCTCGACCCGGATCACCAGGTTTTCGCAAAGCGCGCGGAACTTGGCCGGCAGCCGGGCATAGGCCTCCGCCGCCAGCGCTTCGAGTTCGGCCAGCGACGGCGCGCGCGCCGCATGCCAGGCCGGGCTTGGGACGGATTTGGTAGTCATTTGCTGGTTTTATGGGGAGCCGCCGGAGCCGCCAAGCCATTCCCGGCACGGTTCGGCGATTGACGGCGGAACCGTTTCGGGCGAATATGGTTAACGACCTAAGGGGCTGTAAGTATGCGTAAAATTCGCGCTAGGCGGGCTGATTTTGGCGGCCATTTTGATCGCGGGTCCAGCGATCGCTGCACAATGCCACACGCCGCCGCCGGCTTGGTGGAATGCGCCGCGTGTCTCCTATACCTACAGCGGCGGTTCCAGCGCGAGCTTTGCCCGCGTCGCCACCCACGAATTTGCCGCGCAACGACGCCGCCGAAATCACGGTTTATCCCCGTCACTCCCGCCATCTACGCGCCAGCGCCAAGCGGCACTGCGAGGCGCGGCTGGTGCGCGAATATCGCGTCAGCGGCACCGTCGTGGTGCCGCGCAAACCTGCTGGTGGCAATAAGACCCTTCACGGGTTCGCCAGTTCGCGCAACCAGTTGCCATCCGGCGCGTTGAATCGCTGGGACGACAAATGGAGGTGCGTCATGTCACGATTTCTCATTTCAGCGGGCGTCGCCGCCTTATTGGCAGCCAGCGCTTTGCCGGCACCGGCTGCCGCTTTCGAACAAACAGCCGTTTCTCATGCGGCCAATGGTGCGGCGGTTAGCGTCGACATCAGCGCGCGGCGACACTGGCGTCGCTACGGCTACCGGCACTACCCGCGTTATTACGGCTACCGCTATTCGCCGTATTACGCCTACGCGCCGGGACCGTACTATTACGGGCCGGCTATTATTACCGGCGTCCGGTATTCCCGTTCTGGCCGTTCTTCTGAGCGGTACGCGAGAAAAAGGCCCGCCGTGCGGCGGGCCTTTTGATTTAGCGCGCGCTTCAACTTCCAGTCGCGCACGTCGACGAAATGTCCGGCGATCGCCGCCGCTGCCGCCATCGCCGGCGACACCAGATGGGTGCGGCCCTTGTAGCCCTGACGGCCTTCGAAGTTGCGGTTCGACGTCGAGGCGCAACGCTCGCCCGGCTTGAGCTTGTCGGGATTCATCGCGAGGCACATCGAGCAACCCGGCTCGCGCCAGTCGAAGCCCGCCGCCTTGAAAATCTTGTCGAGGCCTTCGGCTTCGGCCTGCTCCTTCACCAGGCCGGAGCCCGGCACGATCATCGCAGCGACATTGCCGTTGACGGTCTTGCCCTCGACGACGCGCGCCACCTCGCGCAGATCCTCGATGCGGCCGTTGGTGCAGGAGCCGATGAAGACGCGGTCGAGCTTGATGTCGGTGATCTTCTCGCCGCCCTTGAGGCCCATGTAGCCGAGCGAGCGCTCGGCGGCGATGCGCTTCTTCTCGTCGGCGATTTCGGACGGCACCGGCACGCGGCCGGTGATCGAGACGACCTGCTCGGGGCTGGTGCCCCAGGTGACGATCGGCGGCAGCTTCGCCGCGTCGAGCCTGATCTCGCGGTCGAAATGCGCGCCGTCGTCGGAGCGCAGCGTCTCCCAGTAACGCATCGCCTCGTCCCAGGCTCTTGCCCTTGGGCGCTTTCGGCTTGTCCTTGAGATAAGTCGTAGGTCTTCTCGTCGGGCGCGATGAAGCCGGCCTTGGCGCCGCCTTCGACCGACATGTTGCAGATCGTCATGCGGCCTTCCATCGAGGCGGCGCGGATCGCTTCGCCGGCATATTCCAGCGCATAACCGGTGCCGCCGGCGGTGCCGATCTCGCCGATGATGGCGAGGATGATGTCCTTGGCGGTGACGCCGGGCGGCAACTTGCCGTCGACGACCGCGCGCATGTTCTTCGATTTTTTCTGGATCAGCGTCTGCGTCGCCAGCACGTGCTCGACTTCCGAGGTGCCGATGCCGTAGGCGAGCGCGCCGAACGCGCCATGCGTCGCGGTGTGGCTGTCGCCGCACACGATCGTGGTACCCGGCAGGGTGAAGCCCTGCTCGGGGCCGATGATGTGGACGATGCCCTGGCGCTTGTCGAACTCGTTGAAATACTCGATGCCGAAATCCTTGGCGTTCTGCGCCATCACCGCGATCTGCTCGGTCGCTTTCCGGATCGGGATTGGGCTTGCTGCGGTCGGAGGTCGGCACGTTGTGGTCGACGACGGCCAGCGTCTTTTCCGGCGCGTGCACCTTGCGGCCGGCATTGCGCAGGCCTTCGAACGCCTGCGGCGAGGTCACCTCATGGACCAGATGGCGGTCGACATAGATCAGGCAGGTGCCGTCCGGCTGCTCGTCGACCAGATGATCGTCCCAGATCTTGTCGTAAAGGGTGCGCGATTTCGCCATCACCAAACTCCGTTGCCCTGTTATCTAGCGCCTGCGGACGTCAAGAAAAAGGGGCCGTGATGCGGCCCCTTCATGCAATCTCGCATAATGCGCGTGGATCGCTGGCGATCACTTCTTGGCGGCTTCGGCGGCAACCGTCTCGGCGCCGCCGCCGTGACCGGCGCCCTCGGTGATGCGGGCCTTCTTGCCGCGCAGGCCGCGCAGGTAATACAGCTTGGCGCGGCGCACCTTGCCGCGGCGCACCAGCTTGATCGAATCGATCATCGGCGAGTAGAGCGGGAACACGCGCTCGACGCCTTCGCCGTACGAAATCTTGCGGACCGTGAAGCTCTCGTTGATGCCGGTGCCGGTGCGGCCGATGCAGACGCCCTCGTAGGCCTGGATGCGGCTCTTGTCGCCTTCGACCACCTTGACGTTGACGAGGACGGTGTCGCCCGGCTCGAAGTCGGGGATTTCCTTGCCGGCGGACAGCTTCGCCACCTGCTCTTTGTCGAGTTGCTGGATGATATCCATGGCGAAATCTCCGTCGGCAGCGCCAGCATCCGGCGCGCGGTCTGTCTGGCTGAATGGGTTGGCGAGCTTCTAGACCATAGGAGCGGGGCTTGTCACCCCTTTGGCTTAGGCGGTTTTGCCACGTTTTTGCGGGCCAAATAGGCGGCCCAGAGGTCGCTCCGCCGTTCGCGAGTCAGCCGTTCCGCCTCGTCCTTGCGCCATTGCGCGACCTTGCCGTGGTCGCCCGACAGCAGCACCTCCGGAATCGCGCTGGTTCTCCCAGACTGGCGGTCTGGTGTATTGCGGATATTCCAGCAGGCCGTCCGAGAAGCTTTCGTCCGCCGCCGAGGCTTCTTTGCCCATCACGCCGGGGAGGAGCCGCACGCAAGCGTCGAGCAGAGCGAGCGCCGCGATCTCTCCGCCCGACAAGACGAAATCGCCGAGCGAGACTTCTTCCAGCTGCCGCGCGGCGATCAGCCGCTCATCGACACCCTCGAAGCGGCCGCAAACGATCACCGCGCCAGAACCGGCGGCGATCGTGTTGATGCGTTGTTGCGTCAGCGGCGCGCCGCGCGCACTCATCAGCAGGCAAGGGCGGCTGTCTGTCGCAATCGAATCCAGCGCGCGCGCCAGCACGTCCGCCTTCATCACCATACCGGGTCCGCCGCCGGCCGTCGTGTCGTCGACAGTGCGGTGCTTGTCGGTGGCGTGGTCGCGGATGTCGACCGCTTCGCAGGCCCACAGCTTCGCCGCCAGCGCCTTGCCGGCGAGGCTCAAGCCGAGCGGGCCTGGAAACATCTCCGGAAAAATGGTGAGCACGCTGGCGCGCCACATCACTCTTCTTCCCGTGCTTCGATCTCGGCCGGCGGCACGATCACGATCTGCTTGGCCTCCAGATCGATCGACGGCACCGTCGTCGCGTTGAATGGCAGCATCAGCGGCTCGCCGCTGCCGAGCGGCATGATCTCGATGATGTCGCCCGCGCCGAAATTATGCAGCGCCTTCACGGTGCCGATCTGCGCGCCGTCCTTGCCGACCACGTCGAGCCCGACCAGATCCGAATGATAGAACTCGTCCACGTCGGTCGCAGGCAGCCGGTCGCGCGGCACGTAGAGGTCGGTATTGGTCAACTCCTGCGCGGCGTCGCGGTCGCTAACGCCCTTGAGGCGCGCCACCAGATGATCGCTGGCCGCGCGCAACGTCTCGATCTCGAACGACCGCTTGCCGTCCTCGCTCTCCAGCGCGCCGTAGCCGCCGACCGCCATCGGGTCTTGCGTGAACGGCCACAGCTTCACCTCGCCGCGCACGCCGTGCGGCGCACCGATCCTGGCGACGCAGACGCGCGCGGTCACGACGAGCTAAGCGTCAGCTCGCCGCCGGCGCGGCGGCGGCTTTCTTGTCGGCGGCGGCCTTGTCGGCCGCAGCGGTCTTGTCGGTCGCTTCCTTGACCTTCGCCGCGGTCTTGGCGGCGGCGTCGCCGGCTTCCTTAGTCTTAAGATCGGCTTCGTCCTTGGCCTTGCGTTCCTTGCGCGGGATCGCCTTCTCCGGATTGTTGCGCTTCTCACGCTTGAGAATGCCGGCGGCGTCGAGGAAGCGGCTGACACGGTCGGATGGCAGCGCGCCCTTCTTCATCCAGGCCTGCACCTTGTCCATGTCGAGCTTGAGCCGCTCGGTCTTTTCCTTCGACATCAGCGGATTGAAAAAGCCGAGCCGTTCGATGAAGCGGCCGTCGCGGGGCGCACGCTTGTCGGCGACGACGATGTGATAGACCGGCCGCTTTTTCGTTCCGGCGCGGGCCATGCGGATTACGAGAGACATAATTTCATTCCTTCTATGTGTTGAAACGTCATTTCTTCTTTCCGAGACCAGGCGGAAGTCCACCCGGCAATCCTGGAAACTTTCCGCCCAGGCCAGGCAGGCCGGGGAAATTCGGTGGCAGCTTCGGCATTGCGGGCATGGTCGGCGGCAACGAGCCGCCGCCCTGCGCAGCCTTCGCCTGCTCGGCGAGCTTGTGCATCTCTTCGGCCGACGGCAAAGAACCTGACTTGCCGCCGCCGAAGCCCATCGCTTGCGCGATACCGGCCATCGGGCCGCGCTTCTGGTTGCCCATCGCCTTCATCATGTCGGCCATGCCGCGATGCATCTTGAGCAGCTTGTTGATCGCTTCCGGCGTTGTGCCGGAGCCGGCGGCAATGCGCTTCTTGCGGCTCGCCTTGAGCACGTCGGGATTCTTGCGCTCCTGCGGCGTCATCGAGTCGATGATCGCGATCTGGCGCTTGAGCAATGTGTCGTCGAGCCCGGCATTGGCGATCTGGTTCTTCATCTTGGCGACGCCCGGCATCATGCCCATCAGACCGCCAAGGCCACCCATCGCCTGCATTTGCCGCAATTGCTCTTTGAGGTCGGTGAGGTCGAACTGACCTTTGCGCATCTTCTCGGCGGCGCGCATCGCCTTCTCGGCGTCGATATTGGCGGCGGCCTTCTCGACCAGCGAGACGATGTCGCCCATGCCGAGGATGCGGCCGGCGATCCGCGCCGGGTCGAATTCTTCCAGCGCGTCGATCTTCTCGCCGGTGCCGATCAGCTTGATCGGCTTGCCGGTGACGGCGCGCATCGATAACGCGGCGCCGCCGCGGCCGTCGCCGTCGACGCGGGTCAGTACGATACCGGTGAGGCCGACGCGCTCATTAAACGAGCGTGCCAAGTTGACGGCGTCCTGCCCGGTCAGGCTATCTGCGACCAGCAGCACTTCATGCGGATTGGCGGTGCGCTTGATCTCGGCCGCTTCGTTCATCATCTCGTCGTCGAGTGTGGTGCGGCCGGCGGTGTCGAGCAGCACTACGTCGTAACCACCAAGCTCGGCCGGCTTCGAGCGCGCGGCGCGCGATCTGCGGCGGCGTCTGTCCCGCAACAACGGGCAGCGTGTCGATTCCGGCATCGCGGCCGAGTACCGCCAATTGCTCCATCGCGGCCGGGCGGCGCACGTCGAGTGAGGCCATCAGCGTCTTTTTCTTCTGCCGGTCGGTGAGGCGGCGGGCGAGCTTCGCGGTAGTAGTGGTTTTGCCGGAGCCTTGCAGGCCGACCATCATGATGGCGACCGGTGGCGCGGCGTTGAGACTGATGGGTTCACCTTGCGCGCCGAGTGTCGCCACCAGTTGGTCGTGCACGATCTTGACGACCATCTGGCCGGGCGTCACCGATTTGACCACCTCGATGCCGACCGCGCCTTGCTTGACGCGCTCGGTGAATTCCCGCGCGACGTCGAGCGCGACGTCGGCTTCCAACAGTGCGCGGCGAACCTCGCGCAACGCCTCATCGACGTCGGCTTCGCCCAGCGCGCCGCGGCGCGTCAGCTTGTCGAGAATTCCGCCGAGTTTTTCCGAAAGCGTATCGAACATAAAACCCAAACAGTTATGACGCCCGAGGGCGCATGGCGCTGTCGGGCGGTTGCCTCCGGCCTCACAGGGACCGGGCGGCGGCGTTGAAATTCACTTCTCTTGCGAGAGCGGGCGGAACCTAGGAGTGGGGTAGCTTTTAGTCAAGGCAAGGAAAGTAAGTCGAAGCATATTAGGCCCGGCGCATAAGGCATTTCCTGCTCGCCGCCCGGCGGCGATGTGTTAGGGTTCCCGCCATTGCAGAAGCGTGTTCTCGGGGGAGGCACATGCAGTTTCGAGCGTTCAGGACGTTTTTTGGCGGGGCTGTCGCGGCGGTATTGGCCGTTTCCGGTGCCGGCGCCGTTGAGGCGCCAAAACCGGCGCCCGCGCAGCAATTTCTCGGCTCCGCCGTCACCGGCTCCAACTACAAGGTCAGGCCGACCACGCGCAGCGACGGCATCATGCGCATCTTCGACGTCGAGACGCCGTACGGTCAGTTTCAGTTCAACGGCGTCGACTATACCAAAATGCGACTCCATGAGCTTGAGGCGGTCGCCGCGCTCGAGAAGATGTCCCAATCCAACGAATTTATGAGCGCCTTCGGACGCGCCGCGGTGGCGCCGGTCCAGTTCGGGGCCAACCTCATCACCAATCCGGTCGACACCATCAACCGTTCGGTGAGCGGCGTCGCCAATATGTTCGATCGCGCGGGCGCCGGCATCGCGAACAGCGGCGCCGACCGCGACCAGCTGATGGACAGCCTGCTCGGCGTCAGCGACACGCAACGCCAGCTTGCGGTTGAGTTAGGGGTCGATCCCTATTCCGACTTTCCGCCTTTGGCGGAGCGGCTGAAGCAGATGGCCGGCGCGATGGCGGGCGGTGGCCTGCCGGTGCGGGCGGGGCTGGCCTTGATACCAGGCGGCGTCGGGATCGCGGTGTCCTCGGTTTCCTCCGTCGATAAGGCCAAGGATACGTTGCGCGACAAGAGCGCGGCGCAAATTCTCACCGAGGTGCGAGCGATCCTGCAGTCGCTCGACGTGGCCGACGACAGCATCAACAGGCTGGTCAATAACCGGAATTACACGCCCGCCGATCTGATCATCATGTCGCGATCGCTGGCGCAAATTCACGCGCAGAACACCGAAGTCTTCATCGACAGCGCCATACCGGCGAATACCCGCGACGCGGCCTATTACCAGCGCCGCCGAGCCGAAATGCTGGCGGCGCGCAGCGGCGAGCTGGGCGGCATCGAAACGTTTTTCACCGTGAAGGGACAGGCGCTCACGCTGTCGCCCAAGCACACTGTCGCTGCGGCATTCCCATTCGACGACTTCGCGTGGACGGAAATTCCAAGTCGCAGTTTCACAGCGGCGACCGCCGACCTGCGAACCGGCGATACGGCGCGCTTTCCTCTACTGTTCGCAACGACCGGCGCGGTGTCGCCAATGGCAACGGCCGAGCTGCAAAAGCTGGGTTGGAAGGTCGTCAGGCTCAAGCCGGTGCGTTGATCGCAACGGCGCGGCTAGCGGGACAATTGAGCCGTCAAAAAATCGCGCAGCTCGATGGTGGCGCGTTCGGCCGTGGGCGCGTCGTATTTGAGCCAGTGGCCGAAATAACGGATGCCGTCCGCCAGGCGCGGATTGTCGAATGAGTGAAAAACGCCAGGATAGACCACGATCTTGACGGGCGCGCCTTTGCCTTGCCGCCGCGCCAGCCACCAGCCGCATTCCTTGGCCGAAGACCAATCGTCCAGTTCGCCGATCAGCACCAGGGTCGGCATGGTCATTTGATCGTCGGCAGCGCTGCACGACGGATAGAAAGCAACCGCGGCCTTGTAGCTGAGGCTGTCCGGCAGCTCGAAAGAATCGGCGTCGTGCAACGAGGCGACCTGCAAGGCGGCGATGCCGCCCTGCGAATATCCGACCACCGCGATCCGCTTTGCATCCACGAACGGCAGTGTCGACAGGTAGCTGAGCGCGCCCCACGCATCGGCGGCGCGATCGACGATCGGGGTGGCAAGGCAAGCGTCCTTGAGGCCGCGCGTCGTGAAGCTGTCCACGACCAACGCGACGTAGCCCCAACCGGTGAATTGCGCCGCCCCCGTTGCGCGTGCTTCCGCGCTCAAGCCGCCGCAGCCGTGCAGATGGATGATGGCGGGGAAAGGCCCGCTGCCGCCAGGTTTTGACAGGTAGGCCTGGATTTTTTCGGCCGGCGCGGCGGCCAGCGTCTCGCCGCGCTCGCGCGCCAGGCGTTGCTGCAGCCCGCCGACGGTGTAGCGCGCGCTGTCGAATGTCACGAGTTCATCGGCGCGCGTCGGATTGTTCGCCAACAGAGCGAGCGCCACGACCAGGATGAAGGCCGGGGGCGCGACGCGCGGCATCTATTTCACCGGCACCAGGACATTGACCACCAATTTGTCCGGGTCGGCTTTGACCGGATCGTCGGCATATTCCTCGACGAACAGGTCCTTGGCCTCGAGCCGTTTGTCGTCGAGATAATTGGTGATCGCCTCGTAGGTGGTGTCCATCGCGTCATACGAACCGCGGTGCACGAATTTGAGGGCCTTGCCAGACGGCGCCTTGCCGATCGCGATGTCGCCCTTCGGCGAATTTTTTGGTGCTTCCGCGATCGGCAGCGCGGCTTGGAACTGGAAGCCGGCATCGTTGGTCTCGGTGTAGATCGTCATTGCTGGGCCGGTCGGTTTGATGCCCTGCTTGTCGAGATACTGGTTGAGCGACTTGAAGGCCTCGACCAGCGTTTCAAACGCCTTGTCCCAGTGACCCTCGCCTCTGATGAAGACGATGGTGCGCTCCGGCAGATTGACTTCCTCGCCGAACGCATCGCCGGATTGCAGCGGACCCGGCGACGGCATCGCAGTGGATGGCGGCGCGGCCTGCGGCGTCTGGGCCGCGCCAGGTCCGATCATCGGCACAGCGAAGATAAGCGCGGCAAGAAAGGCGAGCGGGAGCAAGCGAAACATCTGATCGTCTCCGTCATTGCGCGCGGCGCCCCCTCGATTCGCTGCGCGCGCGCATTCTACCACGGCACTGGCCATTGCATGTCAATTCGCCATATAAACCGGAATAATGAGCGCGCAATGACCAGTCCGCTTGCAAATCATCCTTTCGTGAAAATGAACGGCATCGGCAACGAGATCGTCGTCGTCGACATGCGCGGCGGCAAGTCCGGTGCATTGCCGATCAGCGCCGCGGAAGCGCGCGCGGCGGCCAGTCCGGAAGGCGGCGCACATTACGATCAGTTGATGGCGCTTTATCCGCCGCGCACACCAGGCACCGACTCGTTCATCCGCATCTACAACAATGATGGCTCGGAAGCCGGCGCCTGCGGCAATGGCATGCGCTGCATCGCTTCGCTGGTGGCGCAGGAAAAAGGCAAGGACACGCTGACCTTCGAAACCACCAGCGGCATCTTGAATTGCTGGAAAGGCGCCGACGGCCGCTTCACCGTGGACATGGGAGCGCCGAAGTTCAAGTGGAACGAGATTCCGCTGGCGGAGGAATTCCGCGATACCCGCGCCATCGAGCTGCAGATCGGCCCGATCGACAAGCCAGTGTTGCATTCGCCCGCGGTGGTGAGCATGGGCAATCCGCATGCGATTTTCTGGGTCGACGACGTCAATGGCTACGACCTCGAGCGCTTCGGGCCGCTGCTGGAAAACCATCCGATGTTTCCGGAGCGCGCCAATATCACGCTGGCGCATATCGTCGACCGCGAGCACATCGTGATCCGCACTTGGGAGCGCGGCGCCGGGCTGACCAAGGCGTGCGGCTCGGCGGCCTGCGCAGTGGCGGTCGCGGCGGCGCGGTTACGGCGTACCGAGCGCAAGGTCACGGTGAGCCTGCCGGGCGGCGACCTGACGGTCGAATGGCGCAGCAAAGATGACCATGTGCTGATGACTGGCGCGGCGGAATTCGAATACAAGGGCAAGTTCGATCCGGCGATTTTTCAACTTGCCGCGCCGTTGGCACCCAGATGAGCGTCGAGGTCGTCACCTTCGGCTGCCGGCTCAATGCCTATGAGTCCGAGGTGATCCGCCGCGAGGCCGGCCATCTCGGCAACACCATCGTCATCAATTCCTGCGCGGTGACGTCGGAAGCGGTGCGGCAGGCGCGCCAGACTATCCGCCGCCTCAAGCGCGAGCGGCCGGACGCCGCCATCATCGTGACCGGCTGCGCGGCGCAGACCGACGCGGCAGGATTTGCAGCGATGCCGGATGTCGGCCGCGTGCTCGGCAACACAGAAAAGCTTACCGCCGCCGCGTGGCGTGGAACCGAGCGCGTCGCGGTGTCCGACATCATGGCGGAAACCCGCGTGAATGCGCCACAAGTCGACGGCAATCAAAGCCTGCCGCGCGCTTTCGTTCAGATCCAGAACGGCTGCGACCATCGCTGCACCTTCTGCATCATCCCTTACGGCCGTGGCAATTCGCGCTCGCTGGCGCCTAACGACGTGGTCGCCCAGGTCCGCCGCATCGTCGACAACGGCTGCCCGGAGGTCGTGCTGACCGGCGTCGACATCACCAGCTACGACGCCGGTATCAAGCTCGGCGCGCTGGTCAAGCACGTGCTGCGCGACGTGCCCGATCTCCAGCGGCTGCGGTTGTCGTCGATCGATTCGATCGAAGCCGACGCTGATCTCTATGACGCGCTGGGCAATGAGCCGCGGCTGATGCCGCATCTGCATCTGTCGCTACAGGCCGGCGACGACCTGATCCTCAAGCGCATGAAGCGCCGCCATTCGCGCGCCGACGCCATCGCCTTCTGCAATACCGTGCGGCGGCTGCGGCCTGACGTTGCGTTCTCGGCCGACATCATCGCCGGCTTCCCGACCGAAACCGAACATATGTTCGCCCGCTCGCTCGCTTTGATCGACGACTGTGGCTTGACCCAGCTTCATGTGTTTCCGTTCTCGCCGCGGCCCGGCACGCCGGCGGCGCGGATGCCGCAGCTCGCCCGCGAGGCCGTGAAAGAACGCGCCGCGCGTCTGCGCGCCAAGGGCGAAGCCGCATTGCGCCGCCATCTCGACAACGAAGTCGGCGCCCAGCGTCGCGTGCTGGCGGAATCGCAAATGCTGGGCCGCACCGAGCAGTTCACCGCGGTGCGGCTGGCGACGCCCTGCGCGCCCGGTGCTATGTTCGATGCCACGATTGCCGCGCACGACGGCAAACAATTGCTGGCTGCCTGAGAGGGTTTACATGAGCACGAACGATCTGGTTACTTCGGTCGCGCAGCTGGAAACCATCTATGGCGAGCCGATGCCGACTTCGCTGGTCAAGGAAATCGACCACATCAACGACGGCTACCGCACGCTGATCGAGGCGGCGCCGTTCGTCGTCATCGCCACCAGCGGGCCGGGCGGCCTCGACTGTTCGCCGAAGGGCGACGCGCCCGGCTTCATCCGCATCGTCGACGACAAGACGCTGATGATCCCGGACCGGCCCGGCAATAACCGGCTCGACGGCTTCAAGAATCTGATGAGCGATCCGCGCATCGCGCTGTTGTTCATCATTCCGGGCGTCGGCGAGACGCTGCGCATCAACGGCCACGCCAGTGTGTCGGTCGATCCGGCGCTGCGCGAAAGTTTCGCGGTCAACGGCAAGCCGGCGCGTGCCGTGCTGATCGTCAAGGTCGAGACGATCTTCTTTCACTGCTCCAAGGCGATCGTGCGCGCCAAAATGTGGGATCCAAAGTCGCAGATCGAGCGCAGCAGCCTGCCGTCGACCGGCACCATCATTGCGGAATTGAGCGGCGGCAAGATGGGCGGCGCGCAATACGACAAGGAAGCGCCGGAGAAGATCAAGTCGATGCTGTACTAGCCTCGCTCCACCCGCACGCCGCCAGCCGCTCGCGCATGTGCTCGGGCGCCGGCGCGGTGACCTTCACCGCATCCTTGTTCTTGGAAATCGGCACCACCACCTCGCGCGAATGCAGATGCAGCGGCGCTCCTCCCGCACGCGGCGCGCTGCCGTAGATGGGATCGCCGACCACCGGCCAGCCCATCTCGGCGCAATGCACGCGAAGCTGATGGGTGCGCCCGGTCAACGGCTCGAGCGCCAGCCAACTCACGCCATCGGCGCTCCCCATCACCTTCCATGTCGTCTGCGCCGGCTGGCCGTTCGGGTCGGGCTTCATCCACCAGCCGCGGCTTTCGTCGAGCTTGCCGAGCGGCATGTCGATCAGACCCTCATCTTTGTCCGGTTTGCCCTCGACCACCGCCCAATAGGTCTTGCCGATCCTGCGCTGCTTGAACAACTGGCCGAGCGCGGCCAGCGCTTTGCGATGGCGTCCGAGCACCAGGCAGCCAGAGGTGTCTTTGTCGAGCCGGTGCGCCAGCGCCGGATCGCGCGGTAGGCCGAAGCGCAGCGCGTCGAAATAATCCTCCAAGCTGGCGCCACCTTTAGGCCCGCGGTGCACCGAGAGGCCGGCCGGCTTGTCGATCACCAGCATCAGGCCGTCGCGATAGAGCAGGCGGGTGAGCATGTCTTCCGGAGTCATTGTGCCTTACCAAGGTTTGGCGAAACCGCTATCACGGTCGCGCCATGAACGAAAACGCCAACGCGCCAAGCTGGTGGAAGCGCCTGAGCGGCGGGCTCAAACGCTCGTCCTCGGCGCTCGGCAGCGCGATTTCCGATCTGGTGTCGAAACGCAAGCTCGATGCGCAGTCGCTGGAGGAGCTCGAAAGCGAGTTGATCCGCGCCGATCTCGGCGTCGAGACAGCAGCGCGGATTATCGCGGCGTTGCGGGAAGGCCGTTACGAAAAGGAAATCGCGCCGGACGAGGTGAAGGCGGTGCTGGCCGGCGAGATCGAGAAGTCGCTGGTCGCCGTGGCGAAGCCATTGGAAATTACATCGCGGCCCTTCGTCATTCTGGTCGTCGGCGTCAACGGCTCCGGCAAGACCACGACGATCGGCAAGCTGGCGTCGAAATTCCGCAGCGACGGCAAGACCGTGATGCTGGCGGCCGGGGACACCTTCCGCGCTGCGGCGATCGACCAGCTCAAAATTTGGGGCGAGCGTTCCGGCGCCACGGTGGTGGCGCGCGAACCCGGCGCCGACCCGGCCGGACTGGCGTTCGACGCCATCACGCAGGCCAAGGCGGAGGCGACCGACATTGTTGTTGTCGACACCGCCGGCCGCTTGCAGAACAAGACCGAATTGATGAACGAGCTGGAAAAGATCGTTCGGGTGACGCGCAAGGTCATTACCGATGCGCCGCATGCCGTGCTGCTGGTGCTCGACGCCACCGTGGGCCAGAATGCGCTGTCGCAGGTCGAAATGTTCCAGAAGGTCGCCGGCGTCACCGGCTTGGTGATGACCAAGCTCGATGGCTCGGCGCGCGGCGGTATCCTGGTGGCGCTCGCCACCCAATTCGGCCTGCCGGTGCATTTCATCGGGGTCGGCGAGGGCATCGAGGATCTCAACGATTTCACCGCGCGCGATTTCGCGCGAGCGATCGTGGGATTGGAGTGAACGATGACAACACCGTCCTGACGCGCTAGACCCCGCTGATGCCCGCCCCCCCGAAACTCAATCCCTTCCTAAAAATCGCGCTCGATATCGGGCCGTTGATTCTGTTCTTCGCCGCCAATTCGCGGTTCGGCATCTTCACGGCGACCGCGGCCTTTATGGTCGCGGCAATTGCCGCGCTGGTGATATCCTACGTCATCACCCGCCATATCGCGGTCATGCCGGTGGTCACTGCCATCATCGTGCTGGTGTTCGGCGGCCTGACGCTGGTTCTGCACGACGAGCTGTTCATCAAGCTCAAGCCGACCATCATCTATCTACTGTTCGGCGGCGTGTTGCTCGGCGGGCTGGCGTTCGGCAAGAACTTTCTGGGCATCGTGTTCGATTCGGTTTTTCACCTAACCGACGAGGGCTGGCGCAAGCTGACGATCCGTTGGGCGGTGTTCTTTTTGTTTCTGGCCGTCGTCAACGAGATCGTATGGCGGACCCAGACCACCGATTTCTGGGTCAGCTTCAAATTGTTCGGGGTGGTGCCGCTGACCTTCATCTTCGGCGGCCTGCAATACAGGCTAATTGAAAAATACAGCGCGGAGAAGGCGGGCAAGGCAGGACAATAATAATGACCCAGACGTCCGTTCGCCCCATCGATCTTGCCGCCATCGCCACCGAAGCCTTATCCGCGCTTGACCACTCCCGGCCGGTTATCCCGTTCACCGCGCGCCCTGCCGGTCTTTTCGAAGAAGACGCCTGTCGCATCAGGCCAATGTTGCGCGCGGCCTTCGAGCGGCGCGGCGAGCGCATCCTTGGCCGCAAGATCGGCTTCACCAATCGGCGGATCTGGCCGGAATACGGCGTTTCCGCCCCGAATTGGGGCTACGTCACGGATCGTACGACGCGCGATCTTGCGGTTACGCCGGTGTTGCCGCTTGCCGGTCTTGCGGAACCGCGCATCGAGCCGGAAATCATGTTCGGGCTTTCGCGGCCGCCTGCGTCCAGCATGAACGAGGAAGCGCTGCTCGAATGTGTGGAGTGGGTCTCGTTCGGCTACGAGATCGTACAGTCGATTTTTCCGGGCTGGAAATTTGCCGCAGCCGACACGGCTGCCGCCAATGCGATGCACGGCGCGCTGCTGATCGGCCTACGTCATCCCATCACGCCGCGCCGCGCGGCTTGGCTCGAGGAACTCTCGCGTTTTACGGTCGCGCTCTATCGCAACGGCAAGCTGGAAGATCGTGGCGCGGCTGAGAACGTCCTCGATGGGCCACTTGACGTGCTGCGCCATTTGACCGGCATGGTGGAGAAGGACCCGTTCAGCCCACCGCTGGCCGCTGGTGAAATCGTCTCGACCGGCACGCTGACGCGAGCGCTTCCCGTGGCGCCGGGAGAAACCTGGACGGCAGAGGTCGAAGGTATCCCGCTCGAGCCGATCAACATCCGGTTCGAGTGAGGCCTCAATTCGGCCGGCTCGCCGCCTTCGCGATCTCCGGCTCCAGCACCTGCTTCAAATTATCGGCACTGATCGGGCCGATCAGTTTGTAGGCGATGCGGCCGTCACGGCCGACCAGGAACGTCTCCGGCACGCCATAGACGCCCCAGTCAATCGCGGTGCGGCCATTGGCGTCGACGCCGGTGGCGGCGAACGGATTGCCGTAGCGGTTGAGAAAGCGCCGCGCATTGTCGGCCTGATCCTTGTAATTGATGCCAGCCAGCTGGATCCGCGTGTCCTTCGAGAGTTGCGCCAGGAACGGAATCTCGTCGTGGCACGGCACGCACCACGACGCCCAGACATTCACCAGCGTGACATGGCCCTTGAACATATCGTTGCTCAAGCCGGGCACCGGCGCGTTGTCGCGCGTCAGGTCATCGAGCGGCGGCAGGCGGGTTGGCGGCGCCGGCTGGCCGATCAGCGCGGACGGAATACGCGACGGGTCGCCGCTGCCAAGCCGGAAAAAGAACAGCGCGGCGAGCGCGAGAAACAACACCAGCGGTATCAGCACCACGACGCGGCGGCGTCTGCGGCCAGTGTCTTCTGTCAGGGTCATGAACGCGCGCGCGTCGAGCGTCGCCGCACGCCGCGCGCCTCGAGTTGATCGAGCGTGTGCCGCTGTGCCGAATAATCCAGCATTACCCAGGCGATCAGCCCGCCGATCACGACGATCGCCGCGACGTATGCGGCGACAATGAAGCCCGGATGCGATCCAAGATTCATGCGCGGCGCGCCTCGCTTAATCGCATGGCGCGCACGCGGCGCCGCAGAATTTCGTTACGCATGGCCGCGATCAGCAGCGTCAGAAACAGCAGCAAGAACGCGAGCGCCATCATCAGCAATGGATGCAGGATCGAGGGGTCGATGGTCGAACCGCCGAGGCGGAGCACCGAAGCCGGCTGATGCAGTGTGTTCCACCAGTCGACCGAAAACTTGATGATCGGCAGATTGATAGCGCCGACCAGCGTCAGGATTGCGGCGGCGCGCGCGCCGCGATTGGGGTCTTCGGCGGTGGCGTAAAGCGCGATGACGCCGAGATACATGATGAACAACACTAAGACCGATGTGAGCCGCGCATCCCAGACCCAAAAGGTGCCCCACATCGGCCGACCCCACAGCGAGCCGGTGACGAGGCATAGGAATGTCAACGCCGCGCCGACCGGCGCTGCGGCCTTGCCGGCGACGTCGGCCAGCGGATGCCGCCACACCAGCGTGCCAAGCGCGGCGATGCTCATCACGCTCCATCCAAGCATCGCCAGCCATGCCGATGGCACATGCAGGAACATGATCTTCACGGTGGCGCCCTGCTGGTAGTCGTCGGGGGCATGCAGCGCCATCGCGACGCCAACCAAAAAGGCGAGCAACGTGATGACAGTCAGCCACGGCAGCACGCGATTGGCCAGCGCGAGAAAACGGGTCGGATTGGCAAGGTCGATCAGGGGCATTTATTCGAGTCCAACTATTCCAGACCGTACCGCAGCGCCGCCGCGGCTGCGAACGGGCCGATCACTACACTCGCCAGTGTCAGCGCGCAAAGGATGGTGAAAGCGGGGCCGAAAGGTACAGGCCCGATGATCGCGGCATTGGCCGCCGATACGCCGAAGATCAACGTCGGCACGGTGAACGGCAGCACCAGCACCGCGAGCAACAGGCCGCCGCGCCGCAACGTAACCGACAGCGCGGCGCCGATCAGGCCGGTGAAGGTGAGCGCCGGCGTGCCGGCCAGCAGCGTCAGCATCAGCGGGCCGATCGCTGCAGAGTCGACGTTGAGCAGCATCGCCAGCAACGGCGTGATGACAATGAGCGGCAGGCCGGTGGTGAGCCAGTGCGCCAGCGCCTTGGCGGCGATGACGAGTTCGAGCGGGACGCGGCCGGTCATGATGAGGTCGATCGAGCCGTCCTCGTAGTCGGAGGTGAACAGCCGGTCGAGCGCGAGCAGGCTCGCCAACAGCGCGCCGAGCCACAGGATCGCCGGGCCGATGCGCGCCAAGAGCGCGAGATCGGGGCCTACCGCGAACGGCACCATGGTGACGACGAGCAGGAAGAACAACGCGCCCATCAGCGCGCCGCCGCCAGCGCGCACGGCCAGGCGGATGTCGCGCGTCAGAATTGCGGCTAACGAATTCATGTGCCGAGCCTAATGCGGCGCGCGCGCTTGAGGCCGATTGGGCCGTGACTGGCGGCGAGGATGATGCCGCCGCCGCGCAGATGCGCGTTCATCAGCGCGGCGAGCTGTTTCTGTGCGGCGTTATCGAGCGCAGCCGTCGGTTCGTCGAGCAGCCAGACCGGCCGCTTGTTGGCGGCGAGCCGCGCCAGCGACAGCCGCCGCTTCTGGCCGGCCGACAGGTAGCCGGCGGGGAGGTCGGCGACGGCACCGAGGCCGACCGCGGCGAGCGCATTTTTCAGGGCATTTTTCTGGACGCGGCCGCCGAGGTAGTCGGTCCAGAACTGGAGGTTTTCGGCGACCGAGAGAACGGCTTTGTGCGCGTCGACATGGCCGAGATAATGCGATTGTTCGGGCAGACTAAGGCCGCGCCTCGCGTTCTTGAGCTCGATGTATCCATCCGCGACCCGCAGCAGTCCGGCCGCCATGCGCAGCAACGACGACTTGCCGGCGCCGTTGCGCCCGGTAATCACCAAGGCCTCTCCGGCACTTAGCGCAAAACTCAGGCCAGCAAAAACCTCCCGGCCGCCGCGCACGCAGATCAGATTATCGGCAATCAGTTGCATTCGATTCGACCGCTCGAAAAATCCCGTAAAATGGTGGTAACTGTGCGCATTCGGCCGTTCATCTTTGTCAATATGGCTTCCGGCACGAAAAAACCTTATAAGCCCCACGACTGCGTCAATCTGTACCGGAACCCCCGCCAGCCTGAAAATTGACGCTGCAAGAATAGCTTAGCGCGGAGGCGCGACTATGTCCCCGGCCGGGAATGGATCATCCGACATGACTTCGCTCGACAGCTTCAGGTGCTGCAAGACTCTCCAGGTTGGCACTAAAAGCTACGCCTATTTCAGCCTTCCCATCGCCGAAAAGAACGGGCTCAAGGGCATTTCGCGCCTGCCGTTTTCGCTCAAGGTGTTGTTGGAAAACCTGCTGCGCCATGAAGACGGCCGCACCGTCAAGAAGGAAGACATCCAGGCGCTCGCCGCATGGCTGAAAAACAAGACTTCGGATCACGAGATCGCATTCCGTCCGGCGCGTGTGCTGCTGCAGGATTTCACCGGCGTGCCGTCGGTGGTCGATCTCGCCGCGATGCGCGACGCCATGAAGATGCTCGGCGGCGACCCCAAGCGGATCAATCCGCTGGTGCCGGTCGACCTCGTCATCGATCATTCGGTGTCGGTCGCGTTCTACGGCAACAACAGCGCGTTCAAGAAAAACGTCGACGAGGAATACCGACAAAACCAGGAGCGCTACAAATTCCTGAAATGGGCGCAACGCTCGTTCGACAATTTCGGCGTGGTGCCGCCGGGCACCGGCATCTGCCACCAGGTCAATCTCGAATATCTTTCGCGCACGGTCTGGTCCCGCAAGGAAAAGGTGAAGGTCGACGGCAAGGCTTCCACCATGGAAGTCGCCTATCCGGACACGCTGGTCGGCGCCGACTCGCACACCACCATGGTCAACGGCCTCGCGGTGCTCGGCTGGGGCGTCGGCGGCATCGAGGCGGAGGCCTGCATGCTGGGCCAGCCGCTGTCGATGGTGCTGCCCGAGGTGATCGGCTTCAAGCTCACCGGCAAGATGAAGGAAGGCCTCACCGCCACCGACCTGGTGCTCACTGTCACGCAGATGCTGCGCGCCCACGGCGTGGTCGGCAAATTTGTCGAATTCTTCGGCCCCGGTCTCGCGGCGCTTCCCGTCACCGACCGCGCGACGCTCGGCAACATGGCGCCGGAATACGGCGCGACCTGCGGCTTCTCGCCGATCGACGAGCACACCATCTCATACCTGCACAACACCGGGCGCCCGACCGACCTGATCGCGCTGGTTGATGCCTATGCCAAGGCGCAGGGCATGTTCCGCACCAAGACCACGCCCGACCCGATGTTTACCGACATCCTCAAGCTCGACCTCTCGACGGTCGAGCCCTCGCTCGCCGGTCCGAAGCGTCCGCAGGACCGCGTCGCGCTCAAGGACGTCAAGGTCGGCTTTGCCGGCTCGATGGAAAAAGAATTCAACAAGGCGGCCGAGATGAAGAAGCGCGTCCCGGTCAAGGAGCGCAAGCACGATCTCGGCCACGGCGACGTGGTGATCGCGGCGATCACGTCCTGCACCAACACGTCGAACCCCAATGTGATGGTGGCGGCCGGCCTGCTGGCGCGCAAGGCGGCCGCCAGGGGCCTCACCGTGAAGCCTTGGGTCAAGACCTCGCTGGTGCCCGGCTCGCAGGTAGTGGCGGAATATCTCGACAAGTCCGGCCTGCAGAAGGATCTCGACAAGCTCGGCTTCAACCTGGTCGGCTTTGGCTGCACCACCTGCATCGGCAATTCGGGTCCGCTGCCGCCGGAAATTTCCGAGGCGATCAACAAGAACGACCTAGTTGCCGCGGCAGTGCTGTCCGGCAATCGCAACTTCGAGGGCCGTGTCAACGCCGACGTGCGCGCCAACTACCTGGCGTCGCCGCCACTAGTGGTTGCCTACGCGATCGCCGGCTCCATGCAGGTCGATCTTTCCAAGGATGCGCTCGGCACCGACAGCGCCGGCAAAAAAGTTTTCCTGAAAGACATCTGGCCGGCCAACAAGGAAATCGAAGACGTCATCCGCAAATGTGTCACCCGGCAGATGTTCCTCAAGAAATACGGCGAGGTATTCAAGGGCGACGCCAACTGGCGCAAGATCAGCGTCAAGGGCGGCATGACGTTCGACTGGGACCGCAAGTCCACTTACGTACAGAACCCGCCGTACTTCTCCGGCATGGGCCGCCACGCACAGCCGCTCGAGGATATCGTCGACGCCCGCGTGCTCGGCCTGTTCCTCGACTCCATCACCACCGACCACATCTCGCCGGCCGGCTCGATCAAGGTCGATTCACCGGCGGGAAAATATCTGGTCAATCACAAGGTTAAGCCCGCCGACTTCAACCAGTTCGGCACCCGGCGTGGCAATCATGAAGTCATGATGCGCGGCACCTTCGGCAATATCCGCCTGAAGAACCAGATGGTGCCTGGCGTCGAAGGCGGCTTCACCATCCACTATCCCTCGAAGCAGAAGATGACGATCTACGACGCGGCGATGAAATACAAAGCCGACCACGTCCCGCTCGTGGTGTTTGCCGGCAAGGAATACGGCACCGGATCGTCGCGCGACTGGGCGGCGAAAGGCTCGGTGCTGCTCGGCATCCGCGCCGTGGTCTGCCAGTCGTTCGAGCGCATTCACCGCTCGAACCTGATCGGCATGGGTGTGATGCCCCTGGTTTTCGAAGAAGGCACCTCGTGGCAGACCCTCGGCATGAAGGGCGACGAGCAGGTGACGTTGCGGGGGCTGCACGGCGAGCTTAAGCCGCGCCAGAAGCTGATCGCCGAGATTGTCAGCGGCAATGGCACGCTCAAGCGAGTGCCGCTGATCTGCCGGATCGATACCGTCGATGAGCTCGATTACTTTAAGAATGGCGGTATTTTGCAGTACGTTCTGCGGCATCTGGCGGCCTGAGGCTGCCCACCATACCGGTGGGCACGAGGGCTCATGCCGCTCACCTTGAAGTGAGTGGCGAGTGAGTGGCGAGCCGCCTATGACGCTGTGAGTTTCTTGGGCTGAGGGGATATTGGAAGCCGCAAGGACCACCGTATGAATTTCCGTAGCGTCGCCGCATCGGCCATTGCTTGCTCGGCCGTCTTGCTCGGGCAGGCCGCCTCATCCGCCGAACCGCGCGCGGTGATCGAGCTGTTCACCAGCCAGGGCTGTTCTTCCTGTCCGGCCGCCGACAAATTGATGGGCGAGCTGTCGCAGGACCCGTCGCTGGTGACGATGAGCCTGCCGGTCGACTACTGGGATTATCTTGGCTGGAAGGACACGCTGGCCTTGCACGGCCATTCCAGTCGCGAGCGCGCTTACGCCAATGCACGCGGCGACCGCGAGGTCTACACGCCGCAGGTCGTGGTCAACGGAACCGCTCAGGTGCTCGGCAGCGACAAGGCCGCGATTGAGCAGGCGATTGACAAGACCCGGCGCACCGCGCTGAGCGTGCCGGTCAAGCTGACCGTTTCCGGCGACAAGATTTCGGCGTCCATTCCCGCCGCCCAAGGCGTTTCCGGCGAGCCGCGCAGCGGCGAAGTATGGCTTTGCCCGATCACCGGCAAGGTGACGGTCGATGTCGGCCGCGGCGAAAACCATGGCCGTTCTCTTACCTATTACAATGTGGTGCGCGGCTGGACCAAGCTCGGCGATTGGAATGGACAGGCGCAAACTTTCGAGCTGTCGCTGGCCAAGGTCGCCGGCGCCAATATCGACACCGTTGCGGTCGTGGTGCAGAGCGGCACCTCCGCAAAGCCTGGCCTGATGGTCGGCGCGGCGACGGCGAGTTTGAAGTAACCGACGCTGTCGTCCTCGCGAACGTGAGGACTCAGTAAACGGAAGCGACTTTCGAAAATCTCAGCACCTGCGATTTCTGGATGCCTGCTTTCGTGAGCATGACAGTCCCAAAACAAAAAACGGGCCGGCGTGAAAGCCGACCCGAAGTTATTTGGGATTGAACCGTACGCGGTACTGACTCAACTCAACTAACTCAACACAAACTCTAAACTTGAAACCCAACTGGCCCGGCCGGCCGAGCCCGAGGGGCTGGGGGGCTGAGGAATCCGGACTGCGGACCGTCCGGGCCTTGAGGCAACGCTAGCCATTTCGCAATCCTGCATGACCGTCGCTTGACCGAAATTGGGCGTTTTGGTGATGCCTTCTAACGAATGCGTGATCGAAACCCGCCCGTTTTTCGCCATATGCCAGCGAATTGGGGCCTTGCCCGGATGGCTTTGCGGCGCGATCATTGGCCCAACAACAGGAGGCGCCGCATGACGTTCGGTTCCGGCGACATCGATCCAAGCCAGTCCTACGGGGGCGCATCCCCGGCCCGATTCCCGGCCGCCGCCCCCGTCAATCAGGTCACCTTCAGTCACCACGAGTTACGGCGCATTCTCGATCTTTATGGGCGCAAGGTCGCCGCCGGCGAGTGGCGCGATTACGCCATCGATTTTCTGAAAGACCGCGCGGTATTTTCAGTATTCCGACGCGCCTCCGAAGTGCCGATCTACCGCATCGAAAAAGACCCCAAGCTGGCTCGTAAGCAGGGCGCCTATTCGGTGATCTCGGCGACTGGCCACATTCTTCGCCGCGGCCAGGAACTCGATCGCGTGCTGCGCGTGCTCGACAAGTCGCTGAGCCTGGTGGCGGGGTAGTTTCGGGTGTCGTCCCGCGAAGGCGGGGACCCAGTGATCGCGAGCGCTCGAAATTTATCTGCAATGGCGGCGTTTACTGGATGCCCGCCGGAGCCTGTCGTCGGGCCGCGCTTTGTGCGGACCCGCTGGCGGGCACGACAATCACGGTGCCTCGTCCGCGCCTTTCCCAAGCGCGATCTGCATTAGCACCGTGTCCAGCCAGCGGCCGTGCTTGAAACCGACATTTTCCAGATTGCCGACGTGGTGGAAGCCGCAGGCCTCGTGCACGCCGATAGAGGCGGCCTGCTTATTGTCGCCGATCACCGCGATCATCTGCCGAAAGCCGCGCGTCGTCGCTTCCGCGATCAGCGCTTTCAGCAGCGCGACACCAACGCCGCGGCGGTGCATTTCCGGCGCGATATAAACCGAGTTTTCCACCGTGAAGCGATAAGCCGGCCGGGCGCGGTACATGCCGGCATACGCATAGCCAGCCAGTGCGCCGTCGATCTCGGCAACGATGTAGGGATATTTGCCATCCAGCAAATATCGCATCCGCTTGGTCATTTCGGCTTCGTCCGGCGGCTCCAACTCGAACGAGGCGGTACCGTGCTGCACCGCATGGGCGTAGATGCGAGTGATGGCGGGAATGTCGCTGAGCTTGGCGGGGCGGATGTTCATGGCGTCATCGCAGTCCTCGTCATGCCCGGCTTTCATGCCGGCCATCCACGTCTTGCTGCCGCTTATTTGTAAAGACGTGGATGGCCGGGACAAGCCCGGCCATGACAAGGAAACAAAACGCCCCGGCTTTTCGGCCGGGGCGCTTGTGTTGCCTCAATTCTTGCCTGCGCTTTAGCGTCGGTCGCCCATGAAGCGCAGCAGGAACAGGAACAGGTTGATGAAGTCGAGATAGAGCGCCAGCGCGCCCATCACCGCCTTGCGGCCGGCGACCGTGCCATCATCCTGCACGTTGTACATTTCCTTGATGCGTTGCGTATCCCAGGCGGTGAGACCGGCGAAGATCAGGACGCCGATCGCCGAGATCGCGAACTCTAGCCCCGAGCTCTTGAGGAAGATGTTCACGACCATCGCCAGGATCAGGCCGAACAGGCCCATCATCAGGAAGGAGCCCATCGCCGACAGGCTGCGCTGCGTCGTGTAGCCGTACAGGCTCAACGCGCCGAACGACGCCGCCGAGATGAAGAAGGTGCGGGTGATCGACGCGCCGGTGTAGGACAGGAATACCGACGACAGCATCAGCCCGAGCAATGCCGCATAACCCATGAATAGCGCGAGCGCGGTGCTCGGCTGCAATTTATCGATGCGGAAGCTCATGAAGAAAACCAGGCCGAGCGTCGCCAGAAAAAGAATGATCGCCAGCGGGCCGCTGAAGATCGCCTGGCCGAACGGGGTCAGGCCGGTGATCGCGCCATTCGGTCCGGTGACGACGGCAGCATTGAAGGTCAGCCACGCGGTGACGCCGGTCAGCGCCACGCCGGCAGCCATGTAGTTGTAGACGCGGATCATGTAGGCGCGCAGGCCTACATCGATTGCCGCGGCGCGGTCCGCGCCGAAGCTACCGCGGGCAGCTACGTTCCGGTCGAAATCCGACATCGAAGTTTCCTCTCTTTTTACCGGCAACCGGCCGGTCGCTATGTCGCGCGGCGTCAAAGCGACGCCGCGGTTCGGGGTGAATTTAGTGTGCGCTGAGCTTGAGCGCCAGAGTTGGCGCGCCGATGTTTATCGCCGCCTTGCGAAACGTTAATGATCGTAACTGGGCCATTATAGGCCGAATCCTGCGGCTAAAGGGGCCTGTCGATGCCGCGCGGCTGAATGTCGCGAGCTACAGGTTGCGCAGCACCGGCGCCGCTTTCTGGCCGAGCGCGCTGTAGGTGCCGATCAGGCCCAAGATGACAGTGATCGCAACCGCACCCAAGGTGGCGAGAATGGCCGGCAGCGCCAGCCAGCGAAAACTCAAGTTCATCAGATCGACGGTGATCAGCCAGGCGGCGAGCGAGCCGGCGAGCACGCCGAAAATCGCGGTAGCGCCACCGAGCAGGAGATATTCGATCAGGTAGGCGCCGATCAGGCGCCGCCGCGTGGCGCCGAGCGTCTTGAGAATGACGGCGTCGTACACGCGATGGCGATGCCCAGCCGCCAGCGCGCCACCGAGCACCAGGCCGGCCGCCAGCAACGTGAGGGCACTGGCGGCGCGAATGCCGAGCACCAGATTGCCGACTAGCGCACCGATTGCGTCGAGCGCGTCCTTGACGCGCACGGTCGTTATCATCGGATATTTGTTGGCGACGTCACGAATGACCGCGACCTCCTGATCGAGCGTGCTGCCGCCCGGATAAGTCAGCGATGCCATGTGCGCGTGCGGCGCGCCGGCGAACACCGAGGGTGGGAACACCATGACGAAGTTGATGCCGAGGCTTTCCCAATCGAGGGTGCGCAGATTGGAGATCGTCGCGGTGATGTTACGGCCGAGCACGTTGACCGTGACGGAATCGCCGATCTTAAGGCCAAGGCCTTCGGCGATGCGTTTCTCGAACGACACGACCGGTGGCCCGCTGTAGTTCGGTCGCCACCATTGTCCGGCCACCACGCGTGAGCCCTTCGGCACTTCGTCCGTGTAGGTCATGCCGCGGTCGCTTTGCAGCACCCAGGCGGCATCGGGCTTCGGCTTGATGTTTTCGGCGCTGGTACTGTTGGCCGAAACGATTCGGCCGCGCAGCATCGGCACGTCTTCGAGCGTGGCCTGCGGCGCAAGCCCGTGCACGTAACCTCCGAACTCGCCCGCCTGCTCGGACGGGATGTCGAGGAAATAGAACGACGGTGCTTTTTCCGGCAGCGCCGCCGTGAACTGCCGCTGCAGGTTGCCGTCGATCTCGATCACCGTCACCAGCAGCGCGATGCCCAGCCCGAGCGACAGCACGATGGTGGGCGTCAGCGCCGCGGGCCGGTGGATATTGGCGACCGCCATGCGAAGCATGGTCGAGCGCGCGCGCGGCGCGTGCCTTGCGATCGCCATCAATCCGACGGCGGCCAGCCGCAATAGCAGGAAGATTCCGGCGGCGACGCCGATGTAAATCAGAGCAACGCGTTTGTCGTAGGAGAGCACGACCGACATCGTGCCGAGCAACGCCGAGGTCGCGATCACCGCGGCGATGTAACCCCGCCGCGGCCATGACGGCTGCGGCGCCACGGCGTCGCGAAACAGCGCGCCGACCGGTACGTCATGCGCTTTTCCGAGCGGCCACAGCGCGAAGGCGACCGCAGTTAACAGCCCATAGATAAACGACAAAATCAGTTCGGGCAGATGAATTGCAGGCTCGATCGGCAGCGGGATGATCCGGCCGAAAATACCGACGACCACGAATGGCGTAATCGCGCCAAGAACGACACCGATCGCGCCGCCAATCCCTGCCAAAACAATGACTTGTGTCAGATAGATCGCGAAAATTTTTTGACCCGAGGCGCCCAGAGCTTTCATCGTCGCGATCACGTCGCGCTTGCGATCGAGATGACTTTTGACCGCATTTCCAACGCCGATGCCACCAACCAAAAGCGCCGTTAGTCCAACGATTACAAGAAATTGGGTGAAGCGTTCGACGTTGCGTTCCAGCGCCGGAGAGGCGTTGGTGCGGGTGCGAATTTCAAAGCCGGATTGCGGGAAACGCCGGGTTACATCGGCCCTTAGTTCGCGAATTTCCGAATCGTCGGCGCGTTGCTCGGGCAGACGAACGCGGTAGTGCCACCGAACAACGCTGCCCGGTTGAAGCAACCCGCTGGCACGCAACGCCGCCTCGCTCACCATCAATCGCGGCCCGAATCCGAGCCCGAGCGACAGCTTGTCCGGCTCGCTATCGATCGCGGCGCGGATTTGCAGCGCCACATTGCCAACCGTAATGCGGTCCCCGGTTTTAAGGTTGAGCCTCGCCAGCAATAACGGATCCGCCGCTGCTCCGAACACGCCGTTGTTGCTGGCGATGGCATCGGCAATCGTCATCTCCGGCATGAGATTCATCGTGCCGAACAACGGATAGGCGCCGTCGATCGCTTTGAGTTCCGCGAGCGCCGCATTGCCGTCGCTGGCGCGCGCCATCGCACGCATGGTGGCGTTGCCCGACACCACGCCAAGGCTATCGAGATAACGGCGTTCAGCGGCGTCGGCCTCGCGGTGGGTCAGCGAAAACGACACGTCGCCGCCGAGCAGCACGCGGCCCTCGCGCGCCAGCCCGTCGGCCAGGCTGCCGGCCAGCGAGCCGACCCCGGCGATCGCGGTGACGCCGAGCGCGATGCAGGCGATGAAGATATAAAAGCCGCGCAGTCCGCCCCGCATTTCCCGCAAGGCGAACCGCGCTGGCAGCCATCGGCCAGCGGTCGCAGTAGATGTTGCAAGCGAGCTCATTGACGCCGCGTCCGCGCCTTTTTTTTCGCGGTCTCCAGCTCGACATGGCCAGACCGCAATCGCACCACGCGCTCACAACGCGCCGCCAGCGCCGCGTCGTGCGTCACCAGAACCAGCGTCGTGCCGCGTTCCTTATGACCGGCGAACAGTAATTCGATGATCTGCTGCCCGGTTGCCTCATCAAGGTTGCCGGTCGGCTCGTCCGCCACCAAAATCGTCGGATCCGGCGCCAGCGCCCGGGCCAGCGCGACGCGCTGCTGCTCGCCGCCCGACAATTGCGCCGGATAATGGTGCAGCCGGTCGCCGAGCCCTACTGAGGCAAGCTCGCGCTCGGCGCGCGCGTCGGCGTCGGCCACGCCGGAAAGCTCCAGCGGCACGGCGACGTTTTCCAGCGCGGTCATGGTAGGAATGAGATGGAACGACTGAAACACGATGCCGACCTTGCGGCCGCGAAACCGCGCCAGCGCGTCCTCGTCGAGCGCGCCGAGGTCCTCGCCATCGACCATGACCCGCCCGCGATCCGGCCGTTCCAAGCCCGCCATCACCATCAGCAGGGTCGATTTTCCCGAACCGGATGGGCCGACCATTCCGATTGCCTCGCCGCGGCCTATATTGAGGTCGATGTCCTTGAGAATATGGACGCGGGCTGCACCCTGTCCGAGCGAGAGATTGACGCCGGCAAGCGCTATCGCCGGTCCCGCCGTGGAGCTTGTTTTCATGAAGGAAGTCCGATTGCCGTTCCGCTCATATGGGAGAATCCGTCGCTTGGCGCAAATTGCCCGGGTCACGATTGTTTGTTTGACGGCATTTGCCGCTTCGCCAGCCATGTCGGATGAGGCGCGGCCGGTGAAAATCGTGGCGCTGGGCGATTCCCTTACGGCCGGGTTCGGCTTGCCGGAGCAGTTGGCCTTTACCGTTCGACTTGCCAAGGCGCTCGCCGCCAAAGGGGCCAATGCCACCATCGTCAACGCCGGCGTGTCGGGCGACACCGCGTCGGGCGGGCTCGGCCGGCTCGACTGGTCGATTCCCGACGGAACTGACGCCGTCATCCTCGAACTCGGCGCCAATGATGCGCTGCGTGGCATTAATCCCGCCATCACCCGCAAGGCGCTCGACGCCATTCTGGCCCGGCTGGATGCGCGCAAAATTCCGGTACTGCTGTGCGGCATGCTGGCGCCGCCCAATATGGGGGGCGAATACGTCGAGGCGTTCCGCCGCCTCTATTCCGAGCTTGCCTCGACTTACGGCGTGGTTTTTTATCCTTTCTTCCTCGATGGAGTTGCCGCCGATGATAAATTCAATCAGCGCGACGGAATTCATCCCAACGCTGCCGGCGTCGACGTTATCGTCGCGCGTATTCTGCCGAAGGTCGAAGAGTTGATATCCCGCGTGCGTGCCCAGCGCGGATCGTGATGCGGATGTTGCCATGCCTCGCTTGTTCACCGGCCTCGAGATTCCGCCCGACATCGGACAGGCATTGGCGATGTTGCGCGGCGGCCTGCCGGGCGCGCGCTGGATCGATCCGCAGAATTATCACCTGACGTTGCGCTTTATCGGCGACGTCAACGATACGACCGCGCAAGAGGTCGCCTCGCTGCTGGAGCGCGTAAAGCGCCATACGTTCGAGATAAGAGTTGATGGACTGACTTCGTTTGGCGGCAAACGGCCGCGCGCGGTGGTCGCCGCTGTGACGCCGGTGCCGTCGCTGCTGGAAGTACAGGCCGAGCAGGAACGGCTGATGCAGCGCATCGGCCTGGAGCCGGAAGGCCGCAAATATACGCCGCATGTCACGCTGGCTCGCTTGCGGGAATCCTCCAGCAGGGACGTTGCCGAATATCTGTCGGCGCGCGGTTTTTTCAAAACCGCGGCGTTTCCGGTTTCGCGTTTCGTCTTGTTCTCGGCTCGCGAGTTGGTCGGCGGGGGGCCTTATGTTGTCGAAGAGAGCTACCCGCTCACACCGGCTTGAGCAGGCGCGATTGCGCCTCCAGGACCGCGTTGGCGATACCGTGGCTGTCCGCCATCATCTCGCGCATCAGCGAAAGTGCGGTCGAGCGGGGCGGATCGAGTTCGCCCACCACGCTGCCGAAGTCGAAGGTCAACTCGGCATCGAATTTCTGCGCCAGTTCCTGCATGCGCTCATTGTCGGCGAGGCAATGCATGTGCAGGGACGTAATGCGGCGGTTGCGCGCCGACAGCAGCGTGCGCTCTAGCAGCGCCGAGCCGACGCCGTGGCTCTGCCAGGGCTGCTCGATGCTGAAGGCGGCCTCGGCCTCGCGCGAGAACGGCGGATTATAAACGCGCAATTCCGCGCTGCCGCGCAGAACGGCGTCGACAAAGAAGCCGTGAATAACGACGCCGATGCCATGCGCAGCGGCGGCATGGTCACGAATGAAATCCTCCGAAACCGCGCCGCTGAATCGCCGACGCCTGCTCTGCGGATCGAGCCGCAGCAGATGTTCGGCATAGACATCGTTTTCGCCCAGCCACAGTTTGCGGACGCTGCCGCCATCGGGAAGAGGTTCGTGCATTTCAACTCCAGTCAAATGGAGCGCGCCTCGAATTGAAGACGCGCTCCTACTGCCAGCTATATGGTGCAATGCAGCAAAAATACGATGTGAAATTCATGTTGCAGGGCTTGTGCGCAAAAACGCATGCCTATCAATTAGTTAATACGGCGCCTCGTTGAGCAATAGTCGTCGAAATGAGCGGCGAAGGCTCGATTTACAGTGGGGCGCAATGGCCCTAGGTGTCGGCACTCCGACGCGAGACTTCCCGTATGCCTGCACAATTTCGCGCGCGTTACGCCGCGCTCGTCGCGTCCGGTGAGATCGAGGTCGACCCCGGCCAGGCGATGCTGGTCCACCGGCTGGCGCAACTCGAAGAACGGCTGGCGCTGCATCGTCAACTGCGCAAGTCGTCACCGCTCGGCTGGTTGCTGTCGCGGCAGCCGCAGACCGAGGAACCCCGGCGCGGGCTTTACATCTACGGCGACGTCGGCCGCGGCAAGACTATGCTGATGGATCTGTTTTTCGAGACCAGTGCGGTCGTGCGCAAGCGCCGCGCGCATTTCCACGAATTCATGGCGGATGTGCATGAGCGTGTGCACGCCTACCGGCAAGAAGACAAACAGGAAGGCAAGGACGAGCTCGACCCGATTTTGCGGGCTGCCGCCGCGATCGCCGAGGAATCCTGGCTGCTGTGCTTCGACGAATTTCACGTCACCGACATTGCCGACGCGATGATTTTGGGACGGCTATTTACGAGATTGTTCGAACTCGGCGTCGTGCTGGTGGCGACGTCGAACCTGCCGCCCGGCGAGCTTTACAAGGACGGACTTAACCGCGCACTGTTCTTGCCGTTCATCGCGCTGCTCGAAAAACAATGTGACGTCGTCCGGCTCGATGCCCGCACGGATTTCCGGCTGGAAAAGCTGACCGGCATGCAGGCCTGGTACGTGCCCGCCGATGCCGAGGCCGACGCGGCGCTCGACGAGACCTGGCGGCGGCTGACCGGGGGCAAAGCCGGATCGCCGCAAAATCTCAGCGTCAAGGGCCGAAGCGTTCGAGTGCCGAAAGCTGCGATGGGAGTGGCGCGATTTTCATTCGCCGACCTGTGCGGAAAACCGCTCGGCGCCGGCGACTATCTCAAGATTGCGCACGAGTTCCACACTATCCTGCTCGACTACGTCCCGGTGATGGATTACGAGCGCCGCAACGAGGCCAAGCGCTTCATCATTCTGATCGACACGCTGTACGATCATGCGGTGAAGCTGGTCGCGTCGGCCGGCGCCGAACCCGATGCGCTCTACCGCGCCAGCGAGGGATATGAAGCGCAGGAGTTCAAGCGCACCGCCTCCCGGCTGATCGAGATGCGCTCGCAGTCCTATCTCGGACTGCCGCATGGCGCGCATCATCCGGTTTCGGTCGATGCCGGAAAAATCGTCGAGACTTGACCAGCGGCCTCTAGACTCCGACGTGAGGCTCTGCTGGTATTATGTATACAAGGCCGGAAATGGCGCACTACCGCCTGTTTCCCGTCTTGCCGCGACCCGCCGGACCCGATAATCCCGGCGCATCCGCGGTCCGCCGCTAGTCGAGAGTTCTTTCCCCATGGCGCGTAAGAAAATTGCCCTCATCGGTGCCGGCCAGATCGGCGGCACGCTCGCCCACCTGATCGGTCTCAAGCATCTCGGCGATGTCGTGTTGTTCGATGTCGCGGAAGGCATTCCGCAGGGCAAGGCGCTCGACATCGCGCAGTCCTCGCCGGTTAACAAATTCGACAGCAAACTCACCGGCACCAATTCCTACGAGGCGATCGACGGCGCTGACGTCTGCATCGTCACCGCGGGTGTGCCGCGCAAGCCCGGCATGAGCCGCGACGATTTGCTCGGCATCAACCTCAAGGTGATGGAACAAGTCGGTTCCGGCATTAAGAAATACGCGCCGAAGGCTTTCGTCATCTGCATTACCAATCCGCTCGACGCGATGGTGTGGGCGTTACAGAAATGCTCTGGACTGCCGAAGCAGATGGTGATTGGCATGGCGGGCGTGCTCGACTCGGCGCGCTTCCGTTATTTCCTCGCCGATGAATTCAACGTGTCCGTGGAAGACGTCACCGCCTTCGTGCTTGGCGGCCACGGCGACAGCATGGTGCCGCTGCCACGCTATTCCGCCGTCGCCGGAATTCCTTTGCCCGATCTGGTGAAAATGGGCTGGACCACCCAGGCGCGCGTCGACGAGATCGTCAAGCGCACCGCCAATGGCGGCGCCGAGATTGTCAACCTCCTCAAGTCCGGGTCGGCGTTTTATGCGCCGGCGGCTTCGGCGATTTCGATGGCCGAGAGCTACCTGCTCGACAAGAAGCGCGTGTTGCCCTGCGCGGCCTGGCTCAATGGCGAATATGGCATCAACGACCTCTACGTCGGCGTGCCGGTGGTGATCGGCGCCAAGGGTGTCGAGCGCATCGTCGAGATCGAGCTGAATGGCGGCGAGCGTGACGCGTTCCAGAAATCGGCGGCGACGGTGCAGGGACTGGTCGACGCCTGCAAGAAAATCGCGCCCAATCTCGGCGACTGACGGGTATCCATGAACATCCACGAATACCAGGCCAAGGCGGTGCTACGCGATTACGGCGTTGTGGTGCCTCGCGGTGAACCCGCAATGAGCGTCGACGAGGCGGTCAAGGGCGCCACTAAGCTCGGCGGCCCGGTCTGGGTGGTGAAGGCACAGATTCATGCCGGCGGACGTGGCAAGGCCGGCGGCGTCAAGGTGGTCAAGTCGATCGACGACGTGAAGAAGGAGTCGGCGCGGCTGCTCGGCTCGACGCTGGTGACGCACCAGACCGGCCCGCACGGCAAGCAAGTGCACCGGCTCTACATCGAGGAAGGTTCGGCAATCGACAAGGAGTTCTATCTGTCGATGCTGATCGACCGCGAGACCTCGCGCATCGCTATCGTGGTGTCGACCGAAGGCGGCATGAATATTGAGGAAGTTGCGCACGAGACGCCTGACAAGATCGCCACCATTTCGGTCGATCCGGTGGCCGGCATTTGCCCGCATCATGTGCGGCGCATTTCCAAGGTGCTGGGGCTCGACGCCGACCTGCAGAAGCAGATGAGCCCGCTGCTGAGCAATCTCTACAAGGCATTCATCGACACCGACATGAGCCTCTTGGAAATCAATCCGCTGGTAGTGACCAAGGACAGGAAGCTGGTCTGCCTCGATGCCAAGGTCGACTTCGACAACAACGCGCTGTTCCTGCATCCCAACATCGCGGCGCTGCGCGACGAGACCGAGGAAGACGCCAAGGAGATCGAGGCATCGAAATTCGACCTGAACTACATCGCGCTCGAAGGTTCGATCGGCTGCATGGTCAATGGCGCCGGGCTGGCGATGGCAACCATGGACATCATCAAGCTCTACGGCATGGCGCCTGCGAACTTCCTCGACGTCGGCGGTAGCGCCACCAAGGAGAAGGTGACCGCGGCGTTCAAGATCATCACATCGGACCCAAGCGTGAAGGGAATCCTGGTCAATATCTTCGGCGGCATCATGAAGTGCGACGTGATCGCCGAAGGCGTGGTCGCCGCGGTGAAGGAAGTGGGCCTGAAGGTGCCGCTGGTGGTGCGGCTCGAAGGCACCAATGTCGAGCTCGGCAAGAAGATCATCGCGGAGTCGAAATTGAATGTGACGAGCGCCGACGATCTCGATGACGCCGCGCAGAAGATCGTCAAGGCCGTGAAGGGGACGGCCTGATGTCCATCCTGATCGACAAGAACACCAAGGTGATCTGCCAGGGCTTCACCGGCAAGAACGGCACCTTCCATTCCGAGCAAGCCATTGCGTATGGCACCAAGATGGTCGGCGGCACCTCGCCCGGCAAAGGCGGCACGACGCATTTGAATTTGCCGGTGTTCGACACGGTTGCCGAGGCGCGCGAGAAGACCGGCGCCGACGCGTCGGTGATTTATGTGCCGCCAGCTGGCGCCGCCGACGCCATCGCCGAAGCGATCGAGGCGGAGATTCCGCTGATCGTGTGCATCACCGAAGGCATCCCGGTCAGCCACATGGTGAAAGTGAAGCGCTCGCTGTGCGGGTCGAAATCGCGGCTGATCGGGCCGAACTGCCCGGGCGTGATGACGGCGGGTGAATGCAAAATAGGCATCATGCCGGGCAACATCTTCAAGCCCGGCAAGGTCGGCATCGTGTCGCGCTCCGGCACGCTGACCTACGAGGCGGTGTTCCAGACCACGCGCGAGGGACTGGGGCAGACTACGGCGGTCGGCATCGGCGGCGACCCGGTCAAGGGCACCGAATTCATCGACATGCTGGAGATGTTCCTGGCCGACAAGGCGACCGAATTGATCGTGATGATCGGCGAGATCGGCGGCTCCGCCGAGGAGGACGCTGCGCTATTCATCAAGGACGAGGCCAAGCGGGGCCGCAAGAAGCCGATGGTCGGCTTCATCGCGGGGCGTACGGCGCCGCCGGGCCGCCGCATGGGACACGCCGGGGCCATCATTTCCGGCGGCAAGGGCGATGCGGAGTCTAAGATCGCGGCGATGGAATCCGCCGGCATCACGGTCTCGCCATCCCCGGCCCGGCTGGGTAAAACCCTGGTTGAAGTACTGAAACGATAGTTCAGTTCTTGGCCTTCCGTTGACTTACAAGCGTCTTAAATAGGTTTAAAGATCGGATTCGCCGGTCTTTGCCGCCCTGCCCGGGCGGTTCACCACATGCGGGACGTTGGATCCCGCCAAGGTCGACCCAGGACGCTCGTTTCATGTCTCGCCAGGATGCCAACGCCGCCTTCGCCCGCACTTCCTTCCTTTACGGCGGCAACGCCACCTATATCGAAGATCTTCACGCCCGCTATCAGCAGGATCCGGCCTCGGTCGACGCCGAATGGCAGGAATTCTTCAAGGCGCTGAAGGACGACGCCGGCGCCATCGCCAAAAACGCCAAGGGCGCCTCCTGGCAAAAGCCGAGCTGGCCGCAGCAGCCAAATGGCGATCTGGTCGCGGCGCTCGACGGCCAATGGGCCGATACCGAACGGCGCATCGGCGACAAGATCAAGAAGCAGGCGCAATCGACCGGCGTCGATATTTCCGCGGACGGCGTGCAGCAGGCGACCCGCGATTCCATCCACGCGCTGATGCTGATCCGCGCCTACCGCATCCGCGGCCACTTCCACGCCAAGCTCGATCCGCTTGGCCTCGAGCCGGAAAAGAACGAGGAAGAGCTCGAGCCGAAGTCCTACGGCTTCACCGAAGGCGACCTCGACCGCAAGATTTTCCTCGACAAGGTGCTCGGGCTGGAATTTGCGTCGATGCGCGAGATCGTCGCGATCCTGCGCCGGACCTATTGCCAGACCATCGGCATCGAGTTCATGCACATCTCGAACGCCGAGCAGAAGAGCTGGATCCAGCAACGCATCGAAGGCAAGGACAAGGAAATCGCCTTCACCCGCGAAGGCAAGCGCGCCATCCTCAACAAGCTGGTCGAGGCGGAAGGCTTCGAGAAATTCCTCGACGTCAAGTTCACGGGCACCAAGCGCTTCGGTCTCGACGGCGGCGAATCGCTGATCCCCGGCCTAGAGCAGATCATCAAGCGCGGCGGCAATCTCGGCGTGAAAGAAATCTGCTTCGGCATGCCGCACCGCGGTCGCCTCAACGTGCTGACGCAAGTGATGGGCAAGCCGCATCGCGTGCTGTTTCACGAATTCAAAGGAGGCTCGGCAACGCCGGACGACATCGAAGGCTCCGGCGATGTCAAATATCATCTCGGCGCCTCGTCGGACCGCGAGTTCGACGGCAACAAGGTGCACCTGTCGCTGACGCCAAATCCGTCGCATTTGGAAATCGTGGACCCGGTCACGCTCGGCAAAGTGCGCGCCAAGCAGGACCAACATGGCGCGACGCCGGAAGACCGCACCATGGTGATGCCGTTGCTCATTCACGGCGATGCGGCGTTCGCCGGCCAAGGCGTGGTGGCCGAATGTTTCGGCCTGTCCGACCTCAAGGGCTACCGCACCGGTGGCTCGCTGCATTTCATCGTCAACAATCAGATCGGCTTTACGACCTATCCGCGCTATTCGCGTTCGTCGCCTTATCCGTCCGACGTCGCGAAAATGATCGAAGCGCTGATTTTCCACGTCAACGGCGACGATCCGGAAGCGGTGGTGTTCGCTGCCAAGGTCGCGACCGAGTACCGCCAGAAATTCCAGCGGCCGGTCGTGATCGACATGTTCTGCTACCGCCGCTTCGGCCACAACGAAGGCGACGAGCCGTCGTTCACCCAGCCGCTGATGTACAAGAACATCCGCTCGCATCCCACGACATTGGAAATCTACGGCAAGAAGCTGATTGCCGAGGGCGTCATCACCGACGGCGAAGTCGAGAAGATGAAGGCCGGCTGGCGCGCGCATCTCGATGCCGAATTCGAAGCCGGACAGGGTTACAAGGCCAACAAAGCTGACTGGCTCGACGGCCGCTGGTCGGGCATGAAAGCCGCCGCCGACGCCGACGATCCGCGCCGCGGCAATACCGGCGTTGCTGTCGAAACGCTGCGCGAGATTGGCAAGAAAATCACGGTGGTGCCGCAGGGCTTCCACCTGCACAAGACCATCCAGCGTTTCCTCGACCAGCGCGCCAAGGCGATCGAAACCGGCGCCGGCATCGACTGGTCGACCGCCGAAGCCTTGGCGTTTTCGTCGCTGGTGCGCGAGGGCACGCGGGTGCGGCTGTCGGGCCAGGACACCGAGCGCGGCACATTCTCGCAACGCCATTCGGTGCTGTTCGACCAGGAAACCGAGAAGCGATACACGCCGTTCAACAATCTCGGCGGTGAGCAAGCACGCTACGAAGTGCTCAATTCGATGCTGTCGGAAGAGGCCGTGCTTGGCTTCGAATACGGCTTCTCGACCGCCGAGCCGAGCGCGCTGACGTTGTGGGAAGCCCAGTTCGGTGACTTCGCCAACGGCGCGCAGGTCGTGTTCGACCAGTTCATCTCATCGGGCGAGCGCAAATGGCTACGCATGTCAGGCCTGGTCTGCCTGCTGCCGCACGGTTACGAGGGGCAGGGACCGGAGCATTCCTCTGCCCGTCTCGAGCGCTTCCTGCAGATGTGCGCCGAAGACAATATGCAGGTTGCGAATTGCACGACGCCAGCCAATTATTTCCACATCTTGCGCCGGCAAATGAAGCGCGAGATCCGAAAGCCCCTGGTCCTGATGACGCCGAAGAGCTTGCTGCGCCACAAGCGCGCGGTCTCGAAGCTCGATGAAATGGGCAAGGAAACCTCGTTTCACCGGTTGCTGTGGGACGATGCACAAATCCTGCCGAACGAGAAAATCAAACTGGCGCCTGACAACAAGATTCGCCGGGTCGTGTTGTGCTCCGGCAAGGTTTATTACGACCTCTATGAAGAGCGGGAACAGCGTGGCATTGACGATATCTATCTGCTTCGTGTCGAGCAGCTTTTTCCGTTCCCGACCAAGGCGCTGGTCGCCGAACTGTCACGTTTCAAGCAGGCCGAGATCGTCTGGTGCCAGGAGGAGCCGCGCAACATGGGCGCCTGGTTCTTCGTCGACACTTTCTTGAGCTGGGTGCTGAATAATATTGGCGCGACCAACAAACGCGCGCGTTATGCCGGCCGTCCGGCTTCGGCCTCGACCGCGGTCGGGCAGATGTCGAAGCATCTCGCACAATTGAAGCAGTTGCTGGAGGAGGCGCTCGGCTGAGCGTAAGTCGTCATGGCTGAGATCCGCGTCCCCACGCTGGGTGAAAGCGTCACCGAGGCGACCGTCGGCAAGTGGTTCAAGCAGCCCGGCGACGCCGTGGCGGTCGACGAGCCGCTAGTCGAACTCGAGACCGACAAGGTCACTCTTGAAGTACCAGCGTCCGCCGCAGGCACGTTGTCCGATATCGCGGTGAAAACCGGCACGACGGTCGCGGTCGGCGCGTTGCTCGGCCAGATCAAGGAAGGCGCGGGCAGCGCTGTGAAACCGCCGGCGGCCACGCCTTCGGGTGCATCAGCCGGCAGGCCCGACACCAAAACCACTACCAGCACGACCGTGCCGATCAATGCGGCGGAAGAAGTGCCAACCCTGCGCGACAAACCGAAGGCCGAGGCCAAACTCCCCACCGCCGACATGCCGGCGCCGCCGTCGGTGCGCAAGATGGCGGCGGAAAGCGGCGTCGATCCTGCGAAAGTCGACGGCAGCGGCAAGCATGGCCAGGTCACCAAAGGCGACATGATGGCGGCGATCGAGCGCTCCGCCGCGCAGGCCACGCCGGTCGCGCAACAGGCTCCGGTTGCGATGCGCGCGCCGTCGCCGCCCGACGATGCGTCGCGCGAAGAGCGCGTGCCGATGACGCGGCTGCGCCAGACCATCGCGCGGCGATTGAAGGAAGCGCAGAACACCGCGGCGATGCTCACGACCTATAACGAGGTCGACATGAGCGCGGTGATGAAGATGCGCGCGGACTACAAGGAGCTGTTCGAGAAGAAGCACGGGGTCAAGCTCGGCTTCATGGGCTTTTTTACGCGCGCCTGCATCCAGGCGCTCAAGGACGTGCCAGCGGTCAATGCCGAAATCGATGGCAACGATCTCGTCTACAAGAATTATTATCACATCGGCGTTGCGGTCGGCACCGAGCGCGGCCTGGTGGTGCCGGTGGTGCGGGACGCCGATCAGTTGTCGCTGGCCGGCATCGAGAAGGCGATCTCGGCGCTTGGTAAGAAAGCGCGCGACGGCCACCTCAAGATCGAGGACATGCAGGGTGGCACCTTTACGATCTCGAACGGCGGCGTTTACGGCTCGCTGATGTCGATGCCGATCTTGAACGCGCCGCAGTCGGGCATCCTCGGCATGCACAAGATTCAGGAGCGGCCGGTCGCTATTGCCGGCAAGATCGAGATCCGGCCAATGATGTATCTGGCGATGACTTACGATCATCGCGTGGTCGACGGGCAGGGCGCGGTGACATTCCTGGTGCGGGTGAAGGAAAACCTGGAAGACCCGGCGCGCATCGTCCTGGATTTGTGATCCGATGGCCTACGACCTCATCGTGATCGGCAGCGGCCCGGGCGGCTATGTCTGCGCCATCCGCGCCGCGCAATTGGGCCTGAAAACCGCGGTGGTGGAGAAGGGCGCAACTTATGGCGGTACCTGCCTGAACATCGGCTGCATCCCCTCGAAGGCGCTGTTGCATGCCACCGAAATGTTCGAGCAGGCCGGCCACTCATTCGCGAAGATGGGCATCGGCGTGCCGACGCCGAAACTCGACCTCAAGGCGATGCTCAATTTCAAACAGGAAGCCATCGACGGCAACGTCAAGGGCGTCGACTTCCTGTTCAAGAAAAACAAGATCGATGGCTTCAAGGGCACCGGACGCATCGCGGCGGCCGGCAAGGTCGAAGTCAAAGGCGCGGACGGCAAGACGCAAACGCTGGATGCCAAATCCATCGTCATTGCGACCGGCTCCGACGTCGCCAGGCTCAAGGGCATCGAGATCGACGAAAGGCGCATTGTCTCGTCAACCGGCGCGCTGGCGCTTGAGAAAGTGCCCGAGCATTTGTTGGTGATTGGCGCCGGCGTGATCGGGCTCGAACTCGGTTCGGTTTGGCGGCGTCTCGGTGCCCAAGTGACCGTGGTTGAATTCCTCGATGGCGTGCTACCCGGGATGGACGGCGAAGTGCGCAAACAAGCCCAACGCCTGTTCGAGAAGCAGGGCCTGACCTTCAGGCTGTCGTCGAAGGTGACGGCGGTCGAATCATCCGGCAAACGGCTAAAAGCGAAGGTCGAGCCGGCGAAAGGCGACGGCAAGGAAACAAACAAGGTGGAAACCATCGAGGCCGATGTCGTGCTCGTCTCGACCGGCCGCGTACCTTACACGCAAGGCTTGGGATTGAAGGAAGTCGGCGTGAAGCTCGACGAACGCGGCCGCGTCGTAGTGGACCATTATTATGCGACCAGCGTTCCCGGCATCTGGGCGATTGGCGACGTCATCGCCGGCCCGATGCTGGCGCACAAGGCTGAGGATGAAGGAGTGGCGGTTGCGGAAATGCTGGTCGGGCAGGCGGGGCATGTGAATTACGATGCGATCCCCGCCGTAGTTTACACCATGCCGGAGATCGCCTCGGTCGGCAAAACCGAAGAGGAATTGAAGGCGGCCGGCGTCGCATACAATACCGGCAAGTTTCCGTTCACCGCGAATGGCCGCGCCAAGGCGAACCAGCAGACCGATGGCTTCGTGAAAATTCTGGCGGATGCCAAGACCGACCGCGTGCTTGGCGTCCACATCGTCGGCTCCGACGCCGGCAACATGATTGCCGAGGCGGTGCTCGGCATGGAGTTCGGCGCGTCGGCGGAAGACATCGCGCGCACCTGCCACGCGCATCCGACTCTGCCTGAGGCGGTCAAGGAAGCCGCACTCGCGGTCGCCAAGCGCGCGATTCACATGTAGCTAGTTCAGGCGAAATGAATCGCATGCGGCGCCCAGAGCCCGATGGCCATGAAAAATACGCCGATCAGGCCCATACCGGCTGAAATCCAACCCAGCACGGCCATGCCGGTAATGATCTCGGCTGACGCCAGCACGATGCCGATCTGCAAAGCGGCCGACGCCACTTCGTAGTGATGGTAGCGTGCCATCACAAGCTCGCGCTTTTCCTCGGCTTCCTTGGCGCGCTCGGCGAGCTGCTTACGGCCCTCATGGGTTTCCGGTTCATCGTCGTAGCGCGCAGCGGTCTTTTTCCAGCCATCGACCAGCTTGAGCATCGACGCCTTGGTCGCAGGATTTTCGGTGCTTTCGGCGATGTTCTGCAGGTTTTCCGCAGCGGTGCGCACCACCGTCATGCGGACAGTTTTAGCCTGGAAAAAAGCCCACAGGTTCGAGGCTTCGACATTGTCGCTGATCGCCGCGGTTTGCGCGCTTTTGCCGAGCGTCTCCGAGAACGCCAGAAACAACGCGAGCACCGAGATCAGCAGCGCGATCTTTTTGTTGGAGCCGGCCGCGTGCTCGGCATGCTCGGCCTGTTCGAGTGACTCATGTGGTCCAGCCATCGCCCGCCCCCGATGTTGCAGGCAGCACGATGAAGCGAAGCCCCGCGCTTCGCAAGTCCCTCAAAGCGTTGTTACAGAATTGTTACGCGCGCGGATGGGCGCTGCGATAGGCTTCGAGCAGCCGTTCGCTGTCGACCGCGGTATAGATTTGCGTGGTCGACAGCGAGGCGTGCCCGAGCAATTCCTGGATTGCGCGCAGGTCGCCGCCGCGCGCCAGCAGATGCGTGGCGAACGAATGGCGCAGCGCATGCGGCGTCGCGCTGTCGGGCAGTCCGAGCGCACCGCGCAGCTGCGCCATCGCCAGCTGCACGATGCGCGGCGATAGCGGCCCACCGCGCGCGCCAAGAAACATCGCGCCGTCGAGTCCGGGATCGTGCGGACACAGCGCATCGTAGTCCGCGATCAGCTTGAGCACCTGCGGCAGCACCGGCACCATGCGCTGCTTGTTGCCCTTGCCGGTGACGACGATGACGTCGCCCGAACCCGGCGCCGGAACGTTCTTGCGCTTGAGGCCGAGCGCCTCGGAAATGCGCAGGCCCGAGCCGTACAGCAGCGCCAGCACGGCGGCGTCGCGCGCCAGTATCCACGGCTCACGCTCCTCGCCGGCGCGCAGGTCGACATCCGACAAACGCCGGGCGTCGGCGATGGCGAGCGGTTTCGGTAAGGTCTTGGCCACTTTGGGTGCGCGCACGGCGATAAGTGCGCCGACCTTGCCTTTGCCGTTCCGCTCGAGGAAGCGCGCGAACGAGCGCGCGCCGGCCAAGGACCGCATCAGCGAGCGGCTGCCAATGCCGGCGGCGCGGCGTGCCGCCATGAAGGCGCGCACGTCCTGCGGCGACAACCCGGCGAGTTTCTTGAGTGTGACCCGGCCGCCAAGGTGGTCGGTCATAAACATGAGAAATTGTCCCACGTCGCGTGCGTAGGCATCGAGCGTGCGCGGCGACATGCGCCGCTCCGCGCCAAGATAATCGAGCCAGCGGCCGATTTCGGCGGCGACGTCACTGGCGGCTGAGAAGGTACGATCCATATGAGAGACCTTGGCAGGCGTTTCTTCACCCTTCCTTAAGCCGACGGAATCGGCCAGCAATGCGCCTATGACTGCTCGCATCGTCGACGTTCTGGTGCCGGTCGCGCTCGACCAGGCCTACACCTACCGCATTCCCGCCGGCCTCGAGCTTGCACCCGGCGACGTGGTGAGTGTGCCGCTCGGCGCGCGCGAATGCATCGGCGTGGTGTGGGGCGAGGGCTCGGCACGGCCCGGCCTGCACAACCGGCTCAAGGACATCGAGGGCAAGCTCGACATTCCACCGCTTAAGGACGAGCTACGAAGCTTCGTCGACTGGGTCTCAACTTACACGCTGAGTTCGCGCGGCATGGTGCTGCGGATGGCGATGCGGATGGGTGAACACCTGCCCCCCGGTCATGAACGGGTCGGCGTGCGCAAAGCAGGTCCGCCGCCGACGCGGATGACGGCGGCGCGGACGCGCGCGATCGCGCTGTTCGCCGACGGGCTGACGCGCTCGAAGGGCGAGGCGGCTAAAGAGGCCGGGGTCAGTTCCGGCGTCATCAACGGGCTGATCGATGAAGGCGCGCTAGAGACGGTGACGCTGCCGCCAGAGTCGATCGCGCTGCCGCCAGATCCCGATTTCCTGCCGACGGAATTCTCCGACGAGCAGCGCATTGCCGCCGACACGCTGCGCGAAACCGTGAAGGCCGGTGGCTTCTCGGCGACGCTGGTCGATGGCGTCACCGGCTCCGGCAAGACCGAGGTTTATTTCGAGGCGGTGGCGGACGTGATCCGGCAGAAAAAGCAGGTGCTGATCCTGATGCCGGAAATCGCGCTGACCGCGCAGGTGCTGGACCGTTTCGCGCAACGGTTCGGCACGCGGCCCGCCGAATGGCATTCGCAGCTCTCGCCGCGCAAGCGCGCCCGCACCTGGCGAGCAGTCGCCGATAACGAGGTGCAGGTGATTGTCGGCGCGCGCTCGGCGCTGTTTCTGCCTTACGCTGACCTTGGTCTGATCGTCGTCGATGAAGAGCATGACCCGGCCTACAAACAGGAGGACGGCGCGCATTATCACGCCCGCGACATGGCGGTCGTGCGCGCGCGCACCGCGAAAATCCCGGTCCTGCTCGCTTCGGCGACGCCTTCGGTCGAGTCCGAGGTCAACGCGCGCAAGGGCCGTTACGGCCGCGTGCATCTGCCGGCGCGGTTCGGCGGCCAGTCGATGCCCGGAGTCGAGGCGATCGACCTGACGCGCGAAGGTCCGCCCAAGGGCCGATTCATCTCGCCGCGGCTTGCCGAAGCCGTGCAGATTGCGCTGGAGAAAAAAGAGCAGGCGCTGCTGTTCCTCAACCGGCGCGGCTATGCGCCGCTGACACTGTGCCGCGCCTGCGGTTACCGCATGCACTGCCCCAACTGCGACGCCTGGCTGGTCGATCATCGTTTCAAACGGCGGCTGGTCTGCCATCACTGCGGCTTCTCGACGCCGCCGCCGGCTGAATGCCCGAAGTGCCACGCGGCTGACAGCTTCGTCGCCTGCGGCCCGGGCGTCGAGCGGCTGGAACAGGAAGCCGCCGAGTTGTTTCCGGACAGCCGAATTCTCGTGCTGTCGAGCGATCTGGTGGAATTGGTCGAACGGCTGCGCCAGGAACTCGACGATGTGGCGGCGGGCCGCTTCGACCTCATCATCGGCACCCAACTGGTGGCGAAAGGGCACAATTTCCCCAAGCTCAATCTGGTCGGCATCGTCGATGCCGATCTCGGCCTCGGCAATGGCGACCCGCGCGCCGCCGAGCGCTCGTTCCAGTTGCTGCATCAGGTGGTCGGCCGCGCCGGACGTTCCGAAGGTTTTGGCCAAGGCTATCTGCAAACCCACCAACCCGAACATCCGGTGATGCGCGCGCTGATCTCCGGCGACCGCGATGCGTTCTATTCGAGCGAGATCGAATTGCGCGAGAAGACGCATTATCCACCGTTCGGCCGACTCGCGAGTTTGATCATCACCGCCAACGAGCGCCATCAGGCCGAGTCGTATGGCCGTGCGCTGGCCGCCGCCGCGCCACGCGATGAAAGCGTGCGCGTGTTGGGCCCCGCCGAAGCGCCGATCGCGGTGGTGCGCGGCCGCCATCGCTTCCGCCTGCTGGTGAAGTCGCCGCGCGGCTTCGATCTGTCGGCCTATCTGCGGGAATGGCTGACGGCGGCGCCCAAGCGCAAAGGCAATCTGCAGCTCGCGGTCGACGTCGATCCGCAGAGCTTTTACTGAGCGGCCAAGCGCTTGCGATAAAGATACAACGCGACACTGATCGCGACGCCGGCCACGATGCCGCTCAGCAGATTGGCGAAAATCGTCAGCAGGAACGTGGCCAGCAGGATGGTGGTGTCGCCGCTACATGCTCGCAGCATCGTCCAGAACTCACGCTTCTCGGTCATATTCCACGACACCACCGCCAGCATGGCGGCGAGCGCCGCGAGCGGGATCAAGCCGACCAGCGGTGCGGCGACCAGCAGAAACAGCAGCAGATAGCCGCAATGCAGGACGCCCGATATCGGCCCGCGCGACCCGGCGCGGACATTGGTGGCGGTGCGCGCGATGGTGCCGGTGACGCAGATGCCGCCGAACGTCACCGAGGCGATATTGGCGATGCCCTGCGCGCCGAGCTCGCCGTTCGAGCGGTGCCGCGCGCCGCTCATCTTGTCGGCTACTACGGCGGACAGCAGCGACTCAATCGAGCCGAGCAAGGCGATGGCGATGGCGTCGGGCAGCACCGTAACGATTTTATCAAGGTTGAATACTGGCAATCGCGGCGCCGGCAGCGAGCGCGGCACGTCGCCAAAGCGCGACACGATGGTCGCGACATCGAGTTGCACCAGCGCGCAGAGCACAGTCGCCAACACAATGCCGATCAGAAATGCCGGCCAGTCGGGACGAAAGCGGCGCACCAGCAAAATCGTTGCGATGGAAAACGCCGCCACTGCAACAGTTTGCCAGTGCATCGTCGGCAAAGCGGCATGCAGCGCAATGAGCTTCGGCACCAGCGCCGAGGGCTCATGCGCCAGCGACAGGCCTAACAATTCGCGGATCTGGCTGGCGGCGATGATCACGGCGATGCCGGCGGTAAAGCCGGCGATTACCGGATGCGGAATGTACCGAATGTAGCTGCCGAGCCGGAGCAACGCGGCGATGATCATAATGATGCCGCCAAGCGCGGTCGCCAGCACGAGGCCGTCGTAGCCTTGCCGCTCTACAATGCCGGCGACTAGCCCGATGAACGCGCCCGCAGGTCCGCCGATCTGGAAGCGGCTGCCGCCGAGCAGCGAGACAAAAAAGCCGCCAGCGATGGCGGTGTACAATCCCCGTTCCGGCGCCACGCCGGAGGCAATGGCAAGTCCCATCGACAGTGGCAATGCTACCACTGCGACCGTGAGGCCCGCGATGGCGTCTGCGCGCAGGTCGCGCCAGCGGTAGCCTTCGCGCCATATCGTGACGAGCTTCGGCGTGAACAGGGCGACGAAGCCCGCAGGATCGCGCCACGGTACCGATGATGATCGAGACGTCATGCGAGAATCAATCCTGGTCCGCACCATGCGTCCGGCGCAAAAAGATGGCAATGCGCGAGTTTGCGAGCGTGCCTTCGCCGGTGGCAGAGGCCCTCGCTATTCAGGCATTTCGGTGTGTTTGACATTGGGCTGCAACAGCACACAGGCGGCTGCGGCGAAGATCAGCGCGAAGCCGATGACGTCGGTCACCGTCGGCCGCTCGCCGAGGATTACGGTCGCGGCGATGATGCCGACCACCGGCACCAACAGCGAGCCGAGCGAAGCCGTGATGGTCGGCAACCTAGCGATGATGGCCCACCATAAAAAATGAGCGAGCCCGGTGCCGAACAGGCCGATGAAAAGAATCGAGAATACCGAGATCGCATGCAGTGGCCACACACGCGGATAGCCGTCGAACCACAGCATGCCGATCGTGAGCAGCGCAGTGCCGAACGTCAATTGCCATGCCGCGTTGGTGAGCGGATCGACGTCAAGCTCGGCCCACTTGATATAAACTGTGGCGATGGTCCAGCCAGCCGCACTGCCGAGCGCGAAGAAGACGCCGAGCGGCAATCCGGCGGCGAATAACGGACGCACCAGGATGGCAAGCCCTCCAATGCAGAGCGCCAGCGCGAGCAGCCGCGCCTTGTTGAGCCGTTCGCCAAGCACCAGCCAGGCCAGCGCGGTCGACCAGATCGGCATCGAGTAGGTGATGATGACGGCGCGCGAAGTCGCGCCATTCAATTGTGCGAAGGCCGAGCAGATATTGAAAAACGCAACATTGAAGAAACCGGCGATGGCGATGTGCCTGAACTGGCCGAGCGTCACGCCAAGCTTGCGCCCGCTGAGCGGCACGGCGATCAGCAAAGCCACGGCGCCGATTCCCGTGCTGACGAAACGCAAGCTCCAGGGCGGCACCTCGCGGAGCGCAAAGGCCGCCGCGATCCAGTTAAAGCCCCAGGCGAAGGCGAGCAGCAATACGAGCAACTTGGCAGTTCCAGCGACGTCAGATTTGATTTTGGATGGCATGCGGAACCCGGGGCCGCGCAACCTAACGGGCCAATACCTCACTGGCGAGGTATCGCTCCTCTGCGTTTTTCGCCCGGCTTGCCGCCGCCACGCGCCGCGGCGACGACCCTTTGTCACCGGCCAAAATGTTGCACCGCCACCGCCGCTGTGTTAGCAAAACCGCGATTTCGCGAGGGTTTCCGCGCCTTTGTGCGGGTCTCGGAGATCGGAATTCCCGCTTGGATTCCAGAGGCTTGCGCCGCCGACGCGACGACGGTGCGTGCTCCATGATTGAAGCTTGGGTTAGTTGAGCAAAACGGGCGTCAGGTGGCAGGCGAAGATCCCATCATCTCCGGAATGGCAGGCCGTTACGCCTCGGCGCTGTTCGAGCTTGCGCTCGAAAACAAAGCGACGGACGCCGTGCGCGCCGAACTGGAAAAATTCGATCAGCTCGTCGATGGCAGTCCTGACTTGAACCGCCTGGTCCGCAGCCCGGTGTTCGGCGTCGACGATCAACTCAAGGCGCTGTCAGCCATTCTCGACAAGGCCGGCATCAAGGGGCTCGCCGCCAATTTCCTGCGGGTGATCACCACCAACCGCCGGCTGTTCGCGGCGCGCGACATGATCCGCGCTTACCGCGCGCTGGTCGCGAAGCACAAAGGCGAGGTCACCGCGCAAGTCACCGTCGCCGAAAAACTCAACGACAAGAATACCGAGGCGCTCAAGAGCGCGCTCAAGACCGTCACTGGCGGCAAGGACATCGACTTCGATGTGAAGGTCGATCCGGCCATCATCGGCGGATTAATCGTCAAGGTTGGCAGCCGCATGGTCGATAGCTCGCTGCGCACCAAACTCAATTCGATCAAGCTAGCGATGAAAGAGGCCCGCTGATGGACATCCGCGCCGCAGAAATTTCCAACATTCTCAAAGAGCAGATCAAGAACTTCGGCCAGGAAGCCGAGGTCTCGGAGGTCGGCCAGGTTCTCTCGGTCGGTGACGGCATCGCCCGCGTCTACGGCCTCGATAACGTGCAGGCCGGCGAGATGGTCGAGTTCGAGAACGGCGTGCGCGGCATGGCGCTCAACCTCGAAACTGACAATGTCGGCATCGTGATCTTCGGCAATGACCGCGAGATCAAGGAAGGCCAGACCGTCAAGCGCACTGGTTCGATCGTCGACGTGCCGGTCGGCAAGGAAATGCTCGGCCGCGTGGTCGATGCGCTTGGTAACCCGATCGACGGCAAGGGCCCGATCACCACAAAGACGCGCAGCCGCGTCGACGTGAAGGCGCCCGGCATTATCCCGCGCAAGTCGGTCAACGAGCCGATGGCGACCGGCCTGAAGGCGATCGACGCCCTCATCCCGATCGGCCGCGGCCAGCGCGAACTGATCATCGGCGACCGCCAGACCGGCAAGACCGCAATCGCGCTCGACACCATCCTCAACCAGAAGCCGCTCAACGCGCAGACCGACGAGAAGATCAAGCTCTATTGCGTCTATGTGGCGATCGGCCAGAAGCGCTCGACCGTCGCGCAATTCGTGAAAGTGCTCGAGGAGCAGGGCGCGCTCGAATATTCGATCATCGTCGCCGCCACGGCATCCGATCCGGCGCCGATGCAGTTCCTGGCGCCGTTCTCGGGCTGCGCGATGGGCGAATATTTCCGGGACAACGGCATGCACGCCGTCATCATCTATGACGACCTGTCGAAGCAGGCGGTCGCCTATCGCCAGATGTCGCTGTTGCTGCGCCGTCCGCCGGGCCGTGAAGCCTATCCCGGCGACGTGTTCTATCTGCATTCGCGGCTGCTCGAGCGCGCCGCCAAGATGAATGACGACAATAAAGGCGGCTCGCTCACCGCGTTGCCGGTGATCGAAACGCAGGCCAACGACGTCTCGGCCTACATCCCGACCAACGTGATCTCGATCACCGACGGTCAAATCTTCCTGGAAACCGACCTGTTTTATCAGGGCATCCGCCCGGCGGTGAACGTCGGCCTCTCGGTGTCGCGCGTCGGTTCCGCCGCGCAGACCAAGGCGATGAAAAAAGTCGCCGGCAAGATCAAAGGCGAACTGGCGCAATACCGTGAAATGGCGGCTTTCGCGCAATTCGGCTCCGACCTCGATGCCACCACCCAACGCCTGCTCAACCGCGGCGCGCGGCTGACCGAACTGCTCAAGCAGCCGCAATTCTCGCCGCTGAAGATGGAAGAGCAGGTCGCGGTGATCTATGCCGGCGTTAACGGCTATCTCGACAAGCTTGAAGTGCCGCGGGTACGGTCGTTCGAGCAGGGGCTGCTCACGCTGCTGCGCACCAAGCACAAGGACATCCTCGACAAGGTGCGCAACTCGCGCGACCTCGACGACGCCACCGCCGGCAAGCTCAAGGGTGTGGTCGATAGCTACGCGGCGTCGTTCACTTGATGCGTTCAAGGATTTTGCGGGACTGATCCGGGATGGCCTCACTCAAAGACATGCGCGTCCGCATCGCCGCGACCAAGGCGACGCAGAAGATCACCAAGGCCATGCAGATGGTCGCGGCGTCGAAGCTGCGCCGCGCGCAGGTGGCGGCGGAGGCGGCGCGGCCTTACGCCGAGCGCATGGAGCGCGTGTTGGGCAATATCGCGTCGGGAATGAGCGGCTCCGACAACGCGCCGAAGCTGTTGTCCGGCACCGGGCACGATCAGGTGCATCTCCTGGTGGTGGCCACTGGCGAACGCGGCCTGGCGGGCGCCTTCAATTCGGCCATCGTGCGTTTGGCCCGCGAGCACGCCAACCGGCTGATCGCGGAAGGCAAAGAGGTAAAAATCCTCACGGTCGGCCGCAAGGGCGCCGAGCAATTGCGCCGCACTTTCGAGAAGCAGATCGTCGAGCGGATCGAATTGCGCAGCGTGCGCACGCTAGGTTATGGCAACGCCGCCACGATCGCCGAGAAAGTGACCGCGATGTTCGAGCGTGGCGAATTCGACATCGCCACGCTGTTTTATTCACGCTTCAGGTCGGTGATCTCGCAGGTGCCGACCGCGCAGCAGATCATTCCGCCGAAGTTCGAAATCGCGAAGGCGGAAGGCCCGACCGCCGCTTACGAATACGAGCCGGAGGAAGAGGACATCCTGCGCGACCTGCTGCCGCGCTATGTCGCTACCCAGATTTTCCGCGCGCTCCTGGAAAACGCCGCGTCGTTCTACGGTGCGCAGATGTCGGCGATGGACAATGCCACCCGCAACGCCGGCGACATGATCAAGAAGCAGACACTCACTTATAACCGCACGCGTCAGGCGATGATCACCAAGGAACTGATTGAAATCATCTCCGGCGCTGAAGCGCTGTAACCACACAGAAAAATCGTTAAGAGGAACATCATGGCCACAGCCCCGCAGACCAACCAGACCGGCAAGATCACCCAGGTGATCGGCGCGGTCGTCGACGTTCAGTTCGAGGGAAATCTTCCCGCGATCCTGAACGCGCTGGAAACCAAGAACGGCGGCAACCGGCTGGTGCTTGAAGTCGCCCAGCATCTTGGTGAGTCGACGGTGCGCACCATCGCGATGGACACCTCGGAAGGCCTGGTGCGCGGCCAACAGGTCACCGACACCGGCCTGCCGATCGCGGTGCCGGTCGGCCCCGGCACGCTCGGCCGCATCATGAACGTGATCGGCGAGCCGGTCGACGATGCCGGCCCGGTCAAATTCACCGAACGCCGCGCCATCCATCAGGAAACCCCGGCCTATACCGAGCAGTCGACCGAGGCGGAAATTCTGGTCACCGGCATCAAGGTGGTCGATCTGCTGGCGCCTTACGCCAAGGGTGGCAAAATCGGCCTGTTCGGCGGCGCCGGCGTCGGCAAGACCGTGCTGATTCAGGAATTGATCAACAACGTCGCCAAGGCGCACGGCGGCTATTCGGTGTTCGCCGGCGTCGGCGAGCGCACCCGCGAGGGCAACGACCTCTATCACGAGATGATCGAGTCCGGCGTCAACAAGGACCCACACGAGAACAACGGCTCGACCGAAGGCTCGAAATGCGCGCTGGTGTTCGGACAGATGAACGAGCCGCCGGGCGCCCGCGCCCGTGTCGGCCTGTCGGGCCTGACCGTCGCGGAATATTTCCGCGACCAGGGCCAGGACGTGCTGTTCTTCGTCGACAACATTTTTCGCTTCACGCAGGCCGGCTCTGAAATGTCGGCGCTGCTCGGCCGCATTCCCTCGGCGGTGGGCTATCAGCCGACCCTCGCCACCGACATGGGCGCGCTGCAGGAGCGCATCACCACCACGACCAAGGGTTCGATCACCTCGGTGCAGGCGATTTACGTGCCGGCCGACGACTTGACCGACCCGGCGCCTGCGACCTCGTTCGCGCACCTGGACGCCACCACGGTGCTGTCGCGCTCGATCGCTGAAAAGGGCATTTATCCGGCGGTCGATCCGCTCGATTCCACCTCGCGCATGCTGTCGCCGCTGATCGTTGGCGAGGAGCATTACGCAATCGCCCGTCAGGTGCAGCAGGTGTTGCAGCGCTACAAGGCGCTGCAGGACATCATCGCCATCCTTGGCATGGACGAGCTTTCGGAAGACGATAAGACCGCGGTGGCGCGCGCCCGCAAGATCGAGCGCTTCCTGTCGCAGCCGTTCCACGTCGCCGAAGTGTTCACCGGCTCGCCCGGCGTGTTCGTCGATCTCGCCGACACCATCAAGGGCTTCAAGGGCCTGGTCGAAGGCAAATACGACCACCTGCCGGAAGCCGCGTTCTACATGGTCGGCACCATCGAGGCGGCGGTCGAGAAGGGCCGCAAGCTCGCGGCGGAAGCGGCTTGATCATGGCGTTGAAGTTCGAACTGGTGTCGCCGGAAAAACTTCTGTTCTCGGGCGAGGTCGATCAGGTCGACGTGCCCGGGATCGAGGGCGATTTTGGCGTGCTGGAAGGCCACGCGCCAATGGTGGCGACGCTGCGGCCCGGCATCCTTACGGTCCACGCCGGCGGCAACAAGCAGCGCCTAGTCGTGCTGGGCGGATTTGCCGAGGTGTCGGCGGAAGGCCTGACGGTGGTCGCCGATCTCGCCGATTCAATCGAGGACTTCGACAAGGAAGTGCTCGCGACCCGCATGACCGAGATGAAAGAGCGCATCGAGAAAACCGAGCCGGGCTCCGAGCTCGACCGGCTGATCACGCGGCTCGACCACTACAAGCAGGTCGATCACCACCTGACCGGCACCGCGATGCACTAATTGGTGCATGATCTTTTCCGAAAACCGGTTCCCAATTTTCGGGATCATGCACTCGCAACGCGGGAGAATTTGCCGAATTCCTGCACGATACGCTGGTAGGTCTGCTGCTTGAACGGCACCACCAGTGCCGGCAGTTTTTCCATCTTATCCCAGCGCCAGTCGATGAACTCCGCCTCATGATCACCGCCGCCGGGCGTGAGAATGTTGATCTCGCTGTCGGCGCCGGTGAAACGCAGCGCGTACCATTTCTGCTTCTGTCCACGATATTTGCCCTGCCAGGCCGCGCCGACGATGTCGCGCGGAATATCGTAGGCGATCCATTCCGCGATTTCGCCGAGCTTCTCGACCGAGCGGATGCTGGTTTCCTCGTAAAGCTCGCGCAGCGCCGCCTGATAGGGATCCTCGCCCGGATCGACGCCGCCCTGCGGCATCTGCCAGACATGGGTTTCGTCGATGTGCTCGGGCCCGCTGGCGCGGCGTCCGATGAACACCAGCCCGTCGCGATTGATGACGGCCATGCCGGCGCAGGGCCGATAGGGAAGTTCTTCGAAACGGGGCATGTTCAGTTATGCCCGCATAACCGTGACAAATTCAGTCAGGCCGACTTGGTCAGGACGACTTGGGTCAGGACGACTTCGCCTTCACCGCCACCATGGTGATCGGCACCAGCACGAAGCCGCGGCTTTCCAGGTTCTTGGCCCAGGCCGCGATGCGCGTGATAGTGCCAGGCAGCGCCATGGCGAAGCCGACCGCGCTGCCTTTGTCGCGCGCCGTCATTTCCAGCCGTGCCAGCGCGCGGTCGATCTCGACCGGGGTCGGCACCGCATCGATCACGATATCGGTTTTGGCGAACGGTAGATTGTGGCTGCCCGCGATTTGCCCGGCGACGCTGCGTGCCGAAGATCCATCGTCGACGAAGATCAATCCGCGTTTGGCGGTTTCGCGCAGCACCGGCGCCAGCGCCTGTTCCGACGCAGTAAACCGCGCGCCCATGTAGTTTGTCACCCCGACATAACCCTGCATCCGCCCCATCAGCCATTGCAGGCGATCGACGTTCTGTTCGCCGGAAAGTGTCGTCAGCAACGTCTGCGGACCGGGATCGTTGTCGGGAAAATCGAACGGCTCCATCGGCGCCTGCAGCAGCACTTCATGGTCTTGCGCTCGCGCTCGCGTCGCCAGCTGGTCGACGTCGGGACCATAGGGCGCAAACGCCAGCGTCACCGCGGCCGGCAATTTTTCGACCGCCTCTGCGGTAGCGGTCGTGCTGATGCCGAGGCCGCCGACGATGATCGCAATGCGCGGCGCGTCGGCCTTGTCGGGCGGCAGCTTGACGGGGTGCGCATAGATCGCCGAGGGCCGCGCGCCATCCGCCGCGATCTTCGGCAACATGCCGTGACGCGATTGCTCGAGCAGCCGTGCTTCGGGCATCACCTTCTGCAATTTGGGATCGGATTTGCCGGGAATGACGACATTCTTGGTGGCGCCGCTCATCCCATCGATGATGGTGACGGTCTTGCTGCCGGGTGGCATGGCGGCCACGGCCTCGTCCGGCCTTGCGGCAGCCATCGCATTGGCTCCGGGCCCGTCGTAACGCGACGGCCGCTCGTTGCCATTGACGTTGCTCGCCGCATTACCTTGCGCGGCGGCGGCAACGTTCTCATCCTTGGCGGTGGCGGGGGAGGTTGCGCGGGTTGCGACTACTGCGATCGGCTCGCCGCCGAACGGATCGTCGCTGAAGAGAGTCCAGAGCCCGACCACAATGACGAATAGCCCGAGCAGGCCGGCGACCAGTTGCGGCACAGCGACCGGTAGCTTCAGGCTTGGTCGTTTCTTCTTGTCCGTGCCGAGAGGGACGTCGAGGTCATCCGCCGCCAAGGGGAAAAATCCTTGCCCAATCCTCGCGAATCATCGCCGCGCGATTCTAGCACCCCGATTCGCGGCACTGGTTAAGGCCTGTAAACGAATAGGGCGGCCGCAAGTCCCTAAGACTTGGGCCGCCCTATAAAGAGATGGCCGGGTAAAGTCCGGCCATAACGCAAAAGCGTCAGTTCGGCACTGCGTTCTTGGCGTTCGGCGGGAAGGCCGAATTGGCCTGGGTGCCGCGAAGCAGGTCGTAGGCCATGTGCAGCGCCTTATCGTCCTTGGCATCCGGAGGGATGTAGGACTGCGAGCCGGTTTGCTCCTTGCCCTCGTCGCCCTTGAGATGGCCGCGCAGCGAGGCCTCGCCCTTGGTGCTAGTGTCGGTCTTGGCCTTGATGTCCTCGGGCAGGTCCTGCAGCACCTCGATGTCCGGGGTGATGCCCTTGGCCTGAATCGAACGGCCCGACGGCGTGAAGTAGCGCGCGGTGGTGAGCCGCAGCGCGCCGTTGCCGGAGCCGAGCGGGATGATGGTCTGCACCGAGCCTTTGCCGAACGAGCGGGTGCCGACCACGGTGGCGCGCTTGTGGTCCTGCAAGGCGCCGGCGACGATCTCGGATGCCGAGGCGGAGCCGCCGTTGATCAGCACGATCACCGGCTTGCCGTTAGTGAGATCGCCGGCGCGGGCGTTGAAGCGCTGGGTCTCTTCGGCGTTGCGGCCGCGGGTCGAAACGATCTCGCCCTTTTGCAGGAACGCATCGGACACCGAGATCGCCTGATCGAGCAGGCCGCCCGGGTTGTTGCGCAGATCGATCACATAGCCCTTGAGCTTGTCCTTGCTGACCTTGGCGTTGATATCGGTGATCGCCTTCTTCAGCCCTTCGGTGGTCTGCTCGTTGAATTGCGTGATGCGGATATAGCCGAGGTCGTCGCCTTCGGTGTTCGAGCGCACCGAGCGCACGCGAATGACGTCGCGGGTGATCGAGACTTCGACCGGCTTGTCCTGGCCCTTGCGCATGATGGTGAGCTTGATCTTGGTGTTCACCGGGCCGCGCATCTTCTCGACCGCCTGATTCAAGGTCAGGCCCTGCACCTGGTCGTCGTCGAGCTTGGTGATGATGTCGTTCGCCATCACGCCGGCCTTGGCGGCGGGTGTTTCGTCGATCGGCGCGACCACCTTGATCAAGCCGTCTTCCATCGTGACTTCGATGCCGAGCCCGCCGAATTCGCCGCGGGTCTGCACCTGCATGTCGCGGAAACTTTTCGGATCCATGTAGCTCGAATGCGGATCGAGTCCGGCCAGCATGCCGTTGATCGCGGTTTCGATCAGCTTGCTGTCGTCCGGTTTCTCGACGTAGTCGGCGCGCACGCGCTCGAACACGTCGCCGAATAAATTGAGCTGCCGGTAAGTGTCGGCCGCGGCGGCTTTGGCGCTGGCGCCGACCAGCATCAGCCGCGGCTGAGTGGCGATCAGCGTCATGGCGGCACCGGCCGCGGCACCGAGAAGTATGAGTGAGGTCTTGCGCATCATCCGCGAACCTTTTCGACTTGGCTTGCGGCCCACCATGGGCCTGGATCGACTGGAATTCCGTCCTTACGAAATTCGACGTAAAGCACCGGTTGCGAGGAACCTGTCGCGAGGATAGCGGCGATATGGGAGCCGCTTCCCATCATCGCAACGGGTTCTCCGGTCAGCACGAACTGTCCGAGATCGACAGAAATCCGCTCCATCCCAGCGAGCAGGATATGATACCCGCCGCCAGCATTGAGGATCAAGAGTTGCCCGTAAGAACGGAAAGGTCCGGCATACACGACCCAACCGTCCGAGGGGGCGGTGACCTGGGCACCAGCCCGGGTAGCAATAGATAGGCCCTTTTCGACGCCACCGAGGCCGTCCGGCGCTCCGAATTCCCGAATCTTCACGCCGTTAACCGGTATCGGAACTTGTCCACGCAAAGTTGCGAAGGCCGCGACGGGAGCCAGCCGCCCGGGGTCGTGTAGGGTGCTTAGAACCGGGCGGTCTGTTCGCGCCGCTTCTCGCGCGGCGCGGGTCGCGCTGTCGAGGCCTTGCTCGAGCTTGGCGATCAAATCTTTGAGATCGTCGGCTTGCTTGCCCAACTCAGTCGCGCGGCTGCGTTCGGCGTTGAGCGTGACCTCACGGTCGGCCTGTTGCTTCTGGCGCTCGGCGATCAAAGCGGCCATGCGGTCCCGGTCGGTTTCGATCGAGGCGATTTCGCCCTTGAGCTGCGAGCGCTCGGCGTCGATGTCCTTGCGCAGGCTCACAAGCTGGGAGAGGTCGCTGGCCAGCGCTTCGGTCTGCTGCCGCATCTCCGGGATCACTGCGCCGAGCAGGATTGCGGTGCGCACGGACTGCAGTGCGTCTTCAGGCGATACCATCAGTACCGGCGGCGGACGGCGTCCCATCCGTTGCAAGGCGGCGAGCACGTCGGCGATCACCGCGCGGCGGCCATCGAGCGATTTGCGGATGATCTTTTCGTTTTCGTCGAGCGGCTTGAGCCGCGCCTCGGCGGCGGCGATGCGACCCTCGACCGTGCGGATGCGGGTGGCGGTGTCGATCAGGTCCTGATTGAGCTTGCGGCGGTCGGCCCCGATCTGCTCGATCTCGCGCTTGAGCGCGCCTTCGGTCTGGGCCGACTTTCTTTGTTCGCTGCGCAGCGATTCAAGCTGCTGGTCGCGATCCTTGAGGGCGTCGATCTTGTCGGCAGCGTTGCTGGATTGCGCCAGCGCGGGGCTGCTGCTGGCCAACGCAAGGACTAGCCCCGCCAACAGCGTGGCGCGGGGATTGTGACGGCGAACCGGTCGGCAAATCATCGAGGTCAAGTTACGCCACGGCTCCCCATCAGCAAGTAATTCCGGCGTCAATTTTCCAGCTTTTCTGCCTGTGAGGTGCCACTGGAATAAGACCAAACCGGGGCTTTTAGCCGCGGTGGTAAGGATGGCCGGACAGGATCGTCATGGCGCGATAAATCTGCTCCAGCAACATGACCCGCACCATCTGGTGGGGCCAGGTCGCGGCGCCGAACGAGAGCCGCAACTTGGCCTTGTCGCGCAGGCTTGCCGCCAGGCCGTCGGCGCCGCCGATCATGAAGACCACGGCCGGCCGATTGTCGGCACGCCATTGGCCAAGCTGCGTCGCGAAGTGCGCGCTGCCGAGATTCTTGCCGCTCTCTTCGAGCAGCACTGGGACGGCATTGTCCGGAATGAGATTGGCCAGCGCGATCGATTCTTCAAGCATGCGCTTGCCGGCGCTGTCGGCGCGGCTCTCACGGATTTCGATGATTTCGATCTGGCGCAGACCGAGACTGCGGCCGCTCTGCTCGGCGCGCTTGCGGTAGCGCTCGGCGAGCTCGGTTTCCGGCCCGCGCTTTAATCGTCCGACCGCGGCGACGACGATGCGCATGGCCACAGCTTACATCAATTCACTCGCGCTCGCGTGCTCTACTGCCTGACCACATTTTTTCGAGATTGTAGAACTCACGCACCTCAGGCCGGAACACATGAACGATGACGTCGCCGGCATCGATCAACACCCAATCGGCCTGTTTTTGGCCTTCGACGCGCACACCGCGCACGCCGGCTTTCTCGATCGCCTTAACCACGCCGTCGGCGACGGACGCTACATGGCGTTGCGACCTGCCAGAGGCCACCACCATGTAATCGCCAATCGATGTTTTGCCGGTAAGGTCGATGGTCACGCTGTCCTCGGCCTTCATGTCTTCGAGGCCGGCGAGGACCAGGCGGAGCGTCTCCTTGGCGTCGGGGCGCGAACGACCTGACTTTCGGCCAGACTGGGAGACGGGTTCAGGCGCACGTCGTGCCGCCCGAGGGAGTGCATGTGTCGCCAGGGTTGTGTGTCCTTTCCCGTTGCCGCTCGCGGAGCCGATTCTCAGCCGGCCCGCGGATCAAAGATAACTACTTCGTCTTTCGCTTGCCACTGTTGGCATGGCGCTTGGGTGTTTTTGTCGCCGGGTTTTTGCCGCGAGTTCCACGCCGCAGCGCCCGCAATGCGGTCGACGACAGCGGTGATTTGAGGCCGTGCAGGTAAGACCACGCCGGCGCCCGGCGATCCGGCAGCGTTTCGACGTTGGTTTCGGAAATGCGGAACCGGGCGAGCGCCTGTCCGGCAGGAGAAGCGGCGGCGTAAAGGCTCGGGCCGAGCCGGTCCACCACCACGATGGGCACTAAAGTTGCGATGCCGCGCCAGTTTTGCCAGCGGTGAAAGCTCCGCAAATTGTCGGCGCCCATGATCCAGACGAATCGGACGCCGGGACACCTCGTAACCAACCACAAAATCGTATCGTAAGTGTAACGCGTCTTGATGACAGCTTCGAAACCGGTGACGTCGATGCGCGGATGCTGTGTTAAATCGCGGGCTGCGGCGATGCGCTCGGAAAGCGGCGCGAGCCCCCGGGTGTCCTTAAGCGGATTGCCGGGCGTCACCAGCCACCAGACCCGGTCGAGCTTGAGCCGCTTGAGCGCTAATAGCGTGGCGGCGAGGTGCGCGCGATGCGGCGGATCGAACGTGCCGCCGAACAGGCCGATCCGCATGCCCGGCGCATGCGGAGGAATCGCGCGTTCGTTACGCGACGGCGGGATTGTCACGGGCGGGTCTGACCGGTGCCACGAATGCGGTATTTGAAGCTGGTGAGTTGCTCGGCGCCGACCGGCCCGCGCGCGTGCAGGCGCCCGGTGGCGATGCCGATCTCGGCGCCGAAGCCGAACTCGCCGCCGTCGGCAAACTGGGTCGACGCATTGTGCAGGACGATGGCGGAATCGACCTCGCGCAGGAATTTTTCCGCAGCCTTGGCATCGTCGGTGATGATGGCGTCGGTGTGGTGCGAGCCATAACGCTCGATGTGGGCGATCGCGGCGTCGAGATCGTCCACCACCTTGGCGGTGATGATGGCGTCGAGATATTCGGTCGACCAGTCTTCTTCGCTCGCGGCTTTAGCGCGCGAGTCCGCAGCCTGCACCGCCTTGTCGCCCCGCACTTCGCAGCCGGCGTCGATCAGCATGGCGACCAGCGGCTTGAGCTGGGCCGAAGCGGCGCGGTCGACCAGTAGCGTTTCGGCGGCGCCGCAGACGCCGGTGCGGCGCATCTTGGCGTTGAGCACGATTTTCTTCGCCATCTCGGGCGAGGCAGCCTTGTCGATGAAGACGTGGCAGACGCCTTCCAGATGCGCGAACACCGGCACGCGCGCTTCGGCCTGCACGCGGCCGACCAAGCCTTTGCCGCCGCGCGGCACGATGACGTCAATCGTGCCATCGAGGCCAGTCAGCATTTCCCCGACCGCCGCGCGATCGCGCGTCGGCACAAGCTGAATGGCCTCTTCGGGCAATCCGGCTTCGCGCAATCCGTCGCACAGCGCCGCGTGGATGGCGCGGGATGTGCGGTGGCTGTCGGAACCACCGCGCAGGATCGTGGCGTTGCCGGCTTTGAGCGATAGCGCGCCGGCGTCGGCGGTCACGTTCGGCCGGCTTTCGTAAATGATGCCGATCACGCCGAGCGGAACCCGGACGCGCTCGATGGTCATGCCGTTCGGCCGCTGCCAGCTTTCGGTGACCTGACCGACCGGGTCGGGCAGCTTGCGGATGGCCTCGATGCCGTCCGCCATCGCCGCGATGCGGGAGGCGTCGAGCGTCAGCCGATCAACCATGGAAGAACTCGATGCTCGCGGCCCGAGCATCGGCGACATCCTCAGAATTCGCGGCGAGGATGCGGTCACCGTGCCGATGTATCGCCTCGGTCATGACCGCCAGCGCGCGGTCTTTCTGCGCGGCCGGCGCCAAAGCGAGCACGTGCGCCGCCTTTTTGGCTTTGCGGCCAATGGCTTGCATGATGCCGGTGATATCGCCGGTTCCTTCGATGGTTTTCAGCGGCGCCGTCATCGCCGATCCCTAAAAGTCATGTGTCTTGAAGGGTTTCCTATCACGTCGGGCCTGCCCCGGCGAGATCGCGAAAAAGCGGGTCGTGTCTCAACTGAGACATGACCAAAAAGCGCCGAATGACGCGGCGTTCTGGGGATTATGTGGATAACAGGAAACGGCCTCGGAACGGTCAACGCACCTACACATTGCCCCACCAAGGTGGCGGGCAATTCAGGAGGATTTGTCATGGCGTACAGCGCAAGCCGGCTGCCGAGCCGTTTTCCGGTTGGCACCAAATTCGTGATCGAGAGTCATAAGGGCAAAGAAGGTCAGGTTTATTCGCGGTTTTTGGAATTTCCGGACGGCACGTTCTTGCCGCTGCCGAGCCGTAGTTCCTCGCGCCAATCAGCGCATGCGCAAAAGCGCGCCGTAAAGCGTTCCCGGCATTAACGTTTTCGGGTCGCGGCGGATTTGCCAATCCACAAACAGAAACCCCAGCCGGCAAGGGCTGGGGTTGTCCGGGCGATCGGTTAATCGCCTCTGTCGGTTGAGAGCTCAGATACATCGCCGCGTCGTACGCCACTAACGCGATGCTCGGCCCGTTGTTCCCGCAGAATATCGTGTTGTTCGGCGTGCCCGCGAATCACTCGCCGCCGAGCACCAGGTCGTCGCGGTGAATCATCTCGGTGCGGCCCTCGAAGCCGAGAATTGTTAATACGTCGGCCGACGATCGTCCCTTGATCCGTTCGGCATCCTCGGCATCGTAGGCGATCAGCCCGCGGCCGACCTCGCCGCCGTCCGGCCCGCGCACCACCACGGCATCGCCGCGGCCGAACGCGCCGTCCACCTTGATGACGCCAGCCGCCAGCAGACTTTTGCCGGAGCGCAACGCGCGCACCGCGCCGGCGTCGATCGTGATGGCGCCGCGGGGCTCGAGCGAACCGGCGATCCATTTCTTGCGCGCGGTGACGGGATTGGCCGGCGTCAGGAACCAGGTGCAGGCCGCGCCTTTTGCAATGACATCGAGCGGATGCGGCACGCGGCCCGACGCGATCACCATATGTATGCCGGCGGTGGTGGCGATCTTGCCGGCTTCGATCTTGGTCAGCATGCCGCCGCGCGACAGTTCGGAGCCGGACGCGCCTGCCATCGCCTCGATTTCCGGCGTGATGCGCGCAACGAGAGGGACGAGCTTGCCGCCCTTTTCCGACGGCGGCTTGTCGTAGAGCCCGTCGATATCCGACAGCAGCACCAACAGGTCGGCGCTCACCATGGTGGCGACGCGCGCAGCGAGCCGGTCGTTGTCGCCGTAGCGGATCTCGGTTGTCGCCACCGTGTCGTTCTCGTTGATCACCGGGACCGCGCGCCATTGCATCAGCTTGTCGACGGTTTCGCGCGCGTTGAGATAATTACGGCGCTCCTCGGTATCGCCGAGCGTCAGCAGCACCTGTCCGGCAACGATCTGGTGGGCGCCAAGCGCTTCCGACCACGAGCGCGCCAGTTCAATCTGCCCGACCGCGGCGGCGGCCTGGCTGTCCTCGAGCTTGAGCGCACCGGCCGCCAATTTCAGCACGGCGCGGCCAAGGGCGATGGCGCCAGACGACACCACGAGGATGTCGCGCTTGTCCTTGTGAAGCGCGGCGATGTCGGCGGCGAGCGAAGCCAGCCAGTCGCGCCGCAGCTTACCGGCGGAGGAATCCACCAGCAGCGAGGAGCCGACTTTCACCACGATGCGGCGAAACGATGTGAGCGACGGTGTTTTCGACATGACCCGGGCGCGCTTTAATGCGCCGGGTGTTTAGCACGGGTTTCGCGCGGCTAGAACGTGAATTGCACCGCTACCCCAAGCGCCGCCATGACGACGATCACCTCGATCATGCCGCGATGCAGGCCGAAAGCGAGGGCCGCGGCGATGGCGGCCAGGCCTGCGGCCTTCAGATCGATCGCGAACGGATCGAAGGCGTACCAGCGCAGCACGGCGTTGTGGCGCTCCTCGACATGCCCGAACAGCACGTGAAGCGCGAACCAGACCGACAGATTGAGAATGACGCCGACCACGGCCGCGGTGATCGCCGCCAGTGCCCCCGACAGATGACGGTTGCCGCGCAACCTTTCAACGAAAGGCGCACCGGCGAAAATCCACAGCATCGGAGGAACGAACGTCACCCATACAGTCATGGCGGCGCCAAGCGTTCCCGCCGCGACGGCCGAGAACGGCGCGGGAGTGCGAAATCCGGCCAGGAAGCCGACGAATTGCGTCACCAGAATCAGCGGGCCGGGCGTCGTTTCCGCCAGGCCGAGGCCGTCGACCATTTCGGGCGCCGTCATCCAGTGATGGGTTTCGACCGCCTGTTGCGCCATGTACGCCAGCACCGCATAGGCGCCGCCGAAGCTCACCACGGCGAGCTTCGAAAAAAATGTGCCGATACTGACCAGCACGTGATCCGGGCCAAGCACCGCCGCGGCAAGCGCGACGGGCGCCCACCACAGGATCAGACCGATGACTGTGGCGAGCGCAAATTGTCGCCACGGATTGACGCCCGGCGGCGAAGCGATATCGACTTTGCCGGATAGCCCGAGAAGCTTCGGTACTATCCGTGCCGTGACGTAACCGATCAATGCCGCGCCGCCGACGATCAGCGGAAACGGCAGTGCCAGAAAAAAGATGCCGACAAACGCCAGGCCAGACAGCGCGATCAGCAGCCATGTCTTGAGCGCGCGCTTGCCGATGCGCCACAGCGCCTCGACCACGATGACCAGCACGGCCGCCTTGATGCCGAATAGCGCGCCATCGATCAGCGGAACACCGCGCCCGAGTGCGTAAAGCAGGCTCAGACCCAGCATGACGAAGGCGCCCGGCAGCACGAACAAAATGCCGGCGACGAGGCCGCCGCGCATGCCGTCTGTCAGCCAGCCGATATAGGTCGCGAGCTTGGTCGCTTCCGGTCCAGGCAACAGCATGCAGAAGTTCAACGCGTGCAGAAAGCGCGGCTCGTCGATCCATTTTTTCTCGTCGACCATGACACGATGCATCATGGCGATCTGGCCGGCCGGGCCGCCGAAATTGATGCAGCCGATCTTGAGCCAGGTTCGGAAGATTTCCGCGAAGGCGGGGCGTTCGCTCATGTCATGCCGCTTTCGTGCTTTTGGCCGGCCAGTTGTGACGCTCTTCCGACGCGTGACGAAGCCACGCGAACAGCGCGTCGTAGACCATGAAGCCCCGCTGCAAAAGGCCGTGGTCGTCGTCGCCAGCCAGCGCCGACAGGCCCAACGAAACAGCGTGCAGTCCGGCGGCCTCCGGCGCCAGATCGGGCCGCGCGGTGTCGGCGCCGCGCACGATCAGGGCGAGCCGGCCGAGCGACGGCTCGTTCTCCAGGTCGAACAGCTTGAGCATGGTGTCGAAGGTGCAGCGCGGGCCCTCGTGCGACAGTTCGATGCCCTCGACGTCGAACGGGATAGCGCCGCTTTCCTTGGCGACGGCGTTCACCTGATCGGGATCGACAAACAGAATGCGCGCCTGCGGGTCGAGGAAGCGGCGGATCAGCCACGGGCAGGCGACACGATCGATCTTCGGCCGACGCCTTGTCACCCACAGGCTCGGACTACGCGGGACAAAGCGGTCGCGCGTGGCTTTATCGACCAGCGGCAACTTCGCATCGGTCCATGCGGCATAGCCGCCTTCGAGCAGCCGCGCGTCATAACCTTGGTCGCGCAAGGACGCGACGGCGAACTGGCTCATCTGATGGCCGTGGCGGCAGGTCACCACAATCGGGCGGGACCGATCGAGTTCGTCAACCCAATGTGCGATGTCATGCACGTCGCGCCACGATGAGCCGGGCAACAGGCCTGGCGCTGCGTCATAAGCGTCGCGCTTGCGCACGTCGAGAATTTGCGGCGCTTGGGGCGTTCCAATCAGGGTCCAAAGGTCGTTTGGTGAAATTGAATAGTTGGCAACAAGCATAGGTCCCCCCGTTAACGAGGAGACGGCGCTTGGGCTGACAAGCCTTGGAAAAACGGGGCGACCGTCGCAAGCCCCATGTCGATTCCTTTAACTCATATGCAAAACGGCAACAAGAGGCGGCACCACCAGCGTCAAACCGGAGGCGAGCAAAAGCAATAGAATGACGCGCCGGAATGCCTTTTCGTCGAGACGGCCGTACAGCTTCAGTCCGATCCACAGGCCGGCGAGGAGCGCAGGCAGTCCGATGAAGAACAACTTGATGACCTCGACGGTGTAGGCCTCGGTCAATCCAAAAGAGACCGCGGACATCATCATGGTGGCTGCAATGACCGGTTGGAACACCGTGCGTTGAATGTCTTTCGGCCAGTCCCGCATCTGGCACCAGATCGTGATGACGACGCCGCCGAGGCCGGTGAGACCTCCGACCGCGCCGTTGAGCACACCGATGCCGGCGTCCGTTATCACCCCCGCGGCAATTGGCGTGATCGCCGGCTTGAACAGGTTGTAGGTGCTGAAGCAGATCAACAGCACACCGATCCCGAAACGGATCGCGGCAGGATTGATGGCGGTCAGCATCGCGGCGCCGAGCGGCACGCCGACCAGGCCGCCAATGATGAAAGGCGCCACGCGCTGCCATTTGAACGCGCGCCGCAGCTTCCAGACGGGGTAGCTCTGATTGACGATGCCGTAACTGGCGATCAGCACCGCCGTCTGCATCGGCGTGAGGATATGGAGCCACACGCCGGAAACGACGAGACCCGCGGCGAAGCCCGCCACGCCGCTGGTCAACCCGCCGACAAACGTTGAAACAAGAAAAAGCGCAAGAACCGTCCCATCCATTGCCCGCTCCCCAAAGAGGCGAGCAGCGCTTGGATGGCGATCCATCTGACGGGGAGGCTGCGTGACCCCGATGCAAAGATGGTAACAGAATCGACGACGCAGGCAAATGCCGAGCATTAGATGGATTGCGCAACATCCGACGCGTGCGAAGATGACGCATGAACGAGCGGCTTGGCGTCCTGATCGCGATCGTCTCCAGCGGCCTCGGCGGCACCGCCGCCGCGGTGACGCGCTATCTGGTCGGCAATGCCGATGCTTTGACGCTGGCGATCTTGCGCTGGGGCATCGGGTTTCTGGTCGTGCTGCCGGTCGCGCTGCTGTTGCGGGCGCGCTGGCCGCGCAGGGCGGACTGGCCGGCCGTTGCCGCGCTCGGACTGTGTTTTTTCGGTCTGTTTTTCGTTCTTTATAATGTCGCGGTGAGCTACACGACGGCGGCGCGCGCCAGTCTCGCGCTGTCGACGCTGCCGCTGCAGACCATGGTGGTCGGCGCGCTGCTCGGCATCGAGCCGCTGACCTGGCGCAAGTCGGCCGGCGTCGGCATCGCGGTGCTCGGGGTGTTCGGCGCGCTGGCGTCGGACGTGTCGTCGGCGCCGCCCGGCGCGTGGCGCGGCGAATTGATCATGACCGGCGCCGTGCTTTGCATGGCATTCTACAATGTGTGGTCGCGCCCGTTCATTCAGCGCTCGAGCGCGCTGGGATTTCTCGCGGTCGGCATGGGCGCCGGCGCGGCGGCGCTGGTCCTCGTCGGCGTACTGACCGGCCGCGCCGCCGTGCTGGCGAGCTTCGGCATGCCGCAATGGATCGCCGGCATTTATCTCGGCGTCAGCGGCGGCGCCATTGCCTTCATCCTGTGGGTGATGGCGTTGCAGCGCGCCTCGCCGACCCGGGTCGCCAATACGATGACGGTAAATCCGCTGGCGGCGGCGCTGCTCGCCGCGCAACTGGTAGGCGAGCCGATCACCGTCAACCTGATCGTCGGACTGATCGCCGTGTTCGCCGGCATCTGGATTGCGACGTCGGATGCGTCGAAGCGCGGCTAGCGGGACCTAGCCGCTTACCCGCTCCAAGCTCACCTGTGTCAGTCCGGAGAAGCCGAGTAGATGCGCGGCGGCGGGCGTCACGTCGATGACGCGGCCGCGCACGAAAGGTCCGCGGTCATTGATGCGCACCACGACGCTTTTGCCGTTGCGCGTATTGGTGACGCGCACCCCCGAGCCGAATGGCAAGGTTCGATGCGCGGCCGTCAGTCCCTTGGACGAGGCGTGCTCGCCGCTGGCGGTTTTTTCGCCGTCGTAGGCATAGATCGATGCGATGCCGGATTGCGCCATCACCGCCGACGTGCAGGTCCAAAAGAAAACGACGCTGCAACACGCCGCGATAAGACGCAGGATCATGATGATTTCCGGATTGGCCCCACAGCCTACGCCGCCTCATAGCGGGTCGACGTGCGCTTTGAAGGCGACAATGCGGCCGTTTCGGGAATCGTTCCTCGGACCGTTAAGTTCCATCCGAGATTGACGCCTTGCCAACAGCGCCCTGAAACTTATGCCCGCCCTAGCGAACCTGCTCAGTCGAGCGGTAATCGCGCTGCAGGTCCGTGATGTAGTCGCGCACGGTCGGCGCGGCGTCGATCGTGCGGGTGAGTTGCATCTGAAAAACGTGCTGGCCGCCGCTCAAGAACATCATCTCGGCGCTGATGAGATAGAACTCCCACATCCGGCAGAACCGCTCATCGTACATCGCCGCCACCTTGGCGCGGTTGGCCTGGAAGCGCTTTTCCCATTCGCGCAGCGTCTTGGCGTAGTGGAGCCGGAGAATCTCGACATCCGTTACCCACAGGCCAGCCTGTTCGGTCGCGGTGAATACTTCAGACAGCGCGGGCCCATAGGCGCCGGGGAAGATGTATTTGCGGATCCAAGGGCTGGAAGCGCCGGGCGTGCGCATGTGGCCGATCGAATGCAGCAACATGACGCCGTCGGGGGCGAGTAGGTTGCTCATCTTGTCGAAGAATTCGCGGTAATGCGGAACGCCGACATGCTCGAACATGCCGACCGAGACGATGCGGTCAAACCGGCTGTCAAGGTCGCGATAGTCGCGCAGCTCGAACCGCACGCGGCTGCCAAGCCCGGCGCGCTGCGCCTTCTCGTTGGACAGCGCGTGCTGCTCGCGCGACAGCGTCACGCCGGTGACGTCGACATTTTCAAGCGTCGCGAGATACATCGCCAGATTACCCCAGCCGCTGCCGATATCGAGGACGCGGAGCCCGGACTTCAGTTGCAGTTTGGCGGCGATCAACCGCATCTTGTTCTGTTGCGCCTGTTCGAGACTCTCGCTGTCGTTGAGAAAATAAGCGCACGAATACTGCATGCCTTCATCGAGGAACAATTTGTAGAACTCGTTGCCGATGTCGTAGTGGTGCGCGACGTTCTGCTGCGCCTTGCCGACCGGATTGGTTTGCTGAAAGCGCTTCAATCCGCGCATTGCGCCGCGAACGAATTTTTGCAACGGATACGAGCTCAGGGATGAACGGTTGAGCGAGAACAGCGTCAGGAAATCGCGCAGTGTCGAGCCCTCGAAGCTCAACGTGCCGTCCATGTAGGCTTCGCCGGCGTGCAGGCCGGGATTGAGGAACAGCTTGCGGTAGAGCGAGCGGTCGGTCAGCCGCATCGTCACGCTGGGGCCGGGCGTTCCGGAAAACACGTGGCTGCGGCCGTCGGCATCGATGATGGTCAGCGTGCCGACCCGTACGAACGCCTTCATCATGTGGGACAAGGGAAACATCGACCGCTCCGCCACTCGCTTCGCCGCCAGCATGCCACGCCGCAGCGATGCGCGTAAACGTCAGTAGATCACCACCGAACGGATCGATTTGCCCTCATGCATCAGGTCGAAGGCGTCGTTGATCTTGTCGAGCGGCATGGTGTGGGTGATCAGATCGTCGATATTGATCTTGCCGTCCATGTACCAGTCGACGATTTTCGGCACGTCGGTGCGGCCGCGCGCGCCGCCGAACGCGGTGCCTTTCCAGACCCGGCCGGTGACCAGTTGAAACGGCCGCGTGGCGATCTCCTGGCCTGAACCGGCGACGCCGATGATGATGCTCTCGCCCCAGCCGCGATGGCAGCACTCCAGCGCCTGGCGCATCACGTTGACGTTGCCGATGCACTCGAAGGAGAAGTCGGCGCCGCCATTGGTGAGATCGACCACCGCCTGCACGACCTTGTCGCGCCCGACCTCGTCGGGATTGATGAAATGCGTCATGCCGAATTTCTTGGCGATCGCCTGGCGCGCCGGATTGATGTCGATGCCGACGATCTTGTCGGCGCCGGCGATCCGCGCGCCCTGGATGACGTTGAGGCCGATGCCGCCGAGCCCGAACACCGCGACATTGGCGCCGGGCCAGACTTTGGCGGTGTTGATGACGGCGCCGATGCCGGTGGTGACGCCGCAGCCGATGTAGCAGATCTTGTCGAACGGCGCGTCGTCGCGGACTTTCGCCAGTGCGATCTCCGGCAGCACGGTGAAATTGGCGAAGGTCGAGCAGCCCATGTAGTGGAACACCGCATCGCCATCGCAGCGGAAGCGCGAGGTGCCGTCCGGCATCACGCCTTTGCCTTGGGTGGCGCGGATCGCGGTGCAGAGATTCGAGCGCTGCGACAGGCAGGTTTTGCATTGCCGGCATTCCGGCGTGTAGAGCGGGATGACGTGGTCGCCGACTTTCAGCGAGGTCACGCCGGGGCCGATCTCGCGCACGATGCCGGCGCCTTCATGGCCGAGGATCGCCGGGAACAGGCCTTCCGGGTCGGCGCCCGACAGAGTGTAGGCGTCGGTGTGGCAGATGCCGGTCGCCATCACCTCGACCAGCACTTCGCCGGCTTGGGGGCCTTCGATGTCGATGGTCTCGATGCTGAGCGGCTCGCCGGCTTTCCAGGCTACCGCGGCGCGGGTTTTCATTGGTATTTCTCCCTACCACGACTACGGCTGCCAACTCTGCTCCGCGTCTTCCTTCGGTTTTTCGTTCGCGCCGTCGCGCGCAGCGGCGATGAATTGCCACAGCGCCCGCAACACTTCCGGCACGCCTTGCTTGGATTGCGACGACATCACCAGCGGCGTTTTTTTGGTGGCCTTCTTTAGTTTTGCAATTTGCTGGTCGATTGCTTCCGGCGTCAGCGCGTCGGCCTTGGTCAGCGCCACGATCTCCGGCTTGTCGGACAGGCCGTGGCCATAGGCCTCAAGTTCGCCGCGCACGACACGATAGGCTTGCGCGGGATCCTCGCCGGTGCCGTCGACCAGATGCAGCAGCACGCGGCAGCGCTCGGTGTGGCCGAGGAAGCGGTCGCCGAGTCCGACGCCTTCATGGGCGCCTTCGATCAGTCCGGGCAAATCGGCGATGACGAATTCGCGGCCGTCGCTCTCGACGACGCCGAGTTGCGGATGCAGCGTCGTGAAAGGATAGTCGGCGATCTTCGGCTTCGCCGCGCTCACCACGGAAAGAAACGTCGACTTACCGGCGTTCGGCAATCCGATCACGCCGGCGTCGGCGATCAATTTAAGCCGCAGCCGAATTGTCATTTCCTCGCCGGCCAGGCCCGGATTGGCCTTGCGCGGCGCGCGGTTGGTCGATGTCTTGAAATGCAGATTGCCGAAGCCGCCATTGCCGCCTTTGGCGATGGTGACGCGCTGGCCGAGCGCGGTGAGGTCGGCGAGCAGCGTCTCGCCATCTTCCTCGTACACTTGCGTGCCAAGGGGCACCCGCAGCACCACATCCTTGCCGTTGGCGCCGTGGCGGTCCTTACCCATGCCGTTGCCGCCGCGCTCGGCCTTGAAGTGCTGCTGGTAGCGGTAGTCGATCAGCGTATTGAGTCCGTTGACCACCTCGATCACGACGTCGCCGCCGCGGCCACCATCGCCGCCGGAGGGACCGCCGAATTCGATGAATTTCTCGCGGCGGAAGGCCGCGCAGCCGTTGCCGCCCGCGCCCGACGCGATATAGACCTTGGCCTCGTCGAGGAATTTCATAGGGCGTATATAGCGTTCGCCGTCAGAAACTCGCAATGACGTCACCATGAGCACGCAAAGCGCCGCTACGCCGCGATCCGCGGCGATGGCCGGTATCGGCCTGATGCTGACCGGCATCTTCTTCTTCGCCCTTAACGACGCCTTGGGAAAATTCCTGATCGCGACCTTTTCGGTCGGGCAGATCATGCTGATCCGCAGTATTGCCGCGCTGGTGGTGCTGGCGCCGTTCATCCGGAGGGACGGGTGGGCAGCGTTCCGCGATGCGCCGCGCCCCTTGATCCAGTGGCTGCGCCCAATTTTTGCAACCTTTGAGCTTGCCTGTTTCTACTGGGCGCTCGCCTATATGTCGCTTGCCGATGTCATGACGTTTTATCTCGCAGGCCCAGTCTACGTCACCGCTGTCTCGCCATTTCTGCTGGGCGAGAAGATCGGCTGGCGGCGCTGGCTGGCGGTGCTTGCCGGATTTCTCGGCGTCTTGATCGCGCTCAATCCGTCGGCGCAAAGTTTTTCATGGCCGGCCCTGATTGCCATCGCCGGCAGCCTCGCATTTTCAGTTTTGATGATCTGCACCCGGCTGGTGCGCGGCACGTCCGACACTGTGCTGGTGACGACCCAGATGATCGGCGCCGTGCTGTTCGGCGCGGTGACGGCGCCATTCACCTGGGTGGCGCTGACCTGGTTCGACGGCGCCTTTCTCGTGCTGCTCGGCGTGGTCGCGACCTTCGCGCATTTCTGCATCAATCGCGCTCTCAAGCTGGCGCCGGCCTCGGTCGTGGTGCCGTACCAATACACCACGATCGTCTGGGCGATCGTCTTCGGTTACATCTTCTTTCGCGACATTCCGCGCGTGGCGATGCTGATCGGTGCCGCCATCATTATCGCGGCGGGCATCTACATCTTCATCCGCGAACAGGCGAGGGCGACGCCGGCGAGTTTTGCCGATCCGCCGTGACTTTCAACCCGTCGACCTGGCGCGCGCGGCGACCTCCGCGGCCATCAGGTCTGCAGCCTCTCCGGCGTCGCGCAAGCCTTCGACCACGCCGGCCCGGTCGGCGGCCGGACGGTTTTGACTCACCTTCCACTTGCCGGCGATCCGCGCAATCGGCACTTCAAGTCCGACAATGCCTTTGATCTGCGCGGCGATGAAGGGCTCCGGCGCGTCGGCAACGTTCCACGGCGCGGCGCGCGATGCTTCGTTGTGTATGGTGAGATCGTCGATCTGACGCCGCAGCCATGCCGCATCGTCGATAACCCGCGGCCGTCCCCAAGCGTGCACCGTGATGTAGTTCCAGGTTGGCACCACTTTGCCGCTCTCGCGTTTGGTTGGATAGAGCGACGGGCTGATGTAGTGATCGGGACCCTGGAACACGACGAGGCACTCCGTCACCTCGGCAAGCATGGCGAGCTGCGGATTGGCGCGCGCGAGATGCGCCCGCAGCGTGCCGCGCTCAGAAGCGCCTTGGTCGATCAGGAAGGGAATGTGGTTGGCCTCAAGGCCGCCAGGCCCGTCCGTGATCAGCAGACCAAGCGGGCAGGCGCGGATCAGTGTGTGCTGCACCTCGAGGCGGTCTTCGCGAAAGTGCGGAGGCTGATACATGGCGGGGCCCGCTAAGCCACGATAGCGTCGGCTTCGATCTCGACCAGCCATGTCGGATCGATCGCCTGCACGATCTGGATCATCGTCGAGGCCGGGCGGATATCCTTGAAGAATTCGCCATGCGCACGGCCGGCTTCTTCCCCGCTTTTGATGTCTTTCAGATGGACCCACATGCGCACGACATGTTCGAGGTTGCCGCCGGCGTCGTTGATCGCCTTTTCAATAATCTCAAGGCAGCGTTTGGTTTGTCCATAAAGGTCACCGGGACACGCGGTGCCGCCTTGAGCGGCGATGGGCGCGGTTCCGGCGACCGCAATATGCGGGCCCACGCGCACCGCGCGCGAGAAGCCCACCTTCGGCTCATATGGCGATCCCGATGAGATGAGTTTGCGGTCCATCACACCCGCTTGCTGCGGCCCCAGCCTTTGAGCGCTGACCAGATGCCGCGCTCGAGCCGGAAGCGGTCAATTGGCGCCGACGAGCGGATCGAGGCGATGCGGTAGAGGCCGACACCGGTCCACTGGAAACCGCATTTTTCCAGCACGCGGCGCGACGCCGGATTAGTGACACGCGCGCCGGCGTGCAGCGCCGGGTGGCCGCATTCGCTAAAGGCGTAGTCGATCACCGCGTGCAGCGCCTCGGTGGCGAAGCCTTTGCCCCAATAAGGCACGCCAAGCCAGTAGCCGAGCTCCGGCGCGGCCGGATCGAGCAGCGAGACGCCGCAGGCGCCCATGATGATGGCCTTGTTAGCCGGCTTGTTACCGTCGCGTGCGGTGATCAGGAACACCGCTTCGCCGGCTTTGTTCGCCCCGCAGATGAATCCCTCGGCATCCGCCATTTTATACGGGTGCGGGATGCGCGCGGTGTTCTCTGCGATGCGGCGATCGTTGGCGAGTGCCGCAACGGCTTTAGCGTCCACGAGGCGCGGCGCACGCAGTACCAGCCGCTTGGTCTCGAGGACGGGGATACAGCCTTCCCGGAATTCTCCGGGCAGTTCTTCCAGCAGCGTCATGGCAGGGCTCCCTAGTTGCCAGCTTCAAAAACGAAGAGGGGAAGCCGGTCACCCGTCTCCCCCTCGAAAGCCCTGTAAGGCCCCGCCGGTTCGACTAAATGACCGGCAGACCTCGATTGGTGTCTACCGTTTACTCTGCCGCAGCCTCCGTCATCGGAACTACCGAAATGAAGGTGCGGCCTTTGACTTTCTTTGCGAACTGAACTTTTCCGTCGATAAGCGCGAACAGCGTGTGGTCGGTACCCATGCCGACATTGCGGCCGGCGTGCCAGGTAGTGCCGCGCTGGCGCGCGATGATATTGCCGGCGCGCGCAGCCTGACCGCCGCTCAGCTTCAGGCCGAGGCTGCGGCCCGCGGAGTCGCGGCCGTTACGGGAAGATCCGCCTGCTTTTTTATGCGCCATAACTACTCTCTCGAATTCTGCTCTAACTCGTACACGGATTCCGTGAAGGAATCATCTCACTTCTTCTTACCTTTTGTAGCGCCCTTTTTATCGGGCTTTGCCCGCGTCTTTTTGGCTTGGGCCGTGGCTTTCGACTTAGCTTTTGCCTTGGCCTTTTCTCTGGCCTTGCCGGATTTCGACTTGATCTCGGGTTCACCGCCCTCGGCGTCGTCGGCGGCCTCGACTTTCGGCTTGCCTTCGCGCTTCGGCCGGGCTGGCGGCTTTTCTGAGGGCTTGGCGCCGCCGGTCAAGATCTCGGTGATGCGGATCACCGAAAACTCGTGGCGATAGCCGCGCTTGCGGCGGGAATTCTTGCGGCGGCGCTTCTTGAAAGCGATCACCTTGTCGCCGCGGGTATGCTGGAGCACTTCGCCGGCCACCGTCGCGCCTGACACGGTCGGCACGCCGATCTGCGGCGTGTCGCCGCCGAGCATCAGCACCTCGCCGAACGAAGATCACTTCGCCAGGTTTGCCCTCGACCCGGTCGATCCGGATCACGTCTTCGGCGGCTACCCGGTACTGTTTACCGCCGGCTTTGATCACTGCGAACATCGTTCATCCTCGTGCCCGATCCGACTCGGCCCATTCCGGACCGCTTCTTCAGCTCGGATTTTGCGTTGTTTTAAGGGCTTACGCGCCGCTTAAATAAGCACGCGGGCCAAACGGCCCGCGCCGGCAGGTTTATGGCGTCGAGACGCCCAGTCTGTCAAGAAAACCGGGCCTTGGAATTACTCGGCTTTCGCGGCGCTGGTCCCGCTCCAGGCCGGGTTTCCGCTCTCTTGAGATGCCTCTTGGGCGTTTTCGTGGCGGGCTTTGCGCCAAGCCGGTAGCCGACGCCCAGTTCCGTAATCAGGATGCGCGGCGAGTTCGGCTCCGGCTCGATCTTCTGGCGCAGCTTGCGCATGAAGATCCGCAGATAATGCGTGTCGTGGACGTGGATCGAGCCCCACACTTCCTTCAAGAGGTGCTGATGGGTGACGACGTTGCCGGCGTGCTGCGCCAGCACCTGCAACAGGCGGTATTCCTTCGGCGTCAAAGTAAGACGGGCGCCGTTGAGCGTCACCGCGCGGGTGGAGAGGTCGATGGTCAGCGGCGCCGGCCTTGACGGTCGGCTCGCCGCGACGCCGCCCGCATCTGCCGGCGCAGCGCGACGCGCACCCGCGCCAGCAATTCGGCCATGCCGAACGGCTTGACGATGTAGTCGTCGGCGCCGAGTTCGAGCAGCTTGCACCTTCTGCGCCTCGTCGGAACGCACCGACAGCACGATGATCGGCACGCTCGACCAGGAGCGGATGCGCTCGACCACTTCGGAGCCATCCATGTCCGGCAGGCCGAGATCGACGATGACGAGGTCGATCGGCTGCAGCGTCGCGCTGCGGATCGCTTCGGCGCCGGTGCCGGCCTCGTGAACCGCGAAGCCGTTGAGCTCGAAGCCGGCGCGCAAGAATCGCCGGATCTGGATTTCGTCGTCGATGACGAGAACGATGGGGAAAGGCTCACTCATCGGCGTCACCTTCCATCTGACTGACCGCGACTTGCTCTACCGGAAGCTCGATCGTCAAGGCCGCGCCCTGGCCGGCGCCGGCGCTGGCGGCCTCGATCGTGCCGCCATTGGCGGCGATGAAAGCACTGGCGATCCATAGCCCGAGGCCGGAGCCGCTGATGGTGGCGACGTGACGCTCGCCGCGCGAGAAGCGGTCCCACATCCCGGTTTTTTCCTCGGCTGTGAGACCGATGCCCTCATCGCTGACCCGGATCGTCAAATGCCCGTTGCCGGCGCGGGCCGTCACGGTAATCGGCGAGCCGGCGCGGGAATATTTCACGGCATTGTCGAAGACCTGCATCATCGCCTGCTGGACCAGCACCGGATCGACGCGAATGAACGGCAGGTCGGCCGGCACGTCGAGCACGACGCGATGATTGCCCATGCGGCGGCGGCAGCGCTCGACCGCGGAATGTATGATGTCTGCGGGATCGGCCCATTCGGCATGCGGATTGATGCCGTCGCTGCTGATGCGGCTGGCATCCAGCAGATTCTGGATGTCGTTGTTGAGGCGCTCGGCCTCGTCGCGCACGTCATGCACCAGCTCCTGGAGCTTGGTTTCGTGCTGGAGCGCCGGAGCTGCGCCAAGCACGGTGGCGGCGCCCATGATCGAGGCAAGCGGCGTGCGCAATTCGTGCGAGACCGACCCGATCAATGCTTCGCGCAACTGGTCGGTTTGCGAGCGCATGCGCGCCTCGCTGATGGCGTGCGCGACGCCGAGCCGTTCCAGCGTGGCGGTGGCGTCGGCGAGCACCGCATCGACGCGCACCCGCAATTCGTTGGCTTCATGCGGCGAGGCGCGGCCGAGATTGATGGCGATCACGCCGAACTCCGGGCTCTTCGGCGATACCGCACGCACCAGCCAGATTTCGCCGCCCGCTTTGAGCGCTGGCGCCGCTCTCTGGATCGCGCTGACCGGAGGCGGCTTCGACCACTTCGCGCCGCACGACATCCGGCACCGCGATGCCGGCGTGGCGGCCGGTGCTGGCAGAAGCCTCGCGCGTATTGGCAAACAGCACGACGCTTACGCTGCAGGACCGACGCGAGGTGATCCTCGATCGCGGAGTGAATGTCGGAGACGTCGAAGGCGACCGCGAGGCGGCGCGAAAAAGCATAAAGATCGCGCATGTCGATCTCGCGCTGGCGCGAAATTTCCGCCTGCATTTTCAGTTGCGTCGCCAGATGGCTGGTGACCACGGCGACGAAGATAAAAAGAATCGAGATTGAAGAATTCGTGCGGGTCGCTGACTCGGAACGTGTAAAGCGGCGGATAGAAGAAAAATGCCGAAGCCAGGCCGCCGGCGATCGCCGCGGCGATCGCGCGAACAATGCCCCAACGTGCGGCCGCGATCACCACGGGAATAAGGTAGACCACCGAGCCGTGCGTCAGGCTGCCGGTCACCACCATGAAATAGACGCCGATCGAGACGACGCCGACCAGCGCCATGGTGCCGGCGAGGCCGTAAAATTCGGCGAGCAACGTGGGTTTTTTTGCGCCGTCGTACATTTTAGTTGCGGCTCCCGGCCGCGGTGCGGACGGGGCGCAGAATACGCCATTGCGGCCTTGTGTGTCGCGGCCTGTCTGGCTAGATAACCGCCTCCGTTTATGGGCTTTTTGCGCCTTAAGCGGGGTCCGGAGAGGTGGCAGAGTGGTTGAATGCACCGCACTCGAAATGCGGCATACGGGCAACCGTATCGGGGGTTCGAATCCCCTCCCTCTCCGCCAGCTATCGTCACTAGGCGATGTTCCGCATCGGCACCGGAGCTGGGTTTTCCGCCGACCGGCTCGACCCCGCAGTCGATCTGGTCAAGCGCGGCAAGCTCGATGCGCTGGTGCTGGAATGCCTCGGCGAGCGCACCGTCGCCTTCGCCCATCGCGACCGCATGGCCGATCCGGCGCGCGGCTATAACGCGCACCTTGAGCGGCGCATGAGGGCGCTGCTGCCAGCCTGCCGCGCCGCCGGCACCACGATGATCACCAATATGGGCGCCGCCAATCCACGCGCGGCGGCCGAGCGCACGTTGGCGCTGGCCCGCGAACTCGGCCTCAAGGGAATGAAGATCGCCTGCGTCGAGGGCGACGACGTTTCGCAAATGATTTCCCGCGACGATCCGTTCATGGATGAGCCGGGCACGCTCGCCGATGTCGACATGCCGGTGGTCGGCATGAACGCCTATCTCGGCATCGACGCCATCGCTCCGGCGCTGGCGAGTCGGCGCGGACGTCGTGATCGGCGGCCGGCTGGCCGATCCGTCGATGTTCCTCGCGCCGCTGGCGCATCATTTCGGCTGGACCGATACGGACACCGCGCGGCTCGGCGCCGGCACGCTGGTCGGCCATCTGCTGGAATGCGGCATGCAGGTCACCGGCGGCTATTTCGCCGACCCCGGCGTCAAGAATGTCGCCGATCTGGCGACGTGCGGCTATCCGATCGCGGAAGTCGAGGCCGATGGCAGCGCCGTCATCACCAAGCTCGACAATACCGGCGGCTGCGTCACTACTCAGACGGTGAAGGAGCAGTTGCTTTACGAGGTGCACGATCCGTCGCGCTATTTGACGCCGGACGTTACTGCGGATTTCAGCCGCGTCGAGATCGAGGCGGCTGGCAAGGATCGGGTTAAGGTGTCCAAGGCGAGCGGCAGCGCGCGTCCCGACACGCTCAAGGTTACGGTCGGCTTCGACGGTGGCTTCCAGGGCGAGGCCGGGGTCAGTTATGCCGGGCCCTTCGCGCAGGAGCGCGGACAACTCGCCGCCGATGTTGCCGGTAAAAGGCTTCGAGATGTTTTCGGCATTAAGACCGATTTGCGGATCGACCTGATCGGCGTCAGTTCGCTGTTCGCGACCGCTGGTGCGCGCGCCACCGACGCGCAGGATGTCCGGCTCCACGTCGCATTGCGCTCGCGCCGGAAAGAGGATGCCGAGAACATGCTGTGGGAAGTTGAGTCGCTGCTGTGCTGCGGGCCGGCCGGCGGCGGCGGTTTCCGCGGCACCATTGTGCCTTGCGTGATGACGAAATCGGTGCTGATCGACCGCGGGCTGGTCAAGCCGACTATGACGATGCTGGTGTCATGAGCCCGCAAATACGCAATTCGCCTCGCATCATCCGCGACATCGCCCATGCGCGCGCCGGCGACAAAGGCAATACCTCGAACGTCAATGTCTGGGCCTACGATCCGGCCGACTTCGAGCTATTGAAGCGCGAGCTGACCGCCGAGCGGATCAAGCGCGCGTTTCCTGAGCTTATTCGCGGCGAGGTGGAGCGCTACGTGATCGAACATCTGCACGGCCTGAATTTCGTGATGCATGACGCGCTGGAAGGCGGCGTCAACCGCTCGCTCAATCTCGACTCGCACGGCAAGTCGTGGAGTTATTTGATCCTTGGGCTGGAGATCGAGGACGGCGCCTAGCGGAAAGTCGCGGCGATTGCCTCGCGGACGTCCGGCGTGATGTCCGGTATCACGCCGAACCAGGCTTTGAACGCCGGTCGCGCCTGATTCAGCAACATGCCAAGCCCGTTCGCCGTAACATTCCCGCGCTCACGCGCGGCTTTCAGGAATGGGGTTTCGGGTGGCACATAAATCAGATCCGATACCAGCGCTCGTTTGGACAGCCGATCGAGCGAGATGTCGAGCGGCGGCTTGCCGATCATGCCCTGGTTGGTTGCGTTGGTGAGCAAGGCGACGTCGCCGATCACGTCGCCGCGCTTGTCCCAAGGATAGGCTTTGACGGCGGCGCCGAATTCCTTGGCGATGGCGTCGGCGCGTTCGAAGGTGCGGTTGATCAGGCGGACTTCCTTGGCGCCACGTTCTATGAGCGCCACCACCAGCGAGCGTGCGCCACCACCGGCGCCGAGAATAGCGTTGGGGCCTGTAACGGCCCGCCATGTGGGCGCCGCTTCGACCAGGCTGTCGATCCAGCCATTGCCGTCATTATTATATCCCGTCATCGCGCCGTCATCGCCGATCACGACGCAATTGACGGCGCCCATCCGCTTGGCGGTATCGTCGACGCGATCGAGCAGCGGCATGATGTTCTGCTTGTGCGGCATGGTGACGTTGCAGCCGCGGAAACCGAGCCCCCGCAGGCCGCGCACCGCGTCAGCCAGACGTTCCGGTTCGACTGCCAACGGGACATAGCGGCCACTGAGCTTGTATTTCTCGATCCAGTAATTGTGCAGGATCGGCGAGCGCGATTGCGCAACCGGCCAACCCATGACCCCGGCCAGAACGAAAGGATTTGCCGCCATGACGATGTCCCGTTCAGCTTTCGATGTTGTCGCTTATTGTCCGAAGCCGAACAAGCGGTGCGGCGTGTCCCACAGCAGCTTGCGGCGTTGGGCGGGATCGGAAAACAGCATCTCGGCAAGTTGGGCCAGCGGCCCGTAATCTTGCCGCACCGGCGCGCGCAGATAAGGCCAGTCTGATGCCCACATGCAGTGATCGACCGTGAAATGATCGACGATCGCCCGCACGAACGGCCAGCAATCTTCGAACGGATAGGGCAGGTCGGCGAATTTTGCGTAGCCGGACAACTTGACGTTGACGCGGCCGGTCTTGGCGAGCCGCAGCATCGCCTGGAAACCGGCCTGGCCGAGGCCCGCTTTCGGCGTCGGCCGTCCGCAATGATCGATCAGCACGCGCACCGGGATTGCCTCGAGCCACGGCACGAACAGCAGCAGCTGGTCGTGCTCGCTCTGGATCTGCACGAACATGTCGAGCTCAGCGAGGCGGCCGATCAGTTTCTCCGAACGCTTGTAATAGTCGAGTCCATGCCCGCTGAAGGTCGGGTTAAAGGCCGCACCGACGATACCCCGGCTTTTCAATTTCCGCAGCGCGTTGAGGTCGGCATCGAAGTCGATGATGGCGACGCCCTTGAAGCGGCCTTCGCCATTCGCGATGCAATCGAGGATGTAGCTGTTGTCGCTGCCGTAGCCGGAGTTCGGCTGCACTAGAAGCGAGTGACTGACGCCATAGGTCTTCATTACCTGGCGAAGCTGCCCGACGGTGCCGATCTCCTGACCGGCCGGCTTGTAAATGCTGTCGCTGCCGTACGGGAATTCGATCCGGATCGAACACATGGGTGTGGCAGTCGATCTTCGGCTCAGCGAAAATGCTCATGCGCCAAGGTTTGCCGCATCCCTGAAAAGAAACCAAGGGGCCTTTATAGCGTGCTGCCGCTTACCGCTTTCGGATGCGATAGGTCAGAACGCCGCTACTCTCGGCTTTGTCTTCCAAGGCGTCGCCGGTCTGCCGCAGCAAATTCGGGATATCGATCGCAGTCAGCGGGTCGGTGCATTCGAGCGTCAGAAGGTCACCGCTCTTGAGGCCGGTCAATGCCTTTTTGGCGCGCAAAGCCGGTAGCGGGCACTTCAGGCCGCGCAGATTGATCGTGGTTTCCGCCATTTGTCCTGCCACAGCGCGCCGCCGATTTGCGCTACAATTCACCGTTCATGGACCAGCACGTCAAGCGTGGCAACGATCAAACCATCGCGCGGCTCACGCCGCTGGCGGATGCGTTGGCTGTGGTTGGCAAATTGGCAAAGCCGGTGGCCGCAAGCGAGGTCTCTACCGCTGAATCAGCCGGATGCGTACTTGCGGCGGACGTCACCGGGTCGCTGCGGCCGCAGCGCCCTAGCGCGCTTCGGGACGGTTGGGCGGTGCGGGCGGAGGAGTTGGCCGACGGCGGTGGCTATGCGCCGGTCGCGCTGACAAGAATACCGAAGCGGGTCGAGACCGGCGACGAATTGCCAGCTGGCACCGACACCGTGGCGCCGCCGGATTTTATCGCGGTGCGCGACAATGCCGCCGAGGCGGGGAGCGCGATCGCGCCCGGCGAAGGCGTGTTAATCAGCATCGGATGGATCGGATGACCTGCGATTTGAGCTGTGCTGCGGGATTGGGCATGGTCGCCTCCAAAAAAACGGCTGTGCAATGCGCTGCTACAATCGCTGACTGAGACGAAGGTTCCTGCCCGCGTTAAGGCCGGGATCGAAAAATTCAAATAGACCAAAACGTTAGCTCATAGCCCAAAGCTATTGACCGCTTATCCGCCCCGCGCTTACTGACGGAACGAGGGCCAAGGGGATGCGTGACTTAGGATTGAGCGAGGCGATCCGCGCCGCTGGCGGCGTCAGTGAGCTCGCGCGCCGGTTAGGGATTTCGCAGCCGTCGATTTCCAACTGGTCGCGCATTCCGGCCGAGCGTGTGCTGGCGGTCGAGGCCGCCACACAGATCCATCGTGGCGTGCTGCGGCCCGATCTTTTTTCTAACACTGGCGAACGGCGCAGCAGCCCTTCGATGCGCATCATCGGTCTGGCCGGCTGGAGCGGTTCCGGCAAGACCTCGCTGCTCGCCAAGCTCATTCCCTGTCTCACCGCACAGGGCCTGCGGGTCTCGACGCTCAAGCACGCCCATGCCGGCTTCGACGTCGATGTGCCGGGCAAGGATTCGCACACCCATCGCATTTCCGGCGCGACCGAAGTGCTGGTGTCGTCGCCCCGTCGTTTCGCCCTGATGCACGAATTGCGCGGCGCGCCCGAACTCGAATTGCCGGAATTGTTGCGCAAGCTTTCCCCGGTCGACCTCGTATTGGTCGAAGGCTACAAGCGTCATGCGCATCCGAAGCTGGAAGTCTTCCGCGCCGAGGTCGGCAAGGAATTCATCCATCCGAATGATACCGACATTTTCGCGATCGCGTCCGACCTGCCCTTACCCGAAGCGAAACTGCCGGTGATCGACCTTAACGACATCGATGCCATCGTCGCCGCTGTGCTCAAGCATGCGGCGCCGGTAGCAGACATGTTGGCGGCGAGGACGGGCTGATGGCACAGCTCACCGACGATTGCTTCGCGTTCGCCGGGCCGTTGCTGCCGCTCGCCGACATGGAGCGCCTGATCGCAGAGCGCGTGATGCCGGTTTCGGAAACCGAGCGCGTGGCACTGAGCGGGGCACGCCTTCGCGTAACCGCCGCCGATGTCATCGCGCCGGTCGACCTGCCGCCCTTCGACAATTCGGCGGTCGATGGCTACGCGGTACGCCATGCTGACCTGAAGGCCGATGGTGAAACCGCCCTTCCGATCCAGGGGCGGCTTACCGCGGGCAAAGTCGCAACAAATGAATTCAAGCCGGGCACCGCGATGCGGATTTTCACCGGCGCGCCAATGCCGCGCGGGGCCGACACGGTTTTTATGCAGGAGGATACCCGCGAGGAAAGCGGCGCAGTGATCCTGCCGAGCGGTCTCAAGCAGGGCGCAAACCGCCGCCTCGCTGGCGAAGATGTTCGTGCCGGCAGCGTGGCGTTTACGGCGAGCACCGTGCTGGAGGCCCAGCATGTCGCACTGGCCGCCGCGCTCGGCCTGACTCACATCGATGTGCGCCGCCGCCTTAAAGCCGCGATTTTTTCCACCGGCGATGAAGTGATCGAGCCGGGCAGCAAACGTGGGCCGGCCGCCATCTTCGACGCCAATCGCTATCTGCTGTCGGAATTGCTGACGCGCCTGGGCATTGCCGTGACAGATCTCGGCATTCTTGGCGACGACCCGAACACGCTATCTCACGCGCTGTCTGGCGCTGCGGGCGGGCATGATCTGGTGCTGACCTCCGGCGGCGTATCGACCGGCGAGGCCGACTACGTGCGCTGCGCGGCTGAGCGCGCCGGCAAGCTGGTGTTCTGGCGGGTAGGGATCAAGCCGGGCCGCCCGGTGGCGATGGGCGTCATTCGCGGCAAGAATAATACGGCGGCCTTTGTCGGTCTGCCGGGCAATCCGGTCGCGGTTTTCGTGACCTTTATGAAGGTGGTGCGGCCGCTGCTGCGCCGGCTGGCTGGCGCGAAACCGCACGATCCGCTGCCGCTGCCGGTGCGCTCGGCGTTTGCCTACACCAAGAAAAAGGGCCGCCGCGAATATGTGCGGGTCTCGTTGCGCGTGCGCGCGGACGGCGAGGTCGAAGCGGTGAAGCATCCGCAAGACGGCGCCGGGATACTGACCTCGCTGACCGAAACCGATGGCTTGCTCGAATTTCTCGAGAATGTGACGGAGATCAAAGCCGGCGATCGCGTCGGCTTCCTTTCTTACGCTTCGCTGACGAGCTAGACGTTATCGCTCGCGAGCTGCCCGGCGCGTTTGGCGTCTTCCGGCGTGTTGACGTTGAAGAATGGATCGACCGGCTGATCTGGCCAGTCGGCGACCGCGATGCCATGGCGCGCGGTCCACACCTCGATTTTGCGTAAGCCTTCCTGGGTCAGGGCGTGGCGCAGATCCTCACGTAGCGCCAGCGGCCAAAGCCCGACCACCGGATGCCGCCATTCGCCCGAGCGCGCGCAGGCGAGCGGCACGCCGGTTCCCATCTTGCGCCGCGCGGCATGCAGCCGCTCGACCAGATCGTCGGGCAAAAACGGGCAATCGCCCGGCACGCTGAGCAACCATTCGATCCCATTGTTTTCCGCGGCAAGCCAGTCGAGTCCGGCGAGAATTCCCGCGAGCGGTCCGGGATAATCCGGCACGTTATCGGGCACGACAGTGAGGCCGGTATCAGCGAAACGCCTGGGATCGCCGTTGGCGTTGATGATGATGCCGACGGTCTGCGCCGACAGCGTCGCCAATACGCGGTCGAGAATGGTGACGCCGCCGATTTCGAGCAGCGCCTTGTCGCCGCCACCCATCCGCCGCGCCAGCCCGCCGGCCAGCACCAGGCCGAAGGTCGGCGGCGGGCTGCTATTCATCGTGCACCGCGGCCTTGCGCCGGTGCCTGGCGCTTTCTTCTTCGACGAAGGCGAGGTCCTGGTCGAACACGATACGCTTCTCGCCAGCCAGCGCGACGAACCGCTTGCCGCGGGCGCGCCCGATCAACGTGAGGTTGGCTTTGCGCGCGAGTTCGACGCCCCACGCGGTAAAGCCCGAACGCGAGATTAGGATCGGAATGCCCATGCGCACGGTCTTGATCACCATCTCCGAGGTGAGGCGGCCGGTGGTGTAAAAAATCTTGTCACCTGGCGCGACTTTCTCCTTGAACATCCAGCCGGCGATCTTGTCGACGGCGTTATGGCGGCCGACGTCCTCCATGTAGACCAGCGGCTTGTCTTTCTTCGCCAGCACGCAGCCGTGGATGGCGCCGGCTTCGAGATAAAGCGACGGCGTGGTGTTGATGTCGTGCGCTAGCTTGTAGAGCCAGGAGGTACGCAGCTCCGCGTCCGGCAACGAGACATTTTCGAGCGCCTCCATCAAGTCGCCGAACACGGTGCCCTGCGCGCAGCCAGAGGTCTGCACTTTCTTCTTCAGCTTCTTTTCGTAATTGGTTTTGCGTTTGGTGCGCACCACGACAACCGACAATTCGTCGTCGTAATCCACACCGGTCACCACGTCGTCCGGCAGCAGCATGTGCTGATTGAGTAGGTAGCCGATCGCCAGATATTCTGGATAATCGTTGATCGTCATGGCGGTGACGATTTCCTGCGAATTGAGGAAGATCGTCAGGGCGCGCTCGACCGTCACCGATGTGTCGATCTTCGCGCCGGTCTGGTCGATACCGGACACGCGCTCGGTCAGCCGCGGGTCAGCCGGGTCCGGTTTGATGATGTAGGGATCTTTCGCCATTGGCCTAATGTATAGCGTCGAGGCTGGTATTTCACCCCGGCGCAGCGAAGCCATGTACCGCAAGGATTTTTTGCCCTGCGGGCGATAAAATAAATTGCGCGAAAGCCGCGGCGGCGGGGGGCGCACCGTTGATCAGGATGAGTCCGTAGTCAGCACCGACCGCAAGAGCGTCAAGTAGGGCGATGATTTGCTGCCCGGGATTTTGGCTCCACGCGGCAATTGCATTGGTGGAATAGGTCAGAAAAATATCGGCGCGGCCTTGGGCGACGTGTCAGCCATAGACATTCTGGCCCGTTGGCGATTTGGCGCTGTCGGCCGCGCCGGCCAGCTTGAGCGCCTTGGCTTCGAGTGTGCGTCTGGTGCCGGTTTTCACTTTGTCCGCTTTGGCGAAGACCTCGACCGCATAGTAGCCGGACGGATCCGCTTTGGGCGTCGAAGTAGCGACCTTGATATGCGAGTCCAGCATCACATCCAGAAGCGTTGCGCTATCCACCTTCAGTCCCGGCCGCGCCGGTGCGCAAAGTTGATTGCGCGCGAACATCGTAACCGGGCCGGCCTTTTTGGACTCGGCCAAGGCCTGCGGGTGCTCCATGTTGGCGGAAGCGAATATGTGCGCCGGAGCGCCATTCGCGATTTCGTCTTTTAGCGTGCCGGACGGGCCATAGGTCGCGTCCACGGTGTGACTTAACGAGGCCTCAAAGCCACCCGCCGTCTCGGTGAGCGCGGCGCGCAGACTGCCAGCGGCATAGAGCGTGATCGTGGCCATGCACCCATCTTGCAACCACGCAAACGCGCGTCAAATCGTTGATTTTCCGTGGCCGCGCGAGGTTGTGCCACGACGCGCGACGGCTATAGTCCGCCCGCGCTCGCCTGGAGAGGTGGCCGAGTGGCTGAAGGCGCACGCTTGGAAAGCGTGTTTACGGGAAACCGTAACGTGGGTTCGAATCCCACTCTCTCCGCCAGCGCCTGGAAGCTGTCCGCGGGCGCACTGCACCATGCGGTCGGTGCAATCCCCCTCGCTCCGCCATCACCCGGACGCTATAGTCGCAGCGGCACGACGGCCAGATTGCGGGATAAATCGTGACGCGCCGTGCTCGAAAAGCTTGCACGCTTTAACGCCGTAGGGAGGCGAACATGAAAAAGAGCCGGGGTCGGACTCCGAACAAGTCGCTACGCCGCAGAGACTTCCTCAAAACAGCAGCGGGCGGCGCCATCGCCGCCGGCGCATTCGGCGCGGTCCCGCTTCGGGGATGGGCCGCCGACCCGGTGAATATCGGCGCCCTTTATCCGAGCACCGGGAGCATGGCGCAGATCGGCCAGGGTTGCGTCGCCGCCGCCAAGCTCGCGGTCGAAATGGTCAACGAGGCTGGCGGCATCAAGTCGCTAGGCGGCGCCAAGCTCAATCTCATTCTCTCCGACGTGCAGAGCGACACCACCGTCACCCGCACCGAGACCGATCGCTTGATCAGCGGCAACAAGCTGTCCGCGATCCACGGCTGCTTCGCGTCGGCCTTGACCCTGATCGCCAGCGAAGTGGCGGAACGCGCCAAGGTGCCGATCATCACCGGCTCGAGCTCCGACATGCTCAACAAGGGCCGCAGCTACACGTTCACCCCGTTCGCGCGCGCTTCGCAGTTCGCCAAGGCGCAGCTGCAAATGTCGAAACTGGTCGGCGACAAGCCGAAAGTGGCGGTGATCTTCGAGAACACCGCGTTCGGCACCTCGACGTCAAACGGCCTCAAGGAACTGGCTCCGGGCGAAGGCGTCGAGATCGTGATGTTCGAGCCCTATTCGGCCGGCTTTACCGATGCCTCGCCGCTCATCAACAAAGTGAAGGCATCGGGCGCCAACGCGCTGTTCTCGGTGTCGTATCTCAACGACCTCATCCTGATCGTGCGCACGGTCAAGCAGGTCGGCCTCGACATCGCGATAAACGGCGGCTCCGGCGGCTTCGTCATTCCCGACTTCTACAAGAATGTCGGCAAGCTCGCGGAAGGCCTGCAGGGCGTGGCGCACTGGAATCACGACATGAGCGACGACGCGCAAAAGGTGAACGTCGAATACAAGAAGCGCACCGGCGAATTTCTGTTCGAATATGCCGGCGGCCTGGTGGCGCAGACCTTCATGTTGGCCGACGCGCTCGAGCGGGCAGGCTCGGCCGATCCGCAAAAAGTGCGCGATGCCTTGTCGACCCTCGACGTCTCCAAGGGCTACGCGGCGATGGCGCCGGGCGGCAAGGTCAAGTTCGGCCCGGATGGCAAGAATATCTACGGCCGTCCGGTCGGGGTGCAATGGCAGAATGCGGATCTGGCCAGCGTCTTTCCGAAAGAAGACGCGCGCGCGCCTTTGATGAAAACCTAAAAGCGCCGGCCGCCGCCGATGTTGGAAATAGTGGCACAGGCCGTCATCAACGGCCTGCTGATCGGAGGAATTTACGCGCTGGTGAGCATCGGCGTCACGCTGATTTTCGGCGTGGTGAAGATCGTCAATTTCGCCCAAGGCGAATTCGTGATGATCGGGATGTACATCAGCTTCTTCCTGGCCACGCAGTTCGGCATCGACCCGGTCGTCTCCCTGATCGTGTCGATGCCGGCGCTGTTTGTCATCGGCGTCCTGGTGCAGCACTTCCTGATCCGCCGGGTTCTAGGGCTCAACGACTTGCCCCAGATTTTCCTGACGTTTGCTCTGTCTCTGCTCCTGATGAATCTTGCCTTGATGCTGCTGACGGCGAATTACCGCACCGTCCACACTTGGTATTCCGACGAGGCGTTCCACCTCGGCGGCCTCTATATCCCGATCGCCAAGCTGATCGCCTTTGTGCTGGCGATGGTGCTGAGCGGGATCCTGTGGGTTTTCCTGCACGCCACCGACATCGGCAAGGCGATGCGCGCCGCTTCGCAAAATCGCGACGTCGCGCAGTTGATGGGAATCAATCCGAACCGCGTGTTCGCCGTCGCGCTCGGCATTGCGTTGGCGTTGGCGGGCGCCGCCGGCTCGCTCTTGATGCCGTTTTACCCGGCCTATCCGCTGGTCGGGCAGGTGTTCGTGCTGATGGCTTTCGTCGCGGTGGTACTGGGCACGCTGGGCAATGTGATCGGCGCGCTGGTCGCCAGCCTCCTGATGGGCATCGCGGAATCGCTGGGTATCCAGTTCATCGGCGCCGATAGCGGCCTGATCGTTGTCTTCCTGTTGCTGCTCACCACGCTCGCGGTGCGGCCGAGCGGCCTGGCCGGTGGATGGAGGCGCTAGTGCCTGATTTCCGTCGCTGGGGATTCGCGGTGTTAGGCGTGGTGATCGCCGTGATGCTCGTGCTGCCTTTCGTGGTGAAAAGCTCGTTCGCGATGGAGATTCTCATCCGCGTGCTGCTGTTCGCCTTTATTGGTACCGCGTGGAATTTGCTGGGCGGCTACGCCAAACAGTTGTCGTTGGGCCATGCGGCCTTCTTCGGGCTTGGCGCCTATACCTCGACATTGCTGCAGATCAAATTCGGCATTTCGCCGTGGATCGGCATGGTGGCGGGCGGCGTTGTCGGAATGCTGGGGAGCCTGCCGATCGGTTGGCTCTGCTTTCGCCTGCGTGGCCCTTATTTCACCATCGCTACGATCGCGACCGCGCAAGTCCTGATGCTAATCTTCCTCAAATTCCGCGATTTCGCTTGGGGCGCCGAAGGCACGACCATTCCCAATCTCGGCCACGCGCCGCTGATGATGCAGTTCGAAACCAAGATTCCGTACTACTACATCGTGCTCGGCTTGCTCGCCGTTGCGCTCATCGTCACATCGTGGGTTGAGCGTTCGCGTATGGGATATTACCTCGTCGCCATCGGCGAGGACGAGGACGCCGCCGAGGCGGTCGGCGTCGATGTGCCGCGCATCAAGCGCAACATCTACATGATCTCGTCGTTTCTCACCGCGCTCGCCGGCACGTTCTATACGCAATACATCTATTTCATCGATCCGCAGACGGCGTTCAACTTCAACATCTCGATCGAGGCGGCGCTGGTTTCGATCGTCGGCGGCATTGGCACGCTGTGGGGCCCGGTGATCGGCACGGTGCTGCTCGAGACCACATCGGCGCTGCTGCAAAGCTGGCTGGGCAATTCGATCGGCGGCGTGCAGCTCACGGTTTACAGCCTGATCCTGATGGCGATGATCCTGTGGCGCCCGACCGGGATCATGGGTTACCTGCGCGAAGTCTATGCCCGTCGCAAGTCGCGTCTCAAAGCGGCACCGGCCTAGACCATGGCGGACGCCCTTGTCATCACGGGTCTCAACAAACGGTTCGGCGGCCTGCGCGCCGTGCAGGATGTCAGCTTCACCGTGCGCGAGAACGAGACACTGGCGCTGATCGGCCCGAACGGCGCCGGCAAGACCACCGCATTCAACCTGATTATGGGCTTCTATCGGCCTGACACCGGCTCGGTGTCCGCATTCGGAAGGGAGATGGTCGGCTTGCGGCCGCATGCCGTTTGTACGCACGGCGTCGCGCGCACCTTCCAGGTCGCCAAGCCATTCGGCGGCATGACGGTGCTCGATAACGTCATGACCGGCGCGTTCCTGCGCGATCGCAGTCCGGATGCTGCCCGCGAGAAGGCGCGCGAGGCCATCGAATTCGTCGGGTTGTCGGCGCGCGAAAGCACCGCGGCCCGCGACCTCACCACTATCGACCAACGCCGGTTGGAAATGGCGCGGGCGCTGGCGACGCAGCCCCGGCTGCTTCTCCTCGATGAGGTAATGGCTGGGCTTAATCCATCGGAGGTCGATCAGGCGGTCGCTCTGGTCGGCAAGCTGTCGGGTCGTGGCCTTACCATCGTCATCGTCGAGCATCTGATGCGCGCGATCATGGCGGTGGCGAAGCACATTGTCGTGCTGGATCACGGCCAGAAGATCGCCGAAGGCAGCCCGAAGCAGGTGACGGAGAATCCGGAAGTGATCCGCGCTTATCTCGGCTCCGGCTATGCGCACGTCCCGGCGGGCGCCACGTCATGATCGAACTGTCCGGCGTCAGCGCCTCTTACGGCACGGTGCCTGCGATTACCGACGTCACTATCAACGTCGGCGAGGGTGAAGCGGTTGGCCTGCTTGGCGCCAATGGAGCAGGCAAGAGCACGACGCTACGTGCGATTTCTGGCCTGGTGCGGCTGAGATCGGGCTCGATCACGTTCCTGGGGGAAAACCTCGCAGCGTTGCCGCCGCACCGCATCACAGAATTGGGGATAGCCCATGTGCCGGAAGGCCGTCAGGTCTTTCCGGAGATGACGGTTCACGAAAATCTCGAGATCGGATCCTATGCGCCGCGGGCGAAGACGCAACGTGACCAATCTCTCGACCTCGTCTACAGCATCTTTCCGCGCCTCGCCGAGCGGCGCAAGCAACTGGCGGGCACCATGAGTGGGGGCGAGCAGCAGATGCTCGCGGTCGGCCGCGGCCTGATGCTCAAGCCGCGCCTCTTGATGCTGGATGAGCCATCGCTTGGCCTCGCCCCGGTGATGTGCGACGTGACCTTCGAAAAGATCGCGGAAATTCACAAAATGGGCACCGCCATTTTGCTAGTCGAGCAGAATGTCAGCCGGGCACTGTCGCTGGTAAAGCGGGCGTATGTGCTGGAAAGCGGCAAGGTCATCATGCACGGGACGAGCGCCGAGCTGGCGAACAACAAGCAGGTGCAGGCGGCCTACCTCGGCATCTAGCGGAACCCGGACGCGGGCCAAATAGTCTTTCGCTCACGCCTGCAGCAGCTTCTCCAGCCGGATCGGCAATTCGCGCACCCGAACGCCGGTCGCGTGATAGACCGCGTTGGCGACCGCCGCCGCAGTGCCGACATTGCCGAGTTCACCGATGCCCTTCACGCCGGCCGGATTCACAAAATCGTCCCTATCCGGAACCAGGATGACGTCGAGCTGCTGGATGTCGGCGTTTACCGGCACCAGATAGTCGGCAAGGTTGTCGTTGGTGTAGCGCGCATTGCGCGGATCGATCTCGGTCGCCTCATGCAGCGCCGACGAAACGCCCCAGATCATCGCGCCCATGTATTGGCTGCGCGCTGTTCGGGTATTCATAATGCGCCCGGCGGCGAAAGCGCCGACCAGACGTGGCACGCGGATTTCTCGCGTCAGCGCGTTGATGCGGACCTCGACGAACTCGGCTCCCATCGAATACATCAGCTTCTCGCCTTTCGAGCCGCCGACCAATGTCGGTGTTCCCTGGTAGAGCTTCTTGATCGGGCCCTCTGCGAATACGCCGGTCACGCCGCTCGGCTGCGCATCGGGGGGCACGAACTCGACATATTCCTCTAGGTTGGAAACCCCGAGCTGGGAAAAGCTGTCGCCCACCTTGCTGCTCGCGCCGCTGCCAACGGTTTGGGCGCTGCCGGCGCCCTTAAGTTTCGCCACGATCGCGTCGCAAGCCTTCATCACCACTGAGCAGCAACTGGCGGTCTGGTTAGAGCCGCCGGCTACCGGGACCGGCGGGAAATTGCTGTCACCGAGTTCAACGGTGACCTGGTCGAGCGGGATGCCCAGTCGCTCCGCCGCCATCTGGCCGACCACGGTCATCACGCCAGTGCCGATTTCGTGTGCCGCCAGCTGCACCTTGGCACGGCCATCGGCAGAGAATATCACGCGCGCCGCGGCCGCGCCGATGTGGGTCGGATAGACCGCGCTGGCACAGCCCCAGCCGATCAGCCAGTCGCCGTCGCGCATGGAGCCCGGCTCAGCCGTGCGCTTGGACCAGCCGAAGGCTTTCGCCGCCTCGTCGTAGCACTTCATCAGCGAGCGGCTGGACCATTGCTTGCCGGTGGCGTCTTTCATCGAGTCGTTGACGCGGCGCAATTCGACTGGATCCATCTTGAGCTGTACGGCGAGTTCATCCATCGCGCTTTCCAGCGCGTAGATATAGGGCACCACCGGCGGCGAGCGCATGAAGCCGGGCGTATTGCGGTCGGCGTGCACCAGCGTGACGCCCGTCTTCACCGCGCCGAAACCATAGAGCCGTGCGCTGTCCTCGACGCCGGCGACCGAATAGTCGTCGGGCCGCGAAGTCACTTCCCAGCCGTCGTGCTGAAAACTGACGATCTTGCCGTTCTTCTGCGCGCCGATCTTGATCTGATGATGGGTTTCCGCGCGGTAGGTCGCGATGGTGAATCCCTGATCTCGCGTGGCGACCAGCTTGACCGGACGGTTGAGTTTTTTCGCCGCTAGCGCGACCAGCCCGGTGCGCGGCGTTAATTGCGCTTTGGAGCCGAATGCGCCACCGACGAAATGGCTGACAGCGTGAACCTTGTCCGGTGTGATGCCGAGTTTCTGCGCGGCATTATTCTTGAGCCCGTACATGAACTGGCTCGGTTCATAGAGCGTCAGCTCGTCATTGTTCCAGACAGCCGTCGTGGTGAACAATTCGATTGGATTGTGATGCTGGGTCGGCGTGCCATATTCCGCTTCGAATTTGACCTCGGCCTGGTCGAATGCTTTCGTCGCATCGCCAGCTTGCGGGGTTTTCTTGCCGGCCTTTTTCTCCGAGACGCCTTGCGCTCCGAAACCTGCGCTCGGCGCTTCACTGGAATAATCGATTTTCACTTTATAGGCGGCTTCGCGGGCGGCCTCGAATGTATTGGCGACCACCATCGCGACGATCTGCCCGTCATGCTGGATCTTCGGGCCGAGATCCTGAATCGAGGTGGTGGCACCGCCGCCACTGGCGCCGTATTTGAGCTTTTTCAATTCGCCGGTGTTTTCATGGGTGAAAATTTCCAGCACGCCCGGCACCGCCTTGGCGGCGCTCAAATCCATGCTTTTAATCTCGCCCTTGGCGATCGCACTGGTGACGAGGAACGCGAAGGCGGGATTGTGCACCGGCATGTCGGAGCCGTAGCGCGCTTCGCCGGTGACTTTCAGCCTTGCGTCGAGCCTCGGCTCGGGTTGGCCCATGTTGTCTTTGGGTTCTGGGGCGGCGCGGCTCATGTCAAATCTCCAATGCGGCGGTCTGGCGCAGCGCGCGGATCAGCGTGCGTTTGCCAAGCTCGACCTTGAAGGCGTTATGCTCGCGCGATTGCGCTTGTGCGAACACGGCGTCGGCCGCGGCCCTCACACTAGTGTCGTCGAGCGGCTTGCCTTGCAGCGCCGCTTCCGCCTCCTTGGCCCGCCAGGGCAATGTGGCAAGGCCGCCGAGTGCGATGCGCACCTGTTTCACATTACCGTTGTCGAGCTCGAGCGCGACGGCCGCGGAGGCCAGCGCGAATTCGTAAGATTCCCGGTCGCGGATTTTGAGGAACAGCGAGCGCTTGGCCCACGGTGCGGCAGGTATGGTGAAGGCGGTGATCAGTTCGCCGGGCGCCAGCGTCGTCTCGATATGCGGGGTCTTTTCCGGTGGGCGATGCAGGCTGGCGAATGGAATGGTGCGTGCCCCGCGTGGGCCGTCGATCTCCACCTGGGCGTCGAGCGCCAGCAAAGCCTGGGCGAAATCGCCGGGATAGGCCGCGATACAATTTTCGCTGACGCCGAGCACGGCGTGCTGGCGGTTGATACCTTCCATCGCCGCACAGCCGGAGCCGGGGATGCGCTTGTTGCAATTGGCGTATGACGTGTCGCGGAAGTAAGTGCACCGAGTGCGTTGCAGCACGTTGCCGCCGAGCGAAGCCATGTTGCGGATTTGCCCGCTGGCGGCGAGCTGCAATGCCTGTGCAATCACCGGAAAATTCTTGCGAACATCTCCGTGGTCGGCCGCTTGCGACATCCGAACCATCGCGCCGAGCCGCAGGCCGCTATCGCTGAATTCAATCTTGCCATTGCCTTGCTGCAACGCATTGATGTCGATGACTTGCGTCGGCCGCATCACATCGAGCTTCATCAGATCGATCAGCGTGGTGCCGCCGGCAAGGTATTGGGTCGCCGCATTGACAGCACCGATGTCGTCGTTTGGCTGCGAATTATTGCCATACGCGAGAATGGCGGATTTGGAATCTCCGGCGCGGGCGAATTCGAAGGGGCGCATGGTCAAGCCTCCTTCATTTTCGTCTTCGCCTGATTGACGGCGTCGACGATATTGGGATAGGCGGCGCAGCGGCAGATATTGCCGCTCATGTATTCGCGGATTTCAGCGTCGCTGCCGGCATGACCTTCCTTGACACAGGCGACCGCCGAGACGATCTGGCCCGGGGTGCAATAGCCGCACTGGAATGCATCGTGGTCGATGAAGGCCTGCTGCATCGGATGCAGCGAGCCGTCCGGCTGCGCCAGCCCTTCGATGGTGATGACATCCTGGTCTTGCGCGCTGGCGGCCAGGGTCAGGCATGACAGCACGCGCCGGCCATCGACCATCACCGTGCAGGCGCCGCACTGGCCGTGGTCGCACCCCTTTTTGCTGCCCGTCAGGTGGACGTGTTCGCGCAGCGCGTCGAGCAGCGTGGTGCGCACGTCGAGGGCAAGATCATGTCGCTTGCCATTGACGCGCAACGTGACATTGACCGGATCGCGCGGATTGACCGCGGCGGGGGCCGACGCGGCACTCGCGCCGCGATCCAGCAGAGCGACGGACATTGTCGAAGCGGCGGTGGTGGTCAGGAAATGACGGCGGCTCAAGCCCGGTGTCCCATCGGTCATGCGGGTGCTCTCTGAATGCAAGCGACGTGACGGCCGCTTGTTTAGAAAACGTGTGATGTGCAAGTGCGTTCCGGCGCTTGAGATTTAAAGATCATGGGCTTTGCCCACGATTTCGGATCAACGAGTGGCCGGCTGGAATGGAACCGAAGCCTTACCGTCCCGTTGAATCACGTTGATTTATCGGCATTTTGGAAGGTCCCATGGCCATCTCCGCCTCCGCCAAATTCAAACGTGAAGCTGAAGCGACCGCGCGGAAGGGCCGCGCTATTCAGAAAAAGATCGACGCCAAGGCAAAGCCGGCAAAGAAAGCCACGTCCGAGCAGACCGGCGCTCGGCGCTATCCGTCTCCGCCGTTCCCCAAGAAGCATCTGCGCAAGCCCGGCCGCGAAGGCGACCTTACGCTGGCGCCGATGTACGACGCGCCGCACTACAAAGGTTCGGAGAAACTAGCGGGCAAGGTCGCGCTGATTACTGGGGCGGATTCTGGGATCGGGCGAGCTGTTGCTGTGCTGTTCGCCCGCGAGGGCGCCGATGTCGCGGTCGCCTATCTCAACGAACATGAAGACGCCAAGGAAACTAAGCGCGCCGTCGAGGCCGAAGGACGCGAATGCATCGTCATTTCAGGCGATGTCACTAATCCCGATTTTTGCAAACAGGCCGTCAAGCAAACCGTGGCCGAACTCGGTTCTCTCGACATTCTGGTCAACAACGCCGCGTTTCAGGAGCACGTCGATAAATTCGAGCAGCTCACCGACGAGCATTTCGATTTGACGATCAAGACCAATCTCTACGGCTATTTCTATATGGCAAAGGCGGCGGTGCCGCACATGAAGGCGGGTAGCGCCATCGTGATGACCGGCTCGGTCACCGGCCTGCTCGGCAATAAGAGCTTGCTGGATTACTCACTGACCAAAGGCGGCATCCACGCCTTTACCCGCTCGCTAGCGACCCATCTGGTCGACCGCGGCATTCGGGTCAATGCAGTGGCGCCGGGGCCGGTATGGACGCCGCTCAATCCGGCCGACAAGAGCGGCAAGACCTTGGCGAATTTCGGGGGCGACACGCCGATGAAACGTCCGGCGCAGCCGGAGGAAATCGCGCCGGCCTATGTGTTTCTCGCGGCGCCGAGCTGCTCGAGCTACATCACCGGCGAAATCCTGCCGATCATCGGGGGCTATTCCGGTGGCTAAATCGCGCCGGGCGCCAGCCAAATCGCGTTCGCCGCTCAAGCTGATCGCGCTCAATTGCACGTTGAAAAGCAAACGCGGCAACAAGCGCTCGTCGACCGACGTGCTGCTCGAGCAAATCCTGGAAGAATTCAAACAGTATGACTGCGAGGGCGACATCGTCCCCGTTGTCGATCTCAATATCAAACCGGGAGTGACCTCGAACGAAGGCCGCGGCGACGACTGGCCGAAGCTGCGAAAGCGCATTCTCGAGGCCGATATCCTGGTGTTCGGCACGCCGATCTGGATGGGGCAGCCATCGAGCGTGGCGAAGCGTGTGTGCGAACGCATGGACGCCTTCTTCGACGAAACCGACGACCGCGAGCGCATGCCGTCCTACGGCAAAGTGGCGGTGGTGGCCGTGGTCGGCAACGAGGATGGCGCACATCACGTCTCGGCCGAGCTTTATCAGTCGCTCAACGACACCGGCTTTTCGATTCCGCCGAACGGCGTGAGCTACTGGGTCGGCGAAGCCATGGGCGACATCAATTACAAGGAGCTCAAGCGCGTGCCGAAGGCGGTCACGAAAATGACCAGCATGCTGGCGTCGAACGCGGTCCATATGGCGAAGCTTTTGAAACGGGCGCAATTCCCCGGCATTGGTTGATTGTGGCGACAGATCACCGCGACCTGCGAACCGGCCGCACGGTGTGGCAAGGCTCGCTATTGCCCGAGATTCCCATCAAACCGGGATCGGGCACCATCGAAGCCGACGTGCTGATCGTCGGCGCCGGCATCACCGGCGCCACCGTCGCCGACGCACTTACCGAAGCTGGATTGAAGGTCGTGATGGCCGAACGCCGCACGCCGTTGTGCGGCAGCACGATGGCGACCACGGCGCTGATCCAGTTCGAGCTCGACAATCCGCTGGTGGAGCTTGGAAAGCAGATTGGCGAGGAGGGCGCACAACGTGTCTGGCTTCGCTCGAAGCGGGCAGTCGAGGACCTGGCACGCCGCGCCAATGACATCGATTGTGAGTGGAAAGAACGCGCGACGCTTTATTTGGCGGGGAACGTACTCGGCGGCAAAGCGCTGCGCGAAGAAGCCAGCGCCCGCGATGCGATTGGTCTACCCACAGAGTTCATCGAAACCGGAAATTTGCTTCAGCATTACGGCATCGACAACGAAGCCGCGATCCGCTCGCATGGCAACGCCGAATGCAATCCGATTTTGCTGGCTGCCGGCTTCCTGCGACGGGCGATATCGCGCGGTGCAGCGATCCATGCGCCGGTCGAAATCACCGAACTGACCGAGACAAAAGACACGGTGACGGCGCGCAGCAAGGGCGGCGCCATCTTCAAGACGCGGGCGCTGATTTACGCGACCGGATACGAGATGCCCGACATCGTGCCCTGCAAGGAAACCGAGGTGAATTCGACCTGGGCGATCGCCACGCCGCCGCAACCCGACAAACTATGGCCGACCAAGGCGCTGATCTGGGAAGCCGCGGAGCCCTATTTATATGTGCGCACAACGGCCGAGGGCCGGGTGGTGGCTGGTGGGGAAGATGAGGAGTTTTCCGACGAGAAGGCGCGCGACGCCCTGATCGCCGAGAAAACCGAGGCGATTCAGCGCAAGCTGAAGGCGCTGTTTCCCCAGCTCGACGTTGAGGCCGAATACGCCTGGACCGGCTCATTCGGCACCAGCAAAACCGGGATGCCGGCGATCGGCCTCATCCCCGGCAAATCGCACAGCTATGCCGTGCTCGGGTTCGGCGGCAACGGCATCACCTTCGGCATGATCGCCGCGGAGATTTTCCGCGCCGCCCTCACGGGCGCGCCGGATCCCGACGCCGATCTATTCGCCTTCCGCTAGCATCGACAACGCCGGACGCGGCGGTATAGAACCGTTTCCTGCCGGCCGTTCCGGCACTTGCAGGTAGGAAGCGATGGCCACAAAAACACTTCGTCCGCGCGGGCGGAAATTTCGATCGCAGCTCTGGTTCGACAATCCGGAAAATCCAGGCATGACCGCGCTCTATCTCGAGCGCTATCTCAATTACGGCCTGACTAAAAAAGAACTGACGTCGGGCAAGCCGATCATCGGCATCGCCCAGACCGGCTCGGACCTCTCGCCGTGCAACCGCCATCATCTCGAACTGGCCAAGCGCGTGCGCGAGGGGATCGCGCGCGGCCGGCGGCGTCGCGTTTGAATTCCCGTGCCATCCGATCCAGGAAACCGGCAAGCGGCCGACCGCGTGCCTTGACCGCAACCTCGCCTACCTCAGCCTGGTCGAGGTGCTGTATGGCTATCCGCTCGACGGCGTGGTGCTCACCACCGGCTGCGATAAGACGACCCCGGCCTGCCTGATGGCGGCGGCGAGCGTCAACATTCCGGCGATCGTCCTGTCCGGCGGGCCGATGCTCAACGGCTGGTGGAAGGGCGAGCGCGCCGGCTCCGGCACAGTGGTGTGGAAGGCGCGCGAGGAACATGCCGCCGGCAAGATCGACTACAAGGAATTTCTCGACGTCGTGACCTCGTCGGCGCCATCGCCAGGCCATTGCAACACCATGGGCACCGCCTCGACCATGAATGCGCTTGCCGAAGCGCTCGGCATGTCGCTACCGGGCTGCGCGGCGATTCCGGCGCCATATCGCGAGCGCGCGCAATATGCCTATGAGACCGGCCGGCGCGCGGTCGAGATCGTGCTCGAAGACTTGAAGCCGAGCGATATCCTCACCCGCAAAGCATTCGAGAATGCCATCGTCGCAAACTCGGCGATCGGCGGTTCGACCAATGCGCCGATCCACATCAACGCCATTGCGCGCCATATCGGCGTCAAGCTCTCGGTCGAGGATTGGGAGAAGGTCGGCTACGACGTGCCGCTCGTCGTCAACATGCAGCCGGCCGGAAAATATCTCGGCGAGGAATATTACCGGGCCGGCGGCCTGCCGGCGGTGATGCGCATGCTGTTCGAGCAGGGCAAGGGCCACCCGGACGCGCGCACCATCAACGGCAAGACGTTTGGCGAAAATGTGCGCAAGGCCGAAGTGTCTGACGACGACGTGATCTGGCCTTACGACAGCCCGATGAAGAAACAGGCGGGTTTCAAGGTGCTTTCCGGCAACCTGTTCGACTCCGCGATCATGAAAACCAGCGTAATCTCCGACGAATTCCGCGAGCGCTATTTGTCCAATCCCGACGACCCGGAAGCGTTCGAAGGCAAGGCGATGGTGTTCGAGGGTCCGGAGGATTACCACCACCGCATCGAGGATCCGAAGCTCAAGATCGACGCCTACACCATGCTGTTCGTGCGCGGCGTCGGCCCGATCGGCTATCCCGGCTCGGCGGAGGTGGTGAACATGCAGCCGCCGGCGGCGCTCATCAAGCAGGGCATCACGTCGCTGCCGTGCATCGGCGACGGACGGCAGTCCGGCACGTCGGGCTCGCCGTCGATCCTCAATGCGTCGCCGGAAGCCGCGGCGAATGGCGGGCTCGCCATCCTGAAGACCGGCGACCGCGTGCGTATCGACCTGCGCAAAGGCACCGCCGACATCCTGATCTCGAAGGCGGAATATTCGCGGCGCATGAAGGCGCTGCTGAAGCGCGGTGGGTTCAAATATGCCGCCAGCCAGACGCCGTGGCAGGAAATCCAGCGCGGCATGGTCGATCAACTGGGGGACGGCATGGTGCTCAAGCCCGCGGTGAAATACCAGCGCATCGCGCAGACAAGCGTGCCGCGCGACAATCACTAATCGAAATTAGTAGAAAGAGGTTGCGTCATGAGTGGTCGGTTAAAAGGCAAGGTCGCGTTCGTCACGGCAGCGGGACAGGGCATCGGGCGCGCGATTGCGGAAGCTTACGTCGTCGAGGGCGCTACGGTGATCGCCACCGATCTGGACGGCGCCAAAGTAAAGACCATCAAAAAGGCGAAGGCGTTTCCGCTTGACGTGCGTTCGACCGACAAAGTCAATGCGCTGGCGAAAATGGTATTGAAGGAATTCGGTGCGCCTGACATTCTCACCAATTGCGCCGGCTACGTGCATCAGGGCAGCTTGCTGGAGTGCACCGAGCAGGACTGGGATTTTTCCTTCGACCTCAACGTGAAGTCGATTCATCGCGTGCTGCGTGCCTTCATTCCGGCAATGCTGAAAAACGGCGGCGGCTCGATCATCAATATCGCGTCGGTGGCGTCATCGGTGCGCGGCTTGCCGAACCGTTACGTCTACGGCGCCAGCAAGGCGGCGATCATCGGCCTGACCAAAGCGGTGGCGGCGGACTTCATCCGCAAGGGCATCCGCTGCAACGCGATCTGCCCCGGCACCATCCAGTCGCCGTCGCTCAACGACCGCATCTCGACCAATGCCAAAAAAACAGGCAAGTCCCTTAAAGCCGTCCGCCAGGACTTCGTCGATCGCCAGCCCATTGGCCGTCTTGGCACACCGGAAGAAATCGCCAATGGCGCGGTGTGGCTCGCTTCCGACGATTCCAGCTACTACACCGGCCAGACCTTCCAGATCGACGGCGGCATGACGATGTAGCGTCGGCCAACCACGGGTAATGCCATTGAAATGAGCGGCTTTTCGCCGCCACTACGAAGGTCTAGCGGCGGCTTGAGTCATATGATGACATGATAAATACTGTCACCTAATGAAAAACACCGGCCTCCTAAAGGGCCGGCGATAAGAACGACCAAACCCACGGGAGGGATGCTTGAAGAAACCGACAATCCGAAATTTTGCCTTAGCGACGGCCGTTGCCTGCGGCCTGGTGTTGTCAGGCGCCGCCAACGCGCAGGAGAAGCTGACCGTCTGGTGGGTGAAGGGCTTCTACAAGGCTGAAGATGATGCCTTGCTCGAGATGATCAAGAAGTTTGAAGCGAAGTCCGGCGTCAAAGTCGACCTATCGCAATATCCCGTCCAGGACATGATTCCGAAGACAGTGGCGGCGCTCGATGCCGGCACGCCGCCGGACGTCGCATACGCCGACTCCTACGACGTGCAGGCCGGCGGCAAATGGGCCTTTGAAGGCAAGCTCGAGGATTTGTCCGACATTCTCGTCCCGATGAAGAACGCGTTCGCGCCGAACACGCTCGAAACCGCGTACCTGCTAAACGGCCAGACCAATAAAAAGGGCTACTACGGTTTCCCCCTGAAGCAGCAGACCATGGAAGTCCAGATCTGGAAGGACATGGTGGAACAGGCCGGCTTCAAGGAAAGCGATATTCCGAAAACGTGGAAGGCGTATTGGGACTTCTGGTGCGACAAAGTCCAGCCAGCGCTGCGCAAGGCAACCGGCCAGCGCATTTACGGCGTCGGCCAACCGATGGGCGTCGACTTCGACAGATTCGATCCAGTCTTTCTACACTTGGATGGATGCCTTCAACGTCAAGCTGGTTGACGACAATGGCAAGTTGCTCGTGGATGATCCGAAGGTGCGGCAGGCACTGATCGCGGCACTCAAGGACTACACCGACATCTACACGAGGGGCTGCACGCCGCCGTCCTCGACGACGTGGAAGGATCCGGACAATAACGTCGCCTTTCACAACAAGACGACGCCGATGACGCATAACTTCACCATCTCGATCGTAGCGAAATGGCTCGATGACGAAAACAATCCGTCACTGACGCCTGAGCAGCGAGCGGCCGGCAAGAAGGCCTACGAGGAGCTCATACTCACCACCGGCTTCCCGAACAAGCCCGATGGTTCGCCGATGAAGTATCGCTCGGACGTCAAGACCGGCGTGATCTTCGCGGCGGCGAAGAACAAGGCGAAGGCCAAGGAGTTCGTTAAATTCGTGCTCCAGGAAGAGAACCTTCGGCCTTACATCGAGGGCGCGCTGGGACGTTGGTTCCCGGCGACCAAGGAAGGCCAGAAGAGCCCGTTCTGGCAGGCCGATCGACATCGCAAGACGGTGTACGCGCAGTTCACGGGTGGCACGCTTCCGTTCGATTTCACCAAGAACTACAAGTTCACGATCCTCAACGCGGAGAACGTTTTCGCCAAGGCGATGAACCGCGTCGTGAGCGAGAAGGTTCCGGTCGAAAAAGCCGTCGACGAAATGATCGCCCGCATCAAACAGGTCGCGGGCTAAAAATAGGGCCGGCCGTCCGCTTGGGCGGCCGGCCCTTCGATTTTTTCGACTGAGCCAATGGCATCAGCGGTCACACTCACGAATTCCACGAGCGGCGTCGGGGCGACCTACGCCCGCTGGCTCACGCCATGGCAGTTCTGGGGCATCGTGCTGCTGATCCCCTATCTGCTGGTTTTTCTGCTCTTCGTGGTCTATCCGGTGGGCTACGGTTTCTGGACCGCGCGCCATCCACACACGTACGTGGAATTGATCAACGATCCGATTTTTGTTCGATCCGCGATCAACACCTTCCTGTTCCTGGCGATCGGTGTGAACATCAAAATGTTCATCGCGCTGATGCTGTCGGGATTCTTCGTTCAGACGCGCTGGTGGATCAAATGGCTTTCCGTCCTTTTCATCCTGCCATGGGCGGTGCCGTCCATTCCGACGATTCTATCGCTGCGCTTTATGCTCAACCCGGAATGGGGCGTGGTGAACACGCTGATCTTCCGTTTCACGGGAGAGGATGGCCCAAATTGGCTGAATGATCCGACGATCGCGCTGACGATGGCGGTGGGTGTCCACATCTGGAAGTCCCTGCCGTTCTGGACCTTGATTCTGATCTCGGCGCGGCTCGCTATTCCCGGCGACCTGTATGAGGCGGCGGCGGTTGATGGTGCGACCCCGCTGCAAAACTTCAAATTCGTGACCTGGCCCTCGCTGCGTACGCTCTACCTGACGTGCACAATCCTTTCGATGATCTTCACGCTCGGTGACTTCAACAGTGTCTATCTGCTGACCGGCGGTGGGCCGGCCGATCTGACGCATGTTCTGGCGACGCTCGGCATCCGCTATTTGCGGCTCGATCAGGTCGACATGTCCCTTGCGGCTATCGTCATTGCGCTGCCGTTCATCTTGCCGCTGGTCTTCTACATGATGAAGCGATTGGCGCGATGAAGGAGAGCCACAAGACGGCGCTGCGGGCCGCCACCACCGAAGCCAAGCTGCTCCTGATCGGCATTCCGGTTCTGATCTGGACGTTGCTGCCGATCTATCACATGTTCCTGTTTGCGATCTCGCCAAAAGACAGTGCCTTCTCCGGCAAGCTATGGCCTGACCATCCGACGCTACGAAATTTTTCGATCGTGTTCAGGCAGGATCATTACTTCCTGCACCACTTCTGGGAGCAGCTCTGGAATTCGCTGGTAATCGCATTGGCGACTGGCGTCATCACACTGATGATCGCGACGGGCGCGGCCTTCTCGATTAGCCGTCTCAAAGTCAAAGGCGGCCGCGTCGTGATGAATCTCGCTCTGTTCACCTATTTCATCCCGGCCGCGTTTCTCGCCGTGCCGATGTACCGAACGATGGGAATCTATGGGCTGCTCAACAGCCATTGGGCGCTCATACTGGCGATGGTGACCATCGCTACGCCCTACGCCATCTGGGTGCTCAAGCAGGCATCCGATAATCTGCCGGTCGAGCTCGACGAGGCCGCGATCATGGACGGCGCGTCGCCACTCCAGCTCTTCCGCCTTGTCTACATTCCGCTGATTGCGCCGGCGCTGGTTGCGGTCGGAACCTACGCGATTTTGCTGGCGTGGAACGAATACCTCTACGCGTTCCTGCTATTGTCGAAGGACACCTCCATCACCCTGCCGGTCGCCCTCGGCAATTTTTTGTCCGCCGACGACTCGCCATGGGAACTGTTGATGACGACTGGCTTCGTTTACGCACTGCCGCCGGCTGCGATCTATTACGCATTTCGCCGCTACTTGGCGTCGGGCTTGACCGCGGGCGCGGTGAAACACTGAGGCGTGGCCAGATTGGGCTCAAAATAATATCGTGCACTGCAACAGTATTTCCGGCATAAAATGACCGGAACTACGCCGCGCAAGACCAGCAAATGGCCCACGCGCGGTTCTCGGGGAGGAACAAAGCATGGCTTCGGTCGCAATCCGCGACGTGCGCAAGACATTCGGCACGACCACGGTCATTCACGGCGTGGATGTATCGATCCGCGACGGCGAATTCGTCGTATTGGTCGGACCGTCGGGATGCGGCAAATCGACCCTGCTGCGGATGATCGCGGGGCTCGAAAATATCACCGCGGGCGAAATCCGGATCGGCGATCGCATCGTCAATAACCTGCCGCCGAAAGAGCGGGACATCGCGATGGTGTTCCAGAATTACGCGCTCTACCCGCACATGACGGTCGCCGCCAACATGGCGTTCTCCATGAAATTGCGCGGCGCGCCGCAGCAGGAAGTCGACACCCGCGTCAATCGCGCGGCGGAAATTCTGGGGCTGCAGCCTTATCTTGAGCGGTTCCCGCGCCAGTTGTCCGGCGGCCAACGCCAGCGCGTCGCCATGGGCCGCGCCATCGTGCGTGATCCGCAGGTGTTTTTATTCGACGAGCCGTTGTCGAACCTCGACGCCAAGCTGCGCGTGCAGATGCGCACCGAGATCAAGGAATTGCATCAACGGCTCAAGACCACGACCATTTACGTGACGCACGACCAGATCGAGGCCATGACCATGGCCGACAAGATTGTGGTGATGCACGAAGGACTGGTCGAGCAGATCGGCACGCCGCTTGAGCTTTACGATAACCCGGCCAATCAGTTCGTCGCCGGCTTCATCGGCTCTCCGGCTATGAATTTCCTCAAAGGCAAAGTCAAAGTGAACGGCAGCGCGGGGTTTGAAGGCCCGAACGGCGTCAATCTGCCGCTGTCGAAAGCGCCGGCCAGTTCCGACGGCCGGCCCGCCGTGTACGGGATACGACCCGAGCATTTCACCATCGCCGACGATGGTGCCGAAGCCGAAATCGTGGTGGTCGAGCCGACCGGCTCGGAAACCCAAGTGTTCGCCAAGCTCGGCGGCGAAGAAATTGTTGCGGTATTCCGCGAACGCCATCAATTCAGGCCGGGCGAAAAGATCCGGCTTAAACCAGATCCGCAACTCGTGCATCTGTTCGACGAGGCGACGGGGAAGCGTCTCAACGCCTAACAAAACACAATGGAGGAATGACTATGAACGACTTTACCCGCCGCGCCCTCGTCAAGGGTGGCACGGCATTGGGCGCCGCTGGCGCACTCAGCGCGCCGGCCTTGCTCGATTGGGCCAAGGCCTGGGCGCAAACCGCACCCTGGAAGCCGGAAAAGAACGCCAAGCTGTCGATGCTGCGCTGGAAGTATTTCGTGCAGGCGGAAGACGACGCGTTCGTCAAGCTGATCGACGCCTTCACCAAGGCGACCGGCGTCAAGGTCGATATCTCGCGTGAGTCCTACGAAGACGTGCAGCCGAAAGCTTCGGTCGCCGCCAACACAGGCACCGGCCCGGACCTGTTCTGGGGCCTTTATTCGCTGCCGCACTTGTTCCCGCAAAAGTGCATGGACGTCTCCGACGTCGCCGACTATCTCGGCAAGAAGTACGGCGGTTGGGTGCCGAGCGCCATTCAATACGGCCACAGCGGCAACAAATGGATCTGCGTCCCGATCTGCTACTCGGGCGCGTTGATGAACTACCGCATCGAAGCCTCGAAGAAGGCCGGGTTCTCGACCTTCCCGGACAAGCTCGACGCCTTCCTTGAATACACCAAGGCGATGAAGGCACAGAACACGCCGGGCGGCTTCGCGCTCGGCCATGCCTCCGGCGACGCCAACAGCTGGGTGCACTGGTGCCTGTGGTCGCATGGCGGCGAGGCCGTCGACAAGAACGACAAGGTCATCATCAACTCGCCGGAGACCGCCAAGGCGCTGGAATACGCCAAGGCGCTTTACGGCAACATGATCCCCGGCACCGCGTCGTGGAACGACTCCTCGAACAACAAGGCGTTCCTGGCCGGCGAAATCAGCTGGACCAACAACGGCATCTCGATCTACGTCGCGGCGCAGAACAGCGCCAAGCAGATCGCCGAGGATATGAATCACGCCTACTTCCCGGTCGGCGTGAGCGGCAAGCCGACCGAGCTGCACCTGATGTATCCGGTGCTGGCGATGACCTACACCAAGTTCCCCCAAGCCTGTAAGGCGCTGATGGCGTTCATGCTGGAGGCGGACAACTTCAACCCGTGGATCCAGTCGGCCAAGGGCTACCTGACGCATTGCCTGAACGCCTACGACAACAACCCGGTGTGGACCGCGGACCCGAAAGCCACCCCGTTCCGCGACGTTGCAAAACGTACGCGCACCGCGGGCGGCCTCGGCTCGGTTGGTGAGAAGGCGGCGACCGCAATCGCCGACTTCGTCATCGTCGACATGTTCGCGAACTACGCTACCGGCCGCGAGGACGTAAAGGGCTCAATTGCGGTTGCCGAACGGCAGCTGAAGCGCATCTATCGCTAAACAAATGCTCCGGCGGGCAGCGAAAGCTGTCCGCCGGTTCTATTTCTGCGTTCGATGGAAAAGCCTGGATCGAAATGACGATTGCTCTCGACCAAAACCGGGCCAAGCCGGCCTTTCGTGACGCCACATCGTGGGACCGGCTCAAGACCAATCCCAACTGGCTGGCGATCTGGTTCATGCTGCCGGCTGCGGCATTCCTGATCTTGTTTTTGGCCTATCCGCTCGGCCTCGGCGTCTGGCTGTCGTTCACCGACGCCCGGCTCGGCCGTGACGGCATTTTTGTCGGGTTCGAGAACTACGAGTTCCTCTGGGAAGATACGACGTTCTGGCTGTCGGTGTTCAACACGCTGCTCTACACCGGCGTCGCCAGTACCATTAAATTCGCGGTCGGCCTTTATCTGGCGCTGTTGCTCAACGAACGGCTGCCGTTCAAGGCCATCATCCGCGCGGTGGTGCTCATCCCATTCATCGTGCCGACGGTGCTCTCGGCAATCGCGTTCTGGTGGCTGTTCGATCCGCAATTCTCGATCATCTCGTGGTCGCTCAAGAAAATGGGCCTGATCACCCAGAACATCGACTTCCTCGGCAACGTCTGGAATGCGCGCGCGTCGGTGATTTTCGCCAATATCTGGCGCGGCGTGCCGTTCGTCGCCATTACGCTGCTAGCCGGCCTGCAAACCGTGTCGCCCTCGCTGTACGAGGCGGCGACCATCGACGGCGCCAGCAACTGGCAGCGTTTCCGGTTCATCACCTATCCGCTGCTGACCCCGATCATCGCGGTGGTGATGACATTCTCGGTGCTGTTCACCTTCACCGACTTCCAGCTGATCTGGGTGATGACGCGCGGCGGCCCGGTCAACGCCACCCACTTGATGGCGACGTTCTCGTATCAGCGGGCCATCATGAGCGGCTATCTGGGCGAGGGCGCGGCGATCTCGACCGCGATGATCCCGTTCCTGCTGTTCGCCATTATGGTGTCGTGGTTCGGCCTGCAGCGTCGTAAGTGGCAACAGGGCGGCAAGAATGACTGACGCGCTCGCCGCCAAAACCTCGAAATTGGTCGCGAAATTGGCCGCCAATCCCAAGGCCGTGCTCGCCGGCTCGGCGCCGTTGACCGACAACTCGGAAGGCATGAGCTATCTGCATAATGTGCCACGGCGGCTGATTACGGTGTATCTGCCGCTGTCGATCATTCTGCTGGTGCTGCTGTTTCCGTTTTATTGGATGGCGCTGACCTCGATCAAGCCGGACGAGCAATTGCTCGATCTGGAAACCTACAACCCGTTCTGGACATGGAATCCGACCTTCAAGCACATCTACAAGCTGCTGTTCGAAACCGAGTATCCGGTCTGGCTGTGGAACACGATGCTGGTCGCGGTCTGCGCGACTCTATTGTCAATCATCGCCAGCGTGCTGGCCGCCTATGCGATCGTGCGGCTGCGCTACAAGGGAGCGCAATTGGTCGGCGGCTTGATCTTTCTGGCCTATCTCATTCCGCCGTCGATCCTGTTCATCCCGCTGTCGACAGTGGTTTATCAGTACGGCATCTTCGATACGCCGCTAGCGCTGATTTTGACCTATCCCACCATTCTCATTCCGTTTTCGACCTGGCTGCTGATGGGATATTTCAAGACGATCCCGTTCGAGCTGGAGGAGTGCGCGCTGATCGACGGCGCCAGCCGCTGGCAGATTCTCACCCGCATCGTGCTGCCACTGGCGATACCGGGGCTGATCTCGGCTTTCATCTTCTGCTTCACGCTGTGCTGGAACGAGTTTATCTACGCGCTCACCTTCATTTCCTCGACTCAATATAAAACGGTGCCGGTCGCCATCGTCACCGCATTGGTCGACGGCGACATCTATCGCTGGGGCTCGCTGATGGCGGGCGCGATGATCGGCTCGCTGCCGCTGGTGGTGCTCTACGCCTTTTTCGTCGAACATTACGTTTCGGCGATGACCGGCGCGGTCAAGGAATAGCCGCGAGAGCCCCATGGCACCCGCCGCCCCAGCATCTTGGCACGAGATCGTGCTGGCGAGCCTCAAGAAGAACGACGTCAAGCTGGTGCCTTACGTGCCGGACCGCGTGCTGGCGACGCTGATCAAGGCGCTGCACGACGACAAGTTCTTCAACACATTCGCCTGCACCCGCGAAGAGGAAGCCATCGGCATCGTCACCGGCGGCTGGATGGGCGGTGTACGCGGCGCGGTGCTGATGCAGACGTCGGGCTTCGCCACCATTCCGAACGCGCTCGCCTCGCTGGCGGTGCCCGGACAAATCCCGCTGCTGCTGTTCGTGTCGGAGCGCGGCACGCTCGGGGAATTCAACCTCGGGCAGGCGATGGTATGCCGTACCATGCGCCCGGTGCTCGACGCGCTTGCGGTCGAGCATCACACCGTCACCCGCATCGACGAACTCGAGTTTATTCTCGACCGCTCGATCAAGCAGGCGGTGGCGATCCAGCAACCGGTCACGTTCATCCTGTCGCCGCTGCTCACCGGTGGCAAAGTGTTCGGGGCGTGACATGAGCCAAAACACCACCGCGCATAATGCCAAGGTAATGAACCGCGGCGAGCTCACCAAGCGCTTGGTCGGTCAGCTCAAGCGCGACGAAGCGGTGATCGGCGGCATCGGCAACGCTAATTTCGACCTATGGGGCGCCGGCCAGCGGCCGCAGAATTACTACATGCTAGGCAGCATGGGTCTCGCCATCCCGATTGCGCTCGGCGTCGCTATCGCGCAGCCGCAGCGCCACGTCGTCGCGCTCGAAGGCGACGGTTCGCTGCTGATGCAGCTCGGCTGCCTCGCCACCGTCGCCACCCAGGCGCCGAAAAACCTGACGATGATCGTGTGGGACAACGGCATCTATCAGATCACCGGTTCGCAGCCGACCGCCAGCGCCACTTCCGCCGATCTGGTCGCGATCGCGCGGGGCGCGGGCATTACCAAGGCCAATTGGGCGGCTGACGAAGAGGATTTCGACAGGCTGTTTGCCGCGGCGCTCAAGGAAGGCGGACCGAGCCTGATCGCAACACGGATAGATAAGGAACCGGCCGGCGGACCGACCGATCGCGATCCGGTGCAGATTCGCGAGCGCTTTATGCGCGGGTTGGGCGTGCGGCGATCCGGCTAGCGCCGCGCAAAACGCAGCATGCTATGATGGCGGCATGACCCTATATTCCCGCCGTGGCACGCTAATGCTTGGAGCTGGTGCGGCCAGTGCGATGATCGCGCAAAATGCCGGGGCACAAGACGCGGTGCGGGCGATGGTCAAGCGGGCGATCCCGCATTCCGGCGAGATGCTACCGGTGATTGGGCTCGGCACCGCGAATAATTTCGGCAGTGCGCCCGCCGACGACGTGCGCAAGGTCTTGCAAAATCTGGTGGGTGGCGGCGGGACGCTGATCGATACGGCGTCGACTTATGGCAATGCCGAGGCGGCGATCGGCGACGCGCTAGCGGAAACCAAGTTGTTTGACCGCGTCTTCATTGCCACCAAGCTCGAGGCGGAAAACGCCAAGGAAGGCTGGCCGGAATTCCAAGCCTCGCTACGAAAGCTGAAGGTCAAGAAAGTCGATCTCCAGCAACTCCACAACGTCACCAAGGCCAACCAAAGCCTCGCTTATCTGCGCGACTGGAAGGCGCAGGGATTGTGCCGCTACGTCGGAATCACCAGCACGTTTCCGCGCGATTTTCCGGCGATGGAAGCGGTCATCAAGCGCGAGAAGCCGGATTTCGTCGAGCTGAATTATTCGCTGGGTGACCGCGAGGTCGAGGCGCGGCTGCTGCCGGCCTGCGCCGACGCCGGCTCCGCGGTGCTCACCGCACTGCCGTTCGGCCGCACCTCGTTGTTCCGCGCGGTGCGCGGCAAGGAAGTCCCGGAATGGGCCAAGGAATTCAGCGCCGACACCTGGGGCAAGTTTTTCCTCGCCTACCTGATCGGCAACAAGACCGTCACCGCGGTCATTCCGGGTACCACAAAGGCCGAGCACATGGCGGAGAACGTTGCCGCCGGACGCCTTCGCGTGCCTGGCGAAGCGCAGCGCAAGAAGATGGTGCAGTTGTTCGAAGCGCTGTGACTATTTCGCCAGCGTTACCGTCTCGAAATCCGCCGGCAGCACAATCTCGAGCAATTCGCAATCGTCGGAATAACCGACCACCGTGTGCTTGATCTTGGGCGGCTGGATCCACGACGAGCCGGCCTTGAAGGTGACGGGGCCATGGCCGTCGAACTCGGTGCGGAACCAGCCCTTCAGCACATAGACCATCTGCAATTCGACGTCGTGATAGTGCGGGATCGCGACCTGCTTGGCGTCGAACGGCTTGGTCATGCGGATCACATGCGCCTGCACCTTGCCGCTTGTCGCTGGCGCGAAGCCGAGATCGCGATAGGCCGAATAGGGCCGCAGCCCTTGGTCGAAATCCTCTTCGCGCAAATGGCTGACGGCAAATTTCTGCGCGGTGGACTTTTCCGGCCTCGGCGCCGGGTTACGGGCTTTGCCCTTTGCCTGGACTTTCATTTTGGCTTTGGCCATTGATGCCTCCCTCATTGCGACGATTGGATCATGGCGCCGGAACTCATGGAAGAGGCTCAGAAATTGACGGTTATCCGCATTTTTGTCGACGCCGACGCTTGTCCGGTGAAAAACGAGATCTATCGGGTGGCGGAGCGTTACGGCCTCCAGGTCTATGTGGTGGCCAATAGCTTCATGGCGGTGCCGCGCAACGCACTGATCGAGCGCGTGATCGTCAGCGAAGGTCCGGATATTGCGGACGACTGGATCGCGGAGCGCGCTGGCGCCAACGACATCGTCGTCACCGCCGACATTCCGCTGGCGGGACGGTGCGTGAGCAATGGCGCGAGCGTAATCGGCCCGACCGGCAAGCCGTTCACCGACGATTCGATCGGCATGGCGATGGCAACGCGCGATTTGCTGACCGACTTGCGTGCGGCGGGCGCGACGACACGCGGGCCGCCGCCGCTGACGCGGCAGGACATCTCGCGCTTTCTGTCGGCGCTCGATCTGGCGGTGGTGCGGCTAAAGCGAAAGCTGGCGGAGCAAGCTTAGTTCATTCCGCCGCTTCGCTGGCGCCGCCATGGGCTTTCGACCAGCCCGCAGGGTCTTTCATGAAGGCTTCGACTTCCGCCAATTTGCTCTTATCGAATTTTCCACTCGCCTTGGCGACCGCCAATACATCCCACCACGTCGTCAGGGCGTGCAGTGTGACGCCGAGGTCACCGAGAATTTTCTTGCCCTGGGGGTAGATGTCATAAAAAAACAGCACGATGCAGTGGTCGCATATGCCGCCGGCGTCGCGGATCGCCTTGACGAAATTCACCTTGCTCTTGCCGTCGGTGGCGAGGTCTTCAACCAGCAAGACGCGCTGGCCGTCGGTCAACTGCCCTTCGATCTGGGCGCCGCGTCCGAAGCCCTTGGCCTTCTTGCGCACATATTGCATCGGCAGATCGAGCCGTTCCGCAACCCACGCGGCAAAAGGAATGCCCGCGGTTTCGCCGCCCGCTATCGCGTCGATTTTGTCGCGGCCGATATCGCGCACCGCTGTCGTAACCATGAAATCCATCAGGCGGGCACGTTCCTTCGGAAACGAGATCAGCCAGCGCGAGTTGTTATAGACCGGGCTGGCCCAGCCTGAGGTGAAGATGAACGGCTTGTCCTCCATGAAGCGCACCGCGCCGGTGTCGAGATATACCCGCGCGGTTTGCTCGGCGATGGTCTTGCGGTCGGGAGAGGTCATGGCAGGCCTGTTTGCTTTGCACTTTCAAAGCACAAAAATTTCTAGCCCGCCATTCCGAGGTGCCGGGACAGTGCATAAGCCAGGTCGAGCAGCGCCTCGTCGCCGCCGTGCCAGCCGACGAACGACAGCCCGATCGGGCAGCCGGAAACCGTGCCGGCCGGGATCGTGACCTGCGGCAATCCGGTCAGGCTGGCGATACAGGTAAGCCGCATGATGCGGACGCGGAAGTCCTCCAGCTCTTCTCCGGAAAGATCGGCTTTAGCCGCGATGCAGGGCGCCGTCGGCATCGCGAGCACGGTGCCCGGCAAGGCAATCTGTGTGACATGCTCACAGATGCGCGCACGCGTCGCGTAGGCGGCATCGGCTTGCGCCTTGGTTACCGTCGACGAAAACGCGATGCGTTCTTTCACGCCTGGGCCGATCTGCGGCGCCTGCCTGGTGACGAAGTCGCCGTACACCTGCCAGACCTCGGCGGCCTGCACGATGCGGAACGTTTCGCGCCAGGGATCGAGTCCGTCCGGTGCGATCTTGCCATGCGCCATGGCCGGCAGGTCGTCACTCATGAATTCGAGCAGCGTGCGCAGCAGGTCTTCGACGTCGGGGTCGGCCTGCGCGAAGGCGTCTTCCAGCACGACGACGCGCTGGATTTTCGCGGGCACCCGCCGTTCATCGAGCAGCACCGGCCCGACATTGCGAAATACGCCGGGCGTCGCGGCGAACCATCCCGGGACGTCGAGCGAGGGCGCCATGTCCTGCACGCCGGTCGCGTCGACACGGCCGTGGGTCGGACGCAGGCCGTAAATGCCGTTGAACGACGCCGGTATGCGCACAGAGCCGCCGGTGTCGCTGCCGAGCGCGATGTCGCACAGCCCGGCGCCGACCGCCGAGGCGGACCCGGATGACGAACCGCCGGGGACGCGGCCCGGCGCCCGCGCGTTGATCGGCATGCCGTAGTGCGCGTTGATGCCGCTGACGCTGAAGAAGAATTCGTCGCAGATCGTCTTGCCGATGACGGTCGCCCCGGCATCAAGCAATTTCTGCACCGCGGCGCAATTCTTGGTTGCTGCTTTGTGAGTCTCCAGCCATTTCGGATTGCCGCAACCGGCCGTGTAGCCGGCGATGTCATACATATCCTTGACGCCGACCGTTAGGCCGGCAAGCGGGCCGCTGACCGCGCCTTTAATGGGCGCCTTGATGTCATGCGGAACGAAAGCCGAGCGATAGATTTGCGACGCCATGCTTACTCCGGTGCCTTCGGACCCGCTTTGAGGAACCAATCATAGATCTGCCCGCCATTCCAGAACAGCACGTCCTTCTTGTCGCGGATTTTCTGAAAAATCTTGCGGAAGTATTTGGTGCGGTGCGCGGCACCCATGATGTAAGGGTGCACCGAAATCGCCATCACCCGCGCGCCATCCTTGGCGTCCTTGTAGATCTGCTCGAACTGGTCGATGGCGCGCTCGTAGAATTCCGACGCCTTATGGTGCTGGATTAACATCATGGCGACGTCGTTGCATTCCTGGGTGTAGGGAATGTTGACGATCGGCTTCTTGCGGGTCTTCAGCCAGACCGGCTGGTCGTCGAGTACCCAGTCGGCGACGTAGCTGTAGCCTTCTTCGCTCAGAATATCGGGCGTTTCCCAGGTTTCGGTGAGACCGGGCCCGAGCCAGCCACGCGGCCGCTTGAGGGTGACGCGTCCGATCACTTCGGCGCTGATGCGAATGTCGTCGCGCTCGTTGGCGACCTTCTGCATGTTGCGTTGAGTAAAGCCGTGGCCGACGAATTCCCACTTGCGCTCGACGCAAGCTTTGACGATGTCGGGATAGGATTCCAGCGCGCAGCCGTTGATGTTGATGACGCCCGGAATCTTGAATTCGTCATAGACCTTCAGTAGCCGCCAGAAGCCGACGCGGTTGCCGTATTCGTGCCAGCACCAGTTCGGGATGTCCGGCATCGGCGAGCCGCCGGCCGGAGGCGTGAGCACCGTGCGGGGCATGGTCTGGGTCGGGTCCCATTCCTCGACATTGGTGATGGTCCACACCACCATGCGGGCGTCCTTCGGCAGCTTGAGCGCCTTGCGGGTGCCGATCGCCGAGTATTTCAGGCGATCGCCCGGCAGCATGCCGATGGCGGGCTTAGGAAAATTCATTCGGCGGCCCTCCGTTGCGGGCTCAGTTCTTTGCCGGCGATGCCTTTGTACCAGTCGTAAATCTGCTCACCGTTCCAGTGCAGCACGCCTTCGTGCTTGTTGACGTAGTCGTAGATCGCTTCGAGATATTTGATGCGGTGTGGTTGGCCGCTGATATAGGGGTGGATGGCGAGCGCGCAGATTTTCGCGCGATCTTTGCTCTCGGCGTAAAACCGGTCGAACTGATCGATGGTGCGCTTGAGCAAATAGTCGCTCGCATGATGCTGCACCATCATCATCGGGATGTCGTTGAGCTCGATGGTGTAGGGCAACGTGACTAGCGGGCCTTTCGCGGTTTTGATCACGGTTGGCTCGTCGTCATAGACCCAGTCGCCGATATATTTGACGCCGGCGTCGGCGAGCAATTCCGGCGTGTCGAGCGTTTGCGTCAGGCCCGGGCCGAGCCAGCCGACCGGGCGCTTGCCGGTAAATTTCTCCAGAATGTCCATCGAGCGGCGGATCATCGCCGCCTGGTCTGGCTCCTTGTGGATCGGGCCTTGCTCGTAGGCGTGGCCCATGAATTCCCAGCCGTCGTCGCGCGCCTGTGCGGCGACGCGCTCGTAATCCTCGCAGATGCGGGCATTGGCGGAGAGTGTCGGCTTGATGCCGAGCCGCTTGAACAGCTCGAAGAAGCGCCAGCAACCGACCCGCATGCCGTATTCATGGAACGCCCAGTGCACGACGTCGGGCATCAGCGCGACCCCGGTCGGTGCGGGCAGAAGCTGGCGCGCCATCGGCTTGCCGATGTCCCAGACCTCGTAGTTGACGATGGTCCAGAACACGATGCGGGCTTTGCCCGGCAGCTTGAGCGGCGGGCGGTCGACGATCGCCGAATAGTCGCTGCGCTCGCGCGGAATCATCGGTTCGGCCATAACGCTACCCCATACAGGACGCGCTAGATTGTCACGCCGGCGCAGCGACGCGCAACCCGACCAGCCGCTCTAGCGTCGCATGGTCATTGCGCAAATCCGCCGAGCGGCCGCGGTGCGCCACCGCGCCGCGTTCCAGCACGATGGCATTCTCGGTCAATTCCAGCGCGATTTCGGTGTGCTGCTCGACCAGGACAATGGCGACGCTGCGGTCGGACAGCATCAGCTTGATCGCCGCGATCAGCTCATCGACGATTACCGGCGCGAGGCCCTCGAGCGGCTCGTCGAGCAACAGCAACGCCGGGTTGGTCATCAGCGCGCGGGCGATCGCCAGCATCTGCTGCTCGCCGCCGGACAATTGATTGCCCATGTTGCGGCGGCGTTCTTTCAGGCGCGGAAACATCTTGAAGATGCCGTCGAGAGTCCAGGGGCCTGGCCGCGCCGTGGTGGTGAGATTTTCCTCGACGCTGAGCGAGGGAAAAATCTCGCGCTCCTGCGCCACCCAGCCGATACCGGCGCGTGCCCGATTGTGCGGCGCCATGTGTGAGATGTCGCCGCCGCGCCAGCGGATCTCGCCGTGCGCGCATTTGCGTGTAGCCCATGATGGTGAGCAGCAGCGTCGATTTGCCGACGCCGTTGCGGCCGAGCAACGCGAGGCTGCCGTTCTCCGGGCACGTCGAGCGAGACGTCGTGCAACACGGTGGCGTCGCCATAGCCGGCGCGTACCTTGTGCGAGCGAGAGCAGGGGTTCAGCCATGATACTTACCCATGTTTGCGCGTCCCCAGATAGACTTCGCGCACGCCCGGATGTGCCGAGATCTCCGCCGGCGAGCCTTCGGCGAACACCGCGCCGCCCACCAGCACGATGATGTGGCTGGCGAAGCGGAACACCACGTGCATGTCATGCTCGATGAACAGCAGCGTCAGGTCGTCGGATAGGCTGGCGACCACCTCGAAAATGTCGCCGGATTCTTCCTGCGGCACGCCGGCCGCCGGCTCGTCGAGCAGCAGCACTTTCGGCTTGGTCGCCAAAGCGCCAGCGCGATCTCAAGCAAGCGCTGGCGGCCGTAGGGCAATTCGCGGGTCAGCTGGTAGCATGTGTCGCCGAGGCGCAGCTTGGTCAGTATCTCGTAAGCTTCTTCGATCGTTTCCTGATGCGTCGCCGATATTGCTCCAGAATTTTCCGGCGACGCCGCGCCGCTCCGCCACGGCGAGCGTCACCGCTTCGAGCGCGTTGAGGTGCGGGAACAACGTGTTGATCTGGAAGGTGCGGGCGAGGCCGCGACGCACGCGGTCCTGCGGCTCGAGCGCCGTGATGTCCTCGTCGCCGAGAAAGATCTGGCCGTCGTCGGGCGGCAGTCATGCCGGTGATCAGGTTGATCAGCGTGGTCTTGCCGGCGCCGTTGGGCCCGATCAGTGCGTAGCGCACGCCTTTGGGCAAATTGATTTCGATGTTGCTGGCGACGACCAGCGAGCCGAAGCGTTTTGCCAGCAACCGGGTCGACAGCGCGATCTCGGTCATGACCGTCTCCGGAACCGCTTCCAGCGTGCTGGAAGATCCGACAACCCACCCAGGATGCCATTCGGCAGAAACATCACCACCGCTAATCAGCAGGATGCCGATCCAGAAATACCAGTATTGCGGCGCGATACCGGAGAACTGATCGCGCGCCACCATGAAGATGATCGCGCCGATGATGCCGCCGTAGAGCCGCCCGGCGCCGCCAAGCACCAGCATCACCAGCACGTCGGCGGAGCGCTGGAAGCTGATGGATTCAAGCGCGACGGTTTGAGTCGTCTGCGCCAGCACTGCGCCGGCCATGCCGGCGATGGTGGCGGCGATGGTGTAGGCGGTGCGGATATGGACGCGGCCGCGCCGCGCCAATCGCCGGCATGCGCACCCAGTTCTCGCGGATACCGCGCAGCGCCAGCCCGAAGGGCGAATTGACCAGGCGTCGGACACCGAGAAACACGATGAACAGCACGACGAGCGAATAGCTATAGGCGGTGTAGCCGTAGAGGTCGAACTTGAACGTGCCGAACAGCGGCATCACGTGGATGCCTTGCAGCCCGTCCGAGCCGCCGGTCAGCCAATGGGCGCTTGTTGGCGACTTCCGCCGCCAGCAGGCCGAGGCCCAGCGTGATCATGATCAGCGTGAGGTGGCGGAAGCGCGAGACGATGAAACTCGCGGCAAATCCCGCGATGCCGGCGAGGACACCGCCGACTACCAGCCCGGAGAACGGCTCGCCCCAGACGTGAATGGCATAGAGGCCCGCGCCGTAGGCGCCGATGCCGAAAAACGCCGCATGGCCGAGCGAGACGACGCCGGCGTAACCAAGGATGAGGTCCAGCGAGAGCGCAAACATGCCGGTGATGGCGATCTGGCTTGCCAGCGACAGATAGTCGGGAAACAGGACGAACGGCAGCAGCGTCGCCAGCCAGAACGCGATTTCGAGCCGATGCCAGCGGCTGCGCTTTTGCAGATAGGCCTGCGGCGTGAGTGGTGCATCCCCGGTCGTGGCCGCGCTCATTGCCGCCTCCCGAACAGGCCGGCCGGCTTCCACATCAACACCACCACCATGACGAAGTAGATCAGGAAGGCGCCAAGCTCAGGAAAGTAATATTTTCCGGCGATGTCGCTGATGCCGATCAGGATGGCCGCGGCGAACGAGCCGACAATCGAGCCGAGCCCGCCAACCGACACGATGATCAGCACGTAAACCAGGAAGGCGAACGAGAAGGACGGATCAAGCCCGACAATTTCGATCGCTAGTGCGCCGCCGAGGCCGGCAAGCCCCGAGCCGAGCGCGAAGGTCGCGGCGAAAGTGCTTGTCGACGTCGATGCCGAGTCCGCTCGCCATGCGCTGATTATCGACCGCGGCGCGCACCATGGCGCCGAACCGCGTGTATTCCAGGGCTCCAACCAGCGTCAGCGTCACCGCCACGGCGATGCCGATAAGGAAGAGCCGGTAATTACCGAGGCCGATACCCAGCAGCGTGGTTGAGCCGCGCAGGAATGTCGGCGTCTGGATCGGCTGCTGCAGCGTACCGAAGAAGTAGGCGGCGACCGCCACCGAGATGAAGGCGAGCCCGATGGTCAGCAACACCTGATCGAGATCGGTGGAGCGGTAGAGCCGGCGGTAGAGCGTGCGCTCGAACACCACGCTCACCAGCGCGGTGATAATAAAGGCCGCCGGCAGCGTGGCGAGAAACGGCCAGCCAAAGCTATTGACCAACGTCGCGCAGACGTAGCCGCCGAGCATGGCGAAGGCGCAATGCGCCAGATTGACGAAATTCATCAGCCCCAGCGTCACCGAAAGCCCGACCGACAGCACGAACAGCAACATGCCGTAGGCAATGCCGTCGAACAGGACACCAAAGATCGGAGGAAGCATGCGTCGTTCCGCTATCTGCTCACCCCCGCAGCAGGGGCCCAGAATCAAAGTGTCTGGCCGTGCGATTCTAGCACTGGATTCCGGCTTCGCGGGAATGAATGAGTTTGGTCTGCAAATACAAGAATGGGGCGATCACGTGCGCGATCGCCCCATCCAAAAGCCTGATTGAGGCCGGCGTTACTTGGGCGTAGACGTTCTCGACCTTGTCGAACTCGACGTTGACGATGTTGCCGCCGACCTTCTCCACCTTGCGGATGTAGATGGTCTGCACCATTTCGCGCTTGTCGTCGATCGACACCGGGCCGCGCGGGCTGTTCCACTTCATGCCCTTGATCGCCGCGAGCAGTGAATCGCCGTCGGCCTTGCCGCCGGACTTCTTCAGCGCTTCGTAGATCAGGTGCATGCCGTCATAGCCGCCGACCGCGAAGAAGTCGGGATTGCGCTTGAATTCGGCATTGAAGGCTTTGACGAAGTCCTGGTTGGTCTTGCCCTTGAGATTGTAGTCGTAGTGCCAGGCGCTGATGCGGCCGAGCGCCTGGTCGCCGAGCGCCTTGACCGCGGTCTCGTCGACCGCTTCGCCGGTCGACATGATCTTGATCTTGTTCGGGTCCATGCCGCGTTCGGCAAACGCCTTGCCGAGCGCCGCCGGCTGCGCGCCGCCGGGCACGAACACGAAGATCGATTCCGGGTTGAGGTCCTTGGCGCGCTGCACGAACGCCGAGAAGTCCGGGTTGGCAACGGGCATGCGCACCGAGCCGATGACTTCACCGCCGGCCTTCTTGAAGGCGTCCTGGAAGGATTTCTCGGCGTCGATGCCCGGGCCGAAATCGGACACCATCGTGTAGACCTTCTTCACTTTGCCCTTGGTGGCGGCCCACGTACCGAACGTATCGGCGACCTGGCCGATCGTGAACGAGGTGCGCACGATGTAGGGCGACTTCGAGGTGATGATGCCGGTCGCCGCGTTCATGTCGACCAGCAGCTTCTTGCCTTCGGTGGCGATGTCGGCGGCGCCGAGCGCTTCCGGCGTCAGCGTGAAGCCGGCGAGAATGTCGACCTTGTCGCGAACGATCAATTCCTGCGCCAGGCGCTTGGCGACGTCGGGGTTCGGGCCGCCGGTGTCCTTGCGGATGATTTCGATCTTCCTGTTGCCGATCTTGTCGCCATGCTGCTTGATGTAGAGCTTGATGCCATTGTCGATCTGCGTGGCGGTGTCGGCGAACTGGCCGGAGAAGGCGGCGATCATGCCGATCTTGAAGGTCTCCTGAGCGCCAGCGGCGCCCGGAATGAGAGCCGCAACAAGCAGGCCGACGCCCGCCAATAAAATACGCTTCATGGATTTATCCTCCCCTTAGAAGCTGATTGTTGGATACCCAATCATTATTGGGCGGCAGAATGCCCCACCTTCGTAGTAAAGAAAAGCGCCGCGGAGGGGTGTTTGCCGCGCGGCTTATTGTCCGGGCACGTCCAGTTATACCCGTCCTCACGGCAATTCGCTCTGCCGCGGCGCGGCAAGGTTTACGCCAGGTGGACGGTAGCTTGCTCGTAGTCCTGGGCGCCAAGATTGCCGTCCGGGAAGATGCCGTGCGAGGCGATCCATTCGCGGGCTTCGGTATAGACTTCCTCGGTGTAAGGCTCGAACACCAGCCGCTCGCCGGGCCCCCAGCGCCGGTGTCCATTTTGGCGTGTAGGCGCTCGGGAAATTCCTTTGCGTAATAATGCGTATACTTCTCGGGCCGCAGGTCGATGTCGCGCTGGGCGCGCCGCAGCGCGCTTGAAGAACTTGCGCAGGTCCTCCGGGTCGGGCTCGCCGTGGATCATGGTCGCGATCATGAAGGTGGTGTCGATCACTTTGCGGAAGCCGAGCTGTTCGGCGAAATAATACGGCCCGCTGAATAGATTGACCGCCGGGGCGGAACCGTCGAACAGCTTTTCCATGCGCGCAAACAGCATGCCGTCGGAATAGATGAGCTTGATCTGTTCCGGCTTGAGGAATTGCTCGAGCGCCTGCACCGTCGCGTAGTGACTGCCGGACTGATAGCCGACCGAGACCGGCACGCTGGCGAGGTCGGCCGGCGTTTTGATCTTGCTGTCGGCGGCGACGAAGATGCCCGCTGGCGAGACCGAATAGAGGTCGCCATAGAGCTTGCCGTGGCCTTTGGCGGCCGCGACGTTCACCGTCCAGTGGCAGGCGCAAGAGACGTCGGCCTTGCGGCCGGCCTCGAACGACTGCATGGCGCCCTGCTTGTCGCCTTTGTCGTGGATCTTGCCATCGGTTGAGCGCATCAGTTCGCGAAATTCGTAGTCGAGCCCTTCGTCTTTGAAATAGCCTTTCTCCTCGGCCACCCACTCCTGCAGACGAAAATGCGGCTCGATGACGAATTTGGACATGGTCGGTCTCCGGCAATAACGGGTCGCACGGCCTGTGCCGCGAAGTGTGCGTAAAACTAGGGCGTATGAGGCGCATAGTAAAGACGGCCTGCGACTCTTGGCTTTTCGCGGCCCACGATTGATCTCGCCCAATCGAAATGTCACAAGCGGCGAGGCTCGCAGACCAGTGGGACGTCTTGATGAAGATCGTCGATCTCTCCCACGTCATGAACGTCCACACGCCCGGCTGGGTCGGCTACGCCGGCAACAAGATGTATTACGCGCAGAATTTGCAGACGGTTCGCATCGTCGCGCAGCGCATCGACACCGCCCTGCACGTCGGCACGCATTTCGACGGCGCCATGCATGCCACCGACAATCCCAAAGGCGACATGGCGCATCTGCCGATGGATTATCTGGTCAATCGCGGCGTCGTCGTCGACATTTCGAAACACATGAAAGAGTGGGCGGTGATCACGCCGGAGATCATCGAGAACGCGGGCGCCGATATCCGCGACGGCGATATCCTTATCCTGCACACCGGCTGGCACAGGCACTACGAAGGCCAGCCGCAGCAGGATCTGGTGAAGTACTTCTGTTACCACCCCGGCCCCAACCTCGACACGCTGCACTGGATGTTCAAGCGCAAGATCAAGTGGTGGGGCATGGACACCGGCTCGTGCGACCACGCCATGAACACATCGATCCGGTTCATGCGGCCTGACCTCGCCGAGGAGTTCACCAAGAAGCACGGTAAGACGCCGGGCGAATTCTTCGGCACCTTCCATTACACGCATAAGAAATCGGGCCGGCAGGCCTCCGCCGATGTGTTCCCGTTCCACACCTGGGCATTTCAGGAAGGGCTGTTGCATGCCGAGAACATCGGCGGCGATATTGAGCTGATGCTGGGCAAGCGCTGCCTGATCGGCGCCTTCCCGTGGCGCTACGAGGGGCTGGAAAGCTGCCCGTGCCGCATTCTGTGCTTCGAGGATACCGACATGTCGGTCGAGGCGGTGGGCGATGCCGCGAAAGCCATCCTGCGCCGGTGACCGGTCCGTGACGCTTGCGGGCTCCGCGCCAGTTTGATTAGCTTTTGTTTGCGCGCAAACAATAATAACGCCACGGGAGCGACGATGCCACACATCACGTCAAAGGACGGCGTCCGTCTTTATTACGAGGAAGCCGGCACCGGCACGCCGGTGGTGTTCGTCCACGAATATGCCGCCGACTACCGCACCTGGGAGCCGCAGATGCGGCACTTTTCGCGCTCCCACAGCTGCGTGACCTATAGCCAGCGCGGTTATCCGCCGTCCGACGTGCCGAAAGACGGCGCCAAATACAGCCAAAATCATTTCCGTGACGACGTCATCGCGGTGATGGACGCGCTCAAGATCGACCGGGCCCACGTGGTCGGCCATTCGATGGGAGCAGCCACCGCGCTGCACGTCGGCATCCATCATCCCAAGCGCTGCATCTCGGTGGTCGCGGCGGGCTGCGGCTACGGCTCGAATGCCGACCCGAAGGTAGTCGAGGAAGCCCGCGCCGCCTCGCGCGAAACAGGCAAGATGTTCGCCGCAAACACGATGGAAGAGGGCGCCAAACGCTATGGCGATGGCCCAACGCGGCAATCGCAAAAGTGGAAAGACCCGCGCGGTTATGCCCATTTTATCAGGATGCTGAGCGAGCATTCGGCGCTCGGCCATTCGCTGACCATGATCAATCTGCAGGCGAAGCGGCCGACGTTGTGGGAAATGGAAGCCGACCTGAAGAAATTCGTGCCGCCGCTGCTGGTGATTGTCGGCGATGAGGACGACTGGTGCGTCGACGCTAGCATCTATCTGCGCCGTACCGTGCCGACCGCTGGCCTGCTGGTGGTGCCGCGCACCGGCCACACCATCACCAGCGAGGAACCGGACAAGTTCAACGCGGCGCTTGAGGAGTTATTTGCCGCCGCCGAAGCCGGCCGCTGGCTCGCGCACAAACCGCCGGCCGGATGAGATGGAACACTCTTATCAGCCGGAGCAATGGCACGATCTTTATGTAATGCTGGGTACGTCGTCGGCGGCGCTCATTGGCCTGTTATTCGTCGCCACCTCGCTGCATCTCGATGAGATCGTCAGCAATCGGGTCTATCGCATCCGGGCGCTGTATAATTCTATCTATCTCATCATGACGCTGGTTCACGCGGCGCTGGTGCTGACCCCGCAGCCGACGGCTTGGCTCGGCGCCGAGATCGCCGTGATCAATTGCCTGGCCCTGCTGTTCTCCATGAACATCTACCAAGTGATCTATAAAAGTCGCGCAGATGCCCGCCGCGGCGGATTTTCCAGTTATCGGGCGGCTGTCATATTGATCGCGCTCCTGACCGGTATTGGCGGCGGTGCGGGTTTGGCGAACCAAGCAAGCTGGGGGCTTTATCTCGAAACGGCCTCCTACGTTACATTTCTTGTTTCTGTCGTGCTGAATGCCTGGTCGATCATGCTGGGGGTAGGCGAGGCTGAAAACGCGATGAAGGCAGGCAAGGCTCCGGCGCGAAAAGCACGCCGGTAGAGTTCGCAAAAAAGGGATAACGCGATGGATCTCAAGCTCAAGGGCAAGACCGCGCTGGTGACCGGCGGCAGCGAAGGCATCGGCAAGGGTATCGCCATCGCGCTCGCCAAGGAAGGCGTCGATGTCGCGATCTGCGCGCGACGCAAGGAGCCACTGGAGAAAACCGCGCAGGAGATCGCCAAGGCGACCGGCCGCAAGATCGTGCCGATCGCCGCCGACCTGCGATCCGACAAGGACGCCAAGAATTTCATCGAAGCCGCTCACAAGGCGCTCGGCCGCATCGACATCATGATCAACAATGCCGGTTCTGCGGCGGGCGGCGTGATCGAGCATTTGACAGAGGACGATTGGGAAAAGGGCCTTCAGCTCAAGTTCATGGGTTATGTGCGCTGCCTGCGCTATGCGCTGCCGATCATGGTCAAGCAGGGCGGCGGCCGCGTCGTGAATCTGATCGGCAATGACGGCGTCAAGCCGTCCTACTGGGAAATCTGCCCGGGCGCCGCCAACGCCGCCGGTCAGAACCTGACACTGTCGCTCGCCGGTCAATATGGCAAGGACAAGATCAGCTTCTGCGCAGTCAATCCGGGCCCGGTGCGCACCGAGCGCTGGGCCGGACTGGTCGACGCCATGGCGCGCGACATGAAGATCCCGCGCGAGCAGGCTGACAAATTGGCGCCGGCCTCGATTCCGATGGGCCGCATCGCCGAGGTTGAGGAAGTCGCCAATCTGGTGGTGATGCTGGCGTCGCCGCTGATGGAAATGGTCAACGGCACCATGATCGAGATCGATGGCGGTCAGGACAAGCCGCTGATGGACCGCTTCCGCGACAAGCCGCGCGGCTAGGCCATCAGTTCAACGAGGCCTGCGCGGTCCGGCGTGGGGCCACGCCACCGATCCGCGCGCGTGACGCCGCTCTCGAAGATAAACGCTTCTCCGACGGCGCCGCGGCGCGCAACTGCCGGCGCAGCGACCGTTCGCGCGATTCCAACGCTGACATCGCGTCGCTCTTTTCCTTGAGCTGAACTCTGGCGCGCTTGAGCGCGGCGTGCTTCTTGCTGAGCTTCTTGTTCAGTTCGGCAAGCTGGCTAGCGGCCTCGACTTTGGTGTGCTCGAGAGTCTCTTCCAACCGGTGCCTCGACACGGCGAATTCGGCACGCAGCCGATCACGATCGCTCAGAATGTCAGCCATTGAACGGGTGGTTGCCTCCAGCCGCCGGGTATCGGCACGGACGGCGCGCTTATGCAGCCGGTCGCGCCAGTCCAGCGGCACGATGGCAAACAAGCTCATGCCAGCGATCAGAAAGCCGATCGCGACAAACATGACCGAAGAAGAGGGAAGAGCGTAAAGGGCCATACTTCAAACGGGCCGACCGGGCCCGTAAAACGCTTGGAACGCCACGTTTCCAGCATGCCGCGCGGCCATCACCGCGACCAGCGCAAGCCGGAATTAACCTGAATCCCGCCGGTCGCCCGCGTTAACGGACCGCTCGAAGGCTGGAGGGGATGGCCCCCGGGCCTGCTGCTTTTCGCTCGCTTGACAGTGGCAGAGCGGCGGTCAGACTATTTGCACACAAACGAGTTAGCGCCGCACCGCAGGGAGTTATCGCCATGATCACCAAGCGTCACGTGTTCTCTCTGGCCTTCGCCGCCACGTTCGCCGTCAGTTTCTCGCCAGCTTCGGCGCAAGACACCATCAAGATCGGCGAGCTCAACAGTTACAAGACCCAGTCCGCCTTCCTCGACCCCTACAAAAAGGGGATGGACATGGCGCTCGACGAGATCAATTCCAAAGGCGGCGTGCTCGGCAAGAAGCTCGAGCTGATCTCGCGCGACGACGGCACCAATCCGGGCGAGGCGGTGCGCGTCGCCGAAGAACTGGTGACTCGCGAAAAAGTCGCGCTGATCGCCGGCACGTTCCTGTCGCATATCGGCCTCGCCGTGACGAATTTCGCAGGGCAGAAGAAAGTATTTTTCCTCGCCGCCGAGCCGCTGACCGACAAGATCACCTGGGAGAATGGCAACAAATATACCTACCGGCTGCGCGCCACGACCTACATGCAGACCGCGATGCTGATGCCGGCGGCGACCGCCTTCAAGAAAAAGCGCTGGGCGCTGGTCTATCCGAATTTCGAATATGGCCAGGCCGCCGCCGCGGCGTTCAAGACGCTGATGAAGAAGGCGCAGCCCGACGTCGAGTTCGTCACCGAGCAGGCGCCGCCGCTCGGCAAGGTCGACGCCGGCGCGGTCGCGCAAGCGATTGACGACGCCAAGCCCGATGCCATCTTCAACGTGCTGTTTGGCGCCGACCTCGCCAAGCTGGTGCGCGAGGGCAATACCCGCGGCACCTTCAAGAATCGCCCGGTCGTCAGCCTGCTGTCGGGCGAGCCGGAATATCTCGATCCGCTCAAGGATGAAACGCCGGTCGGCTGGGTCGTCACCGGCTATCCGTGGGACAAGATCAAGACGCCGGAGCACGTCGCCTTCGTCAACGCCTACAAGAAGAAGTTCAACGACTATCCGCGGCTTGGCTCGGTGGTCGGCTATGTCACCATCAAGTCGATCGCGGCCGGCATCGCCAAGGCGAAGTCGACCGACACCGAGAAGCTAGTCGAGGCGTTCAAGGGCCTCAAGGTCGATTCACCGTTCGGCGCGTTCAGCTATCGCGCCAGCGACCACCAGGCGACGATGGGCGCGTTCGTCGGCAAGCTCGCGCTAGAGAACGGCAAGGGCACCATGGTCGACTTTAAATATGTCGACGGCGCGTCGGTGCTGCCGTCCGACGCCGAAGTGAAGAAGCTCCGCCCGGCGGAGAGTAATTGAGGCTTATCCCTCCCCGACTTCGGGGAGGGTGGTCCGCGAAGCGGACCGGGTGGGGAGCGATTTCATGCCGACCCCACCCGGCTGCTCGCAAGGCTCGCAGCCACCCTCCCCTGAAGGGGAGGGATAAGATGCCGCCATGACTCTCTCCGCATTTCTATTTCAGGCGCTTAACGGGCTTTCCACCGCGTCCGGCCTGTTCCTCGTCGCGGCCGGTCTGTCGCTGATCTTCGGCGTTACCCGCATCGTCAATATTGCGCATGGGTCCCTTTATATGCTGGGGACCTATCTCGCCTATTCGTTCGCAACCAAGATCGGCGGGGCGTTCGGCTTCTGGGGCGGCATTATCGCCACCGCGCTGATCGTCGGTGCCTTCGGCGCGCTGATCGAGATCGTGCTGCTGCGGCGGATCTATCGCGCACCCGAGCTATTTCAGTTGCTGGCCACCTTTGCACTCGTCCTCGTCATCAACGACGCCACGCTGTGGCTGTGGGGGCCGGAAGACCTGCTGGGCCCGCGCGCGCCCGGCCTGCGCGACGCCGTCGAGGTGCTGGGACGGCGGCTGCCGAGCTACGACCTGTTCCTCATCGTCATCGGGCCGCTGATACTGCTCGCCTTGCATTTCGCGTTGGCACGCACCCGGCTCGGCCGCTTGGTGCGTGCGGCGACCCAGGATCGTGAAATGGTCGGCGCGCTCGGCGTCAATCAGGCGATCTTGTTCACCGCGGTGTTTGCGCTCGGCTCGGCGCTTGCGGGCCTCGGCGGCGCGCTGCAGGTGGCGCGCGAGCCGGCCAATCTGGCGACCGACCTGATCGTGATCGGCGACGCCTTCGTGGTCGTGGTGGTCGGCGGCATGGGGTCGATCACCGGCGCCTATCTCGCCGCGGTCATCATCGCCGAGGTCAAGGCGCTGTGCATCGGCATCGGCGTCGTCGACATCGCCGGCTTCTCGGTCAACTTCACGAAATTCACGCTGGTGGCGGAATTCCTGGTCATGGCGATCGTGCTGATCGCGCGGCCTTACGGTCTGCTCGGCAAGCCGCAAGGCGCGGTGCGCTCGATCGCCGACCCGGAGGAGCCGATGCGTCCCGCGACGCCGCTGCTCAAGATGCTGGCGATCGCCATGTTTATCCTGCTGCTCGCGCTGCCGCTGCTGGCGCAAAGTCCGACCTTTGGCTCGCCCTATCTCCTGATCCTCGGCATCGACGTGTTGATCGCGGTGCTGTTCGCCACCTCGCTGCATTTCATCATGGGGCCAGGGGGAATGCATTCGTTCGGCCACGCCGCCTATTTCGGGCTTGGCGCCTATGGCGCGGCGCTGCTGGTGAAATGGCTGGCGGTGCCAATGGGCGTCGCGCTCGCCGCCGCCCCGGTGGCGGCGCTAGCCGGCGCGCTGCTGTTCGGCTGGTTCGCGGTGCGGTTGTCCGGCGTTTATCTCGCGATGCTGACGCTGGCGTTCGCGCAGATCGTCTGGGCGCTGGTGTTCCAATGGGAAGTCCTCACCGGCGGCTCGAACGGCGTGATCGGCGTGTGGCCGCCATTCCCGTTCGATCTGCCGAACTACTATTTCTGGCTGACGCTGATCCTGGCTGTTGCGGGTGTCCTGCTGCTGCGGCGTTTCCTGTTCGCGCCATTTGGCTATGCGATGCGGGCCGGCCGCGATAGTCCGCTGCGCGCCGAAGCGATCGGCATCGACGTCAAGCGCGTGCATTGGCTGGCGTTCGCCATCGCCGGCGCGGTGTGCGGCGTCGCCGGCGGCCTTTTCGCCTTCGCCAAGGGTTCGATCTCGCCGGAAACCATCGGGGTCGGCCGCTCGATCGACGGCCTGGTGATGGTACTGCTCGGCGGCATCCAGACGCTGATCGGGCCGATTGTCGGCGCCGCCGCCTACGCGACGCTGCAGGACACCGTGATGCGGCAGACCGAATACTGGCGGGCGCTGCTCGGCATCATCATTCTGCTGCTGGTGCTGGCGTTCCCGAGCGGCATCGCCGGTGCCGTCGCCGCGCTGGTCAGGCGAAAGCACATCCCATGAGCGAGCTGGAAATCCGCTCACTGTCGAAAGCGTTCGGCGGCGTGCAGGCCGTGCGCGAGATCGGCTTCACCGTTCGAGGCGGCGAATTCCTCGCCATGATCGGCCCGAACGGCGCCGGCAAGTCGACCTGCTTCAACATGATCAACGGCCAGCTCAGGCCGGACTCCGGCGAAATCCTGTTTGATGGAATAAACATCGCCGGGCTCAAGCCGCGCGACATCTGGCGGCTCGGCGTCGGCCGCACCTTCCAGGTCGCCGCGACGTTCGGCTCGATGACGGTCGCCGAGAACGTGCAGATGGCGCTGCTGTCGTACGGCAGCGATACCTACCGGCTGTGGCCGCCCGCCGCGTCGCTGCATCGCGACCGCGCGCTCGAATTGCTGGCGCAGGTCGGCATGCGCGATGCCGCCGATCGACCGAGCCGCGAGCTCGCCTATGGCGACGTCAAGCGCGTCGAGCTTGCCATCGCGCTCGCCAACGAACCGAAATTGCTGCTGATGGACGAACCGACCGCCGGCATGGCGCCGCGGGAACGCCATGACCTCATTGCATTGGTAAAAAGCTTGGTCGTCGAGCGCGGCATTTCGGTGCTGTTCACCGAACACTCGATGGATGTGGTGTTCGCCTTCGCCGACCGTATCATCGTGCTGGCGCGCGGCCGCCTGATCGCCGACGGCAAGGCAGCCGACATCCGCGACAACCCGAAAGTGCAGGAGGTCTATTTCGGCACCGGCAAAACCTTCACGGGTAAGACATTCGCGCTCGGCGCGGGAGCGGCGACATGACCGAACCGATGCTGCAAGTTGCCGAATCTGAGCGCCTGGTACGGCGCCGCGCAGATTCTTTACGACCTGAATTTCGAGGTCGGCCGCGGCGAGGTAGTGGCGCTGATGGGGAGGAACGGCGCCGGCAAGTCCACCACCATGAAAGCGCTGATGGGCATGATCGGCCAGCGCGCCGGAACGGTGCAATTCAACGGCCGCGATATTTCGCGGCTCAAGCCGTACCAGATCGCGCGGCTCGGCCTCGGCTTCACGCCGGAGGATCGGCGGATTTTCGTCGACCTCACCGTCGAAGAAAATCTCGATATCGGCCGCCAAGAGGCGCGCGCCTTTCTCGACGGCGCACCGGCGCCGCGCTGGACGCCGGAAAAGCTCTATGCGCTGTTCCCCAATCTCGCCGAAATGCCAGACCGGCTCGGCGGTCGCATGAGCGGGCGGCGAGCAGCAGATGCTCACGGTGGCGCGCACGCTGATGGGCAATCCACTCCTTGTGTTACTCGACGAACCGTCCGAAGGCGTCGCGCCGCTGATCGTCGAGCAGATGGCCAACACCATCATCGAACTGAAGAAAGAAGGTCTCTCGATCCTGCTGTCGGAACAGAACGTGCACTTCGCGCGTCTGGTGTCCGACCGTGTCTACATGCTGGAAAAAGGTCAGATCCGCTGGTCCGGCACCATGAGTGAACTAGAGGCCAATGTTGACGTGCAACGCGCATATCTTACGGTGTGAAAATGAAACGTCTCGCCAAGCTCAAGCTAATTGCGCAACCCGACTCAACCAGCGGTTATGTGCTCGATGAGCAGGTCGGCTTTCTGCTGCGCGTCGCGATGCAACGTCACACCTCGATCTTCATGGCGCGCATGATCGAGCAACTCACCCAGACGCAGTTCGCCGCGCTGTCCAAGCTGCACGAAGTCGGGCCGTGCTCGCAGAACCATCTCGGCCGGCTGATCTTCCTCGACGCGGCCACCATCAAGGGCGTGGTGGATCGCCTGAGTCTGCGCGGCTTTGTGACCGCGCTGAACGATCCGAAGGACCGCCGCCGCCGCGCGGTGGCGCTGACGACGCGCGGGCGTGAGGTGACCGAGGCTGCGATCGATGTCGCCGCCGAAATCACCGCGGAAACGCTGGCGCCGCTGAGCGCGGATGAGCAGCGCGTGGTGGCGCGGCTGTTGAAGAAGCTGGGGTGAGTTCTTTCTTATCCCTCCCCTGAAAGGGGAGGGTCGGCGCGTCTTCGCGCCGGGGTGGGGAAGATACGAGCCCCGCCCGGCTCGCTTATCGCTCGCCACCCTCCCCGCAAGCGGGGAGGGATAAGCAAGACTAAAACCCGTAGAGCCGCGCCGGATTATCGACCAGCACCTTGCGGCGCGCGGGTTCATCCGGCACCCAATCCAGCAACATGTCGAGCATCCACGCCGACTGCGGCTTGAAGTTCGGATGCGGCCAGTTCGACGCCCAGATCGTGCGGTCCGGCGTGTGCTTGGCCAGCGCCTTGCCCATCTTGCCGACGTCGTCCCAGTACGGCGGGCCGAGCTTCGAGGTCTCGTAGGGGGCCGCCAGCTTGATCCAGCGCTTGTCGTTGTCGAGGATCCTCAGCAAGGACTTGAAGCTCGGATGATCGGTCGCGACCGGTTCGAGGAATTTGCCGGTGTGGTCGATGATTAGGTCGCACTTGATCCGGTTGATTGCCGCCTCGCGTTCCGGAAACTCACTGCCGTCCATCTGAAACGTGATGCTCCAGCCGATCTCGCCAAGCCGCGCCGACATCGGCTCGATAATGTCCCAGCCGAGCGCGCCGCCCGGCAGCATGAAAAAGCGGATGCCGCGCACGCCGAGCTTATGCAGGCGCTGGAATTCCGCGTCGGTTGTGGTCTCGTCAACCACCACGACGCCGCGGGCGTTCGGGCCGATCTTCTTCATCGCGTCGAGCAGCAGGTCGTTGTTCTTGCCGTAGGCAGTCGGTGCCACCACCACGGTGCGCTCGATGCCGACCAGCTTGCACATCTTCATGTAGTCCTCGACCGTCGCGTGCGGCGGCTTGAATTTCGCGGTCGGCGCCAGCGGCAGCGCGTCGTCATAGACGTGGATGTGGCAATCGGTGGTGCCCGGGGGCGCCTTGAGCTTCGGCTTGGCGGTGTCGTTAGGGTCCATGATGATTCCAAAAAATAAGCGGGGAGCCGCGCCCGGGCTCCCCGCGTTGACGAGCGGCTATTTCACGTTGCGGACGAGTTCGAGCACCTTTACGGCGTTAGGGCCGAGCTGTTTGGCGAGGCTGTCCTGGATCGGCTTGCTGACGTCCTGGAAACCCTTTTTGTCGACGTCCTTCACGATCTTGACGCCCATGGTCTGCAGCTTCGCCAGCGCCTGGTGTTCAAGTTCGAATGCGGCGGCCGGCTCTTTTTGACTGACTTCATCGGCCGCGGCCTGTACCCACTTCTTCTGCTCGTCAGTCAGGCTCGACCACAGCTTGTCGCTGACGAACAGCGCCGCGTTGTTGGCTTCGTGCTCGGTGATCGAGAGCACCGGCGCGACTTCGTAATGCTTGTTGATCAGGTAATTGTTGATGCCGTTCTCGGCCATGTCGACCACGCCGGTTTGCAGCGAGGTATAGACCTCGCCGAACGGCATATGCACGACCTGGGCGCCGTAGGCCGGAAACAGCGTGTCCTCGGTGATCGTGGCCTGTACCCGCATCTTGTGGCCCTTGAGATCGGACACCTTCTGCACCGGGATCTTGCCGTAGATATCGCGGAGGCCCTGTGACCCAAGCCCGATCATATGCGCGCCCTTGACCTTGGCGGCGAACAGCTCGCGCATCGCGGCGATCACGCCGGGATCAGCGAGCACTTTGATGGCGTGCGCCTCGTCGCGGATGATGAAGTGAATCGAGAACACGCCAGCCTCGGGCTGGATGGTTGCCGCGTTGGCGGTGGCGGCGAGCACGAAGTCGATGTCGCCGGTCACGATCTTGGTCAGCGTCTGCGCCTCGGTGCCGAGCTGGGCGCCGGGATATTGATTGATGGACAACGTACCTTTGCTCAGCTCCTTGAGCTTGGCGTTGAACAGGTCGGCGCCGACGCCATAGCCGCTGTTATGCGGTTGGTCGTAGGCAAAGGAGAACTCGCGGTTTTGTGCGCTCGCGCCGGTCGTCAGCACGAGACCTGCCGCCAGGCTTAGCGCAGCCGCGAGCATGCGAATCTGGGTCGTTTTCATCGAATTCCTCCCCGGGGATTTCAGAATTGTTGAAGGACTCACGGCTTGCTGCCGTTTCGCCTGTTTATTCAAGCCTCCATTCCGCCGCCGGGATTGTCAATCCGGGTCGCTCTCGCCGGAGCGGCCTGTCAGACTGAAGGAGTGGAAAGTGGATTATGACCGCGCGAAGTCTCCGTAAATTCAACTTCGCTGGCGCAAAATCTCCTTCATCCGTTGCGGGGTTACCGGAAGTTTGGTCACGGCACCCGGCATTCCCAGCGCGTCGTCGATCGCCGCGGCAATGGCCGCGCCGACCGCGTTGACGCCGCCTTCGCCGGCGCCCTTGAGGCCGAGCGGATTGAGCGGCGAGGGCGCGTCCTCGCTGATGACGACGTCGATCTCGGCGGCATTTCGCGCGCGGTCGGCATCAGGTAATCGGCGAAGGTGACCGACAGCGGCTCGCCGGCGTCGTCGTAGAGAAACTCCTCGTAGAGCGCGCCGCCGATACCCTGCGCGACGCCGCCGGCGATCTGGCCTTCGATCAGCATCGGATTGACGGCGCGGCCGACATCGTAGGCCACCAGATAGCGCTCGATCGTGACGCCGCCGGTCTCGGCGTCGACCTTCACCTGCGCGATGTGCACGCCGTATGGATAGATCATGTGTTTGTATTCGAAGAAGCCGTCGGCCGTGATGTCGTTGGGCCGAGCGCGGGCGAATTCGGCGAGCGTCATCGACGGCCCCGGGCCGGCGTCCGGCGCGATCACGCCGTCGACGATGGTCGAGTTGTTCCGGCGCGGCGTCTGCATCAAGGTCGCCGCGGCCTTGAGCGCCTTTGCCGCGCAAGGCTTGCCGCGGCGAGCCGCGTCGCCTCGCCGGTCATCACCGTGACGCGCGACGCAAAGGCGCCGCACGCCGCGCTCGATGCGGTCGGTCTGGCCGTGGATGACGCGGATGTGCGCGTAATCGACGCCGAGCGTATCGGCGCAGATTTGCGCCATCACGGTTTCGATGCCCTGGCCGACCGAAGCCGACGCCGGTGATCACCTCGACCGCGCCATTCGGCGTCGATCGCGATGCGGACCTGTCGAACGGGCCCAGCCCGCTCTTCTCGACGAACAAAGCCGATGCCAGCGCCGACCATCTCGCCAGCCTCGCGCCGACGCTTGGCGGCATCCCGAACACCGAGCCGATGTCAACTCGGCTTCAGCGCCTTGTCGAGCAGCTTCGCGTAGTCGCCGGAATCGTAGACGATGTGCGTGCCGAGCGTGTCGAGCATGCGCGTCGTACGGCATCGCGGCTCGCGCGAATCAGGTTGCGCCGGCGGACTTCGAGCGGATCGATGCCGATCTTCGCGGCGATCGCGTCCATCAGCCGCTCGCGCACGAAGGTGCTCTCGTAGCGGCCCGGCGCGCGATAGGTGCCGCACGGCGTCTTGTTGGTCAGCCGGACATGGCCGACGGCCCGATAGGCCGGCACGCGATAGGGTCCGGGCAGCATCGCCGCGGCGAGATCGGGCACCGTCGCGGCGTGGGTGCGCATGTAGGCGCCGTTGTCGTGGAAGAATTCGTCGTCGATGCCGAGGATGCTGCCCGTCGGTCGATCGACGGCGGCTTGAATGCGATGCCGCTGCTGGCGCGAATGATTGGCGGCGATCAGATGCTCGCGCCGGTCCTCGATCCATTTGACCGGCCGGCGGAATTTCAGCGCGGCGGCGCAGACCAGCACGTCCTCCGGATAGAGCTCGCCGCGAATGCCGAAGCCGCCGCCGACATGGCCCTCGTAAAGTTGCACGCGATGCCGGCATGCCGGCCCAGCATTTGCGCGATGGCTGATCTCGGTTCCAGTGCGGCACCTTGGCGGCGCCGTGCATCTCCAGCACGTCGCGCGCTGCGTCATAGCGGGCGATGGCGCCGCGCGTTTCCAGCGGCACGCCGGTATGCCGGCCGATCGACAGCTCAAGCGAAACAACGGCATGCGCGTCTTCGAACGCGGCGTCGATGTCGCCGTAGCCCTTGCGGATGATCGCTGGCTTCGGTGGAGCGACCGTCGATACATCGGCGCGGTGTTCGTCGGCGTGCAGTGATGGCCGGCAGTTCGGCTCGATCGTCGACGTCGACCAGCTCGGCCGCGTCTTCGGCGATGTACGGGTCGTCTGCGAACACCACCGCGACCGGCTCGCCGACATAGCGCACCACGCTCGCGCGCCAGTACAGATTGCCGGTACGGCTCGAGTTCCACGAGACCCGTCAGGCGGAAATCGATCGGCGGAATGTCGGCGACGTCGGCCGCGCGTCCACACCGCATGCACGCCATCCAGCGCCAGCGCCGCGCTCGCATCGATCGACAGCGATTTTGCCGTGCGCGATCAGCGAGCGCACCACGCGCATATGCAACTGGCCGGGAAACGAAATATCGGCGGCGAAGCGGCCTTGGCCCGGTCAGCAGCGGCCGGTCCTCGAGCCGCGGCACCGAGCGGCCGATGAATTTGTCGTGGAGGCGTTTGCGCGTCGTCATCGCCTTGCGCATTTCTTTCGGCCGCGGCGCGCACCGCCTTGATGATGTTCTGATAGCCGGTGCAGCGGCACAGGTTCGACGACAGCACGTCGAGCAGATCCTCGTCGCTGATGTCGGGCTCGCGCTCCAGCACGCCGACCGCGAGCATCAGAAAGCCCGGCGTGCAGAAGCCGCATTGCAGGCCGTGGTGCTCCATGAAGGCCTGCTGCATCGGATGCAGCTTGTCGCCGTTGGCCAGCCCTTCGACGGTGCGGATCTTCTTGCCGTCGGCCTGCACCGCGAACATCAGGCAGGAGCGCACCGGCTCGCCGTCGACGATCACGGTGCAGGCGCCGCAGACGCCGTGCTCGCAGCCGATATGGGTGCCGGTCTGGCCGCAATCCTCGCGGATGGCGTCGACCAGCGTGCGGCGCGGCTCGACGCGCGATGGCGTGGTCGCGGCCGTTGATGGTGAGCGTGATGCTGGTCTTGCTCGCTCATGCCGGCCTTGCTCGCTTGCTGCGCAGCGCCGCGCGGATGCGCTGCGGCGTCGCCGGCATCTCGTCGATCTGCACGCCGAACGGCGACAGCGCGTCGTTGATGGCGTTGATGACCGCGGCCGGCGCGCCGATGGCGCCGCCTTCGCCGAGCCCCTTGGCCTTGGTGATCGAGTTGCCGGCTCGGCGTCTCGATGTGATGCAGCTCGATCGGCGGAATTTCGCTGGCAGGTCGGCGGCATGTAGTCGGCGAGAGTGGCGGTCAGGATGTTGCCGGTCTCGTCGTAGATGATCTCTTCGAGCAGCGCGTTGCCGATGCCCTGCGCGACGCCGCCATGCACCTGGCCGTCGGCGATCATCGGATTGATGATGCGGCCGGCGTCCTCGGCGACGAGGAACTTCTCGATCCGCACCTGGCCGGTCTCGATGTCGACCTCGACGATCGCGACATGGCAGGCATTGGAGAAGGTGCCGGCCGGATCGTAAGTCGCCGCTCTCGGTCAGGCCCGGCTCGATCTCGCCCTTGAAGCGGTGCGTCTGGTGATAGGCCTCGCGCGCCATCGTGGCGATGGCGATCGTGCGGTCGGTGCCGGCGACCTTGGCGTGCGCCGTCCTCCAGCACGATGTCGTCGGCGGCGGCTTCCAGCATGTGGCTGGCGATCTTGATCAGCTTGGCGCGCACCTTGCGCGCCGCGATCAGCGCTGGCGCCGCCGGAAATCACCAGCGAGCGGCTGGCGAAGGTGCCCCAGCCGTAAGGCGTGCGGTCGGTGTCGCCGTGCATCGACCTTGATGACGTCGCGGCGTGACGCCGATCTCGTCGGCGATGATCTGCGCCAGCGTCGTGCGCAGGCCCTGGCCGTGCGGCGACGCGCCGATGCGCGCTTCGACAAAGCCGGACGGATCGATCGATGAGATGCACGGTTTCCCAGCCGGGCGTGATCTCCATGCCGCGCGCGGCGAAAGCCGGGCTGCCGTAGCCGGTGCGCTCGGAGAAGGTCGCAAAGCCGATGCCGAGATAGCGGCCTTGCGCGCGCGCCTTCTTCTGCCGCGCGCGGAACGCCGGCAGGTCGATCGCCTTCGACCGCCATCTCCAGCGTCTGCTTGATAGGTCGCCTCGTCGAACATCGAGCCCGGTCGCCGACGTGTAGGGAAATTTGTCGATCAGGTTGCGGCGGCGGATCTCGACCGGGTCGATGCCGAACGCGGCAGCGGCCTTGTCCATCAGCCGCTCGAGCGCGAAGGTGATGACCGGCCGCGACACGCCGCGATAGGGCGCCATCGGGCAGGTGTTGGTGAGGACGCCGCGCGCCAGGCAGTGAATAGGCGCGCACGTCGTAGGGCCCGGGCATTTCCGCCATCGCCATCAGCGGCTCGACGCCGCAGGTGGTCGGGATAGCAGGAATAGGCGCCGACATTGGCGATGACGTCGGCCGACAGCGCGATCAGCTTGGCGTCTGCGTCGAAGGCGCCTTCGAGCCGCGATGTACTGATCGCGGCTGTGAAACGCCGGCGATCAGGTTCTCGCGGCGGTCCTCGGTCCAGGCGACCGAGCTTGCGGTGCTTGCGCGCCAGCCAGACCAGCAGCACGTATTCCGGCGCCAGCGACATCTTCTGGCCGAAGCCGCCGCCGACATCGGGCGCGATCACGCGCAGATCGGATTCCGGCATGCCGAGCAGGTCGGCGATCGCGGTGCGCGTCAGATGCGGCATCTGCGTGGTGCAGGTCAGCGTCACGCGGCCGGTCGAGACGATCGTAGGCGGCGTGGCCGGCGCGCGCTTCCATCGGCGTCGCGTTCTGCCGGCGCGAGCGCGCCTCGACCTGACGATGCGCTTGTGCGGCGCCGTCCGCAGACCTTGTCGAAGTCCGGCGTCTTGATGCGCGCCTTCGACGATGACGTTGCCGGGCACGTCGTCGTGCACCAGCGGCGCGCCGGCTTCGAGCGCGTCGCGGGCATCGACCAGCGGCGTGCGTCTGCCGTCGATCTCGACCTCGATCTGATCGGCGATGTCCTCGGCTTCTTCCTCGCTCGGCGCCGACCACGGCGGCGATCGGCTCGCCGACAAAGCGCACGACGCCGTCGGCGAGGATCGGCTGGCCGACCGGCTTGTAGTTGAACTTGTGCAGCATCGGCGTGATCGGCTTGACGCCCTTGAGGTCGGCGGCGGTGATCACCGTCGCGCCGTCCGGCGCCGAGATTTTGCCGATGTGTGCCGGCGGCGACGCGGGCTGCGCACGAAGCGCACCCAGTGCGCGGCGGGCAGGTCGGCGGTGAAGCGGCCCTGGCCGGTGACCAGCGCCGGGTCTTCCAGCCGCCGGATGGCGCGGCCGACCCAGGTGGTGCCCGAGCCCTTGGTCGTGCGCGCGTCATTGTTGCGGCTCGCTTCCAGCGCGCGGCGCACCACGGCGCGCACCAGATCGCGGCGGTATTCGGCGCTGGTCTGGATGTCTTCCAGCGGATCGATCGCCTTGGCCGCGGCTTCGGCCGCGGCGCGGAACGCGTCGTCGCCCGGCGCTTTGCCGTTGAGCGCGGCTTCGGCTTCCGCAATGCGGCGCGGGCTGGGCTCGGCGCCGCCGACGCCGACACGGGCATCGGTCGATCTTGCCGCCATCGAGGCGATAGACCGACCAGCGACGCGGCCATCGCGAAATCGCCGGCGCGGCGGCTGAATTCGTTGAAGCCGAATTTGGTGCCGGCAGGCAGCAGCGGCAGGCGCGCCTCGGCCAGCAATTCGTCCTCCGCCAGCGCCGTCGACATGATGCCGGCGAAGAAATCCTTCGCCGCGATGGCGCGCGTCGCCGCGCGTGCTTTTGGCGACCAGTTCGGCGTCGAGCGTCGCCGCGGCCAGGCACCATTCCGAGGCCGGATCGGCATGCGCCAGGCTGCCGCAGAACGTGCCGCGCATGCGGATCGGATAGTGCGCGATGTGGCGTGACGACGGCGGCGAGCAGCGCGCCGAGCGGGCCGTCGACGACCGGCTTGTGAAAGGCGGCGTGGCGCACGCGCGCGCCGATCGACGAGCTTGCCGTCGTCGGCCGCAAGCCGTGTCGAGGCCGGCGACCTCGTTGATATCGACGAGGTGCGCCGGCCGCGCCATCCGGAACGCCATGATCGGCACCAGGCTTTGCCCGCCGGCCAGCACGCGGCCGTCCTGCGGCGCGACCTCGGCCAGAATCGCCAGCGCCTCGTCGAGCGTCTTCGGCACGTGGCGGATGAACGGCGCGGGCTTCATGCGGCGACCTGCAACAACCGGAGCCGTTTATTTGTATGCAAACGATAATCGCCGCGCAGTGATTGTCAAACCACGCAGGGTGCCGAGCTGGTAGAGGCGGCGTGAAACTTCACGCCGGCGCTGGCGGCTGCTGCGGCTTGCCCTTGTTCAACATCAGGCACTCGGCCAGCGCCTTTTCCATGTTGTGCAGATTTTCCAGCATGCGCTGACTGACGATCTTGAGCAGATAAAATGCGAATGGCGGATTCTGCAGATAAAGCTCGCGCACCGTGTCATAGGCGATCTCGAGAATCTCGCCATCGGCGGAACACACCACCGATTGCGTCCGGCGGTTCTCCGGCGACACGAAGCCGAGCTCGCCGAAAATCTTGCCGGTCGGGATTTCGACGTTCAGCGCCGGGATCGTGAAGTGTCCCGACAAAATGTAGAACATGTGTTCGGCACGATCGCCCTGGTTGAACAGCACATCGCCTGCCTTGCAATGGCGGCGGCGCATGTACGGCTTGAGCCAGTCCATCGAGAAATCGCCGGCCGACGCCTCGCGGACTTTCTTGATCAGCGTCTGCATCTGGTAGAGGCGCAGGCAGTTCACCGGTAGCAGCGCGAGATACATCAGCGCGGTCGGATAGGAATGCGACAGGAAGCCGTAGGACAGGAAGCACACGCAGCTGATGATGCCGGCGATCCGCAGGGGCACCATGGTTTTCATCGCATAGGTCGCGACGTAAAACGCCCCCCCGAGCGCGCCCAGCACATTGGCCGGCGTGATCTGAGACAGCAGAAAGTCCATGGCATCCCCCATTCGACCGCAAGGCCCCAACCGGATGAAAGGTCACGGCGGTAACCAATATTTATCCGGTAAAGCGGCCTGAGGGGAGTCTTTGTTGTTTAGGTTCCGACCTTTAGCTCCGATACCAGGCCGCGTAACGCGGCAATCGTCGATAGTGCGACAATCTTGCCGGTGCGTGGGTTTTCGGAGGGCACGCCTTCGATCGTCATCGAGAAGCGCGCGGTGTCAGCATCGACTTCGATACGGTGGGTGTTGCGCTCGAGCGCCGGGTCGGCCCAGATTTCGAGTTGGGTGCGGTCGGGACCGATGCCGGCCAAGCTGAGCGCGGCGGCGACATTGACGTTGGCCGGGAAGCCGCGGGCGCCGTCGCGCGCCGTGCCGTCAAACACCTTGAGCGGCGCCTTGAGGCCGTCGACCGAAATGCCGTGCTCGACCAGATAAGGCGCACCGGCCAATCCATTCGGCGGCTTGCGCGTGATCATCTTGACCGAGCGGATCGTGCCCTCCGCCGCGGCGCGGACCGCATCGAGGCCGATCAAGGCGCCGGTCGGCACCAGAATGCGCGCACCTTTGGCTTTGGCGCGTTCAACCAGGTCCCAGTGCTGCAAGAGCTGTGCGACCGACAGCGGCATAAAGATGCGTGCCTTATCGATGGCGGCAACTGCGATGTCACGAAACAGCGCCGGAGGCAGGCATTCGACCACGACGTCGCAATCGTCGGCGAGAGCGGCCGGGGTGCGCAATGCGATCATGTCGCCGACCTGCGGCAAATTGCGCCGCGCCTTGTCGGCATCGCGCACCGACACCGCAGCGAGCGTCATGCCTGGAATGTCGCCGTCGATTAGCCGCTTCGCGACGCCGAGCCCGACTGCGCCGAGTCCGGCCAAGCCGACGCGCAAATTCTTCCCGTCACGGCTTTTTTCGGCGCTCATGGCTCATTGCCTTTGGCGCCGGTAAAATTTGGCTTTCGCTTCTCCATGAAGGCGCGCACGCCCTCGGCGTAATCCGGCGACAAACTCGCCGCGCGCTGCAAATCGCGTTCGAGATCGAGCTGATCGTCGAGCGAGTTGGCGGCGGCGGCATCGAGCGCGCGCTTGATCAGGCTCAGGCCATAGGTCGGCGCGGCGGCGAAATGCCCGCACAGCTTTTCAGCTTCGCTTATCAGCGCGGCATCATCGACCGCCTTCCAGATCAGGCCCCAGCTTTCGGCTTTCTCGGCGCTCAGCGGTTCGGCAAGCAGCGCAAGGCCGCGCGCCCGCGCCATGCCGGCGAGGCGCGGCAAATACCAGGTGCCGCCGGAATCCGGAATGAGCCCAACTTTGGCGAAGGACTGCACGAAGCTCGCCGAGCGCGCTGCCAAAACAATGTCGCAGGCCAGCGCGATGTTGGCGCCGGCGCCGGCGGCGGCGCCGTTGACCGCGCAAACCACCGGGAACGGCAGGGCGCGCAATTTCCGGATCAATGGGTTGTAGTGCGCTTCGAGCGTACCGCCGAGCACGACCTGTTCGCCGGGCTTGGCGAGGCGGTCGCTGAGATCCTGCCCGGTGCAGAAGCCGCGGCCGGCGCCGGTCAAGAGTAATGCGCGGCAGGCAGAATCGCCCTCAGCGTCCTCAATGGCGGCGCGCAATTCTCCGTGCATTGCTTCATTGAAGGCGTTGAGCCGGTCCGGCCGGTTGAGCGTGATGACGCGATAGCCGGCGCGTTGCTCGCTGAGGATGCTGGGCTCGCCCATTGCGACGCGCTCCGTTATTTCCGGCCGAGGAAATTGTCGAGTTCGTGGATTTCAATTTTGCCGCCGTCGTTATCGGCGGCGATACGCTCATACATGCGCGCGGCGGCTTCTAGCATCCTGTGCTCGGCGCGGTCATTTCCGACGAAGCCCGCGATCTCGTCCATCTCGGCGACCCAGCGATACGCCTTGGAATACATCGCCGGCACCATGCGATTGAACCAGGCGAGCAAATGCGGCTGGCTCTCGGCGAGTTCGGCGCCGAGGGCGGGCGCCGCGCCGCCGCGTTGGGCCGCCAGCATCATGCCGGATGCGAGCGCGGTGAGGCCCTTGGTGATGCCGGCGTAGGACATCTTCAGCGCCGAGGCGGCGGTGACCGGGCCATCCAGCACGCGCACGATCAGACCGTAGTCGTTGAGCGCGGCGAAGCGCGCGGCGGCGGGTCCGGCGGCATAGATTTTCGTGTTGCTGGTGCCCGGCTTCGGCGGCGGACCGATGATGCCGGCGCCGACGAAGGCGCAGCCGGTTGCCGCGATCACGGCTTCGATCTTGCCGACGGTGGCGGGATTGACCGCGTTGCATTCGACGTAGACCGGCTTCTGGTTGGTGGCGGTCAGCACCGGAGCGAGGCGCTGCGCCAGCGCGAGCGCGTCGCCGGGCGGCACGATCGACAGGAAAAAATCGGCCTCACACAATTCGCGGTTGCTGACCGGCTGCATGCCGGCTTCCTTCGCGCGCCTGGCGCTGGCTTCGCTGCGGCCGGCGAGCGAGGTGGTGACGCGCACGCCGTGGTCGGTCAGCCGCCTGGCGATGCTGGCGCCCATGCTGCCTTGCGCGATGATGGCGACGGTCGGTGTCAAAGCGGCTTCCTGTGCGGAAAACGGATGACCAGACTGCCGGTCGGCCGCGGCTGCGGTCAATGGCCCGGACTTGGCGGGGTTCCGGCGGAGGCTGCGACCGCGGCGCCGATGGACCTTTGCGCGCGAAAGCCGCTACATTAGGATCAACGGGCCAAAAAGGCTCTCGGGGAGGATGAGATCATGCGTCAAGCGCTATTGGCCGCGACAGCCGTTGCGGCGTTGCTCGCGGCGGGCCCGGCCACCAATCCGGCACTGGCCCAAAACAAAACCATCAAAATCGGCTTCGTCAGCACGTTCAGCGGCCCGGTCGCCTCGATCGGCGAGGACATGCGCAATTCGTTCGAATTGGCGCTCGACCATCTCGGCCGCAAGATGGGCGGTATTCCGGTCGAAGTGATTTACGAGGACGACGGTTTCAAGCCCGAGGTCGGCAAGCAGAAAACCGACAAGCTGATCGAGAGCGACAAGGTCGATTTCATCGCCGGCTACATCTGGTCGAACGTCTTGCTGGCTTCGCTCAAGCCGATCGTCGATTCCAAAACCTTCCTGGTGATCGCCAATGCCGGCCCATCGCAGATCGCGGGCGAGCTGTGCTCGCCGACCGTGTTCTCGACCTCGTGGAATAACGACCAGACGCCGCAGGCCATGGGCCACTATATGAACCAGAAGGACGTGAAATCAGTGTTTCTGATCGGCCCGAACTATGCCGCGGGCAAGGACATGCTGGCCGGCGTTGCCGCAACCTTCAAGGGCAAGATCGTCGGCGAGGAACTCACCACCTGGCCGTCGCAACTCGACTTTTCCGCCGAGCTGGCGAAAGCCAAGGCGGCGAAGCCCGATGCGATCTTCGTGTTCTATCCAGGTGCCGCGGGCGTGCAGTTTCTGGCCCAATATTCTCAGGCAGGCCTCAAGGGCACCATCCCGCTCTACACCGCCTTCACCATCGACGAGACCATCGCTACCGCGGCAGAAGGAACTCGCGTTGGGCGTTCCGGGCGCGCAGGAATGGGTCAACGACCTGCCGAACGACGCCAACAAGAAGTTCGTCGCCGACTACATCAAGAAGTATGCGCCCAACCGCCCGTCATTCTATGGCGCGCAGAGCTATGATGCGGCCATGCTGATCAACTCGGCTGTGGTCGCGACCAAGGGCAATCTCAGCGACAAGACGGCCGTGCAGAAGGCGATGGAAAAGGCCGACTTCAAGTCGGTGCGCGGCGACTTCAAGTTCGGCAACAACCACGTGCCGATCCAGGCATTCTATCTGCAGGACGTGGTGAAAGACGACGAGGGCGAATTCGTGCTCAAGACCGTCGCCACCATCGTCAAGGAAAACCAGGACAGCTTCCACGGCAAGTGCCTGATGAAGTGATCCGGAGCTTCGGCGCGGCGGCAGCGCGAAAGCGCTGCCGCCGTTTGCTTATCTGAAATGACGATGTGCCTGCCATGACGCTTTTCATCGAACAATGCCTCAATGGTTTGCAGTTCGGCCTGCTGCTGTTTCTGCTCGCCGCGGGCCTGACGCTGGTGTTCGGCATCATGGATTTCGTCAATCTGGCGCACGGCTCGCTCTATATGGTCGGCGCCTATTTCGCCGCGACCTTCGCGGCCTTGACCGGCAGCTTCGTGTTTGGCGCCATCCTGGCGCTGGTCGCCACTTTGCTGGTCGGCATGGCGGTCGAAGTCATCGCGATGCGCAAGCTCTACGGCCGCGACCATCTCGACCATGTGCTGGCAACGTTCGGCCTGATCCTGTTTTTCGACGAAGGCGTGCGCCTGATCTGGGGCCCGGCCGGCATGAGCCTGCCGCTGCCCGCCTGGCTCAATACCTCGATCCCGATATTGCCCGGCATCCAATACTCCGCGTACCGGCTGGCGATCATCGTGGTAACGCTGGCGGTCGCGGCGTTTCTCTATGTGCTGGTGATGCGCACGCGCATCGGCATGCTGATCCGAGCCGGCGCCTCGAACCGCGAAATGGTCGGCGCGCTCGGCGTCAACATCAAGCTGCTGTACACGCTGGTGTTCGGGCTCGGCGCTGCGCTGGCCGGCCTTGCCGGGCTGATGCAGGCGCCGATCCTGACCGTGCAGATCGGCATGGGCGAGAACATCCTTATTCTCGCCTTCGTCATCACTGTTATCGGCGGCATCGGCTCGATCCGCGGCGCCTTCGTCGCCGCGATCTTCGTCGGCTTCATCGACACGCTCGGCCGCGCCTTTTTTCCCGACCTGCTGCGCATGGTGTTTCGCAAGAATACCGCGGCGACCGCCGCGCCGGCGCTGTCGTCGATGCTGATCTACATCCTGATGGCGGCGGTTCTCGTGGTGAAGTCCCGAAGGCCTGTTTCCGGCGCACCGGCGATGAAGATCGAATTCAATCTTCGGACGGTGCCATCGTCGTCGCATTATTGGCGGCGCTGCTGCTGCTGCCGGTCTATTCGTCGGCTGATCGGCGACCGCTTTCTGCTTACGCTGTTCACCCGCATCATCATTCTCGCGCTTGCCGCTGTCAGCCTCAACTTGATCCTCGGCTATGGCGGCATGATGAGCTTCGGCCACGCCGCCTATCTCGGCATCGGCGGCTACGCGGTCGGCATCTTGGCTTTTGAGGGCGTTGCGTTCCGGCTTTCTGCAATGGCCGGTGGCGCTTGCAGCTTCCGCGCTGTTTGCGCTGGTGGTCGGCGCGCTCAGCGCTGCGCACCCGCGGCGTCTATTTCATTATGATCACGCTCGCCTTCGCGCAGATGGCCTATTACATCGCTCGCGGGCCTGGCGCGCTATGGCGGCGATGACGGTCTGACCCTGCAAAAACGCAGCGATTTCGTCGGGCTGATCAACCTCTCGAACAAGATCGCAGTTTTATTATCTCTGTCTCACGTTGCTGTTCGGCTCGATCTATCTGGTATGGCGGCTGATCAATTCGCGCTTCGGCATGGCAATTCAGGGCGCGCGCTCGAACGACGTGCGCATGCGCGCGATCGGGTTTCCGACCTATCGCTACAAGCTGGTCTGCTTCGTCATTGCCGGAACGATGTGCGGTCTTGCCGGCACGCTGCTCGCCAATAACACCGATTTCGTGAGCCCGGCGATGATGTATCTGGACGCGGTCCGGCGACCTCATCATCATGGTGGTGCTGGGCGGCATGGGCTCGTTGTTCGGGCCGTTGTTCGGCGCCGTCGCCTTGCTGGTGCTGGAGGAAATGCTGCCGTTCCTCATCAAGCTGCTCGGCGCGCCACTGTTCGGCGCAGCCGCGGCCCGTGCCTCCGAATATTGGCAGATCGTCCTGGGACCGCTGCTGTTGCTGGTGGTGCTGTTCGCGCGGGGCGGCATCGACGGCCTGCTGACAACAAGGTGGCGCCGTGACTGAAACGTTGCTCCAGGTCGACAACTCTGTCGAAGCGCTTCGGCGGCATTGTCGCCAGCGACCAGCTATCGCTGACGTCGAACGGCGGCGAATTGCATGCCGTGATCGGGCCGAACGGCGCCGGCAAGACCACGCTGATCGCGCAACTGACCGGACTGCTGCGCCCGGACTCCGGCGCGCATCCGTTTCGCCGGCGACGACATTACGGCGCTGCCGGCCTACCGGCGCAGCCTGCTCGGTCTGGCGCGCTCATTCCAGATCACGTCGCTGTTTCTCGATCTCAGCGCGCTCGACAATGTCGCGCTGGCGGTTCAGGCCCATGCCGGCCACTCGTTCCGGTTCTGGCGCGACGCCCGCAAGGATGCGTCGCTGCGCGACCCGGCGCGCGCGGCGCTGGCCCGCGTCGGTCTTGCCGAACGCGCCAACCTGCCGGCTTCGGTGCTCAGTCACGGCGAGCATCGCCAGCTCGAACTGGCGATGGCGCTTGCCGGCTCGCCGCGCATGCTGCTGCTCGACGAGCCGATGGCCGGCATGGGCCCTGAGCAGTCGGCACGCATGGTCGCGATGCTGCGCGCGCTCAAGGGCGAGATGACGATTCTGCTGATCGAGCACGACATGGAGGCTGTGTTCGCGCTGGCCGACCGCATCACCGTGCTGGTCTATGGCCGCGTCATCGCCTCCGGCAAGCCCGCCGAGATCCGCGCCAATGCCGCAGGTGCGTGACGCCTATCTCGGCGAGGCGGAGGCCACAGACCATGTCTGACCTCCTCGAACTCGACGGCGTCGAGACCTGCTACGGCCTCAGCCAGGTGCTGTACGGCATCTCGTTCGGCGATCGCGCCGGGCGAGATGGTGACGCTGATGGGCCGCAACGGCATGGGCAAGACCACCACAGTGCGCTCGATCATGGGACTGACCGCCGGCGCGGGCCGGCTCGATCCGCTTCAACGGCCGGACATGCGCGGCCTGCCGTCCTACCGGATCGCGCAGCTCGGCATCGGCCTGGTGCCGGAAGGCCGCCAGATTTTCCCCAATCTTACCGTGCGCGAAAATCTGGTGGCGACCGCGACCGAGCGACGGCGGCTGGACGCTGGCGCAGTCCACGACCTGTTTCCGCGGTTGGCCGAGCGCAGCAGCAGCATGGGCAACCAGCTTTCCGGCGGCGAGCAGCAGATGCTGGCGGTCGGCCGCGCGCTGATGACCAATCCGCGCCTGCTTGATTCTCGACGAGGCGACCGAGGGCCTGGCGCCACTGATCCGCGCCGAAATCTGGCGTTGCCTGGCGCGGCTCAAAGAAGAGGGGCTTCGATCCTGGTGATCGACAAGAATGTCCGGGCGCTGACCAAGGTCGCCGACCGGCATTTCATCATCGAGCGCGGCCGCGTGGTGTGGAGCGGACGCTCGCGCCGAACTCGCCGCCGCGCCCGACATCCAGCACCGGTATCTGGGCGTCTGACTATTCCGCCGGCGCCATGCTGGCGGTGGCGACGCGGCAGATCGAGGCCGGGCTGCGCGCCGCCGAGCCGCCGGTGCAGCCGGTCGAGCAGCAGATAGATCACCGGCGTGGTGTAGAGCGTGAGTACCTGCGACACCAAAAGCCCGCCGATGATGGTGATGCCGAGCGGCCGGCGCAGTTCGGAGCCGGGGCCGGTCGCGATCACCAGCGGCAGCGCGCCGAGCATCGCCGCCATCGTCGTCATCAGGATCGGCCGGAAGCGCTCCAGTGCAGGCCTCGTGGATGGCGCGCTCGCGGCGGCAGCCCGCGCTTCGTTCGCCCTCGAGCGCGAAATCGACCAGCATGATGCCGTTCTTCTTGACGATGCCGATCAACAGAATGATGCCGATGAAGGCGATCACCGTGAGTTCGGTGCCGGATAATTGCAAAGCGCCAGCAGCGCGCCGAGCCCGGCCGACGGCAGGGTGGAGATGATGGTCAGCGGATGCGCCAGGCTCTCGTAGAGCACGCCGAGCACGATATAGACCGCGATCAAGCGCCGCGAGGATCAGCAGCGGCTGGGCGCCGGCCGCTTGCTTGAAGGCCTGGATGTCGCCGGCGAAATCGGCGTGCATGGTTTCCGGTAGATGCATCTCGGCGACCGCTTGTTCGATCGCCGCGGTGACATCCTCGATCTTGGCGTCCGGCGCGAGATTGTAGGTGATGGTGACCGACGGAAACTGGCCCTGTGATTGACGACCAGCGGCGCGATGCGAGCGCTCGACCCGCGCCACGCTGGTTAGCGGCACCTGCGTGCCGCCCGAACCGGAGACGTAAACCTGGCTGAGGTCGTTAGGGTCGCGCAGATATTGCGGATCGGCCTCAAGAATCACGCGATACTGGTTGCGCGGTGCCGTAGATGGTCGAAATCTGCCGCTGCGAATAACGCGTCGTTGAGCGCGTTGTCGATATCCTGGATTTGCACGCCGAGGCGTGCCGCCGCCGTGCGGTCGATCACGACGTTGGCCTGCAGGCCGCCTTGCTCGCGGTCGGTGTTGACGTCGATCACGCCGGGGATGGCTCTTGACGCGGTCCTGCACGTTCGGCACCCAGGCTTTGCAGCACCTCGATGTCTGGGCCCCACAGCGTGAACTGGTATTGCGAGTCGCTCTGACCGCCCGCCGACGCGCAGGTCCTGCGCCGGCACCAGGAAGACGCGAATGCCCGGGATGTCCATTGAGCCTGTCGCGGATGCGCGCGACCACGCGCTGGCGTGCTGACGCCGCCGCGCTGATCCAGCGGCTTGAGGGTGATGAACAGCCGCCCGCGGTTGACCGAAGCCCCGAAACCAGACGCGCCGACCGACATTGGAGCCGAGGCCGGCGACCGCCGGATCGGCCAGCACGATGTCCATTGCCTTCAGTCTGCATCTCTTCCATCGCCTCGTACGAAATATCGGTCGAGGCCTGCGTGCCGCCGAACATCAAGCCCGGTGTCATCCTGCGGGAAATAGCCCTTCGGTGCGTTGATGTAGAGGCCGACGGTCAGCGCGATGGTGGCGAGAAACACCAGCAATGTCAGCCCGCGACGCGCGAGCACCAGATCGAGCGTGCGGGCGTAAAACGCGATCATGCGGGACAGCATGCCCTCGACCAGCCGGTCGAACCGGGTGGCGTCTGGGCGAGGGCGGCGAGCGCACGAAATAAGCGCACACCATCGGCGTCACCGACAGCGAGACCACGGTCGATATCCGCGATGGCGAATGCCAACGTCACCGAAAATTCGCGGAACAGCCGGCCGACGATGCCACCCATGAACAGCAGCGGAATGAACGCCGCGATCAGCGAAACCGCTGATCGAAACCACGGTGAAGCCGATCTGCTTGGCGCCCTTGAGTGTCGCGCGCAGCGGCGACATGCCGGCTTCGAGATTGCGGAATACGTTTTCGATCATCACGATGGCGTCGTCGACGACGAAGCCGACGCTGACGGCGAGCGCCATCAGCGACAAGTTGTCGATGGTGAAACCGGCCGCCCACATCGCGGCGCAGGTGCCGGCGAGCGACAGCGGCACCGTGATGCCGGCGGCGAACGTCGGCCGCACCGCGGCGCAGGAACACGAACACCACCAGCATCACCAGAACGATCGTTGCCGCGAGCGTGAGTTGCATGTCGTGCACGCTGGCGCGGATGGTCTGCGTGCGGTCGGCCAGCACCGAAATGTCGATGCCGGCCGGGATCCACTGCCGCAATTCCGGCAGCAGCTGCGTAAATGCCGTCGACGGTATCGATGACGTTGGCGTCGCCCTGCTTGGTGATGATCAGCAGCACCGAAGGGTCGCGGTTGAACCAGCCGGCCGAGCGGCTGTTGCGCACGCTCGCTGTGATGCTGGCGATCGCCGGACAGGCGGATCACGGTGCCGTTGACGGTTTTCACCACGACCGGATCGTAGTCGGTCGCGGCGCGCAGCTGATCGTTGATGCCGATGGTGGTGGCGCGCTCCCTGCCGTCGAAGGCGCCGAGCGGGCCGACCGCATTGGAATTGGCGATGGCGGTGCGCACCGTCTTCCATGTTGACGCCCATCGCGGCGAGCCGGGCCGGGTCGACGCGCACGCGGATCGCCGGCTGCTCGGAGCCCGCGACGGTGACGTCGGCGACGCCGTCGACCTGTGACAGCCGCTGCGCGATTACGCTGTCGGCGGCATCGTAGATGGCGCTTGGCGGCATGGTCTTCGATGTCAGCGCCAGAATCAGGATTGGCGCCGCCGACGGGTTGGCCTTGCGGAAGGTCGGCAGCGTCGGCATGTCGCTGGGCAGGTCGCTGAGCGCGGCGTTGAGCGCGGCCTGCACGTCGCGCGCAGCGCCTTCGATGCTGCGGGTGAGGTCGAACTGCACGGTGATGCGCGAGGAGCCGAGCGAGGACTGGTCGAGGTCATCTCGGTGACGCCGGCGATCTCGCCGAGCCGGCGCTCCAGCGGCGCCGCAACGGTCGCCGCCATGATGTTGGGGTCGGCGCCGGGCCGGCTGGCGCTGATATTGATGGTCGGAAAGTCGACGCTCGGCAGGCTGGCCACCGGCAGGAAGCGTAGGCCACCGCGCCGATCAGGAATAAGCCGATCGCCAGCAGCGTGGTGCCGATCGGCCGGCGGATGAACGGATAGGAAAAGTTCATCGGGCTACTCTGCCGGATGGATGCTGAGGTCGACCGCGCCGCCGCGAGAGCCGTGCGCGCAGGCGCTCCATGTAAAGATAGATCACCGGCGTGGTGTAGAGCGTCAGCAACTGGCTGAGCAGCAAGTCCGCCGACGATGGTGACGCCGAGCGGATTGCGCAATTCCGAGCCGGTGCCGCCTTCGAGCGCCAGCGGCAGCGCGCCGAACAGCGCGGCCAGCGTCGTCATCATGATCGGGCGGAAGCGCAGCAGCGCCGCCTGCACGATCGATTCTTCGGGCGACAGGCCCTGGTCGCGCTCGGCGTCGAGCGCGAAGTCGATCATCATGATAGCGTTCTTCTTGACGATGCCCATCAGCAGCACGATGCCGATCAGCGCGATCACCGACAGGTCGTAGCCGAACAGCATCAACGCGAGCAGCGCGCCGACGCCGGCCGATGGCAAGGTCGACAAAATCGTCAGCGGATGGATGAAGCTCTCGTACAGCACGCCGAGCACGATGTAGATGGTGATGGCGGCGGCGAGGATCAGCCACGGCTCGCTGGCCAGCGATTTGGCGAACTCGGCGGCATCGCCGGAATAGTTGCCGATCACGGAGGCCGGCATGCCGATCCGCTGCTGCGGCGGATGAAATGGCTGCGACCGCGTCGCGATAGCGCGGCCCACGGCGCCAGATCGAAGCTGATGGTGACGGACGGGAATTGCTCCTGATGCGCGATCGCCAGCGGCGCGGAGGTGTGTTCAAAGCGCGCGAAGGCGGCGAGCGGCACCTGCGTCGAGCCGGTGACGGCATTGGGCGTCGCGCTGGTGTTGGTGTTGGTGGTGCCGGTCGCGGTATTGCCGACGGTCGGCGTCGTGCCGTTCGCGGTGCTGTCGCCGGTGACGTAGATCTTCGACAGCGCAGACGGGTCGCGCTGATATTGCGGCTGCGCTTCCAGGATGACGCGGTATTGGTTGGCCTGCGCGTAGATGGTCGAAATCTGCCGCTGGCCGAAGGCGTCGTTGAGCGTGTCGGTGACGGTCTGCATCGAGACGCCGAGCCGTCCGGCCTTCTCGCGGTCGACATCGACCAGCACGCGCGGGCCGCCTTCCTGCGCTTCGGACGCGACCTCGCGCAGCGCCGGATCGGTGCGCAGCGCTTGCGCGCAGCTTGTCGGCCCAATCGACCACTTCCTGCGGGTCGGTCGACGGTCAGCGTGTATTGATATTGCGCGCGGCTGGCGCGGGTCGAAATCTGGATGTCCTGCACCGCCTGGAAATACACCGTCATGCCGGGAATCGCCGGCGACGCTTTGCTTGAGGCGCTCGATGATGGCCTCGACACGGGCGCTGCGTTGGCCGCGCGGCTTGAGCGTGATGGCGAGCCTGCCCGGCATTCGGCGTCGGGTTGACGGTGCTGACGCCGATCACCGACACGACGCCGGTGACGTCGGGATCGGCTTGCGGACGTCAGCCTCCACCTCGAGCTGGCGCTTGCAGCATCTCGTCGAACGACACGTCGGTGCCGGCTTCGGTCACGGCGGTGATCAGGCCGGTGTCCTGCAGCGGCAGGAACCCCTTTGGCATGACGATATAGAGCGCAATGGTCGCGGCCAGCGTGATCAGGGTGACGAGCAAGCGTCTCGCGCTGGCGGCGCAGCACCCACATCAGGCTGCGGCGATAGGCCTCGATGGTGCGCTCGATCCATGTCGTTGAACCGTTGCGCGACAGCGCATGGTCGAGCGCCGCTGTGGTCGCGGCGCAGCAGGCTTGGCGCACATCATCGGCGTCAGCGTCAGCGAGACGACCGCCGAGGCCACCACCGCGATGGTGAGTGTCAGCGCAAATTCGCGGAACATGCGGCCGACCAGCCCGGTCATGAACAGCAGCGGGATGAACACCGCGATCAGCGACAGCGTCAGCGAGATCACGGTGAAACCGATCTCGCGGGCGCCGCGCAACGCCGCTTCCATCGGCGTCTTCGCCGTTCTCCATATGGCGAACGATGTTCTCGATCATGACGATGGCGTCGTCGACGACGAAGCCGGTGCCGATGGTCAGCGCCATCAGCGACAGATTGTCGAGCGAGAAGCCGCAGAACCACATCACGCCGAAGGTCGCGATCAGCGACAGCGGCAGTGCGACGCCGGCGATGATGGTGGCGCGGATGGTGCGCAGGAAGATCAGCACGACCAGCACGACCAGCACGATGCTGAGCACCAGCGTGAACTGCACGTCGTGGATCGAGGCGCGGATGGTGTCGGTGCGGTCATTGACGATGGTGAGCTGAGCGCCGGCCGGCATCGTGCGCCGCAGCCGCGGCAGTTCGGCCCGCACGCGCTGCACGGTCTCGATCACATTGGCGCCGGGCTGGCGCTGCACGTCGATGACGACCGCGGGCTTGCCCTGATACCAGGCGCCGACTTTGGTGTTCTCCAGGCCTTCGACGACGTCGGCGACGTCGCTGAGCAGCACCGGCGCGCCGTTGCGGATAGGCCACGACTGACCGACGCGTAGGTCGTCGGCGTCGCTGATCTGGTCGTTGGCGGCGATGGTGTAGGACTGATGCGCGCCGTCGAGCGAGCCCTTGGCGCCGGCGACATTGGCGCCGACGATGGCGGTGCGCAGGTCCTCAAGCCCGATGCCGTAGGCGGCAAGCCGCGACAGATCGGCCTGGATGCGGATCGCCGGGCGGATGCCGCCTTGCACCGAAACGTGGCCGACGCCGGTCACTTCAGACAGCCGCGGCGCCATCATGGTGTCGGCCATGTCGCTCAAGCGTGCGGATCGTCGACGGTGTCCGACGTCAGCGCCAGCGTGATGATCGGCGCGTCGGCCGGGATTCACCTTCGAATAAAGCGGCGGGTAGGGCAGGTTGCGCGGCAGCGTCGAGCCGGCGGCATTGATCGCCGATTGCACGTCCTGCGCGGCGGCGTCGATGTCGCGGGTCAGGTCGAATTGCAGCGTGATCTGGCTGATGCCGAACGAACTCGACGACGTCATCGTCGCCAGCGACGGGATTTGGCCGAACTGGCGCTCCGAGCGGCGCGGTCACCAGCGCGGCGATGGTGTCCGGGATTGGCGCCCGGCAATTGCGTCGTGACCTGGATGGTCGGGAAATCGACCTGCGGCAGCGCCGACACCGGCAGCCACCAGTAGCCGAGCACGCCGCCCAGCATCACCGCGACGCCGAGCAACGAAGTCGCGATCGGCCGGTGAATGAAGGGCGAGGAGACGCTCATTGCGGCGCGTCCGGCCTCGCACTACTGCATTGCCGTCGCCGGCTTGCCGCCGCGCTCGCCGATTGCGCCGCGCTGGCGGCATGCGTCGCGGCGGTTGTCGCGCCGGCGCGCCGGTCGACCGACGACCTTGGCTGCCGTCGGTCAGCCGCGCAAAGCCGGTGGTGACGACGCGCTCCGGCGGCTCAACGCCCTTGCCGATGACGGCCTGGATTTCATCCTGCTGCTGCACGGTGACCGGCCGTATCGGCGACGGTGTTGTCGTCCTTGACCACGTAAACGAAGGTGCCGTTCGGCCCGCGCTGCACCGCGCCGGTCGGGACCACGACCACTTGCTTGAGCGTGTCGATCAGCAGCCGAACATTGACGAACTGGCCCGGCCAGAGCTGCAGGTCGGCATTGGGAAATTCGGCCTTGAGCCGCACCGTGCCGGTCGATTGATCGACCTGGTTGTCGACCACTGTGCAGCGTGCCGCGATCGATCACGGCGTCGTTGTCGGAGCGTTGCGCATCGACCGTCAGCGGGCCCTTGGCGAAGGCCGCGTTGACCTGTTCGAGATTTTGTTGCGGCAGGTTGAAGAGCACCGAGATCGGCTTGACCTGCGTGATGGTGACGATGCCGGTCGATGTCCGAGGCGTGGACGATATTGCCTTCGTCGACCTGGCGGATGCCGGTGCGGCCGTCGATCGGCGCGACGATGGTGGTGTAGGCCAGCGTCGCCTGCGCGTTCTCGATCGCGGCCTGATCGGACTGCACCTGCGCGGTGTATTGCGCCACCAATGATTTCTGGGTGTCGGCCTGCTGGCGATTGATGGCGTTGGTGGCGGCGAGCATTTCGTAGCGGGTCAGGTCGTTGCTTGGCGTTGGCGAGCACCGCCTCGTCCTGCGCCTTCTTGGCGATGGCCTGATCGAGCGTGGCCTGAAAGTGGTCGGATCGATCTTGCGCGATGACGTCGCCCTTCTTGACGTCCTCGCCTTCCTTGAAGTTGACGCTCATCAGCTTGCCGTCGACCTGCGGCCGCACGGTGACGGTGTTGAGTGCCTTAGTGGTGCCGACTGCATCGAGATAGACCGGCACGTCGGCGCGCTTCGCGGCGTCGGCCAGCACCGGCACCGGACCGTCAGCGTTGGCAGCGCTACGCCTGCCGCCGCCGCGCGTCACCGGCGTCGTCTGGGCATAGAAAAACACGTAATAAACGCGCGCCGGCAATCGCCAACAACACGAGCGCGGTCGTGATCATGCGCCGGCGCGTCCAGCTCGCCCGGTGAAGGTCAATCGAGAGCCGACCTCGCGTGCTCATCCGTGCATTCAGCGGTCTCCACCGGCTTCGGCAGCCAGCCGCCGCCGAGCGCCTGATAGAGGCTGACGATCGCCTGCAATCGCGCGAGCCGCGCCTGCGCCAGCGCATCCTCGGCCTGGTAAAGCGTCTGCTGGGTGTTGAGCACGGTGACGAGATCGACGGTGCCCTCGCGCAGCCGCTGCTCGGAAATCTCGAAGGCGCGCCGCGAACTGACCACCACGTCGCTTTGCAGTTGCTCGCGCCGGGTGCTTTCGCGAATCGCGGTCAGCGCATTTTCGACATCGGCAAAGCCGGAGATCACCGACTTGCGGTAGTTCTGCAGCAATTCGTCCTGACGGCCTTTCTGCAAGTCGAGATTGCCTTGCATCCGCAAGCCGTCGAAGATCGGTTGGGTCAGGCCGGCGGTCGCGGTGTAAATTGCCGAATGACGGCTTGAACAAGGTCTTGAGGACGGCGCTCTGATAGCCGCCTTCGCCGGTGAGCTGTGATGCTTGGGAAGAATTGCGCGCGCGCGTTCTCGACATTGGCGTTGGCGGCGGCGAGTTGCGCTTCGGCCTCGCGGATGTCGGGACGCTGCGCCGAGCAATTCCGACGGCAGGCCCGGCGTCACGCGCGGAATGGCGATGGCGCGCAGCGAGCCGCCGCGGATCGCACACGTGTTCCGGCGATCGCGCCATCAGCACGGCGAGCGCGACGCGGTTCTGCCGCAGCGTCTGTTCGAGCGGCGGGATCGCGGCGCGCTGGGTGTTGACGAGGCTTTCCTGCTGCGCGGTGTCGAGCTCCGATGCGGTGCCGGCCTGCAGGCGCTGCTGGATCAAATTGAGCACGCGGTTGGCGCTGGCGAGGTTGTCATTGGCGACGCGGCAGGCGATCCTGCGCCGCCAGTACCTGGAAATAGGCGTTGGCGGCGGCAGCGACGGTGGACAGGCCGACCACTTCGCGGTCGTAGCGGGTGGCGACGGCGGTTTCTTCCGCGGCATCGCAGCGCCGCGCGGTTCTTGCCCCAGAAATCGATTTCGTAGCTGGCGTTGAGTGTGGCGGTATAGGTGGTGCGTTCGCTGCCGCCGGTGGACGACGTGGTCCCGCCGTTTACCGTTTGCGAGGAGCGCGAACGGGTCGCGTTGCCATTGAGATCGACCTCCGGCAGCAGCGCTGCGCCGGTGATGCGGGCCTGCGCGTCGGCCTGCACGACGCGCGCCACCGCGGCGGCGATATCGAGATTGGACGCGCGCGCCTGTTCGATGATTTCGGTCAATTCGCGCGAATGGAAGCCGCGCCACCAGTCGAGCTTGGGCAACGCTACCTCGGCCGCGCGTTCCGATCGCGGGCCGCCGCTATAGGCGACCGGAATATCGAGGCCCGGCTCCGGCTTTTCCGATCCGAGCAGGCATCCGGCCAAGGGCTGCATCAAGCAAATCCCGTACAGCACAGACATCAAGCCGCGCGGACGCAACTTCGCCCCCCATGCCGGCGCTCCAAAACCCCAACCCATACTGCGAACTTTCAAACTACGGACTGACGAAACATCTTCACAAGGACCCGGTATACCGGCCCGCCGTTACTGGCTACTGGTTTTCGAACTAGGCGAATAGTCGGCGAGGCGATTGCGGCCAGCCGGCGACATTTCCCCGGCTGCTGACACGATCACGCCCTGCAGCAATTGATCGAAATTCTGCCGTGCGGCGCGGGTTTGCGTCATCGCCGCGCGCATCGCGCCAGCGTCGAATGGTTCGCGTCGCAGAGTTTGGCGGATGGCGTTGCGCGAGGTTTCATAGGCGGTGCGGGCACTGTCGACCGCGTTGCGGTTGGCCTGATAGTTGCGGCGCAGGATGTCGGCATCCGGCGTCGGCAGCGTGGCGGCAAGCCGCTCGATGCGGGTCGAGATGCTGCGGTCGACGACGGCCGGCTGGCGCACCAACATGGCCACGGCAACGCCGATGAAGAACAGGTTGAGCGCGAGCGATCCCAGCAACAGCCAGCGCGGGCTGTCACTGCGCGTGCCGGGGAGGGCGGCAACGCTCATGTCTCACTCCTCATAGCTCGCTCCTCATGGGCGGGCTCCCGTCAGCGGTTCGGGCTCGTAAAACACCGCCGATAAATCGTTCGTCGCCACCGACAATTGCGCACTGGCGTCGTCGATGCGGGCATCGAAGCCGGCAAGGCCGATGAAGAAACCGAGCGCCGCGCAGGCGGCGAGCGCGGCCATGCGCGGCCAGGCCGGGGCGAATTGCCAGTCGAGCAGAATGGCGGGCAGGCTTCGCCACACGCCGATTTTCTGGCGCGGCAGAGGTTGCGCGAGCCGGCGCATCACGCGCATCGCGGCGGCGGCATCGTCTGCCGGCTGGCGGGCGAAGTGACGGCTGAGACGCTGATCGATCGGGTCGTTGCTCATGATCTAGTCCTTGTCGCCGAGCGCCGCCCGCAGATTTTGTTTGGCACGCACCAGCAAGGTTTCGACCGCCTTGACGGTCGTGTTGAGAATGTCAGCGGTTTGCGCATTGCTCATGCCTTGGTGGAACGTGAGCACAATGGCAGTGCGCTGGCGGTCCGGCAGTTCGCCGATCGCCTTGTCGACTCGCCGTTCGTCGTCGCTGCGTTCATGTTGCGCCGCGGCGTCGGGCGCCGGATCGACGATCTCGCCGGCGACTTCGAGCGCGGCAAATGGCACTTTGCGTTTTCGATCGAGGCACAGATTGACGACGATGCGAGTGAGCCAGGTGCGAAACGACGCGAGCGGCTTCCAGCGCGGCGCATTGGTCCAAACCCGCAGCATGGCGTCCTGCGCGACGTCCTCGGCGTCGGCGCCATTGCCGAGCACTCGCCGCGCGAGCGCGATGGCGTAGGGGACATGCCGACGCGCCAGCGCGCGGAACGCGCGCTCGTCGCCACCCGCGATGCGGGCCATAAGCGCCTCATCGGGCGCTTCGTCGCTTTGCTCGTCCATTGGTGGGAAATGGCCGTCATATCCGCACTATCCGCCGATTGTAGTCCGCGTCCTGAGCAATAAACGGCAAGACCGGCAAAAACCTGCGGTGTCTAACTGCGGGGATAAGTGAGATTGGCAGCAAAGGTTCCGGGGCGCCACACCATAACTATCTGGTTTTATTGCTTTTATCCAAGCCGGGCGGTGCTGAATACCTGACACCATCCGGTCGGCGGCGAAAAAGCCGATCGGCAAATCGAAAGGCGAAATTGGATCAAGAAGCGGTCACGACGCTGGTCGTAAGTCGGGCGAGGGATTGAAACGCGAGGTCTCGCGGCAATATCACGTTAATGATATGGCCCTATTCCGGTCTTGAATGTGCCTACATCCTGGGCGATGCAGTGCGCGCTTGTGGCCACACGGGGGTTGGATGTTCCGTCGAATTGATGCACTTTTAGCGGCAATTTGCATTTGCGCCGCCGTGCCTGTCGCTCCTGCGGCCGCTCAATATACCTACGGCACTCCGCCGGCTTCTCGCGCGGAACCGCCGGCCGCCGTCTATCAGGAACGCCCGCCGTTTTATCGCTCGTGGTTTGACGACGAGGACGCCTCTGCGCGTCAGCGCAGCCGTCGTGTCGAAGAGATACCGCCGCCCGGCGCTCCGGGCATGCCGAACCGCATAACGCCGGACGCGCAAGATGCCGATGCCGGCCTGCCGCCGCCGGGTTTCGCGGTGCCGCCGGGCCAGCGCATGCCGGGTGAGGCCATCAATCCCAATAATCCCGATGCGATCCGTCCGCCTGGCGCCATCGGCGCAGCACCCACGGCGCCCGCGACATCGCAACCCGCGCCGGTCAGCACCGCTTCCTTGCCGCCGGAAGATCAGCCGGAAACCGGCGAACTCAAGGAGCTGCCGGCCAATCTCAAGCGTCAGTTGGTCGACTATCAAACCAAGGAGCCGGCGGGCACGCTGATCGTCGATACGCCGCATACTTATCTTTATCTCGTGCTCGGCAACGGCAAGGCGCTGCGCTACGGCGTGCGCGTTGGCCGCGAAGGTTTCACCTGGACCGGCACCGAGCGCATCTCGAAGATGAAGGAATGGCCGGACTGGTTTCCGCCGTCCGAGATGATCGAGCGCCAGCCCTATCTGCCGCGCATGACCGCGGGCGGTCCGGGCAATCCGCTTGGCGCGCGCGCGATGTATCTCGGCAAGACAGTGTACCGCATCCACGGCACCAACCAGCCTTCGACCATCGGCAAGTTCGTGTCGTCGGGCTGCGTCGGGATGCTCAACGAGGACGTCGAAGACCTTTTCAGCCGCGTGCAGGTCGGCACCCGCGTCGTCGTGCTGCCGTTCGACAAGCCGGCGACTACGGCCGCCAATACGCAGGCTCCTGCTGGCGCACCGATGCCGGTCGGGCCGCAAGGCAACCCGGCTTCAGCCAGCCCGGCTGGCGTTTCCTCGAGCGGACCGGCGATCACGTCGTCACCGCTGCCGCCGCCGAACAAGCGCTGATTTCATTCCGCCGCTGAGCTGATCTGCGATTTGCCGATCGCCGCATTGACGCGCGGCATTACCTGCTCGGCCATCAGTTGCATCGAGCGTTTGGCCAGCGCCGGATCGACCCAGTCCATGCCGGCATAGACCAACTCGCCGAAATCGCCGGTCTCTTCACGCATCGCCAAGATGGCGTCGACCACCTTATTGACGCTGCCGTGGATCACGCAGTGATCCATGACGAAATCCTCAGTGATCTCCTCGTCCGGCTGCTCCTTGTGGCTCTTGAAGACGTAAAGCCGGTTGCCGCGTTTCATCTTGGCGGCCATCTGCGAAAAATAAAATCGATAGGGGCTGTTGGCGTCTTCGCGGCCGTAACGCCGCGCGATCTTGTCGTCGTCGGCGACGAAAATGGTGCGCGCCACCCGCCAGTCCTCGACTTTGGCGTTGGCACCCACCTCGGCGCGGCCCTTGGCGTAATTCTGCCAGTGCGATTTGAGATGTTTGGCCAGCAGGAAGTTGGCCGACAGCGGATGGAAGTCGCGCTTACCCATCAGCACGACGCCGGGCGAAAACGGCGCCACTACGGTGCCGACGATTTCCGGCCGCGGCTTCTGAAACGGCTTTGCCATCATGCCGACGCCGAGTTCGAGCGCGGCGGTGCGTTTGATCGCTACCTTGAAGCGGTTGTCCGGAAAGTCGATGTCGTAAGGCGGGTCGCGCTGCCCAGATCGCCAGGATGACGTCGATCGCCTCGGCGAAAATCTTGTTGCGGTCTTCATCGAGCATGCCGAGCGCTTCGGCGTCGGAGGTCAGCGCGCCGGGGCTTATGCCGAAGATGAAGCGGCCCTGCGCCAGATGGTCGAACATCGCCGCATTGGCGGCGATCACGACCGGATGCATTTGCGACAGGTTGGTGGTGCCGGTAGCGAGCTTGATGGTCTTGGTGTCGTGGATCAGGGTCGCCAGAAACATCATGCTGTTAGTGATGTTCTCGCACGCGGTCGGTCAGATGCTCGCCCATGAAGGCGTCGTAGAACCCGAGCCGGTCGGCGAGGATGATCGGCTTCGCGATCCTCGCGCAGCGTCTCGCTCCAATCGCGGTGCAAAGGGTGCACCGGCATCGTGAAGTAGCCCAAGCCGCATTTGCGTCTCCGCTCTCATTCGCCCGCAAGCCTAGCCAAGCTGGGGTACCGATGCAGCAATCTTCGGGGCGCAGTGTTCCGTGCGCGATTGTGCAGAGGTTTTCACGATGTCGCAAACTGCCTGCGCGCGTCCGCGTCATTTGTGCGCTTATCCCCACACCGGCGCGGGTGGCTTCGCGATCGCGGTGCAAACGATTAGGTTGCCGCCGCATCGATTCGATCTGGAGCCCGCCATGTTGGGCTGGTTTCACGCCTTGATGCCGAAGGAGGAGCGTTTCTTCGATCTGTTCGCCAGTCACTCGCAAGCCGTGCTGGCCGGCGCGCAGGCGCTGCGGCGCATGCTCGAGGGCGGCGACGCCATTGCCGCCAATTACCAGACCGTGATGGATCGCGAGCAGGACGCCGACAATGTTACCCGCGAGGTGCTGATCGCGGTACGCCGCACCTTCATCACGCCGTTCGACCGCGGCAATATCCGCGACCTGATCACCTCGATGGATAACACCATCGACCAGATGCAGAAAACCGCCAAGGCGCATCCAGCTGTTCGACGTCAAGGAATTCACGCCGCAAATGCAGCGAGATGGCCGACGCCATCGTCAAATGCGCGCAATTGGTGCAGGAGGCGGTCCCGCTGCTGAAATCGATCAGTTCGGAAGCCGGCCATATCAGCGCGCTGACCGCGGAAATTTCGGCGCTGGAAGGCCGCGCCGACGATCTGCACGACGTGGGCCTCAAGGCGCTCTATCTAGCCAACGTCAATTCCAACGCGATGCCTTTCTTCGTCGGCAACGAAGTCTATGACCATCTCGAAAAGGTAGTGGACCGTTTCGACGACGTCGCCAATGTGCTGCACGGCATCGTCATCGAGCACGTGTAAGCGGGGCGGAGCGGACAAGCGATGGACGTTGTTGGCCTGGCTTTGCCGTTCCTGATCGGCCTCATTCTGGTCGCACTGGCGTTCGACTTCCTCAATGGCATGAACGACGCCGCCAATTCGATCGCGACGATCGTGTCGACCCGCGTGCTGCGGCCGCAATACGCGGTAGCCTGGGCGGCGTTCTTCAATTTCGTGGCGTTTCTAGTGTTCGGCCTGCACGTCGCGGAAACCGTCGGCCGCGGCATCATCGATGTCGCGGTGGTCGACGAGCGGGTGATTTTCGGCGCGCTGGCTGGCGCCATCGTCTGGCAGATCGTCACCCAGCGGCTCGGCATTCCGTCGTCGAGTTCGCACGCGCTGATCGGCGGCCTGGTCGGCGCCGGCTTCGCCAAGGCCGGCACCAGCGCGGTGGTGTGGAGCGGCGTTGCCAAGACCGGCGCGGCGATCTTCCTGTCGCCGGGCCTCGGCATGATCCTCGCGCTGCTGCTGATGCTGGGCGTTTCCTGGGCCTTCATCCGCTTCACGCCCTACGCCGCCGACAATATTTTCCGCCGCGTGCAATTCGTGTCCGCCTCAATGTACGCGCTCGGCCACGGCGGCAATGACGCGCAGAAGACCATGGGCATCATCGCGGTACTGCTCTATTCGCAAGGCTATATGAGCGGAGCATTTCATGTGCCGCTCTGGGTGGTGCTAGCCTGCCAGTTGGCCATGGCGGCGGGCACGCTGGCCGGCGGCTGGCGCATCGTCAGAACCATGGGCTCGAAAATCACCCGGCTGACGCCGATGCAGGGCGTTTGCGCGGAAACCGCCGGCTCGATCATGCTGTTCACCGCGACCGAGCTCGGCATTCCGGTATCGACGACGCACACCATCACCGGCTCGATCATCGGCGTCGGCGCCGCGAAGAAAGTCTCCGCGGTGCGCTGGGGCGTCGCCAAGGAAATCGTGACGGCCTGGATCATCACGATCCCGGCCGCGGCGGCGCTCGCGGCGGTGTTTTACGCGTTGGCCAGCTTGATCGCGCGCTAAACCGCGACTTTGCTCAAGAAGCTTTCGACTTCACCACGCAGGTTGCCGGCCGCGTCCGCGACGGCTTCCGACGCGGCCAGCACGGTCTGCGCGGAATTGCGGGCGCCGGTCGGCGTCTTCAGCGACCTCGGTAAGCGTGCCGACCACTTCCTTGGCGCCGTCCGCCGCGCTGGCGACGTTGCGCGAAATTTCGCCGGTGGCGGCATTCTGCTGCTGAACCGATGCGGTAACCGCCGAAGTGAAGCTGTCGATCTCGCGCATTCGCTCGGCGATCCGGGCGATCGCTTCGACCGCGTTGCCGGTCGAGGCCTGCACCTCGGAAATCTGGCTGGCGATGTCCTCGGTGGCCTTCGCGGTCTGGACCGCGAGCGATTTCACTTCGGAAGCGACCACCGCAAAACCCTGCCCGGCTTCGCCCGCGCGCGCGGCTTCGATGGTGGCGTTGAGCGCCAGCAGGTTGGTCTGGCCGGCGATGTTGCGGATCAGCTTGATGACGTCGCCGATCTTTTGCGCCGCCTGCGCCAAGCGCGTCGATCTCCTGGTTGGTGGCGTGCGCTTCGCCGTGACCGCCGCATGCACCACGTCCGAGGTCAGGCTGAGCTGCCGCCCGATCTCGCGCGATCGAGCGCGCCATCTCGTCGGCGGCGATCGCCGCGGTCTCAACATTGGTCGAGGATTCGTTCGAGGTATGCACGGCGTTCTCAGCGCGCTGTGACGTGCTGCCCGATGCATTGAACAGTTCCGCCGCGGTAGTGCGCATTTCTCCGGCGCGTTCCGCCACGATGCGCAACAAGTTTTCGGCCCGCTGACGAAACGCGAGAATGGCGCCCTCAATGTAAGTGCGGCGCTTTTCCTGCTGCTCGATGGTTTCGCGCTGCTGTTCAGCTTGATGACGATCGGTGATGTCCTCGTGGGTGCCGATCCATCCGCCGCCGTTCATGGGGTGGTTCATCACCCGCAACAGCCGTCCGTGCGCCGACTTCACGTCATGCAAAGTGGTGCGGCCTTGGCCGACTTCAGACAATAATTCGAGCCGGTATTGGTGCGGGTCTCGCGAAAATGTCCCCTTCCTCACCCGCAAGGCGAGAACTTCGGCCAGCGTCGATCCGAGCTTGGTATCCTCCGCAGTCAGGCCGTACATCTGGTAATATTGTTTGTTGCAGACCACCAGCCGCTCCGAGGTGTCGAACATGCAGAGGCCTTGGGCCATGCTGTCGATCGCGGTGCGCATCTGCTGGTTTTCGTGGCGCAGTTGAGCGGCCGCGAGCGTATTCAGCACGCTCATCGTGGCCAACGAAGCCGCGGCAGCGACGGCCACCGCCAAAACCCAGTCGGGGGCAGCGTGGATGAAGCCCGTCCCGGCAAATGTCATCACGGCGTAGCCGGCGGCGAACACGGCCGCGCCGGCCGCGGCAGCGACCCACCAGCGTTTTGCCGCTAAAGAAAAAATGGCCTCCATCGGTCTTCCTTTGCGAGGACAGTATTTTGGGCCGGTTTTTTTGCGGTTAATCCGGCAGCGCGGGCCGGACCGGTTAACGAATCGTTACCCGGACCCGGCGCATGATCTTCAATATTCGGCCACGGTCCGCGGCCAATCTGCGGCAGTTCCGAGAGGTCGCAATGAAGTGCCAGCTGTTCGCTGCTGTGTTCGCGCTGGCCTTGGCTGGCTGCGCCGCCGATACTTGTGCCGAAGGCGAGCCGAGCTTCTACCGCGATCTGGCCCAGCCGGGCGCGCAGCTCGACGCCGCGGCCGCGGCGTCGATGATCTCCGGCTATCGCGCCAACAACGGGCTGCCGGCGGTCACGATCGATCCGGCACTTACGAAGCTTGCCGAGGCGCAGGCGCGTGCGATGGTGGCCAAGCGCGACAAGCTCGACCACGACGCCGGCAGGCCGTTCGTCGCGCGGCTGAAGGCCTCCGGCTACGACGCCAAGAGCGCGGCGGAGAACATCAGCGCCGGCTATCACACGCTGGCCGAGGCTTTTTCCGGCTGGCGCGATTCTCCGCCGCACCGCGCCAACATGCTGCTCAAGGGCGCGACGCGCATCGGCATCGCCGCGGTCTACGCGCCGAGCTCGAAGTACAAAGTGTTCTGGGCGCTGATCCTGGCCGAGCCGGACGACGCAAGCGCGGATAGGCGCGACTGCCCTGCACCTTCTTACGCTTTACCCTCGCGGCCTTGCGCCTAACGTTGCCACCGCCATGCCGGGATCCGCCAATGCGCGATTACGACGCGCTCTATCGCCAATTCCGCTGGAACATCCCGGCGCGATACAATATCGGCGTCGACTGCTGCGACCGCTGGGCGGCGCACGACGCCGGCCGCCTCGCCATCCTCCACGTCCATGCCCGACGGCCGCGAGGAGACGATCAGCTATGGCTGGCTGCGCGAGACCTCGAACCGGCTCGCCAATGTGCTGCGCGCGCAAGGCGTCAGCGCGCGGCGACCGCGTCGCGATCTTGCTGCCGCAGGCGCCGGAAGTCGCCGCCGCGCATATTGCGATCTACAAGCTCGGCGCGGTTGCGCTGCCGATCGCGATTCTGTTCGGGCCGGACGCGCTGCGTTATCGGTTGCAGAATTCCGGCGCCAAGGCGCTGCTGACCAACGCGCAAGGCCTCGCCAAGCTCGCGGAAATTCGCGCCGAGGCGCCGGAGCTGACCTGCGTGTTGTCGATCGATGGCGCGGCCGACGGCGCCGGCAGTTTCCACGATCTGCTGGCGCAGGCGTCGTCCGATTTCACGCCGGAGATCACCGCGGCCGACGATCCGGCGATGATGATCTACACCTCCGGCACCACCGGCCAGCCGAAAGGCGCGCTGCATGGCCATCGCGTCCTGCTCGGGCCATCTGCCCGGCGCCGAGATGCCGCATTATCCGTTCCCGCACCCGGCGACCGCTACTGGACGCCGGCCGACTGGGCCTGGGCCGGCGGCCTGCTCGATGTGCTGCTGCCGAGCCTGCATCACGGCGTGCCGGTGGTGGCGCGCAAGTTCGACAAGTTCGACCCGGACGAGGCCTTCGCGCTGATGGCGAAGGCCGGCGTGCGCAACGCGTTCATTCCGCCGACTGCGCTGCGCATGATGCGCGCGGCGCAAAGTCCGCGCGGCCGCTACGATTTCAACCTGCGCACCATGGCGTCGGGCGGCGAGTCGCTCGGCGTCGAGGCGCTGGACTGGGGCAAGGCGGCGTTCGGCCTGACCATCAACGAATTCTACGGCCAGACCGAATGCAATCTGGTGCTCGGCGTCCTGCGAGGCGACTCGGCGCGTTTCGAAGCCCGGCGCCATCGGCAAGCCGGTGCCCGGCCATGACGTCGCGGTGATCGACGCCGACGGCGAGCCGCGTGAAGCCCGGCGAGATCGGCCAGATCGCGGTGCAAGCGGCCCGATCCGGTGATGTTCCTGGAATATTGGGGCAAGCCGGAAGCGACCCGCGACAAGTTCATCGGCGACTGGATGACGCACCGGCGACCAGGGCGTCGATGGACGAGGAGGGCTATTTCCACTTTCGTCGGCCGCGACGATGACGTCATCACCTCGGCGGGTTTCCGCATCGGGCCCGGCGAGATCGAGGACTGCCTGATCCGCCATCCGGCGGTGGCGCTGGCCGCCGCGGTCGGCAAGCCCGATCCGATGCGCACCGAGATCGTCAAGGCCTTCATCGTGCTCAAGCCGGGCCACGCGCCGTCCGACGCGCTGGCCGGCGAAATCCAGCGACTTCGTCAAGACGCGGCTGTCGGCGCACGAATATCCGCGCGAGGTGGCCTTCATCGACGCGATGCCGATGACGACGACCGGCAAGGTGATCCGGCGGCTGCTGCGGGAGCAAGCTTAGGCGCTCAGCGCCGAGGCGTTGCCGCTGCCCATGATGAAGACGTGGAAGCCCAGCCGGCGCTTGGCGACCACGATAGAGGCAGATCGATTCGACCATCAGCGCGGTCGACGTCGCGATGGCGGCGCCCTCGATGCCGAAGTGCGGAATGAGCACGATGCACAGCGCGAGATTGATCGCGAACGCGCCGGCATAGATCGCGGCGCATTGCTTGCGCTCGCCCAGCATGTTGAGCAGCCGTTCGGCCGGGCCGACCGCGGCGCGCGACAGCATGCCGACCGAGAGAATGAACATCACGCCGATAGCCCCTTTCGAAATTGCCGCCGAACAGCGCGAGCAGCGGATAGCCGAAGGCGAGGATCACCGCGCAGACCGCGAGCGAGGGCCAGAACGTCCAGCGGTGGTCTCGGCGAAGAACGACGCCAGCCGCTTGCGGTCGCCGGCGACGTGATACTCGGTGAACTTGTGCGTGGTCGCGCCGGCGATGGCGAAATAGACGAAGGCGACGATGGCCAGGATCGCGCGCGCGGCGTAATAGACCGCGACCTCGTCGGGCGAGCGGAAATGCTCGAGCGCGAGAATATCGACGTAAGTCAGCAGCAGGTAGAAGCCTTCGACCATGAAAATCGGGAGCGAGGTGGCGAGCCAGGCTTTGGTCTCGTAGCGCTTCGGCCCGGCCGCGACCTTGTCCTTGAGGCGGCGGTCGAGCACGACATCTGGCCGAGCGTCACCATCCAGGTGGTGACGACGGCGACCACCATCGCGGTCACCGCGTCGGTCGGCGAAGCCGAGCAGGTAAGCGCGCGCCCATCAGGACCGTGATGAGCGAGCTGCCGCCAGATGTAGAACGGCATCAGCGCCAGGTTCGACCAGTCGTAGGACTGCGCGATGCCGGCTTGGACCTGCACCAGCCCGTAGATCGGAATCGTGAGGCAGGCGAGATAAAGCGGCACGACGGCGAAGTGATCGAGCCAAGGCGCGCAGCAGCCAGACGCCGAGCGCGCCGACGCGCCGAATCGCGGTGGCGATGGCGAAGGCGAGCCAGCGGCTGCCGGCGAGAAAGCCGCGCAAGCGGTCGTAGGCCTTGAGCTCGGTGTATTCGGGGATGAAGCGCCGCGCCGCCGACGACAGGCCGATGTCCGACAGCGCGCCGATCATCAGCACCCAGGTCCACACATAGATGTAGATGCCGAATTCGAAAGTGCCCATCCAGCGCGCCAGCAAGACCTGCGAGACGAGCGCCAGCATCGCGCTGGCGACGCGCACCAGGAACACTTTGCCGGCGACGAGCTGCGCCAGCCGCGTGTCGCTGCGGTCGGTCGAGCCATGCCTTGACGCGCGCGACAGACGCGTCCGCGGCAAGCCGAGCGAGCGCGCCGCGACGGCTCGCGCGTTCGTCCGAGCCGACGGCGAGTGCGAGCGATCGGCAGGGCCTTGGCTAGAAATTGTCAAGAATCGGTTGGCATTGGCGCGGATAAAGGCGATTACGCCGTACTTCAGCGCCTCAAGCTCCCCGAGGATTTTCTCCACGGCGCGCCTGCTCGTCGGCGTTCAACGCGGCCTGCGGCGGCACCGGATCGCCGACCGCGTAGCCCTGGATCTGCAAGCCGGCCTTGATGCAGGCGGCGAGATTGAAGCGCGCGAAGGCTTCGTTGATCCGCCACAGCTCGCGCTGCAGCTCCATCGCCTCCGGCCATTGTGCCGGCGCGGCACAGGTCGTAAAGCCGCACGCTTTGGCGCGGCACGATGCAGGCCGGGCCCGCCATCCAGCCGACGCCGCCGATCAGCATCACCGCCGCCGGAATATGCGCCGAGGCCGAAAACACCTTCAGGTCCGGGCGCGCGGTTCATGATCGAGAGCAGCCGGCCGGTATTGGTCGAGGCGTCCTTGATATAGCGGATGCGCGGATGCGCGGCGAGCCGCGCGATCACGTCGAGGCGTGAGATCGCTGCGCTGGAAATTCGGATTGGTGTAGAGCACCACCGGAATATCGACGGCGTCGGCGATGGCGCGGAAATAAGATTTCGACCTGCGCGTCCTTGAGCGGGAAATAGGCTTCGAGGATGGCGAGAATGCCGTCGGCGCCGAGCTGCTGATAGTCGCGCGCCTGCGCCACCGCGTCGGCGGTGGCGGTCGAGGCGACGCCGGCCACTCACCGGCACGCGGCCCTTGGCGGCCTCGATCGTGGCGCGCACCACGGCGCGGCGCTGCTCGCGGTCGAGATAGGCGAACTCGCCGGTCGAGCCGAGCGGCGTCAGGCCATGCACGCCGGCCTTGATCAGGTCGTCGCACAGCTTGCCGAGCACGTCGGTCTTGATGCCGCCGGCGCGTCGATCGGCGAGACGAGATAGGGGAAGACGCCGTGGAAATCGGTCATCCCGCAAACCCGCCCGCGTCGAGAAACGCCTGCTCCTCCGGCGTCGTGGCGCGCCCCAGCACGGCGTTGCGATGCGGAAAGCGGCCGAATTTGCGGATGATGTCGGCGTGCAGTCTCGGCCCATTTCAACCCGTCGGCATCGCCGGCCGCGGTGTAGAGCTCGATGCCGCGCTCCTGGTCGGCGAGATCCTCAGAGTGCTCGAACGGCAGTAGAAGAACGCCGCGCAGTGCCCCTGACCTGGCCGTCGAAGCCGCGAACGATGCGCGCCGGCGGCGATGGCGCGCGCCATCGGATCGGTGGCAAAGGCGCGCGCATTGTTGCGGAACATATTGCGCGGAAACTGGTCGAGCAGGATCAGCAAGGCCAGCGAGCCTTCCGCGCTTTCCTCCCATGACTTCAGTGTGCCGGCTGCGGCGGCCTCGTAGCGTCGCGATGAAGCGCGAGCTGATTTCGGCGTCGAACGCATCGATCTTTGCGAACCATCGTCCGGTCCGGCCTCGCGCCAGAACGCAACGATCTCGGCGGCGGTCGCGATTGTTGCCTGCGTGTTATCCGTCATGACGCAGCCGCCGTTTTTTCGTCGCGCAAGCGCGCGGCGCAATATCTTGCCGACATTGGTTTTCGGCAACTCGCTGCGAAATTCGATGTATTTCGGCACTTTATAATTTGTCAGACTCTGCGGCAAGAAACATCGCGCAACTCCTGCTCGGTGAGCTGCGGCGTCTTTTTCACCGCGAACAATTTGACCGCCTCGCCGGAATGGCCATCCGGCACGCCGACCGCGGCGCATTCCAGCAGGCCGCCTTGCGTCATCGCCACGTCCTCGACCTCGTTGGGAAATACCTTGAAGCCCGACACCGTGATCATGTCCTTCTTGCGGTCGACGATCGTGACGCGGCCCTGCGCGTCCATCACGCCGATGTCGCCGGTGCGGAAGAAGCCGATCCTCGGTCATGACCTGCGCGGTCTCATCCGGCCGCTGCCAGTAACCCGGCATCACCTGCGGCCCGCGCGCGCAGATTTCGCCGCGCTCGCCGAGCGGCACGTCCTTGTCATTATCGTCGCGGATCGAAATTTCGGTCGAGGGCAGGGGCAGACCGATGGTGCCGGTCCATTCGACGATGTCGGCCGCGATTGCAGGTAAGCACCGGCGAGGTTTCCGACAGGCCGTAGCCTTCGATGATCGGGCGGCCGGTCGCCTTGATCCAGGCTCGCGCCACCGCGCGCTGTACCGCCATGCCGCCGCCGACCGCGCATTTGAGCTGCTCCAGTCGATCTTGCCGAAATCGGGATGATTGAGCAGCCCGTTGAACAGCGTGTTGACCGCCGGGAAGACGTTCACCTTGTATTTGGCGATCTCGCGGATCAGTCGCCGGCAGGTCGCGCGGATTGGGGATCAGCAGGCACAGGCCGCCGATCGCGCACGCGCGAACATGAAACAGGCCGGTCAGCGCGAAGATATGATAGAGCGGCAGCGCTGTGACGAAAATCATCTGCTCGACGCGCGGCGGCGCGCTGCATCATCGGCAGTTGCCAGGCTTTCGACCTGCAACATGTTGGCGACCAGGTTGCGGTGCGTCAGCGCCGCGCCCTTGGAGACGCCGGTGGTGCCGCCGGTATATTGCAGGAAGGCGACGTCGTCGGCGCCGAGCTGCGGCTTCGCTCAGGGCAGCGGCTCGCCCGCGCCCAGCGCGTCCGCTGAAACGCCGTCGCCTCCGGCAGATCGTAAGCGCGGCACCAGCTTCTTGATGTGGCGCACCACGAAATTGACCACCGCGCCCTTGAGGCCGAGCAGGTCGCCCATTGAGGCGATGATGACGTGCTTGACGTGCGTTTGCGGCAGCGCCGCCTGCAGCGACGTGGGCGAAATTTTCCAGCACGATAATGGCTTCGGCGCCGGAGTCCTTGAGCTGGATTCCAGCTCGCGCGGCTTGTAGAGCGGGTTGACGTTCACCACGGTCATGCCCGGCGCGCAGGATTGCGGCAATCGCCACCGGATATTGCAGCACGTTCGGCATCATGATGCGCGACGCGCGCGCCGCGCGCCAGCCCCTGGCTTGCAGCCAGGCCGCAAGGTCGCGCGAGGCCCCGTCGAGCTGCGCGTAGGTCACGGTCTTGCCCATGAAGACGAAGGCCTTGCGCGTCGCGGAAATTGGCGAAGCTTTCGTCGAGCACGTCGACCAGCGAAGGATAGATGCGACGGGTCGATCTCGGCGGGAACGCCCGGCGGATAATGCGCAAGCCAGATGCCGGTCCATGACGTTCCCACCCCCGGCCGCGCTTTCGACGGCAGGCGGCTCATTGCCGGCAGCATCAGGCGAACCGTCGCCGCGATGCAAGCGGCGGTCGCGCTAAGCGGTCGGTACCGCCGAACGGCACCAGTGGATTGTCGGTCAGCGCCGCGCGGTCGGGCCGGTCCGGCGCCGCGGTGTCGAGAAAGGCGGCAAACAACTCTCGCGACCGTTCGCTCCGGCAGGTCGCGGGTGATGAAAACCAGCCGGGTGCGGTGATCGTCGTCCGGCCAGCGCTCGAGTCGCGAGGTCGGGTGGAAGATGTGCTGCACGCCATGCACGCACCACCGGCGTGTCCGGCATTTCCGCGAGCTTCACGATGCCCTTGAGCCGCAGCAGATTTGGCGCCGTGCAGCGAGCGCAGCAGCTCGAGAAACATCTCCAGCGTGCCGGCCGGGATTGGCGTGTCGCTGGTCAGCGCGAATGAGCGGATGCGCTCGTCGTGGCGGTTGGGATCGTGGCCGTGATGCCGGCTGTGTTCATGATCGTGGCTATGCTCGTGATGGTGACCGTGATTGTGCGTCGGCGTAGGCCTCGGCCTTCAGCCATTTCTTGACGTCGGGAATTTTGCGCGCCGGGTCGTACAGCCCGCAATCCAACAGTGCGTCCGGCGTCGCTTCGCCCTTGGCGGCGTCGAGAATGGCGGCAGCCGGATTGAGCGCGTGCAGCCGCGCCAGCAGCGCCTCGCGCTTGCGCCGGTGTCGGCAAGATCGGTCTTGCTCAGCACCAGCGGTCGGCCATCGCGGCCTGCTTGACCGCTTCGGGATGGGCGTCGAGCGTCGCCGTCGCCGTTGACCGCGTCGACCACCGTGACGACGCCGTCGAGCCGGTAGCGCATCACCAGATAGGGATGCGCCATCGCGGTGTGCAGCACCGGCGCCGGATCGGCGAGGCCGGTGGTTTCCAGCAGCACGCGGCGGAATTTGCAGCGGTTATTGTCGAGATCGCGCAGCAGGGTTTCCAGCGCGTCGACCAGGTCGCCGCGCATGGTGCAGCACAGGCAGCCCGATTGCAGCAGCACCACATTGTCGCTGACATATTCGACCAGCAGGTGGTCGAGCCCGATCTCGCCGAATTCGTTGATGATGACGGCGGTTTCGGCCAGCGCCGGGTCCTTCAGCAGTTTGTTGAGCAGCGTGGTTTTGCCGGCGCCGAGAAAGCCGGTGAGCACCGTCGATCGGGATCGGCTCAGCCGGCGTCGCGGAAGCGGCTATCGGCCGGCTCGCTCATTGCGTGAGCCGTTTTGACTTTCTTCTTCGGCTTCGCGGCGGCGGGCTTGTCGGTCTTGGCTTGGCGCCGGAGCTTTAGCTTCAGCGGGCGCGTCGCTGATCTTCTTTGCCGCGGCCTTCTTCTGCCGCGCCTTGCCGGCTGGCGATCTGGACGGGCTTGTCCGGGTTGTCGGCCGGCCCGGTGAACACCGTGATCGGCGCTTCGGTCTCGACCGGCCGGGCCCGAGCACGAATTTGCGCGATCGCCGGTCTTGAGGCTCGTAGGCGAGGGCCGAGCTGTCGCTGCCCGTTGGCAGCGTCGCTTATTGGCCTGCGAGTCTTCGTCCTCGTCATTGTCCTCGGCAGGCGGCTTGCGGCGGTGGCCGCCGCACATCTCGTCGCGCAGGTTGGGCGGCTGCGCGTCGATCGGCGCCAGCGCATCGACGGTGCCGAGCGAAGGCGTCAGCCACGACAGGCCGCCGCCGTTGAAGCCGCGCTCGAGCAAGTTGCGCGGCCTTCTGCGCGCGCACTGCGCCGGAATAGGAGCCGAGGATGACGGCGATCAGCCGGCGGCCGTTGCGGGTCGCCGAAGCGACCAGATTGTAGCCGGACGCGCAGATGAAGCCGGTCTTCATGCCGTCGGCGCCGGGATAACGGTCGAGCAGCGAATTGTAGTTGCGATAGACCCGGCTGCCGTAACGCATGGAATGGATGTGCCAGTAGAAATCGTATTGCGGGAATTCGGTGATCAACGCGCGCGCCAGAATGCCGAGGTCGCGCGCCGAGGTGACGTGATTTTCGGCCGGCAGTCCGTTCGGATTGACGAAATTGGCTTTGCGTCATGCCGAGCCGGCGCGCATTGGCGTTCATCATGTCGGCGAAGCCCTCGATCGAGCCGCCGACGCCTTCCGCGATCGTCACCGCGATGTCGTTGGCCGACTTCACCATCAGCATCTTGAGCGCGTTGTCGATGGTGACGTGTGGTGCCGAGCTTGAAGCCCATCTTGGTCGGCTGCTGCGCGACGGCGTTGCGCGACACGGTGAGCAGAGTGTCGAACTTGACCTTGCCCTCCTTGATCGCGCGCAACGTCGTGTAGATCGTCATCAACTTGGTGACGGAGGCCGGATACCACGGATAGGTGGCGTTCTCGGCGTGCAGCACCTTGCCGGTCGAGGCGTCGATCAATAATTGCGCCTCGGCGCGCGCGCCGTGACCGGCCAGTGACAGCACCGCGGCGGCAAGGCCAACACCAAAGGCAGCACGCAAGGGCTCGGAAACGGCGGCTTGAACGCATGCTCACGTATGTGCGAGTCCTGACGACCGAAGGGGAATCGGATGAGTTCCATAGGCGGCGATGCTAGGCTATCGAAGCTCGCAGCGAGAGGCAAAGTCGCCTGTCTCCACCTGGTGATATGGTTATCTCTGCTATCGGCCGAGGAAAGCGACCAAAGTTCGGCAACCAAGATCATTAGGAGACGTGCAATGACCGCCTGCATCGTCGGCTGGGCCCACACCCCGTTCGGTAAGCTTAATGGCGAGACCGTCGAAAGCCTGATCGTGCGGGTCGCCGGCGAGGCGCTGGCCGACGCCGGCATCGCGGCCAAGGACGTCGACGAGATCGTGCTCGGCCATTTCAACGCCGGCTTTTCGGCGCAGGATTTTACCGCCGTCGCTGGTGTTGCAGGCCTCGCCCGATCTGCGCTTCAAGCGCGCGACCCGCGTCGAGAACGCCTGCGCCACCGGCTCGGCCGCAGTGCATCAGGGCATCAAGGCGATCGACGCGCGCGTCGGCGCGCATCGTGCTGGTCGTCGGCGTCGAGCAGATGACGACGACGCCGGGTCCCGAGATCGGCCGGAACCTGCTCAAGGCCTCCTATGTGCGCGACGAGGCCGAGATCGACGGCGGCTTCGCCGGCATTTTCGGCAACATCGCCGGGCTGTATTTCCAGAAATACGGCGACCAGTCCGACGCGCTGGCCATGATCGCGGCGAAGAACCACAAGAACGGCGTCGGCAATCCTTATGCGCAGATGCGCAAGGATCTTGGCTACGAATTCTGCCGCACCGAGAGCGAGAAGAATCCGTTCGTCGCCGGCCCGCTCAAGCGCACCGACTGCTCGCTGGTGTCGGACGGCGCGGCGGCGGTGGTGCTGGCCGACGTCGAGACCGCGCTGCAGCTCGGCAAGGCGGTGGCGTTCCGCGCCGCCGAGCACGTGCAGGATTTCCTGCCGATGGCGAAGCGCGACATTCTCAAATTCGAGGGCTGCGCGCACGCCTGGCAGCAGGCGCTGGCGCAATCGCCGGCCTCACGCTCGGCGACCTGTCATTCGTCGAGACGCACGACTGCTTCACCATCGCCGAACTGATCGAATACGAGGCGATGGGGCTGACGCCGGAAGGCCAGGGCGCCCGCGCCATCAAGGAAGGCTGGACCGCAAAAGGACGGCAAATTGCCGGTCAATCCGTCCGGCGGCCTCAAGGCCAAAGGCCACCCGATCGGCGCCACCGGCGTGTCGATGCACGCGCTGACTGCGATGCAGCTCACCGGGACGGCCGGCGACTTGCAGGTGAATGACGCAAGGCTGGGCGGCATCTTCAACATGGGCGGGGCCGCGGTCGCCAATTACGTCAGCATTCTCGAACGCATTCGCTAGAGAATTCGGCATCTCGAAATTTGAATCGAGTAAGGCGAAGTGCCCCATACCGAAATTGCGGGGCAGATTGGATATGTTACAGTTTAAACAGCGTAGAGTTGTTTGCACGCATATGATCGCCGATCGGACAGTCACGGAGGGCACCGATGACCAATATTCCGACCGATCTGCTGCGGACCCTGATCGCCGTCGTCGACCTGCGCAGTTTCACCAAGGCCGCGCAATCGCTCGGCGTCACCCAGCCGGCGGTCAGCGCGCAGATCAAGCGCCTGCCAGTCGATGCTCGGCACCGATCTGTTCGACCGCAGCGCGCCGGGCGTCAGCCTGACGCCGCAGGGCGAAGCGGTGGTCGGCTATGCGCGCCGCATGCTTGTCGATCAACGATCAGATCCTCAATCGTCGTCGAGCCGAAGCCGGACGCGCGTCGCATTCGCATCGGCCTGCCGGGCGACCTGTCGGGACCACTGCTGCCGTGGACGCTGGCGAAATTCCGCTTTGCGCTGGCCGGATTATAATTTCCCGATGTATAGCGGCGCCGCCGGCGCGATCCTGCGCGAGCTGCGCCAGGGCGACACCGACATCGTGGTGGCGCTGTCGCACGAGGCCCCGGTCGACGCTCGCCACACCTGGAAAGATCAACTGGTCTGGGTGCGCAGCGACGCCACCAAAGTCGATCCGCACGGCGCGGTGCCGATGCTGGCGTTCAGCGAGCGAATGCATGTGCTACCGCGCCGGCGTCGCCGCGCTCAATAAAGCGGGCCGCGATGCGCGACTGGTGATGACCGCCTCGACCGTGTTGTCGCTCTCGGCCGGCGTCGATGCAGGTCTCGGCACCATGGTGATGACGCGCGGCCGGGTCCGCCTGACGCAATTGAAGCGCTGGGACGACGCGCCGCTGCCGGCGCTGCCGACTTTGCATGTCGGCATCTTCGTGCGCGAAGGCGCCGACACCGAGCCGCTGATGGCGCTGGCCGATGATCTGGCGCCGGCGTTGCGGCCGCGGCCGGAAAATATCGAGCGCAGCGATTACCAAGGCGTTCGCAGCGCCTTCAACAAAGCCGCCAGCCCGCGCGGCTGACGGCGGATCGCGTTCCTTTCAACTTTTGCGCCGGGTTGGCATAGACTGACCGGGCGATGCCGCCGCCATCCGATATTCCGGAATTTCGCGCGCCTTATGCGGGCGCCGACGAGGAATTTGCGGTGCGCTTCCTCGCGCAAACAATGCGCAGCGCGGGGGCTGAAGCGCGCATCGACGTCACCGCCGGCCGGCTGATCGGCGCGATCCGCGCGCGGATCGGCGGCCTCGGCGGAATCGAAGACTTTCTGCACGCCTATGCGCTCTCGACCAAAGAAGGCCTTGCGTTAATGGTGCTGGCCGAGGCACTGCTGCGCATTCCGGACGCCGCCACCGCTGACCGCCTGATCGAGGACAAATTGGCGGCGGCCGACTGGTCGCATCACGACAAATCGAGCGCGTTTCTCGTTACGGCGTCGGCCTGGACGCTCGGCATGACTGCGCGGATCATCCAGCCCGGTGAAACTCCGGAGGGCATCGTCGAGTCGCTGGTGAAGCGGCTCGGCATGCCGGCGGTGCGCACCGCCACCCGGCGGGCGATGCGGCTGCTCGGTTCGCATTTTGTGCTGGGTCAGACCATCGGCGAAGCACTTGGCGCCGCCGCCGCCAATGCGCAATCGCGCTATTCGTTCGACATGCTGGGCGAAACGGCGCGCACGGCAGACGACGCCACGCGATATTTTCAGTCTTACGCCGATGCCATCGAAGCGATCGGCAAGGTCGCGAACATGCGCGCCGGGAAGGCGGCGCTGCTGGCTCGGCAAATACCCGCGCTCGGGATTTCGGTCAAGCTGTCGGCGCTGCATCCGCGCTACGAGCCATTGTCGCGCCAGCGTGTGCTCGACGAATTGCCGCCGCGGCTGCTCGAGCTGGCGCGGCGTGCCAAAAATTACGATCTCAATTTCACGGTCGATGCCGAGGAAGCCGACCGGCTCGAATTGTCGATCGACGTGATCGGCACGGTCGCGCGCGACCCTTCACTCGCGAATTGGGACGGCTTCGGCATCGCGGTGCAGGCCTACCAGAAACGCGCCGGTGCGGTGATTTCATGGCTGGCTGACACCGCCCAGGCGCTCAATCGCCGCATGATGGTGCGTCTCGTCAAAGGCGCCTATTGGGACACCGAGATCAAGCGCGCGCAGGAGCGCGGGCTCGCCGACTATCCGGTGTTCAGCCGCAAGCCGATGACCGATCTGTCGTTCGCGGCTTGCGCGCGGCAACTGCTGGCTGCACGGCCGCGGATTTTTCCGCAATTCGCCACCCACAATGCGCTCAGCGTTGCCAGCGTGCTGGAGGATGCCGGCGGCACCGAAGGCTACGAATTCCAGCGCCTCTACGGTATGGGCGAGGTGCTGTACGAAACGCTGCTGGCGGAGCATCCCGAACTCGGCTGCCGGGTTTATGCGCCGGTCGGCGGCCACGCCGATCTGCTGGCCTATCTGGTTAGGCGGCTGCTGGAGAACGGCGCCAACTCGTCGTTTGTCTCCGCCACGGCAGATCCGGCGGTGCCGCTCGCCGATATTCTCAAGCGGCCGCAACAATGGATCGGCGACGGGCGCGCGGCGCGACATTTCCATATTCCATTGCCGCGCGATCTCTACGCGCCGGAGCGGCGCAATTCGACCGGGGTGGAGTTCGGCGACCGCGCCAGCCTCGACGCTCTGCTGGCCGATATTGGCGACGCCAAACCTGACGACGTCGGCGCCGCGCCGCTGATTGATGGCACAGCGGGCGGCCGCACCTACCGCGCGGTGCGGTCGCCAATCGACGGCGCGGAGATCGGCGGTGTGGCGGAAGCCGACGAGACTATTGCTGCCCAGGAGATGAAGGCGGCGCAGGCCGGATTTGCCGCGTGGGACGCGACGCCGGTTGAAGCCCGCGCCGCGGCGCTCGATCGCGCCGCCGATAGCATCGAGGCCAGCCGCGGCCGGCTGATCGCGCTGCTGCAAAATGAGGGCGGCAAGACGCTGGACGACTGCGTGTCGGAAGTGCGCGAAGCCGCCGACTTCTGCCGTTATTACGCGGCGCAGGCGCGCGCCGTGTTGAGACCGCAGGTGCTGCCCGGCCCAACTGGCGAAAGCAACGAATTTCACATGCGCGGCCGGGGCGTGTTCGTCTGTATCAGCCCGTGGAATTTTCCGCTGGCGATCTTTACCGGGCAGGTTGCGGCGGCGCTCGCCGCCGGCAATGCCGTAGTGGCGAAGCCTGCCGAGCAGACGCCGCTGATCGCCGTGCAGGCCGTCAGGCTTTTGCATGCCGCCGGCGTTCCGACCGCCGCGCTGCATTTCGTGCCGGGCGACGGCAAAGTGGGTGCTGCTCTAGTCGCCGACCCACGCACGGCCGGCGTCGCCTTCACCGGCTCGACCGAAGTCGCGCGCGGTATCAATCGCGTGCTGGCCGGCAAAGACAGCCCGATCGTGCCGCTGATCGCCGAAACCGGCGGCATCAACGCCATGATCGTCGACGCCACCGCCTTGCCGGAGCAGGTCACCGACGACGTCATCACCTCGGCGTTCCGCTCGGCCGGGCAGCGCTGTTCGGCGCTGCGGCTGCTCTGCGTGCAGGAAGACGTCGCGGAAAAGATGATCGGTATGATCATCGGCGCCGCGCGCGAACTCAAGCTCGGCGATCCGCGCGACCCCTCGACCCATGTCGGCCCCGTGATCGACGCCGAGGCGTGGGACGAACTCGGCGGCTGGATCGTCGCAATGGAAAGCCGCGGCGCGGTGCGCTTCCGCTTCGACAGCGAAGGCGAAATGCCGGAGCGGGGTTTCTACGTGCCGCCGGCCATCGTCGAACTGGAAAGCGCGCGCGAACTGACGCAGGAGGTATTCGGCCCGATCCTGCACGTGGTGACCTGGCGCGCCGGCGAACTCGATGCGCTGCTCGATGACATCGCGGCCAACGGCTACGGCCTCACCCTCGGCGTTCATACGCGCATCGATGCGACAGTCCGCCGCATCGTAGCGCGGCTTTCGATTGGCAACGTGTACGTCAATCGCAGCGTGATCGGCGCGGTGGTCGGCACCCAGCCGTTCGGCGGCAACGGGCTATCGGGCACCGGCCCGAAAGCCGGTGGCCCGAATTACCTGCACCGTTTCGCGCTCGAGCAGGTGGTGAGCATCAATACCGCGGCATCGGGCGGAAACGCTGCTCTGCTGGGCGATAACGAGTGATTTAACCGCGGCGCAGTGTGATCCAGATCACCGGCGCCTTACCATAATGTAATCGTCACGACGCCGTGATCCGCGCAGGGAACGGGGCTTTTGCACGTTGAATCCTCAGGACGTCCATTAGGAACTGGAGGACAACATGACCAAAACCTTGACCCGATCAATTGCAGCCGTTTTGACGGCCGCCACGATCGCGACTTCGATGCCGCTGACCCAAGCCAGCGCCGCGCCGGCCAGCCCGGCGGCTGCCAAATCCGCGGCATTGTCGAATGACCTGAGCGCGCGCCGGTATCGCCGCGGTGGCGCCAATGCCGCTGTCGCGTTCGGCGCACTTGCCGTGATCGCCGGCGCCGCTATCGCCGCATCGCGCCGCGACGACTATTACAACAATGGCTATGCTTACGCACCGGGGCCGTATTATTACGGCGGCCCGCGTTACTATGGCGGCTATCGCCACTGGCACCGCTAAACTCGGGGCCGCGTTGAAAACCGGCCGGGTGGCTGCGCAAGCGGCCGTCCGGCCTTTTGCGTTGGGGCTTGGTGCGCGCCGCGTCACGGCGTAAGGTGATGCCAATACTTCCACCGCATTTCCCAGGACACCGATGACCGCCGGCGCGGCCAAATCTCGCTCGTTGATCCGCCGGCTGTACGACTGGTGCATGGACGCAGCCGGCAAGCCGCATGCGGTCTGGACGCTGGGCGCGGTATCGTTTGCCGAAAGCTCGTTTTTCCCGGCACCCCCCGACATCATCCTGATTCCGATGGCGCTGGCGCAGCCGCAACGCGCCTATCGCTATGCGGCCTGGTGCACGCTCGCCTCGGTCGCGGGCGGCGCGCTCGGCTACGGCATCGGCGCGCTGCTCTATGACTCGGTCGGTCTGTGGCTGATTCAGCTTTACGGCTACGGCGGCAAGGTCGAAGCGTTCCGCCAAGCCTATACGCAATGGGGCGCCTGGATCATTCTGCTCAAAGGCGTGACCCCGATCCCCTATAAAATCGTCACCATCACATCCGGCTTTGCCGGATATAATTTCGGGCTGTTCATCCTGTTCTCGGCGATCACGCGAGGCGCGCGGTTTTTCGTGCTGGCCTTCCTGCTCAACCGCTACGGGGAGCAGGCGCGCGAGATGATCGAGAAGCGGCTCGGCTTGTGGGCTTTGCTGTTTGCGCTGGTGGTGATCGGCGGGCTGGTGGCCGCGGTTTATCTGTTCTGATTGCAATGCAATTTGAACGGCGTCGCCGCGGTTCAGTTCGCCATTTCCCGCTTGCGGCGCTATAATTTCGCTATGGGCGCCATTCGAACGATCATCGGGTCGCGACGCCGCGTGGCGATAGTCGCGCTGACTTTGTGCGCCGGCATCGTGCTGAGCGCGGTGGTCGCGTTCGCCCAGCAGCCGGCCGAGCCGCCGCCAGCCGCGGCACACGAATCTAAATTCGACCCGCTCGGATCGATCGCGCGCTGGCTCGATGAGTCGTTTGCCAAACTCGGCTCGAATTTCAAGACCGCCAAGGGCACGGTCGACAATTTCAATCGTGAGGCCGGCGTTGCCGCCAAGACTACCGCCGATGCTGCGCGCGACGCCGCCGATGCGGTGGTAAGGCTGCCGAATGCGCGGACCATCAGCGGCCATCAGACCTGTGTGGTGGCTTCCAACGGCGGCCCCGACTGCGTCACCGCCGCCATGACTATGTGCAAGGCGCAAGGCTACAAGAGCGGAAAAAGCGTCGATATGACGTCAGCCGAGGAGTGTCCGGCGGCGGTCATGCTGGGCCGCCGCCCCGCGGAAGCCGGCGAGTGCAAGACCGTCACCTTCGTCACCCGCTCGCTCTGCCAGTGACACTGCGGCCCGCGTGAATCTCTATTCCAAATTGCTTGAGCGCGAGGTGGCAGGAGACCCGGTGACGGTCGGCGTCATCGGCGCCGGAAAATTCGGCACGATGTTTTTGTCGCAGGCGATTCGCACCCGCGGCATGCATATCGCGGGCGTTGCCGATCTCGACGTGGCGCGGGCTAAAAGCCAACTCAAAACCGCTGGCTGGAAGCACGAAACTTACAGCGCGGCGTCGCTTGCCGAGGCGCTGAAGAAACGCACGACGCTGGTGACGGCTGATGCAACGGCGTTGATCGAGAATCCGCAAATCGAGGTAATTGTCGAGGCGACCGGCGTGCCCGGCGCCGGCATCGCGCATGCTCTCAAGGCTATCGAGAACGGCAAGCACATCGTCATGGTCAATGTCGAAGCTGATGTGGTGGCCGGCCCGCTGCTGGCGCGCAAGGCAAACGCCGCCGGTGTCGTCTACAGCCTGGCTTGGGGCGACCAGCCTGCGTTGATTTGCGAGCACGTCGATTGGGCGCGCGCCGCCGGTTTCAAGGTGATATGCGCCGGCAAGGGCACGCGCTACCACCCGACCTATCACCAGTCGACCCCCGACACGTTGTGGGACATCCTCGATCAGTATTTACAGATCAAGGATCGCAATTCGATCAATCCGAAAATGTTTAACTCGTTCGTTGACGGCACTAAATCCGGCATCGAGATGAGCGCGGTATGCAACGCCACGGGATTGCTGCCGCAAACCGGCGGTCTCAGATTTCCGCCGGCCACACGCTTTGAACTGGCCGATGTCTGCAAGCCGCAAGCCGATGGTGGCACGCTGGAGAAAGCCGGCGTCACTGAAGTTACTTCATCGGTCTATCGGGACGGCACGGACGTGCCGCATCATCTGGCGCTTGGCACCTACGTGGTGTTCGAGGGCGAGAGCGACTACGCGCGGCGCTGCTTCAAGGAATACGCCATGCTGCCGGACCAAAGCGGCAAATATGCCGCGTTGTACCGGCCGATTCACATGATCGGGCTGGAGCTCGGCATCTCGGTTGCGTCCGCGGCATTGCGCGGCGAGGCGACCGGGGCCCCGACCGGATTCCGGTCCGACGTGGTGGCGACTGCCAAGCGCGAACTGAAAACCGGTGAAGTACTGGATGGAGAAGGCGGCTTCTGTGTCTGGGGCAAACAGACGCCGGCCGATATCTCGCTCGAACGCGAATTGCTGCCGCTTGGCCTTGCGCACAACGTCAAGCTCAAAAGTGACATCGCGCAAGGCGCTGCGTTGAAATGGTCGGACGTGATCTATGATCCGAACAACACGGCGGTAAAGGTCCGGCGCGAAATGGAATCCGCGTTCGGCCGCCGCAATGCGACGGCCGCCGCGGTTTCCTGAATCAACTCTGCTTTAAGCTACCGCCAGCTGCAGTGCATGCGGCCGCGCCAACCGCGCCAGCAGTGCCGGCGGTGACGCCAGCCGCGCCGATACTGCACGGTCTCAACAAGTGACGTGCCCTGCTGGCTCAATGCCGGATCCAGCATGCGCGCTTGCGCTGGCGCCGTGGCGCCGACGCTCAATAAAATGGCCGCGGCTGCGGCCACCGATAGAAGAACTGGCTTCATCATGGTCTCCAATTTCTAAGAATGCACAGCTACAAGTCGTAGGGGCCAAAAAGGTTCATTCGGCCGGCAACGCGACGTGTGGTGTGTTGCCGCAGGCCCACGCACAGCCTAGGCGAGGTTGATGGTGCCGTCGACCTTATGGGTGAGGCCGGTATTGCCGAGGGTTAGCACCATCTGAACCGGGACCGCCTCGGTACCCTTGAGACTGCCGTTGGCCACGGCGGCGCGGACCGCCTTTTCGATTTCGCGCTGCGAAGTCACTCCAACCTCCTTGAGAAATTTCCGCAGCGAGGTGTTGAGGGCCTCTTCGTTCATCGGCGATCTCCTGATTTCCCCCGGATTTGCACGATCATAGGCGCGCCGACCCGGCGATCCAAGGCGGTGACCGGCGCCTCGACGGGAAATCGGCTGTGAATAACTCGCGACTTTTTTGTGCACTGCCACATCGAATCGGGTAGCCGGATAGTGGGGTGCTGGTCCGAAGGGGCTGCATGGCGGGGCAAAATTCGCAGCGAAGTGGTTGCGTTGTTGCGTTTGTAGTGTGGGTGTTCGCTTCCGGAGGCACGGTGTCCGCAGCTGCGGCGGCGCCGTGCCCCGGCAATCCAGACGCCATCGGCGTCAGCCGCACTCTGACCGTGAGCGCGAAGGAATACGCGCGGCTCGGCCACATCCAGTATCACCGCAGCCTGCCGCTCGCCGACCGCGAGATCGTGCTGACGTTCGACGACGGCCCGATCCCGCCCTACACCGACCGCGTGCTGGAAATTCTGGCGCACGACTGCGTCAAGGCGACATTCTTCCTGGTCGGACGTCATACCGCCGCCAATCCAGCTGCCGCGCGCCGCGTGTTGGCCGCCGGGCATACGATCGGCAACCACAGCCAGAATCATCCGCTGCATTTCGACGAGATCACGGAAAACCGCGCCGAGCAGGAGATCGAAAAAGGCTATCGCACGCTGACCGCGGCGCTGGGTGGCCCTGGCACGGTGGCGCCGTTTTTTCGTATTCCCGGCCTCGGCCGCACCCATCGGGTCGAAGACTTCGCCAAGGCGCGGTCGCTGATCGTCTGGAGCGCCGATGCGGTCGCCGACGATTGGACGCCGATCAACTCCAACCAGGTGCTGCGCCGCGCGCTGTCGCGGCTCGAGGCACGGGGCAAGGGTATCCTGCTGCTGCACGATATCCAGCCGCGCACGGTGCTGATGCTTCCGACGTTGCTGGCCGAACTTAAGCGCCGGCATTTCCGCATCGTCCATGTGGTGCCGGAGCGTGAGGCCACGCCCGCACCGGAGCCGGTGCCGTCGGTGGATGTCGAGATCGCCGCGCAAGAGCCGGCTCCGGACAAGCCGGTCTGGCCACGCGTGTTGCCGTTCCAGCAAACGGCTGCGGCCGCAGAGGCCGTGCCGCTGCCGCTGCCGCTGCGCAAGCAGATCCGCATCCGGCATCGCAATGTCAGGACGGCAGCGGTCGCGCTGCCGGTCGAGCCGATTTCCATCAGTGTCGCGCGCTAACCAACGACGCGAGGCGCATTCGGCCGCGCTCACTCTCAGTGGTTGAGGAAATGGTGCCCTGGCCGGACAGGCACTATGGGCACAACACATTGTCCTGGCTCGCATATTTATGCGCGAATTTTGGCTGATACCAACGGAAATACCAACATCGATGCGCGCGAGGTGAGGCGCGCGCTGAGCAGTTCGAATCCCACTCTCTCGGCCATTACGCCGCTAGCCGTGGGCCATCCCTTCCTCCTCAATAAGCGTTGAATCGTCATCGCTCGTTCGCGAGCTGTTCACGCGCCTCGAAACCGGCCGGGCCTCCAATACATCCTCGCCAGCCGGTTTCATAAGCTCAGCGGCCTCCTGCGCGTTGCCACGCTCCCATTGCTGCAGATGCTCGGCTTCCAGAACAACGGGCATGCGATCATGGAAGCGGCTCACAAAAGCATTTGAACTGCCGATCACCATCGCGCAGGACTTGATGGCATTGCCGCTAGCAGGGTTCTTCCATTCATCCCAAACGCCGGCAATCGTCATCACCTGGCCGTCGCGTCGAGTGAAGTAGAAGGGCTGTTTTCCGTCCGGCGTTGTGAGCCACTCGTAGTAGCCGGAGGCTGGAATTAGGCAGCGGCGCTTTTTGAACGCGTCCCGAAACATCGGCTTTTCGGCCACCGTTTCAGCGCGGGCGTTAAACGTTGCGGGCAGCTCTTTGAGGGACTTCTTCCACCAATACGGCACAAGGCCCCAGCGCATCTGAACAAGCTCGTGCTTGTCGAACGCCGGCACGACCGCGTCGATATCAGTGGTCGGGCAGATGTTGTAGCGAGGACGGATATTCAGCGGAACGTTTGTGAGTTGGTAAAGCTCATAAATCTCGCGCCACGTGTAATGCCGTGTGTAGCGTCCGCACATAACACGAAATATGGTGCCTATTGGCGCTCGCCACCAGCGTTCCGATATGCAAATTATTCGGGATCGGCGTGTCGAAAGGGGCGTGGAAAATGAGCGCTTTATTGTTGGGGTACGGGCTGGCGTTAGCGGCGGGCGTGAGTTTCGTCTTTCAACAAGCGGTTAACTCGAACTTACGCATTGCCCTTTCGTCGGCATGGTGGGCCGGATTTTTTAGTTACCTCGGCGGCACACTGGTGATGCTGCTAGCGGCTTTCCTCCTACGAGAGCCATGGCCCTCGCTAGCGATAGTGATGCGTAGCCAGTGGCTGTCGTGGACCGGTGGTATTTTTGGAGCAATCTACATTGCAGCTTCGATTTTCCTACTGCCGCGGCTTGGTGCTGCGACTGTTATCGCGCTGATTGTCACCGGGCAGATGATTGGGTCATTGGCTTTCGATCATTTTGGACTGCTCGGCGTACCCGTACACTCGCTGACCGCGTTCAAACTCGTTGGGGCTGGATTATTAGTAGCGGGCGTTGTGCTCATTCGATTGTGAGTTGCCATGCCGAACCGGCCGGAGAAACGATCACAGGCGCGCTTCCTGGCCCGTCTCTGCAAGTCCGCGAACCCCGCTCGGCGTGATGCCGGGCTTTCAACCTCCAATGCTGGCGAACTCAAGTTCGACGGCTGGCGCGTGCAAGCGCACCTCTTGCAAGGCGGAGCTACGATCTACACGCGCGGTGGCCACGACTGGACTAGGAAATTTTCAGGCATTGCCGAGTGCGTGAAACATCTCCCGGCTGAGCGCATGATCCTCGATGGCGAGATTGTTTCAGCCGACCCCGAAAAGGGACGCTCAAATTTCTCGCAGCTTCAATCCGACATCAAAACAGGCCGGCAGGATCGCCTAACGTATTACGTTTTTGATTTGCTTTACTTCGACGGCTTTGATCTGCGGGGTTCCCCATTGGCTGAACGGCGGCGAGTGCTGGAAGAGTTTCTCCGTGAGGCGGACAAATCAGCTGGCCGCATCATGTTGAGCGAAGAATTCGAGGACGGCGCGGAGCTTTATAAAAACGCCTGCAAGCTCGATTTAGAGGGCATCATAGCAAAACGGCGGGACTCGCCGTATCGCTCTGAACGTGGCGAAGAATGGCTTAAGATAAAATGCCTCAAACAAGCCGATTTTTTCATTGTCGGATTCGTACCCGGACCCGGAGGATTTTCCCGCCTCCGCCTCGCCCATAAGGTGGGAGGCAAACTTGTTTATTGTGGTCGCGTTGGCACGGGCTGGAACGCTGCGACAATGCGGGAGTTGCGAAGCAAGTTGGATCGCCTGCAAGTTTCGCGTTGTCCGCTTGACGCGCCGCTTAAGAAACCCGGGACGATTTGGGTCCGGCCGAAATTAAGAGCGGTAATTGCGCACACTGAACTAACCGACGACGGAATGCTGCGGCATCCCAGTTTTAAGGGACTGGCCTGACGTTTGGCCCCGATAATCGGTAGCGGGTTCGGTCTGCCGAGACGGTCGTACTCGGCTGGTCGCATAAAATCAGCCCGCGTCATGTCTGGCCTTACCCTCCATATTTTTCAAACCAGTCGTTCAGAACGAACTGGTGCTGAACTGGGTTGAACTCGGTAATCTGGTTGAATCGCATTACGTTTGCTTTGCAATATGGCTCCTCAGCCAAGAACTTATTCAACTCTTCTAGTGATTCCGCCCGAGCTATCAAAATTCCACCCTTTGGCGGAATAGTCGGCCCCGATAGCAAGAAGCGCCCTTCGTCATAGCCTTGCTGTAAAAATTGACGATGGGCAGCGATCAGTTCCGGAGCACGTTTTTCGAAGGGAACAATATGCTGTCCTTCTAACAGAAAATGTTTCATCGATCGGTCCAGTCATTTGGTGCAGCCGAGAACCTTATTCAGGTGGACACTATCGGATCCGGTCGACGCGCGCGGCGTAGCACCCTGGGGCAGCAAAATGAATGTGTAGGTAGTTTGCTGCCACGTTCGCGAACTGACGTTCTATCGCCGCTTCTACGTCAGTGCCTTCGACAATTTCCCAACCAGTCATGATCCCTGCGACATCAAAGCCGCGTACGGCCAGCGTGCGGCTGCGCAGTTGCTCGGGGACCTCGCCAACAGCATCGAACGTTTTCTCACCGCGACGAATGTAGATAGCAAATCGCATACGATATGGTGACGAAACTGGGTGATGCTCGTAGTTGACAAGAATTAGCTCGTCGCCGGGCGTTGCATCGGTAAGACTGATGCGACAAGGGCGAGGTCCGTCAGCGATACGACGGACAGCACCGTGCTTGGCAAGCTCAGGATCTGAGAGAGCAAATAGATGGTCGAACTGGCGGGCGTCTAGGCCGCGGATGCGGAAATTCATAACTAGCCTCCATCACTGTAGTCGCAAACAGGATGATTGGTCTGAAGCCTTCGGGCCACCCGATTTCTGGGTTGAGCATGATGTCGCCTTTTGGCACTTAGCGGACGGCCGCTCGCGCTGCGGAATGCCCGCTTTCGAGGTAAGAGCGGACATCGCGGCTCGCGGATGTCACGTCTAATGACCCAAAGCGGACAATCGCCGTCTTTTGGCCATCACTTCGGTTCGAATTGCGATTTATCCGCTGGTAGGGGCTTGTCCGTTTGCGACGGCTTGTCCTCCACCGCGCGGGATAATTCGGCCTCCAGCCGCATCGCCTGTGCCAGATAGTGCGCCGAGCTCTCGCGCAATTTGTCGGCGGCGGCGCGGTCGCTCAGTTGCTTAGCGATTTTCAGGCACACGTCGGCTTGTTGCCGAAAATAGCGGGCATCTTCCACTGGGAACACTCCAGAGCGTGTCGTTATTTTGTTTTGGCTCTGGCCTGGGTGAGCAAATCGCTGCTCAACTGCCCGCATACAAGTGGCAAACATGGTCGCCTGCGGAGGGCGGTGCCGGTTACGTTCCGGCTCCTTGAGGCCGTCGTGATGACCTAAGTCATCCCGGCTGCGTTAGGTTCCGCACATTGCAATTAATTTTGCAAGAAAAAACAATAGGTTTGGAAATCATGTAATCGGAGGGGGAACCAACTTTAGGCCGAGGCCTTGCCCAGCAGCCTTTTCGACTGGTTTTTGACGGCGCCGTAGCACTCGCAGGCGGCATCGCGCAGCCCATCGAGATTGTCGATGTGAATGTGGCCGCGTCGATAGCGGATCAGGCCCTGCGATTGCAATTCGTTAGCGACGATCGAGACACTGGAGCGCCGCACGCCGAGCATCTGGCCAAGGAATTCCTGGGTGAAGCTGAGGTTGTCGGCGCCGAGCAGATCACGGGCGCGCAGCAGCCAGCGCGCCAGCCGCGTCTCGACAGTATGGCTGGCGTTGCAGGCGGCCGATTGCTGAGCCTGGATCAGGATCAGCTGTTCATGCCGGATCAACGTGGTGCGGAAGGCTGCGCTGGCGTCGGCCAGCTTACGCAGCCGGGATGCTTCAATCCACGCGCCTTCGCCGGCGATTTGCACGATGGCTTTATTGAGCGAAAGTCTGCCATCGAGCGCGGCAGAGCCGCCGACCACGCCATCACGGCCAATCATGCCAATCTCAACCATCTGGCCGGACTTCAAGGGAACCACCAGCGAAATGATGCCGGTGTCGAGGAAATAAGTGCGCTCCAGAGCGTCGCCGGTGTCGTACAGGATCACGCCTTGCTTGAGCGTGATCGAACGCAGATGCGGTTGCAGCGCGGCGAGGTCGTCTTTCGCCAGCGACGCGAGCAATAGGTTCTGGTTCGGCGACTGTAGCAATCGCGTGCGCTCCTGAGATTGTCGAGTAAGGGCGCGCGCGGCCATCACGGCTTTAATTGAGTGGCAAACGCCTGATCTGCTGTAGGCGCTTGCTGAGAGGATAGATAGCGATAGGACAGTCTTACTGGCAGATTCATTTCGATGATTATGTCCGGTGTCGGACAGACATGTGCCCGCTGTCGCACGATAATTCGAAAGTTAGGTGCGGTAGCGCACACAAAGCGCGAAACCGCACTTAAGGGGGAATTGTTTGTTATGTCAGGTTTTGCGCGTCCCGGTCCGCTGGGCGATCTGGATCGTCCGCAATGCGCTTGCAGCGCGCCGATGAGACTTGCGACCATCGAGCCGCTGCTCAAGGACGCCAACACCGAAATTCACACCTTTGAGTGTGTGAATTGCGGATTGTCTTTGCGGGTCATGCACAGTCACGTACAGGCGGCGTAGTTTGGATCGTCGACCCGACCATGTTTCTACGGTCACGCCAACCCAGTGCCGGGAATGCAACGGCAAGGCTCATCTTATTCAGCGAACGCCCGAAGCCTTCAGCCGAGGCCAATTAGAGGTCTGGACGTTTCGTTGTGATGTCTGCGGCTACGTAAGCACACGAACAGAACGAAGCTTGAATACGGCTTAGGCAATTCCTTTGCCGGCGTCGCTCCGGGGGGAGCAAATGCCAGCCTATCGCGTGTACTTGTTCGGTAATGATGGCCACATCGCCAAGGCCGAAAACATTGAGTGCGCCGATGATGAGGATGCCACTCAAAGAGCAAAGCAATTTATCGATGGCTGCGACGTTGAACTGTGGCAGTTAAACCGATTCATCGCCAAGTTTCCAAAGACAAAAAGGTTCTAAGGCACGTCCCAGGCCGCCTCAGTAAGCCGACTTCCCAATCGAAGTATCATTCCCGCTAACGACGAGATTTAGCATCTGTTCAATTTTGCTCAGACCTTAATTTAAAGGCGGAGCAGTCTCCGCCGATGCCACTCTCCGGGTATGAACGGGAAGCTGCGAAATGCGCTCGGAAGGCGAAAGCAGCCAAGCGCCTGCAGGATCGCGTCAGATACCAAGGGCAAGAAAGACTGTGGCGGCAAATAGCCGATCAGGTGAAGGCACGCGAACAAGCCGAGCGGGTGTGGGCCAAATCACTCCGGTTGGGTCATATCCAAAGGTAGGCGGCGCTGCCCGGTACCGGACTTTAGTCGACCTGCTACCAATTTAAATGTGCTGAAATAATCTGCGGCCGACAAGTGGCGGTCCATTCTTTCCGGTTCCGCCATAAAAAACCGCGCCGACTTAGACGCGGATTGTGCAGGTGGAGGATTCACCGCTCGGATTTCTAGCCCCCGCGCTGCACAACCATCGTATCGCCTAAGGTCTCTATTGCACTGGCTTCCAGCGCCTGACCAAGGGTGTCGAGCTTGTTAGCGTCCGCTTTGAGCTTATCGGCGCTCGCATCGATTTTATCCGCGCTAATACTTTGTTTCGCTGCCAGCGCATGTTGTTTATCGGCATTATCGTGCTGTTGATCGGCCTTTTCGCGCTCTGCTGCGGCGACCTTGTGTTGTTCGTCCGCTAAACTTCGCTAAGTCTTAGCGAGGTCGAAACAATCGTCCGCCTTTTCCATGAGGGTCTCGACCGTTTTTTCGAGAATTACTTTGCCAATTTCCATTTTGGTCACCTGGGTGAATTCCCCGCCCCAGTCATGTATGGAAGCTTGAGAGGTGGGGGTATGAGCGGAACTGCGTACAACGTTCAGTTTTCAAAAGGGGCCACTCCGGTTTCAAAAGGGACCAGTGGGGATCGAACGCTCAAACTGTCCTAAGTATTGTTTCAAACATGGACCGTGATGACGAGGAACGTGCAGCCGTCGAAGTGATATTTCGAAAGCACGTACGATGTCGCCTTATGGCACAAAGCGGACATTCCGCGTCACCTGATCCTGGTCCGCATTGAGATAACAGTATTGTAATGCGATGTGCTGAACGAGATAATGCGGAGTGAGGTTGGCGACCGTTTCTTGGGAGGGGAAGATAAGATCGCGATATTGCATGTTCGCTGGATATAACGCGTGGTGCAACCGGCGGCTTTATGATGCGTCGGCAACACTGAGCGACGCCGAATACCGCGCAGATCGCGGCGCCTATTTTTCCTCGGTGCATGGCACTCTCAATCACCTTCTGATCGGCGACCGTATCTGGATGCAGCGCTTCACCGGCAAAAGCGAGTTGCCACCGAGCCTCGATGCGATCCTTTACGACGATTTTGCCGAGCTTCGCGCCGCGCGAATTGGCGAGGACGCGTTCATTAGTGCCTATATCGATGCCTTGAGCGAGGCCGAGCTTGCCGGCTCAATTCGCTACCGCACCTTCGTGCGGCCGACCGATATCGAACAGGAACTTTCCCCGGCGCTCGACCACTTCTTTAATCACCAAACCCACCATCGTGGCCAGGCGCACGCTCTACTCTCTTCGATCATCGGCAAAGACGCGACGCCCAGTTTCGACCTTATTATTTACCAGCGCGAAACCGGACAAGGCGGACTGCGTGTCGTTTTCTGAGCCGAAGGCATACCGCCCGTCAGTATCGACAAGCTAACAAAAATGAAAATTGGCAAACTGAAACAGTGTCGCTTATTGGCACGAAGCGCTTTGCCATCCTTGCGCCGGACATGCCGCCCGCTAATGACCCACAGCCGACGGCAGTGGCCTAGTTTGGCGACTGAGACCAAAGGCTTCGCTAGGCTCAGCCAGCGACGGATTAAGCGTAAACCCAGCGATGACCCGGCCAACACGCCGTTGGACTTTCGGATCGATCCAGTACGCCAACAGTCTAATGCGCTGATCGCTCATAAGGGAGCGCAGGTTATCGCGCTCGTGCTTGTTCAAAGGTGTCATCGGGTGCCCTTCAAAGGGCAACAACCTCAACGTGAAATCGTTCGAATTTCAATTATGGCTTAGCACTAGCCAGTTTGAACCATTCGGCGGCCATTTCGCGCAAAAGAACGCGCGTTTCTCGATCAGCTGCGACCGACGCCAGCGTCAAACACAGCGTGCCGTAGCTCTCATAGGGTTCAGGGGCGCGCTCAGCCTTTTTGGGATTCGCCATGGCACCTATTAACACATCTGTACGACAGCACACCTAGTTATGCATAGCGAACAGACTGGTTCCGAACTTAGGTTCAAAATGCCTGCGGCGGGGAGCTAGTATGCGGGCTTACCGCGTCTAGAGGTCCCAAATAATCTCGACGCGACCGCGCTGGGAACTGACAAGGCACCAAATTTTGTAGTGTTGGTGTGTCCAACTTTTAAGACTTCAAAAAACTTTCTCTCTGTCGTACAACGTTAGAAATCGCGGTTGCTCGAGGTAGGCCGTCAATAGGCCGATCTTAGTAAACGCTGGAGGTGCGCTGCAGCCGTGCCCCAGGTGCGACAACCGTTGCCACTAGGCCACTGTTAGGCAGCACAACGATCTTGGTGCCGACATTAACGCGGCTGTAGAGGTCGATCACGTCGGCGTTTAGCATGCGAATGCAGCCGCTCGAAACTTTCGTGCCAATAGTCGAGGGCATGTTGGTGCCGTGGATCCGGTAAACGGTATTGCCGAGATAGATTGCACGCGCGCCGAGGGGATTGCCTTCGCCACCGGCCATCCAGCGCGCGAGATATGGCTGGCGCGCGATCATCTCGGAGGGCGGCGTCCAATCCGGCCACTCGGCCTTACGGGTAACGGCTTGCGCACCGGACCAGGTGAAGCCTTCACGGCCCACGCCGATGCCGTATCGGATCGCGCGGCCGTTGCCGAGCACGTAATAGAGATAGGTGTTGGCGGTATCGACCACGACCGTGCCGGCGGCGACGTCGGTCTGGTAGCTGACCATCTGGCGGCGGAGGACGGGGGCAAGTTCGGGAGAATTCGGGTCTTCAAACATCGGCTGATCGCCCAGCATCGCGGAATTGCTTGGGGCTGGCAGGGTTAGGGGGGCAGTAAGTCCGGGCCCGATCCACAGTGCGCTGCTTAGCAAACCAAGAAAAACAGATGTTTTGAGTAGGTTGATTCGCTGTTTCATGGTGATTTCCCCTTCGGACGTCTAGTCAACCTTTGTATTTGTCTCAAGTTCCATTGATGAGATTAAATATTTAGAAGACGAAATACTTATGGAAATTAATAAAGAGTCCCGCTGATTTGCGAGTTTTACTTGATAAATATTTGAACGATCGGGCCTCGAGCGTGTTGCCTCCATGCAAGGGTCGCCGTCCCAGGGGGTAACATGCTCAAATCCATAGGAAACCTAGCCGTTGCTTCTGCTATCGCCGGGTTGTTGGTTTTCCTTACCGCTGAGACGCCGAAGGCGAGCGCGGCCGATGTAACAGGCGCTCAGGTTCAGCGGTCTGCCAAGGCTGACCGCCTCCCGGTCTTTGTGAAGGGAACCGCTTGTTCAAAGCGCGGCTGGCCCCACTACGAACAGCACTGTCTGTTTGACGGCCGGACTTCGGCAGACGACGTGCGGACGGTTCGGGTAATCGCGCTGCGCTAGCACGTGCGAGTGTACCGGCCTCTATCTCTCGCAAGCTTTCCCAAAAGGTTCAGGAAGTCATGACTTTAGAACCGTTTGCAGTGAAGCCTGGGGTCCTAATTGTCGAAGATGATATGATGCTGCGCATGCGCGCGGTGGATATTGTCGAGGATGCCGGATTCGCTCCTCTGGAAGCCGTAAACGCCGCGGAGGCGCTCACCCTGCTGGAGTCTCGCTCCGACATTCGCCTTCTTTTCACCGATATCCAAATGCCCGGTACCATGGATGGGCTCAAACTGGCATTCGCTGTTCGTGAGCGATGGCCATCAATCAAAATTATTTTGGTTTCGGGGCAAGTTACACCGACTCAAGGCGAAAGACCTACTGATAGCCGTTTTTTTGGGAAGCCGCTGGAGGCGGCTCGCATGATCGCAGAGTTGCAAGATATGATAATGGTCGGGCAGGAATCTCTGAAAATTCTTCCTGCCGAAATCGGTACCTTTTCTACCAAGGTCTCGCAGATGGCTCCCAGCGCTCAAGCTAATCCACAGACCGCGCCGTCTCAGCAGACTTTGACCGCTGAAAACGACAGCCTCCGCCTCCTTCTGGAGCAGGCTGGCATCGATGCAAAGGCGCTCCTTGCTCAAGCAGGCATCGACGCAAAAGAGCGCGAAGCCGCCGACAAACTACAGAAGCTAATCTTGGAGGAACTACACCACAGGATCAAAAACACTTTGGCGACCGTGAGCGCCATTACATCCCAAAGCCTACGAACAGCAATTAGTATTGAACACGGTCAAAAAGCGATTGAGGGCCGGCTCATTGCATTGGGTCACGCGCATGACCTTCTTCTGCAGGCAAGTTGGGCTCATGCGAGTCTTACGCAGACCATCCGTAGCGCGACTGAGGCTTACGACAGCGAAGGTGCGGGAAAATTTTTAATTCATGGCCCTGACATCAATATTACATCGGGAGCGGTAATCGCCCTTGCAATGACGCTCAACGAGCTTTGCACCAACACAACGAAATTTGGCGCTTTGTCCGTGCCGGGCGGGCGCGTTGAGATTGCATGGGAAATCGAGGAAGCGAGCCGTCGGCTGAAACTTAAATGGAACGAAACCGGTGGGCCTCCAGTGCAAGCCCCTTCTAGGAAGAGCTTTGGCACCCGACTGATCAGAACACTTGGTCAGCAACTGAAGGGTGAAGTTGAGTTGACTTACAGTCCCACGGGATTTGCATTTGAATTAGATGTGCCAATGTCGTCTCTCGCACCAACGGCATAGCCTACCGCGCTGGAGCGCTAGTGCACTGCCTAGGTTGAGAAGTACGCGAGTTGGGGGCAACATCCGCCCACAACAGCTAAGAGCCCTTAAGAAACGGCCACCAGACGCGGCCGGCTGTGTATGACAAAGCGGTTCTTTCCGCGTCTTTTGGCCGTCGTGTACATTGCTTCGTCGGCCTGTCGGATCGCAGTTACTATCACCAAGGTTGCGAGGGCGGCACACTGCGATACCGACGCTACATCCGACGTCGCTGCCGATCTCCCAAACCTTATTCACGATGCGCTCGGCGATTTCCCTCGATGGCCGCCGAGGGCGCTGTCAGACACACAACAAACTCGTCGCCTCCTAGACGGCCAGCTACATCCGTGTCTCGCAATGATGCACTCACCACTGCGGCTGTTTGCAATAGTACTGCGTCGCCCCACGAGAACGTTATTAACCCCGGCTCATGGTCCCTTGGCACTTCCACGAAACCGAGGAGATCATTGTTGTTCTTGAAGGGAATGGTGAGTGCAGAACCGAGAATCGCACGGAAACTTACGCCGAGGCGACCAACACGGCTTGGTCGCCGCGCGATACGGGGAACTAAATGGGTTCCGGCGGGTTGGCTTCTTAGGTCCAGCCCCAGGCGGTTGGAATCACCCAACCTATGGAGCTACCAATGAAACCTAGATCTCTGGGCTTAATGATATTGCTCGCCACATTGGCGATGCCGATGGCGGCGCAGGCCCAAGGCACGGTCCGCGGCATGGAACGGGGCGCAGCACAAGGTGAACGGGATGCTGGCCCGGTTGGCGCGGTTGTCGGCGGAACGCTCGGCGCAGTTGCTGGAACGATCGGCGGCATCCTCGGCGTTGAGGATCGCCCGCGTTTTCGCACATATGTAGTGAACGAGCGTCACCCGTCATATCGCTATGAAAGTGACTTCCGCGTCGGCGCCGTATTACCGGAAAGCGGCGTCGTTTATTACGACGTGCCGGCCGATTACCACGTGACCGGCTACCGCTACACTTACGTAAACGATCATGCCGTTCTGGTCGACCCGCGTACGCGCCAGATCGTTCAGATCATCGACTGAAGAAATTCTCGACGGCCGCGGCTATCGGCGCGGTTCACGCTGGGAGACCTGGTAAAGCTAGGGACCTCTGATTATCGCGTTTCGGGAGGCCGCCTCATTAGGCGGCCTCTCCATTTCAAGCTGTGGCGTGATGTCGCTGATTGGTACGAAGCGGACATTCGACGCGAGCTGATCTGCGTCCGCTAATGACCCAAAGCGGACATTCTGCACAAGCGAGCCGTGGAGTTTAAACTGAAGTTCAGGAAGTGGCCTGATTTGAATTTAGAGGTGGCCTATTTAGGTTTAGCCGCCCGCTTGGGCCAAATGCGAACTTCTTGGATTTTGACCTGGTCGCAGACGTTACAACGCCTCGCTGTATTAGTTAGGGGCGCGGCGGAAATGATCGTCGCGTATTACGGATTCAAGTTAGGCCGCCTCAATCCTCATGCGTGAGTGCGAAGGCCAGCCGTCTGATTACGGGGGCCGCAAATAAAACGGCTGGCAGCATCACAATCCATGAGATCAGCCAAGCGACAATCCAATTCAGGAAAAAGCCACCGCTTTCCCACAGTGGCCAACTCGCGACTCCGGCTGCGATAAGGCTTGTCAGTCCAGATTGGATGACGCCGAAAACAAAGTGGCTGTACCGCCTGGGTATCCCCATCATAGCAAACGCCCTTGCCTTCTCAGTTGGCGGCCTCTTTCATTAGGTCCGCATAGGGGCACATAGCGGACATCCGCGAGTTGCCCTTCCATGTCGCCCGCAATCCGTGAGCAGTATTATTATCTTGCCGGGTTTCCAGCACCCTTTCGACCGACCGCCGACAATCGGCTTTCGTGGGCGATATAAGCTATTGTTTGTTCTTGCGACGCTGGAGGCAGTCATGCGGTTAAGTATTAAAGCGATGGCAGGCACCTCGGGGATTTTTTGGGGCGTTTGCGTACTCTTGGTTGGCATAGCCAACAACATTTGGCCGAGCTATGGGCTGGCGCTTCTCCAGCTATGCGCATCAATCTACCCCGGTTATCATCCTGGCACTGGCGTGGGTTCGGTTGTTATCGGGGCGATCTACGCGTTAGTTGACGGCTTGATCGGCGGCGCGGTCTTTGGCTGGCTCTACAATCTGCTTGTTGGTGAGTAAACTGCCAACAAACGTAGGTCACCTATTGGCACGTGGCCGACAAACGAACTCATTCGTCGAATGGTCGCTGCTGGACTAACACCGGACAAACAAGGCATGGCGGCCTTGATCGTCTATGCAGCGGCACAAAGCCAACGAATTTGTATGTTTTGTCTATTTTGTCCGCTTTGGGTTATTCGGGTCCAGGTAAGCTTTCCCGTATCCACATGCGTCGCAAGGTCGGCGGCAAGTTAGTTTATTGTGGCCGTGTCGGGACTCGCAAGTGAAACATCGCTGGCCGAATTATCCGCTTGGGTCGCACCGGCGAGCGCGACATTAAAACGCTTTGCGAAAAGTCGCTCCTCGGTTTGGACATAAAAAGCGACTGCGCTTAGCCCAGTACGCGCGGTCCTTCCCGAACTAATCCAAACTGCGTTTAGGGCAACAATCACAGGATCATCAAAAGGATGATGAGGCTGATCGGCACGCCTAAAAGCCAGAGAAGAATCGGCATGTTAGCTCCTCACTGTGGTGACTCGAACTGCGGACTCGTCATACCAACGCGAATTTCTTAGTTTTCCTCCCTCGACAGACGCCAGACTGGCCGCGAGGGCTCCGGCCAGCATCGACGCTGCTAGCCACAGAGAAAGCGTTGCGGCAGCCTTTCTTGCTTTATCGGCCGCGTCCTTTGCTTGAGTGATGGTCTGATTTACTCGTTGCTCGGCGTCCGCTTGCGAAAGACCGGTACGTGCTGAGACAATTTTAGCTGCATAGGCGCGGTCGGCGGGCGATACATCGCCACCCTTGCGTGTCGCCGGGGAAATGATGCGAAGCAATTCTCCGCGTGTTGCGCTGGGATCGCTCTGTGGAGCATTTGCGGGGGCTGTATTTGGAGTTCGGCTCGGTTCTGAGCAGCGTATCAACGTAAACGTCACCAGGATTGCCCGAACGAACTGGCTGGGCTGCTCCCAAGCCCGCTGCCGGTATAGAGCCTGCTGATGCCCCTGCAATGATGTGTGTCGCCGCGCCCGCGAGCACCGTAGCGCTAAGTGCGGTAGCGAACGCCCAGGTTACAAAACCATGCGCTGTATCGCGAAAATAGCGCTCATGGGCATGCACATCGTCCCAGCCGTGGCGCAGACGCCCAGTGATGTATCCGCCGAGTGTCGAGGCGATCATGGCGGTAACGATGAGAAACAAGCCGGCGCTGACCGAGACGGTCGTTGCTGACGCACCCTCACCGGCCCAAGGGGATACGACGGAAAGCCCCGCGCCGACCCCGAAGGCAAGAACAAGAAGGGTCACCGCGGCGGCAACAACGCCTCCGGCTAAAATGGCACCCCATGAGACAGTACCGTCAAAGCCCACACGTTCATTCATAGGAGATCCTCCAGCCGGTATGGCTCATAAAAATGCCGCACGTGAAATTTTGTTCCGCAAAAAAGGAACTGGCGAACGGACACTGAGTTGGCGAGAGCAAAACAAGGGAGAATCCAATGGCCAAAGAACCTAAACAACTCGACGAGCTGTTTCACGACACGCTCAAAGATATCTACTTTGCCGAAAAGAAAATCCTGATGGCATTACCCAAAATGGCAAAAGCCGCGCTGGCGGCTGATCTAAAAGCTGCCTTCGAAAAGCACAAACGCGAGACCCAAGGCCAGGTCGCGCGCCTTGAACGTGTTTTTAAAATTATCGACGAAAAACCCCAGGGTAAAAAGTGCGCAGCCATTCTCGGCATTATCGAGGAAGGTGAAGAGATCATCAAAGAATACAAAGGCTCTCCGGCTTTGGACGCGGGTCTGCTTGCAGCGGCCCAGGCGGTCGAGCACTACGAGATCTCACGCTATGGCACCTTGAAAACATGGGCTGACGAACTGGGACTTTCGGAAGCTGTAAAGCTGCTCGATCAGACCCTCCTCGAAGAAAAGGAGACAGACGAAGCCTTGACGGATTTGGCCGAAGACGCCGTCAATCAAAAGGCTGAAGCCGCATAATATAGACATGCAAACGATATGGTCGTTTCTTGATGCGATGCTGGGCCTCTCGGTCATAAAGGCCGACGGGCTCAGCATCCTGCAGGTCTGCTTCCGGGCGTTTGTCGTTTACGTCGTGCTTATTGGATACGTCCGCTTTGGGAAAAAACGATTTTTAGGCCGTGCGACAGCCTTCGACGCGATTCTGGTAATTATCATCGGTTCAATTGCTAGTCGCGCCATATCTGGAACGGCACCATTTGTGGCATCGCTAGCCGGCACCTTCATTCTCATCGTGGTGCACTGGCTTATTTCCTATTTTACGGAAGCTTCGCCCACCCTTAGCTATCTCACTAAAGGCCACGATACGGTCGTTATTCGAAATGGACGCGTGGATCAAAGAGCATTGCGTGACGTTCATATGTCACGAGATGACCTCGATGAAGACTTGCGTGAGGAAGGGGTAAGAAGCCCACGCGAAGTAAAAGAGGCAAGGCTTGAGCGCAGCGGCAAACTTTCGGTAATCAAAAAATGAAAGTCGAAGACCTGGCCAAGGACGTCTTGGCCACAGCGAAGGATTGCAACCTCACGCTGGTGACCGCAGAATCCTGTACTGCCGGCGCCCTTGCGCTTGCGCTCTCCAAGGTGCCGGGAGCAGGAACGCATCTGCACGGTGGCTTCGTGACTTACACGAAGGAGATGAAAGCAGCCGTACTTGGCGTTTCAGAAAAGCTTTTGAAAGACAAAGGCGCAGTTTGCGCTGAGGTTGCTGAGGCGATGGCAGTTGGAGCGTTTCTGCGGTCCCCGGCTGACTTGGCTGTCGCGATAACCGGCGTCGCAGGACCCGAACCCGACGAAGACGGTAATCCCGTGGGCTTGGTTTACTGCGCTGTCGTCAAACAAGCCGGCAAGCCCTTATCAGTCAGAAAGATGTTCCGTGGGCGTTCACGGGAGGACATTCTGAAAGCAAGCGTTGAAGAGGGCTTGAAATTAATTAGGAAACTTTGCCTCCATTAAACTCGCCTTTAGGGGACGAGACGCGCTTTGAACCGTGCAAAAGCGTTTCGAGTTGTCCAGGGAGGGAGAGCGCTGCGTAGCCAGTCAAGGCCGACGGCGTTGTTTGTCCGCTCTTAGTCCAATAGCGACCATGCCGGGCATCAATCTGAAACGACGCAACGTGCCAACAGCCGACATTGCGTAATGGTCGTGAAATGAAAAGAGGCCACCTATCGAGGCGGCCTCTGGGATTGGATCACACTTAGTGCAAGAACGAACGATCACTCCCGTCTTTGGAGAACAAGTCTTTCACGCGTCGCGCTCAATTCATCTGTTTGCCGTAGTTTGTTGTTTTTGCGGCTTCGCCGTCGAGCTTGCGAAGCGCTTCCATTATGTCGTCGAACTTCACGAGCGGCCCGTGAGGGGGCTGACGCAAATCTGGCGTGGCCTCCACGGCGCAAGCGTCCGAAGCCCAAGACGCCAGAATGGCCCGCTTCTCGTTGAGGGTAAGGTCTGGATCAGCGACAACCTGGGTTGGATGCGAAAAAGCTCCGGCCGGATGAAGCAGGGAGCGGAGGTCAAACGCGGAGTCCGCACTCCGTTTCCTTCGGTCACTCATAACCATTTCCTCCTTTCTAAAGGAGGTAGCTCGAGTGAAATGGATACCCGAGCCACCTCGATGGGTTTCACTGAGCGCAAATTGAGCCTAGGACGCGATGCGAACTTGCTCCACCGTTCTGGCCTTATCGCCTTTGCGGCTCTCCTTGCCGGCTCCGATTTCAACCTTGCGGGGCTTCATGGCCTCAGGGATTTTCCGGGCGAGTTCAATTTGCAGAAGCCCGTTCTCCAATGAGGCGCTCTCAACCTCAACGTGATCGGCAAGGCTGAACTTGCGCTCGAAGGCTCGCGCAGAGATGCCCTGATAAAGGTAATCGTGATCATCGACTCTCTGAGCGGAGGTTTGATTAGCTTTGCGCCCCGCAATGGTCAGCATGTTCTGCTGAGCGGTTACAGTAATGTCCTCCTGCGAGAAGCCGGCAACCGCAAGCGAGATACGGAAGGTTTCCTCGCCGGTTCGCACGATATCGTAGGGCGGATAGTTGTCCTGCCCTTCTATAAGTTGGGTGTTGTTGATCTGATCGAAGATACGGTCAAAACCGATGCTCGACCGCCACAGGGGTTCAAAATCATAAGTCCTGATAGCCACATTCTCCTTGAGCAACATGGGTACGAGCAGTGCGTCGGACATCCGCCGACGCCCGCACCAGACCCACAGGGCGTCTGGCGGCGGACGATTTAGGTGAGCGATTTTTGAATTTCAAGAGGGCGAACGATCGCGCGCGACCCATGTTTAACAAAGAAAAAAATCCGGAAATTTCAATAATTTAGACGATGCGATCCAAATCCGCATTCGGACTGACTATGGGCTAAATCACCGCCGTGGAACTCCAGCAGAGCGCAGTTGTTATACGCACCTAGCTAAGTTATTTATAGAAGCCGTTTGTCCCATTTGGGTCAGTCGCTGCGTAGCCGGTCAAGGCCGACAGCGTTGTTTGTCTGCTCTTAGTCAATAGCGGCCAACGCAACGCAATGCACAAAAAGAAAGACCACCAGTGTTGCGATTTCTCCGAAATCCGCTGCCGAGCTGGTGGTGGCAGTTGACCAGCTACACCGAGGCAGCGACCATGCATCATGTCGCACGGTCCGAGCCGCCACAAGATCGACCAGGAAAACGCCCGGCGTAAAGCCGAGCGTGAGTTCGAACAGGCGAAGCTGGACGCCGCGAATAAAGCCTACGCGCTCGAAATCATCGCCAAGTTCAACGACCGTGCCCGGCCTGACCGCGTGCCGGCGTTCTTTCCGACGATCCGCTGCGTGATAGTGGCGGATACGCCGATCATAGAAACTGTATGTCCTGCCTGTGGGATGATCACCCATACCGACCTGCGCCACAAACGGTACAAACGATTTCATCCGCTCGCCACGGTCGCAATGGTCGTCGCCAAGGTCGAATGCGCACGCTGCGGTGACAACGCGCCGTTCGCGCGCATTACCCGCATCCGTGGCGACGGCAATACGCCCGTCTACAAGGATTACGCATCGACCTGGGGAATGATGCCGCCTAGTGCGCAGCGAAAATGAAGCATCGGCTAAACAACGGGATTTACGTTCAGCGACGATGGCAAGTGTCGCCACCGCCGGTCTTTGACGCCATGCATTGACGCCGCGTTTTAAAGCATGACGCATCCGTCGAATTGTCTATACCGACTAGGCACCAGCGGCCCGTCCGGTTTTTTGCATCGGCAGAACCGCTTCCAAACCCGACGACGAAGGTTAAGGCGATGGCAGCAGCAGCGAGGTAGCGCATGTGACTTGCTCCCTTTGAGTTCGGACAAAGAAATCACTTGACCCAAAGAACGCTGCTTTTGAGAAAAAGTTTCAGTGCACCGAGGCGCTGCGCACAGACTGGGCAGGACATGAAGTGATCGGCACATTAAACGCTACCACTTCGCCATCGGCCGGTTGGCCGACGACGCGAACACGCCGCTGGGTCGGAAATGGAATCACCTGTCCCATAAGTCAGCAACGTTTTAGAAAAATATGAGTTCCGCTCGGAACGCTCGCGGCTTAGCAAAGTTATGAAGTCAAAAGCGGCCGTCTAACGCCCCCTTTTCCCCCGGCCGCCCTCGCAGGGTAATCCCTGCGAACTGCGAACCGCCCTCCGCTACGGGGGCGGTTCTTTTTGTGTTTAAACCTGTCGTTGCAGTGTAATTCGAGCGCGTCCTTATTCGTCAGAACAAGCTGACGTTAGAATTCCGGTAGTGACCGACCGAGAGGTACGTCCCATCAAGGGAGGCTACTTTTGATCTCCATCAAGAACGCCCGACACGGATTAAAGCAGGATGTGCCTGTTCCTTATTTAGGAGGGTCGCCTTTATGGACTTCCTCTCGCTTACTGCCCTCATCGCCGTGGTGGTCGTCATCGGTGGTGTAGGTTTCTACATAATGAGACCGGAACACTAACAGCAGAGGCCGCCCCAGTTGGCGGCCTCTTTTATATCTGGCTCAAATAAAAAGACCGCCAGTGCGGCGGTCTTTCCGAATTAAATCGAACTGCGGCTAGGCAGCGGTTGCTTTTCGCTTCCTACGCCAACCGATGAAGCCCATCGCGCCTAAGCCAGATGCAAAGAGAGGCAGGGCGGCTGGAAGCGGTGTGGCGGCAACGTCCGGCGTATCGATCACGACGTGGTAGTTGTCATAGAAAGCGCTGATGTTGCCGGCCGCAAAGTTCGAGGTGTACAGCACTCCGAACACGATCGCATCGCCGCTGGCGGAGAAATCCGGTCCAGTTCCGCCCGCCACGGCAGAAGTGAAGCCGCCCGTGCCGCAGCTCACCATGCAGATTTGCGTGAAAGACGATGAGGTCAATCCCGTTGAGTTATAGTTGACGTAGTGGCCAGCGGTGATCGGCTGACTGGCGGATACGTATTGATAGTATTTGCCATCCTGCTCAAGCAGGACCCTTGCCGGGTAGAGGCGGTGTTCACGGTCGTCGTCTTGTTCGAGGGAGACGTCGAGCGACGTGATCGAGCCCTCGATCGAGGGCGTGTAGATCAGTGCGTTATCCAGTACACCGACGCCGGCGCCAAGCGTGGGAGGTGTCGGAGAGCCAGACCAGCTAAAGCTCCCCCTGATAGCGAACAGGTCGGCTTGAATTGAATCGGCATTTGGCGTCGTGACGCCAGTCGAGACAGTCGCCTGAGGCGGTCCAAAGCCTGTCGACGAGGTGCACGGCGTGGGCGAGCACGGCCGCGACACGACATCGGTAATAGTGGCAAATGTGCCGTCATACATCGTGATGGATGCGGCTGAAGCCGTAAGCGTTGTACCCTCCCAATAAACAGATGAACGCTGCTGCTCCGGCCAATAACCTGATTGTACTTTTCACTGTTGATCCCCATTCGCCCATCGATAGTGGGCGCTAGCAAGCCACGCGCTTTTTTATCTTCAGCCAGGAAGGCGGGTCAAAAGTTTTTTGCTCAAGGAACAATAAAACTTGCATAAAATTTCTGCATAGCGAACTCTAAATACTTGCGCAATTAGTTTCCAACGGATGCAATCGTCGACAAGGTCTCCATCCTTTTTGGCGCGTCATGTCACGCCAACCCCTTGAAACTCGGATGCCGAAGCATCCCGTCGTCCGTCAGCTCAGTGTGGGCGATATTGGCTTTCAGCTTGGGTTTCACCCACACCGTCCCGGGCTTCTTTATCGGCTCATCTAATGGGCATTTTGAAACTTGAAGCCGGTCTAGTTTTTGCCGAAGGCTGCGCATCGTCGCTGCGTTTCAGCCAGTTCCTACCCGCCCGCAGTAAACGAGCCTGCCATCGACCTTGCGGCGCATTCGAATGCGAGAAAGGCCGCCCGGTCCCGGCACAAAACCGACGATATGGATCATGCGCTCAGCCGGTAGATGCTTCACGCACTCTGCGATGCCAGAGAATTTCTTTGTTCAATCATGACCGCCGCGCGTGTAGAGCTTGGCGCCACCGCGCATTAGATGTGCATGCACGCGCCAGCCATCGAATTTGATTTCATAAAGCCAACGGTCGCCCTTCGGCACCTTGCCATGCATCGTCGCCAGCATCGGAAGCTGAAATCCCGGCATGACGCCGAGCGCTTTGCCGACTTGCAAAGGCGAGCCAGGAAGCGGGCCTGCGAACGTTTCTCGGGGCGGTTCGGCATTAACTCAAGGTCATGTCTCGAAAGAGTCCGTCAGGCACTTGAAGCGCCTTTATGGTCCTTTCGGAAAGCGGTCCCGAGACTTCAACAACATCACCTAAATTGCGCGTGAAAAGCGAGCCAGCAATTACTTCCAGCGCTTTTGCCTGTTCCGGGATTGCCACCGCGTATAGTCGATAAGGATGATCTTCGCCTTTCACCCTCACGCCAACGGCCCAACCGGCCGACACTACAGCCGCCGCTTACGTCGAACGTCGCCGCGATCGCCTTGGCCCGGCTTTACCTTGCGCTTGGCCTTGCTGCGTCGGTCTGCGGCCAGCGAGCGGCCTACGTTCACCTGCTGCTTGGTGAAGCGGCCTTTCTTACGCCAGATATAGCGCCTGTCGGCCTTGTGGGGCTCTATTAGAGTTCGCTTTGACGCCTTCCGACGCTTAGCCATTACAACCTCCAAGGTTCCCACGATGTAACGCATTTGGAAAATCTCGGTTCCCTTACCTATGTTTGTCGGAATGTGCGGTCGGTTCACTAGGCATTACACGTGGCGCGAGATTTACGAGCTGTACCAGCTCACGCTCGGCTCGAACCAATCGAACCTGCTGCCGCGTTACAACATCTGCCCGACAACGACGATTGATGCTGTCCTACCTGCCTTCGATCAACGCCAGCTCGTGCAAATGCGCTGGGGGCTTGTGCCTGGTTGGTGGAGCGCGCTAAGGCGGGCAAAGTCGAAATCCGACTCGGCCACCGCCGCTGATGGCGTCTGCCTCAGGCGTGGATCACCAGCGGTTTTCCACACGTTTCGAACGTTTGCGAATTAGCCATGAAGTTTGCAACGTTCAACATTAACAACATCAATCGCCGCCTTCCCAACTTGCTCGCATGGTTACGCCAGAGCCAGCCCGACGTTGTCTGTATTCAAGAGCTGAAGGCCGCTCAGGACGACTTTCCTGCCGAAGCGTTAGGCAAAGCGGGTTATCATTCTGTCTGGAATGGCCAGAAGACTTGGAACGGAGTTGCGATCCTGTCTCGCGATTTCGAGCCCATTGTGGTGAGGCGCGGTTTACCTGGAGATAAAACGGATACACAGAGCCGTTACATCGAAGCCGCCGTCAAAGGCATTCTAGTCGGTTGCATCTATTTGCCCAATGGCAACCCCCAACCTGGGCCTAAGTTTGATTACAAACTCGCTTGGTTCGACCGCCTTCAAACTCACGCTAAACAACTCCTAAAGAGCAGGCAGCCAGTGATCCTAGCTGGCGACTACAACGTGGCGCCGACGGAAATTGATATTTATCCTACTAAGTCGTGGGACAATGACGCTCTCATACACCCGAAAAGCCGCGCTGCGTTCGCCAAAATTCTAGAACAGGGCTGGACGGATTCGCTGAGAGCGATCTATCGCGAGGAGCGCATTTACACGTTTTGGCAGTATTGGCGAAACAGCTGGCCCCGTAATGCCGGGCTTCGCATCGACCACATTTTGCTAAGCCCTCAAATTGCAAAAAGGCTTAAAGACGCCGGGGTCGATAGGTTCGTTAGAGGCACAGCCGGCGCCAGCGATCACGCGCCAGTATGGGTCTTCGTTGACACAGGGGGCGCCCGCCAATCTGGCGGATCGAACCTCTCCACAGTGGACGCGTTAAAGAGCAAAATAAAAGGACGGGCCGATGGCTTGAGAATGCTGCGAAACCGAGGACGAAAAAGCACGACGAAATCTAGGCGGAGTGAAAGTTAATTTGAATTTCACTTCGCGCTCGCTCGCGCGCAACGAAATGCAGCAAACACCAATTAAATTCAGCGAAGAACACGTTTTCCTCGTTTGTATTAAGATGAAGGGACACAGACTCTAGGCCGTTCATGAACAAGCAGCCAGTAAGGGTGATCGTCCTAGAGGAAGGGGCCCAACGGTTTGTCGAAACGACCTACGCCAATGGCGAGGTCATTCGCACCTTGGTCGATCCAAATAAAAAGCCCACCCGTCGTCCGTGGCGCCCACACAAACGGGCCCGTGTTACCGACTACACACGTAATAAGCGGTTTTGACCAAACTTATGGACCGTATCGATTCGATCCGGACGTCCCGCGCACCACTCCTAGCGCAACAAATACGGTCCCTAACACTAAGGTTGCGATGGCTCCCAAAGTCGGGGACCATTTAGCTGCTAGAAAGGCAAGGATTTGGAGCAGGCCGCTGACAATGAGGAACGCAATAATTTGGACACGGCTGAGGTTGATGTCGTGTAAGCGGCGGAAGGTGGCGGAAGCGACCGGCACACAACTGATGATCAAGAGCGTGTAGGCAAACCACTGGACGAGAGCGCTTCCTAAGTTGGTCGAGCCGATAATCGCGGCAAGAACGACTATAACTGCGCTGACAATCACCAAAAGCCAGAAATGAGCCCGGCCGATGCGTCCTCTAAAGGAGGCGCAAATGCGAAGAAGTTTCATTACAGACAAAGCCACTTCCTGGTGGCGCCCGTTCGTAGCTAAAGACGTTTTTTTCGGCTTCTCCCTGCTCGTTCGGCTTTGCCTAGTCGACTTTGCAAGATTTGAGCGGCCTTACCCGCGACAATGAGAGCCGCTAACGCACCCAAAACGTACTTTTTACGTGAACCCGCGGTGACGGCCTTTGTGGCCTTTGTCGCGAGGCTTTCTAGCTTTTCGACCATACTGCTCACCATCTTGGCGGATTGCCTATCGAGGACAGAGTTGGTCTCCATCAAATCGTCCGCCCTCGCGCGAACTGCCTTCCTTTGCTTTGCCATGGATGCTTTCTTTCAATGTTTGATCCCGAGTTGTTACTCAACACGAGGAGATTTGTTCCCACATCCTTAGTCGCACAAGGGCACAGGCCCTTCCGCAACGAAAAATGAAAGTGGAAGGGTGCACGAACAAACAAAGCAGCCGGCCAACCGCAAAATTAACGCCGCCGCTTTCGCGAGTGGCGTTATCTAAGGATCGATTAGGCAGCTTCGGCTTCTTGCGGATGCTTCGTATCCCTGATTCAAGAAGCCGTGAGGAATGAAACGGCCTGGAGCCTATTCCTGTTTGTAGGAAGGTGGAGGCGCCGATGCCGCTTTATTATTTCCACGTCAAGGACGGAATACTCTTCCCGATCAACGGGAGCGGAATGCACAACCGATCAAGAAGCTCGAGAACACGCTGAAACCATGGCCAAAACAGTTTCCCGCACTCGGTGGCAAAAGCACCATCGGCGACGCGTGTCAGTGACCGATAGGGGAGGCAAGGAAGTACTTTCAGTGACGGTGCCTGAATTCGACGACTGAGTTGCAAGGATCCGTACTAAGTCCGTCGCACTTTCTCCGCTCACCGCGGCTTTTCGGGCTTATCTGAACTGCGGTCAGGCAGCGATTGTGCTTTGCGCTTTCTGCGCCAGCCGATGATTTATTTCAGCGACGATGGCAAGTGTCGCCACCGCCGGTCTTTGACGCCATGCATTGACGCCGCGTTTTAAAGCATGACGCATCCGTCGAATTGTCTATACCGACTAGGCACCAGCGGCCCGTCCGGTTTTTTGCATCGGCAGAACCGCTTCCAAACCCGACGACGAAGGTTAAGGCGATGGCAGCAGCAGCGAGGTAGCGCATGTGACTTGCTCCCTTTGAGTTCGGACAAAGAAATCACTCGACCCAAAGAACGCGGCTTTTGGGAAAAAGTTTCATGAACCCAGTCCGTCCCGTGAGTTCCTGGAACGACTGCGAAAATTCTGCGTTGTCGTTCGCTAGGATCAACATTTGGAGAACAGAGATGGCTCAACAGAACCAAGGCGGACAAGACCAGCAGAACCAAGGTGGTCAGCAGGGCGGCGGCCAGCAGCAGGGCGGGCAGAACAAGCCCGGTCAGCAGCAACAGGGCGGCCAACAGGGTGGCCAGCAGGGCAACCAAGGTGGTCAGCAGAACCAGAAGTAAGTCGTAGATTTCCTTTCCCAACTTAAACCCGGCTTCGGCCGGGTTTTTTTACGCTTGGAACGCAGAACCCGCTGCTCAAACCGGCCAATACTCTTAGTGCCGCAGAAAAGAAAAGACCGCCAACGCGGCGGTCCTCCGAGTTAAATCGAACTGCGGAAGCCCATTGCGGAGCGGCAGGTAGTTTGCACTGCGGCTAATCTAATGCTTTTATCCATGACGGGAACGCACACCAATAGTGGGGGGTGTGATGCCTATTCGTCCGTTTCTAGGTGATGCGACCTTTAAACCGGAAGTTGTCGCCATAATGAGCGAGGCGTTCACGCGCGCTTGCAAGTCTCTTGGCGAAACAAAGCAAGCCGATGTTACCAGAGAAATTATTGCTGGCCGCATCATCCGCTTCGCCCGCGCTGGTGAGCGTGACGTGAAAACGCTCTGCCAAAAATCGATCCTCGGGTTGGGAATAAAATGCGACTGCGCGTAAATTAAATGACTACCGGTCGTCTGTAGACTTGTCGTCTGACTTTGTGACTTTAACGGAAAACAGTTCGCTCCCATCCTCGTTCGTCACAACGATGTACCGCTGGTGTCCTTTTTGCCATCCAGCCCGGGATACAGTGGAGGCCATAGCTTCAGCATATTGTCGTGCGTCGTGCTCGCTGGGAAATTCCATCCCACGATGATCCGCGAGTGTCTGTCCGTCTTTCACATGGAAATAGTAACGGGCCATCTGATAATCCGTATAGACGGACGGGCTAACGAGGAAATCCCTTTGCCGGTTCCTATACGGCCCTTAAAACTTGGCGCCGCGGTCGCTCTCTAGCCTCACCCGCAAGGACGGCGAGGGGATGACATTTGCCGGACTTTATGACATCTGGACCAATCCCGAGGACGGCAAGGACGTTCAATCTTGCGCAATGGTGATTGGCGCACCGAACAAGCGCATTCCACGACCGAATGCCTGTCGTTCTCGAAGCTAAGCACTTCAAGCAATGGAAGCAGGGCAATGCGAATGAAGCAGCGGAGCTATTGACGCCGGCCGGTGAGGACGTGTTGCAGGCGTGGCCAGTGTCGCGGCGCGTGAATAGCTCGAAAGCCGATGAGTTTGATGCGACGCTAATTGAGAAAACGGTTGCTTGATCGCGTCTACCGCCTCAGAACGCTTGAGCCAAAGAATAAACCCAATAGAGTGTCGCAGCTGATTCAACAATTTTGGACAACCATTGGAGCGCTAAATGGCTAAGACAAAAAAGAGACGGTCGAAGCGGGTTAGTTGGACGCGAGCACACGTGGCAGAGCTGCGGCGGTATTCGAAAGACAAAGTGCGAGTAAAGAAGATTTCAAGGTTGATGAAACGCACCGTCGGTGCGTTACGCGCTAAGGCGGGCAAAGTCGGCATCCGACTAGGCCACCGCCGCTGAGACCTAGGCAGTCTGGCGGGTGCGGATGTCGGCTTAGGGTAATTCGCGACCGAGCCCATTTGGCGTCGGTGCAAGGCCATGTCTGCTCTTAGTCCAATAGCGGACCATTCGACGGATGAGTTTGCTTGTCGGCTAAGTGCCACAAGCGGACAAGCACATCCGCAAAAAGAAAAAACCGCCAGCGCGGCGGTCTTCCCCAGCCAAATAATGGTAAATAACAATTAGTAGGTGATCCGCGCATGCACCCACCTTAGTCGGCCATCATCAAGTGACGGAGTTTGAGTTGAATGTAACGAAATTACTCTGCTACGGAGGCAAGCCCAAGCTCTTCAGCGCCCCCAAGAGTTCGCTATCGGTATAAGGCTTCGAAACAAAGGCGACTCGCTGTTCCCCGTTGAAGGCCGCGCGTAGGTCGCCCATGTTTTGGCCGGTGGCGAGCACGATCGGAAGTGACGAATAAAGTGCACGGATCTCCCGAAATAGGGCGTCGCCTCTTCGATCGGGAAGACCGATGTCGACGACTACCGCATCGACCCCGCCATGTACCAGCGTCAACTTGTTCATGGCCTGCGTGGCCGACCCCGCGGTATCTACCGTAAACCCCGCACCTTCGAGGTAGTCTGTCGCGAGCGTTTGAATGAGGAACTCATCTTCGACGACCAGGATCCGGGCAGGAGTGCGGCCCGAGTCGATGATGTCGCGCAGCTTGCTGGCAATCGCGGCTTGGCTGAACGGCTTGGTAATCAATTCCACGCCCGGATCGAGCCGCCCCTCATGGACGATGGCGTTCCGGGCGTATCCCGTGGTGAAGAGCACCTTCAGGCCTGGTCTTTGCTTGCGGGCTTCCTCGACCAGCTGTCGACCATTCATGCCTCCGGGGAGCCCAACGTCCGTGAAAAGGACGCAGATTTCAGGATGCGCATCTAAAACTTGGAGGGCGGCGAGGCCCGTTTCCGCTTCAATAACGTCGTAACCCAATTCCCGCAATGTGTCGCAACTGTAGCTCCGGACGTCTTCATCGTCTTCGACAACCAACACGGTTTCGAGAAGAGAGCCTTTGGCGACAATTTCCTTCGACTCCACCTCTTCCGGCGCGGTTGCCGAATGGACACGCGGCAGATAGATCTTGATCGTAGTCCCTTCGCCGACCTCGCTGTAAATCTTGACGTGCCCGCCAGACTGTTTGACGAAGCCGTACACCTGAGAGAGTCCGAGCCCCGTCCCGTGACCGATGTCCTTTGTCGTGAAGAACGGGTCGAAGGCCTTTGCCTTTACGTCCGGCGGCATCCCGCATCCATTGTCGGTGACCGCCAGCATCACGTATTGGCCAGGCAGCACCTCGTTTTGGGACGAGGCGTACTTTTCATCCAGATGGATATTCGCGGTTTCCAGCGTGAGCTTGCCCCCGTTCGACATGGCGTCCCGGGCATTCACCGCCAGATTGAGAATGGCCACTTCCAGTTGATTAGGATCGGCAAGCGCCATCCATAGCCCACCGCCGTACGCCGTCTCAATCGTGATCTGTTCCCCCAAGGTGCGTCGGAGCAGATCGGACATTCCGGTCACCACCCGGCCCAAGTCGAGCACTTTGGGGTCGAGCGGCTGCTGACGCGAAAAGGCCAGCAGGCGCTGCGTCAGAGTTTCGGCACGGCGCGCGCCACGAAGAGCGTTCTCTGTCGATCGCAGCAGCCTTGTACGGTCGGAATCCGGGGCGTTCAGATTGCGCTGCACCGTTTCGAGGTTGCCGATGATGATGGTGAGAAGATTGTTGAAGTCATGGGCCACACCGCCGGTGATCTGGCCGATGCCTTCCATCTTCTGGGCCTGACGCGTGCGCTCGTCGGCCGCCCTTCTTTCCGTTAGATCACGGGTTATTTTTGCGAAGCCGACCAACTCTCCATCGGGACCCCGGATCGCATTTATCACAACGCCAGCCCAGAAAGTGCTTTCATCCTTGCGTACCCGCCACCCCTCCGCTTCGTACTTACCGGTCTTCTGCGCGATACCGAGCGCCCGGTGCGGGACGCCCGCCTCCCGTTCTTCCGGTGTATAGAATGTCGAAAAATGACGCCCCACGACTTCCTCTCGCGAATAGCCCTTGATCCGTTCTGCGCCGGAGTTCCAGTTGATGATGTGTCCCGTAGGATCGAGCATGTAAATCGCGTAGTCGGTGACACCTTCCACAAGCAGGCGGAATCGTCGCTCGGTATCTTCGAGTTTGGACAGGCTTGCGGTGAGCTGAGCGGCACGTTCGGAGGCCCGCTGTTCGAGGGTCTCGTTCAACCGCTGCAGCTCCTGTTCCGCTTGCGCCCGCCTGGCCAGTTCGCGCTGACTTGTCTGGTGGAGACGGGCGTTGTCTATGGCAACGGCGGCCTGCGACGCTAAGGCGGTGGCGATCCGCTCAGCGCGTTCGGTGAACACGCCGGTTCGGGCGTGACCGAAAAAAAGACCTCCAAGCACTTCGCCCGACCGCGAAGTTACCGGCACGGCCAGATAGCTTCGCACCGGCAAATGACCCTTTGGCATGCCATGATAAGGCGCGCTTTTGCCGTATCGAGCATCGCCGAGAATGTCGTCGGATCGCACCGGTCCCCGGCCCCGGAAGGTCGGTTCGAAAATCGCAGTGTTGCGCGGCATGGGAAATTTTTCGAACGCTTCGCGTGGTGCTCCCGAAAGCGTGTAGAGCGTGTACGATTCGCCGGAGCCCCTTATGACGTTGTAGAAGAAAGCGCCAAACTCCGCGTGGGTCAGCTCGACACCGGCGTCGGTGACTATCTGGACGAGCTTTTCGAGATCCAGCTCGGCCGCGACCGCGACCCCGGTCCGGTTAAGAAGCTCAAGAGTGCGCGTTTCCTCGCGGACCTGACCGACGCGCGCTTCCAAGGTCTCATTCACCGCGAGTAGGCGCGCTTCGAGCGCCTTGCGCTCGGTGATTTCGAAAAGGGCGCCTCGGAGCAGGGAGGACGGTTCGCCGACCGCCACTTGCCCCTTTCCGGCTATCCAGTGCAGCCGCCCGTCGGAATGATTGACCCTGAACTCGGCATAGAAAGTCCCAGTCCGGCGTGCTGACCTGAACGCCTCATGTATCTTTGGGACATCGTCGACGAAGATCGCGGACTCCCAGCTAGAGAACGACCAGCCTGTCTTCTGGGGCTCGAATCCGAAAAGCAGCGCAACCTGCGGTGACCAATTCCAGTCCTTGGAGTCCAGATCTATTTCGAACGTCCCGAAACCGCTCGCCGCTTCCGCAATCCGAAGCCGTTCTTCAGCTGCACGAATGCGGCCTTCGAGTTCGTCAGGGCGCGGCTCCGTCATCTCCTGCTTCATCTTACCTGCGCCATCTTATCGGCCGCGCAGGAGAGCTTGCGCCTCGGTCATCGCGCGCATCTTCGCGAACGCAACATGTCTCGGCAGGTGATTGAATCCGCAGGAGCTGGTGATGATTGTCTGTTCCGGCAGCAGCCATCGATACGCCGTGATCCGGTCCGCGATCTGCTCCGCGGTCTCGACGTTCGGGAACTGGACGTCCACCGCGCCTACGCCGAGCTGCTTGTCGCCGAGACATTTTTCATAGTGTGGTGTCATGTCGTGTTCAATCAGATAGGAGTCGCAATCGATTCTGCAGACCAAGTCGGCTTTATAGCGGCCGGTATCAAAGTATCTGTGTCCGATCTGACCGTCATAATCGGGACCAACGGCATAGTTGCCTTGGCAAATATGCACCGAGACGTGGACGTCGTCTGAAATTCCCTCGATGGCTTGGTTGATGACTTCAACGGCCGCAGCGACCTCATGCTCGGCCGCCGGCGTGAAGTACGGCTCGTCGATTTGGATGTGCTTGCAACCGGCAGCGACTAATTTCTTGAAGTTCTGGTGCAGCAATTTTCCGAAGTCCGACATCATTGCCTTCAAGTCATTGTAGTATTCGTCATAAGCAACCGCGGCGAGCAGATGCGGGCCCGTCATTGTGATTTTCACGGGCTTACGCGCGAACGAAGACACGGTTTGGAACTCCTCGACCAGCCCCAGGTCGATCGAATCGACAATGGGCCCGCGACAGATCGCGGCGGGATGGAATACGTTCGGGTCGTGAGGAGTTATCGGCTTCGGCTTCGTTTCGCCCTGGAAAGATGGAATTTTTTGCCAGAAGTGGTTCAGCATCGCGTTGGGTGGGGAGTGCCGATTGTGCGTTCGGCGGTGCATTTCCCCTCCGGTTATGACGTCGATACCAGCTATCTCCTGCTCTAGGATGGCGCCCTGCGTCGCTCGAAACTGCGCGTCGGCAAAGTCGCCCGCTGCCATTTGTCCGAGCGCCACCAACCGGTCGAATGATTCATACCATCGAGGCACACTATGGGCTCCGATGACCGTAGTTGTGTACTTTCGGTAGTGCGGCAAGCTTAACCCCCGGACTCGGCCCCCCATTGGCCTCTCGCGTAAAGAGGCGGGGAAACGCCAAAATATACAACCACCATTTCTGGCAACGGTTCCAATTTGCTGCGTTGCGTCGCCAGCGCCTCCGCGCGGGCACGTACTCAGGGGACCTGCGAATTAGGGTGGCCAGCAGGGCAACCAAGGTGGTCAGCAGAACCAGAAGTAAGTAGTAGCTTTCCTTTCCCAACTTAAACCCGGCTTCGGCCGGGTTTTCTTCACGCTTGGAACGCAGAACCCGCTGTTCAGCCCCTAGTCGGCTAAATCAGCCAGTACCACGTCGTGCTGTAAAAAAGAAAAGTCCGCCAACGCGGCGGTCCTCCGAGTTAAATCGAACTGCAGAAGCCCATTGCGAACGGCAGGTAGTTTGCACTGCGGCTTATCTAATGCTTTTATCAATAACAGGAGCGGATGTCGGCTTAGGTCAATCGCTGCCGATCTATCCCACGCCGGTTCTGGCCAATGTCCGCTGTTACTCCAAGAGCGACCGATTCGAGGCTCGGGACCCAAGCCCGCTAAGTGCCAAAAAGCGACCTATGCAACGCAGCAACTTTTTCACTCAAGCCGTCACGCCTAGCCTTTCGGCGAGTTGCTTGTCGAGCTCAGGCAGCAGCACGATGCCGTCCTGATCGCTGCCTGAGGAATGTACAACGATCCACGTGCAAGGCGCACCGCTCTCGTTGCACGGCGCGTGCGGTAGGTCGACAGGAACGAAAGCCTGATCCCCGGTGTGCACCAGCACGCGGTGCTCTAGATTATCGCCGTAATAGACCGCGCATTCGCCAACGAGCATATAAGCAATGGTCTCAATACCTTTATGGTAGTGCGCCTTTGCACGGATGCCCGGCGGCATCGGCAAGACGTTCATGCAGATATGCTTCGCGCCGACTGTTTCGGCGGACGCGCCCGCGCCGTAGGTGAAGCCCTGCTTGCCGACATAGGTCTGGCCCGGCTTTATCACCGTTACGTGGCCCGTTGCTGATGCGGACATAGACACCCCCGTCTGATCCAGACCGCCGCTATTATGGAAAGCTTGGATAATCAGAGCAATAGCGCCTACATGCTTCGACGAAGGATTGCGACAGATTGAAAATGTCGCTGTTGGGTCATTCGGGGCCAGGACATTCGGTGCCCTAGCCGATCAATGTCCGCTGTTGCTCCGATAGCGGTCATTCGGTGGATGAACTCCTTTGTCGGCTGAGTGCCATTGGCGACCAAACGCACTGCAAAAGAAAAAGACCGCCATCGCGGCGGTCTTTCCAATTCGGATTGTTGAGTTCGTAGCGATCATTCAGGGCATTGGTCTGAATTGACGTTAAGTGCCAATAGGTGGCATCGCACTCCACAAGGAAAGACTCCCAACGCGGCGGTCTTTCCGAATTAAATCGAACTGCGGCTAGGGTAGCGATTGCTTTTCGTTCCTGCGCCAGCCCGCCGCAGAAAAATGGAATCGAATCTCGTTGGTTTAGCCGTGTACGAGTCCAGTCGGACTTGCTTGGTCAACAGCAGTCGGCAGATGTTCAGCCATTAGCTTCAAAAGATCATCCACCGGCAGTCCGGCTTGTCGAGCGAGTTGTTGAACCTTTTCATTACCGAGTGCGGCACGAAGCTGCTCCCCCGAAACAGGCAAGTTACTGCCGTTGGAAAGCCAAGAATTAACCTGAGTACTTAAGCCGCCTTGTTGAAGCTCGGTAACGATCCCTTGCAAACTACCTAAGTCCGTCCTTGCCAATACCGCTGAAATCATCGCAGGCATGGCGGCGGCACCGCCTTGCTTCAAGGCATCCTTTAATCCACCCGCAAGATTGTCGAACAACCCCATTTCAACTCCCTTTGCAAAGGTAGATGACGGCGATTTCTGCGCCGCCCTCTACCTTAAGCGAAGTTACGGATGCTTTTCGTTCTTCGCTGCTCGTGCACCTGCACCAGCAGTATCCTTTTCGCACATATATGCGCCGCTCTTGGTATTGCCGTAATCCTTGTGTCCCGCGAAGTGATAGACCTTCGAAGAAAGATTGACCCAGACGACAGTGTCCGAGGGACAACGGCCCTTCGCTTGGGCTTCAGAAGCGAATTGGTTTGCTCCCGTTGGCGCAGCTGCGACGGTCTGAGCAGGTTTTGCCATTGTGGCTGCGGGAGCTGCGGCAGGCTTTGGGGCAGCAGCCGCGGGAGCCATCGGCTTTGCTGGTGCAGCTGTTGGCTTGGCATCAGCAGCAGGTGTGGCAGCAGTGTCGCCACGACACTTCGCGACGTAGTCCTTCTCAGTAATCTTGGCAGCCTGATTGGCGGCCTTATTTGCTCGCCACTCATCTGTACACGCTTTCACGGTCTTTTGTTGCGACAGCGCGGCCGTCGAAAGTGTCAGAGGTACGATAAGCGCAGCGTAGAGCACTGCGGTGTATAAGTACTTCATTTGAAAACCCCTGCTTAAGCTTCGTTCTGGCACTTCGTCATGAAGCTGTTCTTTGCCGCGCCGGAAAGCGCCTTACCGTCTTTGCTGACAGCCTTTCCTTCGCAAGCGTCCTTTTTGCACTTATTGACCGAGGAAGTCTTTGCGGCGCCAGAAAGGGCCTTGCCATCTTTCGAAACTGCCTTGGTTTCACAAGCAGTCTCAGCGAAAGCGGATGTAACGGCGAACGTCGAGATAAGAGCGGCGAAAAGGATTTTCTTCACTTTGACCTCCTGAGTTGCATAAAATGATTTTTAGCTCACCACAACGATGGAACTTTAACAAGCGGCGGCGCTCTTTAAATCGGACATAGCGTTCGCCACTTTTTTGTCGCGATGGGTCAATCGCGACCGAACCATGGGCGTCAGTGCAAGGCAATGTCTGCTCTTAGCCCAATAGGGACATTCGACGAATGAGTTCGTTTGTCAGCTAAGTGCCATAAGCCGACATTGCGTCGCGCGAAAAGGGTCGCCAAAAGAAAGAAGGAGCCCGCCCGCGCGAATGCGATTAAAATTCCTTGCCCAGCACTCGATCGACTGAATAACGGCCGCCCCCACGAAACAGGATGGCGAAGCAGAGTAGCGCCCACAGCAAGGCGTATTCATAACCCTTGACGGTCCAGAAATAGCCGAACTGCCATTGGAAATAAAAAATGATGACCACCATCTCGATCAGGATGATCAATGCCGCGAGGCGAGTGAAAAGCCCGATCACGAGGCAGAGCGCGCACACGGATTCGGCGAAGATCGCAAAATAAGCCCACATCAACGGATTGGGTAATCCGGTCTGCTTGTCGATAAAGGGGGCAAGATTCACGGCGCTGCCGAGCATGATCTTCTGTATGCCGTGCGGCAGCAGGACCACGCCGGTGGCGAAGCGCATGAAGGAATAGCTCGCTGGTGAAAAGGTCTCGTAAAGGCCCGCGAGGCCAGGGAAGATCAGCCGCTTTTTGTCGATGATGCCCGTGGTCATGTTTCCCCCTTTTCACGTATGCACAGCAGGCCACTTTTTATTGGTCTTATCCATCAACGGTAGCAGAACCCTGTGGCGCAAGAAAAGTCATTTTGGCGTGAGCGAAGATGCTCGTATGTGCCCAAACAAGAGCTTCCTACCCCATCACCGCGTCTGCCCAACCGCTAACGCCAGCTCCGGGTCAAAAGCAAACTTCGCACGAGTCCGAACCATGTCCGTCTTTGCTCATATGCAGACATCGTCATCGCGCAGGAGCTAACGCTCTCACGGGGCCGTGAGTTCTAGTCCATCTTGAGCCACCGCGAAGTGTCTTCGTTGTGAAAAAGAGGCCCGCTACACCCGGTTTGCCACATTGAGTGGCTTTTAAAAAAGAGGGGAGCCTTCGAATGTCAGTGCTTTCTAAAACACTAATGGCTGTCAGCATTTCTGCGGCACTTGCTGGAGCCGCGCATGCTCAAACTGAACCTTGGGTGCTGAAGTCAGACATGGGCTATGTCGTCGACAAGGACGGCAAAGCCATGATCGTAAACCTCAACACGATGAAAAAAGATGACATGGCGAAAGCTAAGGCCGTTCCGCGTGGAATGGTCTTCTTCATGCAAAACGGTCAGATGATGATGATGGAATCGATACAGAGATAATCTGTATTTAGACTTGGCCCCCCGGTCTTAAAGCCGGGGGGTTATCCAACCTCAAATCCTTGGAGGAATGTTCCCCTACTAGGAGCAATAAGGCAGTTCCCAAGATTTCAAAGGACCAAGACCTTGGGGGCGAGAAATAACGCCAGGGTCAATTGTCCGCTTTGGGTCATTCGCGCCAAGCGAACTCATCCGTCGAATGGTCGGTATTCGGCTAAGTGCCATTAGCGGACCTGGAGGCGTCGGCAAAACGTCGGCGCCGCAAATCGAAAATCCCCAATCAGGCCGATTTGCGCCAAGGGATCAGCATCGACACTCGCTGGCGGTAACGCTGATAGTCGTCGCCGAACATCTCAACTAGGTCGCGCTCTTCCAACAAGGCGCCGACGATGATGTAGGCAGTGGTAACTGCCGCAAACAGCAGGTGCCCGAGAGTCATAGTGGGTGCGGCCCAAAAGGCGATGATGAAACCGAGATAGATCGGGTGCCGCACCAGCTTGTAGAAGAGAGGGGTACGGAATTTCGGCGCAGACAACCCAAATGCCCGATACATCCCGCCGTGGCTGCTTGGGGTCATAGGTGGACACTTGACCTCGCGGACCCCGCCCGTCCGCTCGGGCCACAAGCGGACAAGTGACACGTCCCTGCGCCAGTCGAGGAAATCACCGTGCTGATTGCTGAAATTCTGATCTTTTCGTCCCGGCCGGAACTCTATGATGAAAGAGGAAGCGTTGAGGACGCCGCATGGCGTGATGCGCAAGCGTCAGCCCTTGGCTTCGCGAACCAAATTCCACGCCGATGCCGACCTTTGTTCGCTTTACCCCCGACAGCAGACATTCAGTTTCGGTGAGCAATCGCCCTATTCCGCAACTCGCCGTTCTGCGAACAAAGATTGACGGCTGAAATTCGATCCGCTCAATGCGCAATTCAGATTTCGAAACGGCACGGACAACGCGAGCATGCGAAACGTAGTGTCTAACAAATTATCGCGTCGACCTAAGTGCTTGAATTAATTGGTGCCAGGGGCGAACCGTCGCGAAAGTCCCTGGTGCCCCTGGCCGGACTCGAACCAGCACACCTTGCGGTACCTGATTTTGAGTCAGGCGCGTCTACCAATTCCGCCACAGGGGCTTGACCGGCGGCGATCATAGTGGCGCATTGCCACCCGTCAACGCCGGAGCCACCCCTTTGGATAACCAAGCTTTCATGGAAGCTTTCAAACGCGCGGAACCGGCGTCGGTGACGGCCGTCATCGCGCTGGGCTGCCTGCTGACCATTTGCGGCTTTTTCTTTTTTCAATACGTCATGGGCCTGCCGCCGTGCCCGCTCTGTCTCGAGCAGCGCTACACCTTTTACTTCGGGTTGCCGCTCGCGGCCTTGCTGTGGTTCGGCGCCGATCACGGCGCCAGCAGCAAGGTTCTGCTGGCGGGCTTCGGCGCGCTGGCGGTGGTGATGCTCTACAATGCGGGACTCGGCGCCTATCACGCCGGCATCGAGTGGAAATTCTGGCCGGGCCCGGCCGATTGCACCGGGCCCCTCAACGATCTCAGCGGGCCGGGCGGCCTGCTCAACACGCTCAAGAACATCAGCGTCGTGCGCTGCGACCAGGCGGCGTGGCGCTTTCTCGGCCTGTCGCTCGCCGGCTGGAACGTGCTGGTGTCGCTGGGTTTGGCGGCCGCCGCCGCGCATGGGTTGCGCGGCATGATTGCACGCGGCGCTTTGAAAAAGCCGGCCTGAAAATGGTAACGACCACGAAAGGAAAGGCGCGGGTACATCCGCCGTCGCCCATCATTCGTGGCCGTCTCGGCTGCGGAGCTGTTGCCAACTCAACGCCGCCGTTGCCGACTATATAGGTGCGCGATGTGACGGGAACAAGACGGCCGGCGACAGCTTTCGTTAAGGCTTAATCCCTGCAAAAGGCCCCATTTCGATGACGAATTCCCGTTCTGCCCGCTACACCGGCACCGCCAAGGCGCTGCATTGGCTGATCGTCGCGCTGTTGATCGGCCAGTTCACGGTGGCGTGGACCATGCCGCCTATCGGCCGCAACACGGTGCCCGAGACGCTGATCAATCTGCATTTCTCGATCGGCATCATCATCGTCGTGGTCGCGCTGATGCGTCTGGCGTGGCGGGTGCGACATGGCGAGCCGGCGCCGCTCGACGGCATTCCGCCGTGGCAGACCGCGTCGGCGCGCATCGTGCATTGGCTGCTTTATCTGCTGCTGTTCGTGGTGCCGGTGCTGGGCTGGCTCAACGCGTCCTATCGCGGCTTTCCGATCCTCATGTTCGGCCTCGAACTGCCGAAACTGTTGGCGACCCGCGCGCCCGGCTGGGGCTGGACCGGCGACACCCATGTGCTGCTCGCCGAATATGGAATGCTGACGCTGGTCGGCCTGCACGTCGCCGCCGCGCTCTATCATTTCGTGGTGCGTCGCGACCGCGTGCTGCAACGGATGCTGCCGGGCAAATAACTCAGGAAATCGCCTTAAGGCTCCAGCTCGGTGTCCCAATAGAGATAGTCGAGCCAGCTATCGTGCAGATAGTTCGGCGGGAACAGCCGGCCGTTGCGGTGCAGGTGATGCACGGTCGGCTGGAACGGATGCTGCGAGGGCCACATCTTCGCCTCCTCTGGCGTCAGCGAGCCCTTGCGCAGATTGCAAGGCGAGCAGGCGGCGACCACGTTGTCCCAGGTGGTGTGCCCGCCGCGCGAGCGCGGCAGCAAATGGTCGAAGGTGAGGTCGTCGCGCTCGCCGCAATACTGGCAGAGGAAGCGATCGCGCAGGAATACGTTGAACCGCGTGAAGGCCGGATGCGTCGAGGGCTTCACGTAAGTCTTGAGCGACACGACGCTCGGCAGCTTCATCTCGAAGCTCGGCGAGTGCACCGCGCGGTCGTAATTGGCGACGATGTTGACGCGTTCGAGGAACACCGCCTTGATCGCGTCCTGCCAGGACCACAGCGACAAGGGATAGTAGCTCAACGGCCGGAAATCCGCGTTGAGCACCAGGGCCGGAAAACCGCTGGGCGACACATGAACGTTCAAATTCGAGGCTCCTCAACCTCGCGACTTTGTCTGACCCCCAATTTATAGAGTTGCGTGACGAGATTGTGAAGCCGCCTCAGGGGCATAGTCCACCCCGTTCCCGTATGTTGGCCAGGAACCTTTGGCCGCGCCGCGCATCCAATGGGCCAGAATGGAGAGACCATCGCGATGAGCCGGCCGGCCGCAACGCCATTGCTCGACGAGCAGGATCTGCTGACGCGTGCGCGCCAGCACGATCCGGCAGCGATCCGCAGCATCGTGCGGGCGAACAACCGGCGGCTGTTTCGCGTCGCCCGCAGCATCCTCAAGGACGATTGGGAGGCCGAGGATGCCGTGCAGGAAGCCTATGTGCGGGTCTTCAAACATCTCGCCGACTTCGAGGGCAAGTCGAAACTCAACACCTGGCTCACCCGCATCGTCGTCAACGAGGCGCTCGGCCGCCTGCGCCGCCGGCGCCCGACCGCCGATCTCGCCGACCTCGAAACTGGCGCGGCGCAAGGCGAACACGGCCAGGTGGTGCCGTTTCCGCTCGCCGCTCAGCAACCGGACCCTGAACGCGCCATGGCCCAACACGAAATTCACTCCATGCTGGAAAAGGCGATCGACGCGCTGCCTGACGCGTTTCGCATCGTGCTGGTCGCCCGCGTCATCGAGGAGATGTCCGTCGAGGAAACCGCTGAACTTTACGGTCTCAAGCCCGAGACGGTGAAGACGCGACTGCATCGCGCGCGTGCTTTATTGCGCGAAGACCTCGAACAGAAATTCGGACCAATGGTGGCGCAAACCTTCCCGTTCGATGGCCAGCGTTGCGACAATATGACGGATCGCGTGATCGCGAGGCTTCAGGCCGGCCTTTAATCCGGGAACCTTTGGTGCCAGCCTGCATCCAATCTCCGTGCGAGGCCGCAACGGCCCGCCGACACGGAGGACGACATGACATTCAAGATGATTGCCACGGCTTGCGCGGCTGTGTTGCTGATTTCAACCGCCGCCAACGCACAGGCTGCCAAGCCGAACGACGCGCAGATCGCACATATCGCCTACACCGCCGGCCAGATCGACATCGCCAATGCGCAGCAGGCGATGAGCAAATCGAAGAACAAGGAAGTGCGCGCCTTCGCGCAGGACATGTTGCGCGACCACAAGGCGGTCAACGATAAGGCGCTCGCGCTGGTGAAGAAGCTCAACGTGACGCCGCAGGACAACGACACCAGCAAGGCGATCACCAAGGGCCAGGCCGACAAGCGCGCCGAACTCGCCAAGCTCAAGGGCGCCGCGTTCGACAAGGCTTACGCCGCCAATGAGGTCGCCTATCACAAGACGGTAAACGGTGCGCTGGAGTCGACGCTGATTCCGTCGGCCAGCAATGCCGAACTCAAGAGCCTGCTGGAAACCGGCCTGAAAATCTTCCAGGGCCACCAGCAGCACGCCGAACATCTCGCGGTGGAACTGAAATAATGGCGCGCATGACGCGGGCGGAAATCGTTCTGATCGCGGCGGCTGTGGGCACCGCGATCGCTGGGCCGGCGCAGTCCGAGACGATTGCGGTGACGATCAACAACGTCGCCTATGGACCGGCCACGATTTCCGCCCGCGTCGGTGACACCATCGTGTGGAGCAACAACGACATCGTCGCGCATACCGCGACCGCGCGCGACAAGTCGTGGGACTTCAATATCCTGCCAAAGAAGACCGCGAGCTTCGCGGTAAGGAAGGCCGGCGACATCGAATATTATTGCCGCTTCCACCCCAATATGGTGGGGCACATCAAGGTCACGGAATAACGCTCAGCGCTTGAGATCCTTAAGGGCTGGATCCTTAAAAGCCTTGGCGAGAAATTCGCCGCCCTGACGCAGGCCTTCGGGGTCGATGCCATGGCCGATGCCGGGCGAAACGTGCCATTGCACCGACACTTCCAGCGCCGCCAGCCCCTGCGCGGCATGCATCAAAGCCTGCACCGGAATGAGTTGGTCCTGGTCGCCGTGGATCAGCAACACCGGCGGCTTCGAGCGAATCTCGCCGGCGAACTGATCCGGGTCGACATTTTCCGGCACCACCAGCATGCCCGAATAGCCGACGATCGCGGCGGGCGACACGGCGCGGCGCAGGCCGACATGCAGTGACATCATGGTGCCTTGGGAGAATCCGACCAGCGCCAACGCCGAGCCGGGCAGGTTGCGTCGCTTCAGTTCGGCGTCGAGGAAGGCGTCGAGCGCAGGCGTCGCCGCATTGACGCCATCCCAGCGCTCGGTCGGCACGCGCATCGTCAGTGGAAACCACTCGCGGCCTATCGGCGCCTGCCCGCAGGGCCACGGCGCATGCGGTGACACAAAGGCGGTATCGGGCAACAGATTTTGCCAGGCGCGGCCGATATCGATCAGGTCGTTGCCGTCGGCGCCGTAGCCGTGCAGGAACACCACAAGATTTTTCGCGATGCCGGACTTCGGTTCGAGTCGCGGTCCGTCGAGAGTTGGATCAGCCATCGTTCATCCACATTAGCGCAGCGGCACTTCGCATTGTTTGCTGTAAATCGCAACCACCGATGCGAACTGGCCCTGTGCGGATCGAAGCGCAGCGAACTGCTGGGCGCAACTATCCATGCCTTTGCTGTCGGCGATGCAGGTGCGGTATTGCTCGAGCGCGTCGCCGAGCCTGCTCAGGATCGCGTTGTAGTCGCGCACCGCGTCGCCGCACTCGTCGGCCCGCGCCGCGAAGGTGAAAAGCAGCAACAGGGCGGCGGCGCAGCGCCATCGGCTCATCGCGACCTCTTCCTTTTCGCGGTGCGGTTTTTCACGTTGGCCTTCTTGATCTGCGGCCATTGTTTCGCGGGGTCCGGCTTCTTTTCTTGCACTCCCACGCCCTCGCGCCGCTTCACCACATGATAATAGGCCCACATCAGATGCGCCGCCACGCCGCGCCACGGCCGCCACGCCTCGGCGATCTTCGTGAGCTTTTCCGAGTCGGGCCGCTTGCGCAAATTCAAGGCGATGCGCGCAGCCTCCTGCACAGCGAGGTCGCCGGCCGGGAAAGCATCGGCGTGGCCGAGGCAGAACAGCAAATAGATGTCGGCGGTCCACGGCCCGATACCGTGCAGCTTGACCAGTTCGGCGTGCGCGGCGTCGGCTTCCATGTTGCCAATCGCGTTGAGGTCGATGTGCTGCCGCGAAATCGCCTTGCCAATTTCCTTGATCGACTTGATCTTGTTGTTGGAGAGCCCGAGTTGCTTGAGCTTGTCGGCGCGCGCGGTGCGCACCGTATCGTGGTGGAACGGATCGAACGCGGCGAACAGCCGGTCGCGGATCGCGGCGGCGCTGGCGGTCGAGAGTTGCTGGCCGCACACGATGGCGCACAGACCGGCATAGCCGCCCTCGCGGCGACGCAGGTTGAAGGCGCCGGCCTTTTCCGCGACCGGCGCAAGACGCGGGTCGAGCGCGACCAGCTTCGCGAGTCCGGCCTCTAAATCGGCCTGGGTGTGGAGGAAGTGGGTCATCTCAGTCTTCATCGTCCGCCAACGGGTCTGGCCGAAGGCCAGCCCGATGACAAGCTCCGGCAGACGATCGAGCCCTTGCATGCGTGATAGATAAGGGCTGGATACCGCGCTTTCGCGGGGTATGACGAGTTGAAATTTACTGGCTGGAAATGAAAATCTTCCGCTTCGCCCCATCCCCAAACGGCTGTCTACATCTCGGCCACGCACTGTCAGCGCTGCTCAATGCCGACTTAGCGCGCCAGGCCGGCGGGCGGTTGCTGCTGCGCATCGAGGACATCGACGAGACGCGCTGCAGGCCAGAATACGAGGCCGCGATCTACGAGGACCTGCGCTGGCTCGGCGTGCGATGGGAGGAGCCGGTGCGGCGGCAGTCGGAGCATCACGCCGACTACCGCGCCGCACTGGCGAAGCTCGAGGCCATGGGACTTCTGTATCCGGCGTTCGAAAGCCGCGCCGAACTCGCCCGGCTGGCGAGCGGACGCGATCCTGACGGCGCGCCGATTTATGCCGGCACCGGCAAATCGCTTTCGGCCGCGGAACGCCAACGGCGGATGGTGAGCGAACCCTATGCGCTGCGGCTCGACATGGCGGCGGCGATGGCGCGCGCGGGCTCGCTGGCGTGGGACGAATCCGGACAAACCCGCGTCGCCAATCCGCAAGCCTGGGGCGATGTCGTGCTGGCGCGCAAGGAAACACCGACCAGCTATCATCTTTCCGTCGTGGTCGATGATGCGCTGCAAGGCATCACCGACGTGGTGCGCGGCCACGATCTTTTCTATTCGACCTCGGTGCACCGTGTGTTGCAGGCGCTACTCGGCCTGTCGGCGCCGCGTTATCACCATCACCGGCTGATCCTCGATGCCGACGGCAACAAGCTGTCGAAATCGACGCAGGCCACTGGCCTTCGCGAATGGCGCGCACAGGGCAAGATCCCGGCCGACCTACGCCGGCTGTTCGGCCTCGATTGAGGTGCGGGTCCGTGGCAAGCTCCGCGCGGGGCAGGGCAATGGCGAAGCGCCGTAAATTAACCAGGCGAAAGCCACGCAAACGCGCGGGAAAATCCGCGCGCACATCCGCGCAGGCGACACGCGCCATCGAGGCGTCGCTGGCCGGTGTTGCGCACGACATCCGCACGCCGCTGACCGGCGTGCTGGCGCTGGCCGAATTGCTGGCCGCTTCCGATCTGGGCGAGCGCGAGCGGCAATGGGCCAATGCCATCAAGAGCGGCGCCGAGCATCTCGCCGCGCTGACCACCCTGATCGTGGACGCCGCCAAGGCCGACGCCACCGGATTGGTCTTGCGCCGCGAGCCATTCTCGCCGCGCCGTTTAGCGGAAAATGTCAGCCGTGCGCTGTCGGCGCGCGCCGAATCCCGCGGCATCAAGACCGACATCGCGATCGCGCGCGACTTACCAAGCTTCGTCGCCGGCGACGAGATGCGGCTGCGCGCCGCGCTGGAAAACCTCGCCGACAACGCCGTGAAATTCACCGGCCGGGGCGGCGTCGCCTTTGCCGCCAGCGCCGAGCCGGTGCACAAACGCATCCGGCTGGTCTTCACGGTGACCGACAGTGGGATTGGATTGACCAAGCAGGAAATCGCGCGGCTATTCAAGCCGTTCACGCAGGCGAGCGAAGATGTGGCGCGGCGCTACGGCGGCGCGGGCTTGGGCCTCGTTTTGGTCAAGCGCATCGCCAAGGCGATGGGTGGCGATCTCGCTGTCACCAGCACGCCGGGGCGCGGCTCGACGTTTCGCTTCTCAGCACTGGTCGAGCCAATCGAGGCGCGGCCCGGTTTCGGTGTTCCGGTGACGGGCGGGCGCAAGCGAAGCCTCAAGGTGTTGTGCGCGGAAGACAACCCGTACGGGCGCGTGGTGATGAACACCATATTGACCGAACTCGGCCATCGCGCCGATTTCGTCGAGACCGGTGACGCAGCGGTGAAATCCGTGGCCGGCGGCGCCTATGATGTCGTACTGATGGACGTGACGCTGCCGATCATGGATGGGCTTGAAGCCGCCCGGCAAATTCGCGCGTTGCCGGGCGCCGCATCGCGCATTGCCATTGTCGGCATTTCCGGCCGCAGCGAACCTGGCACCGCGGAAGCCGCGCGCACCGCCGGCATGAATTTCTATTTCACCAAGCCGGTTTCGCCGGGCCGGCTGGCACAGGCGCTCTCTAACCTGTGACGGCGACCTAGGCGTTGCCGCCATTCGCCGCTTCGACGATCCGCACCACGTCCGACATGATGCGGTTCAGCTCGAAATCCTTCGGCGTATAGACCGCAGCGACGCCGGCGCTGGTCAATTGCTCGGCGTCGTCCGGCGGAATGATGCCGCCGACCACCACCGGAATGTCGAGGCCTTCCTGCCTGATGCGGGCGACCACGTCGGCGACCAGCGGCATGTGGCTGCCGGACAGCACGGAAAGGCCCACCACATGGGCCTTCTGGGCCCGCGCCGCGGCGACGATCTCCTCCGGCGTCAACCGGATGCCCTGGTAGACGACTGCCATGCCGGCGTCGCGGGCGCGCACCGCGATCTGCTCGGCGCCGTTGGAATGGCCATCGAGGCCGGGCTTGCCGACCAGGAAGGTGAGCCGCCGGCCGAGCTTGCGCGACACGCGGTCGACGTCGGCGCGGATATCGTCGAGTCCCTCGACGTCGTTGCGCATCGCCAGCCCGACGCCGGTCGGCGCGCGGTATTCGCCGAACGCCTCGCGCAGCGTCCACCCCCATTCGCCGGTGGTGACACCGGCTTTGGCGCAGGCGATCGAGGCCGGCATCACGTTGCGGTTTGAGGTCGCGGCGGCTTTCAACTCTCTCAGCGCGGCGGCGACGGCTTTGCCGTCGCGTTGCGCGCGCCAGGCTTGCAGCCGCTCAATCTGGTCGCGCTCGGCATCTTCCGAAACGGTGAGGATCGACTCGACGCCGCCGGTCAGCGGCGAGGGCTCGCTCTCCAGGTATTTGTTGACGCCGACCACGATTTGCTCGCCGCGTTCGATCGCCTCCAGCCGTGCGGTGTTCGACTCCACCAGCCGCTGCTTCATGTAGCCGGCCTCGACCGCAGCGACTGCGCCGCCCATCTCGTCGATGCGTTTGAGCTCTTCGCGCGCCTGCGCTTTCAGGTCCTCGACCTTGCGCGTGATCTCGGCGGAGCCGTCGAAAATATCGCCGTATTCGAGCAAATCGGTTTCGTAGGCCAAGATCTGCTGCATCCGCAGCGACCATTGCTGGTCCCACGGCCGCGGCAAGCCGAGCGCCTCATTCCACGCTGGCAATTGCACGGCGCGGGCGCGGGCGTTTTTTGACAGCGTCACCGCCAGCATCTCGATCAGGATGCGGCTGACATTGTTCTCGGCCTGCTGCTCGGTCAGCCCGAGCGAATTGACCTGCACGCCATAGCGGAACAGCCGCTGCTTCGGGTCGTTGATGCCGTAGCGCTCGCGCGTGATCTCGTCCCACAGGTCGACGAAAGCGCGCATCTTGCACATCTCGGTGATGAAGCGCATGCCGGCATTGACGAAGAACGAAATGCGGCCGACCACGTCGCCGAATTTCTCCGCGCTGACTTCGCCCGACGCCTTTACGGTATCGAGCACCGCGATCGCGGTGGCGAGCGCGAAGGCGAGCTCCTGCATCGGCGTCGCGCCGGCCTCCTGCAAATGGTAGGAGCAGATGTTCATCGGATTCCACTTCGGCAATTCGCCGGTGGTGAAGATCGCGACGTCCTTGATCAGCCGCATCGACGGCGCCGGCGGAAACACGTAAGTGCCGCGCGACAAATATTCCTTGATGATGTCGTTCTGGATGGTGCCGGTCAGCGCCGCGCGCGACGCGTTCTGCTCGTCGGCCACCGCGATATAGAGCGCCATCAGCCACGCCGCGGTGGCGTTGATGGTCATCGAAGTATTCATCGAGGCGAGCGGAATTTTATCGAACAGCGCGCGCATGTCGCCGAGATGGCTGACCGGCACGCCGACCTTGCCGACTTCGCCCTTCGCCAGGACGTGGTCGGCGTCGTAGCCCGTCTGGGTCGGCAGATCGAAGGCGACTGAAAGGCCGGTCTGGCCCTTTGCCAAATTCTTGCGATAGAGCGCGTTGGAATCCGCGGCGGTCGAATGACCCGCGTAGGTACGGAAGATCCAAGGCTTGTCGCGACTTGGCTTATCTCGACTTGGCTTATCGCGCTTAGGCTGGTTGCTCATCCCGGGCCGCCTTCGCCCGCACAATGGCTCGCTTCATGTTGCAATGCAACATGGCGCCACCCCGCTCAACGCCGCCGTATCAGGCCGATGATCAGCAGCAGGACTACCGCGCCGATGGTAGCGGTGATGATCGAGGCGAGGATCGGGCCGCCCGGCACGGCGAGGCCGAGTTGCCCCAGCAGCCAACTGCCGATGAAGGCCCCGACGATGCCGACGAGAATGTCGCCGATCAGGCCGAACCCGGTGCCACGTACGATCTGGCCGGCGAGCCAGCCGGCGATGGCGCCGACCAGAAGCACGATAAGAAGACCTTGAACTGCCATGGCGTCCCCCTGTCGCGGCTCTCAAAATGGGCCGCGTCGCAATTCAATCCGAAAGTCCCGCCGCCGTCGATGGGCTACCGGGGAAAACTCCGTTCACCGCCGTTTGCGCATCGCCATCGCCTGTTCGGCGGCTGCGACGCCGGTGAAATAGGCGCCGTGCGCGGTCGAATAATCGCTGCGCGAACAGGCCTCGCCGGCGAACAACAGCCGGCCATCGACCGTGGCCGCCAGCGCATCGCGGTAATCCGCCTTGCCCGGCTGCGCGAACGAATAGGCGCCGCGCGAATACGGATCGAGACCCCAAAGGTGGACGTGGATCGGTTTGATGCGGCGCGCGAAAGCGTTGCCGAGAATGTCGACCAATTGGCCGGCCGCGAAATCGAAAAATGCGCGCTGGCCACCGGACTCAAGATCACGCGCTAAGGTGCCGCCGAAGTAACATTCGATGATCGGCCGGCCAAACGGACGCATGTGATAGGTCGCGGTCGCGGTGCGGTCGGTGCAGCCGAAGATGCGGCTGTCTTTGTCGAATTCCTCGGCGTTCTCGAGCGAGACAAACAGCTTGTCGTTTAAGCCCAGCGGCAGGCCGCGTGCCGCCTCGTTTTTGTTCGGCAATTTCGGCTCGAACAGGTTCTCGTTCTCGGCGATCAAATTACTCGGCAGCGTGATGATGGCACGGTCGGCGGTGATGATGCCTTTGGCGGTTTCGATCTTGAGGCGGAAGCCGCGATGGTCGATCCGGGTCACCGGGCATTCGAGCATCATCGGTACTTTGGCGCCGTGCGCGGCGATGGTCAGGCCATAGCCTTCGACCACGCGCCAGTTGGTTTCGGTGTCGCCATAGCGGTCGATGTCGATCAACGAGACGCGGTCGAGCTCGGCGCCGCTGATATAGGTGCCGACCGCGTTGATCAGCGCGTTCCAGCGATTGCCCGGCTCCAGCGCGGCGGACGCCGCCGTATCGGCTCCCTTTTTCGCGATGGCTTCGAGCCGTTCGTAAAACTCATGCTGCGCCTTGGCGAAGTCGCGCTGCTCGGCCAGCGGAAAACGGTCCTCGCGCGACGTGCGCGTCCACGGCGGGCGGGTCTTGTCGATGGTGCGGCCCTGCTGCTCCGCGACTTTAACCCACGGGTTGCGATCGGCCGAGTGCAGCCAGCCGGCGCCGAGATCGACCGGTTCGCCGCCCGGCATGAACATCGTCCAGGTGCGGCCGCCGAGCCGGGGCCGCGCTTCGACGATCAGGCAGTCGATGCCGGCGTCATGCAACATGCGGCCCGCGGCAATGCCGGCGGCGCCGCCGCCAATAATCACGACCTCGGTGTCGCTGTTCGCCATGCGATGAGTTTAGCGGGGGCGTTGAATGGTCATAGTCAGGTTATGACTTAGGCCCGCGCGCTGCGAAAGCTTACTCGCTGCGGCTGAGCTGGTGCTCTTCGGCGGTGCGTTCGAATGTTTCTGCCGGATTTTTGATCCGGTAGCACAGCCGGTTGTCATTCTCGACCGGAACCTGCCGCGTGACTTTGTACTGGCCGCGCGCCGAGCTGATGCCGAATTTTGACTCGAAATAGACCTGCGTCCCGACGGCATATCTGTGAAGCATGAAGCGTCTCGCTCCGGTGGGCCGAGGCTCAATGTTAGAAAAGCCGAAAAAATGAGCGAGCTGTCACGCGCGACCGGCTTTGTAGGGCCGGCTTTAGCCGCTGTTAGTTTACTGCGCGCTTGAGCGGGTAATGCTCGCTCTCGTATAGGCTGCGGATGTCCTGGTGGCCGAGCCGGTCGTCGGCGCTCTCGATATAGGCGCCGAGCAGAAGCGCTTCCGGCAATTCCTCGATCGCAAAGCGGATCGCATCGGCGGCGCGGTCGAACCGGCGGTATTTGATCTTGTTAGTTATCTTGCGGTTGCGGGCTGGAAACAGTTCGGCCGGCGCGGCGAAATCGAATTTGGACAAGACGCTCTCCATTCAAAAATAAAATTGACGGCAACAGTCCTCTTATATGGGGACGATTGCGTCGAATGACAGGCGCAAAAAGGCTCTATTTTAATAGCGTGGCGACGCGGTTAAATCCGCCGCATTAGCACCAGAACGAGAAGGATCAGGACGACAACGCCCAGTCCGCTGGAGGGGTAATAGCCCCAGTCATGGCTGTACGGCCATGTCGGCAGCGCGCCGAGCAAAAGAATAATCACGATTATGAATAGAATCGCTCGCATCCCAGCCTCCTGGTCCGACCCGCGAAATAACGCGCGATCGCGGATAGAGTTCCAGAGATGGCAGGCGATTGAGTACTCAGGCCCCGCGTTTTTCCATCAGTTCGATCAGCCGGCCCAATTTCAAGTTGATCTGGCCAAGGTGATAGGCCGAGAATTCTTCGGCATAGGCGAGGCGCTCCGGTGCGCCCTGGGCCTGTTCGTTGCGGATCAACGGCATGAAGTCGCCGGCAAACAGCGCCTGGTAGCGGTCGCGGATTTGATTGTCAGCCATCGGAACCTCGGTGGGTAAGGCCGCCGGTGTAGGCCTCAGATATTAACAATCCACACCTTGGCCTGCTTATTGATCGCTTTCCGCAGCGGGAGTCTGCTGCGACGGCTTCGGCGCGCCGCCATCGTCGTCCCAGCGTTCGATCGGCGTAGCTGGCTCAGATACGTCAGCGAGAACGGAATCGGATTTGTGTACGACGAGCGCAGGGTGGTCGATCAGCCATTGCTCATTGTCCGCGAGCGCGATGAGACTTTGCGCGCGCTGCTGAAATTCCTGAGCGTCGGCAGGATTATTGGCCGCTTTCGCCAGCTCGCCGAATTCGGCGGCTTTGGCGCGGTATTGCTCGGTCGGGAGCATCGGGAGCCTTTCTATTCGAGGGCTCGCTCAAATGCCTGTCTGCAGATGGGTGAGATGACGGAGATATGGTGACGCGGCGCCGCTTTAGCGAGGGCCGCGACGCCTTATTCTGCATGGGCACAGGTTGCTCGACTTCCTATGATATAAAGCGCACACAAGGCCGCTAAGGCGCCTTGAGCGGCCGGCCGCAAGTTCACAAACGATCGGTTTCTTCCGGGCTATTCCTCGCTTTGCGAGGAGCGGATCGAAATGATGTCTATCCCGACAATACGCCGTAAGCCGATGCGCCGACGCCCGTTCACCCGCAGAAAGCAGAAGCAAATGTTGGGTTGGCTCGTTCCGCCGGTTCTCCTGCCCGCCGTTGTTTTGGTCGCAATCGCTACCGCTTGGTTGTTGAGATGACGGCTGAATTCGCGGGACTCGGCTGATGGAACGCGATGACCGCTTGTGCGGACCTGCCGACCCGACCCGGATCGACATTCATGCGGCCGCCGAGATGCGGCATTGGGTGCGGGAGCTGGGACGTCCGGCCATTCAATTGCTGGATGCGGTGAGCGCGGTAGGGCCTTTGGTGGCGGACGTGCGCGCCCATCTGCAAAAGCGTGGGCTGTACCGGCTACGCGGATGACCCGTACCAAGCGCAGCACGCTGACCTTCCACCGTTCCTTCCAGCTCAAGGGTGTGGAACGGCTGCTGCCGGCCGGCGACTATGAACTGGTGAGCGATGAGGAGTTGATCGAAGGTCTTTCGTTTCCCGCCTATCGCCGTGTCGCCAGCTGGATTTTAGCGCCAGCGCAAAGCGGCGGTTCGTCGGAGATGATCACTGTGGATCCGGCCGAACTCGCAGCCATCCAGGCCAAACAAAAGCGCGAGACGGCGCCACCACCCGTGTCGTCCTAAGCCTTGGCCGGCGCTTCGACCGGGATAACCGGCGTATAGGTGCGCGCGGTGGCGTCATAAACTGCGACTTCGACCACCGGGTAGGCTTGCTTGAGCTTTACGCCTGCTGCCATCGCGTCTTCCGGCGTGTTGTAGCGCGCCTTCAGCTTGCGATCTACCGACAGCACAAAGCCGTCCTTTGGCAGCACATTGGCGCGCAAATTTTCGGGTCGCTTGGTTTCGGCGCTCATGAATCAATCCTTTGATGTGACGATGTCGAATGGGCCCGCAAAGGCCGACTCAAAAATCGGCGGCAACGATGTTGTAGGAGCCGCGCTGGCCGCGGGCATAGACCTTGGCCGCCGCCGCGTAGATGCGATCGCGATTGCTGTCGAAGGCGCGCAACAGGCTAGCCTCGTCGAATTCCAAGTCCGGCTGAATCCGCTTGAGCGCGTCGGTCTCCAGGAAGAACGACGTCTCCATCGAGCGGTCATAGCCCCAGAAGCGGACCATGCGCCGCGTGGCGTCGTAGCTGCGACTCTCGTTGGGGAAATTTACCGACATAACTGACGGTGCGCCTCAATTGAGGCGAAGTCGAGGGCGGCGCTCAAAACTCGCGCCGGAAGCCGGTCGCCAGCCGTCGCGCGATCAGAATGGCGACAATCAGCACCGCGGCCAAGCCGACCTGGGTTTTCAGATACGGATAGATCAGCAATAAGAGTGCAGCAGCAGGCAGGCCGGCCAATTCCAGCCGCGAAAATCCATGCACCAATCCGATGCGCACCAGATAGGCGATCGGCACCGCGAGTACGACCAGGTCGTACATATAGAGGTAAGGCGTCGCCAGCAGCGCGCCGACCGCGAGCGCCGCGGCCTTGAGCGCATAGTCGCCGTCGCTGCGCCATAGCCGCCACATCATGAAGGCGATCGGTACCACGAGCGCGACTTGGGCCCCCCACGCCAGCGCCAGGTCACTGCTGTGGGCGCGCACCAGGCCGAACACGCTCTGCAAGCGGTCAAAATCGGCGCGGCCTTCGCCCAACACCGCATGGCTGGTCACCGGCATCCATTCGACAAATGCCGTCCAGCTTTCGCTGCCAAATGCCACGAGCGACAGCGCGATCATGATGGCCGCCGTTGCGGCGGCGCTGGCGATCACGCGCCAGTGCGCACCGGCGATTAAAGCGAGCGGAAACAGTAGGCCGAAATGCGGCTTGTAGCTTAAGAGGCCAAGACAAATGCCGGCGAGCAGCGGGCGGCGCTCCAAAAGCGTCAGCGTGCCGCCGATCAGCGCGGCGGTAAGAAACCCATTCTGCCCGGCGGCGGCGTTCCACAGCACGGCGGGGAAACCCAGCGCGAGAAAATATCCAGCGCGCTCGCCAACGATACTGCGGATTGCCATCGCATAAAGCGGCAGCGTGGCGGCGAGCCAGAAGATGGCGGCAGACAAAAAAGGCAGCAGCGCGAGGCTTGCAGCCGCAAATAAAAATGTCGGCGGGTAATGCCAGCCGTAATAATTGTCGAAGCCGTGGCCGAGTGCCGCGACTTCGGCGGCCTTGTGCGCCGTCCAGTCGTAGGCCAGTGCGGCATGACCATCGAGCGCGAGTTGTCCGGCCGCCCAGACATTGACGAAGTCGGACGCCAGCGGCCGGCCCTGCGGGTCGAGCAGCCATTGGCCGGCAGTGAGCGCGCCGCCGAGCACGACGACATAGCCGAGCGCCAGCGTAAGGCCGACCAGCGCGAGGACGCGCGCGGGCGACAACGGCGGCGTCGCGGTGGCGGTGACGCTCATGTTACAGGCGATGCCAACGCGCGACGCACGATCAGCGCCGCTACGATGAGCAACGCGGCAAAGCCGACCGGCGTGGTGACGAACGGGAAGGCGGCGATCAGCGCACAGGCCAGCGCGATGGCGGCCGGTTCGCCGGCAAGAAATCCGTTGCGGCGCGCCAGGCGGAACAGGAACGCCAGTGGCACCGCCAGCACCACGAGGTCGTAGGTGTAGAGATACGGCGTCGCCAGCATGGCGCCGGCTCCGAGCGCCGCGGCCTTGATCTCGTAGGCAAGGCGGCTGCGCCAGATCAGCGACCACCGAGAGCGCGACCGCTGCACTGAGCGGCGATCTGCACCGCCCAGGCGAGATCTTTGCTGCCGCCGAACATGCGCGTGAGTCCAAACGCGGTTTGCAGCTTGCCGAAATTCGCCCAGCCGTCGGCGAGGAATGCCTGTGAGGTGTGCGCGATCGACGGGAAGAACGCCGCCCAGGTTTCGCTGCCGAACGCCAGCCACGATGCCGCCGCCATCGCGAGCGCGGTGATGGCTGCCGTGATGAAGACGCGCCAATGCCCGGTCGCTGCCAGTACGATCGGAAACAGCAGGCCGAGGTGCGGCTTATAAGTGAGCAGGCCGAGCAGCACGCCGGCCATCACCGGCCGCGCGTTCAGGAACAACAGCGCGCCGCCCATAAATCCGGCGGTGAGGAATCCGTTCTGACCGACCACGAAGTTGGACAGGATGGCCGGAAACGCCGCGGCGAGCAGATAGCCGGTGCGGTCACCGATGATGCCGCGAACAACGGCGATATAGGCCGGGAAGGTCGCGAGCAACCAGGCGACATAGGCCAGAGGATACGAACACAGCGCCAGTGTAGCGGCGGCGAACAGGAACGGCGGCGGATAATGCCAGCCGAAGTAGCCCTGGAATTCATGACCGACGGCCACTTCTTCCATCGCTTTATGCGTCGGCCAGTCATACGCACTCGCGCTAAGTCCTTGCAGCGCCAGCTTTCCCGCGGCCCACACATTGACGAAGTCGGATTCGATTCCTTTGCCATCCGGCCCGACGATCCACTGGCCGTGCGCGAAAGATGCCGCCAAATACACGGCATTTGCGATCGCCAACGCGATGCAAACCAATTCAACCGGGCGCGGAAGAGCTGACCTTCGGTCGTCAACAAGGTCGAAAACTGCCATGTGCCGAAGGCTAAGAGCCCGCACTTAAGAAGCCATAAAGCTCCGATGGAACGCTGATCTTTGCAGCGCATTAAGTCATATTGCACCGCAACATGATCTGCGGCAGACTTATCGCCCTGACGAGGACACCATGCCGGCTCCTGCGAAATTGAAGAGTGTCAAGGATCTCTACGCGGTCGGTGAAATCCCGCCCCTCGGTCATGTCCCGGAGAAAATGCACGCCTGGGCAATCCGCAAGGAGCGCCATGGCCCGCCGCAAGAGTCGATGCAACTCGAAGTGGTGCCGACCTGGCCGATCGGCGAGGACGAAGTGCTCATCCTCGTGATGGCCGGCGGCGTCAATTACAACGGCATTTGGGCCGGCCTCGGCATCCCGATCTCGCCGCTCGATGGCCACAAGCATCCATTCCACATCGCGGGTTCCGACGCCTCCGGGGTCGTCTGGTCGGTCGGCAACAAAGTGAAACGCTGGAAGATCGGCGACGAAGTCATCGTGCATTGCAACCAAGACGACGGCGACGACGAGGATTGCAACGGCGGCGATCCGCTGCTGTCGCCGTCGCAGCGCATCTGGGGCTACGAAACGCCGGACGGCTCGTTCGCGCAATTCTGCCGCGTGCAGTCGCGCCAGCTGATGCCGAAACCCGCGCACCTGACGTGGGAAGAGGCGGCCTGCTACACGCTGACGCTGGCTACCGCCTACCGCATGTTGTTCGGCCATCCGCCGCACACGCTCAAGCCCGGCGACAATGTGCTGGTGTGGGGCGCCTCCGGCGGTCTCGGCGTGTTCGGCGTGCAACTGGTCGCGGCGTCGGGCGCCAATGCGATTGGTGTCGTCTCCGACGAATCGAAAATCGAGTATGTGATCAACCTCGGCGCCAAGGGCGTCGATCAATCGCAAGGAATTCAATTGCTGGGGCCAATTGCCGCAAGTGAATTCGCCGGAATACAGCGAGTGGAGCAAGGAAGCCCGCCGGTTCGGCAAGGCCATCTGGGACATCACCGGCAAGCGCGACGTCGATATCGTGTTCGAGCATCCAGGCGAGGCGACGTTTCCGGTGTCGTCGATGGTGGTCAAGCGCGGCGGCATGGTGGTGTTCTGCGCCGGCACCACGGGCTTCAACATCACATTCGACGCGCGCTACGTCTGGATGCGGCAGAAGCGCATCCAGGGCTCGCATTTCGCGCATCTCAAGCAGGCGTCTGCCGGCCAATCGCTTCGTGCTGGAGCGCCGCATCGATCCCTGCATGAGCGAGGTGTTCACCTGGGACAACATCCCGCTGGCGCACACCATGATGTGGAAGAACCAGCATCCGCCCGGCAACATGGCGGTACTGGTCAGCGCGCCTGCCACGGGTTTGCGCAGCTACGAAGATGTCTTGGAGGCCGCTGGCGCCTGATCGGCCCGCAGTGCGGGGTGCGGTTTCGTCTTGCCGGTGATGACGGCAATCGCCGAATTCAATTCGCCGCCATAGATGAAGATCGACGCGCAGATATAAAGAAACACCAGCGCGACCATCGCCGAGGCCAAGCCGGCATACATCGTGACGTAGCCGTAGGCGAATTCGGCGAGATAGCGCCCGAAGATTTCGCCGCTGACCAGCCACAGCAGCAATGTCGCGAGGATTCCCGGCGCGACCTCGACGATGCCGCGATGCCCGGCTGGCAGCCACAAATGCACGATCATCAGCGCGATGATGATGACGACCGCCGCCACCGTGAAGCGGACGAAGGTAATGAGGTCGCTAAACGGCTCAAGCGCCGGCACATATCGCGTCAGCTTGGCCCAGATCAGGGGCGCCAGCACCACCAGAAAAGCGAAAGCAAGAATGGCAACCGCGCCGATCAGCACATAGAGAATCGATTCGGCCCGAAGCAGCCACCAGGAGCGCGGCTCTGTAATATTGTAAGCGCGATTGAGCGCGATGCGCAGGCTCTCGACGCCGCTCGAGGCGAAATAAACCGCGAAGGCCGCGCCGAACGTCAGCGCGCTGCCTTGCAGACTGGTCAGCACGCCTTCGATGTCGAGCGCCAGCGGCGCCGCGACTTGCTGCGGCCATGCTTCCAGCAGAATCTTGGCCGCTTCGTCGGCGAGTTCCTTGGAGCCGAGGAAAAAACCGGCCAGCGCCGTCACCACGATCAGGAACGGGAACATCGCCATCAATGTCGACAGCGCGATATGGCTGGCGATGGCCCAACCGTCGTCGGCCAGAAATTGCCGGAATGCCTCCATGGCGATGCGGTAAATTTGACGGACAAATTGCAAAGGTTCGCGCCCCGAACTCAAAACCAAAGGGTTTCAAATCGACTATCGCGGCGCGGTTTGCAAGGGGTGTGGCGGGGGTGTCAAAGCCGCACCAAACAGCGCCAGGTTAGGCTGCCTGCACGTTGGTGAGGAACTGCCGCACTTCGGACTTCGAGGCTTTCCGCCTCGATCGCTACCGAATCGGCCAGGCCTTTGACATCGCCCGCAGTCGCGCGCGCGCTTGCGGTGACGCCGGACACGCGGCTCATCGCCTCCGCGCCGCTCCGCGCCTCGCCTGAGGCGCGAGATTAACGCCTTCGGTGATCGATGATACCGCCGCGCTTTGCTGACCGACGGTGCCAGCGACCGTGGCGGCGATGGCCGCCATTTCCCGAATCATGCCATTGACCTGCTCGATCGCTTGCGCGGCATCGGCCGCGGCCGATTGGATGGCGCCGACCTGGCCGGCGATTTCCTCGGTAGCCTTCGCGGTCTGCCCCGCGAGCGATTTGACTTCCGACGCCACCACCGCAAAGCCCCTGCCGGCTTCGCCGGCGCGCGCCGCTTCGATGGTGGCATTGAGCGCCAGCAGGTTGGTTTGCCCGGCAATCGCTTGGATGAGGCCCGACCACTTCGCCGATGCGGGTCGCCGCGCTGCCAAGCTGCGACATCGTGGTGACGGTGCGTTGCGACTTCCGACACCGCGCGTTGCGCAACGTCGGTGGATTTTTCCGCTTGCGCCGAGATCTCGCCGATCGAGGCCGCCAGTTCTTCCACCGAACCGGCCGCTGTGGTGACATTTTCGGAAGCCGCATTGGCGCGCTGCTCGGCGGTGGTGGCTTCGGTCGAGACCGTGTCGGCGGCCTTGTTAAGATCGGCCGAACTCAATTCCAGCTTCATGGCCGCGCCGCGCAGGCGCGACAGGGCAGTTTCGACCGACCGCTTGAATGCCGCGATCGCCGAAGAAATCGTCTCGCTGCGCAATTCCTGGGCCTGGTTGGCTTCCGTCTGGGTCGCCGCCAGTTTGACGCGCTCGAGCATGGTGTCCCGGAACACGATGACGGTGCGGGCCATTTCGCCGATTTCGTCGCGCGCATGGGTTGCCGGGATGCGCGCCGCGGTGTCGCCGGCCGCCAGCCGTTTCATCGCCTCGGCAAGGCCGTTGAGCGGGCCGGTGATGCTGCGGCCGATCAGCCAGCTTAGCCCCAGTCCGATCAATACCATGGCCATGCCGACGGCAATGATGCTGCCGCGGGTGCGGCTTTGCGATGTGGTCAAGGCGGCAGATGCTCGCGCGGTTGCCAGATTTGCCGAGGCAATGATGGCGTCCGCACGCGGCAACATGTTTTGGCTATCGATGTCGATCAAGGCGCGCAATGGATAGGCGCGGTTGGAAACCTCGACCCATTGTCTAAAGCTCTCGGCGTAGAGTTTGACTTCCTGCTCCAGCGCATCCTTCATTTCCGGCGTGCCGTCGACATTGTCAAACGTATCGGTGAACGCCTTATAAGCCTTGAAGAACAACAGACGCGTCAACTCGCTCGGTGTCAGTCGATATTCCGCTTCGTAGTGCCGCATGATCAAGAGCGACATCATTAATTTCCGGGCATCGGTGACATCGAGCCAGGTCATGTTCTCGTTGATGATGCGCTCGATTGCGGCGCCGGCATTGCGCAATTTGCCGCGCAAGCCATTGGAGTCTTCATAGCCGAGGGTTTGTTGCTCGGTGACGAGTTGGTCGAAGTTTTTCTTCAAGGACGAAAGTTGGCTCAGCAACGTCGCGGTATCTTCGGTCCGCATGCCATTGCCGGAGGCGTCGATGGTGTCGAGGCTAAGGAACGCTGCGGTCTCCGTCGCGGCGAAATCCTTGATCAGTTCGTCTTTGGGCGCGACCGCGAAATCCTTGACGCTGATCCGCATTTCCGCGATGGCATTCTTGAAGTCCCGGCTGGCGTCGGCGAGCGCGGTCGATTGTTTCACCGACTGGAACGCGGCCGCGACCTCGCCTTCGCTTGAGCGGTAAGTCATGCCATTGGCTAAAAACCCGATAACCGGGATGACCGCGAGTACGATGACGCGCGTACGAACCGACAGCGAAAAAAGCAGCCGCCGGAGCGATTGAAATAAGAATTTCGCGAAGTGCATGGGCGGTTGTGGATCGCCCCCAAACGGGCTGTAAATGTCGAGCCAATGGAAGCGCGAAAATAGTTAATTTTGGTTAAAATTTGCGCCGGCTTTCGGCGTCTGACGCCAGCATCCCCCCAATTTTGCATGATTTTGGGCGGTTTGGCTTTCAATTTGTGCAATGCACAAGTAGCCTGAATTTTATGTCCGTCGCCGCTGTCAAAAACGAACTGCTCGACCTCGCACAAGCGGCGACCGCGGCCCTCGACGCCCTGTTATCCGATGCCGTGCAGAAGGTCCGTGCGCGGGTCGTGGTCGAGGGCCATGTCGTCAACCGGCTGCTCGATCGCGAGCAACGCGCCACCCACGGCCTTGCCTGGCTGGGGACTTATGTCGAAGCGGTGCGCCAGCTTGCCGCCTATGCCGATCGCATGACGCGCGAGAGTACGTTCGGCGAGATTGAAGAGCATTTGGTGCGTATCGGGCTCGGCGAATATCTCGCCCAGATCGCCGGTGGCATTTCCATGAGCCAGAGCGAGATTGTGCGGCTGTCCGATCTTGGATTGACATCGCAGCAGGTCGCGGCGCGGCTGACAGGCGCGGTCGAAAAATTGATCGCGGACGGCAACACAGCGGCGCGGCGCGCGCGACTGGTCGAGCTGATGCTGGCCGCGCCCAATGCGACGGTCGGCGCCGCCGGACTCGACGACACCCTCGAATCGATTCGCGAGGAGATGCGCAAATTCGCCGACAGCGAGGTAATCGATCGCGCCCAAGGCTGGCATCGCACCAACAGCTACATCCCGCTCGAGGTGATCGCGCACATGGCCGAACTCGGCGTTTTCGGGCTGACCATCCCTGAAGATTTTGGCGGCATGGGGCTCGGCAAGGAATCGATGTGCGTGGTGTCGGAGGAATTGTCGCGCGGCTATATCGGCGTCGGCTCGCTTGGAACCCGTTCCGAAATTGCCGCCGAACTGATCCTCGGCAGCGGCACCGCCGAGCAGAAAAGCAAATGGCTGCCGAAGCTTGCTTCCGGGCAAGTGCTGCCGACCGCGGTATTCACCGAGCCCAACACCGGTTCCGACCTCGCCTCGATCAAAACCCGCGCAGTGCGGGAGGGTGCCGTGTACAAAGTCTATGGCAACAAGACCTGGATCACCCATCCGGTTCGTGCCGACCTGATGACGCTGCTGGTGCGCACTAATCCGAAAGAAACAGGCCATCGCGGCCTGTCGATGCTGCTGGCGGAAAAACTGCGCGGCACCGATCAAAATCCATTTCCGGCCGCTGGCATGAGCGGCACCGAGATCGAGGTGCTCGGCTATCGCGGCATGAAGGAATACGAGATCGCGTTCGATGGATTTGAAGTGAAGGCGGAGAATTTGCTGGGCGGCGTCGAAGGCCTTGGCTTCAAGCAGCTGATGCAGACGTTCGAGTCGGCGCGCATCCAGACCGCGGCGCGTGCGATCGGGGTAGCGCAGGCGGCGATGGAGCAGGCGCTCGACTATGCGCGCAACCGCGTCCAATTCGGCCAGCCGATCGTCGAATTTCCGCGCGTCGCCGACAAGATCGCGATGATGGCGGCGGAGATCATGATGGCGCGGCAACTGACGTATTATGCCGCGCGCGAAAAAGACTCCGGCCGCCGCTGCGACCTGGAGGCCGGCATGGCCAAGCTGCTGGCGGCGCGGGTTGCTTGGGCCAACGCCGACAATTCGGTGCAGATCCACGGCGGCAATGGGTTCGCGCTGGAATTCCCGGTCTCGCGCATCCTGTGTGACGCCCGCATCCTCAATATTTTCGAGGGCGCCGCCGAAATCCAAGCACAGGTAATTGCCCGCCGCCTGCTCGACGGCAGCAACTGACAAAAGCCGCCATGTTGCTGTGCCGCCGCAACGCTGATGCTATGGTCGCCGCGATTCCTCTGACCGGGCGCGAAACGATGCGGGTGGCGGTGTTTTGTTGCGCAATGCTGTGCGGCGCGCTCGCCCTGGATGCGGCGACGGCACCGGCGTTAGCGCAGGCGCATGTGACGACGCCGGACAGCAAGTCATCGCCGGCAGTCGAGGCGCCGCGCGCCGATCCGCTGGCTGTGCCCGGGTTCTGGGATCCGCGGCGGCGGCCTGAGCGGCCCGACCTCTCACGCATCACCGGCATCCGTTTCCTGACCGAGATCGACTATCCGCCGTTCGATTATGCCGGCGCCGACGGCCAGCCGGCCGGCTTCAATGTCGATCTGGCGCGCGCGATCTGCGAGGAAATTAAAGTCACTTGCACGATCCAGATGCGGCGCTTCGACACCTTGCTCGACACGCTGGCCGGCAACGGCGGCGACGCCATCATCGCCTCGATGGCGGTAACGCCGGACATGCGCCGCCGCGTCGATTTCAGCGATCCGTATTACCGCACCCCGGCTCGCTTCGTCTCGCGCAAGGATATCGAGATCGACGACGTCAAGCCGGCGCAGCTCGAAGGCAAGAAAGTGGCGGTGGTCGCCGGCACTTCGCATGAGGCGTACCTGCGCGCGCTGTTCACCGAGCTTGAGCTGCATCCCTATCCGAACGCCGACGAGGCGCGTGCGGCGCTGCGCCGCGGCGAAGTCGACCTGCTGTTCGGTGATGGGATTTCGCTGGCGTTCTGGCTCAACGGCACGGATTCGGCAGGCTGCTGCGCGTTTCGCGGCGGGCCGTTCCTCGAAAGCCGGTTCTTCGGCGAAGGCGTCGGCATCGCGGTGCGCAAGGGCAACGACCTGCTGCGGCAGGCGTTCAATTGGGCGCTATTCCGGCTTTGGGAGAGCGGCAAGTTCACCGACCTGTGGCTGCGCTATTTCCCGATCAGCCCGTTTTGATCTAAGCAAAGACAATGTCCGTCACCGACGCCGCATTCCTGCGCGAAGTCGCCGAGAGCTCGAACGCCTGGCCGTTCGAGGAGGCGAAGAAGATTGTCGCGCGGCTCAAGAAGACGCCGAAGCACGAGGTGATTTTCGAAACCGGCTATGGCCCATCTGGCCTGCCGCATATCGGCACGTTCGGCGAAGTGGCGCGCACCACCATGGTGCGCCACGCGTTTCGCGTGCTGACCGACGACAAGATCAAGACGCGGCTGATAGCCTTCTCCGACGACATGGACGGCCTGCGCAAGGTGCCCGACAATGTGCCGAACAAGGAGATGCTGACACAGCACCTCGGCGAGCCGCTGACCAAGGTGCCGGACCCGTTCGGCACCCATCCGAGTTTCGGCGAGCACAACAACGCGCGGCTGCGCGCTTTCCTCGATCATTTCGGCTTCGACTACGAGTTTTTATCGTCGACGCGACTGCTACAAGTCGGGCCGGTTCGACCAGTCGCTGCTGACCGTCTTGGAGCGCTTCGAGAAGGTGATGGCGATCATGCTGCCGTCGCTGCGCGAGGAGCGCGCCGCGACGTACTCGCCGTTTCTGCCGATCTCGCCGGGCGGCATCGTGCTGCAGGTGCCGGTCACCGCGCATGACGCCAAGGCCGGCACCATCACCTACGAGGACCCCGACACCAAAGCGCCGGTCACCACGCCGGTCACCGGCGGCCGCTGCAAGCTGCAATGGAAGCCGGACTGGGCGATGCGCTGGCTGGCACTCGGCGTTGACTATGAAATGGCGGGCAAGGACCTGATCGACTCGGTCAGGCTCAGCGGCGAAATCTGCCGCGCGCTCGGCGGCCAGGCGCCGGAAGGCTTCAATTACGAGCTGTTCCTCGACGAGAACGGCCAGAAGATTTCCAAGTCAAAGGGCAACGGGCTCACCATCGAGGAATGGCTGCGCTATGCCTCGCCGGAAAGCCTGTCACTCTTCATGTATCGCGAACCTAAGGCGGCGAAGCGGCTGCATTTCGACGTCATCCCGCGCGCGGTCGACGACTACCAGCAATTCCTCGACGGCTATCCGCGCCAGGACGCGCGCCAGCAATTGTCGAATCCGGTCTGGCACATTCATTCTGGTAAGCCGCCGGCCGTCGAAATGCCGGTAACGTTCCAGATGCTGCTGACGCTGGTGTCGTCGTCGAACGCCGAGAATGCCGACACGCTATGGGGTTTCATCGGCCGTTACCGGCCGGGCGTCACGCCGCAGACACATCCGAAGCTGAAGCGCCAAGTCGAATACGCCATTCAGTATTTCCGCGACTTCGTCGCCCCGCAAAAGAAATTTCGCGAACCAAACGCGGTCGAGCGCAAGGCGCTCACCGACCTACGCGATGCGCTGTCGAATTTGCCCGGGGATGCGACCGCCGAAGCGGTGCAGGATGTGGTCTATGAAGTCGGCCGCCGCGAGCCGTTCCTCGACCAGAAGAAGAAGGCGAAGGATGGCAAGCCGGGTGTCTCACTCGACTGGTTCAACATGCTCTACCAGGTGCTGCTCGGCCAGGAGAAAGGCCCACGCTTCGGCTCGTTCGTCGCGATGTATGGCATCGACAACACCGTCGGCATGATCGACGGCGCGCTGGCGCGCAGCGCGTAACTACTGGCTGGCCCAGACGATGCGCGCCACCCACAGCACGTCGCTCATCGGCAGCGTACGGTCGCGGTGCTCGGCATTGAGCGACTTGAGTTCGATGCTCTTGCTGGTTTTCTTGCGCAATTCCTTGACCAGTACTTCGCCGTCGCGCGTCTTGACGACGACGCGATCGCCCTTGCGAACCGGCGCGGCCGGCGACACCACGATGACGTCGCCCTTGCGATAGGCCGGCTTCATCGAGTCGCCGGAAATCTCCAGCGCATAAGCGTGCTCGTCGCTGACCTTGGGGAAGGCGATCTCATCCCAGCCCTTGCCAACCGGAAAGCCGCCATCGTCAAAATAGCCGCCGGCGCCGGCTTCGGCAAAGCCGATCAGCGGCACCGCCGCCAGCGCCTGCTTGCCGCTGTCGGTGATCAGGCTGACAAAGGTAGTGACCGACGTGCCGGTCGCGGCCAGCGACTTGGCGACCGACTCGGTCGAGGGCCAGCGCTCGCGGCCTTCCGGCGTGATGCGTTTGGACTTGTTGAAGGTCGTGGGGTCGAGGTCCGCCTTCTTGGCGAGCCCCGAAGCCGACAGCCCGGCACGAGCGGCCAGGCGGTCGATGGCGGACCAGATCTGGCTATGCGTCAATTGATTGGAGCGGGCCACGGCGATCCCTTGGCTGGCGGCGATGACGGTTTAAGCTAGGAATTATTACCTTGAGTCGGTGCGCCCCGGCAAGATGCGCCGGCATGGCCAGCTTGGACAAGGCCGGGCGGCGCGATACGGTCTCTCCGCCCGCAACCCGGCTGCCGGGGATTTGGCTTGTGATCAGCTTTTTCGACCGACTTTCGCGCCCGCTGCTGCGTGCCCTCGACCCCGAGGATGCGCACAATCTGGCGATCAAGGCGCTGAAACTAGTGCCGCTGGCGCGTCCGGCGGCCGATCCGTCGCTGCTCGCGATGCGTGCGTTCGGTCTGAATTTCCCCAATCCGGTCGGAATCGCGGCCGGCTTCGACAAGAATGCAGCGGCGCCAGACGCGTTGCTGCGGGTCGGGTTCGGCTTCGTCGAGGTCGGCACCGTCACGCCGCGCGCGCAAAAGGGCAATGCGCGGCCGCGGCTATTCCGGCTCGACAGCGACAACGGCGTCATCAACCGGCTCGGCTTCAACAATGAAGGCGAGGCGGTGGTGCTGGCGCGGCTGGCGGCCCGCGCGGCGCAAACGCGCGACCTGGGCAACATCGTCGGCGTGAACATAGGCGCTAACCGCGACACGACGGACCGTGTCGGCGACTATGTGCGGCTGATCGAGGCCTTCGCGCCGGTCGCCAGTTATTTCACCGTCAACGTTTCGTCACCGAACACGCCGGGCTTGCGCGATTTGCAGCAAGCCAGCGCGCTCGACGAATTGCTTACCCGCGTGATCGAGGCGCGCGAACGCGCAAGGTTGCGCGCCGGCCCGGTCCCGGTGCTGCTCAAGATCGCGCCCGACCTCACGCTGTCCGATCTCGACGACGTGGTCGGCGTCGCGCGCAAGCATCGCGTCGACGGCATGATCGTCGGCAACACCACGATCGCGCGGCCGCAGTCGTTGCGCGCGCGCGATAAGGCGAGGGAGGCGGGTGGCCTGTCGGGCCGTCCATTGTTCAAGCTGTCGACGCGAATGCTGGCGGAAACTTTCGTGCGGGCGGAAAGCGCATTCCCGCTGATCGGCGTCGGTGGCATCGATTCCGGCGCGACCGCGATCGCCAAGATCAAGGCCGGCGCCACATTGATCCAGCTTTACACCGGGCTGGTGTATCGCGGCGTTGGGCTGGTATCCGAGATCAAGGCCGACATCGCGGCCGCGCTGCGGCGCGGCCACCGCAATTCGCTGGCCTCGATGGTCGGCAGCGATGCAGCGGCGATCACCGCGGAGAGCTGGCCGGGTTAGCGCCCGCTATTTTCCTCGTGGCGCATTGACGGCGCGCATGATCAGCCAGATCGGGATGACGATCACCGCGCCGAGCAGGAAATAGCGCCACAAATAGCGCACCGCGTCGAAGCCCATGTTCCACAGCCGAACGAACAGCATGCGCATGCTCTGGAGGATGTTCCAGGGATCGAGGCCGATCGCGGAAAGAATGACGCCGACCAGGATCGATATCAGAATGAGCCGCCCGAGCACCGCCCAAGGCGAGCCGCCGACCCAGCGCGACATATGATTGTCCGTCATGATCCTCTCCGTTTCGTCATTCTAGCACAGCCGCTTTTTTTCTTCCCTTGGCCCGTGCGGCTACGGCGGGCGCCCGGCCATGTTCGCTGCGCGCCAGCATCTTCTCCAGTGTTTCCAGCCGGTCGGCCTCGCGCGGCGGCTTGTCCCAGCGCAACCGGCTGATGCGGGGAAATCGCATAGCGAGGCCGGATTTATGACGGGTCGAGCGCTGTAGCCCTTCGAACGCCAGTTCCACGACCAGCCCGGTGTCGGCAGTGTGCGTTACCTCGCGCACCGGGCCGAACCGCTCGGTGGTGTTGCGGCGGACGAAGCGATCGATCTCCTTCAGCTCCTCGTCGGTAAAGCCGAAATAGGCCTTGCCGACTGGAACGAGGACGTCGCCATCGTCGCCCTTGGTCCAGACCCCGAACGTGTAGTCCGAATAGAACGACGAGCGTTTGCCGTGGCCGCGTTGCGCATACATCATCACCGCATCGACCGTCATCGGGTCGCGCTTCCATTTCCACCACGGGCCCTTCGGCCGGCCCGGCACGTAAGGCGCGTCGCGCCGCTTGAGCATGACGCCTTCGACCGCGGGTGCGTCGTTGCCGGCACCGGCCGTTGCCGGGTCGGCACGCGCCGCGATCAGTTGCGGCCAGGTGTCGAACGGCACCAGCGGCGACAGATCGACGCGTTCAGTGTCGAGCTTTTTCACGAACTGCTCCAGCCGCGCGCGGCGCTGCGCGAAGGGCAGGTCGCGCAAATCCTCGCCACACTCGGCGAGCAAGTCATAGGCACGCAGATGTGCGGGGAATTCCGCCAGCATTTTCGCGTTGACGGTTTTGCGGTTGAGGCGCTGCTGCAACACGTTGAAGGTTTGCACCCCGCCGTCACGCAAAATCAGCAGTTCGCCGTCAATGGCGGCGGGCAGGCGCAACGCCTCGACGAGATCGGGAAAACTTTTCGAGATGTCCTCGCCGGTGCGCGAATAAAGCCGGGTTTCGATTTCGCCGTCGTCGCGCATGGCGGCAACCGCCTGTACGCGCACGCCGTCCCATTTCCATTCGGCGGTGAATTCTTTCGGATCGAGCGCGGCGAGGTCAGGTTGCTCGATCGCATGCGCCAGCATCGCCGGACTGAAGCTGGCGCCAGCGCGCGCCTGGGGTTTGTCGGCGCGGCCTTCCAACCAGGCGAACAGGTCGAGATAGGGAGGGACGAGCCCCGGCCACATGATCTCCAGTTCGTTCGGCTCTTTATCGCCGAGCGAAGCGGCCGCGGTCTTCGCCAACCGTGCCGAGACGCCGATCCGCAGGCCGCCAGTGACCAACTTGAGCAGCGCCCAGCGCCCGGTTTCATCGAGAGCATCAAGCCAGCGCGCGATTTGCGCAGGGATTTGCGTCTTGCCCAAGGTCGCCAGCTTCTCAATGACTTCGGACAGCGGTGGCGTGCGGTTGGCGCGGCTCGCTGGATCGGCCGGCCACATCAGCGCGACGGTTTCGGACAGATCGCCGACATAGTCATAGGACAGCGCGAATAGCACCGGGTCGGTGCGTTCGGCGATCAATGCGCGGATCGTCCCGCCTTTGGCGTGCTTGAAGGTCAGCGCGCCGGTGAGCGCGGCCAGCGCCCAGCCGCGCTCCGGGTCAGGCGTCGCGCGCAGGTAGTCCGCGATCAGCCGCAACTTGTTGTTGCGCGCCGGCTCATAGGCGAGGCGGTCGAGCAGTTCGGCGAAGGCGTTCATTCGGGATCCGTCTCGCTCGATTCGTCTTCATCGCCGTAGCCGACAATGTCGAGCGGCCGCGCTTTCAGACCTTGCGTGACGCACCAGTGCACCAGCGCATCTTCCTGGCCATGCGTCACCCAGATTTCCGAGGCGCCGGTCGCTTTGATCGTCTTGGTCAGACCGGCCCAGTCGGCGTGATCTGAAATCACCAGCGGCAATTCGATGCCGCCCTGGCGCGCCCGGGCGCGCACCCGCATCCAGCCGGATGCGAAGGCGGCCAGCGGATCGGGAAACCGCCGCGTCCATACATCCTGCGTTGCCGACGGCGGGCAGAGGGTGATGGTGCCGGAGAGCTCCGCCTTGTCGGCGCTGCGCACCAGCTTGAGCGGACCGAGCTTGACGCCGCGCGTTTCGTAATAGCGCGTGATCTTCTCCATCGCGCCGTGCAGATAGATCGTCTTGTCGTAACCGGCCTCGCGCAACATGGCGATGACGCGCTGCGCCTTGCCGAGCGAATACGCGCCGACCAGATGCGCGCGTTCGGGAAAAACTTTCAGCGAGCGCAGCAGCTTGTCGATCTCGTGCCCCGGTTCGCCATGATGAAACACCGGCAGCCCGAAGGTCGCCTCGGTGATGAAAACGTCGCACGGCACCAGCTCGAACGACGCGCAAGTCGGGTCGCGCACGTCTTTATAGTCGCCTGAGGCGACGATGCATTTGCCCTTGCGCTCGACGCGGATTTGCGCCGAGCCGAGCACATGGCCGGCCGGATGGAACGACACTTTGATATCGCCGAATTTAACGCCTTCGCCGTAGCGGATCGGCTGAGTCGATTTTGCGAAGCCGCCGCCGTAACGCAGTCGCATGATGTCGAGCGTTTCCTGCGTCGCCAGCACCGCGCCGTGGCCGGGCCGCGCGTGGTCGGAATGGCCATGTGTGATCAGCGCCTTGTCGACCGGACGGGTCGGGTCGATATGAAAACCGCCGGCCTTGCAACACAGGCCGGATGGCGTCGGAATGAGGATGTCTTCGGGCCGCATCGCGCACTAGATATGTCATAACTGCAGCAAAACGAGAGCGATGGAGCCGCCCGCGTGCGCCTGATTGCGCCAGTTCCCCAGTCGTCCGGTGACCTGATCGCCGACCGCCGTTTCGAGTGGGCGCGGAACGCGCAGACGAAGGGCGATCTCGCCGCCGCCGCGGATCTATTGGCGCAGACGCTGGAACTCGCGCCCGGCTACGCCGCGGCGTGGTTCGCGCTTGGTGAACTGCGCGACAAAGCTGGCGAGCGCGACGCGGCGGTCGTGGCGTTTGAACGGGCCCGCGCCGCCGATCCTGCCGACCGCCACGGTGCGGCGCTGCAACTAGCGCGGCTCGGCGCCGCCGCCGCGACGATGCCGCCGGCCTATATCCGCGCCGTGTTCGATCAATACGCGCCGGGCTTCGACCGGGCACTGGTCGAGGGCCTGTCCTATCGCGCGCCGGGACTGCTGCTCGACGCCGCGAAGCGCACCGGCGTATGGATGAAGTTCGGCTCGGTGCTCGATCTCGGCTGCGGCACCGGTCTGACCGGCGCGGTGTTTCGGCCGTTCGCCGATTGGCTGGTCGGGGTGGATCTGTCGGGTGGCATGATCGCGCAAGCACGGGCAAAGGGGCTGTACGACCGGCTGGTCGAAGCTGACCTGCTGCAATTTTTGCGCGACGAGGCGGACGCCGCCGCGCGCTATCACCTGATGTTGGCCGGCGACGTGTTCGTCTATCTGCCGTATCTCGGGCCGCTGCTGGCTGCGGCGGCGAAGGCGACGGCGCCGGGTGGGTTGTTCGCCTTCACGGTCGAAACGCACGAGGGCGACGGCGTGCTGCTGCGCGACACGCTGCGCTATGCGCATGGCGAGGCGCATGTCCGCGCCGCGCTCGCCGAAGCCAAACTTGATCTGCTCAGCCTCGATTCCGCCGCGACCCGAAGCGAAAAGGGTGAGCCGGTGTCTGGCCTCATCGTCGTGGCGCAACAAGGAAATCCGTGAGTTTGCTCGAACGCATCGATGCCGCGACGCCGCTGCCCGACCAGTTCGTCCGCTGGTTTACGCAGCGTGGCTGGCAGCCGCGCGAGCATCAGCTCGCATTGCTGGCCAAGGCAGAGGCCGGCAAGTCCGCGCTGCTGATCGCGCCGACCGGGGCCGGCAAGACGCTGGCCGGCTTCCTGCCGACACTGGTCGAGCTGAGCCAACGCGGCAAACCAAACCGCTTATTACAATCCACCGGCCGCAACGTCACGCGCTCACAAGGCCTGCACACGCTCTACATCTCGCCGCTCAAGGCGCTGGCGGTCGATATCGCGCGTAACCTCGAAACTCCGGTGCGCGAGATGAACCTGCCGGTACGGCTAGAAACCCGCACCGGCGACACGCCGGCCTCGAAGCGCCAGCGCCAGCGCCGCGATCCGCCCGACATTCTGCTGACGACTCCCGAGCAGTTGGCGCTGCTGCTCGCCACCGCCGACGCGCCGTTTCTGTTCGGCGACCTTGAAGCGCGTGGTGCTCGATGAGTTGCATTCGCTGGTGACCTCGAAGCGCGGCGATCTGCTGTCGCTCGGCCTGGCGCGCCTGTTCGCGCTTGGCGCCGCAGATCACCAGCGTCGGCCTGTCCGCCACGGTGGCCGAACCAGACGATCTGCGCCGCTTTCTGGTGCCGCAGCCACTGGTGGGCGAGGCGAAAGCCGATCTGGTGGTGGCCACCGGAGCGCGCCAAGCCCGACGTATCCATGCTCGACACCGAGGCGCTGCTGCCATGGGCCGGGCATTCAGCGCGCCATGCGCTCAGTGAAATCTACGATCTGATCAAGCAGCACAAGACCACGCTGGTCTTCGTCAACACCCGCAGTCAGGCCGAATTCCTGTTCCAGGAATTATGGGGCATCAACGACGACAATCTCGCCATCGCGCTTGCATCACGGCTCGCTCGACGTCGCGCAGCGCCGCCGCGTCGAGGACGCCATGACGCGCGGCAAATTGCGCGCGGTGGTGTGCACCTCCTCGCTCGATCTCGGCGTCGACTGGGGCGACGTCGATCTGGTCATCAATGTCGGCGCGCCGAAGGGCTCGTCGCGGCTGATGCAACGCATCGGCCGCGCCAATCATCGGCTGGATGAGCCCTCGAAAGCCGTGCTGGTGCCCGCCAACCGCTTCGAGGTGCTGGAATGCCAGGCGGCGCTCGACGCGGTCGCCGACAACGCGCAAGACACGCCGCCGGCTGCGCACCGGCGCGCTCGACGTGCTGGCGCAGCACATTCTCGGCCGCGCCTGCGGCGAGCCATTCCTCGCCGACGAGCTGTCCGCCGAAGTGCGCGCCGCCGCGCCTTATGCAGGGCTGGCGCGTTCCGACTTCGATGCCGCGGTCGATTTCGTCGCCACCGGCGGCTATGCGCTGAAAGCCTATGAGCGCTTCGCCAAGATACGGCAGGGCAAAGACGGCCGCTGGCGCGTCACCCATCCGCGCGTGGCGCAGCGTTACCGCATGAATGTCGGCACCATCGTCGAGGCCGACATGCTCAAGGTGCGGCTGGTGCGCTCGCGCCGCGTCGGCGCGCACATCCCGCGCGGCGGCCGCATGCTCGGCCAGGTCGAGGAATATTTCATCGAGATGCTGACGCCTGGCGACACCTTCGTATTCGCCGGCGAAATCCTGAAATACGAGGCGATCGTCGAGGACGAAGTTTACGTGTCGCGCTCGACCGCGACCGATCCGAAAGTGCCGGCTTACGAAGGCGGCAAGTTTCCGCTCTCGACCTATCTCGCGGCGCGGGTGCGCGCGATCCTGGCCGACCCGAAAGCGTGGCGCGGCTTGCCCGATCAGGTGCGCGAATGGCTGGAGATCCAGGAATGGCGCTCGCTGCTGCCGCCGGCGGGCGATCTGCTGGTCGAAACCTTCCCGCGCGCCGCCAAGCATTATCTGGTCTGCTATCCGTTCGAGGGCCGTCTCGCGCACCAGACGCTCGGCATGCTGCTGACCCGGCGGCTCGAGCGCGCCGGCATTGAAGCCGCTCGGCTTCGTCGCCAATGAATATGCGCTGGCGGTGTGGGGCGTCGGCGACCTGCAGTTGCGCATCGCGCGCGGCGAACTGTCGCTCGGCGGCTCTATTCAACGAGGACATGCTCGGCGACGATCTCGAGGAATGGCTCGCGGAATCCGCTCTGATGAAGCGCACCTTCCGCACCTGCGCGATCATCGCCGGGCTGATCGAGCGGCGTTATCCGGGCGAGGAAAAGTCCCGCCGCCAGCTCACGATCTCGACCGATCTCGTCTATGACGTCCTGCGCAAGCATCAGCCGGATCATCTGCTGCTGCGGGCGGCGCGCGCCGACGCCGCCACCGGGCTCCTCGACATCAAGCGGCTTGGCGAAATGCTCTCGCGCATCAAGGGCCGAATCATCCATAAAGCGCTCGACCATGTTTCGCCACTGTCGGTTCCGGTGATGCTGGAGATCGGCCGCGAGACGGTTTATGGAGAGGCGTCGGACGAGCTTCTTGCGGAAGCCGCCGACGAGTTGATCAAGGAAGCGATGCAGTGACTCAGGCGGCCATTGCTTACAATGAACAGGGAATTTCAATCGCCGGAACGTCGTTGATCGGCGACCCCGGTGGCGCGCTCTATTGGCCGCAGGAGCGGGCTCTGGTGGTCGCCGACCTGCATTTCGAGAAAGGCTCGAGCTATGCACGGCGCGGCATCCTGCTGCCGCCTTACGACACCGCGGCGACGTTGGCGCGGCTGACCGCGCTCATCATGCACTACGCGCCGCGCGTGCGTGATCGCGCTCGGCGACAGTTTCCACGACGGCGGCGGCCCGGATCGGCTGGCGGACAACGACCGCGCCGAATTGCGCGCACTGCAGCGCGGCCGCGACTGGATCTGGATCACCGGCAATCACGATCCCGAGCCGGCGCAGAATATCGGCGGCGAGTTTGGCGGCGCGTTGGCGATCGGGCCGCTGACGTTCCGCCATATTCCGGCCGGCGTTGCCCGGCGAGATCGCCGGCCATCTGCATCCGGTGGCGCGGGTCGTCGCATCGCGGCCGCGCGGTCAGCCGCCGCTGCTTTGCCGCCGACGCGATGCGCATGGTGATGCCGGCGTTCGGCGCCTATACCGGCGGACTTAACGTGCGCGACGCCGCGTTCGCCGACCTGTTCGGCACGCTCGCTTTCACCGCGCATATGCTGGGCGACGGCCGGCTCTACGCCTTTGCCGCACGGCACTGCCGGCCGGACTAGTCTCGTCCGAAAGACCACGCTGGCGAACCAGCCGGTGAACAACGCCAGCAGCGCGGTGGCGAGGCCATACAGCAATCCGCGGTCGCGCGCCGCATCGGCGACATATTGCTCGAAGCCGGCCTTGATGATCTCGAATGCGGAATTGGTCTGCGCGATCAGTCGCGCCGCCGGCGAACAGTTTGACGTCGACCGCATAGCTGCCGATCGGAGCATTCGATGGCACCGGAATGGCGGCGCGAAACACCGTCGGCGTGAGGAAGGTGACGCCGTTTGTCCGCTGGCGATAAAGGCCGTACTGCGTTTCCAGCCGCACGAAAGCGCGCGGAACGGATCGTCTCGGACGGTGTCGGCGATATCCGGCGCCGAACTCGCTGCGGCAGCAGGAAGTTGGCCATGCCGATCTGCAGCCGGCGCAGCAATTCCGGTCCGGCGATCTGCGGACGCCGGCCGGTTGGTCAGAATGGCGAGATAGGACGGCACCCGCACGAATTCGCGGGAATCGACGTTGACCCAGATGCCGAGCGACGCGCTCCTTGCGCCGCGTGCGGAATGTCTTGGCGCGGGCCGATCACCGTGACGACGAGGTCATAATTGCTCGCGCAGCGCTGCCGCCGGCGTCCGGCTCGATGGTGCCGAACAGCACCAGGTCCTCGCCGATGAAGCTCGAAGTGACGGCGACGCGGTGGTTCGACATCGACACCACCAGCCGTTCGGCGCCAGCCGGCGACGGCGCTCGCACAGCAGCGCGGCAGTGGCAATGATCGCCGAGACGTCGCCTCATATGCCGTCCTCCACGAGGCGGATCGAGAACAGATCGTCCGGCGTTACCACCAGCTCGTAGGCAAAGCGCAAGCCGACCGCGAGCACCAGTACGCCGAGCAGCAGACGCAGCCGTTCGCTGCGCATTTTCTGCCCGGTGCGGGCGCCGAATTGCGCGCCGATCACGCCGCCGACCATCAGGATGAACGCCAGCACCGCGTCGACCAGATGGTTGGTGGCGGCGTGCATCACCGTCGCCGACGCCATGGTGACCAGAGTGAGCACCATCGAGGTGCCGATCACCGTCGCGGTCGGCACCCGCAGGAAATAGATCAGCATCGGCACCAGCAGGAAGCCGCCGCCGATGCCCATGATGGCGCCGACGAAGCCGATGATGAAGCCGATGCCCCAGACCGGGATCGCCGAGACGTAGATCTTCGAGCGCTTGAATCGCATCTTGAGCGGCAGGCCGTGAAACCAGGTGTGGCTGCCGGGCCGGCGCAGAATCGCCGGCATGCCGCGCCGCGTGCGCAACATGCCGCGCAGCGCCTTCATAGACCATCAAGCCGCCGACGATGGTGAGCAGCGTGACGTAAGACAGCCCGATCATCAGGTCGAGCTGGTCGAGCGCGCGCAGGGTGGTGAACAGCCAGACGCCGGTCGCGGTGCCGAGGATGCCGCCGCCGAGCAGCATCAGCGCCGAGCGCGACATCGATCGCGCGCTTTCGCCAATACGAGATCGCGCCGGAGAACGACGATGCCGCGATGTGGCTGGCGACGCTCGCCACCGCGACCGCCGGCGGGATGCCGATGAAGATCAGCAGCGGCGTCATCAGGAAGCCGCCGCCGATGCCGAACATGCCGGAGATGAAGCCGACCGCGAGCCCCATCCCCAGAACCAGGAAGATGTTGACCGGCAGGTCGGCGATCGGGAGATAGATCTGCAAGCGGCGCGATCCGGCGTTCGAGGGCAGAGTGCCTCGCGCCGGTCCCTCGCAACGCGGTCCACTCTCTATAAGAGGGACACCGCGCCTCGCGGAACCTTTGCCGAGGCCGAACTAGTCCTGGCCGATCCTAGCGCCGCGCGCCGATGACTTGCGCGCGGTCACCGCTTGCCAATCTCGAAGGTGCCCGGACGTTTGGGCGTAGCCGGCCGGTCGACCGGCGGCGGTTCGTTGCAGGCTGGCGCGGTCCCAGCCGCCGTCCGGCGCCGGCACGGCGATCGCGGCCTCGGGCTGCGGCTCGGCGGTCCAGGCTTTCACACGCATGCTGGGCGGCGGCGAGCTGCTTGGCGTCGAGCCGGCGCGGCCATTTCGTCGCGTTTCTTGCCGGCTTCCTTGTCGCCCTGGTTGGCCGCCAAGCGCGAACCATTTGTAGGATTCGGCCGAGGTTCTTTTCGGTGCCGAGGCCGCGGGCGCACAGGATGCCGAGATTGTATTGGCTGTCGGAGACGCCGCGCTGCGGCGCCTTGCTGGAACCATTGCGCCGCAGCGGCATAGTCGGGCTTGCCCTCGGCGCCTTCGGCGTAGAGCACGGCGAGATTGTGCATCGCCTTGGCGTTGCCCTTGCGCGGCGGCGGCGAGCATAGAGCTTGCGCGCCTGGGCGAGGTCCTTCTTCACGCCCTTGCCCTTTTCATAAAGGCTGCCAAGGCGGAATTGCGCCGGCGCGATGCCCTTCGCGCGCGGCTTTGCTCGAACCAGCGCGCCGCCTCTTCCGGATTCGCCGGCACGCCGCGGCCTTCGGCGAAGCGCACCGCGACCTCGTAGGCCGCCTTAGCGTCGCCTTCCGTGGCGGCGGTTCGCAAAGCGATGCCGCCGATGGCGATCGGCAGTCTCGCTTCTGCTGCTGGCGCGGTAATGACTGAACGTGGCTGCGCTGCCGGCCGGGAATCGAGCCGGTGATCTCAGACGGCGCGTTGAGGACTGGGCCGCCGGACAGCCGGGGCACCGAGCCGAGCGCGGTGATGGGAAGATTTGAATCGGTGGCCGGCACCGTGGCCGGGATGCCAAGCGCCGTCGACGCCGGGATCGTGCCGGGCAACGTCACGTCGCGTGGTTCGTCACGAGCGATCTCAAGCGGCTTGGCATTTCGTTCGGCGTTGCGTTCCGCCGCGGCCTCGCGGGCCAGCCTGACGTCTGCATTCGGCTTATCGGCGCGCGCCGACTGCTGTCCCGGTGTCGCTTTGAACACGCCGAAATAGGTCGAGCCGAATCTGTACTCCGCCGATCACGATAGCGATCACGCTGGAGGCGACGAACAGCGACTTCACCCGCTTGCTCAGCTTGTCGCGCAGTGACGGGCCGCGGTCGGGTCATCGGCGAGCCAGCGTCGCTCCATAACGCCGCGTGCGGCGTTGGCGTCCGCTGCGATACCGCCGCCTGCGCGGCGCGCCGCGCGGCAGCGAGGAAGCCGGATTTGCCCGCAGGCGCTTCCGCAGGTGGCGGATTGGCGTCGCCGAGCGCGGCTTCGGAGGCGGCGATGCGCGCCGCCAGATTGGCGCGCGACTCGGCGGGCCGGAACCCGGCTCCAGCGGCAGATCGGGTGACATGCCGGGCGGCGAATTATCGGTCAGCGGCGGGCGCTTTGCATCGCCGTTTTGGCGCGCGCCGGTTCGGCCGGCTTGCGGCGCTGGAGGCGACGGCGGGGCGGCGACGGGAGCGGCCAGTTGCGGCGCCGGCGCGCGCGAAACCGGCGCAGCCGCAAAGTCCGGCAACGGCGACCGCGCGGGCCGCGATCTTGCCGACCGGCATTGCAGCGGCGCGTCGGATTCGGCCGCCGGCCGAGCGGCCGCGTGTAATGCCCTGTTCGATCATGGCCAGCCGGTCGACCACATGGCCGAGCGTGCCATTGACCTTGTCGAGCGCGTCCTGGGTGCGGGCAATGATCGTGCTTGAGCCCATCGACGTTCATCGGCGCATCGCCGCGCAGGCCACCTTGGCCCTTCTGGGCGCGCATCTCCTCGATATGCACCAGCAGATCGGCAAGGCCGCGCTCGATCGCCTCGAGATTGCCGAGACGCGAATCCGAAGCGTCGAGTTTCTCGACCAGCTTGACGATGCGGTCTTCCAGATGACCGGCCGCGACGTCGTCGCCGCGCGACAGGTTGAAGCTGCTCGATCTTGCTCGGACAGCGAATTGACCAGCGATTCCAGCAGCGGCGGCACCGTGTCACCATTCTGGCTGCGTTCGGCCAGCGTATCGGCAAGTGCGGCGATGCGATGCTCGAGGCCGGATAACGCCTCGCCGGCGGCGCTGGCATTAGCGATGCCTTCGACCTTTTCGGCCAGCACCGCAACGTCGTCGGCCAGTTGCCGCACCGTTTCGTTCGACGCGATGTGCGCGGAAACCCCACGCAGCGTGGTGATCGCGCTTTCGAGCTGCTGCAGCGTCGCCGGGTCTTTTTGCGCGACGATCAGATCGATTTTCTCGGCCAGGAAGCCGACCGCCTCGTTGAAGCCCACCAGGTTTTCGGCCGGCGTCAGGCCTTGCATGGCGTCGCGCACTTCGGCGAGCCCGTGTTCGATGCCGTGGCAGCGCATCGCCATCGACGCCGGCCTGACGGCCTTCGGCGATGCGTTGCGTTAGGCCCTGCATCTGCCGCTCGATGGTGTCGATCGCCTGGCGCGGCATGGCATCGTTCAGCGCGTGGCCGATTTCGGCGAGTTCACCGCGCAACGCATTGATCGCTTCCTCGACGCCGGGCCGGCGCAAGGTTTCGATCTGATCGGTGATGCGATGAAGCTGCTCTTCGAGCCCGGATAAATCCTGCGCCGGCGGCGCCTGCATCGGGGCCAGGTGCGGGATAGCTTGCGTCACAACGACCGGCATCGGCTGCGGCGCCGGGTCGCCGTTGAGTGCGCGCTGGCGTGCGGCGATTTCAGCGGCGGCGCGGTCGATGGCGCTGAACGCCTGGACCGGCACCATCTGCGGGGCCGGTGGAATGTAAGGCGGCATCTCGCCGCGTACGTGCGGCGGCGCGTAGGCGATCGGGCCGCCAACTGTGCCACCAAAGGACCCAGCTTGCGCCAACCGGTCGATCTTGCGGGTCAGGTCGTCGAGCCGCGCGTGGACCGCGCCGATGTCTTCGCCGCCGTCCTCGACTTCATAGGTTGTGGGATCGATGCCTTCGTCGGCGGCAGTGTTGATGATGACCGAGTTGAGCCAGTCGCCGAGTGACATGCCGGAGCGGCGCGCGGCTTCCTTGGCTGTCTCGCGGGCTGCCGGCCTGATGCCTTTCACGCTCCACGGGACGCCTGGTTTCATGCTTGCCCACATTCGGGAGATGGCGCGACGAAGAATTGGTTCACACAGAACCGGAACGCGGGTGCCAACGACGGACTGCGGGTTGGACCCGCGCGTAGAGCCGACTTTTTAACGTTTAGGGTAAAGAACTCGTTAAAAACCGCCGCAAAGCCATCCCGAAGTGTCGGAAATATCGAGCGGTTTGCCGATCCTTTGCCTGGTTAAGAGGCGGGTTCGAAGGGTGCCGAATATGACGGCGCCTAATGGGCCATAAGTAACCGTAACGGCCATCGGGCTTACCTCCCTACCGTATTTTGTCGCCCGATTTGGCCCTATGAAAACCTGGGGGAAGGAGAATCACGCATCGACCATTGAAAAATCAAACCGGGCTGGGAGGCGCGCCAATGGAGAACCAAGCCAATCTGCAATCGATCCAACAGGAGGAGACGCCGGCGCAAAGTCCGGGCGCAGCCGAAAAACTGCGCAGCATCGGCGAACTGGCTCAGGAATTCGGCATTACCCTTCGAGCGCTGCGGTTTTATCAAAATAAGGGCCTGCTAATCCCGTCGCTTTCGGGCCTCACTCGAAGTTACGATTTATATGACGCTGAGCGGCTCAGCCTGATTTTGCAGGGAAAACGGCTGGGTTTTACCCTCTATGAGATACGCCAGATGCTGGCACGGCCTCGCAATCCGGCGGCACCCCGCACCCTCCCGATGTCACGCAAGGCCTGCATCGAGCAGATCGCGCTGCTGGAGCGCCAGCAACGCGAAACCGAGGACGCCATCGTCGAACTGCGCCGGATCTATACGGAAATGTTCGTGCGCTCAGGCGAGCCGGCTGAGTCCAACGCGGCCTGACGTCGGAATTCTGACCTTTAACACTGGCGTAAAGCGGCGTGGTCATAATCCGAACCATCGCGGCGGTTAGCCGTTGTTGCCCGGTTGTGGGGGCTGCAAAGCCGGGCGGTGGGGAGAGAACGATGCCGACTTATCGAGCGCCGGTCGATGACGCGCTATTTCTGCTCAATGACGTTTTCCATCTCGACCGCTATGGCAATCTGCCGGGCTTTGCCGACGCCTCGCCGGACGTCATCGAGGCGGTGCTGCGCGAGGCGGCCAAGCTCTGCCGAAGAGACGCTGACGCCGCTCAACCGCACCGGCGACATGGAAGGCTGCACGCGCCACGATGACGGTCAGCGTCACCACGCCGGCGGGTTTCAAGGACGCCTACAAGCAAATCCGCGAGGGCGGCTGGATCGGCATTTCGGTGCCGGAAGAATTCGGCGGGCAGGGCCTGCCAGCGACGCTGACCGAAGTCGTCAACGAATTTCTCTGCTCGGCCAACATGGCCTTCGCGATGTATCCGGGGCTGACGCAAGGCGCGATCGCCGCGCTGCTCGTGCATGCTTCGCCCGAGCTCAAGACAAAATATCTGCCGAAGATGGTGGCCGGGGAGTGGACCGGCACGATGAACCTCACCGAGCCGCATTGCGGCACCGACCTGGGGCTGCTGCGCACCAAGGCCGTGAAGCAGACCGACGGCAGCTACAAGATTTCCGGCACCAAGATTTTCATCTCGGCCGGCGAGCACGACCTCGCTTCCAACATCATCCATCTGGTGCTCGCGCGCATCGAAGGCGCGCCTGCCGGCACCAAGGGCATCTCGCTGTTCGTAGTGCCGAAGATCATGGTCAAGGACGACGGCTCGCTCGGTGACAATAACGGCGTCAGCTGCGGCTCGATCGAGCACAAGATGGGCATTCACGGCAACGCCACCTGCGTGATGAATTACGACGGCGCCACCGGCTGGCTGGTCGGCGAGGAGAACCGCGGGCTCAACGCGATGTTCGTGATGATGAACGAGGCGCGGCTCGGCGTCGGCGTGCAGGGCCTAGCGCAGTCCGAGGTCGCCTATCAGAACGCCGCGATCTACGCCAAGGAGCGCCTGCAGGGCCGCTCCATTTCCGGCGTGAAATATCAACGACAAGCCGGCCGATCCGATCATCGTGCATCCCGACATCCGTCGGAATCTGATGACGATGCGCGCCTTCAACGAGGCGGCGCGCGCGCTGGTGATGTGGACCGCGCTCAAGGGCGACATCGCGCATCGTTCGGAAGACGAGAAGGAACGTCAGAGCGCCGATGACCACATGGGCCTGCTGACGCCGGTGATCAAAGGCGTGCTCACCGACCAGCGGCTTTGCCAACACGGTGATGGCGCAGCAGGTATTCGGCGGCCACGGCTATATCGCCGAGCACGGCATGGAGCAATTCGTGCGCGACGCCCGCATCGCGCAAATCTACGAAGGCGCCAACGGCATCCAGGCGCTCGATCTGGTCGGCCGCAAGCTCGGCCGCGACGGCGGTCGCGCGCTGATGGCGTTCTTCAATGAGGTCACGACCTACATCAAGGAGAAGTCGGCCGACGAGGCGATGAAGCCTTACGTCAAACCGCTGGAAGTTTCGCTCGGCCATCTGCAGCAGGCATCGATGTGGTTCATGCAGAATGCGATGGCGAAACCCGACAATGCCGGCGCCGGCTCCTACGATTACATGCACCTGTTCGGGCTGGTAGCGCTCGGCTACATGTGGTGCAAGATCGTCGAAGCAGCGGCCGCCAAGCTGCCGAAGGCAAACGGCTCGGCGCCGCGCTATTCGGCCAAGCTCGTCACCGCGCGCTTCTTCATGGAGCGCATGTTGCCGGAGACCGCAGCGCACCTCGCCCGCATCCAGTCGGGCGCGGCGAGCATGATGGAACTCCCCGACGACGCGTTCTAGTTTCTGAAGGCCGGCATCACCTCGCGGCCGAACAGCCGCAATGAATTTTCCGCATCCGTGATCGCCATGTCGCCGAACGCCATCTGGCACAGCACGTAATTGATGCCGGCCTCGCGCTGCATTTTTTGCAGATAGGCGGTCACGGTCGCGGGTGAGCCGGCGATGCCGTGGCCGATCCGCTCGAGCGCATCGAACTCCTCGGGGTAAATTTCCGTCAGCGTGAAGTCGACATTGGACCGCCGCCACAGATAATCCATCGCCTGCCGCCAGCGCGGATAGGCGCGCCGCGCGATGTCTTTCGCCTTGGCGTCGCCGTCGGCGACCACGATGTGCCGGGTAATGCCGATCATCGGCAGGTCGGCATCTTTGCGCCCCAGTCTGGCCCAGTCGCTGCGATATTTGTCGCTGATGGCGCGGGCGCGCGCCGCGGGTCCGAGCGACACCACGTTGACGGATTTCGGCACCGCCCAGCCGATCGCATCAGCATTCGGCGCGCCATACCACAGCGGCGGGTGCGGGCGCTGCACCGGCTTGGCCTGTACGACGAAATCCTTGAACCGGTAGAACCGGCCGTCGAAATCGACGATGTCGCTCTCGAAAGCGCGCATCAGTACCGTAAAAGCTTCCTGGTACATCGCCGAAGCGCTCAGCGGATCGACGCCGTAGCGCTGATGTTCGAGCAGGGCGCCGCCGCGGCCGACGCCGAGCATCAGCCGCCCGCCGCTCAGATGGTCCAGCATGCAGATTTCTTCGTAGAGCCGCAGCGGATGATACAGCGGCAGCACATAAACCAGCGGCCCGATCCGCATGGTTTTGGTGCGCGCGAACGCGGCGGCCAGAAATATGCTCGGGCTGGCGGCAAGGCCAAGCGGAGTCGAATGATGTTCGGCGAGGTGGTAGCCGTAAAAGCCTTGCGCTTCAGCGAAAGTGACCAGCCGCAACCGGTCCTCGAAGAAGGCGCCGAGCGGGGCGTCATTGGCGTCGAGATGGTCGAAAATTCCGAACTTCTGCACAATACACCGGCACTTTCGCGGACAGGCAGTTTGGGAGGCCGATTGTTGGGCGCGATGGGCAGCTACGCCACTGTAATTGACCGGCGCGACTTTGGTCAGTTAGCGTTGAAAAAATTATCAAGCCATCGGGGGAAACGGCCATGCGACAGCTGACAGCATCGTTGTTCGGTCTTGCCGCTCTGTTGCTCGGCACGTCCGCTGCAGGCACAGAACACCGTCAAGATCGGGTTGATCATGGCCTATTCCGGCCAGTTCGCCGACACCGCAACGCAGATGGACAATGCGATCAAGCTTTACGTCAAGCAGCACGGCGACACCGTCGCCGGCAAGAAGATCGAGTTTATCCGCAAGGACACCGGCGGCCCCAATCCCGATGTCGCCAAGCGCCTGGCGCAGGAGCTGGTGGTGCGCGACGGCGTCGACATCATTGCCGGCTTCACCCTGACGCCGGAGGCGTTGGGCGCTGCCGATATTTCGGCGGAGGCCAAGAAATTCATGGTGGTGATGAATGCCGCGACCTCGATCATCATCACCAAGTCGCCTTATATGGCGCGCACCTCGCTGACCATTCCGCAACTCGAGCAGGCGTTTGGCGGATGGGCGCACAAGAACGGCGTAAAAAAAGTTTACACCATGGTGTCGGACTACGGACCCGGCATCGACGCGGAAACCTCATTCCAGAATGGCTTCAAGGCCGCCGGCGGCGAAGTGGTCGGCTCGGTGCGCATGCCGGTCGCCAATCCGGATTTCTCCGCATACGTTCAGCGCGCTAAGGACCTCAATCCGGAAGCGATCTTCGTCTTCATCCCCGGGGGCGCGCAGCCGCCGGCCTTCGCCAAGGCGCTGTCGGAGCGCGGCATCGATGCGAAAACGATCAAGGTGATGGGGCAGGGCGAGATCACCATGGATGACAACGTGCTCAAGAATATGGGCGACAGCGCGCTCGGCATCCTCACGGTGTTTCACTACGGCTGGACCCACGACTCGGCGCTGAACAAGGCTTTCGTCAAAGCGTACAACGACGACTACAAGCGCAACCCCGATGTGTTCTCGATCGGCGGCTATGACGGCATGCATCTCATTTACGAGGCGCTGAAAAAGACCGGCGGCAAGACCGACGGCGAATCGTTGATCGCCGCCGCCAAGGGCATGAAGTGGGAAAGTCCGCGCGGCCCGATCTCGATCGATTCCGATACCCGCGACATCGTGCAGACGGTCTACATTCGTCGTGTCGACAAGGTTGGCGGTGAGATCCGCAATGTCGAGTTCGACAAGATCGAAAACGTCAAGGATCCGGCCAGGAAGTAGGGCTGTGCCAAAATAAAAACCACGCCCGAAGCATTTGCTTCAGGCGTGGATTTTTGCGCAGACGTCTATCCGCTTAGCGGCGGATCACACGCTGACGCGGCAGATTCTCGACGTACTGGCCGTTGACGCAGTGGTCTTTGTTCAGGCCAAACAGCGCACGAAAGCCGTCGCAGGGCTGCACGGCGGCATCGATCAACGCCACGGTGCCGACGCCGACGGTGCCGCCGGCCGCCGCTGCGCCTAGTGCCGTTGTTGGAAGGGCAGTGCCAGCCACGGTCGCACCGAACCATCCGTTATAGATGCCGACGCCTGCGGCCGTGCCAACCACCGCACCGGTGCCGGCTTCGGCGGCGTTGGTGGTGCGGTCATGATACGGCGCGGCGAATGCCGATGACGCCACCATGCTAACGGCCGCGGCTGCCACGATGAGAGATTTGCGCATATTGATTGCTCCTTTTTTTGCTCCCGAGCCGTGGGGAAAACCGCTGATGCAGTGGGACGTTCCCGCAGATGCGAAGAAAACCGCGGCGAGGCAGGAACCATGACGGTGGTGTGTCGCCATCGCCGGAACCGCGCCGCCGCGATGGTAGAACCATGACGACGCCGTGGCGGCGCGGGTCTATTGTTCCGCCCGGAGATTCGCCGATGAATGCCCTCAATCTTCCGCGCCCGGCATGGATGACCGAAGATCTGGTCCTGCTCGAGGATCAGGCACGGCGCTTCATTGACGACGGAATTCGTGCCGCAGCTCGAACGTTGGCACGAAGAAAACATGTATCCGCGCGAGGTGTGGACCCAGGCCGGCGACGCGGGCCTGCTGTGCCCCTCCATGCCGGAAGAATATGGCGGCGCCGGCGGAACATTCGCGCATGACGCGGTGATCAATCGCGAACTTTCGCTCGCTGGCTTCGACACGTTCGGTTCGCCGCTGCATTCCGGGATCGTCGCGCCCTACATTCTACATTACGGCACCGAGGAGCAGAAAAAGCGCTGGCTGCCGAAGCTGGCGACCGGCGAGATGGTCGGCGCTATCGCCATGACCGAGCCCGGCACCGGCTCCGATTTACAGGGCGTTCGCACCAGCGCGAAAAAATCCGGCAATGGTTATCTGCTCAGCGGCTCGAAAACTTTCATCACCAATGGCCAGCACGCCAATCTCATCATTGTCGTCGCCAAGACCGACCCAAAAGCGGGATCGAAGGGCGTCTCGCTGATCGTGGTTGAGGCCGACGACGCCAAGGGCTTTCGCCGCGGCCGCAAGCTCAAGAAGCTCGGTCTGGATTCCGCCGACACCTCCGAGCTGTTTTTCGAGGACGTCCAGCTTCCGGCCGAAGCGCTGCTCGGCCCGGAAGAGGGCCAGGGCTTCTATCAACTGATGAAGGAATTGCCGCAAGAGCGCCTGATCGTCGCGCTGCATGCCGGTGCGATGATGGAACGCGCGCTGGCGCTCACCATCGACTACGTCAAGCAGCGCCAGGCGTTCGGCAAGAAGATCATCGAATTCCAGAACACCCAGTTCGAGCTGGCCGACTGCAAGACCGAAGCCACCGTCGCCAAGGTGTTCATCGACCACTGCATCGAGCGCCATCTCAAGGGCGAGCTCGACGCCGTCACTGCTTCGATGGCCAAGGCCTGGACCACCGATCTGCTCTGCAAACGTGATCGACCGCTGCCTACAGCTGTTCGGCGGCTATGGTTTCATGGACGAATATCCGATCTCGCGGCTCTACCGCGATGCCCGCGTGATGCGTATCTATGCGGGCACCAACGAGATTATGAAGCTGCTGATTTCGCGTAGCCTCTAAGCTGCGCAGGAGAACAAGATGACCGACGCATTCATCTACGATCACGTCCGCACCCCGCGCGGGCGCGGCAAGGTCGACGGCGCGCTGCACGAGGTCACCGCGCTCAACCTGGCGACGCAGCCGCTCGCTGCGATCAAGCAACGCAACAAGCTCGATCCGAAAATGGTCGACGACGTCGTGCTCGGCTGCGTCGATCCGGTCGGTGAGGCTGGCGGCGACATTGCGCGCGTCGCCGCCATCATGGCCGGCTTCGGCGACGAGGTGCCCGGCATCCAGATCAACCGATTCTGCGCCTCGGGGCTCGACGCGGTGAATTTCGCGGCGGCCGAGGTGATGAGCGGTCAGCACGACATGACGATCGGCGGCGGCGTCGAATCGATGAGCCGGGTCGGCATCGGCGCCTCCGGCGGCGCCTGGCCGGTCGATCCGTCGATCGCGATCAAGTCGTATTTCGTGCCGCAGGGCATTTCCGCCGACCTGATCGCGACCAAATACGGCTTCTCGCGCGACGACGTCGACGCCTACGCGGTCGAAAGCCAGAAGCGCGCCGGCAAGGCGTGGGACGAAGGCCGCTTCAAGAATTCCGTGATCGCGGTCAAGGACGTCAACGACCTGACGCTGCTCGCCAAGGACGAGCACATGCGGCCCACGACCACGATGCAGACGCTGGCCGGGCTTAATCCATCCTTCGTGCAGATGGGCGAAATGGCGGGCTTCGATGCAGTGGCGATCCAGCGCTATCCGGAGGTCGAGGCGATCAACCACGTCCATACGCCGGGCAATTCGTCCGGCATCGTCGATGGCGCCGCCGCCGTGCTGATCGGCAATGCCGAGGCCGGCAAGCGCGGCAGGTTTGAAGCCTCGCGCGCGCATTCGCGCCTTCGCCAATATCGGCTCCGAGCCTTCGATCATGCTGACCGGGCCGATCCCGGTGAGCGAGAAGGTGCTGCAAGAAAGCCGGCATGAACAAGAACGATATCGATCTCTACGAGCTCAACGAGGCTTTCGCCTCGGTGGTGCTGCGCTACATGCAGGCGCTCGACATTCCGCACGACAAGATAAACGTCAATGGCGGCGCCATCGCGATGGGCCACCCGCTCGGCGCCACCGGCGCGATGATCCTCGGCACCGTGCTCGACGAACTTGAGCGCAGCGACAAGGAAACCGCGCTGATCACCCTGTGCATCGGCGTCGGCATGGGCACCGCAACGATTATCGAGCGGGTGTGAACGTGCCGAAAATCGACATCGGCAAAATCGCGATCGACACCAAGACCGGCTATCCGCCGCACTACCAGAAAGAGATTGCCGGGCGCTCGCGCCAGCGGCTCGGCAACGCCGCCGGGCTCACCCAGTTTGGCGTCAATCTCTGCACGCTGAAGCCCGGCGCGCAGTCGTCGCAGCGCCACTGGCACGAGAACGAGGACGAATTCGTCCTGGTGCTGGACGGCGAGGTGATTCTCGAACGAAGACGGCGGCGAAACCGTTCTGAAGAAGGGCGACGCCGCGGGCTGGAAGGCCGGCGTGCCGAACGGCCACACCTTGATCAACCGCACGCAGCGCGATGCGCTGGTACTGGAGGTCGGAAGCCGCGCGGCGGCGGAGACCGCGCACTACCCCGACATCGACATGTTGTGTCGTGCGCGACGGTAACGGCACGCGCTACACGAAAAAGAACGGCGAGCCTTTTTAAGGAACATCGTAATGGCCAATTTCACCTTCGACCTCGACGCCGACGGCATCGCGCTGATCGCCTGGGACATGGCCGGACGTTCGATGAATGTCATCAACGTCGCGGTGATGGAAGAGCTTGGCGCGCTGGTCGAAAAGGTCGCGGCCGACGCCGCCATTAAGGGCGCAGTAATTACCTCGGGCAAGTCGACCTTCTGCGCCGGCGCCGACCTCACGCTGCTGGAGCGGCTGGTCGACATGTTCCGGCAGATGGCGAAGAACCAGGGCGAGGAAGAAGCGGCGCAGGTACTATTCGACGAGAGCCGCAAGCTCTCGCTGCTCTACCGACGCATCGAGACTTCAGGCAAACCGTGGGTCGCCGCGCTCAACGGCACCGCGCTCGGCGGCGGTTTCGAACTGGCGCTGGCCTGCCATCACCGCGTCGCCGCGCAGAACGACAAGACGCGGCTTGGGCTGCCCGAGATCAAGGTCGGATTGTTTCCCGGCGCCGGCGGCACCACCCGCATCGCGCGCATGCTGGCGCCGGCCGACGCGCTGCAACTCCTGCTCAAGGGCGACCAGCTCAAACTCGACCGCGCCAAGGCGATGAAGCTGATCGACGCCGTGGTGCCGCAAGCCGAGCTGATCAAGACCGCCAAGGACTGGATCAAGGCTGGCGGCAAAGCCAAAAACGCCGTGGGATATCGATGGATTCAAGCTGCCCGGCGGCCTGGTCTATTCCAAGGCCGGCATGATGGTGTGGCCGGCCGCCAATGCGATTTACCGCCGCGAGACCTACGACAATTATCCGGCGGCGCGCGCCATCCTGCAGGTTGCCTATGAGGGCCTGCAACTGCCGATGGATCAGGCGCTACGTGTCGAGTCGCGCCATTTCGCGAAAATCCTGCGCTCGCCGCAGGCCGGCGCGATGATCCGCACGCTGTTCGTCTCGATGCAGGAGCTCAACAAAGGCGCGCGGCGTCCGGCGAATGCGCCGGCGAGCAGCCTGAAGAAGATCGGCATCGTCGGCGCCGGCTTCATGGGCGCCGGCATCGCGCAGGTGACAGCCGCTGCCGGCCTGCCGGTCGTTCTGATCGACCGCGACCAGGAAACCGCCGACAAGGGCAAGGCCGCGCTTGCACAAGGCGATCTCGGATCGCATCGCCAAGGGCCGCACCACCACCGCGGAGCGCGACGCGTTGCTGGAGAAGATCACCGCCACTGCCGACTACAGCGCGCTGATCGATTGCGACCTGATCGTCGAGGCCGTGTTCGAGGACCGCAAGGTCAAAGCTGAGGTCATCAAGAAAATCGAGGCGGTGATCCGCGACGACGCGATCTTTGCGTCCAACACCTCGACGCTGCCGATCACCTCGCTCGCGGCCGAGTTCAAGGATCCGGCGCGCTTCATCGGCATTCACTTCTTCTCGCCGGTCGACCGCATGCTGCTGACCGAGGTCATCCTCGGCAAGAAATCCGGCGACAAGGCGCTCGCCGCTGCGCTCGACTATGTGCGCGCCATCAAGAAGACGCCGATCGTCGTCAACGACTCGCGCGGCTTCTACGCCAACCGCTGCGTGCTCAATTACATCCAGGAAGGCCATCTGATGCTGCTGGAAGGCATTCCGGCGGCGATGATCGAGAACACCGCGCGCATGGCCGGCATGCCGGTCGGGCCGCTGTCGCTCAACGACGAGACCGCGTCTCGATCTCGGCCTGCGCGATCTTGCGCGCCACCGAGGCTGATCTCGGCAAGGCGCGTCAGTCCCGCCCGCGCAGATGAAACTCGCCGAGGACATGGTGGAGAAAAATGGCCGCATGGGCCGCAAGAACGGCAAGGGCTTCTACGATTATCCGCAAGGCCAGCCGAAGCGCCTGTGGCCGGGATTGGCAGACCTTCAGCCGAAGAAACTCACGCGTGATGAAGTGGAGGCGCTTGATGTCGAGGAGCTCAAGCAGCGCTTTCTGGTGACGCAGGCCGTCGAGGCGGCGCGTACCTTCGAGGAACATGTCGTCACCGACGTGCGCGAGGCCGACGTCGGCTCGATCCTCGGCTTCGGCTTCGCGCCCTATTCAGGCGGCACGCTGTCCTACATCGACATGATGGGGACGAAGAAATTCGTCGCGCTGTGTGAGCGCCTGGAGAAAAAGTTCGGACCGCGATTTAAGCCGCCGAAGCTGCTGCTCGACATGGCGGCGCACGACGAGACGTTCTACCAGCGCTTCGCTCCGCCGAAGCCGCGCGAAGCGGCGTAACGCCTACGTCATTTGACATAATCTTGCGTGGCCGCGGGCGCGCCCTATCTGAGCGCCATGGCCAAACCCTACGCCGAGATCTTTCCGCCCAACCACGCTGAGCGTCCTTACGACCGCGCCTCCCGGCAGGCCGCACTGACGCGGCTCGACGCTTTGGCGCGGCTGTTCGACACCGCGTTCATCCTACCCGGCACCAATATCCGGTTCGGCGTCGAGGCCATCATGCGGCTGGTTCCCGGCATCGGTGACGCCGCGGCGTCGGCGCTGTCGTGCTGGCTGCTGTACGAGGCGCACCGACTCGGCGTGCCGCCGCACGTGTTCGCGCGGCTGGTCGCTCAATGTCGCGATCGAGGGCGTGGTCGGCGCCATCCCGTTCCTCGGCGATGTGTTCGATGTCGGCTTCCGCGCCAACCGCCGCAACGTCAAAATCCTGCGCAATTATTTCGAGCGCGAAGGGCTGGTTTAAACCACCACCGTCAGCTTCTTCGCCGCCCGCGTGATGCCGGTGTAAAGCCAGCGCTCGCGGCTGTCGGGAAACGCGAAGCTCTCGTCGAACAGCACGACATCGTCCCATTGCGAGCCTTGCGCCTTGTGCACGGTCAGCACATAGCCGTAGTCGAACTCGTCATAGGGTTTTCTTCGCGGCCAGTCGATATTCCTCGATGCCGCCGGAAAAACATTCCGGCCGCACCGATACCTTCATGCCGCGCGCGCCCGAGTCGTCGTCCGGCATGATGCGCATCGTCATGATGCCGGTCTTGCGGCCGCCGCGCTCCTTCACAGTCCACAGCGAGCCGTTGAACAGGCCCTTCTTGCGGTTGTTGCGCAGGCACACCAGCTTGTCGCCGGCGGCCGGCAGCGCTTCGGTGAAGCCGCGGCGCTCGCGCATCCGGCTGTTGTAATTCCTGCGCGTCACGTTGCGGCCGACCAGCACCTGGTCGGCTTCGAGCACGCGCGCCGGATCGAGATCGGCCTTGGCGACCACTTCGGTTTCGCCGTAGCGGCCCGGCTCGAGATATTCGCCGGCGCGAATGTCCATCGACAGACGGATGATCGGGTCGTCCTGCGCCTGGCGGTGCACCTCGGTCAGCATCACGTCGGGCTCGTGCTCGGTGAAAAACCCGCCGCCCGAGATCGGCGGCAGTTGCGCCGGGTCGCCGAGCACCAGCACCGGCACGCCGAACGACATCAGGTCGCGGCCGAGCTCGGCATCGACCATCGAGCATTCGTCGATGATGATGAGGTCGGCCTTGGAGGCGGGCGCCTCGTCCCACAGATCGAAGCTCGGAATTTCCTCGCCGCTCTCGCGCGCGCGATAGATCAGGCTGTGGATGGTCGAGGCCTTGTCGCATCCTTTAGCGCGCATCACCGAGGCCGCCTTGCCGGTGAAAGCGGCGAACTTCACCTCGCCGTCGATGCCCTCGGCGATGTGGCGCGCCAGCGTGGTCTTGCCGGTGCCGGCATAGCCGAACAGGCGGAAGATCGCCGGCGTGCCGTTCGAGCCGGGCTCCGAGGAGAGCCAGGTGTCGACGGCCTGGAGCGCGTGGTCCTGCTGCGGGGAGAATTCGGTCATCAGTTCACATAAAGCACGGCTGACAAGCCAAAAGAACAAAAAAAGAACCCAATCAGAAGTCCGCGTAATAAGGGCCTTTCCGGCATTGCCCTTTGTGACATCCCATGTTTAAGGTCGCGGCCTTTTTGCGGCCGAAGCGGACAATTTTTCTTCATGGCTCGTGACCAGATCGACATGACGCCCATCGAAACGCGCGACGAACTGGTCGCGTGGTTCGAAGCCGGCAACAAGCCGAAGCCGGAATGGCGCGCAGGCACCGAGCATGAAAAGTTCGCCTTCACGTTGAACGGCCACAAGCCGGTGCCCTATCAGGGGCCCCGCAGCATCCGCGCGCTGCTCGAAGGCATGCAGCATCTGCTCGGCTGGGAGCCGATCATCGAAGGCGACAACATCATCGGCATGTTCGACGTCACCGGCGGCGGCGCGATTTCGCTGGAACCCGGCGGGCAATTCGAACTGTCCGGTGCGCCGGTCGAGACCGTGCACCAGACCTGCAAGCGAATTGATGGCGCATCTGGCGCAGTTGCGCGAGGTGGCGGCGCCGCTCGGCATCGGCTTCCTCGGCATCGGCATGACGCCGAACTGGACGCGTGCCGACATGCCGACAATGCCGAAGGGCCGCTACAAGATCATGACGAATTACATGCCGAAGGTCGGCACATACGGCCTCGACATGATGTACCGCACCTGCACGGTGCAGACCAATCTCGACTTCTCCTCGGAAGCCGACATGGTCAAGAAGCTGCGCGTCTCGCTCGCCTTGCAGCCGGTCGCTACCGCGCTATTTGCCAACTCGCCGTTCACCGAAGGCAAGCCGAACGGCTTCCTGTCGATGCGCTCGCAGATCTGGACCGACACCGACAACCAGCGCGCCGGCATGCTGCCGTTCGCGTTCGAGGACGGCATGGGTTTCGAGCGCTATGTCGACTACGCGCTCGACGTGCCGATGTATTTCGTCAAGCGCGGCGACAAATATATCGACGTATCTGGAAAGTCGTTTCGTTCTTTGATGGCGGGCCGGCTCGACAACCTGGCGGGTGAGCGCGCCGACCATTTCCGATTGGGCCAACCACCTTTCGACGATTTTCCCCGAGGTGCGGCTCAAGCGCTATCTGGAGATGCGCGGCGCCGATAGCGGCCCGTGGCGTCGGCTGCCTTCGCTCACCGCGTTCTGGGTCGGGCTGTTGTACGACGAGGATTCGCTCGATGCCGCTTGGGATCTAGTCAAGGACTGGAGCGCGCAGGAGCGGCAGAAGCTGCGCGACGAAGTGCCGAAGCGTGGCTTCCGCGCAACGATCGGGCAGACCAACGCTTTCACGCTGGCGCAGCAGACGCTGGCGCTGTCCCGCAAGGGTCTCGAGCGCCGGCAGCGCGTCGACCACGGCGGCCGCGACGAGACGCAATATCTGCGGCCGCTGGAGGAGATTATCGCGGCGGGCATTACGCCGGCGGAAGCACTGCTGGAAAAATTCAACGGTGAGTGGAACGGCTCGGTCGAGCCGATTTTTAAGGAAGAGGCGTATTAGGGCCGCCGTCACTCCGCCGCCTGCTGCTCCGACAAATTGTCCAGCGACGAGATGATGTGTTCGGCCAAAGCGTCGGCTAGCGCCGAGCTCTCATGCGCGTTGCGCACCAAGCCGATCCGGCATGACGGCAGTTCGGGGAAACCTTCCGTGGCGGAGAGGACGCGCATGCCGGGACGCAGGCCGGACTCCGGCAGCACCGACACCGCGAGACCCGCGAGCACCGCGGCGGCGACCGCGCCGGCATTCGAACTCGAATACAGCAGGCGGTAATGGCGGCCGATCGATTCCAGCTTCTCGATCGCGGTGCGCCGCCAGCTGCAGGTCGGGCGGCCGAGCGCGAGCGGCACTGTTTCTTCCATGTGGGTTGGATGCCGGTTCGACGTCACCCACAACAGCCGCTCGCGGCGGAATGTTTCCGAGGCGCGTTTATTTTCGCAATTGGTGATGATGGCGAGATCGATTTCGTTGGCGTCGATGCACTCCAGCAAGTCGACCGACGGCAGACAGACCACGGAGAGCTCGACGCCGGGATAGGCGCGCGAAAACCGCGCCATGATCTCGGGCAGATAACGGTCGGCGTAGTCGTCCGGCACGCCGAGCCGCACCCGGCCCGACAGTTCGTCGTCGGAAAACGCCGCGATGGTCTCCATGTTGAGCTTGACGATGCGCCGCGCGAAATCGAGCAGACGCTGGCCGTCTTCGGTGAGCTTCGAGGCGCGGCCGTCGCGCGCGAAAATCGGGCGGACAGCCGTTCCTCCAGCCGCTTCATCTGCATCGAAACCGCCGACTGCGTCTTGTTCACCACCTCGGCTGCTTTGGTGAAGCTGCCGGTTTCGGCGATGGCGATGAAGCTGCGGAGTTGGTCGACGTCGATCAGAGCGGTCATGGCGCGGGATCCCCTGCGTTTGAGGCTGGCTGGTCCATATCACTATTTCAGATGGATGCGATTAAAAACATTCGTTTCACTAATCAATCCACCGAGAGCATATTGCCGTGCGAACCTGAGATTCCGGGTGGGGGTTTCGGGTGTCCGTCGAGGCGATTTGGGCCGATCTAATAAGCCTAAATCGCACCATCAGAAGGAATACGGCCATGTCTTACATCCCTGTGCTTCCCCTTGGCGCCGCCGCCCCGGCGCGTGCCTTGGCATCGCTCACCGTCCTCCTGAGCCGCTGGCTCAAGGCGGTGGCCAAAATTCGCCGCAACCGCGCTCAGGCGCGCGCACTGGCCCAGGTCGACGGACGCATGCTCGCCGACATCGGCATCACCCGCGCGGACCTGCGCGACGCCTTCTCGGAGCCGTTCTGGGAAGACCCGACCGCGCTGTTGCGCGAGCGCGCGCTGGAGCGCCGGCTGGGCAGGCGGCTTAGCCGTGCCGATCAGTATCCGCAGGCAGCCGAATTCAATCGGGGCCTTCGCCGTGCGGCCACCGATCGGTCGGCCAGCCAGACCCGTTGATATGAAATAGCGGCCGGACCCTCTCATCGGCCGCTCCGATCCGCTCCGCGAAATCCCCTCTCGCGGCCGGATCATGCGCCCGCCGGGCCCCTCCGGCGGGCGTATTAATTTCTTCAAATATTTTGCCACGACCCACCTCGCGCGCACACACGATCAGTTGAGGTGCGCTAACATGCGTCCGGGGGATACAGGACGGCATCGGGGTCTGGCAGAGGCAGATGCGCAGTCTTTGTCATCCTGATCGGCGCGCTGGCCGTCGCGGTCGTGTCGTCCGCCGGTCCCGCATTGTCCCAGACCGGGTTCGACCGCCGCGGCGGCGACTACACCAATTTCCAGGTCCGCAACGGCGATCCGGCGCTGTGCGCGGCGCGCTGCGAACGCGAATCGCGCTGCCGCGCATGGAGCTTTTCCTATCCGGCGACCGAGCGCGCGGTCGCGATGTGCTGGCTCAAGAACCAGGTGCCGGCGCGCATCGAAGACAAATGCTGCGTCTCGGGCGTGCGCGGCGCCGGCGTGGTCGAGCCGCGAACTGGGCCCCGCCGAATTTTCGATCGACCGCGCCGGTGGCGACTACCGGAATTTCGAAACCGAAGGCGGAGCCGGAGGGAGAATCCTGCAAGGCCGCCTGCGATGGTGATAGCAAATGCCGCGCCTGGACCTATGTGCGGCCCGGCTATATCAGTGCCCCGCCGCGCTGTTTTCTCAAGAGCAAGCTCAAGCGGCCGCGCCACAAGCCGTGCTGCATTTCCGGCGTGGTCAGGTAGATCGCGTCAATGCACCGCGGTGAAGAACCGCGACAGCCGTAATCCCGAAGGCCATTCCCAGACTGGCTTCGACTTCACGCGCGAAATCCCACGAGCCGACCACGGCGCTCGACGCGGCCGACCAGATTGTCGACCGGCAACATGCCGACGCCGCCATCGCGCAGCGGCACGCGGCTGTCCGCGCGAATCGTCGCGGTTGTCGCCCATCACGAACAGATGGCCCGCCGGCACGACGACCTCGGGAAGATTGTCGAGCGCGCCGACCGCGGGCGAGCTTGAAGATCGTGTGGCGTCGGTCCGCCGGGCAGCGTTTCGATATAGCGCGCCGGCGGTGATGTCACCTTGCTGGGTCTCGCGCTTGTCCGCTGCCGTCGCGCTCAAGCGCGGCCGTTTCGCCGTTGATGACGACGTGACCCTCGCGCATCGCCACGCGGTCGCCCGGCAATCCGATCACCCGCTTGACCCAGACCTGGCTGCGGTCGCCCGGCCAGCGGAACACCACAACGTCGCCGCGCTGCGGCAGTGCGCCAAGGATGCGGCCGGTCGATGGCAGCGAAATCGAGCGCCGGCAGCGAGGCCGAGGCGTAGCCATAGGGAAATTTCAGTCGCCAGCAATTCGTCGCCGATCAGCAGCGTCGGCTCCATCGAGGCCGACGGCACATAGAAGGCTCGGCAATCGCGGTCTTGGCGGCGGCGACCACCAGGAGAATGGCGGCAAGTTCGCCGAAGGTGCGCAGCCAACCACGCAGGCGAGACGGAAATCATGGTCATGCTCCGGTGCCGCCGACGGTGATGCGGTCCATCCGCAGCGACGGCTGGCCGACGCCGACCGGCACGCCCTGGCCGTTCTTGCCGCAAGTGCCGATGCCGGGGTCGAGCGCGAAGTCGTTGCCGATCATCGAGATGCGGTGCAGGTCGGTCGGCCCGTTGCCGATCAGCATAGCGCCCTTGACAGGCGCGGTGACCTTGCCGTTCTCGATCTTGTAGGCCTCGGTGCACTGGAACACGTATTTGCCGGAGGTGATGTCGACCTGGCCGCCGCCGAAATTAACGGCATAGAGGCCGTTCTTCACCGAAGCGATGATCTCGGCCGGCTCCTTGTCGCCGGCCAGCATGGTGGTGTTGGTCATGCGCGGCATCGGCACATGCGCGTGAGATTCGCGCCGCCCGTTGCCGGTCGGCTTCATGCCCATCAGCCGCGCGTTCTGGCGGTCCTGCATGTAGCCGACCAGGATGCCGTCCTCGATCAGTGTCGGTGCGGTTGGTCGGCGTGCCTTCGTCGTCGATCGACAACGAGCCGCGCCGCGCATTGATGGTGCCGTCGTCGACCACCGTGACGCCCTTGGCGGCGACGCGCTGGCCCATCAGCCCGGCAAATGCGGAGGTCTTCTTGCGGTTGAAGTCGCCTTCGAGCCCATGCCCGACCGCTTCGTGCAGCATCACGCCGGGCCAGCCGGAACCGAGCACGACGTCCATCTCGCCGGCCGGCGCCGGCACCGCCTTGAGATTGACCAGCGCCTGGCGGATCGCTTCCTCGACCGCGCCCTGCCACGCAGCGGTCCCGATGAAGCGTTGATAGCCCTCGCGGCCGCCGAAACCGTGACTGCCGGTTTCCTGTCGGTCGCCTTCGCCGCACACCACTGAAACATTGAGCCGCACCAGCGGGCGGATGTCGCGATAGATTTCGCCGTCGGCGCGCAGAATCTCTACCACCTGCCACGCCGCGGCGATGCTGGCGGAGACTTGCCGGACACGCGGGTCTTTGGCGCGCGCGTAGGCGTCGATCTGCTCGAGCAGCTTCACCTTGGTTTCGAATGCCGGCTCGGCGAGTGGATTGTCGTCGCCGTACAGTTTGCGATTGGTGCGGCCGGGCGCCTCGGCGTAGGTGCCGCTGTGGCCGCTGTTGACCGCGCGCACGGCTTCGGCGGCGCGAGCAATGGCGGCTTCCGAAATATCGGAGGCGTGCGCGTAGCCGACCGCCTCGTCTTTCACGGCACGAAGTCCGAAGCCCTGCGCGGTGTCGTAGGTCGCCTGCTTGAGCCGGCCATTGTCGAACAGCAGCCCTTCGGACTGGCGGTATTCGAGGAACAGTTCGCCGTCATCGGCGCCGTGCAGCCCGCGCTGGATCACCTTGGCGACCCGCTCGCGGTCGAGGCCCGAGCGGTCGATCAGGGAGGAAATCGCCTTGTCCATTGCGCCACCTTGGAGCTACCGGCCAAAATTACACCCAAGACATAGGTGCTTGTGGGGCATTGCGCGAGGTGCGCAGCAGCCTCGACGCGCAATGTGAATTGAATCTGGGAATGGCCTAGAACGGCATCCGCAGCGCGCCGCGGATCGTCTGCGACTTGAAGGATCCGGTGCCTGAGGAAATGCCGTATTCGAGTTCGACCGAAAGGCCGCCCGGCGTCAGCACGCGGTAACCGAAGGCGGCGGTGGTCATGCTTCGCGCGGTAGCAAGCTGGCCGAAAGCGGAACTCACGCTCGGCCCGAGGTCGGAATAATACATTATCTGGCTGTAGTCGCCCTGGCTGGTGCGGCGGTATTCGAGCCGCGCCGTCGGCGTCAGCGTGCCGTAGCTCACCGGGATATCGATCGAGCCGCGCAATCCAACCGCGCCCGATACCGCGTTGGTCTTCATCTCATTGTAGGTCAAAAGCTGCGCCGTCGAGCCGACCTCGGCATATTTGCCGAGCGTCGCCGACATGAAATCCGTTTTGACGTAAGGCGCGAATTTGAAACGGTCGAAACCGAGTTCGAGACTGGCGGACAACGCACCGAACCAATACGAGCCGGTGCGCGATCCTGAAGCAAAGGTGCCCTCGCCCGTCACGAAACGGCGGTTGTCGAAATTGAGGCTGCCGTAACCGGCCGCGGCGTCGAGGAAGAGCGGATCGAACAATCGCAGGCTTGCATAGAGCGTGCCGCTGACGCTGGTCGCGGTACTTCGCGTGCCGTTCTGCCCGATGTCGCTGCGGTCGCCGCCGTAGCCGAGCGCGATGCCGGCGATCAGGTCGTCGGTGGCGCGGAAATCGACGCCGCCGGTGACGCCGCCGGTATTGAAGTGATTGCCATTGGTGAGCCCGCTCGTGCCGACCGAGCCGAACTGGAACGATCCGGCGGTCCAGAATGCTAGCGACGACGCCCAATCCGCCGCGCATGACGTGGCGCCAGGCGGGTTACGGCCAGACGGCGGCGCTCCATACGGCGGATTGCCGTAAGGCTGCTGCGGATAGCCATAGGGCGCGTACGGCGTGGAGTACGGTTGCCGCGCCTGGTCGATCGGCGGCGCGATACCGAAATTGAACGAGCACGGCTGGAAGCGGTTGTGCAGGCCGTCGAGATGGTGCGTGACGTTGTCGATCTGCGCCGATGCAAAACGCTGGGTCGTTGCCACCTGCGATGCAACAAGTCCCTGTACTTCGGGATCGAGCGCCGGATCCGGCCGGCTGGTGATGGTATAGGCGCGGCTGCCGATATTGGCGTTGGCGTCGGTGGCCTGCACCGTGAACGACGCGGCGCCGAGGCCGCTCGGCGTTCCGCTGATGACGCCGGTCGCGGCATTGAGCGTCAGTCCGGCGGGCAAAGCGCCGCTAACGATGACAAAGGTGTAAGGCGCGGTGCCACCGGTGGCGGTCACGGTCTGGCTATACGGCCGTCCGGTGACGGCAGCCGGCAGGCTCGCCGGGTTGATCGTCAGCGAACTGGTGCCGACATTCACGTTATAGGCGCGGCTTCCGGTATTGCCGACCGAGTCCGTGCGCCTGCACGGTGAACGCGGAAGCGCCGCTTCCGGTCAATGTGCCGGTGATGGCGCCGGTGCCGGAATTGAGCGACAGGCCGGCCGGCAGCGCGCCGGCGCTCAGCGAGAATGTGTAAGGGCCGGTGCCGCCGCTCGCCGTGACGGTCTGGTTGTAGGCCGCGCCCTGCGTGCCGTTCGGCAGGCTGGCCGGCGAGACCGTGAGGATATTGCCGCCAATATTGACGGTGTAAGGCTGCGCCGCGATGGCCGCCGCGCCGTCGGTCGCCTGTACTGTGAAGCTGTACGCACCGTTCGTGGTCGGCGTGCCGGTGATGGCGCCGGTGCCGCCATTGAGCGCAAGGCCGGGCGGCAATGCGCCGGTGACGACAGCATACGTGTAAGGTGCGGTGCCGCCATTCGCCGTCACGTTCTGGCTATACGGCGTGCCGACCGTGCCCGCCGGCAAACTCGGCGGGCCGAGCGTCAGCGGCGCCGAGCCGATGGTGACGCTGTAGGCCTGCGAGCCGGTGTTGAACAGCGTATCGGTCGCTTGCACGGTGAAACCGAACACGCCGTTGGCGCTCGGCGTGCCGCTGATGACGCCGGCGGCGTTCATCGACAGGCCGGCCGGCAGCGCGCCGGCCGTTACCGCGAAGCTGTAAGGCCCGGTGCCGCCGCTGGCGCCGAGCGCCTGGTTGTACGGCGTGCCGCGCGTGCCATTCGGCAAAGCGGGCGGTGTCACCGTGAGGATATTGCCGCCGATGTTGACGCTATAGGCTTGCGCACCGGTGTTGCCGACCGAATCGATGGCGCGCACCGTGAAGCTGAACGGGCCGGGGACGGTTGGCGTGCCGGTGATGTCGCCGTTGCCGGCGAGCGACAATCCGTTCGGCAATGCACCTGCGGCGATCGAAAATGTATAAGGCCCGGTCCCGCCGCTGGCGGTGACGGTCTGGCTGTAGGGCGTGCCCTGCGTGCCGTTCGGCAAGGTCGGCGGCGATACCGTGAGCGAATTCGTTCCGATGTTGATGGTGTAAGGCGCGCTGCCGGTGTTGCCTTGGGAGTCGCGGACATCGACCGTGAAGTTGAAAGGCCCGGGCACTGTCGGCGTGCCGCTGATGACACCCGCGCTGCTGATCGACATTCCGGTCGGCAGCGAACCGCCGCCTAACGAAAAGGTATAAGGGCCGGTACCGCCGGTGCCGGTTAGCGCCTGATTGTATGGAACGCCCTGCGATCCGTTCGGCAGCGAGCCGGGATTGATGCCGAGCGAGCCTGGCGTGCCCACACTCAGTGAGTAGGTGCGGAAGCCGGAATTGCCATCGACGTCGTCAGCCTGAATTTGAAACGTTGGCGATCCGCTGACCGTCGGCGTGCCGGTGATGTCGCCGTTTGCCGCGAGCGACAGGCCGGCTGGCAGCGATCCCGACAGCAGCGAAAATGTGTAAGGCGCATTGCCACCGACCGCCGTGACGGTTTGCGAGTAAGGCGTGCCGTTGGTGGCCGCCGGCAGCGTGTTGGGTTGCAGCGTGATGGTGAATTGCGCGAACGCGGTTTCTGCGAAGCACGCCGTCATCAGCAAAACTACGCAGACACGAATGAGCGCGCGCACGGAGCGGTGCGTCCGCCCGTGCAACCACCAACTCCCGATGATTACATGGGGAAAGCGGCACCGCCGCCGAAAGTAATCCACGCCGAAACTTGGCGTTTTATGGTTAATCGGCGGTAAAGGAGCGCCGAGCGCAGCCTGTTCGTTAACGGGGTGTTAAGAGCGCGAGCCGGTTCTAGTAGCGGCGAGGGCAGTCGACTTCGGTGAGTGAACTGACCGAGGTGCCGACATAGCAGGTGTTGTAGGCATAACGCGCCCGCGGCATGCACGGCACCTGCCAGATTTCGCCACGCCGGTTGCGGACATAGCAGGCAGGATCGCGAATCAGCGCGCCGATCACGCCGCCGGTGGCGCCGCCGATTGCCGCGCCAGTCAGGACGCTGCTGCCGCCTCCCGACGCAATCGCTGCACCGACCGCCGCGCCGGCTAAAACACCGATTGCGATGTTTCGGTCCCGGTCGGGCGCTGACGCGCAGCCGGCCAGCGTTACCGCTGCAAGTACGACCACCAGAAGACGCCGCATCCTGCCCCCCAAATCGGCGAGCCCACGCTAAGCCCTGGCGGGCTTAAATCACAATAGAGACAGCGGGTTTCGACAACAAAATTTTGGCCGCGAGCCGCCGGGCAACATACGGCCAGCGCGTTATTCCCGCGAAAACTCGACCGAAACCTCGCCGATCGGGTCGATCGCATGGGTGAGGGAGGTTTCATCGGGCTCGATCGTGACCGGCGGGGCGATGGAGCCGGTGATAATGACCTCACCGGCGCGCAACCGCTCGCCCATCGCATCGAGCATGTTGGCGACGTGGGCGACGAGGTCGAGCAGCTTGCCGGTCAGCGCCTCCAGTTCGGTGGTGCGGGACACTTCGGCGCCGCGCCGTTCGAGGCGCGAGGTCAGGCCATCGAGGCTGCTGCCGGCCCGCGTGTTGCCGCACAAGATGACGTGACGCTGCCAGACGTCGCCTTCCAGCACGGTGTCGAGATTGTCCGGCGTTGGCGGCGGGTCGAAATCGGCGAGTTCGATCGCCGGCAAAACTTCCTTTATGGCGGCCGCGGCGGTGTCCGGTGTTGCGCCGCCAGGAAGGTCGCGCATCATGCGCACGCAAACTTCCGGCTCGGCGACCGGCCGCGTCCAGCCCTGCAACGACACCGTGCTGCCCGACAACAGCAAGCCGCGCTGCATCAGGTAGCCGACAAGCGGCGCGTTGAGGCCGAGCTTCGCCATGATCGGCGCCGCGCCGAGACCGACTTTCCAGCCGAGTTGTTTCTCGCCGGCGGAGATGCGCTCGCGCCGTCTGGCGAGCTGCGCGGTCAGGCCTTTCTTTATGAGCGGGTTGTCGAGATCGCGCAGCGTGAACATTATGTGTGACTCTCCGGATGCACCTGATAGCCGGAATCCTCGATCGAGCCGGCGCCCATCCAGCCCCAGACCAGCACCACGTCTTCGTTCGAGGTATTGTTGAAACCGTGCCAGCAGCCGCGCGGCGAATAAACCACGTCGCCTTCGCCCGACGGCTTGTCGCCGTGGTCGGTGTAGATCATGCCCTTGCCCTTCAACACGATGAAGAACTCGTCGCAGTTGTGATGGCGGTGGTTCTCGTGGCGCGCGCCGGGCTTGAGCACGGTCCAGCCGACGACGTGATCGGCGCCGGCCGATTTCTTGTCGATCAGGAATTGCACCTGCATGTCGACCCAGCCGTCATCGCGCTTGAGGCCTTCGACCTTGGGCACGTCGCGCAGGTTGGTGCGGTACATCGTCGGGTCGGGGCTGCTCGTCCGCCATTTTGCTGGCGGTCTCTTTGATCGCCTTGCCCAGCGCGCCGCCGAATTTCTCGATGCCCGATGTCATGTTTGTCCTCCCAGCCGGCGATAAACCTCATGCGCCGACGACGAAATCCTTGTGGTCGATGCCGAGCCCGCGGCAGGCATTCATCATTTCATTGGCGGCGGCAGCGAGCGGCACCGGCGAGCCGAGCGTGCGGCCTAGATTGAGGGCCAGCATCATGTCCTTCTGCTGCAAGGTGACGTCAGCGAGCGGCACTTTCGGCATCTTGCCGTCGAGAATGAACGGCCCGCGATAGCCGAGCACGGGCGATGCGGCGACGCTCTTGAGCACGGCATCGACCGCGACGGCGCGATCGACGCCGCCTTTTTCGGCCAGCGCCACGGCTTCGCCGAACGCGATCACTTCGACCATCAGCAGCAGATTGATCGCGATCTTCATCTGGCAGGCGAGGCCGTTGCCGCCGATGCGGCTGACCTTGGGACCGATGGCGAGCAGCACCGATTTGGCGCGCTCGAACGCCGCTTCATCGCCGCCGATCATCACTGACGCGCTGCCGGCGGTGACGGTGACCGGGCTGCCGGAGATCGGGCCGTCGAGCATGATCGATCCGGCCTTGGCGAATTCGGCGGCGACCGCGCGGCTGTCGTCCGGCGCGATGGTGCTCATGTCGATATAGATACCGCCTTTACGCAATCCCGAAACGATGCCGTCGGGTCCGTGTGCGACCGCTTTCACCGCCGGAGCATCGGTGACGATGGAAAATACGATCTCGGATTGTTCGGCGACGGCGCGCGGCGTATCGGCCCAGTGCATTCCGGATTTCAGAAGCGCCGCGGCCTTGTCGCGCGATCTGTTCCAGCCGGTGACGCGATGACCGGCCGCCATCAGGCGCGGCACGATCAACTGCCCCATCGCACCGAGGCCGACAAAACCCAACTGCACGCGCGCCTCCTGAATGACAGGCGGACGTTACCACGCGCGCGAGATCAAGGCAGCTTGTCGTAGCCCTCGCCGAAACCCTTGAGGCTCATCGGGAAGCCGATGCCTTCTTCAGGCGTCTGGAAGATGATGAAGGTTGCGGTCTGCCCGGTGCGCAATTTCTTCAGCAGCTCATCGTCCATCACCACTTCGGCGATGCAGCCATTCGGCAGGCAGCGCACGAAACCGGCGCGGCCGATATCGGCATTATCGATCTTGAGGCCGAGGCCGGACGGCAGCAATACGCCGAGCGGCGCCACCACGCGCATCAGCCGGCTCTTGGCGTCGGCGGTCTTGAGCACGATCACGGTGAGGCCGACATTGGCGCGGTCCTCGGCGGTGACGCTCTGGATCAGCGCGCATTGCTCGCTGTGGGCACCGGGCGGCGTGTCGCAGCGGATCTGCCAGTCCTGATGGACGGATTTGACCGCGCCCTGGGCCATCACCTCGCCGGAGGTTGCGATTGCCAAAATCGAGGCCGCGACCAGGGGAAAAATCGCCACACGGGCGACCGGTCGTCGGTGGTGGTGGCGCAAAAGGCCCATGTTCCAACCTTTGTTCGCGCCGCCTTTACAAGGCTCTTGGGCGGCGCGCGAATCGCCATTCAGCTATGTGCATATTATTCGCTGTGTTTGGGTCATGGCCAATCCGGATGTCAAGCAATCGACCCCTGCGGGCAAGGTTTCGCCCCAAAAAAGGCAGCCGGGGCTAACCCACTCGTCGCAGTGCGTGGCCGACGATCTGCATTGCGGCAGGCCGGGAAGTATGGTTTTAAAAACCGGGATTTCCCCTTGTCCCGCTGCGCGACTTTGCATCGCCACGCCCGTGGCAAACGCCGTGCATCACGGGATCGAACCGGATATCACGCCTGCGATGTGCGGCTTCATGCGCCCATCGCCGCCGATATTCGCCTAAGGAGCGCAAACGACGATGCTGATGTTCAGGCGGTTGTTCTTGCGGTTGATCGGCTTCGCGGTAATGAGCGTCACGGTCCTTGCGGCCGGCGGAACGGCCCGCGCCGGACTGGGCCAGCCCACGCCCTGGCAACTTGGTTTGCAGGGCTCCGCGTCCCCGGTGATGGATGACATCGTCTGGTTCCACGACTTTCTGTTGTGGATCATCGCCGCGATCACGTTCTTCGTGCTGGCACTGCTGGCGATCATTGTCGTGAAGTTCAACGCGCGGTCCAACCCGGTGCCTTCGCGCACTACGCATCACACCGCGCTCGAGGTGGTGTGGACGGTCGTTCCGGTTTTGATTCTGGTGTCGATCGCGGTGCCGTCGTTCCGCCTGCTGTTCGTCGAGCTCAAGGTGCCGCCCGCCGACATCACGGTGAAGGCGACCGGCAAGCAGTGGTTCTGGAGCTACAGTTATCCGGATGCGAAAATCGAATTCGACAGCTTGATGCTGCAAGACAAGGACCGCAAGGCCGACCAGCCGCGCCTGCTTGCCGTCGACAACGAGATGGTTGTGCCGGTCAACAAAGTGGTCCGCCTGATCGTGACTGGCGCTGACGTCATTCACTCGTTCTCCATCCCGTCATTCGGCATCAAGATCGATGGCGTGCCGGGCCGCATCAACGAGACTTGGTTCAAGGCGGAACGCGAGGGAATGTTTTACGGCCAGTGCTCGCAGCTTTGCGGCCGCGATCACGCCTTCATGCCGGTGGCGATCCGCGTCGTGAAGGACAGCGAATACGCCGCCTGGCTCGATGAGGCGAAAAAGAAATTCGCCTACGCCCCGGATAATTCCAACCTGGTCGCGGCAAGCGAACAGAAATAGGCGACAGGAAAAGTCGAAGGACAAAGACGATGGCCCACACGGCAACGGCGCACGGACACGACGACCACGCCCATCATAATCCGACGGGCTGGCGCAGGTTCGTCTACTCCACCAACCACAAGGACATCGGGACGATGTACCTGACCTTCGCGTTGGTGGCCGGCGTGATCGGTGGCGCGCTGTCGATCGCGATGCGCATCGAATTGCAGAATCCCGGGATGCAGTTTTTCCCGAGCCCGCATGAATACAATGTGTTCGCCACCGCGCACGGCCTCATCATGATCTTCTTCATGGTGATGCCGGCGATGATTGGCGGCTTCGGCAACTGGTTCGTGCCCTTGATGATTGGCGCGCCGGACATGGCGTTCCCGCGCATGAACAACATTTCTTTCTGGCTGTTGCCGGCCTCTTTCGCTTTGCTGCTCGGATCGATGTTCGTCGAAGGCGAGCCGGGCGCGCTCGGCGCCGGCACCGGATGGACGATATACGCGCCGCTATCGACCAGCGGGCATCCTGGTCCGGCGATGGATTTCGCCATTCTGTCGATCCATCTGGCCGGCGCGTCGTCGATCCTCGGCGCCATCAACTTCATCACCACCATCTTCAATATGCGTGCGCCCGGCATGACGCTGCACAAGATGCCGCTGTTCGTGTGGTCGCAGCTCGTCACCGTATTCCTGTTGCTGCTCGCATTGCCGGTGCTGGCCGGCGCCATCACCATGCTGCTGACCGACCGCAATTTCGGCACTACGTTCTTCAATCCGGAAGGTGGCGGCGATCCGATCCTGTTCCAGCATCTGTTCTGGTTCTTCGGCCATCCGGAAGTCTACATTCTTATCCTGCCGGGCTTTGGCATGGTCAGCCAGATCGTTGCGACGTTCTCGAAGAAGCCGGTGTTCGGCTATTTGGGCATGGCCTATGCGATGGTCGCGATCGGCGGCATCGGCTTCGTGGTGTGGGCGCATCATATGTACACGGTCGGCCTGTCGGCCGGCGCGCAGGCCTACTTCATCGCAGCCACCATGGTGATCGCGGTGCCGACCGGCGTGAAGATCTTCTCCTGGATCGCCACGATGTGGGGCGGCTCGATCGAATTCCGAACGCCGATGCTGTGGGCGCTCGGCTTCATCTTCCTGTTCACGCTCGGCGGCGTCACCGGCGTCGTGCTCGCCAATGCCGGCGTCGATCGCGTGCTGCACGACACCTATTACGTGATCGCGCATTTTCACTATGTGCTGTCGCTCGGCGCGGTGTTCGCGATTTTCGGCGGCTGGTACTACTGGTTCCCGAAAATGTCGGGCTACATGTACAACGAGACCATCGGCAAGCTTCACTTCTGGGTCACCTTCATCGGCGTCAACATCATCTTCTTCCCGCAGCATTTCCTCGGCCTTGCGGGAATGCCACGTCGGACCGTCGATTACCCGGATGCCTTCCATGGCTGGAATCAGGTTTCGTCGTACGGCTCCTACATTGCCGGCGCGGGCGTGGTCATCTTCTTCATTGGCGTCGCCGAGGCTTTCGCCAAGAAACGCGTTGCCGGCAATAATCCGTGGGGCGCCGGCGCCACCACGCTGGAGTGGACGCTGTCGTCGCCGCCGCCGTTCCACCAGTTCGAGACGCTGCCGCGGATTAAATAGGAGATCATGTCGCTCGTCAGCGCAGAAGCTGGACTGCATCGAACCGAGTTTGGCGAGCGTCGGCGACTATGTCGCGCTGATGAAGCCGCGGGTGATGTCGCTCGTGGTGTTCACGGCGCTGGTCGGCCTCGCGGTGGCGCCCGGTCACGTGCATCCGGTCATCGGCTTTACCGCGCTGCTGTGCATCACCATCGGCGCTGGCGCCGCTGGCGCGCTCAACATGTGGTTCGACGCCGATATCGACGCCAAGATGACGCGCACCGCGCGGCGTCCGATCCCGATGGGCCGCGTGCTGCCCGGCGAGGCGCTGGCATTCGGTCTGACGCTGGCGGGATTTGCCGTGGTTACGCTCGGGCTTCTGATCAACGTGCTGGCGGCTGGCTTGCTCGCCTTCACCATCTTCTTCTACGTCGCGATCTACACGATGTGGCTCAAGCGCTGGACGCCGCAGAATATCGTGATCGGCGGCGCCGCCGGCGCACTGCCGCCGATGATCGGCTGGGCGGCGGTGACCAATTCGCTGTCGCTCGAGCCGATCATGCTGTTCCTCATCATCTTCTTCTGGACGCCGCCGCACTTCTGGGCGCTGTCGCTCTACAAGAAGGAAGAGTTCGCCCGCGCCGGTATTCCGATGCTGCCGGTGGTCGCCGGTGACGAGGCGAACTCGGCTGCAAATCCTGATCTACACCTTGATCCTGGCGCCACTCGGCCTTTCGCCCTGGGTGCTCGGTTATGCTGGTGCGTTCTATGGCGTAACGGCCTTGCTGGCTGGCGCGATTATGCTGGTGCTGGCGCTGCAGGTGTTTGCGGAACGCCGCCCGGCCGAGCGGGCCAGCAAACACCTGTTCGCATTTTCGATTTTATATTTGTTCGTGCTTTTCGCCGTGCTGCTGGTCGAGCGCGGCTGGGGCGGGCTGCTCGGCCGGTTTGCGGCATGATCGACGGGTTCGCGATGGCCAAACGAAGCGACGATGACGGGATCGTCCTGACCGACGCGCAAAAGCGCGCGCGGCGCTCGCGCTCGATCGCGATCGCGCTGTGCCTGTTCGTGTTAGTCGCGTTGTTCTATGCCGTGACCTTGGTGAAAGGCCCGGGCGTTCTGGTGCGGCCGCTATGAACGCAGGAACCGACAAGCAGAAATTGCGGCGCGATGTTTTCGTTGCCGCCTCCTGCGGCGTGTTCGTCGCCGCGATGGTCGGCGCCGCCTATGCGGCGGTGCCGCTCTACAACTGGTTCTGCCGCACCACCGGCTTTGCCGGTACCACGCAGGTTTCGCAGCAGGCGCCCGCCAGTGTGCTCGGCCGCACCGTCAAAGTGCGCTTCGACGCCAATGTAACGGCGGGCTTGCCATGGCGGTTCGAGCCGGAAAAGAACGAGATCACGGTGCATATAGGCGAGGTGACAACCGCTTATTACAAGGTCACCAACGAGGCGGCGCGCGAGACGCTGGCGCAGGCCTCTTACAATGTCGCGCCGTTGACCGTCGGCGCCTACTTCAACAAGATCAACTGCTTCTGCTTTACCGAGCAGCACATGAAACCCGGCGAGACGCGGGACATGGCGGTGGTATTCTATGTCGATCCCTCGATCGTCAAGGACGCCGACCAGAACGAGCTGAACACCATCACACTGTCTTATACGTTCTATCCGTTGCGCGATTCGTCCCGGCCGGTGGCCGATGCGGCGCCCGCGCCGGCAGGCAGCAAACTCTGACGCGGAGACGATGACCATGGCGCAGGCCCACGCCAAGCATCACGACTACCATCTGGTCGATCCGACGCCGTGGCCGGCCGTCGGCGCCGTGTCGGCTTTCATCATGGCGTTTGGCGCCATCATGTGGATGCACCATTCGTTCGCCGCGGCACCTTTGGTGTTCGGCGTTGGCGTGGTCGGGGTGCTCTACACATTCATCGCCTGGTGGCGCGACGTCATCCGTGAGGCCGAGTTCGACGGCTATCACACCCGCGTGGTGCAGATCTCGCACCGCTACGGCATGATCCTGTTCATCGCTTCCGAGGTGATGTTTTTCGTCGCCTGGTTCTGGGCCTATTTCAACACCGCGCTGTTTCCCGGCGATGCGCATGAGGCGGGCCGGCTGGCCTTCACAGGCGGCGTCTGGCCGCCCAAAGGGATCGAGACGTTCGACCCGTGGCATCTGCCGCTGCTCAATACGCTGATCCTGCTGACCTCCGGCACCACGGTGACCTGGGCGCATCACGCGCTGCTCGAGAACGACCGCAAAGGATTGAAGTGGGGTCTGATCCTTACCATCGCGCTCGGCGTGACGTTCACCTGCGTGCAGGCTTACGAATATTCGCACGCGGCGTTCCATTTCGCCGGCAACATCTACGGCGCCACCTTCTTTATGGCGACCGGCTTCCACGGCGCGCATGTGCTGATCGGCTCGATCTTCCTGATCGTGTGCCTCATCCGCGCACTGCGCGGCCACTTCAGCCCGACCCACCATCTCGGCTTCGAATTCGCCGCCTGGTACTGGCACTTCGTCGACGTGGTGTGGCTGTTCCTGTTCGCCTGCATCTATGTGTGGGGCTCGGGCGCGGAAGCCGCAGTGCACGGCGCCCACTAACCGCCGTAAAGACTGCTACAAAGGGCGGCGCCAGTTTCGCGCCGCTCTTTTATTTTGGAAAGCATTATGGACGAGCGTCCGCCGCCGCCGCCGCCGCCGCCGCCGATCGCGCGAGGTCTGCGCGGCCGCTGCCCGCGCTGCGGCGAGGGACATCTGTACAAGGGGTTCATCACCCTGCGCGAACGTTGCGAGGCTTGCGGCCTCGACTACGGTTTCGCCGATGCCGGCGACGGCCCGGCGATCTTCGTGATGTTTTTCGCCGGCTTTGTCGTAGTGTTCTCCGCCTTGATCGTCGAAGTTTTGTATCAGCCGCCATTCTGGCTGCACGCGATGTTGTGGCTGCCGCTTATTCTGATCGTCACGCTGGGCCCGCTGCGGCCGATCAAGGGCCTGCTGATCGCCTTGCAATATCACCACAAGGCCGCCGAAGGCCGGCTGGTGAAGGGCAGCGAGCCGTGAAGTCAATGCGCGCGAAGCGCAACGGTGTGTTGGACGCCACGGTGTTCGCGCTAGTCGGCATCGCGATCCTGACCGGGCTCGGCATCTGGCAGCTCGACCGCAAGACCTGGAAAGAAGACCTGATCGCAAAGACCGAGGCGCGGTTATCCGTCGCGCCTACCAATCTGCCGCCGCGCGAGCAATGGGCGAGACTCGATCCGGCGACGGACGAATTTCGTCGCGTCACCTTTCCCGCCGAATTTCTCAACGACAAGGAAGTGCTGGTCTATTCCGCGGGCTCGGCACTGCGCCCGGACGTGACGGGGCAGGGTTACTGGGTGTTCACGCCGGCGCGGCTGGCCGGCGGCAGCATGATCGTCGTCAACCGCGGCTTCGTGCCGGAAGATCGCAAGGACCCGTCGAGCCGGCCGCAAGGCGCGCTCACCGGCAGTATCGATATCACCGGCGTGATGCGCTGGCCGGAACTGCGCGGTCTGTTCACGCCGGCCGACGAGCCACAAAAAAATCTCTGGTTTTTGCGCGACCATCGCCTGATGGCGGCGGCGAAAGAATGGGGTGCCGTCGCGCCGTTCTATATCGACCAGGAAGCGCCGCTGCCGCCGGGCGGACTGCCGCGCCCGGGACGGCTGACGCTGGTGCTGCCGGACAATCATCTGCAATACGCCCTGACCTGGTTCGGCCTCGCGCTGGCATTGGCCGGTGTCTACATCACTTGGATCGTTGGACGCTTGCGCCGCCATCCCTGAGCGCTTTCTTGTGAAAACGGGCATTGGCGGCTAGTGTCCGGCCCAATGCCGTCGCGGTTGGCGCTGAAAAGTAAAGTTAATTCAATGCGTTATGTCTCTACTCGGGGTGCGGCCCCGCCGCTCGACTTTGTCGAGACGATGCTCGCGGGTCTTGCCCGCGACGGCGGTCTTTACGTGCCGGACGTCTGGCCCGCGCTCGGCGCTAAAACGATCGCCGGTTTCGCCGGGCAGGCCTATGCCGACGTCGCGCTCGACGTGCTGCGCCCCTTCGTCGCCGGCAGTATCGCGGAAGCCGATCTCGGCCGGCTGGTGCGCGAGGCCTATGCCGGCTTCCGCCATCCGGCCACCGTGCCCCTCGTTCAGCTTTCGCCATCGACTTTTCTGCTCGAACTTTTTCACGGACCGACGTTGGCGTTCAAGGATGTCGCCATGCAGCTGCTGGCGCGGCTGATGGATCACGTGTTGCAGGCGCGCGGCGAGCGCGCCACGATTGTGGTTGCGACGTCGGGCGACACCGGCGGCGCGGCGGTCGAAGCGTTTCGCGGCCGTTCGCAGATCGACGTTGTGGTGCTGTTTCCGAACGGCCGCATTTCTGACGTGCAGCGCCGCATGATGACGACGGCGGGCGATGCCAATATTCACGCCGTCGCCATCGAAGGCACGTTTGACGATTGCCAGGCGCTGCTGAAGGCGCTGTTCAACCATCGCGAATTCCGCGATCGCGTACAGCTGTCGGCGGTCAACTCGATCAACTGGACGCGCATCGTCGCGCAGGTGGTGTATTACATCACCGCGGCCGTCGCGCTCGGCGGGCCGCATCGCAAGGTGGCGTTCACCGTTCCGACCGGCAATTTCGGCGACGTCTATGCGGGCTATGTGGCGTCTCGCATGGGCCTGCCGATCGACCGGCTGATGGTGGCGACCAATGTCAACGACATCCTGGCACGTACGTTCGCGACCGGGGCCTATGAGCTGCGCGACGTGATAGCAACCTCATCCCCCTCGATGGATATCCAGGTTTCCTCGAATTTCGAGCGCCTGTTGTTCGACGCCTATGGCCGCGACGGCAAGGCGGTCGCCGCATCGATGGGGTCACTGGCGCAGTCGCGGCGTTTCACGATTCCGGCGCCGGCCCTGAAGGAACTCCGAAGCCGCTTTGCTGCCGCGCGCGCCGACGAGGACGAGGTCGCCGCCACCATGCGCACGACCCTGCGCGAGACGGGTTATTGCGTCGATCCGCATACCGCTGTCGCTTTGGCGGTTGCGGAAAAAGAGCCGCGTGATCCGGCGGTGCCGATGGTGGTGCTCTCGACCGCGCATCCGGCCAAATTTCCGGAAGCGGTTGAGCGCGCCTGCGGCATCAAGCCAAAGCTGCCGGACTGGCTGGGCGACCTTTCCACCCGACGCGAGCGCATGACTGTGCTGCCGGCCGAACAGGCTGCGGTGGAACGATTTGTTTTATCCGCCTCGCGCGCGGCGCGCGAAGGGGCGGCGGCATGAAATTTTTACCGAGGAATCAGCAATGCCCGTGGAAGTGACCCGTCTCGCCTCCGGCCTGGCGGTGGTGACCGACAACATGCCGCATCTGGAAACCGCCTCGCTCGGCGTCTGGGTCGGGTCCGGCAGCCGCGATGAAAAGCCGGACGAGCACGGGATTTCGCACCTGCTCGAGCACATGGCGTTCAAGGGCACCACGCGCCGCACGGCGCGGCAGATCGCCGAGGAGATCGAGCGGGTCGGCGGCGATCTAAATGCCGCAACCAGCGTCGAGACCACCGCCTATTATGCCCGCGTCCTCAAGGCCGACGTGCCGCTGGCGATCGACGTGCTGTCCGACATTCTGGCCGACCCGACTTTCGATCCGGCCGAGCTGCATCGCGAGCAAAACGTGATCGTGCAGGAGATCGGCGCCACCGAGGACAATCCATCCGATCTGGTGTTCGACCGCCTGCAGGAAACCGCATTTCCGAAACAGGCGGTCGGTCGCTCGATTCTCGGCACGCCGGATACCGTGCGGGCTTTCGACCCGGCGCGGCTGCGCACCTATCTCGGCCGCAACTACCGCGCGCCCGACATGGTGGTATCGGCGGCTGGCGCGGTCGAGCATGCGCAAGTCGTTGCTGAGGCGGAAAAGCGTTTCGCCAGTTTTGCCAGCACGCCAGCGCCGCTGCCGGAGCCGGCGACATTCGGCGGCGGCACCCGCATCGAATCCCGCGATCTCGAGCAGGTCCACGTCGCGCTCGCCTTGCAGGGCGTTCCGGTGCGCGACGATAGCCTCTACAGCCTTCAGGTTTTCACCAATGTGCTCGGCGGCGGAATGTCGTCGCGATTGTTCCAGGAAGTGCGCGAGAAACGCGGGCTTTGTTATGCAATCTATAGCTTTCCACATGCCCTACAGCGACACCGGGCTGTTCGGCCTTTACGCCGGCACCGACGCCGCCGACGCGCCGGAGCTGATGCGGGTGGCGATCGACGAGATTGCGGGCGCGACGGAAACCATCAATGAAGCTGAAATCGCCCGTTCGAAAGCGCAGATGAAAGCCGGTCTGCTGATGGCGCTGGAAATCCTCCGGCGCACGCGCCGAGCAGCTAGCCCGGCAAATGATGATCTTTGGACGCCCGATGCCGCTGGCGGAAATCGTCGCCAAGGTCGAGGCGGTGACCGTGGAAAGCGCGCGAGCCGCTGGCCGCGCGCTGATCCGGCGCGGCCGGCCCGCCATTGCCGCGCTCGGACCCGGCAGCGGCCTTGAAAGCACCGCCGCAATCGCGGAAAGTCTCACGCGCCGCGCGGCGTGATCGGCGACCATCCGCAGGCCCACGCAAATCACATGGCGTTTTTCCGCAGCGTCACGATGAATGAGCCGGCCCCCGCGATTGTGGGCGACGGCGTCATGTTGCGTGCGCCGCAGATGGGCGATTTTCCGGAATGGGCAGCGCTGCGGGAATCCAGCCGCGGCTTCCTCACGCCGTGGGAGCCGGTCTGGCCGGCCGACGATCTCACCCGCGGCGCGTTTCGCCGCAGACTCAAGCGCTACGTCGAGGATCAGCGCACCGACCAGGCTTACGCTTTCCTCATCTTCCGTTCCGAAGACAATGCGCTGGTCGGCGGGTTGACGCTCGCCAATATGCGGCGCGGAGTCGCGCAAGCCGGCAGCATCGGTTACTGGATCGGTGCGCCGTTCGTGCGGCGCGGCCATATGACTTCGGCGGTGCGCGCGCTTATTCCGTTCTGCTTCGGCTCGCTGCGGCTGCATCGCCTTGAAGCAGCTTGCATCCCCGACAATGCCGCATCGATCCGGCTCTTGGAAAAAACCGGGTTTCGTCGCGAGGGCTATGCCAAGGAATATCTGTGCATCAACGGGGTTTGGGCCGACCATTTGCTCTATGCCCGGCTCAAGGATGAACCGGCCAAATAGCAGCCTTGGGTTCGCCATGCTTGAATTGCTATAACTGCCGCCGGAGCGACAGGAATACGAACCAGAATGCGTCGGAAAAACTACATGCAAAAGACTGGCGCCCTCGTTGGGTTGCTGGCGCTTGTTCTGACGGGGAGCGGCTGCTCGACCTCAAGCCTCGACCTGTTTGGCTCGTCGTCCTCTGGAAAAGCGACGGCATCGACCGATGCGAATCCCAATGCCGACATTCGTGATGATGACATCGAATGCCCGCCGGTGACGGTCCGCGCGGGCGCGTCGACGCTGGCCATGGCCGGAAAATCCGTTACGTCGAGCGATCCGGCGGCAATGGATCTGAGCTATCAGGGCACCATCGTGCGCACCGCTCGTGAATGTCACGTCGCTGCCGGCACCATGACAATGAAAGTCGGCGTCGAGGGTCGCATCATTGTCGGACCAGCCGGCGGCCCCGGACAACTCGACGTTCCGCTCCGCCTCGCCGTGGTCCAGGAAGGTCCTCAGTCGAAGACTGTGCTTTCAAAATTAGTCCGGATTCCGGTGACGATTAGCGAAGGTGCCGGGAATGTCAATTTCACTCATATCGATCCCGACGTGTCGTTCCCGCTGCCACAGCCGCTCGGCAACATCGATTCCTATGTTGTGTATGTCGGGTTCGACCCGAACGCCGCGCCCGCGAAACCGGCGGCAAAACCGCGACGCAAGCGCTAATAGCGCGCGATCACCAGCCGCGCAGATCGATGACGGTGCCTTTAAGCGCCCGCAGGTCGGCAATGACGGTGCGGGCACCGGCGGCCTGCAAATTCGCGCCGAGATTGACGCCGGCATGGCTGCCGCCGACGAAGCCGATCACCGTCATTCCGGCCGCGACGCCGGCGGTGACGCCGACCGCGGAATCCTCGACCACGATGCAGTCGGACGGGCGCACCCGCATCCGATCCGCCGCATGCAGGAACAGGTCGGGCGACGGCTTGCCGTGCCGGACATCGCCCGCTGAAAACAAATAAGGATCGAAAAAGCGGATCAGGTCGGTGCATTCCAGGCTGATGCGCATGCGATCGAGCGAGGAAGATGACGCCACGCATTTCGGTCCGCGCAGCCAGGTCAGCGCGTATACGGCGTGCGCGGTGGGCCGCAGTTCCTGCCGGAAGCGGCGCAGCGTCGCGGTCGCGACCGTGACGGCGAAATTCGGCGGCAGCTTGCGGCCGGCAGCGAGCTCGACTTCGGCAAACATGTCGGCGGGGCGGCGGCCGGTGAAATAACGCGCGACGACGTCCGGGCTCAAGGCGAAACCGGCGCGCATGAATTCCTGCGAGACGACAGCCGTGGCGAGCTGCTCGCTTTCAACCAGAACGCCGTTGCAATCGAAGATGACCAAGCGCGGTCCCCCGAGCCCCCACTCCGGAACGCGACACAACCTACAAATTCAGGCGAATCAGTTGCGCGGGAGAATAGTGGCCACGTCGCCACTGGCAAAGCGGCGCGCAGCCCTGGATGTGGACTTCGGGGGAACCGCGCGAAAAGCCACGGAATTGGCCGACAATCGAGCGTCGCTAGTTCAGCTTTTTGCGAACGTCTTCGATGCCTTTGGCAACCAAATCGCTGGCAATCTTGCCGGTGGCTTGCTGCGCGAGAATTTTCTCGGCGGCGGCGATTGCGGCATCGGCAGCGGCGCTTCGCACGTCGGCGACCGCTTGCGCCTCTGCCTGGGCGATCTTGGTCTCTGCCATTTTGGTGCGGCGGGCGACGAATTCCTCCGCCTTGGCCTTGCCTTCGATGGCGAGCCGCTCGGCTTCCGCCTTGGCGCCGGCGATGATGGATTGCGCCTCTTGCTTCGGCCTCCTGCCGCTTGCGCTGATAGTCGGCGAGCAAAGCCATCGCTTCATTTTTCAGGCGCGCCGCCTCGTCGAGTTCGGCCTTGATACGGTCGCTGCGCTGGTCAAGCGAACGCATGATGACCTTGTGAACGCCGAGATAAGCCAGCCCGGCGATGAACACCACGAAAGCGGTGGCGACGAAAAATTCGGCGTCAAGTTCCATGAGCTGCCCTCAGCGCTTCAGCACGTCGGCAAGCGCCGCGTCGACCGCCTGGTCAGCGGGCGCGGTGCCGATCAGCCGCTCGACGATCGCCTTGGCGGCGTCGGCGGCGATGCCGCGCACATTGCTCATCGCCGATTGCTTAGTGGCGGCGATGGTCTTTTCCGCCTCGGCCAGCCTGGCATTGAGTTGTTCGTCGAGCGTCTTGCGGCGCTTGTCGGCTTCGGCGGTCTGCCGTTCGCGGGTTTCATTGGCGATCGACTGCGCGCGATTGCGCGCCTCGGCTAGCGCCTTCTCGTAGGCGGCGACCGCCGCATCCGACTGCTGTTTGAGCTTTTCCGCTTCGGCCAGATCACCTGCGATGCGTTTGTGCCGTTCCTCGATGATGCCGCCGACCCGCGGCAGAGCGAGCTTCGACATCAGCGCATAGAGCAGCACGAAGGTGATGGCGAGCCATACCAGTTGCGACGCGTAGGTCGTCGAGTTGAAGGGCGGGAACGCGCCTTTATGCGCGCCGCCTTCCGCCTTGGTATGAGCTTCGTTGGCCATCGCCGAGCGGTTCTGCCGGTCCGCTTAGAGCGCGAACAGCAGCAGCAGCGCAATCAGCAGCGAGAAGATGCCGAGCGCTTCGGTGATGGCGAAGCCGAAGATCAGGTTGCCGAACTGGCCCTGCGCGGCCGATGGATTGCGCAGCGCGGCGGCGAGGTAATTGCCGAAAATGATGCCGACGCCGACACCGGCGCCGCCCATGCCGATGCAGGCGATGCCGGCACCGATGTATTTTGCTGCGACTGGATCCATAACAAACTCCTTTGCGTTGCGGTCGGGTCTTAGTGGCCAGGGTGAATGGCGTCGTTGAGGTAGATGCAGGTGAGGATCGCAAACACATAAGCTTGCAAAAATGCCACCAGCATTTCGAGAGCGGTGAGAATGACGATCATGGAGAACGGCAGCGCCGAGCCCATCCAGCCGAGAAAGCCGAAGCTGCTCATCAGGATGATGAAGCCGGCGAATACCTTCAGCGTGATGTGTCCGGCCAGCATGTTGGCGAACAGGCGCACGCTGTGCGATATCGGCCGCGAGATGAACGACAGGATCTCGATGAAGATGATCAACGGCAGGATGTAGATCGGCACGCCTTTCGGCACGAATAAATTGAAGAAGTGCAGGCCATGCGCGTACAGGCCGTAGCCCAAAACCAGCAGGAACACCGTGAGCGCCAGCGCCGCGGTGATGATGATGTGGCTCGTCACCGTGAAGGCGTAGGGAATGAGCCCGAACATGTTGAGCGTCAGCACGAACATGAACAGCGTGAACACGAACGGGAAAAACTTCATGCCTTCCGAGCCGGCGGTGCTGCGCACGGTGTCGGCGACGAATTCGTAGGACAGTTCGGCGGCGGATTGCAGGCGGTTCGGTACCATCCGGCGTTTCGCGGTAGCGCCGACTAAAAAGACGGTAATCGCGGTCGCCGCCACCAGCATGAAGGCCGCCGAATTGGTGAAGGCGATGTCGGTCGAGCCGATCTTGGCGACCGGGAACAAGTTGATGATATTGAACTGGTGGATCGGATCGGCGGCCATCGTACTCAGTCGGTCCTGTTATCGGGCGCGACACCCGCCGCGCGCATCACATTCAAGACGCCGGCGGCGAAGCCCAGCATCAGAAAAACAATCAGTCCCCACGGCGAAGTTCCCAGCCAGCGATCGAGCAGCCAGCCAAGTCCCGCCCCCACCAGCACGCCCGCAACCAGTTCGGTTGAAAGCCGGAAACCGCGCGCCATCGCCGTTGTGTCGACGGCCTGGCGAGGCGCAGAGCCGTTGTCGGAAGGCCGGCTCACCTGGTTGAGCCGAGTGCCGAGACGCGCAAGCCTCGCGGCGAGAGCGGCTTCCTCGTCCGGCCGGTGGTCTGGCTGTGGCGTGTCGTCAGCCATGCTTTCGACCCGCCCAAAACCCAGAACATCCGCAATTCCGCCGCCCGTAAGCGCGCGGACCATACTGAGCGTGAATATGTGAGTCAAGAAACCGAAACCAAGGGATAAGCGGTTGAAATAAGGACAAAAAGCGCGAATTTTCCCGTGGCATTTTGGCGGAGTTTTGCCGTCTTGCTGCGCTGCGATCAACAGACGATGCAGATGTTTTGCCGGTCGTGCGCCGATGTTAGCGTCGCGTATGGCCGAGCTTCGGACGGAGAAAACATGACGAGCAAGATCGGCGCAGTTGCCTTCGCCCTCGTGCTGGCCGGTTGGACCGCGGGCGCGGCCGCGCAAGACGCCGCGCCGCCGAATCTCAACAGTCTTCCCGGGCTTGACGCATTGGCTGATCGACCGGGGCAGGACGCCTCGCGGCTGCGCTTCCGCTTCACCCGGGTGAGCGACGGCATATTACGGCTCGACAGCGAAACCGGGCAGGTCAGCCTGTGCAGCGCACGCTCGGTCGGCTGGGCATGCGAGGCGGTGCCCGACGATCGCGCCGCACTCGACAAAGAGATCGGCCGCCTGCAGTCACAGGTCGACGGCCTGAACAAAGAGGTTGCGGACCTGCGTGGCACTGCGCCGGCGCCCCCACGTCCGCCGGAAACCGTGCCGACGTCGAAGCAGGGCGAACTCAAATTGCCGAACCGCGACGATCTTGCCCGCGCCAAGGCGTTCATCGACGACGCCTGGCGGCGTCTGGTCGACATGCTCGAGCAATGGCGCAAGGACATGCAGCGGACGTGAGCCGGCTCTCCGCGATCGCCAGCATTGCGCCGCAATTGCTGGCGACCGCAACGCTGAGCGTTGAGACCGACGGTGCAGGTTTCATGGACATCACGCGCGACGCTGCGATTTTCCTGCGAGAGACCAAAGCGGGCGATGGCGCCCTGTTGCTTTATCTGCGGCACACCTCGGCATCGCTGGTGATTCAGGAAAATGCCGATCCTGACGTGCAGGACGACTTGATGACGGCGATGGCGCGGCTCGCGCCGGAGAATGCCGGCTGGGTGCACGACACCGAAGGCCCCGACGACATGCCGGCGCACATCAAGGCGATGCTCAACGGCGTGTCGCTCAACGTGCCGGTCTCGGGCGGCAAGGCGATGCTCGGCACCTGGCAGGGCATTTATGTTGTCGAGCACCGGTCGGCGCCGCACCGCCGCGAAATCGTGCTGCAATTCATCGGCAGCCGGATTTAAGCCGGATTCAAGGGCTGTTTTGCCTCGGCCTTCTGGGGCATGATGCCGGCGCCGACGAGAGAAATCCGTGCAGACCACCACCGATACCTATCGTTTCGTGATTGCCGACGATCACCCGCTGTTTCGCGGGGCCTTGCGCGAAGCGGTCAGCGGCCTGTTCGAGCGCATGGACATTGCGGAGGCTGGCTCGTTCGACGAAGTCGCTAATCTGCTGGAGAAGGGCGGCGAGGTCGACGTCGTCCTGCTCGATTTGACAATGCCGGGGGCGCGGGGATTTTCGGGCTTGATGTATTTGCGCGCGCAATATCCCAGCGTGCCGGTGATCATCGTGTCTGCCAACGACGACCCGACCGCGATCCGCCGTTGCATGCAGTTTGGCGCATCCGGCTTTATCCCGAAGACCCTCGGCACCGAGGCGATGCGGCTTGCGATCTCGCGCATCCTCAAGGGCGGGGTGTGGACGCCGCCCGACGTCGATCTCAAGGCCGGCGCCGATGCCGAAACCACCGAGTTGATAACGCGAATGGCGACGCTGACGCCGCAACAGGTCCGCGTGCTGATGATGTTGTCCGAAGGCCTGCTCAACAAGCAGATCGCCTACCAGCTCGGCGTGTCGGAGGCGACGGTCAAGGCGCACGTCTCCGCGATCCTGCAAAAATTGGGCGTCGAGAGCCGCACCCAGGCGGTGATCGCCGCGGCCAAGATCGAGGCCGGCCAGTTGCCCCAGGGCGTCAGCGCCGAGGGTTAGCTATTCCGCCGCCGCCACGCGCAATACGCTCCATTGCGCCAGCAAGGCGCGCAATGCCGCCGGCTTGATCGGTTTGTGCAAAATCTGGATGCCTTCGGCGCGGGCCTGCTCGCGCACGCGCGGGCTGCGGTCGGCGGTGATCAGGATAGCGGGCAACTCCTCGCCGAAATGGCGACGCAGCCCGATGATGGCTTCGATGCCGTTGCCTTCATCGAGGTGATAGTCCACCAGCAACCCATTCGGCGCATGATGGGCTTCCTCGCCGGCCACCAAAGCGGTGGCGAGATCGGGCGCCTTGATCACGTCGCAGCCCCAGCCGCGCAGCAAAGTTTCCATGCCGTCGAGGATCGCCGGCTCGTTATCGATGCAAAGCGCCGAGGTGCCGGCCAGCAGCCCGGGATCGACCGGCACGGCGTCGGCTTGCGGCAGCACGGTTGGGATCGCGTTCGAGCGCGGAATTTCGATCGAGAACTGCGAGCCACTGCCCGCCGCCGAAACCACGCTGACCTCATGACCCAGCACGCGCGCGATACGTTCCACGATCGATAGCCCGAGGCCCAGCCCGCGAGCGATCCGCGCGCCCTGATCGAGGCGGTGAAACTCGATGAAGATGTCGCGATGCTTCGATTTCGGAATGCCGACGCCGGTGTCGTAAACGTCGACGCGCAGGTGTCGGTCGCGACGCCGGCAGCCGACCAGAACACGGCCCTGCGGGGTGTATTTGATGGCGTTCGACACCAGATTTTGCAGCAGGCGGCGCAATAGACGCCGGTCGGAGCGCACCGCGAGCGAGCACGGAACGAAGATCAGCTCGAGCCCCTTGGCGCTCGCGATCGGCGCGAATTCGACCTCGATCTGGCGCAGCAATTCGTCGACGCGGAATACCGCGAACTCCGGGCGCATGGCGCCGGTATCGAGCCGGGAAATATCCAGTAACGCGCCGAAAATTTCCTCGACCGCTTCCAGCGAGGCATCGATATTGCCGACCAGTTGGCGGTCGTCCTTGGCGCCCAATTTCATGGCAGGTTGCGTACTTTGCCGTTCGATCAGGCTGGTGACATAGAGCCGCGCGGCGTTCAGCGGCTGTAGGATGTCGTGGCTGGCGGCCGCGAGGAATTTGGTTTTCGAGATATTGGCGGCATCGGCCTGGCCCTTGGCGTTGGCCAGCGCGATGTTGAGGCGGGTCAATTCCTCGGTCCGCTCGCGCACGCGGCGTTCCAGCGTTTCGTTGGCGCGCTCGAGCGCTTCGGCCGCTTCGACGCTCGGCGTGATGTCGGTAAACGTCGTCACGATGCCGCCGTCCGGCATGCGGTTGGCGCGCGCCTCGATCACCGGCCCGTTGCCGGCGAAACGCTCGCGGAAGGATTCGGTTCCGGCGACGTAACGTTCGATCTGTTGCGCGACGAATTCCTCGATGTGCTCGTTGTTGGTCGCGCCACGTCGAGCGTTGAAGCGCAAAATCTCGTCGAGCCCGATTCCGGCGCGGGTGATACTGGGCGGCAAATCCAGAATGTCGCCGAACTGCCGGTTCCAACAGATCAAATGCAATTCCTTGTCGAACACCGCGATGCCCTGGCGGACGTGATCGAGCGCCGTCTGCATGATCTCGCGGTTGTACTGCATCGCCGCATTGGCATCGTCGAGCAGCTTGAGCGCCGCCTTGGTCGACACCGTGCGCTTGCGGAGCAACAGCGACAAAACCAACCGCGAGGAGGCCGCGCCGATCGCCGAGGCGAGCACGTGCTCGGCGTAACGCACCAGGCGGTAGTCTGCCTCGTCCTTCGGTTCGAAGCTGATGCGTTGCGAGGCGGCGAAGCTCTCGAACGACCCGCGGGTGCGAGCCTCACCGAGATAGCGCGCGACCGTGATGGTCAATTCCTCGACGGTCACCGAAGATCGCCACAGCCGGAAGCTCGGCGTCATCGGCGCCAGATCGGTCTGCACGAACAAATTGGCCTGCAGCCTCTCGATCGGCGTCGGCTCACGGCGCAGCGAAAAGCCGATATAGCAGGCGATGTTGATGAACAGGCTGCAGATCACGCCGTGCACCAGCGGCGGCAAATCCAGCCCGAGCAGATGTTGCGGCCGCAACGCGTGCACGCCCCAGGGGCCGTCGATCAGCAGCGATTGGCCGACCAGCCCGACGTCGGCGAAGCTCGGCAACAGCAGCGTATAGGCCCATACCAGGAAGCCGGCGGTCATCCCGCCCATGGCGCCGCGCGCGGTGGCGCGCCGCCAGGTCAGCCCGCCGAAAAATGCCGGCGCTAATTGCGCCACCGCGGCAAACGACAGCAGACCGATGGCGGCAAGCTGCGCCTCGGCGGCCGAGCGGTAATACAGGTAGGCGAGCAGCAGGATCACGAAGATCGCGATGCGCCGCGCGGTCAGCAGCAGCAAGCCGATATTGCCGCCGCCCGCGACCGACTTTTCGCGCCGCTGCAACACGAACGGCATCACCAGGTCGTTCGACACCATGATGGAGAGCGCGACGGTTTCCACGATGACCATGGCGGTCGCTGCCGATAGGCCGCCAACGAAAGCGGCGAGGGTGAAGATGTTCGATCCGGCCTGCAGCGGCAGCGCCAGCACGAACATGTCGCTGTCGACCTGCCCGCGGCTGAACGTCAGCAGGCCGGCCATTGCGATCGGCAGCACGAACAGATTGATCAGCACGAGGTACAGCGGAAACAGCCAGGCGGCGCGCTTGATCTCGGCCGGATTGTTGTTCTCCACCACGGCGACATGGAATTGCCGCGGCAGCATCAGGATCGCGACGAAAGATAGCAGCGTCATCGCTGCCATGGTTTCCCAATGCGACTCGGCATGCAGCACCGAGGCGATGTCGGGCCGTTGCAGCACCTGATTGAACAGTGCGAGCGGGCCGTCGAACATCCAGAACGTCACGAAAATTCCGACCGCCAGAAATGCCACCAGTTTGATGATGGATTCGGCGGCGATCGCCAACATCAAACCGTCCTGGTGCTCGGTGGCGTCGATATGGCGGGTGCCGAACAGCACCGCGAAAGTCGCCATCGACAGCGCGACGAGCAGCGCAATATCGCCGAGAAACGCTCCGCTGGCGCCGTTGGCCTGCGTGACATGCGCGAGGATGGTCTCGAGCGACGAAGACACCGCTTTGAGCTGCAACGCGATGTAAGGAATGGTGCCGACGATCGCGATCAGCGCGACGGTTGCCGCCACCGCCTGGCCCTTGCCGTAGCGCGCGGCGATGAAGTCGGCGATCGAGGTGGTGTTCTGCGCCTTCGCCAGCCGCACGACGCGTGCCAAGAGCGGCGACAGTGCGCCGATCATCAGCATCGGGCCGACATAAATGGTGAGGAAGTCGTAGCCGGTGCGCGAGGCAAGCCCGACCGAGCCGAAGAAAGTCCACGACGTGCAGTAGATCGCCAGCGACAGTGGGTAGATCAGCAGCCGCGTGCGGCCCTCACGGGCGAAACCGCGAATGCGGTCGCCGTAACTGGCGACGAGAAACAGCAGCCCGATATAGACGAGCGCTACCGCGATGACATTCCAGCCTTGCAGCATCGATTCGCATCCAGCGCCGCGCCAAACCCGGCCCGCCGCTTAAGGTAGCAGAGCGGGCCGATTTTTTTCCGGCTGCCGCACCGGGGTACGGAAATCCCACCCTCCAATACCGTAAGCCATTGATCAGTATTAAGTATTTTTAACTCCGATCCGTCATTTTGCGGCAGGGAAACTACGCACGGCAATTCAACGAGGGCCGCAAATGACATCGCAATTTTCTCCGGGCAGCGACCTGTTCCTGATCGATGACGATCCGAACATGCGCGACGCGCTGTCGGTGGTATTCACGCTGGCCGGCTACAACGTCACCGGGTTTGCCGAGGCCGATACGTTTCTGGCGGCGGTGCGGAGCAACGCACCGGTCTGCATCCTGCTCGACATCCACATGCCGGTGCGCTCGGGCCTCGAGGTTCTCAAGGCGCTCAATGCCCCGGTCTATCCGGCGCCGATCTTTATGATTTCCGCCGACACCGATATTCCAGTTGCCGTGGAAGCGATCAAGTGCGGCGCCTATGATTACATCGTCAAGCCGTTCAGCGCGCCCGACATCGTGGGGCGGATCGGCAATGCGATCGCGGCGCGTGCCAAGAAATTCGCCCGCAGCGAGATGCACGACAGCCTGGCGTCCGACTTCCCGGGTCGCGATCGGTTGACGCCGCGCGAGCATGAAGTGCTGGAGCACATCGCCGCCGGCGGCTCCAACAAGGAAGCCGGCCGCCGCCTCGGCATCAGCCCGCGCACCGTCGAGGTGCATCGCGCCCGTATCATGGAGAAGCTCGGCGCCAAGAACGCGGCCGATCTGGTGCGCATCGTTTTGACCGGCGCCTCGGGACGTCCACCACGCGCGCTTACGCCAGCGGCCACGCAACTGATCGCGTAGATTCTCGCAGGTCTGCCTCGCGTTTTCTCCGTTTGACGCCGCGCGGGCAAAGCGGCATTGATCCGGCCGCGGTCATTCTCGCCGCGTTCGTGAAAGCCCGCCGCAAGGTCGAGTTTCTTGCCCCTCCTGCTGACCGCCGACCGAAACCGGATGCTCGGGCATTTTGCCGAGACGATGGTGTTCGCCGCCATTGGCGGCATTTCGTTTGGCCTCGCCGGTATGCCCGGCGGCTGGCTGTCCGGCGCCATTTTGGTCGTCGCCTGCGCGGCGCTGGCCGGCCGGCCGATGTATGTGCCGCTGCGGCTCAACCGGGTGATTTTCGTGCTGATCGGCATATCGCTCGGGGCGGTGGTGACGCCGGAGACCTTGCGCGGCGTTGCCACTTATCCCTTGAGCGTCGTGGTCCTGCTCGCCGCCATGGCGGTCGTGAGTTACGTGGGCGGCGAATATCTTCGCCGCGTGCACGGTTGGGACCGCGTGTCAGCCTATCTCGGCGCGGCGCCGGGCGGGTTGTCGCAGTGCGTGGCGGTCGGCACCGAACTGGACGCCGATGTCCGCGGCATCGCGATCGTGCAGACCGTGCGGGTCGTCATCATTGCAGTCGGTCTGCCGGCGGGTCTCACGATTTTGGGCCTGGTGCGGCCATCGTCGCGCGGCGTCGGAGGCGATTTCAGTTTTGCCACCCTGGATGAGCTTCTGATCCTGATCGCGGTCTCGACCGCCGTGGCGGCAGTTGCCTATCGCATCCGGTTTCCCGGCGGTTTGCTATTCGGCGCGATGTTGTCGTCGGCGATCCTTCACGGCACCGGGTGGATTCACGCGGTAATGCCCTGGTGGGCGGCCAATACGGCCATGATCGCGCTTGGCGGCGTCACCGGCTCCCGTTTCGCCAATACCCCGATCCGGCTGCTGCTGCGTTTCACCGGCGCGGCGCTGGGGTCTTTTGCCGTGGCGGTCGGCATCGCCGGCGCTTTCGCGGTCATTCTGGTGATGGCGCTGTCGTTGCGCATTGCCGATGTGTTGATCGCTTACGCGCCGGGATCGGTGGACGCCATGATGCTGCTGGCGCTCGCGCTCAATACCGACCCGGTCTATGTCGGCGCGCATCATCTCGCGCGGATTTTCTTCGTGTCGCTGACCATGCCGTTGATCGCCAAGCACGCGGCGCGGCTCGATCATAAAGTCGTCGACGAGAGCAAGCTGCCGCCGACGACGCCGGACTTCGAAGACTGAAATTTATTCGGCGGCCAGCGCCTGGCCGCGTGTCGGCAGCTCCAGACGCTCCCAGACATCCACCAGCGCTTCGGCCAGGGCGTCGATCAGCGCATCGTCGTGATACGGCGCCGGCGTGATGCGAAGCCGCTCCATGCCGCGCGGCACAGTTGGGTAATTGATCGGCTGGATATAGATGCTGTGCTCGGCGAGCAGCATGTCGCAAGCCGCTTTGCATTTTTCCGGATCGCCGACCAGCACCGGCACGATATGCGTTTCGTTTGTCATTACCGGCAACCCGGCGGCATTGAGCACCGCCTTGACGCGGGCGGCGCGGTCCTGGTGGCGGTCGCGTTCCCATTGCGAGGTCTTGAGGTGGCGGATCGCGGCGGTTGCCGCGGCGCAGATCGCCGGCGGCAGCGCGGTGGTGAAGATGAAGCCGGGCGCATAGGACCGCACCGCGTCGACCAGTTCGCTCGATGCCGCGATGTAGCCGCCGAGGCAGCCGAACGCCTTGGCCAGCGTGCCTTCGACCACGTCGACCCGCCCGACCGCGCCGTCGCGGTCGGTGATGCCGCCGCCGCGCGCGCCATACATCCCAACTGCGTGCACCTCGTCGACATAGGTCATGGCGCCGTAGCGTTTCGCCAGATCGCAGATCGCATGGATCGGCGCGACATCGCCGTCCATCGAATACAGCGACTCGAATACGATCAGCTTCGGCCGCGCCGGGTCGGCGGCCTTGAGCAACTCCTCGAGATGACCGAGGTCGTTATGTCGCCAGATCTGCTTGTCGCAGCCGGCGCGCTTGACGCCTTCGATCATCGAATTGTGGTTGAGCGCGTCGGACAGGATCAGGCAGCCAGGCAGCAGCTGCGCGATGGTGGCGATGCCGGTGGCGTTCGACACATAGCCGGAGGTGAAAACCAGTGCGGCCGGTTTTCTGTGCAGGTCGGCGAGTTCGCGCTCGAGGTCGATCAGTGGGTGATTGGTGCCGGCGATGTTGCGCGTCCCGCCGGCGCCGGCGCCCATGCGCGAGGCGGCCTCGACCATGGCGCCGATCACCTTGGGGTGCTGGCCCATGCCGAGATAGTCGTTGGAGCACCAGATCACGACCTCGCGCGGCCCGTCCGGAGCGTGCCACACCGCATGCGGAAAACGGCCGGCGATGCGTTCGAGGTCGGCGAACACCCGGTAGCGGCGCTCGTCCCGCAGGGTGGCCAGAGCACGCTTGAAATATGCGTTGTAATCCATGGGACTTGAGTCTTCGACGTTAGCCGCCCGCGCGGGCTTTTTAGAAGGCTTCCAGGGCACTTGTCGAGGCTCACCTTGACGCTGTCACGCGGGGTTGACAGGTTACCGCGTTAGGATTATATTCCGCATATCCGGTTCGTTGAGGGCGCTGTCATGAGGGGCGATTATCCCGGACTTGACAGACGGCCGTGAGATGGGATGCGGCGCCCGCGAGCGTGGTTCGCCACGCGCTCGGGAGGCCCCGGGGGCCCGACCGGGCGGCATTAGGACCGCTCTGCAGGGTGCACTGCTGGACTGGGACAGGCCGAGGGCGGCTAACAGCCGTCGAAGCCACGTCCCAGGAAGCGCGGACCTGGGGCCTGTGTCGGCGGCGGCAACGCCGGCGATGCAAAGCCGCCAATGGAGCGCCGCGAGGCGAGCGAACCGATCGCAAGGTTCGCCCGCGCTTCGCCAGGCGCGGAACGAAGGTGCGCCTTGCGGCGCTCCATTCCCTCGACTTTACGTCGAGGGCGAAGTGGGAAGACGGCGCACCCGGCGCCTTTCAAATAATACGGGTGATGACGCTTGCCTCGCACCGGACCCGGCTGGCACAACACTGGCGCAGCGGTCGACAACCAACCCACGCATCCGATGATAGAAAAACCAACCGGCTTCGCCCACGGCCTCACCAATTACGGTGACAAGGATTTCTCGCTTTACCTGCGGCGGTCGTTCGCGTCGTCGATGGGCTATTCACGCGAGATGCTGGCGAAGCCGGTGATCGGCATCGCCTATACCGGCTCGGGCTTCAACAATTGCCACCGGCATTTCCCCGAGCTGTTGCAGGCGGTCAAGCGCGGCGTGCTGGCGGCCGGCGCGCTGCCCGTTGAATTCCCCACCATCTCGCTCGGCGAAGTATTCCTCAATCCGACCAGCCTGAAATTCCGCAACCTGATGGCGATGGACACCGAGGAGATGATCCGCGCCCAGCCGATGGATGCCGTGGTGCTGATGGGCGGCTGCGACAAGACGGTGCCGGCGCAATTGATGGGCGCGGTGTCGGCCGGCCTGCCGGCGGTGATGGTGGTCGCCGGACCGATGATGACCGGACGTCACAACGGCGAACGACTGGGTGCCTGCACCGACTGCCGGCGGTTCTGGGGGCAATACCGCGCCGGAAAAGTATCCGACGAGGAAATCTCCGTGGTGGAAGGCCGGCTCGCCACCACTGCCGGCACCTGCGCGGTGATGGGCACCGCCTCGACGATGGCCTGCATCGCCGAAGCATTGGGTCTGATCCTGCCGGGCACCGCCGCTATTCCAGCCGTTCACGCCGATCGGCTGAGGGCCGCCGAAGCGACCGGCGCGCTCGCGGTGAAGCTGATCGGCTCGAAGCTCACGCCGGACAAGATCGTCACGCAGAAATCCGTCGAGAATGCGCTGCGCGTCCTGCTGGCGCTCGGCGGCTCGACCAATGCGGTCATTCATCTCACCGCGATCGCCGGCCGCGCCGGCATTCATGTCTCGCTCGAGCGCCTCAACGAACTGTCGGAGACGACGCCGGTGCTGGTCAACCTCAAGCCGGTCGGCAACGGCTATATGGAAGACTTCTTCGCCGCCGGCGGCATGGGTGCGCTGATGCGCGAGCTCAAGGACTTGCTGAATCTCGATTGCATGACGGTGACCGGCGAAACCTTGGGCCAGCGGCTCGACGCCAAGCACGATCCATTTATCGACCGCAACATCATCGCCGAGCGAGGCAAGCCGCTCGAACCGCAGGGCGGATTGATCGCGCTGTTCGGCAATTTGGCGCCCAAGGGCGCCATCCTCAAGCGTTCGGCCGCCGATACGGAATTATTCGAGACCGAGGGCAGGGCGGTGGTGTTCTCCTCACTCGCCGATCTGGCGGCGCGCGTCGACGACCCGAAACTCGACATCAATGCCAACGACATCATGGTGCTGCAAAATGCCGGCCCCCATTCGCCCGAAGCGATGCCGGAAGCCGGTTACCTGCCGATTCCAAAAAAGCTCGCCGCCGCCGGCGTGAAAGACATGATCCGCGTGTCCGACGCGCGCATGAGCGGCACGGCGTTCGGCACCATCGTTTTGCATGTGACGCCCGATGCCGCTTCGGGCGGACCGTTAGGTTTGGTGCGAAGCGGCGATCGCATCAAGCTCTCGGTCCAGAACAAGCGGATCGATCTTCTGGTCGACGACGCCGAACTGAAAAAGCGGGCAGCGGTCGTCAAGCCGGCGGCGGAAAAGCCGGCCCGCGGTTACGCCAAGCTGTATGCGCAGGAGATTCTCGGCGCCGATCAAGGTTGCGATTTCGGATTTCTCAGGCCGCGCTGACGAAACAATACGCAGTTTTCGTAGCATTGCTGCGACATCCTTTACCGCGGCGTAGGGCTAATTGCCGATTAACCAGGCGGGTGGGCGGCCGTTAACGTGGCGCAATAAAATTCGCTTCTAGGTTGCGGCTCGCCGGGCAGCATTGCTGTTCGGCCCACAGGCCGTGAATGAATATCGCGCCGATCAAAGCCTTCATACGCGCACCGACCGTCTGGCGGCTCGCCTTTCTCGCCGGCTTCGGCTGCCTCGTCTCGATCGCGGCGGCGACGTACTGCGTCTACAGCCATTCCGTTGCGGTGACGACAGAGACGATTCTCATCGCTGTACTCTTTGCCTCAGTCGTTTCGGTGGCCGCGATGTCGGCCTCGTTCCAACAATTGCTCAAGCGCGAGTTCAACGAGAAAAATGTCCGGCTTGAGGGCGCCATCAATAATATGTCTCAGGGCCTCTGCCTGTTCGATGCCGAAAACCGGCTGGTACTTTGGAACGAACAATACCGAGCGATGTACCGGATCGACCCGTCCAAAATCTGGGTCGGATGTGGGATCCGCGATCTGCTCGATGCCCGCATTGCTGCCGATACTTTTTCACTCAATCCGGAGCGCTATGAAGCGGAGCTGCGGGCGGCGCTCAAGCAGCGCAAGACCTTCATCAACAATATCGAGATCAAGGACGGGCGCACCATCGCCGTCGTCAATCGGCCCATCGAAGCCGGCGGCTGGGTCGCGACGCATGAGGACGTCACCGAGCGCAAACAAGCCGAACAGGAGCTCAGTCGTACCCGCAGCTTCCTCAATACGATCATCAGCAACGTGCCGACCCCGATCGTCGTCAAAAGCCTGCCGGATTTTCGCTACGTCCTGGTCAACAAGGCGGCGGAGAAGTTCATTGGTGTTCCAGTCGAAGGCATCATCGGCAAGACCGCCCACGAAGTATTTGGCGCTGCGGTGGCGGATTCGATCGAGTCGAACGATCGCGAACTGGTGGATGCCGGCCATGAAACCTATTGCGACGAACATTCCATCACCACGCCGCGCGGCGAGGCGCGCATCGTCACTTCGACGCGGCTTCCCGTTATGGGCGCCGACGGCAAGCCGCAATATTTGATCGCGGTCGTCCACGACATCACCCAGCGCAAGCGCGACGAGGCCCACATTTCCTATCTGGCGCATCATGACCCGCTGACCGATCTGCCGAACCGCACGGCGTTCAATGAATGCCTCGGTGCGACGCTCGATCTGTCAGCGGCCGGTTCGGATCAATTCGCCCTGCTGTGCCTCGATCTCGACCGCTTCAAGGGCGTCAACGATGTATTCGGCCATTCGACCGGCGACGCCCTGCTGCGGCTGGTCGGCAAGCGGCTCGAGGAGGCCTGTCAGGGCGCGTTTCTCGCGCGCGTTGGCGGCGACGAGTTCTCGATCATCTCGCCTGCAGGGCCGCAGCCCGCAACGGCCGAGGTCCTCGCTAAGCGGCTGATAACGGCGATGGCGGAGGATTTCGAAATCGACGGTCACCGCCTCAATATCGGGGTGACGGTGGGCATCGCGCTTTATCCGGGCGACGGCGACAGCGCGGTCACCATCGTCGCCAACGCCGATGCCGCGCTTTACCGCGCAAAGTCGGAATCGCGCGGCTCGATCCGCTTCTTCGAGCCCGACATGGATGCTCAGCTGCGCGAGCGCCGGTCCTTGCAGCACGATCTGCGCTCGGCGATCGCGAACGACCAGCTCGAATTGCACTATCAGCCGCTAGCGATGATCCAGGGCGAAGTCACCGGCTTTGAGGCCTTGGCGCGCTGGCATCACCCGCGCAAGGGTGCCATCCCGCCGAACACATTCATTCCGCTCGCCGAAGAAAGCGGGCTGATCATCCCGCTCGGCGAATGGATCTTGCGAACCGCCTGCCGCGAAGCGGCGTCCTGGCCGAAGCCTTTGGGAATCGCGATCAACCTGTCGCCGGTGCAGTTCCAGCACGGCGACCTCGCCACTTTGGTTCATTCGATTCTGCTGGAAACCGGCCTGCAAGCCAGCCGCCTCAAGCTCGAAATTACCGAAGGCGTCCTGATGCAGGATTTTTCGCGCGCGCTGTCGGTTTTGCGGCGGCTCAAGAATATCGGCGTGCGGGTTGCGATGGACGATTTCGGCACCGGCTATTCCTCGCTGTCTTATCTCCAGGCGTTTCCGTTCGACACTATCAAGATCGATCAGTCGTTTATCGCCAACCTGGCCGAGAAGCCGCAATCGGCGGCGATCATCCGCGCGGTCATCGGCCTGGCGCACGGTCTCGGTCTACCGGTGGTGGCAGAGGGTGTCGAGACCGAAGAGCAGCGCGCGTTCCTGCTGAGCGCGTCGTGCGATGAAGTGCAGGGCTATCTGATCGGACGGCCGAAGCCGATTGAAGCCTATGCCGAACTCACCGGCCGCCCGGCGGCCAAGGCGACGCCCGTTGCGGCGGTAGGGTGAAGGTTATCTTCGGTAACAGTCGACCTGCGGTTTTGCGGGCTGATCGCCTCATTGACTCCGTAAGTCGCAAGCGAGAACCTAGCCCCTTACCAGCGCTGACACGCGCTGCGGTCAGTAATTTTTTTCCAGTGCGCGGCACTGACGGTAGCACGGCGAGTATGTTGTACGACAAGCCAAGCCGCGACGATTATGCGGTCTGGACAGCCGATGCGTGGCTTTCGACGGCTGACTACGGCAGCAGGACACTGACGGTTTACGATGGGCTCGAATGGGGCTTCACCGTCGCCGCACCGTTGCCGGCCATATGGACCATGATGCTGACGGGCCTTGCAGGTTTCGGGTTCGTTACCTATCGCCGCAAAAGGCAAGTCGGCGTACGCGCCTTCGCCTAATCGAAATACATCCTAAGACGACAAACCCCGGGAAATCCCCGGGGTTTTTCATCGACGCAAATGGTGCTGCCGCTCAGGATTGAACTGAGGACCTCTTCATTACCAATGAAGTGCTCTACCACTGAGCTACGGCAGCGTTAGCGGGGCGGAAACCGCGGGTGGCTTGCGAATATCCGATCATTGCCGCCGTGTCGAGCCGTCCCTATGTTCCTGCCGTGACTGAGAAATCCAACAAATCCCGAGCCGAGCAGCGGCAGGATCGTCTGGCCCGCGAATTGCGCGAGAACCTCAAACGCCGTAAGGCACAGGCGCGGGCCCGCAAGCAGCCGGTCCCGGACTTGAAGCGCGGGAACTAGCATGGATCGCATACGCATTGTCGGCGGGCAGCGCCTCAACGGATCGATTCCGATTTCCGGTGCGAAGAACGCGACGCTGCCGCTGATGATCGCGAGCTTGCTCACCGAGGAAACGCTGATCCTCGAAAACGTGCCGCGGCTCGCCGACGTTGTGCTGCTCCAACGTATTCTCGGCAATCACGGCGTCGACATCATGATCGCCGGCAAGCGCCCCGGCGACGATCCCAATGCGGGCCGCACACTGCACATTTCGGCGAAGAACATCGTCGATACCACCGCGCCCTATGATCTGGTCTCGAAAATGCGCGCCAGTTTTTGGGTGATCGCGCCGCTGCTCGCCCGCATGGGGGAGGCCAAGGTGTCGATGCCGGGTGGCTGCGCGATCGGCACGCGCCCCGTCGATCTGCTGATCATGGCGCTTGATAAACTCGGCGCACGAGATCGAGACCGCGGGCGGCTACGTCATGGTGCGCGCGCCCAACGGATTGCGCGGCGGCGAGATCGTGTTTCCCAAAGTCACGGTCGGCGGCACCCATACGGCGCTGATGGCGGCGACGTTGGCAAAAGGCATGACGGTGATCGACAACGCGGCGCGCGAGCCGGAGATCGGCGACGTCGCCGATTGCCTCAATAAGATGGGCGCAAAGATTTCCGGTGCCGGCAGCTCACGCATTGTCGTCGAGGGCGTGACGAAACTGCACGGGACGCGGCATCGCGTGCTGCCGGATCGCATCGAGACTGGCACCTATGCGATGGCGGTGGCGATGACCGGCGGCGACGTATTGCTGCAGAACGCGCGGCCGGAATTGCTGCAGGCTGCGCTCGATGTGGTTGCCAAGAGCGGCGCCTCGGTCACCGCTACCAATGAAGGAATTCGCATCGCGCGCAATGGTTCTGGAATCGCGCCGGTCGACGTCACCACCGCGCCGTTTCCCGGCTTTCCGACCGATTTGCAGGCACAGCTGATGGCGTTGATGTCGCATGCCAATGGCACCTCGCACATCACCGAGACGATTTTTGAGAATCGCTTCATGCACGTCCAGGAGTTGGCGCGGCTTGGTGCCCGCATCGCGCTCAACGGTGAGACCGCAACCATCGAAGGCGTCGAAAAGCTCAAAGGCGCGCCGGTGATGGCGACCGACCTGCGCGCTTCGGTGTCGCTGGTGATCGCCGCGCTCGCCGCCGAAGGCGAGACCATGGTCAACCGCGTCTACCATCTGGATCGCGGCTTTGAGCGGCTCGAGGCCAAGCTTGCTGCCTGTGGCGCCAATATCGAGCGCCTGAGCGGGTAATCGTGGCGACGGTCCGTGTTCTCAGCGCCGGCGCGGTGCAGCAGATGGTGACTGAGCTTGGTGCCGAGTTCGAGCGCGCCTCCGGCAACAAACTCGATCTCAATTTTGCGACCGCGGGCGCACTGAAAGAACGTGTCGGTGGCGGCGAGCCGGCCGACTTTGTGGTGATTTCCGAATCCGCGGTGGCCGCGCTGAACAAGCAAAACTTGTTCGTCGCGGGCAGCGTGAGCGATCTGGGCCGCACCGTTACCGGCGTCGCAGTGCGGGCCGGCGCGGCGAAGCCCGACATTTCGACGCCGGACAAATTCAAACAAGCATTGCTCGACGCCAAAAGTGTCGCCTACACCGATCCGGCATCGGGCGGCACTGGCGGCACGATGTTTGTCGCGGTGCTCGACCGGCTCGGCATCAAGGATGCGGTGAACGGCAAGGCCGTGCTCGGCAAACGCGGGCTGGAGGTGGTCGCCTCAGTCGCCGACGGCCGGGCCGAGATCGGCATTACTTTCATCAGCGAGATACTGCCGAACCGGGCCGCGCAGGTGGTCGGCGAACTGCCCGGCGAATTCCGCGGCGTCAACACTTACACCGCGGCAATTCCCGTCAGCAGCAAGCAGCAGGAGGCCGCGGCGGCGTTCCTGAAATTCCTGACCGCGCCGCAAACGCGCTCCCGCTGGATCGCGGCGGGGCTCGAACCGGCATTTTAGCCACCTTGCGCCAGGAAGGCTGCTCTCCTAACTACAGGAGACCGGAGCCGCCCAAGGATCTGCAGAATGGATCTGCTGAAATTCGTCGCACTCGACGCCGAGGATCTTGCTGTCGTATCCGCTCACTTGCAGGACGCGGTGGTCAATGCGTCGGAGGTGCTGTGGCGGCCGGGAGAAAAGCGCCTGGTGGTAGCGCTCAACCGCTTCGACTGGGAAGCCGCGCAGACCGACAAACCCGAATACCGCCGGCGCCGCGCTGCACTGCGGTTCGAGCGCGTGCGATCCTGCAAATGCCGCGACCTGAGCCCGGCCCATCCCGACGATGTTCTCAATCTCCTGGCGGTGGAATTTACCGAGACCGACGCGCCCGGCGGTGTTGTGACGCTGACTTTTTCCGGCGGCCCGGCTCTGCGGCTTGAAGTCGAGTGTCTGGAGGCCGAATTGGCCGATCTAGGCCCGACCTGGACCGCTGCCGGCTGCCCGGCCCATCAGGATGCCGAAGCCGCGTCGGAGCGGACCTAACCCGCCTTAAATCTTTCGGTTCAAAACTCGGTTGTGGTAGGCCGCGGCCTCGCCGCAGCCTATACTGTCGTCCCTCGGGCAATTTTTAAGGGGACTGCGATGCGCAAAACTTTGATTTTGTTGGCGGGCATTACGGTGGCGGCCTTCATGGCCGGTTCGCCGGCACAGGCGGCGACGGGCTGCGGCTGCGTGAAGCTCGGCTCCGCGCCGATGTGCGTGTCGGGCATTTCCTCGTGCATGAGCATGGGCGGCGTTTGCCTCTCGGTATGCGACTACATGGAGCCGAAAAAAGCCATGCGGAAGCACAAGAGAAAGAAGAAGGCCTAGCCACTCCGGCTGAAATGGCGCACCCAGCGCAAGCCGGGGTTGACGCGCGAGCGGCCATCACCCATTGACCTGTCCATCGGGCGCGTAATTCGCCCGCGGGACTTTAAGTCATGCCGCTTGCGCCTCGACAGTAAGAGCGCCGATTTTGCCGCGCGGTTTCGCGCGTTTCTCGACGTCAAGCGAGAGAGCGCGCCGGACATCGAGGCGGCGGTGCGCGCCATCGTCGCCGACGTCGCCGCGCGCGGCGACCAGGCGCTGATCGATCTCACGCAAAAATTTGATCGCGTTGATCTGGCGAAAGTGGGCCTGCGCGTCACCGCCGCAGGAGATCGACGCGGCGGCAAAGCAGTGCGACCCGAAAGCGCTCGATGCGTTGAAGCTCGCGCGCGAGCGCATCGAAGCCTATCACGTCCGCCAGAAGCCGAAAGACGATCGGTTCACCGACGCGCTCGGCGTCGAGATGGGGTCGCGCTGGACTGCGATCGAGGCGGTCGGGCTTTATGTGCCGGGAGGTACTGCGGCCTATCCATCTTCCGTGCTGATGAATGCGGTGCCGGCTAAAGTCGCCGGCGTGCCGCGTCTGGTGATGGTGGTGCCGGCCCCGGACGGAAAATTGTCGCCGCTGGTGCTTGCCGCGGCGAAGCTCGCCGGTGTCGACGAGATTTATCGGATCGGCGGCGCGCAGGCCGTGGCGGCGCTCGCTTACGGCACGCAAACCATCAAGCCGGTGGCGAAGATCGTCGGGCCCGGCAACGCCTATGTCGCGGCGGCGAAGCGGCTGGTGTTCGGCCGCGTCGGCATCGACATGATCGCCGGCCCGTCAGAAGTGTTGATCCTTGCCGACCAGACCGGCAATCCCGACTGGATCGCGGCCGACTTGCTGGCGCAGGCCGAACATGACGAAAGCGCGCAATCGATCCTGATCACCGATGATGTTGCGCTCGCGGGACAAGTGGAAAAGGCGGTTGAATCGCAGCTCAAAACATTGCCGCGCGCCTCGACCGCCGGCGCGTCTTGGCGCGATTTCGGCGCTATCTTCACGGTGGGAAAGCTTGCCGACGCCTTCGCACTGGTTGATGCGCTGGCGCCGGAACATCTCGAAATCGTGGCAGTCGATGCCGAAGCGCTGGCGTCGAAAATCCGCAATGCTGGCGCCATCTTCATCGGCGCGCATACGCCGGAGGCGATCGGTGATTACGTCGCCGGCTCCAACCATGTGCTGCCGACCGCGCGCTCGGCGCGCTTCTCGTCGGGTCTCGGCGTGCTCGACTTCATGAAGCGCACGTCGATCCTTAAATGCGGGCCGGAGCAATTGCACGCGCTCGGTCCGGCGGCGATCGCGCTCGGCGAAGCCGAAGGCCTCGATGCTCATGCGCGTTCGGTTTCGATCCGCCTCAATCGCCAATGAGCGCGGCAAAATCCCCTGACAAAAAACAGCGACTCGTCGCGGTCGAGCTCGACGAGGCTTCGATCGGCTCGACCAATGCCGACATCGAGCATGAGCGCAAGGTGGCGATCTACGATCTGCTGGAGCAGAATTTTTTCGCGCCGGTCGGCGATTCACGGCGGACCCTTTGCGCTGCATCTGAGCATCGACGGTACGCGCTTGGTGTTCGACATCCGCGGTGCCGACGGCAAGCCGGTGGTCGCACACCTGTTTTCGCTGACGCCGCTGCGCCGCATCGTCAAGGACTACTACCTGATCTGCGACAGCTACTATCAGGCCATCCGCACTGCGACGCCCGACAAGATCGAGGCGATCGACATGGGCCGGCGCGGCATCCACAATGACGGCTCGCACATCCTGATGGAGCGGCTCAAGGGCAAGGTCGAAGTCGATCTCGACACCGCGCGCCGCCTATTCACCCTGATCTGCGTGCTGCACTGGAAGGGCTGACCGCTTCATGGCCGCAGCCGAGCGATCTTCGCGCCCGCAGTCGGTGCTGTTTGCCTGCAATATGAACGCCGTGCGCTCGCCGATGGCGGAAGGCCTGTTGCGGCAAATGTTCGGTGCATCGATTATCGTGGCATCGGTCGGCGTGGCCCCGGGCGAGCTCGATCCATTCGCGGTAGCGGCGATGGAGGAGATCGGCATCGATATCGCGCGCCACAAGCCGATCAGTTTCGAGGACTACGAGGATCTCGAGGGGCTGAATTTCGATCTGATCGTGTCGCTGACGCCAGGTGCGCATCACAAGGCGCTGGAACTGACGCACCGGGTCGCGGCCGAGGTCGAGTATTGGGCAACGCCGGACGCCACCGCGGCGGAAGGCAATCGCGAGCAGCGGCTCGCCGCCTATCGCGAGGTGCGTGAGCAGTTATTGGCCCATATCCGCGCGCGCTTCGGAGATGGCCGAAGCGGCAATGAGTGAGTATCCCTGCTGGTTGTGATAGGTCAGGGCTTCCGCTAGTTTTCGCGCCAAACCGAAAAGCCCCATGATTGGCCGTCCCAAATTCGTCCTCGCCTCCGGTTCGCCGCGACGGCTTTCCCTCGTCAATCAGGCCGGTATCGAGCCCGATGCGCTCAAGCCCGCCGATATCGACGAGACGCCGAAGCGCGGCGAGTTGCCGCGCGCTTATGCCAACCGGCTTGCCCATGCCAAGGCGTTCGCCGCGCTCGAGGCAGTCAAGCTCGACGACGAACTGCGCGGTTCGTTCATTCTCGCCGCTGATACGGTAGTGGCGGTCGGCCGGCGCATTTTGCCGAAGGCGGAAATGCTCGACGAGGCGGCGCAATGCCTGCGGCTGCTGTCGGGCCGCAACCACCGCGTCCACACTTCGGTGTGCGTCGTGACCCCGCGCGAAGCCTTCCGCCAGCGCCTGGTGGAAACCCGCGTGCGCTTCAAGCGATTGTCGGACGAGGACATCGAGGCCTATCTCGCTTCCGGCGAATGGCGCGGCAAGGCGGGCGGCTACGCTGCGCAAGGCATCGCCGGCACGTTCATCGTCAAGATCGTCGGCTCCTACAGCAACGTGGTCGGTCTGCCGCTTTACGAGACGTCTCGATGCTCGGCGGCGAGGGCTTTCCGATCCGCTTCGGCTGGCTGAACGCGGTTTAAGTCCTCCGATGAATATCGCGATGTGGCTCGAACGCGCCGGCAAAAGCCACGCGGCTCGTCCTGCCATCGCCAAAGGCACGCGCGTCGTGCATGACTTCGCCGCGCTGGCCGCGCGCGCGGCGCGGCTCGCCGGCGCGCTCCGCAACGAATTCGGCCTCAAGTCTGGCGATCGTGTCGCCATCGTCGCCAAAAATTGCACCGAATATGTCGAGTTGCTGTTTGCGATCTGGCATGCCGGCCTCGCCGCGGTGCCGGCCAATGCCAAGCTGCACGGCGCGGAGCTCGGCTACATCATCGAGCAGTCCGGCGCGCGCGTCTGCTTCGCCTCCGGCGGCCTCGATGACGTCATCGCGCCGCACGCGCCGAAATCGCTGGAGCGGCTCGATTCGCATCGACGGCGCGGGCTATCGAAGCGCTGCTCGGCGCCGATCCGATTGCGCTGGTGCCGCGCGGCGGCGACGATCTGGCCTGGCTGTTTTATACGTCCGGCACCACCGGCAAGCCGAAAGGCGCGATGCTGACGCACCGCTCGCTGCGCGAGGCGACGTTCGCCTATGCGAGCGAAGTCGACCCGGCGGCGGCAGGCGACACTATTCTGCACGCGGCGCCGATGAGCCACGGCTCGGGCCTTTACATCATGGCGCACGTAGCTCTCGGCGGCGTCAATGCGGTGGCGGAATCCGGCGGCTTCGAGCCGGACGAGATTTTCGCGCTGTTCCGGCATTGGCCGAACGTCTCGATGTTCGCGGCGCCGACCATGATCAATCGGCTGACCGAGCAGCAGCGCCGACTGCGATCCGTCCAATATCCGCACGCTGATCTGGGGCGGCGCGCCGATGTATGTCGAGGATGCAATCAAGGCGCTCGACCGCTTCGGCCCGCGGCTGGCGCAGATCTACGGGCAGGGCGAATGTCCGATGACCATCACCATGCTGCCGAAAGGCGAAGTCGCGGATCGCGAGCATCCGCGCTGGCGCGAGCGGCTGGCCTCGGCCGGGCGGCCTTATGCCTGTGTCGAAGTGGCGGTCGTTGATGCGGACGGCCGTGCGATGCCGGCAGAAGAGGCCGGTGAAATTCTCTGCCGCGGTGACGTATTGATGGCGGGATATTGGCAGAACACCGACGCGAGCGCCGCTGCGCTGAAAGACGGCTGGCTGCATACCGGCGACATCGGGGCCTTTGATATGGACGGCTACCTGTCGCTGAAGGACCGCTCCAAGGACGTCATCATTTCCGGCGGCAGCAATATCTATCCGCGCGAGGTCGAAGAAGTGCTGCTGCGGCATGGCGAGGTGCGCGAGGTTTCGGTGATCGGCCGGCCGGATCGCGAGTGGGGCGAGGTCGTCGTCGCCTACGTGGTCGGCAAGGCCGATACCGCCGAGCTCGATGCGCTGTGCCTGTCGCAGATCGCGCGCTTCAAGCGGCCGAAAGATTACGTTTTCATCGACGCGCTGCCAAAGAACAATTACGGCAAGATCCTCAAGACCGAATTGCGCGCGCGGGATTCAGCGCGCCGGAGCTGAAATGCCTGAACTCGCGCCCGGTAAGCCCTGTCCGATTTGCGGCAAGCCCGCCGACGAAAAGCTAAGGCCGTTCTGCTCGCGGCGCTGCGCCGACGTTGATCTCAACCGCTGGTTTTCCGGTGTTTATTCGGTGCCGGTGGTAGAAGATGAGGACGAAGATGGCGAGAAGCCTGAGGAGCAGAAAGAATGAGCGCGGTGCCTGCCATCGACTGGCCCGACAAATTGTTCGGCGTGCTCAAGCGCGCCAATGTGCGGCAGGTCGGCTACGTGCCGGACGCGGGGCACACGCGGCTGATCAAACGCTGTGTCGACGATCCCGATATTCACGATGTTTCGCTCACCACCGAAGAAGAAGGCGTGGCGCTGGCGGCCGGCGCGTGGCTCGGCGGCCAGCGCGCCGTATTGCTGATGCAGTCGAGCGGCGTCGGCAACTGCATCAATATGCTGTCGCTGATCCGCACCTGCCGGTTTCCGCTGCTGACGTTCATCACGATGCGCGGCGAATGGGAGGAGTTCAACCCGTGGCAGGTGCCGATGGGCTCGATCGTCGAGCCGACGCTGAAACTGTGCGAGGTCGAGGTCGAGCGCGCCCGCAAGCCGGACGAGGTCGAGAACATCGCCGAAGCCGCCGCGCAACGCGTATTCGGCGGTGACGCGGCGGTCGCCGTGCTCCTGTCGCAGGAACTGATCGGCAAGAAGGTGTGGACCAAATGATCGAGCGCCGCGCCGCCATCAAGCGCCTGCTGGCGAAACGCCCGCGCGAGATGTTCATCGTGCCGGGGCTCGGCTCGACCACCTGGGACCTCGCCTCGCTCGGCGAGAACGACCGCGACTTCTATCTATGGGGCGCGATGGGGGGTGCTGCGATGATCGGGCTCGGCCTCGCGCTGGCGCAGCCCGACAAGCGCATTTCCGTCATCACCGGCGATGGCGAAATGCTGATGGGGCTCGGCGCGCTCGCCACCATCGGCGTCAAGCGGCCGAAAAATCTCGCGGTGATCGTGTTCGATAACGGCGTCTATGGCGAGACCGGCATGCAGCCGAGCCACACCTCGCGCGGCGTCGACCTGCTCGCGGCCGCGCGCGCTTGCGGCTTCGCGCAGTGTTTCAGTGTCGGCGACGAGACGGAACTGGATGCCCTGGCGGATAGATTGGCGGACTATGATGAGATGCTATTTGCACGGGTTCAGATTGCGGCGGACGATCCACCGCGCGTGCTGCCGGAGCGTAACGGTGAGGCGATCAAGACGCGATTCCGCCGCGCCATCGGTGCTTCGGCCTGAGCATTTCTGCCCGATTTAGCGCGGTTCTAGACAGCACAAAACCCAGCCTCTATAACGCCCGCGCTCTCGTTTGCCCGCCATTCTGGCGGGTTTTGGCGCCCAGGTAGCTCAGTTGGTAGAGCATGCGATTGAAAATCGCAGTGTCGGTGGTTCGATTCCGCCCCTGGGCACCAATCATTTCAATTACTTACAGAAACGCTGTTCGGTGTTAGACAAAGTTGTCGCATGCTCGCGTTGTCCGTGCCCGTTTCGAAATCTGAATCGCGCATTGAGCTGATCGGATTTCAGCCGTCATCTTTGTTCGCAGAACGGCGAATTGCGGAATAGGGCGATTGCTCACCAAAACTGAATGTCTGCTGTCGGGGGTAAAGCGAACAAAGGTCGGCATTGGCGTGGAATTTATTGGCAGCGATTGACCCGAAGCGGACGTGCCGCTCTGGGAACAGTTTTACACGAAGCCAACGTGCACGAGATATTGGTGACGAAAGCTAGTGTTTGGGCGTCGCGGTGCGCGAACTATGCGTTGTCGCCCGCTCAGGTCCGGCTGCGCAGATCCTGCGAGGTGCGGCGCAGCCGGCGTGCCAACTCGCGAGATAGGTTGGTGAGCAGCTTGGTCGCGATCACCGGACGCTCCGACACCAGCCGCGCAAAGCCGTCACCCAGTAGCTCGTAGCCGATGACATACTCGTCGGCGACGATGGTCGCCGAGCGACGCGCATTTTCGACCAGCGCCATTTCGCCGATCGTTGTGCCGCACGACAGCGAGGCGATGCGTAGGTTCACGCGGCCGTCCGCCGAGATGAGCCGCACGCTGACGCTACCTTTGGCAAGCAGCCACATGCGGTCGCCCTCATCGCCCTCGCGGCAGATGGTGTCGCCCGCCGCGAACTCACGCTTGGTCAAGACTTCGCGGAGCCACTCCAGTTCTTCCATCGCAAGCCCGGACAAAAAATCGATGTCGTGCAGATCGAGCACATCGGCACGGTCGCGCCGCTCGGCGTGCAATTGCAACGACTTTTCCTCCATCCATTCGAGCGCGGCGTCGAGATCGCGCGTGATGTTCGGTTCGGCCGCATTGCCCTTCGGCAAGACGCCCTTGACGATGGCGTCCAGCGGCTCCGGCACGCCGCAGAACACGAGGTTCTTATTCTGGGCGCGGCTCTTGCTCGCCAGATTCGCCAGGATGTTGGCGCCGGACACGTCGATGTCGCTCACCCCACGCATATCGAGCGCGACCAGGTCCGCGTGCAGGAACAATTGCTTCACTTTCGCGGACAGGTCGTCGGCATTGCCGAAAAACAAGACACCCTCGAGCAGGACCACGGCGCGCTGCGGCCCGGTCTCGCGCAGGATTTCGACATCCTTCAGCGGGCGAATGCGCTTGGATTGAATGTCATGGCCGAGCAGCACACGCTCGACCACTGGGCGGCTCATGTTAACTATAAAAATCGTGCCCGCCAGCAGGACACCGGCGACGACGCCGGCAACCACTGAGTAGAACACGGTGATACCCATCACGATGACGACGACACCGAAATCGTAAAACAAACGACGGCGGCTCGCTGGCGAGATCGCATGGCGCATCTCCGCGACGACTTTGAAGACGCCGCTATCGAACAAGAGAACCCCGGTCGCCAGCAGGATCCCGGCGAGAACGACCGAGGGGATCGCGGCGAGCACTTGCGGCGCAAGCACGCTCACGGCGAGCAGGAGTAGTCCGGTCGACAACGACACCACGCGCGTCGTGCCGCCGGCGCGATAAGCCGCCATAGTTGAACCGGGCGAGGCCGCGCCGGCAATGCCGCCCGCGAGACCCGCGGCACAATTGCCGATGCCTTGCGCCACCAGGTCGCGCACCGGCGATACTGCAAGATCGGCGACATTCTGCGCGGCCCGAAACGCCAGCAAAGAATCGAGCGTTGCGATGATCGCCAGCACCGCCGACGTCGGCACAATCGACCAGGCGATCGTGGCGACGTGCCGCCACGCCTCGAAGCTCCGCAATTCCGTCACCGGCGAGAGAAAGGTCATCCGCACAACGCCGACCGTGGGGCCAAGATCGAATCCCAAGTTGATCCCCTTGAGGAGATAAAATCCGGTGATGCCGCCTGCGAACGCGACGATGACCGGCGGCACCTTGGTCAGCGACCACTTAGCGGGAAATCTTCTTGCAGCGGCGGGAAAGCCGAGCATCAGCGCGGTGATTCCGATGAGCAGGACGAACATCAACGGTCGGTCGAACACAACAAGATTCGACGTAGTCGGGTTAACCTGGAAATAGGACTTGAGCTGGGACAGCGCGACCAGCACCGCGACGCCATTGAGGAAGCCGACTAGGACCGGGTACGGCGTAAACTTGATGATTTTCGCAACACCGGCCAGCCCGAAAATCGTCTGCCACAAGCCAGCCATCACGACGCAGAGGAACATCGCGACCATGATCAAGTTCGTGTCGCTGGCGACCGAAGGAATGGCGAGCAGTGCCGTGGTCAGGCTCGCGAGCAGCAAGCTTTCACTGACGCGGGGGGTCGTGACGACGAACGAGGATGTCGCAAATACTGCCGACACGCAGCACGTGACGATCGCCCCGCATAGCCCGGCGGTAGCGCCCGCCACCGCATAGCCCGGCCCGAGCGGCGCAAATGCCAGCAGGCCCGAAGCGACGCAGACCGGCAGACTGATGATCGCGGCGATGGCGCCCGCAGCGAGGTCGTTTCGCCAAGCAGCCAGCGTTAAATTCATTGCTTGCGATACCACGGCCCAACATCATCGCCCGCCATGAGTATCGACAAAGGGCTTCAGCGCGCCAGCAAAATATAGATGGCGGCGACTATCCTGGCTTCTGTGAAGGCGCGGCCAATCGGATTTGGCCGGTTTGAGACGAGGAGGGGCTAGGCTTTTGGGGTAAAGCGGACATCGCGTGAAGTTATCGCCATGTCCGCTAATGACCCAAAGCGGCCAACCTGATGGCCGACTTGCTCCAAAGGTGCGGGATTAAGCGCATTACAGCGGCTCCATCCCTTGCGCCTTGATAACCGGAACAGCGATTGGCCCGCGAAGGAATTTGATCAATTCTCGTGCGCGAAGTCCGCTATTGGAAGCGGACATTCGGCATGACCCGATCTATGTCCGCTTTCGAGGGAAGTTCGGACTTGACGCCGCGGGTCGCCAACTCACCGCTCTTTCGATTACCCGACGCTCTTGCGGGTGAAAGAGAGGTAGCTCATGCCACCCGCAACGACGATGGCGATCCAACTAATCCACATTGGCGCATTCCAGCCGCCAATCACAACTGGCCAACCCATGTAAATTCGCAAAGCTTGTATCAGCGCAACAAGCGCGAAAATTGTGCCGGCTATCAGATGAAATGTTTTGTCATTCATGGCGCTCTCCGATTAAGCGGTAAGGACGCGACCCTGATGGACCAGGCTCGCCCGACTTTCGGTCGGACAGTTAGACAAATCCATTCTATCCTATTGAAGTTTGTTACTCAGTTAAACACTTTTCGAAGTGCTAACTCGTTGTTTTCTCGACCATAGAACAAGATTGAAAACCGCAGTGTCGGTGGTTCGATTCCATTTCACCATTTTGATCGCTTTATTGGGCAGCGCGTTCTCGGCTTGCGCTGGAACTGGATTCTGGAAGTAAGAGGAATCGCGACCGTGTTGTTCGCCAGTTTTTCGCGCAAAGCCACGCGGCCGCCCACGGACTAAATCGTGCCGGCTGCCAGCGCGTGTTGGACACCGCCCTCGATGTGCGCCGTCAATACTTTGCACGCAGTCTTGGCATCACGCTTGAGTGCGCAATCAAGCAACATGCGGTGCTCACGAATCGCAATATCGCCGCGATTGCTCAACGCCAGCATCTGGTAGCGCAGATAGCGGTCGAACACGCCGGCATGGGTATCCATCAAGGCCCGCGACCCACACGCCGAAATCAGCGCTTGGTGAAACTGCCAGTCGTAGCGCTTCCACAGTTCGGTGTCGGGACGGTTGTTGGCCGTCTTCATCCGCTCTTCCATCGTGGAAAGTTTGTGATGGGCGGCGACGACATGAGCTTCCCATTCGACATCGCCGCTGGCGAACGATTGCTCGATGGCGTGGATTTCAAGCAATTGCCGCAAGGCGGCGACCTCCTTGAGGTCGTTGCCTGACACCGGGGAAACTTCGAACCCGCGCTGTCCCTCGGCCAGGATCAGCCCTTCGGACGACAGGCGATTGAGCAGTTCACGCAGTGTGCTGATGCTGGTGCCGTAGCGTTCACGCATGCCGTCGAGCTTGAGCCGCTGTTTCGGCGGCAGGCGCCCAAAAATGATGTCAGTGCGGATGCGCTGATAGGCCTTCTCGCCGATGCTGCCGCCTTTTTGAACGTTCCACTGCACTGGTCTGTCGTCCTACGATCTGACAATCATCCGATGAAATGCGCGGACGAGTCCTTGTCGGATGAAGCCGTCATATGGACACGAAAATATCCGACGATCCTTATTCTATCTATTGATTTGGATTTAGCTAGAGCGAATAAATTGGGTTCGACTTCGTAGCTCATCAGCGAAGCGGTCATGGAGGAACATATGCATTCAGTTTTCACGCGCCGTGCGGTTGTCGCCGGCGGTGTTTCGGCGCTCGCCCTCGCTTCGACGGGAAGCGTCCACGCGCAAGCCAAAGAGAAGCTGAGGTTCAGCTGCGCCTTTACCGAAACCGATTTGCGCGCCACGGCGTACAAGGAGTTCGGCGTCGCTATCAAGGACATGTTCGAGTTCGAGCCTTACTGGAACAACACGTTGTTCAAGCAGGGAACCGAGCTCGTCGCCTTGCAACGCGACAATCTTGATCTGTGCAACCTGGCGCCGGCCGACATTTCCAAACAAATCCCGGCCTGGTCATTACTGACTTCGGCGTTCCTGTTCCGCGACGCCGATCACATGAAGAAGACGTTCAAGAGCGGCGTCGGTAAGGATTTCATCAAACTAGCAAAGGATCAGCTTGGCATCCAGGTCATTACGCCGGTCTATTTTGGATCGCGCAGCATCAATCTGAAGCCCGACAAACAGATCAAGACGCCTGCCGATATGTCGGGCATCAAATTGCGCATGCCGCCCGGCGAGTTCTGGCAGTTCCTCGGGGAATCTCTCGGTGCCAATCCCACGCCGGTCGCTTACGCCGAGCTCTACACTGCGTTGCAGACCGGCACGGTTGACGGCCAGGACAATCCGGTGGTGTCGAGCAAGCTGATGAAGTTCGACGAAGTCACGAGCCAGTTCGTGCTTACCAAGCACGTTATTGCCTATGACGTCATGGCGATGCGCAGCAAGGTCTGGGACGCGATGAAGCCCGCCGACCAGGCCAAGTTTCAGGCCGCCGCCGACAAGATGTCCGACGAAAACATCAAGCGGTTTGATGCGCAGGAAGCGGAAACCCTCGAGTACTTCAAGAAGGAGGGTAAGAAAGTTTACGCCCCGGATGTCGCGGCGTTCCGCAGCTTTGCGCAGAAGCGCTACGTCGACAAATACGGCAAGGACTGGCCGAAAGGCGCGCTCGAGAAGATCAACGCCATCAAGTAAGCCCTCCAATCAGGGATTGGGGATGTTACAGGCGAGGATTTCCTCCCAAAAACTTTGGCCGGTTGTCTCGTGCAACCGGCCAATTTTTGCGTAAGGTTCCGGCGGGTACATCCAAGTGCTGGAGTTGCCATGAATTCAAAAACTTTTTCGCAGGCCGTCGCGGTCGGGCACTGGTTCCGAAAAAGGGCCGAGAATATTTCGGTCGCTATTCTTTCTTTGATGTTTGGCTGTTTTATTCTCCAGATTTTCTTCCGTTACGTCTTAAACAATCCAATCGGGTGGTCTGAAGAGGTCATCGTCACGACCTGGCTGTGGACCGTATTGTGGGGCGCCGCCTTCATCCTTCGCGAATCGGAGGAAATCCGTTTCGACATCATCTATTCGAATGTTTCGGAGAAGGTCCGTCGTGTTTTCAATGTGATCACCGGCATCGTCGCGATCTTACTGTACGGCATTTCACTCCCCGCTTCGTACAAATACGTCAGCTTCATGAAGGTTGAGCATTCCGCCTACCTCCATGTTCCGATCAACTGGATGTACTCGGTCTATGTGATTTTCGCGGTGGCCTGCATCTGTCGTTACTGCTGGCTGGTGGTTCAAGCCATTCGCGGCGTGAGGTCGCCCGAGACCGATCCAGCCAAGGTCGGTGACTGACCATGCATCTCAGCCCTTTTGTTCTTTGCATCATTGCGATCGTAACCCTGGGTGGGCTCGGCTTGCCGATTGGCCACTCGATGATCGTCGCCTCGATCTTTTACTTATTGATCCAGGGGCTCGATCTCGGCACCGCGGCCGAACAGATACTCAACGGCCTTTTCAATAGTTACGTCCTGCTCGCGATTCCGCTTTTCATCCTCGCGGCGGACATCATGAATATCGGCAGCCTGACCGACCGGCTGCTGCAATTCTGTCTGGTGCTGGTTGGCCGCTTCCGTGGCGGGCTCGGTCACGTCAACGTGGTCGCCAATATGATCTTCGCCGGCATGTCCGGCTCCGCCATTGCCGACGCCGTCGGCATCGGCCGCATCATCATCGGAATGATGGTGAAGCAGAAATATCCGATCGCCTATGCGGGCGCCATCACGGCATCCGCGGCGATCATTGGGCCCATAATTCCGCCGTCGATTCCGATGGTGCTCTACGCGCTGATATCGGATACCTCGATCGGTTATCTGTTCCTGGGCGGGTTTGTGCCGGGCATCATGCTTGGCATCGGCTTCATGATCATGAACTCGATCATCGCACGACGCCGCAACTACCCAGTCGAACCGCCGATCCCGCTGCGGGAGATGCCTAAAATAACGGTCCGTGCCTTCCCGGCGCTGATGCTGCCCGTGATCCTACTGTTCGGCATCTACGGCGGCGTGATGACGCCGACAGAGGGAGCGGCAGCGGCCGCGTTTTACGCGCTGTTCGCCGCGACCGTGCTGTATCGCGCGGTGACGTGGAAGCAGCTTTACGAGGCTATTCTCACCAGCGGCAAGGCTTCCACCTCGGTCGGCATGCTGATCGCCGGCGCGCTGATCTTCAACTACGTGGTGACGGTCGAAAACATCCCGAATTCGCTGGCGCGCTTCATGACAGGGTTCGATTTGTCGGCTGCCGGTTTTCTGCTGCTCGTGAATGTCATCCTGCTGGTCGCCGGCTGCCTCCTGGAAGGCAGCACGATCATTCTTGTCATACTTCCGATCTTCATCCCGACCGCGAAGGCCCTTGGCATCGATCTGGTGCACTTCGGCGTGGTCTGCGTTGTCAACATCATGATCGGATTGCTCACTCCGCCTTACGGATTGCTGCTGTTCGTGCTCGCCAATATGACCAAGCAGCCGCTCGGCAAAATCGTTAAGGAGGCGACGCCATTCATTGTGATGGCCATTCTGGTGCTGGCCCTCATCACCGTGTGGCCGAGCTTGATCCTCTGGCTGCCGAGGGTTTGGGGATACAAAGGGTAAGCTCAGGGATTTTTTTTGATCCTGAGCCGATTTTTGCAATACCGGTCTGCGCTAGGCTTCCCGGGGGTTAAATCTGCCGGGGTGCTTCCCATGAATTACATCACTTCATCGGATTCGGCGCTGCGGCGCTGGTGATCGCCACGCTGTCGATGCGAACCATGGTGCCGCTGCGCATCACCGGTATCTTCAGCAATGTGGCCTATCTCATCTACGGTTCGCTGTTCGCCAGTTATCCGACCGTAGTGCAGCACGCCATTTTGTTGCCGCTGAACATCTACCGGCTTCGCGAGATGCTCAATCTCATCAAGCAGGTCAAGGCGGCAAGCCAAGGCGATCTGTCGATGGACTGGCTCAAGCCGTTCATGACCAAGCGCAACGTGACGGCAGGCGAGATCATGTTCCGCAAGGGCGATCTCGCCGACCATATGTATTTTGTCGTGCGAAAGTTGCATCTGCACGAAATCGATATCGACGTCGTGCCGGGCGCCATGGTTGGTGAGCTCGGTATGCTGGCGCCGTCACGGACGCGCACGCAAACGCTGGAATGCACCGAGAGCGGAGCGGTGCTTGAGATCGGCTACGACAAGGTCGAGGAGCTTTATTACCAGAATCCGGAGTTCGGATTTTATTTCCCGCGCCTCTCGAGCGCGCAGCTGTTTGACAATATCGGCCGGCTCGAGCGCCTGCTCGCCGAGCGCGACGGCGAAATCATCCAGCTACGGGAAAAAAACGTGCACTGAACGCGCGCTCAAACCTGCTCGGCGTTGAGATAAGCCAGTCGCGCGCCGCAAAACGCGCAGATGAAACCGAGGCCGAGGGCTGTGAGGCTGCTGATCACATCGACGGTGCCGCCGACATCGCCGGTCTTGCTGAGAATGCCGCCCGCGGTAGCGACCACAACCACCAGCGCGATCAGGAAGCGCCGCGCCAGCAGATAGACGAATTCACGTTCGCGCGCGGCGGCGATCAGGTAAGCGCCAGCCGCCCAGCCGCCGAGAAAACCGGCGCCGCCGATTGCCCACCAGGCCAGTGCCGAGATGAACTGCTGACGTCCGGTCGGCAGCAGGTCGCGCAGCACGGCGTCCAGCCCAAGGCCGGCTACCGTGAGCAGAATGTGGACGGTGAGGGCCGCGAACACGCCGCAGGCAATGGCGGCGGCGTAATGCAGGCGGCGCAGAACGTCGGTTTCCATCCACAGGTTCCATTGAGCGGCGGACGGTCGACACGATGCCGCCACACGAATCGCGGCTAAGCTCGTGCGTTGCCGTCAACAGGATAGCCGAACATGCGCGCGCTTGTCTGTGTGGCCTGCCGCTGCGAAGTCGAGCGGGTCGAGATCGCCGGCGGGCAGGCCGTCGTCATTTGCGTGGAGTGCCGGCTGGCCGGCGACGAGGGGCATTTTGCGGCAGGAGCCCGCCTTGCCGACATGCCGCAGGAACCGCGGCGTCCGGAACGGCGGGCGGCTATGCCGCCGCGGTCTGGGCGCGACGGCTTTCGTAAGCGCTCAGCAGTTCGCTGAATTCCCGCTCCAGCGCCTTTAGCCCGGCGCGGCGGGCCGGTGTCATCAGGCTGGGACGGCTCTCGCTACGCGCACGCAATTCGACTTCCTCGGTCCGATAAGCGATCGCATTGGCGCGGCGCATGGATTGGTCCCCGTTTCCCTTTTGATTTGCGACACATAACTGAGTCGCGCGGCTGTGGATAACGTCGGACCTCAAATTCCCGTAGCTGTGTCATTCCGGCGACAGGATCGCCGTTAAGGCTTGAAAATAGCGGCTCCGCGGAGCCCTTATTTGCCTCGATTGGCCGGGCTACGGCGCGCGCTGAGCTTCAAGGCTTCGCGCAAATCGGCGCTGCGGCCGTGTTTCTTGAGAAGGTCGCGGAACGCTTCTTCGGTGACCTCGGGCAAGTCCTTCATCTGGTCGCGCGCCAAGAGTTCGACCGCCTGCCAGGTGGCTTTGTCAAAAACGATGCGCTTGCCAACGGTGTCGGCAGGCTTGGTCTTGCGGAGCGCGGTTTTCTTGCGTTTGGCCATCACCGATCCTATGGGCCTGAGGCCGCGAGTTCGCGCATGATCTTGTAGAGCGCGGCCTGACCCTCGAAGCCGATACCAGGCCGATCGGGCAGCTTCAGATGGCCGTCTTCGAGGCGGGCGTCGTCGGCAAAGCCGGCGAACGGCCCGAATACGCCCGGATAGGATTCCGCGCCGCCGAGGCCGAAGCCGCCGGCGATGTGCAGCGACATCTGGTTGCCACCATGCGGAAACAGTCCAGAGCGCGGCCAGTCGTGGCGCGCCAGCATCGAGACCATGCGGCCATATTCTACGATGCCGTAGAACTGCGGCGGATCGACCTGGATGACGTCGCCGCGCGCTGGTTTCAGTCCGCCGAACTTCACCAAATTGTCCACGTCCTGCGTCGAAAATAGGTTCTCGCCGGTGGCGATGGGACCGTCATAAGCGTCGGAGACGTCTTTCAGCGTGGCGAAATCGAGCGGGTCACACGGTTCCTCATACCAGCGCAATTCATAGGGTGACATCGCCTTGGCGTAGGCGATGGCTTCATCGCGTTCGAACTTGGAATTTGCGTCTACCGCAAGCTGACCGCGATTGCCGACCACTGATTTCACCGCCTCGATGCGGCGCATATCCTCGGCGAGCGGCGCGCCGCCGACCTTCATCTTCACCATGGTGTAGCCGGCGTCGAGATAGCGGCGCATCTCGTCCTGCAAATCCTGCGTGGTCTTGCCCGGCGCGTACCAGCCGCCGCCGACATAGCAGAACACTTTGTCTGCTACCTTGCCGCCGTTGTAACGCTCCGCCAGCACGCGATGCAGCGGTTTGTCTTCGATCTTGGCGACCGCGTCCCACACCGCCACCTCGATAGTGCCGATGCCCACCGAGCGTTCGGAATGTCCACCGGATTTTTCATTGTGCATCATCACGGCAAGGATTTTTTTCGGATCGAAATTGTCGCCGGCTTCGTTGAGCAATGACTTCGGCTCGGCTTTCAGGATGCGCGGGATAAAGCGCGCGCGCATCTGCGCGCCACAGGCATAGCGGCCGGTCGAGTTGAAGGCAAAGCCGACGACCGGCTTGCCGTCACGCTTGACGTCGGTGACGACCGCTACCACCGACGTCGTCATTTCCGAGAAATCGATGCTCGAATTCTTGAGATCGGATTTCAGCGCGACCGCGGTCTCGCGAATATCGGTAATGCGCATGTCTTATTGGATCTGCGCGATCTTGGCGTCTTTGATCACCTTGGCCCACTTCTCGACTTCTTTGCGGATGTAGGCGGCAAACTGGTCGGGCTTGTCGGCGACCACGTCGAAGCCAAGCTGCGCGCATTTTTGCTTCACGTCGGGCATGGCCATCACCTTGACGATCTCGGCATTGAGGAAGTCGACCAGTTCCTTCGATGCGCCGCCGGGCAGAAAAATACCCTGCATCGTTTCGGACTCTTGGCCGCTGACGCCGGCTTCGGCCATGGTCGGCACGTCGGGCAGCGCTTCGGAGCGTTTCGACGCGGTCACCGTCAAGCCGCGCAATTTGCCGCCCGTTACCTGCGGTGAGGTTGGCGGCAATGCCATCATGCCGATCTGGGTATGGCCGGCGACCACCGACTGCACCGCCGGTCCCGCGCCGCCAAATGGCACGCTGGTGGCATCGAGCTTGAGCTCAAGTCGAAACAGTTCGGCCGCAAGCTGCGGTGTCGTGCCGATTCCGGGATTGGCGATCGAGTATTTTCCCGGATTGGCTTTAATCAGGTCGATCAGTTCCTTGACGGTCTTGGCCGGGACGTCCGGATGCACCACCAGGATATTCGGCGAGGCGGCCGCCAAAGTGACCGGCGCGAAGTCCTTGTACGGGTCGTAGGGATTTTTCGCGTAGAGGCTTGGATTGACCACATAGCTCGATGACGCCACCAGTATCGTGTAACCATCCGGCGCCGACTTCGCGACCAGCGACATGCCGATATTGCCGCCGGCTCCGGCATGGTTCTCGACGAAGAACTGCTGGCCGAGTGCTTCCGAAAGCTTCTGCGCGATCAGCCGCGCCATCACGTCGGTGGGGCCGGCTGGGGCGAATGGCACCACGATTTTAACTTGCTTGTTCGGGTAGCCGCCGGGTCCTGCTGCCATCGCGGCGCCGGCAAACAGCAATGCCGCGCCGCAGGCCAGAATACGCCCTGCCAGTCTCATCCTCTCCTCCCGCTGTCGTTATTTATTGGCGTCAGCATGCCTTTCCGCATGCCAGCCCGCAACAATGTCCCGCGCATCGCCGGGTTGCGGAGACAGGCCCGCCGGGACTAGTTTACCGGCATTGAGCAAGGACATTTGGGACATCCATTATGTTGACCCCTGCGGCAAAATCCGATCTGGCAACATCCATTCCCTTCGACCACGCCCGGTTGGACCGGCTGATGGACGAGGAGAACGTCGATATTCTGCTCGCCACCTCGAAGCACAATGTGCAGTACCTGCTCGGCGGTCATCGCGCCGATTTCTTCGACTACATGGATGCGATGAGCATCTCGCGCTATCTGCCGGTGCTGGTTTATGTAAAGGGCGCCCCCAGCAAGACCGCCTATGTCGGCCATCGTCTCGAAAAGTTTCAGCAGGACGTGCAGCCGCTGTGGGCGCCACACGTTCACACGATGTCGAACAGCACATTGGACGCGACCAACAAGGCGATTGAGTCGGTGAAACAAACCAGCGTGAAGCCAAAGCGCATCGGTGTCGAATTTGGCTTCTTGCCCTATGACGCCGCGATGATGCTGCGCGATGCGTTTCCAGATGCCGAACTGTTCGACGTGTCTTTGGTGCTCGATCGCCAGCGCGCGATCAAATCGCCGGAAGAGCTCAAGAAGCTCAAGCACGCTTCCGACATGGTGATCGAGTCAATGCAGGCGGTGATCGCCAAGCATGGCCCGGGATCCACCAAACGCGAACTGGCCGACGCGCTACGGCGCGAGGAGGTCAATCGCGGCCTGACGTTTGAATATTGCCTGATCACCGCCGGCACCAGCCTCAACCGCGCGCCGTCGGAGCAGGTCTGGGGCAAGGGCGACATCCTTTCACTGGATTCGGGCGGCAACTATCACGGCTATATCGGCGACATCTGCCGCATGGCGATTCAGGGCGAGCCGGACGCTGAGCTTGTCGATCTGCTCGGCGAGATCGACACCATCCAGCGCGCGGCCTTCAAGGCGGTGAAGCCGGGTGTGCCGGGGCAGGCGATCTATGACGCGGCCGAACCGCTCAAGGAAAAGTCGAAATATCACAACCAGATGGAGTTTCTGGCGCACGGCATGGGGTTGGTGAGCCACGAGGCGCCGCGAATGGCGAAGCGCGCCGCGCCCTATCCGGCCGAGCATCGCGACAAGCCGCTGGAGGCTGGCATGGTGGTGTCGGTCGAGACGACACTGCTGCATCCGAGCCGCGGCTTTATCAAGCTGGAGGACACGGTTGTCGTCACCGGCAGCGGCCATGAGGTCTACGGTGAAGGCGCGCGCGGCTGGAACCGCGGCGGCACCGCAGCGCATTGATTATGGCCAGCAAGCAATTTCCGGTTACCCACACCGAGGCTGAGTGGCGAAAGCTCCTCACGCCTGAGCAGTACGAGATCATGCGCGAGCACGGCACGGAAATGCCGGGAAGTTGCGCGCTGAATTTCGAGAAACGTGCTGGCACGTTTTCATGCGCGGGGTGCGGACAGCCGCTGTTTGCCTCGAAGCTGAAATTCGAAAGCGGCACCGGCTGGCCGAGCTTCAACGATCCTGTGCCGGGCGCGGTAGAAAAATCTCCCGACAGCAGCCACGGCATGATGCGCGACGAAGTGCACTGCAGCCATTGCGGCAGCCACCTCGGCCATGTATTTGACGACGGCCCACCGCCGACCCATCTGCGTTACTGCATCAACGGCGTCGCCTTGAATTTCAAGCCCGATTGAGATGTCGGTCGTAGGCCACAACGCCAAGCGCACCGGCGCCGAGGTGATGGCCGACATGCTGGCCGGTTACGGCGTTACCCACGTCTTCATGGTGCCGGCGGTGCTGCGGCGGACTTTCGCCGAGATGGAGCGCCGCACCAAGATTGCGCGCATTCATACCCATGGCGAAAAATCAGCGGCCTATATGGCGGACGGCTATGCGCGGGCGTCCGGCAGGCCGGGAGTCTGCATGGCGCAGGTGATTGGCGCGCTTAATCTCGCGGCTGGTTTGCGCGACGCCTGGCTGGCGCATTCCCCGGTGATCGCTTTTACGGGCGGCCGCGATCCGAAAACGAAATTCCGCAAGGTCTATCAGGAGATCGACGACGTTCCGGCGTTCGAGCCGGTCACCAAGATGAACGTCACGGTCGACGAGGTTTCGCGCTTTCCTGACATGATCCGCCAAGCGTTCCGCACGGCGGTGTCGGGCACGCCGGGCCCGGTGCATCTGCAATTTCGTGGCAATGAGGGCCAGGTCGATCTCGACGAGGCCGAGATGGAAGCGACCGTCGAAGAGCAATTCGCGAAGGTGCCGCCGTTCCGCCCCGAACCGGAAGCCGCACACGTAAAAGCTGCGCTCGATCTGCTGCAAAAGGCGGAGAAGCCGGTGATCGTCGCCGGCGGCGGCGTGCGCGCATCCGGCGCCGGGCGTGAGCTGATAGCGCTGGCCGACGCGCTGCAAATTCCCGTCGCCACATCACTCAACGGCAAGGACTGCATCCCCGGGACTCATGCGCTTTCGGTTGGCGTGGTTGGCTCCTATTCGCGCGAGTCCGCCAACCGCACCGTGGCGGCGGCCGATCTCGTCTGTTTCATCGGCTCCGAGACCGGTGGCATGACCACGCACTTCTGGGCGGTGCCGAAAATCGGCGTCAATGCGGTCCAAATCGACATCGATCCGGAAGCGCTCGGGCGCAACTATCCACTCAAGGCGGGAGTGCTGGGCGACGCCAAATCGGTGCTGGTGAAAATGCTCGGCCAGATCGACAAATCGAGCGCGACGCGACGGGTCAAATGGATCGAGCAAATCAAAACGATGCGCGCCGAATGGTATGCCAAATATAAGGCGCAGCTTGAATCCGACGCCGTACCGATCCATCCGGCGCGGATTTGCCATGAGCTGACGCAAAATGTTCCCGACGACGCCATCGTGGTCGTCGATACCGGCCACGCCGGCATGTGGATGGGCGGCATGTACGATCTGCGCACGCCTGGCCAAAGCTATATCCGCAGCGCCGGCCATCTCGGCTGGGCGTTTCCGGCCGGCATCGGCGCCAAGGCGGCGTCGCCGAACCGTCCGGTGGTGGTTTTCACCGGCGATGCCGGTTTCTGGTACCACATCGCGGAAATCGAAACGGCGGTGCGCTGGAAGCTTAACAGCGTCACCATCGTCAACAACAACAGCGGCGGCAATCAGTCGAAGCGCGGGTTCGATCGCGCCTATGGCGGCGAGCAGACCGCGCAGGCGCGGGAATTGTGGACGTACAATCCGACGAACTTCGCGAGGATCGCCGAGGATATGGGTGCACTCGGCCTACGTGTCGAACACCCGTCCGATGTAGCGCCTGCGCTCAGGCAGGCGCTGGCCGCCGGTCGGCCGGTGGTGATTGATATTGTTACCGATATTGAGGCGCTGGCGCCGACCGCCGTCAGTTAACCTCGCCGATCTCGCGCAGGATTTCCGTGGTGTGCTCGCCGAGCAGCGGCGAGGGGCGCTCGGACGCCGCTTTCCAACCGTCGATCACGATCGGCGTGCGCACGCCGGGGATCGTGCCGCCTTTTGCGGATTTGCTCGGTATATCGAGCTTCATGCCGCGGTGTTTCACCTGCGGGTCCGCAAAGACTTCTTCGAGATTATTGATCGGCCCGGCCGGCACCTTCACGGCTTCAAGTTTGTCGAGCAAATCCTGCCGCTTGATTTGCAATGTCAGCGCGGTGAGCTTGGCAACCAGTTCGTCGCGATGTTTGAGGCGGTTGACGTTGTTTATGTATTTCGGATCGGTCGCGAGTTCGGGGGCGCCGAGTACCTTGCAGAAATCGGCATATTGCCTGTCGTTGCCTGTGGCAACGATGATATGGCCGTCGGCCACCGGGAATTCCTGATAGGGAACGATGTTGGCGTGCGCATTGCCGATGCGTTCAGGAATCTTGTCGGATACGAGATAGTTCAGAACCATATTCGCCAGCACGCCAACGGTTGAATCAACCAGCGCGGTATCGACATTGGCGCCTTTGCCGGTGCGCTGGCGTTCGTTCAGCGCGGCGAGAATGCCGACCACCGAATAAACGCCAGTGAAGATGTCGGAGATCGCGACGCCGACGCGGGTCGGCGGACCGTCGCGCATGCCGGTCAGCGCCATCATGCCGCCCATGCCTTGCGCCATCAGATCGTAACCGGCGCGCGATGCATAAGGCCCATCCTGGCCGAAGCCGGTGACAGAGCAGTAGATCAGCTTGGGGTTTTCCGGCGCCAGGCTTTTGTAATCGAGGCCAAACTTCTTGAGACCGCCGACCTTGAAGTTTTCGATGAGGATGTCCGAGCGCGCGGCGAGCTTGCGAACGATCCGTTTGCCTTCATCGCTCTCGAAGTCGACCTCGATCGAACGCTTGCCGCGATTGGCGGAGTGAAAATACGCGGAGTCGATATGTTTGCCGTCCACGCCTTCGACGAAAGGCGGGCCCCAGCCGCGGGTATCGTCGCCGGCGCCCTTGCGTTCCACCTTGATCACATCGGCACCGAGATCGGCCAGCAATTGGCCGGCCCAAGGCCCTGCCAGAATGCGCGCCAATTCGAGCACGCGTAGACCCGCTAGCGGCTTCGGCATATGAAATTCTCCCAAGACACGACTTTACGAGCTTGCGGCGGGTTATAAATAGGTCACCCGATGCTGACCAGACGTTGCGCCGCACGATGACATGTAGGCCAGCGCGCTGGCACTGTGCCGCATCGGCGGGTAGTGTAGGACTGGGCGATATTGGCCCCAATGGCCACGAATCGAGCGCGGCGAACATGCCGCGTAAAAACGAAACGGGAGGATCTTCGATGAAAATCAAAACGGCTTTTCTGACTGCCGTTGCGGTTCTCGTGCTGTCGACGGCGGCGCAGGCGCAAGTCACCATGAAGGCGTCGCACCAGTTCCCGGGCGGCAAAGGCGACGTGCGCGACGACATGGTGCAGATGATCGCCAAGGAAGCCAAGGCGGCTAACGTCGGTATCGACATTCAAGTGTACCCGGGCGCATCGCTGTTCAAGCCGAATGACCAATGGAACGCCATGGTCAACGGTCAGCTCGATATCACGCTGTTCCCGCTCGACTACGCCAGCGGCAAAGTGCCGGTTTTCAGTGCGACGCTGATGCCGGGCCTGATCCGCAGCCAGGAACGCGCAAAACGAATCAACAACTCGCAATTCATGAAAGATATACGCGCCGAGATCGAGAAGCGCGGCGTCATCGTGCTGTCTGATGCATGGTTTGCCGGAGGCATGGCTTCAAACAAAGGGTGCCTTACGAAACCGGCCGATCTGAAAGGTCTTAAATTCCGTGCTGCGGGCCCAACTTTTGCATCGATGTGGGAAGATGCCGGCGCCAGCATCGTCAGCCCGCCGTCAAATGAAATTTACAACGCGTTTCAGAGTGGCGTGGTCAACGCAACCGACACGAGCCTTGGAACGTTCCAATCCATGCGTTTGTATGAGGTGACCGACTGCCTCACGGCGCCGGGCGACAATGCATTGTGGTTTATGTACGAGCCGGTACTCATGTCCAAGAAAAGTTTCGACAAGCTCGATAAGCAGCAGCAGGACGTGATTATCAAAGCCGGCAAGAACGCGCAGGCCTACTACGAAGGCAAGGCCGACGCCGTCAACAAGGAAGCGATTAAGGCGTTCGAAGATCACAAAGTGAAGGTGGTGACTCTGAGCGACGCCGACTATCAGTCATGGCTCGACGTGGCGAAAAAGAGCTCATACGCTACTTTCGCCAAATCCGTCCCGAACGGCCAGCAGCTGATCGATGAGGCGCTTGCCGTGAAATAGTGCGATGCGAGATCGGCCGGCGTTTGTCGCCGGCCGATGCCATTTCTCATCCGCTAAATCTACAACATTCTCAAAATCAGGAGCCGAGTACATCCTGTCATGGACGCATTCATTCGGGCGGTGATTTTTCTGTCACGCCTCGCGGGCGTGTTTGCGGCCGTCCTCATCGGCCTCGCGGTATTCGTGATCTGCGACATGGTGATCGAGCGCTATTTCTTCAGCGTGCCGACGATCTGGCAGATCGATGTGGTGACATACAGTATCGTGGCGGCGACCTTCGTCGGTAGCGCCTACGTGTTGATGACGCGCGGCCACGTCAACGTGGATATCCTTCCACTGTATCTCGCGCCTCGCGCGCGCTATTGGCTTGCGGTTTTCACGATCGCGCTATCGATGGCCTTCTGTGTGGTGCTGTTCACGGCTTGCACGCTGTATTGGTACGAGGCGTGGTCCGAAGGCTGGCGGTCCAATACGGTATGGCGTGCAAGATTATGGATTCCTTATCTTTCGATGCCATTCGGGCTGGGGCTGCTCGTCGTGCAATATGGTGTCGAATTCTTGTGTCTCGTAACGCACAGAGCGCAGCCGTTCGGCCTCAAGCCAAAGGAAGATGCCGAGGAGTTCGCACGGGCGCAGGCCAAGCTCGCCTTGGGAGAATCCGAATGAGCGCGACTTTTCAAGGCTCTCTCGTTCTCATTGCGACGCTTCTGATGTTGGTGTCCGGCATTCCCGTGGCGTTCGGCCTCGGCGCGGTTGCGATCTTCTTTCTGCTTTTGTTTCACGGCATCGACAGCATGCACGTCGTTGCCGAGACATTCTGGTCCGGCCTCGACGATTTCACGCTGGTCGCTATTCCGATGTTTGTGATGATGGGCGCCGCGATCGGCTCCTCGCCGGCCGGAAAAGATCTTTATGAAGCCTTGGACCGCTGGCTCTATCGTTTGCCGGGCGGGCTGGTCATTTCCAATCTCGGCGCATGCGCGATCTTTGCGGCGCTCACCGGCTCATCGCCGGCCTGCTGCGCCGCCATCGGCAAGATGGGCATTCCGGAGATGCGCCGGCGCGGCTACCCCGATGACGTAGCGACCGGCTCGATCTGCGCCGGCGGCACGCTCGGCATTCTAATTCCGCCGTCAATCACGTTCATTTTGTATGGCATCGCCACCGAAACTTCGATCGGCCGCCTGTTCCTTGCGGGAGTCATTCCCGGATTGATGTTGACCGGCTTGTTTATGATCTGGACGATTTTCATCATCTGGAAGCGCGGGTTTCGTTCGCATGCAATCGATTTTCGTTACTCGTGGAAAGAAAAATTCCAGTCGATCCCGAAGATCGCACCGTTCCTTCTGATTATTTTTGGTGTCATGTATTCGTTGTATGGCGGCGTGGCGACACCGTCTGAAGCAGCCGGCGTCGGCGCGGCGCTGTGTCTTATTTTGGCAATCGCGATCTATCGACTTTGGTCGGTCGACAAGGTCTGGCACATCCTGCGGGACACGATGCGGGAATCGATAATGATTCTCACCATCATCGCCGCCGCCGTACTGTTCGGCTATATGCTCACGTCGCTTTATCTCACCCAGATGCTGGCGCAAGCCATCGCCGACGCGCACTTCAATCGCTGGGTGCTGATGGGGATGATCAACTTCTTCCTGTTGGTGTCGGGTTTTTTCATTCCGCCTGCCGCCATCATCCTGATGACGAGTCCGATCCTGCTACCCATCATTACGGCTGCGGGATTCGACCCGGTGTGGTTCGGCGTCATCCTGACGATCAACATGGAAATCGGCCTGATCCATCCGCCAGTCGGCCTCAATATTTACATTGTGAATGCCATTGCGCCCGATGTGCCGGTTACTAAGGTCATGTGGGGCACGATGCCCTACGTTTTATGTATGATGCTGGCCATCGTGATCTTGTGCTTCTTTCCTGAGATTGCCACATGGTTGCCGAACCATCTGATGGGCGTCGGCAAATAGTAGGTGGTGGATTGCCGGGTATTTCCGGAACATCGGGATGAACACCTCGTTTTTCGGGGAGCTGCTTCAGACGATTGCCGACCGCGGTCGCGCGCTGGTGACGCGGGCGCGCGACCGGCGCGCCGAGGCCGGCGCGCGCTCCGAGACATTGGCGGATCTCTGCGAGGAATTGCTGTCGACCCGCGGCGAGGCGTCCGGCGTGGCGCTGGCGCGCGAGGTGCTCGGCGATTACGTGGAACTGAAAACCGGCCCACGCATCGCATTTTTTGAAGCGCTGGCGACCCGTTTCGGGCCCGATCAGGAAAAGCTGAAGGCTGCCATCGCCGCCTGGCAGTCAACGCCGTCCGACGCTACCACGGCGGCGATCCAGTCCGCGGCGGAGCCCCGGCGGCAAGAGCTTCTGCGCCGTCTCAATCTGGCACCAAACGGCACCGAAGCGCTGGTCCGCATGCGCGAGCAGTTGCTCGACGCAATCGGCCGCCGCGACGATCTCAAGGCGGTCGACGCCGATTTCGTCCATTTGTTCTCGTCGTGGTTCAACCGCGGCTTCCTGGTGATTCGCCGCATCGACTGGTCGTCGGCCGCCAGCGTCCTGGAAAAGCTTATCCATTATGAAGCCGTGCATAAGATTCGTGGCTGGGACGACCTGCGCCGCCGCATCGAGCCACCCGATCGGAGATGCTACGCGTTCTTTCACCCGGCGCTGATCGACGATCCCTTAATTTTCGTCGAGGTGGCCCTGACGAGTGAAATTCCCGCCGCCATCGCACCGATCCTGACAGTGCAGCGCGAGCAGTTACCGCCCGGCAAGGCGACGACGGCGGTGTTTTATTCGATCTCCAATTGTCAGCGCGGATTGGCCGGTGTGTCATTCGGGCATTTCCTGATCAAGCAGGTGGTGGAGGAAATCTGCCGCGAATATCCAAAACTCTCGAACTTCGTGACGCTGTCGCCGGTGCCGAATTTCGCCGCGTGGCTCGCTAAGGAACGCGCCAATGAAGCCTCCAAGGTGCTCACCGCGGGCGATCGCGAGGCACTCACCAATCTCGACATCAAGGGCTGGTGGCAAAAGGAAGACACCCGTGCGCCCATGCAGGAGCCACTGGTGCGCGCCGCCGCCTGGTATTTCCTGCACGCGCGCAACAGCCGCGGCGCACCGGTTGATGCGGTGGCGCGCTTTCATCTCGGCAATGGCGCGCGCCTCGAGCAGATCAACTGGCTGGCGGACGGCTCGGAGCGGGCGATGGACCAGGGCCACGGCCTGATGGTGAACTATCTTTACGAACTCGACGACATCGAGAAGAATCACGAAGCCTATGCCGATCAACATACCGTCGTGGCCTCAAGCGCGGTGCAGCGCCTGGCGCGGCCGCCACTCGAGCTAGTGCCGGTCGCCGGTTGAGATCTCGCGCTAAGACGCCGCGTTAGGATTTGCCGTATACCGGGACAATCGCGCCGCAGGTGACACGGTTGCCGGGCGACGCAAGAAAGATAATTGTCGCCGCCACTTCCTCGACCTTCGGCCATTTAGCGAAATCCGCTTTCGGCATCGCCTGGCGGTTGGCCGGCGTGTCCATGATCGAAGGCGCCACCGCATTGACTAAAATGCCGTCTTTGGCGACTTCCTCCGCCAGCGCAACCGTCGTCGCCGCGACCGCCGCTTTGCTCGCGGCATAAGCCGTCATGCCGGCGCCGCTGCGCCATTCCAGCGCCGGCCGCGCCGCCACATTGACGATACGGCCGCCGTTGGCTGCCATCGCTTTTACCGCCGCGCGGCAACACAGGAAGCAGGACACCAGATTGCTGTCGATCTGTCCCATCAGCGCAGTCTTACCTGTGTCCACGACCGCGCCCGGCGCGAAGCCACCGGCAATGTGAATGGAAGCCCAGAGTCCGGAAAGGCCGGCATAGAGGCGTTCGACATCCGCTTCGTCGGACAGATTTTTTACCACGACAAGTTTGACTTGCTTGTGGTTGCGATGCGGAAAGCGCTGTGCCTCGTTTTCATGCACGTAAGGCACGCGGCAGGACGCGCCAGCGTTCAACAGCACGTCAACTACCGCGGTGCCGAGCGCGCCCGTGCCGCCTGTGACGACAACTGTACGATTGGCAAATTCCATGGAGCGTTAGCCCCGTCCGCGCTTGACCCGCATCGGCAGCACCTGGAACTCGATCCAGTTCGCCACTTCGCTGACCCGCAGCTTCTTGTCCAGCACGTTCTTGCTGATGCCGTGACGCCAGGCTAGCCGCTTGTCCTGCGGATTCTTGTCGAGCGCGTCGAGGTCTTCGGAAAAGGTCTGGACATCCGCGGCGTTCGAGAAAAATCCTTCCGCAATCAGTCCGGTTCCGATACGGCGCACGATCGCCGCCAATTCGCGTAGCGGGTATTCCGGATGATATTGCACTCCCCAAGCGGTCGAGGCCTTGGTACGGATTTCTGCGCTCTGCACGTCGGACACGCCATTGGTTGCGAGCACGGTAGTGCCGGGCGACATTGTATCGACTTCGTCGAGATGCACGGTCGGCGCATTGAACACATCGAGCTTGCCTGCGTACATCGGATGCTTGCGGCCGGATTCGGTAAGCCGAATGCTGCGGCCAAACCCGATTTCGCGGCCTTTGGGATTTCTCCGCACATTGCCGCCGGTGGCGACAGTGATCACCTGCAAGCCCCAGCACGAGCCGAACACCGGCGTGCCGGTTCCCATCGTCGCGCGTACCAGATCGACCTGTCGCGTGACTTCCGGCACCTTGTCGTATAAATGCAGTCCCGAGCCGGTAATGGCAACGCCGTCATAGCCTTCGAGCGATTGGCCGTCTGGCAGCATCGCGGTCGGATCGCCCGGATAGCAGATGTCGACGCTCGCACCCGGCAGCAACTCCCGTAACAGGTCGGAATACCCTTGGCTTGCTGGCGTGCCGCCCACGGCCACATGCGCCGCCATGGTTTGCGGCGAGTTTCCTTCGATGACCAGCAGGCGGGGAGAGGGCATAGATTAATCGGCGTCCTAGAATGAACTTATTCCGCGCGTTTGCGTATGACAACGCCGGCCGCGGCAATTTGACGGATAGTGCCGATACTTGTGGCTTTAATGCGGTTGCTGCCGATCGGTTCTTGAGATGCAGTCCCAAGCCGACCATTCTGCGCGCTAACGAGACGAATCAACGGACATGGCCGACTTCGACCTCGCCATCATCGGCGGCGGCATCAACGGAACCGCGATCGCGCGCGACGCCGCCGGGCGGGGCCTTCGCGTGCTGCTGGTCGAGCAGAACGATCTCGCGTCCGGTACCTCCTCGGCATCGAGCAAACTCATTCACGGTGGGCTGCGCTATCTCGAGCATCGCGCCTTCCGCCTGGTACGCGAGGCACTGCACGAGCGTGAGGTGATGCTGCGCATGGCGCCGCACATCGTGCGGCCCATGCGCTTCATGTTGCCGCCGGAGGCAAAGCTGCGCTCGCCACTGCTGCTGCGGTTCGGTCTTTTCATATATGACCGGATCGGCGGCCACAAGATGTTGCCGGCGACCCGCACCATCGACCTCACCCATCATCGGGTCGGCATGCCACTCAAGCGAAATTTCCGCTACGGCTTTGAGTATTCCGATTGCTGGGTCGATGATGCGCGACTGGTGGTGCTCAACGCACTCGATGCCACCGAGCGTGGCGCTGATGTTCGCACTCGCACGCGCTGTGTGCGCGCGGAACGCCGGCAGGATTGGGAACTGGTGCTCAACAGCCAGGGCCGCCGAGAGACGGCGACCGCCCGCGTCCTGGTCAACGCTGCCGGGCCCTGGATCGGGAATGTGGCGGAACATGTATTGCGCGTGCCGCTGGCCGCGCCGGTGCGGCTGGTCAAAGGCAGCCACATTGTGGTGCGGCGTCATTTCGGCCACGAGCACGGGTATACACTCCAGGTGGCGGACGGTCGCGTTGTGTTTGCATTGCCGTTTGCCAACAATTTCACGCTGATCGGCACGACTGATGAAAATTTCGTCGGCGACGTTAATTCGCCCTCGCCGGACGCCGCGGAAATGACATACCTGATCGGGGTCTTCAACGAGTATTTTCGCGAAACGATCAGTCCAACCGACGTGGCCTGGACATTTGCCGGCGTGCGCTCGCTGCAGGACGACGGTGCTGATAAGCCGGAAGACATCACCCGCGATTATGCGCTCACGCTGGACGAGCCGTTCCGCGAGGCGCCGGTGCTCACTGTCTATGGCGGCAAGATCACTACATCGCGCCGGTTGGCCGAAGCGGTGATGGAAAAGGTAGGTCATTTTTTTGAAGCGCATCCGCCGTGGACCGAGAATTCCCGTCTGCCGGGTGGTGAATTTGCGGCGGACGAATTTCATCTCCAGCCGATCCGCGCGCGCAATCGATGGCCGTTTCTAACCGATGACTGCGCGCGCCGGATGGCAGGTGCTTACGGCACTCGTATCGAACGCATTCTCGGGACCGCAAAAACCGCAGAAGAGCTCGGTTCGCCGTTGGTCGGCGATATGACCGAGGCCGAAGTGCGCTATCTGATGTCGCAGGAATGGGCTCAGACCGCCGAAGATATTCTATGGCGGCGCAGCAAGCTCGGCCTGATTGCCAGCGAAGAGGAACGCAAGGCGCTGAGCAGTTTCATGACTGAAAAAGCCGCATAACAACGCTTCCGACTTGCGCGTGGTTAATGGCTGGTTGCCAACCGGACCCAAATTTCCGCGAAAGCTTTAACGGCCCTCTTATCGCTGTGTGGTCTATTGAGCCTCGAGAAACTGGCTTGGGGGCTAATCTCGTTATGTCGATCGACGACAAATATCTTGACGGGCGTTTCGCCGCTGCCAAAGTTTTGGTGGTGGATGATGAGCATTACATGCGCAAGGTGGTGCGCGCGTTGCTCATGAGCATCGGCATTCGCACGGTTTATGAAGCGCCGGACGCTGTCGCCGGCCTCGAAGCCATCCGCACCCTCGATCCTGATGTCGTCATTCTCGACTGGCAGATGCCCGGCCTCGATGGGCCGGGTTTCGTGCGCATCGTGCGCTCGCCGGAGACATTTCCATTTCCTGCTGTGCCGATCATCATGCTGACCGGCCACGGTGAGAAAGCGCGCGTCGTCGAAGCGCTGCAGATCGGCGTCAACGAATTTTTGCTCAAGCCGGTATCGTCCAAGGCGCTCCGAGACCGTCTGATCTCGGTGTTGGTGCGACCGCGCCCGATGATCAAGCAGGGCAACTATTACGGGCCTCAGCTGCGGCCGGCGAGGTCGGTCAAGGCCGAGGTCGACCGCGACATGACAAACCTGGTTATGGTGAACTAACTGCGCTGTACGCGAGCCGTCTGCGGGGGTATGGGGTTTCATCGTGATCGTTGCCAAGCACGTCCAGTTCCGGATCCAGCAGATGAGCGTGCTGGTGGTCGATGACAACGCCTTTATGCGCAAAATGGTGCGCAGCCTGCTCAACAATATCGGAGTCAAGAAAATCTATGAGGCCGCCGACGGCATCGCCGGGCTCGATGCCATCCGGCAAGTGTCGCCGGACATCGTCGTTCTTGATTGGGAAATGCCGCTGCTGACCGGCCCGGAATTCGTGCGTATTGTGCGCTCACCCGGCGTTTTCCCATTGCCGGATCTGCCGATTATCATGCTTACCGCCCACGGTGAGCGCTGGCGCGTAGTCGAAGCGGTACGGCTCGGCGTCAACGAATTCCTGTGCAAGCCGGTGTCGGCGAAAGCATTGCTCGACCGCATCATCTCGATCATGGCAAAGCCGCGCGCCAGCGTGCAGATGGGCGACTATTACGGGCCGGAACCGCGCAAGTTGATGGTTCCGATGGATGTCGCCGCCGTCGAAGCGGTCGATGAAGCGCCCGAGGTGCCGGCGGCCTGATCGCCGGTTCTACTGCTTAATTCGTCGTTGAGCTGCCGCGGGGGTCCCGCTAGCGTGCGCTCGGAACTACACGGCGGATTCTCCGACTGATGAACGGCCAACCGACGCTGGTGCGTTTCGAAAGCGTGAGTAAGCGATTCGGCGGCGTTCTCGCGGTCGACCGCCTTACCCTTGACATCGCGGCGAATGAATTTTTCGCGCTACTTGGTCCATCCGGCTGCGGCAAAACTACGCTGCTGCGCCTGCTGGCCGGGTTCGAGATGCCGGATGAAGGCCGCATTCTGCTCGGCGGCGAGGATATCGGTGCGGTGCCGCCGTACCGGCGCCCCGTCAACATGATGTTCCAGAATTATGCGCTATTTCCGCATTTGAGCGTGGAGCGAAATATCGCGTTCGGCTTGCGCCAGGAGGCTCTCGATACTGACGAGATCGCGGCGCGGGTCGCTGAAATGATGGCGCTGCTGCGGCTCGACGGCTTGACCCTGCGCCGCCCCGATCAGTTATCTGGCGGCCAACGCCAGCGGGTTGCTTTGGCGCGCTCGCTGGTCAAGCGGCCGCGCGTGCTGCTGCTCGACGAGCCGCTTGCCGCGCTCGACAAAAAGTTGCGGGCGGAGACGCAGTTCGAACTGATCGAATTGCAACGCCGCCTCGCCACGACGTTCGTGATCGTCACCCATGATCAGGACGAAGCGATGATCGTGGCCGATCGCATCGGCGTCATGAACTACGGTCAACTGGTGCAGATCGGCCCGCCGGAAGAGATCTATCAGCGGCCGGGCTCGCGCTGGGTTGCCGGCTTTATCGGCGACGTCAATCTGATCGAAGGCACGCTTGTCAAACCGGGAACCAGCATCGATAGCGTCTACGGCAGACTGCGCATCGGCAAGCAATCCGACGGAAAAATTGGCGATACCGTGTGGCTGGTGCTGCGCCCAGAAAAGATCTCGATCGCAACCAAGCGGCCTCCGGCGGCGCACAATGCCTTACCGGGTGCGATCGCGGACATCGGGTTTCTCGGCGATCGTTCGGTGTTTCACATACGTCTCGAGGGTGGCGCCTCGATGACGGTAACCGCGCCAAATGCCGGCGGCGCCACCGCGAAGCTCGCGCCTGACGACAAGGTCTGGCTGTCGTGGCCGGTGTCCGCCAGCCAAGTGGTGAGGCGCTAATGGCCAGGACATCGCCACGTCCTGCAAGCGAGTGGCTTTTTGTCTGGCTGCCGCTCGTCTGGCTCGCCGCGCTGTCCCTCGCGCCGTTCCTGATCGTGCTGAAGATCAGCCTGTCGCAGACCGCGCTGGCGCAGCCGCCTTATCTGCCGGTGCTCGACCTCACGGCGGGCTGGGCGGGCATCCGGGCGTTTCTCGACGGCCTCTCGTTCGATACCTACGCGCTGCTAGGCTCCGACGCGATTTACCTGTTGTCCTATCTCAAGAGCCTCGAGGTCGCCGCGGTTTCCACCGTCATTGTGCTGCTGATCGGCTATCCGATCGCCTACGGCATGGCGCGCGCCCCGCGCAGCGTACAGCCGCTGCTGGTCATGCTGGTGATCTTGCCTTTTTGGACTTCGTTCCTGATCCGCGTTTATGCCTGGATCAATATTTTGCAACGCGACGGCTTGCTCAATGACGTGCTGCTGGGGCTTCGCATCATCGACCGGCCGGCCGCCTGGCTTGCCAGCGACACCGCGATCTATATCGGCGTCGTTTATTCGTATTTACCCTTCATGGTGCTGCCGCTTTATGCGGCGCTCGAGAAAATCGACCATAGTTTGCTCGAAGCTGCGGGCGATCTCGGCTCGCCGCCCTGGAAAACGTTCTGGCAGGTAACATTTCCGCTGTCGCTGCCGGGCATCGCCGCAGGCGCGCTGTTATGCTTCATCCCTATCGTCGGCGAATTCGTCATTCCCGATCTGTTGGGTGGCTCCGACACGTTGATGATCGGTCAAACCCTGTGGACTGAATTCTTTTCCAACAAAGATTGGCCGGTGTCGTCGGCGATTGCCGTCGTACTGCTGATTTTGCTGGTTGGACCGATCGTATTTTATCAGACGCTGCAGCAGCGCGCGCTGGCGGAGGACTGCTGATGCGGCGCGGGCTTTCCATCTTCAACCTCGTTTCGGTCGCACTCGGCCTGACGTTCCTCTATCTGCCGATCACCATTATGGTGATCTATTCGTTCAATGCCTCGCAGCTTGTGACGGTGTGGGGCGGTTGGTCGCTGCGCTGGTACGCGGAATTGCTGCACGACGACGCTATGCTCGAGGCGGCGAAAGTGAGCCTAGGCGTCGCTTTTCTGTCAGCGACCGTCGCCACGGTGCTCGGCACGCTGGCCGCGCGGGCGCTCACGCGCGGTGGCCGGTTTGGCGGTCGGGCGCTGTTTGCCGGAATGGTCTACGCCCCGCTGGTGATGCCGGAAGTCATCACCGGCCTGTCGCTGCTGCTTTTGTTTGTCGCACTCGATTTTAATCGCGGGTTCTGGACCATCGTGCTGGCGCACACCACGCTGACGATGTGTTTTGTCACCGTGATCGTGCAGTCGCGGCTCATCAGCATCGACCGTAGCCTCGAAGAAGCGGCGATGGACCTTGGATGCCCGCCGTGGAAAGCCTTATTGACCGTGACGCTGCCACTGATTGCACCAGCCATAGCGGCGGGATGGACGCTGGCATTCTCGCTGTCGCTGGACGATCTGGTGATCGCCAGCTTCACCACCGGGCCTAGCGCGACAACATTGCCGATCCGGATTTATTCTGAGGTGCGGCTCGGCGTGAAGCCTGAGATCAACGCGATCTGCACCGTCATGATTGCGCTGGTGGCGGTGGGGACCATAGCGGCTTCGCTTGCCGCCAAACGACGCGCGATACGAAGCGAACGTGCCACGTTAGCCGCGCCCTTCTAGTTATTGTGCGGGTTGGGGCTGTTCTTCGGCCGTGGCCGGGGTTGCGGCCGACGGCGCCGGTTTGCCGTTGAGTTTCTCGACCGCCGAGCGTAACGCGTCGCGCGCGTTGCGCCCGCGCACCGCATCGAGCAGCGGCGCCGCAGCACCGGAGCGGCGGATCAGGGCCGCCGGATCCGGCAGCATTAGCGGGCTATCCCAGGTGCCGGTCACGAAAAACGGCAGGTCAAAGCCGCCGCCGGCGCTAGCGGGCGCAATCAAACTGGCGGTGCCCTTGAGGTCGAGTTCGCGTTCCGGAACCGATGCAGTACCGGCCAGCGTCAGCCGCACTGCAGGTCCTTCGATCTTGAGATCTTCAACCGCAGCAGTCCCCTGCGCGATTTGGAGCATCATTGTGATTTTATCATAGGCCGTGCGGCCATTGCGGAAGTCACCCGCTCCCGACAGCGGCCGTCGCTCCAGTCGCCGCAGCAACTGCTCGACGTCCAGTCCGGAGATCGTTCCTTTGATGCCGGACAAGCTCGCGGTGCCTGAAAGGGTCCGGGTCAATGCCAGCACGCTGTCGCCAGAGCCTTCCAACGCAAAAGCGAGGTTGCCCTTGCCCTCGACCCGGCGCAGGTCGATCAATTCGCCCAGGCAGCTTTCCAGATCGACGTCGGTGAACTGCAGTTGCGATTTGAACTCGACGCCAGTTTCGAAATTCGCCAGCGCCAAAGATCCCTTGATGACGCCGCCAAAACCCTGCAACTCGCCGACCGTCACAGTCAGATGGCCGCCGCGCAAATTGGCAGCAATGGCGGTGCGGCCTAGCTTGGCGCTCGAGATGGCGAGCTTGGCGGCCGAAAGCCGCAGATCGACGTCAAAGCCGGTGAGACCGTCGAGCGTGAGCCGTCCGCTGCTCCATTCGCGCTGATTGCTGGTCAGCAGTCGCACGGTTGAGACATAGGGCGTCAGATCGAGCGTGTCGGCGGCGAGCGTGCCCTGCAACGTCTGGCGGCCGTCGGTCGCAAAAGTGAGAACGCCCTCCGCGCTGTTGCCGTCGAGTTCGACGTTGACGCTAGAAAGCGCGATGGTGCCACCGACGATATTAGTCTGCGCCTTGACCGCGAAGTGGCCGAAGCCCCCGCCAGGCATGGGTCGTTGGCCGACCCACCGCATCGCTGAGCGCAGCGAGGCCGTATCGGCGGCCAGTGTGCCTTCCGCCTTGAGTGTCGGCACCGTGCTGAAGGCGCCGTCAAATGCCGCCTTGATCGGTGCGCCGGCGATCCGAAGCTTGAGGCCGGTCTTGGCGCCGGCAAGCGCTGCGGGAAAATCGCTCAGCGTCATGGCGGCGTCGATCGGTTCTCCCCGCCAGCTCAGACGGCCGGTCGCCCCAAAGCTTTTCGAGATCGATGGCCACGCCAGCGAAACTTCAACGTGATCCAGTGTTTCGGTAATGTCGTGGATCTGATCGCGCACTAAGACCTTACCGTCATTGATGCGGATTTCCGAGAAGGCGGCGGCGGGCGAATTCGGTTTCTGGGTGCGCGTGAGGGCCTCGATCAGACCCGACCAATTCGACTTGCCGCTCGGCGCAAAAGTAACGGCTATGATCGGCCGCTCCAGGGAGATATCGGCAATCTCAACCCTGCCGAGCAGCAGTGGGAAGAACCGCAGCCGTGCGGTCAGCCGCTCGGCAATAAGCGCCGGCTCGGCCTGATCGCCAAGCGCGACGTCGGAAAAGCTGACGCTGCCGGAAGGAAACAGCGAGACATTGGTCTCGCCACGCAGCACGGGATCGAGCCCGGTGACGGCGGAGATTTCGTCCCGTACTCGCTCGCGTACCCGATCGGTCGAAACCAGTGAGGTCGCTGCGACCAGGGCGCCGCCACCAACGACGATGGCGGCGGCGAGCGCAATTCCCAGCCGTTTGAAGGCAATGGCCGCGGTCAAATTGTTTTTCCGATTTTTCGGTCGTTGCGGTGGATTATACCACCCGCGCTGCTAGCGCCAACCTTGGGTTGGTTCTGTGACCCTTTCATGGCCGCGGCTTAACGCTGCCATCCGGATTGCGCCGTACGCAGACTTGCCGGCTGCTCAGCCACCTCGGCGATCAGCTTGGCGACGATGGCCTGGCCGAACGATTCGAACTCCTTCGCCTCCATGACGAAGGCACCCGAGCCACCGGCGACATTGCTGCGATAATAGTTAGCAAGTCCGCCCGGCGGATTGGTGTGTTCGGGATTCCAAGGCATTGGACGCTCGCTGAGGATCACCAAGCCGTTGATGGTGATCCCGAGCGCCACCGCCTCGTCGCGCGCCGCCGTCACGTCGCGACCGGAATTGTTGGTGCCGTCGCCCGACACGTCGATGGTGCGACGCTTGGCCGCGAATGGCGCCTTACCGAATTGGGCGACGGCGAATTCGATCCCGCCGCTGATTGAAGTACGGTCGGCGAATGAACGCGGCGACTCCAGCAGCCGGTCACCGAATGCTTGCGCGGTTTGCGCTCCGTCGATCACCATCCAGTCGATCACGATTTTCTGGGAGGCGAGCCCCGACCATTCGATGAAGCTCACGGCGATGCGGCCATTAAGACCTGACTTGATGGCGTTGAGGACGCGAGGATTGGCGATCGCTGCGGCATAGCCTTCGCGCTGCAACTGGAATTTTTGTGCATCGACGCTGCGCGAGACGTCGGCAGCCAGTACCAGCAGGAGGTCAACTGGCTCTTCCGCGCGTGCCAGCGGCGCGCTCAGCAGCAGCAACAACAGCAGGCGGAAGGTGCGGACCATGGGTGCGGCTCCCGGACGGTCTGGCAGCCTAACCGATATTCGGGATTATTTCGCCAGCACCCGCGGGGCTGGAAAAGCCACTTCCACCAGCGTGCCATCGTCGACCGCGCTGGTGATCGTGAAAGTGGCGTGGTTGGCCTCAGCGAGCGCCTTGGTGATCGGCAGGCCGAGCCCCGTGCCGCTCGAGCCCCAACGCTGCGCGGTGGCGAGCTGGCGGAACGGCTCGAGCGCGGCTTGCAGTTCCTGCGCGCTCATGCCGGCGCCGGTGTCGCGCACCCGCAGCGCGATCTCATTGCGGTCGGTCAGCGCGGTGGAGACGATCACTTGTCCGCCGGCTCCGGTAAACTTGATCGAGTTCGACAACAAATTGAGCACGATCTGGCGCACCGAGCGTGCATCGGCGACGATCTGCGGGAGCGACGCCGGCAGCGACGTGCGGATGATGACGCGCTCGCGGTTGGCTTGCTCTTGCAAAATCGCGACGCACTGCTGGGCGATGTCGTTGAGATTGACCCCGGTAAAGGCCAGATCGAGCTTGCCCGCTTCGATCTTCGAGAGATCGAGCAGGTCATTGAGCAGCGAAATCAGATGACCGCCGGACGTGTGAATATCACGCAGATATTGCCGGTAGCGCTCGTTGCCGACCGGGCCGAAACGCTCCTCCATCATCACCTCGGAAAATCCGATGATGGCGTTGAGCGGCGTCCTGATCTCGTGGCTGATCTTGGCGAGGAACTCCGACTTCGCCGACGAGGCGCCTTCGGCGTGCCGTTTGGCGTTAGTGAGTTCTTCCTCGGTTTTCTTCCAGGCGGTGATGTCGCGGAATACCGCGCAGAATTTTCCGCTGCTCTCGCCGACCCGCCCGATCGTCATGTAGAGCGGCACCAGGCCGCCCTGGCGAACGCGGCCGATCACTTCCTTGCCTTCGTTGAGCAGCGAGATCGTGCTCTCGCGCGCCAGCCGGTCGAGATAATCGAGCACGGTGCGGCGGCTCTCAGGCGCGAACAAATCGCCGAATCCAAGCTTGGTGAAATCGCTGGTTTCATATCCGAACAGCGCCTCGGCGCTGCGATTGGCTGACAACACCCGGCCCGCACGGTCCACCATCAGCACGCCGTCGGTTGCGGTATCGAGAACCGCCTTAAGTTCTCGATTTTCGTCTTCAATCTGCCGCGTCGCCAGCCCGGCGCTTTTGTCGGCGGCCTTAGTGATGTTGAGCATCAGCACCAGCGCGTTCTCGCTGTTCCACATCGCCGAAAACAGCCGGCCTTCGACGGGCATCTTCTTGCCACCCGGTGTGGTGATGGTGAGTCCCGGCGCGCTGTTTTTGGCTTTGCTATTGGCGGAGGGCGGTGCATTCGATTCGATAAACAGGCTGTCGAGCCCGCCGGCCGCTCCTAGCGCGGCGAGCGTCGGGTAATCCGTCCAATCGAGAAACGCGCGATTGGCATAAAGCAAATCGTTGAGCCGATAGACCAGGATGCCGATCGGTAGCCGATCCAGGATCGGTCGCTCGTTTTGCGCGTCGCGTGCGGTCGCGTCCTTGCGGGCAACGGGTGTCGCGGCGCCGGCGGTTGGCGGTTCGCCGATCGGCTCCGCTCGCTCGGGGCCGAAATCATCATCGTTCAGCGGCTTGCCGTTGGTGGTTTTCAGCCGATCGGTAAGTTCGCGCGCCAGTTCGCTGAAGGCTTTCTGCTCGCGCGCGTCGAGGCCGGGCGCGGTGTCGGGGAGCGCTGACGGAAACGGGACGACGTTGGCGGTCGCCTCGTCTTTCGCCTTTCCGACGGCGTTGGCTATGGCTTGATCCGCTTCCGCTGCCTTGGCGGCTTCAGCCGCGACCTGGCGGGCCGCCTCGGCCTTGGCTCGTTCTTGGGCTTCTTGCGCCTGTTCATGGATCTTGGCGGCGGCTTGGGCGCGTTGGTGCGCCAGTTCGATGAGACGCTGCGCCTCGCGGCAGATGCCGAAACCCCGGTAGCCCTGGAAACTCTGTTCGCGGTCGAATACCGGCAAGCCCGACAACTCGACCGGAACTTGTTTGCCACTGCCGTCGACCGGCCATTGCACGGTGATGCCGCTCCAGGTTTCGTGCGACGCGAGCGCCGCGGCGACCCGGCCGCCATTGCCAAGCTTGAGCTCGGCGGCGAATTCACTCCAAGCCTTGCCCAGCGCAGCCTTCGTGCTGGCGCCGGCCAGCCCGATGAATTCTTCGGTGTCGAGCAGAAAGCGGTTGTCGGCTTCGGTGCGCCAGACGAAGCGCAACGGCTGGTTGCGTTTAGCCGGCTCGAGCGCGGGGACGGGCGCTTGCGGTGTGTCTGCTGACGTGGCGACCTGCGGAGCAGAGATGGCCGCGGATTCAAATGGTGGGGCAGCTGCCGCCTGCGGGGGAGCGAGCACCAGCAACAACACTTGCACGTTGCCGGCGTCGAGCCGGTCGAGTTGCGCCTCGCCAATCTCAAGCCGCCCTTCGGCGTGGCCATCCCGGTTCGCGCGCTGCGCCAATTCTTGCGCGCTGAGCGCAGCGAGGCTCGTCGCGCCGGAAAGCCGCGGACCGGCGGTGGGCGAGGCCAACAACAAATCGCCTTCTGCGGAAAATGCCGCGACCGGGTCGTCGAGGCCGCTGATCAGTTGGCGCAGGCGCTCATCGAGTGACAGGTCCGGTCGAGCGCGCTCGGTTGCCGCCACCAGAATGGCAGCCACGTTGCCGGCCAAATCGATGCGCGAACAGACACAGGTGAGGGTGCCGCCGATTCCACCGCCGAAACCGCGCAGCCGCTCGAGCCGCGGCAACGCACCGTTCGGCAGCGTGGTAGCCAGTCGCGCGATCTGCGTGGCCGGCGATTGTGTTGGCTCGAAGCGCAGCGCCTCCACCGCGCCAGGTGCGGTGGCGCGCAGAATGGCGGCGCCGGTCGGGTTGGCCCATAACACGCGGGTCGCGTCGGAACTCCATAGCCAAGCCGGCGCCGGACTTAGGGCATGAGCCGAAAGCCGTGGATTGCGCAACCAGATGTTCGACGCCCCGCTCATCGGTCCCCGGCCGAATTACGACTAATGAAGGATTAATACGGCTGCTGGGCGGGGGCGTCCACGGCAAGGCGTTGCATTTGAACCGCGATGAGTTGATAGCGTTAACGCCGTAGCGGCCAATTGATGGCCATTTGGCCACCGCAACTATAGTTAACAGTGCCGGGGCACCGCCCACGCAAACCGATGGAGGACCAGATGGCAGATAACAGCAATCAGAACTTCGAAGTCACGCCGGAAATGCGCGCCTTTGCCGAGAAGAGCGTGGAGCAAGCCAAGAAAGCGATGGATGGCTTTATCGCCGCGGCGCGCCACGCGGCGGTAACAGCAGAGACTCAAGCAAAGGCCGCCGGGGGCAAAGCCAAGGAAGCCGGCGACCTCGCCATGCGCTACGCGGAGCGAAATATCGATAGTTCCTTCGAGTTCGCCCAAAGCTTAGTACGAGCCAAAGACCTCCAGGAGGTTCTGAGGCTCCAGTCGGACTATCTGACCAAGCAGATGACGGCCTTGCAGGAACAGGCGAAGGATCTCGGCCAGAAGGCCAAAGTCTAGCCAGCGTCTCGACCAGTGCCCGGAAGGTTCCTGAAGCAGGAACTAGGGCTTTTTTGTGCATCGCAATATTTATGTTGCAATGCGGTATAAGCGATAATATATTGGCTTTATCGCCCTCCCACTACCAGGACGGTAGCCGGAGCTAGGAAACGCCATCGCAAGGAGTGTACCCATGCCCGATATCAACCCGAACCAGAACGCCAACCAGAATAAGCCGAAGGTCAAGCCGACCGCCGCGCTCGATGGCCCGAAATTCGACATGCCGAAGTTTGAAATGCCGAAATTCGACATTCCGACCATGGAAGTCCCCGCTGCGTTTCGCGAATTCGCCGAGAAGGGCATTTCGCAGGCCAAAGACAATTACGAGAAGCTGAAGTCGGCCGCCGAAGAGGCCACCGACTTGCTCGAAGACACCTACGCGACCGCCAGCAAAGGCACCAGCGAATACGGCCTCAAGGTGATCGAGAACGCCCGCGCCAATACCAACGCCGCGTTCGACCTGTTCGGCCAGCTCCTGGGCGCCAAGTCCTACTCGGAAGTGGTCGAGCTCTCGACCGGTTACCTGCGCTCGCAATTCGAGACCGTCACCGCGCAGACCAAGGATCTCGCCGCGCATGCCCAGAAGGTTGCGACCGAGACCGCCGAACCGATCAAGGAAGGCTTTAACAGTGCGATCCGCAAAGCCGCGTAATTTGGCTGTCTGATCCGAAAACGAAACCGCCGCGTTCGCGCGGCAAGTGAAAAGCCCGGGCCGTTTGCCCGGGCTTTTTGCTGGGAGTATCGCCGCTTGCCAAACCGTGGGGCGGCACCTAGTTTCCGCCCCGCCGTGACGTCGCGGTAAAACTAACGATGTGCAGGCGTAGCTCAGTTGGTTAGAGCGCTGGTCTGTGGAACCAGAGGTCGGTGGTTCAAGTCCACCCGCCTGTACCATTGGGCTTTAGCCCTTCGCGATGATCTTGAGCCGCATCGGTTTGAGGACGGCAAGCGCCCCGCCGCGATGACATTGAGGACTGCGGCAACCACGAACACCTAGTGCCAGCTGCCGGTCGCCTGCATCAAGACGTTGGCCAAGGGTACCAATAAAGCCGCTGTACCCTTGGCGGTATCTTTCATTCATTGAAGGTCTCAGCGCACCGAGACGCGGCCGCCGCGTTGAACGCGCTGCGGCGGCAAATCGCGCGGGCCGCCAAAGATCCACTCGAAGAAGTTTCCGCCACCGCTGTAGCCGCGGGATCCACCATAGGTGCCGGGCGCCACGCGGACCGGCTTCGACGAGGTATTAGCCGGACGCTCGATCGCCATGTCCGCCAACTTGCGCTCGCTGCCCTTGAGTTGGGCGAACATGCGGGCATCGCGGCCATAGACGTCTTCACGAAGCTGTAGCTTGCCGTCCGCGTCGACGAACGCGGTCTGATAGGTGAGATGAACCGGAATGAATTTCGAGTCCGGGAAGTTGATGTTGATCTCGCTGCCGCCAAACAATTTTTCCAGCCGCGCTTCGGTGTAGTGCTCATTCGGCAATACCAACGACAGCAGCTTCTCGCCGTAAGTCAGCGGATGTTCGACCCGCATGCAGCCGTGGCTGTAGGCCCGCTTGTCCTTGGCGAACAGATATTTGTCAGGCGTGTCGTGCTGATAGACCAGGAACTTGTTCGGGAAATTGAAGCGGATTCGGCCGAGCGCATTGCCGGCGCCGGGCGGCTGCGAGATATGCACAGTGCCGTCAGCGTCCTGCGTCACTTTTAGCCCGATGCGGTCGAGCGCACCTGGGTCATCGCGCAACGCCGGCAAATATTCGTTCTCGATAATCGACGGCGGCACGTTCCAGGTCGGATTGACGGTGATGAACTTCATCTCCGCGCTGATCAGCGGCGTCGGCTTGCCGGGCTGGCCCACCACGATCTTGGTGGTCCAGTACACCGCGTCGTTCTTGTAGAGTGTGAGCCGGTAGTCTGGAATGTTGACGACGACGTAGGGGTTGCCGAGATTGCGCGGCATCCAGCGCCAGCGATCGAGATTGACGATGATGGTGTCGACCGGATCGCCAAGTTTTGCCGCGGCGGCCGGCTTTTCGCCGTTCATGGCGCGCACGGTGTTAGCGCCGAGATTGCCGTCACTGCCGAGATCGTTTTCCTTTTGGAATTGCTTGACCGCCTTGGAAACGGCGGCGTCGTAGACATTGCTGTCCTTGTCGGCGATGTCGAGACGCTTGCGCAAAGCCAGCACGCGCTCGTCCTTCATGCCGGGGCGCAGGATCTTGCCCTCCGGCACATGAACCTTCACCTCCGCGACTTTCTCCGGCTCTTTGGTCGTCTTGCCGGCGCGAACATCGGCCAGCGCCTTTTTCAGCGCTTGGTACTGCACCTGCTGCGGCTCGAAACCATCGAGCGTCGCGGCGACGTCGTTCGAACCGGCGAGCTTGGCCAGCACCTCTGGCGGCTCCATCACCGGATGGTTGTAATAGATGTCCGCTGAGATGCGGCTGAATGAGACGCGGCCATTGAGGGCGTGGCGTGCGTAAGTAAGCACCGCCGAGGTAAGCTTGACTTCGGCATCCGCTAGCGCATCGGCGCCACTCGCTGCCTTGAAGTCCGGCGTCGGATATTCAGACGGATCGAGTCCGTCGCGATCGACAGTCGCCAGATAACCGACCACCGCTTTGGCGCGATCGTTGGCGGCGCCGTTGCTGATCCACAGCGGCGCGTAATTACGTTCCTTGTAGAAGGCTTCGACCGCGACGCGTTCGCTCTTGCGACCGAACGTGCGTTCCACTTTGCCGGTGACAATGTCACGCAGCCGGTCGGAAATTCCGCCGTCAGCGGTGGTCGTGGCCGTCGGCGCGGCGGCCGGAGCGGGCGCTATGGACGCTGGGTCGCCAAATTTGAAATCCTTGTCGGTAACCGGTGCGGCCTCGGGCACGTCAACCGCCACGCCGAACACGCTCGATGGGGAGGTCTGCGCGGACGCGGGAGCGGCGAAGGCGAAAGTCAGGCCAACACCAAAACCAAGAATGGCGCTCAGCGCGGTGCCGGCACGCAGGGAGTCAAAACGAACGGTTCGCACTTCTGATTCTCCAAAAACAGCAAAAAGGCCGCGGGCTCAAAGCCCCCGATTTCATCGCATAGTTTAGCCAATAGTTCGTTGCCGGTTGCTTATATACACAACAGCGAATTGCGGAAGACGTTCACTGTTGCTGAATTACCCCCGATTTCTGACACGGTTCCGCGTTCAGGCGGCCTGCGCTTTGGCTTGTTTTTGCAGCACAAAGTCGTAGTGCACCACGTAAAACGGCCCTGCCAACGTCTCGCCGTTAGGCGCCTTGCCCCCTGATTTTTTTGTGAAGTCGACGATCAACGGTTCCTTCACGCCATAAACCACGTCGGTCTGGATGTATTCGTCGCCCTTCTGGAACAGATGGGTGGTGACCTTGTGGTATCCGGGCGCCGACACCGCGAAATGGATGTGTGCCGGCCGCATGTGGCTGATTTTGGTTTGGTCCATCAGCTCGCCGACAGTTCCATCCATCGGAATGGTGTAGGCGATCGGCGCAACCGTGCGCAGCACATACGAACCGTCGCCCTGCGAGCGGAACATTCCGCGCATCCACGGCTCTTCCGTTCCCTTCTGCGATTCATAAAGTCCTTCGCCGTCGGTCTGCCACAGATCGAGCACGGCATTAGCGACCGGCTTGCCGTCGAGCCCGCGCACCGTTCCGGTGACGAAAGTCGGAATGCCAGGCGCGCCCTTTGCCATGTCGGCGCCGTTCGCCATCTCCGGCGCGTCAGCGATATGGAACGGACCTTCCACCGTGGTCGGCGTCGCGCCGGTATCGAGACGATTATTGATGGCGTCGACCAGCATGCTCACGCCCATCACGTCGGAGAACAAGATCATCTCCTGGCGCTTATTGTCGGACATCTTGCCGGTGCGCGTGAGCCAGTCGATCGCCGTATACCATTCCGCGCCCGTCGGCTCGATATCGCGCACGAAGGCGTGCAGATGCGTGATCAGCGACTGCATGATCTCTTTGAGCCGCGGATCTGGAATGTCCTGCCAGCGCTTGAGCACCACGTCGGTCAGGTTTTTCTCGGTGATGTAGGTCATGAGCTCGTCCTCTCACTGCCCGTCGCGGCGGGCAAAGCCGCGGCCTTGAACCGCGAATAAGTTTCGTGTGCCGACTGTATCTGTGCCGCCCCACCGGCTTCAATAGGCCGGCATTTCTTCGTGTTCCAGGCGCATTCTGCCGACCCGAAGATGGGCTTTTCCCAAACGAAAACCGGGCTCCGCGAAGGGAACCCGGTCTCAGAGTTGCCGGCGTGGGGCCGGCCGCTTCCAGAGGGAACATGCTGTGCACCGGCTGATTCTGGGAGGATACACCCGGCATCACAGCGAGATGGAATTATGGGACGCTCGCCGATGGCAAACAACGCGGAACGCCGCATGTCAGCCATGCCGTATCAGCGGCGCTAGAAATTCCAGCGCTGTGCGTTGGCGACCAGAAAGTCGCGAAACACCTGAATGCGAGCGACTGATTTGAGTTCTTCCGGATAAACAAAATAGGCGTCGAGCGCGAGCGTGTCGGCTTCGCCGAATAATTGCACCAGCCCGCCGTTTTCCTCGACGAGATAATCCGGCAGCATCGCGACGCCGAGACTGCGCTGGCAGGCCCGCAACAGCCCCAGCACATTGTTGATCGTCAAAGTAGGCATACGCGCGCCTTTGCCGTTGCGGCCGATCTCGAGCAGCCAGCGCCGGTTTTGCAGATACGACGGCACGTTGCCACCCAGTAGAATGATGCGGTGATTGTTGTCCAGCTCTTCATGGGTGCGCGGCGTGCCGAACCGCTTCAGGTATTCCGGCGAGGCGTAGGCATGAAAATGCACGGAAAACAGCTTGCGCTGGATGAGATCGGGTTGGGTCGGCTGGCGCAAGCGAATGGCGACGTCGGCTTCCCGCATCGCAAGGTCGAGTTCTTCGTCGGTGGTAATCAGTGTGATGTGAATGTCGGGATAAAGATCGAGGAATTCGCCAAGCCGCGGTGTCAGCCAATGCACGCCGATACCCGGGGTGGTCGACACTTTCAATTCGCCGTTCGGCCGCTCGCGGCTGTCGGTGAGCTTGGTGCGTGCCGCCTCCAGCTTCATGAACACTTCGTGCGCGGTGCGATAAAGCAACTCGCCTTGTTCGGTCAGGATCAGGCCCCGGGCGTGGCGGTGAAATAGCGACACCGACAATTCGCCTTCCAGCGCCGACACCTGCCGCGATACGGCCGATTGCGACAGGCCAAGCCGCTCGCCGGCGTGGGTGAAGCTGCCGGCCTCCGCCGCGGCATGGAATACCTTCAGCTTGTCCCAGTCCATCGATGTGCCTGAATGGTTGGCCATGGCTATTCCGCCGCGGCGCGATGACTGTCTTGTGCGTGCAAAAATTTCTGCGCTTCAAGCGCCGCCATGCAGCCCTGACCGGCAGCCGTCACCGCTTGGCGGTAGATGTCGTCGGTGACGTCGCCCGCCGCAAACACGCCGGGCACCGAGGTCGCGGTCGAATAGCCGCTAGTGACAATGTAGCCCGACGGCTTCATCTTCAGTTGGCCGACGAACAATTCCGATGAGGGTGTGTGGCCGATCGCGATGAACACCCCGTCGATATTTTTTTCAGTGACCGCGCCGGTCTTGATGTTTTTCAGCCGGACCTTGTTGACCTTGAACGGGTTTTCGGCGCCTTGCACGTCGTCGAGCACGGTGTCCCAGATCACTTCGATCTTTGGATTCTTGAACAATCGCTCCTGCAGGATCTTTTCCGACCGGAAGCTGTCGCGGCGATGCACGACGGTGACCTTGGAAGCGAAGTTGGTGAGGAACAGCGCTTCCTCGACCGCGGTATTGCCGCCGCCGATCACGACGACTTCCTTGTTCTTGTAGAAGAAGCCGTCGCAGGTGGCGCAGGCCGATACGCCATAGCCCTTGAATTTCTGCTCGGAGGGCAGATCGAGCCAGCGCGCCTGCGCGCCGGTCGCGATGATCAAGGCGTCGGCTAGCAGAATGTCACCGCTGTCGCAGTCGAGCCGGAACGGGCGCTGCGACAGGTCGGCTTTCGAGACGTGGTCATAGACGATACGCGTGCCGACGTGCTCGGCCTGGGCCTGCATCTGCTCCATCAGCCAGGGTCCCTGGATGACTTCCGCAAAGCCCGGATAGTTCTCGACGTCGGTGGTGATGGTCAGTTGGCCGCCCGGCTGGATACCCTGAACCAGAATGGGTTCGAGCATGGCGCGTGCGGCATAGATCGCGGCGGTGTAGCCGGCCGGTCCCGAGCCGATAATTACCACTTTCGCGTGGGTGGTTTTCGCCATGCTGCGCCCCCTGGCGCCTGATCTGGACCGTTAGCCCGGTCTCTTATGCCGGCACAACATAGGCACTGGCCCGAGCTATGCAAGATACGCAATGCCGCAGACTCACAAGGTCTCGCTCGCCGCGCAATAATGTTTCGCGAAACATTATTTCGCGGTATGGGAATGGCCGGCCTTCTTCTGGAGTTTGCCGTTGCCCGCCCGCCTCGACGCCATCGACCGCAATATCCTGAAAGAGCTGCAAGGCGACGGCCGCATAACCAATGTGGAGCTGGCGCGCCGGGTCGGCATCTCGGCGCCGCCTTGCCTGCGCCGGGTGCGCGCGCTGGAAGAGGCCGGGTACATCAAGGGCTACCGCGCGCTGCTCGACGAGAAAAAGCTCGGCTACGAGATCACCGTGTTCGCCATGGTGCACCTGTCGAGCCAAGCCGACTCTGATCTTACTGCCTTCGAGAAATTCGTCCGCGCGCAGCCGTTGGTGCGCGAATGTTGGATGCTGTCGGGCGAGATCGACTTCGTTTTGAAGTGCGTCGCCCCCGACCTGAAAACTTTCCAGGCTTTCGTCGAAAAGCTCACCGCCGCGCCGGCCGTGCGCAACGTCAAGACTTCGCTGACGCTGCGCAATTCCAAGGACGCGGCGATGGTGCCGATGGACGAGTAGCGCAGCTTTCTGAAAAGCGGCGCTACGATCGTCATGCCGCTTCCGCGGTGGTCGGGTCGATGATGGTGCGAACGCGGGACACCACGTTGGCCGGAAAGCCGCCCCTCTTAGCGTGCTCGCGGATCGCATCGGCATTGGGCGCGTTATAGACGCAGTAGATCTTGTCATCGGTGACGTAGCTGTGGATCCACTGGATGGTCGGGCCCATGTCGCGCAGAACGCCGCACGACTTCTGCGAGATTGCCTGTAGGTCGGATTTCGGCAGCTTGCCGGCGCCCGGGATTTCGCGCTCGATCACGAATTTCGGCATCACATTCTCCATTTGGCGGCTCATGCGTCGTGCATGACCTGCGCGGACCATACCGCCCGCATGGCGCCCGGTCGTGAGGCGACAGTCCCGGATGCCAAAAAACATCGCGACGGGATTTGGGACAAATGTCCCGCTATAGCGGGCTGCTGCTGTTTTTTAGGCCGAATCCGGCTTCGCGGGCGCGCACGATTGCCTGGTAACGGTGCTCCGCGCCGATCTTGCCGAGCACGCGGGTGACGTGATTGCGCACGGTCTTCTCCGACAGGCCGAGCGCGACGGCTATCTCGTTGTTGTCGAGGCCCCGCGCAATGGCGTCGAGAACGTCGCGCTCGCGCGTCGTCAGATCGCCGAGTGACAGCGCGGAAGAAACCGGCTGGGCGCTTTCTTCCGTCGGCGCGAGAAATTCCTCGATGGCAGCGGCAATCTTCGGCCATGCTGGCTCCGTCGCCAGCGGCATATGGTTCTCACCGTCGAACTGCATGAAGCGGCAATTGGGGATGAGGGATGCCAGTTCGCGGCCGACTTCGACGGGCACGACCGTGTCACGTTCGACATGGAGCGCCAGCGTCGGGCATTTCAACGCGCGTGCCGATTCCCGTACGTCGGTTTCCCAGCCGATCTGCAAGAGCTGCGCCGCGGTGTCGGGTGAGGTCGAAAGCGCCTGTTGCTCGGACCATGAATTGTAATGCGCCAGGCTGCCGCTCGGCTGGAAGAACGAGCCCCAGACCCGGCAGAATGCGTGATTGGGCTTGCCCCAGCCGATCCGTGTCATGTCGAGCAGAAGCTTGGCGTCTTTGGCGTCCATTGCCCGGGCTCCACGCAATCGGCCCTCGGCATAGCCGCCGTAGATGACCAGGCGTTTCACGTGCTCGGGATGTCGTGCCGAATACTCGATTCCGATCGGACTGCCCCAGCAGATCGCCAGAATGTCGAACGTGTCGAAGCCAGCGGCGTTCGCGACCGCTTCGACGTCATGCATCCAGCCGTCGAAATTCAGTGGGGGATCGTCGCGGTCCGATAGGCCGCAGCCGCGGCAGTCGTAACGGATCAGCGTGTATTTCTTCGACAGCGTCTCGAGCCAGGGTTTCCAGACCAGGCTCCTCCACTGGTGCTCGAGATGGGCGAGCCAGGTCGCCGGCATCAGCAGCGGAGGTCCGTTGCCCGTCAACGCGTAGGCGATCCGCACGCCGTCGGCAGTGGTGCAAAAACGGACGTCTTGTTTCATGGGGACCTTTTCTCAGTCAGCTCTGCGAGCTCCGGTCCCTTTCATGGGAAGCACGCGTGGTATTACCGCCACTCCACCTTCTTGACTTCGTAGCCCTTGGCGCCGCCAGGCGTGACCACCTCGACACTCGCGCCTTTGGTCTTGCCGATCAGCGCGCGCGCCAGCGGCGAAGTAATGGAAATCTTGCCTTCCTTGGCGTTGGCCTCCGGCTCGCCGACGATCTGCCACACCTTCTTCTCGTCGGTGTCCTCGTCGACCAGCGTCACGGTGGCGCCAAATTTGACGGCGTCGCCCGACAGTTTCGAGACGTCGATTACGTCGGCGCGCGCCAATTTATCCTCGAGCTCGGCGATGCGGCCTTCGTTGAGCGACTGCTGCTCCTTGGCCGCATGATATTCGGCGTTTTCCGACAGGTCACCATGCGTGCGCGCCTCGGTGATCTGCTGAATGATGCGCGGCCGCTCCACGGACTGGCAACGCTTGAGTTCGGCCTCGAGCGTCGAGTAGCCGGCGGCCGTCATCGGAATTTTGTCTACCATCGTATTCTCCTCCTGGCGGCTCCGGATCGCGTCAATCCGACGTATCTGCGCCGCCAGTCTCGAACGTAATTCGACTCCGGCAGCGCCTGACGCTCACCGGAGTCCCTTGAAATCAGCCTTGCCAGACTTAGCCAGCTTTGCCGTCGAAGTAGCTCTGCAGCGTATGCACCTCGAGGTCGCCCCCGAGGTAGGCCTTGATCCCCTGAGCCGCAGCAACGGCACCCGAAAGAGTGGTGTAGTATGGCACTTTATGCAAGAGGGCGGCCTGTCTCAGGGAGTGGCTGTCCGCCAACGCCGTGGCGCCTTCGGTGGTGTTGAAAACAAGCTGAACATCGCCGTTTTTGATGGCATCGACGATCGACGGGCGGCCCTCGGTGGCCTTGTTGACGCGGGATGTCGTGACCCCGTGTTCCGTCAGGAAGCGCTGGTTCCCCGAGGTGGCGATGATCTTAAAGCCAAGCCCGGCGAGGAGTTTCACCGCCTCTAGCACGCGTGGCTTGTCGGCGTCCTTGACCGAGACGAACACGGTTCCGTCTTTCGGCAGCCGCGAACCGCCGCCGAGCTGACTTTTAACAAAGGCAATGTGGTGCTCGCGATCGAGCCCCATTACTTCGCCGGTCGATTTCATTTCGGGGCCGAGCACGGTATCGACGCCGGGGAAGCGGGCGAATGGGAATACCGCTTCCTTCACCGCCTTGTGCTTATAGGTCGGCGGCTTGAGCTTGAATGACGCCAGGCTTTCACCCGCCATCACCCGCGCCGCGATCTTGGCGACCGGGATGCCGATCACCTTGGCGACGAAGGGCACCGTGCGCGAGGCGCGCGGATTGACTTCGAGCACGTAAATCTCGCCGTCCTTGATGGCGTATTGCACGTTCATCAGGCCGACCACATTAAGCGCCAAAGCGAGCTCGCGGGTCTGCCGCTCCAGCTCGGCGATGGTTTTCTTGTCGAGCGAGAACGGCGGCAGCGAGCAGGCGCTATCGCCGGAATGAATCCCGGCCTCCTCGATGTGCTCCATGATGCCGGCGATGTAGGTGTCCTTGCCATCACTGAGGCAATCGACATCGACTTCGACGGCGTCGGATAGATAGCGGTCGATCAGCAGCGGGCTTTTTTTCGACACCGTGAGTTCGGACGGCCGATTCAGCGTGCCGGCGAGCCGTGCCAGATAGCGGTCGAGTTGAGCCGAGTCGCGCACGATTTCCATGGCGCGGCCGCCCAGCACGTATGACGGCCGGATCACCACGGGGTAACCGATTTCCTCGGCAATCGCGCGGGCGGCGCCGGGCGAGGTGGCGATTCCGTTCTGCGGCTGGCGGACCTTGAGCTTGTCGAGCAACGTCTTGAAACGGTCGCGATCCTCGGCGAGGTCGATCATATCGGGCGAGGTGCCGAGGATCGGGATTTTAGCCTTTTCGAGATGCTCAGCGAGCTTGAGCGGCGTCTGGCCGCCGAACTGCACGATGACGCCGTGCAGCGTGCCGTTCGTTTGCTCGGTGTGCAGGATCTCGATGACGTCTTCCGGGGTCAGCGGCTCGAAATACAGCCGGTCCGAGGTGTCGTAGTCGGTCGACACCGTTTCCGGGTTGCAGTTGACCATGATGGTCTCGTAGCCGGCTTCCTTCAGCGCGAAGCAGGCGTGGCAGCAGCAATAATCAAACTCGATGCCCTGGCCAATGCGGTTCGGCCCGCCGCCGAGAATGACGATCTTCTTCTTGTCGGTCGGCCGCGCCTCATCGGCGGCCGGTCCGGCAAAGGGCGTTTCATAGGTCGAATACATGTACGCGGTCGGCGAAGCGAACTCGGCAGCACAGGTGTCGATCCGCTTGAAGACTGGCCGCACCTTGAGAGCACGGCGTTTTTTGGCGACTTCGTCGGCGGTGCTGCCAGTCAATTTGCCAAGACGGGCGTCGGAAAAGCCCATCGCCTTGAGCCGGTGGAATGGGCCGGCCGTCGCTGGCAGTCCGCGCTCACCGATCATCGTTTCCATGTCGATGATCGAGCGGATCTGGGCCAGGAACCAGCGGTCGATCTTGCAGGAATTGTAAAGCAGGTCGTCGTCGGCGCCGAGCCGGATCGCTTGCGCCAGCTTCAAAAGTCGATCCGGAGTCGGCACGCCGAGTGCGGCGCGGATCGCGTTCTTGTTGTCGGCGTCGTCAATGCCTTTGGAAGTGTCGAAGCCCTCGATCGAGATTTCGTCAAAGCCGGTGAGGCCGGTTTCCAGCGAGCGTAGCGCCTTTTGCAGGCTCTCCTGAAAGGTGCGGCCGATCGCCATGGCCTCGCCGACCGATTTCATCGAGGTGGTGAGCACCGGCGAGGCACCGATGAATTTCTCGAAGGCGAAGCGCGGGATTTTGGTGACGACGTAGTCGATGGTCGGCTCGAATGAGGCCGGCGTCGCGCCGCCGGTGATGTCGTTAGCGATTTCGTCGAGCGTGTAGCCGATCGCGAGCTTTGCGGCGACCTTTGCGATCGGAAAGCCGGTCGCCTTCGACGCCAGCGCCGATGAGCGCGACACCCGCGGATTCATTTCAATGACGACCAGCCGCCCGTCAGCCGGATTGACTGCGAACTGCACGTTGGATCCGCCGGTCTCGACACCGATCTCGCGCAATACGGCGATCGAGGCGTCGCGCATCATCTGGTATTCCTTGTCAGTGAGCGTCAGCGCTGGAGCGATGGTGATCGAGTCGCCGGTGTGCACGCCCATCGGATCGACGTTCTCGATCGAGCAGATGATGATGCAATTGTCTTTCTTGTCGCGCACCACCTCCATCTCGTACTCTTTCCAGCCGAGCACGGACTCTTCGATCAGCACTTCATCGGTCGGCGAGGCGTCGATGCCGCCTTCGACGATGTCGATGAATTCCGCCTTGTTATAAGCAATGCCGCCGCCGGTGCCGCCCATCGTGAAGGAGGGCCGGATGATGGCGGGCAGGCCGATGTCATCGAGCGCCTTAAGCGCGTCACCCAGCGTCTTGACGTGATGCGAGCGCGGCGTCTCCAGCCCGATCTTGATCATCGCTTCGCGGAACAGCGAGCGGTCTTCCGCCTTGTCGATCGCTTCGGCGGTGGCGCCGATCATCTGGACGCCGAATTTTTCCAGCGTGCCCATCTTGCGCAGCGACAGCGCGCAATTGAGCGCGGTCTGCCCGCCCATGGTGGGGAGCAGCGCGTCCGGGCGCTCCTTCTCGATAATCTTGGCGACGATTTCCGGAGTGATCGGCTCGATATAGGTGGCGTCGGCGAGTTCCGGGTCGGTCATGATCGTCGCCGGGTTGGAATTGACGAGGATCACCCGGTAGCCCTCTTCCTTGAGAGCCTTGCAGGCCTGGGTACCGGAATAATCAAATTCGCAGGCCTGTCCGATGACGATCGGGCCGGCGCCGATGATCAGGATCGATTTGATGTCGGTTCGTTTCGGCATCGTCTCCAGGCTATCCGCACACAAAAAAAGGGCGCGCTTATGCGCGTCCTTCGCCCCGGGGCGGGACCAAAGCCCCGCGCGCAGGGTGCTTAGACCAGATCAGGCGGGCGGGGAAGGGCGGCGGCGGGATTAGCAGGGGATGACGAGCGCGCGCCTATAACGCCTTGCGGGCGCAGAAGCTCATGCGTGCCGGGTTGTGCTCGAGATTAAATGGCAGCTGTTCGGCAGAAAATCCAGCTGCGGCGAGCTTCGCGACAAACGCCTGTTCTGTGTAGGTGGTGATGCCGAGTCGAGCCCGCATGGCGCGATAATCGGACAGCACAGTGCGTATCAGCCCAACGAGCGCGGCGATCAGGAAACCATTGGCGGTGGCGTAGCGCAGCAGGGCCATGACATCGCTCGCCGCGCCGGCATCCGGCGGAATGATATCGCCGACGATCAACTGTCCGCTGCGTGACAGCAGCCGCCGGAACAGCGCCAGCAGGCGATCGAGGTCGGAAGACGACAGATATTGTGCGACGGAGTTCATCACGATGAGGTCGAGCGTGCCATCGGCGCGGTCGAGCAGATCATCCGGGCCGATCACCGCGATTTTTACATTGCTGGCAAAGCGGCGCCTCAGGCTGTCTCGTACGCTGGGCGCCAACTCGCACAGGTAAAGCCGCGCGGCGTGCGTCGCGACTCGCCCGGCGTGGGTCGCTTCGCCGCAGCCGTAATCGAGCACGCGACATTCCGGATTGTCGATCAGCGCGGCGATGCGTCCGGCGATGTCGCGATAGTGCATGTCGAGATGGCGCGCATTGACGTAGATCGAATGCGGTTGATCCCAGAAACCAATCCAATCACGCACGGTATTCATGATCGCGGCACAATATCCCGCGCGAGCGCCTGCGGTGGCACGACGAAGATCGTAAAGCGACTCGGCTTGCCGACAAAGCCGAACAGGCGCGGCACGATCTCGATGGTGCTGCGCCTAGCGCGCGGTCGCCCGATGGCCCGCCGTTCAGCAGCGCCGATACATCCGGGGTCCTCGGTGGCACACACCGCCGCCCAGCCTTCGAGGGTGAGCCGCTCTGGCGTCACCCACGGTGCCTTGCTGAGAACGTGGTACGGCACCGAGTCGGGGTGATCCGGATCGTAGAAGGTAACTGCGGCGGCTAGATCGGTATCGCCAAGGACGATGATAAGCGGGCTTCCCACGCTGGCGTGCCAAGCCTGCATCACCGCCGCGCTCAGCTGCTTGTAATAGGGGCGTCCGCTGCCTGCGTGGGTCAAATTGATCCAACTCAGCACCGGCGCGATCGCGAAAACCGCAATGACCGTGAAAACGAGCAAACCGCTGGCGGTGCGTACTGCCGCACGGTGCGGCAGTTTCACGGTGGCAGGCGCCAGCAGAATGATGGGAAGCAGAAACCAGATCTGCATCGTCCACAGCGAGGTCAGCAGCACGCCGAGAAACGGCGCCGACAATGGCGGCAGCAGGAAAAATCCGAGGAACAGCGTCACCAGCATTCGCCGTTCGGGGTCGGGCGGCCAAAGTATCCTGGTGAGCTGGCGCCGAGTCGGCCGCACGACCAACCACCACAACGCGAGCGGCAGCCCTAAATAGCCAACGGCGCCGATCAAATAATTGCCGAGGCTGAGGAAGACCGGCAGCAGCGTGCCGCCATGCACCCCATAGGCATAATCCAGCGGCTGAAAACCGGTGGCTTGGAGCCAATACAAATGCGGCGCCATCACCAGCAGGCCGCCGACGATAGAGAGCCAAGGCGACGGGGACTGGAGATAGCGCGCGGCTTTCGGATGCGTGAGCGCGGCGATCGCAATGCCGCCGACCAGATAGATCGAATAATATTTGCCGAGCATCGCCAGTGCCACCGCGCCGCCCGCGGCGAGCGACCATCCCACCGTGCGGCTTTCGAACGCGCGCAGGAAGCAATAGACCGCGAGCGGCCAGGTCGCGAGCAGCGTCTGGTTGGAGGCGAAGCGCTGGGCGTGAAACTGGTAGAACGGTGTGAGAAGCAACAGCAGCAATACCATCAGCCGCTTGTCGCCCGAGAGATAGCGCCGCGCGATCAAGTCGACGCAATAGAGGGCGGCTGCTGCGTTGACCATCGCCAACAGATGGAACGCCCAGTCGGCCGCCGGGAAAATCGCAAACCATGCCGCGCACATCAGCGCGCCGAGCGGCGGGTGCTTGTAGTAGCCGGCCAGCGGATGGCGGCCCCATGCATATACTTCGGTGAGATCGGGATGCAGGCCGATTCCGGCATAGGTAATGGCGTGGAATGCAGTCCATGCGGCGACCAGCACCGCCAGCAATACGAGCACGGCGTGCTGGGTATCAAGACCGTACCAGCGCTCGACCAGGCGTTCGATCGGGTTGCCTCGATGTCTGCGCGCCGCCGCCTTGCTCATGAACGCGCGGCGGCGGGCTTGCTTCGCTCGGCTTTGGCCGGCTTCGCCGCCATTCCGCCGGTCTCGGTCTCCGCGATCAGATAGGCCGGCCAGTTGCGCTGCTCGCGCACCAGGCGCCCGATGTATTCGCCGATAATGCCGAGGACCAGAAACTGCCCGGCACCGAGAATGGCGATCACCGACATGATCGAGGTCCAGCCGGCCACGGTGTGCCAGACGAACAGGAAACTGAAAACCGAATAAATCACCAGCAGCACGCCGAGCAGCGCGAAGAACAGCGACAGATGAATGGCGATGCGCAGCGGCTTGATGGTGTGCGCGACGATGCCCATCAGCGCGAAATCGATCATGCGCCGCAGCGAGTAGCTCGACACGCCGGCGTGCCGGACGCCCTGCGTAAAGGTCACCTTGACCATCGGATAGCCGAGCCAGCGCACCAGTCCGCGCAGGAAAACATCGCGGTCGTCGAAGCCGTTGATCTTGTCGACTACCTCGCGGTCGAGCAGCAGGAAGTCGGCGCTGCCCGGCTCGATCTCGACGTCGCCGATGCTGCTCAACAGCCTGTAATACAATTGCGAGCTGGTGCGCTTGAAGGTCGACAGCTGCTCGCCCGGCAGGCGCTGCGTCGTTACCACCTTCGCGCCACGCCGCCATTCGCCGATCAGTTGCGGCACCAGTTCGGGCGGGTGCTCGAAGTCGGTGTCCATCATGATGACGGCGTCGCCTTGCGCATGGCGGAGCCCGGCGCGCAACGCCGCCTGGTGTCCGAAATTGCGGGTGAATGAAATGAAACGCACGCGGGCGTCGGCTGCTGCCAGCTTCTTGATCTCGGGCAGCGTGCCGTCGGTCGAATAGTCGTTGATGAAGATCAGCTCGACGCGGCCGAGCGGCTTGGTCACCTCGAACAGCCGCGCCGCCAGCGCCGCAATATTGCGCTCCTCGTTATGGGCGGGCAGCACGATCGAGATTTCGGGCCGCGACTTGCTCACGTTTTTGCTCATGGGCTGTTGTTGCTCTGCGGGTGCCGGCGATCTGGTTGTTGCGGGTTGGCGGCCATTTAGGCCAGAACCGCGCGAAGCGTCAACGAAACCGCATCAGCCGCGCCACAATCGCGAAAGCGGGCCATTCGCGCCCAACACCGGGTCGCTCGCCGGCAGCGGTACGCGCGGAATGCTTGCGAGCGCCTTGTCGTGCTCGGCTTTGCTGCCGCGGCACAGATCGTAGTCGCCGCCGGGCGGATAGCTGCCGATCACCAACAGGTCGGCGCTGCCGTTGAGCCGCTGATGGCCGGTGCCGGCCGGCAGCAGCGCGACGTCGCCCGGCACCACCTCGACCGTCTCGCCGCTCGGACCGCCGAATTGCACGCTGGCGCGGCCGCGCGCGATCGCCAGCACTTCGTGAATCATCGAATGATAATGCACGAACGGGAAGATGCCGTTGCGCCAGGAGCCGCGCCCCCAGCCGTTGGCCGCGAACAATTTCTCGATACGCGCTTCCGGCTCGGCGGTGCCGGAGAGATCGATGCCGTTTTTGTAGACCAGCATCGACAATTTCGGATTGTTCGGGATCGCGCCGTCGTCGGCGAAGCGGAAGGCGAGGGGCTCGGCCGTCGCCATCGTTAGGCGATCTTGCGCTTCGCGGTGCTCTTCGCCTGCCGCATCATCTCGACGAAGCGCGTGAAGAGATAATGGCTGTCGCGCGGGCCGGGCGAGGCTTCCGGGTGATACTGCACCGAGAAGACCGGCTTGCCCTTGAGCGCGATGCCGCAATTCGAGCCGTCGAACAGCGAGAAATGCGTCTGCTCGACATTGGCCGGCAGCGAGTCCTTGTCGAGCGCGAAGCCGTGGTTCATCGAGGTGATCTCGACCTTGCCGGTGGTCATTTCCTTCACCGGATGATTGGCGCCGTGATGGCCCTGATGCATCTTCGTGGTCTTGCCGCCGACCGCGATGCCGAGCATCTGGTGTCCGAGGCAAATCCCGAAGGTCGGCACGCCGGAGTCGATCACCTTCCTGATCACCGGTACGGCATATTCGCCGGTTGCCGCCGGATCGCCCGGGCCGTTGGACAGGAACACGCCGTCCGGTTTCAGCGCGGCGATGTCCTCGGCGGAAGTTTTCGCCGGCACCACCGTCACCTTGCAGCCGGCGCCAGCCAGCAGACGAAGAATGTTGCGCTTGATGCCATAATCGACCGCGACGACATGGAATTCCGGCTTGTCCTGCCGGCCATAGCCCTTGCCCCAGACCCACTCGGTCTCGTCCCAGGAAAACCGCTGGCCGCTCGTTACCTTCGGCACCAGGTCCATGCCGACCAGGCCCGGCCAGTCGCGCGCCTGTTTCTTCAGCGCATCGACGTCGAATTTGCCTTTGGCGTCGTGAGCGATCACGGCATTTGGCATGCCCTTCTCGCGAATGAGTGTCGTCAGCGCGCGGGTGTCGATGCCGCAAAGCCCGATCACGTTGCGCGACTTCAGCCACGCGTCGAGATGCTCGGCCGAGCGGTAGTTCGAGGGCTGGGTGATCGCGCTATGCAGGATGACGCCGCAGGCGCCGGGCCGCGCCGCCAGGTTGACGCTCTCGATGTCCTCGCGATTGGTGCCGACATTACCGATGTGCGGGAATGTGAAAGTGATGATCTGACCGGCATAAGACGGGTCGGTGAGGATTTCCTCATAGCCCGTCATTGCGGTGTTGAAGCAGACTTCGGCGGCGGCGTGCCCGGTAGCGCCCAGTCCCTGGGCTTCCAGCACGGTCCCGTCGGCCAGCACTAAAAGCGCGGTGGCCTTGGGTTCGGACCATCCGGAGGAGGACTGTGGACTCATCGTTGCGGGGCTCCGGGCTCTTACTTGCGCATTATATATGTCGAAGCAAGGGCGGCGCCGGCGTGTTACACATCCTGAAATGCACCGATTCACTTGAGAAAATGAGGCCGTTCGTGCTGCGCGACGACATCAATAAAGCCCTGACCGAAGCGATGAAGGCGAAGGACGAGCGCAAGGTTTCGACCCTGCGCATGGTCAATTCGTCGCTGAAAAACGCCGACATCGAGGCGCGCGGCGCCGGCAAGCCGGCGCTTGGCGACGCCGAGGTGTTGCCGCTGTTGCAGAAGATGATCAAGCAGCGCCAGGAATCGGTCGAGCTCTACAAGAAGGGCAACCGCGCCGACCTGGTGAAACAGGAAGAAGACGAGATCGCGATTATCTCGGCTTACCTGCCGAAGCAGATGTCGGAGACCGAGATGGCCGCGGCGATCGACGGGGCGATCAAGGACACCGGCGCCGCCGGCATGAAGGACATGGGCAAGGTGATCGGCGCCCTGCGCGGCAAGTACGCCGGGCAGATGGATATGGCGAAGGCGAGTGCTGCGGTGAAGGCGAAGCTTCAATAATTGTCATGCCCGGCCTTGTGCCGGCCATCCACGTCTTAATCCCGCTGGAAGTAAGCAAGACGTGGATGGCCGGGACATAGGCGTTCTATAAGAACGCCGTCCTTTGGACGGCTATGCCCGGCCATGACGAATAGCATTCCCTCACTTCGCGTCCATGCAGGCGATGAGGTAGGGGGTGCGATCGCGCACCAGGATCTTGTCGTTCAGCATTTTCTGCTGGCACAGCGCGAGCTTCTGATGCTCCAGCGCGCGGCGCTCCGCTTCGGCGCGGAATTCCGGCGCGATCTCGCGCTTCGGTGGCGCCTGCTGCTGAATTGTGACAGGCGCTTTCTGCTGAATGATCTCGACCTGGGCGAGGGCGGGCGCGCCAATCAGCACAACACCGGCAAGTATGATTTCAAATCGCAACGGCGATCCTTCGGCCTTTGCCGCCCGGCGCCAATATGCCGCGCTTCGGATGATCGGCCAAGCGGTACAAGCCATCCCGGTCACGCCACTTCCAGTAGGATTTCGGTCAACCGATCGGGCTCATCGATCATGACGTCGTGGCCACACGGCACCTCGTAGGTGCGCCAGCCTTCCGCTTCGGCGCGGGCATGGGCCTTCTCGAACGATACGTTGGGATAGCCGGAGGCGCGGATATAAGCCTTCTTCGCGATCCTGTCGCGCGCGCCAATCAGCTTGAGTTTTTCCGTGAAGGTGCCGATCGGATGCGGTCCCGCCAGTGAATCCACCCAGGCGCGATCCTTCTCATTGACATTGAAGGCGGCGGCGTTGCGCACCGGCACGGTGGAGTCGCCGCGCGCGATGGCAGCGCGGATCACCTTCTGCACGGCCGGCTGCACCAAATCGAGCGTGGCGTCGCCATCGTCGGGAAGGAAGGCGTCGAGGAACACGATCGACCGGATCGCGCCGGGGACTTTTTCGGCCACGCCCGATATGACGCAGCCGCCGTAGGAGTGGCCGATCAGCACGATATCGGAGAGCTCCTCGAATTCGATGAGATTGAGAATATCGGTGATGTGTGTCGTTGCGTTGATGCCGGAATGCAGCAGGTGGCTTCGCTCGCCCAAGCCGGTCAGCGTTGGCGTGAAGACTGTGTGGCCGCGCGAGCGCAGCCGACCGGCGACGCGGGCCCAGCCCCAGCCGCCATGCCAGGCGCCGTGCACGAGGACGAAGGTTTTCATTCCGCTTGCACCCTAAGCCCTGTGGAAAACTAGGAAAAGGCTTCAAATCCCGCGCATTGCCGGCTCGTGGTCTGCCCGTCGCGGTATCGCCATCCTGAGCGGCCTATGATGCGGGCCAACCGAATCGGCCTCACCCGATGCGCTTCACGCCCCAGTTTCTCGATGAATTAAAAGCGCGGCTGCCGGTTTCGGAAGTCGTCGCTAAACGCGTGAAGCTGACGCGCGCGGGCCGCGAGTTCAAAGGCCTGTCGCCGTTCAACAAGGAAAAGACGCCGTCATTTTTCGTCAACGACCAGAAGCAGGCGTGGTTCGATTTCTCCTCCGGCAAGAACGGTTCGATCTTCGATTTTGTCATGCAGACCGACGGCGTGAGCTTTCCTGAAGCGGTGGAAAGGCTGGCGCAAATGGCCGGCATGCCACTGCCGAAAGTCTCGCGCGAGGACGAGGCGCGCGACGAGCGGCGCAAGACCTTGCATGACGTTATGGAAATCGCCGCGAAGTTTTTCCAGGACACGCTCGCGTCGAAAGTGGGCGCCAAGGCGCGCGGCTATCTGGCCGACCGCGGGCTCGACGCCGCGACGCAATTGAAATTCCGGCTCGGCTATGCGTCGAACGAGCGCTACGCGCTCAAGGAGCATCTCGGCTCACAGGGCATTCCGGTGCCGGACATGATCGAGGCCGGACTGCTGATTGCCGGCGACGACATCGCGGTGCCGTTCGACCGTTTCCGCGACCGCGTGATGTTTCCGATCGGCGACCTGCGCGGGCGCACCATTGCGTTCGGCGGCCGCGCGCTGGAGAAGGACGCGCAGGCGAAATACCTGAACTCGCCGGAGACGCCGCTCTTTCACAAGGGCTCGAATCTCTACAATTTTTCCGCCGCGCGGCAAGCCGTGCATGACGGCGCGATGCTGGTGGTGGTCGAGGGCTATGTCGACGTCATCGCCATGGTCGGCGCCGGTTTTGCGGCGAGCGTGGCGCCGCTCGGCACCGCGCTGACCGAGGATCAACTGACGCTGTTGTGGAAACTGGCGGACGAGCCGGCGCTGTGCTTCGACGGCGACAAGGCCGGCCTACGCGCCGCCTACCGCGCGGTCGATTTGGCGATGCCACGTTTGAAGCCCGGCAAGTCGCTGAAGTTCGCCATGCTGCCGGAAGGGCAGGATCCAGACGACCTGGCGCGTGCCGGCGGACGCGACGCGATTGCCGAGGTGATGGCCGCGGCGCGGCCGCTCGGCCAGATGCTGTGGATGCGCGAAACCGAAGGCCACCAGTTCGACACGCCGGAGCGCCGCGCGGCGCTCGAAGCGCGCATCAACGAAGTCACTACCGCGATCGGCGACGAGGCGGTGCGGCGCTATTATCGGCAGGATTTCAACGCGCGCATCGCCACGTTTTTCGCGCCAGCCCCGCGGCAAAATTCACCGCGCGACTTCAATCGCGGCGAGCCGCGGCAATGGCAAGGCCGCCCGCGCAACGGCGAGCGCGGCGGCCGCGATGCCCCGCGCGCGACCGGCGGACGCTCGTCGCCGTATCTGGTGGTGAGCCAGCAGATGGCGGCGTCGCCGCTCTATCGCGGCGCGCGCACCTCGGTGCCGCTGCGCGAGGCGCTGCTGCTGCAGGCCGCGCTCAACCACCCGTGGCTGCTGCACGACCATCTCGAGGACCTCAGCCAGCTGGAGTTCCGCTATCCCGATGCCGAGAAGCTCAAGAGCGCGATCATCGACCTGTTCGCGCATAACGGCGAACCTGGTGGGTCGCCCGATCCGGCTGCGCTCAAGGCGGAACTGATCCGCCAGGGCTTCGAGGACGTGATGGCGCGGATCGCCCGCTCGATCACCACCCCGGACGTCTGGGGCGCCCGGCCGGACGCCGCCCCCTCCGACGTTCTGGTGACCTGGGGGCAGCTCATCGCCTTGCATCGGCAGTGGCATTCACTAACTAAGGAGCTACGCGACGCGGAATTCGCCCTGGGCGAAGACTCAAACGAAGCCAATTACTTACGGTTGCGGGACGTCAAGGCGCGGCTGTCGGCAGTCGAGGGGACCGAGGCCCTGATTGAGGGTTTCGGCACATCTTCGGGGCGGCCGGCCAGGTCGTTGTAGCTGTGCGGTCGCGCAACGGCGGGTTTTTGCCGCCAAAAAACGCGAACTTGGCGGGAATAGGAGTCGATTTCCGCGGGTAATCAGGGTTAATCGGGGCTTAAGCGGGCTCCGGGACACTGAGATTGTGATTCGGGGCGGTGCCGGCAGGCGCTGCCCTTTTCGGCCATTCACAGGGTGGCCGCGTTATGGGTATGACGACCGTGGCCGCCGGCCGGGCGCGGCGGTCCTCTGGCGGTTTGGAGAGATCAGAATGGCGAAGGCGACGGCGAGCAAGACCAAGGCGGCCCCGGCCAAGGAAGCGACTCCGGAGAAGGATGGCGAAGGCGGCGCCGATACCCAGCCGCTGCTCGATCTCAACGATGCCGGCGTCAAGAAGATGATCAAGGCTGCGAAAAAGCGCGGCTACGTCACCTACGAACAGCTCAACGCCGTGATGCCCTCCGAGGAGGTCAACTCCGAGCAGATCGAGGACACGCTGGCGATGCTGTCCGAGATGGGCATCAACGTCGTCGAGAACGAGGAAGCCGAAGGCGAGGACGGCGAGTCGGAGAAGGCGACCGACGAGCACGACGACGATGACGACGACGACACCGGCCGCGAGGTGGTCGAGGCGAAGTCGAAAGCGCTCGCCACCGCCGAGAAGAAAGAGCCGTCCGAGCGCACCGACGATCCGGTCCGCATGTACCTGCGCGAGATGGGCTCGGTCGAGCTCTTGTCGCGCGAGGGCGAGATTGCGATAGCGAAGCGCATCGAGGCCGGCCGCGAGGCGATGATCGCCGGACTGTGCGAATCGCCGCTGACGTTCCAGGCCATCATCATCTGGCGCGACGAGTTGAACACCGGCAAGGTGTTCCTGCGCGACATAATCGATCTCGAAGCCACCTATGCCGGTCCCGACGCCAAGAACATGCAGCCGCCGCAGATCGGCCCAGACGGCAAGCCGATCCCCGGCTCATCGATGCCGATCGCCGGTGGGCCGCCGCAATTGCACGTCGTGCCGCCGGTCGTTCCTGCGCAAGCCGCACAGGCCGCGCCGCCACCGTACAAGGCCGCGCCCGCGACCGCGCCCGCCCAAGGTGGACTTGCCGGCGAGGAGCCGAAGGATCCGTCCGAGGCCGCCGCGTCCGACGATTACGATGAAGACGACATGGAGAATTCGCTCTCCATGGCGGCGATCGAGGCGGAGCTCAAGCCGAAAGTCGTCGAGACCTTCGACAAGATCGCCGACAGCTTCAAGCGGCTGCGCCGGTTGCAGGAGCAGGACATCCAGTTCCGGCTTCGCTCGACTTCGCTGTCGCCGGCGCAGGAGCGCAAATACAAGAAGCTGAAGGAAGAGATCATCGGCGAGGTGAAGTCGCTGCGGCTCAACCAGGCCCGCATCGACTCGCTGGTCGAGCAGCTCTACGACATCAACAAGAAGCTGGTGTCGAACGAAGGCCGCCTGATGCGGCTCGCGGAATCCTATGGCGTCGCGCGCGAGGACTTCCTCAAGCAATATATCGGCTCCGAGCTCGACCCGCGCTGGCTCAACCGCGTCTCGAAACTCTCGGCCAAGGGCTGGAAGGGCTTGATCGCCAAGGACAAGGACCGCGTCAAGGAAATCCGCACGCTGGTGCACGAGCTCGCCGGGCAGACCGGCGTCGAAATCGGCGAATTCCGCAAGATCGTCCACGGCGTGCAGAAGGGCGAGCGCGAGGCGCGCCAGGCCAAGAAGGAGATGGTGGAGGCGAACCTGCGCCTCGTCATCTCGATCGCCAAGAAATATACCAACCGCGGCCTGCAATTCCTCGACCTGATCCAGGAAGGCAACATCGGCCTGATGAAGGCGGTCGACAAGTTCGAATACCGCCGCGGCTACAAGTTCTCGACCTACGCGACCTGGTGGATCCGCCAGGCCATCACCCGCTCGATCGCCGACCAGGCGCGCACCATCCGTATCCCGGTGCACATGATCGAGACCATCAACAAGATCGTGCGCACCTCGCGCCAGATGCTCAACGAGATCGGCCGCGAGCCGACCCCGGAGGAGCTCGCCGAGAAGCTCGGCATGCCGCTCGAGAAGGTGCGCAAGGTCCTCAAGATCGCCAAGGAGCCGCTCTCCCTCGAGACGCCGATTGGCGACGAGGAGGATTCGCACCTCGGCGATTTCATCGAGGACAAGAACGCCATTCTGCCGATCGACGCGGCGATCCAGTCGAATCTGCGCGAGACCACGACGCGGGTGCTCGCCTCGCTCACCCCGCGCGAGGAGCGCGTGCTGCGCATGCGCTTCGGCATTGGCATGAACACTGACCACACGCTGGAGGAAGTCGGCCAGCAGTTCTCGGTGACCCGCGAGCGCATCCGCCAGATCGAGGCCAAGGCGCTGCGGAAGCTGAAGCATCCGTCGCGCTCCCGTAAATTGCGGAGCTTCCTCGACAATTAGAGATCGTCTTAGCGACGCACTGCCTTCGTAAACGAGATGGCCGGGACATAAGGGCGTTTCACGCCCGTCTTCGACTATGCCTGGCCATGACAATCAATTGGTTTTCGCCGCCTGCGCCACCGTCACCGGCTCGTCGCGATAGAGCGCCGGAAACATCGCCTTGAGATTCGTCACCTTCGGCGCGTCGTTGATGGCGATGTAAGGCTGGTAGGGGTGCAGCGTCGCGTAGTCCTGGTGATAGGCCTCGGCCGGGAAAAACGCCGCCTTCATCGTGTCGGTTTTGGTGACGATCGGCTTGCGGAACGCCCTGGCGGCGTCGAGCTGCGCGATATAGGCCTTGGCGGTTTTCGCCTGCGCCTCGCTTTGCGGGAAAATTTCCGAGCGGTATTGCGTGCCGCTGTCCGGGCCCTGCCGGTTGAGCTGGGTCGGATCGTGTGCCACCGAGAAGAAGATGTGCAGGATCTGCCCGTAAGAAACCTGCTTGGGGTCGAACGTCACCTTGACGGCCTCAGCGTGGCCGGTGCGTCCCGAGCCGACGATCTCGTAATGCGCGCCCGCGGCGTCGCCACCGGCATATCCGGACACCGCGTTGGTGACGCCCTTGGTGTGCTGATAGACCGCCTGGATGCCCCAGAAACAGCCGCCGGCCAGCACGGCGGTCTCGAGGCCCGACGGTTGTGAATTGGCGGCCGGCGCGTCGATCACCGGGGGATCGATCTTTACGGCGGTTTCGGCATGGGCAGCAAACGGCGCAAACGCGCAGGCGGCGAGGCAGATCAATAAGGTGGCGCGGCGCATGATGAAATCTCCCCTTCGGTTGCCTGTATCTACGGCCGGCGGCGGCGCCGCGCATCACACAAAGTTACACGTCTGCGTGACTCTCTTGTTATCCTTGCGCGTTATTGGCACTTGCCCTGCAGCGTCTGGCTGAGCAGGGCGTTGGTGTCGTCCTCGAATTGCGTGAAAAACGCCGAATCGCTCTTGCGCAGGTCGCATAAGAGCGCGGTGTGGTCCGGCACCTCGTAGCGGAACGAGGCGAGCCAACTCTTGTCGCCGGTCGAGATCATCTCGTCATAGGCGAACAGCATCTGCGCGACGTAGAACTTGTATTGCTCGAACTTCACGGCGTCGCGGCGGATCGCAGCATAGTCTGCCGGCTTGATCAGCTCGGGATGCGCCATGCTGGCATTGACGTAGCTCTGATAGACGGCGCGCGCGCTCGATTTGCGGGTGGTGGTCTCGATCCGGCTGACCTGGTAGGCGACGAACGACAGTGCGCCCACCGCAGCGATCGCCGACACGAGCTGCGATGTGTTGCCGAAGCGCTGCCACCATGCGGGCGGGGAGGCGGGTTTAGAAGCGCGAGCCATGACGGAGGATACCACAACCGTCATCACCGGGCTTGACCCCGGTAATCCACGTCTTGCTTGTGGTCAAAGACGTGGATGCCCGGCACAAGGCTGGGCAGAAGAAAAGCTGGATTCCTGCCTTCGCGGGGGATGAAATACCGAACGGCAAGCCGTTCGTTATTTCACCTTCATCATCTTCTCGGGCTTGGCGCCGACCCGCGCGATGCTCTGGATCTTGAGCGGCGAGCGGCCGGATTTCTCGGCGATTTCGCGGTCCTGCTCGATGATGAAGCCGCGCGCCGGCTCGTCCTTGTCCAGCCCGCCGAGGATTTCGGCCGGCACGCGCCGGTTCGAGCGCTGCGAGCCGTCCTCATAGACGACGTCGAAGAACACGAATTCGCCCTTGGGGTTGGTGCCGGGTTTCTTGGCCATCGTGTCAATCCTGGCGTCGATCCTGATGTGCGCGCTTTATATCGGGTAAGCAAAAAAGAAAAGCCCCGCACGCATGCGGGGCCTCTCCGAAGCGATAAGAGCTTAGACCGTCTGCAGATTGGTCGCGGCGGACTTGCCGCTGCGCTTGTCGGCTTCGATGTCGAAGGTCAGCTTCTGGCCTTCGTTGAGGTTGCTCATGCCGGCGCGCTCGACGGCGGAGATGTGAACGAACACATCCGGGCCGCCCGCGTCCTGCACGATGAAACCGAAGCCCTTCTGGGCGTTGAAAAACTTGACAGTACCTTGAGCCATGATGGCCTCCATTGATAACGCGCAAAGGCGTCTATGACCGCACGAACCATTCGCGCGGGCCGCATATCCGGATTTGGCGTATTCTTGGAAGTGGCCCCTCAAAAGGGCAGATACCCAGAAACGTAATGTCGGACGGGCTTCATATAGGAAGTTCCACCCGGCTTTGCAATGCGGGCCTAAACCCCTTCAACCACGCGCATATCGCGCTCGGCCGCGCCGGTTTCGAGCGCCTTGAGCGCGGCCTGGTAGCCTGGCGTGTCGTGCGCGGCCAGCGCCTTGGCGAGGCTCTCGAATTTCGATCACCACGGTGCGCTGCTTGAGGCCGGCTTCATAAGCCTCCGCCGGCATGCCGCGGACGACGAAGGTACCGCCGGCCGCCGCGATCGCCGGACCTGCCAGTTTGGCATAGGCCGCCAGTGCGTCCGGGTTGGTGATCGAACGGTAGGTCGTCACCCAATAGGCCTTCGCCATCGCACGCTCCTCTTTCATCTTCCGTTGGTAAAAAGTAGCGGCGGGCTGTTACGCCCGCCGCTTCATAACCGAAGGTCAGTAGTTCCCGCGGCAACGGCCGCCCGGCCCAACGTGATATCCCCGCGGGCAAGCGTGGCGCCACGGCTGCGCGAAGTTGCGGCGGCAGCCACCATACGGCCCACGATGCCAGCCGGCACCGCAGCCGCCAGCGACCTGGATGACGATGTCCTGTGATGGCGCGACCGGCGCCAACGGCGTCGCCTGCGCGAGGCTCATTCCGCCGAGTGTCACGCTGGCGGCAAAGGCCACCGCGATGAGTTTTTTCAAGTTTCCCTCCTGATGTTCATTGCGATACGCGCGGAACTTAGCACCCCCAAGTTGGATCGTCTCGCATCCGGAACTAAAAAGCTGTTGGGCCGTTGCGCCACAATCTTGCCTGACTTGGACATGACAAGCCCGCATCCCCACAAAATCCCGGAGCCGCTATGATTCGCCTTGCTGCTACTGCAACTATGGCTACCGCCCTGCTGGCCACTCTTTGTGCTTCGCCCGTGCTGGCCGAGCCAGACGATCTCAGCACGCTGATCGCGCGGCATGCCGCCGCCAATAACGTTCCGGAATTGCTGGTGCGCCGCATCATCAAGCGCGAAAGCCGCGGCAACCCGCGCGCCATCAGCAAAGGCAATTTCGGCCTGATGCAGATCCGTCTGGGCACCGCGCGTGGCATGGGCTATCGCGGCACCGCCGCGGGCCTGCTCGATGCAGATACCAACATGACCTATGCGGTCAAATATCTCGCCGGCGCTTACAAGGTCGCGGGCGGCAACGAGAGTCGCGCGGTCGGTTATTATGCCGCCGGCTACTATTACGCTGCCAAGAGCAAGGGCATGTCACCCGCCGGTGGCTCGATCGGACAACTCGCCTATGCTTCCGCGGAGGCGCCGGGCACGGTGCGTCGCGAGGCGGAAGGCGTTCGCTAAACGCGAATGCGCCGCCGGCGCTATGGCGTCGTTGTCGAAGGCGCCGGCGTTATCGATCCGAACAAAGCGCTGAACGGATTGCTCGCGGCTTGCGCGGGCTTGGCCGGCTTCGGCTTGAAGCGGGCCCGGCGCTGTTTGCGCACCGGCTGGCGCACGCTTTCATTGACCGGCTTGAGCGTCTCCGGCTTTTGCACCGGCGGCAGGGTTTGCGGTGGGCCGACCGGCAGTTCGGTCGACGAGGTTTCACCGATCTCGATCGGCACCACGGTTTCCGGCGCCGTGGTAATGGACCCGGTTGAATCTTCCGGCTCGGCGTCGCTACGGGTCGCCGGTAAGGTCGCGACCGCGCCGTTGGCTGGCGCGGTCAGAGGCGGGCTGTCTGGCAATTCGCGCAGCCGTCCAAGCTCCGTGGCGCGCCGCAGCGCCGCCAGAATAAGAAACTGCTTCCATTCCGGGTGGTCTTCGGCGGCCAGCAAGGGACCGCTGGCCGGCGCCGGCAGATGGGCGAGGTGGGGGCGTGCCGCCTCCGGCACCGTGAATCCGATGAGGAAGCCGGCGGCGGCGAGAAATCCGCCCAGCAAAGTCGTCCGAAGAATTGGCAGCACGTTCGATGCATAACTGAGTCGCTCCGCGCGGCATAACCAACTCGGCATAGGCCCTTGCAACCGGCCACACGCATGACGAGTTCCCGGAAATGCCTACCCGTGACAGGCGGTCCTTCGATTGATAGGAACGTCGGTCCGCAACGTCGCGCCACGGGTGTCCCATGATGAAGAAGCCGAATTGCCCGATCATCGCGATCGAGGAGCATTACTGGGACCCCGAACTGACCAAGACCTATACGGGCCCCGAGGCGGGCCGCGGCGGCGACATCGATCAGCGGCTTTACGATCTCGGCGCGTTGCGGCTCAAGGAAATGGACGAGGCCGGCATCGACGTGCAGGTGCTCTCGCACGGCGCGCCGTCGACCCAAAAATTGGCCGCCGACGTCGCGGCGCCGTTCACCGCCAAGGTCAACGACCGGTTGGCGGCCTTCGTGAAGACCAATCCGAAACGCTTCGCCGGATTTTGCGCGCTGCCGACCGCCGATCCGAAAGCGGCGGCGGACGAGCTCGAGCGCTGCGTCAAGCTTGGCTTCAAGGGCGCGATGATTCACGGCACCGCGAACGGCGAATTCATCGACCTGCCGAAATACTGGCCGATCTACGAGCGCGCCGCAGCGCTCGACGTGCCGATCTATCTGCATCCGTCATTGCCGAACGCCAAGGTGACGGAAATCTATTTGCAGGATTACGCCAAGGATTTCCCGCTGGTGGTGCGGCCGGCTTGGGGCTTTACGATCGAAACCGCGACGCAGGCGATCCGTCTGGTATTGTCGGGCGTGTTCGACAAATATCCGAAGCTGAAAATCATCCTCGGCCATTTCGGCGAAACGATTCCGTTCCTGCTGTGGCGGATCGATTCCTCGCTGAAGCGGCCGGGGCAAAAGCCGCTAAATTTCCGCGACATTTTTTCTCACAATTTCTATCTCACCACGAGCGGCTTCTTTTCCAATCCGGCGCTGCTCTGCTGCGTGATGGAGATGGGGGTCGATCACATCTTGTTTGCGGTCGACTGGCCGTTCGTGATCGACAACAAGCTAGCAGTCGAATGGATGGCCGGCGTGCCGCTGTCAGACGCCGACAAGGCCAAGATATTGTGCGGCAATTCACAGCGTTTGTTGCGGCTATGACGGCGCAAGCGATCGCTTAATCTTTCGTGGTAGTTTTGGCGCGCAAACGGGCCCGTAGCTCAATGGTTAGAGCCGACCGCTCATAACGGTCTGGTTGGAGGTTCGAGTCCTCCCGGGCCCACCAAACGTACTTTGAATTTCCAAGAGTATTTGGCCGAATTGTAAAAAACCGGACTCCAATGTCCGCTTTGGGAGAGCCAGCTCAACCGAGCAACAGCGGACAAATGTTGGTTTTGGCTGGGGATGGTTTGTCCGCTAATGACCCAAAGCGGACAACGGCAGTGGCCTAGTTCGCGCAAGGTTGACAGACCTTGCTGATACTCTAACTGAGGCTGGTCGGTGCCAAGGCCGGTCCGATCAATCGTTTTCGGCAAAATCCGTCAATTTCCAGCCGGCATCATCCTTGCCGAAAATGTAGATGAGGTGGCCGCAGAAAGCAGAATAACTGACCTTACCCTCGTGGGTGTCCTTGAGGGGCTTCTGTTTGGAAAGACACGTCCGCTGCGCCGGTTTGAAAGCACCCTTCCAGATCAGAGGGAAATCAGCCACTTCCCGTTGATCTATGTAAAAGACCGGATATTTGAACATCTGCGATACGGCCTTCTGGTCGCTCTTGCCGACGGCAGCTTTGAATTGCGTCCAGAACGCTGCGAAACCGTCATCGCTCCCCGCCGCCAGCGCCGATCCCGCCGAAATCAGCAAACCAGCCACAAGCATTCCCCTGCCGATCACCGATCCGATCGGATTCATGTTCGCCCCTCCATGCAATAATCGAGTATCGTTCAATAGGCTGCACGTTAGTCGGGCGTGCATGAATGCTCAATGACTTGTAGGCCGCCTCAGTTGGCGGCCTCTTTCATTTCAAGCAGACGCAGCATGTCCGCTCTTGGCACTTAACGTCATTCGTCGCGCTGCAAAAGTTTGATCGCTATCGGACTAGGAGCGGACAAACAGTCCCGTAAGGGCTGATTGGCTCCGCACTGAATGACCGGACATTCTGCTGCACCGGCGGCCTCGCTCGGCGTGCGGTCGCCCGAATGCGATCGCCGGCAGCCTTGCCGGCGGCCGACCTCAACGGCCGCTCCATTGCGGCGGACGTTTTTCGACGAAGGCCTTGACGCCTGCGCGGAAGTCTTCGCTGCCATAGCAGGCGCGCACCAGGTCGTCACCATCCGGCAAGCTGGCCTGCTGCAGCCGGCGCATGGCTTCCTTGGTGACGCGCATGGTGATCGGCGCATTGCCGTTGAGCCGTTCGCAGATCTCGGCAACGCGCTGGTCAAGCGCGGCGGGATCGACCATCGCCATCAGGAACCCGGCCGCCAGTGCATTCTCGGCGGCCAAGTTTTCCGACGTCAGCAGCATTTGCTTGGCGCGCGCTAATCCTAGCGTCGCGACCAGCCGCGCGTAGTTGGCGACCGACAGGCAGTTGCCCAAGGTGCGCGCGATCGGCACGCCAAATTTCGTGCCCGTCGTCGCGATGCGAAGGTCGCAGCAGGCGGCGATCGCCAGACCTCCACCAATCGCCCAGCCTTCGACCACGGCAAGCGTCGGCATCGGCAGCTCTTCGAGCGCCGCGAGATAGCCTTCCATTTTCGCCTCGTAGGCGACGCCTTGCTCGGGCTTGGTGAAATCCTGGAACTGGGCGATGTCGGTGCCAGCAATGAAAGCCTTGCCGCCGACGCCGCGCAGGACCACTACACGGACGCTCGCATCGCTGCTGAGTTGCTGGCAAGCCGCCGCCAGTCCCTCATACATCCGCCAGGTCATGGCGTTGCGTGCCTGCGGCCGGTCGAACAGAATCGTCGCCACCGTTCCGTCGCGGACCAAACGCACTTCACCGTCATTCATTGGCTTGCAGCTCCCCTGTTGAGTTTGTAGGTCTTCGTGAAACGACGTACCCCGTCCACACATGGCACTTTTCGGACCAAGGACCTCATTCGTCAAATGGTCGCTATTGGACTAAGAGCGGACAAACAGCGGCGTTGGCTTTACTTGGCTAGGCCGTGAATGACCCAAAGCCGACACCCGCACCCAAGAGACGTTGGACAGCGCGTGGCCAATCTGCGGAACATTCCGTCCCAATATGCGTTCTCCTATTTGCGCGGGTTCAGATTGGTTTGTCCGGTAAGTGGGGGAGTGATGAAATCATCTGACCGCTTGCAAGCGTCTTTATCGGATGACGGACGCTACCGGCTACTCATCGACGCAGTAACGGACTACGCCATTTACATGCTCGACCCCACGGGGATCGTGAGCAGTTGGAACCCCGGCGCTCAGCGTTTCAAGGGCTACACAGCCGACGAAATCATCGGCAAGCATTTCTCGCGCTTCTACACTGAAGAGGATCAACAAACCGGACTGCCGGCCCGGGCGCTGGAAACGGCCGCCCGCGAAGGCAAGTTCGAGAACGAGGGCTGGCGGCTGCGCAAGGACGGTACGCGCTTTTGGGCCTATGTCATCATTGATCCGATCCGCAGTGAATCCGGCGAGATCGTTGGCTTTGCAAAAGTCACGCGCGACCTGACGGAGCGTAAGGAAGCGCAGGAAAAACTGGAACGAACACGCGAGGCGCTGCTTCAATCGCAGAAGATGGAAGCAATCGGCCAACTCACCAGCGGCATCGCGCACGATTTCAATAACCTGTTGATGGCGGTGCTGGGCAGCCTGGAACTGCTGCGCAAGCGGATGCCCGACGATCCTAAAATGATGGCCCTGCTTGAAAACGCCGCGCAAGGTGCCGAGCGGGGAACGACACTAACTAAGCGCATGCTCGCTTTCGCGCGTGTCCAGGAACTCAAGCCGGAAACGATAGAAATTCCCCAACTCGTGCGCGGAATGACCGACCTGCTGCAACGCTCGCTGGGTCCATCAGTCCGAATTGAGACTCGCTTTCCGCTCGTGCTCGCACCGATCCACGGCGACTCCACCCAACTTGAGATGGCGCTGCTCAACCTCATGGTGAACGCCCGCGATGCCATGCCCAACGGCGGCGAGATTGTCGTGACAACACGGGAGGAAAAGATCGCCGATGGTCACGGTATCGGTTTGAAACCCGGGCGCTATGTTTGTCTCACTGTGTCGGATACCGGCGAAGGCATGGACGAGGTTACGTTGCGCCGGGCGGCGGAGCCCTTCTTCACGACTAAGGGGATTGGCAAAGGCACTGGTCTTGGTCTCTCGATGGTGCATGGCTTTGCCGAGCAATCCGGCGGGCGTCTCATTCTGAATAGCCAGCAAGGCAAGGGCACCACCGCCGAGCTTTGGCTGCCGGTTGCTGCAACGCCTGCCAAGACCGAGGCCGTCGATAAACGAAAGGCGGCTCCAGTAAGAAAACAGAGTTCCCTTGTGGTCTTGGCCGTGGACGATGATGCCCTCGTTCTGTTGAATACGGCGGGTATGCTGGAAGATCTTGGCCATGTTGTTTTTCAAGCTCATTCCGGCGAGGCCGCGCTCGAAATCCTCCGGCGGGAAGGTCCTGTCGATGTGGTGATTACCGATCAGGCCATGCCGAAGATGATCGGAACGAAGCTGGCCAAGATCATCAGAAAAGAATGGCCGGAAATAACGGTGATACTCGCCACCGGCTATGCGGAAATTCCACCGGAAGAAGAAACCGGCTTGCCGAAGCTGTCGAAGCCATTCTTCGAAGGTGACCTTGCAGCGGCGCTGGCAGGGATCAAGTCAAGGCGCCCCAAAGCAGACAGCGTCGTCCCATTCCGCGCGCCGTATTAGGATGCGGGCGCTGATCCATCGCTCAGGCTTTTTAAATAGACTCCGCCAGGACGCATGTCCGCTTCTGGCACTAAGCCGGCAAATTGAGCTCGTCCGCGAGTGGTGGCTATCGGAGCAACAGCGGACATTGAACCGTCCCAGTTTTACAGCGCGGCAAATTGCCTTTAGCGCCTGTGGTCGTAATTAGGGTAGTTTGACATTCTAAGTTATTGAAATTGCATTGCTGTGGCACAACTCCCGGGCCCACCACGCGTTCCCCTTAGTCCCCAAAGTCTCTAATGCTGTCGCGAAGGCCTCGAACTCTCGGGCCTTTACGGGTGGAAATCGGCCCGGCGCGGTCTCTGCGATACGCAAAGTCGCATGAAGGCTGTTTTAATCCGGCTAATTTCATCAAAGTGGGCCGTGAATTACGCTAACACTCGGAAAAGGGACGATCACTAAGCGACGCGATTTTCTCAATTTTCAATTCGAATTGAGATTTGCACGCTTATTCTGCCTGTGCACTGCGAAGAGAGCTACTAGTGAGAGCGTCGCCGCTAGAACGAGGTAGTATCCAGAGGCAATTTTACTTTCGAATAAGCGAACAAGGAATTCGCTCACGAACGGGGCAAAGCCTCCAAAAAAAGCTACAGCAAGCGAATAACTGACAGATAAGCCAGTCGTGCGGATTCTTGTCGGAAACAGGTCTGTAATCAACGGGGAAAGTGCGCCTGCATAGATGGCCACCTGTGCACCTATCCAAACCTGAAAGATCAGCAAATTTGCAAACGTCGGGTTTGATATAGCGTGAGCGAGCAGCGGGATGGTTGTAACCAGAATTGCAGACGCCGCTGGGCTGGCAATCCGTAACGGTCCCCATCTATCGGATGCGGCGCCGGCGATCGGAACGACCACCATCTGAACACAGCCAGTGATCAAGCTCACCAATAAGGCGTCAGCCATTGAATAACTGAGGTGTTGCATGGCAAACGTTGGCATGAAGAGCAAAGTGTAAATACCTACGGTGACGACCGTAACGAGACTTGAGGCGATCACGAGGCAGGTTTTAAATTGCGAAAGAATTTCGCGTAACGGGGAATTGCTCAGTTCGCTCAATTCGAATTCATGGCTTTCTGAAATCCGCCTCCGGATATAAATGGCAATCAGCCCGATCAACGTCCCGAATACAAACGGGATTCGCCAACCCCAGCTATCGATCTGCCTTAGCTCTAGAACATTACTCAGCACCGTACCGCCGGCTGTAATTATCACGATGGCGAGTGCCTGGCTGGCGAACTGCCAACTCGCAAAGAATCCGCGTCTGTGCGAATCCTGTTCCACAAGTAAGGCGGTCGCGCTTCCAAATTCTCCGCCCGCCGAAAGCCCTTGTAAAATTCGTCCAGACAAAACGATAAAGGGGGCAAATGGCCCGACGGTAGCGTATGTGGGTGCAAAGGCGATAAGCGACGTCCCAAGCGTCATCAATGAAATCGTAAGTGTGAGACCAGGCTTTCGGCCGTGACGATCCGCGTAGTAACCGCCGGCGATCGCTCCGAGTGGACGCATGGCAAATGCCACGCCAAATACCGCAAAGGTTAGTAAAATAGCCGATGCCGGATCTTCGGCTGGGAAGAATTGCTTCGAGATTGTGGAGGCAAAATATCCGAAAATTACGAAGTCGAACCATTCGAATGTGTTGCCGGTGCAAACCGCGACTAGCACGCGCGTTTTATACCTTCGGGCGCCCGCGGCCGGTCTGGTGACGGGTTTGATCGAATGCCCGGTGCTCATCGTGTAAATGGCCAATGGGACGATCTTGAAGCGGCCGGGGCAAGCAGTAACTAGAGCCGCGCACGCCGCATAATATACGCGTGGCCATCACGCCTAAGAGATATTGTACATTATTGCGGGAAGTTTAGCTTATTGGCCTCCATCGAAATATCTTCGAGCCTGTCGGTGAGGCAGCGAAGCTCATCATCAGAAATTGAAAAGGCCATCATTCTGAGATCGAGTAACGCTATACGAAGCAAATAAATAGTGCGATCCAGCGAGTATTCCTGGGCGAAATTGATTTCGTTTGAAAGCCGCTCGATAAGCGCAATAATTGCGGCGTCTTTGACGCAACTCATCGGACCGGTCCGTCGGCTATGACGACGTCTGACGTCGCGCCTATCCATGAATTGGTATCAGCCACGTTCCCGTACAGTTTGATAATTTCCGTGACGGTCGCTTGGACGGCCCGAGCTGGCAATTGCCCAAGTCGGTGACTTGCCGACGAATTCATGCAAAAAAGTGAATTGATGGTTGCGGTGATAAGCATCGATTGCCGTAGAAAGGCAGGCGGTCTCGCCAGCGAAACCAGCCATAACAAAGTATCCGCCGCAACTTTCCATCAACTCAGCGAAGTTTTTGTTTGAGTAGCAAGAGGGCCGGTCGCGATCAAAAATCATATCAGCCCCAGTAGGCTCGAATCCTTTGATCCAATCGGAGAAAGCGGTTGCGGGGTTGAAAAATGACGAACGGGTCATCTGCCGAAAATGAGCAACTGGGAATCCCATCGACCTGGCGTGGTAAAGTGCGCTTCGACAATTGTTCAACGCCTCATGTGCTTCCGGCATTCCCATCAGACGCGTCGCAGCGAGGTACTCCTGTTGCAAATCAACGAGCACAAAACACGGTGCAACCGACGGATCTGCTAAAGCTTTGAGGTAAACGACTGAGCTCACGCGACAGTACCTCCCACCGAAGGGCGTCGGAGTCCTCGAACAATAGAGCGCTCCAAGATTCCCGGCGATTGCCAATCGCCCTCTGGTCGGATGATCACGTATGGGTCGGTCTGTTCACAAATTGCATCTTGCCTGCGGGGAGACACATGGCTCATTTCGACGTAGTCGAAATCTGAGAACGTGAGCTCCCGCGCATTCGAGGAAACTGAAAATCCACATTTTGACCAGAACCCAACCAATCTTTTTTGTGCGTAAACGTGAACGCGCTGAAAGCCTTTCGACCTACAAAGTTCGACGCCGTGCTTCACAATTTCTTTGGCTAACCCCGAGCTTCGAAATTCTCTGCGAACGACCAACCGTTCAACCTTGGCGAAATCAGCAAAGTAACGGACGCGCATACAACCGGCAGGTTCATCGTCGACATAGCCAATGATGTGCGTCGCAGAGAAATCGTTGCCGTCAAATTCTTCGTCGTACGGGCATTCTTGTTCGCCGATGTAAACGGCGCCACGTATAGCCACGGCGCGCATCCAGTCGTCGATCGTGCGTGCGACACGTACGGAGAGGCGCGGCGCCATTGGTGCTACTGTAGGAGCATCAATCGGAATCGCGCCGTTCATCGATTGCCCTGAACGTTGGAAGCGGTGAAATTCGGGCGCAAAACTGCCCGCCGGAGGCGGGGCTCGACGAAATCCTATGGCTTCGACGAACCGCTCCGCGGCCTTATTGGTAGACCAACAATACAGATCAGCGTGCTGATTTTGCAGCGTCCAGATTTTTTGGCAGGCTAGGGTAATAGCCACCGCGAGGTGGCCGGGGGCGTAGGCGTGCCATATGTAAACGCCCGCGGCTCTTTCGTTTTGTGCCGCGATGCAAGATAAAGGAGGGTCCTTGCGATCGAGACTTCCGTTTAGGAGGCGATCCAACCCCGCTTCTGTAAGTGGCAAGAAGGCGTAGTAACCTTCGGCTGTAGGGTTGGTGACGTCGAATTTGTCACGGCGGGCGATTGCCCAAAAACAGTCGGGGTTGTGTGATGCTATCCTCTGTACAATCTCGGCCGAAGTCAGCATCGGAATGGCCGCGCGGGCCTGTTCCATTAATTGTGCAATTTGGCTGCCATGTGGGGTAAAAACGAGCAACCGACGCGCGAGTCGGAGCGCCTCGGGCGCATCCAGGAGTCGAGCAGTTTGGCTACTGCGTTGCGTCGCGCGCGCATCGCTACGGGGTGAAATGCGCCGGTCATGGATCGTCATACCAACCACCCCACTATTGTTCGAAGGTTGTCCTTCGATCCTATGGCGCGGGTGACGTAGGGGATGCCTCGTATTCGACCATACCATGCTCAGAAAACTGAGCACGCTAAAGGTGGCGCAACCTCTTTAATCCACGACGGTAACGATATTGCGCCCACAACAATCGAACGTGCTGCGCTCGATTGGGACAATGTCCGAGTTTTTTTGGATGTTACGCGAGCAGGAAGCTTTCGTACGGCGGCCGCACGGCTAAATATGACCGGCAATGCGATCGGCCATCGCATAGCTCAGCTCGAACGGCAGCTTAAAGTCGTCCTATTCACGAGACACCGTGACGGAGTCCGGCTGACGGAAGATGGCCAAAACCTCTTGGCTTCTGCCGAGGCTATGGAGGAAGCGTCAATTGGATTAGTTCGTGGGCGCGGTGTCCTCGCTCAGCCCTATCAGGGCGAGGTGCGTATGGCAGCGACCGAAGGCCTCGGTACCTTTTGGCTCACACCTCGGCTGATTGAGTTTGTTCGGACTAATCCGAAGATTCTCGTCGATCTGCATTGCTCAATGCAAAGGCCTGATGAGTTGGTTATGCGTGCCCAGGCAGATTTTGCAGTCCAGATCGAACAACCAACTCCACGAGACCTTGTGAATCGCAAGATCGGTTGCATGCACGTTATGCCTTGCGCGTCAAAAGAGTATCTAAGTACTTACGGCGTCCCAAAGAGCAAGGACGAGATAGCGGACCGCCACAGGCTGGTGATGCAATACGCAGATCAAGGACGCGGCAGTGAATATTATGACGAGCTATTTCCCGGAAAGCCGCAAACTGGTTTCATGGCAATGCGCACCGACGCAAGCACAGCCATGTATGCCGCCGTGCTGAATGGTTTGGCTCTCGGTTGGTTGCCAACATACTATTTTGCCATTGGCGCGCAGGTAGTGCCGCTGGATATTGGGCACCATTATCCTTTCGACATTTGGCTTAGCTATCACCCTGACGTCGGCAAGTCGGCAAGAGTTCGGCGGGTGATTGACTGGACGATTGAGGCGTTCAATCCCCAGAACAATCCGTGGTTCCGCAAGGATTTCGTTCATCCAAAAGAATTTGGACATATCCAGAGCGTGAGGTCTCAAAATATCATCAGCACGGGATTTGCAGGGCCAAAACCCGTTCCAGAACATCAATGAGAAAAGTCAGGTTAGTCCGTGTCGAAAAAAAGTGCAGCTACGCACATTGATCGCGAAGTCGGCCGTCGTATCAAGATGAGACGCCACGAACTCGGCGTTTCGCAAACCCGCGTTGGTGTCTTTTCTTTGGCTTCATACCGCGGCAAAAAATAAGGCTATCAGCCCAGCAAGAAAATTACCCAACGTTCTGGAGCTCGATGCGCGCCTTCATGCGATTGAACCTAGCCAACCGTTGTTCTTTTTTAAGGCTACGCCTACCGTCATGCGGGGCGTGAAGTTGGAACGCAGACAATGGGCAATGCCATATTGAATGAAGAGCCTGCATTGCGCGCAATCGCCATGCCTGCGGATACAAATCCTCATGGTGACATTTTCGGGGGCTGGCTCGTCAGCCAGATGGACTTAGCGGGCAGTACCGTCGCTACACGTCGAGCCAAAGGCAGAGTTGTCACGGTAGCCATTACCGGTATGGCGTTTCACCACCCGGTCTGCGTCGGCGACGAGGTGAGCTGCCGCTGCGTCGTTCAGAAAATCGGCAATACGTCTTTGACGCTCGGGATCGAAAGTTGGGTTCGGCGCGGCGTCGGTGGCGATCCAATCAAGGTCACCGAGGGTATATTTACCTATGTTCTAGTCGACGCGACCGGTCATCCCCAACTCGTGCCGAAAGAATCTTGACCGGAATTACGTTTCGGCTGGGGCTTGCGGCTTCGGTTTGAAGTCAGGCGGCGCCCAAGAAAGCTTGTGATAGTCGAAGTGATCGTCGAGGCCGGGCTTTACGATCGAAAAGAACGGCGACACATCGAAGTCCCTCGGCGTGTAGAGACCGCGGGTGCGAATGTGATCTGTTTCGCGTTGCACGTAGGGCGCAATGCCGAAATGCTTTCCGTTGATAGTGACGGCTTCCGGCAAGATTGGATACTGGATCGAGGCAAAGGCTTCTGCGATTAGTGTGGAGCAGATTGCCTTAGTCGGATCGCCGCTGCCGATCGCGAGCATGCGCCGGCGAAACCAAATCGGAACCGGTGGATAGGGAAACAGATAGCGCGCCAAATCGACAATCTGGCGGTTGTCATATTGTTTGCCGCGCCTGGCCAACGCGTAATCGACTACCTTTTGATGGCCGGCATCGCCCACGCCGACCGCACGGCAGATGCGGGTATTGAAATGGCCATACTTCGACAGCGGAACCATGACGACCCCGTTTTCCGCCTCGGCTTCCAGCAGGACAGTTGGCTCACCGGTAATTTTGTCGATGCCACCCTGTTCGCCGACGTAAAGACAGGCGTGAGACCATGTCGACTGGGTCAAGAATTTGATGATAGCGCTCAGCCGGGTATTGCCCTCGATGAGTAGGATGTCGCCCGGGCGCAGAGCCTGGCGCAGCACATCGAGATCGGGGGCGAAAAACGGGGCATATCGTTTTGTCGGCTGAGCCAGATAGTGAAGTATCCAGCCACTGATAGCATTTGTCAGGCGGTCGAACATGGGCTGCAAACTAAGCAAGGACACAGGAAAAATCTCGATAGTGCGTAAACATGGCGAAACTTTAATTTGGCGAGGTGCTGCAACGAGTATCGAAGAAGCATAAAGCATATAAAAGTCCAAGCCGAGTCGAATGGGGCCGCCAGGCTAGAATGCGATGAACCTTCGCCGAAATCTGCTATCTCGCCACATTTTTAGGTTGGCGCGGACCGCGTTGCCCGCGTTGTCAGATACCGAACGCGAGGCGATCGAAGCGGGCGACGTCTGGTGGGATGCTGACCTGTTTACTGGCAATCCGGACTGGGAAAAGTTGTTGGCGTTTCCGGCAGCGGCGCTGTCGGACGAGGAAGCTGATTTTCTCGCAGGCCCCGTCGAAGAACTGTGCCGGATGGTAGACGACTGGCAAATCAATTGGACGCTGCATGACCTGCCGCCCAAAGTCTGGGCCTATCTTAAAGCGAAGAAGTTCTTCGCTATGATCATTCCGAAGGAATATGGCGGGCTGGGTTTCTCGGCCTTTGCGCATTCGGAAGTAATCCGGAAATTGTCGTCGCGTTCGCTGTCGACTGCGGTCACGGCAATGGTGCCGAACTCACTCGGACCGGGCGAATTGCTGATGCAGTTCGGCACTAAGGAGCAGCGCAACTACTGGCTGCCTCGCTTGGCGCGTGGCGATGAAATCCCTTGTTTCGGCTTGACCAGCCCGGAAGCCGGCTCCGACGCGGCATCGATGATCGACTCCGGCATCGTCTGCCAGGGCAAGTGGAAGGGTAAGAACTGTCTGGGCATCAAGCTCAACTGGCACAAGCGCTACATTACCCTCGGCCCCGTCGCGACCGTGCTCGGGCTTGCATTTAAATTGTACGATCCCGATCACCTGCTCGGCGATCGCGACGACATCGGAATTACGCTCGCGCTGGTGCCGACGAATCTGCCGGGCATCGACATCGGCCGGCGCCATTTGCCGGCGATGCATGTCTTTCAGAACGGCCCCAATTGGGGGCATGACGTTTTCATTCCGATGGATCACGTTATCGGCGGCATTGAACAGGTCGGCCAGGGTTGGAAAATGCTGATGAGCGCGTTAGCTGCGGGTCGCGGAATCTCACTACCTTCGCTGTCGGCGGCGGGCGCCGCAGTGACGGCGCGGGCGACCGGTCAATACGCGCGTGTGCGGGAACAGTTTCGCGTTCCGATCGCCAAATTTCAGGCGATCGAAGAGCGGCTAGGCCGGCTTGCGGCGACATCCTATTTGCTCGACGCGGCGCGCCGCATGACCTGCGCGGCGATCGACCACGGTCATAAACCGGCTGTGGTCACTGCCATTATGAAGTCGCAGGCGACTGACCGCATGCGGATCTCCGTTAACGATGCGATGGACGTGCACGGCGGCAAGGCGATTATGGAAGGCCCGTTGAACTACCTCGGCAGTCTGTATCGCGGCGTGCCGATCGGCATCACGGTCGAGGGCGCAAACATTGTCACGCGCAGCCTGATCCAGTTCGGACAGGGTGTTATTCGCAGCCATCCCTATCTTCTGAAGGAAATGATGGCGTTGCAGGACGCGGACCAAAAACGGGGCCTCGATGCGTTCGACAAGTCGTTCTGGGCCCATGTCGGCCACAGCATTGCGAATTCCATGCGCGCACTCGTGCGCAATTGGACCGGAGGGCGCTTGGCCCCCGCACCAAATGCCGGCGCTACCACGAGATTCTATCGCCAACTCGGCCGCTATTCGTCCGCTTTTGCACTCGCAGTGGACCTTGCCCTGCTGACGCTCGGCGGTGAGCTCAAGCGGCAGGAGATGACCTCTGCGCGCTTCGGCGACGTGCTATCGGAGCTTTATCTATCGTCGGCGGCACTTAAGCGCTGGCAGGACGAGGGCCGCCAAATCGACGATTTGCCGCTGGTCGAGTGGTGCATGGAAAGCAGTTTCGCAACGATTGAGACGCGCCTTGACGAGATCATCGCCAATTTTCCGAACCGGCCAGTCGCCTGGCTGCTGCGGCTCATGATCTTGCCGTTTGGTCGCCGCAGGCGCGGTCCAAGCGACCGGCTGACGGCTATATGCGCGGAAATCCTAACCGAGCCATCGGCGGCGCGTGACCGTGTGACGCCGGGACTATTCAAGGCGAGCGGTCAGGAAGGCATGGCCCTGCTGGACCGCGCCTTCCAAATGACAGCGGAGGCGCAGCCATTGCGCGACCGAATGCGCGCGGCACGAATTCGTGACGTAGAAACGGCGCTCCAGCAAAAAGTGATTGATGCGCGCGACGCCGCACAGTTGAAAGAAACTGCAGCGGCCGTTTCGGCCGTCATCGCAGTGAACGATTTTGCTCCGCAAGAATTGACGCGTCGCGGCGCGCCCGCACAAGGAGGCAGGTCATCGCAAGCCAAGCCGAAGCGACGCAGAGCCACGGCCAAGAAGTAAGCCGGCGGCCTGTTTACATCGTCGATGGCAGCCGTTCGCCCTTCGTCAAGGCGCGCGGCAAGCCCGGCCCGTTTACGCCTGTCGATCTTGCGGTCCAGTGCGGGCGTCCGTTGCTGTTGCGGCAGCCATTCGCCCCGGATGCGTTCGATCAGGTCATACTCGGCTGCGTAAACGTGATCGCTGATGAAATGAATCCGGCGCGAGTCGCGGCACTGCGGCTTGGCATGGGCGAAAGGATGGTCGCCTTCACCGTCCAGATCAATTGCGGCTCTGGCATGCAATCCATCGACACGGCTTACCGCTATATCCGCCAGGGCGCAGCCGATCTGATCCTGGCTGGTGGCGCTGAATCACTCAGTCATGCGCCGCTGGTGTTCAATCACACTGCCGTTGCGTGGTACGCGCAATTGTTCGGCGCGCGCGACCTGTTGTCGAAACTTGGCGCGTTGTTGAGCATCCGACCGTCGTTCTTCAAGCCGATCATCGGCCTCGAACGTGGCCTGACCGATCCGATTACCGATCTCAACATGGGCCAGACCGCCGAATTGGTCGGGCATCTGTTCGACATCACGCGCCGCCAGGCCGATCAGTATGCCGTCGAAAGCCAGCAACGTTTGGCCGCGGCGCAAAAGGAAGGTTACTTCGCAGGCGAACTTGAGCCAGCCTTCGCGCGCGACGGCACCTTATTCGATCATGACGACGGCGTGCGCCCCGACAGTTCTATCGAAAGCTTGGCCAAGCTGAAGCCGGCATTTGAGCGGCCCTGGGGCAAAGTCACGCCTGGCAACAGCTCGCAGATCACTGACGGCGCGTCTTGGGTCATCCTGGCGTCCGAAGACGCGGTCAAGAAGTACAAGTTGCAACCGAAAGCCGTCATCCGGGACAGCGAGTGGTCGGCGCTCGATCCCTCGATCATGGGGCTTGGGCCGGTCCTGTCTTCGACAGCGCTGATGAAGCGGCACGGTTTGACGCTTGGCGACGTTGAGTTGTGGGAATTGAACGAAGCCTTCGCAGCGCAGGTTCTTGGTTGTCTCGCTGCGTGGCAGGACGACGAATTCTGTCGCAAGGTGCTCGGTCTAGACGGTAGTGCGGGGTCAATCCCGCGCGACAAGCTCAACGTGGATGGCGGCGCGATCGGCCTCGGTCATCCCGTCGGCGCCAGCGGTAACCGGATCGTATTGCATCTCGTGAACGCCATGCGACGTCTGGGATTGAAGCGCGGCATTGCAACCGAATGCATTGGTGGCGGGCAGGGCGGTGCCATGTTGATTGAAACGGTTTAGGCGACGCAATGGACGAGAACGTAGTCTGGCACACGCTTGGGAGCCGCGATCTCGAACTCGGCCCCGCGGGCAACGTCGCGCCGGGCCCGTGGCGTCACTGGAGGCTAGCCACGGACGAGGCCCGCATTGCCTGGCTGGTGCTCGACAAGCAGGGCAGCAGCGCCAATACGCTGTCGGAAGATGTACTGACCGAACTTGACGCCGCGCTCGCCAAAATCGAGCAAAACCGGCCGAAGGGTCTGGTCATTCGCTCGGCGAAGCAGGGCGGTTTCATTGCTGGGGCGGATATTCGCGAATTTCGCGACGTCACCGACACCGCGCACATCACGGCGCTGATCGCGCGTGGCCACGGCGTGCTCGACCGGCTCGATCGCCTCCCAGTCCCAACCGTGGCCGTCATCCACGGCTATTGCCTCGGCGGCGGTGTCGAAGTGGCACTGGCCTGCGACTACCGCATCGCAATGGATGACGCGACGTTCGGTTTTCCAGAAGTTCAACTCGGCCTGCACCCGGGTCTCGGGGGCACTGTTCGTTCGACGCGGCTGATCAGCCCGCTGCAGGCGATGACGATGATGTTGACCGGCAAGACCCAGCCAGCGCGCACCGCGAAGTCGCTCGGGCTAGTCGATGCGGTGACACAGGAACGCCACGTTTTGGCCGCTGTGCAAGCGACCGTCGCTGGCGAGGTGAGGTCCGCACGGCAAAACCTCATCGGTCGGCTCATGAATATGGAGCCAGCGCGCGCGCTACTCGCCTCCCGTATGCGCGCACAAGCGGAGAAGCAGGCGCCGCACGCGAACTATCCCGCGCCTTACGCCCTAATCGATCTGTGGCAGATACATGGCGGCGACCCTGCCGCGATGCAGAAGGCGGAGATCGAATCCTTCGCCAAGCTGCTGGTGTCGGAAACGTCGCGAAATCTTGTCCGGGTCTTCTTCTTGCGTGAAAATCTCAAGAGCTTGACCGACGGTTCGTGGAACGGCCGGCGCATTCACGTTATTGGCGCGGGCGCGATGGGCGGTGACATTGCCGCCTGGTGCGCCTGGCACGGGTTCGTCGTCAGCCTCGCCGATATGAAACCGGAGCCACTAGCGGGCGCGATCAAGCGCGCAGCGGACCTCTACGACAAGATCGGCCGGCGCAATCGCCGCGGTATCCGCGACGCGCTCGACCGGTTGATCCCAGATCTCAAAGGCGAGGGTGCAGCTTCGGCGGATCTCATTATCGAGGCCGTGCCAGAAAACCTCGATCTCAAGAAAAAGGTGTTCGCCGGCGTCGAAGCCAAGATGAAGGACGGCGCCATCCTAGCAACCAATACGTCAAGCATCCCGCTTGAGCAGTTGCGTGAGGGTCTGGAACATCCGGACCGGCTGGTTGGAATTCATTTCTTCAACCCGGTCTCACGGATGCAACTGGTCGAGGTTGTCGCACATGACAACATCTCAAACGATGTCGTGGCCGACGCGCGAGTGTTCCTCGGCCGTATCGACCGGCTCCCGGCTCCCGTCAAAAGCGCGTCCGGTTTCCTGGTCAATCGCGCGCTGACGCCTTATCTGCTCGAAGCGATGGTCATGCTCGATGAGGGCGCGTCAAAGGAGACGATCGACCGCGTCGCGGAAAAGTTCGGAATGCCGATGGGCCCGATCGAACTCGCGGACCAGGTCGGCCTCGACATCTGCCTGCATGTCGCCGAAATGCTGAAGGCCAACCTTAAACGCGACATGCCCGATCCTCCGCAATGGCTGAAGGATAAAGTTGGCAAGGGTGAACTCGGTAAGAAGACCGGCAAGGGTCTTTATGAGTGGAAAGACGGCCATGCCGTGAAGACTGGTGTACCCAGCACGCCCGCGCCCGACATGACGGACCGGCTGATCTTGCCGATGCTGGATGTCTGTGTGACGTGTCTGCGCGAGCGCGTCGTGAGTAACGAGGATATCGTCGACGGCGCCATGATTTTCGCGACCGGCTTTGCGCCCTTCCGCGGCGGTCCGATGCACTACGCCCGCACGCGCGGGTTGCAGAGCGTCCGCGATGCGCTGGCGGCATTGGCGCAAAAATACGGTTCACGTTTCCAGCCCGATCCCGGCTGGGACACCCTGAAATAAGCGAGTGCCAAAGACTCCGACATATTTCAAGTCTGCTGATGCGCTTGCCGACACTATTGTCGAGCGCGTTGGCCGCAATATCGTTCTGGCGTTACCCCTCGGCCTCGGCAAGGCCAATCACATTGCCAACGCCTTATTCGCGCGAGCGGCCGCCGATCCGTCCCTCAACTTTCATATCTTCACCGCACTCACGCTCGAACGGCCACTTGCTCGGCAGGGCCTCGAACGGCGTTTTGTTGAACCGCTAAACGAGCGGCTGTTCAACGGCTATCCCGACCTGGCTTATGCGGTAGCGCTGCGCTCCGGCAAAATGCCATCAAATATCAAGGTCAGCGAATTTTTCTTTCTGGCGGGCCGCTGGCTCGGCGTTCCGGCGGCACAGCAGAATTACATCTCGGCGAATTATACGCACGCGCTTCGCTACGTGATGGAGCTTGGCGTCAATGTCGTGGCGCAACTGGTGACGCCGCCGCGCGACGGGTCCGTCAGCTTGAGTTGCAATCCCGATCTGACGTTGGATCTGCTGGCGGCGCGGCGGGAGGGGCGCGCGAATTTTCTTTTCGCCGGTCAGGCCAATACCGAATTGCCATTTATGCCGGGCGATGCGGCGATATCCGCCAACGAACTGGATGCGATGCTCGAGGGGTCGGCGGCGGACTTTCCGTTATTCGCGCCCCCACGTGAGCCGGTGGAGCTTGTCGACTACGCTGCCGGGCTGCACGCGGCGCGAACGGTCGTCGATGGCGGCACGCTTCAGATGGGTATCGGATCGTTGGGCGATGCCGTCGCCAAAGCGCTGACCTTGCGTCATTCCGACAACGCTAAATTTCGCAAACTGACCGACCGGCTCCAGCCCCTTCCGGCGCGGCCGCATCTCGATAACAGGGGCTCGTTTGGTCGCGGCCTTTATGGCTGCACGGAGATGTTCGTCGAAGGGTTGCTCGACCTTTATCGCGCCGGCGTCCTGAAGCGCGAAGTCGATGGCGCGGTGCTTCATGCCGGGTTCTTTCTTGGTTCGCGCGCGTTCTACCGGGCGCTGCGCGATATGCCCGAGGCTGAACGTGCCAAATTCCAAATGACAGCGATTTCGTTCGTCAACGAACTTTATGGCAGTGAAGGAAAAAAGCGCGCCGCGCGTGTGAGCGCCCGCTTCATCAACGATGCGATGATGGTGACGTTGCTTGGCGGCGTCATATCCGACGGACTCGAGAACGGCCAAGTCGTGAGCGGGGTCGGCGGCCAGTATAATTTCGTCGCGCAGGGCTTCTCACTGGAAGGCGCGCATTCAGTCATCATGTTGCGATCTCATCGCATGACAAAGAAAGGAGTTCAGTCAAACATTCGCTGGAAGTACGGGTACTCGACCATCCCGCGTCATTTGCGCGACATTGTGGTGACCGAGTACGGCATTGCCGACCTTCGCGGAAAATCCGACCGCGACACGATCGCCGCGATGCTGGCGATCTCGGACTCTCGCTTCCAGAATGAACTGCTGCGGCAAGCAAAAGACGCGGGAAAGATCGAGCCGAACTTTGAGCTGCCCGCTAGCGCACGAAAAAATACCCCAGAATTTGTCTGCGAAGCATTAGGCGCTGCATGCGATGAAGGCGTACTACCACCATTTCCTTTTGGGACGGACTTTACTGTAGGCGAGCAACGGCTTCTTCCGGCTCTTACCCTGCTTAAGAACTCGTCAAGCGCTCGGCTCATCGCGATAGCGGCGGTCGGAATCTTCGCGGGGAGCGAATCCGACGTCTGCCTTGAAAGGATGAAGCTTGCTCATCCCAACGGCTTGGTAGAACGCTTATACGCTAGCCTTGTTCGTGGAGCGCTCAAACAAACCTCAAATCGTCGGCGCAGTTTGGATGGACTACGTTTACCCGATACCGACCCCTAGGCTTTTCAATCTTCTATCGCAGACTACGAGTTTGGGCCCCGCTGAGGTCATTACGGGCGTATGGCTGCCGGACTGCTGAGAATCTGTGCGACACGTTGAAGAGCATCTTCGATGGCTGTGGCATCGATTCCCCAATGGGTCACAAGCCGTACGCGCCTTTGACTCGGGGGATTCACCATCACGCGTTTGTCGCGCATCTGCGCAACAAACGCTGACGCGTCCCCGAATTGTGGCGGGATCTCCATGAAGACAATATTGGTCTCGACAGCCGCCGGGTCAGTGCCCAACCCCAAATTTGCGAGACCGGCTGCCAAGGTTTTAGCGTTCGCATGATCTTCAACGAGGCGATCGATCATGCTATCGAGGCCGACCAGCCCGGCGGCTGCCATGATCCCCGCCTGGCGAAAGCCTCCGCCCAACCTCTGGCGCCAGTGACGCGCTTCGGCAATAAACGCGCTGCCTCCAACGATGAGGGAGCCGAATGGGCAAGCAAGCCCTTTTGATAAACAGAACGTCAAGCTGTCGAAAGGTGTCGCCAGTTCACTCGGCTTCACATTTAGGGCCACTGCTGCATTAAAAATTCGCGCGCCGTCGCAATGCATGCGCAGCTTTAGTTTCCGCGCCTTACTCGCGAGCACTGTCGCTGATTGGGGTGTTGTGCAAAGCCCACCCGCCGCATTGTGACTGTTTTCGATTGCCAGCAACGTCGCGCGAGCATGCACCATGCCGGCAGGCTGAAGCACGCCGTCGAGTACATCGGCTTCGATGCGGCCGGATTGTTCGGGGACCAGCCTTGGGAGGACGCCCGCGATCGCGCCGATGTTTCCCGCTTCGTTCAAATAGATGTGCGATGAGGCGCCGATGACGATGGCGTCTCCCGGTCTGGTCTGTACGGCGATCGAGACAATGTTCCCCATCGTGCCGCTGCCGACGAACAGGGCTGCTTCTTTGCCCATGATCGCCGCGCTGCGTTCCTCGAGCGCTTTTACGGTTTTGTCGTCATGATAATAGTCGTCGCCGACATCGGCGTCGTGCATGGCACTCCGCATTTCGGGCGTCGGCTGGGTGACCGTGTCGCTGCGAAGATCGATCATTCCGCTCATAGGCATGCTCTAGAGTTTGAAAATCCGTCGCGCATTGAGGCTGCGGATCGCATTACATAGTTTCTGCGGAAGCTTCGCGGTGTTGGCGAAGGCACCCTTGGTGTCGTGCACCTGGTGCGGCCAATCGGTTCCAAACATGACCTGTTCGGCTCCAACCACCGACACGAGGTATTGCAGTGCGCCAGGATCGTAGGTGATGCAGTCGTAATAGATGTGGCGCAAATAATCGGTCGCCTTCCGCTTCATCCTGCGGCGTGATGCGATTTCGACCTCGTCACCCTTCTCGAACCGGCCGACAAGATAAGGCAGCGCGGCGCCACCGTGCGATGCAATCAGCTTCATGTTCGGGAATTCATCGAAGAAACCGTTGAAGATCATTCGCGTGAAGGCGAGCGTGGTGTCGAACATGAAGCCGACCGACCAGCTCAGGTCGAAATTGGTCATGTCCATCATGTCGACGCCGGGCGGATCGGTCGGATGCACCAGCACCGGCAAGGCGCGACGGTCGATCTCGGCCCAGATCGGGGCGAAGCGCGGGTCGGTGAGACTTTGCCCCGAGACATTCGCCAGCACCATGACGCCCACCGCGCCGTTGTCGCAGGTGCGTTTCAATTCCTCGAGGGCGCGCTGCGGATATTCCCACGGCAGCGACGTGAACCAGCGGATGCGGTCGGGATATTTCCTTTGCGCCTCGGCCATATTGTCGTTGGATTCTCGCGCCGCACGGCACGAAACGTCTTCATTGCCCCAATAGACATTGGGGCACGTCAGCGACACGATCGAGATGTCGATGCCTGCCGAATCCATGTGTTTGATGCGAAGGTCGTAGTCGAAATGACCCTTCTGCGGAATCACGACCGGCGTTTCGCCGCGGAAGACCTCCTGCTGTCCGTCGGGCCGGGTTTTGATGTTGTAGAGGCCACCCTCCCGCTTCAAAAGCTCAAGCCATTTATGCGTAAACATATGGGTGTGGACGTCAATCACCGGCATGGCATTCCTCCCGGCGGCGTCGCCTTGTCTTTAGATGCGATAGCGACCGCCGACTGCGGCGACATTAGGCAATTATACTGAAACGACAACCATGACTCTCCGGCAGCACGCCCGCGGGACATGACGGCATGGGCGGACCTGTATATAAACTCAGGCAAGCTTCGCGGGCTTACAGCGAGGCCATATGTCGAATGCCGGGGAGGGATTGATATGAGTGCTTTTTCCATCCGCAATGCAGTCGCGGTGGTGTGCCTGCTCAGTATCGCCGGAGCTAGTGCGGCTTCGGCTGGCACGCTGGAAGACGTCAAGGCGCGCGGCGTGCTCCGTTGCGGCGTCGCGCCGAACTCACCCGGCTTCGCGTCTAAAGACGCGCAGGGCAATTACAAAGGCTTCGACATCGACTTTTGCCACGCCATCGCCGCGGCGGTTCTCGGCGACGCAAAGAAGATCGAGTTGTCACCGCTCGGATTGCGCGACGCCTTCGCCACGCTCGCATCGGGCGGCGTCGATGTGCTCACGCATCGCTTCACCTGGACCTTCAATCGCGACAACGGCACTGGCATTGAAACGGTCCTCACGAATTTCTATGACGGCCAGGGCTTCTTCGTCCGGAAGTCGGCCAATCTCAAGAGCGTGAAAGATCTCAATGGCGCGACAATCTGCGTGGCGCAAGGGTCCACCACCGAGCTCAACATCGCGGATTATTTCCGTTCCCGAAAAATGACCTATCAGCTTGCGACCTTCGCGGACCTCGATGAGACGCGTAACGCTTACGAAGGCGGCCGCTGTGATGCCTGGTCAAATGACCGCGGGAATTTGGCCGCACGCGCGCAAGGGTTCAAGAACCGTGCCGATCACGTGATGCTTCCTGAGACAATCTCGAAGGAGCCGATCGGGCCGATGGTAAAGAGCGGCGACGATCGCTGGTTTCACGTTGTGCGGTGGGCGGCGGCCGCCGTTATCGCGGCCGAGGAATTGGGCGTGACGTCGGAAAACGTCGATCAGATGCGCCAGTCCAGCGGCGCACCCGAAATTAAGCGCCTTCTGGGGATCGGCGACGATCTCGGACAGAAGCTCGGCCTCTCGGCGGACTGGGCCTACAACATCATCAAGCAGGTGGGGAACTACGGCGAAATCTTCGAACGCAATGTCGGCGAGAAGACGCCGCTCGGACTATCTCGTGGTCCGAACGCGCAGTGGAGCGATGGAGGCCTGCTGCAGGCGCCGCCGTTCCGCTAGGAGTTGCGGCGCTGCCCAATCCGATTTCCATCGGTCATGCGCCGCCCGGCCTCGGGCGGTGGCAGCGTATTCGTGCGGCCACCTTGCGCGGTGGGCCTCGGGGGGTGATCCTTCAGCTTGGGGTACTCGCCGGCGTTGTGCTTTTTATCGCGAGCATTGCGGATAACGTCGCAACCAACTTGCAACGTTTGGGCGTCAGGACCGGGTTTGGCTTTTTATTCCGCCCGGCGGGCTTCGATATATCCCAGACGCTGATCCCTTACGGTGAAACTGCGACCTATCTGACTGCTTTCGTGGTCGCGCTGATCAACACGCTGGTCATCACCGTATTGTCGATCATCGTCGCGACGCTCCTGGGCTTTCTAGTTGCCCTGGCGCGAAGCTCGTCGAACCGGCTGGTCGCCGGAGCGGGCGCGCTTTATGTCGAAACTTTCCGCAACATTCCGCTGCTGATCCAGCTCTTGTTTTGGTATTTCGCCGTGATGCAGGCCCTCCCGCCGCCGCGTGCGAGTTTTCATATTGCGGATTTCATTTTTCTCAACAACCGGGGCTTGTTCTTTCCCTCGATTCAGTTTGGTGGATCAACAATTTTCAGTATCCCGCAGCTTCAAGGATTCAATTTCCGGGGCGGTCTTGTCATCCTACCGGAGCTTTTGGCGTTGACGGTCGGGCTCTCGATCTATTCTGCCTCCTTCATTGCCGAGATTATTCGTGGCGGCATGCAGGCCATCTCGCGCGATCAGATCGATGCCGCGACTTCGCTTGGGCTGACGCGATGGCAAACCACGCGTCTCATCACCGTCCCACTTGCTCTGCGGATCATCGTCCCCCCACTCGGCGCTTATTACGGCGTTGTTCTCAAGAACTCGACTTTGGGCTCCGCCATCGCCTATCCAGATCTCGTCCTGGTTTTTGCTGGGACTGTGCTTAACCAGACGGCCCAGCCCATCGAAGTGATGTCGATTACGCTGGCGACCTACGTGGCCTTAGGACTTGCGCTGTCGTTCGGGACTAGCGCGTTCAATCGGCAGATACGGCGATGAGTGACGCCGTATCGCGAGTGAAGCCTAACTGGTGCGGGCGTGCGCTGAACTTCGTGCGAAGCTGTGTGTCCTCACCGCTGCACACCTTGCTGACGGCCGGTGTCGTCGCGCTGGTGCTATGGGCGCTTCCTGGTTTGCTTCATTGGCTTTTCCTCGACGCGGTCTGGACAGGGGCGTCCGGAAGGGACTGCGTGGGCCATGATGCCGCCTGCTGGATTTTCTTACGCGTTCGCACTGACCAATTACTCTATGGCTCCTATCCGCTGGGTGAACGCTGGCGCCTCGGAGTAGCGGCCATTATTGGCATAACGACCGTTATTGCCGTAGTGCGGGGGTCTGGCCATCTTCGTCTCATAACAATGGGCTCGCTATTGATTGTCGCTTCCACGGCCATCGCCATCATGATGGTCGGCGGGCTCCCCGGGCTGCCTTACGTCCCGACGCGGCTGTGGGGTGGAATGCTCCTCACCGTGGTGATCTCGGCCTGGACGATCGTGACCGCGCTTCCACTCGGTCTGCTTCTGGCTCTCGCACGACAGTCCGAGCTGCCGATAATTTCGGCTGTGGCGGTCGCGCTCATCGATCTGGTGCGCAGCCTGCCGCTGGTCGGATTGCTCTTTTTAGTAATCGTGATGTTTCCGCTCTTCGTTCCGCCCGGCTTCGAAACCGACAAGCTGATGCGAGCCCTGATTGCCTTCACGATCTTCAATGCGGCAAATTTCGCGGAGGTGTTCCGTGGCGCCCTACAGGCGATTCATCGTGGTCAGATCGAAGGCGGATATAGCCTCGGGCTGCCAAAATGGCGTGTGACCGCTTTGATTGTGATTCCTCAGGTGGTCCAGGTTTCAGTGCCGGGCGTGGTCAACGTCTGCATCGCAATTATAAAGGAAACCACCATCGTCCTGATTCTCGGCCTGTTCGACTTCGTCGGCGTACTGCAAGCCGGCATCTCGGACCCGGATTGGTTGATGTCGGAAAGCGTGCGGACTACGGCTTATATTTTCGCAGGCTTCGTGTTCTGGGTGATCTGCTTTTCGCTCTCGCGCTATAGTCTGACCATAGAGCGCCGCATTCCGGCCGCCGCCGCCGCGCGTGGCGTTGGGTTCGTTGTTTGATCAACCCGCAAGATGGTCAGGGTAGGCCTCAACCTAATGCTCACAATGATGGATGTTCACGCTATCCAGCATCACGCATCACCGCGGTGGGCACTATTTGAAGTCTCTGGCGCGCCAAAACCCGAGATTTCCGATATTCCCTGTTTAATTCCCTGATAGCGGGGAATTCTTGAGTGAGACCGGTTCGCTATGACTGCGTCCGTCCCCAACTTCACATGCCCGACTGGCCGCCACGGAACGCCGGTCAGCATCGGGCGTTAGCGAGGAGGCCGGGGCGCTCCATTGGGCTCGATGCGCAACAATAAATTCGCCACAGCAATAGCCACCGGCGCGATGTGCTGCGCGCTGATGCTGATGGTGGGTGTGCCTGCGACGGCCAGCGTAACCCCGGAGCAATATCAGGATGTCGGCGTGTCGCCGCCGGCCGACGCCGCCGTTCCGGCAACGGTGTCGGTGGTCGACGAACTGGGCCAGCGGCGAAATCTTCGCGTACTGATAGCCACACCGACCGTCTTGGTGTTCGCCGACTATACATGCACCACACTGTGCGGCCCGATCGTGTCGTTCGCCGCGGCGGCGCTTGAGCAAACCGGGCTGGTGCCGGGCCGCGATTACCGGCTGCTGGTCGTCGGCCTCGATCCGAAAGATACCGCGGCCGATGCCGCCGCGATGCGGCGCGCGCATCTCGGCGACGGCGCCGCGCTCAACCGCGCCAGCGATTTCGTCACCGCCGATCAGGCCGCGATCACCGCGTTCGCGCAGGCGCTCGGCTATAAATATCACTACGACGCCGAGCACGATCAGTTCGCCCACCCGGCCGCGGCCTTCGTGCTGGCGGCGGACGGCCGTGTCGCGCGCGTGTTGATGGGCGTTGGATTGAGCGGTGAGGACATGCGGCTCGCGCTGGTCGAGGCCGGGCAGGGCAAAGTCGGCACCTTGCGCGATCAGGTCCGCATGTTGTGTTACGGCTTCGACCCGGCGCACGGCACCTATAATGTGGCCGTCTCCCGCCTGCTGGCGGCGACCGCTCTGGCGACGATGCTAGCGCTGGGGGGCGGGATCGGTCTGCTGGCGCTAGCGGGCCGCCGCCGTCCGACCTGAGCGCAGCCGTTCCTCGATCGTACCGACGGCGCGCCACGCCAGCAGCCAGCTCGCTCCGACTGCGACAAAGGCCGCCGGCAGGTCGAACAGCACGGCAAGCCCGTTCACATGCATCGGCGGCAAAATCAAAACGACGGCCTCAAGCAGCCGGCACGCCAGTGTCGCGCCGGTAAGCCACAGCAGAACGATCCGGCTGGCGCGCCATTCCGCCGGCAGCAACGCGAAGAACGGCACGATGAACTGGGCGATGAACATCGCCCACAGCGCGACGCCCCAGCCACCGGCCAGCCGTTCCAGATACCAGACGACTTCGTCGGGAATGTTGCCGGTCCAGATGATGATGTATTGCATCGCGTGCAGGTAAGCCCACAGCAGCAGGGTCGACAGCAGCACCGCGCCGTAACTGGCATTTGCCATCCGGTGCGAGGGACGCAGCGCGAGCACCATCACAATGCCGAATGCCAGCCCGCCGAGCAGGTCGAAGGCGATCGCCATCAGCCCGTAGATCGACGAATGGAAATGCGGCTCGACCGATTCCATCCAGTCGACGCCCGCCCATGACACGGTGAGCGCCCACACGATCAGCCCGCCCGACGCGGCGCGGACCATGGCGGCGGCATGGCCGTAACTCCGGACCGCCCAGATCGCCAGCGCGGTCCATATCGTGAAATAAAGCGCGGCCCGCAGCACGAAGAACCATGGCGTCAGGTACGCTGCTTTGAAAGCGGGCAGCGCTTCTTGGCCGCTGGCCCATGGATAAATTTCCGCCATGCCGATCAACACCGGAATGAACAAAATTCCCACCGCCGGGATGGTCAAGGCGGCCCCGGTCAGGGGCGGATGCAGGTCCCGGGTCCAGCCCGCTTTCACGAGGTATGAAATCAGAAGCACGGCGAGCGCGCCGATTGGGATCGAACTCACCGCGACCCATACCGTGAGATAGCTTGCCAGCATGGTCTTGGCGTCGATCAGCAAGCCGAGCGCACAAGCGACGAAGCCGATTACGGCACATAGCGGCACAAATCGAGAATTGCTGGCGGTCATTGGGATCTTTCCGAGGATCTTTCCGTTGCCAGCTTCGCGCGCTCTTCCGCCGAAAGATCGGTGAGCGTCGCGTGCTGGCTCAGTTGCAGCGCGCGGATATAGGCGATAATGGCCCAGCGGTCGCGCGGCTGCACCCGCGCCGCATGCGAATACATCACGTCATATCCGTTGGTGATGACGTCGTAGAAGTGCTGGTCGTCGGCGCTGCGGAGCCGGTCCTCGTGCAGACTCGGGGGCCGCGGAAAGCCACGCTGCACCACCATGCCGTTGCCCCGCCCGGTGCGGTCGTGGCACTGCGAGCAATTGATGTCATAGCGCTCACGGCCCCGCGCCAGCAATTCGGCCGTCACGGCGGGCTTGCGGGCCGCGTCAGCGGCGCGCTCGAGATCGCCGCGTGCGACCGTGCCGGCGACCTGCTCCTGCAACACGCGGCCGTTGCGGAACAGGCCGGACGCCCGGTACTCATAGTCCTTCGGCTGCGAGTCCATGTTGGACTTGGTGCAGCCGGCGGCCAGCACGCACAGCACGAGAATGGCGGGCCGGCGCATCATGACGCCACCAGCTCGACCGAGGCGGGCCTCAGTCCCTTGAGGAAGTCGCGCGTCTTGCGAGTGTCGAATTTCTCGTCGGTGGCGAGCACGCAGAGAAAAAACCGGTTGCGCGACGCCAGATGGAACGATGGCGCCGAAAACACCGGATGATGCAATCGTGGCAAGCCGTTGAGCGCCAGCATGCCGATCGCTGGAAACAACGCCGCGAACAACACGGTCAGCTCGAACGCTACTACCGCGAAAGCCGACAAGGGATAAAGCGGCCGGCCGCCGACATCGATCGGATAGCTGTAATTCGTGTAGATCTGCATCGCGAAGGCCAGCGTGAAGCCGAAAATGCCGCCGAACAGGCCGAGCCACAGCACGCGATTGTCGCGCAGCTTGAACACGGGGCCGAGCTCGTAAACCGGAAATGGCGTAAAGGCATCGAGATCGCGATAGCCCGCAGCGCGCGCGCGCTTCGCTGCCGCCAGCAATGCTTCCGGCGTCTCGAACTCGGCGAGCAGGCCGTAGGCGTCGGCTTCAGCCACGCGCAGCCTCCTTGTGCTCTTTGTGCAGGACTTCCTTTTCCTCGAAGATGGAAATGACCGGCAACAGCCGGATGATCAGCAGGAATGGCACCAGGAACAGTCCGATGGTGCCGGCGTAGATCGCCCAGTCCCAGAACGTCGCGTGATACTCGCCCCAGGAGGAAACGAGGAAATCGCGGTAGAGACTTGTGACCAGTATCATGTAGCGCTCGAGCCACATGCCGATGACGACGCTCGTCGAGATCATGAACAGTATCCACGGCGTCCGCCGCGCGACCCGCCACCATAGTGGCTGCAGCACGACGAAGTTGAAAATGATGGCACCCCAGTAGCTCCAGGCATATTCGCCGGCGAAACGATTGTGCAACGTCTGGATTTCGTGGCTGCCGCCGGAATAAAACGCGTCGAATACCTCGAACACATAGCCGTAGGCGGTCATCAGGCCGCAGGCGAGCAGGACCTTGCCTAGAACATCGAGATGCTGCTCGGTGACGAGATTCTCAAGATGAAAGAGCGCGCGCAGTGAGATGGCGATCATCGCCACCACCGCGAAACCGGAGAATGCGGCGCCGAGCACGAAATAAGGCGGGAAGATCGTCGAGTGCCAGCCCGGTATCGTGCCGGAGGCGAACAGAAGCGAGATTTCGCTGTGCACCGAAACGACCAGCGGCACCGCCAGTGCGGCCAGCAACCGATAGGCCTGATGCCAACGATGCCAGTGCATCGCCGAGCCGCGCCAGCCGAGTGACAGAATGCCGAAGAAGACTTTCCAGCGCTGGCGCCGTGCACGGTCGCGCGCCGCGGCAAGATCCGGAACCAGGCCGATGTACCAGAACACGATCGAAACGGTGAGATAGGTCAGCACCGCCCAGATGTCCCATTCCAGCGGGCTGCGGAATTGCGGCCACACGCCCATGGTCGCCGGATAAGGAAACATCCAGTACAGGAACCACGGGCGGCCGAGATGCAGGACCGGGTACATGCCGGCGCAGACCACGGCGAACAGCGTCATGGTCTCGGCGAAACGGTTGAGCGAATTACGCCAGTCGCGGCCGAGCAAGAGCAGCAGCGCCGAGATCAGCGTGCCAGCGTGGCCGATACCAAGCCACCACACATAATTGTGGATCGCGAAGGCCCAGTTGACCGGGATATTGAGGCCCCAGATGCCGACGCCGGTGGTGAACAAGACGACGGAGGAGACGAAGCCAAGGCCGAGCAGTCCTGACGAGATGCCGAGCGCGATCAGCCAGCGCCGCCGCGACGGCAAATGCAGCGGAATGCCGGCGAGTTGATCGGTGACGTCGGCATAGCTCTGGTTCGGCGGCAGAATATCCTTGGGTTCGGCCCGGGCGGCGGCTTTCGCGCTCATGCGGCGCCTCCCGCGTCGGGATCGTCGTTCCAGCGCGCCAGATAAGTGGTGCGCGGCCGGGTGCCGAGCTCCTCCAGCAGCACGTAGTGCCGCCCGCTGTTGCGCCGTTTCGCGACGATCGAATCTTTGTCTTTCAAATCGCCGAACACGATGGCTTTGGTCGGGCAAGCCTGCTGGCAGGCGGTGACGACTTCGTCCCGTTTGAGGGGACGGCCCTCCTTGTCGGCGGCAGCGTGCGCGGACTGGACGCGTTGCGTGCAGAACGTGCATTTCTCCATGACGCCGCGTGAGCGCACCGTGACATCGGGATTTTTCGCGGCCTTGTCGGCATCGTTGGTCTGCCGGTAGTCATACCAGTTGAAACGCCGCACCTTGTAGGGGCAGTAGCTCGAGCAGGTGCGGGTGCCGATGCAGCGGTTGTAAACCTGCTGGTTGATGCCGTCGGGCGAATGCACGGTGGCATGCACCGGGCAGCCCATTTCGCAGGGCGCCTTCTCGCAATGCATGCACGGCACCGGCTGGAAGTAGGAGCGCGGCGCTTCCACGTCGCCGGTGTAGTAACGGTCGATGCGCAGCCACGACATCTCGCGGCCGCGCGCGACCTGGTCCTTGCCGACCACCAGCACATTGTTCTCGACATTGCAGGCCGACACGCAGGCATTGCAGCCGATGCAAAGATCGAGATCGATCACCATGCCCCAGGCGTGCTCGGCGTTATTCCATTCCGGATAGAACGTCGCGTTGTCTTTCGGCGGCGTGGTGCACGGCTTTTCCGCGGTCACCTCGCGCACGAAATCGAAGCCGTCCATGCGGTGATGCGCTTGCGTGGTAGCGATGCGGCTGTCGCCGCCGGCGCGGCGGATCGTTCCTTTGGCTAGCCCTGCGGCATCATCGGGGCGCACCGCATAGGCGTCGTAGCCGCTGCCGGTCGCAATATCGCCGCCGGCGCGGCGGCCATAACCGAACGTCAGCACAACGGTGTTGCGCGCCTGGCCGGGCACGATCCAGGCCGGGCCACGCACATGCTTTTGGCCGATCGCAATCTCGGCGAGGTCGCCGTTCGAAAGCCCCCGTGCGGCGGCAATCGCAGGACTGATGGCGATCACATTGTCCCAGGTGATCTTGGTGAGCGGCTTCGGCAATTCCTGCAGCCAGGCGATATTGCCGAACCGGCCGTCCCAGATGGTCGGATCGGGACGGAACACGATCTCGATCTCATCTTCCTGGCGGGCCCCGCCGGCGAGCGGCGCGGCCGGTACGTTGGCGCCGGCGTTGACGGGCTGCGCGGCGGTGCCGGCGACAAAGCCGTCATGCAGCGACCGCTTCCAACGTGCGTCGAAATTCGTGCCAAAGCTCGCTTGCCAGTTGGCGCGCACCGCCGTATCGGCGGCAGGGTCCGGCGTCCCGGCCAGCATGTCGACGATCTGGTGGATGCTGCGCGAGCCGTAAAGCGGCGCCACCATCGGCTGAAGGATTGTTGTAGTGCCGTCGACCGCGCGGGCGTCGCTCCAGCTCTCTAATGGATGCGTCAGCGGCAAATGCCATTGGCAGGCTTGCGCGGTTTCATCGATGTGGAGGCCGGCGTGGATGCGGTGTGGCACCTGCTTGAGCAGCGCAGGCACGTCGGCAAAGCCCCACGAGGCGTAGGCTGGATTGCTGTCGAGAATAATGAGGCTGTCGACCTGACGCCCCGCGATATCGGCGAGCAGGGTGTTCAACGAGTGCGCTTCGTCGGTCACAGCGCGGATCGGTTCGCTGTACCAGACCGTCTTGCCGAGATTTCCCAGCCGCTCGTTGATGGCGGGCGCCAGTGCCTGAAGTTGCGGGTCGAGATGCGGCCCGATCAGCAACAGCGAGCGGCCATGATGGGCGCGCAAATCCGCGACCGCGCGCTCAATGAAGCGGCTTTCGCGCGCATCGAGCTCCGGCATGGCCCAGCCGGGCAGGGCGAAATGCGCGCCGATAGCGTGGGCCAGCGCCGTAACACGCGAACAGTCGCAGGGCAGGCGGGTCGAAGCGACCGTGCCGGTCAGGCCGGGCACGCTCTCGGCGGCATGCAGCCGGATGCGGCCCTGGCCAGGCGCGACCTCGCCACGGCGGCCTGCCCAGTCGCGCGCATGCAAGACCTGATGCGGTCCGGGACCGAGCAGATCGTCGTCGAGGCTGACAACGACATCGCATTCGTTGAGCCGCAGATGGGACGCCAGAGGGCGGCCGAACGCGGCGGTGGCTGCCCGGTCCGGCCGCGCCGCGCCGACCGGCTCATACCGATGCCACCGCATTTTGGGAAATTGCGTGGCCAGTTCGCGCATTTGGCGAATCAGGGTCGGTGAGGTCGTGTCGCCGGTGAGGATGCGCAAACCTTCGCCGCTCTTCTCGCGCCAGCGCGCCCGCAACGTATCGAGGTCGCCGGTGAATGCCGACCAGGTGGTGGGCGCATTGGCGCGCCATGGTTGCTTCGAGCGCTCGGGGTCATAAAGCCCGAACACGGCGGACTGCATGAAGGGATCGCTGGCGCCGCGCGTCACCGGGTGATCCGGATTGCCGTCGAGCTTGGTCGGGCGGCCGTCATTGCAGGTGGCGATCACCGGCTGGGCGTAACCGTCGAACAGCACGGCGGTGGCGAAGTAGCGCGGCACACCGGGCAGCATTTGCTCGGGCTGGTTGACGTAAGGCAGCGCCTGTTGCGATGCGCTGTCGTCGCTGCAGGCGCCGAGCCCCGCGAGCAATAGGGAGGCGCCCATCAGCTTAAGAAACTGCCGGCGCCCTGGATCGTCGAACATCGACGCCGCCGCGGGAAACTCGCCTTCCAGCCAGGCGCGGAATCCGTCCTGATCGATCAGCTCGTCGAGACTCGACCAGAAATGCTTGCTGCCGTGTCCCGTGACATCACGGACGCGTTCAAGATCGAAACGTGGTGATGCTGGCGCGGTCACCGGTGACACACGTAACAATGCTCAAGCTGCCCGGTGCGGATGCCGTATTGCTGGAGCAGAGCGTGCCCAGCGGCCGCGCGTTCAGCATTGTTGCCTTGCGGCTGCCAGGCCATGTTGGTCACCTCCGACTGTGGGCGCAGATGCGGCGCCGGGTCGCGATGGCAATCGAGGCAGAATTGCATCGTTAGCGCCTTGGCGCGGTAGGTCAGCGGCATGGTGTCGACCCGGCCGTGACACTCGACGCAGCCGACGCCCTTGGCGATGTGGACGTCATGACGGAAGAACACGTATTCAGGCAGCACCGCCACGCGATTCCAGCTGATCGATTTGTTCTGCGCGAGACTGGCGCGCACCGGCTCGAGCATCGGCGCGCCGGCCCAGATCTGCGAGTGGCAGGTCATGCAGGTGTGAGTCGGCGGCAGCCCGGCGCGCGGACCGTCGGCGACACTGGTGTGGCAATAACGGCAGTCGATGCCGAGCCCGGCGACATGATGTTGATGACTGAACGGTACGGGCTGCGCGGCTGAATGGAGTTGGGCGCCGGTTACCCAGTCGGATCGTGCGTAGCCGATGATGAAAATGACGCTGCCGACAGCGAGGGAGACGGCGCCGGCCAAGAACAGGCGCATCCAGGTATCGGCGGCCGGTGAGAAAACCTGAGCCAAAATGACCCCCAAATGCCCGGATTTTCAACGAAACCTGAAGGAGGAAAGTTCCATTGGCTATATGGAACTTTTTCCCGCCATGCCCCGTTGAGGCCGCGGGGACGCATCATATGAATTGGCGGATCGGCTCGATGACCGGCGCGTCGCATCCGAAGGATTACGAGCGGTCGGATGTTGACCCTCGGCTGGTAGGATTGTTGGCGGCGGGCGCTGCGGTGTTTCTGATCGCGGTGCCGTTCCTGCTGGCGGCGATCTATCCGGGCTCCCAGCATCGCGGCGGCATCGAGGGCAATTTGCCCCTGCCGCCGGCGCCGCAGTTGCAGACCGACGAGCGCGGCGAATTGCAACATTTCCAGGCCAGCGAGAACGAGCGCCTCGAAAGCTTCGGCTGGGCCGGGCCCCCCCGCGACTTCGCGCGCATGCCGATCGATCAGGCGATGTCGATTTTGGTCCGCCGCGGCTTGCCCGGCTGGCCGTCGCCGCCCGTGCCCAACGATTCCCCGCAACGCTGAACGCCGCGGCCGGGGCCCTTCATGTCGAGCTGGATTCCCTACTGGCTGCCCGGGGAGACCGCCCACGCCGGCGCTGTCGACCTGCTGTTCGCCGGCCTGCTGACGTCGAGCGTGTTTGTTCTGCTGCTGCTGTTCTTTCTGCTGCTGCGCTTCGCCATCCACTACCGCGAAGGCAATCGCGATGCCGACCGCGATCATCGCGTTCGCAAGAGTTGGTACCTCGAGGCGACCTGGACCACCGTCACGCTGGTCGCGTTCCTCGGCTTGTTTTTCTGGGGTGCGCAACTTTATCTCAATCTCTACGACGCACCGAAGGACGCCGTCCCCGTCTATGTCGTCGCCAAGCAATGGATGTGGAAGGTGCAGCATCTCGGCGGCCAGCGCGAGATCAACGAACTGCACGTGCCGGTCGGGCGCAGCGTGCGGCTGATCATGACGTCTCAGGACGTCATCCATTCGTTTTTCATTCCGGTGTTCCGCATTAAGCACGACGTGCTGCCCGGCACCTACGAGGACATCTGGTTCCAGCCGCGCAAGCCGGGCGTATTTCAGTTGTTTTGCGCGGAATATTGCGGCACCGATCATTCGCGAATGACGGGCCGCGTCGTGGTGATGGAGCCGGCCGCATTCGAGCAATGGCTGACGCATCAAGACGTCACTGGCACGATGGCGTCGGCCGGCGGCGCCCTGTTCCGCGAGCTCGGTTGCGGCGGCTGCCACGGGGCCGGTTCGACGGTGCGCGCGCCGGCGCTGGAAGGGCTGTACGGCAAACCGGTGGCGTTGAACGACGGCACCATCGAGATCGCCGACGAGCGTTACATCCGCGATTCCATCCTGAAACCACGGTCGCAGGTCGCGGCGGGCTATCAGGCGCTGATGCCGTCCTATGAAGGCAAGATTTCCGAAGACGATCTGGTGCGGATCGTCGCCTACATCAAGTCACTGGGTGACGAGGGGAGGCCGGCGCAATGAAAGCCGCCCGCAATTACATCACCGCCGACAACAGCCTGTCGTCGTGGTTTTTCACCACCGACCACAAGCGTGTCGCCATTCTGTATTTTGCCGGCATTACGCTGTTCTTCTTTATTGGCGGCGCGGCGGCGACGGTGATCCGGCTCGAACTAGCGACGCCGCAAGGCGATCTCGTCACCTCCGACGTCTACAACCGGCTGTTCACCACGCACGGCGTGGTGATGGTGTGGTTCTTTCTGATCCCGTCGATTCCCGCGACGCTCGGCAATTTCGTGGTGCCGCTGATGATCGGCGCGCGCGATCTGGCGTTTCCGCGCCTCAATTTGACGAGCTGGTACCTCTTCATGGCGGGTGGGCTGACAACGCTGTACGCAGTCTTCGTCGGCGGCATCGACACCGGCTGGACCTTCTACACGCCGTTTTCGACGATGTACTCCAACAGCCACGTCGTGCTGGCGGTGACCGGCGTCTTCATCGCCGGCTTTTCGTCGATCCTCACCGGGCTGAATTTCATCGTTACCATCCACCGCCTGCGCGCGCCGGGCCTGACCTGGTACCGCCTGCCGCTGTTCCTGTGGTCGCTTTACGCCACCTCGGTGATCCTCGTTTTGGCGACGCCGATCCTCGCCATCACGCTCTTGATGCTGGCGCTCGAGCGGCTATTCGATCTCGGCATTTTCGATCCGGCCAAGGGCGGCGACCCTCTGCTGTTCCAGCATTTGTTCTGGTTCTACTCGCATCCGGCGGTTTACATCATGATCCTGCCCGGCATGGGGGTGATCAGCGAACTGATCTCCGTGTTCTCGCGCAAGGCGGTGTTCGGCTACAAATTCGTCGCCTGGTCGGCGATCGCGATTGCCGGCGTCGGCTTTTTCGTCTGGGGCCACCATATGTTCGTCAGCGGCCAGTCGGTGTTCGCCGGCTTGGTGTTCTCGTTCATGAGCTTCATCGTCGCGGTGCCGTCGGCGATCAAGGTGTTCAACTGGACCGCGACGATGCACAAGGGCTGGATCCGGTTCGATGCGCCGATGCTCTATGCGCTAGCCTTCATCGGTCTGTTCACCATCGGCGGCCTGACCGGATTATTTCTCGCCTGCCTCGCTTACGACGTCTACGTCACCGACACCTATTTCGTCGTCGCGCATTTCCACTACATCATGGTCGGCGGCATGGTGACCGCCTATTTCGGCGGGCTGCACTACTGGTGGCCCAAGATCACCGGGCGCATGTATCCGGAATATTGGGCGCGCGCCGCCGCCATCCTGATCTTCTTCGGCTTCAACATGACGTTCTTTCCGCAGTTCATCCTGGGTATTCTCGGTATGCCGCGGCGCTATCACGTTTATCCACCGGAGTTTCAGGTCTGGCACGTGATGTCGTCGACCGGCGCCTCGATCCTGGCGATCGCGTACCTGCTGCCACTGTTCTATCTGACCTGGTCGCTGTTCTTCGGCCGCAAGGCGGTCGCCAATCCTTGGCAGGCGACCGGGCTCGAATGGCAAACGCAGTCGCCGCCGCCCGAGCACAATTTCGAAAAAATGCCGAGGGTGACGCGCGATCCGTATCAGTACACCCTCAAAGGCCAGGCGCGTCCGCAAAATGCGTGAAGCCCAACCCGCCATTCAGTTCGTTGACCTGCGCCAGCAGCACGAGACGGCGCAGCTCGGTATCTGGGTGGTTCTCGCCACCGAAGTCCTGTTCTTCGGCGGGCTGATCCTCGCTTATTGCGCATACCGTTACGGCTACCCCGGCGCCTTTGCCGACGCCGCGCGGCACACCAAGATCGCGATCGGCACCGCTAACACTGCAATTCTGCTCAGCAGCAGCTTTCTGGTGGCGTGGGGGGTGGAGGCGGCGAAGCTGCGCGCCGGCCCGTTCGCCGCGCTGTTGCTGTGGGGCGCCGCCGTTCTCGGCGTGGTGTTTCTGGGCCTCAAGGGCGTCGAATACACGCTCGAATATCATGAGCATCTCGTTCCGGGGCTGAACTTCGAATTCCCGGCGTTGCATGCGAAACCCGCCGGACTGTTCTTTTCCTTCTATTTCATTGCGACGGGACTTCATGCCGTGCATGTCGCGGTCGGCATCGTTGTGCTCGCCGTGATCGGCATCCAGGCCAGGCGCGGCCGTTATTCCGAGCGTTACCACGCGCCTGTCATGGTGGCGGCGTTATACTGGCATTTCGTCGATTTGGTCTGGATTTTCCTGTTCGCGTTGATCTATCTGCCGGGGAGGGCGTGATGACGATCCCGCGCCCGCCGCGCATTCTCGTGCTGTCGTGGGCCGCCTTGTTGGCGTTGCTCGCGCTCACCGTGTTCGGCGCCTATCTGCCGATCGGCAAGTTCAATACGTTTCTCGCGCTGTTCATTGCAACGAGCAAGGCGTTGATCGTCGCCGCGATCTTCATGGAATTGCGCGACCGCAGGCCGCTGGTCTTCGCTTTCGCCGGTGCCGGATTTTTCTGGCTGGGCATTTTGCTGTGGCTGGCATTGGCGGACTATGTCACGCGGCCGAATTTTCCGACCAAAGTCGGCGCGGCGCTGGGATCTTGATCCGAGTTTGATCGTCAGCATTCGGCGGAGTTTGGGCTTTTCCCGCGAACGAAACTCGCTCATAACAGTCTGGTTGGAGGCTCGAATCCTCCGATCAATCCTGCGTTGGATAGCGAGCGGGGGCCGCAGATTTCTCTCCAGGCACATCGATAATGGCCGAGGCCGCCATTCCCGATGCCGCGCGCGTCGTCATCATTGGCGGCGGCGTGATGGGCTGTTCGGTCGCCTATCATCTGGCGAAGCACGGCTGGCGGGACGTGATCCTGCTCGAGCAGGGCCGGCTGTCGTGCGGCACGACGTGGCACGCCGCCGGGCTGGTCGGGCAATTGCGCGCGCACCAGAACATGACGCGGCTGGTCCAGTATTCCGCCGAGCTTTACGCCAAGCTCGAAGCCGAAACCGGCCAGGCGACCGGGTGGAAGCAATGCGGCTCGGTGCTGGTGGCGCGGACACCGGAACGACTGGCTTTATTCAAGCGCATCGCCTCGGCGGCAACGGCGCAAGGCGTCGCCTGCGAACTGATCTCGATTAAAGAGGCGGCGGACCGCTATCCGATCATGCGCACCGACGATCTGGTCGGCGCGCTGTGGCTGCCACTCGACGGCAAGGTCAATCCGGCCGACGTCACGCAGGCGCTGGCGAAAGGCGCGCGCATGGGTGGCGCGAAAATTTATGAGCAGACCTGCGTGAGCGCGATCCATACGCGAGACGGCGCGGTGACCGGCGTCTCGACCAACAGAGGCGCTATCAAGGCAGAATACGTCGTCAACTGCGCGGGACAGTGGGCCAAGCAGGTCGGCCGCCTGTGCGGTGTCGCGGTACCGCTGCACTCTGCGGAGCACATGTATATCGTCACCGGCCGCATCGACGGTGTGCATCCGGATCTGCCGGTGCTGCGCGACCCGGACGGCTACATCTACGTCAAGGAAGAGGTCGGCGGCCTGCTGATGGGTGGCTTCGAGCCGCAGGCCAAGCCGTGGGGCATGGACGGCATTCCGGAGAATTTCGAATTTGGCATGTTGCCGGACGACTGGGATCAGTTCGAAATCCTGATGCAGAACGCGTTGATCCGATTGCCGGCGCTGGAAACTGCCGAGATCAAGACCTTCATGAACGGGCCGGAGAGCTTCACGCCCGACAATAATTTCATCTTGGGCGAGGCGCCCGAGCTGAAGAATTTCTTCGTCGGTGCAGGATTCAATTCGATCGGCATTGCGTCGGGCGGTGGCGCGGGAAAAGCGCTGGCGGAATGGATCGTCGAAGGCGAGCCGACCCTGGATCTGTGGCCGGTCGATATCCGCCGTTTCGCGCGGTTCTACGACAACGACGCGCTGCTGCACGACCGCGTCAAGGAAGTGCTCGGCCTGCATTACATGATGCCGTGGCCGAATCGCGAATTGGCCTCGGTGCGACCGTTCCGCCGCTCGCCGCTGTACGACCGGCTCGCCGCCAAGCACGCGGTGTTCGGCTCCAAGATGGGCTGGGAACGGCCGAATTTCTTTGCGCCGTCGAAAACCGAAGCGAAGATCGATTACTCGTTCGACCGGCAGAACTGGCTTCCGTTCGCTGCGGCGGAACACCAAGCCACGCGCCAGAGCGTAGCGGTGTTCGATCTGAGCTCGTTTGCGAAATTTCTCCTGCAAGGGCGAGACACGCAGGCGGTACTGCAACGGCTGTGCGCCAACGACATGGATGTGCCGGTCGGCGGCAGCGTCTATACCGGGATGCTCAACGCGCGCGGCACCTACGAGAGCGACCTCACCATATCGCGCATCGCACACGACCGCTTCCTGCTTGTCACCGGAACCGCGCAGGCGACCCGCGACGCCAACTGGATCAACCGCAACCTGCCGGAGGACGCCCATGCGTTCCTTACTGACGTCACCTCTGCCTATGCGGTGATCGCGGTGATGGGGCCGCGTTCGCGCGACTTGCTCGCTCGCCTGACCAAAACGCCACTCGACAACACGACGTTTCCGTTCGGTGCCATGCGCGAGATCGGAGTGGGCCACGCCAATGTGCTGGCAGCGCGGCGAACCTATGTCGGCGAGTTGGGCTGGGAATTATTCGTGCCTGTCGAGCTGGCGACCGGCGTCTATGACGCGATCATGCAGGCGAGCGCCGACCTCGGCGTGCGCGACGCCGGCTATTACGCCATCGACTCGCTGCGGCTGGAGAAGGGTTATCGCGCCTGGGGCCGGGAATTGACCCCGGACATTACACCTTATGAGGCGGGCCTTGGGTTTGCGGTCAAGCTCGACAAGGGCGATTTCATCGGCCGCCCTGCGCTGATCGCCGCGAAGGAAAATCCGCCGACTAAACGAATGCTCAGTTTTTTCGGCGTGTCACCCGACACGCCGCTTGCGTATGGTGGCGAACTCATTGTGCGCAATAGTAAGCCGGTCGGCGAGGTGACGTCGGCGGCTTATGGCCACAGCCTTAAGGCGATCGTCGCGCTTGGATTCGTCGCGACCGGCGGCACCAAGGTCGACGCCGCTTTTCTTGGCGGCAAATTTGAGATCGACATCGCGGGCGAGCGCGTGCCGGTGCGCGCCAGCCTCAAAGCGCCTTACGATCCCGCCGGCACTAGGGTGAATGGGTAAAATGGACCCTTTCGTTTTCGGCGCGGTCCTGGTCGCCGCCGCCTGTCACGCCAGCTGGAATGCGCTGCTCAAGATAAGGCTCGATCCGTTCGCGACCATCGCGATCATCACCGTCGCCTGCGGCGTCATCGCGCTGCCGCTGGTGCCATTCGTCGGCGTGCCGCCGCTGATCGCGTGGCCGTGGGTGCTGGGCTCGGTCGCGCTGCATCTGGCCTATTACATCGGCCTGACAGAAGCCTACCGAACCGGCGACATGAGCCAGGTCTACCCAATCGCGCGGGGGTCGGCGCCGCTGATGACCGCAATTCTTTCGACCGTTTTAATCGGCGAACATCTGAGCGCGGTCGGCTGGATCGGCATCCTGGCCCTGATCAGCGGGGTATTCCTGCTGTCGGTGCGCGGTGGCCGCGACCTGGCGAAAATCGACCGCCGTGCGGTCGGCTTTGCCTTCTTCACCGCAACCACGATCTGCGGCTATTCGCTGGTCGACGGCATGGGCGGCCGCATCTCCGGCAATCCGCACGCTTATGCGGCGTGGCTGTTCGTCTGCGACGGCAGTTGCATGCTGCTGTTCGCTTTGGCGCGGCGGGGCAGGTCGATCCTGGTCGATACCAAAAGCTATTGGAAGCTCGGCCTGATCGGCGGCGCGCTTTCGGTTGCGTCTTACTGGACGGCGATCTGGGCGATGACAGTTGCGCCGATCGCGATCGTCGCGACCTTGCGGGAGACCAGCGTGCTGTTCGGCGCGCTGATCGCGGTGGTGTTCCTCAAGGAGCCGCTGCGAGCCGCACGCGTTATTGCTGCGGTGATCATCGTAACTGGACTGGTGCTGATCCGCCTGCAATAATTATTGCGGCCGTTGCGCAGTCTCGCGGGCCACATCGAGAAACGCGCGAACCAGCGCGAGCCGCCGCCGCTCTTGCAAGCAAATGACATATTCGCCGACCGTGAGATCGGCGTCGCTCACATCGACCGCATGGAAGCGTGCATCGGCGCCGAACTCGCTGTCGAACACCACGCCGACGCCGAAACCGGCGGCAACCGCCTCGCGCACCGCTTCGCGCGTTTCGACGTCGATCAGCGAGCCGGGGACGACACCGGCTTCGGCGAGCCGCGTCTCAAATACTTCGCGGGTGATCGAGCCCCGCTCGCGAATGACAATGTCGCGTCCGGCAAGATCGGCGAGCTTGAGCGTGCGCCGCCGCGCCCAGGGATGCGTCTGCGGCACGAATAGCACCAGGCGGTCTTCCCGCAGCTTCATCGAATAGATGCGCGGGTCCGACGTCATCTTTGCCATCACCGCGACATCGGCGCCATGATCGGTCAACTGGTCGAGCACGGCAGCGGAGTTGTCGATCTTCAATGTGAAGGTAAGGCCGGCGTGTCGTTGTTTTAGTTCGGCGAGGATCGGCATCACGTGATAGGCGCTGTCGGCGCTGACCCGCAGGTGGCCACGCGTCAGCGCTTTGCCGCCGGTCAACAGCGCGCGCGCTTCTTCCTCGGCGGCGAACAGCCGCGTTGTGACGGCGTAAAGCGACTGTCCGGCCGGCGTCATGCGCACGCCGCGGCCCTGGCGGTCGAACAGGCCCACGCCGTAGCCCACTTCAAGTGCGCGCACTTGCGCCGACAAGGTTGGCTGGCTGACCCCCTCGGTGCGGGCGGCCAGCGAGAAGCCGCCAGCCTGGGCGACCAGATGGAAGGCGCGGAGCTGGGTCAGGTTCATATAGGCAAAATCTATAGGTCGTATGCAAAACGCATATTAGAGCGATATGGGCGAGGCGGCTAGACTGTCCTCACTCCGTCGCGACCTTGATCAGGAATGCCTGCGCCATGCCGACAACCTTGCCGAAAAACGTCGCTGCCTCTGAAACCGGCGATCCGCTATTGCTGACGCCCGGGCCGCTGACGACCTCGAAGACCGTCAAGCAGGCCATGGTTCATGATTGGGGGTCACGCGACGCCACCTTCATTAAAATCAACAAGTCCGTGCTGATGCGCTTGCCAGCGATCGTGAATGGCGGCGACGATTTCGTCACGGTGCCGATGCAGGGCTCCGGCACCTTCGCAGTCGAAGCGATGCTCACGACCTTCATCCCGCGCGATGGCAAAGTGCTGCTGCTGATCAACGGCGCCTATGGCCAGCGTGCAAAGAAAATCTGCGAGATCGCCGGACGCGCGGTCGCCTTGCACGAAACGGCGGAAGACACGCCGCCTGATCTTGCTGCAATCGATACCCTGCTAAAAAATGACAAGGCGATCACCCACGTGTTCGCGGTGCAGTGCGAAACCACCTCGGGCATCCTCAACCCGATCGCGAAAATCGGTGAGATCGTCGCGCGTCACGGCCGACGCTTCCTAATCGATTCGATGAGTGCATTCGGCGCGCTGGCGCTCGACGCGCAGCGCGTCACGTTCGACGCGGTCGCGGCGTCCTCGAACAAATGCATTGAAGGTGTGCCGGGCCTTGGATTTGTCGATCTGCCGCAAGATCGACGCTAGAAAAAACCAAAGGCAACGCCACTACGTTGGTGCTCGACCTGCACGACCAATGGACGAATTTCGTCAAGACCGGGCAGTACCGCTTCACGCCACCAATCCACGTCATCGTCGCCTTCCACCAGGCGCTCGAAGAATTCGACGCCGAGGGCGGCGTTGCCGGCCGCGGCGGCCGCTATGCGGAGAACTGTCGCATTTTGATCGACGGCATGCGCGCGCTCGGTTTCGAGCCGCTGCTGCCCGACCATCTGCAGGCGCCGATTATTGTTACCTTCCGCATGCCGGCGGACCCGAACTTCGTGTTCCAGTCGTTCTACGACAAGCTCAAAGACCTTGGTTATGTGATCTATCCCGGCAAACTGACTGTGGCGGACTCATTCCGCATCGGCTGCATCGGCCGGCTGTATCCTGATCATATGCGCGGCGCGCTCGCCGCGATCCGCGATATTCTCGACGAGATGGGCGTGCGTTCGCTGAAGGCGACCAAGGCAGCGTAGGAGGTTCCCGTGAACGTCAACGTCGGCGCCAATGTAACGGTCAACGGCCGCGGCTACCGGTTTCCCAAGACACCCACGGTTTGCGTCTGCATCGACGGCTCCGAGCCCGGCTACATCGAGCGCGCGATCGAGAAAGGCCTGGCGCCGAACTTCGCCCGGCTGATGCAAACGGGGGCCAATTTGCTGGTCCATTCGGTGATCCCGAGCTTCACCAATCCGAACAACCTGTCGATCATTACCGGCCGGCCGCCGGCGGTGCACGGCATTGCGGGAAATTACTTCTATGACCCGACCTCCGGTCATGAAGTGATGATGAACGACGCCAAGTTCCTGCGGGCGCCGACCATCATGAAGGCGTTTCACGACGCCGGGGCGAAAGTCGCGGTGGTGACGGCGAAGGACAAGCTGCGCACGCTGCTCGGCAACGGACTCGACCTCAACAGCGGGCGCGCCATCGCGTTCTCGTCAGAAAAGGCCGACAAGGCGACGTTGCAGGATAACGGGATTGCCGACATGCCGGCGCGGGTCGGAATGGCCGTCCCCAATGTCTATTCGTCGGAGCTGTCGGAGTTCGTCATGGCGGCGGGGGTCTCGATCCTCAAGCGCGAGCGGCCGGATGTCATGTATCTCTCCACCACCGATTACGTGCAGCACAAGGCGGCGCCCGGCTCCGACGTCGCCAATGCGTTCTACGCGATGCTGGATCGCTATGTCGGCTTGCTGGATGCCGCCGGCTGCGTGCTGGTGCTCACCGCCGACCACGGCATGAACGACAAGCACCTGCCGAACGGCGAGCCGGACGTCATCTATCTTCAAGACGTGTTCGACGGCTGGCTCGGCGCCGGCAAGGCGCGCGTCATTCTGCCGATCACCGACCCCTACGTCGCCCATCACGGCGCGCTCGGTTCGTTCGCCACGGTCTATCTGCCTGACGGCGCAAAAGCGGCCGACAACCTCGCCAAGCTTTCGGCGCTCGAAGGCATCGATGTCGCGTTGTCGCGCGAGGACGCCTGCAAGCGTTTTGAACTGCCGCCCGACCGGATCGGCGACATTGTCGTCATTTCGACCATCCACAAGGTGCTGGGCACCAGCCGCGCGCGCCACGATCTCTCCGGCCTCACCGAGCCACTGCGCTCGCACGGTGGCATCACCGAGCAAACCGTACCGATGATAGCCAACCGCAAACTGTCGCTTCCGGCCGGTCACAAGCTGCGCAATTTCGACATCTTCGACGTCGCGCTCAACCACGTGCTCTGAGGTTGCAGATGAACATCCAATCCAAGCCGGTCCCAGCCATTCGAAATGAAGGCATGCGGATCGCCGGCAAGCGCGTCGATCTCGACGAGCGCATCGAGGTGCGAAACCCCTATAACGGCGCGATGGTCGGCACGGTGCCAGCGGCGCGCGGTGAACATGTACGCGCGGCTTTCGCCAAGGCCGCGGCTTACAAACCGAAGCTCACCCGCTATGAGCGCCAGCAAATTCTGCTGCGCACCGCTGAGTTATTGCGCGACCGCAAGGAAGATTTTGCGCGCATCATCACCGCGGAGTCCGGCCTGTGCTGGAAGGATTCGCTTTACGAGGCGGGCCGCGCGTACGACGTTTATTCGTTCGCCGGCCAGCTCACCATCAACGACGACGGCGAGATCTATTCCTGCGATATCTCGCCGCAATCGAAGATGCGCAAGATCTTCACGACTCGCACGCCGCTGCGCGGTGTCATCTCGGCGATCACGCCGTTCAATCATCCGCTCAACATGGTGTCGCACAAGCTGGCGCCGTCGATCGCCACCAATAACCGCATCGTGCTCAAGCCGACCGAACTGACGCCGCTGACCGCGCTGGCGCTCGCCGACGTGCTCTACGAAGCAGGCCTGCCGCCGGAAATGCTCTCGGTGGTGACCGGCAATCCATCGACCATGGGCGACGCCATGATCACCGATCCGGATTGCGACCTCATCACCTTCACCGGCTCGGTCAAGGTCGGCAAATACATCGCCGAGAAGGCCGGCTATCGCCGCATTGTGCTCGAACTCGGCGGTAACGATCCGCTGATCGTCATGGAAGACGCCGACCTCGACAAGGCGGCCGAGCTTGCCGTCGCCGGCGCCACCAAGAATTCCGGCCAGCGCTGCACGGCGGTCAAGCGCATCCTGGTGGTAGAAAAGGTGGCAGAGGAGTTTTCACGTTTGGTCGTCGAGAAGGCCAAGAAGCTCAAGTCCGGCGATCCGATGGATCCGGCGACCGATGTCGGTACTGTCATTCACGAAGGCGCAGCAAAGACCTTCGAGCGGCGCGTGATCGATGCGGTCTCGAAAGGGGCCGTTCTGCTTCACGGCAACCAGCGCACCGGGGCGCTTTACGCGCCGACCGTGGTCGACAAGGTGCCGTTCGATTGCGAACTGGTACACCAGGAGACGTTCGGGCCGGTGATCCCGATCATCCGCTGTCCCAACGACATCGCCGAGGTCATCCGCATTTCGAACTCGACCGCCTATGGACTTTCATCGGGGGTCTGCACCTCGAAGCTCGAATACATCACGCGTTTCATCAACGAACTGGAGGTCGGAACCGTCAACATCTGGGAAGTGCCCGGTTATCGGATCGAAATGTCACCTTTCGGAGGGATCAAGGATTCCGGGCTCGGCTACAAGGAGGGCGTCGTTGAGGCAATGAAGAGCTTCACCAATGTGAAGACCTATTCCTTGCCGTGGCCGGCCTGATAGCATCGGCGCAGGCCGAGGGCCGGAAGTCGGTTGTCATCTGCATATAATGTCCGCGTGGCAAAAGCCGCGCGCGAAATGTTCGCAAACGGGGGTAGTCAAGATGAAGAAACTCGTCACCGCGGCCATGTTCGGCCTTGCCGTGTCGTTCGGGCTCGCCGCGCCCGCCGCCGCGCAAAAAACCCAACTCAATATCTATACGTCGCTGGAAAATGATCAGCTCGCGCCGTTCAAGGCGGCGATCGAAGCCGCTGTTCCAGGAGCGGAAGTTCTCTGGACGCGCGACTCGACCGGCGTCATCACGGCGCGCTTCCTCGCCGAGAAGGACAATCCGCGTGCAGACCTCGTTCTCGGTCATGCAGCGACCGCTCTCTTGGTGTTCGAAAAGGCGGGCTTGCTGGAAACCTACAAGCCGGCCGGCGTCGATGCGTTGAAAGCGGAATTTCGCGACTCGTCGGGTCCCTATACGTGGACCGGCATGGACGCCTATCTCGGCGTCATCTGCTTCAACACGGCCGAGGCGGGCAAAGCCAACATCAAAGCGCCGACGTCTTGGCAGGATATGATCAAGCCGGAATACAAGGGCAAGCTCGTAATGCCGCATCCGGCCTCGTCCGGCACCGGTTACCTGATGGTCGGTGCCTGGCTGCAAATGATGGGCGAAGACGCCGGCTGGAAGTTCATGGATGCACTCCATGAAAACATGGCGGTCTACACGCACTCCGGCTCGGCGCCTTGCGTGCAGGCGGCGAAGGGCGAACGGGTTGCCGGCATCGCGCTCGACATGCGCGGCGCTTCCGAGAAGACCAAGGGCGCGCCGCTCGAGGTCATCATCCCGAAAGAAGGCACCGGCTGGGAAATGGAAGCGGTCGGCATCGTAAAGGGCACGAAGAACCTCGAACTCGCCAAGAAGGTCGCCGACTGGTCGGCCACCAAGGCGGCGAACGAGCTTTATTCCAAGACTTACGCTGTCGTCGCGCTGCCGGGCGTCGTCAACTATCCGCCGAACTATCCGGCGACTGCCGAAAAGCAGATGATCAAGAACAACTTCTTGTGGATGGCGGACAATCGCGACCGCATCCTCAAGGAGTGGTCGAAGCGCTACGAATCCAAAGCCGCACCGAAGTGATCGGCGCATTGGTCTCCGGGGGCCTTGCTCCCGGAGACCAGCTAGCCGACCATTCCCGCGCCGGGAAATGGTTTTCACTCAAGGTAGGCACGCGTGATGACAGCGTCGGTGGTTCGGGCTGGTCGGCCGGGCAACGGATCAGCTGCGGTCGCTTCCCCGTTTCTTAAGGTCCGCAATCTCGTCAAGCGGTTCGGCAATTTCACGGCCCTCAAGGACGTCTCGCTCGACGTGCAGGAGGGCGAGTTCGTCTGCTTTCTCGGGCCGTCAGGCTGCGGCAAAACCACGTTGCTGCGGGCGATTGCCGGGCTCGATCCGCAAAACGAAGGCAGCATCGAGATCGCGGGCCGCGACGTTTCCCATCTTCCGCCGGCGGCGCGCGATTTTGGCATCGTATTCCAGTCCTACGCGTTGTTTCCCAACCTGACCGTGGCTGCCAATGTCGGCTACGGCCTCGTCAACCAGCGCAAGTCGCGCGCTGAAATCGAGACGCGCACGCAGGAACTCCTGACGCTGGTCGGCCTCGGCGACCAACAAAAGAAATATCCCGTTCAATTGTCTGGCGGACAGCAGCAGCGGGTGGCGCTGGCGCGCGCCATCGCGACGTCGCCGGGGTTGCTGCTGCTCGACGAGCCGCTTTCCGCGCTCGACGCACGGGTCCGCGTGCGGCTGCGCGATGAGATCAAATCGCTGCAGCGCCGGCTCGGCGTCACCACCATCATGGTGACGCATGACCAGGAAGAGGCACTGGCGATGGCCGACCGCATCGTAGTGATGAACCAGGGCGTGATCGAGCAGATCGGCACGCCGAGCGACATCTATCGCAAGCCGGCGACCGCGTTCGTCGCCGACTTCGTCGGCAGCATGACGTTTCTTGAGGCAAAGGTGAGCGGCGCCAACACATTGCGGCTTGGCGCCATCGACCTGGCATGCAGCGGCACCGAACGCTTCGTCGAAGGCTCGACGGTCCGCATCGGTTTCCGTCCCGAGGAGATCCAGGTCCGCAATGTCGCCGGCTCCACCGCGAACCGGATCGTCACTCACGTGACAAGTCTCGATTTTCTCGGCTCGTTCTGCCGCGCCAAGCTCAAGCCGGAGGGCGTGACGGAGGCGGTGATCCTCGCCGATTTTTCAGCCAACCTGATGCGCGACCTCAAGGTCGTCGAGGGCCAGGAACTGGCCATCGCGCTGCCGCCTGAATCGCTGCACGTTTTCGGCAAGACGTGAGGCTGCGGTGAGCATCGCCGCCGTCACGGACAGGCCCGCGTCCCCAACCGCTCGCGTATCGCGCGATGCGCTGACGATCCGCCTCGGAGTCGTCTTGCTGGTGGCGTGGCTTGTCATCACCATCGCGCTGCCGCTGTGGGCGCTACTGTCGAAGAGTTTCCAAAACGCCGACGGGCATTTTGTCGGCCTTGCCAATTTCGTCATCTATTTTTCAACACCCACGCTGTTTAACTCGATCTTCAACAGCCTGTGGGTCGCGCTGCTGGCGACGGCGATCGTGATCCCGCTGGCGTTCGGCTACGCTTATGCGCTCACGCGAACCTGCATTCCCGCCAAAGGCATGTTTTATTCGGCGGCGCTCCTGCCGCTGTTCGCGCCGTCGCTACTATCCGCGATTTCGCTGATCTATCTGTTCGGCAATCAAGGGCTGCTGAAAAATCTGCTGGCGGGAGGTTCGATCTATGGCCCGCTCGGCATCGTGATCGCGCAGGTGTTTTACTGCTTCCCGCATGCGCTGATCATTCTGGTGACCGCTTTGGCGCTGGCTGACGCGCGGCTCTACGAAGTCGCCGATGCGCTTGGCACCAGGAAATCGCGGATTTTCCGCACCGTGACTTTGCCGGGTGCAAAATACGGCTTGGTCAACGCCGGCTTCGTGGTGTTCACGCTGGTGATCACCGACTTCGGCATCGCCAAGGTGATCGGCGGCCAGTTCAACGTGCTGGCGACCGATGCCTACAAGCAGGTGGTCGGCCAGCAGAATTTTTCGATGGGCGCGGTAGTTGGCATGATTCTGCTGGTGCCCGCGATCCTCGCCTTCGTGATCGACCGCATCGTGCAGCGCCGCCAGGTCGCGCTGTTGTCGGCGCGCGCCGTGCCGCTGCAACCCAAGCCGCAAAAGCTACGTGATGCCTTGATCGCGATCTATGCGCTTGTCGTCGCGGGGTTGATCGCCGGCGTGCTGGGCACCGCGGTGTGGGCGTCTTTCATCACGTATTGGCCCTACAATCTGAAACTCACGCTAAAGAATTATGACTTCGGCACTTTCGATGCGGCGGCTTGGTCGCCTTATTTCAATTCGCTGGAGATGGCGGCCCTGACGGCGCTGTTCGGCACCTGCATCGTTTTCACCGGCGCCTATCTGGTCGAGAAAACCAAAATCGCGCCGGCCGGCCGCGCGATCGCGCATCTGCTGGCGATGCTGCCGGTGGCGGTGCCCGGCCTCGTGCTGGGGCTGGGCTACGTGTTCTTCGTCAATGCGCCCTGGAATCCGCTCAATATTTTCTACGGCACGATGGCGGTGCTGGTCGTCAACTGCATCGCGCACTTTTATACGGTGGCTCACATCACCGCGTTGACCGCGCTCAAGCAGATCGATCCGGAGTTTGAATCGGTCTCGGCCTCGCTGAAGGTGCCCGTCTGGCGGACGTTCCGCCGCGTCACGGTGCCGATCTGTATGCCGGCGATTCTCGATATCGCCATCTACATGTTCGTCAATGCGCTCACCACGGTGTCGGCCGTCATTTTCCTTTACGGGCCCCGTACCAAAGTTGCGTCGATCTCCATCATCCACATGGATGAGGCCGGCGTCACCGCAGGCGCCGCCGCGATGGCGACCTTGATCCTGCTCACCGCGCTTGGCACCAAGCTGCTACATCTGTTGCTTAACCGGCTGGTGTTCACGCGGTTGCAGGCGTGGCGGCGGCGTTGATGCAGGCCGAACGCGACCAGCCGGCGCCGTCGGAAAGCGACACCAACCAGTCGCCAGAACGGCGCGCCTGGACGGCGCGTAATCTTGACGAGGCGGGCCGCGCACTGCTCGCGCAAGACGAGCGCTATTTCCTGCGCCAGTCGGTGTCGACGCCGTGCCTCAATGCCATCGTCAAGGCCGAAGGCATTTTCATCGAGGACACCGCCGGCCGGCGCGTCATGGATTTCCACGGCAACAACGTTCACCACATCGGCTACGGGCATCCGCGGCTCAAGCGCGCCATCGCCGAGCAGATGGAGGCGCTGCCGTTCACGCCGCGGCGCTATACGTCGGAGCCCGCGGTTGCGTTGGCAAAAAAGCTGGCTGACATATCGCCGGGAAATCTGAGCAAGGTGCTGTTCACCACCGGTGGCTCCGACGCCGTCGAAGTGGCGATCAAGATCGCCCGCGCGGCGAGTGGCCGCTACAAGACACTGTCGTTCTGGGATGCATTTCATGGCGCCGGTTTTGGCGCGGCGGCGGTGGGGGGCGAGGCGCTGTTCCGCTCCGGCCGGGTCGGCCCGCTGATGCCGGGCGCCGAACATGTCGCGCCGTTCTCGAGCTATCGCTGCCCCTACGGTACAACGTCGGCAGAAGAATCCGGCGCCGCTTGTGCGCGCATGATCGACTATGTGCTGGGGCGGGAGGGAGACGTCGCCGCCTTCATCGCCGAGCCGATCCGTGCAGTACCGTATCTGCCGCCGCGCGGTTTCTGGCGGGAAGTGCGCAAGATCTGCGCTCGCCACGGCACGCTATTGGTGTTTGACGAAATTCCGGCAGGACTCGGCAAGACCGGCAGGATGTTCGCCTGTGAGCACGATGGCGTCGTGCCGGATATCATGGTGCTGGGAAAGGCGCTGGGCGGCGGCATTCTGCCGATTGCGGCGGTGGTCGCGAAACCAGAACTCGACGTCGGCGCAGACTATGCGTTCGGCCATTACACCCACGAGAAAAATCCGGTGACGGCGCGCGCGGCGCTCACCACCATCGAGATCATCGAGGACGAGGGGCTGGTCGCCAATGCCGCGAAAGTCGGCGCGGCGGCGCTGGCACGACTCAACGAGATGAAGGCCCGGCACCCAATCATCGGCGATGTGCGCGGGCAGGGCCTGCTGATCGGCATCGAACTGGTCAGCGACCGCGCCGCCAAGACACCGGCGGCCGATGCGGCCGAAAAGGTCATGTATCGCGCGCTGGAGCGGGGATTGTCGTTCAAGACCACCTTTGGCAATGTCCTGACGCTGACGCCGCCGCTGACGGTCACCAGCGCGCAGATGAATCAAGCGCTCGATATTCTCGACACCAGTATCGGTTCGATTTGAGTACAAGGATATGCGGATGGGCGGCAATCTTTCGTTCGGTGATCTGAAAAAAGCGGCCAAGAGCGGCGCCATCGACACCGTCGTGGTCGCGATGGTCGACATGCAAGGCCGGCTGATCGGCAAGCGCTTCCAGGCGGAATATTTCGTCGACGGCGCTTACGAGGAAACCCACGCCTGCGATTATCTGCTCGCCAACGACATCGATATGGAGCCGGTGCCGGGCTACGCCGTTGCGAGCTGGGAAAAAGGTTACGGCGATTTCGTTCTGAAGCCTGACATGACGACATTGCGCCGCCTGCCGTGGCTGGAAGGCTCCGCGCTGGTGTTGGCCGATGTGCTCGATCATCATCACCATGACTTGGCGCACTCGCCGCGCGCCATGCTCAAGAAGCAGGTGGCGCGGCTCGCCAAGCAGAAGATGCGGGCGTTTCTGGCCTCCGAGCTTGAATTTTATCTGTTCGACGAAACGTACGAGTCGGCAGCCGGGAAAAAATATTCCGGACTGAAAACCGCCGGGCATTACATCGAGGACTACCACGTCTTCCAGACCACCAAGGAAGAAGGTGTGATGCGCGCGATCCGCAACGGATTGCAGGGCGCCGGCATCCCGGTTGAAAACTCGAAGGGTGAATGGGGTCCTGGCCAGGAAGAGATCAACGTGCGTTACGCCGACGCGCTGGAGATGGCGGACAACCACGCCATTTTGAAAAACGCGGTGAAGGAAATCGCCTGGGGGCAGGGCAAGTCGGTCACCTTCATGTCGAAGTGGCGATACGACCTGGCGGGGTCAAGTTCGCACGTCCATGCGTCGCTGTGGGATGCCGCGGGCAAGACGCCGCTGTTCCTCGACCCCAAGGCCGAATTCGGCATGTCAGCGCTGATGCGCAGTTTCGTCGCCGGGCAGCTCAAATATGCCGGCGAGCTGACCTATTTTCTCGCGCCCTACATCAACTCCTACAAGCGCTTCCAGATCGGCACCTTCGCGCCGACCCGGATGGTATGGAGCCGCGATAACCGCACCGCCGGCTTCAGGCTCTGCGGCGATAACAGCAAGGCGATCCGCATCGAGTGCCGGGTCGGTGGCGCCGACCTTAATCCGTACCTGGCCTTTGCCGCGTTGCTCGCCGCCGGCCTCGCTGGCATCGAGGAAAAGCTCAAGCTGCAGCCGGCCCACTCAGGCGATGCCTATCACGGTGCCAAGCTGCCGGAAGTGCCGAAAACGTTGCGCGAGGCGACCGAATTGTTGGCGAAATCCAAAATGCTGCGCGCGGCATTCGGCGACGTCGTGATCGACCACTATGTCCGCACCGCGCAGTGGGAGCAGTTCGAATACGACCGCCGCATCACCGATTGGGAATTGATGCGCGGCTTCGAGCGCTACTAGTTCATGCCCGATATTGTCTGCATCTCCCCGGTCGACGGGCGCGAAGTGGCGCGCAAGCGCTCCGCCTTCGCCGACGAAGTAGCCGCCGCGGTTGCCGCGGCGCGCAAGGCGCAGGCGGCGTGGTCGCGATTGTCGATCGCCGAGCGCGCCAAGCTCTGCCTTGCGGCGGTCGATGCCATGCTGGCGATGCGCGCCGAAATCGCGCCGGAATTGTCGTGGCAGATGGGTCGCCCGATCAAATATGCCGGCGGCGAACTCGGCGGCTTCGAGGAGCGCGCCCGCGCCATGATCGCGCTCGCCGAGACCGCGCTGGCGCCGCTCGAGCCGGCGGCAAAGGATGGCTTCAGGCGCTACGTGCGGCGCGAGCCGCTCGGCATCGTGCTCACCATCGCGCCCTGGAATTATCCATACCTGACCGCCGTCAACACCGTGATCCCAGGGCTGATGGCGGGCAATGCGGTCCTGCTTAAACACGCGGCGCAGACTTTGCTGGTCGGCGATCGCTTCCAGATGGCGATGGACCTCGCGGGACTGCCAAACGGGATTTTCCAGACACTGACACTGACGCATGACGACACGGTGAAGCTGATCGGCTCGGGCGAGATCGATCAGGTGTGCTTCACCGGCTCGGTCGCGGCCGGGCGCGCCATCGAGCAGGCGGCGGCCGGCACCTTCGCCGGCGTTGGGCTCGAGCTCGGTGGCAAGGATCCGGCTTTTGTGCGCGCCGACGTCAACTTGTCTCACGCCGTGGAAAATCTGGTCGACGGCAGCTTTTTCAATTCCGGCCAATGCTGCTGCGGCATCGAGCGCATTTATGTGCATTCCGATGTCTATGACAAGTTCGTATCAGGCTTCGTCGATCTGACCCGGCAATATGTGCTCGGCGATCCGCTCGACCCTGTAACGACCCTCGGTCCGATGGCGCAAAAACGGCTGGCGGCGGCGGTGCGCGAACACATTGGCGAGGCGATGCAAAAAGGCGCCCGCGCGCTGATCGACCGCAAGGCGTTCAACAAGGAGGCCGACGGATCGACCTATGTCGCACCGCAGGTCCTGGTCGATGTCGACCACGGCATGAAAGTGATGATGGACGAAACCTTCGGTCCGGTGGTCGGCATCATGAAAGTTGCCAATGACGACGAGGCGATCCGGCTGATGAACGACTCCCCCTACGGCCTCACTGCGTCAATCTGGACCACCGATCGCGACGCGGCCGAGCGCATCGGCGCCCAAGTCGAAACCGGGACGGTCTATATGAACCGCTGCGACTATCTCGATCCGGGCCTTGCTTGGACCGGCGTCAAGGAAACCGGCCGCGGCGCCACGCTATCGAAAATCGGCTACGAAGCCCTGACCCGGCCGAAAAGCTTTCACCTGAGAACCGTGTGATGGATCTGCGCGCCAACTGGAATTATCCGACCACCGTCCGCTTCGGCGCTGGCCGCGTCGCCGAGCTAGCCGAAGTCGCAAAATCCGCCGGCATGCGCAATCCGCTGTTTGTCACCGATCCGGTGCTAGCCAAATTGCCGATGACACAAAAGGCGATGGCGCTGCTGCCGGAAGCGAAGATGTTCTCCGCCATCAAGCCCAATCCGGTCGAACCAAATGTCACGGACGGTGTCGCGGCGTTCAAAAGCGGCCGCCACGACGGCGTCGTCGCCTTTGGCGGCGGTTCTGCGCTCGACGTCGGCAAGCTGGTCGCCTTCATGGCAGGGCAGACGCGGTCAATCTGGGACTTCGAGGATGTCGGCGACTGGTGGACCCGCGCCGACGCTTCCGCCATCGCGCCGATCGTTGCGCTGCCGACTACCGCCGGCACCGGATCGGAGGTCGGCCGCGCCGCCGTCGTCACCGATGAGGCAACCCACACCAAAAAAATTATTTTCCATCCGCTGATGATGCCGAAGATTACCATCTGCGATCCGGAACTCACGGTCGGCATGCCGCCGGTCATCACTGCGGGCACCGGCATGGATGCCTTCGCGCATTGCCTCGAGGCCTATTGCGGGCCGTTCTATCATCCGATGGCCGACGGCATCGCCGTCGAAGGCATCCGGCTGGTGAAGGAAAATCTCGCCGTCGCGGTGAAAGACGGGAAAAATATCGAAGCCCGCGCTCACATGATGGCGGCCGCCGCGATGGGTGCCACGTCGTTTCAGAAATCGCTCGGCGCGATCCACGCGCTGTCGCATCCGGTCGGCTCGCTCTACGACACGCATCACGGCCTGACCAACGGGGTCTTCATGCCCTACGTCCTGGTATTTAACCGCAAGGCGATCGAGGAGCGGATCAAACGGCTGGCCGCCTATATCGGGCTGCGGCCCAACTTCCGGGCGTTCCTCGACTTAGTGCTAAAGTTGCGCGAGGAAACCGGCGTTCCGCATACGCTGGCCGGCCTCCAGGTGGGCGACGACAAGGTCGACACCATCGTCGCCATGGCGCCGAAGGACCCGACCGCGGGCGGCAATCCGGTCCCACTCGACAAACGTGCCGCCCGCACGATCTTCATGCGCGCGCTTGAGGGGCGGCTGTAACACGTGTGTCGAATTGCCTATTCCAATCGGCCTTTTACAAGTGGTATCGTCAGGTCATATGATGACTAGAGCGCGGTCGCCAACGCGATCGGTGCCTGAAATTTACACCGAGCCAAAACCAACAACGTCAACTCAGGAGGAATTCTCGATGACTTTTAAACTCACCCGCCGCGCCGTGGTCGGCGGTATCGCGGGAACGCTGGCGACGGACTTCAGCGCGCTGGCGCAAAATTTGCCGATGCCATCGTCTCCGGTTTCGCTTAATTTCGTGGACGTCGCCGGCAATCTGGCGCTGACGCAGAAGGCGATCGAGGCCTATCGCGACAAGAACCCGAAGCTGGTGTCGAAGATTACCTTCACCAAGGCGCCGGCACCGGAACTGCCGAGCAAGATCAAGGCCCAGCAGGATGCCAACCGGGTCGATATCGACGGCGTGCTGACCGGCATCGACGCTTTGTCGGCCGGCGTCGATCAGAAACTCTGGATTCCGATTGCTTCGGATTATGCCTCGAAGCTGCCGAAGCTAGACGACATCTATCTGCCCGGCGCCAAGCAGATGCAGGGCCTCGCGTCGAACCAGGGCGTCTGCATCGTGTTCTGCCCGGCCGGCCCGGTGATGGAATACATGCCGGCGAAGGTGAAGCAGGTGCCGACCACTGCGGAAGAGCTGCTGGCCTGGGCCAAGGCCAATCCCAATCGTTTCATTTACGCCCGTCCGGCCAATTCAGGCCCGGGCCGCATCTTCATGATGGGCCTGCCGTATATCCTGGGCGACAAAAATCCATCCGACCCGAAGGACGGCTGGGACAAAACCTGGGCCTACCTCAAGGAACTCGGCCAATACGTCGAGTATTACCCGGCCGGCACCGGCGCGGTGATGAAAGAGCTTGGCGAGGGCTCACGCGACATGACCCCGTCGCAGATGGGCTGGGATATCAACCCACGTGCGCTCGGCGTGGTGCCGAAGGAAGCCAAAGTGTTTTTCTTGAAGGGCTTCCGCTGGATTCTGGATGCACACTATCTCTGCATCCCGAAGGGCGTATCGAACGACAAGCTCGCCGTCATGCTGGACCTGCTCAACTACATGCTGTCGAAGGAAGCTCAGGCGACCACGTACGACGACGGCTACTTCTATCCGGGCCCGGCGGTGAAAGATGTGCCGCTCTCGATGGCGCCGGCTGCGAGCCAGAAGGTCATCCAGGAGTTCGGGCGGCCCGAATACGAAGCGGCGATCACCGGCAACAAGCAGGAACTGCCGCTGCTGCCGGACAAGCTGGTCTACGCCTTCAGCCGCTGGGATGAGCAGGTCGGCGCGCAGAAAAAGAAGTAACGGCCAAAAAAGATAAGAAGGCTGGCGGTGGTTCATCGCCAGTCTTCTTCTTTCGCCGCCGCGCAGGAACAGCACCATGGCCATTGCCGCACGCGATTTCCGCGAGTTGCGCCTCGAGGGAATGAGCCGCAATTTCGGCACCGTCAATGCGCTCAAGGGCGTCACGCTCAACGTCAAGCGCGGCGAATTCATCGCGCTGTTGGGGCCGTCCGGCTGCGGAAAATCCACCGCGCTTAATTGCCTGGCTGGCCTGCTGACGCTGTCGAGCGGCAGCATCTGGCTCGATAAAGACCGCATCGACCGGCTCAAGCCCGAAGAACGCGGCTTCGGCATGGTGTTCCAGAACTACGCGCTATTCCCGCATATGAGCGTGCGCAAGAACATTGGCTTCGGCCTCGCCATGCAGGGCCTCGCCAAGACCGAGATCGAACGCAAGGTCGACGAGGCCCTGTCGATCGTGCGGCTAGGCGACCAAGGCAATAAATTGCCGGGGCAATTGTCGGGCGGCCAGCAGCAGCGCGTCGCCATCGCCCGCGCGATCGTGATCGAGCCGCCTCTGGTTTTGATGGACGAGCCGCTGTCGAACCTCGACGCCAAGCTGCGGCTGGAAATGCGCGCCGAGATCCGGCGCATTCACGATCTGATCGGCTCAGCCACCATTTACGTCACCCACGACCAGGAAGAGGCGCTGTCGCTTGCCGACCGCATCGTGGTGATGCGCGAAGGCATGGTGCGCCAGGTCGGTACGCCAGAGGATTTGTATAGCCGCCCGGCGCATCCCGACGTCGCCGAGTTCATGGGCTATCGCAATCTGATCCGCGCGCCCGCTACAAAGTCCGGCAATTTGGTCAGCATCAATGTGGGCGGCGTCGGCCTGCAAGGGACGCCGATCGGTGCGATGTCAGGCGGTGGCGACGCGGTGGCAGCGATCCGGCCCGACGATTTCAAGGTCGCGGCCGGTGGCCCGCTTTCAGTAAAGGTGGAATCCGCGCAGTATCACGGTGATAATTTTTATTGCTCGGGTCGCGCTGCCGACGGCACCGAACTCTATTTCCGCTCCGAGCCCAAGGTGGCGAAAGGCGATACCATTCGTCTCGCCGCCGATCCGAGCCGGGTGCTGGTCTATCCGCGAGCGGCGTCGTGACCGATCATATTATCAGCGACGCACCGGTCGAACACTTGCCGTTGCGGGTACGGCTCGCGCTCTACGACATCGATGCGGTGACGCTGCTTGTTGTGCCGGCGGTGTTGTTCGTCGTGGTATTGTTCGTTTACCCCTTTGTTTATGGATTTGTTCTGTCGTTCCAGCCCAAGGCTGGTGACTGGTTCGCCAATTACCGCACCTTTTTTTCGCAACCGTTCTTGTACGACACCATCGCCGCGACGCTGTGGCTCGCGGTGCCGGCTACGCTCATTAATGTGGCGATCTCGATCCCGGTCGCCATGCGGGTGCGGCGCATGCGGCGCCGGCGCATTCTGACGACGATTTTGGTGATCCCGATCACGCTCGGCACCGTGCTGATCGCGGAAGGCCTGCTCAATTATCTTGGACCGCAGGGCTGGCTTAATCGCACGCTGATATTGTTTGGCCTCATCGATAGTCCGGTGCGGCTCGTGCACAATTACACCGGCGTGATGCTGTCGTTGATCCTGTCGGGGTTCCCCTTCACGTTCCTGCTGACGCTGTCCTACATCACCGGCATCGATCCATCGCTGGAGCAGGCGGCGTCGACGCTCGGCGCCACGCCGCGCGCCCGCTTCTGGCACATTCTGTTGCCGCTGCTCGCGCAAGGATTGGCGATCAACATGTGCCTGTCCTTCGTGCAGACCTTCTCGGTGTTTCCGTCTGCGGTGCTGCTCGGGGCGCCGGCAGGAGCAACGCGCGTGATTTCGATCGCCGCTTATCAGGCGGCCTACGAGAAATACGATTACTCGATGGCGTCTGCGATCGCGATGATCATGGGTTTCTGCCAGCTCGGCGTCGTCATCCTGATCCTGTCGGCACGCAGCCTGTTCTATCGTGGCGCAGCCGGCGCCGGAAAAGGCTGACCCAGGATGGGCTCGCGCAACTCGATCTCCGAACGGTTGTGGGCCCTCGCGATCTGGGTGCTGGTGATTTTCTTCATTCTCAACTTCACCGCGATGATCGCGACCGTGGTGGTCAATTCGTTCGGCACGCGCTGGCTCGGGACCTGGTTGCCGGCCGACTACACCACGCGCTGGTACATTTCGGCCTGGCAGGAATTCCAGCTGACGGACGTGCTGATCGTCACCTTCGAGGTGGTCGGCGCCGTGGTGTTGCTATCGGGTCTGCTTGGCGTGCCGGCCGCCTATGCGCTGGCGCGGCGTAATTTCCCCGGCAAGCAGTTTGTCGTCCTGCTGTTCCTGCTGCCGATGCTGATCCCGCCGATCACGTTCGGCATTCCGCTGGCGACCGTGCTGTATCAATCGCATCTCGGCGGCAACATGTCCGGCGTCATCCTCGCCAATCTGGTGCCGACCGTGCCATTTGTTGTGCTGGTGATGATCCCGTTCATCGAGCAGATCGACCCGCGCATCGAAGCCGCCGCGCGGGTATTCGGCGCTGGCACGGGCCGGTTGTTCTTCCATATTCTGCTGCCGCTGCTGGCGCCCGGCATTCTCGCCGCGCTGTTGCTGGTGCTGGTGCGCACTATCGCGATGTTCGAATTGACCTTCTTCACCGCCGGTCCCGGCAGCCAGACGCTGGTCGTCGCGCTGTATTATGCGGTCTATGCCGCGGGCGTCCGCTCCGGCCAGTCGATCGACGCCATGGCGGTGGTCTACATGGTGACGACGCTGGTCTGGCTGCTGATCGCGCTGCGTTTCGTCGACCCCACCCAGATTGTCACGCGCGCCAAGCGCGAAGCCCACTAGGAGACACGTGCCGATGAAAGCCGAAACCCGCGACAAGTTGAAAGACGTCAGCGTTGCGACGGTGTCGACCGCGCTGTTCAAGCGCGGGCTTCGCGTCCAATGCATTCAGGGCGTGCGTCCCGTGGGTCTTAACCAGCCCAAGCTGCTCGGCGAGGCGTTCACGCTGCGTTATATCCCGGCGCGCGAAGATCTCAACCCGATCACGGTGTTCACCGATCGCTCGCATCCGCAGCGCAAGGCCGTGGAAACCTGCCCGCCCGGCAGCGTGCTGGTGATGGACAGCCGCAAGGATGCCCGCGCCGCGTCGGCCGGTGCGATTTTGGTGGCGCGGTTGCAGCAGCGCAGTTGTGCCGGCGTCGTCACCGATGGCGGCTTTCGCGATGCCGAGGAGATCGCCGGACTGAAATTTGCCGCCTATCACCAGCGGCCGAGCGCGCCGACCAATCTCACCTTGCACCACGCCATCGCGCTCAACGAGCCGATCGCCTGCGGCGACGCCCCGGTGTTTCCCGGCGACATCGTGCTCGGCGACGGCGACGGCGTGATCGTGATCCCGGCGAATATTGCCGACGAAATTGCCAACGAAGCCTTCGAGATGACGGCGTTCGAGGATTTCGTGCAGGAACAGGTGCAGAAGGGCCGCTCGACCTTCGGCCTGTATCCGCCGACCGACGAGCAGACCGGCGTCGATTTCAAAGCCTGGCGTAAGGCCAACAGCCGCTAGCAACTTGCAGCTGTGCGGCGTCGCCCCGCTGCAACGAAATGAAACAAATGCTTTGAAAAATATTTTATGAAACGTTCGTTGCACGCGCCGCTGAGGCGTTGTTAAATGCCGCATGGGCGGGGAATTGGCGGCCAGGCTGAAATCGGAATTCGACGGGTTTTCGTCGAGATTTAAGGATGTTGCGCGCTGGATGATCGACCATCCGGCCGACGTGGCGCTCCTCACTACCCGCGAGCAGGCGCGCCGCGCCGGCGTTTCGGCCGCGACCATGACTCGGTTCGCCCAGCGGCTCGGCCTCAAGGGCTATGACGAGGCCCGCAAGCTCTATGCAGACGCGATGCGCCGCCGGCCGGAGAGTTTTCGCGGCCGCGCCCAGGAGCTTGTTCATCGCCGCGACGCCGAAGGCGACGCCGCGCTGATCCAGGACATTTTTTCCTCGCTCGCCTTGCATCTGCAGGCGCTGTCGTCGCCCGACGCCAGCAAGCGCTTTAGCGCCGCCGCCGAGCGCATCGCCAAAGCGGAGCGGGTGTTCTGCCTCGGCCTGCGCTCGACCTTCTCGGTGGTTTACATCTTCCATTATGTCCGCTCGTTGTTCGGCGCCGCGTCGGTATTGGTCGACGGCGTCGGCGATACCGGGATCGACGCGCTGCGCACCATCGAGCGGGGCGACGTGCTGCTGGCCGTGACCGCGCGGCCCTATACCCGGCAGACCGTAAAAGCCGCGCGCTATGCCAAGAGCCGCGGCGCGAGGATCATCGCGATCACCGACAGCGAATTGTCGCCGCTGGCTCCGCTGGCCGACGAGATGTTGCTGGTCGGCACAGAGACGCCTTCATTTTTCCATTCGATGACGCCGGCCTTCGCCGCGGTCGAATGTCTTGCCGCTTTGGTAGCGGCGCGGCGCGGCACCGATACGCTCAAGTCGCTGGCGCGCAGCGAAGCGCAGCTGGCGGCCTTCGACACCTATGTGCTGCCCCCGAAACGGACGGCGTCGCGGCCATGACCCACATCCTGCACCGGCAAATCGGCCACGATTATCCCGTCGCGGCAAGCGGGCGCGGCATCACGATCCGCGATAGCAACGGCAAGGACTATATCGATGCATCGGGCGGCGCCGCGGTGTCGTGCCTCGGCCATTCGCATCCGGACGTCATTGCCGCGATGCGCGCCCAGCTCGATCAGCTCGAATACGCCCACACCAGTTTCTTCACCACGCGAGTTGCCGAGGAATTGGCGGACGATCTCGCCGCCCACGCGCCGGCCGGCATCGACCGCGTGCTGTTCGTGTCCGGCGGGTCGGAAGCGGTCGAGGCCGCATTGAAGCTCGCGCGGCAATATTTTGTCGAGCGCGGCGAGCCGCAGCGCAAATTCCTGATCGCCCGCCGCCAGAGCTATCACGGTATTACGCTCGGCGCGTTGGCGATCGGTGGCCGCGCCAGCGCCAAAGCGCAGTTTTCGCCGCTGCTGATCGAGACCCACCACGTCTCGCCGGTCTACGAGTACCGCGACGAGCGCCCCGGTGAAACGCCGGAAGGGTACGGCGAGCGGCTGGCGGCCGAGCTTGAAACCAAGATCGAAGAACTGGGCGGCAAGAACGTCATCGCGTTTGTGGCCGAAACCGTGGTGGGCGCGACGCTTGGCGCCGCGCCGCCGGTGCCCGGCTATTTCAAGCGGGTGCGCGAAATCTGCGACCGCCATGGCATTCTGTTGATCCTCGACGAGGTGATGTGCGGCATGGGGCGCACCGGCACGCTGCATGCGTGCGAGCAGGAAGGCATCAGCCCCGACTTGATGACGGTCGCAAAGGGGATCGGCGGCGGCTATGCGCCGATTGGCGCCGTGCTGATCCGCGACACAATTTTCGAGGCCATTGCGCGCGGCTCTGGCGCGCTGCAGCACAGCCACACCTATATGGGACACCCGATGGCCTGCGCGGCGGCGCTGGCGGTGCAGAAAGTGATCCGCCGCGACGACCTGCTCGCCAATGTCCGCACGCAGGGCGCGCATCTCAACCGGCGGCTGAGCGAGCGGTTCGGTAATCATCCTTTCGTCGGCGACGTCCGCGGCCGCGGCCTGTTCCAGGGCATCGAACTGGTGGCCGACCGCAGCAGCAAGCAGCCGTTCGATCCGAAACTAAAGCTGTATGCCCGCGTCAAGCGCGAGGCGATGGCGCGCGGCTTGATGGTTTATCCGATGGGTGGCACCGTCGAAGGCAAAGCCGGCGATCACGTCTTGCTGGCGCCACCGTTCATTGTCGATGCCGCGGCCGTCGACACGATTGTCGACCGTCTCGGCGAGGCAGTCGATGCGGCGCTCGAGAACGTATCAACGTAAGCGTTGGCGGACCTAACAACATAGAGGGAATACTAGAAGAAAGTTTTGGTTGGTAACTGGCGTTCGAAAATAAACAACACGGGAGAGGGTTCAGACATGTTGAAAGCGACCTATCGAACCAGCATCGCGGCGCTCGCGATCCTGGCACTGGCGCCGCTGGCGGGACCGGCTGCGGCGCAACAGAAGTTCATCACCATCGGCACCGGCGGCGTCACCGGCGTCTATTACGCGGTCGGCGGCGCGATCTGCCGGTTGATGAACAAGGACCGCGCCAAGACGGGCATCCGCTGTTCGGTGGAATCGACCGGCGGCTCGGTGTTCAACGCCAACGCCATCAAGTCGGGCGAGCTCGACTTCGGGCTGGCGCAGTCGGACATCCAGTACAATGCGGCGAAAGGCGAGGCCCAGTTCAAGGGCAAGGCTGACCCTGATCTGCGCGCGGTGTTCTCCGTGCATCCGGAGCCGTTCACGGTTCTGGCGCGCAAGGAAGCCGGGATCACCAAGTTCGAGGACTTCAAGGGCAAGCGCTTCAACATCGGCAATCCGGGCTCCGGCACGCTGGCGTCGATGGAAGAACTGCTCAGCGCGATGAAGTGGACCAAGGCGGACTTCTCGCTCGCCGCCGAGCTCAAGGCGGACGAGCAGGGCACCGCGCTCTGCGACAACAAGATCGACGGCTTTTTCTATGGCGTCGGCCATCCGTCCGCCGCGATCCAGGATCCGACCACGTCGTGCGGCGCCAAGCTCATTCCGCTGACAGGTGCCGCCGTCGATGCGCTGGTCAAGCAGCATTCGTTCTACGCCAAGGTTAGCATCCCCGGCGGCATGTACGCCGGCAACCCGAATCCGACGCCGACCTATGGCGTGCTGGCGACGGTGATCACCTCGTCCAAGGTGCCGGATGAGGTCGTCTACAATCTGACCAAGGCGGTGTTCGACAACTTCGACGAGTTCAAGAAGCTGCACCCCGCCTTCACCGCCCTCGATCCGAAGGCAATGGTCAAGGACGGACTCTCGGCGCCGCTGCACCCGGGCGCGATCAAGTACTTTAAGGAAAAGGGCTTGATGTAAGCCTAAACGGGGCGGCCAATCGGCCGCCCCGTCTGTTTTATGTTGCGCGATCCGGGGGGAACGCGATGAGTGAATCTGAAGCCAAGGTTGCCTCACGCGAGAAGCTGGAGGCGATGGTCGCCGAGGCCGATACCGGTGGCCGCAAGCCCACCGGCATCACCAGGCAGATCATCTTCGCGGCTTCGATGGGCTGGGCGCTGTTCCAGCTCTGGTACGCTTCGCCGCTCCCCTACATTCTAAACTTTGGCGTGGTCAACGACGGCCATGCCCGCATCATCCATCTTTCGTTCGCCTTTCTGCTCGCGTTCCTCACCTTTCCGGCGTTCAAATCATCCCCGCGCCGTTACGTTCCCGTCACAGATTGGATTCTGGCTGCGCTGGCGGTCTGTTCTGCCCTCTACTTGCTGGTCGTGTATCGCGAGCTGTCGCAACGCTCGGGCCTGCCAACCACGGCGGATGTCGTTGCTTCGGTGATCGGCGTGGTTCTGCTGGTCGAGACGGCGCGCCGCGCGGTCGGTCCAGCGCTCGCGGTCATCGCCGCGCTGATGCTGACCTATATCTTCGCCGGCCCCTGGCTGCCCGGACTGATGGCGCACAAAGGCGCCTCGCTGTCACGTGCCGCTTCGCAGATGTGGCTGACTTCCGAAGGGATTTTCGGCGTCGCACTGGGCGTCTCGACCAACGTGGTGTTTTTCTTCGTGCTGTTCGGCAGCCTGCTGGAGAAGGCGGGTGCCGGCAATTATTTCATCCAGCTCGCCTTCGCGATGCTGGGCACGTTTCGCGGCGGGCCGGCCAAAGCCGGCGTGGTTGCATCCGGCATGACCGGCATGATCTCCGGCTCTTCGATTGCCAACACGGTGATGACCGGCACCTTCACGATCCCGCTGATGAAGCGGGTCGGATATTCGGCTGTCAAAGCCGGTGCGATTGAATGCGCGGCGGGCGTCAACGGTCAGTTGATGCCGCCGGTGATGGGCGCCGCAGCCTTCCTGATCGCCGAATATGTCGGCATCAGCTATGCGGAGGTGGTCAAGCACGCTTTCCTGCCGGCGTTTTTGACCTACGGCGCGCTGTTTTATATCGTCGACATCGAAGCCGCCAAAAAAGGGATGCGCGGATTGCCGCGTTCCTCGACCACGCCGTGGCGAGAGTCGCTTTTGCGCGCGGTGATGACGATCTGCGGCATCATCATTCTCAGCGCCGCGGTCTACTACGGCATTGGCTGGATCAAAGACCTTTTCGGCGATTGGGCCAGCCCGATCCTCGGCGGTGGCGCTGGTTGCGGCCTATGTCGCGCTGCTGCGTGCCAAGGCCGTGCATGCCGATCTGCCCGCCGACGATTTGACCAAGGCGATCGTGAAGGTGCCGGACTTCTTCGAGGTCGCGCGCACCGGCCTGCATTTCCTGCTGCCGGTCGTGGTGCTGATCTGGTGTCTGCTAGTCGAGCAGATGTCGCCCGGCCTGTCGGCATTCTGGGGCACGATGTTCCTGATTTTTATCATGCTGACGCAGCGGCCGATCGTCGCCGCGTTCCGCGGGGCGAAAGATCTCACCAAGCCGCTGCGCGAAGGTATGGGCGATCTAGTTGCCGCGCTGGAGGGCGCTTCGCGCAATATGACCTCGGTCGGCATCGCGACCGCCGCTGCCGGCATCATCGTCGGCACTGTGGCATTGACCGGCATTGGCCTGGTGATGACTGAGATCGTCGAGGCCGCGTCCGGCGGCAGCCTGATCATCATGTTGTTCCTGACGGCGTTTGTCTGTCTGTTGCTGGGCATCGGCATGCCGACCACGGCGAACTACGTCGTGGTGGCGACGTTGATGGCGCCGGTGCTGGTCGAGGTCGCCGCGCAGAACGATCTCGCGGTGCCGCTCGTCGCTGTGCACATGTTCGTGTTTTATTTCGGCTTGATGGCCGACGTGCACCCACCCGCGGGTCTGGCTGCTTATGCCGCCGCGGCGATTTCGGGCGCCGATCCGATCAAGACGGGTTTGCAAGGCTTCTGGTATGAAATCCGCACTGGGTTGTTGCCGTTCATCTTCATCTTCAACACCGAGCTCTTGCTCATCGATATCGGCGACGTCACCCATTTCCTGTTCATCGTCATCTGTTCGATTGTCGCCATGGGCTGCTTCGTGGCGGCGACCCAGCACTGGCTGATTGCGCGCAATCGCTGGTACGAGACGCCGGTGCTGCTGCTGATCTGCTTCACGCTGTTCCGGCCGGGCTACTGGCTCGATCGCGTGCAGGCGCCGTTTATCTCTCTACCGGCATCGAACCTCACGCGGGTCGCCGGGGACTTGCCGGAAGGCTCAACCATCCGCTTCCGGGTCGATAGTCAAAGCCGCGCCGGTGCTGATGTCGAAAAGCTGGTGCGCTTGACGATGCGCGGGCCGGGCGCTCGTGAACGGCTGCAGGGGTCCGGCATTACCACGGTCCAGGCCGGCGACAGCGTCAATATCCAGCAGGTCAAATTCGGCAGCGAGGCCGCCAAATACGGGCTGTCGGCTGGGGACAAGGTGACGGCGGTGCTGGTCCCGGCGCAGCGGATGGACCGCTACTGGTTCACGCTTCCGGCGTTCGCCGCCTTGGCCATCCTGATCTTGCTGCAGCGCCACCGCCGGCGGCGTGTAACGGCCAAGGCGATGGCGTAAGATTGGCCCGCAACGAATTCGGGGAGACTGCCATGCGTCGCGCCTTGCTCGCGCCAGCCTTGATCGGCGTAGTTGTGGCGATCACCGCCGCTGCGCCTGCCGTCGCGCTGACCACCAAGCAGAAGTCTGAAACCTGCACGTTCGGCGCTAATGACCAGAAACTCGCGGGCGCGGCGCGCAAGAGTTTCATGTCGAAGTGCATGGCGAACGAACGCGCCGCAAAGCCCGCTAAGCGTGCCACCAAGCCCGCCACCCCGCCGAAAACCTGACGTTTTCCGATGCCAGTCCGTCAGATCGATCACGTGCTGATCGCGATGCCGGCCGGCCGCGAGGTGGAAGCGCGGAAATTTTATGGTGAACTCCTCGGCATCCAGGAAATGGTGAAGCCGGCGGAATTGGCGAGGCGCGGCGGCTGCTGGTTCGAAAGCGGCGCGCTGAAAGTGCATCTTGGCGTCGACAAAAATTTTGTGCCAGCCCGCAAGGCGCATACCGCCTTCATCGTCGAAGGCCTAGGCGAGCTGGTGAAAAAGATCGGTGCGGCTGGCTACAAGGTCGAGGATGAAGACGAGCCGATCGAGGGCTGCGACCGCCGCCACGTCTGGGATCCGTTCGGCAACCGGCTCGAGCTGATCGAACCTCACAGGTAATTACGCTCCAGGATTACGCGCCAAGCAGCACCACGTGGCGCGGCTCGACGCTCATGTAAATTTCGCTGCCGGCGGCGATCGGCTCCATCGCGGCGCAGCGCGCCACCAGCTTTTGATCGCCCCAGACCAGATGAAGCTGGCTGAAGTCGCCCTGGAACACCGTCTTTTCGACCCGCACCGGCCACACGTTCTGCGCGCCGGCCGGCGGTTGCGGCGAAACTCGCAGATGCACGGTCCGCACCGAGAGGGTGGCCTCGGCGCCGACCGGCCGCCCATAAGCCGTCCCGTGGATGATTTGGCCGGACGCGGTTTCCAGCGCGAAGAGCCCGTCGCGATCGAGGTCGGCGCGGTGGCGCCCGCGAATGAGATTGGCCGAGCCGACGAAATCCGCGACGAAGGCGCTGCGCGGCAGACGGTAGATTTCGTCCGGTGTGCCGGTCTGCTCGATCACGCCGTCGCGCATCACCACGATGCGGTCCGACATCGCCAGCGCTTCCTCAAGATCATGGGTGACGTAAACCGAGGTGATGCCGAGCCGGTGCTGCAGCTCGCGCAACTCGATGCGCATGTCGGCACGCAGCTTGGCGTCTAAATTCGATAGCGGTTCGTCGAACAGCAAAACCGAAGGCGAAAACACGAAAGCGCGCGCCAGCGCCACTCGTTGCTGTTGGCCGCCGGACAATTGCGAGGCGCGCCGCGCCGCATATTCGCTCATCTGGACCATGCTGAGCGCGTGACCGACTTTCTCTACGATCTCCGCGGCCCCGGCTTTGCGTACCCGCAGCCCGTAGGCGACGTTGTCGAACACGGTCATATGCGGCCAGATCGCGTAGGACTGGAACACCATCGACAGGCCGCGTTTTTCGGCCGGAACATTGATATGTCGCGCCGAGGAATAGACCGGGGCGCCATCGATGCGGATTTCGCCGGCGGTGGGCTGCTCGAGCCCGGCAATCGCCCGTAGCGTGGTCGTTTTGCCGCAGCCGGACGGGCCGAGCAGGGTCAATTGCTCGCCGTGCACTACGTTGAAGCTGACGCCGCGCACCGCCGGAACGCCGCCGTAATGCAGCTCAAGGCCCTCGATCTCGATATGCGGCTTGCCTTGGGCGGCCATGACTTTTCCTAATCGCCCGGCTGGGCGCCGATGCGGCGCGTCACGGCGACCATCACGATCACCGCAATCGCCACTACCAGCGTCTGAACCAGCGCCAGTGTCGCGGTCAATTCCGAGCTGGTACCGAACCAGGATTCGACGATCGACGGCGTGATCACCTTGGAATGCGGACCCATCAGCAGAATGGAGGCGCCCAGCTCGCGGATGCTGGCGATGAACAACAGCAGCCAGGCGGCGATCAGGCCGGGCACCAGCAGCGGTATCGTCACGGTGCGTATGCGGTAGCCCCAGGACGCGCCGCACATCTGCGCGCATTCCTCCAGACTCTTGTCGATCTGCAACATGACGCCGGCGACGGTGCGCACGCCGAGCGGTAGGAACACCGTGAGGTAGGCGATCAGCAGCAGCCACAACGTGCCGTAGATCGGAATCGGAAACACTACCCAGGCCCACATCAGGCCGAACGCGAACACCAGTCGCGGTACCGCCTGCGGAAACATCACGACATATTCGATCAGGCTGGCGCCCGGGAGCCGCGAGCGGTAAATGATCCAGGCCAGCAGCCCCATCAGCACGACGCCGATCGAGGCTGTGGCGAACGCCAGCACCAGGCTGTTGCCGAGCGCCGAGCGCGCAGCGTTCATAGTCGTCGCCATGCGGAAATTGTCGAGCGTGAAATTGTCGGCGTGCGGGAAGGCGACCGCGATCTTCTGTATGGAGGCAAACATCAGCGTCGCCAGCGGCAGCCCGACGGCGGCCAGAAGATAAAGCACGCAGACACCCAGCAACACGTAGCGCAGCAATCCGACGTTGGCGACCCGCGGCCGGAACGCCTTTCCGGTAATGGTGACATAGCTGCCGCGCATCACGATGCGGCGATAGGCGAACAGCGTCAGAAACATCACTGCGAACAGCGAGACTCCCATCGCCGCCGCGACCTGCAATTTCGGCGGATATTGCTGGACCATCTGGTAGATCGCGGTGGTGATCACGTAATAGCGGCTAGGTAGGCCGAGCACGAGCGCGACGGCGAACGAACCGAGCATTTCCGCGAACACGAAAATCGCCGCTCCGAGCACGCCGGGGATGACGAGCGGCAACGTCACTTTCAGCATGGTGCGGACGCGGCCAGCGCCCATCACCTGCGACGCCTCTTCGAGCGCGGGGTCCATCGACTTCATCACCGCCGCGATCATCACGAAGGCGACCGAGCCCTCGAACAGCGCCATCACCCAGGCGATGCCGTATGGCGTGTTAATATCGATGATGTGGTTCGCGCCGCCGAGCGCGCGCCAGACCTGGTTGATGAAGCCGCTCTCCGGCGCGCCCAGCATGCTCCAGGCCAGCGCGCCAAGGAGCGGCGTCAGATAATAAGGCACGGCCATTAATTGCTCGAAGATGCGCCGGCCCGGCACATTGGTGCGCGCCAGAATCCACGCCATCACGAAGCCGAACGTCAGCGCCATCACGGTGGCGGCGAGCGATACCACCAGCGTGTTGAGCAGGATCTGCGGGTAATTGAAGAGGGCGGAGAAATTATCGAGCCCATAGGCGGTCGGCGGCCGCGCCTGCGGGTCGCCGACATCGAGCGCCGCCTGCATCAGATAATAAACCGGATACAGTACGAACACGGCCGCGATGGCCGCGACGCCGTATCCGGTCAGACGCTGTGCGGAGAACCAGGACTCCGCGCTAGGCGCAGCGATGGCGGTCACAGGCCGAGAATGCCGTTCCACTCTTTAGTGAATTGGTCGCGCATCGTGGCGTATTCATCCCAGTCCGAGGGATACAGCAGCTTGAATTTCGACAAGCTGACGCCGGTCGGCATCGGCGGCGCGTCGGTGCGCACCGAGGCGTAATACAGATTCGGATTGGTCTGGTACCAGGCCTGGCCGCGCTTCGACATCGCCCAGTCGACGAACAGCTTGGCTACCTCGGGATGCGGCGCCTTGTTGACCGCGCCGACGATCAGCGGCGTGGCGACGAGACCGTCCGGCGGCGCGACGAATTCGACCTTGGCGCCCCGGCTCTTGAACAGGATATAGGCGGGGTACTCACCGACCGAGGTGATGACGTCATCGCCCTTGGAAAGGCGGTCGAACAACTGGACGCGAGAATCGAACGCTTTCGGCTGCTGCTTGGCGTATTCCGTCCAGAACCCGGGGCCGTAGAGCTTGCGCAGCGCGTACCACTGCACGAACTGCAGTCCCGACGCCGAGATCTTGGTGCTCATCTTCCCCTTCCAGCGCGGGTTTAGGATGTCCTTCCATTCCTTCGGGGCGTCGGCGGCCACGACCTTGTCTGAGTTATAGGCGATGCCGGCCGGGTCGACGCCGGTCCAGAAAAAATAACCCTTCGGCGTGCTCATATTGTCCGGCTTGTAGATGCCGCCCGCGCTCTCCGGCGAATCGTGGAATTCGTACCCGCCCTTCTTCTGGAAATCGACCGCCGGCGACAGGTCGGACAGCTGAATGACGTCGCATTCGAATTTGCCGGCCTGGCGCTCGGCGAGAATCTTGTTGTAGAGCGCGCCGGTCTGCGCGCGCACGTAACTGGTCTTGATTTTCGGGAAGTCCTTGTTGAAGCCTTCCATGATGCCGGCGGTGCCGGCCTCGTTCTCGTGGCAGTAAAAGACGATCTGGCCTTCCTGCTCGGCCTTCGCGACGTCGGCGGTGGTGGTGAAGTCGAGCACCTTGATCGGCGACTTGGTCTGCCCATAGGCGAGAATACTGGGCGCCATGGCGAAAAACGGCGCCGCACCGAGCGCGCCGCCCGCCTTGAGTAGTGTACGCCGGCTCAGATGTCCCTTGTTGCTGTCGCCCATTTATTCCTCCCTTTGAGTGAGTGGATTTTGTCCTTATTATTCTTGCCTGGAACCCTCAGTGTCCTCCAATGCGGTTAGGTTGACAACCGGGGCTTCGCACAACGAGGGTTGCTTATGACGACGCCGCGGACGCTTCGCCTCTCCGCCCATGACAATGTCGTGGTCGCCATCGACCAAATTGTCGCAGCCGATCCGGCTGCCGGCACGGTGGCGCGCGAACGCATTCCGCGCGGGCACAAAATGGCAATCGCGCCGATCGCTCAGGACGAACCGGTTCGCAAATACGGGCAGATCATCGGGTTTGCTTCGAAGCCGATCGCGCCCGGCCAATGGGTGCATGAGCACAACGTCGTCATGCACGATTTTACCCGAGACTATCGTTTCGCCGAGGATGCCAAGAACGACGAAATCCTGCCGCCGGAGCAGCGCGCCACGTTTGAAGGTTACGTGCGGCCGAACGGCAAGACCGGCACTCGTAATTACATCGGCATCCTGACTTCGGTGAACTGCTCCGCCTCGGTGGCGAAATTCATCGCCGAGGCGTTCAACGACACCGATCTGCTGAAGGATTATCCGGAAATCGACGGCGTCGTGCCGTTCGTGCATGGCACCGGCTGCGGCATGGCCGCCTATGGCGAGGGCTTCGACCTGCTACGGCGAACGCAATGGGGTTACGCCACTCATCCAAACCTTGGCGGCGCACTGATGGTCGGCCTTGGCTGCGAGACCTTCCAGATCGATCGCATGAAAGACGAATACAACATGGTCGAAGGCGACCATTTCCAGAGCATGACCATCCAGGCGACCGGCGGCACCCGCAAGACCATCGAGGAAGGCGTCGAGCGCGTGAAGGCAATGCTGCCGATTGCCGCGCGCGCTAAACGCGAGACGCGGCCGGCCTCCGAAGTCGTGCTCGCTTTGCAGTGTGGCGGCTCGGATGGCTATTCCGGCATTACCGCCAATCCGTCGCTGGGCGCCGCGGTCGATCTTCTGGTCAAGCACGGCGGCACCGGCGTATTGGCCGAGACGCCAGAAATCTACGGCGCCGAGCACCTGCTGACCCGGCGCGCGGTCAATCGCACCGTCGGCGAGAAGCTGGTCGCGCGCATCAAGTGGTGGGAAGACTATTGCGAGCGCAACGCCGGCGCGATGAACAATAATCCGTCGCCCGGCAACAAGCTGGGCGGGCTGTCGACCATCCTCGAGAAATCGCTCGGTGCGGCGGCCAAGGGCGGCAGCACGACACTCCGCGCGGTTTATGAATATGCCGAGCCGGTCAAGGAAAAGGGCTTCGTGTTCATGGATACGCCGGGCTTCGACCCGGTCGGCGCCACCGGTCAGGTCGCCGGCGGTTGTAATGTGATGTGCTTCACCACCGGGCGCGGCTCGGCGTTTGGCTGCAAGCCGACGCCGTCGATCAAGCTCGCCACCAACAGTGACGTCTATCGGCGAATGACCGAAGACATGGACATCAATTGCGGCGACGTCATCGAAGGCGTGTCGATCGAGGCGAAGGGCCAGGAAATTTTCGACAAGGTGCTCGAAGTCGCGTCCGGCGCGCACACCAAATCGGAAGACCTCGGCTACGGTGATCTCGAATTCGTGCCCTGGCAGGTCGGCGCGGTGATGTGAGCGTTAGCCGCCACGTTCGTTTGGGATGGCGTAGACAACCGCACCGGTCCCGCACCAGGAATGAGCCCGAAATAAGAAACGATAGTCGGGTAGCGTTTGCATTAGCCAGTGCGGTGTTCTCCAGATGCCGTCGGCATTGTGATAGACGGTGGCCGCGACGAGCGGCCGGTTTGCTAGCAAGGTTTCGCGGCCGCCTTGAAGCGCCGCCAGCTCGGCGCCTTCCAGGTGCAGCTTGATGAAAGTCGGCGCGATGTCGAGCGCGTCGAGCGGCCGTAGCGGAATGTCCGTCTTGCCGGTTTCTGAGATTTGCGACGCGTAGCCGAGCCCGCCGTGGAAGCGCGCATCGCCGCTATGGCCGGCCAGCGCAAAATCGAACACCGTGATGCGCGGGTCATGTGGCAACGCGTGTTGCAGATTGTGTGTCAGAATTGCCCGGCTCGCAACATCCGGTTCGATAGCGGCAATGTGACCAAATTTCCCCGCAACATGATGGAGGAAAGATTCCACGACGGTGCCGTGATAGGCGCCGCCATCGAGAAAAACTTCATCGTCCCGCAATGCCTCGGTCAGTTCCGCGATGAAGAAGCGATCGCCGCCGGAAACCGGCGCCGCCTCGAAACTCCATTCCTCGCGCAGCCGCCGCCACGCCAGAAATTGCAAATGATGGGCGCGCGACACGTCATCGCCCCATCGCGCGAGAACTTGTGCAGTCTGGGCTTGATCTTCCGCCGTCAGGGGTGGCGCGAACCAGCCGTTCGACAGCGGGTGCAGATGCCGGAAGGTTTCCGCCATGTCGTAGAACGGCACGACATCTGTGAAGCCAAGCCCCAGCAGCGAAGCCTCGATCGGTACATAGGGTGACGTCACAACGCTGACGGCAACGCGAAGGCTGCCCTTGAGGTGGTCCGGCACTTCCTCCGGTTTTAGCGTCCGCGCGTCCGCGCAGCCGGGCCGGTTCGCCAGTTGCGGCGCGCCACGATCGATCACCAGAACGACGTCATGGCCCACGGTCTTGAGGACGTCGGACGCCATGCGGCCCATGCTTCCGGCGCCATACAGCGCGAGCGGTTTGTCCATCGAAACCGGTGAATAGCGGCAGGCGGGAGTTGCAAGTTCGGCAAGCAGCCAACTCGCATCGTCAGGGCCCGGAAGGTGGCCGAAGCTTCGCGCCTTGTGCGGCAACGGGTTCTCGCTGCGGAATGGCGTTCTTGAAAGGCCGAATCAGGCTAGATGATCCTTGCAGAATCATCAGCGCCCGGCGAGATCCGTGCAACTTTCCATTTTGATACCGACGCACCGCACCGGGCTTTTAGCCTGTTCGCGCCTGGCGCAGGCCGCATCCTGGGCCAGTCCCGACATGGAAGTTGTGATCCGCGATAACTCCGGCGACACGCAGAAGCGCGAGCTGATCAGTCGTTTCAGCAGCGATTATTGCAAGGTCGTGATCGTCGACGAATGCGAGTCGCTGGAGAATTTTTCCGAGATTCTCAAGCTCGCCAAAGGCGACTTCGTTTATTTCCTGGCCGATGACGACTTTTGCTTTGACCGCGCGATCGCTGCGCTACCCGGCCTGCTCACGCAATGCGCGAAGGATCCCACGGTGGTCGGCGTGACCGGAGCCTTTGTCGTCGAGTTGTCGCAGGGCTCGTCTGTCGTAGCCTATGCGGATGTCGAGCTGGATGACGCTGTGGCGCGGGTCAACGGATACCTGAATTTTCAGGGGACCAACATGTTGACTTATTCGCCGCTGCGGCGCGATTTGTTCAATCGCGTTTTCAATTTCATGAACACGCTGCCTTTCTATTTCTCTTATCACGATCAGATTCAGAGTTTGATCATTCTCCTGAACGGAAAATTTGTCCGGCTGAAGCGGCTTTTGTATCTGTATGACGTGGGAGGCTGGGAGGCGACGGAAACCGGCCAGGCGATGGACGTGGATTATTACAAGCGGGAGGGTCTTGATCCCGCTATCAACAAGCTGCACTGGTTCCTGTGCGGCTTCGAAGGCGCCTTGCTGGTGCGCAACGCTGCAATTTTTCCCGATTATTCGCTGGCCCAACGTCAGGCCGTTGCCGATCTCTGGTTCTCGGCGATGTTCGCCCGCTTCAAAAGCCAGCAAAGGTCCGCGTTCAATTCGCCACTTGGCGGCGAGGCCGACAAGTTATGCGCGACGTTGTTGACCTCGACAGGGCAGCTCTCGTTCCACGGCATGCTGGCCGCAATCTGCGAATTTATCGCGTTATTTTCGCCGGAACAGGCGCAGCGCTATTTGCGGTTTTGGGCGGCGCTTCTGACGCCCAATAATGCTGCATCCGCGGCGTCGTAAGGAACCCCAAGCGGCCGCGGGCTTTCATTAACTCCGGTGAAAGAGGCCGACCCGTATTTTACCGGCGCGAATCGGTTGTGGCAGCACAGTTGTTCGACCTGTCCCTGCGTCATCGCGCCAGACTGGCGCGGATTCCAAAAGCGGGTTCATCGACCCATGAAAGTCGCGGCCCTTGCAACCGGGTTCGGCACACGCCTGCCTGCGGCCGATAGCGTCGCAGCCAGCCGCACGTCAATCGCCTGGCCGCTGCCGCTGGCTGGCGCCTATCTGATCCAGCCCAATCCCCATCGCGATGCGCGTGGTTCATTTGAGCGCTCGTTCTGCGCCCGCGAGTTCGCCGAGGCTGGCCTCGAAAGCGCATTCGTTCAGGCAAATATCAGCACCAACCACGCGGCAGGCACGGTGCGCGGCATGCATTTCCAGCGCGCGCCGCATGCCGAGGTCAAGCTGGTGCGATGCATCAGGGGGGCGATCTTCGATGTTATCGTCGATGTGCGCGAAGAGTCCGATACCTATTTGCATTGGTTCGGCGCCGAGCTGTCGGAAGACAATGGCTACACGATGTACGTGCCGAAGGGCTTCGCGCATGGCTATCAGGCCATGACGGACGGCGCCACGGCGCACTACATGGTGAGCGCGTTCTATGCGCCGGAAGCCGAGGGCGGCTTGCGCTTCGACGATCCGAAATTGTCTATCGAGTGGCCCCGCGCCGTTTCCGATATTTCCGATAAGGACAAAAATTGGCCGCTGCTGCCCCGTTAATCGTGCTGACCGGCGCGACCGGATTTGTCGGCCGGCAGGTTTTGCGCGCGCTGGGGAAAATGAATTGCCGGCCGCGCCTGGTCGTACGGGAGGGCAAGCAGGAACAGCTGCCGCCGCTCGACGGCATCGAAAGCGTCATTACCACCGCCGATCTCTGGAGCGAGAGCGATGAATGGTGGGAGAGCGTCTGCCACGGCGCCGACACCGTCATCCATGCCGCGTGGTACGCCGAGCCAGGGCAGTATCTGCAGTCGGCCAAGAATTTCGAATGCCTGGCCGGGACGCTGCGGTTCGGTCAGGCGGCCACGCAGGCCAAGGTCCGCCGCTTTGTCGGCGTCGGCACTTGCTTCGAGTACGACTTGCGCGAGGGTGATCTCAGCGTGCAAACACCGCTGATGCCGACGACGCCTTACGCGCTTGCCAAGGTCGCAACCTTCACCGCGTTGTCGGAATTGCTGCCCGTGCACGGCGTCGAGTTCGCCTGGTGTCGGTTGTTCTATCTATACGGCGAGGGCGAGGACGAGCGCCGCCTGGTGCCGTATTTGCGCGCCAAACTCGAGGCAGGCAAGCCAGCGGAATTGTCGAGCGGCGAGCAGATCCGCGATTATCTCGACGTCGGCGATGCTGGCCGGATGATTGCGGAAGCCGCGCTCGGCCCGGTTCAGGGGCCGGTCAACATTTGCTCGGGCATCCCGGTCACGATCCGGCAATTCGCCGAGCGGATCGCCGATGAATTCGGCCGCCGCGACCTGCTTCGCTTCGGTGCGCGGCCGGAAAACCTCACCGATCCGCCGCGTGTTGTGGGCCTGCGCTCGGCTTGAGTGTGGTTAATCCCTGTTAACTATTGTCCGCTAGACATTGAGCTGGCGAAGCAGGAACGACGCGCATGAAGGCCGAGCTCAAGCCGCGGATCAACCTCGAAGGCCGCACCGCGCTGGAAACCGTCATTCCGCTGTCGACGCCCTTCATCGTATTCGCCGATCCGGCGAGCTCCTGCAATTTCAAATGCACGTTCTGCCCGACCGGCCACCGCGACATGATCGCCGAGACCGGGCGCTTCCAGGGCGTGATGAAATTCGAAATATTCGAGAAGATCGTCGATGACCTTGCCGAGTTCGACAAACCGATCAAGGTGCTGCGCATGTACAAGGACGGCGAGCCGTTCCTCAACAAGCGCTTCGCCGACATGATCGCCTACGCGAAAAAGGCGAAGCACATCGAATACGTCGACACCACTACCAACGGTTCGCTGATCTCGCCGGAGCGCATGGGCCCGGTGCTGGAAGCCGGCATCGACAAGATCAACGTCTCGGTCGACGGCATGACGCCGGAAGACTACATGCGCTTCACCGGCTTCAAATTCGAATTCAAGAAATTCGTCGACAACGTCAAATGGCTTTACGCCAACAAGGGCGCCTGCGAAGTCGTCGTCAAGATTCCGGGCGAGCTGATCACCGAAGCGCAGCGCCAGGAATTCTTCGACACGTTCGGCGATCATTGCGACCGCATCTTCGTGGAGAATTTCGCGCCGTGCTGGCCGGAATTCGACATCGAGCAGCACACCGGCGTGAAGATCAGCAAGGGCATCTACCAGCAGGACATCGGCGACACCGACACCTGTCCGTATATCTTCTACGGCTATTCGGTGAACTCGGACGGGCAGGTCAGTTCGTGCTTCCTCGATTGGGGACGCAAGCTCATCATCGGCGACGTGCGCCAACAGTCGATGAAGGAAATCTGGACATCGGAGCGCATGAATGCGCTACGGCTCCAGCATCTCGAAGGCCGCCGCAAGCAGAACGGCGTCTGCGGCAATTGTGGCCAGCTCAGTCACTGCTTGCCGGACAATATCGACGCGCACCGCATCCCGCTGCTCGCCAGGTTCAAGACACTGGTCGCCATCGACCCCAACGTCGAGCCGCCGGGCGGCAGCAACCGCAAATTCGCGGCGGTCGCGGCCGAATGAAAATCCTCCATGTCACGCCGCATCTCGGCGGCGGGGTCGGCAAAGCGCATGCGGCGTTGCGCGCTGTGCTGCCGAAGAATATCCGCCGCACCTTCGCGCTGCTCGAAGAGCCGCGCGAGACTCGCTATCTCAGTCAGATGCTGGCTGCCGGGGACGAGATCGTGGTCGCGGCCGGCAATCTCGACGGCGTCGCCGCGCTGGCGCACGAGGCCGACATCGTCCAGTTCGAATTCTGGAGCCACCCGCGGCTGTTCGAATGCCTGGCGCGCTGCCGCTTTCCTGCGATCCGCAGCGCGTTCTGGTCGCATATTTCCGGCCTCGGCGGCCCCGCCATTCCGCCCGGATTGATTGAGCGAGCCGGACGCTTTGTGTTTACCACCGAGGCGTCGCGATCGATTGCCGAGGCGGCGCGTAACAACATCGCCGTCATCAATAGCGGCTTCGGCTTTGCGGAAGACGCTCGCGCCCGCCGGAAAATCCGGAAAACATCCATCGTTTATCTGGGCACCGTGGACTTCGTGAAAATGCACCCGGGCTTTTTCGACGCCATCGATCGCCTGAACGGCGATGTCGAGGTCTCCGTATGGGGCACGGTCGATCCGCTGGGCCCGGTCGCCGCCCGCGCTCTGGCCATGCAGCATCCGGAGCGGATCGAGTTTCAGGGCGCGACCGCCGACCCCGCGGCGGCGCTGTCCAATGCAGATATCTTCTTTTATCCGTTGCAGCGCGACCACTACGGCACGGCGGAGAATGCGCTGGTCGAGGCGATGTCGCTCGGCTTGGTTCCGGTCGTGCTCGACAATCCGGCGGAAATGGCGATCGTGCGCGGCGGCGAGACCGGATTTGTCGCGCATTCGATCGAGCAGTGCGCCGCGCTGTTACAATTGTTGCTGAGTTCGTCGGATCTGCGTCACGAATTATCGCGGAACGCGATGCATCACGTCGCGGAGACGCGCACGACGCAACGGTCGGCTCAGCAGTTCGCGACGTTGTGGCAGAGTTCGATGAGCGAGCCGCCGCGCGTCCCCAGCTTCGCCAGCGCCATCGGCCCGACGCCGGCCGACTGGTTTGCCGCGACGCAGCGTCTGCCAGCGGCCAGCTCGCCGCCGCTGCAACCGGCGATGCCGGAAGCTGCCGCGAAGGGAACGCTGGCTCACTTCAAGAGCGCGTTCCCCGGCGATGCGTCGCTCGTCCGGCTGGAGCTCTAGAAAATATCGGGCTCCGCCACCGCGCGGCCGAAACTGGTTTCCAGGAAATCGAAATCGCAGCCTTTGTCGGCCTGCTCGATGTGTTTGGTGAACATCCAGCCGTAACCGCGCTCGAACCGCGCCGGCGGCTGCTTCCACGCCGTTTTCCGCTTGGCGAGCTCGGCATCGGAGACTTCGAGCTTGATGCTGCGCTTGGCGACGTCGACGGTGATCTTGTCGCCGGTCTGCACTAAAGCTAGCGGCCCGCCGATGTAGGACTCCGGCGCGACGTGCAGGATGCAGGCGCCATAGCTGGTGCCGCTCATGCGCGCGTCCGACAGCCGCACCATGTCGCGCACGCCTTGTTTCACCAGCTTTTTCGGGATCGGCAGCATGCCCCATTCCGGCATGCCGGGGCCGCCCTGCGGGCCGGCATTGCGCAAAACAATGACGTGGTCGGCGGTGACGTCGAGATCGTCGCGATCCAGCGTCTTCTTCATCGTGGGGTAGTCGTCGAACACGATCGCGGGCCCGGTGTGCTTCAGAAAGCGCGGCTCGCAGGCCGACGGCTTGATGACGCAGCCGTCCGGCGCCAGATTGCCCTTGAGCACCGCCAGCGCGCCCTCGGCATAGATCGGGTTGTCGACGGTGCGGATGACGTCCTCGTTATAGACTTCGGCGCCTTCGATATTCTCGCCCAGCGTCTTGCCGGTGACGGTCAGGGCGTCGAGATGCAGGTGATCCTTGATGCGCGACATCAGGCCGGGTAGGCCGCCGGCGTAGAAAAAATCTTCCATCAGGTATTTGTCGCCGCTCGGCCGCACATTGGCTATGACCGGGACCTTACGGCTGGCCTTTTCGAAATCGTTGAGGCCGATATCCTGTCCGGCGCGGCGTCCCTGCGCGATCAGGTGGATAATGGCATTGGTCGAGCAGCCGAGCGCCATCGCGACAGTGATCGCGTTCTCGAAGGCCGGACGCGTCAGGATTTTGTCGGGTGTCAGGTCTTCCCACACCATGTCGACGACGCGCCGTCCGGCTTCCGAACTCATGCGGATATGGTTAGCGTCGGCCGCCGGGATCGCAGACGCGCCCGGCAAGGTCATGCCGAGCGCTTCGGCGATCGACATCATGGTCGCGGCGGTCCCCATCGTCATGCAGGTGCCGTAGCTGCGCGCGATGCCCGCCTCGACATCCTGCCAATCTTCCTCGGTGATTTTTCCGGCGCGGCGCTCGTCCCAGTATTTCCAGCCGTCGGAGCCGGAGCCGAGCGTCTTGCCCTTCCAGTTGCCGCGCAGCATCGGCCCGGCCGGCAGATAGATCGCCGGCAGCCCGGCACTGGTGGCGCCGAGCAGCAGCCCCGGCGTGGTCTTGTCGCAGCCGCCCATCAGCACGACGCCGTCGACCGGATGGCCGCGCAGCAATTCCTCGGCGTCCATCGCCAGCATGTTGCGGTAGAGCATCGTGGTCGGCTTGAGGAACGACTCCGACAGCGACAGCGCCGGCAATTCCAGCGGGAAACCGCCGGCCTGCAGTACGCCGCGCTTGACGTCCTCGACCCGGCTCTTGAAATGCATGTGGCAAGGCTGCGCGTCCGACCAGGTATTGAGGATCGCGATGACCGGCTTGCCTTCCCATTCCTCCGGCGCGTAGCCCATCTGCATCGCGCGCGAACGATGGCCGAACGAGCGCAGGTCGTCGGGCGCGAACCAGCGCGCGCTGCGAAGCTGTTCCGGCGATATTTTGCGGCCGTTGGCCGGGGATGTCGGTTTCAATTTCAGGGTCCGTCAATGAGGGGCTACGCGGAGGGTGTCAGGTCATATGATGACTTATATAAGGCGGCTCTGATAGCTGCAAAGCCCTATTTGACGGGCGGTATTTCCGTTGCCCGGTGGGCGCTGCCCCGCGTATCCTGCCGCAAAGCCAATAACGGCCTTGAGGCCGACATGCAGGGAGGACTTCCATGACTTATCGCTTCGCGCCGCTGGCTGCCGCGATAGCCGGCTTCGGTTACCTGGCGCTCGCCGCAGGTCCGGCGGCGGCGCAGGACGAGTGCAAAAATCGCGGCCAGCTCGACACGCTGTATTGCGACGAGAACAACGACCTGGTCGCCGACTTGCCGAAAGATCCGAAAAAATGGCGCGATCCGTCGACACTGGTATTCGCCTATACGCCGGTCGAGGACCCCGCAGTTTACCAGAATGCCTTTAAGCCGTTCACCGACCACCTGACGAGCTGCACCGGCAAGCACGTCGTTTATTACCCGGTACAGTCGAACTCCGCCGAGATCGAAGCGATGCGTTCGGGCCGCCTGCACATTGCCGGCTTCTCGACCGGTCCGACCGGCTTCGCCGTCAACATGGCTGGCGCCGTGCCGTTCGCCACCAAGGGCAACGAGAAGGGCGTGCAGGGCTATCACCTGATCGCGCTGGTGAAAAAAGACAGCCCGTACCAGAAGTTGTCCGACCTCAAGGGTAAGCGCGTCGCCCATACCTCGCCGTCTTCGAATTCCGGCAATCTCGCGCCGCAAGTGCTGTTTCCGCCGGAGGGACTCAAGCCCGGCGTGGATTACAAGCCGATGATGTCCGGCGGACATGACAAGTCGGCGCTTGGCGTGGGCTCGGGCGACTACGACATGGCCCCGGTCGCCTCCGACGTCTACGAGCGCATGGTGACGCGCGGCACCCTCAAGGGCGACGACTTCCGCATTCTCTATACCAGCCCGATTTTCCCGACTTCGTCTTTCGCGCTGGCGCACGACCTCAAGCCGGACCTGTTCAAGAAGATCGAGGAGTGCTTCTTCAACTTCAAATTCCCGCCCTCGATGGTGAAGGAGTTCAACGGTGACGACCGCTTCGTTCCGATCACCTATCAGAAGGACTGGAAGGTGGTGCGCGACATCGCCGAAGGCACCGGCACGCCGTACAACAAGGCGGCCTACGAGGCGGAGAACAAGCGCGAAGCCGACGAGCTCGCCAAGAAAGCTGCGGCCAAGGCGGAAAAAGAGAAGCAGGCGGCGCCCAAGCAATAACGGGCAGGGCGGAACAGGCGCATGGACGCTTCGGCGCCCTTCAAACCAACGGCCGATCCTGCGCGTGACGGGGTCGACCGTTCGCTGGTGATCCGCAATCTGCGCAAGGAATACCGCGCCGGCACGCCGATCCTCAAATGCGTGTCGCTGACGATCGAGGGCCGCGGCATGACCGCGATCATCGGCCCGTCCGGAACCGGCAAATCGACGCTGGTACGCTGCATCAACCGGCTGGTCGATCCGAGCGCCGGTGAAATCATTTTCATGGGGCAGGATCTCGCCAAGCTGCGCGGCTCGGCGCTGCGCCAGGCACGCCGCCGCATCGGCATGGTGTTCCAGGAATACAACCTGGTCGAACGGCTGACCGTGATCGAGAACGTGCTGACCGGCCGGCTCGGCTACCTGCCGCTGTGGCGCGTTTGGTTGCGCAAATTCGAGCCGGCCGACATCGACAATGCGTTCCAGTTGCTTGATGCGGTCGGCCTCGGTGAGCTTGCCAATATCCGCGCCGATCAGCTGTCCGGCGGCCAGCGCCAGCGTGTCGGCATCGCCCGCGCTTTGATGCAGGACCCCGATCTGGTGCTGGCGGACGAGCCGACCTCGTCGCTCGACCCAAAAACCTCGGTCGAGATCATGGAACTGCTCGCCAAGCGCACCGGCGAACGCGACATCCCATCGGTCGTCAACATCCATAACGTCGGGCTAGCGAAACGCTATGCCGACCGCATCGTCGGCATGTCGAAGGGCGAGGTGGTGTTCGACGGACCGCCGCGCGCACTCGAGGACTCGCACCTGCTGGCGATTTACGGCGGCGAAGGCTGGTTGGAATGAGCGACACCGTTCCGGCTCCGCGGCGCGTCGCTTTCCCGCCGAACTGGCCGGTGCGGATCGGTGCCGTCGTGCTGGCGATCTATGTCGTCTATGCCTGCTCGATCCTCGACATCACCCGCGAGCGTTTCGTCGCCGGCCTCGGCCATGCCGGCCGGCTGCTGTCGCGCATGTTCCCGCCCGACTTCGCGGCAGACAAAATGGAATTGCTGCGGGTCGGGATGATCGAGAGTATGCAGATCGCGGTGCTGGCGACGGTGTTCGGCGTTGCGTTGTCGCTGCCGCTCGGCCTTGCCGCCGCGCGCAATTTGAGCCCGGCGCCGCTGGCCTGGAGCGCACGCGCGTTGATCGCGCTGTTCCGCTCGTTCCACCCGGTGATCGTCGCCATTTTGTTCGTCAAGGCGGTGGGGTTCGGCGCGCTGGCCGGCGTGCTGGCCTTGATCGTCGCGTCAATGGGATTCCTTTCGAAGCTGGTCGGCGAAGCCGTCGAGGAAATGTCGATGAAGCAGGTCGAGGCGGTACGCTCGACCGGCTCGCCGTTTCTCTCGGTGGTCATTATGAGCGTGTTGCCGCAGGTAATGCCCCGTTTCATTGGGTTTTCCGCCTATCAGCTGGATTCCAACCTGCGCAATTCGGCGCTGGTCGGTCTGGTCGGCGGCGGCGGCATCGGCGCCACCATGTTCACCGCATTCCAGCGCTTCGACTATGACTTCGTTCTGACCATCGTGCTGGCGATCATCGCCATCGTCATGGTCGGCGAGATTCTGTCCGGCTGGATGCGGAGGCTGTTCCAGTGACGAGCGCGACCATCCAGTTGCGCCGCTGGCAGCGCTTCACTCCCGCCGAACGGGTGTTGCGCTCGGGTTTCTATATCGTCGTGCTCATTGCTTTCATCTGGTCGTTCCAGACGATCGAGATTATCCCGGAATTTCTCTACGACGCGCCGGCGCAAACCGCTGACCTATTCACGCGGATGTGGCCGATCGACTGGTCGTGGTATCCGAAGGTTGTGCATCCAGCGTTGATGGAAACGCTGCACATGGCGACGCTCGGCACCATCCTCGCCATCATCCTCGCTAGCCTCACCGCACTGCTGGTAGCGCGCAATGTGACGCGCTCGCCGGTGCTCAATTTCATCGGGCGCTTCATCCTGGTGGCGACCCGCTCGATCCACGCTTTGGTCTGGGCGCTGTTCTTTGTCGCATTGTTCGGGCCTGGCGCGCTGGCCGGCACGCTGGCGATCGCCGTGCACTCGATCGGCTTCACCGGAAAATTCCTGTCGGAAGCGCTCGAGGAAGCGCGGCCGGGGCCGATCGAGGCCCTGGTGGCGGCCGGTGCCTCGCCGTTGACAATCCTGCTCAAAGGCTTCTGGCCGCAGGTCAAACCGGCCTTCATGGGGATTTCGCTGTTCCGCTGGGACATCAATGTGCGAGAATCCGCGGTGCTCGGGCTGGTCGGCGCCGGGGGTATCGGCGTCGCGCTCGAGACCGCGCTGTCCAATCTCTATTGGGATCAGGTCGGGCTGGTGTTGCTGGTGATTTTCGCGGTGGTGATCGTGACCGAGATCGTCACCAGCTGGATCCGCGGCAAGATCATCTGACGCGGAGCGATGGGCGCCATGGCCGGTTTCATCCTTGCCATTGATCAAGGCACCACGTCGTCGCGCGCCATGGTGTTTCACGGCGACTGCACCGTGGCCGGCGTCGCGCAGCAGGAATTCCCGCAGCATTTCCCGCGCTCCGGCTGGGTCGAGCATGATGCGGAGGACCTGTGGCGCACGGTGCTGGCGACCGGGCGCGATGCGATCGCCAAAGCCGGCGTTGCGCCGAGCGACATCTCGGCCATCGGCATTACCAATCAGCGCGAGACCACGGTGGTGTGGAACCGCAAGACCGGCAAGCCGATCCACCACGCCATCGTCTGGCAGGACCGCCGCACCGCCGACGCCTGCCAGAAGCTGAGAGACGGCGGACACGAAAAGAACGTCGCGGGGCGTACCGGCCTGGTGCTCGATCCATATTTCTCGGCGACCAAGATCGCCTGGTTGCTCGACCATGTCGCGGGCGCGCGCGCGCAGGCCGAACGCGGCGAGCTGGCGTTCGGCACGGTGGACAGCTTCCTGCTGTGGCGGCTGACCGGCGGCGCGGTGCACGCCACCGACGCCACCAATGCCTCGCGCACGCTGCTCTACGACATTCACAAGAATGCGTGGAGTGACGAGTTGTGCGCGCTGTTTACCGTGCCGCGCGCGATGCTGCCGGAGGTGCGCGACTGCGCCGCCGAGTTTGGCACCGCCGCGGCCGAGCATTTTGGCGCCGCCATTCCGGTGCGCGGCATTGCCGGCGACCAGCAGGCGGCGGCGATCGGCCAGGCCTGTTTCGAGCCCGGCATGATCAAGGCGACGTATGGCACGGGCTGCTTCGCCATTCTCAATACCGGCACCAAGCCGGTCGCGTCGAAGAATAAATTGTTGTCGACCATCGCGTGCCGGCTCGGCGGCCAAACGAGCTACGCGCTGGAAGGCTCGATCTTCATTGCCGGCGCCGCGGTGCAGTGGCTGCGCGATGGGCTCAAGATCATCCAGTCCGCCGCCGACACCGGAAAGATGGCGGCGCATGCCGAGCAAATGCAAGATGGTTCGCACGACGTCATCCTGGTGCCGGCCTTCGTCGGTCTCGGCGCGCCGCACTGGGACGCCCATGCGCGTGGTGCGCTGTATGGACTGACCCGCGCCACCGGGCCCAACGAACTGGCGCGCGCCGCGCTCGAAAGCGTCTGCTTCCAAACGCTGGATCTGCTCGACGCCATGCGCGGTGATTGGGGCGCCAGCGCCGAGCTGACGCTGCGGGTCGATGGCGGCATGGTGGCATCGGACTGGACCATGCAGCGGCTGGCCGACCTGATCGGCGCGCCGGTCGATCGCCCCAGGGTGCTGGAAACCACCGCGCTCGGCGCCGCTTATCTCGCCGGGCTGCAATCCGGGATTTATCCGCCGCCTGCCGAGTTCGCCAAGCAATGGTCGCTGGAAAAGCGCTTCGTGCCGGTGATGGCGCCGGACAAGCGCGAGGCCAAGATCGCCGCCTGGAAGGACGCGGTATCCCGCACGCTCACTCGCGGCTAACGCTCAGGAACGCGCCTTTTCCTTGAGCTTTTTGTTGATCCGCGCCATGTCGACCACCATGCGCTCGTGGGTGCCGTTACCGATTTCCTCGGTCTCGTCGCGGGCCGACACCTCGAACCAGATGCGGCGGCCGTCGACCTTGGTGACAGTCGCCTCGGCGGTAACGCGATGGCCGACCGGCGTTGCCGCCAGATGGCGAATATCCACCGCGGTGCCGACCGCGCTTTCGCCTTTGTCGAGATAATCGCGCACCGCGTTGAGCGCGGCGTTCTCCATCGCCGTTATCATCATCGGCGTGGCGAATACCTGGGGCAGCGCCGCGTCCTTGAACTGGTTGGCGAGATGCGCCGGCATCACCTTGATCGCGTAGGTGCCTTTGGCTCCGACCGGGATGGGGCGCATGGCTTCAACTCCGTTGCGGTTTCACGTTCGGCTTCACTTGTGGTTTCACTTGCACGATGGCGGGGGCCAGCGCGATCAGGACCACGCCGCAGGCCGCGAGCGGGGCAAAGGCCATCGTCGCGGCGCCGCTGAGATCCCAGCATAGGCCGCTGAGCACCGGCACCACCACCGCGCAACTATAGCTGATCGTGAACATCGCGGCAGTGACGCGATGCACGTCGTCCGGCGCGGCCAGCAGTGGCGGCAGCGCCAGCGCCAGGATCAAAATAAAGGCGGCGGCAAAGCCGATCATCGCCGCGGATGCGACCACCCAGATGCCGGAGCCGAGCACGACGCCGGCGATCGCGGCGATGCACAGCACGCCGGACGTGACGTAAGGCCATGCCTTGAGCTGCAGGTGGTCGGCGAACGCCAGCAGCAGGAACGAGCCCGGCAACTGCCCGAGATTGAGCGCGGTGAGCGCCGCGCTGATCCATTGACTCTCGCCGTGTGCGGTCAGATAGCCCGGCAGAAAGGCGTTGGTGCCGAAATACATCGAGTTGACCATGCCGAGCATCAGCCCGAGCCGCCAGATCAGCGGCGAGTGCCAATCCGGCCACCAGCGCCGTCCGGTCGCGCTGCCCGCGTTTGCGCGTGGCGCTAGCAGCAACACCATCACGGCGATGATCGCGACCGGCACGCTCCACGCCACGAAGCCGCGCTGCCACGTGACGACCAGCGGGAGCACCAGCGGTAGCGTCAGCGCGACCGGCAGGATCTCGCCGATCAGCAATCCGTTGGTGTAGAGCGCGGTAGCGAACGGAATGCGCGACGGCGCCCAGACGCGCACCGCCGGTGGCATCGTCACCTGCATTATCGCGACGCCGGCGCCCATCGCGATCGTCATGGCGTCGAGCCACCAGATCGAGGCAAACGCGCCGCGCAACGCGCCGGCGATAGCGCACAGCGCCAGCCCGCTGACCAGCGCGGTCTGCAGGCCGAGCCGGGCGATCAGCAGCGAGCCCGGCACCGCGGCGAAGGCGAATAGCATCGAGGGCAGTCCGGTCAGGATGCCGACCTCGGTGGCGGAGAGGTGCAGTTCGTCGTGAATGGCCGGCAGCACCGGCGGCACCGCCAGGATGGTCAGCCGCAGCGCCGCGCCGGCCAGCCACAGCAGCAGGAGCGGCATCCAAAGCTGCGAGGCGGTGCGAGAGGACATGATTTGTCTGGGCCGGCGGGACGAAAGCGCGCGAACCGTATCCGCTCGTCGCGCTCGTTGTCGAACGCCTGGTCGGTGCCGCGCTTGGTGGACAAGCAATTGAAAGTGCGGCGCTTTGGTTTTTGTATTTTACATCATGAAATACTGCTTTGTCATCCCGAAATCTTCTTGACTCATCAAGAGCCTGCGACTTTGCTGGGGTAGGGAGAAAAAACAATGGCCGCAAAAATAATTCCGGGCCCCGGTGCCCAAACCGCGACGGCGCGTTCGCCATCCGAACGCCACAGCATCCAGTCGGTCGATCGCGCGCTGCTGCTGCTTGAAACCATCGCCGAGCTCGGCGGTGAGGCGACGCTGACCGAGCTGTCCAATCGCACGCGGCTCAATATCTCGACCTGCCACCACCTGCTGGCGACTTTGATCAAGCGCAATTTCGCCGCCAAGGTGCCGGGCAAGCGTCTTTATACATTGGGCGGCCGGCTGATGACGCTAAGCCACGCCTGCGTGCAGGTTGATCTGCCGCGCCGCGCGCAGCCTTATCTCGAGACCATCAATCGCGTCACCGGCGAAACCGTGCATCTCGCGGCGTTACAAGGCGACGTGATTTCTAATCTGGCGGTGCGCGACGCCCGCCACGCGGTGCGGGTCGAGACCGGCAAACTTGGCAAGATCCCGGCGCCGCACGCGCAGTCGATCGGCAAGGCGATCTTGGCCTGGCTGCCGGAGGACGAAGTCCGCCGCATCGTGGTCGACATGAAGCGCTATACGCCGAACACCATCACCGACATCCCGGCATTCCTCGAATCCTTGCGCGTCATCCGCCGCAGCGGCTTTGCGGTCGACCAGGAAGAATATTTGCCCGGCGTGATCTGCATCGGCGCCGCGATCCGCGACCAAACCGGCGCGGTGATCGGCTCGATCAGCGCCTCGACGCCAACCATGCGCGCCAGCGACGATCACCTCGCCAAAATTCGTGAAGAAGTCGGCGCCGCCACCCGCGCGCTGTCCGCCGCGTTCGGCGACCCCGCCGCGCAATCGGCCAATGGCCGCGAGCAAGCCGTCGCCATCTAGCGTTCGCGTGAACGCGCCCGATCGTATTTCAGGAGAACGTAAATGCCCGCTCCCGCCGGTGTGAAGACCAGCAAGGAATTTTCGATCCCCGACAACCAGCGCGCCTGGGTGCTCGGCGATCCGGGCCAGCTTGTGCTGAAGGAAAAGCCGGTGCCGATGCCGAAGCGCGCCGAGGTGCTGGTGCGCATCGACGCCGTGGCGATCTGCGCCACCGACCTCGAGATCATCTATCACGGCCCGCCGGCTTCCATTCAGGGCGGCAAGCCGTTCAACAAGGACTTCACCCCCGGCCACGAATACATGGGCACGGTGGTGGCGCTCGGACCGGGTGTCGACGAATACAAAATCGGCCAGCGCGTCGCGGTCGAGATTCACGCCGGCTGCGGCCAGTGCAAGCGCTGCCGCGAGGGCATGTACACCGCCTGTCACAACTACGGGCTCAACTACGGCGACGTCGACAAAGGCCACCGCGCCAACGGCTTCACCACCGACGGCGGCTTCTGCGAATACCAGGTCAACAACATCAACACGCTGGTGCCGATCCCGGATGAGATGTCCGACGAAGAGGGCACGCTGGTCGTCACCGCCGGCACAGCGATGTACGCGCTCACCGAACTGGGCGGCCTGGTCGCCGGCGAAAGCGTCTGCGTCACCGGCCCCGGTCCGATCGGCCTGATGTCGGTCGCGGTTGCCAAGGCGCTCGGCGCCCAGCCGGTGATCCTGACCGGGACCCGCGACAACCGCCTCGACATCGGCAAGCAGCTTGGCGCCGACGCCGTCATCAATATCCGCAAGACCCCGGACGTGGTCGGCGAGGTAAAGAGGCTCAACGGCGGCAAGGGCGTCGACTACGTCGTCGAGTGCTCGGCCGCCACCAGCGCCGTCAACGACGCGGTGCGCATGGTCAATCGCGGCGGCCGCGTCTGCCTCGCCGCCTTCGCGCACGAGGAAGTGCCGGTCGATGTCGCACATATCGTGCGCAACAATATTTATCTCTACGGCATCCGCGGCGAGGGCAAGAGCGCGACGCACCGCGCGGAAGCCTTCATGGCGCAAAAGCGCTTCGACGCCACCAAGATCCACACCCACACCTTCCCGCTCGACGACCTGCCCACCGCGATCCGCTACGCCAAGGACCGCGTCGAGGACGCCATCAAGGTGGTGGTGAAGGCGAAGATGGACCAGGCGAAGAAGGAAGCCGCGGAGTAGTTCATGTCGTACGTAACAACGGCAAAGCGCCTGACTCACGAAGGCGCGCGAAAGATGATTGAGGTCGCCATCGACCAGGCGCGGGCCGCGAAGATCGCGATTTCCTGTTGCGTCGTCGATGCGGGAGGACAGGTCATCGCGCTCGATCGCATGGACGGCGGGCCGTTCCACACGATCCACTCGTGCAGCACCAAGGCGGTTTGCGCCTCGTCGACAAGGCGCAAGACCAGCGCCAAGGGCGCCGTCGGTCAGGAGCTCGACGTGGCGCATGCGCTCGGATTGACGTTGGCTGCCGGGGCTACCCGCTGGACCGCCATGGAGGGCGGAGTACCGATTCTGTTCGACGGTGAGTGCGTCGGCGGCGTGGGGGTCAGCGGCGGCGACTGGGAGACCGACCAAAAGATCGCACAGGCGGCGGTCGAGTCGATCGGCGCCAAAGGAGGTTGACCGAGGGGTTTCGATACAAAACACAAGCCGTGGCGCAGACCGCGGAGTAAGCGGAAAACAGTAGTGGGAGGTCGAGATGTCGAAGAAGCTCACATTCGCGGGCGCGCTTGCCGCGCTGCTGATCGCTGCCGGCGCGCACGCCGCCGACAATTATCCGTCGCGCACTATCACCATGATCGTGCCTTACGCCGCCGGCGGACCGAGCGACGTGATCGCCCGCATCATGGCTGACGGCATGAGCCGCGCGCTCGGCCAGACCATCATCATCGAGAACATCGGCGGCGCCGGCGGCACGCTCGGCACCACGCGCGCCGCCGAAGCGACGCCGGACGGCTACACCGTGCTCGCCGTCAGCATGGGCTCGCTGGTCTCCGCGCCGGTCGTCACGCCGAACATCCGCTATGACTCGGTCAAGGACTTCTCGATGATCGGGCTGACCACCAATGCGCCGGTCGCCGTGGTCGCCCGAAAGGATTTTCCGGCCAAAGACCTCAAGGAATTCATCGCCTATATCAAGGATAAGGGCGACAACGTAAAGCAGGCGCATGGCGGCATCGGCTCGTCGTCGCACATGGCGTGCCTTCTGTTTAATTCCGAGCTCGGTCTCAAGCCGCAACTGATCGCCTATCGCGGCACCGGGCCGGCGCTCAATGATCTGGTCGGCAGTCACGTCGACTATTTCTGCGAGCAGATCGTCAGCGTCGCGCCGTCGGTGCGGGGCAACCTGGTAAAGGCTTATGTGGTATCGGGCAATGACCGCTCGGCCGGTCTGCCGGACACGATCTCCGCCAAGGAAGGCGGCATTCCGAAATTCCAGCTCAGCATCTGGAGCGCGATTTTCGCGCCGAAGGGCGCCCCGAAGGATGTGGTGGCCAAGCTCGCCGCCGCGCTCGACAAGACGCTGGACGATCCGGCGATCGGCGAGAAGCTCGCCAAGCTCGGCGGCACCGTGCCGACCAAGGCCGAGCGCGGTCCGGACCACCTCGAGCTAGTGCTCAAGGCCGACATCACGCGCTGGAATCCGATCCTGAAAGATGCCGCCGAAAAGTCGAAATAGCCGATGCTGAGACGCCTGGATTGCGCAAAGTCTTTAAGACCGGTGCCTTGATTGTCCTAAGCCTCTGGGTTCGTTGCCAAATAGCGAAATCCAGACAGCGGAACGTCGCGCGGAGCCGCGCGTTTCCTCGTCACACCCGAAATGGAGGCGAATGATGGACAAGCATGGCCCCGGTAAGGTCGAAAAGCAGGCCGAAGAACAGCGCGAGCAACTCAAGAAGCAGGGCGACGAAGTCGATGTCGCGTCCGATGACAGTTTTCCGGCAAGTGACCCGCCGAGCTTCACCCCAATAAAGGGCGAGAAGAAAAACGACATCAAGGAAAAGGCCAAGGACGTCGCCAAAACCGGTGGCGAGACCAAGGCCAGAGCCGCGTTCGGTCCTTAATTCCCATTGTGATGGCGTTATAATGAGCCTGCGCCGGTCGGTGGCGCAGGCTCTTTCATTTCTGGGCGCCGCTGCGCCTTGAACCGCCATGGCGGCTGCCCCAGTATGGTTGCGTACTCATAAAATTTGTAAGCGCCGCCGGAAATGGCGGTTCCGGGAAGGCGCATGCTCAAGAAGATCGCTCTCGAAGAGCATTTTTTGTCGCCCGGCTTGGCCGAGTATTGGATGCCGACGGTGTCGGATATCGATCCGGCAGTGGCGACGCGGCTTTATTCCCGCCTCAATGATTTCGGCGAGCAGCGGCTGATGGCGATGGACAGCGGCGGGATTCAACGCGCCGTGCTGTCGATTGCCGGCCCCGGCGTGCAGATCGAGCGCGACACCGCGACCGCGACGCGGCGCGCGCGCGAGTCGAACGATTTTCTCGCCCGCGAGATTCAAAAACGTCACGAGCGCTATTCGGGCTACGCGCATCTCGCCCTGCAGGATCCGCGCGCGGCGGCGAACGAGCTGGAGCGCTGCGTCCGCGACTTCGGTTTTCTTGGCGCCCTGATCAATGGCCACACCAATGGCCGGTATCTCGACGAACCGGCGTTCGATCCGTTCTGGGAACGGGCGGTCGAGCTCGGCGTGCCGATCTATCTGCATCCGGCCGATCCGGTGGTGCCGGCGCCGGTGCTCGACGGGCTTCCGGCCTTGCGGCGCGCCACCTGGGAGTGGGGCTTCGAGACCGGGTCGCATGCGTTGCGTCTGGTGTTCGGCGGCGTATTCGACCGCTTTCCCAAATTGCGCATCGTGCTCGGCCACATGGGCGAGACGCTGCCTTATCTGTTGTGGCGGTTCGATAGCCGGGCGCAACTTTACGGTGTTGCGATCGACAAGCCGCCTTCGAATTACATCAAGGAGAATATCCTCGTCACGACGTCGGGAATGTTCTCGACCGAGCCGCTGTATTGCGCGATCGCGGCGCTCGGCATCGAGCGGGTGATGTTTGCTGCCGACTATCCGTTTGAGCGTGCGGATGAGGCAGGGACATTCATGGAAACGGTGCGGCTCGACGAAGGCGCGCGGGTCGACATCGCCCAACGGAATGCGGAGCGCGTGTTCGGCCTTTGAAGCGCGCTATTTAGCGTTGCTTTTCGTAGTGTCCCGCGTGGTCGCCCACGGATCGACCTTGACGGCCTTTTCCGGCTTCGACGTGTTCTGGATCGCGTTCCGATAGGCGCGGTCCTGGTCTTCGGTGAGTTTTTCCTGGGCCTCACGAGCCTGCTTCATCGACTCGCTTTCTGCGGCGTAGACGGGCGCGGCCAGCGTGCTTAACGCGGCGGTAGCCAATGCGGCGGCAATCAAGATGGCTTTCATGGCGCTCCTCGTTCGGGCAGCAGATGACAGCTAGTCACAAGGCCGGGCGAAATCATGGCGCGCCGGCGGCTTATTTGCCTTTCGACGCGGGTCCGCGTGCATTGGCCCACGGATCGGTATCGGCGGCGGGCGCGGCCGGCGCGGTATTCTTCATGGCGGCCGTATAAGCGTCCTCCTTCTCCTTTTTGTCCCGCTCGAAGGCTCGTTGCTGCGGTGAAACCGGCGGCGGGGGTTTCTTGCTTTGCCCGTAGGCCGGGACGGCCAAAATCGCGGCCATTGCCGTTGCCGCTAGAAAAGCTTTCATGCCATCACCCCATGCTCTAACGACGCGATAGCGTGTCGCATCGGCTTCGGGGAATCAAGCGGTGGCGAAAGCCCGTTACTTGGGCGGAATGACGCGGACCGGCTTGCCGTCGAGCCAGGCGCGAATGTCTTCGACCACGTCGCGGTAAAACACCTTATAGGTCTGCTCGCTGACGTAACCGAGATGCGGCGTCAGCACGACATTGTCCAGCTTGCGGTATGGATGGTCGCGCGGCAGCGGCTCGACCTCGAACACATCGAGCCCGGCGCCGGCAATGGTCTTGTTTTGCAGGGCCGTGATGAGCGCGGCTTGGTCGACGATCGGCGCGCGCGCGGTGTTGATGAGATAGGCGGTCTTCTTCATGCGGCCGATGTCGCTGGCATTGACGACGCCGCGCGAGCGCTCCGACAACACCAGATGAATAGTGATGATGTCGGCGGTAGCGAATAGTTCGTCCTTGCTGGCGTAACCGACGCCGGCCTCCTTGCATTTCTCCGGCGTCAGGTTCGGGCTCCAGGCGATCACCTTCATGCCGAACGCTTTGGCGATGCCGGCAACCTTCTGGCCCAGTTTGCCGAGACCGACCACGCCAAGCGTCAGGCCTTCGATGTCCTGGCCGATTGTGACTTGCCACGCCTCGCCAGCCTTCATGCGGGCATTCTCGAAGCCGATCCGGCGCGTCAGCTCGAGGATCAGCCCGGTCGCGATGCCGGCGGTCGGGTTGCCAAAGCCCCCGGTGCCGCACACCGTGATGCCGCGCTCGGCGCAGGCCTTGAGGTCGATCGAATTATTGCGGGCGCCGGTGGTGATCAGCAGCTTGAGGTCCGGCAGTGCCTCGATCATCGGCCGCAGGAACGGCGTGCGCTCGCGCATCATATTGATGACGGCGAAGCCTTGCAGCGCCTTTACGGCCTCGTCGTGGCTGGCAAACGGTTTGTCGAAAACTGTGACGTCGACGTCTTTCGCGACCGGCGACCAGTCGGCGAATTTCAGCGCGACGTTCTGGTAATCGTCGAGAATGGCCGCTTTGACGCTCATGTGGTGTGTCCCGCTTGTGCTATTGCGCTCTGTTGACCGCCCGCGTGGTCTCACCATAGCCTGAGGCCAACGACAAGAGGTCCGCGCTGCGAGACCCGAGGGGTAGCCACGGGAGGATCGTCTGCAGGGCACACACGTTGCCGCCCCGGCTTTAGCCGTGCGCGAAGCAATCTCGGTGCGCAATCTGTCGAAAGCCTATGGCGCCGGCGCCGGGGCCATCGCGGCGCTTCGCGATATCGACTTCTCGGTGGGCGAGGGCGAGTTTCTATCGATTGTCGGCCCATCGGGCTGCGGCAAGTCCACGCTGCTGAAGATTCTGGCCGGGCTGATGCCGGCGTCGCACGGCGAGGCGCTGCTCAACGATACGCCGATCGAGGGCCCGCGCCGCGACATCGGCATGGTGTTCCAGTCGCCGGTGCTGTTTCCCTGGCGCACCGTTTTGGCCAACGCGATGTTGCCGGCCGACGTGCAGCGGCTCGGCCGCGAGCGCGCCATCGAGCGCGCCCGTGGCCTGATCTCGCTGGTCGGCCTCTCCGGCTTCGAGAACCGCTATCCGTGGGAACTGTCCGGCGGCATGCAGCAGCGCGTCGCGCTGGTGCGCGCGCTCGTTCACGATCCGGCTTTGCTGCTGATGGACGAGCCGTTCGGCGCGCTCGATGCGCTGACCCGTGAGTCGATGAACGTCGAATTGCAGCGCATCTGGCTGGAGCGCCGCAAGACCGTGGTGTTCGTCACCCATTCGACCAGCGAGGCGGTATTCCTCGCCGACCGCGTAATGGTGATGACGGCACGGCCCGGCCGCATCGGCGACATGTTGCACATCGATCTGCCGCGGCCGCGCACGCTCGACGTGATGACCACCGAGGCATTCGGCGTTTACGTCCGCCGCATCCGCGCCGGACTCAATGCCGGAGGAGGGCTGGAATGACCGGAACGCTCCGCAATTTCTTGCTGCGCCTGGTGCTGATCGCCGCCGTGCTGCTGGTATGGGAAGCGCTGGTGCGTGTTCTTTCAGATACCGGCTTTCATTCTGCCGCGGCCATCCAACATCTTCATGGCGCTGTATCGCGGCATCGCCTCGACGATGTATTTCGAGCATATCGGCGTCACTCTTACCGAAACGCTAATCGGCTTTGCGGTGGGCTGCACGCTAGCCTTCCTGCTCGGCACCGCGGTGGCGCTGTCGCGGCGCACCGAATATTTCCTCTATCCCTTCATCGTGATGTTCCAGGCGATGCCGAAGGTGGCGCTGGCGCCGATCATCATCATCTGGTTCGGGCTCGGTTTGACCTCCAAGGTGGTGACCGCGGCGCTGGTCGCGTTCTTTCCGCTTCTGGTCAACACCATCGTCGGCCTGCGCTCGGCGGAAGAAGACCGCGTCAATTTGATGCGCTCGCTCGCCGCCTCGCGCTGGCAGATTTTCTGGATGCTGCAACTGCCGAACGCGATGCCCTACATCTTCGCCGGGCTCGAGATCGCGATGATCTTCGCGCTGCTCGGCGCCATCGTCGCCGAATTGGTCGGCGCGCAATCCGGCCTCGGCATGCTGATCCAGAGCATGAATTTCACCATGGACGTCGCCGGCCAGTTCTCGGTGCTGCTGCTGCTGTCGGTGATGGGATTGCTGCTCAATGGCATTGTCACCGCCATTCGCCGCCGGGTGCTGTTCTGGGACGTCTCGCAGAAGCTCAATGTGGAAGTTGCAAAGGTAAAAAAGGGAGGAGCGTCATGAAAAAAACAATCGCACTGTTGTCGCTGGCGCTGTTGGCCGCGGCTGTCACGCCTGCATCGGCGGAGACCACGGTGCGGGTCGGCTGGTGCGCCCGCACGGTGTCGTCGGCGGCGGCGCCGTTCGCCATCGCCACTAAGCTTGGCTGGTTCGAGAAGGGCGGCATCAAGGTGCAACTGGTGCCGCTGCCGGGCTCGACCGATTGCGTGAAAACGGTCGCCACCAAGGACCTCGACTATTCGCTGCCTTCTATCGAGCCGCTTGCCATCATCCGCCCGCAGGGCGTCAAGGCGTTGAACTTCTATACGGCCTATCAGGGCAACATTTACGGCATCATGGTGCCGGAGAACTCGACGGTGAAGAAATTCACCGACCTCAAGGGCAAGAGCATCGGCGTCACCTCGATGGCGTCGGCCGGCGTCATCATCGCGCGGGCGTTGGCCAAGACGCAGGGTCTGAATCCCGACACCGACATCAAGATCGTGGTGGCGGGCGAAGCGGCGCAGACCGCGGCGCTGCTGCGCAGCGGGCAGGTCGACGCGCTGTCGCAGTTCGACACCCAATACGCGCTGACCGAAAATGCCGGCGTCAAACTGCGCTCGATCGGCAGCGACAACGACGCGATCGCGACATTTCCCGTCCAACGGCTTCGTCGCGCTGGAGGAAAACCTCAAGACCAAGCGCGCGCAGGCGGTGGCGCTCGGCCGCGGCTATGCGATGGGCACGCTGTTCGCGATGACCAATCCGGAAGCCGCGATCCACATTCTCTGGGAGGTTTTCCCGCAGACCAAGGCGACCGGCAAGGACGAGGCGACGGCGATGAAGGACGACCTCGCCACGCTGAAGGCGCGCATCGTCAACTGGAAGCCGGAGGCCGGCGGCGTCAAGAAATGGGGCGAGAACTCGATCGAGAACTACAACAAATACGTCGACTTCCTGGTGACAAACGGCGTGCTTAAGGACAAGATCGACGCCAAGGAGCTGGTCACCAACGACCTGATCGAGGAGATCAACTCGTTCGACGCGGCCGACGTCGTAAAGCAGGCCAAGGCGTATAAATAATTGGCGAGTGAGGGCGGTTACCGCCCGTATTTCTTCCGGCAGGCCGGGCCGGGGCCGCGCATGTAGTGCCGCTCCGGCCGGTAGCCGTCGAACAGCAGGCCGGTCAATTCGAGCCAGAAAGTGGCCAGAGCGGTGCCGAGCTTCGGCCATGCCCCGTGAGTGGCGGTTGCGACCGCCGCGATAGCCCGTCCCACGACTTAAACTCCGCACCAATCGGGCGTCTGCGCCCGTACGCTTGGTCGCGTCCCCACGCGAATAAGCCAAGCGTTGCGGGCGGAATGATGGCAGCCGGCGCGTTAACGGTTGGTTGGCACGGCGGGATTTTCGGCGGCAGCGATTGCCGGAAAGTAACCGAGCTTGCCCTTGCCGGTTCCGGTCGCTACATCAGCGCGACTTCCCCCGACATTTCAGGGTTTTCATGAACGGCCGCCAATTCATCTATCACATGCAGGGCCTGACCAAGGCCTATCCGGCCGGCAAGAAGGTGCTGGATAACGTCCATCTGTCGTTCTACCCGGACGCCAAGATCGGCGTGCTCGGCGTCAACGGCTCCGGCAAGTCGACGCTGCTGCGCATCATGGCCGGCATCGACACCGAATTTAACGGCGAGGGCTGGGTCGCCGAGGGCGCCCGCGTCGGCTACCTCGAGCAGGAGCCGCATCTCGACGAGAGCAAGACCGTCCGCGAGAACGTGATGGAGGGCGTCGCGGCCAAGAAGGCGCTGCTCGACCGCTACAACGAGGTCGCCGCCAATTACTCCGACGAAACCGCCGACGAGATGGCGAAGCTGCAGGACCAGATCGACTCGCAGAACTTGTGGGACCTCGACGCCCAGGTCGACCTGGCGATGGACGCGCTGCGCTGCCCGCCGGACGACGCCGACGTCACCAAGCTGTCGGGCGGCGAGCGCCGCCGCGTCGCGCTGTGCAAGCTGCTGCTCGACAAGCCCGATCTGCTGCTGCTCGACGAGCCGACCAACCATCTTGATGCCGGAATCGGTGAACTGGCTGGAAGGCCATCTGCGCGAATACCCCGGCGCCATTCTGATCGTCACCCACGACCGCTACTTCCTCGACAACGTCACCGGCTGGATCCTCGAGCTCGATCACGGCCGCGGCATTCCTTACGAGGGCAATTACACCTCCTGGCTCGGCCAGAAGCAGAAGCGCATGCTGCAGGAGGGCCGCGAGGACGAAGCGCGCCGCCGCACGCTGGAGCGCGAGAGTGAGTGGGTGTCGTCGTCGCCCAAGGCGCGGCAGGCCAAGTCGAAGGCGCGCTACGAGCGCTACGAGGAATTGCTCAAGGTCGCCAACGCCAAGCAGAACACCGTGGCGCAGATCATCATCCCGGTCGCCGAGCGGCTCGGCCAGAACGTCGTCGACTTCGACCATCTGCGCAAAGGCTACGGCAACAATCTGCTGATCGACGATCTCACCTTCAAGCTGCCGCCCGGCGGCATCGTCGGCGTGATCGGCCCGAACGGCGCCGGCAAGACCACGCTGTTCCGCATGATCACCGGCCAGGAAAAGCCGGACGGCGGCACGATCAAGGTCGGCGAGAGCGTGCAGCTCGGCTATGTCGACCAGTCGCGCGACAGTCTCGACGGCAAGAAGAACGTCTGGGAGGAAATCTCCAGCGGGCAGGACATCATCCTGCTCGGCAAGAAGGAAGTGAACTCGCGCGCCTATGCCTCCTCGTTCAACTTCAAGGGCGCCGACCAGCAGAAGAAGGTCGGCGCGCTGTCCGGCGGCGAGCGTAACCGCGTGCATCTTGCCAAGATGCTGAAGTCCGGCGCCAATTTGCTGCTGCTCGACGAGCCGACCAACGACCTCGACGTCGATACGTTGCGCGCGCTGGAGGAGGCGCTGGAGGATTTCGCCGGCTGCGCCGTCATCATCAGCCACGACCGCTGGTTTCTCGACCGCATCGCCACGCACATCCTCGCCTTCGAGGGCGACAGCCACGTCGAATGGTTCGAGGGCAACTTCCAGGACTACGAGAAGGACAAGATGCGCCGGCTTGGGGCAGGACTCCATCATCCCGCACCGGCTGAAGTATAAGAAATTCTCGCGGTAATCCGCCGGACAGGCACTTCCATGCGTTATCTCATCACCGCCAATTTGAAAGAGTCCGATCTGCCGCGCGGCGTCACCGCGATCGCGCGGGGCGAAGCGATATCGCTGGAACAGCCGTGGCCGTTCGGTTCGGTGCTGGTTTCGCGCGTCGAGGAAGGTTACGAAACCGGCGTCGCGAAACTCAAAAACGTCCCGAACATCGTCGCCTTCAGCGTCACCGGCCTTGCCGAGCCGAACGACGGCGCCGTGTTCGTGTTCGGTGCCCATATCATGACGGATATCGCGGGCATGAAGCCCTATATCGAGGGTGTGCCGCCGGTGATCGCGCCTTATAGCTGCACCTATCTCGCGCGCAGCAGCGACGTCACCATCCACGCTGGCTCGTTCAAGCCCGACCGTTTCGCGCTGATGCAGTTTCCCACCGCCGAGAGAGTGGCGGCCTGGTACACCGGCGATGCCTACGCGCCGCTTCTGGCGATCCGGCTGCGTTGCACCGAGGCGCGCGAAGTCATGGCGATGGCGGAAGGCAAGATCCCCGACGACGTGCGGCAAACGATCACGCGCAAGGTGCCGGGCGCCCGCGCCGTCTGAACGGACTTTATTTCACCACCGCATCAAGATCGGCGTCGCTCGGAAAGCGCCCGGTCTTTTTCTTGGAGAACTTGAGCGCGCCGTCGACGCTCACCTCGAACACGCCGCCAACGCCCTTCACCAGTTCGACCTCCGCGCTGGCCAGCTCCTTGAGCCGCGCCGCGGCCGCTTGCGCGCGCGGGCGATAGCCGCACGGCTCGCAAAATTCGATGACGATCTTCATGGGCGTGCCTCCTGCGGGTTCAGCTCTTGCCCTGATATTGCGCGTCGCTGACGTGCTCCATCCAGGTCACCGGCGAGCCGTTGAGCGCCTCCTGGATCGCGATGTGGCTCATCGCGGTCGTGGCCGCGGCGCCGTGCCAGTGCTTCTCGTTGGGCGCAAACCACACCACGTCGCCGGCGCGGATCTCCTCGATCGCGCCGCCCTCGCGCTGCACGAGGCCGAGGCCCGCGGTGACGATCAGCGTCTGCCCGAGCGGGTGGGTGTGCCAGGCGGTGCGCGCGCCGGGCTCGAAGGTGACGTGGGCGCCGCGCGCGCGGGCGGGGTCGGGCGCCTCGAACAGCGGGTCGACCCGCACGCTGCCGGTGAAATACTCGGCCGGCCCCTTGCCGGACGGCCGCGATCCTGCGCGGTGGATGTTCATGGGGAGTCTCCCTTCTGCGCGGATAAACGGCGTACGCAGGCGATTGTTGCCTTAAACAATACGCTCGGCAATTCGTTCAGGAGTTAGGTAACTGGTTTATTCAGCCAGCGCGCGGCGAGAAATCCAGCGCTGGCCCCAAGAAATTGTGCCGCAATGAACCCGGGCGTGTTGGCCGGCAGAATTCCCGCAAAAGTGTCGGAAAGCGAACGGGCGATCGTCACGGCTGGATTCGCAAACGACGTGGAAGCGGTGAACCAATAGGCGGCGGTGATGTAAAGCCCAACAGCATAAGGGACAGCGGTTGGCGCGCGTGCGATGCAGCCGAGTATTGTCAATACCAAACCGAACGTTGCGACAAATTCCGCGAGATTTTGCGATAATCCCGCACGGACCTTGGTGGACACTTGCCACAACGGCAGGTCAAACATCGCGTGCGCGACCAACACGCCCACTATCCCGCCAACAATTTGCACAGTGACGTAAAGCGGCAAGTACCGCCACCCAAGATTGCCCTGCAATGCAAAGACAGTGCTGACGGCGGGATTGAAGTGTGCGCCGGATATAGGGCCAAAAATCAAGATTAAGACTACGAGTATCGCTCCGGTTGGCAGCGTGTTGCCAAGTAGCGCGAGCGCGACATTTCCGCCCGCGAGACGCTCCGCCATGATGCCGGAGCCAACAACGGTTGTTAAAAGCAGCGCTGTCCCGAGCGCCTCGGCAACCAAGCGGCGAGCGAATATCTCGCTCAATGATGCGCAGGCGCTTTTCCCGTCGCCCCTTCCATTTTCCCGATTTCTTTCAGCTTGCGGGCCAAAGTCATTTTGTCGAGCGCGCGAACCGGCAGCGCGGCAAAGGCCGCGATTCGTGCGTTGATCATGCGATAGGTATCTTTGAAGGCGACGGCGATTTCAGCAGCCGTGCCGGTCGCTGCTGCAGGGTCGGGTATGCCCCAATGAGCCGTGACAGGCTGGCCCGGCCAGAATGGGCACGCTTCTCCTGCCGCGTTGTCGCAAACTGTGAAGATGAAATCGAGCGATGGGGCACCCGGCGCGACAAATTCATTCCACGACTTTGAGTGAAACTTACTCGTCTCGAAGCCGAGCGACGACAACAATGCAATCGTTTGTGGATGAGGCTCGCCTTTCGGCTGGCTCCCCGCGCTGAAGGCGTGGAATTTGCCGCCACCGACCTTATTCAGGATTGCTTCGGCAATGATCGATCGAGCGGAATTTCCGGTGCAGAGGAAAAGAACGTTGAAAGGGCGGTCAGGCATGGGCGCGCTTTCTCGATTTCGCAGGCGTGCAGCACGCCTGGTCGGCGATTACGGGCGCGCATATTTCAGGGCGGCCACCACAACAGTCCTTCATCAGGAAGCCAATCAAGCCGCGCAACACGCCGTATTCGGCACTGTAGATGATGGAACGTGCCTCGCGTCTGGCTTCGATCAGGCCCGCGTGTTGCAGCTCCTTGAGGTGGAACGACAAGTTTGATGGGGACACGCCAATCTCGTCGGCCACTTCACCGGCGGACACACCTTCTGGTCCTGCCTTCACCAGCAACCGCACGATGCCAAGCCGCGTGTCTTGCGACAGGGCGGCAAAACCCAAGAGGGCTTGAACTCCGGTTCATGTTTCAATAATCCTATAATTCAAGAACGATTGAAATGAGGATAACACCAATGAATGCAATTGCCAAGCCCCAATCTCTTGTCGGCGCGCTGATGCCGATGGAGGAGCTATTGGCACGGTCTCTTCTCGAGCAGCTTGCTAAACAGAAGGATAAGCCCCTCGTTTTTCACTACGACGGGCGAGATGTGCGCCCGAGTTATCACGTCACCGAAGTCAAAACGGGCGCGTTCCGCGCCCTCGATTGCGGCGCTAATGCCGAAAGCTGGAATGAGACCTTCGTCCAGCTTTGGGACATCGAAGAAGAAAATCGGGGCCATATGCCCGCGTGGAAATTCTTGGCGATCCTCGGCAAAGTCGGCCAGGCGGTCGGCTTCGACGCTGACGCCAAGCTGACCTTCGAGGTCAGCGATGGCGCAAAGCCGATGCAGCTTTATCGTGCCGAGCGAACGGACATTGGCGAAGTTATTCGGGTTTATCTGTCGCCTCGACCATCAAGCTGCAAACCACGGGACCGTTGGCTTGCGCAGAAACAAAGTTCGTCTTGTGCGGACAAAAACCCGCTTGACAATTTAGGTGTATAGGCCTATATTCCTAGTCCCTTCTCCACGGGGGGCCGGATGACCGGTGAAAAATCTTCCGCGCAACCCGCGCGCCGTGCTCGCCGCAATGTTCGGCTTCCAGCGCGTCTGTCCCGACCTCAACTGCCGCCGCGCGCGGTGCTGCGTCGGTGACGACAAGCCGCTGTGCTTCGACGTGTTGTGGCCGCTGGTGGCGGAGCGCGACAAGATCGCAGTGCGGGTGATGATCACGGAGCGCAACAACGGCCGCAGCGCTGTCGAGGCAGTTGCGGCGGGCGAAGCCGCCGCGGCGCGTTTCGAGGCCGACAATGCGCCGCCGGTCGCGCCGCACATTCCCGCGCCGGATCGCGCGCACGAAACCGTCGATCTCCAGGCCGCGCCGTTCGTTGGCCCATCGCCGCGCGTGCGGTTGCTATGAGGAGCCTATTGCGCCTGCTGCTTCGCGGTGCGGGCCGCCTTCTTCCCCTTGACGGGCTTCACCGGCTTCTCGTTTTCCTTGTCCTGCCCCAACGTCAGGCCGCACGACATCGCTTCCTTCTGCGTCAGCTCGCGCTTGTCGTGCGAACTGGCGTAGATCGCCGCGGCCATGACGCCGAGCACGCACAGCTGCGCGGAGGCAACCGAGGACGTGAACAACAGACCGGCAGCGGCGATGACGGCGATACTGGCTTTTCTCATGACTCAAACTCCCTGGCGTGGACCTCTTATCGGTAAAAAAAAGCATAGTTTCCCTCGTTTGTCGCGCGCCCTTTACGCGCCAATGATTCGAGCGGCATAACCGGTCATGACGAAGATACGCTTTGTTTTGGCAGCCTGCCTCGTCGTCGCGGCTCAGTCCGCTCACGCCCACGCCGGCTTCACGCGCTTCCTGGAATCGCTGTGGCCGCAAGCGCAGCAGCAGGGCGTGTCGCGCGCCACCTTCGACGAGACGGTGCGCGGTCTCGAGCCGGATTTCTCGTTGCAGGATCTCAGCATTCCGGGACAGCCGGAAAAACCCGCGGCCGGCCAAGCCGAGTTTGTCCTGACGCCCTCGCAATATCTTAAGGAAACGACGTTCGACCGGCTCGCCGCGCAGGGGCAAAAACTCGCCGCGCAATATCGCGACACGCTCGTGCGCATCGAGCGCGAGTTCGGCGTGCCGGGCAATGTCGTGCTGGCGATCTTCGGCCGCGAGACCGATTACGGCCGCTATAAATTGCCGTATGACGCGGTTCGCGTACTGGCGACCCAGGCCTATACCGGCAAGCGCAAGGAGTTGTTCCGCGGCGAGTTCATCGCGGCGCTGAAAATGCTGCAGGACGGCGTGCCGCGCGCGCAGATTGCGCTCGTCGTGGGGCGGCGCGATGGGCATGACGCAGTTTCTGCCGTCGGAGTTCTACAAATACGCGGTCGATTATGACGGCGACGGCAAGGCCGATATCTGGAATTCGGTGCCGGACGCGCTCGCCGCCGCGGCCAAGCAACTGCTGGCGAAAGGCTGGCAGCGCGGCATGCCGTGGGCAGTCGAGGTGCGCATGCCGCATGACGTCGATTGCACCAGCGCCGAACCCGGCTTCACCATGGCGGTCATCGACTGGTTCAAGCGCGGCTACGTGCCGCTCGGCGGCATCAAGTTGAGTGACGCGGCGTTGACGAGGAAGCCTCGCTGCTGTTACCGGAAGGCACCTACGGTCCCGCCTTCCTGACGCCGAAGAATTATTACGTCATCAAGGAATATAATTTCTCCGACCTCTACGTGCTGTTCGTCGGCCATCTGGCCGACCGCATCGGCGGCGGCCGTGCCTTCGTCACGCCGTGGAGTAAAAGCGAGCAGTTGCGCACCGCCGACGTCGAAGCGATGCAGCAGCGGCTCACCGCGCTCGGCTTCTACAAGGATAAGATCGACGGCAAGGCCGGCATGCTGACCCGCGCGGCGCTCGGCGCGTTCCAGAAGGCGACGGCATCTCAAGCTCGACTGCTGGCCGAGCGCGGAGGTGCTGGGGAAGATGCGATGACGCTCGCGTCAGTCGCAGACTTCGACATTGCTCCAGTGTTGACCGCCGCGGTCGTCCCAGACGCGCTGCTTCTCGATGTGGCAGACGGCGCTGCCGTAGGCATCGCCCGGCGCAAGGTCGGCCGGCTCGATGCCGGGAGGCGGCGGTGGTGGCGGCGCGACGTAAACCGGCGCGCCCGCACTGGCTTGCGCATTGGCCTGCGAATTGGCGATGGCGCCGCCGATGATCGCGCCGGCGGCAATGCCGCCGATCACGCCGGCGCCGACCGCGCAGCCGCGGCAATACGCAAAGGCTTTTTCTTGCGCCAGAAAAGGCATCGCCGTGGCAGCGAGCGCGGCCACGGCGATCAATGTCGTTGTCTTCATGGGTATCCCCGCTGCCGAATTTGGTCGGCGGGGATCAAACACCCATGGCCCTTAGGAATTCATTAAGGGCAGATGAAGCGCGCGCGGCTCCAGCGGACCGGGTTGCCGTAGGCATCGAACGCGATCGGACGACGCGCCCAGTAACCGCCGGGGCAGCCGACCGGAGCACGCCGCGCCGTAGCCGTCATAGACGACGTAGCCGGGCGCCGGCGCGTAACGCGGGCCGTATGAATTGGCGATCGCGGTGCCGAGCACCACGCCGCCAAGAACGCCGAGGCCGACGCCGCAACCGCGGCAGCGGGCATCCGCCGGTGTCGTTGTCGCAAGCGAACTGGCAGCAAGGGTAGCGACCGTTGCAAGAGCGAGCAGGGCCTTCTTCATTTGGAATCTCCTCTGGGTCATGACCGGCAAAAATCTGAGCTTCGGCCATGCCACGTCGGCGAGCCTAAGCTGGTCCGGGATCATGTAAAGCAGGCAATCTTAATTTGTCGGAAATTTGATCAGTGATTTGCATCACACCCGCGAAAAAGGCCCGGCAATTTCACTCGGAAATGCCGGGCCTTTTCGAATTCTGAAGGCTCGTTCAGGTTTAGTAACAGACCCGCACGCGGCGGATGTGCCAGCGATAGCCGTTCCAGAATCGCTCACGGCGCCAGCCGCAGCCTCCGTACGCATAGGGTCCGGGACCGTAATAGGCAGGTCCATAGCCGTAGTAACCTGGTCCGTATCCGTATCCGGCCGAACCGATGATGGCGCCGGCTGCAAGCCCGCCGAGCACGCCTGCCGCGATGCGGCCGCCGCGCGCTTCAGCTTGCGGCGGAGAAGCCACCGCCGCGATCGCGATCGTCGCCGCGGCGACAAGAACAGTCAGTGTCTTTTTCATGTCTACCTCCACTCACTCATTTGGCTCAACGGAATAACGTTTCCTGAGCGCGCAGGTTCCGATTTTGCGCGTGAATGGCCGCTGAATGCCGCGTTGGAATCGGCAGAACGTGCGAGGAAGCAGATTAAATTTCGGTCACGTTCGCGCGAGCTGCGATTACGCTTGCGACGTTTGTTTGCGCCCGTGCGCCGAGGCCGCCCGCTTCGGCAACAGGGCGCGCACTCGCGCGGCGGCGCGAATAAAGGGCGCGATCAATTCGCCGGTGATGGTGTGCGCAGGAAACCGATCAGGCTCGACGCCGAACGTCAGTCTCTCACGCTCCTTGCTGGGGATGTAGAGCGTGCCGAACATCCAGTCCCACAACGCGAGGCAACTGCCGAAATTGCGATTGAAGTGTTTCGGGTCGGCGGAGTGATGCACCTGGTGATGCGCCGGGCTGACGAAGATGCGGCCGAGCACGCCGGTGAACGAAATCCACACGTGCGAGTGCTGCAGGTGGACATACACGTGGATGAAAAACACCAGGATGATGTTGCTGTCGGCCAGCGCGTATTGATAGGCTGGTCGAGCCGAACAGGTAATTCGCGATGCCATTGGCGATCGCAGCCGAGAAGGCGAGAATGTTGGCGAAGATCCACGTGTAGACCGGGTGGACGCGGAAATTGGTCAGCGGCGTCAGCACCGCCGCCGAGTGGTGCACTTTGTGAAATTCCCACAGCACCGGCACGCGGTGGCTGAGCCAGTGATTGAACCAGTAGCCGAGCTCATAGGCGAGAAACAACATCAGCGTGATGATTGAGCGCGACACCAGCGCCGGCAGGGCCGTCGGCAACGGCCGCCCGAAGCTCGAGATCAACGCGCTGATAATGCCGTTGGTGACGGTCTGATAGGTCAGCACGGCCCAGCCGAACACCACGCCGAACACGAACACGTTGAAGAATAGATAGCCGATATCGGCATGATTGGACGGGCTCATAACAATGCGTTTGGGAAACAGCGCCCGCATCAGCGTCTTGAACCGCAGGCGCCGTCCGCGCCGCAACCGCTTGAGCGCGTAAAAGCCGGTCGCGATCAAAAGCGCGGCGCCGAGCGAGCTGAACGAGAAATGCGAACCGAGCGAGAAGCAGAGCTTGCTCAGCTGATTCCAGAAATAAAGAATGCCCGGCGACAGATCCATCGTCGCTCCTTGCGGCGTTGCGCGCAGCGGTTCTAGGCTGGGGCTGGTAAATATTGTGTTGTGGCGAGCCCATACTAGAATGTGCCAGCCGCAGGGCGCGCAAAAACGGAGTGCAAACAATGCCGAATTATCAATGGGACCATATCCATCTGCGCACGCCCGACGCCGAGGCGACCGCGCAATGGTTCGAGAAGATGCTAGGGGCCCAGGTGATCCGCACTACCCAGCAGGGCAAGCCGCGCATCGACATGGAGCTCGGCGGCGCCAATATTTTTCTGGCGCCGGTCGCGCCGGGCGATGCCGTCAACGCCCCGCCCAAGACTCCCTATCAGGGGCTCGATCATTTCGGGTTGGCGGTGAGCGACGTCGATTCGGTCGTGGCCGATCTCAAGAAGAAAGGCGTCGAATTCACCATGGAGCCGAACAATCCACGCCCCGGCATCCGCATTTGCTTCATCCGCGGCCCGCAGGGTATTTCGATCGAGTTGCTCGACCGCGATCCGAAATACACGTGATGTGACTTAGCGCCGGTTTAGCTTGCCGGCCTCGCGGATTCGGGGGCGGAATTGGGCAGCTGGCATAGGCCGCGGCTACCGCCGCCTGCGCACCATCGAGTTTGAACTCAACCGAGGTGCGGCCGACATTCAGCGAGCGGATCAGCATATCCAGCGTCTGGGATGTTTGCAGGTCGGCGATAAAAGCCCGCAGTTCGTCGGGCCGGTCAATGAGGGCGCTTCGGTAGTCGTCGACGAACCGTGGGTTGATTTGACGGCCGGTTTTTCGTCGAAGCGGTAGCCAAATTCGGAATTGCGCGCGGAGCCGACCTTGACCTCGAATGCAAAGCGCGACCGGTCCTTCCTTGAAGCACATTAATTGCAGCAGCGCGCTTTTCGGAAATACCTCGTGCTGGCGCGAGCTTTTAGCGGCGAGCGCCGAACTTGAGATGGGCGCGCCGCGGTCGGTCTGCTTTTCTACCACCCAATTGCCCGTCGCACGGTATTCAATGTTGGCGCGGGGTCGGATCGCTCGCGCAGCCAGCAAGTGCCAAACCGGCGAACAGCCCGCTCCAGAGACCCGCACACAATGCCATTACCCTCCCTCGAAGTTCCGATTTTGCAATGGCTTCAGGGCTCGCAACCACGACGTCCGCCAAAGAGCAGTGGACGTGCTATGCTTATGAAGCCTGATTCTTGGTATTCTGAATTTTTGGCGATTCGACCCTGGAGGCGACGTGGCGAAAAATCCTAATGAGGCGCAGGATCGCGCCAACGCCAAATTCAAGAAAGAAACCCAGGCCCGCGAGGGCGTCCAAGCCATGCTCGAGTATGAAGCGGCCGGAAAGGCAATGCGTGCCAAGACCGAGCGTCTGAAGGCGCTGCGGCTCGCCAAGGAAGCGACCGACGCTGCCGCCGAAGCCGCGGCACCAAAGGCCGCGCCTGCGAAAAAGAAGAAGAAAGCCGTCAAGGCTAAATAGCGGCACGGCATTCGCGCGCATCTTATTTGGCCCGCCGCCACGGCCAGTCGATCACCTCAGCGCAAAACAGCGCCCACCACACGATCACCGGCTGCAGGGCAAGCCGGGGGCCGTGATACCACCAGCTCGACGGCAGGCCGGGCACGTGGATGCCCCCGATTGCGTGCTTAATGTTGGCGGGGAAAACGCAGACCGCATAGAGCGCGAGCGCGATGCCAGCCCAGCGGCGGAGTGACTTCGTCAGGAGCGCCAGCGCGGCAACAAGTTCGAACAGGCCGCTCGCAAGAATTACCTGCGGCGCGAACGGTACCCAATGCGGCGTGATCAACAACAACGCGTCCGGCGCTCGCAAATGCAAGAAGCCCGCCGCGGCGAAAAACGCGGCGAGCATCCAGCGCATCACGTCGCGCAGGGTGGGGCGGGAGGGGATCAGCCCGCGCTGTCCTCGACGTCGGTGCGCGGACGGTCGGAGCCGGAGGCGGTCTCCGAGTGCCACTTGCCCTTCTCGTCTTCCCACTCGATCGCCTCGGTGTGGCCGGGAACGCGCTGCTCGGCGGCGGCAAACCGCGCGGCACTCAGCGCCTTGGCGTGGGTCGGGAACGTTTCGGAGAACGAGCCATCCGACTGATAGGCCCAGCCGCCATCGTGCTTGACGATTCTGTAGGTGACGTGCGCCATCTGCTGTTCCTTTATCCAACCTTTCAACCAGCCTAGCGCGATTGGGTTCCGGGCGCACTGGTGGTAGAATCGCCGCCATGACGCGACGCATTCCGACTGACTCTCGCTCTGCCGCAGAAGCCGCCTTCAAGTCCGCGACGACCAAGCCGGCGGATCTTCCGCCGACGCCGCCTGCCGTCCCCGGCGTCAAGGAGATGGTGTCGCTGCGCATCGACCGTGACGTACTGGATTTTTTCCAGGACGATGGGCCGGGCTGGCAGGACCGCATCAACGCCGCACTGCGCAAAGCGGCGGGCAAGTAACACTTCATCATTCCGGTCCAGCTTTCAGGCTGTCCCAGAATGACGGCGTGAGCTAGGCTCCGCGCGAGCGGGATCTTCGCAGGAGAGCGCGCATGGCGTTCACGGTCATCAGCAACAGCTTCAAGGACGGCGACACGTTGCCGAAGGATCACATTTTGTCGGCCGATTTTGGCTTCGGCTGCGCCGGTGGCAATGTCTCCCCGCACTTGAAATGGAGCGGCGCGCCGGACAGCACCAAAAGCTTCGCCGTGCATTGCTACGATCCCGACGCGCCGACCGGCTCGGGTTTCTGGCATTGGGTGGTGGTGAATATTCCGGCCAACGTCACTGAACTCGCGGCCGGGGTGGGCAGCGGCGGCGGCAAACTGCCGGCCGGTGCGCTGATGACGCGGACCGATTTCGGCAAGCCCGGTTACGGCGGCCCGTGCCCGCCGGAGGGCGACAAGCCACACCATTATCACTTCACGGTATTCGCGGTGAAAACCGACAAGCTTGACGTGCAGGCCGATACGTCGGCTGCGGTGGTCGGTTTCAACCTGCATTTCAACGCGCTGGCTAAGGCGCAAATCATGGGTATGTTCGGGCGCTGATTTCACAACCCGCGCTCCTTCTTCAGGCGATCGATATAAGCCTCGATGTCGGGCGGCAGCGCGCGCAGACCCTTTTCGCCGGCGGCGTCGAGAACCGGCCGCAGTTTCGAATCGGCGAGCCATGACGGCTCGCGGCCGGTCGGAATGATGTGGGCGAAGATCAGGACCACCAGCACCGCGAGCAGGAAAATGCGCACCGCGCCGAGCAGCGCCCCGAGCGCGCGGTCGACGAAGCCGATCCGCGGCCCGCTGAACTCGCTGACCGCGCCGCGCACCAGCGCCCCGAGCACGAGGCCGAACGCCAGCAACTCGCCGAAGAACACGAACGATGTCTTGTCCGCCGTCAGCAGCGCATGGTCGACGAGATAGGCGGACACCGGCGGCGTCAGCCCGAGCGCGATCGGCGCCGCGATCGTATAGGCCAAAATCGTCGCCAGGCTGCGCAGCAGGCCGGCATTGAAGCCGGTGACTATGGCGAACAGCGCGATGAGATAGATGGCGACGTCGAACGGATTCATGCTGCGACTCGGGTGTGACGGGGGGGTAGGGCGTGTGATATTACCCGTATTCTTAGCGGCGCCGGGCGCGCCGTTTTTTCCCGCTGTGGCGGGGACAGGTCTTTTCCCCAACGCGAGCGCGTAGCATTGCGGCGGCTATGGAACTATCGCCGCCCTGGCGCATTATCGCTTCACTGGCCGCAAGGGGCGGCTGTTGGCTGCTGCCTGACGTTCCCAACATTTCCATCTCCATCATCCGAAAAGGACCCAATCATGCGATTTTCATCCAGCTTTCGTACCGCGCTGGTCGCGCTTACCGCCGTGGCGGGTGTCGGCCTGTCGACCGCCGCGCAAGCCGATAGCGGCACCATTCGCTTCAATGTCGTCAAGGCCGGCTTCGTGATCGGCGGTTCGGCCGGGCAGGGCACGTTAACCTTCCACGGCCGCAGCTATCCGATCTCGATCGGCGGCCTGAGTTATGGCTTCACCTTCGGTGCCTCGGATACCCACTTCCGCGGCCGCGTCACCAACATCCGCGGTCCGGGCGACGTTGCGGGCGTTTACGGTGCCGCGGGCGCGGGCGCTGCGCTCGGCCGTGCCGGCGCGCAGGCGATCGTGCTGCAGAATCCGACCGGTGCGACGCTGATCCTATCCGGCCAACAGACCGGCGCGATCGTCAGCGCCGATCTCAACGGCATGGCGATCTCGCTGCGGTAGTGTGCGGCGCGACTGTTCTGCGAAAGCGGACGGACGGTAAATACAAAGGGCGGAAGGCCAAAACCTTCCGCCCTTTGTGCTTGTTGAATGGGATCAGCCCACGCGGGCCGGTGCCGCGACCGGCGGCGTGCCGTTCTTCATCCCGCTCTTAATCATCTGGCGCAGTTGCGGCGAATCTTTGTGCTTGTGCACCGTCACCGCGTGCTGGACGGCGGCTTCCAGCAATTCGTTTTCGCTGTCGGCGCTGATCGCCACCGTACAATTGGATTCGCTCGGCATTTCGCGGCAGTCGATGAATTTCCGTGGCATGTCTTCCTCCAGTGTCAGGTGGACGATGGGCTTCGGCGGCAAAATTATAATCGTGACGGCAAGGCGTTAAAAGCGGGTCTCGCTGAAATGGAAGTGCCCGGCGCGGGCCGGGTATTCTTGAGCTTTCGTGCTGCTCGGCGGTGCGGAATTACGCGGTGCTACAGCGCCTTGTTGCTCTCCTTCACCTTCTCCGCGTCGACATAGACCTGCTCGCCAAGCGATTTGAACTTCTCGCTCATCTGCGCCATGCCTTGTTCTTTGTCATTCAACGACGCCGCATAATCCCGCACGTCCTGGGTGATCTTCATCGAGCAGAATTTCGGGCCGCACATCGAGCAGAAATGCGCGACCTTGTGCGCCTCCTTCGGCAGCGTCTCGTCGTGATATTCGCGCGCGGTGACCGGATCGAGGCCAAGGTTGAACTGGTCCTCCCAGCGGAAGTCAAAGCGCGCGCGCGACAGCGCGTCGTCGCGTAACTGCGCCGCCGGATGACCCTTGCCAAGGTCGGCGGCGTGCGCCGCGATCTTGTAGGCGATCACGCCTTCCTTGACGTCGTCGCGGTCGGGCAGGCCGAGATGCTCCTTCGGCGTCACGTAGCAGAGCATCGCGCAGCCGAACCAGCCGATCATCGCTGCACCAATGGCCGAGGTGATGTGGTCGTAACCCGGTGCGATGTCGGTGGTGAGTGGGCCCAGCGTATAGAACGGCGCCTCGCCGCATTCCTTGAGCTGCTTGTCCATGTTGATCTTGATCTTGTGCAGCGGCACGTGGCCGGGGCCTTCGATCATCACCTGGCAGCCTTTCTTCCAGGCGACTTGCGTGAGTTCGCCGAGCGTTTCGAGTTCGGCGAATTGTGCGCGGTCATTGGCGTCGGCGATCGAGCCGGGCCGCAGGCCGTCGCCCAGTGAGAACGACACGTCGTATTTACGCATGATGTCGCAGATCTCGTCGAAGCGCTCGTAGAGGAAGCTTTCCTTATGCCGCGACAGGCACCACTTCGCCATGATTGAGCCGCCGCGCGAGACGATGCCGGTGACGCGGTCGGCCGTGAGGTGGATGTAGCCGAGCCGCACGCCGGCGTGGATCGTAAAATAATCGACACCCTGTTCGCACTGCTCGATCAGCGTGTCCTTGTAGCATTCCCAGTCGAGCTTGACCGGATCGCCGTCAACCTTCTCCAACGCTTGATAGATCGGCACGGTGCCGATCGGCACCGGTGAGTTGCGCAGGATCCATTCGCGGGTGTTGTGGATGTTGCGGCCAGTCGAGAGGTCCATCACGGTGTCGGCGCCCCAGCGGATCGCCCACACCATCTTCTCGATTTCTTCCTCGACCGACGAGGTGACGGCGGAGTTGCCGATGTTGGCGTTGATCTTGGTCAGGAAGTTGCGGCCGATGATCATCGGCTCGAGCTCGGCGTGGTTGATGTTGGACGGGATGATGGCGCGGCCGCGCGCAACTTCCGAGCGGACGAATTCCGGGGTGATAAAGGCGGGCAGGGATGCGCCGAAACTCTCGCCGTCCTTGAGTGCGTCGTTGGCGCGCGACAGCATTTCCTTGCGGCCGAGATTTTCGCGCTCGGCGATATAGATCATTTCCTTGGTGACGATGCCGGCGCGGGCGAATTCCAATTGCGTCATCGGTGCACCGCCGATGGCGCGCATCGGCTTCGACGTATTGGAGAAATTGCGCGCCAGATATTTCCCGGTGGCGTTGCCATTATCGACCGGTTGGATCGGCCGGCCGTCATATTCCTCTACGCCGCCGCGTTCTCTTACCCATTCCACGCGCACGCGCCTGAGGCCCTTTTCGACGTCGATGACGGCGTCGTTGTCGGTATAGGGTCCGGTGGTGTCATAGACCGGAAGCGGTGGTTCCTTGGCGGCATCGGACAGGATGATCTCGCGCAACGGCACCCGCAGGTCGCTGGCAGCGTCTGGCACCGAATGGAATTTGCGCGAGGCTGGCAGCGGTCCGGTGGTGACCTTCGGGGTGACCAGATCGGCCGATGTGACGGGCTTATTCATAATTTGACCTCCGATGCCGCGATGCTCACGCGGAATATCCCATGTAGGTGAAGAAGGAGCCGATCCCGAGCAGGATGAACCCCGTGACGATGAAAAGCTCGGTGGCCATCACCGGCACGCCGAGAAACGAAACGAAAGGCGGCGCCATGATGCGAAAGGCGCCGATGATGGTCAGCGCCCAGCCGAGCAGCGTGATGGTGATGCGCCAGTCGCGCTTCCAGATGTTATGCACGTTGAGGATGGCGAGGCCGGCGACCATGAACAGAATGCCGGAGAAATAGATCAGCGGGAACGTCGAGACGAACTGGCCCGCCATCTCGCGATAGGCGGCCTGGCTGGTCAGCATGCCAACGCCGACTACGGCAAAAATCGGGCCCACAAGCCGCGCAATCGTCACCGATGTCTGCATCACATGTCCTGTCCCTTCGCCGGCATGACCCGGATCAGGTTCAAAGGGTTTTTCTCAGCCCGCAGCACGCAACGGTGGGCACCCCTCGGAACAGCACTTAATCTATGCCGACGCCGAAGCGTGTCAATGCGGGCTAAGCCGCTGTGTTTTAAGTCTTCGGCAGTTCCGTGACCGTCACCTTGGCGGTGCCCTGCGCCTCGGTGATGATGCGCAGCGTCTTGGAATCGAACTCGAGGCCGACCAGCCGCAGGTCGTTGATCGCGGTGTCGACCGCGACGCCCGGCGTCACCTCGCGGAATTCGGCGATCGCGCCGGAGATTTTCGCCCGCGCGTCGGCGGTGAACGGCTTGAGGTCGATCACTGCGTTTTCCGCCAGCGCTTTTTGCAAATGTGGCATCGCGGCCCTGGCGGCAGCGCCCAGCAGCCCGAACGCCGCTTCGGATTCCACCGCCAGCGTCAGATCCGTCAGCCGCAAGATCTGCTGCTTCTGGTCGAGCACCGGCTTGCCCCAGATATGCACGGTCGCCTCAGCGCCGAAGCCGAACCAGCTTTTGCGCTCGTTGGCCTTGACGAGCAGCGAGATCAGCATGCGCTCACCTTCGGCGCCGACGGTGGCCTGGCGCACCTCGACCACGACGGGCGCAGCGCCGGGCTCCTTGGGAAATTTCTGGCCCTTGAGTTGCGCCTCGAGCAGCTTGTTCACTTCGGTGAACGGCATGTCGATCGGCACTGCGAAACTGATCTGGCCCTGATCGATCGCCGGCACGATATCGAGCCGCGCCGGGAACGGGCAGCTCGGCTTGGTTTCGCTTGGCAAGATGCGGGTGTCGGACTGCACGCCGACGGTCAGCGTCACCGCATTGCCATCGATCTTGGGCTGCGCGGCGAACGCCTTGGTCGGCTTGAATTCCAGCCACAGCGCCGGCAGCCCGGTCTTGCCGCCGCCGAGCGGGATCGAGCGGCACATCTTGGTCCATTCGCGCCGCGCTGCTGTTTCGATCATCGGATCGTTGCGCAGCCGGCCTTGCAGCGCGTTGATCTGCGCGTTCACCAAGGGGTCGAGCATCGGCTTGATCTCGTTGGCGAGGTTGATCTTGATGCCGGCCACATTGATGCCGGTGTCGCCGAGATTCATCTGCGCGGAGAGGTTGGGCTCAAGCCGCCAGGCTGGTGTGAGGCCCGGCTTCGAGTTCATCACCACGCTGCCCTTGATCTCGGTGCGCTGGTCGAATGCCTTGGTGGCGAGCGTCTCGATCTGCTTGCCGACATTGCCGCCCAAGAGGCTGCCGAGCGCGTTGCCGACCCCGCCGACGCCCTTGCCGGCGATGGTGCCGATCTCGCCAGTAATATGGATGCTGCCGGTCAGCGGCGCGGTGACGGCGAGGCCTTCCGGCCGGCCGGCGACGCTGAGTGGCCCCCGCCCGACCGTGATGCCAATCTCGGCCTTTCCGAGCAGTTGCGTGACGGGGTTGTTGTTCTTGCCGACGAATTCGCGCGGCGCTGCGGCGTCGAGCGCCGAGCGAATCGCGCTGAGCGAAATTGCGACCGGCGCGATCACCGTCGATGGCCGGGATTCCGCCTTGAGCGGCGGCAGTGCGACGAGCGCCGGACCGCCTTTGACGGTGCTGCCGCCCGTCGAGAATTTATTGAGGGCCCACAGCGTGCCGGCGAAAAACACCGCAACGATCGCTATTCCGATGGTGAGTTTCTTGATCACGCGAGCCTTCCCCCCGAATCCCCGCGCGGCAATGTTAGTGGGAGCGCGAGGCGGACGCCAGCGGCGCTACGTCGCTTTGTCTCCCATGCGGTGCAGCTTGAGCGCCGCATAAATAGTGTCGTTGACTGGCGTCGGCACCTTGAGCTCCTTGCCGAGCCTCGACACATGCCCGGCCAGCCAGTCGAGCTCCAGCCGGTTGCCGCGATCGAGATCATTGGCCATCGACGCCTTCATCGAGGCCGGGAAGCTCTTGTCGGCGAAAGCGATGCGGTCGTCGACGAAACTCTCGTCGATCGCGACGCCCTTGGCGCGACCGACCGCGACCACTTCCGACATCGCCTTGCGGAATAACGCGCGGGTGTCGGGATCGGCAAGGATCGGCCCCATGCTGTTTCGCGTCACCGCGGTGGCGCCCGAAGTGCCGGTCAACAGCACGAATTTCTGCCAGCGCTCGCGCTCTATATTGTCTGTGAGGTTGACGGAAACGCCGGTCGCCTTCAGCGCCTCGGCGAAACCCTGCAACTGCGAGTCCGGCTTGCCATCGACGGTGCCGAACACCATCAGTTGCGCCTGGCTGGTCTGGCTGATGATGCCGGGGCGGTCGATCACGGTGACGACATAGGTCGCGCCTGGCACCGTGTTTTTTGCGCCGATGATCGGGGCGACGCGCTCGTAACTGTCGACGCCGTTCTGCAAGGTGATGACGCGGGTGTTCACGCCGACTAGCGGCTTGGTGGCTTCGGCGGCCTTTTCGGTGTCCCACAGTTTGACGGCGAACAGCACGATGTCGACCCGCCCGACCTCCGCGGGATTATCCGTGACGTTCGGCTTCGGCAGATGCAGGTCGCCGTGCACGCTCTCGATCTGAAGGCCGTCCTTGCGCATCGCGGCAAGGTGCGCGCCGCGGGCGATGAAGAAAACGTCGTGGCCCGCTTTCGCCAGCCGGGCGCCGAAATACCCACCGACCGCGCCGGCCGCCATTGCCGCAATTCGCATGACTCAATCCATCCGGTGAAAACCGGATAGCGGTATAGCCTCGCGCTTACCTCAGCGGAATAGCGCTGAGGGGAAATCGGCCGCCGAGCGGTGGCTCGGCGACGGCTGCCGGAAGTCGGCGTGCGGGATATCACCGACATCAATGGCCCGGCGATACAGGTGCCAGGTGGCGTGGCCGAGCACCGGCATCACCACCGCAAGCCCGACGAAGAACGGCAGCGAGCCGATCAGCAACAGGCCGGCGATGATCAGGCCCCACAGCGCCATGGTGGCCGGATTGGCCAGCACCAAGCGGATCGAGGTCAGCAGCGCCACCGCGGCGCCGACGTCGCGATCGAGCAGCAGCGGAAACGACACGGCGCTGATCGTGAGCACAACAACGGCAAAGATGAAGCCCGCCCCGTTGCCGAGCACGATCAGGCTCCAGCCGGCGCGTGTCAGCAGCACGTTATGGGCGAACTGCGAAACCGAAACCGGCGAGTTGTAGCCAAAGCTATGGACGTAAATGGCGTGGGCGGTGCCCAGCCAGATCAGGAAGATCGCCGTCAGCAGGCCGGCGAGTGCAGCAATGGCGCCGATCGAGGGCGAGTGTAGCACTTCCAGCGCATGGCTCGCCGAGGTGTCGAGCCCGGCCTCACGTCGCCGGCTCAGTTCGTAAAGGCCCAGCGCGGCAACCGGGCCGACCAGCGCAAAGCCTGCGGCGAGCGGGAACAAGAATTCCAGTGTCGAATAACCGAGCAGCATCTGCGCGAGCAGGATGCCGACCACCGGATAAATCACGCACAGAAAGATGGCGTGGCTCGGTATCGCGGTGAAATCGGACCAGCCGTCGCGCAGCGCGGCAGTCAGATCGTGAATGTCGATGCGTCGGATCGTAATATCGGCCGGCGTCGCGGTGGCGCCAACAAGGACGTGTGACTGAGTCATGGACGGTCCTCCGGGTGAAGTTCCAGAGGCCGCGAGCCGAACGTGCCAGTCTCGAGTCAAAATTCTGGTCACGCAGGGTCGCGACCAAGTTCCGATATTATACGCGCGCCGCGATCAAATTGTTCCTCACGAAAACGCGACCGAGTTTTGCGCAGAATACTCTGAAGTTCGGCATGGATCTGTTCCAGTTCCTGGAACAACCACTGGATGCACACGTTGTCGCCCCGTGCGTTTAACAGGAGGAACTCCCATGAAGAAACTTTCGACAGTCGCACTGATGACCGGCTTGACGTTAGGCCTGGGTTCCATCGCTTTCGCTGCGGAACCGGCTCCAGCCAATGGCCCGAACGCCACGACTAATACCGAGGCCAAGACCCCGGCGCAGGCTCAGTCCGGCATGAACAGCAACGTCAACTCGAAGTCGAGCGTTGGCGCCAGCAAGTCGTCGATGGGCGCCTCGTCCACGACTACCGGCAGCGCCGCGGCCCCGACGGGCAGCAATGCGCAAGAGAAGATCGAGAACGGCAACGCCCAGCATCAGACCATCAACGGTGGTCCGCCGCAGGGTAAGTAACTCAGTACGCCAGGTATACATAATGTCTGAAGAATCCCCGTCCGCGATCACGCGGGCGGGGTTTCTCTTTGTGTGCAGGCCTCAAAAAAAGAAAACCCGCGAACCGTTGCCGGATCGCGGGTTTGCCGTGAGACGCTCTAACGGCGCGTCAGCCGCTGTTGAGTTTGTTTAGTAGACGCCGGCCGGCCGGATGCTCGCCCAGGTCCGTTGCGCGTTGCTTTGGAGCGCCGGTGCATAAGCCATCTCGGGTTGGGCGCGGTGCGGTGCGCCCTGCGGCAGCACGACAACTTTAGTACCGACCTTGACGCGCTCGAACAGGTCGCTGACGTCTTCGTTGGTCAAGCGGATGCAGCCTGACGAGACGTGCTTGCCGATCGTGGTCGGGTCATTGGTGCCGTGGATGCGATACACCGTGCCGCCCAGATAAATGGCGCGAGCGCCGAGCGGATTGCCGGGGCCGCCGGCGGTCATGCGCGGCAGATAGGGCTGGCGCGCAATCATTTCGGACGGTGGATACCAGTCCGGCCACTCGGCCTTGCGGGCGACTTGCTTGACGCCCGCCCAGGTGAAGCCTTCGCGGCCGACGCCGATGCCGTAGCGGACCGCCTTGCCATTGCCCAGCACGTAATAGAGGAACGTGTTGGGCGTATCGATCACGATGGTGCCGGCGGACTCCGACGTGCGGTAATCGACGATCTGACGCTGGAACGCCGGGTTGAGCGCTTCCGTCGCGGGCTCGTCGGGCGTCTGCACTTCGTAAGCCGGCTGGCCGTAGGGTGTGGACGCCAGCAAGTGCTGGGCACTGGCCGGGCCGGCGGCGAAGGCGCCGACAGCCGCGAGCATCGCAATAGCGGTTAATTGGGTGCGCATAACTCAACCCCTCAATGACTTGTTCGAGGGGGCAAGCGCGAGGCAGGGTGCCTCGTTCCGTCACCTTTTTAGGGGTCGTTCTCACGCTTGCGAGAGGGGTGGAACCATTCGCCGGTAAGACATACGCGTAGTTCAACGCGCTTTGTGCCAGCCTACGATTGCGTCGGGCACACTATCGGTCGAGGCAAAATAGGGCTTGATGTCGATCAATGGCGTGCCGTCGAGGCAGTCCAGCCCGCTGACCGACAGATTGGCGCCCTCGATGCCGAGGAGGCGGACCACGCTGATCGCGATCGGATTGGGTCGAGCCGGCGAGCGCAGGGCAAAGGTGCCTCGCTGCACACCGTAGTGCCTGGGCACCTGCAACACGATGTTCCGCGGCGAGCGGTCCATCCAATAGAGCAGCACGAGGTGCGAGCAGGATGAGACGTCCTTGAGGGCCGCCACCCAGCGCGGATCGAGCGCGAGGGTGCAAACAGCGTCGGATTCCCGGGCGTTTTTCGGGCAGTCTTTGCGTTCGCGCCAGGGCGTACGGATCCGGCCTATGAAATACAACCCGGCATCGGTCTGTGCCGGCAGATCGGTGGTGACCTCGCCCTCCCAGACGCCGAAATCCTTGGTGGTCATGGCCAAGCTCCTGCAAAGACTGGCTGACCATAAACCTTGTGGTGCTTCCGGACTTGCGAACGATCGGTTAAAGGCATAAAGATATCCTTATATAGTGGGACAAGGCCCATACCGACATGCCCGGCCCCGGAAAACTTGGCTTTGACGCGCTCAACGTCGCCCTGAAGGCGGCGGGTGAGGAGACGCGCCTGCGCATTCTCGCGTTACTGACCGAGGCCGAGCTGACGGTGTCGGACCTCACCGACATTCTGCACCAGTCGCAGCCGCGTATCTCTCGCCATCTCAAATTGCTGGCCGAAGCCGGTCTGGTCGAGCGCTTTCGCGAGGGCACCTGGGCGTTTTTCCGCATGGCGGAGATCGGCAACGGCGCCGATGTGGCGCGCGCGTTGCTTGGACAACTCGACACTGACGACCGCGTCATCACCCGCGATCGCGCACGGCTCGCCTCGGTGCGCGCGGCACGCGCCGCCGCGGCGCAGACCTATTTCCGCAAGCACGCCGCCGAATGGGATCGCATCCGCAAGCTGCACGTCGCCGACGCGGCGGTCGAAGCCGCCATTCGTGACGCGCTAGCACAGCGGCCGTTCCGCTCGCTGCTCGATCTGGGCACCGGTACCGGCCGCATGCTGGAATTGTTCGGGCCGCAGATCGAGCGCGGCGTTGGTCTCGATCTCTCGCTCGACATGTTGCTGCTGGCGCGTGACCGGCTCGAGCGCGCCGGCTTGCGCCATTGCAGCGTGCGGCAGGGCGACATCTACGACCTGCCACTGCCGGACAATTCGTTCGACGCCATCATCGTCCATCAGGTGCTGCACTTCCTCGACGACGGCGCACGCGCGGTGCGCGAGGCCGCGCGGGTTTTGCGGCCCGGCGGAAGTCTCCTGGTGGTCGATTTCGCGCCGCATGAACTTGAATTTTTGCGCGAGCAGCACGCCCACCGCCGGCTCGGCTTCGCGCCGGAGATCGTCGCGCAATGGCTCGGCGCCGCCGGGCTCGAGCCGGTGATGCACAAGAGCCTGCCGCCGGAGCCAGGCTCTGACGGCAAGATCGCGGTGTCACTGTGGCTGGCGCGGGATACCCGAGCGGTAATGGCCGCGAAGCCGAACCGCGAGGTGGCATGATGAACAGCCAACTTCGCGCCAGCCGGTGGTCGTCGCCGCAAGGCCGCATCCGCGCCTCATTCGAATTTTTCCCACCGGCGACCGAGGAGATGGAGAAGATCCTCTGGGAGTCGATCAAGCGGCTGGAGCCGCTGGCGCCGAAATTCGTCTCGGTGACTTACGGGGCCGGCGGCTCGACCCGGGAGCGCACGCACGCCACGGTTAAGCGCATTCTCAAGGAAACCGCGCTGACGCCGGCCGCGCATCTGACCTGCGTCGCGGCGACGCGGGACGAAATTGACAGGATCGTGCGCAATTATCATGAGATCGGCGTGCGCCACATCGTGGCGCTGCGCGGCGACATGGTGGGTGGCGCCGGCGCAAGTTACGCGCCGCATCCCGGTGGTTACAAGAATGCCGCCGATCTGGTCGCCGGCATCAAGAAGCAGTTCCCCGACATCGAAGTGTCGGTGTCGGCCTATCCGGAGAAGCATCCCGACAGCCGCACCGTCGACGAAGACATCGACATGTTGAAGGCCAAGTGCGACGCCGGCGCGACGCGGGCGATGACGCAGTTCTTCTTCGATAACGAACATTATTTCCGGTATCTCGAGCGCGTGCGCGCCCGTGGCATCGACATCCCGATCGTGCCGGGGCTCATTCCGGTGCAGAACTTCAAGGCGATGACGGCGTTCGCCGCACGGGCCGGAGCCAGCGTGCCGGCCTGGCTCGGCCGAGCGCTTCCGCGGGCTCGATAACGATCCCGCGACGCGCAAGCTGATCGCCGCCGCGGTCGCCGCCGAGCAGGCGATCGACCTGGTGGATCGCGGTGTCACCGATTTTCACTTCTACACCATGAACCGCGCCGATCTCGTCTACGCGATCTGCCATTTGCTGGGGCTGCGGCCCACGGTGAAGCAACCAGCCTGACGCCAGAGTAACCGAATGCCCACACAGTCCCACACCAACGCCCGAACTTTGCTCCGCGATGCCGCGGCGAAACGCATTCTCGTGCTGGACGGCGCGATGGGCACCATGATCCAGGCGCTCAAGCTCGATGAAGGCGGCTATCGCGGCGCGCGCTTCGACGCCTGGAATCGCGAGGTGCGTGGCAACAACGACCTGCTCAACCTGAGCCGGCCGGATGTCGATCCGTGAAATCCATCTCGCCTATTTCCGTGCTGGCGCCGACATCGTTTCGACCAACACATTTTCGTCGACCACGATCGCGCAGGCCGACTACGGCATGGAAGGCATCGCGCGCGAGCTCAACGTGGCGGGTGCGACCCTCGCCAAGGAAGCTGCCGCGCTCGCGGAAAAAGAAGACGGGCGGAAGCGGTTCGTCGCCGGGGCGCTCGGCCCGACCAACCGCACCGCGTCGATCTCGCCGGACGTGTCCAATCCCGGTTTCCGCGCCATTAGCTTTGACCAGTTGCGCGTTGCCTATGGCGAGCAGATCCGCGGCTTGCTCGAAGGCGGTGTAGATCTGCTGCTGATCGAGACGATCTTCGACACCCTTAACGCCAAGGCGGCGATCTTCGCGATCGGCGAGGTGTGCGACGAGTTAGGCCTCGACGTGCCGGTGATGATCTCCGGCACCATCACCGACCGCTCCGGGCCGCCTGCTGTCTGGGCCAGACGCCGGACGCGTTCTGGAACGCGGTGGCGCACGCCGCAGCCGATCGACCATCGGTCTCAACTGCGCGCTCGGCGCGCAGGAAATGCGCGCGCATATCGCCGGAGATCGGCCGGGTCGCCGACACGCTGGTGTGCGCCTATCCGAACGCCGGCCTGCCCAACGAATTCGGCTATTACGATGAAAGCCCGGAATTCATGGCGGAATTGCTGGGCGAATTCGCCTCGGCGGGACTGGTCAACGTGGTCGGTGGCTGCTGCGGCACCACGCCCGACCACATCAGCGCCATCGCCCGCGCGGTGGCCGGCAAGGCGCCGCGGCAAATTCCGGAATTGCCGAAGCAGTTGCGGCTGTCGGGGCTGGAAGCCTTCACGCTGACGCCGGAAATCCCGTTCGTGAATGTCGGCGAGCGCACCAACGTCACCGGCTCGGCCAAATTCAGGAAGCTGGTCACCGCCGGCGATTACACGGCGGCGCTGGCCATTGCGCGCGACCAGGTCGCGAATGGCGCGCAGATCATCGACGTCAATATGGACGAGGGCCTGCTCGATTCCGAGCAGGCGATGGTGACGTTCCTCAATTTGATCGCCGCCGAGCCCGATATCGCCCGCGTGCCGGTGATGGTCGACTCCTCGAAGTTCTCGGTGATCGAGGCCGGGCTGAAATGCCTGCAGGGCAAGCCGGTGGTCAATTCGATCTCGATGAAGGAGGGCGAAGACGCCTTCATCGAACACGCCAAGATCGTGCGCCGCTACGGCGCCGCGGTGGTGGTGATGGCGTTCGACGAGAAAGGCCAGGCCGACACGCTGGAGCGCAAGGCCGAGATTTGCGCGCGCGCCTACAAGATTTTGACCGAGCAGGTCGGCTTCCCGCCGGAAGACATCATCTTCGATCCGAATATCTTCGCCATCGCCACCGGCATGGAGGAGCACAACGGCTACGGCGTCGCCTTCATCGAGGCGGCGCGGCAGATCCGCGCCAGGCTGCCGCACGTCCATATCTCCGGCGGCGTGTCGAATTTGTCGTTCTCATTCCGCGGCAATGAGCGCCTGCGCGAGGCGATGCATTCGGTGTTCCTGTTCCACGCCATCAAGGCCGGCATGGATATGGGCATCGTCAATGCCGGGCAGATGGCGGTCTATGACGACCTCGATCCGGAATTGCGCGACGCCTGCGAGGACGTGATCCTCAACCGCCGGCCGGACGCTTCGGAACGGCTGCTCGCGATGGCGGAGAAATTCCGCGGCGCCGGGCAGGCGGCCAAGGAGGTCGATCTGGCCTGGCGCGACAAGCCCGTAGAGCGGCGGCTGTCGCACGCGCTGGTGCACGGCATCACCGATTTCGTCGAGGCCGACGTCGAGGAAGCGCGGCTCAAGGCCGAGCGGCCGCTGCACGTCATCGAAGGCCCGCTGATGGACGGCATGAATATCGTCGGCGACCTGTTCGGCTCCGGCAAGATGTTCCTGCCGCAGGTGGTGAAGTCGGCGCGGGTGATGAAGCAGGCGGTCGCCTATCTGATGCCCTACATGGAGCAGGAAAAGGACGGCCGCTCGCATTCCACGTTCGGCGGGCAAGATCGTGATGGCGACCGTCAAGGGCGACGTCCACGACATTGGCAAGAACATCGTCGGCGTCGTGCTCCAGTGCAACAATTACGAGGTGATCGATCTCGGCGTCATGGTGCCGGCCGCCAAGATTCTTGAGACCGCGCGCACGGAAAAGGCCGACATCATCGGCCTGTCCGGCCTGATCACGCCGTCGCTCGACGAAATGTGCCTGGTGGCGGCCGAGATGGAGCGCCAGGGCATCGACCTGCCGCTCTTGATCGGCGGCGCCACCACCAGCCGCGTGCATACCGCGGTGAAGATCCACCCGAATTACCAGCGCGGCCAAGCGGTCTACGTCAATGACGCCAGCCGCGCGGTCGGCGTCGCGCAGTCGCTGATGTCGGCGCAGGGGCGGCCCGGCTATGTCAGCGACATCCGCGCCGAATACGCCAAGCTCGCCGCCGCGCACGCCCGCGCGCAGGAGGACAAGGCGCGGCTGCCGCTGGCGGCGGCGCGCGCCAATGCGCTCAAGCTCGACTGGGCGGGCGGCAACGCGCCGGTGAAGCCGAGCTTCTTCGGCACCCGGGTGCTGCACGACTACTCGATCGCAGAACTGATCGACTATATCGACTGGACGCCGTTCTTCATGACCTGGGAGCTGTCGCGGAAAATTCCCGGCGATCCTCGACGATCCGAAATACGGCGAGGCAGCGCGCGAGCTCTACGACGACGCCGCACACGATGCTTGCGCAAGATCGCCGACGAGAAATGGTTCAAGGCGCGCGCGGTGTGCGGTTTCTGGCCGGCCAATGCGGAGGGCGACGACATCCACGTTTTCGCCGACGAAGCGCACGGCGAGCGAGATCGCGGTGCTGCACACGCTGCGCCAGCAGCTCTCCAAGCGCGAAGGCCGCGCCAATGCCGCGCTGTCGGACTTCATCGCGCCGCGCTCGAGCGGCGTGCAGGATTATGTCGGCGCCTTCATCGTCACCGCCGGCATCGGCGAGGACGAGATCGCCGAGCGCTTCAAGCTCAACAATGACGACTACTCGTCAATTCTGGTGAAGGCGCTGGCCGACCGGCTGGCCGAAGCGTTGGCCGAGCGGCTGCATCAGCGCGTGCGCAAGGAATTTTGGGGCTACGGCGCGAACGAAACCCTGAGCAACCAGGACATCATCGCGGAGAAATATCGCGGCATCCGCCCGGCGCCCGGCTATCCGGCGCAGCCCGACCACACCGAGAAAGGCACGCTGTTCCGCCTGCTCGACGGCGAGAACGCGATCGGCGTCAAGCTGACCGAAAGCTTCGCGATGTGGCCGGGTGCGTCGGTGAGCGGGCTCTATTTCAGCCACCCGCAGAGCCACTACTTCGGCGTCGGCAAGATCGAGCGCGACCAGGTCGAGGACTACGCGCGGCGCAAAAGCTGGAGCGTCGAGGAATGCGAGCGCTGGCTGGCGCCGATCCTCAACTACAATCCGCGCACGGCGACCGCGGCGTAATTTCTAGAATGCGCCGAGCAAGATTGCGCCGACGAAAGCGAAGACGGCGCACACGGCCAGCATGTTGAGCTTGAGGGCAAGGTCCACGGCAGTGCTCCCTGTCGACATGTGTGACCTAGATTACACCCCCGCGTGGCGGCTCGAAGACTGTGTGCGGTGCACAGGCGAAATAAATCGTAAAAACTCCATGCGCTGCGCACATGACCGACCAAGCGCTTGACCTCGCGCGGCAAAATCGCCGCGCAACGCCTGTCAGACGGTGCATAAAAGTTTAGTGACGGCGATCCGGCGGAAAATGCCGCGCAACTCGTGGATACCAGGTGTCGATAATGCTCAGGAAATTATCCGGGGCCGCAAAATTGCATGAGGCCTACGGCGCCGGTGATGGCCCATCGATCCGTCGCACGAGGGCATCGGTGACGCGGCGGACGTAAGGGCCGACGAAGAACGTCAGCACAGCACCGACCGGCCAACCCGTGAGAAAGGCCTTCATCCAGCGCGACACGTAGTCGGCCCGGAAGCCGATATTGGTGAAGGTGACGACGGCGCTGACCACGAACACGATCATGAAACTGATCAGCACAGGGAAGATGAAACGAGCCTTGCCTTGCATGCGAACCCCCAGCGCCCCGCGTGATGTGAGCGGAAACCGCGAAGGGGATCAAGCCGGCAACGCTTCCTTATCCTTAACGAATTCTACTCTCCCCACATTGAAGTCTCATTAAATCAAACCCGCGCATTTTCGCGGGATGAGGCGGGGACTCCCATTTTATCTGCTCGGCATCGCGGCGTTGGTCGCGCTGGCGGGCTGCGGCCGCAGCTTCATGCAGTTCGGCGGCGAGCGCGAAGCCTGGCGCCACGAGGCCGAGGTCGATTGCATCAAGTCCGGCGCGCTCAAGCAGAACGCCGGCGCGGTGCAGATCTCGCCGATCGAAGGCCCCGGCATGTGCGGCGCCGATTTCCCGTTCAAGGTCGCCGCGCTCGGTGAGGGATCGCCGCTGGTCGGCTATGCCGACGATCTGCGGCCGCCCGGCAGCATTCCTGGTGCAGTTTCTGGCGGTCCCGAGCGCTGGCCGATCGCGCCGCAGCCGCGCTATTCGCCTGCGCCTCCACCGCCCGCGCCGCGCTACGAGCCGGCCGCGGCTGAGTACGAGTCGCCCGGCGCGCCCAACGCGCCAATGTCGATCGTACCGCCCAGTGCTGGCGCGCCCCAAGTTTATGAGCCGAGAGGCCCGGCCTACGATCCGCGTGAGGCGACCGTGCAGCCGTTGCGGGTGCCGGAGCCGTCGCGCAGCGCGCCGCAGAACGCACCGCAATACCAGCCGCGCGCTCCGCAATACGCGCCGCCGCAAGACGTCGAAGAAGATGACGACGTTCCCGATGACGCGGTATTGCCGAACGGCGGCCGCGCCGTACCGCCGCGCCAGAGCTATGCACCGCCCTCGGCCCCGCAACGCCCGGTGCCGAAATTGGGGCCGATGGGCGCGCCAGCGATTGCCAGCTCGGCCGCGGTGACACCGGCCGCGACCTTGGCCTGCCCGATGGTGTCGGCGCTCGATCAGTGGGTCACCGAAGCGGTACAGCCGGCGGCGCTGAAATGGTTTCGCCAGCCGGTGGTCGAGATCAAGCAGATCTCGGCCTATTCCTGCCGCGGCATGGTCGGTACCTCGAGCAACAGCATTTCCGAGCACGCGTTCGGCAACGCGCTCGATGTCGCGGGTTTCGTGTTCGCCGACGGCCGCAAGGTGCTGGTCAAGGACGGCTGGAAAGGCACGCCGGAGGAAAGCGGCTTCCTACACGACGTGCAGATGGCGGCTTGCGAGCGCTTCAGCACCGTGCTGGCGCCCGGCTACAACGCCGCGCATCACGACCACATGCACCTCGACCTGATGCGGCGCGCCAGCGGCCGCCGCGCCTGCAAGCCTTACGCGATGACCGGGGAAGAGGCGGCGGCGAAATTGTCGAACACGCGATACGCGCATCGCGATCCGGGCATCACCGGCGCGATCGGCAAATCCGAAGCCAAGCCCGCCGCGAAGAAGCACAAGGGCTGGCCGGTTGTCATCGAGGATGACGACGACGCGGACGATGACTAGCTTAAAAGGAAAGACCGCCTCGCGGCGGTCTTTCCGATTTCAATCTGAACGCGGTGTGGGCTAGGCGGCTTTGCGCTTGCGGCGCCGCGCCAGCAGTCCAACTACTGCGAGCCCGCCGCCGAACATCGGCAGCGCGGCGGGGAGCGGCGTGGTCGAGACATCCAGTTGTGTCACGTCGAGCGACATGCCGCCGATGACGTTGTCCCAGCAACAACCTAATTGCATGTTGAAATTGACGTCGTCGGCGGTAACAAGGGTGAACGTGATCGGCCCGATCAGCGGCACATATGGACCACTGGCGATCGATTGGATCATTCCATTGCTAGCCTCAGCGGCCTGGTACGCGGCGAGAGCGGCCGCCGGAGTCGCATAATACGCACCGGTGCCGTAAGGAGGGAGCGGGATGTTATAATATATAGCAGGCCGTTGAGGCCGGGCCGTGGGTGTAGATGGCAAAACCGTCCTGGTAGCCCGGATCGGTGCCAGCGCAGGCCGCAACGCCACATTGGTCATAGGCCTGATAATTGCCGCCGGTGGCATATGTCACCACGTAAGTACCCGGGCCGAAATGTACGGTGGTCCCCACATAAGCATTCTGGAACGCGGGGGTGGTGTTCGTTGCGGGAGTGTCGCCCGTTAGGAGATCGACGCGGACGGTAGCCGCATTCGCTGCATTCACAACGAACACGCTGAAAAGCGCGGCACTCGCCGCGATCAATACTTTACGGAATTGCATCACGTTATTCCCCAGCCCATGCCACGCGGGCAAAGTAAGCAGGGGTCGCGCTTCCGAGATACCCTCCAAACAGAGGGTATGGCGACTTTATTTGCGGTTCCGCGCTGGCTACGACAGCCCGAGCGACACGCCCACGGCCGCGGCCTCGGCGCGGTTGCTGGCCTTGAGCTTGCGCTTGGCGGCTTCGACGTGCTCGTGCGCGGTGGATTGCGCGATGCCGAGCGTCTCCGCGATATCCTTGTCGGATTGACCCTGTGCCACCAAACGCAGGCAATCCAGCTCGCGCAAGCTCAATGCGGATAACGCCAGCGCCACGCCAAGGCCCGGACCGAGGCGGCGGGCCTGCTGATGCAGACAGATCGCCATCATTGAAAGCGCATTCTTCTGGTCTTGCTGCAGCGGATCCCGCGTGCCGACCAGACTGACCAGGCCGAACCGCGTTTCGCTTCTGCGAAACGGCACGACCAGGCCCTCGGTCCAGCCTTCCTGGTACACCCGTTCCAGCAGAGTCTTTGCCGGCTTCGACAGCGTCTTGTCGCGGAACAATTCGGTCCAGGTATAGGGACCGGAGGACCGCTTGAGCTCGTCGAGCAGCGGGTCGTGATTGATGTAGCCGGCGTTGACGTAGAATTCGTACAGCCGTGGCGGCCAGTCAACGATATAAAAAACGCTGCGGCTGCGCTCGTCGACGTCGAGTTCGCCACACGCAAAGCTGTCGAATCCGTGCCGCGCAATGGCGTCACGGAACAAAGACCGACAGTCTTCTAATGTGGTGCAATCTCGAATTTGGCTCGAAAAATCAAAAACGTCGCTTGCGAGCTCGCCCCTTTTCTTGTCGTCGCCGGACAAGACCCCTTCCAATTCCGTCGCCGTAGCCCCACCCACATCAATAAACGAAGTCGGGGTAAAAGACATAACCGTAAGATAAATTCGCGCGGAACAATTCAACCGTGAGGCGATGTTTTATGAAGCCACGATCACGTCGACCAGCATCGCGCCGAACAGGATCAGTCCGGCGTCGCGGTTCGACTTGAACAGTCGCAAACATAATGCAGGGTCCGATATGTCGATCCGCTTGACCTGCCAGGCCAGATGCGCGGCAAAGGCTATAAGCCCCAGCGCGAAAACATATTTGCCGCCGGCCATCGCGCCGGCGACGCCGATCAGCACGACGGCCGCCGAATAGAAAGAGGCGAGCATGGGGCGCGTGCGCTCGCCGAACAGCAACGCGGTGGATTTGATACCGATCAGCGCGTCGTCCTCGCGATCCTGGTGGGCGTAGATGGTGTCATAGGCAATCACCCAGCAGATCGAGCCGGCATAAAGCACCAGCGCCGGCCAATCGAGCCGGCCGAGCATCGCTGGCCAGCCCATCAGCGCACCCCATGAGAATGCGAGGCCGAGTCCGATCTGCGGCCAATAGGTGACGCGCTTCATAAAGGGGTAGATCGCCACCACCAGCAGCGAAAGCAGGCCGCACAGCACCGTGTAGCGGTTGAATTGCAGCAGCACGGCAAGGCCGATCAGTGCTTGCACAGTCATGAAGGCGGCCGCCTGCATCGGCGTGACCTGCCCGGAGGGGATCGGCCGCGAGCGGGTGCGCTCGACCAGTTTGTCGAGATCGCGATCGACCAGATCGTTCCAGGTGCAGCCGGCGCCGCGCATGGCGAAGGCGCCGATGAAAAACAAAACAACATACCAAGGATTCGGCGCGATGCCGGCGCGCATGCCGGCCAGGCCGAGCGACCACCAGCACGGCATCAATAAGAGCCAGGAGCCGATCGGACGGTCGAGCCGGGCGAGGCGGAGATAAGGACGTGTGAAGGCGGGAGCAAAACCGTCGACCCAGTTTCCGGTCGCATCGGCAACGCGCCCGCCGCCGTCGCTCATTTGTTGCCGAGCGGCGTGCCGGTCAGCGTGTCGAAGGTGCCGCGGCCGGTCTTGACGTTGCCGGCGTTCGGCACCGGCGAAGCGCCCAGTGCTTCACCGAGCGAGGGAGCGGCGGGATGTTGCTGCATCTGCGCGGCAGCCTGGCAGACTTTGCCGCGAATTCCCAAAGCCGCGGCGTGTCCCTTTTTTATCTCGGTGATGGCTTCGGGTGGAATTCCACACGACTTGGCATTGGCTTCGGCGAATTTCAGTACCTTGGTTTCGGCGGTGACGAAGGCATTGAACAACCCGCAGGCTTCCTTGGGCGTTGCCTTGCGCTCGGAAGCGGCATGGATCGCCTGCGCCTTTTTCTCGGCGTCGAGACGAAGCGGCAGGAAATCTTTCATGCAGGGCGGTTCTTGCGGCTGCTGTTGGGGTGACGGTGAGAAGCCTCCTGAGGAGAATCCACCTTGTGCGGGCGGAGCGGCGCCGCCACCCGGAGCCGGCCAGGGCTCAGCGGCTGCTCCAGCACCGGGCGAAGCGGGCCACGGTGACTGCGTGGCAGCAGGAGGTGATCCGGGCCCCGCCGGCCAAGGCGATTGCGCGGCGGCCGGTCCGGCCGCCAATGCCGTGGCCAGAAGCAGCGCGCCAAACATCCCTGAGCAAGCCGGTCTCATATCAATTCAATCCAATTCTTCCAGTCCTTGCCGGAGGCCTTTTATCCGAAAACATTATAAATCAACCGATGCGAATTCTGCCTTATTAACAAGACGCCGAATACGTCGGGAAGGCGGCAATTAAGCCGAAAATTTGCGAAAGTGGCCGCGACCGTCGATCATTTCGAGCGTTAAATCCCTTCAAGCCGCCATTTCACGAGACTCGCATCGCATGATCCGTAGTAATTTCCGCACCCCGCGACTCTTTGTCGAGGACCGCCTCAAGGCTGGCGTGGCGATCGCGCTTGATGCCGATGCCGCGAACTATCTGCGCAACGTGCTGCGTCTCAAGGACGGCGACGCAATTTTATTGTTCAACGGCCGCGACGGCGAATGGCGCGCCGAGCTTGCTTCCAGCGGCAAGCGCTCGCTGACCGCCATTCCGGGCGAGCAGACCCGCGCCCAGCCCGCGCCGCTCGACCTGCATTATCTATTCGCGCCGCTCAAGCATGCCCGGCTTGACTACATGGTGCAGAAAGCGGTCGAGCTTGGTGTCTCGAAATTGCAACCGGTCCTCACGCAGCATACGCAGGTCGCGCGCGTCAATCTCGAGCGCATGCGCGCCAACGCGATCGAGGCCGCGCAGCAATGCGGCGTGCTGGCTTTGCCGGAGATTGCCAAGCCTCTTGATTTGAAATCATTGCTCGACAGGCAAGGTCGCGGCCTTGGCGCCGAACGGATTTTGGTTTTTTGCGATGAGGAGGCCGGGATGGCCGACCCGGTGGCGGCGCTTGCCAAATTGCGCTCGCCGCCGAGTGCGCTGGTGCCGGCGGGTGCTGCGCCGGCGGCGGTGCCGGTCGCGGTGCTGATCGGTCCCGAAGGTGGCTTCTCCGAGGAGGAGCGTGCCGCGCTATTGAAGATTCCAAATATCGTGCGGCTCGCGCTCGGTCCGCGCGTGATGCGTGCCGACACCGCAGCGGTCGCCGCGCTAACGCTGGTGCAAGCGGTGCTGGGGGATTGGAGCGTGCCGGCCGAGCCCGACAACTAAGCTAATTCAGTACGGCCGCTTGGCATCCGGCACGCAGGAGAAGCTGTAATAGCCGCCATATTGCGGATCGACGCCGGTCGCTTTCGGCTGCTTGTTGTACCGCGCGCAATGCGCGATTGCTAAGTCGCGCGCCTGTTCGGGCGGCGCATAGGCATAGGGAATGATGCCGCCGGTATCGTTACCGGTCACTCCGGGGCCCGGTCCGGCGCATTCCGTCAGCGCCGTCGCCAGCAACAGGCCGAGCGCTAAGTACGCGGTCGAACGAACGCGTACTGCTTGAAACAACATGAACCTGATCCTCCGGCCCGAACTGCCTAGGGAGCACTAACATAACCGAGTCCCGCGCGCCGCAAAGTTGTGATCAATGGGGTCCACCCCCGAAATTTTTATGGTAAGAAGGGGACGCCGACAGGAGGTCGAGAATGTCGCGTGTTTCCGGTAGTTGCCGTTCGATGCTGCTGGCGGCGGTATTGAGCCTGGCGGTGCTGGCGCCGGCGTCGGCGGCCAGCTGGTTTGAAATGAATATCTGGATGTCGGGCCCGCGTTACGATGGTGTCGTGCCGGAGTGTGAGGCCGGACTCGGCACCATCGTCAGCAATTTCTCCACTAAAGAAAGCCGGTTCTGGAATTCCGATCTGCAGATCCTCAATTTCGAGGATGTGCGGGAAACGGCGTTCCGGCCGTGGGCGGCCAACACTATTCCGCGCCGATTCTGCAGCGCGGTGGCGAATATCAGCGACGGCACCCGGCACAAAGTGCACTACTGGATCGGCGAAGATACCGGCTATGCCGGCGCCACCTGGGGTGTCGAATGGTGCGTGGTCGGACTCGACCGCAACTGGGCCTATAATCCGGCATGCCGCATGGCGAAGCCCGGCAAAGCCAATCAGTAATTTGTTCTTGATTTGTGCTTAGCGCCTGTTACGGGGGCGATGCGTCCATCGCGGATCAGGGGATGTCCCATGTTGCGTTCGATTGTTCGTTTGGCGGCCATCTGTGCCGCACTGTTCTTCAGCCTTCAGATCGCCGCCGCCCAAAACGAAGTCCGGCAGAACCAGCCGGGCCAGTTCAACTTTTACGTACTGGCGCTATCGTGGTCGCCGTCGTTCTGCGAGGGCTCGCGTGAGCGTACTTCCCAGCGCACTGACGACCAGCAATGCGGCGCCCGGCCTTACTCCTTCGTCGTGCATGGCCTGTGGCCGCAATACGATCGCGGCTTCCCGTCTTACTGCCAGGTGCCGGCGCCGCGGCTCGACCGCGCCATCGTCGGCTCGATGCTCGAGCTGATGCCGAGCCCACGACTGATCTTTCATGAGTGGGATCGCCATGGCACCTGCAGCGGGCTGGCGCCGCAGGCGTTCTTCGACAATGTGCGCAAGGCGCGCGCCGCGATCAAGATTCCCGAACAATATGTCGCAATCCCTACCGCGCTCACGGTTGCGCCGGGCGATGTGGTCGACGCCTTTGTCACCGCCAATCCGGGATTGTCGCGCGACGGCGTGGCGGTGGCTTGCGACAGCAAGCGGCTCAACGAAGTGCGCGTTTGCTTGAACAAGGATTTGAGCTTCCGCGATTGCGGCGAAATCGCACGCCGCTCCTGCCGCCGCGACAAGGTGGTGATGCCGCCGGTGCGTGGCAGTCGTGCCGCCGAGGCGAATTAACGCCGCCGCCGCGGTGGCGTTAAGTTTGCGCTAACAATGAACGCGCCCATGCGTGGGCGGCGTTGGGGATAACCCCCGCGCGTCTGCGATCGTTGCAAGATTCTCGTAAGAGAAAATCCATAACGCTTGTGCTCGCGACGAACAGGAGCGCGATTGTGCGCGCGTTATTGGATGACGGCGATGGAACGCGTCAGGGAATATGGCGGCTTCGTAGTGTGGTTCCTGGGCCTCGGCTACGTCGCGGCCTGGGCTTTGGTGCCCGATCGGCTTGGCAATACGCCGGCCAGCCTCCATGCGATGGGCCTTACCGCCGTGGCATTTCTGCCTTGGCGGGCCTGGGTTTATCTGCACGGACGCAACCACCCGGTAGCGGTGGCAACGTCGTTGCAGGCCGTGGTGCGCGATTATGGTCGCGTCACGCCGCCGCCATTGGCAACGCGGCGGCCCGTCAAGCCGCGAAGCCAGTTCGGCTTGCGCGGGATGCCTCGCGTGGAAGAGACACAGAACTGAAATTTCCTCCCGCGATCTGCCATAGTGGGCGGAGTTCAAAGCGCGGGACCGGATGCCTTGAATTATCGCCACGCCTTTCACGCCGGCAGTTTCGCTGATGTCGTCAAGCACGCCGTGCTGTGCCGCATCCTGATGCATCTGCGCGAAAAGCCAGCGCCGTTCCGAGTGATCGACACCCATGCCGGCGCCGGGCTCTACAATCTGACGAACGAGGAAGCCAGCCGCAGCGGCGAGTGGCGCGACGGCATCGCTCGTGTGCTAGCCGCCAACCTCACGCCGGACATCGCGGAACTGCTCAAGCCTTATCTCGACGTCATTGGTGCGCTCAATGAACGCGGCGTTCTAAAAATTTATCCAGGCTCGCCGGCGCTGGTGCGCGCCTGGCTGCGTGGTGAGGACCGCTTGATCGCCTGCGAACTCGAACCGAACGCCGCCACCGCGCTTGCCACGCAATTGCGCGGCGATCCGCGCATCAAGACGCTGGAGATCGACGGTTGGACGGCGCTGTCGGCCTATGTGCCGCCGAACGAGCGGCGCGGCCTGGTATTGGTCGATCCGCCGTTCGAAGCGGACGACGATTTCCGTCAACTGTCGCAAGGTCTCGCGGCGGCTCATCGCAAATGGCCGACCGGAAGCTACGCGTTGTGGTACCCGATCAAGGGCCGGGCCGGCCCCGACGCGCTGGCCAAAGCCATCAAGCGGCTCGGCATCGCCAAGGTGCTGCGCGCCGAACTGATGGTGGCAACGATGACCGATGCCAGCCGGCTCAACGGTTGCGGCATGATCCTGGTCAACCCGCCATGGACCTTGGAAGGCGAGCTTTCACGCCTGTTACCGGCGCTTTCCGCCATCCTGGCCCCGGGCGGCAAAGGCGGTCATCGGCTCGATTGGCTCGGCGCCGACGGTAACCGGTGACCGATGGAGTCTTTCCACCGGATGCCGGGTGGTCTAGCCTTTCAGCGTTGGCAGTGACGTTCCGCCTCCAATTGGGGGCCGGCGGAGTGGTGAAGCCAAGTGGGCTGCAGCGTTCTTTCGGGTACCGGGATGTCCTTCCAGCCGCCTTCCGTGGGGGTTGGCGGGTGAGCATTGGCGGTACAGGGGACACTCTGCAATGGCACAGACGGGCGTTGTGAAATTCTTCAACGGCGAGCGGGGCTATGGTTTCGTCAAGCCGGATGACGGCGGGCGCGATGTGTTCGTGCACATTACCGCGGTCGAGCAGGCCGGCCTCAAGTTACTCAACGAAGGCCAGCGCATCAGCTTCGACGTCGAGCCCGATAAAAAGGGAAAAGGCCCCAAAGCCGTGAACCTGGTGGTCACCGGCTAGCAAGGCGCGGGCGGCGGAGCGATCCGCAATCCGATTCAAACGAATTCAACGCGCGGGACTGACCCCGCTGTCGTCAACGAGCGGGATTGTGTCTGCATGATGGTTCTTCGTTTTGCTGCCGCGTCGCCCTATGTCCGCAAAGTCCGGATCGCTGCCGCCCTGCTCGGACTTACCGCCGCCATTAAACTGGAAGCGACCGACCCCACCAAGCCGGACGACGCTTTCTGGCGCGACAATCCGTTGGGAAAAATTCCGGTGCTGAAAGCCGAGGACGGCACCGAATATTACGACTCACGGGTGATCGTCGAATATCTCGATCACCGCGCCGGCGGGGCCAGGATCATTCCGCGCGACGGTGCCGCGCGCTTTGCCGTGCTGCGGATGCAGGCGCTGGGCGACGGCATCAACGACGCATCGCTGTTGCAGGTTTATGAAGGCCGCTATCGGCCGGCCGACAAAGTGGTGCAGAGCTGGCTTGATCTGCAGGGCGGCAAGGTTGCGCGCGGACTTGCCATGCTTGAAGCTTCGCCGCCGCAGCTTACTTCAACGCCCGATGTCGGCCAGATCGCCGTGGCTTGCGCGCTCGGCTATCGCGACCTTCGCTTTCAGGGCACCTGGCGCAAGGATCATCCGAAGCTGGTCGCCTGGCTCGATCAATTCGCTGCCAAAGTGCCGTCATTCGCGGAAACCAAAATGGCGGCTTAAATTCGCGCCATATAAAAAAGCCCCGGATCCGTCCGGGGCTTTTTCTTTTTTCCGTGTGCCGCCTAGAAGCGATAGTTCAGGCCGACCCGCAAAAGATTGTCGTGAACTTTCGCCGACGAGCCTGCAACGTTGCCGCCGCGGCCGAGGCCGACATACAGATATTCGACCTTGGCGGTCCAGTTGGCGATGAGCGCGGCCTCGATGCCGGCGCCGACCGTCCAGCCGGCTTCAGTGGAGCTCGCTGTGCCGACGCCGGTGATGGTGTTGCGGACGTTGCCGAACGCCGCGCCGCCGGTGACGTAGGGCATGAAGCGTCCGGCATCGTAGCCGAGCCGACCGCGCACGGTGCTCAGCCAACGCTGGCGGGTTGAGCAGGTCGTGCCGGCGCACGGCGCGCTGCCGTTGATATTGGCCCAATCGATGTCGCCCTCGAGACCCCAGACCAGCGAGCTAGCCTGCCAGTTGTAGCCGAGCGTGCCGCCGACCATTCCTCCCGATGTGCTGAACGAACCCGCGGTGCCAAACGGCCCGTCGAAAGAGGAGCGGCCCCAGCCGCCACCACCGTTGATGCCGACGTAGAATCCGGTCCAATTGTACATCGGTGCGACATAAACCGGCGCCTTGGCCGGCATGCGTTGCTGGATGTCGGCGGCCTGCGCCGACGCGATGCCGAGCGCCAGAATTCCTGCGCCGGCCAGAAGCAGCTTCTTCATGGTGGACCTCCCCACATACAAAACACGCGGTATTGCGATGGCTGTCCAACGCCCGGTTCGTGAGGTGGTTCCGGCCTGCCGCTGCCGAAAGGACGGTTGTTGGCGGCCGTGGCCATCAGGTCACAGCCATGCAGTCGAATGGAACTTGATGGCGACTTGAGTAAACGGAATGGAAACTCAAAAAAGAAAAAGCCCCGGAAAGTTCCGGGGCTTTTGTTTTGCTTTGCTACTGGCTGCGATTAGAAGCGGTAGTTGAGACCCGCGCGAACCAGATTGGCATTGAACTTCACATTCTGTGGCGGCGTCACTGTGCAGGATCCGCCGCAATCGAACTTGCCGAGATCGGCATAGAGATATTCGACCTTTGCGGTCCACGGACCGGCAACGGCGAATTCGACACCGGCGCCAGCCGTCCAGCCGAGCTTGGTGCTGGTCGCGCCGGGGAACCCGGTGGTCGCTGCCTTGATGTTGCCGTAGGCGAGACCGCCGGTCAGATACGGCATGAAGCGATCGAACGCATAACCGAGGCGCACGCGCGTGGTGCCGAGCCAGCTGTCCCGGGTTTGGCAGCTAAACACGCCACAAGTGGCGGTGCCGCGAATATTGGCCCAATCGAGATCGGTCTCGAGGCCATAAACGGCCTGACCAACCTGCCAGTTATAGCCAAGCGTGCCACCGACCATGCCGCCATGGGTATTGAAGCTGCCGGTGCCGGGAATGCCTGTGAAGTTCGAGCGGCCCCAGGCGCCGCCGCCATTGATGCCGGCGTAAAAGCCAGTCCAGTTATAGGCTGTGTAAATCGGAGCCTTGGTTGGCATGGCCTGGCGGCGCGCGATGTCTGCCGCATTCGCCGAACCTATCGCCGCGATCATCGACAGCGCGCCGATACCCGCACATAGAAAACGCTTCATTCTCGAACCTCCGTAAGCCACCCCAGCGGCCAAGGCGGCAAAGTATTCATAATCGAGTTGGTGTCTAGTGCAGAAAAACAACACTGCATCGATAGTTATCGTACGGATTCCATCTTATTATTGCCGGTGAATTGCCATGATTTCGCCAAGAAATACCCAGGAAATCTTCGACGTTGGTATAGGAATATTTAATCCGAGTTCCATGCTCGGCCGAATAGCCTGCACGCAAAAAAACCCCGGGCCGAAGCCCGGGGTTTTCCGCTTTCCCCTCGTGCCTGAGGTGGAAGCCCAGTTTGGGAAACGGATCAGAAGCGATAATTGACGCCGAAACGCAGCAGGTTGGATTCCAGTCCGTTCTTCACGCCGGTGATGGTGTAGAGCCGGTCGTTGAGATCGACATAGAGATATTCCGCGCGGGCCGACCAGGCCCGGTTCAAGCCAACTTCGACGCCGACACCACCGGCCCAGCCGATATGGGTCTTGCTTTCCGACAGGCCCGCGATCTCGCCGCGGACGCCGCCATAGGCGAGGCCGAGCGTGCCGTAGATCAGGATATTGTTGAAGGCGACACCGGCGCGGCCGCGCAACGTGCCGAACCAGGGGTTGGAAAACTTCCACGGCGCGAACGTGTCGTCAGCTCCCGAGATCTGCAAATCGGTTTCGCCGCCGAACACGAACTGCCCGCTCTGCCAATTGTAACCAACCTGCACGCCGCCGGCGACGCCCGACGGGTTGGTCGGATTATTGGTGGTGGTGCCCCACTGGTAGCCCACGTTGACGCCGGCATAGAGGCCGGCCCAGTTGTAGCCGGTGACTGGCGCCTGCGGGGCATAATAGGGACCGCGCGCCATGTCGGCCGCGACGGCCGGACTCGATATGGCCGCGATTGCCAGCAGCGCAAAAAGACTTCTTCTCATTGTAGCCTCCACTCACAAGCCGCGTGCGTTCTGCGGCATTCAACGATCGATCGCTTGACGCGCGCGCAGGCGCAGATCGACATGACGTGGGGGTTTATCGGGCCTTTTAAGTTAAACGCTTATGAATCGGTAAGTATAAGAGGGCTGCGACGATTGCTTATCCCTAAAGAAGTCTTTAGCTGCGCCTTGCCCGGCGCGCGTTTACCATGCCGGCTCACGATGCATTTACTATATGCAGACAGTGAGACGACGAGCCGAGTTTGATCGCGTGATGAGCGGCAGCAAAAAAGACATCGATCCATCTACCGACCTCGCTGAGGCCGAGGACGAAGCAACGCTGCCTGAGGTCGAGTCCGATATTGACCTCAGTAAAAGCCCGGGGCCTCTGGCGGCCGGCCGGGCCGCCATCGCGCGCTACGCCAAACACGCGCCGTCGGCGCCCGGCGTCTATCGCATGATCGACGGCAAGGGCGACGTGCTCTATGTCGGCAAAGCCAAGAATATCAAGAAGCGGGTCGCCGCCTATACGCGCGCCGGCGGCGCATGACAGCCGCATCACCCGCATGATCGCCGCGACCGCGCGATCGAATTCGTCACCACCGCGACCGAAACCGAAGCGCTGCTGCTCGAGGCCAACCTGATCAAGCGGCTGCGGCCGCGCTTCAACGTGCTGCTGCGCGACGACAAGTCGTTTCCCTATATCTTCATCACGTCGGACCACTGGGCGCCGCAGATCCTCAAGCATCGCGGCGCGCGCACGCCGCAAGGGCCACTATTACGGGCCCTTCGCCTCGGTATGGGCGGTCAACCGCACCATCAACGCCCTGCAGCGCGCGTTTCTGCTGCGCTCCTGCTCGGATTCGTTTTTCGAAGCGCGCACGCGGCCGTGCCTGCTCCATCAGATCAAGCGCTGCTCGGCACCGTGCACGCAGGAGATCGACTTCGCCGGCTATCAGGAGCTGGTGCGCGAAGCCAACGCGTTTCTGTCCGGCCGCAGCCAGGCAGTGAAGCAGGAGCTGGCCGGCGAAATGGAGAGGGCGGCGTCCGGCGAGCAGATTCGAGCGCGCGGCGATCTATCGCGATCGCCTCGCGGCGCTGTCCGCGATCCAGTCGCATCAAGGCATCAATCCGCGCAACATCGAGGAAGCCGACGTCTTCGCGGTGCATCAGGACGGCGGCTTCACCTGCGTCGAGGTATTCTTCTTCCGCACCGGACAGAATTGGGGCAACCGCGCCTATTTTCCGAAGGCCGACCGCGCGCTGTCGGCCGGGTGAAGTGCTGGCGCGTTCATGGCGCAGTTCTATGACGACAAGCCGCCGCCGCGGCTCATTCTGGTTTCGCACGAGTTCGAGGAGCGCGAATTGCTGGCCGATGCGCTGTGCACCAAGGTCGGCCGCAAGATCGAGGTCAGCGTGCCGCAGCGCGGCGAGCGCAAGGACCTGGTCGCTGCACGCGCTGGCCAATGCGCGCGAGGCGCTTGGCGCGCAAGCTCGCCGATACGTCTTCGCAGCAACGGTTGCTCAAGGCGCTGGCCGAGACATTCTCGCTGCCGCGGTCGCCGCGCCGCATCGAGGTTTACGACAACAGCCATATCTCCGGCAGCAATGCGGTCGGCGCCATGATCGTCGCCGGACCAGAGGGCTTCCGCAAAAACCAATACCGCAAGTTCAATATCCGTTCGGCCGATCTCGCGCCGGGCGACGACTACGGCATGATGCGTGAGGTGTTGCAGCGCCGCTTCAAGCGGCTGATGGAGGAAAGCCCGCGCATCGGCGCCGATGCCGCGCTGGCCGCGGTCACGACGGGCGATCTGGTGCCTGACGAGGACTATGCCCGGCTCCGATCAGACATGGCCCGACCTGGTGCTGATCGACGGCGGGCAGGGCCAGTTGCGCGCCGCGCAGGAGACGCTGGCGGCGCTTGGGCCTCACTGACCTGCCGATGGTGGCCATCGCCAAAGGGCCGGACCGCGACGCCGGCCGCGAGACCTTCTTCATGTGGCGGGCAAGAGCCCGTTCAAGTTGCCGCCGCGCGACCCGCTGCTTTATTTCATCGAGCGCCTGCGCGACGAGGCGCACCGCTTCGCCATCGGCTCGCACCGCACCCGGCGCAAGAAGGACATCCGCGAGGCGGGTTGCAGGAAATCCCCGGCATCGGGCCGACCCGCAAGCGCGCGCTGCTTCACCATTTTGGCACTGTGAAAGCCATCGAGCGCGCGTCGTTGCCGGACCTGGCGAATGTGCCGGGAATTAATGCGGAGACGGCGCGAAAGATATATGACTTCTTCCACGAGAATGCCGGGCAAACATCACGGCGCAGTGAATGACAATGACAAGGTGCTGGACATGATCATCGAGCGGCAGGAAGACGTCACCCCGGTCGTGGTCGAAGCATTTCAGAACATCGGCCGACCCGCGGCTGCGGGAAATCCTCACGGCGCTGGTCAAGCATCTGCACGCTTTCGCGCGCGAGGTGCATCTGACCGAGGAGGAATTCGAGCAGGCCGTCGGCATCATCGCCAAGATCGGCCAGATGACCAACGCCAAGCATAATGAAGTGGTGCTGATGGCGGGCTCGCTCGGGTTTCTCGGCGCTGATCTGCCTGCTCAATAACGGCAATAATGGGCCAGACCGAAACCACCGCCAATCTGCTCGGCCCGTTCTGGCGGATGAACTCGCCGCCGCACCGAAAGCGGCGGCTCCATCATCCGCTCGCCGACGCCGGGGCCGGCGATTTTCGTCAATTGCTGGGTCAAGGATCAGAGCGGCAAGCCGATCGCCGGCGCCGAGGTCGACATCTGGCATTCCTCGCCGGAAGGCTTCTACGAACAGCAGGACCCCAAACAGGCCGACATGAACCTGCGCGGCAAGTTCACGACCGACGCCAAGGGTCATTTCTGCGTTCCGCAGCGTCAAGCCGGCCGGCTATCCGATCCCGGTCGATGGGCCGGTCGGCGACCTGGTGCGCGCTACCGGGCGGCACAATTTCCGCCCCGCGCACCTGCACTTCCTGATCTTCAAGCAGGGCTTCAAGACGCTGATCTCGCAAATCTATTCGAACGACGATGACAAGCTCGAAACCGACGTGCAATTCGGCGTGACCCGCGCGCTGATCGGCGATTACGTGCGCCATGCCGCCAGTGAGCAGGCGCCGGCCGCCGACGTGAAGGGCGAGTGGTATTCGCTCGATCAGACTTTCGTCATGGAGCCCGGGCAAAGCCGGTTGCCGCAAGCGCGCCGATCCAATAGAGCGGCGGATCGCCTAGAGCGGTGGACCGCGGCACGCAGCGCCGGTTGACGTTACCGCGCGCAGGATGGTATTCTTTCGCGCCATGAAAGCCGCAGCACCCGGCGGCTGCCGGCGCACCCGCTCGCGCTGCCGAACCTGCTGACCTACGCGCGCATCGCCGCGGTGCCGGCGGTGGTGGCGCTGTCTTTATTGGCAGGCGCATCCTCGGCGGCGGCCTGTGGCTGCGCTGGGTGGCGCTGGTCATTTTCATTGCCGCCGGCGTCACCGACATTCTCGACGGCTATTTGGCGCGCGCCTGGCAGCCAGCAATCCTCGCTCGGGCGCATGCTCGATCCGATCGCCGACAAGCTGCTGGTGTCGTCCTGCCTGCTGATGCTGGCGGCGGACGGCACCATCCGCGGCTGGTCGCTGCTGGGCCGCGATCATCATTCTGTGCCGCGAAATCCTGGTGTCGGGCTTGCGCGAATTCCTCGCCGAGCTGCGCGTCAGCATTCCGGTGACGCAACTGGCGAAATGGAAGACCATCGGCCAGTTGGTCGCGGTCGGCTTCCTGCTTGCCGGGCGCGCCGGCGACGCGATGCTTCACCTACGTGACGCATCGAGTCGGCCTGACGCTGCTGTGGCTCTCGGCGCTGCTGACGCTCTACACCGGCTGGGACTATCTGCGCGCCGGCGCTGCGCTCGATCATCGAGGATTGAGTCTTTGAAGCTGTCGCTATTTCGCCTGGGTGCGCGAGCGGATCGGCAAAGCCCGAGGAAGAGCTCGACCTGCCGGCCGCGGTGGCGACGGTCGGCGAGCTGATGGCGTGGCTCGGCGAGCGCGGCGAGGAATATGCCCATGCCTTCGACAATCCGAAGGTGATCCGCGCCGCGATCGACAAGACCCATGTGCGGCCGCGACGCCGCCATCAAGAACGCCCGGGAAATCGCGTTTTTCCCGCCCATGACCGGCGGCTAGCGCCCGCTGATAGCGCGCCGCCCGTGGCGGGGTTACATTGGCCGCATGAGCGTCACCGTCCGCATCCAGCGCGAGCCGTTCGACGCCGCCGCGGAAGCCGCGCGAAGCTGACGCGCGGCCGCAGCGACGTCGGCGCGGTCGTCACCTTCACCGGCATCTGCCGCGGCGATGAGAACGGCGAGCCGATCGCGGCGCTGACGCTCGAGCATTATCCGGGCATGGCGGAAGCCGAGATCGAACGCCATGTCGCCGAGGCGCAGCGAGCGCTGGCCGCTGGCTCGGCGTCACCGTCATCCACCGTCACGGCCGCATCGCGCCGGGCGAGGACATCGTGCTGGTGGTCGACGGCGTCGTCGCATCGCGACGCCGCCTTCGCCGCCGCCGAATTCCTGATGGATTATCTCAAGACCCGCGCGCCGTTCTGGAAACAGGTCGAGCAGGCGCGACGGCAAAACGTGGGTCGAAGCCAAGGCGGCCGACGACGCGGCGGCGGGCGCTGGACGTACGCGCGAGCACGAGCCGCCGAATAGGAGGCGCGCATGGTAGCCGATGATTCTGTTCGTGTCGCCGCCATGGCGGCGCTGGCGCTGTCGATCGCAACCGGCGGCGGCCGGCGCAGGTGTCGTATTTTCCGGTGCCGAAGGGCGCGCATCCGCACGACGTCGCGCCGGCGCCCGACGGCAAGGTCTGGTACACCGCGCAGAGCGCAGGGCGCGCTCGGCATTCTCGATCCGAAGACCGCCGCACGGCTAGCAGATTCCGCTCGGCACCGGACGCGGCGCCGCACGGCGTCATCGTCGGCCCCGACCGCGCCGCCTGGATCACCGAAGGCGGGCAGAACGCCATCGCGCGCGTCGATCCGGCCAACAATGCCGGTGAAGCTGTTTCCGCTGCCGGCGGAATTTCGCCGACGCCAATCTCAACACCGCGACCTTCGACCGCAAAGGCATTCTCTGGTTCACCGGGCAGAACGGCGTCTATGGCCGCGTCGATCCGGCGACCGGCAAGGTCGAAGCCTGGAAGGCGCCGAAGGGCGTCGGGCCCTACGGCATCACCACGACGCCGAAGGGCGACGTCTGGTACGCCTCGCTCGCCGGCGATCACATCGCCAAGATCGACACCGTGAGCGGCGACGTTGCGATGGTGCAGCCGCCGCAAGCCCGGGCGTCGGGCCGCGCCGCATCTGGTCGGACTCCAAGGGCGTGCTGTGGGTGAGCTTCTGGAATAGCGGCGAGGTCGGCCGCTACGATCCGATCGACAAAGTCGTGGAAGGTCTGGCCGATTGCCGAAGGACAGCGGCGGCGGCTGCTACGCGGTCTATGTCGACGACCAGGACAAGGTCTGGCTGACCGACTTCGACCGCCAATGCGATCGTGCGCGTTCGACCCGGCCACCGAGAAATTCGACAGCTTCCCGAGCAACCGGCGCGGCGCAGCTGTGCGGCAATTGCTGGGCCGGCCGGGCGAAGTCTGGGGCGCGGAATCCGGCCCGACCGGCTGGTGGTGGTCCGGCGATTGACGGCAGAATGACGCCATGCCCAATTCGATCGCCAGCCGCCGTTGTCTTGCAGTCTCGCGGTGGCGCGGCGCTTCGCGGCGGCGGTCCGCTGCCCGGGCGTCGCCGGCGAAGCACGCTGATCGGTCGGCTGATCGCAGCAATCCCGCGCCTGTCCGAGCCTGTCCAGGCGCATCGATTTCATCTCCGCGGCGCTGCTCGGCACGCGCTACCGCGGCCGACACGCTGATCGGCGGGCCGCGTCAGCCGGAAAAATTCGTCGTGCGCGACGATGGCTTCGACTGCGTGACGTTTTGCGAGACCGTGCTGGCGGCGGCCGATGCGCATGACCTGGCGTCGTTCGAAACACAGTTGCGCGCGATCCGCTATCGCAACGGCGTAGTCGACTGGCGGGAGCGCAATCATGATTTCGCGGCCTGGTGCGCGCGCAATGTCGCGAACGGCCTGTGCCACGCCTTGCACTCGGCGAAACGGTCGACGTCAAAAAATCGTCGGCTGGCCGCGCCGGCTTGGCCGCCGCGACTATCGAATCGCGGCGATTCACGCGCGCGTCGCTGCTGGCCAACAAGGACCGGCTTGAAGACGGCGACATCATCGGCTTCGTGTCACGGCGGCCGGCGCTCGACTATTTCCACTGCGGCTTCGTGATGTTTGGCCCGAAGCGCGAATTGCTGTTGCGCCATGCCTCGCACAGCCACCGCCGGGTGGTGGACGAGCGCATGGATGCATTTCTGCGCCGTCAATCGCGTGCGCTACGTCACGCTGCTGCGGCCGCAAGAAACAAACCGCGTGAAGAAGGCGTAGCTTTACGCCGCCGCTGCCTTTCGGCTTCACCGCCGCCGTGTAGTCTTCCATCAGCTGCTTGGTGATGCCGCCCGGATTGAAATTCCAGTCGGCGATCTCCGCCACCGCGGTGACTTCCGCAGCGCGAGCCGGTGATGAAGCATTCGGAGAAACTCGTCGAGCTCGTCCGGCATGATGCGGCGCTCGATCACTTCGAAGCCGCGCTTTCTCGCCAGCGCGATCACGGTCTGCCGCGTGATGCCGTCGAGGAAACAGTCGGCGATCGGCGTGTGGATCTTGCCGTCGCTTGACGAAGAAGATATTGGCGCCGGTGCATTCGGCGACGCGGCCCTGCCAATCCAGCATCATGGCGTCGGCATAGCCTTTGCGCTCGGCCGCGATGCTTGGAGATGGTGCAGATCATGTAGAGGCCGGCAGCCTTGGCGAGGCACGGCGCGGTCTTCGGATCGGGCCGGCGATATTCGGCGAGATCGAGCCGGATGCCTTTGAGCCGCTGCTCCGGATCGAAATAGCTCGGCCATTCCCAGCGCGGCGATGGCGAGATGGATTGTGTTGTTCTGCGCCGAGACGCCCATCATCTCCGAGCCGCGCCAGGCGATCGGGCGGACATAGGCGTTCCTTCTTGCCGTTCTTGTCGACGACGAGCTTCTTGGCGGCGACGATCTCGTCGACTGAATAGGGGATCTCGAAGTCGAGGATCTTGGCCGAGCGCTTCAGCCGCTCGGCATGCTCGCGGGTCTTGAAGATCTTGCCGCCATAGGCGCGCTCGCCTTCGAACACGGCGCTGGCGTAGTGCAGGCCATGGCTGAGCACATGCAGGTTGGCATCCTGCCAGGGCACCAGTTTGCCGTCGTACCAGATGACCCCTTCGAGCCGGTCGTAGGATTGGGCAGCCATCACACTCTCCTCCAAAACGCTTCCGTCCCGAAGCAACGTCCTGCCTGCAAGCAGAGTTTTGCCGCTTTAATGGCGCGTTTTATCAGCCCCTTCCAACACTTTGCGTTCAAGCGCGGCAGCCCGGTAGAAAGGACCGATCCGGACCAAATTGGACTGAAGCCTGGCCAGAATCGGGCACGCAATATCCTTTCGTCGCGTCGGTACTTTTTGTAACATAAAACCACAAATATGTCAACATGGCTGACATAAATATGTACCAGCCTTCGAAACCCGCGACGGACCGCCAAGCGGCCGGCCAGCGAGCCGATCTGGGACATCATCGAGCTGTTGTTCTTCGCCTATCGCGATTTCGTCGGCGATCCCGACGAGGTGCTGAGCAAGCTCAGCTTCGGCCGCGCACATCACCGGGTGCTGCATTTCGTCAATCGCAACCCGGGCATGAAGGTCGCCGACCTGCTCGACATCTTGAACATCACCAAGCAATCGCTCGGCCGCGTGCTCAAGCAATTGGTCGACGAGGGCTATGTCGTGCAGAAGGAAGGCGCCGAGGACCGCCGCCAGCGCCTGCTGTTACGTGACGCCGAAAGGCGAGGCGCTGGCGCTCAAGCTAGCATCGCTGCAGACCGAGCGCATCATCGCGCGCCTTCGGCGAGCTGGGGCCGAACGCGCATGAGGCGGCGCGGCGCTTTCTCGCCGCCATGATCGACCTGGAAAATCGCGACGGCGTGCTGCGCCAGATCGCGCGCGGCGACCGCGCCCGCAAGCGCGACGCGGCTGAACATGGTGACCCATGAGCCGCCGCCATCCTCGCCGACGACGCGCCGCATGTGCTGGTGGTCGACGACGACCGCCGCATCCGCGATCTGTTGTCGCGCTTTCTCGCCAGCGAAGGCTATCGCGTCTCCACCGCCGACAACGTGGCCGACGCGCGCGCCAAGCTAAGAGGCTTGAGCTTCGACCTGCTGATCCTCGACGTGATGATGCCGGGCGAGAGCGGCGTCGATCTCGCCAAATCGATCCGCGGTGACTTCGAACGTGCCGATCCTGATGCTGACCGCGCGCGCATGAAACCGAGAGCGCGCATCGAGGGCCTCGCAGACCGGCGCCGACGATTATCTCGCCAAGCCGTTCGAGCCGCGCGAACTGTCGCTGCGCATCGCCAGCATTCTCAAGCGGGCGCAACCGACCGCGACGCCGCCGGCCGAATCCGTTCGTTTCGGCAAGTTCGTCTTTCACATCGGCCGCGGCGAATTGCGCAAGGGCGACGACATCATCCGGCTGACCGACCGCGAGCGCGAAATGCTGCGCATGCTGGCGGCAACGCCGGGCGAAACCGTGTCGCGGCTGGCGCTCGCCGGCAATGGCGATGCGGTGAGCGAGCGTGCGGTCGACGTGCAGGTTAATCGGCTGCGCCGCAAGATCGAGAAAAATCCTGCCAATCCGCTGATCGTGCAGACCGTGCGCGGCATCGGCTACCGGCTGGTGGTGTCGACATGACCTCACTCGACATCGGCACCGCGACGCTGCGCACGCTTCGCACCGCGTTTGGCAGCATCGGCGATGGCTGGCGGCGCATGAGCCGCTGGCTCAACAGCGTGATGCCGAAAGGCCTGTATGCCCGCGCGTTGCTCATCATCATCATGCCGATGGTGATGCTGCAATCGGTGATCGCTTACATCTTCATGGAGCGGCACTGGAATGTGGTGACGCAGCGGCTGTCGGCCGGCGTGGTGGAGGATATCGGCGCCCTGATCGATGTCTACTCGCGGCTATCCGCAGGACGCCGAGCGCGCTCAGATCAAGCGGATCGCGCAGGATCGGCTCGGCCTTGTGGTGGATTTCCTGCCGCTCGTCCGACATGCCGCCGCCCGGGCCGAAGCCGTTCTTTTCACTGCTCGACCAGTCGCTGTCGGAAGAAGTGCGCAAGCAGATCGGCCGGCCGTTTTGGATCGATACCGTCGGCAAATCCGCGCTGATTGAAATCCGCATCCAGCTCGACAACGCGGTGATGCGGGTGTTCGCGCGCCGCAGCGCCGCCTATGCATCGAATTCCGAGATCTTCCTGCTCTGGATGGTCGGCACGTCGCTCATTTTGCTGGCGATCGCAATCGTCTTCCTGCGCAACCAGATCAAGCCGATCCTTCGGTTGGCGGATGCGGCCGAAAGCTTCGGCAAGGGCCGCGACGTGCCGAATTTCCGCCCGCGCGGCGCGCGCGAGGTGCGGCGCGCCGCGCAGGCTTTCATCGAGATGAAGAACCGCGTCGAGCGCACCATCGAGCAGCGCACCGCGATGCTGGCCGGCGTGTCGCACGACCTGCGCACCGTACTGACGCGCTTCAAGCTCGAGCTCGCGCTCGGTCAAGAAAAAGCCCGAAACCGACGCGATGAAGAAGGACGTCGACGAGATGGCGCGCATGCTGGAGGCCTATCTGTCCTTCGCGCGCGGCGATCTCGGCGAGCAGTCGGCGCCGACCGACATGGCGGAATTCCTTGAGGAGTTGCGGCTCGACGCCGAGCGTCACGGCCACAAGGCCACCGTCGATTTCCATGGCCCGCCGATCGTCACGGTGCGGCCGGCGGCGTTCAAGCGCTGCCTCGGCAATCTGGTGTCGAACGCCGCGCGCTTTGCCAAGACGATCGCGATCACCGGCCATCGCGATCATCGCTACCTGACGCATCACGGTCGACGACGATGGCCCGGGCATTCCGGCGCACATGCGCGAAGAAGTGTTCAAGCCGTTCCTGCGGCTCGACGACGCGCGCAATCAGGATGAGGGCGGCACCGGGCTTGGGTCTAGCGATCGCGCGCGACATCGCGCGCTCGCATGGCGGCGACATTACGCTGGGCGACAGCCCGCTCGGCGGGCTTGCGCGCGACGGTGCGGGTCCCGGTCTAGGCGGCGTCTGCTTCGGCGGCGCCTTCATCAGCCGGACGGCGGCGTCTGCGGCGGAGCGGGCCGCGCGCCAGGCATGCCGGGATCGCGCACAGATCGTCGAGGAAACCGGCCCAGCGCTCGCCGCTGGCCAGCCCGCGGTCGAGCGCCGCCATGGTGCGGTCGAGCCCGGGCTCCTCGTCATCGACCCAGACCGCAACGACGCGCGCGAACAGCAGCGCCGCGCCCTGGGCGCGCATCGCGCCGCGCGGTCCGGCAGTGCCGATGCCGGCGGCGGTCAGCATCCATTGCTGCGAGCGCACCGCCATGCCGTTGAGCGCGATGCGCCAGGCCGGGATTGCGGCGCGCCGAGCGCAGCAGCGAGCGCACCGCCTCCTTGTAGGGCGCCAGCGCTTCGAGCCGGCGCATCAGCACCTCGAACAGCCGCTCGCGCGGCCGGGTCTTCGGCCATGTCGGCGTCGCCGCCGTCGAGCACGGCACGGTCGATCTCCTTGATGTGGGCGGCGAGGATGGCGAGGTCGAGCCGAATTCGGCGCGCAGTTGCGGACAGCGACAATCCGGCGCGGCCGGCGACTTCGGCGAGGCCGATCTGCTCGAATGGCTGCTCGGCCAGCAGCGCCATCAGGGCGGCGACCGCCTTGTCGCGGTTGCTGCCGCCGCGCGGGGGCGCGGCTTTCGGCTTGCCGGCGCTCTTGCGGGTCGATGCTGGATTTGCGGGCCATGCGGCCTCCATCGCTGTGTGGCCCTAATCTAGGCCTGCAACCGCGACGGTTCTAGGGCAGGGAACTAAGCGATTCGGCCAGTTCGCGGGAGCGCCGGGTCGCCATGGCGACCGCGGTGGTCACCAGCGTTTCGAAACCGCCGGGCCCCATCAGCACATCGAGCGCCGCCGCGGTGGTGCCGCCGGGCGATGTGACATTTTGCCGCAGCGTGGCGGCGTCGAGCGGCGACTGCCGCAGCAGCTCGCCGGCCCCGGCGATGGTTTCGCGCGCCAGCTTTGCCGCGAGTTCCGCCGGCAGTCCGGCCGACGACGCGGCTTCCGCCAAAGTCTCCGCCAGCAGGAAAACATAGGCCGGGCCGGAGCCGGACACCGCGGTGACGGCATCGAGCCAGTTTTTCGTCCTCGACCCATTCCACCGTGCCGGTCGGCGGCGAGCAGGTCGTCGGCGAGCTTATGCTGCGCCTTGCGTGACGTTCTTGTTGGCGACCGCCACCGTAATGCCGCGGCCGATCGAGGCCGGCAGATTCGGCATCGCGCGTACCACCGCGATCGCCGGCCGGCAGCGATTCTGCGAGGAAGCGCGAGCGTGCGGCCGGCCATGATCGACAGCACCAGGGTCGATTTGCCGGCGCCAGCCTTCAGCGCCGGCATCGCTTCGGCGGCGGTTTGCGGCTTGACCGCGACGACGATGACGGCGGCGCTGCCGCGCTCACGCTGCGGATTGAGGTGAGGCCGCGCCGCGCCAGCGCCTTGATGGCCTTGCTGGGCTCCGGCTCGATGACGCTGACGTTCTTCGGCTCGAGGCCGCGCGTCAGCCAGCCGTCCAGCATGGCGCCGCCCATCTTGCCGGCGCCGGCGAGTACAAGCCTGCCGCGGAACGCGGCAAGGAGCTTGCTATTCGAAGTCTTGGTTTTCATCGCGACATGGTATCGCGGAATAGCGGCGCGTTGTCACGCCTCGCCCGAAGTCTCGAACATCGCGGCGTTGAGCGCCTCGCGCGCGCCTTTGCCGGCCCAGACCACGAACTGGAACGCGGTGAAATAGCGCTCGCAGGCGTCGAGCGCGTTGCCGAGTAGCGCCTCGCATTGCTTGCCGGAAGCTTCGACCCCGCCGGACAGCACCAGCGCGTGGCGGAACATCACAATGCCCTCCTTGGTCCACAGGTCGAAATGGCCGACCCACATCTGCTCGTTGATCATGGAGATCAGTTGCTGAATTTCGGCGTGCCGGCGCTCCGGCACTTTGAGGTCGAAGGCGCAGGCCAGATGCAGCGCCTCGATGCCGTCCATCCAGGTGTAGGACACCTGATAGTCGGTCCATTTGCCGGTAACGAGGATGGTGATCTCGTCGTCGCTGGCGCGCTCGAACGACCAGTCGTTGACGGAGGCCAGCCGTTCGACCACGTCGAGGGGATTGAGACGTTGGCCGTCAGATGTTGCGCTAAGCGACATGCTATCTCCGCCTTGCCGGCACTTCGCCGGCTCGAATGGGGAAAACGCACGCCACCGACTTTGCAACTTCGACTCACACCTTGAGTCCGCCCTTACAAGGGCCGCAACTCCTACAAACTCGTGGGACGGGCGCGAACGTGAAACGAATCACAAATCCGAATCACTGGCTTGCCGACTATAACCCCCCGAATTCCGGCCCGCCAAAGGCCGCCGCGCGCAAATCAATGGGCCGTGATTTGCAGCGCTGAATCAACGTCGTGCCGGGCGGTGTCCACAGCCAATCCGCCGTCATATTGACTCTTGATGTGGAAAAGCGGGCGGCGGCGTCCGCCGCCACACAAGTTAATCGAACAGACTCGAAACCAACTCTTCGGCAGCGGTGCGGCCGATCGCTTCGCCGATCAATTGGGCGATCGGCAGCACGCGGATATTGCCGGCGGCCAGCACTTCCTTGGTGGGCTGGATCGAGTCGGTGATGACCAGTTCCTTGAGGCGCGACTTGGCGATGCGGGCGACCGGCGCCGCCCGACAGCACGCCATGGCTGATATAGGCATACACTGCCTTGGCGCCTCTGCTCGAGCAGCGCGTCGGCGGCGTTCACTAGCGTGCCCCCGGAATCGACGATGTCGTCGACCAGCACGCAGGTATAGCCGGCGACATCGCCGATCACGTTCATCACTTCGGATTCGCCGGCGCGTTCGCGCCGCTTGTCGATGATGGCAAGTGGCGCGTTGATGCGCTTGGCCAGCCCGCGCGCGCGCACCACGCCGCCGACGTCGGGCGACACCACCATCACGTTGTCGAGCTTCGAAGTTGTCGCGGATGTCGCGCACCATCACCGGCGAGGCATAGAGATTGTCGGTCGGAATATCGAAGAAGCCCTGGATCTGGCCGGCGTGCAGGTCGAGCGTCATGACGCGGTCGGCGCCGGCGCGGGTGATCAGGTTGGCGACCAGCTTGGCCGAAATCGGCGTGCGGGGCCCTGGTTTGCGGTCCTGCCGCGCATAGCCGAAATAGGGGATCACCGCGGTGATGCGGCGCGCCGACGAGCGGCGCAGCGCATCGATGATGATCAGCAATTCCATCAGGTGATCGTTGGCCGGATAGGAGGTCGACTGGATGACGAAGCAATCCGCGCCGCGCACGTTTTCCTGGATTTCGACGAACACCTCCATGTCCGCGAAGCGCTTGACCACCGCCTTGGCCAAAGGCTGCTTGAGATAATCGGCAATGCCTTGCGCCAGCGCGGGATTCGAATTGCCGGCAACGAGCTTGATCGCTCCGTTCTTGGCCGGCATCCGTCATCTCCGCGTCATAGAGGCGCGGTGGTCATAACAAGGCGGGGCAGGCCCGGCAATACGGCGCGCTTTGTTGTCCCGCAGCTTTTGCCGGCAGCGTTACCGGAGCGTGCGCAATGGCAAATCATGCCCGGAATCGGCCAATCCGCAGGATCATTCCGTCAGCGCGATGGCGTTGATGTGGCGCCCGTAATCGGCCTCGGCGTTCGAGCGTGGCGCGGCGATAGCTGTAGAATTTTTCCGGATCGGCAAAGGTGCAGAGATCGAGGTCTTCGATCTGCGCGATGCCAGCGCGCTGCAATCGCGCCCGCGCGTAGCCGGCCAGATCGAACATCGCGTGGCCTGCCTTTGTTGACGGCAGGAAGAATTCGCCGTTGCTGTCGTCGGCGGCGCGGAACGCGCTCGACGAATTCGGGGCCGACTTCGTAATTTTTTTGCCGGATCATCGGGCCGAGCGCGACCGTGAGGCGCTCGCGTGCCGCGCCGAGCTTTTCCATCGCGGCGATGGTCGCCTCCAGCACGCCGGTGAAGGCGCCGCGCCAACCGGCGTGCGCTGCGCCGATCACCCGCGCCTGCGGGTCGGCGAACAGCACCGGGCCGCAGTCGGCGGTCGAGACGCCGAGCGCGATACCGGGCGTGCGTGTCACCATGGCGTCGACGCGTGGCCGCGCATCCAGCGCCCATGGCCGTTCGACGGTGACGACGTCTGGCGAATGGATCTGATAGGCGGTGAGGAAATGGTCCGGCGAAACGCCAAGCGCCTGCGCCATGCGGCGCGCGGTTTTCCGCAACACGATCGGGCGCGTCGTTCGAGCCGATGCCGCCGTTGAGCGTCGCATAGACGTCCTGCGACACGCCGCCTTCACGGGTGAAGAAGCCATGGCGGATGCCGGGCAGTGCGGCGAGCGATTGAGCTTGCAATGATTTCGCGGGCGACATGGCGCCGTTATCGAGCGAAAAAAGCCGTAGCGCAATGGCGCATCAGCTTCGATCAAGTCTCGAACCCCGGCGGCACGCCGACCTTGGGATGCGCGAAGGCCACGGCCTTGAACAGCCGCCCCATGCCGGTGCGGCCGTGGCCGGTCAGCCGCGCCAGCGCCAGGTCGACGTCATGCGCCTTGACCGCGCGCCGCGCCGGACTTCAGCGCTTGCGCCCGCGTCTCGATGCCGAGCCGGCGCAACAACTCGCTCTGGGTCAGCGGGCCAAACGATTTGGCGCCCATGGATTCGCCCGACCGCGATCAGCGCCTCGAAATCGACATGCGCGGTCAGGTCGACGATCGCCGGGCTCGAGCAGCGGGTCGGCATAGGCGTGGTGGCCGACTGCCTGGAAGGTGTCGCCCGTCGCGCTTTCGCCATGGCCGTAATCGATCACCAGCGCGGCGCCGGGCTCGCGCGCGATACGCCGCCCGACTTCCATCGCCACCGTGTCGGCGCGCCACTCGAAGATCTCGCCATCGGCCGCAGCGCGCACTGCCGCTGGCAAGGTCTGCGTCAAAATGCGGCATCGGTTCACTGGCGACGACAAACGCCAGCCGGCCGTTGTCGGCGATGCCGACGGCGCGCTCGTGCCATCCGCCTGCGACCTTGACGGCCTGGTTCACCGGCAGCGCGTCGAAAAATTCATTGGCGATGATGATCGACGGCCCGCCCGGCACTTCGTCGAGCGTGTCGTGCCAGATTCGCCGACATGCCAGTCGCCGCGATGGTCTGCTCCTGTTGCGTACTGCAGCATCGGGACTGATCTCGACCAAATGCAGCACCGCGGCCTTGCGGAACGCCGGCGCCGCGTGCGCGGCGCGCATGGCGTCGCTCATCAGCGTGCCGCGGCCAGGGCCGAGCTCGACGATGCGGACATTTTCCGGCGAGCCGACCTGCTGCCAGACCGCCACCATCCAAAGCCCGATCAGTTCGCCGAACATCTGGCTGATTTCCGGCGCGGTGATGAAGTCGCCGTCCGGCGCCGAGTGGATCGCGGGTGACGTAATAGCCGTATGTCGGATCGGCGAGGCAGAGCGCCATGTATTGCGACGACCGGCATCGGGCCGGCGGCGGCGATGCGCCGGCGGATCTCGGTCTCGAGCGGCGGAGACGGCTCCGCTCATGCTCGCGATCGCCGCAGCGCGCGTAAACGATCAGGGCGACGCCGACGCCGATCAGGAACAGCGGCACCGACAGCAGCATCCCCATCGTCATGCCGCCCCACAGAAAGCCGAGCTGGGCGTCCGGCTCGCGGAAAAATTCGCAGGTCGTGCGCGCCAGCGCATATACCGCGGCGAAGGCGCCGAGGATGAGGCCGGGCCGCTTCAGCGCGCCGCATGCGGACCATGACGCCAGCACCGATCAGCAACAGCAAGCCTTCGAGCCCCGCTTCATAAAGCTGGCTTGGATGGCGCGGCAGCGGCCCGCCGCTCGGGAACACCATCGCCCACGGCACGTCGGCGGGGCGGCCCCACAGTTCGCCGTTGATGAAATTGGCGATGCGGCCGAGGAAAATGCCGATCGGCGCCGACAGCGCAGGTGATGTCGCCGAGCGACAGGATCGGGATGCCATTGCGCCGCGCAAACAGCATCACCGCGACCACGCAGCCGGTGAAGCCGCCGTGGAACGACATGCCGCCGTTCCACAGTTCCAAGATCTCCAGCGGATGCGCGGCGAAATGCGCCGGGTTGTAGAACAGCACATAGCCGAGGCGGCCGCCGAGAATGATGCCGAGCGTCACCCACAGGATGAAGTCGTCGAGTGCAGGATCGTCAGCGGCGCGGTGCCGCCCCACAGCCGCTATCGCGGACGATGGCGCGGGCATAGAGCCAGCCCAGCAGGATGCCGAAGATATAGGCCAGCGCGTACCAGCGGATCGCGAGCGGGCCGAGATGCACCAGCACCGGATCGAAGGCGGGAAACGGGATGACGAAGAAGGGCATGAGCGAATCCGAGTGACGGCGACAAGCAGTAATACCACGGCGTCTTAGATTACGCCGTCTTGCGGCGGATTGACGGGATCGCCATTGTTGACCGGCTCGAGCTGACGCGGAGACGAGCGATGACCCAGACCAGCAACCGGATTTTCGACGAGATGGCGCGGCTGATGAACGACGCCGCCGGCGTCGCGCAGGGCGTGCGGCGCGAGTTCGATACGCTGTTCAGGACCCAGGCCGAACGCTGGCTGCGCGATCTCGACGTGGTCCAGCGCGAGGAGTTCGAGGCGGTCAAGGACATGGCGCGGCTGGCGCGCGAGGAAAACGAGGCGCTCAAGGCGCGCATCGCGGCGCTGGAAGGCAAAGAAAACAGGCCTGCCCGGAGCAAAAAACCCGCCAGCGAGGACTAGCTCCGTTTCCTTGCCCTTCGGGGCTTACTCCCGCTATAAACCCGGCCGACTCGCGGCCCCCGGCACCCCTGGAGGCTTGCCGCGATGTGAGGCGGCGGAAAACGCCGCCTTTTCATACTTAGATAGAGGTAAGTGTCATGGCGACCGTCAAGGAAATGAAAGCGACGGCGCGTCCGAAGAGCGGCAAGGGGGCCGCCCGGGCAGAGCGTCGCGCCGGCCGTGTGCCGGGCGTGATTTACGGCGAAAACAAACCCCCGGTCACGGTCTCGATCGACCACGAGGAGCTGCGCCAGCGCATCTATGCCGGCCGCTTCCTCACCACGCTCTACAACATCGACGTCGACGGCGAGAAGCACCGCGTCATCCCGCGCGACTTCCAGCTCGATCCGGTCAAGGACCAGCCGATCCATGTCGACTTCCTGCGCGTCGCCGAAGGCGCGATGATCCGCGTCAACGTCGCCGTCCATGTGCTCGGCGCCGAAGCAGTCGCCGGGCGTGAAGCGCGGCGGCGCGGTCAACATCGTCACCCACACCATCGCAGGTGATGGTGCCCGGCCGAGCCGATTCCGGAATCGATCGACGTCGATATTTCGGATCTCGACATCAATTACTCGAAGCATCTGAGCGACGTGACGCTGCCGCCGAACGTCCGGGTGGTCGCGCACGGCGACATCACGCTGGTCACCGTGGTGCCGCCGTCCGGTTACGCCGAAGAGCTCAAGGCCGCCGCCGAAGCGGCTGCTGCTGCCGCTGCTGCCGCCGCTGCCGCTGCCGCCGCGGGCGTCGCGCCCGGTGCGGAAGGCGCCGCTCCGGTGCCGCGGGCGCTCCTGCTGCCGGCGCCGCTGCGCCTGCCGCCGGCGCCGCTCCCGCAGCCGGTGCCGCTGCGCCCAAGGCCGAGAAGAAGTGAGGACGACGCGCGCGTCGCTTTCGCGCGACCTGGCGTCGGTTTCTCGAGATCGCATCTACGGCGCCGGTCGGTGACGCCATGCTGCTTTTCGTCGGCCTCGGCAATCCCGGCGAGCGCTATGTCGGCAACCGCCACAACATCGGTTTCATGGCGGTGCAGGCGATCGCCAAGCGCCACGACATCGCGCCAGTTCAAATTGGCGGCGGCGTTTCCAGGGCGTCGCGGTCGAAGGCGAGATCGGCGGCGATGAAGGTGCTGCTGCTGCTGCCCGGCACCTATCATGAACGAGTCGGGACGCGCGGTGGCCGAGGCGGTGAACTTCTACAAGATTGGGCCTCAGCGACATCGTGGTGTCTTTCACGACGAGCTCGATCTGCCGCCGGCCAAGCTGCGGGTGAAAACCGGCGGCGGCAATGCCGGCCACAACGGCTTGCGCTCGATTTCCGCGCATGTCGGCAATGACTACCGCCGCGTGCGCGTTCGGCATCGGGCATCCGGGCGACAAGAACTTGGTGGAGCCTTATGTGCTGCAGGATTTCGCCAAAGACGAGCGGCCTTGGGTCGAGGCGCTGTGCGAGATCGTCGCCGACAATGCTGCGCTGCTCGCCAAGGGCGAGGATTCGAGTTTCCAGAACAAAGTGCATCTCGCCATGGACGCCAAGGGCTTCAAGGATTTGGGCTTTGGCGCCGGAGATGCGGACGAAGGGACTCCGAAATAATGGGATTTAAATGCGGCATCGTCGGCCTGCCGAATGTCGGCAAGTCGACGCTCTTCAATGCGCTGACGCAGACTGCGGCGGCGCAGGCGGCGAATTATCCGTTCTGCACCATCGAGCCGAATGTCGGCGAGATCGCGGTGCCGGACCCGCGGCTCGACAAGCTCGCGTCGCTGGCGAAGTCCGAGCAGATCATCCCGACCCGCATCACCTTCGTCGACATTGCCGGGCTGGTGCGCGGCGCATCGAAAGGCGAGGGGCTCGGCAACCAGTTCCTCGCCACCATCCGCGAGGTCGACGCTATCGTGCATGTAGTGCGCTGCTTCGTCGATGACGACGTCACCCATGTCGAGGGCAAGATCGACCCGATCGCCGACATCGACACCATCGAGACCGAACTGATGCTGGCCGACCTCGACAGCCTGGAAAAGCGCGTCGATGCGCTGGAGAAAAAAGCCAAGGGCATCGGCGAGGACGCCAAGCAGGCGAAAGAAATGCTCGACCTCATCAACCGCTCGCTGGTGCTGCTGCGCGAGGGCAAGCCGGCGCGGCTGGTCGAGCGCAAGCCCGAAGAAGAAAAGCTGTTCCACTCGCTCGGCCTGCTGACCTCGGCGCCGGTGCTCTATGCCTGCAACGTCGAGGAGGCCTCTGCGGCGACCGGCAACGAGTTCTCCAAGAAGGTCGAGGCGCGCGCCAAGCAAGAAGGCGCGGTCGCCGTGGTGATCTCCGCCAAGATCGAATCCGAAATCGCCGCGCTGCCGGCCGAAGAGCGCGCCGATTATCTCGGAGCGGTTGGCCTGAAGGAAACCGGGCTCGATCGCCTGGTGCGCGCCGGCTACGCGCTGCTGCATCTGGTGACCTATTTCACCGCCGGCCCGAAGGAAGTCGCGAGCCTGGACCATCACACAGGGCACCAAGGCGCCGCAGGCCGCCGGCGTTATCCATACCGACTTCGAGCGCGGCTTCATCCGCGCCGAGACCATCGCCTATGACGACTACGTCGCGCTCAAGGGCGAAGCCGGCGCACGCGATGCCGGCAAATTGCGGCTGGAAGGCAAGGACTACGTCGTCGCCGATGGCGACGTGATGCATTTCAGGTTTGCGACCTAGGCCACTCGTCATCGCCGCCCATGCCGGTGTAATAGACGGAATGGCAAAGCTTTACTTCGAAGACTTCAAACCCGGCACGGTGCGCGAATATGGCCCGCGGCTGGTGACGCGCGAGGAGATCGTCGCCTTCGCCGCCGAATTCGATCCACAGCCGATGCATCTCGACGAGACTGCCGCCAGCGCCACCATGCTGGGCGGGCTGGCGGCATCAGGCTGGCACACCTGCTGCCTGATGATGCGCATGATCGTCGATAACGTGGTCGGCAATTCGAGCTCGATGGGCGCGCCGGGCGTCGACGAAGTGCGCTGGCTCAAGCCGCTGCGGCCCGGCACGCGTATCCGCCTGCGCTTTGCCGTGCTCGATACCCGCGTGTCGAAAAGCCGGCCGGACACCGGCTTCGTCAAGACACAGTGCGAAGTGATCGACGAGGAGGGCGAGCCGTTGATGGCGCTGAACACCTCGCTGATGTTCGGCCTGCGCCAGCCGGCGGTGGCGGCGTCATGAATTATTTCGACGACATCAAGGTCGGCGACCGCTTCGAGCTGGGCCGCCATACCTTCACGGCCACGGAGATCAAATCCTTCGCGAACCGGTTCGATCCGCAGCGCTTTCATGTTGACGAAACGGAAGCGCGGAATTCGCATTTCGGTGCGCTGTGCGCATCCGGCTGGCACACCGCCGTGATCTGGATGCGGCTGATGGTGGATTACCGCAAGCGCGCCGGCGAAGCCGCGCGGGCACGCGGTGAAACCATCGCCGGCATTGGTCCGGCGCCTGGCTTTCGCGCGCTGAAATGGCTCAAGCCGGTCTATGTCGACGACACGATTTCCTTTAGTTCCGAGGTGATCGAAGCGCGGGCCTCGAATAGCCGGTCGGGGCAGGGCCTGATGACCATGCGCAGCACCGGCATCAACCAGAACGGCGAGCCGGTGATCAGTTTCGAGAGCACCACCTTCGTCGAGCGGCGGCCGGAGCAATGAGCGAGAAACTGACAACCGAGCAAAAGCATGCCGCCGGCGTCGCCTTCGGCGCCCATGCGCTGCACGACGGCTACACCGACCTGATCTATGTGATGTTGCCGATCTGGCAGGCTGAATTCGGCCTCGGGTTTGCGGCGCTCGGCCTGCTCAAGACCATGTTTTCCGGCACGATGGCCGGATTGCAGATTCCGTCCGGCATGCTGGCCGAACGGTTCGGCGCGCCGCTGGTGCTGTCGCTCGGCACCGCGCTCGCCGGTATCGGTTACTGCCTCGCCGGCGCCTCTGCCGGCGTCATTCTGCTTGGCGCGGCTTTGGTAACCGCGGGCCTCGGCGCCAGCACGCAGCATCCGCTGGCGTCCACATTGATCGCGCGCGCCTTTGCGGGGCCGCGCTCGTTGAAAGCGCTCGGCACCTATAATTTCGCCGGCGACATCGGAAAGATGACGGTGCCGGCCGCCGGGGCGTTGCTGATATTGCTGCTGCCGTGGCGGCAGACTGTGATCGTACTCGGCAGCCTCGGCCTGCTGGCCGCGGTGGCGATTTTCATTTTCATCCCGCGCCTGCCGGCCACGGCTCCGCCGCCGAAAAAATCGGCCAAGAGCGGCGCGGGTGCCGTCCCCCGCTACGGCTTTCCGCTGCTGCTCTCGATTGGCGTGATCGACAGCGCCACCCGCATGGCGTTCCTGACATTCCTGCCATTCGTGCTGACCGCGAAAGGCGCCAGCGTGCAGACCATCGGTCTGGCACTGACGCTGGTGTTTGCCGGGGGCGCGGTCGGCAAGCTGGTGTGCACCTTCATCGGCGAGCGCATCGGCACCGTGGCTACGGTTTGGCTGACCGAGGCGGCGACGGCGGTCGGCATTGTCGCCTTGCTGCCGCTGCCGCTCGAGGCCGCGATGGTGCTGTTGCCGCTGGTCGGGATCGCGCTCAACGGCACGTCCTCGGTGGTGTACGGCTCGGTGCCCGATCTGGTCGAGCCATCGCGACACGGCCGCGCCTTCGGCATTTTCTATACCGGCACGATCGGCGCCGGCGCGGTGTCCCCGGCGCTGTATGGCCTGCTGGGCGACGCCATCGGCGTGCCGCTGGCGTTAACCGTGGTTGCGGCCGTCGTGCTGCTGACGCTGCCGATCACGCTGGTGCTACGCCCGGCGCTGGTCGCCGCGCGCGCCCAGTAATAGCTGCCGCCGGTCGCCGTTGTTTTTGCGCTAGCGCGTGGCCGGCTTGAGCTTGACCTGCTGGACCACGGCGCCGGGTAGAATGTCGAGATAAGGTCCCATCAAGAACGCTTCGCCGGAGCCTTCGCCGTACATGCGATTGTGGGTGTCGATCATCGCGCGCAGCGACGGCTCGCAGGACGGCATGGCATCGACGATCAGGTCGTTGATCTCGCCCGGCCGCAGCGCGTCGCTGAAGCGCGGGTCGGCTTTAACCCGGTGCACGATGCATTCGGTAGCGCGTCGCACCAGCGGCAGCAACGCGCTGTCGCGCTGGCGCACCGAAATTTGCGGCGATGCTCGCGGATCGGAGATCGATGGGGCGCGGCTGTCGAGTGATACGGGAACGACGGCCGACTGGACGATGAACGCAAACGCGAACACCGTCTCGAGCATCATTGCTTTGCCCTCGGCGAATCAGCGTGCCTCAGCGGTATCGCGGCTAAATTGCGCGCGCACTTAAAACCGCGCCGCCGGCGTGAAAGATAACGACGAGTGTGGAGTTCGAGTCACACTTTAACCTTTGTCGCCGCATGACTGGCACAAAGCTGCCGCAAAATGAGTCATTCGCCACGGTCGATGCGCATTAACAAATTAAATCGTTGGAGTTCCGGGAACGGCGCGCGGCAATGCCGCGTTGCACCTATTCGATCCGTTCAGTGAGGAGGAACTCATGCAAAACATCAGCAAGCCGCTACTCGCGTTTGCGTTGATCGCTTCAACCGGCGTTACGCACGCGCAGACTACGGTGATCACGCGGGAGCCGGTGCAGACCCAGACGGTGGTGACGACGACGCAACCGCTGCAACTCACGCCCGTGCAACGCCAGACGATTTATCGCACCGTGACCAGGACGAAGGTGAAGCCGGCGCAGGCCACCGTGCAGTACCAGGTCGGCATGCGGGTGCCGGAAACCGTGGAACTCTATTCGGTGCCGCAGGAAATCGTAACCGAGGTGCCGGCGGTGCGGACCTACAAATACATGATGGTCAATGACCGCGTGTGGCTGGTCGATCCGGCGACCAGCGAAGTAGTGGCCGAAGTCGGCGACTAGTCATCGAGCGGGCTACGGGACCGACGGTTCGTCGCCGGTTACCCGTACCCGCTTCGTTTACCTTGGAAGTCCAGTTTCGGCGCAGCAAAGCCCGAAAGACTGGATTTTTGCGGCTCCAGGCCCCATATTACGGGTCAGGAGAGTGTGTGAGATGTCGATGATCAATTACCGGGCTCCATCCGAGCTTTTCCCGAGCCGTAGCCGGAAGGCCCGGCGCCCCATCGGTTACAAGCGCTTTACGACCGCGGCGGAAGCCATTCGCTTCGCCATGGAGGAATTGCCGCCCGAATCGCTGCTCGGCGCCTATCTCGAAGTCGATGAAAAGCGCTTTGACGGCAATGGCATTCGTGAGCTTTACGAAAGCGCGGACTACCCGCTTCCCCGTAAAGTCGCGGCCGCCAGCTAACGTTTCCGGTTTCATCTGAAGTCTAGGCCGCGCCGGGGAACCTGGCGCGGCTTTTGGCGTTTTCAACCCGCGCGGCAGGTGTTGCCGCTGAGGCGGAGGCGACAATGGCGGACCGGAATGCGCTTGGTTTCATCGGCTATATTTTAGGCGCGGTGACCGCCGCGGTGATGCTGATCGGCGTCACTGTCGTCAATCTCAACGTCGCAGGCCCGCAAGCGACGCCGGGTATCTACGGCAACGTATCGCTGCGTTGAGCTTCGATTTTCACGAAAACATCGCCGGTTTGCCCGGCGATGTTTTTTTATGCGTTCAGAGTGTTCTAGCGGCCGGGCGGATGCAGCTGCGCGCCGTTTTTCCATTCCGCCAGGCTGTCGCCAATCACTTTCATCGCGGTGTTGGCGGCGTGATTGAGGCTGGCGAAGCCGGACACCTCGCGTGTCACCCGCTCGCCTTCCTGCCGCAACATGTCGCGCACACCTTGCAGCTCGAGGATGACGCGATCGATTTCTTCCATTGACGCGCCCGACACCCGCCAGATCAAGGCATTGAAATTATCGGTGCTGCCGTTGGCATCGCCCGCCGGCATGGCCGGTTGGGTGCGCGGCGCGCGGCGCAATTGGGCGACGTCGCGGCGGACGAATTCGCGGATCTGGCCTTCAAAAGCCTGATCGTTGTCGGGTGAAATTTGCTCGCCGCTATCGGCGCGGTCTCGGATCGCGGTCATGCTGCTACTCTCCCTGTTACGCGGACGAGGCAGAGTGCCGCACGGAAGTTGGGCGCGATGACGGCGATTTAGCGGCGGCGTCGGCGAATTTACCGCGCACTCACCAGTTCAGCTTGAGGCCGGCGGCGATGCTTTTGCTGGCGGTGGTCAGACCGGGATCGGTCACTGAGGTGGTGACCAGCAGCGGGCCGTAGATTTTCTGCTCGGCGCTGAGCGTGTGATGGGTGACGTTATCCAGCGTCGAACTGTTGGCCGCCGCCGCCAGCGTGGTGCCGGTCGGCAGGATCTTGAACTGGACCTTGCGTTGATTGTCCCGGACCTGCGCCGGCGCGATGGCGGGCAGGGTGGAGGCAGCGGACGGCGCGATGCCCGGATAATTTTCCGTCACGGTAACGCCGCCTTGCACCGTCATGGCGAAGCTACGTCCCAGCGGCAGCGATCGCTGCATGCTGGTGCCGACTTTCCTTTGCTCATCGCTCGGCGCCAGTCGAACTTCGATGGTGGCGAGTTCAGGCACTGTCACATTGGCCCAGGCACCGCCGGAACGTTGCTCTTTGATGGAGCCCGGCAGCGGCTTGTTGGGATCGTATGTCGTGACCGGCGCGGCCGGTAGATTTAGATCGGCGCCGACTTTGCTGTCCCACGCGATCGGAAGCTTGCGTTTCACGCTGACCGACGAGGGGCCATCCGGCTGGCCGTTGCGGCTCCATTCCGCCCCTGGGTTGGCGTCCGCTTTTCGCCAGGACTTTTTTGCTGGCGGTTTCGCAAAATCGGCGGGATCGAAAGTCAGCGCAGCGGCGAGGGCGTCGTCGTCCAATGGCGGTTCGGCATCGGGTGCCGCCAGCGGCTGCGTGACGGTGTCCAATGCATCGGGCTCGGTCGTGTCAGCGGACTCCGACGGCGCGATGATGGTGATGGTCTTGGTCTGTGCCGAGGCAGCCGCTGGCAGGAGCAGCGTCGCCAGCAATGCCGCCGGCGCGAATGCCGCGCGTAACAAGTCCCGCATGCCTTCCCCACTTGTGCCTACCGGTAGGGTCCAAACCTGGACCGCTACCGGTTAAGCAACTATTGCCCAATTCGCGCGGAACTGGGGCGAAGGTGTGGAAGGATTGCGGAGCCGGGTTGCCTTATTTTTTCACGGTGGATTGCAAAGCCTGCTTATAAGCGGACATTTGCTTTGGCTTGTCGGAATCAGCCTTCGGCTTTTTCTTTTCCTTGGTGGTCTTCATCTGGCCTTTTGCCATGACGGGTCTCCCTGCATTGGCGAAGCGATAATTTTGATACGAAGCCCGCTATCGGGCAAGGGGCGCCGCGCGCGGCTTTTGCACCTTCATTTTCTCATCGATGCATTTGTCCACCAGCTTCGACTTGGCATCGAGGCTGCCGCCGGTCTTGTCGTATTTCATCCAGCATTGCGCGCTGGCTTCGTGCATTTCGAGCGGCGCGGCCTCCGGTTCGGCGGGGGCGGCCACAGCCGCCGCGGGAGCTGGCGCGGCCGGTTCGCCGGCAGCGCCGGGGCCAGGATTTTGCGTGGCGGCACAGCCGCAGAGCAAGGCCGCCGTCAGGATCGTAAACAGCGGCCAGCCGCGGATCATGGGCATTGCGTTAGTCCCTTGCGTCGCCGCCAGTGTCGCTGAATTGATCTGAGTCGGCCAGCGGATGGAACCCAGCTGCACAGTCGCCGGTTATCCGCCCGAAGGTGCCGCTGCCCGGCGCCAAACCCGGAGATTGGCGATGATCATCTTTCCGCTGCTGATCGGGGCCCAACTCGTTCTCGTATCGGAGGGGTTACCGCAATTCACTGTGGATTCCGCCTGCCGCCCGGTCGCGGTCGGTGCCACGCCCAACCGCACCGTCGAAGCCTGCCGTGACGACGAGGACAAGGCGAAATCCGAGCTGAACGGAAAATGGACCCAATATCCGGCGCCGGCCCGCACCGAGTGCGAAAACATGGTCCGGATGGGCGGCCCGCCGAGCTATGTGGAATTGTTGACTTGCCTCGACCTGGCGCAGCAGGCCAAAGCGGTGAGCAAGACCAACGGCAACGGGCCCAAGCTCTGACGAAACTTTTCGGTTAGTATTCCTGTAGAGTGCGCGATGCGGCATCTCCGTGGTGCCGCGCTGAATGCGTTTGGGCACGTCACTGGGGAGGCAACCGATGCGACTTTTCTCACTACTGGCTACAATCGTTGTTCTGATTGCGATGGGGGTTCACGCGGACGCCGCGCCGCTGCCAGGCGCCGGCCTGTCGAGCGCGCAAGGCGCGCCGATCGTGCTGGTGCAAGACAAACAAGCCACGAAAGAAACCACCGTGCAGAAGGTGAAGCGCAGTGCCAAGCGCGCCTGGAAGCGTGTGGCCGGCTACAAGTTCAGCGTGTCCTGCCTGATATCGAAGACGACCTGCTCGGAAACCGGCAAGGACCGCGAAGCCGCGCGCAGTAAGTGCATGGCGGCGCACCCGCTCTGCATGGTCAACGACGCCAAATAATCCGCAAGCACACAGCCGCTCCGCGCCTTCGGTAGAAAATCCGACCGGCAAGACCTGGCTGATTTTCGCGGTGGCGCTGTTCTGTTTCGGGATCGCCGGCTGGGCGCTCTACCACTAGCGCGCGCTATTTGACGACGATCTTGCCCTTCATGCTGCCGTGGATGCCGCAGACGTAATCGTAGCTGCCCGGCTCGGCGATGCTGAGCTGCGCGCTCTGGCCCTTGCTCAGCACCGCGGTCTTCAGGTTCTTCGCCGCGATCACCACCTGATGCGGCACGCCGTCATTGTTGGTCCAGGTCACCGGCGTGTTCGGCGCGGCGGTGACGCTGTCCGGGCCGAACTTGAAATCCGCGATCGTGACCTTGCTGGCGGTGGTCGCGCTTTGCGCCAATACCTGCGTGGCGATCAGCGCGGCGAGCGCGCCGCACGCGGCCGAGGCCGCGCAGTTTGAGAAGTCGCATGTCGATCCCCCTTGTGATGCGACGAATTGTCCCGCAAAAAGCGGGCCGCCGCCAGTGCCCAGGCCGTGGAATAATCGGCGCGCTCGGTGGTTCAGTTAAAACAGCAGGGCGCAGAGACCTTGCCAAAATCGGGAAGATTCATGCCAGTGCCTGCCCCGAGTTCACACCCCGCGCTGTCGCGCGCCGACAACGTCGCCATGAGCACCGGCGATTTTGTCCTGTTATGCGGGCGCATCCTGATCGGCTGGATCTTCGTGCGCTCGGGCTACGGCAAGATTTTCGATATTGCGGGCTATGCGGCCTCATTTCCGCGGCGCGGCATTCCGATGTGGCTGGCCTGGATCGCGGTGCCGTCGGAATTCTTCGGCGGGATCGCAATCATGTTCGGCATTGCGACGCGCTATGTGATCGGCGTCATGCTGACTTTCATAGTGGTGGCGTCATTCACCTCGCACGCCTACTGGAATTTCACCGACGTGGCGCAACGCCGCCTCCAGGACTCGGCGTTCTGGAAGAACATCGCGATCATCGGCGGCTTTTTGTTCCTGTTCGTCAGTGGGCCGGGGCGCTGGAGCGTCGACGGGTGGCTGACAAGGAGGCGGTAGGGCGCGGGCAGATTCGGCTAAATTATCGTCCCCGCGGTTTAAACCCGCCGCGCATGCCCGGTCGTCCGAGCGTCGAGCGCGGGCCGCGGGAGTCCTTGGCGGGGATCGACTCCACGCCGGGGCCCATTTCATCCAGCGTCGGTTTCCTCGGTCCTTCTCCGCCCCGCCCGCTGCTGCGTAAGCCCGGACGCGCCGGTTTCACCTCGTGATAGGTGGCGATGCCCATCTCATCGAGCGCCGGTTTATGCGGGCCTTCTCCGTAAGAAGGGCTTCGCCCTTTCGTCACCGCCCGGCGTAACTTCGAATCCTGTGCCGTCATCACATTGCGCACGGTGGGGTCATCGACCACCGCCAGCTCGGTCTGCCGCAGCCGCTTGATCTCGTCGCGCATCCGCGCGGCTTCCTCGAAGTCGAGATCGGCGGCGGCCTTGCGCATTCGGGCTTCCAGGTCGCCGATCACCGCCTGGAAATTATGGCCGATAGTGGCGGCGTCCTCGAACTCGCCGGCTTCGCCGGCCCCGGTCGAGATCAGCACGTGATCCCGCTCATAGACGCTGTTCATGATGTCGCCGATGCCCTTGCGCACGCTTTCCGGCGTGATGCCGTTCTCGGTGTTGTAGGCGACCTGCTTCTCGCGGCGGCGCTCGGTCTCTTCCATCGCGCGCTGCATCGAGCCGGTGACCTGATCGGCGTAGAGGATGACCTTGCTGTCGATGTTGCGGGCGGCGCGGCCGATGGTTTGAATGAGCGACGTCTCGCTGCGCAGGAAGCCTTCCTTGTCGGCGTCGAGAATGGCGACCAGCGCGCATTCCGGAATGTCGAGGCCCTCGCGCAGAAGATTGATGCCGACCAGCGCGTCGAACGCGCCGAGCCGCAGGTCGCGGATGATCTCGATGCGCTCCAGGGTATCGATGTCGGAATGCATGTAGCGCACGCGGATGCCCTGCTCGTGCAGGTATTCCGTGAGGTCCTCGGCCATCCGTTTGGTCAGCACCGTGACCAGCGCGCGATAGCCTTTCTGCGCGACCTCGCGCACTTCGCCAACCAGGTCGTCGACCTGCACGCGGGCAGGGCGCACCTCGACCGGCGGATCGATCAGCCCGGTCGGGCGGATCACCTGCTCGGCGAACACGCCCTTGGCTTCTTCCATCTCCCAGGCGCCGGGTGTCGCCGAGACGCCGATGGTCTGCGGCCGCATGGCGTCCCATTCCTCGAAGCGCAGCGGCCGGTTGTCCATGCAGGACGGCAGGCGGAAGCCGTATTCGGCCAGCGTCGCCTTGCGGCGGAAGTCGCCGCGATACATGCCGCCTAGCTGCGGCACGGTGACGTGGCTCTCGTCGCAGAACACGATGGCATTGTCCGGCACGTATTCGAACAAAGTTGGCGGCGGCTCGCCGGGCTTGCGGCCGGTGAGGTAGCGCGAATAGTTCTCGATGCCGGCGCAGGAGCCGGTGGCATCCATCATTTCGAGGTCGTAGATGGTGCGCTGCTCCAGCCGCTGCGCTTCCAGCAGACGGCCGGCGGCGTTGAGCTCGGCGAGGCGGCCGCGCAACTCGGATTTGATGCCAGAGATCGCCTGCAGCAGCGTCGGGCGCGGCGTCACATAGTGCGAATTGGCGTAGATTTTGACGAATTCGAGGTCGTCGGTCTTCTGCCCGGTCAGCGGGTCGAACTCCTCGATCTTCTCGATCTCGTCGCCGAACAGGTGGACACGCCAGGAGCGGTCCTCGTAGTGCGCCGGGAAGATGTCGACGGTGTCGCCGCGCACCCGGAACGAGCCGCGGAAAAAATCGCCACCGGAGCGCTTGTATTGCAGAGCGACCAAGTCGGCGAGCAACTGGCGCTGGTCGATCTTGCCGCCTTGCTTGATGGAAAAAGTCATCGCCGAATAAGTCTCGACCGAGCCGATGCCGTAGATGCACGACACCGAGGCGACGATGATGACGTCGTCGCGCTCCAGCAGCGAGCGAGTCGCCGAGTGGCGCATGCGGTCGATCTGCTCGTTGATCGAGGATTCCTTCTCGATATAGGTGTCGGTGCGCGGCACGTAGGCTTCCGGCTGGTAGTAGTCGTAATACGAGACGAAATATTCCACTGCGTTGTCGGGGAAGAACGACTTGAACTCGCCGTAAAGCTGCGCCGCCAGCGTCTTGTTCGGCGCGAGGACGAGGGCCGGGCGCTGGGTCGCCTCGATCACCTTCGCCATGGTGAAGGTTTTGCCGGAGCCGGTCACGCCTAACAGAACTTGCGTGCGATCGTGGCGGTTGGCGCCGTCGACCAGGTCTTTGATCGCCCGCGGCTGGTCGCCCTTGGGTTCGAAGTCGGATTTGATGACGAATTTCTGGCCGCCCTCGGATTTGTCGGGGCGCGGCGGCCGGTGCGGCGTCCACACCTGATCGGTGATTTCGGGGCGCCCCTCGCGCAGCAGGCGGTCGAGCGACTCCGCGGTGGCGGCGACGCCCATCGACGACAGCCCGCTGCCTGGCTTTGGCAGATCGGCTTTGGGCAGCCGGTATTTGTTCTCGTCGGAGAGCCCCAGCTCTTCGGCGAGCGCCGGATCGAGCCCGGTGACCGGCGGCGCATCGAATTTTGTCGGCGGCGCTTCGGCGTATCCCTTGGCGGGTGCATCCTTCGGTGTTGAGCGCCGCGCCTTGTGCGCTTCGGAGAAGTCGCGGCGGCGGTCGAACGAATTGTCCGGCGGCGGCTGCAGATTCGGATTTTGGCCGACGCTGGGGCCCAGGCCCGCCGTGCCCTTGCCGATCGCCGGATTGAGCAAATCGGCGAGCGCGTCCGGCATCGCAGGCGCGTCCGGCCGCGACGCCTTGGCGCGGGTCGGCCTGGCCGGGTCTTTCTGGGCTTTGGTCGGGTTTTTCGGGGGCTTCGCCATGGCCCCGGAATATGGGGCGAGTCCGCTTCCGGCGAAAGAGCGGGTTCATCACGCTTGACGCGCAAGGTGGCGCTTACACACTGCGCAAGGTCATTGAATTTCGGAGGAACCGATGCTGGCGCTGCGACCCAACTGCGAATGCTGCGACAAAGACCTGCCGCCCGAGGCGGGCGACACGATGATATGCACCTTCGAATGCACGTTCTGCCGCGATTGCGTCGAAACCCGGCTCGGCGGCCGTTGTCCCAACTGCGGCGGCAATTTCGCGCCGCGTCCGATCCGTCCCGCGAACAAGCTGGCGAAATATCCCCCGTCGACGGATCGGGTGCTCAAGCCGGAGGGCTGTGGCAAAGCGGCTTAATGGGCGGCCTGAGCGCGGTCAGAAGCCCTGCACGACCTGCTTGGTGTGCTCGACCTCGGGCGGCGCGGCGAAACAGTGGCCGACCAGCTTGCGCCATTCTTGGAAGTCGGCGGAACCGCGGAAATCTACGGTGTGCGCCTCGACGCTGTCCCATTTGACGAACAGCCGGTAGCGCTGTGGCTTCTCATGCGACTTCTGCAGTTCCATGCCCTTGCAGCCTTTGGCGCGCTGGAAGATCGGCGTGGCCTTCTTCACGCCGATCTCGAACTCGCTCTCCATGCCGGGCTTCACGTCGATCTGCGCGATTTCCAGAATCATCGGCCGCTCCTACTGCACGATCGCGAATTTGCCGCGCGCGAAGAAACGGTCCTTGTCGTCGGTACTGGCGGTTTCGCGCGTCGACTTCAGCGTCGGCAGGATCGCCAGCATCTTCTTGGCGGCGTCGCGCGCCTCGATGCGCTCGAGGTATTTCTTGACGTTGGGATACTTGCCGATATCGACGCCGAGCAGTTGCACGTTGCGCAGCCATGGGAACGCGGCGATGTCGGCGATGGTGTAGTCGCTGCCCGCTGCGTATTCACTCGACTTCAGGCGGTGCTCGTAGAGATCGTACAGCTTGAGCACCTGGGTGCGGTAGCGGCCGTGGCCGTAGTCCTGCCCCGGCGGCGCGAACTTGCTGAAGTGCACGAGCTGACCGCCCATTGGTCCGACGTTGGAAGTCTGCACGAACAACCATTGCAGGGTGTCGTAGCGCTTGACCGGATCGTGCGGGATGAACTTGCCTGTCTTCTCGGCGAGATAGATCAGGATCGCGCCGGACTCGATCACCGTGTAGGGCTTGCCGCCCGGGCCGTCGTGATCGACGATCGCCGGGACTTTCGCCAGCGGATTGATCTTGAGGAAGTCGGGCTTGTATTGCTCGCCGGCCCAGACGTCGACCGGCTTAATGTTGTACTTGAGGCCGCACTCCTCGAGCATCAGGAAGATTTTCTGCACGTTCGGCGAGGTCAGCGCATAGAGGTCGATCATGGGTGTTTCTCGGGTGTTCTCGGAAAATAAAATCGGGGACGCCTTCTATAGACGAAAACGGCCGGGGTTGTCCCGGCCGCCGCTCTGACCGCTGTGATGCGTTGACGTCAGGCCTGCAGCAAGACCGGCTGCGCAGCCTGAGCGGGCTGCTCTTTCAGGCGCAGGAAAAGCGCGAGCGCAAAGGCCGGCGCGATCAGCGCTGGGCCGGGAATGTGGAAGGTGCCGAGCCCGATCTGGAGCAGCGGCAGCCAGTAGATCAGCCGCGTCAGCCAGCGGCCGCGGCGGTCGAGTTTGCCCGCCGCCATCAGCGCCAGCGCGGCAAGGCAGAGCGGCAGCGTGTCGTAGGACAGCAGGTATGGCACGGCGGCGACCGAGCAGGCCAAGAACAGCGCAACCAGCTCTCGCGGGTTGGCATGGTCACGGCAGCGGAAGGCCCAGCCGACGATGGCGGCGGCGGCGAGCGCAAAGAAAATCTGCACCGTCATCGCCGCCTGGTAGCCGACATTGATGCCGCGCAGGTTCATGAACACGGTCGGATAAAACGGCGTGGCGATGCGTTCGGGATCGGCCAGCACCAGATTCTGCACCGGCAAACCGCGCAACACGAAATCGACCCAGGCCTGCGGGCCGAATAGCGCGGCGCTGACAGCGGCGAGCGCCAGCGCGGTGACGGTCGCCGCGGCAAACACCCGCCAGCGGCCTGACGCGATCAGCAGCACTGGAAACAGCACGCCAAGTTGCGGCTTGAGCGTCAGCAGGCCGATCAGCACGCCGGCGACGAGCGGCCGGCGGTCGAGCAGCGCAAAAATTCCCAGCATCATGGCCGCGGTGATCAGCGCGCTCTGCCCCGAGATGATGCAGAAGAGCGCGGCCGGTGCGCACAGCGCGGCGAGCAGCGCACGCCAGCCGCTGAAATTTCGCAACACCGCCGCCGCGTAGATCGCCATGCCGATCGCGGTCCAGCAGGCGAGCGCCGGCAGATAGCCGAGTTTGCCGAATGGCGCGGCGAGCAACAGCAGGCTCGGCGGGTAAGACCAGTTCTGACCCGGATAGCCGTCACCGAGAAAGCCGGCGAGGGCGCGCTGGTAGATTTGCGCGTCGTACCACTGGCCCGGATTGGGCAGCGACGACGCCACGCCGTACATCCAGACATTGAGGAAGTCGCGGCCGACCACGAGGGTCGAGCCGTCGCGTGGAATATCGGCGTTCCAGTCGAGTCGGTAGAAATAACCCGCCGCCGTTGCCACCACGAAAAACGCGCCGAGGATCGCGCAGGCCTTGAGCACATTGCGATTGGCTTCGTCGCGGTCGACCGACAATTTTCGCGCCCGGTTTAGGACCATGGCCGCGAAATTGCGCCTCAAGCGTTGCGAATAAGTTACTGCGGTCGGGCGAAGGTCGCCGCCGCGCGCAGGCAATCCGGGCACAAGCAGTCTTCCGCCGTCACCACTGGCAATTTGTAAGGCTCGGCGGCGCACCAGCAGTTGCCGTTAAGGTCGCAATCGAAGGCGCTGCCGCAACGCGCACAGGCGAGGCGCCGGGGCTGCGGCTCGGGTGACGGCACGTTACTGCGCGTCGCCGGCGCCGATATAGCCGCCGATCTTCCACTTGCCGCCATCCTTGTCGTCCTTGACGTAGCAAAGCTGGTCGTTGCCGAGCGGCGCGATGGTGTCGGACGGCACGTAGCCGGTTTTGCCGGACGGGGTCACGATTCGCACGTAGGCGGCGACCGCGGCGGCCGGGCTGGAGTCGGGAAGCACGCGCACGAAATACAGGCCGATTTTTTCCACGACGGGCCCGCTGCCGAGCGGCGCCGCGCGCACCTCGATGCCGTCAGAGACCGGGTAGCCCCATTCCGGCAAATCGGTTTGCGTGGCGTCGAGCAGCGCGTCAAGCGCCTTGGTGTCGAAGCTCGGATCGGCCGGCGCGCAGAACGCGCCCTTGTGGTTCGCCGAGGCGGACACAGTCGGGTCTTCGGTATAGCCCGCCAGCATGTCCCAGCCGGGCGCCTCCGGATTGTTGAGCCCGAGCGCGATGGCCAGATTGTCGACGCCCAGCTTCTTTTTGTCGGAGGCGTCGCCGTTTTCGCGGTCCCAGAAAAACGAGCGCGTGATCACGATTTTGGCGAGCGCGGCACGATCCTTCTTCTTGGCGATGTCACCAAGCTGGCCGCGGAATGTTTCGAGGCTGGCATCCTTCGACGGCTGCGGTAGCGTCAACATCACTGGCTTGTAAGGCTTGGGCGGCGCCAGTCCGGCCGGCTGCTGCGCGGCGGCGGGAGTTACAAGGAGCACAGCAGCCAGCGCGAGCGCGCTTCTCGATAAACGTAGCATCGGCATCGCGTCGCTCCCGGTTTCGTGCGCGAGATTAACACGCGGAGCGGCAGGCGGACCGCATGCGCACAGAAAAAATACGCGCCGGGGAACTTCGGTGGCGCGCTGGAATTCGCTGGTGTAGCAAGACTGCTTATCGCTGCAAGGTTTGACCACATGCCCGCCATTCCGCTTTCGCCGTTTCTCACGCCGATCCTGCTGCTGCTCGGCTCCAATATTTTCATGACCGCCGCCTGGTACTGGCACCTGCGCTTCAAGGAAGTGCCGCTGTGGAGCGTCATCCTGATCAGCTGGGGCCTGGCCTTCGTCGAATATTGCCTGGCGGTGCCGGCCAATCGTTACGGCAACGCGGTCTACTCGGCGGCGCAGCTCAAGACCATGCAGGAAGTCATTACACTGCTGGTGTTCGCGGGCTTTTCGGTCGTCTATCTGAAGGAGCCGCTCGGCTGGAATTACGGCGTCGGCTTTACGCTGATCGCGGCCGGCGCGTTTTTCGTGTTTCACAAGTGGTGACGGCTCAACCGTGACGGATCAACCCCATCGTACAAAAAGAAAGACCTCCTCGTGGCGGCCTTTCCGAAATTCGGTCAAGTCCCCCCAAAAGCATTTTATGTCGAATTTGATGGGGAATTACGCTACAGACTGGGTCGGTTGCAGGCCTTGGATCAAGCGGGCGGCAGCACCCGGCATTCATGAGGTTCTTTCATGTTGGCCACAGTGAATAAGCCTCCGGGTCAGATCGACATTCCGTCCGCCTGGCGAGGCGAGGACATGGCGGTGCACACCGATCGCTGGCTGGTGCACCTGACCGCCGGCGAGATTGCCGAGCTTGAGCAGGCCGCCAGCGCCTTCCTCGCGAAGACAAAAGAAATCGGCGAGATCACCAAAGAGAAATTCCCGCTGCCGAAATTCGGCGCGCACCTGGCGAAACTGAAGCAAACATTGATCAACGGCATCGGCTTTGAGGTGATCCGCGGGCTGCCGGTCGAGAAATACGGCCAGCAATTGGCCGCCACGATCTTTTGCGGCGTCGGCGCGCATCTCGGCTCGGCGCGATCGCAAAACGCCATGGGCCATATTCTGGGCCACGTCCGTGATACCGGCGCGAACGCCAAAGACCCCAACACCCGCATCTACCAGACCGCCGAACGGCAAACCTTCCATACCGATTCCGCCGACGTCGTCGGTCTCCTTTGCCTGCGCGAAGCGATGGAGGGTGGCGAATCTTTGCTCGTCAGCACGACGGCGATCTACAATGAGATGCAACGCAAGCGGCCGGACCTCGCCGCCCTGCTGTTCGATCCGATCGCCACCGACCGGCGCGGCGAGGTGCCCGAGGGGCAGAAGCCGTACCTCGAGATTCCACCATTAAGCTGGCACGACGGCTTTCTCACCGGATTCTATCAGCGGCAATACATCGACAGCGCGCAACGCTTTCCCGATGCGCTGCGGTTGACGCCGGCCTATGTCGAAGCGCTCGATCTGTTCGACACTTTGGCCAACGACAAGCACCTGCATTTCAGCATGAAGCTTCAGCCCGGCGACATGCAGTTCGTTTACAATCACGCGCTGCTGCATGACCGCACTGGCTTCCGCGATTGGCCGGACGCGCACCAGAAGCGGCATTTGCTGCGACTTTGGCTAAGCGTGGCCGGCGACCGGCCGCTGCCCGATTGCTTCAAGCAGCGCTATGGCTCGATCGAGATCGGCAACCGCGGTGGCATCATCACCAAGGGCACCACGCTCAACGTGCCGTTGGATTGAAGTTCCGGTGCTACTATTTCGCCGGCGTGACGCGCAAGATGCGGCCCTCGTCGTTGTCGGTGAGCAGATAGAGCGCGCCGTCGGGTCCCTCGCGAATGTCGCGGATGCGCTCGTTCAGGCCTTGCAGCAACCGTTCTTCGTTGACGACCTTGTCGCCATCCATCTGCAGCCGCGAGATCAGCTGGAATTTCAGCGCGCCGTTGAACAACGAGCCTTTCCACGCCGGCCATAGCTTGCCGCTGTAGAACGTCAGGCCGGACGGCGCGATCGACGGCACCCAGTATTTGACCGGCTGCTCCATGCCTTCCTTGTGCGTGCTCTCGTGAATCTTCCCGCCGCCGTAGTTGACGCCATAGCCGATCACCGGCCAGCCGTAGTTCTTGCCCTTCTCGATGATGTTGATTTCGTCGCCGCCCTGCGGGCCATGCTCCTGCTCCCACAATTTGCCGTCCGGGCCGAAGGTGAGGCCCTGCGGATTGCGGTGGCCGTAGCTCCAGATTTCTGGCCGCACGCCCTGCTTACCGACGAACGGGTTGTCCTTGGGGATTTCGCCGTTCGGCCCGATGCGAACGATCTTGCCGTTATCGACGCCGAGATTTTGCGCTTCATCGCGCGGGCCAAAGTGATCGCCGAGCGTGACGAACAGGTTGTTGTCGGGAGCCTGCACGATGCGGCAGCCGTGATTGTTGGAGCCGCCGGGGCCCTGTTGCGTGAAGATGATCTTGACGCCGGAGAGCGCGGTGTCGCTTGCGAGCGTAGCGTGTGCCACTGCGGCATTGCCGCCGCCATCATGCGTGAAGCAGAAATAGATCGTCTTGTTCTGCGCAAAGTCGCGGTCGAGCCTGATGTCGAGCAGGCCGGCTTGGCCGCGCACGACCGGCTGCGGAACGCCGGACAGCGGCGGCGATAATTTGCCATCGGTGCCGACGATGCGGATGCGGCCGGGCCGCTCGGTCACCAGCATGCGGCCGTCGGGTAGGAATTGCAGGCCCCACGGATGCGCCAGTCCGCTCACCACCGTCTCGACCTTGAGGTCGCCGGCCGAGGATTTGAAAACCTGCGCCTGCGCAGTGCCGGCCGCCGTCAGCGCCGCGACAAGCAGCAAAACCCGCACCATGTTCGTCCGTCTCCGCGTCACGCACTAACTGTGCGCCAGCGCGGATAGTTCCGGAAGGCGGTTAGCCGGAGCCGATCGTCACAGCGGTGACGGCGACCACGGTGCAGAGCGTCAGCACCACGGTGGCGATCAACTCCGCTACCGCAGCGGCGCCGCGCTCCAGACCGGGCCCGCGCGGGGCAAAGCCGGGATTCGAATCGATGTGTTTCATGCCGCCAGAATCGTCCCCGACCCGGGCGAGCGTGGGACCGGACTGGGGCAAAGCCGTTGAGGAAGTGAGGCGGTTTGGTGAAACGGGTTAACGAGAGGTTAACGGTCCGCTACTGCGCCGCCACCATCTCTTCCGGCTGCCAGTCCATCGTGACGTGGCCGGGCTCGGCTTCGACTCGCTTGAGCCAGCGACGAATCTCCGGAAAGCGCGACAGATCGAAGTCGCATTCGTGCGTCACGTGCGTGTAGGCGTAGAGCGCGATGTCGGCGAGGGTGAAGCGGTTGGAAACGAAGAACGGATATTTCGTCAGGTGCGCTTCCATCACCGCGAGCGCGCGGTAGCCGTTCTCCATCCAGTCTTCCAGCGCATGCTGCTGCAATTCGCGGCCGCCCTTGATCAAGGCGAGCCAGAAAAACGCCGCGCCGATGTTCGGCTCCAGGCTGTGCTGCTCGAAGAACATCCATTGCATCGCCTCGGCGCGCGCGATGCGGTCTTCCGGCACCAGCGTGGTGTCGGCGGCGACGTACCAGAGAATAGCGTTGGATTCGGCGAGAAAGCGGCCGGGCGCGACCTCAAGCAGCGGGATCTGCCCGCTCGGATTTTTCGCCAGGAAATCCGGCGTACGGCTCTCGCCCTGCAGGATGTCGATCTCGACCTGGCGATAGGGAATGCCAAGCCGCGCCAAAGCGAGGCGCACCTTGTAACTGTTGCCCGAGCGCTGCATCGAATAGAGCGTGTACATCCCAGCCGTTCCGCTCGTGAATCGCCGCGGCATGTGTCGCGGCGAACCGAGGCAATTACGTGACCACTACATGGCAACGCCGTTCATAAAATACAAATCGGCGTGAATCGTTTCCGCGTGCCGCGCCCGCGTTAGAAAGATTCCAACCTCGGCAAAGATACGGAATGTTTATTCCGCTGCGCTCTTGTGCGCCCGCGCATATTCCACCAGCGCATCATCGTCCACCATCTCGATCGGCGTGAAGTCGCGATGCGCGATCCATTCCTCGCGGGTGAATTTGGTGATGTGGTTGGAGACCGCGCATAGCGTCAGATACACGATCTTGCGCGGGTAGGGCGTGATGTTGGGCGGCGAGGCGTGCACCAGGTTGCCGTGGAACATCAGCACCGAACCGGCCTTGCCGGTCGGCGCGACGATGCCGACGCCGTCCGGCCCCGCGGCTTCGTCGGCGAGCCGCGTCACGGTTTCCTTATCGAGCGTCCACAGCGGATAGCTGGTCGTGGTCTTGTCATGGCCGGCGGCTAGCACGCCCTGCTTGTGGCTCTTCGGAATGATCATCAGCGCGCCGTTGATCGGCAGCACGTCGTCGAGGAAGATCGCGATGTTCATCGCGCGCGGCTCCGGCATGCCGTCATCGCGCGCCCAGGTGCCGTAATCCTGGTGCCACTGCCAGACATCGCCCTCGAACGCCGCCTTGGCGTTGAGCTTGAACTGATGGACGTAAACGCCCTCGCCGAACAATTGCATCAGCGGGTCGACCAGCCGCGGATGCCGCGACATCAGCTCGAACACGCGGTTGAACTTGTGGGCGGCAAAGGCGGTGCGCGGCGCGCCCGGACTTCTCGCGCCAGACTTCCTTGCGGTCGAGCTTGAGGATGTTGTCGGCTTCGATGCGCAGCAGCTCGATCTCTTCCTCGGAGAAGCAGTTCGGGAAGAACACGTAGCCTTGCTCGTCGAATGCCTTGAGCTGCTCGGCGCTGAGCTTCATGGGCGTAGCTCCCTAAGCGATCAGCCGGTGGACCGGCGTTTGACGCTATTTTAGGGCGCGGGGCGGAAAACGCCACCCGGTTGCGGTGCGCTTTGTATTTGGCGCTGCAACAGGAACGCGAAAGCCGCCAGCATCAGCGGAACCGCGAGCGGGACCAGCGTGGCCTGCGCGACCGAACGCGTCAGCAGCGGCACGATCCACAACGCGGCCAGCAGCGTTTTCTCCCACGTTGCGAACCCGTGTTTGACGCCGTCAACGGCGAGGAACGCAATCGCGGGTGCCAGCAGCATCAAATCGTAGTCGAGGCTGTAGGGCGTCGCCAATATCGTGCCGATCAGCAGCGCCGCCGCCTTGCGCTCGAACGAGGCGCGGCTGCGCCACAGCCAGACCAGTGCGGCGGCGACCGCGACGCTGACCCCGCCTTGCACGGCGTAGGCGAGATCGACGCCGCCGCCCCACATTCGCACCCATGAGAACACGCTCTGTATTTTGTGCCAGCCGGTGTCGCCGTGTTCCAGGACGACTTCGCGGGTGAACGCGGTCGAGGCGAGGAAAGCGCGCCAGACTTCCGGTCCGAATGCGAGCGTCACCGCGAGCGCGAGCAGCGCGATGGTCGCGGCGGCGGAGATGAAAGTGCGCCAGCGTCCGCTCGCGGCCAGCACCAGCGGGATCAGCATGCCGAACTGCGGCTTGTAGGCGAGCAAGCCGAACAATATGCCGGACAGAATGGGCCGCCGGTCGAGTTGCAGCAACGCGCCGCCGAATAGCGCCGCGGTGAGGAAGCCGTTATGGCCGTGACCGAGATTAATGAACGCCGCGGGAAAAGCGAGCGCGAGCAGAAGATAGAGCCGGTCGTTATCGCCGTTTGAGCGCGCGATGCCGCGCATCATCCACGCGTACATAACGAGGGTCGCGCCCTGCCACAGCGCCAGCGCAAGCGCGTAAGGCATCAACGCCAGCAGCGCGGCGACGCCGAGGAAGAACGGCGGATAGTGCCAGCCGTAAAATTGCGTGGCGGCGCCGAAGATCGCTTGCTCGCGCGCGAACTGCGCCGGTGGATTAAACGGTGCGTAGGGCTCGCCGCCAACCACATAGGTCCCTGCAGCGTAGACATTGGCGAAGTCGGTGCCGAGCGGACGGCCGAGCCGGTCGTTGAGTCCGTCCGATGTCGCGATTAGAAATCCAGCGCCGATCACCGACGCCGCCAGCAGCGCCAGCGCGATCAGCCGCACCCGTTCGCGCGTCAGCCATGACCCTTGGCGCAATGTCTCGACGAGGCCCGACATGCGCCCGGTTTAGCAGCACAAAATTAACGTTTTGCCATTGCGCAAGACGTCAAGCAGGACGGCACGAAATCCAATGGTCAGGCGGCCGCCACCGCGCGTCCGCTGATCCGGCCCCGCGTCAACAGGAACGCGATGATCGTCAGGTTCACCAGATTGGCGCCGACCCCGGTTGCGAAGGCCGGCGTGTAGTAGCCGAAATGATCGTACAGCAGGCCGGCGATCCAGCCGCCGGCGCCCATGCCGACCGCGGTGAAGCTCAGCAGCGTCGGAATGCGCCAGTACGCCTCGCGCGCCGGAAACAGTTCGCGCAGCGCCAGCACGTAGGCCGGGATGATGCCGCTGAAGCCGAGCCCGAACGCCGCCGATACCGTGATCAAGCCGGCCTCGCTCTGGGTGAACATGAAAGCCGTCATGGCGGAGGCCTGCCAGACGGATCCGATCAGTACGGTGGTCAGTCCGCCGATCTTGTCGGAGATCGCGCCCCACATTTGCCGGCTCAGGAATGCAGTGCCGAGCAGTACCGAGAGCATCGCGGCACCGAACGTGCGGCTGAATCCAAGATCGCTGCAAAACGCCGCGAGGTGGCCCTGCGGCATCGACATCGGGATGCAGCACAAGATCGACGCACCGCACATCAGCGCGAATGCCAGATTGGGCGGCAGCCCGAGTACGCGCGGCCGCACCAGCGTGGCGGCGAGCAGATCCGCCACCACGGGCAGCTTGGGCGGCGCGGTGAAGTAGTAAGCGGCGAGCGGCACGATCACCACGAGCTCGACCACCGCCCAGCCGAGCATGGTGTGGCGCCAGCCGATCGACGAAATCAATCGCTCGAATATCGGCGGCCACACCGCGCCGGCGAGATAGCTGCCGCTCGAGATCAACGCCAGCGCCGAGCCGCGCCGCTTGTCGAACCAATGGCTGACATAGATATAGAGCGGCGCATTGATGCCGCCGAGGCCGAGCAGCCCGATGAACAGGCCGTGGCCGATCCACAGCGGCCACGGCGGGCCGAATGTCGAGACGCCGAGGCCGATTGCGATCATTACCGCGCCGGCCATCACAGTCCACCGTGTGCCGAAGCGGTGTGCGACGCGGCCCATCAAAATGCCGCCAAGGCCGGAGCACAGCCAGGCCAGAGAACTGGCGAACGCTGGAATCGATCGCACGCCGCCGACTTCGTTGGCGACATCCTTAAGGGCGACTACGATGATCCAGGCGCCGCCGAACGCCATCAGCATGGTGACAAGGGCGACAGAGGCGACCAGCCACGACTGGCGCGTCTCGATCGACGATGTGTGGGAAATCGGCATAAATAAATGAACCCGGGCGGAACCTTCTATCGAGTGCCGGGTCGATAACCAATGGGGGTGTGCTTATTGTGGCCCGCCCGGTCTCTGGATTAAGTTTTCACGATGCGAAGGGCGCAGGCTGGGTCTATCCGGTTTCTTCGGCTGTTGATGATCGGATCGGTCGCGCTCCCGGTCATTCTCTTTATTTATGCATCCTGGCTCAACTACAATGCGACCTATCGCGCGGCCGACGAGCGCATCGAGCGTTCGCTACGCATTCTGCATGAAAACGCGTCGAACATTTTCCAGTCGTCCGAACTTCTGTTGGCGAGCGCCAACCGGCTGGTCGGCCAATTGCCCGACGAAGAGATCGTCGCCAACGAGCAGCAACTCCATGCCGTGCTGCACGAGCTGATCGCGCCGCTGAAACTCGTCGAGTCGATCTGGATTTTCGGCGCCGACGGCGTGCCGCTGGTGTCGAGCCGCTTCTATCCGGTGCCGAAGAATTTCGCCAATACCGACCGCGATTACTTCAAAGCGCAAATGGAGCGCGATGTGGGCGCCTATATCGGCGCTGTGGTGCCTCCTAAAGTGCCGGGTCAGGAAATCTTCGTCGTCAGTCATCGGCGAGCGGGTGAGAGCTTCCACGGCGTGGCCGCGGTCGCGATCCGCCCGGTCGACATCGAGAAATTCTACCAGGCGATCGGCAACGAGCCGGGCAGCTACTTCGCGCTGGTGCGCGACGATGGCTCATTCCTCGCGCGCTATCCGGCGGCGACGGCGATCGGCTTGAAGCTCGATAATCAGAGCACGACGATGCGCTCGATCGCGGTCAATCCGGAGAGCGGCATCAACTCGCTCACCTCGCAGACCGACACCGTCAAGCGCCGCATGGGTTACCGCAAGCTCGCGGGTTATCCGGTTTATCTGCTGGCCGCCGTGGACCGCGACGCGATTCTGGCGGATTGGCTGCAGCTCATGGGCAGCCATCTTATCTTTGGCGTGCCGGCGACTGCGATCATGTTCGGCGCGATCTTCTTCGCGTTGCTGCGTACTCAACGTCTTTACCGTGAGGCTGCCGCGCGTGAGAGTGCCGAGGGCGCGCTGCGGCAAGCGCAGAAGATGGATGCGATCGGTCAACTGACCGGCGGGGTCGCGCACGACTTCAACAACCTGCTCACTATCGTGCTCGGCAATCTGGATTCCGCCAAACGCGCGCTGGAGCGCGGCGCCGATAACGCAGTGATGCGTGCCTTGCGGGCGCTGGAAAACGCCGGCCAGGGCGCGCAGCGCGCCGCCAATCTGACCCAGCGGCTGCTCGCGTTCTCCCGCCAGCAGCCCTTGCAACCCGCGGTGATCGAGGTCAACGCCGCGGTCAAGGAGTCCTCGCCGCTGCTGCGCCGCGCGCTCGGCGAAACTTACGATCTCGAGGTGGTCGGCGCGGCGGGCGCCTGGAATATCGAGGTCGATCCGACCCAACTCGACGTCGCGTTGCTCAATCTCGTCCTCAATGCCCGCGATGCGATGGCGGAGGGCGGCAAGGTCACGATTGAGACTGGCAACGCCTTCCTCGACGATAAGTATTGCCGGGGCCATCCAGAACTAAAGTCAGGACAATATGTTCTTATCTCGGTTTCCGACACCGGCGCTGGAATGAGTCCGGAAACGGTGGCGCGCGCCTTCGAGCCCTTTTTCACCACCAAGCTGGCCGGACGCGGCACCGGTCTCGGACTGAGCCAGGTCTACGGTTTCGTCAAGCAATCGAGGGGCCACGTCACGATCTATAGCGAAGTCGGACAAGGCTGCACCGTGAAACTTTATTTCCCGCGGGCCTATGGCAAAGCGGATGAGCTGCCCGCCGGTGCGCAATCGGCAACCATCGCGCCCGGCAACCGCGAAAGCATTCTGGTCGTGGAAGACGATGACGAATTGCGGCGCTACGTGACCGAGACGCTGAAGGATCTCAACTACGAGATCGCCGAAGCGGCGAACGGCGAACACGCGCTTTCGCTGGTCGAAAACGGCGGCAAGAAATTCGACGTGCTGCTCACCGACGTGGTAATGCCGGGCCTCAACGGCCGGCAATTGGCGGATCGCGTCAGCGCGCTCAGTCCGGCGACCAAGGTGATGTATATGACGGGCTATTCGCGCAACGCGATCATTCATCACGGGCGCCTCGACCCGGGTCTGAAGCTCCTGCAAAAGCCGTTCTCTCGTGACGACCTGGCGGCGCAAATCGGCGAGCTTTTGCGGGGCTGATGTCCTGAATTGGTGACGCTTGGGACTCTGGCGCGCGCGGCCAAGGCGGTGGGCCGGCGGTTGAAGCTGATGTAGCCCTTCTCATGCTGCGTTGCGCCAAAATGCGTGGCCGGCCCGCTGCCTGAAATTTCCTGACGCGCCGCGTCCCTATTACGAAATTGACCGGGCGGCACGCCAATGCGAGCTTTTATTGGCTTTTCGGCGTTTCGAGTTCGCCTTGCTCTGTCCTATATAATGAAGGCCGCCGGTCGCGTTCCGTGACCCTTCGCGGAGTCTTCGAGTTCAGCATGACGACGCTTAAACCGGTCAGCCTCGACGACAAATACGACCTCGGCAAAGACCGCGTCTTCGTGACCGGCTACCAGGCGCTGATCCGCGCCTGCCTGATGCAGAAGGAGCGCGACCGCCGCGCCGGCCTCAACACCGCGGGCTATGTCACCGGCTATCGCGGCTCGCCGCTCGGCGGGCTCGACCAGCAATTCATGCGCGCCGACCGCCAGCTCGTCGCCAACGACATCAAATTCCAAGCCGGACTCAACGAGGATCTCGCCGCCACCGCGCTGTGGGGCACGCAGCAGGCCGAGCTGCGCGGCGAAGGCAAGTTCGATGGCGTGTTCGGCATGTGGTACGGCAAGGGCCCGGGCGTCGACCGCTCCGGCGACGTGTTCCGCCACGCCAATTTGGCCGGCACCTCGAAGCACGGCGGCGTGCTCGCCCTGATGGGCGACGACCACACCGCGGAATCCTCGACCACCGCGCATCAGTCCGAATTCCATTTCGTCGACGTGATGATCCCGATCCTCAACCCGGCCGGGGTGCAGGAGATCATCGACTACGCGCTCTACGGCTGGGCGATGTCGCGTTTCACCGGCGCGTGGTCGGCGCTCAAATGCATGCACGAGACGGTGGAGTCGACCGGCGTGGTCGACGGCTCGCTCGAGCGCGTGCAGATCGTCACGCCGACGGACTTCCTGATGCCGCCGGGCGGCCTCAACATCCGCCTCACCGACACGTTCCTCGGCCAGGAAGCGCGGCTGCACGATTACAAGCGCGACGCCATGCTGGCTTTCGTGCGCGCCAACAAGCTCAACCGCACCATCACCTGCGGCGGCCGCAAACCCGAAGATCGGCATCATCACCACCGGCAAGGCCTATCTCGACGTGCGCCAGGCGTTCGACGAACTCGGCATCGACGAGATCAAGTGCAACGACGCTCGGCATCCGGCTATTCAAGATCGGCTGCCCATGGCCGATCGCGCGGCAGGAACTGGTCGACTTCGCCAAGGGCCTCGACCTCATCATCGTGGTCGAGGAAAAGCGCTCGCTGATCGAAGTGCAGGTGCGCGAGGAGCTTTATGGCACCGCCAATCAGCCGGTCTGCATCGGCAAGAAGGACGAGCAGGGCAACTGGCTGTTCCCGGTCAAGGGCGCGCTCGATCCGAACGACGTCGCTATCTGCATCGGCGAGCGGCTGCTGCAAGTTCGGCGACAATGGCGAGATTGCCGCGCATGTCGCGCGGTTGAAGAGCGCGCAGAAGTCGCTGGCGGAGACCGTCGACGTCGCCGTCCGCACGCCGTATTTCTGCTCGGGCTGCCCGCACAACACCTCGACCCGCGTGCCGGAAGGCAGCCGCGCCTATGCCGGCATCGGCTGCCATTACATGTCGCAGTGGATGGACCGCAAGACGCTCGGCTATACCCAGATGGGCGGCGAAGGCGCCAACTGGATCGGCGAGGCGCCGTTCTCCAAGCGCGAACACGTGTTCCAGAATCTCGGCGACGGCACCTACAACCATTCCGGCTATCTGGCGATCCGCGCCGCGATCGCGAGCGGCGTGAAGATGACCTACAAGATTCTCTACAACGATGCGGTGGCGATGACCGGCGGCCAGCATCAACGATGGCGGCGCTGACGGTCGACCAGATCGCGCGTCAGGTCGCGGCGGAAGGCGCCAGCAAGGTCGTCGTGGTCACCGACGAGCCGTGGAAATATCCGGAAACGACCGAGTGGCCGCAAGGGCATCACTATCCACCACCGCGACGAGCTCGACGCCGTGCAGCGCTCGCTGACCGACGTGCCGGGCGTTTCGGTGCTGATCTACGACCAGACCTGCGCCGCCGAGAAGCGCCGCCGCCGTAAGCGCGGCGCGTTTCCCGATCCGCTCAAGCGCGTCGTCATCAACGATCTGGTGTGCGAGGGCTGCGGCGATTGCGGCGTGAAATCGAACTGCGTGTCGGTGCAGCCGCTGGAGACCGAATGGGGCCGCAAGCGCACCATCGACCAGTCGAGCTGCAACAAGGATTATTCGTGCCTGAAGGGCTTCTGCCCGTCTTTCGTCACCGTGCACGGCGCGCAGCTCAAGAAGCCCGAAGGCGTCGAAACGCCGGCGCACTGGGCGGCGTTGCCCGAGCCCAACGTTCCGCTGACCAACCATCCCTATAGCGTTATCGTCACCGGCGTCGGCGGCACCGGCATCGTGACGGTCGGCGCCATCCTCGGCATGGCGGCGCATCTCGAAGGCAAGGGTGTCGGCGTCATCGACATGGCGGGTCTCGCGCAAAAGGGCGGCGCGGTTTACAGCCACATCCGCATCGCCAATACCGCCGATGACATTCACGCCATCCGTGTCGCGGCGCAGGGCGCCGATCTGGTGCTCGGCGGCGATATCGTCGTGGTCGGCACCAAGAAGGTGCTCTCCGCGATCAAGCACGGCGGCACGCGGCTGGTCATCAACACCGCGGAATTCATGCCGGGCGACTTCACGCGCAACGCGGATTTCTCGCTGCCGACCGAGCGCCTCAAGCGCGCGATCCGTGACGCGGCCGGCGAAGGCCGCAGTCATTTCATCGACGCCGGACGGCTCGCGACCGCGCTGCTCGGCCAGTCGATCGGCGCCAACATGTTCATGCTCGGCTACGCCTATCAGATCGGCGGGCTGCCGGTGTCTGGCGAAGCGATTCGACAAGGCGATCGAGATGAACGGCGAGGCGGTGGCGATGAATACCGCGGCCTTCAGTTTCGGCCGCCGCGCGGCGGTCGATCCGGCGGCGATCGAGGCGTTGGTCAAGCCGGCGCCCGAAACGGAACGCGACTCGCTCAAGCTGTCGCAATCGTTCGACGAGATGTTTGCGCGGCGGATCGACTTCCTGACCAATTACCAGAACGTGCGTTATGCGGCGCGTTACAAGAGGCTGGTCGAGCAGGTCAAGGCGGCGGAGGCGCAGAAGGCGCACGGCCAATGCGCGCTGACCGAAGCGGTGGCGCGCTATCTGTTCAAGCTGATGGCCTACAAAGACGAGTACGAGGTCGCGCGGCTCTATGCCGACACGCATTTCATCAACCAGGTGAAGGCGGGTTTCGACGGCGACCTCAAGCTCGAATTCCATCTGGCGCCGCCGCTATTGGCGCGGCGCGATCCGCTGACCGGCGAGCCGAAGAAAATGTCGTTCGGGCCGTGGATGCTCTCGGCGTTCCGCGTGCTGTCGAAGTTCAAGTTCCTGCGCGGCACGCCGCTCGACATTTTCGGCTATTCGGCGGAACGGCGGACGGAGCGCCGGTTGATCTCCGATTATGAGGCGATGGTCGGCGAGATCATCGCGAGCCTCACACCGGGCAACTACGACGTTGCGGTCACGCTGGCGATGTATCCGGAAAAAATCCGCGGCTATGGCCACGTGAAGGCGCGGCATCTCGCCGCCGCGCAAGGCCGAAAAAGCCGTTTTGCTGGAGCAATTCCGCTCCGGTTCGGCGCCAGTCCTCAAGGCGGCAGAATAACTTAAGCCGGATTTCGCACAGGCCGAGGCTTGACCGGCCTCCCACACTGTTTTCTTATCGTAAAAACAACAGCCGTTTAAACGGTGGGCCGGGGTTACGTGGGGTAACCCACGGAATTATGGGAGGAAATGGCCGTGGCGAAAACCGCCGCCGGTCCGGCGGATACGTTTCCCAAGCTGTTGATCCGCAACGCGGAAATTTACGCCGCGCGCCCCGCTATGCGGCACAAGGATCTCGGCATCTGGCAGACCTGGACCTGGGCCGACGTGCTCGACGAAGTGCGCAACTTCGCGGTCGGACTGTCCGAACTTGGCGTAAAGCGCGGCGACAAGGTCGCGATCGTCGGCAAGAACAAGCCGCGACTCTATTGGGCGATGTGCGCGGCGCAAGCGCTCGGCGCCATTCCGGTGCCGCTCTATGCCGACTCGGTCGCCGACGAAATGGCCTACGTGCTCGAGCACGCCGAAGTGACGCTCGCGGTCGCCGAGGACCAGGAGCAGGTCGACAAAATACTGTCGATCTCCGACCGCCTCACGCATTTGAATTATGTCATCTATGACGAACCGCGCGGCCTGCGGGACTATGACCATTCACGCATGAAGTGGATCGACGAGGTCCAGAAGATCGGCGCTGAAAAACTCAAGCACGATTCCGCCGTCGCTCTCGCGCTGGCAGGTCGAGGTCGACGCTGGCAAGGGCTCCGATCTCGGCATCATCCTCTACACCTCGGGCACCACCGGCCGGCCGAAAGGCGTGATGCTCACCAACGACAACGTGATGATCTCGGCGCGGAACGGCAACACATTCGACAAGCTCGATCGAGAAAGACAGCATCATCGCCTATCTGCCGATCGCCTGGGTCGGCGACCACATCTTCTCTTACGCGCAGTCCTATGTGGCCGGCTATTGCGTGAGCTGCCCGGAGGCCGCCGACACTATCGTCGAGGATCGCCGCGAGATCGGCACCACCTATGCCTTCGCGCCGCCGCGCATTTACGAAAACCTGCTCACCCTCACCATGGTGCGGATGGAGGACGCCGGCCCGCTGAAGCGCGGGATGTTCGACTTCTTCATCGGAGCACGCGCCGCAAGTGGGGCGAGAAAATCCTCAACCGGGAAAGCGTGCCGCTGCACGCGCGGCTGATTTATCGGCTCGGCGATTTCATGGTCTATGGCCCGCTGAAAAACCGCTTCGGCCTCACGCGCATCCGCGTCGGCTACACCGCCGGGCGAGGCGATCGGCCCGGAAATCTTCCGCGTTCTACCGCTCGCTCGGCCTCAACCTGAAGCAGCTGTACGGCCAGACCGAGGCCTCGGTCTACATCACCGCGCAGCCAGACGGCGAAATCTACGCCGACACGGTCGGCAAGCCGAACATCGACGTCGAGGTCAAGATTGCCGAAAACGGCGAGGTGCTGTTCAGGTCGCCCGGCGTGTTCGCCGGCTACTACAAGGACCCGGAACGCACCGCCGAAACCAAGACGCCGGACGGCTGCGTGCGCACCGGCGACGCCGGCTTCTTCGATCGCGAAGACCGGACATCTCAAGATCATCGACCGCGCCAAGGATGTCGGCCGGCTCAACGACGGCACGCATGTTCGCGCCGAAATACATCGAGAACAAGCTCAAGTTCTATCCGAACATCCAGGAAGCCGTGGCGTTCGGCGACAAGCGCGATTTCGTCTGCGTCATGCTCAACATCGATCTCACCGCGGTGAGTTCGTGGGCCGAGCGCAACAACGTGGTCTATGCGCTCCTATCAGGAGCTCGCCAGCCACCCGCGGGTCTACGACGATGGTGCAGAAGCATGTCGAAGAGGTGAACCGCTCGCTGGCCGAGGAAAAAGCGATGGCGGGCGCGCAGATCCGCCGCTTCCTGATCCTGCACAAGGAGCTCGATGCCGACGACGGCGAACTGACGCGCACGCAGAAGGTGCGCCGCGGCCTGATCGGCGACCGCTACGCGCCGCTGGTCAACGCGCTCTATGACGGCTCGCACGAAGCCGATATCGCGACCGAAGTGACGTTCGAGGACGGCCGCAAGGGCACGCTCAGCGCGCGGGTCAAAGTCGCCGACGTGGCCACAGTGCCGCTCAGCGCGACTGTGCTGGAGGCCGCCGAATGAGGGCGCCGAGCGGTTCCAACACCGGAGTCGGCGAGGCGCTGCTCGCGATCGAGAATGTGTCGCTGTCGTTCGGCGGCGTCAAAGCCATCAGCGACGTGTCGTTCGACATCCGCAAAGGCGAAATCCGCGCCATCATCGGCCCGAACGGCGCCGGCAAGACTTCGATGCTCAACGTCATCAACGGCTTCTACACGCCGCAGCAGGGCCGCATCACCTTCAAGGGCAAGACGCGCTCCAAGATGCGACCGCACGATGCGGCCGAGGGCGGCATCGCGCGCACCTTCCAGAACGTGGCGCTGTTTCGCGGCATGACCGCGCTCGACAACATCATGGCCGGCCGCACGCTGAAGATGAACCGCGGGTTCTTCTGGCAGTTGCTGCGGCATGGCCCGGCGATGAAAGAGGAGGTCGAGCACCGCCACCGCGTCGAGGAGATCATCGACTTCCTCAAGATCCAGGAGATCCGCCGCGTGCCGGTCGGGCGGCTGGCTTACGGCCTGCAGAAGCGCGTCGAGCTTGGCCGCGCGCTGGCGATGGAGCCTGACCTGCTGCTGCTCGACGAGCCGATGGCCGGCATGAACCTCGAGGAAAAGGAGGACATGTCGCGCTACATCCTCGACGTCAACGATCACTATCGGCACCACCATTGCGCTGATCGAGCACGACATGGGCGTGGTGATGGACCTGTCCGATCGCGTCGTCGTGCTCGACCACGGCATCAAGATCGCCGACGGCACGCCCGACGAGGTCAAGCGCAACCAGGCGGTGATCGACGCCTATCTCGGCGTGGCGCACTGACCGATGGACATTCTTTACAAGATCTTCATCGATCCATTCATGCAGATGGGCGCCGCGCCCGACCTGCTGGTGCAGACGCTGTGGGAGGGCTTGGTCGCCGGCGTGCTGTATTCGCTGATCGCGCTCGGCTTCGTGCTGATCTTCAAGGCTTCCGGCGTGTTCAATTTCGCGCAAGGCATCATGGTGGTGTTCGCCGCGCTGACGCTGGTCGGGCTGCACGAGCACGGCGTGCCGGCCTATCTCGCGCTTGCCATCACCATTGGTGTGATGTTCGCGCTGGCATTCACGGTCGAGCGGGTGATGCTGCGGCCGCTGGTCAACCAGCCCGACATTATCCTGTTCATGGCGACGTTTGGCCTGACCTATTTCCTGATCGGGTTCGGCGAGTTGATCTTCGGCGGCGAGCCTAAGGTGATGATCGCCGAGCAGCTCGGGCTGCCGCACGGCGCCATCGACATCAAGATGGCAGGCGGCGGCTTCGTGTCGCTGCAAAAGATCGACATCGCGGCCGCCATCATCGCCTCGCTGATGGTGGCGGCGCTCGCGGTGTTTTTCCAGAAGACGCGGATCGGCCGCGCCTTGCGCGCGGTGGCCGACAGCCACAGGGCGGCGCTGTCGGTCGGCATCTCGCTCGAGCAGATCTGGGTGATTGTGTGGTTCGCCGCCGGCACTCGTCGCGCTGACCACCGGCATCATGTGGGGCGCGCGGTCGGAAGTGTCGTTCGCGCTGGAAATCATCGCGCTCAAGGCGCTGCCGGTGCTGATTCTCGGCGGCTTCACCTCGATCCCCGGCGCCATCGTCGGCGGGCATCATCATCGGCATCGGCGAGAAGATCGGCGAATTCTACTGGGGCCCGCTGCTCGGCAGCGGCATCGAAAGCTGGCTCGCCTATGTGATCGCGCTGATCTTCCTGCTGTTCCGGCCGCAAGGCCTGTTCGGCGAACGCCTCATCGAGCGGATCTGAACATGCTTTACCGCGAGGCCGGCCAGTACAAGACCAGCTACACCGCCGACATGGCGGTGATGCCGATTTTGCAGGATCGCATCGGGCTCGGCGTCGATCCTGTTCATCGCGTGCAGTGATCATTCCGTTTTTCGGCAGCGGATTCCTGATTCAGGCGGTGATGATCCCGTTCCTGATCTTCTCGCTGGCCGCCATCGGACTCAATCTGCTCACCGGCTATACCGGCCTGCTGTCGCTCGGCACCGGCGCCTTCATGGGGGTCGGCGCTTACGCCTGCTACAAGCTCACCACCTATTTTCCAGGCGTCAACATCCTGATCTGGATTGTCGCGTCCGGCTTCTTCTCGGCGGCGGTCGGCGTGCTGTTCGGACTGCCCTCGCTGCGCATCAAGGGCTTCTATCTCGCGGTGGCGACGCTCGCGGCGCAGTTCTTCCTGTCGTGGTGCTTCATCCGCCATGCCCTGGTTCTACAACTACAACACCTCGGGCGCGATCGAGGTGCCGACCCGCACGTTGCTCGGCATTCCGGTCACCGGCGCGACGGCGACCGACACCACGCGCTATTACGTCGTGCTGGCGATTGTCGTCGTGATGACCTGGCTCGCCTCCAACCTGGTGCACGGCCGGATCGGCCGGATGTGGATGGCGGTGCGCGACATGGATCTCGCCGCCGAGCTGATCGGCATCCGGCTGCTGCCGACCAAGCTGCTCGCCTTCGCGGTGTCGTCGTTCTACTGCGGCGTCGCCGGCGCGATGCTGGTGTTTCTCTGGTACGGCGGCGCCGAGCCTGCCGTGTTCGACGTCAACCTCAGTTTCTTCATCCTGTTCATGGTCATCATCGGCGGGCTCGGCAGCCTGACCGGGTCGTATTTCGGCGCTGCCCTGATCTTCATCCTGCCGATCGTGCTGCGCTATATCCCGCCGAAATTCGGCATCCCGATCCAGGCTGCGACCGTCGAGCACATCCAGTTCATGACCATCGGCGCGCTGATTATCCTGTTCCTGATCGCCGAGCCGGCCGGGCTCGCGCGGCTTGTGGCAGATCGGCAAGCAGAAACTGAGGGTGTGGCCTTTCCCGTACTGACAGTGCACAATCTCAGCTAATCCCCGTGAAACGGGGCGGCCGCCGGGTCTTTCCCGAAGGTCGCAAACAACAGGCGGCAATGCCGCCGGAAACGACAGGGAGGAAGAAATGCGATTGCATCGTGTTCTATTCGGAACGGCACTTGCGCTTGCATGGGCGGCGCCGGGCTTGCATTGGCGCCAGCGCCGGCAAGCGCCGCCGACACCATCTACGTGCCGCTGTTGACCTACCGCACCGGGCCGTTCGCGGTCTCCGGCATACCGATCGCCAACGGCATGGCCGACTATCTCAACATGCTCAACGAGCGCGACGGCGGCATCGGCGGCGTCAAGATCGTCGTCGAGGAATGCGAGACCGGCTACGACACCAAGAAGGGCGTCGAGTGCTACGAGCAGGTGAAGTCGAAGAATCCGGTCGTGATCAACCCGTACTCGACCGGCATCACGCTGCAGATCATCCCGAAGGCGGCGGTCGACAAGATTCCGGTCCTGTCGATGGCCTACGGCCTGTCGGCGTCGGCGGACGGCACGGTGTTCCCGTGGATCTTCAATCCGCCGGCCACCTACTGGGACGGCGCCTCGATGTTCGTGCGCTACGTCGGCGGCAAGGAAGGCGGCCTCGAAAAGCTCAAGGGCAAGAAGATCGGCCTCGTCTATCTCGACGCGCCCTACGGCAAGGAGCCGATCCCGCTGCTCGAGGCGCTGGCCAAGGATTACGGCTTCGAGCTCAAGCTCTATCCGGTGCCGGCCGCTGAGATGCAGAACCAGTCGTCGCATCTGGCTCAACGTCCGCCGCGACCGCCCGGACTGGATCTACATGCAGGGCTTCGGCGCGATGAACCCGACCGCGGTGAAGGAAGCCGCCAAGATCAATTACCCGATGGATCACCTGATCGGCAACTGGTGGGCCGGCGGCGACGACGATGCGCGTCCGGCCGGTGCGGAGGCCAAGGGCTACCTGTCGCTCGACTTCAACCAGGTCGGCACCAACTTCCCGGTGATCCAGGACATCCAGAAGTACGTCGTCGACAAGGGCAAAAGCCTGACGCCAAAGGAGAAGGTCGGCGAGAACCTCTATAACCGCGGCGTTCTCAACTCGATCATCATCGCGGAAGCCATCCGCAACGCGCAGAAAATCACCGGCAAGAAAGTGATCACCGGCGAGGATATGCGTCGTGGCCTGGAGACGCTCGAACATCACGCAGGCCCGCTTGAAGGAAATCGGCGCCGACGGCTTCGCCGCGCCGATGAAGGTGTCGTGCGACGACCACAACGGCCACAACGCCGCCTATATGGCGAAGTGGGACGGCACCAAGTGGACCAAGGGCTCCGACTGGATCGAGCCGATCAAGGACAAGGTCCGTCCGCTTGATCGAGGCGGCGGCCAAGGACTATGCCGGCGCCAATGCCGGCTGGCCGAAGCGCACGGAAGCCTGCGACAAGGCGTCGTAAGCTGATGCAAATCCTCTCCCCGCCGTGTGGCGGGGGGAGGATTTTTGCTTTCGGGAGGCCGCCATGTCCGTAGCAACGAACGTCCAGGCGCCGGCCGCGTCGGAGAACGATCCTCTCCGTCAACAATATCGAAGTCATCTACGATCACGTCATCCTGGTGCTCAAGGGCGTGTCGCTCGATGTGCCGCGTGGCGGCATCGTCGCGCTGCTCGGCGCCAATGGCGCCGGCAAGACCACCACCCTTAAGGCGATCTCCAATCTGCTGCACGCCGAGCGCGGCGACGTCACCAAAGGCTCGATCGTGTTCGAAGGCGCAGGAGGTGCAGGACCTGTCGCCCAACGAACTGGTGCGGCGCGGCTGCATCCAGGTGATGGAAGGCCGTCAGTGCTTCGCCCATCTCACCATCGAGGAGAATCTGCTGACCGGCGCCTTCACGCGACGTGACGGCAAGGCGGCGATCCGCGCCGACATCGAGGTGGTCTATACGTATTTCCCCAAGCTCGCCGAGCGCCGGCAATCGCTGGCCGGCTACACCTCGGGCGGCGAGCAGCAGATGTGCGCGCTCGGCCGCGCCCTGATGTCGCGGCCGAAGATGATCCTGCTCGACGAGCCGTCGATGGGCCTCGCGCCGCAGATCGTCGAGGAAATCTTCGAGATCGTGCAGCGACCTCAACGAGAGCGAAGGCGTGTCGTTCCTGCTGGCCGAGCAGAACACCAACATGGCGCTGCGGTTCGCGCGCTACGGCTACATCCTGGAGAACGGCCGCGTGGTGATGGACGGCGAAGCGAAGGCGCTGTCGGAGAACGAGGACGTCAAGGAATTCTACCTCGGCATCTCGGAAGGCCGCCGCAAGTCGTTCCGCGACGGCAAGCATTACCGGCGGCGCAAGCGCTGGCTGACGTAGGCATGGCCGATCTTTTCGACGCGCTAGAGAGACGCGACCGCGAAAGCCGTGCGCGCGATCTGTACGGCCGGCTGCCGGAGCAGATCGCCCGCGCAATGAGCGCGCCCGGCTGGGCCGGGCAACTCGAAGGTGTCGAGCCGAAATCGGTGACGTCGCGCGAGGCGCTGGCGAAGCTGCCGCTGCTGCGCAAGTCGTCGACTGCCGCAGCTGCCAGAAGGACGATCCGCCGTTCGGCGGCCTCAACGTGACGGCGCCCGGCAAGGCCAAGCGGCTGTTGATGTCGCCGGGACCGATCTTCGAGCCGGAAGGCCACGGCAAGGATTACGGCGGCTGCGCGCGCGCATTGTTCGCGGCCGGCTTTCGCGCCGGCGACATCGTGCACAATTCGTTTTCCTATCACTCTGACGCCCGGCGCCTACATCCTGGAGGAGGGTGCGCTGGCGCTCGGCTGTTGCGTCATTCCCGGCGGTGTCGGCAATACCGAGCAGCAGCTTGAGGCGATCGCGCATTACCGGCCGAGCGGTTACGTCGGCACGCCGGATTTCCTGAAGATCCTGCTCGATACGGCGGAGAAATCCGGCAAGGACGTTTCCTCGCTCAAGCGCGGCCTGGTGACTGGCGCGGCGCTGCCGGCCTCGCTGCGCGAGGAGCTGGCGCGCCGCGGCGTTTCGGCGCTGCAATGCTATGCGATCGCCGAGGCCGGCGTGATCGCTTATGAGAGCGAGGCGCGGGAAGGCATTGGTCACCAACGAGAATCTGATCGTCGAAATCGTGCGGCCAGGCACCGGCGATCCGGTCGCCGACGGCGAGGTCGGCGAAGTCGTCGTCACCACCTTCAATGCCGATTACCCGATGATCCGCCTGGCGACCGGCGATCTTTCGGCGGTGCTGGCCGGGCCTTTCGCCGTGCGGCCGCACCAATACGCGCATCGAAGGGCTGGATGGGACGCGCCGACCAGACCGCCAAGGTCAAAGGCATGTTTGTGCGGCCCGAGCAGATCGCCGAAGTGGCCGAACGCCATCCGCGAGCTGTCGCGCGTGCGGCTGGTCGTCAGCCGCGCCGCCGAGCAGGACGCCATGACGCTGATGGCGGAATCGCGCCACTGTGCGATGCGTCGCTCGAACAGGCGGTCGCCGAGACGCTGCAGTCCGTCACCAAGGTGCGCGGCACGGTGAAATTGGTGGCGCCAGGCTCGCTGCCGAATGACGGCAAGGTGATCGCCGACGAGCGGCCGGTCGGCTAAACCCGCGCGATGCAGCCCGCGAAATCCCGCCAGCCGAAACTTCTGCCACGCCGCGTTGGCGTGCTGCTGGTCAATCTCGGCACGCCCGACGCGACCGACTATTGGTCGATGCGGCGCTACCTGAAAGAGTTTCTGTCCGACCCGCGCGTGATCGAAGAGAACCGGCTGAAGTGGTGGCTGGCCCTCAATCTCGTCATCCTCACGGTGCGGCCGGCGCGCAAAGGCCGCGACTACGACAAGATCTGGAATCGGACGCGCAACGAGTCGCCGCTGAAGACCATCACGCGCTCGCAAGCGCACAAACTTGGCGCCGCGCTGGCGAAAACGCGTCATGGTCGATTGGGCGATGCGCTACGGCAATCCCTCGATTCCATCGCGGCTCGAGGCGATGCAGAAGGCGGGCTGCGACCGTATTCTGGTGGTGCCGCTCTATCCGCAATATGCCGCCGCTACTACCGCGACGGTTTGCGACAAGGTGTTCCAATCGCTGGAAACCATGCGCTGGCAGCCGGCGCTGCGGGTCGCCCCGCCCTGGTTTGACGATCCGGCCTATATCGGCGCGCTAGCGGCATCCCTCAAAGCTTCGCTGGCGAAGCTGCCGTTTCAAGCCCGACGTGGTCCTTGCTTCGTTTCATGGCATGCCGGCAGACTATGTGGCGAAGGGCGATCCTTACCGGCGCCAGTGCGAGGAAACCGTGCGGCTGCTGCGCAATAAGCTCAAGCTTGGCAGCAGAAAATTAAGGCTGACGTTCCAGTCGCGGTTTGGCGGCGCCGAATGGCTCAAGCCCTATACCGATGCCACGGTGAAATCGCTTGCTGAGCGCGGCGTGAAAAACCTCGCCGTTATCACGCCGGGCTTTGCCGCCGACTGCCTCGAAACACTGGAGGAGATCGCGATGGAAAACGCGGCGGTCTTCAAGGCGGCCGGCGGCGAGAAGTTCGCCGCGGTGCCTTGCCTCAACGACAGCGCGGAAGGCATGAAAGTGATCGAGACGGTGGTGAAGCGCGAATTAAAAGGCTGGCTCTAGGCCACGCCAGTCCGCAGCAGATCGTGCATGTGCAGCACGCCGACCGGCTTGCGGCCTTCGGCGACGAACAGCGCGGTAATTTTCGACGAATTTAGTATTTCAAGAACCTCGGTGGCGAGTTGATCGACGCGCACCACTTTCGGATTGGGCGTCATTACTTCGTCGACCTTGGCGTCGAGCAAGTTAGGGCGCATGTGGCGGCGCAGGTCGCCGTCGGTGATGATGCCGACCAGCATGCCGTGCGGGTCGGTGATGCCGACGCAGCCGAAGCCCTTGGCCGACATCTCGACCACCGCGTCTGACATCCTGGTGCCGAGCGGCGCCAGCGGCATTGCCTTGCCGCCGTGCATGAGGTCTCGCACGAATTGGAGCATGGCGCCGAGCCGGCCGGCGGGATGCAGCACGCCGAAATCGGTGGCGGTGAAGCCGCGGCTTTCCAACAATGCAATCGCGAGCGCGTCGCCGATCGCGAGTTGCATCACAGCAGATGTGGTTGGGGCCAGATTGTGCGGGCAGGCTTCTCGCGCGTCCGGCAGCGTGAGCGTCACATCGGCTGCCTTGCCGAGCGTGCTGTCGGCCGATGCCGTGACGGCGATCAGGCCGATCTCGAAGCGGCGGGAATATTCGATCAGCGTCTTGAGTTCGGTGGTCTCGCCTGACCAGGAGAACGCCAGCACGACGTCATTCTCGGTGATCATGCCGAGATCGCCGTGGCCGGCGTCGCCGGCATGGACGAAGAAGGCGGGCGTGCCGGTCGAGGACAGCGTCGCCGCGATTTTGCGCGCGATATGGCCGGATTTCCCCATGCCGGTGACGATGACGCGGCCCTTGGCGGTGCCGATCAGTTCGATCGCGGCCTTGAAGGGACGGCCGAGGCCGTCGCGCAGCGCCGCCGCCAGCGCGCTCAGGCCCTCGGCCTCAAGGCCCAGGGTGCGAACCGCCGAGGCGATCGCCGTGCCGCCTGGGTCCGCGCTTTGATCGGTCACGGGCTTGGATTTGGCCATTTGAATCGTTGCAAAAGAGGTCCGGTGCCGCCGGATCGGTGATTTAGCACGGATTATAGCGTTGAGCGACCCGACCGGGGCCGATCAACGTCTCGTTAACCATAACCGTTTCTACTCCGTTAACCAAAGCTTGCCGGTGGCGGGCGCGCTCCGCATTGGGCGGAGGTGCGCGCGTGGCCGCGCGGGCCTTGGCAACGCGAACGCGCCCCGCCTCGGGCGCTGGAGGTTCTGGCCGTTGCCGCGCCGTGGTTCACGCCAGACTGCGCTCACGTCGCCCGCGCGATGCGGCATCGGCATGCTCGCTCTGGCTTGCGCGTTATTGGTGGGTGCTGCGGCCCGCGCGCAAACCGCGGGGGCGATTGCGCCAAATTTGCTGGCGCCCGACGACGATCCGAGAGCGCCGAAGCGCTACCAAAAATTCAAGCCCGCTCCGCAGCTCGCCCCTGTCGCCCAATTGCCTCCGGCGCCGTCGTTCGTGCCGCCGCTCTCGGGCGCCGGATCGACCGGTTTTGATTCCAGCAACGCGCGCAAGCGCACGGCAAAAACCAAACGCAAACCGGGCGCGGCAAAGACAAACGCCGCGGCCGATCCGCCGCCGGTAGTGCCGCTCGTCACCACGCCGGTGCTACCGCCGGCGGCGAAGCAGGCGTTGGCGTCGTCAGGCGCGCCCGGCCAGCCGCCCGTCGCCCTCAGTCCGGTCTATACCGTGCCGAAAAAACGCAAGGCGCACACCGAGCCGGACGATCCTTATTTGCCGCTCGGCATCCGCACCGGATCGTTTTTGCTTTATCCGGCGGTCGAATTGATCGCCGGCCGCAACTCCAATCCCGCGCAAGTGCCTGGCGGCAAAGCCGCCAACAGCTACACCGCGGCGCCCGAATTGCGCGTGCAGTCCGATTGGTCGCGGCACGAACTCAAGGCCGACCTGCGCGGCAGTTACACCGGCTACAGCCCCGACGAGACGCCGTCGCTGAGCCGGCCTTATTTCAACGGCAAGGTCGACGGCCGCGTCGACGTCACCAAGAACGACCGCATCGATCTCGGCGCCCGCGCGCTGGTGTCGACCGACAATCCGGGCAGCCCGAATTTGCAGGCCGGCCTTTCAAAGCTGCCGATCTTCACCACCACCGGCGGCAATGCCGGCTATACCCACCGCTTCAACCGGTTGGAGGTCGGCTTCAAGGCCGACGCCGAGCGCACCGCCTATCAGGACTCCAAACTCACCGACGGCAGCACCGGCAGCAATGCGGATCGGGACTACAACCAATACGGCGGCACGCTGCGCGCCGGCTATGAATTGTCTCCGGGCGTGACGCCCTTCGTCGAAGCCGGCGCCGACAGCCGGAAGCACGATCTCGCCACCGACTTCTCTGGCTATCAGCGCGATTCCACACGGCTTTGTCGGGCGGATCGGCTCGACCTTCGAATTGTCGCGGCTGCTCACCGGCGAAATTGCGGTGGGTTACACCAAGCGCGATTACGAAGACCCGCGGCTGCGAATCGCTGCGCGGCCTGATTGGCAGCGGCTCGCTGTTGTGGGCCGCAAGCGCGCTTACCGCGGTGAAATTCACCGCCGCCACGAGTGTCGGGGAATCGACAACACCTGGCGTTTCCGGCGTGCTCTATCGTGACGCTCGGCATCGAGATCGATCATTCGCTGCGGCGCTGGCTGATCGCGTTCGTCAAAGCCGGGATTGGTTTCGACAGATATGTCGGCGATATCCGCGAGGATAAGCGCTATTCGCTGGGCGCCGGGCTCACCTACAAGCTCAACCGCATGGTGCAGATCAAGGCCGAATTCCGGCAGGACTGGTTGCGCTCGAATGTGAGCAATGTCGACTACGCCGCCAGCATTTTCCTGCTGGGCCTGCGCCTGCAATATTGAGAGCGGTTATTTGCCGTCGAGCAGCCGGCGCATTTCCTCGCGCAGCGCCGGCGCCAGGTCGCTGCGCTCAAGCGCGTAGGCCATATTGGCGGCGAGGAAACCGATCTTGGAGCCGCAGTCGAAGCTGCGGCCTTCGAATTTCAGGCCGTAAAACGGCTGCGTGGCCGCCAGCTCTATCATCGCGTCGGTAAGCTGGATTTCGCCGCCAGTGCCGGCGCTTTGCTTGCCGAGCAATTCGAAAATTTCCGGCTGCAGAATGTAGCGTCCGGTGATGATGAGATTGGACGGCGCGTCGGCGCGTTTCGGCTTCTCCACCATCTTGGTGATCGCGAAGGCCTTGCCTTTGGCGGGGCCGACGCCGACCACGCCGTAGCATCTCGATGCGGTCGAGCGGCACTTCCTCCACCGCAATGATATTCGCCTTGGCATCGAGGCTGTTCGCCGCGTCGATCATCTGCGCCAGGCAGCCGCGCGGATTTTGCACCAGCACGTCGGGCAGCAGCAGCGCGAACGGCTCGTTGCCGATCAGTTCGCGTGCGCACCAAACGGCGTGGCCGAGGCCGAGCGGCGATTGCTGGCGGGTGAAGCTGGTCGTTCCGGCGTCTGGCAGGTGCTCGGACAGCAATTTCAGATCGGCCTTCTTGCCGCGCTCGTTTAAGGTCAATTCGAGCTCGAACTGGCGGTCGAAATGGTCCTCGATCACCGACTTGTTGCGGCCGGTGACGAAAATCAGATGCTCGATGCCGGCTTGGCGCGCTTCGTCGACCACATGCTGGATCAGCGGCCGGTCGACCACCGGCAGCATTTCCTTCGGCATCGCCTTGGTGGCCGGCAGGAACCGGGTGCCGAGGCCGGCGACCGGAAAAATGGCTTTGCGGATGCGGGGCATCGATGGAACCGTCGCGGTGCGCGAGTCGTAATTTGGTTATGGCAGCAGAAAGCATGGAGCGGGTTACGGGTCCAGTGCGTTGAAATAGCAGCATTAACGTCCCTGAAACGTTAATCGCTCACCGATAGGGTAACCTGGGATCGTAGACGCCATGCGGAAGCCACTCATCTCACTCGTCGCCATCGCGCTGGCAATTTTCGTTGCCGGTAATGCCGGCCGGGCTGCTGCGCAAACCCAGCGTGGGCCAACGGTGACCGGCTCGGTCTCGACCGCGCCGCCAGTCGCGGGCGCGCGCGAGTGGAGCGGCAGAGTCCGGCGCGTCCGGCCATCCACAGATGGCGGCGGAAGAAATCAGCGCGGCGGCGGCGAATTTCCCTCAGTGCCTCGAAAGCCTGTGGCCGGCGGCGGCGCGGCGGCACATTTCGCGCGCCACCTTTATCGCGCAGACCGCGGCGCTGACGCCGGACCTGCGCATCATGGATCTGATCGACAGCCAGCCGGAGTTCACCAAGTCGTTCTGGGACTATCTCGACATTCTGGTCACCGATGCGCGCATCGCCAAAGGCCGCGAGCTGCTCGATAAATACCGCACGGCGTTCGACGCCGTCGAGAAGGCCTATGGCGTCGACCGCTATCATTCTCACCGCGATCTGGGGCGTCGAGACCAATTACGGCACCATCGCCGGCGACCGGCCAGTGTTGCGCTCGACCGCGACATTGGCCTGCGTCGGCCGCCGGCAGAAATATTTCCGCGAAGAATTTCTCTCGACGCTCGAGATCATCCAGCACGGCGACGTGGCCCCGGATCGCCTCAATCGGCTCGTGGGCCGGCGCGTTCGGGCCGACCCAATTCATGCCGACGGCGTTCAAGAAATTCGCGGTCGATTTCGACGGCGATGGTCGGCGCGACGTGATCGATTCGGTGCCGGACCTTCTGGCCTCAACCGCCAACAATCTGCGCAAGGACGGCTGGGTCAGTGGCCGGCCGTGGGGCTACGAAGTGGTGGTGCCGGCGACGTTTAATTTCCTGCTGGCCGACCGCTCGCGGGTGATGACGATCCGCGACTGGATGCGTCATGGCATCGCGCGGCCAAAGGCGGCAGAGCTTCCCGCAGCTGGATGAGCGCGCCTATCTGCTGGTGCCGGCCGGCATCCAGGGCCCGGGTTTCCTGATGCTGGAGAATTTCCGCGTCATCATGAAATACAACCCGGCCGAGGCTTACGCGCTGGCGATCGGTCATCTCGCCGACCGGCTGCGCGGCGGCGAGGCCTTTGCGCAGGATTGGCCGCGATATGAGCACGTGCTGTCGCGCAGCGAGCGGCTGGAGCTTGCAGCAATTGCTGGTGCGACGCGGTTTTGATCTCGGCGAGCCCGACGGCCATCTGGGCGGCCAGACCCGCGCGGCGATCCGCGAATTCCAGGCTAAAGCCGGCCAGGTTCCGGACGGATTTGCCTCCGGCGCGGTGCTCGATCAACTAAGACAGCCCTGAAAACGTTGGGTAACCACCGGCCTATCTTCAAGTTGACATTTTTGCCGCGCTATTGACCCTTGACCCACAGGCCCCGATTTTCGGGCACGACGGGCGTGTAGAACGCGAATGGCAAGAAGCAGGATTTCACGTTGGCTCACCGGCGCCGTCATGCTCGCCATGATGGATGTTGCGCTGGTTGCCGTCGTCGATCTCGCCGCCGTCGCGCCGGCGCAGGCGCAATTCCGCGACTCGCCTGGAATTGCTCGGCCGCGCTATCAGCGCCCGCCGAATTTCTTCGACCGGCTGTTCGGCGGCGGCGGTGGCCGGCGACCGCCCTTATCCGGGCCGTCAGAAATGATCGAGCGCGCGCCGTCGCGTTGAATCTTCGCGCGCGCCGCCGCCGAAGAAATCCGACACCACGCCGACGCTGTCGATCATGGTGATGGGCGACTCGATGGCCGACTGGCTGGCGTATGGACTGGAAGATGCGTTCGCCGACGCGCCCGAAATCGCCATCGTGCGCAGATCGAAACTCAATTCGGGCCTGCTGCGTTATGACGCACGCAGCGATCTCGACTGGTGGCATGTCGCGCGCGACAATCTCGCCAAGGAAAAGGTCGACTTTGTCGTGATGATGCTCGGCATCAACGACCGCCAGCCGTTCCGCGAAACGCGCGGCCGACAAGAAGGCCGGCAAGGACGATGCGGCAAGAAGCCGCAAGACGCCGAGCAAGCCGGCCGCCGAGCAGAAAACCGACGAGGAGCGATCAGCCTGCCATCCTCGCGCCGGAGCCGCGCAGCGCCGGCGGCGCCAAGGGCGTCACCGAATTCCGCACCGAGCGCTGGGAAGAAATTTACGGCAAGCGCATCGACGAGACGATCGCCGCGCTCAAGAGCAAAGGCGTGCCGGTGATCTGGGTCGGGCTGCCGGCGATCCGCGGCACCCGCTCGACCGCCGACGTGCAGTATCTCAACGATCTTTATCGCGCGCGCGCGGAGAAAGCCGGCATCGTTTATGTCGATGTCTGGGACGGCTTCGTCGACGAGGCCGGCAAGTTCACCACCCGCGGGCCGGACTTCGAAGGCCAAGTCCGCAGCCTGCGCGCCGGTGACGGCGTGCATTTCACCAAATACGGCGCGCGCAAGATCGCGCATTATGTCGAGCGCGAGTTGCGCCGCTTCATCGCCAACAAGCGCGATGCCGATGGCGCTGCCGGCCGACGCGCCGGCTGGGCCGATGACGCCGGACGGGCGTCCCGGTGCGACGGTGCGTCCGGTGGCGGGTCCGGTGGTGCCGTTGACGGCGGCGCCCGGTAGCGATGGCGACGAACTTGCTCGGCGGCAGTGCCACCAAGCCCGACCCATGCCGATGCGACCGCGACCAAGGTGCTGGTCAAGGGCGAGCCGGTCGCGCCGCCGCCAGGCCGTGCCGACGATTTCGCCTGGCCACGGCCGGGCGACGCCGCCGCCGTCGAGCCGCTGTCGCCGACTGCGGCAGCAGCGCGGGCCGAGCCGCGAAAGCCCGGTAGGGAAACAAGAACGCCAAAGACGCAGGCAAAGAAGCCGGCAAGGCGCAAGGCTGAGGCTAGATCAGACGCCAAGCCGAAGCCGAAAACCGAGCCGAAGCCGGCAGTTCGGCCTGCGCCGCAAAGGCCGGCCGCAGCACAGTATCGCCGCAGCAGCAGCAGCGCACCCAAGGCGGGCCGTTCGGCTGGCCGCTGCGTTAACGCGGCAGCGTCGTCGATCCCATCAGGAACTTGTCGATCGCGTGGGCGCATTGGCGGCCCTCGCGGATCGCCCACACCACCAGCGACTGGCCGCGCCGCATATCGCCGGCGGCGAACACCTTCGTGCACCGACGTCGCATAGGCGGTCTGGTCGGCGCTGACATTGCCGCGCGCGTCGAGCGCGACGCCCGAGCGACTTCAACATGCCGTCGTGCACCGGGTGCACGAAGCCCATCGCCAGCAGAACAAGATCGGCCTCGATCGTCGAATTCAGTGCCGGGCATCGGCTGGAATTTGGCGTCGGCGCGCGCGCAGTGCAGACTTCTTCACCTGGCCGTTCTCGCCGGTGAATTTCACCGTCAGCACCGCGAAGTCGCGCTTGGCGCCTTCGTCGTGGCTCGATGAGGTACGCAGCTTGAGCGGCCAGTTCGGCCAGGTCAGGTCCTTGTTCTCGCGCTCGGGCGGCTGCGGCATGATTTCGAAATTGGCGACCGAGATGGCGCCCTGGCGGATCGAGGTGCCGATGCAGTCGGAGCCGGTATCGCCGCCGCCGATCACCACGACCTTTTTGCCGGTGGCGAGGATTGGCTCGACGTCGCCTTGCGGCTCGCCGCTGACGCGGCGGTTCTGCTGCGGCAGAAAGTCCATGGCGAAATGGATGCCGTCGAGCTCGCGGCCGGGGACCGGCAGATCGCGCGGCTTTTCCGAGCCGCCGGTCAGCGCGACGGCGTCGTAGTCCTTCAGCAGCTTGTCGGCCGGCAGCATTGACGCCGACATGCGCGTTGTAATGAAAGGTGACGCCTTCGGCTTCCATCTGCGCGACGCGGCGCTCGACGTGGATCTTTTCCATCTTGAAGTCGGGGATGCCGTAGCGCATCAGGCCGCCGGCCTTGGCCCAACGCTCATAGACATGCACGTCGTGGCCGGCGCGCGCGAGTTGCTGCGCGCAAGCCATGCCGGCGGGGCCGGAGCCGACCACGGCGACTTTCTTGCCGGTCTTGTGCGGCGCCTTTTCCGGCTTGAGGCCGGCGCGATGGCGCGGTCGGCGATCGCGCATTCGATGGTTTTGATGCTGACCGGGATTGTCGTCGATGTTGAGCGTGCAGGACGCCTCGCACGGCGCCGGGCAGATCGCGGCCGGTGACTTCCGGGAAATTGTTGGTCGAGTGCAGATTGCGCGCGGCCTCGTCCCAGTTGCCGCGATAGACCAGGTCGTTCCAGTCGGGAATCTGGTTGTTGACCGGGCAGCCGGTCGGCGCGCCGGTGATGCGGTGGGTGCCGTGGCAATAGGGCACGCCGCAATCCATGCAGCGCGCCGCCTGCTGGCGCACTTCGTCTTCCGGCAGCGGCAGCACGAACTCGCGGTAATGCTTGACGCGCTCCGCGACCGGCTGGTAGTCGCGATCCTCACGCTCGATCTCAAGAAAGCCGGTGACCTTGCCCATCTTATTCCGCGGCCTGCATCGCGGCGGCCTTTTCCTTGGCCATTTCGGCGAGCGCGCGGCGGTATTCGACCGGCATCACTTTGCGGAACAGCGGGCGGTATTTCGGCCAGTCGCGCCAGGATTTCGGCGGCGCGCTTGGAGCCGGTGTAGCGGGCGTGGTTGGCGATCAGCTTGCGCAGCCGCTCGGCGTCGCCGGAGGTGAGATCGCTCATGATGTCGACGCGGCCGTGCGATTCCAGATCGTTCTGCAGGTTGTATTCGCTTCTCGGCGACGTCTTCTTCCTCCGGCACCGGCTCGAGCTCGACCATCGCCATGTTGCAGCGGCTCTCGAACGTGCCGTCCTCGTCGAGCACATAGGCGATGCCGCCCGACATGCCGGCGGCGAAGTTGCGCCCGGTCGTGACCGAGCACGACGACCACGCCGCCGGTCATGTATTCGCAGCAATGGTCGCCGGCGCCCTCGACCACCGCGATGGCGCCGGAGTTGCGCACGGCGAAGCGCTCGCCGGCGACGCCGCGGAAATAGCATTCGCCGGCGATGGCGCCGTACAGCACCGTGTTGCCGACGATGATGGATTCTTCCGGCACGATGCCGCTATCGGCGGCCGGACGGATGACGATGCGTCCGCCCGACAGGCCCTTGCCGACATAGTCGTTGGCGTCGCCTTCGAGCTCGAAGGTGACGCCGCGCGCCAGCCAGGCGCCGAAGCTCTGCCCGGCGGTGCCGGTCAGCCGCACATGGATGGTGCCGTCCGGCAGGCCGGCATGGCCGTAGCGCTTGGCGACTTCGCCCGACAGCATGCGCGCCGGCGGCGCGGTCGGTGTTGCGGATCTCGGTCTGCAGCCGCACCGGCGCGCCGCGGTCGAGCGCGGCCTGCGATTCCGCGATCAGCTTGCGGTCGAGAATGTCGTTGATCTTGTGGTCCTGCGGCTCGCAGTGGATAGATCGGCGTATCGCCCTTGGCGCCTTGCGGCTTGGTGAACAGCTTCGAGAAGTCGAGGCCCTTGGCCTTCCAGTGCTCCACGAGCTTGCGCTGGTCGAGCATCTGCATCTGCCCGATCATCTCGTCGAACGTGCGGAAGCCGAGCGTCGGCCATGATCTCGCGCACTTCCTCGGCGACGAAGAAGAAGATAATTGATGACGTGCTCGGGCTGGCCCTTGAAGCGCTTGCGCAGCACCGGGTCCTGCGTCGCGACGCCGACCGGGCAGGTGTTGAGATGGCACTTGCGCATCATGATGCAGCCGGCCGCGATCAGCGGCGCGGTGGCGAAGCCGAATTCGTCGGCGCCGAGCATCGCGCCGATCGACCACGTCGCGGCCGGTGCGGATGCCGCCGTCGACCTGCACCGCAATGCGCGAGCGCAGCCGGTTGAGCGACCAGCGTCTGGTGCGTCTCGGCAAGGCCGATTTCCCACGGGATGCCGGCATGCTTGAGCGAGGTGAGGGGGGAGGCGCCGGTGCCGCCTTCGAAGCCAGAGATGGTGACGTGGTCGGCGCGCGCCTTCGAGACGCCGGCGGCGACGGTGCCGACGCCGACTTCGGAGACGAGCTTGACCGAGACGTCGCCGGTCGGATTGACGTTCTTGAGGTCGAAGATGAGCTGCGCCAGATCCTCGATCGAATAGATGTCGTGATGCGGCGGCGGCGAGATCAGGCCGACGCCGGGCGTCGAATGGCGCACCTTGGCGATGGTCTTGTCGACCTTGTGGCCGGGCAACTGGCCGCCTTCGCCGGGCTTGGCGCCCTGCGCCATCTTGATCTGCATCATGTCGGAATTGACGAGATACTCCGCGGTGACGCCGAAGCGGCCCGACGCCACCTGCTTGATCGCCGAGCGCATCGAAGTCGCCGTTCGGCAGTGGCTTGAAGCGGTCGCTCTCCTCGCCGCCTTCGCCGGTGTTCGACTTGCCGCCGATCCGGTTCATCGCGATGGCGAGCGTGGTATGCGCCTCGCGCGAGATCGAGCCGAATGACATCGCGCCGGTCGAGAAGCGCCGCACGATGTTCTTGGCCGGCTCGACTTCCTCGAGCGGCACCGGCTTGCGGCCATCGTCCGCCGCGGTCTTGATGTCGAACAGGCCGCGGATCGTCAGCAATTGCTCGGTCTGCTCGTTCAGCGATCTTGGCGAAGGCGCGATACTGCTCCTAGGAATTGCCGCGCACCGCGTGCTGCAGGTGCGACACGGTATCGCGGTCCAGGCGTGATCCTCGCCGCGCACGCGCACGGCATAGTCGCCGCCGACGTCGAGCATCGAGCGTAGATCGGCGCGTCGCCGAACGCGGCGCGATGACGCCGCACGGTTTCCTCGGCGATCTCGGCGAGGCCGACGCCCTCGATGCGGGTGTGGGTGCCGGTGAAATACTTGTCGACGAATTCCTGCTTGCAGGCCGACCGCGTCGAAAATCTGCGCGCCGCAATAGGACTGGTAGGTCGAGATGCCCATCTTGGACATCACCTTGAGCAGGCCCTTGCCGATCGACTTGATGTAGTTCTTGACGACTTCCTTCTCGTCGGCCGGCTTGCCCGGCAGCTCGTCCTTCATCGCGGTCAGCGTCTCGAAGGCGAGATAGGGATTGATCGCTTCGGCGCCGTAGCCGGCCAGGCAAGCGAAGTGATGCACCTCGCGCGGCTCGCCGGTCTCCAGCACCAGGCCGACCGAGGTGCGCAAGCCCTTGCGGATCAGGTGATGATGCACGGCGGCGCAGGCCAGCAGCGTCGGGATCGGGATGCGGTCGGCCGATGCCTTGCGGTCCGACAGAATGATGATGTTGCAGCCGTCGCGCACCGCTTCCTCGGCGCGCTCGCACAGTTCGTCGATCGCCCAGCCCATGCCGGTCGGCGCCGTGCTCGGCCGGGAAGGTGATGTCGAAGGTCAGCGACTTGAAGTGGTCGCCGCTCATTTCCGAGATCGAGCGGATTTTCTCGAGGTCGGCATTGGTCAAGATCGGCTGGCGCACTTCGAGGCGCTTCGTCTTCGACATGCCTTCGAGGTCGAACAAATTCGGCCGCGGCCCGATGATCGACACCAGGCTCATCACCAGTTCTTCGCGGATCGGGTCGATCGGCGGGTTGGTGACCTGCGCGAAGTTCTGCTTGAAATAGGTGAACAGCGGCTTCGGCTTGTCCGACAGCGCCGAGATCGGCGTGTCGGTGCCCATCGAGCCGATCGCTTCCTCGCCGGTGGTCGCCATCGGCGTCATCAGCATCTTCAGGTCTTCCTGCGTGTAGCCGAACGCCTGCTGGCGATCGAGCAGCGGCGAGGTTCGAGATCGGCGCGCTTGCGGCGGCGTCCGGCAATTCCTCCAGCACGATCTGGGTGCGCGTCAGCCATTCCCGGTAAGGATGGCTCTTCGCCAGCGTCGCCTTCAATTCCTCGTCGGGAATGAGCCGGCCTTCGTCGAGGTCGACCAGCAGCATCTTGCCGGGCTGCAGCCGCCACTTCTTGACGATGTCCTTCTCCGGCGATCGGCAGCACGCCCATTTCCGACGCCATGATGATGCGGTCGTCGCGGGTCAGGAAATAGCGGGCCGGGCGCAGGCCGTTGCGGTCCAGCGTGGCGCCGATCTGCCGGCCATTGGTGAAGGCGATCGCGGCGGGGCCGTCCCACGGCTCCATCAGCGCGGCGTTGTATTCGTAGAACGCGCGGCGCTCTTCATCCATCAGCGGATTGCCGGCCCAGGCTTCCGGAATCATCATCATCATCGCGTGCGCCAGCGAGTAGCCGCCTTGCACCAGGAATTCGAGCGCGTTGTCGAAGCAGGCGGTGTCGGACTGCCCTTCGTAGGAAATCGGCCACAGCTTGTTGATGTCGCGTGCCGAACAGCGGCGACGACACCGAAGCCTGCCGCGCCGCCATCCAGTTGACGTTGCCGCGCAGCGTGTTGATTTCGCCGTTGTGCGCGATGTAGCGGTACGGATGCGCCAGCGACCAGGTCGGGAAGGTGTTGGTCGAGAAGCGCTGGTGCACCAGCGCGACCGCGCTCTCGAAATCCGGATCGTGCAGATCGGGATAGTAGCTGCCGAGCTGGTCGGCGAGGAACATGCCCTTGTAGATCACGGTGCGGCACGAGATCGACACCGGGTAATAGCCGGACGTTGCGCGCTCGCGGCGGCGATAGATCGCGTTCGAGATCGACTTGCGCAAGATGTAGAGCCGGCGCTCGAACTCGGCCTCGGAAATCTTCTTCTTGCCGCGGCCGATGAAGACCTGGATGTGCACCGGCTCGGTCGGCTTGACCGATTCGCCGAGCGACGAATTGTCGGTCGGCACTTCGCGCCAGCCGAGCAGCGACAAGCCCTTCGCGCTCGATCACCTCGGCGTAGATGTCGCGGATGATCTGCCGCCACTCGTTGTCGGTCGGCATGAACAGATAGCCGATGGCGTATTCGCCGGGCTTCGGCAACGTGAAGCCAAGCTCGGCGCATTTGCTTGGCGAAAAATTTGTGCGGGATCTGAACCAGGATGCCGGCGCCGTCGCCCATGCGCGGGTCCGCGCCGGTCGCGCCGCGATGCTCGAGATTGCAGAGAATGCGCAGGCCGTCCTCGACGATCTGGTGCGACTTGCGGCCCTTGATGTCGGCGATGAAGCCGACGCCGCAGGAATCCTTGTCGAGCGCGGATCGTAAAGACCTTGCGCGAGCGGCGTGCCGGGATCGGCGGTGTTGCCGAATGCCGGATCGTTCGGCATCGCCGGCAACATCGCGTTGCCGTCGCCGAACATTCCGCCGTGGGTCCGCTTCACGCTCATCCGCGTCCTGTCCTCGCCGGGGCACCGCGCCGGCGTATCTTGCCTGTTCCGCGGCGCCGTCAAAGCCGCCGCGGCCGAGCCGTTTCGTATTGGATTGGCAGCCTTGGCCGGCCGTGCGTGCCGGGCGAGCTGCTCTTTGTGCGGCGCTCGGTCGCCACCCGCACCATTAGGACAGCATTACTGTCCTATAGACCATGCCAAATTTTGCCTGTCCTTACAAGCTTGGTCCATGTCCAAATTGGCGTAATTCGACGTTTTGTTGCGCGCCGCTGGGGACGACAAGCAAGGAGCGCATCGGCAAGCACGGACAGGCGCAACGGAGTTGCGCAAACGGGGCTCGCCCGGCCGCGCGGTTTACCGTTTAACCCTCGTTCCTAAGGTTACAATCGGGAAACGCCGCGCCGCCACGACCCTATTGGTTATGTTGCCGCCAAATCTGGAGGTAACCGATGACCGATCACGCCCTCAGTCCGTCCATGAATCCGCTGATGTCTGCGTCCGACGCGCCACTGGTTCCGGGCGCGCCGATGCAGCGGCTGGCCGACCGCCTGGCGGCGCTGACGCCGCCGCGGGTCGCCGCCGAGCTCGCCAATCCGCCGCGCCTGCCGCAGCCGTCGCCGGCGGTGGCCGCCGCGCTCGCCCGCAGCGCCAAGCTTGCCGCCCGCGCCGAACGTCGCGCGCGCCGCGCCTACTATCCGCGCACCTTCACGGCGATGATCGTCGAGAGTTTCATCTCGGCTTGCGCGTTCATCCCTTACGCGCTGCCGGCCTTGGCGATGCGTTTCATTCTGGCACGAATATTCTTTCTGTCGGGTCAGGTGATGGTCAGCGGCCCGCGTGTACCGGTCAACGTTGCGGACTTCTTCAGCACATCATTTGTGCTGCCGTTTAGCGTCAAGGCGTCGACCTTCGATATGTTCCTCACGCAATATGCCGGGCTGCCGCTGCCGCCAATGGTCGCGGCTTATCTGGCGAGCTATGCGGGCTTCCTACTGCCGGTCATGCTTGTACTTGGCCTCGGCACGCGCGTTGCGGCGCTCGGCCTTCTGATCATGACCGCGATGATCCATCTGGTGATGCCGGAAGCCTTGTGGACCTCGCATGTATACTGGGGTGCGATGCTGCTGGTGCTGATGTCGCAAGGCCCCGGGGTCATCTCCGCCGATTATCTGTTGCGTTATTTCACGCGCCGCTAACGCGCCATCGCATGTAAAATAAAAGCGCCCCGGCCTAAACCGGGGCGCTTTCCGTTTGGAGGTTCAAGCCAAACGTCAGCGGCCGTGAGGCCGCCAATATCGTTAGGCCGCTTTCGCGTCGATAGTTTTCGAAGTGCCGACTTTGGCGCTACCGTTGGCGGCGCTGTTGCCGATCGGAATCGAGCGGGGCTTCTTCGCCTCGGGGATCTCGCGCACCAGATCGACGTGCAGCAGGCCGTTCTCGAGAGCAGCGCCCTTGACCGTTACATGATCGGCGAGCTGGAACACGCGTTCGAACGCGCGTGCCGCGATGCCCTGATAGAGCACCTCGTTCTCGGCCTTGTCTTCGTTCTGCGCTTTCTCGCCCTTGATGGTGAGGGTGTTCTCCTTGGCTTCGAGCGACAGCTCGTTGTCGCCAAAGCCCGCTACCGCGACCGTGATGCGGTAATCGTTCTCGCCGGTACGTTCGATGTTGTACGGCGGATAGCCCGGCGCGGCGTCAAAGCCTTCGCCAAGCATGTCGAACAGTCGGTCGAAACCGACGGTCGAACGATAAAGCGGGGAAAGATCGAAAGTTCGCATGGCATATCCTCCTGTTGAGCGACATGCGGGTTGATCCGCCAACTGGCCGGACCTTCAGACCCGTGCGCAGCCGAGTTGGCCTGCGCGACCCGGATATGGGAGCGAAACCCGAGCCTCGCAAGGCTTTGGCCGGGCATCGAAAAAACGATAAAATTCAATACCTTGTGACGGAACCGGCGGTCCGATTGAGCACGTCGCGTTGGCTGCTATAAGGCCGCCAACGTCCCGGACAACTCCCTCCGCGCATGAAACTTGTCTCCATCCCCGCCAATCCGGTGCCCGACAATGCGGTCGCCGGCACCATCCAGACGCCGGACGGCGTTTCGCTGCGCTACGCGCGCTGGGCGCCGCCGCCGGGCCGCAAGGGCACGGTCTGCATCTTTCCGGGGCGCGCCGAATTCATCGAGAAATATTTCGAGACGGTACGCGACCTGCAGTCGCGCGGCTTTGCGGTGGCGACGCTGGATTGGCGCGGCCAGGGTCTGTCCGACCGCGGCCTGTCTGATCGCCGCAAGGGACACGTTCGCGACTTCTATGACTACGGCGTCGATCTCGACACTTTCATGGAACACGTGGTGCTGCCGGATTGCCCGCCGCCGCTTTACGCGCTCGGGCATTCGATGGGCGGCGCGATCCTCGTGACCGCTTGTCACGAAGGACGCCGATGGTTCGATCGCATCGTGCTGAGCGCGCCGATGATCGGGTTGCCGCGTGGCCGCATGTCACGCTTCGCGCGGCCGCTGGCGCGGCTGATGCGCATGCTTGGCCGCGGCTCGGCATTCATTCCCACACGCGATGCGCCGTCGAGCGATACACACAGTTTCGTCGGCAATGTGTTGACGTCCGATCCGGTGCGCTTTGCGCGGAACGCGGCGATCCTCGAAGCCGAGCCGTCGCTCGGTCTAGGTGCGCCGACAATTTCCTGGGGCCATGCCGCGTTGCGCGCTATGGCGAAATTCGAAAGCCCGGGCTATCCGGCGTCGCTTCGCCAGCCAATTTTAATGGTGGCGGCTGGGCGCGATGAGGTCGTCTCGACGCCGGCGATCGAGAGCTTCGCCCGCAACCTGCTGGCCGGCTCGCATCTCATTCTGGCCGGCAGCCGCCACGAGATTTTGCAGGAGCAGGATCATTATCGCCGGCAGTTCTGGGCCGCGTTCGACGCCTTCGTGCCGGGCACGCCGCTGTTTTAAATTCAGCCGTTGAGCAGCGTGAGCGCGGCCTCGTGCACGCGTCTGTCGCCCGCTGCGATGATGCGGCCGCCGCGTTGCGCCGGGCCATTGTCCCAGGTGGTGATGATGCCACCGGCGCCGGTGACGACCGGAATGAGCGCGACGATGTCATGCGGCTTGAGCTCGGTCTCGATGACAAGATCGATATGGCCGGCCGCCAGCATGCAGTAGCCGTAGCAATCGCCGCCGTAGCGCGACAGCTTGACGGATTGCTCGACGTGGCCAAAGGCGGCCCGGTCGCTTGCGTTCATCAGCATCGGACTGGTGGTGGCGAGCGTGGCCTCGCCGAGGCTGGCGCAGGCGCGCACGTGCAGGTCGCGCGGCCCCCCCGGGCCGCGATAACGCGCCGCGCCACCGTCGCCGGAAAAGCGCTCGCGGGTGAACGGCTGATGCATCATGCCGAATACCGGCTCGCCGAACCGCATCAGACCGATCAGCGTGCCCCAGGTCGGCATGCCGCTGATGAATGATTTGGTGCCGTCGATCGGATCGAGCGCCCAGACATATTCGGCGTCGGTGCGCTCGTGGCCGTATTCCTCACCGATGATGCCGTGATCCGGCAGGTTCTTGCGGATCAGGGCGCGGATCGCGTTTTCAGCGGCCCGGTCGGCGGCAGTGACGGGGTCGAAGCCACCCGGCCGCTTGTTTTCGACGGTCAGCGAGGTGCGAAAGAACGGCAGGATGGTTTCGCCCGAGACGTCGGCGAGTTCGTCAACAAAGGCCGCAAAATCGATCGCTGTCATGGCGCCCCACTGCGGCCCCGGCGTAACGGAGAGTGCGGCCTGAGGCAACCGAGGGGCTGTGACGCGTAATTAGGCCACAATAGGCCGTGGAGGGGCAGGTCGCCCACTAAATCCAGCAAAAAATGCTTCCATCTATGCAAAAACGCATTGGGATTGCCCGATTGATGCCTTGCGTTTTGTGCGACGCGGTGTAACTTATTGCAATGCGGTAGCGAGAGCTATCGTTGCCCTCCAGGTTTTCGAACCTCGGGCGTTTCCTCCCTAGACTTGGGCCGCTTGCATCCGCAAGCGGCCCTTTTTTTCTCGCTAAATTCTACTCCGCGGCGGCCCGGTAGGGACGTAGTTCCTCAAGCGGGATTTCGCCTAACCGACCGGCCAAGGTCACCAGATCAGCCGCCAAGGCGTCAAAGCCGGCCGAGCGCTGATGACGGTGCTCGTCCATGTAGAGCGCGCGGTTGATCTCGAGCTGGATCGCATGCAGGCCGGCGGCGGGATTGCCGTAATGCTCGGTGATAAATCCGCCGGCATAGGGCTTGTTGCGGCTCACGCCGTAGCCCAGCGACCGCAGAGTCTTCTCCACGCATTCGGATACGACCCCGGTGCAACTGGTGCCGTAGCGGTCCCCCAGCACGAATTCCGGCCGCGGACGTTCGTCCTTGTGGCCGGCAATCGAGGGCATCGAGTGACAATCGACCAGTACAGCGGCGCCGAAGTTCCGATGTAACTTGGTGAAAAGCCGCCGAAGTGCGCGATGATAGGGCTTATACAGGCTCTCGATCCGGCGCAGCGCCTCGTCAACTGGCAGCCGCTGGTCGTAAATTTCCTGGGCGTCGCCGACCACGCGCGCCACGGTGCCGAGCCCGCCGGCCACCCGCATCGATCGGGTATTGGCGAACGAGGGCAGCCGGCCATCGAACATGCGGGGGTCGAGTTCGTAGGGCTCGCGGTTGACGTCGACAAAGCAGCGCGGGAAATGCGCGCGCATTAACGGGTAGCCGCGCTTCACCACGCCGCTGATCAGGTCGTCGACGAAGCTATCTGCAGACCGGCGCAAAGTCGCGACGTCGAGCCTCGACAGCCCGAGGAACTCGCGCGGGTAGGTCGAGCCGCTATGCGGGGAATTAAACAGCACCGGGCCGGCCCAATCGGCCGGCTCGTTGATTTCGAACGGGAGGTCTAGTTCGTCGCCGGCATCAGACATGGATCAGGGGAAGCCTTCGCATTTACCTTGATAACGAATGGGTGGTGGATCGGCTCCTTATACCTTCTATTGTCCATATGGGCGCGCCAAAGCCAATACGGTCTGGAGCCGCCTGTGGGTTCACCCGATATTTACCCGCTATAAGGCTTATGGGCATCGCGGGGGCCGCAAGGCCATGCCGCTTGGGGGCGTAACGCGTGGCGAAAATTCTCCTGGCCGAAGACGACACTGATATGCGCCGCTTTTTGGTCAAGGCGCTGCAGAATGCCGGCTTCGACGTGACGTCCTATGACAACGGCCTGTCGGCCTATCAGCGGCTGCGCGAGGAACCCTACGAGCTGTTGCTTGACCGATATCGTGATGCCGGAAATGGACGGCATCGAGCTGGCGCGCCGCGCCGCCGAACTCGACCCCGACATCAAGATCATGTTCATCACCGGCTTTGCCGCGGTCGCACTCAACGCCGATTCGACCGCGCCCAAACATGCCAAGGTGTTGTCGAAGCCGATCCACCTGCGCGAACTGGTCAGCGAAGTGCAGAAGATGCTGGCGGCCTGACACGACGGCTAAACGGTTGCACCGAAGTCCCTCGATAAGCAGCCAAGCAGATCCCATCCGGTGGCGTCGGCGCGCCTGTCAGCGTCTTGTCTCATCCGCCGGGAGACGATAAGACCAAATCCACTAACGGGCGCGTAGCTCAGCGGAAGAGCACCTCCTTGACATGGAGGGGGTCACAGGTTCGATCCCTGTCGCGCCCACCATCTTTTCTGAATCTTCGGCGCCACTCCACGCCCCAGCTCAAATGAAAAGCGGCCCCGAAAGGGGCCGCTCTCTTTAAATTCTATCAGACGTCGATCAGATCTTGGCTTTCGCCATCCGCTTCTTGCGGCGCCAGCCAAGAAAGCCAAGCACGCCCATGCCTGAGGCATAGAGCGGCAGAGCGGCAGGAAGAGGAGTAGGGGAGGCGGCTTCACCGGTAGCTAGAATTGCGGTCGACAGATCCGCGTACTGGGCGTTGTCGGGAAGACTCCAGATCCACTCCGCGAGAGTAGAGATGCCGGAGACCGGACCACCATTGGCGGCATTCCAAACATTGGATCCGCCGTTAGTACCGAAATCCTGCACGGCGAGTAACGGCAGCGTCCAACTCGTATTGTCGGAGGCTGCAAATCCTCGCCACTGGCCAGAGCTTGAATTGGTGTAGAGGGTCGTGCCGCCGCCAGGCGTAAAGGCGTAGCCCGAGCCGCTTATGCTGAACTGCCCAAGGAAGGCATTTGGATTGTCACCTTGGCCGTTCGGAGTTCCCGGCGAACTCCACAGTGACCATTTTGAAATGTGTAATTAGTCCCAACGACGTGGATGTAATAGGGCACCAACGTGTCCAGCGTGGCTGAATAGGTCGAGCTATTCTGCCACTGAGACGCAGGGCCTGGATTAGGGACAAAGTTTGAACCGACCAGCGTTCCGAGCACGCTGTCGTCGGTCGAAAATAAATGCTGTAGGCGTTGTCCGCCGTGACGGTCATGTTCAGCGTGGCGGCTTGAGCCACTGCCGGCACCATAGACTCCAAGTGCGGCAGCCGTCATCACATCGAGCGATGTTCATTCAATCCCCCAGGACTCCATCGCGCGCCTGCATTAGCTAGCCACCTTGCCATTTCATAGGGAAACCGCTCTTAGTCAAGCATTACCCATAAAGGGCGCCTCGATGATGCCCCTATTGGGCGCCCCGCAAAAAGAAAGACCGCCTCGCGGCGGTCTTTCCGAAGTTGATTTGCACTTTACTTAGGCAGTCGCGGTGGCGGTGGCCTTGCGCTTTTTGCGCCAACCCAAGAAGCCCATCACCCCGAGGCCTGAGCCGAACAGTGGTAGAGCGGCCGGCAGTGGAGTCGCAGCCGCTGCTTCGAAGTTGTAGGTCGTGCTTGTCGCGCCAGTGCCTATGGTGAAGGCATCGACGTAGGCGTTGAAGTTATCTTCCGGGCTGGCAAAGCCAACGCCAAACCGGATACCGCCGAGGCCGGTCGGCATCGTAGTTGCTGTTGACGATAATGGCGTCTGGCATGAGAGCCTGGAAGAAGCTAAATGGCTTCACACTATCGATGCCAGGGCCAACTTGTTGTCGTCGTACCAACCGCCAGCAAAAGCGTTCCAGTTCTGCCAAGTGTTTAAGGCCAAAGGACCCTGCGGCGGGTCGCTGTAGGTCGGTTCGAACCACAACCGATCGGGGCCACTGGTCGACGCTGTTTATGTATAGAACGAGAAACGGCAGCTGCTGACCGTTCCATGCCGTCGCATAAGTCGAGTAGCTCAGCGCATTGATGGATGCACAGCGCCGTTCCGACATAGCCGGTGTTGCGCAGTTCCGAGCTCGTATCCCCAGCGCCGGCAGGCGTAGTAAGATTCGCGCTTCCCGTCCCGATCGGGGGCGTCGCCGGGCCGTTCACCAACGAGCCGGTAGTAGCAAGCAAATTATCGTCGAGATCACGCCATTGTCGAATGCCCAATTTGTACTGGCCATCGAGGATGGCGTGACATCCACCTGCGCCGCCTGACCCGCTACGGGCGCCAGCGCAAAAGCTGCAACCGCGGCGACGCCGCAGATGAAACTCATTTCCTCTCTTTGTCAGCATTTCGAGTACCTCACTCCTCATACCGCTCCGAGACGGGTACGAATCTTATCGCCACGACAGGCACCATGATAAAAATTCTTGTATTACACAATGCCTTTAGGAAAAGTTCCGCCCCAAGGCGCGATGCCCGCGGTGCAGTGTCCGCCAAGATGGCCCGCACTCCGCTCATCACGAAAGTCAGGCAGCCGGGTGTCCACAGACGCCCGTCGCCACAAATGGTTGTCGGCCGGCTGGCTCGGCCGGTCTCGCAGGGGTATTCGAAGTCCGAGATGGCCCGGATTGTAGTATGCGCCGAGATTGCTCACGGACAGGTAGATCGCCTCGACAACGGCAGTCGCGATTTAGTACGCGTTTTCGCCGCGCAGGACCTCGATCGCGGTCATGAAAATGATCTTGAAATCGACCGCGAGGGACCAATTGTCGATGTACCAGAGGTCCAATTTGACCCGCTGTTCGATGTCGGAAAGCGTGCGGGTCCGGCCGCGATAGCCATGGACCTGTGCCCAGCCGGTAAGGCCCGGTTTGACGTGGTGACGGTAGGCGTAATTTCCGAGCATTTTGTCGAACTGATCGTCGTGCGCGATGGCGTGGGGGCGGGGACCGACGATCGACATGCTGCCCTGCAGCACGTTGAACAACTGCGGCAACTCGTCGACGCTGGTGCGCCGCAGCCAATTGCCAACCCGCGTCACGCGGCTGTCGTTGCGCTCGGCCTGGATGACGCTTTCGCCGTCTTCCATCACCGACATCGTGCGAAACTTCAGGATCGGGAATTTTCTGCCGTTAAAGCCACTCCGCCGCTGCCGGAAAATCACCGGTCCCGGGGAATCTAGCTTGATCGCAATGGCCGTGAGCAGGAACAACGGCAGCAGCAATACCAGCGCCGTTGCGGCAACGATCATATCAAAGACGCGCTTTGTCGCCCGCTCGAACAGCGTGCGGGGACCGCGTTGCAGTTCGATGGTGACGGTATCGCCGATCGTGTGCGACGAGAGCTTGAAGAGATCCGCCATCGGGCCGACCGGGACGAGGTTCACCGGAATCGGCAGTACCCGCAATTCCGCAATCAGGCCGGTGAGCTCCGGCCAGCGGTCAAGATTGGCGCTGACGACGATTTCCTCAATGTGTGAGCCGCGAACTGAAGATATGGCTTGTGCGATGACTTCCTTGCGGCGCTGGGCGTCGTTGCGATTGGCCGGCAGCACGAAATGATTGGCCAGTTGCATGCCGTGGCGCGTCAACGCCTCGAGCAGGCCTGAATCAACAGCCGACGCTTGTTCAGCGATCAAAATCACCCTGCGGCCGGCAAATCGTCTCACGGCCAACCCATCGGCCAGGAAAATTCGCCAAAGCACCCGGGAAAGAACCAGGCTGGCAAAGCCGGAGAAAGCGAATGTGAGCGTCGCGCCGCGCGAGAAACTCTCGCCGGTCTTCATGGTGAAAGCGACCGCGGTGAGGAAGAGGAAAATGGCCACCCACTTCAAGGCGATAGCCCGAATTTGCGCCTTCAGGTTGAGCAGCTCGGACAGGGCATAGAGGTTGCGGCTTTTGCCGACGGCCAAAAACAGGGCCGCGACCACGGCGGCAAAGCCAGCAAATTGGGCAAGGTCACCAGACCGGCCGACGGTCTCGAGGTGATAGCCAATTCCGCTCAGTATTCCCATCGCGCCAATAAGAAGCGCATCGACAGCCATCGCGAGCGGCGCGACGGCGCCATGCGGAATGGTCCAGTTGACCGAATGCCGCGGCGCGGTGTTGACGGATCCCAGAACCAGGCTCTTTCGAACCCCCAGATCCCGTTTGACGTAATTCATCTTTCTCACAACCGACTACCAACAACGCTACAACCTGCTCAAAACGGCGGGTAACGTTTGGCTATCTATAAATAGGCCGCGGCATCACTCGCACGGCCTAATGCAACTTTATATTAATTTTGACGTATCCCGTGTGACGGGCATCACGTCCTGGGGCCTAATATTCATGGTTATCCGTGGCCGTTGTCCGCAGTTTATACAGCGGCCTCATCCTGGGGTTGACAGGTATGGTCGCGTTATTCGTAACTTTCGGCGTGGCGCTTGGAATTTGGGTGCGGGCCTTACAGTGAATAATTGTATGCTTCGCGTCGCTTGTGGCGGCAGCGCTCGTTGTGTTGTCGGTCTGTGGCGCGTGTGCGGCTCCCGCAAGGCAGCCACCATCAACGACGTTTATTTTGGCGGTCTGACACCTACAACAATCCCGGGCGATGTCATCGGGGCTCCAACCTTCTACATCACTAGCGCTGATCGTCACGCGCTCGGGTCCGAGCAATAACACCGTCAATGTGACCATCCATACTAACTTACGCTGGCGCGCCTGGCACGTCGGCAGCGGATGGAACGGGTTATGGAGCGCTGTTTTTGACGGTTCCTGGCCGTGGACTCCGAACCGGGTCGCTCCCGCACTGGGCGGCAGACACAGTATCATCTGAATGAGTGGCAATACGCGGTGAAGATGCCGACAGAATCCGGGTCTCGGCATCGATCGCGACGACCTCCACCGGCCTTTACGCGATTGGCAACGTGACCGGCGTTACGGTTTCGCCGAGCAACGCCAATAACAATCTGTTCAACGCGACGCCCGGCGTGGTCCAATCCTACACGACGCAGAACGGCCAGATCGTGATGTCGAATGTCGGTGGCGACCCGATCACCTACCCGAACTCAAACAATCCTGGGTTCTTCTTCCGTCAAGGCCAGGCGGTTCAGTATATCGCCAGCGACTTCGGCGGTTGCCGGCACCTCGGCAACTTACAGCTGTGACGGCCACGACGTGGACGGTTCAATCCGACACAATACCATTGATGGCGTGGTGCAGACACGCAAGGTCTGATCACGTTCACCATCGTTGACAATGGCATTCTCGGGAAACGACTTCGGCTCTGGCTTGGGCGATGACCTGCGCCAACGATGTCATTCAGGGCGAGGTGTCTTCAATGGCAATGCGCGGCACCCACGACGCCACTTCCGGCGGCGCTTCCGCTGTTCGCTGGCGGTCTGGGCGTGATGGGTTCGCTGGCTCGCCGCGCAAGAAGCAAAAAGCGGCCTGATCTAGCTCAAGCCAGACTTACCAATCGTAAACAAACGGGCTACCAGAAATGGTGGCCCGTTTTTGCATTGGTGACACGGGCCTTTGGCATTGAATAAATATCCGGTGTGATTGACCAGCGCGGTTGGAGACTTCGCGTCCAACTATTATCCTTCGAAATTAAGGTTGGTCTCTAACGTTAAAACCAACGACGTGTCGACCGTTGGCTCGCGATGTCGCAAAAGATTGTCGCTGCCGGTCGTGCGCTTGTCTTGTCGGCAGTACTCCAAACGCTGGAGGGATAGCCCCGGCCCCGCCACAAGGCCGGGGCTATTCTCGTTTATGGCGCACCGCGAAATTCGAGCTCAATAGCATGGCCCGACTACGGTTTGCCGATGGACGCGATCGATGCTGAAAGCGGCGGAAGGGCGCGACCGTTTCAACGCTGCAAATTCGCGCCGAAAAACGCAGTCTATGAATGGTGAAGAAGCGAAGGGCTGCGTCGCGCCAGCTCTACAGAATATCGAGCAGTCGCAACGGAATGAATACCAGTGCGCCGATCCAGATCAGGCTGAGCGCGATACCAAGCGCCACAACAGCGGCGGGCCACTGAGCGAGGAGAGTGCGGCGTTTATTATTGGAGTGCATGACGTTCTTCGCTCGAATTGGGCTGGGTGAGCCACGTCTCGATCTTTGCGAGGACAGTGCCCGCTGGTCAACGAATTCGCGGGTAAACCATTAATTCGTTCATGGATTGCCGCATCAAGCCCTTCGTCGCAGCTCGACCTTTCATCGGGAACCTCTTGAACGTTTCTCGATGCGACCGTTCGCAACGATATGGGGCCTCTTTGGACAGCTTGAATTGTATAAAGTGTTGACAGGGAGGTCGGTTCAGCGACTAGTAATAACGTGGCGACCGATCGAGTTGGGGATTTTACATGTTGAGCACAAAAGTGGGAGTTGGGGCTCTGTTAGCCGCAACGTTATTGTTTTCAGGGCCGGTTAGTGCGGCCTCGATCACCGAGGGCTTCGAGGGTAGCAGCTACAATTTATTCACTTCGGGCGGTGGATCGGCTGGGTTGTCAACCACAACGGTTCATAGCGGCACTCAGTCGCTCAATCTCGGACTCACAACGGGCACCGATTACGCGCGGGTAAAGCTCAGCGAGAGCGGTCTTACGCTCGGTGCCATAACGGGAGCCGATTATTGGGTTAATGGTTCGTCGGGCGCCGTCACCAATAAGGTTCCTTATCTTCTCCTGTCTATTTCTTGCCCGGGCTGCGGCAATGACTCTACGCTCGCGGTGATGTGGAATCCGCCAGATATCGGCATCGTCCCCCCGAACAATGTGTGGTCCGATATTGTCATTGATCCGAACACGACGCTGTTTCATGTCGAAGGCGACACAACTGGCCTGGCGACACCCACCACCATGACACTCGCCTCGCTCAGCAGCAGCCAATACTCCGCAGGTGTGTTCTGGGGCAGTTTTGCCGTGGATTTCGTTCGCATCGGGTTTGGACAGGAAGGACCGGATGGCATACCGGGCAATTACTTTGTCGATGACCTGACGATAAATACCGCAAGTGCCACCCCGCTACCCGCCGCACTGCCGCTATTTGCTTCAGGCATCGGCGCGATGGGTTTCATCGGCTGGCGCAGAAAGCGCAAAGCAAGCGCCGCTGCTTAACCGCAGTTCGATTTAAGTCGGAAAAGACCGCCTCGTTGGCGGTCTTTTCTTTTCTACCTGCGACGAAACACTCACGGCGCAGATAGGAATGCAGCCATCCTGACGGGTATCGAATCGGCGTTGATCCAAAGCAGATCAAAATGTTGGGCTTTGCGGGAATAAACCGCCGCGTCACTCGATCTAGTCCCCGTAACCGCATAGTGCGCGTCACGGGAGATTAATCATGACCAACCGCGATGACGGCCTGAGCCGCCGCAAGATACTGGAATGCATGACCTGGGCCGGCACCGGGGTGTTGTGGACCATTACCGGCGGCGTGCCGCATTCGCTTGGCCTGGTCGATGAGGCAATCGCGGCGGACGCCCAAGGCCTCACTTTCCTGCAGATCAGCGACAGCCATATGGGCTTTGATAAACCGGCCAATCCCAACGCCAAGGGCACGCTGGAAGAGGCGATCGGCCGTATCAAGAATTTGCCGGTCAAGCCGTCTTTCATGATCCACACCGGCGACATCACGCATCTGTCAAAGGAATCCGAATTCGACGACGCCGAAAAGATCATCTCGCAAGCGCGGCTCGACGTGCATTACGTGCCGGGCGAGCACGACATCATCGACCCCGAAATCAAGATCTACAAAGAGCGTTATGGTCGCGGCACCAAGGGTCCGGGCTATTACAGCTTCGATGCCAATGGCGTCCACTTCCTGGGCCTGGTCAACGTCGCCGATCTCAAGGGCGGCGGTATGGGCAGCCTTGGCAACGAGCAGCTCGAATGGATCGAAGCTGATCTGAAAGGCCGCTCCGCATCGACGCCGATCGTCGTGTTTGCGCATATCCCCTTATGGACAGTCTATCCGGAGTGGGGGTGGGGCACCGAAGATAGCGCCCGTGCGCTCGCTTACATGAAACGCTTCGGCTCGGTGACCGTGCTCAACGGCCACATTCATCAGGTGATGCAGAAGGTCGAAGGCAATGTGACATTCCACACCGCGCGCTCGACCGCCTTTCCGCAGCCGGCGCCGGGCACCGCGCCCTCGGCGGGGCCAATGAAAGTGCCGGCCGAAGCGCTGCGCACCATGCTCGGTACCGCCAGCGTGACCTTCAAGCAAGGCGAGCAGCGCCTAGCCATCATCGACACACCGTTGCAGAGCTGAGCTGGGCCATGAGTTTTGCAAAGCATCTCGCGTTTGGCGTGATGGCCGGGCTTGTGGTCGCCACGGTTGCGGCGACCCCAGTCAGAGCCGACGATACCGAAGTGAAGATCGACAACTTCACCTTCAATCCGCAGCAGATTACGGTGAAGGCCGGCACGACCGTGGTCTGGATCAATCACGACGACATCCCGCACACGGTCACGTCAAAGACCGGAATCTTCAAATCGAAGGCCTTGGACACCGACGACAAATTCTCGTTCACATTCACGACACCCGGCACCTACTCGTATTTTTGTGCCTTGCATCCGCACATGACCGGCTCGATTGTGGTCGAAGCGGGAAAGTAACGTTCAGTGGGTGGCGTAGAGCGTTATAGCTATCCCGCAAAACTTGCCGGGACATCAGCGATGGCGGGCGGTGCTGGCGATAGCGGCAACGGGGCAGGGCACAGCGATTTCGCGAGCTGGCCTTGCCACATCTCGGCGATGTTTTCACTTTGGCGCGTTATCTGACCGGCAGCGCTGCCGACGCCGAGGACGCCGCGCAAGAGTGTTTCCTGCGCGCCTTTCGGCATTTCGACACCTATCGCGGCCCAGCCATCAAACCATGGCTATTGGCGATCCTGCGCAATGCCTGCCGCGCGACCTATGGGAAGAATGCCGGCGTTGTTTCCACGGATACCGGCGCCTTCGACCTTGATGCCGGGACGCCGCCAATCTGGGCCGAGGCCGCGGATACGCCGGAACGGCTTATCATGCGCCAGCACGATACCGACACCATGCGACGCCTGATTGGTGATCTGCCTCGTGAATTTCGTGAAGTGATCGTGCTGCGCGAGATCAATGACCTATCCTATCGCGACATCGCCATCGTCATCGAGGTGCCGATCGGCACCGTGATGTCCCGGCTCGCGCGTGGCCGGGCACTACTGCGCAATGCATGGATCGCTGCCGAGGGAGGCATCAGATGAATTGCGATGAAGCTGGCATGCTGCTCCATGCCCTGATTGACGGCGAGCTCGATGCGGGGCACGCGCGCGAAGTGGAAACGCATATCGCAAGTTGCGCCAGATGCGCCGCTGCGTTCGATGCGTTTCGTCAGATGCGTCAGGGCCTCGCTTCTTCTCGGCTGAGTTACCCCGTGCCGCCAAGCTTGCTGGCGCGGATCGATCAGGCCCTGCCGGCATCCAAGCGCGCCAGCCGACGCCTGGTGCTGGGTGGCTTTGCGGTCGGTGCTACTATGTCCGCGCTCGCTGCGTCCGGTCTTTTTGTGGTTGTCCTGCGCAAGGATGACCAGCAGCGCATTCTCAATGAAGCAGTGTCGGCGCATTTGCGATCGCTGCAGGGCGATCATCTCATCGATGTGCAGTCGAGCGACCAGCACACGGTCAAGCCGTGGTTTAACGGGAGGATCGACGTCGCCCCGCCGGTGGTCGATCTGACCGCACAAGGCTTTACGTTGCTAGGTGGTCGGCTAGATTACATCGACGCCAAGCCGGTAGCCGCGATTGTGTATCGCCGCCGCATTCACGTCATCAATCTGTTTGTTGCGCCGGAAACCGGGTCACCCCGCCGAAACGCGGTGACGTCCAACCTGCATGGGTTCAATGTGCGGCGCTGGAGCGGGGATGGTTTCAGCTTTTGGGCCGTCAGCGACATCACTGTCGAGGAACTGGCCGAATTCGGTGAGAAAGTTGAGGCGGCGCTGAAACAGTGATGTCGGCTGGTGCCTTACCGGATGGGGCTCAGTGCACCGCTTATGACACTGCAGGAAATTCAGCGTTTCTCGGTAAAACCGGTCGAGGCGGGGCAAAAAAGCTCAATTGACGAGCAAGCTTAAATGGTTAATAACCTATAGTTGTGGCTTCGGAGCGTCCGCAGTTGGGGATGAGAATGCGTGTGATCAACAAAACTTTGGCCGGTTTTGCATTGGCGGGCGCGCTTGCCGCGTCAACGGCTGCTGGCGCGGTGACCATCACCACCCTCTATAATACTGGCGTGGACAATGCGGGTGTCTCGATGCCCGGGGCACAGGCTCAGTGGATCTGCACTACACCGCGGATGGTGGTAATGCTCAGCTCGGCACCCAGGCTTCGGGTTTGATACCAGTCCCGCCGTGGCTGCCTGACAGCTCTACATCGACTTGGATCGGGCTGCCAACTCCTGGCAACCAATTGCTTGCGGCTGATTCACAGATTGTGGACTTCCGCACCACTTTCAATCTCACCGGTTATATTCCCGGCACGGCCTCGATCTCTGGGATTCTGGGATGGGCCACGGATGATTTCGGACGCGACATCAAAATCAATGGCGTCAGCACGGGTCAGATCACGGCTCCTTCCTGCAGCGGCAGCTCATTCTGCGCTTTTACGCCGTTTAGCATTACGGGCGGCTTCGTCGCCGGTCTTAATACCTTGGACTTCATTGTCGAGAATACCCCTGCCAGTGCCTGCAACGCGGCCTGCCTCGCTTTATATGGTGGCAATCCGTTCGGCCTGAGGGTTGAGATGACCGGTAATGCTGATCTTCTTCCCGAGGGCGGCCCTGGTCCGACGCCGCTTCCCGCTGCACTGCCGCTGTTTGCATCGGGCCTCGGCGCGATGGGTTTCCTCGGCTGGCGCAGAAAGCGCAAAGCAACCGCCGCTTGAATTAAGCGAAGGGCTGTTATGTCTATGTCTAAGCTTCACGCTAGCGTCGGATTGGCGACCGTAGTGACGGCCGTAGCAGTCTTTCTTGGGAGCGCGCCTGCGAACGCTTCAGCGGTTTATTCGGCTCCAGGCAATCCCAATCAAAGTTGGACAGGTTCGCTCGGTCTGGATTTCACCGTCAACGCGGCTATCATTATAAATTCGCTCGGTGCCTACAGTGGCCCCGGCGCCAATGCCAACATCACGGTCGAGATCTTCACAAGCGCAGGCACGCCAGTTTCGGGTCTTTTGACCACGATAACCACTACATCGACACCGTATACTTGGCAGTCTGTTGCTCCGGTCATCCTGCTACCCGGCACATATCAAGTCACGGCGTGGGGATATGGTGATATCGGAAATTACAATTCAGGAATTTCGCCTGGGACGCCCGTCAGTTTCAATACGCTAGGTGGAGCGCTCACCGATGGTTTGCCCTATTACAACAATCCAAATGTGACGGGCTTTGCGACCATCCTGGACAATTTTAATGGTGATCAGTTCAGCCCCGACGGGCTGCACTACTATGGCGCGGGCAACTTCGACGCCAGTCTCGCCCCTGGCGACGCCCCCGCTGTGACGCCCGTCCCGGCCGCTCTGCCAATGTTTGCGTCCGGCCTCGGAGCAATCGGCTTTCTCGGCTGGGCCAGGAAGCGCAAAACAAGAGCTGCTGCCTAACCGCAGTTCGTTTTAATCTGGAAAGGACCGCCGCGTTGGCGGTCTTTTTCTTTTTAGCAAGAATGACGGCGGCCCGGCTAAAAAGCGACAGGACAGACAAGGTATAAAGCGCTGACCGTCCTAACTGCTACAGTGCGTTACCAAAAGGGGCGAGGATGCATCTTCAGCAGCGCATTTTAGTGACTGGCGGCTCAGGCTTCCTCGGCTCCCATCTGTGTGAACGTTTATTGGCGGATGGAGCCAACGTAATTTGCCTCGATAATTTCTTTACGGGGTCGCGATCGAATATCGAGCATCTTTTAGATAACAAGCGATTTGAGTTGATCCGACATGACGTAACATTTCCGATCTATCTGGAAATTGACGAGATTTACAATCTCGCGTGTCCGGCCTCTCCGATCCACTATCAGCAGGATCCCGTCCAGACGACCAAAACTAGCGTGCACGGCGCGATTAACATGTTGGGGTTGGCTAAGCGTGTTAAGGCAAAAATTCTCCAAGCCTCGACATCTGAAGTCTATGGCGATCCCAAGATCCATCCTCAAACAGAGGACTACTGGGGTAACGTCAATCCCATTGGCATCCGCTCCTGTTACGATGAAGGCAAACGCTGCGCGGAAACATTATTTTTTGACTACTGGCGCCAACAAAGTTGCGCATCAAGGTGGCCCGCATTTTTAATACTTATGGCCCGCGCATGCATCCTAACGATGGGCGCGTGTTTCGAACTTTATTGTCCAAGCTTTGCTCAATCGCGATATTACGATTTTTGCGCTGCGCAAAAAAGAAAGGTCGCCAACTGGGGCGACCCCGGTATATTTAACTTTGATCGCGCTTAGGCGACGATTGCTTTCCGCTTTCTGCGTTTTGTCAGCAAACCAATCACGCCAAGGCCCCCAACGAACAATGGCAGTGTTGCGGGAAGGGGAGTGCCAGAGACGATCAAGGTTGGCCCGGCAGACGGAATCCAGGTTGCGCCACCGTCCAGCGACAACTCGGTGAAAACGTCAAAGAAGCTAGAAATCTGAAAATTGCCGCCGCCAAGATCGGTCACCGTAGTCTGGCCATCCGAAGCCAATGTTGGGCTTTCCCTGATTGTCGCTCCGAACGGGAGGGGCGGGGAGCTAAGGCCGACAATTTCGTTGGAGTATGTGGTCGTGGGTCCGACGGTAACTCCAGGGCCGACGATGACCGTCAGCAGCGAACCAGGACTGCTGAAGGGGATGGGAACGCTGGCATTGAGCGAGATGTCGCCGCTAAGCGTGACAGAGAGAGGCTGACTGCCGGGCGCGGTCGACAAGCACGGGGTCAAGGCGCCGAGAGCGAGATTGGTGATGTCGACCGTATTGCCGCCGAAAATGTAATGCGGCCCGCTCGCGACAGCGCTGTATCCGGTAGCCTGACACGTCGACGCATGTGCGACGGTCGGTGCCGCGAAAAACATTCCGGCCAAGCCCATCAAAACTAAGGCCGCCGTCTGAATTTTATGGGTGTGACGCATAACTTTACCCCCTATGCCATCGAGCAAGGATGCCACGCTTTAGTTTGGCATACCCCTTAGTTGGCCCGCAATATGAGACCAGAAACTTTGGCGCGATCGGAGCTTAAACCGTGAGATAAAATTTGTGTAAACACAAGGCAGCTGCGCGTCGGTCAAGCCAAATCAGGCCTCTCTCAATGTCGCCGACCAATCATTTTGCATCGCGCAGCGGCACAGTGAGAGCTTTGAAAGCTCCGCCATCTGCTGTCATCCACGCCGTTCCAGAGTTCCTTAGCGAGAATGCCAATCCGCTTCGTCAGTTTTTGTTAAAGGTCTTAGTCCGCTTTGATCTGCGATGGCCATCTCCGCTGCAGGATGGAAAATATTTATTTTCTTCGTTCCAAAGGCAATTGGATCATCGTGCTTCCATGTTCTTGATTAAGTTTAATCGCGTATTGTCGCATGATCACGATGGAACGTTCATCGTTAGCTCTTGGGCATTGGATATCATCGTAGTGCAAGCCGATTTGGTTTAGCATCTGTTCAAATGCGCTATCTGGCGCTGCCCAATCCTCGCGCTGGAGAAATATCTCCGACATGGAGACCTTGTGTTCCGAATGCGATGGAGCGAGGCAATACTGCCAGTCGACGGCCAATGCCGCTTGAGTCATGGCCATCATCAACGCAAAGCCGGTGAGGATCTTCGCGAGCCGAAAAGTATCGTCGTATAGATAGTAAGTTTTGCAATCACGCACCATTTTAGACTGATACAACTGAAGAGGATCAATCCGCCTAAAATTGCCATAAAATGCGGCGAGCATTCTGGGTAGAAAGCGCGTCGGTTTCTTAAAAGGGTAACGACGGAGCTATTGCTTTGCACGATGCACTGATCAGTTTGATACCAGTCTACGGACCATGGATCGTTTTTGGTGTTATTGCCCTTGAAAGTGCAGGCATCCCGTTACCCGGGGAAACGATCCTCATTGCCGCAGCCCTCCTAGCTGCGACCACGCATGAGATTGATATCGTATTCGTTGTTATAGCCGCTGCTGCGGGTGCTGTTGTCGGCGATGGCATTGGATATTCGCTAGGTCGCCAACTCGGTCCGCGACTACTCCGCAAATACGGAAGATACGTTCATCTCGACGAGGATCGATTGCTGATCGGTCGATATCTGTTTTTTAAGTACGGGAGTGCCGTGGTGTTTTTTGGCAGATTCATTGCTGTCCTAAGGATGTTTGCGGCCTTACTGGCCGGCGTCAACGCCATGCCAGCCGGTCGCTTTATTTTATTCAACGTAACTGGTGGAATCTGTTGGGCTTGCCTTTTCGGCTTTGGCACATATGCGGTTGGATCCGAAATTTACGAAATTTCTGGGCTCCTAAGCGTAGTCACACTTGGTTTGTTTATTGCAGCCGGAGTCACCCTCTCCATCGGCCTTCGCAGGTACGAGACTGCGTTGTGTCGTCGAGCTAAGAAAGTTCTCGCGTCTCCGAGACGCCAGCGGCGGATGAAGCCCATCGCTCCTAAGCCAGACGCGCTGCGCCGCCTAGAATTTGCCGAGCAAGACGAGGATCAGCACGATCACGAGAACGAGGCCAAGACCGCCGCCTCCGTAGTAACCGGTTCCGTAAAACGGACCGCCGCCAAGTCCGCTGAATTCCGCCGAGTAGTGCGATGACAAGCACGATAAGAATGATGGTCCCCACTGACATAGCAACGCTCCCGTTTGCGGAACGATTGGCGATTGGCATACCCAATCTCCAGGTTCCAGGAATGCAACGTCGCTATGAAATAGGAGTTCCATCGGAACGCTTGCGCGCGAGTAAAGTTGTGAAGTTGCAGCGGTCCTCCAGCCCCATTCTCCCCGGCCCGCTGCGCAGGGTAATCCCTGTGTCACAGGAACCGCCTCGCCCCGGGGCGGTTCTTTTTTTGCGTATATTCTGAAGATGTGCGGACGTTTCACCCTGCATTATGGTTGCAGAAATGTAATCGGGTCGGTCATCCCCTGTTCAGCTCCGAGCCGTAAAATCGTCGAAGTCTCGTCGCGAGTATTCCAGGGCGGGGTGAAACGGGATATTGCGCAGGACCGACCATATGGCGCTCGATCCCAAAGTTCAGGCCGCGACAGCGCTTCATCGCTTTGGCTTTGCGCCGAAATCCGGCGGGCTTGCGGCGTTCATGTCCGATCCGCGCGGAGTACTGATCGCCGAAATTGAGAAAGCGCACCCCGGACAGATCGCCAACGATGACCTGCTGAGTACCGGCGAGGCGGCGCGCGCTGCTTTCGATTTTCGCCAGGAGCGCAAGGCCACGCGACTTGCTGAGAGGGCGCAGCGCGAGGCCGACAAGACTGCAGGCGAGAAATCCCCAGCAAATGAACAGCTCGAAGGCCAATCCGGCACAAATGGGCCCGCAGGATCTGGCTCAGAATGCCACGAAGGGTGAAACCGGCGCAGATGGGAAGCCCAAACAGCAGCCCGGCGTGCCACAACAAATCTACCTGGAAGAGGCCAGCGCACGGACTTCGGCGGCGCTCGCTTCCGACACCGGATTTGCTGAACGGCTTGTGTGGTTCTGGTCGAACCACTTTTGCGTCTCCGCCGACAAGGGCCCGGTTCGTGCGCTGTGCGGCGCTTTTGAGCGCGAGGCCATCCGCCCGCATATCGCGGGTAAATTTTCCGACATGCTGATTGCGGTCGAGTCACATCCGGCGATGCTACTTTATCTCGACAACGCCCGCTCGATTGGGCCGGATTCGGTAGCCGGGCAGCGCCGCGGTAAAGGCCTCAACGAAAATCTGGCGCGTGAAATCCTGGAGCTTCATACCCTAGGCGTGCGCACCGGCTATACGCAGGACGACGTTACCAACTTCGCCAAGGTCATCACCGGGTGGAGCATCGTACCGCTTAAGCAAAACCCTGAGCGCGGGGGAGAATTCCTCTTTAACGGCAACCTGCATCAGCCGGGGCCACAACATGTGATTGATCGCGATTATGCCGATAAAGGATTTGCGCAAGGCCGCGACGTTCTGTTGCGTCTCGCGACGCACCCAGCAACGGCCACTCACATCGCGAGCAAACTCGCCCGCCATTTCATCGCCGACGATCCGCCCAAGGCCTTGGTCGATCGCTTGGCGAAACGCTTCACTGACACTGGCGGCGACCTCAAGGAGGTCTCGAAGGCGCTTGTAAATGACCCAGCAGCCTGGGATGCGCCGCGCACTAAACTCCGCCGACCCGCCGAGTGGCTGGTCAGTTATCTGCGCGCTACCGGCATCAATCCGACCGAGGTCCGGCCCCTCATAGGGGCGTTAAATCTGCTTGGACAACCGCTGTGGCGACCGCCGGCGCCGAACGGATTTTCGGACGATAGCGCGGTTTGGATGGATGGACTGGCGCAGCGGCTCGACATCGCAAATCAATTTGCGCGAAGGGTCGGTGACTTGGTGGACCCCGCATCCGTTGCGGAATTGAGTTTGGGACCGCTACTCACCAAGGATACGCGAGATGCCATCGCGAACGCTGAGAGTCGACCCCAGGCCATCGCGCTGCTTTTAATGTCGCCCGAATTCCAACGCAGGTGATGTCAATGAGTTTCGCTCCACACCTATCGACCCGCCGTGAATTGCTGCTGGGCTCTGGCGCATTGTTCGCCTGGGCGTACATGCCAAAAGTAGCGCGGGCTGAAGGCCGTGATCCACGGTTTCTGGTCATTGTACTGCGCGGCGCACTCGATGGATTGGCGACCGTCGCCCCGATTGGCGACCCGGATTGGCAGAAATTGCGCGGCGACAAGGCATTGGTGCTTGACGGAGAATATGCCGCATTAAAGCTCGACGGCTTTTTCGCGCTCAATCCGGCGATGCCGAACTTTTACCGCATGTACCAGGCGCAGCAGGCCGCTATCGTTCATGCGGTGGCGACACCTTATCGCGAGCGCTCCCATTTCGATGGGCAGGACGTGCTCGAAAGCGGCCTGTCCGATCCCGGCAAGAGCGAAAGCGGTTGGCTCAATCGCACGTGGAGCGTGCTGGCGGCCAGCGATCGCGTGGCCGGACGGCAAGCGTTTGCGGTCGGGCCTATTACGCCGCTCGTGGCACGTGGCCCGGCTTCGGTTATGTCCTGGACGCCTTCCAGATTGCAGCCGGCGAGCAATGACACAATGACGCGACTGCTCGATCTTTATCGCCACACAGATCCCGAGCTTGGAAAGGCGCTTGATGAACGTGGCGCACTTGCGGCTATCGCGCAAGGCGACAGTATGGGCATGGCGCCAGCGAAAATGGCGGCAACGCCAGGTGTTCCGGGCGCTGCGGTGCGCGCTTATTTCAGGGAAGCTGCCGGCGCGGCTGCAAAATTCATGGCGCGCGCGGAGGGCCCGCGGGTGGGTGCCCTGGCCTTCGACGGATGGGACACGCATGCCGATGAGGGAGCCGCGCATGGCCGGCTCGCGGCGTTGCTGTCAGCGCTCGACGGCGCCTTGGGCGCGATCGAGACCGGCATGGGCGAGGCGTGGAAGGAGACTGTGGTTGCAGTGGTGACCGAATTCGGTCGCACCGCGCGGATCAACGGCACGGAGGGTACGGACCACGGCACAGCGACTGTTGCACTTCTTGCGGGCGGCGCTGTGAAGGGCGGTCGCGTCATCGCCGATTGGCCGGGTCTCAAAGACAGCGCGCTCTACCAGGGCCGTGACCTGAAACCGACAACGGATTTGCGTGCGGTGATAAAGGGCGTTTTGCGTGATCACCTGCGCGCCGACGAACCCGCCTTGGCGAGCACTGTTTTCCCGGGCAGTGCAACCGTGAAGCCAGTCACTGGAATCGTCGGGTAATCTTGCTAGATGTGCGCCACCGTCCGGCCGAAATCGTGTCTGCTTTCGCAGAATAGCGGCCTTCGCGCGACATTGGGGTATTGGCACATTGGTCGCGAATGACCCAAAGCGGACACCGGCGGGAGCTCGTCCGCTTGACTTTTTGTATTCCCACATGTCAAATTCGCGCTGTGGCAAACCGCTGACTGAGCGTGCGCTCCAAGCGCGCACCTCGTTTAACCGTGGTAGGGGAATGTCGCAATGCACCTCAAAAATGTGAAATACGCACTGGCGGCGATGGTGGTCGCCTATGCTGGAGCGGGCGTCGGTGCGGCGCACGCGATTAATTTACTGGTGAATCCGAGCTTCGAAATCGGCAACCCAGGAGGTAACCCGTCGCTTCCACCCGGATCGGTCGCGATACCCGGTTGGACCGTCAACGGCGGCGGCGACGGAGTCGCTTGGATCACATCTCCTAGCTTTGGAATCCCCGCGGATGATGGCCCTTCCAGTCTAGACCTGACTAGCTACTCAAACGGCGTGCCGTATGGCGGGGTTGAGCAGACGATTATCGGGCTGACTGTTGGCGCAACCTATCATCTGTCTTTCGATCTTGGGTACATAAACGACACCGGCCTTTACTCGATCGATGCGACAGCAGGGTCCACGACGCAGACCTTGGGTGTCACCGCTAATAGTGCAGGCGGTATCCATTGGACGCCGAAGGGCATGGATTTCGTGGCTGACAATTCGTCTCTGCTTATCTCTTTACTCGGCAGCAGCAGCGGCGGTGGTCAAGAATATATCGGCCTGGACAATACGGACGTCGAATTTGTTAGCGGCCCCGTCACTGCCACGCCTCTTCCGGCCGCCTTGCCAATGTTTGTCTCTGGCCTCGCTGGTTTAGGATTGTTCGCGCGACGTCGTCGAAAACAAGCCTCTTAATCACGCGCTGAATTCGAATAGGAAGGACCGCCGCGAGGCGGTCTTTCTTTTTTCGGAAGATGTCGGCGATTGGCACAAAGCGGACAAACGAACTCGTCCGCCGAATGGTCGCTATGGGACTAGCAGCGGACAAACAACGCCGTCGGCCTTGACCGGCTACGCAGCGGATGATCCGAAGCGGACATCCCGCGAAATTTGATCAGTCATTGAAATTAGGCGGCAAGCGACAGGCTTGCGGAAAGTCGAAGCTGGTTCCATCATTCTATTGCCAAATGAATTTTGGGGGGCTCCAGCATGTCCGCATTTTCACGCCGCAACTTTCTTTCGCTTACCGGTTCAGCTGCCGTCGCAACGGTGACGGGGCGCTTCGTATCCCCTGCACGGGCGGTGATGGCTCCCACCGACAAGTTCGATCTCGTCATTAAAGGTGGCGACGTTCTTGACCCCAGCCAATCGCTCAGGGGCAAACGCGATGTCGGCATCCGATGGGGGGTGATCGAAGCAGTTGAGGCGGATATTCCGGCCGAGCGTGCCTTGAGAACAATCAATGCCAGCGGCAAGCTCGTTACACCAGGCCTGGTCGACCTCCACTGTCACGTCTATCCGTATGGCTCGGCCATCGGCATTCCAGCCGACGAGCTAGTCGAGCGCCAGTGCACAACGACGGTGGTTTCGGCCGGTGATGCAGGTGTCAACAATGTCGCGGCACTGCGGCGCTACGTCGTGGCGCAGACACGTACGCGTATGTATGCTTTCCTGCACATCGCCAACAACGGGCTTTCGGCTTTCCCGGTTGCCGAACTCTACAACATCGACAACGCGCAGGTTGACGCCTGCGCCTTGGCGCTGGCCGAAAATCCTGATTTTCTGATCGGGGTGAAGGTGCGGATGTCGGAAAACGTCATATTCAAACATGGCATCGAGCCGCTCAAGCGCGCCATACAGGCCTGTGAGATGTGCGGCTGGCCGGCCAAGATGATGGTGCACATCGGTGGCGTGGAGACCACCGAGTTGATGTCGAATATTCTTGATCTGTTGCGGCCGGGCGACGTGCTGACGCACGCGTATTCCGGCGCCCCGAACATGGCCGGCGCTTTTACGAACATCGTCAAGGACGGAAAGCTTCTGCCCGCGGCGCTGGCCGCCAAGCAGCGCGGCGTGATCTTCGACGTGGGTCATGGCGGCGGCAGTTTTGACTTCACCGTCGCGGAACTCGCGATCCCCCAGGGCTGCCCGCCTGATACGATTTCATCCGACATCCATGTGTTCTCGGGTAACTCGCCGGGCATGCCTTACCTGCCATGGGTAATGAGCAAGTTCCTCACGCTCGGTTACACGCTAGAGCAGGTCGTCACCATGGCTACGATAAACCCCGCTAGGATCATCAATCGCGCGCCAAAAATCGGCACGCTGCAGATCGGCGCGCCCGGCGACGTCGCGATCATGGAGTTAGTCGAAGGAGCGGTGTCGTTCCTTGACACGCGTAACAACAAGCGGGACGGCAGCGCCTTTCTCAAACCGGTCCAGACGGTGATCAACGGCGTGCCCTTCGGCCGTCCGTATCAGGCACCATTCGCTGTCAGGTAATCAAGGCGTGGCACGGTGGATCTGATCAGCTAGCGCAGGAAGCGGAAGGCCGCCGCTGCGCGCGCCGAATGGGTGTAAAGCGGACATCGCGCTAACTGGATGCCATGTCCGCTAGTGACCCAACAGCGACATTGCGGATGCAGCGCAGAACTCTTACAGCCCCGGGAGACAAATTACGGAACTAAGGCGGATGAGTACCGTTCTGGATTGCCGCCGAACCCGGGCCCAAGGTGTCGGAGTCGGATGGCGTTGTTACCGCCTTCATAAGCGAACATGCTTGGCGAGTTTCTGAAGGATCGGCCGATTATTGTCGGATTCGGTTACGGCAACGAGCGCCACGTCGTGCTCTGGGGGTGGCTTCTCTAGACTTTGGCTGCTGCATCCTCTGCCGCCTGCTCAACGCGCGCGGGCGAGCCGCCGTGTTGCTTAGCCCTCTTTTCCAGCATGTCGCGCAAGCGTTCAATCTCAATGTCCGTCAGGTGTTCAATCCCAACGAAAAAATTCTTCCCAGCGCCAACTCGGATAAGTTCGTCAAGCTTTACCTGGATGGCCGCCCCCTCCCGATTCTGAGAATTTTGAATAAGAAATACCATCAAGAAAGTCACGATGGTGGTGCCGGTATTGATGACCAACTGCCAAGTATCTGAATAATGAAAAATCGGTCCAGTGAGACCCCACACCACGACGATAACTAGCGCAGCGACAAACACAGATGGCCTGCCGGAGTGGCGCGCAACGGAGTTGGCGAAGGCGCTAAACACTCGCTGGATAACTGGCACGCGTTTGTGCGAATGATTTTCGATGGTGGCGGACATCGGGCTTCTCCTTTAACGGGTCGAGTTAAGAACGCGGGCTTCTTCGACCGCAGTAGCCGCGATCGCAATGGGATCCAAAATTCCGGCCTTTAGTTGCTTTTGAATAGCATCACGAATGACCAAAGCCGCTCGCGACCGTTCGGCCGGGGTCAAATGCAGATTTCTGCCGATTTCCGACCAGGCCCTTTCAAATGAACGATTGAAAATCTCGACTTGCTGCGCGATCCCGGTCAATGAATTACCTCATCCAAAATGAGAGCCTCCCAATCGGGGAGGCTCGATTACCCACGGGGATCGCCGCGCAGAGCGGTGAAAGCTGATCGCAGGACACCAACTCAAATTTTAGCTTCTGGTTGCACATGTCTGCATCGGCTACCGACGGTGTCGGTCAGCGCCGGCTAAACTCGCCCTTTCCGGAGCCAAGGGCGCATCAACCTGTATGCAAAAAACAACAGCGGCCCCCCCTTTTTGTCGGGAAGCCGCTGCTAAATGCGCGAACAACGGGATTAATCGTTGTCTTTCTTGATAATGACCTTCTTTACGTCGTCTCGGTCATGGTCACGGTCCTTTTTGATCACGACCTTCTTTTCATCCCTGTCGCGATCTTTCTTGATGACTACCGTTTTATCACGATCGCCATCGCGATCTCTATCAACATGTCCAGAGCCGACGGTTACGCCAACTCCGAACTCTTCCGCCGCAGCCGGTATCGCGGCGCAGATTCCCGCTATGGCGGCGACCGCCAGTGTCATACGAAGGGACATAGTATCCTCCTTTAAAATTTTTGATGTTTGGAAAACAATAAAAGCCGCGAAATGTTCCGCAAATCGATCGTTCAAAGATGACGAGACCAAAGTTAGGCCGCTAAGGCAGTCAAAACCCTCGTCCGCGCTCGTGGGAACCGGCCGCGGATTGCCGCGTTGGGACTCCACCTGAAAATTGCCCGGCGCGCAGATGCTCGCGGGAGCATCCGCCCGTGCAATCGGGATTTAGAGGAGGTCCACATGAAGATGGTCGTGAAAGGCGCGATGCTCGCGTCGTTGCTGCTGGGTGTTACGCCAGCTCTGGCGCAATCGCAGCAGGGCGCCCAGGGCGGCGCTGTTGGCGGGGCGGCCGCGGGGGCAGTTGGGGGCGCGCTGGTCGGCGGCCCGGTCGGCGCCGTGGTCGGCGGTGTGGTCGGCGGCACCACGGGCGCGGCCGTTGGCTCGTTGACTGCGGATGACCGCGTTTATGTGAAGCAATACGTGACTAAGCAGCATGTGCAACCCGTCACGGTGCAGGAACGCGTGGTGGTAGGCCAGCCGCTGCCGCCCTCGGTGCAGACCTACACCATCGAAGGCAACCCGCGTCTGTCGGGCTACCGCTACTCGTACATCAACAACGAGTATTTCCTGATCGACGGAAGCGGCCGCGTCGTTACCACCATCGACCGCTAATAAATACTTAGATGTAAAGCGCCCGGCATCGTGCCGGGCGCTTTTGCGCGCGGAACGCAGAACTTAACTCACCGCTTTTTCGATTACCCGTCGCTATTGCGGGCGAAAGAAAGGTAGCTCATGCCACCCGCGACGACGGTAGCGATCCAACTAATCCACATTGGCGCACTCCAGCCGCCAATCAAAGCTGGCCACCCCATCCGGCGTGCGCGTCTTACCGCCAGCCCTGTTGGCCCTGACGATAGTATTGGCCGCCTCGCGGGCCCGTATTCCCAGTTGGGGCGTCCCAATTGCGCCGGAAAAAGGAGCCGAAGCCATCGTCGGCTCGGGGGTTATCGCTTGCTACGAGGGCATCGGTCGAAGGCCGGCGCGTTATGAAGCCGCCCTGGGCCTGATTGCTCAGCACCGCGACAAACTCGGTCCGATAGTTGGTTTCGCGGCTCAGCGGCTCGTCCGAGACAACGATCGAGGATCGCGGCAAGGCGGTCGGCGCGATGCGATCGAGCACATCCTGCGGGATGGTGATGCGATCGAGCGCGTCCTTGGCGTCGTCCGCGTTGTCGATTGTGACTACGCTCCAGCGTAGGCCCGCGTCGTTGCGCGACATCGCCGTGAACACATGCGTGCCAATCCGTTTGTCAGGATCGCGGATCGTCACCGGGACTTCGATGGTTGCATCGAACATCTCGCCCCCGTCCGGCAATCGCTTATGCGTGTTGCGCCGCACGTAAAGTTTCTGCGTCGCGCGGCTGATGAAGATCGACGCCGGCTCAAGCGCGAGCTTTGCCTCGTTCGCCGCCTTGGCGGTGTCGGCCTTCCTCCTCTCGGCGACTTTGGCGGCGTCCTTTGCCGCAGCGGCTGCGTCGAGCTTCGGTTTCGCGTCGGCCTTGGCGGTGTCGAGTTGCGTCGCAGGTCCGCGGCCCTGGCGTCGGCCTTCTGTTTAAGGTGCTCGGCCCGCGCCTTGGCCTCATCCGTCTTGGCGGCGGCAAGCACCTTGTTGGCGTCGGCGAGTTCGGCGTTGGCGCGATTCTAGAGCCCCTCCAGCTTGCGCAGCGACGACGTCAGCGATGCCGTCTCGCGCGGCGCTTTCGCGGCGGCTTTCTTCGCCTCGTCGGCCATCTTGGCGGCCTCGGCCGCCTCGCGGGCGAGCGCATCGGCCTTGGCCGGCGCGGCCGCGATAGTCTCCCGATTCGGCACGAACAGCGCCGGATGGGAGAACTCGACCGGCTCAGCGTCGTTCGGCGCGATGATCACCCGCATCCCGATCCACGTCTTGTCGAACAACTTCTCGGCGAAGCCGTAGGGCATCCGCACGCAACCGTGCGAGGCCGCATATCCGGGCAGCGGCCCGCCGTGCAGCGCGATGCCGTTCCAGGTGATGCGTTGCATGTTTGGCATCCAGGCATCGTCATACATGCTCGAGTGGTGGTCCTTCTCCTTCTCGACGATGGCGAAGACGCCGGCTGGCGTCTCGCGTTCCTTGACGCCGGTGGACACTGGGGCGCGCAGGATCCAACCCTCGGCGTCGTAGAAAGTGACTTGTTGCGTCTTGATCGACACGATCGCCATGATCGGCTCGCCTGCATGGCGCTGAGCCGTCGCTTCGGTGGGGTGCGCGGGCCGCGCCTGTCTTGCCGCGGCGTCAGCCGTCAGTGCCGTCAGCACCACCATCGCCGCGAGCGTCACAATGGCGGGAGGACCCCAAAGCCGCATCGCAACGGAGGACCGCGCCGTCGTAAATCGATTTACCATGCCATGCCCCGGTTGAAACGCCTGTCCGCGCCCACGTCGATCCACTGTCACATTACGTTTTTTGGATTAACTACCTGCCGCTCCGCTGCCAATCATCTCTGTGGACTAAGTCCAGTCCTGGTTCCCAGGTTCCCTTCCAATTTTCAGGGCCACAAAAGCCAAGAGTTTCAATAATGGTTTGTCGTCGGGTGCCGAGCGCTGAGGAAACAGCCGCTGCAGCTTGGCGGGTTTGTGCGAGAGATCTCAGTCACGCCGCAGTTTCGGTTGGCAATGAATGTCTGCCTGCCCTTTGCGGGAGGATGAGGACACAACTAATGATAAAAGCTGCAATGACCGCGGAGGCGATCGGGCGACTTAAAGCGAGTCCTCCGTGATCGACGGGCTTGTCGAGGAAATCTCCGACCGTTGCCCCGAGAGGGCGAGTGAGGAGGAATGAGGGCCGACTATCCCTGGCTTTTGCGGCAAATAAACTCTGGTCGCGAAGCTGCTATGGGGCTCGGCGCCCTTACCCGGGCCTGATGCCTAGCAGTCAACTGCGGTTGGAAGACCGACTACTCCCAATGGGATTGGCCAGCGTCGCCCGATCGCCTGGCGACCTCTGCCAGTACTTTCAGTTCACGCCGCCGGATTCTCTCTTTGTCCGCCAAATCGCTAAGATATTTTCCAACTCGCCCTTGAACCAAAGTATCCGCGAAATAGCTCGGTAGCTCCCGTTGCGGAGCGTCAAGCAAGGTGTGGAGTTCGCTTGCGCTGGCAGTTTTTTCCAAAAGCATGTGGGGCCTTTCAGGAAGACAACGATCCTGAGGCCTATTCGTTCAAACGTGGGCGAAACGCCGCCGTACCAGATGCTGGCGCAGCCCAATTTGAGCAGCACTACGCGCTAATTGACACAATGGGGAGCTGCGTCGCTCTTAAGCACCCTCAGCTTAACCGCTGTCCGTCATAACATGCCGAGAAGGCCCGGCCGCAACGCGCGGCCGAGCGATTTTGCGGTCTAGAACCGTAAGTTCCGGTTCGCTTAATAGCGGCGATATTCGCGACGCTCGCGCCAATCCTCGCGTCTATCGCGACGCTCGCGTCTGTCTTCGAAGCGCTCGCGGCGCTCCCAGCCTTGCCAGCCGGCAGGACCGCCCCAACCATAACCGGCACGCCATGCATAGCCACACCAATACCAGCCTGCACCGTGCCACCCGTTGGGATACCAGCAATGACGCCGGCCCTGCCAAATGTATTGGACGGGTTCAACCGGGTTGAGGTGCTCGATGGCCGGACGCAATCCATCGTTCGTCACGAACGGTGCCGCCTGAACCGGCAGCCAAGCGGCAGCAACCAAACCGGTTGTCGCCGTGAGATACAAGACAAGTTTGCGCATGATTTCCTCCGTAGATGTGTCGCCAGACTTAATAGTCGGCCATCCAACATGAATGGCGGATGAGCCGATGCTTAGGCGCGATTAAGCTAACGGCCACGTTACCGCCGTTGTCCCGACGCAGATTTGGCACGGATGCTGGTCCCTCGGAGATAGTGGCACAGCACGCACCGGATATCGCTGTCGTTGATCGTTGGCGCGGAACAACTCTGGATCAAACGAGTTGGGCCCACGGCTTAATACGACAACAGGAGAGCGCTCCATGCTCAAATCTCTTACCATCGCCTTTTTAGCGGCGACACTTTCAACAGCCGCACTGGCGCAAATTCCACTAAAGACCTGTCGGGCGATAAGAAAGACATTCGCCAGGACCGCGGCGATCTGCGCAAAGATCAAACCGATATGCGCAAAGACCGCACCGACCTTCAAAAAGATAAAGCCGACCTCAAGAAGGATCGAAAGGCTGGCGATAAAGCCGATATTGCGAAGGACAAAGCGGATATGCGCAAGGATCGGATGGATATGCGCGCCGATCGTAAGGACATACGCGGCGATAAAAAGGACATCAAGACCGACGGGCGCGATATAAAACAGGATAGCAAATAGACCGTCTTGATAGATTTGAAGGCTCCGGTTGGAAAACCGGAGCCTTCATCGTTTTCTAACGCTGGTGATCACGGAATACTGGCAGTAACCCTGCACCCTTCGGGGGCTGCATTAAGCGGGCAATTATTTCGGATGAAGGGTGGGGTTGCCCGGCCCCCGGTTGGCACCGCGGGGATCGTTGCCGCTCGTCGTTCCTTGCGGGGGAGGATTGGCGCACGCGCCGTAAGTCTTATGACCGCATCCGGCCGGACGACGGGCGACGGAGCCGCCCGGCTTGCCCTCTTGGTTCGCGGAAGTGCCGGATGTCTTCACCTGACTTGGGCCACCACTTTTCGCGACAGCAGGACTACCGCTCAGCGTCACCGTCGACCGAGATCGTAAGGAGCACAACCAATTTGGGGACTGTTATCATCATCGTTTCCTGTATCCGTTGCCGATCACTCACGCTGAATCATCACGCCGTTTGGGCCCTTCGCACGACGAGTACTTGCCTTTGGTGCAGTGCGAAGGTGCGTCGCTCACAAACCGCAGGCTGTGAGTTGGCATATGCCACGTTTGACGTCACTGGATCGCTCCACGGCTGTGCTGCCGGAATCGTAGGCGCTTCTGCCATTGACGTGAAGGAGGTCGGCTGACAAACTTTTAGGCTAGGTCCGTCAGCTCTTCGTCCAAGTTAGGACAGCGAGGTATCAGACGTGTCGTGGCACATAACAGCAGTACGGGCAGCGGGTCTGGCGGTCGCGATATTGGCCACCTGGGGTCAAGCTAGCTTTGCCGAAACAAAAAAGCCCGTTGGGACAGCCGTTGCGCGCCCTGTCGCGGGGATGAGTAAGTTGTCGGTCCAAGAGTGCTTAAATGCGAAAGGGCAGCTCTGGACAGAATTTGCCTGCAACAGCGGGGCGGCGTGTGAGGTGAAAGACGATAAAGGCAACACACATAGAGTGTGTCTCTCGCACTACCCATAAAGAGCCGATGCTTCGACAGAGCCCGCAACAATTCTGGGTGTTATGTTTTCGCTGAAAACAAGGACGGGGGACAATATGAAAGTGTTTAAGTCGTTATTGGCAGTGGCGATCTTGCATTCCGCTTTTGCATTGGGAGGTCCGGCTTTCGCCGCATCCAACAAAGCAACGATTCCGTGCGGCCGGTGACAGCAAAGCCAAAGATGAGCAAGCTAACCGACGGCGAGTGCTTTGGATTGTCCGGAACTCGTCAAGGCAGTGCTAACGACGGTTTGCGCATGGGAAAAAGGTGCTCACGCGTCGATCAAGATGGCGTCGTCATCAATGTCGGGTGCATTGACGATATGAAGCATTAGTAGATCGTTGAGGACCGCAAATGCGTACCATGAAAGTTCTGCTTCCTCTCTGGATGTTGGGGGCGATTGCAGTTTCGATATCGCCAGGGCACTCGCAGCAACCAAAAAGCCCATCGGGGCAACCCCCGTTCGATCGATCAACGGCATAAGTAGCTAAGTCCGCAGCGAGTGCGCAACGACAGCAACGTCGCCGTCGGCTTTTTCACCGATGCAACGGGCGCAAACCACGGATACACGTTCGACATTGGGACCAAGACGGCCAAAGAGGTCACGGTCTCGGGTTTGAGCAACATCACAGCCAGCGCGATCGCCAACAACGGGGACATCGCCGGCTTCGGGACCAACGGCGCCGGAAACACCCAGGGCTTCCTGATCCAGAACAACTTCCCGCTGACGATCAATTTCCCCAACGCGACGGCGACGCAGCCGCTCGGGGTCAACAGCCACGACGAGGTGGTCGGAGTCGCCACGGTCGGCGGACAGCTGCAAGGCTTCACCTATTACCCCGGTTACGGCTTCAACAAGATCGATGCCCCCAACGGCGTCGGCACCACGACGGTCAACGGTGTGAACAACTGCGGTGACCTGGTCGGCTTCTACACCACCGCCAACGGCGACGTCACCAACGGGCTCCTGGGCAAGGCTCAGTACACCAAGAACGTGTTCCCGTCCTCGACCGTGTTCCCGATCAAGGCGGCTGTTGCCCAGACGGCCGCACACATGAAGCACGAGAAGAAGCCCCACAAGAAGAAGAAGAAGCTCCACACCAAGCTGCCCAAGGGCTGCTGATCAAGGGCCAGGGACTTCGACAGCTCCGGGTCGCCGCCCGCCCAGGCCGGCGATCCGGGGTCGATCCTTGGAGCATCAGATGCCCGGCAGGTACACGCAGATCATCTCGCTGAGGTCGAGGACGTGCCCCCCCAACGGCTTTGACGACCGGTGGGAGGCGCGGGTCGCGCGAACGGCTCTGGGCGCCCGGCAAATCGGGGTGGACCCATCCGCTTGTTGGCGGGCAAGCGCTCACCGTTCTCGCCCCGCCACGCGCGGACAAACGAGGTAGCCGCCGAACAACGGCACGCTCGCCCGCCTACCCGACGCGCGCCGAACCAGAGAGGGGCGAGAGCCGACCGTCCTCAAGCCGAAGCGCCGCGACCCTCACCCGGCTCCCGAGTTAGACGAGCACCCGCGCTGCCGAAGCGAGAGGCCAGACTGCGGCATCCACCCGACGGCCGGCCTAGAGCGCTGAGACTGCCGGACCCTCCATAGTCCTAGCAAACAAGGGTCTATCTGGAGTGGAGCCAGCCGGGATCGAACCGGCGACCTCCTGCTTGCAAAGAGCCCGCGACGGCGATCAGCTGCCGGTCAGATGCCGATTTCGCCCGTAACTGCTGGATCTACTCGGAAGCTGCAGATCGCTTGACGGCACGATCGCGACCGTTGAGGCTTCCATCAGGCTTCCATCCATCGACCCACCCGGTGCGATGACTCCAACGCAGCTCGAGCTGCTCGAACGGCACGGTCAGCAGGTTGTCCAGCGCGGACCCGGGTGGATCGTCTTCGGCGACCTCGACCAGCGCCGCGTCCTCGTAGAGGCTGACGACTGTGCCGGTAGTTCCAGCCGGCCAGGTGCCGACTCGGCGTCCGCAGCGCCACGACGTCGTGCTCCTCGATCACGTGCTTCGATCGTGGACATCGTCTATCTCACTCTAGAGACGATGTACGCGGTGATCAATCGCGGCGGATCCCCCTCCGACCGGATCTGCCAGGCCGTCAGGACGTTCGCGACCCGATCGGCGCGATCGCGAAGTCCGCGCACTTGCACGATGACCTCGCAGTGGAAGCCGTACGGGCCCGCAGCCCGGACGCCGGACACCGGCGTCGCGCGCACGCCGGCGAGCAGCGCGTCGGCCACGAACTCCAGATCGTCCGCCGTCACCGCGAGCGCCTGCGCGAACGCCTCCGCCTTTCGCCGTCGGATGGCCCGGCTTCAGCGAGTACTCGAGCGAGCTTCTCGTGGATGCCGTACGCCCGCTCGGCATCCGGCAGCAGCTCGCCGATCTGGGGTGGCCAGGACACGGCGCCGATCGTGCCAGCAGCCGTGGACGCCCGCCGGTCGATCGGCGGGCGTCAGTCAGCGTCGGTCTTCGTCGTGCGCGCCGAGGACGTCCGCTGAACTCGGCGATCATCCGCGACCGACGCATCGTCCGGCGCCGAGCGTCCGACAGCTCACGGACGTAGACGGCTCGCGTGACGTTCGCGTCGCGGTGGCCGAGCAGGAAGGCAATCTCGTCGACGCTCTCGCCGGCCAGAAGTGCGCGGCTGGCGACGGTGTGACGGAAGCTGTGCATCGACGGGATCGCCCCGTGCGGGACAGCGACCGGATTGCCCTGAGCATCACGCGCGTGTAACGCCGGGAAGGTCGGCTCGTCGTTCGGAGTTGTGGCCTTCGTCTGGGCGAGCCGCAGCGCCCGACCGATGTTCCGCTGACCGAACGGCCGCCCTGTGCGCGTCGAGAAGACGAAATCCGCCGGCGCGACGTGGGTCGGAGCGCTGCTTGTGGTCGGCCAGGATCTTTGCGAGCTGCGGCGGGATCGGCACCGTCCGCGCCGAGCCATCTGTCTTGGTCGGGCTGAGCCTTCCATGTCGGTCGACCTGGAACGCGAACTCGATCTCCGCCTCTTCCAGCGGGTCGAGCCGGACGCGCTCCCAGGTCAGACCGAGCAGCTCCGACAGCCTCGCGCCGGTCAGCGCGGCGACCGTGAACAGTGTGCGGTACGGCTCGTCAGCTGCGGCGACCGTCTGCTCGAGCTCGCCACCCTCGAAGACGCGGCGGCGCGTGCTCTGTGACGGCTTCGGCCGCTCCGAAGACAGGAGGAGCGAGACCGGGTTCGTGCCGACCCAGCCGAGCCGCCGCGCGGCGTAGCGATAGATCCGGTTGGTGACGCCGACGACGATCACGATCGTGGATTCGGCGAGCCCGTCGCGCGGAGCTGCCGCACGACGTCTGCCAGGTCGTCGGGCGTGATCGTGTCGAGCCGGCGCGTCTCGAAGCGCGGGCACAGGTGCCGCTCGACTGCGTTGCGGTAGCAGGCCTGCGTCGCGGGGCGAAGGTCGGGGACCGGCCCGTCCAGCCACTGCTGCGCGGCGTCACCGAATCGCATTCGCCCGTTGCTGGCCACGCGCTCTCCGCGTGCGCGCTGCGCCAGGAGCTGGTCGCGGACCGCACGAGCCGCGGTGATCCCACCGTCGACCGTTCGCCATCGCTGCTTGCCACTTGCGTCCTTGAACCCGATCTCGTAGACGCCGGAGGCGCGGCGGTAGATGTTGCGCTCGACCCGCTCTCGACGAGGGGCCGGCTTGCTGTCGCCCATCGCCGGCGCCTACGCTGCTCGCCGCACTGCGGCGCCGAGATGGCTGGGCCGACCGCCGCCGTGCCTCCAAGCGTCGAGATCCGACCGGCGGAAGTAAAGCTTGCATCCCGGGCCATCCTGCTCTGACGGGATCGCCCGCTCAGCGGCAAGCTTCCGCAGGGTGTCTCGATGCACCCCGAGGTAGTCGGCGGCGTGGCGAGAGTCGAACCACTCGTCGTCGCGCTGACCGTTGTCCGCAAGACGCTCGACAACAGCGGCAGCTACACGCTCTACGAGCTGCGAGATCAGGCAGTCGATGACCGTCGCCCCTCCCGCCGCCGAGGCGTCTGTCTGCGCTCGTTTGAATTCGCTCGGCAGCCCTCGAAGCTGCCCCAGGCTGGTGGCGTACGCTGACATCGTCGTGACCTCCCTTTAGGTCTCGGCCGGGCCCCGGGATGTGGCTGCATCGCCGGGGCCAACCTTTGCTTACGTAAGTAAGCTAGCGCAGCGGTCGGACGGATCCGCCTACGAAAGTAGGCTGTGCGAGATGCCGCCTTTGATCGATTCCGATGACCTCGTCGACGCTCACGGTGTGGCTGAGATCCTCCACCTCGCCCATCGCAACACCGTGAGCCAGTATCAGAAGCGATACGCGGATATGCCTCGCCCCATCGTCAATCTTGGCGGGGGACGTACCAAGCTTTGGCTCCGCTCAGAAATGAAGGAGTGGGCTGACCAGCAGGATGCTGCGGGCCGGACTCGGCCGGCGCGACGAGCATCGAGCTGATCACGGTCCCGTCGTTGCCGACTGTCGCATCGCGGCCCTCGCCGGAGGCCAAAGCAAGTAGGAGATCTTCGATGAGTGCGAGCCTGATCCGCCCCGTGCACGCCCCCACGTCCGGTTTGGCGACGGGCTTGGATGCCCGTCGCCAAACCGGACGTACCGCGACCACAACGGTTGACCATGCCGCCACGCTGCGTCGCGTTCACCGCGCTGTCAGCCAAAAGCCCGACTGTCCGGACGAGGCCCGCTGCCGCCGATCCCCGGACGAAAACCTGACCGACATTGGCGAGAGTACCCCCGGCGCGCTGCCGGCGGCGACCACCTGAGAGCCTTGCTCTGCGCCACGGGCCCTACCGGGATCGGCTCGTAGCGCTCCTCGTCGCAGGGTGCAGAGCCCAGCGCGACCCGTGCCAAGAGGCCGGTTGCAAATGCAGAATTGGCACCAACGTACCGGCACCGCGGCTGACCACGCCCGCGCGGATGCCCGATAGCTGCTGACGCAACCTCGCTGACTGGCTCGTACGCGAGCCAACGAGCTGACGACGGCGTTCGCGGCGAAGGGCTCGTCCGGGACCGCATCGGCGAGTGAGGCCCTTGTCGCCGGAGGACTTCCAGCCGCGTGCCGGCGGGCAGCTATACGATCGTGCGCGCGTTGGGAGGCACGCCTCCAGAACCGACGAAACTAGCGCGCGCTCGGGACCCTCTAATTCCGCAATTTACCCGGGCCTCGGTCAATGAGGCCGGAGCGCTACTCCATGAGGCGGAACCAGTCCCTCACCGCCAGTCGAAGCCGTACGACCTCGTCCTCAGCTAGCGGACTGCAGTGGGCAATCGGTGCGCGCAGCGTGTTGAGGTTCGACATAACCCGTCCGACGGCCTTTGAGCTCGAGAAGGTCGCGCCAAATACGTCCCAGTTCGCCTTCATGATCTCCGCGAGTTCGCCGAACGTCGCGTAATCAATTAGCTCGTCGGAGCGGCGCGTCACGCCGCTATCGATCTCGTGGGTGCGGCGCCGTCCCGTTTCAGCCTGGATCTGCTGCGGGATCCGAGCGCTTTCCCACCATTCGTCGCCTTCCGCGGCTTCGAGGGAGTCTGCGATGAATTGGCGAATCGTCGTTTCGAGCGAATAGAAGACCTCGTAATGCGGCGCCATTCGAGCAGCCTCCGCCCGGATCGAGCTCTCGATCTGCGGATATGACAGCTCGCCAGCATCGACGACTCCGCGATGGCCTCGACCGAGCTCTAACGCATACTCCTCTTCGATCTCATCCAGGTCACGTTCGATCAACTGGCTAGTTGCGCCGAACAACTTCACCGCATCCAGGGCATCAGTCGTATCGGTCATGAAAGCAAGTGGGCACGGAGGCTCTTGAAGATGGCGTTGAAAACCGCTACGTCTGAAGTAGCGGGAAGATGCAAATTGATCGTGTAGCCCAGTCGAAGCCGTCCAAGGTCAAAGTCGTCTCGTTTGAAGTCAGTGACCTCGTCGTCGTCGGCCTCAGGCAGGTCGATGGGCCGGGCGTCGAAGTCTGCGAACTGACGCAGCGCTTTGAAGGACCCCAGGATCGCCCGCACGGTTCCGGAATCTGGCTGCAAACCAGTCACTTGGACAACGACCCCTTTGAGGTCTCCGTCAGGCAGGTCATGAACGTATTCGTTTGTCTCATAGAGCGTTGAATAGCCCCTTCGCATGGCTTCAGCAGCTGCAGCGCCTGATGCAGCCGGATTTCGGAAGCGCTTATAGAGCTCCGTTGGCGTACCGTCGGAGCTGAGGAATCCGCTGCGCTTCAGGAACGGGATCACGGGCCGCGGCGATCCACCCTTGAGTCCTAACTTTGTCGCGAGGAAATCCTGCGTGAAGCGATCCGGAGTCTGCGCCTCCTTGATGCGCTCCAGTGCCCTAGTGATGGCTCCGTACGAAGGAACATATGGAATCGGCTGATCGGCCATTGGCTATCTACCTCCAAGTTGCGCTAAGCACATGATAGCGACCTGAAGTACGCGTGTCCCATCTGCTAGTCTCGCGCGTGACGGAGGGTGAAGCGTCGAGGCGACGCGATCGGCTGATACCCGTGAGGCCGGGTAGCCCCCGGCTGGAGTTCGAGTCTCCCGCCCTCCGCCACCATATTGTTCCGGTCGGTTCCGGCCCTGATGAGTAGGCGGCAGGTATCAGTGCGCCTAGGCGAGTCGCTAGCGCCCCAGCTCCATCTCGGGATCGGCCGGGACTCCTCTTGGCCCAAAGTGCGGAATTCAGCTAGCATTAGGGGCGGTATCAGCCGTTCGGGGGTAGCTCCCCCTTCACCCGACCCGCCCTTGTGGCGGGTCGCTTTTTTTGGGTTACCGGGCAGGCCCGAGCGCGTCGCGCCGCGGAGGATTTGGACGACGAGACAGAACGCAAACGCCACCAGAATCACGGTAGCTTCGCCCAATCTGGAGCGCACCTAAGCCGGGCGATCGCATTGATCGGCCGGTCGGCGTTCGAGCCGACTCGGCCTTCGGTGGCGTAAGACTCGTCCGCCGGCCTAGTCGGCGGCCGATGCCGCTGAGGATCCGCGCGCAGGTACACGCCCGGAAACACAACTACCCCGCCTTGCGGGCTCAACTGGAATCAGACACTAGGACGTCGTGCTCGCCGGCGTGGTGCTGAAGGCTGTCGGCCTACAAGCCGGCGCAGATCATTTACCCATGCGGGCGGCGAAGGATCGTCGCGGGCAGGCGTGCTTTCTCTCTCCTCTAGCGGGACCGGGACAAGTTCGAAGCGGTAGCCGAGGGCCCATCCGATGCCGGCGAGCGCTCGCAGCGTCGTGTTCGCGTCGCCTTTGAGAAGCCGACTGACGCGAGGCTCGCTTAGGCGCATTCGCCCGGCCAGCTCCTTCTGGCGCAGCCCGCTTGCTGCCAGCAGCGCGCTGATCGTCTCCGCGGCCTCGCTCAGCAGGAGTTCCTCCTCATCGAGCTGGCCGTCGTCGAAATCACGGTTACCTGCTCCCGTGATCTCGACGACGCCGCGTCGCCTCCCGGTCCGCGAGCTCAATGTCGCGCTTCCCTAGGCGACGCTGGTGCTTGCAAACACCGCGCACGACGAAGAAGTGGCGTCCCTCGGCGACGTAGAGGAGCCGCACGTGCGGACCTTTCCGACCTCGCGGAGTGACCCGCAGCTCGAAGAGGCTCTCGCGTGCGACGGCGAGTTTCTCGATGCGGGGCGATGGGCGCTTGATCTGAAGGGATCGATCGACTGTCTGCGCGCACGTCGTGAAGTCGCGCAACTGGTCGCGGGTCAAGCCGTCGACGAACTCGTGTGCTTGCGCGGTTGCGGTGTAGATATTGATCCATGAACCTTCGTAGATAAGAGAGGGCTTCAATCGCGCCTCACTTCCTGATTGTCGTCTCCGAGGAAGTGAGTGCGCTTGTCTATCCCGCGCTCAGCCCTCGGCCGGTCTGATCCGACCGAGGGCAGGGGGCGCGTTGGGATGCAGGAACCGCCGAACGCGCCCGATCACGCTGACGACACGCTGGAGACCGCGGGTCGTCCGCCTCGGCCGCGCGGCCTTCAGCGATGCCCGGCGGCGCCTGAGAGCCACGACGAGGTCCCGGCCGCTAGCTCCGCGCTTCAGCGCCTGGTGGGCGCGGTGGAGCCAGAGCCGGTACCAGAGCTTGTCGTACAGCGGCGACTCGGCCGCTCGGTGCACTGCGACGGTGACCGCGTCAACGAAATCGCCGTACGACATCTTGGCGACCGGCGCGGCGAGCACCTCAGACCACTCGTCATATTGCAGGACGCTCTCGACCTGGGACAGCTGTGAGATAGTGAGGTTGTCAACGCCCCAGTCAAGCCAGTTCGTGGCTGCGGTGGAGTCGACGAAACTGATGTTGGCGAGCTGAGTCGCGACCGACGGCAGCGCGGTGGAGAGCAGCCGGTCGAGGTCGACGGCGCCGGGCGGGGCCCCAACGTTGCTGGCAATCGTCGCGGTGACGTTCGCTCCCAGTTCGGCGGCAGCACCGGCGCCGATGCCGCTGGCGAGCGCGCCGACGGAGACGAATCCACGGTCGAGGTGTGTGCCGGCGCTGCTGGCGACCGCGGTGGCAGCGGTGGCTAAGCCGACGTCGACCGGCAGATAGGCCTCCGTGGCGAGCACGGTGGTGGTCGTCGTCCCGAGGTCGAGCCGTGCGCCGGCCGCCCTAGCAGCTGCCGCGCTCAGCGCCAGATTGGACCGCAGTCCTGCGCTCTGGGCAAGGGAGGCTGGGTCTGGGAACCCAAAGGCGGAGTGGGCGGAAAATGGTTCGGACACGTTATGGCGAAGTTTACATATGGCGCAAGTCAAATGTCAACGGCATGACTACCCGACGCGGCAGCGACCGGTGCCGGAGAGCGATCGCCGATCCATATTCTTCGCTTACCGCTCGGCGAACGGAAAGCAGGGAAGTCGCCCTCGCCAGCGACCGCCACGGTCAGCCCGGGCTTGTCGCCTTTCGCTGTGCGCGCGGTCTTTGTCGCGGAAAGAACTCAACGTCGTAGCGAATCGTGGTGGACTGCACTTCCTGGAAAGATCCGCCGACTTGAAGACCAACATCGAGCAGATTCGCGCAGAGCTTCGCCGTGATGCCATGCGTTTCTCTCACGCTAACTTCGCACTGATACCTCGTCACGCCGTGCTTGCGTCTTGCATCGGCGAGAACCTGCCAGGAGCGCTCCGCTCCGTACCACAGAAGATCCTTTGGCATGGAGACTGTGCGGCTCTCGGGCGGAAACTCCATGCGGACGACACCAACGCGTTCGTCCGTATCAGCCTCCTCCACTGTGCCTGCGATTGCGACCTTGCGTGCTGCGGCCTCGGCGTTGAACCCCACGCGAGCCAGCGCAACCTTGTCGTATTTTGCTTCGATCGTTGTCGCTCCGAGGCTGGCCAACAGCCTGAGGACTTCGTAGAACCGCTCTTCGACTGTCTCTGCGTAAAAGACACCCAAAGGCAGGTAGGACGTTTCATCCTGAGGATGAAGCTGATAGACGGTCCGGAGTTGCACTCCGAACTTCCCCACGACGAGCGGCCAGGCCGCGCTGAACGCAACCGGAAAAGCGTTGTCGGTGAAGCGCCGGAGGTGGCGACATCCGTCGAACAGCCGACGTGTTGCCCGTTCGGCCGCATCGGTCCAGTCACGTCGCTGCCACTCATCCCACCACTTCGCGAGCTTCTCAGTGTCTCGGGTGTTGAAGTCGTGCTCCCACACAATGCGAGGGCATTCCCCGACCTCACCCTCATGCCACACCAGATCATGAGCATCCCGGTCTGACAACACCACGATTCGCTCACGCTGGCCACGCGGCAGACGTAGGAACTCGTCGACCTTATAGAGCGAGTGCAAGGAGCCGCGCTTTGGCCGCACGGCTCTGCCTACGCCATGCGTCTCTCCGTCTCCGTCGGTCGGAGTGGATGCAGCCATGAGACCTCCGAGAATTTCGACCCGTGCCCCTCAGCCCGAATCCTAATGCGCTGGTTATGAGTGCGCAACTTGCCTTCCGGCTCCGGTGCGCCGACTCGGGGGGCGAACATCTCGCTCACGGCTGAGGCCCTTGACGCACGCTTCCGCCGAGTTACGTGATCGGTGCGTACGCAGCACGCAACGCTCCGGCGAGTCGGCAACGACGCGATTCGGGCGTGAGCGAACGATTCTCCGCGGATGCCTCGGCGAGTGGATCGTGAGCAGTTAGGCGACATCCGGCTGAGGCGGGTCGGCCCGATGATCGCCGGCCGGGCGATCGGGTTCGCCCGGATTAGTGCCGCTGCCGCCTCGACAGGCCATCGGCGGTGAGCACGCCTGCATACGGAGCGACGGCGCTCCGGCCCCCTGCACCCTGCGACGAGGAGCGCTACGAGCCGATCCCGGTAGGGCCCGTGGCGCAGAGCAAGGCTCTCAGGTGGTCGCCGCCGGCAGCGCGCCGGGGGTACTCTCGCCAATGTCGGTCAGGTTTTCGTCCGGGGATCGGCGGCAGCGGGCCTCGTCCGGACAGTCGGGCTTTTGGCTGACAGCGCGGTGAACGCGACGCAGCGTGGCGGCATGGTCAACCGTTGCGGTCGCGGTACGTCCGGTTTGGCGACGGGCATCCAAGCCCGTCACCAAACCGGACGTAGGGGCGTGCACGGGGCGGATCAGGCTCGCACTCATCGAAGATCTCCTACCTGCTTTGGCCTCCGGCGAGGGCCGCGATGCGACAGTCGGCAACGACGGGACCGTGATCAGCTCGATGCTCGCCGCGCCGGCCGAGTCCGAGCGGAGGCTTCCATAACGCTTCCACCGGGACGATTTAGGCAGCGGCCGACCGACGTCCGACACCCGAAAATCCAACATTTGCGGGGCTTCTGCTAATGGAGCCAGCCGGGATCGAACCGGCGACCTCCTGCTTGCAAAGCAGGCGCTCTCCCAACTGAGCTATGGCCCCGCGTGGGGCGAGTGTACGACGCCGTCAGCGTCTGGTCAGGCTGAAATGAGGTGGTTGCGGACGTCGGCGGCGACGTGGTCGGCGGCGGCAGCGCAAGCCGGGGAGATCTCGTCGAGCATGATGAAGTTGTGGATCAGGCCCGGCTCGCGGCGGAGGTGGACCTCGACGCCGGCGGAGCGCAGGCGCTCGGCGTAGGCCTCTGCCTCGTCGCGGAGCGGGTCGTGCTCGGAGGTGACAATGAGGGCCGGCGGCAGACCGGACACATCAGGAGCCCACAGCGGGCTCACCGCGGGGTCTGACCAGTAGTTCTCATCGGGCACCCACTGGGAGTTGAAGAAGCGGATCATCGGGACGTCGAGGCCCCAGCCCGTCGCCTTCTCGCGCATCGACGGCTGGCTTCGGTCAGGTCGGTGTTGGCGTTGAGGAGCACCTGCAGGTCGGGCAGGGCCTCGGGGTGCTCGTCGCGCAGGCGCAGGCAGCTGAGCGCCGCCAGGGTCCCGCCGGCGCTATCGCCGGCCACCCCCACTACGCCGGTTGTCGCGCGAGCTCGGCGGGAGCGTCCGCCACCCAGCGCAGGGCGGCGACGGCGTCGTCGACCGACGCCGGCCAGGGGTGCTCGGGGGCCGGCCGGTAATGGACCGACAGCACCGCGCAGCCCGCGCCGAACGCGAGCCTGCGGCAGACACGGTCATGGGTCTCGATACCTCCGACGTCCAGCCGCCGCCGTGAAGGTAGACGACGAGGGGCACAGGGTCGTCAACGGGGCGATACATGCGGATCGTCAGGTCGCCAACCCGCAGATCGAGCGCTCGGACCATCTCCGGCCCGCGAGTGCGCGTGAGCGCCCGCGCGAGCGTTCCCTCGCGCAGCGCCGCCACGTCGAACGCGCCCAGGGTCGGCGCGCCCCGGACGAACTGCTCGAGCTCCTCGTCGGCGAACCCCTCCGGCACGATGGGCACGCTACCCGGACCTCAGGCGGGCTGTCGCGCTCCCACGGACAGGCGGCGACCGTCGAGGCGCATCCACAGGAGCACGAGCACCGGCGCTGAGGTGATCGTCACCAGCGCCAGGTACCACAGCTGACCGGCGTCGGTGCCCTCCACGAGGGTGTGGATGAGCCCGCCGAGCCAGGCCAGCAGCGTGAAGCGATGGATCACCTTCCAGCGGGCGCGGCCGATCCGATCGCGCACGTAGAACGAGAGACCGAGGGCGATCAACGCCCAACCGGCGACGATGCCGAGCGTCGTCGCGAGCCGCTGGTAGCCGGACACGAATGGCACGGTGACGTCGAGCAGGCTGGGGTGCATGAAGCTGTCACCGAGCAGGGATAGGCCATGCACGGCGATGGCGACCATCACCGACAGCGAGAGAACCTCGTGGTAGGAGCGGCGGTCCGCGGCGTTGCCGGGGAGGAGCTTGCCGCCCATCGTCAGGCCGACGCACACGGCCACGCTGGAGAGGATGAGGGCCGTCGTGCCCGCTCCGCGGCTGATGATCCAGAACAGGTCGTTCAGACGCTCGTCATGCGGCGATCCCCGCGGCCTCGCCGCGGGCCTCTCCGAGCAGCGCATCCGAGGGCTCGATCACACGCACGGTGCCGTCGTCGAGGATGACCATCCCGCCGTGGACCAGCCAGTCCGCCGCCCCGCCCGGGCCGCTGAGGAGCGCCGTCTTGCTGCGCGTCTCGGCGTCCACGCCCGTCGGCGCCAGCGCCGTCACCTGCACGACGCCGGTGAACGCCGGGCACCCGGTGGCCGGATCAAGGAGGTGGTGGGCGGGCCGGCCGTCGGCACCCAGCCAACTGCGCCGGCCGATCCCGCTCGTCGCCGCGGCGCCCTGGACGAGCTCGAACACGTGCAGCAGCGAGCCGTCGAAGGGACTGATGATGCGAACCGGACGGCGCCACCCCGCTGCGCCTCCGAAGCGCACGTCCCCGGCGGCGTCGACGGCGAAGCTGGCGTGGCCGCCGAGGACGCCGGCGAGCATGTCACCGCACAGCCCCTTGAAGATGCCGCCGCTGTCCAGCCGGACCCCGGGCGGCCGGGTGATGGTCCGCGCGGCCGGTCGACCTCGACGTAGGCCCCGGCGCCGGCGGCGTGCGGCTGGGCGGCCGCGCGCCCGGGCGCCAGCAGGAGTGCGCGCGACAAGGGCAGCGACTCCCAGCGAAGATCGGATCGGTAGCCGGCGCTCTCCAGCTCGCCGACGAGCGTGGGATGACGAGGCCGCCGGTCGTTGCGGCCGCGTCGACAGCGGCGGCGGCAAAGCGGGCCATCGTCGGGCTGACCGTGACGACGCGACGGGGATCGCCGTTGAGGCGAGACAGCTCGCTCTCCAGCGAGAAGCGCGAGAACTGGTCGTGCCAGGCCAGCAGGCGTCGCTTCACTCGCGCGGCGGCATCGTGAGCATTTCCCGCGGGCCCCGACCGCGACCAGCACCGCGCACGACCCTCCGAAGCAGTCGAACTGCTCGATCGCCTCGCTCATGATGCGCTCGAGGTGACCGGGGTCGCCGAGCCCGAGGACGAGGACGAGGAGGCCGTCGAGCCGGAGCTCGACGACGAGCCCGCATCCGACGATCCCGACCCCACCGAGGCGGTCGTCGTCGAGGCGGGCGCCGTCGTCGTCTGGCTGCGCGCGAGCGCCGGATCGTGGCCGGAGACGAGTGGACGAAGATCCCGCCGGTGCAGGCCAGGAAGATCGCGGTGGCGACGCCGACGACGCGGCGCCGGATGTGGCGGACGCGCTGGCGGCGCATCTGCAGAGGGGTGGAGGGCATGACATCAGCATCGACACCCTTCTTCGTAACCGCGTAATCGGCGCGTAAGTCCCACCTATGACTGAAAAAACGCGCAAGAAACGCGAGCGCCCTGGTTTGCACAGAGCAGACCCCCGACAAGGACGACCCCTGTGCCCAAGTCACTTCCTCGGCTCGTGCTGCTGACCGGCTTTCTCGCCTGCCTGACCGTCCTCGCCGCCGGCGCGGCCCTCGCCGGCTCGGCCAGCGCCGCGCTGGCCCTCCCCGTCACCGGGGTGTCCGAGCCGGTGAGCACGGTTCTCACCGGCAGGGTGGCTCTGCCGGTTAGCCTCCCGACGTTGCCCAGCGCGGCCAAGCTGCTCGGCGCCGCGCCCCCCACGGCGCCCGCCCGGGCGTTGATCTCGCTGCGCCATCGCAACGAGGGGCAGCTGCGGAGCTTCGTCGCCGACGT
>CAWHOK010000005.1:0-888149 GCA_963830995.1 uncultured Alphaproteobacteria bacterium | reverse complement strand
ACCTTTGGCGACCGGCCGAGAAACGTAGGCCGTCGAACACGACGGGCGCGTCCCGAGGACTCGACGGTCGACGGTAAACCCCCCATCGGGATCAGCAACGACCCTGATGGAGCGGGCAGCTGCGCGTGCGAGCTGGGAGCAGAAGGAGCACAAAAAATGGCCATACTGATGACAATCATTGTGTTCGCGTTCGTCGTCCTAACACTCGTCGTTGTTGGATTCGCGCTCTTCAAGATGACGCCGTTCGCGAGCCACCGAGAGCATCTTCGTGATCCGCGGACAGGAAAGCGACGGGGGGAAAGCCCACACCTCACCTGATCTCCGTGTCGTAGCCGCCGAACCGCAGGGAACGGACGGCCCGGGCCGACCGCCCCGAGCGGATCCTGATTCCGATGCTCTGCCTCGGCGTGGGTTTGGCCGTGGGGCATGTAGGTCCCTTCCGAAAAACCCAGCCGGATCACTTTTGTCGCTGCGCGGTTGGCTGATTGACGACAAGGAAAGCGAACGCGAGCGCGGCGAGCAGCCAATTTCGTTGCGGCGATGTAAAGGTCATTGCCATCCCCTCCCACTGTGTTTACGCAAAAATAGGACAACGTAAAACTAGTATGGTCCGCAGAACGTGTGAAGAGGAAAAAGTGCAGGATCGCTAGATCCGGGTGCCGATATGGATGAGCCTTCGAATTGCCCAATGAATACTGGGTTTATGCTTCAAATATAAGCGTGCACTGCACCCAAATTAATCGGTGTGCTTTCATATTCGACGACATCGTCAATCGATATTGTCGAATGCCCTGTTTTGACAACAAAAAACGCAAACGTTAAAGTTTATAGCGTCGAGAAGGATCGGCACTTTTTAGCATGGGAGCGTCGAATGAAGCCGCGGGTTGTTCACACTAAAGCCGTTCCGCCTGGCCGGGCCCGGATTTCTCAAGCGATGGTCTTCGGCGATCTCGTGTTCGTATCCGGCATCGTGGCCCGAGATCCCGCCACTGGAAAGACGACGTCCGGCGGCGTTGCCGCTCAAACGAAACAGATTTTGGAAGCGATCAGGGCCATTCTCGAAGCAGCAGGAACTACGGTGGACCGCGTTCTCAGGACCGACTGCTATTTGCAGGATATGGATCAATTTAACGCCTTCAACAAAGTCTGGGAAGATTTCTTTCCGATTGATCCGCCGGCGCGCATTCCTGTCAGGCCGGACGGCTCGGTCCGGGCTTCGAGGTGGAAATTACCACCATAGCGGCAATGCCATCGCCGAAATCCTAAAAGGCACCGCCATGATCCAAGCGCACCGTGTCGGGAAACGTTTGGCGTCGGGCCATCCCGTCTTCGGCGTCATTATTAATTTCGATCTTCGTTTTGGCTCGTCGATGCGGCCGGCTTGATCGGTTTTGATTTTGTGCTGCTCGACGCTGAGCACGGGCCGCTGTCTCCTGCGCGCATGGAAGAAATGATGCGGGCTGCTGAGGCGGCTGGCATGAGTTCGTTCGTCCGGGTGCCCGCCAATGTGCCGCACGAGATCTTGCGATATCTTGATATCGGCGCCGTCGGAATTCTGGTGCCGCACCTTGAGAGCGCTGAGGAAACTAAGGCCGCTGCGGACGCCATGCGCTATCCGCCGCAAGGCAATCGAGACTCGCGGCCATCACCCGCGCGGCGAATTACGGCATGACCATTTCGCCAAAGGAATACATAGAAATTGCCAATCGCGAGGTGATGTTTCTGCCCATAATAGAAACGCCGCGCGCAGTCGAGAACCTCGATGCGATCGCATCAGTGCCTGGGGTTGATGCGCTTATTATCGGTCCGGGCGACCTTTCAGCGGCGATGGGTCATGGCGGGGATCGGACGGCACCGCCGGTGAAACAGGCGATCGAACAGATCATTACGGCAAGAGGAAAGGCGCATGGCAAGCCGGTATCTCTGCCTGCAGCCAATCTTGCGCAAGCGCAAGAATGCCTGCAGCTAGGAGCAAAGATCGTCCAGTTCCCCGCCATCAACTTCATCGTGGGCCATGGTCAGAGGTGTTGAAGTCGTTGGCCGGCTGAGGTGCGCGAGTTTGTGCAGTCTAGTTTGGGTGGGAAGGCTAAAAGAATGGCGTATCGACTTGGGGTCGACATCGGAGGCACCTTTACCGACTTTGCCGTGATTGATGAGGGTTCCGGCAAGATTGCAATTCACAAGCAACTGACAACACCGCATGATCCGTCGTTGTCCGTTCTTGAAGGATGCAGGACGCTCCTTAAGACGCAGGGCATTGGAATTGAGAATGTGGACGCGATCGTCCACGGCACCACTCTCGTCACCAACGCGGTGATCGAGCGGAAGGGCGCCCCCATCGGCATGCTCGTCACCAAGGGCTTCGCCGACGTGCTCGAGATCGGCATGGAGCGCCGCTACGACCTGTTCGACCTCCGGCTCAAATACGCCACCCCCGTCGTCCCGCGCGCCAACCGCATCGAGGTCGACGAACGCATCCGCTTCGACGGCACAGTCGAAACCCCGCTCGACCTGGCCCAAACCCGCGCCGACCGACCGCCCTCATCACCCGCACCAACATCGAGGCGCTGGCCATCTGCCTGATCAACGCCTTCGCCAACCCCGACCACGAGCAGCGCCTGCTCACGATGGCCCGAAGCAAGCCTTCCCCGCGCTGCACGTCTGCGCCTCCGCCGACATCTTGCCGTTCATGCGCGAATACGAGCGTTGGACGACCACGACGATCAATGCCTACACCCAGCCGCTGATGGACCGCTATCTCGGCCGCCTGGAAACCGCGCTGGCCGAACGCCGCTTTCACCGGCGCCTTCCTGATCATGACCTCCAGCGGCGGCACCGTCCCCCCGAATACGCCCGCCGCTACCCTGCCCGGCTACCGATCCGGCCCCGCCGCCGGCGTGCTGATGACGGCTTTCATCGGCGCCGAGACTGAACCTCCCGCACCTGCTGGCCTTCGACATGGGCGGCACCACGGCCAAGGGCGCCTTCGTCCGCGACGCCCAGCCCGCTCCGCAAATACGAAACCGAGATCGCCCGCGTCCACAACCACAAGCCCGGCAGCGGCCTGTTGCTCCGCACCCCGGTCATCGACCTGATCGAGATCGGCGCCGGCGGCGGCAGCATCGCCGGCATCGACGAGCGTGGCCTGATGCGTGTCGGCCCCCGCAGTGCCGGCGCCGCCCCCGGCCCGGTCTGCTACGGCGCCGGTGGCGAAGACCCGACATTAACCGACGCCAACCTGCTGCTCGGCTACCTCGACCCCGGCTTCTTCCTTGGCGGCGCCATGAAGCTGGACCGCGCGGGCGCCGAACGTGCCGCCGCGGAAACTGGGCGTAACCGCTGAACCTGGATGCCGCCCGCACCGCCTGGGGCATCCACGAGATCATCAACGAGGACGTCGCGCGCGCCTTTCGTATCCATGCCTCCGAGCTTGGCTGGACTACCGAGGCTGCACGATGGTCGCGTTCGGTGGCTCTGGGCCGCTGCACGCGCTGCGTATTGCCCGCAAACTGCGCATTCCGCGGGTGGTGTTTCCGGGCGGCGCAGGGGTGTTGTCCGCGTTTGGCCTGCTCGCAAGCCCGCTCTCATTTGAAATCGTTAAGTCGGACATCGTCCGCGTCGACAAGCTAACCGCTGCCGGCTTCGCCGGTCACTTTGAACGTATTATCGGCCAGACGGCAGAACATCTAAAAAACGCCGGCGTGCCGGATCGAGACATCCACGTCACGCATCGCCTCGATATGAGATATTATGGGCAGGGTTGCAGCTTGAAGTGACGCTGCCCGATAAAAAAGGCGGCCGATGTGTTCGCCGAGTTGCCGAAACTGTTTGCCGAAGCCTACGAGCGGTCTTCTGGATCGACTTTATGTCAGCGAGCCGCTGGAGATCGTGAACTGGAAAATTGAGGCGCGGGGACCCATTCCACATTTGCGCAATGAGCAGCACGCGAAATCCTCGGGAACCTCGGGACGTGCACTGAAGGGCAACCGGCCGGCTTATTTTGCGCAGTATTCCGAGTATCGAGACTGTCCCGTGTACGATCGGTATGCGTTGCAACCCGGGGATCAAATCAGGGGCCCCGCGTTTATCGAAGAAAATGAATCGACCTGCGTGATCGGCGCCGGAGATTTCGTGACGGTGGACGATCGACTTAATCTGGTCGCCGAACTCACCGTTGCAGAAAGCCAATGACGATGACATTTGACCCCGTCAGCCTTGGAATTTTGTGGGACCGGTTGATTTCCATCACCGATGAAATCGTCTCCACGCTGATCCGCACGTCATTTTCGATCAACGTGCGCGAAAGCTACGACTTGTCCTGCGTCTTATTCGATGTCGATGGCAATCCTTTGGCGCAAGGGACCTATTCGGTGCCGTCGTTCACCGGCACATCGGGTCTCACTATCCAGCATATGTTCCGGAAATACCCGCCCCATGAATTGAAAGAGGGTGACGTGGTCGCGACGAACGATCCTTGGATGGGTACCGGACATCTTTACGATATCAGTGTGATGAGGCCGGTGTTCTGCTCCGGCAAGCTCGTCGGCTTCACGATGAGCATTACCCATCTTCCTGATATCGGCGGCGTAGGAAATTCGTCGGGCCCGACAGAGATTTACGAAGAGGGACTACGGCTTCCGGTTTGTAAGCTGGTGCGCGGCGGAGAGCTCAATACCGAGCTGATGGATATCATTCGTACCAATGTCCGGGCGAGCGAGCAGGTCATTGGCGACATTATGGCCAATATCTCGTGCAACGAGGTCGGCGGCCGCTTACTAGTAGAGTTCATGAACGAGTACGGCATCGACGATCTCGGGCCGCTGTCTCGTGCCATCCGCGACCAGTCCGAGCAGGTCATGCGCAACGGCTTGCGGACGATCCCAGATGGCACCTACACCAACAAAATTCAGATCGAAGGCGTCACCGACCCGATCACGCTGGCCTGCAATCGTGAAGAAGGACGATGAGGTTACGGTGGACTTCGCAGGCACCGGTGACTCAGTGCGCGCCGCAATCAACGTGCCATTCTGTTACACGCGCGCCTGGGCCGCATATTCCATCAAGTGCCTGACGTGTCCAGAAACGCCCAATAATGAAGGCCAGGTCAGACCAATCAAAACTACGGCGCCGGCTGGCTGTATCCTCAACACTTTGCCGCCTTTTCCGACCGCAGGGCGGCATTCTGTCGGTCATTTTGTTGTGCCGTTAATGTTCGGCGCGCTGGAAAAGGCGTTGCCCGATCGTATCCAAGCCGATGTTGGAATGATGGACATCTTCAATGTTCAGGGAAAACATCGCGATGGCCACGACGTCGCAAGTCTTTATTTCCTCGCTGGGGGCTTTGGTGCGCTGAAAGGAGTTGACGGAGCTCCGACCACTCCAGCGCCCTCGAACATGGGCGTCGTTCCGACCGAGATGTGGGAAAATATGACGAGCATGACTGTCGAAAAACGGGCGCTGCTGCCTGACTCCGGGGGGGCGGGCGAATTTCGAGGCGGTGTCGGACAAGAGGTCGTGCTGAGCAACGACACCGGAAACCTTCTCACGGTCTCCTTCATGGGACAGCGGACGCAATTTCCTGCGCTTGGATTTCATGGCGCGAAGGCGGCAAGCTGCGTCAATTCCGGATCAATGGCCAAGTCGCACGGGCGAAGGGCCGCTACGTACTTCAGCCAGGCGATATCGTGACCGTTTATGAAGCGGGAGGCGGGGGCTTCGGCGACCCGCAGCAACGAGATATCAATGCAGTGGTAAAAGACGTCACCGACGGTTTCGTGAGCGAAGCCGGCGCTCAAAGCGACTACGGGGTGAATGTGGACGTTCGCGCTAAAACCGGGAAACGGATTTGAACAATCTGATGAGACAAAGTGCGCATTGTTGGAATTCTGCTGCGCAAAGGACACATGAGCACGGATTTTGCAGTAGGTGAAATGCATCCTCGCGGCACGCCAGAGTACTAAAAATGTCAACTGATCCGGACTTCAGCCGAGTTGCTGCTGCACCAAGTGAAAGTCGGGGGCGGGGTGCCCTATCGTATTATCGACTTTCTGGTTGAAACGGTTCTTGTCATTTCATTGGTTGGCGAAATTTCGGCGGTCATTTCGGATGTGATCGCGCGCACGTTCTTTCACATGTCGTTTTTGTGGGCCGACGAGATCGCTAAGCTGGCACTTTCCAGCCTGACATTTATCGGCGGCGCCTATGCCTATCGGCGCCGGGAGCACGCTTTCGTCCGGGCCCTCATCAACAATTTGTCACCGCGCGTCCTAAATGCGTGCCTCGTGAGTTCGGATGTTGTGGTCATCTTGATTTCTGCGGTTGCGGCGGTCGCATCTTTGCCATTTCTGGAAATAGGATGGATGCAGGTCACGCCGGCGCTCAATATGCCCGTGGCCTGGACGGTTGTGCCGCTAACGGGAAGCATGTTGTTGGTCATCGCCTATGCGGCGGAGCATTTGTGGCGCACCAACCGTGCGACGGCGCTATTGGCGACCCCGTTAATTTTTCTTTTGATCGCTGTCGCCTCCCATTTTCGCGATGCGTGGCTTCCATTGTTTACAGGGGACCGGGCGATCATTATTGCCGTTCTGCTCTTCCTGGTGTCCGTACTGATGGGGTTGCCGGTGGGCTTCGGCCTGCTGCTCTCCACAGCGAGCTATCTTTGGCTCGCCGACACCTCGCCGATGGTGGCGCTGCCGCAAAATATGCTCGCCGGCACCAGCAATTTCGTCCTTCTCGCGCTGCCGTTTTTTGTTCTGGCCGGCCTCGTCATGGAACGCGGCGGCATCAGTTTCAGGCTGGTTCATTTCGTGCATGCGCTGGTGGGCCACCTGCGCAGCGGCTTGCTGCAGGTGATGGTCGTGAGCATGTACCTCGTATCGGGACTTCTGGCTCAAAAAGTGCCGACGTCGCGGCGGTCGGCACCGTCATGCGCGGGATGTTGAAGCGCGAAAAGTATAGCGCAAGTGAGGGCACCGCTGTTTTGTCCGCGTCGGCCGCTATGGGTGAATGTATTCCGCCCAGCATTGCGATGCTTGTGCTGGGTTCGATCACTAAGCTTTCGATGATTGCCCTGTTTTTGGCGGGCCTCATTCCCGCCGCGGTCGTGGCTGTGTGCCTCATGATCTTGATCTATATTCGCGCCTACATTGCGAAAACTCCGCGCTCAAAGCGCGCATCTTTTTCCGCCCTGCTGCACGCCGGGCTGCATTCCATTCTTCCGCTCCTGATGCCCGTAATTCTGTTCGTCGGAATCCTTACTGGCGTTGCAACTCCGACCGAGATCTCGGCTCTCGCCGTTATTTACGGCCTGGTGCTCGCGGTGTTCGTGTATCGGGAAATGGATCTGCGGAAAATCGTATCGACGATCATCGACAGTGCCTCGCTGGCGGGAATGGTGCTGTTTATCCTCGCGGCGGCGCAGGGCTTTTCTTGGGTATTGACGGAAGCCTATGTACCGCAGCGCCTTGTCCAGTTGCTCAATGAGGTCAACAACAGCATTCCGATTTTCATGCTGGTATCAATCGTACTTATGATTGTGGCCGGATCCTTGCTGGAGGGATTCCCCGCGTTAAACGTCCTGGCACCATTACTGCTGCCAGTCGCGTTCCAGATTGGCGTGAACGAGTTACACTATGGAATCGTGCTGCTTATCGCAGTTGGAATTGGTGCTTTCATTCCGCCGGCCGGGGTCGGATTTTATATCTGTTGCGCGATCATGCACACGCGGATCGAAGAGGCATCGATCGCCATGATTCCTTATCTCATTTGCCTGATCGCCGGGCTGATTATTGTCGCCTTCTTCCCTTGGTTTACGCTTGTTTTGCCGCATGCGTTCGGGCTTGCCGGCTGAACAGGAACGAAGTTTTGCCGAACGTGGTTGGAGAATCCTATGAGTAGAACAATCGTAACGGGCGCCGCTCAACTCGGACCGATCCAGAAATCCGACTCGCGCGAGTTGGTCGTGAAGCGAATGTTGGAACTCTTGAAGGAGGCTCACGCACGCGGCTGCAAGCTGGTGGTATTTCCGGAGATGGGGCTGACCACGTTTTTTCCTCGTTGGTTTACCGAGGATCAACGGGAAATCGACCGATATTTCGAGCGCGAAATGCCGAGTGCCGTCACCCAGCCGATTTTCGATCTCGCCAAAAAGCTCGGCATCGGGTTTTACCTTGGCTATTGCGAAATGGTGGACGAACAAGGCGCGACTAAGCGCTACAACACATCCATTCTCGTCAACGACAAAGGCAAGATTGTTGGGAAGTATCGCAAGGTCCATCTGCCGGGCCACGAGGACTTTCGTCCCGATTACCTATGGCAGCACCTCGAGAAAAGATATTTCGATATCGGAAATCTCGGCTTTCCCGTCTGGAAGACCATGGGCGGGATCATGGGAATGTGCATTTGCAATGACCGGCGCTGGCCGGAAACCTATCGCGTCATGGGCCTCCAGGGCGTTGAAATGGTGTTGCTCGGCTTCAATACGCCCCAGCTCGACATGCTTAAGGGCGAGCCGGCTTACATCCGTGTTTTCCATCACCGCCTGACTTTGCAGTCCGGCGCTTATCAGAACGGCACCTGGGTCATTGCGGCCGCAAAGGCTGGCAAGGAAGAAGGCGTCGACATGATGGGCAATAGCTGCATCATCACGCCACAGGGCGAAATGGTCGCCGAATCCCACACCTATGACGACGAGCTCATTACTGCGAAGTGCAATTTGGACGAGTGTCGATTCAACAAGGAAAACATCTTCAACTTCGCAGCGCACCGCCAAATCGATCAGTACAAGCTTATTACGGAACGTGTCGGGTCCATTGCGCCGACAGAAGATGCGGATGCCTGATCAGACAAACAAGCCAAGCGGGAGAAGACTCCTATGTCGTTTCGAAAAGTCGTAATGGCGGAAAACGTCGCCGATCCTAAAGCGCCATCGTCGCATGCGGTGATATTCGGCAACATGGTCTACACCGCGCTTACCACTCCACTGCGTCCTGATGGCTCGATCGCCAAGGGCGATTTCTCTGCCCAGATGGAGCAGTGCATGCAAAATGTGAAGACGATCCTCGAAAAATGTGGGTCTTCCTTTGACAAAGTTATCAAGACGACGGTCGTGATGCCCCGGATTTCCGACTTTCCGGAGATGAATCTGGGTCTATATGAAGCATTTCAAGGAAGGCAACTATCCGGCTAGAGCTTCGATTGAAGCGAAGATGGGCAATCCCGATTTTCTGGTCGAGATGGAATGCCTCGCTTACATCTGAAGTTGGGCGGTCTGGGTAGGTATGATGCAGCGTACTAGGGTTGTTGTAGCGGACGACTTCGAAGACCGGCGGTTTTTTGTCGGCGATCAGGTTCCCTACGAGCATAGCGGAGCGAAATTTCGCGACCAGCTGCAGGGTCTCGCGACAGAACTCGACGTGGTTCTGGCGTCGGACGCAGCCGAAACCCTCAGCCTTGCCGCATCGGCGGACGTGATCGTCGTCGATAAGATGCGGCGGGATGTGTTCGACCGTGCCACAAATCTGAAGTGGGTTCACATAGCGTCTTCCGGCGCCGACCATTTCTTCAAGCGGATCAGGTCACCGCCGACGATTTCCGGCGCCGCGGTGTCGCTATCACAACATCGAAGGGGGCGGGCGCGGTTGTCATCGCCGAGCAGGTGCTCTGCTACATGCTGATGTTCAGCAGAAACATGATCCAATGCGTGCGCCAGCACATGGCGGGGCAATGGAAGCGGTATCCGGGCCTCGAACTGTGTGGCATGACAGTCGGCATCATAGGGGTGGGAGCGATCGGCAGCCGTGTCGCCGCGCTCTCCAAGGCGCTGGGAATGCGTGTTCTCGGGTGCCGCCAAAACCTTTCCAAAACCGATCCCAATGTCGACGCGATGTTTTCCGCGGATCAATTCCGGGAGGTCATGAGGCAAGGCGATTTCGTGCTTCTAGCGATCCCGATCAAGCAGGGCACGGCTCGCATCATCAACGACGAGACGTTGGGCCACATGAAGCCGGGCGGATATCTGATGAATGTGGCGCGCGGCGAGTGCATTGACGAGGACGCCGTGGTGCGGGCGCTCAAAAGTGGCCGGTTGGGGGGCTACGCTTCGGATAACCACGGATTTCCGAAAGGCGACGTCACCGACGAAAACATGGAGCGGCTGGAATCGGACAGCAAGCTCTGGGGGATGCCCAATGTCATCATTACTCCGAATTGTGCTGTCGCCGGTCCTCGCCGGTACGAATACATGGCCAAGATCGTCTACGACAACTACGCGGCGTTGAAAGCCGGACAACCGATGAAAACGCGACTGGTGTGGGAAGGCCACCAAATCTGATGACGGCCGCCGGGACCGACGTCATGTCGAAACATCCGCTGGTTGGACGCCCGCTGTCGGATGTGCCAACGCCGGCGCTAGTCCTCGATCTCGACGCATTGGACTTCAACTTGCAAGAGCTTCCATCGCTCCTTGCGCGGACGGGCAGCGCCTATCGCGGGCACGGCAAGGGTCACAAGAGCGTCGAGATCGCGAAGCGTCAGATCGCGCGCGGAGCATCCGGCATTTGCTGTCAAAAGCTCAGCGAAGCGGAAGTGTTCATTCGGGGTGGGATCGACAATGTGCTGCTGACTAACGAAGTCGTGGACCGGCAAAAGCTCGTGCGCGCATGCGAGCTTGCGCAACAGTGCAGACTCACCATGGTCGTCGACAGTGAGAGCGGGATTTCCTTACTGGAAGGCGCAGCAGGCGAGGTGGGAATCAGAATTGAAAACCCTCGTTGAGGTCAATTTGGGCCAGGATCGCTGCGGCGTGTCATCAGCCGATGAGGCCGTTGCTCTGGCAAAGAAAAGTCAATGCGACCGAGCATTTGGGCTTTGGCGGCCTGCAGGCCTATCACGGTAAGCTTCAGCATGTGTCCGGATGGGACGCGCGTCGAGCCGCCGTTGTTGCTTCAACTGGAAAGTTGAAAGCCATGGTGGAGGCGCTCCGCGCTCAGGGGCTGCCGCCAGAACTCATCACTGGCGGCGGCACGGGCACCTTCGACATCGACTGCGAACTTGGCGTGATCAACGAGTTGCAGCCGGGCTCTTACGTGATGATGGATGCGCAATACAACGCGATCGGTGGCCGGGGCGGTGGTCCGTTCACGACGTTCCGCAATGCTCTGCACATCGCAACGCAAGTCATCAGCCGCAGCGGCAACAATTGGTGCGTTGTCGATGCCGGGTTGAAAACGATCGGCAGTGACGCTGGAACGCCCAGAGTGGTGGGTCTCGAGGAGGCGCCGTTCTCTTTTGGTGGTGACGAGCACGGCATTATCGATCTGCGCGCGCAAAAAAAGCGCCCCTCCATTGGGGACCGGCTTTCGATCGTCCCAGGCCACTGCGACACCACGATCAATCTGCACGACCATTACATTGTTGTACGAAATGAGCGGGTCGTTGATGTCTGGAAAGTCGATGCGAGGGGTTGTGTCCAGTAAGCGCACTGAGGCTGGCGGGAGCACACGATGAGCGGAGCTAAATTGTCGCCTGGAGCCAGGTTGCGACAGTTGATTGAGCGCAACGGAATCGCAGTTGCGCCCGGCGCGTCGGATCCGCTAACGGCCATCCTGGTCGAAGAGCAGGGATTTGAAGCCGTCTATTGTACGGGCGGCGGTGTCTCGCGCAGTTGCGGCCTGCCCGACCTCGGTTACACGACACTCACCGAAATGGTTGAACGTGTCGCCAGCATTACGGAATCATGTAGCCTACCGATGATCGTTGACGCCGATGCCGGGTTCGGCACGGCATTCTCCGTCCAACGGGCGGTGCGTTTGTTGGAGCGAGCGGGCGCGGCCGGCCTTCATATCGAAGACGAGGAAGTGCCGCCGCGCAGCCTTGTTCCTGAAAAAAATTATATCGAACCCCGGGACATGGCGGGCCGAATTCGAGCCGCCGTCGCTGCTCGGTCCGACCCTTCATTTCTGATTATCGCGCGAACCGACGTCGTTCCGCATTTGGGGATGGATACCGCGATAGATCGCGCGAACCGATATGTCGATGCGGGCGCCGACCTTGCCTACGTGGAATTTTTGCGAACGCGGCAGGATATTGAGGCTGTCAGCCGGAGAGTGACAGGGCCAAAGTTTATCAATCAGATAAAGGGCGAAACAGCCATTTTGAGCCCACGCGAGCTAGCCGAGTTAGGCTTCAAAATCATGATTTATCCAGCCGATGCGCAACTCGCGGCGATATACGCCATGCGGGAGGTCTTGAAGGTTCTCAAGGAGACCGGAACTTCCGCGGGCTACAGCGCGATGGTCTCATTCGGCGAACGCGACAGGATTGTTCACACCAAAGAGCATCGCGAGATAATGGCTCAGTATCTTCCGGACTGAGTTTAGCCGCAACCCATCATCTCCGAAGTAATTCAGAAGTGTTGGAGCGGTGTTGAATTCCTCGAGCATGCTTTTTCCCAAGTGCCGAACGAGTTCGGTTATTGGCACACCGTCACTGGCGGTACTTCCTCGGGTAGGGGCATGGGTAACACTGAGGAAGGGCGAGATTCGGCTTTCCGGTCAACGCCAGCGTGCGGAGGGAGAATCCGCCGCGTCTACGAACTGGTGGCATTTAGCGTATTTTCTACTGAGTTGTGCGACTGATTGAAAAGCTGACAAAAGTTCACAAGTAGACGTTTGATTTTACAAGGCTTTTTGTTGATAGCGGTGCCGACTTGCAGATCGCGCCCATAAGCTTGAGCATCAGCCGCTTTTGGGATGGGCGAGCGGTCTAAAATTGCTCGGTTTTGTATATGGAGGCCGCGGATGTTTTGGTCTGCGGATAGAAAGCTAGTCCGCTAGCAAAAAAGACCGTCAAGTCATTTTATGAATATGATTTTAAATTACGACTACTCTTCACTCTACGGCGCGTTGCTCATTCCATTTACGAACGAGGCATTCGGACCGAAGTCGCCACCCTTTTGTTCGACTTTGCCCTTGCGGTTTTCGTCAGTTTTCTCTGTTTTGCTGTACCGCAGGCCGCTCGACTGCGGGCGGCATTGATTGTAATCAAAAGTGGATCAGCAAAAGAAGAAGAAACTGAGCAGCAGAGACGCGCGAGTTTTGCGAGGGACTACGAAAAGATTGATGCTGCTCTATTTTCCAATAAGGTCATATCAATTTGCTGGCAGGAATTCCGCAAAACCCTGATGTTTCGCGGCAATCCTCCGGCTCGATAATTTTAAATTCAATTCATCCCCAGAACTTCTTAAATCCCCGAAGCCTTCGTGTGCAATATGATTTCGTGCGGAGCCTGCCAAATATTTTCGTTGGCTTGGGTCTCCTCGGCACTTTCATTGGGCTAATTGCTGCGCTTACCCTCTCAACAAAAAGCCTGACCACTGCTGTCGATCAAGAGCAGATCAAGCAGGCCTTGAATGGCCTCCTCACGACAGCCGCAGCAAAGTTCTACATATCCGCGGCGGGGTTGGTTTCGTCTCTTGTTTTATCATTTTGTATAAAACTCACTCTCAAATATCTTCACGAGCTAGTGCGTCAGATTAACAATGCGCTTGAGCAGCGGATTCTATTTAAATCTACAGACAATCTCTGAAAGGCAGCTTTCGGTTCAACAAGGCAGCCTAGAGGAGTTGAAACTCTTCAACACCAATATTGCGATGAAGATCGGTGACGCCGTTCGTACCGCAGTTGAAACGAGTAATGACAATCTTACCAATAAGCTGTCCGATATCGCGAACTCCTTTGCTAAGCTGGTCGACGCTTCACGTGACGGTGCAGGCGGCGCCATAAATGAAGCCATGAAAGGGGCGCTCGATCTTAGCCTCCAGCAGGCAAGCAACGCGATCAGCAATATTGCAACTTCGTTACAAGACTTGCCCGCGCGGCTCGGCGCAGCAGCTGCTTCGATTTAAAATGCAGGTGATACCGCGGCACAACAGCAGGAGCGATTGGCTGAAAGTGTTCAAGGCGCCGTAGAAAAAATTCTTCGCGACGCGGGTAGCCAAGTATCTAATAATATTGAGCAAGGAACGCAAAATCTTATGGCCGGACGTCAAGGATTCGGGATTCTGCTTTTGGTGATAGTGCCGCAAAGATTGGAGCGTTTTTCGAGCGCTTTAGTGCAAGCGGGGACGACTATATGAAGTCACTTTCGTCTCTGGCGGCCCAAAATGCCAAGCTGGAAGATAATCTTACGACTATTTCTTCGCGGATTATGGCGGCGTCTGACGGCGTCACTAAAGCAAGCTCAGCTGTGGGCGGCAACCTGGACAAGGTGCTAGCGGGGATTACCGACTTCGCGCGCGTGGCCACGGAGACAACCCGAGCTGTTCGGGAAAGTCAGGAAGCGGTCCGCAGCACAGTCGAAACCCTTCAGCAACAAATGGCGCAGCACATCCAGCGCTTTAACAATGTCGATGAAAAACTTGCCACCGTTTTCAACTCTGTTGGTTCTCATATTGAGTTGCAATCCAAGCAGATGGCTGAGCAGTTCTCCCAAATGGATCAGGCCCTTGCGGGTGCTGTGAATCAATTTGAGCAATTGATTGACGATCTCACTGAAGCCATTGCGAAGCGCAAGGCGTCAGAATGACGTCGGAGTATCAAATGTCTCAGACTGACAGTCACGGAGATGAGGGCGAGGAAAGCTATTTTGTCTCAATGACCGACATTATGGTCGGTATGCTTTTTGTATTTATTATTTTGTTGATGTATTTCGTTTTTCGAATTCAGACGACGAGCGAACCGATGGTGCCTGTCTCTGAGCATCAGGCAGTTGTATTGGAGCGTGACAAAGCGCTGTTGCGAGCAAAAGAGCTTGAGGAAGAAGTCGCGCGACTAAATAAAAATCCCCTTGAACGATATCTGAAACTGGCCGACGCGGCCCGTGAGAGCATTCTCAATGACCTTAAAATGAGCATGGGGATGTTAGAGGAATCAAAGAAGGGGATGTAAAGATTATTCCTGAGCAAGGAATTCTTCGACTGTCGGGAGATGTTCTGTTCCCAAAAGGCGTATCCACTATTTCTCCGGGTACTCCGAGCGATAACGCGATAAAAGTCTTGGCAGCAGCTCTTAATAAAGTTTTGCCTTGCTTCAGTGTGGGTCCAGAAGGCAATGCGAATAAGAGTGCAACCCAAACGCTGCTTTTATCGATACCATCTTCATTGAAGGTCACACTGACGACTCACCGATTACGGGCGTCCTCGAAGGCACCATTACCGATAATCTTTCTTTATCCGCGCGTCGCGCGATCAACACTATGCAAGCTGTCGACTTACATCAGCCGCAGCTCAAGCTGATGTGGAGTATTTCGCCAAGTCAGGAAGGGAAGCAACTAGGAGAGGGGGTGTCACCTCTCATCAATGCGGCGGCTTTTGGTGACACACGGCCAGTTGTTCCAAACGACACAGAGGATGGGGAAAAGAGCAACCGGCGTATCGATCTCCGTGTGCTGATGTTTTCGCCGCGCACAGAAAACATCGACTCTGTGCGCCAGCTATTGGCTCAGTGATGTATCTTCTCAAAGCGCTTATTGAGTTTTTAATCAAGCGGATAACGCGACTAACGTTTCCAAATGTAATCGCGCTAAAAAAAGTCTGTGCCAAATTTGATGACAGTAGAGGCCAATCGGAGGACGCAGTACCACGCATAAAGCGAATCCTAGCGTCATTTAAAGCCGGTGAGGCCGCCTTACTGGATCGCCGCGATATCCGTTTCATTACGGCAGCTATTGGCAGTAGTGATCTGATTAGAAAAAACGAAGTAACCAATATTCTCACTGAAGTGGAGCGTCGCGACGACAACCGTTTATTCCGCGCCGTCTTTAAAGAGCGCTGCTGGCGAGCTATCGTGAACCGGTATTCCGGTCGCTGATACGCCCATTTTTGGCGCGATATTCGGACGTCTTGCGACCCGATATTCGACGCTTTTCCGAGCAGTGCGGTATCCTAGAAGGCGATGGGCATTTACAAAAACTTGGAGTGGACCTGGCCCGTAGCAAAGATATTTATGGTTTCTGCGCCTCAAAAGGGATCAACAGCAACATCCTTGCTTCAAATTACGGCGTTGAACTTAAATTGGTAGCTGTTTGTGAAGGCGTGAAATCGGCAGACGAAAAATCACTGCAGCAATTTCTAGAATGGGTTTTTACCGGAATAAGTGGAACGCCCATTGGTGACTATTACGAAGCAATGCTTTCCCCATTTGAGTTCTAACGTGCCACCGCCAGGTGTCCAGAAGATCCTAATTAGTAAAATTGTAGAAAATTCCGTGACCCACGCCTGCATATTTGGCCTAGCCTTAGTGGAAGTAATGGTCAAGGTCGCCGGGACACATGTGTTGCAACTGTCAAACGCTGGTTGTCGATTGAATATTTGGATCTCTTTATCAAGATTATTGAAAGCACAGCCGTAGACAGACAGTTCAAGCCCCGGAAGGCGTTTTGGCTAAAATATTTTGAAAAGAACGTAATTTCAGATGTGACGCTAATTCTAGCTGCGGATGCAAAATAAAGTCGCCCGCAAAATGCGGAGCGAGTTGGATAACGCCGAATATATGCAATGGGCGACTTTCAACGGCGCAAGCACCAATCAATCGGTCCTTTTAATGCGGCTAGGTGATTTAATCATTGCTGAATGGAGTCACAGCGGCGCGATGCGGTTTTGGAAAGCTGACGGAAAGTCGGTGCCAAGATTCCATTCAAAGGAATATCTGGGCTTCGAATTGAGGGATGACAGCATTAAGATAAAGGTTGGGAATGGGTACAGAGAATCGATAATTCATAGTGCAAATGGAGACTGGATGAGATCGGCTAGTAATGTGATCAAACATTATACAGGCGTGAGCGTTTGACATGTTGGAGATCCGTTCCGAACTAGTTGAAAAAGGCTATCAGCTCCATATTTGCCGCCGAGAAATAGAAGGCATCCTACGTAAGGAGGTATCCTTCGCGCGGACTGAGAACTGGGAAGAGGGCCTTAAAGACCTTCACCCCCTTGCTGCTGCCGTTGTCGATGAACTGGAGCAGGCTGGAAACTCACGCGAATTGACCCGAGCAGCAATTTTCTGAGTTTTGGCGATGCAGCTGAGCTGCAGAACGTTGATGCAGAAGCGCTCAACCTTCTTCCTCCGTTCCCCTTCCAGCTCGACATTCAAAGTCAAGGCGCACTCGGTACCGCGAATTTTGAAATCCAATATCATGCACCGAAGGCGGCGTGCGGGTCCCAGGGACTTTTTCTGAGGGCGTTTTTACTGCTGGCGACAAACGCTATCGCATCGCAGGGCTGCTATTTTCGATTCTCGCAAGAATTGGCCGCGTTAAGCGAAGAAACCAGTTTCGAAGGTAAAGTTGCTCAGTTTGCTGCCCTTCGCCTACTTTTGCCTGACGAAAACCAAGGGTCGAATATTTCATCTGAAAATTATTTGCTTCGAATTCGCATTGCGCACGTAACCGCAATAAGCCTCAACCCGTCTACTGCGGATGGCAATGTCAGTTTTGATCCAGTCCCTATGCGGCGCAAGGATCCCGAAGATTATGAGGCCGGGGCCGAATTGGCCATCACGCCGGCGGCGGCTGAGAAATTCGCCAAAGAATTCCGCGGGCAGAAAAATGTGAATTCGACGTACGCGCTCGAATCGGGCCAGTATCTTTATGTCGATCCCTCTATTCGCACTGCGCTACGGCTTGTTAAGCGAAAACAGAATGCCTCGCTCGAAGAGCGTATGGCGTTCCTAATGTCGCCCGCTCGCGCAATCACTGAAGCTTACCGCGAGGAGGGAGTCGAAGAGAAGGAAGTTTCTATTGGGGACACCATCTTTTTCGAGACATCAGAATATTCCGACCGTATCACCGGCATCGGTGAATGGGTTCCACCGCAGCTCAGTTATCTGGAGGGAGAGTCGAAATAATTGGCTTCCAGAACGATTTTCCATTGTACTCTCAGGAAAGCTCGTAACCGGGAAGCCGGACGACGTGCGCCGGTTGGATTGAGCAGGTGAAGACGGCGTTAGCGTCCAATGGAAAGAAGAGGTGATATTGGGGGACGTCAGCATACCCACGAATGCTCCAGGCTTGCTCACGACGCTTCAACGCTTGCAGCCGCCCGAAGCCATGCCGGCCTCCGGAGGCATCCCTGAAGGTGATAAAGCCGAAAAGAATCAGAGACGCCGTATCAATATTCTTCAAACGATGAGCAATTTCGATCATCGTGAATTTAAAAGGCAGTTCAGGGAACGTCAGCTTGAGAACACATCACTTCCCGTGATGAAGGTTCAGTTGAAGGCGCATCAAGAAGAAGGCGTTGCCTGGCTATCAAAGTGCTATTTGGCGGGCTGGCCAGGCGTATTGTTAGCTGACGATATGGGCTTGGGCAAAACCCTTGAGAGTTTATCTTTTTTAATGCTGTTGCGCAGGGAAGGCATTATCAGACGTGGTCATCCGGCGCTTGTAGTTGCGCCAACGAGCCTACTTCGAAACTGGCAGGATGAGCATACCAAGCACACGCTGGACGAAGGGTTGGGTAAGCCGCTTGTAGCCTTCGGAAGCCAGCTTCGGCATTTGAAGTTTGGAAATGCAACAGAAGATGGTGTTGTGTTATTGGATACCGCCCAAATCGCTGAGAGCAATTGGGTTCTCACGACCTATGAGACGGTGCGTGATTATCACATGAGTTTCGCACGAGTGCCGTTCAGTATTGCGGTGCTCGACGAGATTCAGAAGGCCAAAAATCCGACCACTCGCATCAATGCAACGCTGAAAGCTTTGAACATCGATTTTGTGTTGGCGATGACCGGTACGCCGGTCGAAAACAGTATCTCAGACCTTTGGGCAATTACCGACATCACCGCGCCCGGATATTTCGCCCCGCTCAAAGAATTTATGAAGGAATATGGCAAGGCGCAGGAGCCGGAGTTGCGTCAACAGACTCTCGCAAAACTGTCTGGCGAGCTTCTAGAAAAAGCCGAGATCGATAGCCGGATAGTGCCGCCCTATGCGTTGCGCCGCCTTAAGGAAGACGTAGCGAAAGACTTGCCGCGAAAACATCAAGGGCCGACGATTCGAGCCACTATGCCGTCGGCTCAAGCCCAGCGCTACGCCGATATTAGTGCCGCCACACAAGCCGGTCGGATCAAGATCCTCCGCGCCTTGCACGACTTCCGGTCGATCTCGCTCCACCCGGTTGATCCGGAAACGGTCACAGGTGGTCAGTTGCAAGGTGACGAATATATCAAGATGTCGGCACGGCTGAATTCTGGCCTTCGATAAACTTGAGCAAATTGCGCTAAAGGATGAGAAGGTCATCATTTTTGTTAACAACCGACGTATGCAAACGGTACTTTCGCGGTTAATTGAGCAGAAATTTGGTTGTTCAAAACCAGAATATATTCGGGGAGACACTATCCCAGGACAGCGCCAGGAGATTGTAAATCGTTTCTCTGATTTGGCTGGATTTGCCGCGTTTATTCTTTCCCCGCGCGCGGCAGGCGTTGGTCTGAACATCGTGGCAGCAAATCATGTAATCCATCTGGATCGTTGGTGGAATCCGGCAGTCGAAGATCAGTGTACGGATCGTGCCTACCGCATTGGAGCAACCAAGGATGTCTATGTTCACACGGTTGGTGCAGTACATCCTTTACTTCAGGAGAATTCGTATGATGTAGTCCTCGATAATCTTTTGCGGACCCGTCGGGAAGTTTCAAAGCGAATTTTTACTTCTTCTGAAGTCACGGCCTCTGACTTTGTGGACGCTCTGAAAAAATCGGGGGCGCAGCGAAGCGCCGACGAGATACTTCGCGAAATCGACCAATCTGGTTATTTGGGGCTTGAGGAGTTTGTGCGCGACCAGCTACTTGCTGAAGGGCTGAGCACGAATCTTACGCAGCGCACCGGTGACGGTGGCGCCGACCTAGTTGTGAAAGATGAAGCTTGGCCGAATTATTTTTCTAATTCAGTGCAAACACACTACAAACATTGATCTTCCGATTGATGCTGGCCTTTTAGAAGATGCTGCTCGTGTACGTGAAAACTGGCGGGCACAAAAAGCGATGGTAATCGGCATTTCCAATGCCAAGAAATTTGCACCGAGGGTTATTACAGAATTCAAGAAAATAAACGGCCGTCTTATCGCCCGGGAAGAGCTGGCGCATGTCAGGTTTAGTTGATCGCTTTTCCTGCGGCGCATGAGTCCAGTTACCGCATTTGAAGTGATTTCTAATTAGTCGAAGCTGGATTGGATTTCGCCAAAGCATGCCGCGCCGTATGCACAACGTCTTCATGCATGTCCTGTTGCCGAAGAATCCATTGTAAATAGTCAGACGGAACATCTACCCAAGCCTGACCACGATGTTTGCCAAAGGGCACTTTCGGAAAAGAACCGGTTCGCCGGTCCAACGGATTAGATCCTCGATCGAGGCATGCTTTAAAATCTCGCGTAGAAGATGGGCGGTGACATACGCATCGGGCATTGCACGATGGGCACGGTCGGCGATCGAGCGATCCATATTGAGCCCAAGCCAATAGCGTAATACTTGGTTGGAATGTTTCGGCGCCTCAGGCCAAATGTGAACCGCCGCCTTGTAGGTACAGATCAACGGAAGGCTGCCTAGCAGGTCCGGTGGCAGCCACTGGTGATCAAAGACAGCGTTGTGGGCTGCGAACGCGACGAGTTCGAACAATTCTGTCGATCAAAAAATGTGCTGCACACCGTTGGCCAGGTTTTGGCCTGGGCGACATCCTCATCCGAGATGTGATGGACGGCGCGGGCTTCGGCCGGTATCGGGCCTGGCGACTTACTGATACTCTTGATATTTTCCGATGCTTCCGTCCGGCAACAAATCGACCGACCCGACTTCGACAACATGAGCTGTCGGATCGAGGCCGGTGGTTTCCAAATCGATTACCCAAATTGTCATTGCACCGCTCAGAACTATTCCTTGAGGTCGTGGGCGATCAGGCTAGCATAGCTCAACAATTCCGCTGGTGGACTATGTCAGGCCCAATCACCGCCGCTATCCTTTACGATCTGGTCCAGTGTCCGCACCGGGTCACGATGGATGCATTTGGTAACGCTGCCGACCGTGATCCCGTTAATGCCTTTGTTGAACTTCTTTGGAAGCGCGGGACAGCCTTTGAAGATGAAGTGATTGCCGAGCTAACGGAAAGCTTCCATTTATTAATCTGCGATCCTTCACTGGCGCCGAAAAGGAGTGGCGAACGTTGGAAGCCATGCGGGCAGGTGCCCCGCTGATCTATGGCGGTCGGCTTGCGGTTGACGACCTATTGGGCGATCCGGACCTGCTGCGCCTTGACGGCACGGGCTACGTGCCCGGTGACATCAAATCAGGCCGGAGAAGAAGGTGGTGACGAGGACACCGACGGCAAGCCGAAGCTGCACTACGCAGTCCAGCTCGCTCTCTATGTTGACCTGTTGGAGCGGTTGAAATTCGGCAGGGCGGCGCGGGTTCATCTGGGATGTCCATCGCAACGAGGTCATCTACGACCTAACCGCTGCCCGCGGCCCTAGGACGCCTGAGGCCCTGTGGGACGAGTATCAGGCAGCGTTGGCCGAAGCGCGAGCGATCTATGCTCAAACGGAAAAAACTCTTCCGGCCTATGCATCGTCGTGCAAGCTCTGCCACTGGTATTCGAGTTGCTTAAAGACCCTACAAAAAGCCGGGGACTTGACCCTCATTCCGCGGTTGGGGCGGTCTGCGCGGGATACGCTCGCGCTAAGTTTGCGACCATCGGAGATCTCGCTGCGGCTAATCCAGATGGATACGTCAGAGGGGAAGATAAAACCGTCTTTCTCCAAATCGGCGTGGCCACCCTGAAAACGTTTCATGCGCGAGCCAAGTTGCTCAGCACCCCAGGCGCAAAGGCCTATCTGAAGGCACCTGTAACGCTGCCGACTGCGCCGACCGAATTGTTTTTCGACATTGAGGCCGATCCGATGCGAGACATTTGCTACCTGCATGGGTTTGTCGTCCGCAAGAACGGGGATACGGCCAATGAAGAATTCATCGCGTTCTTTGCCGACAACGAAACACCGGACGCCGAGCGCGAGGCGTTTGCCCAGGCCATTGAGTTTTTCTGGAACTCCCAACCAGCAATAATGTTCTATTATTCAAAGTACGAACGGACTTTCTTCCGCAAGCTACAGGCCCGATATTCCGATGTTTGCACGGCTGATGAGATCGAGACCCTTTTCGATCCAGCGACGGCGGTCGATCTCTATAATGACGTTGTGACCAAAGCGACCGAATGGCCAACCCGCGACCATCCGATCAAGACCCTTGCCAGTCACCTAGGCTTTCATTGGCGCGATGCAAACCCATCGGGGGCAGCGTCAATTGAATGGTATCATCGGTGGGTCGAGACCAACGACAAGGCGGTGAAGCAGCGGATCCTCGACTACAACGAGGACGACCCGCAAAGCGACGCGTGTCTTATTGGATGGGATTCGAGCGTTGGCTTAAGCAGCGTGCACGCTTGGTAAGAATCTACCGCGTACGCCGCCGTTTCCCATCTGCCGCTCGAACGACTGCCGCACCAGAGCCCATGACGTAGGGCAGTTCGTCGAGCGACGTGAGCCCGACTTCGACATCGCCGTTGCCCCAGCGGCCGACGCCAGGACACGTCCTTGCAGATGCCCCGTGGGTCGTCGATCTCGGGGAACGCCATGTTCAGCGACAGTCGCAGCCGCTTGGCCTGCGGCACCACATCCACGAAGTTGGTCTCCGCCTTGTAGGCGACGTAGAGCTTGAGGAACTCCTCGGTCACGCACGGGTCGAGCGCCAGCACCTCCTTGCGGAACGCCTCGAACACCTCGCGCATCGGAGCCAGTAGCAGGTGCGGGTGGTCGTCGATGCGTAGTAGCCCGCGGTGGCTGCGGCTGGCTGATAGGCGTCGAGCACGATCGGCCGTCTAGCTTCGGGCGCCGCCCAGACGCTTGACGGCCTGTCCGGCCAAGTTTTCCGCCCGCTGCCTTGATCGCGTCCTCGTTCCAATGGTCGAGCTGTCCGAAGCCCGCGTTCAGCCGCAGCGGGCTCTCGCGCAAAGCCGCCCTCCATGTCGCGCTTCTCGGCGAACGGCCGGTCGCTGTACTCCGAGTTGTAGCCGGTCAGCGTCAGGTTGCCGAGCGTGTGCAGCTAGGTCTGCTGGATGCGCTCCCAGTCCGGGCCGAGCGTCGGCCTGCCACGCGGCGGACAGGTTCTCGTTCTGCGGCAGGATGTGCTCGATGGTGTACTCGTCGACCGGCACGCGCTCCTTGCGGCCGTGGTTCTCCAGCCGCCGCAGCCAGTAGCTGCGGCTGCGGAAGTTGTAGAGGTCGCGGGTCTGCAGGTCGCGCCGGAACTCGTCGTCGCTCGGGAAGCGCCGGTACGACGGCAGCAGCAGGAAGTGCGCCTGGATGCTCTCCAGGTAGCGGTCCTTCTTGAGCGCCTTGCGCGAACGTGGCGAAGGTCTTGTTCATCGAGTTCGTCGGGATGGCGCAGATCGCGCGCCGGAAGACGTAGCCTCGACCAGGCGCACGGCCGCGACGAACTCGGCTCCGGCAGCGCGCCCGTCGCGTAGTCGTGGTACAGCTCCAGCAGGAAGGGATAGGCCACGTCCACCTTCAGTTCGCGCAGGTCGTGGAAGGCCAGCTTGAGCGCGGCGTCCGGCTCTCGCTGCCGAGCGCCATCGCGCAGTAGTAGCGGGCGAAGTCGCGGATGTCCGCTGACCAGCGCCTCCACGCCCGCCCGGTCCACCTCGGGCGAGCGGGCGTAGGCTCTTGAACGCCTCGTAGACCTCGCCGACGTTCGGGATCTCGCCGGTCTTCACGCGTCAGGTAGTGGCGCATGAAGCTGTCGAAGTGGGTGCCGTAGGCCTCCTGGCCGAAGTCCACCTCCATCGGCCGCCAGTACTGCTCGTAGAGCCGGGTCTGGAGCTGCGGCTCCAGGCCCATCAGGATGAAGTTGCGGATCAGGTCGGCCTGGCTCAGCTCGCGGCCGGTGGAGTTCATGCTCTCGAAGATGAGCTGCGGGTTGTCCTGGTCGCGGTTGAGCGCGATGTCCACGACGACCAGCTTGGCCAGGCCCTTGCAGACCGCGACGAAGTCGCCCTTGCAGCCGGCGATCCAGTCCTCGAAGAGCTCGAAGTTCTGCGTCGACGCGGAGCGAATGCTCCTTCGGCGGCTCGGCTGCTCGTCGACGATGGCCGTGAGCGATGCCTTGTCGGTCTGCGAGAGGAGCAGCTTGTAGTGGCGCTCGCCGTCTCCTCAGGGGTTGAGCAGGTAGTAGTTGCGCAGCTTCTTGGCGCGAGAAGCCGTCCACCGGCTCGGCGTCGCCCAGGGCCTTGGCCAGCGCCTCGATCAGCAGCGTCACCGTCGTCAGGCGCTGCTGGCCGTCGATCACCAGCAGCGGCGACTGGCTGCGATACCTGGTACAGCCCCTTCTCGATGTAGACGATCGAGCCGATGAAGTGGACGGCGATCGCGTCGTCGCCGCCGGTGCGGACGATGTCGTCCCACAGCTGCCGGCACTCCTTCTCGGTCCACGAGTAGGTGCGCTGGTAGATCGGGATGACGAACTGCGGCGACTTCTTGAGGAACTCGAGCAGCTTGGCTTCGGTGGCTTTCATTTCAAATTTTTATCACAGTTTTGCCAAGCTGACCATCACTTGGGTGAAATCGCTCGTACGATGTGTACCGTTTGTTTTTTCCGGGCATCAGACTTAAAAAGGAATTTTTAAACCGCCGCCGTCGCTACGTTCTGCTGAAGGTCGCATTCCAAATTATCGCGCGAAAACCGCCGTCGAGATTGAGGAGCAAGAAACGCCTCTTCTACGTTGGCGTAACCCGTGCGAAGCATTTGCTGCTGTCTGTTCCGGACAATTCAGGCCGAAAGCGTTTTCTATTGGCAGGCACAGGTGTCGGTGTCAGTTGACGCGGCGACCCGGATTCTGGTGGCACGCTGGGTAGACCGAGGGAGAGCCGACACTCGTTTGATTTTGAGACAATTTCATGAGTTCGGCGAGGGACCGTCATCGAATTAAGCGTTAAAAACGGTCCTCAACGAAGCTTGATGAAGGAGGTAGCCTTGCGGGTATGGCGGACAGACTTTCCGAAAGTACCTACTGGTTCAATCAGTGCAGGCGGAGACAAACTCCGTATTCTTGAGGCGAGATTGCGGACTCCCTTAGTGATGTCCAGTGGCGCCTTGGTCTCGCCCGGCACGACACAGTAAGCTCATTTCTTTAGGTGAGCGATCGCCGTAATTTCCACGAGAAACTCGGGTTTCACCAATTCAACACAGATGCAGTATCTTGCGGGTGGATCCTTTGGAAAGTACTCGCGATAAACCTCGTTCATGGCGCTGTAGTCGCTCATGTTAGCCAGAAATACGTGATTAAACGTAACGTCACTGAGCGATCCACCAGCGGCCTCAAGAACGGATTTTATCAACTCCAACACTTGCCGCGTTTGCTTCTTCACATCGCCGGCCCCAACGAGGGCACCATTGCCGTCAAGCGCGAACATGCCGGAGACATACAGAATATTATCGGCTCTACACCCGGGAGAATAGGGCGCCATTGGTGGAGCTGAATTTTTTGGAACGATAATCTCGCGAGGCATATCATGTCCTTTGGGTTGCGTGGAAAAAAGGTATACCTACAATTTTTTTAACTCAAACAAAAATCATTGCGAATGAATTTGCTGCGCTAAGCTAGATTGATGGAGGAGACAAAAATGAGCAGGATGCGGTCATCGCACGAGGACGAACTCCTGCGAACTGCCAACCGCATTTTCCCCGGCGGCGCCTTGGCGCGCCATCGTCTCAATGACAGTCATGCGATGGTGTTCACTCGTGGCAAGGCTGCGCATCTTTTCGATGCGAGCGGCCAAGAATACATCGACTATACATGCGGTGGTGGGGCGCTCATTCTTGGCTATGACCATCCCGAAATAGCGGCTGCGGTCGAGCAGGCGATGGGGAGGGCGTCCGCATTCATTTCTTTCGTCAATGAGGCGGCAATCTTATACGGCGCAGATCTCGTAGAAACGATACCTGCGGCAGAACGGATCCGGTTCTGCACCTCAGGCCAAGAAGGAACATTCATAGCGTTGCGGTTAGCGCGAGCCTTCACCGGGCGAGAAAAAATCCTGAAGTTCGAAGGGGCTTATCACGGCAATCACGATTATTCGATGTGGAGCAATGCGGGATCTGCTCCAGATCGGCCTAATATGCCGATGCCGGATACGGCAGGGATTCCGGCCGCCATCCGCGATTACGTTCTACTTGCCCCTTACAATGACTTCGCTGCAACAAAAAGGATCATTCAAGAGGCAGCGAGCGACCTGGCAGCCATCATTGTAGAGCCCGTACAACGACAGTTAGCCCCGCGTCCAGAATTTCTACAGGGCATTCGAGAGCTCAGCCGCGAACTGGGTATCGTCCTCATCTTCGATGAGACGGTCACCGGATTTCGCCATGCCCTTGGCGGCGCGCAGGCGCGTTACGGCGTTACGGCGGATCTCGCGGTGTTCGGCAAGAGTCTGGGAGGGGGATTGCCGCTCGCGGCAGTAACCGGACGAGCCGATATTCTGTCGCTGGCTGACCCCAGGCAACGCGGACAAAATCCAAAGGCTGTATTTTTTTCCGGGACCGGATTTGGCAATCCCGTCGTGACCGCGGCCGGCCGTGCAATGCTCTCGGTGCTACGTCGACCGAACATGTATCCGCCATTTCACGCGCGGTGCGAGGCTCTCAAATCTGCCTTGCGCGAGATCATCGACCGACTTGGCCTTCCGGCACAGGTCTATGGCGAGGGACCACTATGGCATCTGGTTTTCTCAACCGAGCCAGTAGTTGACTATCGCACGAGCCTTAAAGGCGATCGCGATCGCCTGCTGGCCTATCACTACGGCCTGATCGACAACGGCATATTTGTTCGGCCGGGTGGGGGTCATTATTTTTCGATGGCGCATACCGATGCGGATGTGGAACAGACAATAGAAACCAGCGAACGTGTGTTACGCCAGATAAGCTGAATTCATCAGTTTGCATCAGTTTGCAGAACAAAAAAATGGCCGAAGCTAAGCCCGTCGATGCCATCACACTTGAGATCATCAACGAGGCGATGGTTTCAATTGTGCGCGAAATGCGCGCCAATTTAGTAGCGACGGCATATTCGTCGATCATCTATGAGGCGCATGACTTTTCCTGTGTCCTGGTAGATGGGAAAGGTCAGATCATCGCTCAGGCGGAAGACAATCCGGCCCACATCTTTCCGGTGCCGTGGTCGGTTCAGGCGATGCTACAGCGCTTTGGATCCGATATCCGACCGGGCGATGTCTTCCTCCACAACGATCCCTATACAGGTGGAACGCACCTCAATGATATCGCAATGATCTTTCCGGTTTTCACCGACGGAGAGCTCATGTTGTTTCCGGTCGTTCGGGCGCATTGGGGTGATGTTGGAGGCACAACCCCTGGCAGCATTTCAGGGAAGTCGACCGAGATTTTTCATGATGGGATCCGCATTCCGATAGCGCGTATCGCGCGCGAAGGCGCGCTCGACGACAGCTTTCTCCAGACGCTAATCGCCAATATGCGCGTGCCGCGCGAGCGGCGCGGGGATTTCATGTCCACCTGGGGCACCTGCCAGGTCGCAGAGCGGCGAATTGGCGAACTGATGCAGCGATATGGCTCGGCAGCCGTAAAGAGCGTCTCATCGCAAATGCTCGACCGCTCTGAGCAGCGGATGCGCTCGCGAATTCGGGCCCTTCGGCCGGCAACCTATCTCTACGAGCATTATCTCGACCCAGTCGGCCCCACGGCCGAGCCAGTTCGCACGCGCGTTGCCCTGACGGTGGAGGGGGACAGCCTAAAGGTGGATTTTGCCGGCTCATCGCCGCAGGTGGATGGCTCCATGAATGCGAGCGCAGCCGTAACAGCGACCGGCGTCTTCACCGTCATTAAGGCCTTCCTCAATTCCGGCGACCCCATTAATCACGGTGATTTTCGACCGATAGACGTTCAGGTGCCGGAGGGTTGTTTCCTCAACGCGCGTTATCCGGCCTCATGCGCGGGCTGTTCTGAGGCGCGTAATGCTGCGATTTCGGCAGTGCTAGGTGCAATGAGCAAAGCCATGCCCGAAAAGATGGTCGGCGATATCAAGGGCACGACCAACCACGTTTACATCAGCGGTCCCGACCCGCGCCGTCCAGACCCCTATCTTTTCTATGAATATCCGGCCGGCGGAACGGGCGGATTTTCGAGTTCAGACGGCAATAACGCCGTGCGAAATTTTGCCGAAGGCGACTTCAGTTCTATCCAACCGGCAGAGGCGATAGAGCACGAAACAGGGCTGCTCGTCGAACGCTGCGAGGTGCGTGTCAATTCCTGCGGTCCAGGTTTCCATCGCGGAGGTTTTGGATTACGCCGAGACGTTCGTGTGATGGGCGAAGGTGCATTGCTGTCGATTTCGTCAAACAAGAATATCTTGCCGCCTTTTGGAGTAGCCGGAGGTGGGTCGGGAGCCTGCAACAGATTTTCGGTGACAAGAGATGGTCACGAGATTGCCCCTTCCGACACGCCCGGAAAGGTACAGGGGTTCCGTTTGAAAAAAGGTGACGTGGTCAGCATGCAGACTTCAGGCGGCGGCGGTTTTGGTAACCCCGATACGCGTGATCCGCAAAGTGTGCTCAAGGACGTTGAACAGGGCTATCTTTCCGCCGAATGCGCAAGCCGGGCTTTCGGCGTCAAAATTGTGGACGGCGCCGTCGATCCGGACGCAACTAACAAACTGCGCCTCAATCGGCAAAGCCAAATCCGGCGATTGACAGTTGTCGAAGAGGCGACCGAGGAGGAGAGCACGCGGATCAGGATAGGAGATCGCGCCGGCCACTCTCGCAGCGCTGGGAATCGGGGAGGATAGCGCCTGTGAGATTGTCGATCCGAAGGGTGCTTCGCTTCGTGTATGGGCGCGATCGGCGTCGAACGTTCCAGAGAATTCCGTGATGCTGACCGCAATCGCTCGACGCATTCTGCGGACTAGCGGCGGCGATACCCTCGAGTTACGTCCCCTTCAACGTCCGACAAAGTAAGTCAGCTCGAAAATCCTATGGCGGTTATAATTGGCATTGATATCGGCGGCACCTTCACCGACGTCGTCGCGGTCGATACTTCCTCTGGCGAACTTCTGTCTGCCAAGTCACTGACCACCTATGGGGACGAAGGTCGCGGTGTCCTTAACTGCCTTGAAGAACTCGGCGTAAATCCAGCCTCGCTGGAGCGTCTTGTCCACGGCACAACGATTGGCACCAACGCAATTCTTGAGCGACGCGGCACGCGAACGGCACTGTTGACCACGCGAGGCTTCAGGGACCTTCTCGAGATCGGGCGAACCCGCCGAATGGTTCCCAATACTCTGTTCGATCTGAACTTCAGGCGTCCGGAATCTCTTGTGCCAAGGCCGTGGAGGTTCGATGTCGACGAGAGGATGCTCTCGTCCGGCGAAGTACTCGAGCCCCTCAATGCTGCTCAACTCGGTCAACTTGTCAGTTCTCTAAGCTCCGCTCAAATTCAGTCGGTCGCGATCTGCTTTCTGCATGCTTATGCAAACCCCAAACACGAATTGCTCGCCCGGGACATCGTGCAAGCGCAATTACCCGGCGTATCGGTATCGCTGTCGCATGAAGTTGTGCCGGAATACCGGGAATACGAGCGGATGACGACGACCGTCCTCAATGCCTATATCGCCCCCTTGCTTGCGGAGTACCTCGATAATTTGGCCGACCGTCTTGCCGAGATGGGATCAACAGGACGGATTTTCGTGATGGCCTCGAACGGCGGCACGATGTCCATCCAGCGTGCAAAAGCATTTCCGGTTCAGACCATTTTATCGGGGCCCGCGGGCGGTGTGGTTGCTGCCATGGTGGCAGCTAAGAATGCCTCGATCCGACACTTTATTACCTATGACATGGGCGGAACGAGCAGCGACGTCAGCATGGTTCGAGACATGCGGCCTCGGCTCTCGCTCGATAATCTGATCACGGGCATTCCGCTAAAGGTTCTGCAGGTCGACATCCATACCGTAGGTGCGGGTGGCGGCAGCATTGCCTGGCTTGACGATTCAAACCAGTTGCATGTCGGACCGCGGAGCGCAGGATCGCGGCCGGGTCCGGTTTGCTACGGCCGCGGCGGGTCGGAGATTACCGTCACCGATGCAAACCTGATGCTGGGCCGGCTGGCGGAGCGCCGAAAACTCGGCGGAAAAATCGCCCCCGATCGTGACCTCGTAGCGCCCTTGATGACGGAATTGGCAGAGCGTCTTGCGATCAATGACCCGTATCGCATGGCGGACGGCATTGTTCGCATCGCTGTTGCTAAGATGGTCGCGTCAATTCGTGAAATTTCGATCGCGCGCGGGCATGATCCCCGCGAATGTGCGCTTATCGCGTTCGGAGGTGCTGGCCCCATGCACGCAACTCAGGTGGCCGATGAGCTTGGAATGAGAACTGTTGTAGTCCCACCCTATGCAGGCAGCTTCTCCGCGCTCGGACTATTGACCTCTGACATTCGCTACGACGTGGCCGAAACTGTTCTGGCGCCGAATACGCCTGAAACGATGGACCGGCTTGCAAAGGTATTCGAGCGGTTGATCGCGCAAGCTGTTCAGCGCCTGGTAGCGGATGGATTTGCGGCAGAGACGCTCGAGATCGAACGCTCACTCGACTTGCGTTACAAAGGCCAGGCGTTTGAATTGAATTTGACGCTCAAGGAGGAGGGCGCCGACAGTTCAGAACTCGACAAAAGATTCACGCAAATCTATCTGGCGGCCTACGGTCATTCGAATGAGGGCGATTTGATCGAAATCGTCAACGCCCGCGTGGCCAGCATTGCACGGACCGCTAAGCCCCTCTTACGGGCGAAGCCGACGGGAAAGGAGCCTCTCATCGAGCGCAGGACAGTATGGATACCCGATCGTCAAGACGACGTTCCTGTTTACGACCGGGCCCACTTATCCGTCGGTCAAATGTGGCCGGGCCCCGCTGTGATCGAGGAAACCGGATCCACGACGGTGGTGTTCCCGAAATGGAGCGTGCGGCGCGACGTGCATGACAACCTTATTCTGGAGCGCACGGCTTAGGACTGCGCCATTGGCGGTGGTTGAATGTAGGTGGACGTTGTTTTAGTTTTGTTTGACGGCCTGCGGTACGCCGCCACGGTGAGCCGGAGCGATAATAAAAAGGAAAAATTCGATGACGAGCCGTCGGTCTTTATTGACAGGAGCCATCTCCTTCGGAGTTTTGTCCACAATCCCCCGCGCCCAAGCGGAAGAGTGGCCGTCGCGACCGATCCGGTTGATTTGCCCGTTTCCTGCGGGAGCGGGCGTGGATTTTGCCGCCAGAATTTTGGCCGATCCATTGTCGAAACGGTTAGGGGTAGGCGTTGCGGTTGAGAACCATGCCGGCGCCGGCGGGGTGATTGGCATGGATCACGTCGCGCGGGCCGAACCCGACGGATACACTCTTGGCTTCCCGGCAGGTAACTCAATTTCCATCCTGCCGGCTTTCAAGAAGAGCATTCCCTACAAGGTCCCTGAAGATTTTGTTTTCGTCGCCAAGTTCGTCGAAACCGGGGTTACGGTCACCACGAGTGTCGATCTGCCGGTAAAGACGGTCCAGGAGCTAGTGCTCTACGCCAAAAATAATCCAGGCCGGGTGAAAACCGGGACCGGTGGCGTCGCAGCAGCCGCTGATATTGCGACCTATCTTTTCGAAAACGCCACCGGCACCAAGCTCGCGCACATTCCGTACAAGGGAATGGGGCCTGCGATCACTGATCTCTTAGGCGGCCATATCGACCTGGTTTTCGCAGCACCCTCCTCGCTGGTACCTGTCATGGGTTCCGGGCGGGTGCGGGTGCTGGCGGTGACCTCCAACGAGCGCAGCGCACTCTTTCCGGATGCACCCACGGTACATGAGCTTGGATTAAGGACCGCCACGTTCACCAATTGGTACGGGATGGTGGCACCGGCAAAAACGCCGCAGACAATCGTCGATCGCCTTCAGCGCGAAATTGGCGAAATTGTAAAGGACCCGGACCTGAAGAAAAGAGTATCACAGGCAGCTTTGGAGCTTTCGCCAGCTTTCGGCGCCGAGTTCAAGGAACAAGTCGTCAATCAGCTTCGTGTGCTGAGCGCGCTCGGCAAATCCGAGAACATCTCCTTAGACTAAGCGTGGCTGATTCACTCGATTTGTAAACTCGGCAAATACATCGCGTTCGCGGACCTGGGGTCAACGCAAGGGAAGCGTCGATGTCCAACGAATTTAATTCGACCCATCAGCAGCCCTTGGCAGAGAATAAATTCCGCCTGGTTGAAACCCTGTAGATTCTGAAGTTCAGCGAGTGTCGGCCCGGTTCTCGACGAAGCCTGTTTTGCTCAAAATCTCACGTGCCAGTTTAACCACTTCAGGGATGGCGCGGCTTATGGAATTTTTGGGGAAAGCCGCGAACATTTCAACGTTCGGGAGTGGTGGATTGAAATCCAATGCGACTAACGTTTTGGCGCGAAGTTGTTCCTGAATAATACATAGTGGCAGAATACTGATCGCCGCACCGGCCGCCACCAATCCCACAATAATGGCAACGCTGTTACACGTACTCAGCCGCGTCGGAACGAACTTACTGTCACCAAACCAATCCATTACCAACGAAAATGTCGGAGAAGGTGAGGGGTTGGTGACGATTTGCTGGCCAACCAAGTCTTCTGGCCGCAATGGCTTTGAATTTCGAAATGTGGGGCCCGCCACCCATGTGACGACCTGCGACCCCAGAAATTCCGTCCGAAACAGCTTCGTGTTTTGCGGTTGCGCCATGATAGCGACGTCGAGCGTTCCTTCTTCGAGTTTTTGGCCGAGGGCACGGCTGTTATCGACCGTAACGGCGACGTTTAGTTCTGGATGATCCCGATCGAGCTCTTTAAGAAAATCGGCCAGGCAAATGAGCGCGAAACTATCTGGAACTCCGAGCCGAACGAGCCCACGAAGCGGGCCGCTGCGGCGAATATGCCCATCGAGATCATGCATCAGGGTCAGGATCCGTTCGACATAGTCGAACATGGCAACCCCGGGGTCGCTCAGCCGCACATTGCGGCCCACCTTGTAGAACAGCTTGGTGCCCACCTCGCGCTCGAGCTCTCGGATCCGGACCGAGATCGAGGGTTGGGTCAAACCAAGGTGACCGGCGGCGGCGCCGAAGCCGCCAAGCCGGGCGGCCCAATAATATGCCTCTAGGCGTCTAAGGTTTCCGAGCATCCATAGAAAACGTTAATGGGTTGTCCCGCGGTTTTCAATTGGAGACGGATAGGGCCGCTGACTAGCATTTGGAGGGTTCTGAACCCGTGTTTTTGTCAATCCGAAGGGAAAGACGGCCATGAATTATGAAGCCGGCAAGCTAAAGCGCCCAATTACGGATGAAGTGCGCGCTTCGGTGGTGGAAGACCTGCCCGAGATCAAACAAATCGGGGACACCACTTTAAGAACCAAAGCGATCGAGGCTTGGGCCCACGCGCTTTGCGAGTCGAGCTTTCAGCGTATCCGTGACATCCCGGGCGAGGGCAATCCAGGCGTCTTTACCCTCAAACGCGGCAACCAAGCCGATCACCTACGCGGCGTTGCCCATCTCGCTATGAAGATTGTTGATGAATTCGAAAGCGCCTTTCCCGAGGTATCGATCAATCGCGACATCGTGCTCACAGGCGCGCTCGTGCACGACGTCGGCAAGGCGTGGGAATTCGATCCACGTAATCTCAAGCGATGGAACGAAGATGCGTCGCAGACAGGTTCTGCGTCGTTGCGCCACTCCGTGTTTGGCGCACACGTCTGCCTGGTGGTTGGTCTACCCGAAGAAATCGCCCACATCGCGCTTGGCCATTCGCGCGAAGGTCAACACATCGGGCTGAGTACCGAATGCTACATAGTGCGAACTGCGGATCACTCCTGGTGGAATCTAGCGGGCGCGCTGGGACTTCTTACGCTCGAATCGATGGAAGGCGAGGCTGACAAGATGGTGCGCCCGCGGCAGACCCGCAATGATAATGGACCGCTTAAGAAAGCGCGCACTGGCTAAGGTGCCGCGCTTGTTCTCGTTCAACTAAATATCAAAGTCGACTAGGGAGGAATTCATGGATAATTTTCTTTCGAATGCCAAGCTTTCTCGACGCCGTTTTATCCAGGGCACGAGCGCGCTGGTGGCGGCGCCGGCCATACTTGATTCCACGGTTGCCGCGGCGGCCCCTGTTACTTTCAAGTTGGGTCATTCCGGCGCGCAAGAGTGGCAAGGTAACCTCTGGGCCAAAAACTTCTCCGACGCGCTGACTCAGAAAGTTTCCGACGCCAAGGTCGAAATTTACCCGAATGCCCAGCTCGGGCAGGATCCGGCGCTCGCCCAGGCTACGAAGCTTGGCACGCTCGACATCACTGTGAACGGGCCGGTGCTTCAGCAATACGTTCCATCGCTGGCAGTGATGGACCTGCCGTTTATGTTTCGTAACCTAGCTGACGCACATAAATGGCAGGACGGATCTGTCGGTGCAAAGATCAAGGACGATTGTGAAAAAGCCGGCTTCCATTTCCTCGGATGGATCGACATTGGCATGCGCAGTGTCACCAACAATCGACGTCCGGTCGAAACCGTCGCTGACTTCAAGGGTCTCAAGCTTCGCGTCCCCCCCGGTAAGGTCTTTGTCAGTACCTTCCAGGCATTAGGCGCCTCGGTACAGTCGATCAATTTCGGCGAGCTTTACACGGCGCTTCAGCAGGGCGTGGTCGATGGGCAGGAAATCCGCCGACAACAATTCGCGTTCAAAAGTATTATGAAGTGCAAAAATACCTGTCGCTGACCCGCCACATCGCCTCGTTCGCGTTTTCCGTGATGAACAAGGGTATCTATGACAAACAGCCAGAAAACATCCGCAAGGCCATCGACGATGCCGGCAAAACCGCGACCGACAAGGGCCGCGACTTCCTCGTTAAGGACGAAGACACCTCGCTAGATTTCCTGCGAAAGCAGGGAATGGTGGTCAATGAACCGAAGGATATTGCCGGATTCCGTTCCGCGACGCGTCCAGTAATCGACGAAGCCGGTCCCGTCCTGGCGCCGCTGGTCAAGGAGATCCTCGCTGCCGGCTGATGGAGACGCGGCCGCCTAGGTCACCGAGAGGTCACAATTGAGAAAAACGTGGAGGCTCCTGCTAGGAGGAATAACGGGAGCGCTTCACGTTTTGACCGCGGTGATCGGAATCGCGGTTGTCGTCTTGATCTTTTCCCAGGTCGTCCTGCGGTTCGCTGGAGCTCAGGTCCCGCCAGCTTTCGAAGAGCTTGGCGACTTTCTTTTTATCTGGTGGGTGTTTCTCGGGGCGGCGATGACGTTGCGCGAGGTCGGCCATCCTCGCATCACCGTGTTCATGGAAATGACGCCGCCACTGTTTCGTGTTCAGGCGGAGTTTGCCGCAGAACTGATATCACTTGCGTATTTTGTCGCGCTCGCGACGCTTGGATTCCAGATCGCCGCGGTTGCGACCGAGCCATCGCTTTCGCTCAACGTGCCGATGACTTATCCGTACCTCGCAGTCAGTATCGGCGGGGCGCTGATGGTGCTGTTCCACCTGGATGAGATGGGGCGCCGGCTTCAATTTAGTCCGGTCTCGTTTTTAACGATCGTGGGCTTGATCGTTCTCGGATGGGCTGGTTACGAGCTCGCGCAATTCAATATCTATTTTTTTGTGACTGTCGCTGCCGTCGTGCTGTTCGTGATCGGGGTCCCGGTCGCCATCGTGCTCGGTACGATAACGATCGCGGCACTCGCAAGTGGATCGCTCGTCGCCACGATCAATTATCCCATTCGGCTGTTCGATGGCCTGAACAATTTCGTGTTGTTATCAATTCCGCTTTTCATGCTCACCGGCACACTGATGACTTACGGCGGCATCTCCAAGCGGTTGGTGGATTTCGCCAACGGGCTGGTTGGCTGGATGCGGGGCGGCCTTGGGCTCGCCGACATCGTTGCAAGTGTATTTTTCGCCGATGTTTCGGGATCGGCGGTGTCGGACACGGCGGCGATTGGTTCGATCATGATTCCCGGCATGGTGCAGCGCGGCTACGATCGAGGCTTCGCCACGGCGCTGCAATCAGCAGCGGGCTCGCTGGGTATGCTTTTCCCGCCCAGCATCACCATGATCCTCTATGCGTGGGTCGCCAACGTTTCCGTAGCGCGGCTGTTTTTGAGCAGTTTCATCCCGGGATTGATGGTCGCCGGCAGTTTCGCGATTGTTGCGTACACAATAGCGCGGCGGCGCGACTTTCCGCGCGAACCGATGGCGGGATTTCGTCTCCTCCTGTGCCAGGCCGCGTGGGCGTTTCCGGCACTAGTCGCGCCGGTCATCATCCTGGGTGGAATTCTCAGCGGGATTTTCACGGCCACCGAGGCGGGGGTCGTGGCCGCGGTCTACGCTCTGTTGGTTGGAGTTCTGGGCTATCGCGAATTGGCGCTCGAAACGGTTGTTCGAGCTTGGCGGGAAGCAACGATCTCCATGAGCCGGGTCATCTTTATCGCGGGCAATGCGATCGCGTTTAGTTGGGTTCTCATCATCAACCAAGGCCCGCAAAAGATCACTGACCTTTTGACTGGGACGACTGAGAACGTTGTCGTGATTCTGATCCTGCTCAACCTCATCATGGTCGTGCTGCATATTTTCCTTGAAGGCGCGAGCACCGTTGTCGCTATCGTGCCGGTTTTCCTACCGCTACTGATGCAGCTCCATATTGATCCGGTCTTTTTTGGCATCATCGTGATGCTGAATTCCGCTACGGGGTTGTTGATGCCTCCGGTCGGATTGTGCCTCTACATCTCGGCGTCGATTTCTGGCGAAAGGCTGGAGGTAGTCGCCAGGGAAGTTTTGCCATTCGTTGCGGCACTATTTGTCAATATCGGCATCTTGATTGCATTTCCGGGATTGGTGAGCTTCCTGCCGAATTTGTTGATGGAGACTCGCTAGTCAATTTGTTTGCCAGCCAAAGAAGGAAAACCACGATGATCAAAAGATTCCAGTCCGGAGCCCGGATGAGCCAGGCGGTCGTTCACGGCGATACGGTCTACCTCGCGGGGCAGATTGCCGATGACCGTAAGGGGTCGTTAGAGCAACAGACACAACAGGTGCTTGCCAAGATCGACGCCTTACTGAAGGAGGCCGGCACCGACAAATCCAAATTGTTGGCGGTCAATGTGTACCTGCCGCACATTACGGATTTCGACGCCATGAACGGCGTGTATGACGCTTGGATCGATAAGGCCAATCCGGCGGTGCGCGCTTGTATTGAAGCCCGGCTTGCCGATCCCGATCTGCGGATCGAAATAACGGCCATCGCTGCGCGGTGATAAAATCTAAAAGGAAATAAATTGGCGACCCTGAGGTCGCCAAAGGAAGCGCTTTTTAAATTAGTCCTGTGTGGGGTAGGCGGCTGGGTAAATCGGCCGGGCGATGCAAATTGACCTGTGTTTCAATGGTTGGGGCGGAGGCTGGCTCCGCCTGTTTTCGGGCACGCTTGGTGAGAATTGAGTAGTCGCCGTCCGCTTCTTCGTCGTCGAATGCCCGATACGGATCTACGAAGGTCTGGCGGTCTCCCCGAAACAGTGCCCAACGCAACCTCTGTGCCGCCGCAACCCGCGCGCGGCCCTCCGGCGTCCGCGGCCCGGTCGACAGCCCACCATGAAACCGGCAGCGGCGCCTGCCGGGGAGGGCCCGGTTGCCACAAATGCCGCCCTCCCGGTTCTTCGCCCCGCAGAGCGGCCGTTCATTGTACGGAAGTGGGGCGCCGTCACCCGCCAACCCGATAGCGGCCATCACTTTGCAGCGATGGCCAAATTTACATACCGGGTCGACGCAAGTTCTATTCGAGCGTCCGCGACATGTGACAAATCCGTAACTTCCAGATTCACTTGTTGGCCTACGTACATTGGCCTGTGGCCGTGGTGAGCGAGGTGAGTGCGGCGGCGCCCGCGCACCAGTGAATTTTGTACACCGCTGCTACGTGCACCGCGTCCATGCGGCTCCAAACTCTTTTGTCTAAATGAGCTATCGATGAGCCGGGCCGCGCTTCAGAGCGTCAGTGATGCCCCAGATTTGCCGTTGCATCGTTGGGGGTAGAGTCGTGGGTAGAATTGAATTCAAAATAATACTCTCCTGATTTCAATACGATGGCACCTAATTTGGCGGAAGGGGTGAGATTCGAACTCACGGTACCCTTGCGGGCACGCCGGTTTTCAAGACCGGTGCCTTAAACCACTCGGCCACCCTTCCTTAGCCTCAGTCCAATGCAAGACGTCTGCCGCCATTGCAAGCAGGGCGGTCCAATCGCGCTTTAGCTATCCGACAAACGCCTTTGGAACCAATTATTTACCACGCCCGGCGCGAGACGTTCATGTTTTGCCACAAAGTTGTATTCTGTGGACCTTCTTAAGGGGACTGGCTTCGGAATGGGGCGAGCTTCAGGATCAAGCCTGATCGGTCGGCTTGCGCGCGTGAGCGCCGCGGCAGTCGCGTGCGCCGCGCTCGCCAATTGCGCGGGCGGCTCCAAGGTCGATTCCAAATACGGCGTTTCGACTAGCGCGCGTGTGGTCGAGCAGGGCGAGCCGGTGCCCAAAGGCGGCGGCACCTATCGGGTCGGCAATCCTTATATCGTCGCCGGCCGTACCTATGTGCCGGAAGAGAATATCAATTACAGCGCCGAAGGCATGGCGTCATGGTACGGCGACGATTTCCACGGCCGTTACACTGCGAACGGCGAAGTGTTCGACATGAATTCGATCTCGGCGGCGCATCCGACGCTGCCGATGCCGTCCTATGTGCGCGTCACCAATCTTCGCAACCACAAATCGCTGGTGGTGCGGGTCAACGATCGTGGACCGTTTGCTAATGACCGCATCATCGATCTGTCGGTGCAGAGCGCAAAGCTGCTCGGATTTTACGGCCATGGCCTCGCCAAGGTGAAGGTCGAATATGTCGGCCGTGCGCCGCTCGCGGGCTCCGACGACCGCAAGCTGATGGCGACGCTGCGGGACGGCGACCATTCGGCCAAGCCGACGCCTGTCGTAGTGGCGTCCGCCAGCAAAGATTACGCTCCGGCCATGTTCGATTCGCGTCCGATGACGCAAATGACCGCGGCGCAAAACCGTTCGTCCACGCCTGCGGTCGAGCGTGATGAAACCGCGCCGGTCGTTCAGAGACCGATTGCCCGGCGCTCGACTGTCGAATTTGCCGCCAATGCCAAGGCCCCCGCCGTGCAAAGCGCACCGCTCGATCCGCCGGTCAATGCACAGGCTCGGCTGTCCGCCGATCCGATGCCGTCGCCGGTATCGGCTTATGCGCCGGCGCGGTATAACACCCCGGCGCCGTTCCTGAGCGGGCGCGGCCTTTACTGAGCCGTATTTCGACGCCAGATAGTGGCCGCGACCGTGACGCGCGCAGATTGATTCCGCGAGATTCATGTTGAACCAGACCCTCATCCCGAGAAGCCTGTTCGCCATTGCGGCGTTCGTTCTCGCGTTAGGCGTTTCGCTGGCGTCAGCGCAGCAGAGAAGCGCGACCGCGCAGCCCAAGAAAGACGAACCACAGATTACCGCGCCGCACGCCATCCTGATCGACGCCGAGAACGGTAGCGTGCTTTTCGAACGTGGCAGCGACGATCCGGTTTTTCCTGCCAGCCTCGCGAAGTTGATGACGACGGAATACGTATTCAACGAGATCAAGCAAGGCCGCCTGAAGCTTACCGACGAATTTCCTGTCAGCGAAACTGCCTGGCGCAAGGGTGGCGCACCGTCGCACGGCTCGACGATGTATGCCGAGCTGCACAGTCGTATCAGCGTCGATAACCTCCTGCACGGCATCATCATCCAATCGGCCAACGATGCCTGCATCGTGCTGGCCGAGGCGCTCGCTGGCAACGAGACCGAGTTCGGCGTCAAGCTAACCAAGCGCGCGCGCGAAATCGGCATGCCGAAGTCGGTATTCACGAATTCAAATGGACTGCCGGATCCGGGCACACAGGTCACCGCGCGCGAGCTGGCGATTTTGGCGCGCGCCATCGTCCTCAACTATCCGGAATTTTATCCGCTTTATAACGAGCGGGAATTCACCTGGAACAAGATCCGCCAGCAAAATCGCAATCCGCTATTGGCGATGAGCATCGGCGCCGACGGCATGAAAACCGGTTTCACCAAGGAAGCCGGATATAATTTAGTCGGCTCGGCGGTGCAGAATAATTTGCGTCTGATCGTCGTCGTCACCGGATTGAAGACCGCCAAGGAGCGCGCCGACGAAGCCAAAAAACTACTGGAATGGGGTTTCCGCGCCTTCGAAACCCGCATTCTGTTCGCGGAAGGCCAGACCGTCGGCGCCGCCAAAGTTTTCGCCGGAGAGAAAGGCAGCGTGCCGCTGGTCGCGAGCGGCATGGTGCGCCTGATGATGCCGAAGGCCGGGGGTGATCGGCTGGTGGCGCGCGTCGTCTACAATGGACCGGTGCCGGCACCGGTCGAAGAGGGCAAGCCGATCGGTAACCTGAAGGTTTGGCGCAACGACGTCCTGGTTTTGCAACAACCGCTCAAGGCGGCGGCGAGCGTCAAAAAAGGCACGTTGTCGCAACGAGCTATGGATGCCGCATCAGAACTTGTGATCAATCTGTTTCGCGCCGGGGCGCAAAAGCTATAATGCGCCGCGTTTGAAACGGCGCGATCCACGCGAGCGCGGCTCGATTTCTGACGCAGAAAGTTTTTTCTCTGTATGGCCGGACGTTTCATCACCTTCGAGGGCGGCGAAGGCAGCGGCAAGTCGACCCATGCCGCGCTGATCGCGGAGCGGCTGAAGACGCACGGCCTCGACATCGTGCTCACCCGTGAGCCGGGCGGCTCGCCCGGCGCCGAAATCATTCGTCACGTCTTGCTGTCCGGGGTGGCAAAGCCGCTCGGCGCCGACACCGAAGCGATTTTGTTTGCGGCGGCGCGCGACGACCACATCCGCAGCACCATTGCCCCGGCGATCGAGCAGGGCAAATGGGTGATCTGCGACCGCTTCATGGATTCGACGCGCGTCTATCAAGGCGCCCTCGGCAAGGTCGACCCACGCCTAATCCGCGGGCTCGAGCGCGTCACGGTCGGCGAACTGGTGCCGGATCTCACTTTTATCATGGACGTGCCCGCTGCGGTCGGAATGGCGCGCGCCGCGCGGCGCCGAGGCGGTGAGCAGCCCGACCGGTTCGAAGCTGAAAACATCGCGTTTCATGAAACCTTGCGTGGCGCGTATGCAAAACTCGCCAAGCTCGAACCGGCACGTTGCGTCCTGATCGACGCCGGGAAGCCAAAGCCCGCCGTGTTCGGTACGATTTGGAACACGATTACCGGGCGCTTCCCATTGCCGAGCGCCGCAAGCGCCAACGAGCCGGCCGCGCCATGAGCGAAGACGAAGCAGAGGCGAGCGAACTCCCACAGCCGCGCGTCACCAATCTAATGTTTGGCCACGAGGAAGCGGAACTTGCCTTCCTCGAGAGTTATCGCACCGGTCGCATTCCGCACGCCTGGTTGATCGGCGGGTCGCGCGGCATCGGTAAGGCCACGCTAGCGTATCGCGCGGCGCGTTTCGTGCTGGCTCATCCTGATCCGGCAACGCCCGCCGTGCAAACCACAACCTCGCTCGCGGTGCCAGACGATAATCCGGCAGCACGCCGCATCGCCAGCGAAACTCATCCCGATCTGCTGGTGCTGGAGCGCACCCTCAACGACAAGGGAAAATTGCGGCAGGACATAGCCGTCGAAGATGTCCGTCGGTCGGTGCCGTTTTTCGGGTCGACCGCGGGCGAGGGCGGCTGGCGCGTCGCCATCGTGGACGCGATAGATGAGCTCAATAATTCGGGCGTAAACGCGCTACTGAAAATCATCGAGGAGCCGCCGGCACGCTCGTTATTGCTGCTGGTCAGCCATGCGCCGGGGCGCGTCGCTGCGACGATCCGGTCGCGCTGCCGCCGGTTGCTGTTGCGTCCATTGCAGGAAAAAGATGTGGCGCATGCTGTGGCAAAAGCCTTAGGGCGCCCGGCGAACGATGCCGCTATCGCGCAGGCAGCGGCGTCATCCCATGGCAGCGTCGGTCGGGCGCTCGATCTGGTCGGCGGACAGACGATGGCGCTGCGTCAGAAAATTGTCGACCTGCTGGGTCAGCTTCCCAATCCAGACCAGCGGGCCTTGCACGCGCTCGGCGATTCACTGGGGTGGAGCGAGCCGCAGACGCTCGCCACCTTCATGGATGTGGTGAATGGCTGGCTGGCCGAACGTCTCAAGGCTGGCGCGTCACAAACCAGACAACTCGGCCATCTCGCCGAGGCCTGGGACAAGGTCAACGGCGCGGCGCGCGATGTCGAAATGTATAATCTCGAGCGCAAGCCGCTGGTATTTACGGTGTTCGGCTTGCTTGCCGAAGCGGCGGGCGGTTGATACCTACGGGGCGCAATGGCCCAAAAGACGCCCTATTACATCACCACAGCGATCTCCTATCCGAATGGCCCGCCGCATATCGGCCACGCCTATGAGGTGATCGCGACCGACGCCATTGCGCGCTTCATGCGGCTCGACGGCTACGACGTCTATTTTTTGACCGGCACCGACGAGCACGGGCAGAAGATCCAGCAGACTGCGACTCGCGAAGGCATTACCGCGAAAGAGCTGGTCGACCGCAACGTCAAGCTATTCCAGGCGATGGTCGAGCGGCTCGGCACCTCGAATGACGATTTCATACGCACCACTGAGCAACGGCATCACAAGTCGTCGGCCGGCATCTGGGAGAAGATGGCGGCGAATGGCGATATTTATCTCGACAAATATGCCGGCTGGTATTCGGTGCGCGACGAAGCCTATTACGCCGAAGACGAGACGCAGATTAACGAGCACAAGGTCCGCATTGCGACCAAGACCGGAACGCCGGTCGAATGGGTGGAGGAGGAAAGCTATTTCTTCAAACTGTCCGCCTATCAGGACAAGTTACTCGATCTGTACAAGCGCGTTCCGGACTTCGTCTTGCCGCGCGAACGGCTCAACGAAGTGGCGAGCTTCGTTTCCGGCGGACTGAAGGACCTCTCGGTGTCGCGCACCACCTTCGATTGGGGTATCCGCGTGCCGGGCGCCGACAAGCACATCATGTATGTCTGGGTCGACGCGCTGACCAATTACATCACCGCAGTCGGCTATCCGGACACGCAGAGCGACAAATTCAAGCGTTACTGGCCGGCGGCACTCCACGTGATCGGTAAGGATATCGTGCGCTTTCATGCTGTGTATTGGCCGGCGTTTCTGATGTCAGCGGGCGTCGCGGTGCCACAGCGGATTTTCTCGCATGGCTTTCTGTTCAACCGCGGTGAGAAAATGTCGAAGTCGGTCGGCAATGTAATCGACCCATTCACGCTCACCGACGCCTACGGCGTCGATCCGCTGCGTTATTTTTTCTTGCGCGAGGTGCCGTTCGGGCAGGACGGTAACTACAGTCACGAGGCCATCGTCAACCGCATCAATGCCGATCTGGCCAACGATCTCGGCAATCTGGCGCAACGCTCGCTGTCGATGATCGGCAAACAATTGGCCGGCGTGCTGCCGAAGCCGGGCGCGTTTTTCGACGCCGACAAGAACATATTGTCGGCGGCCGATGGCATGGTGGCAGCCGCGCGCGAACACATGAAGACGCAGCAGCTTCATCAGGTGCTCAATCACGTCTGGTCGGTGGTGGCCGATGCCAATCGCTATTTTGCCGGCGAGGCGCCCTGGGCGCTGGCCAAAACCGATCCTGCCAAGCAGGGCACAGTTCTCTACGTGACGGCCGAAGTGATCCGCCAGGTTGCGATCCTCACGCAGCCGGTCATGCCGCAATCGATGGCGAAGATGCTCGATCTGCTCGGTGTTCCCCCCGGCGAACGGAGCTTCGCGACGCTCGGCGGCGCGCATCGCCTCGCGCCGGGCAAAAAACTGCCGGCGCCGACGGCCGTGTTTCCACGTTATGTCGAGCCCGAGACCGTGGCTAAAGATGCTGGTTGACAGCCATTGCCATCTCGATTTTCCGGATTTTTCGAGCGAGCTCGATGCGGTCGTTGATCGTGCGCGGGGGGCCGGTATAGGCCGCATCGTTACCATCTCGACGCGCGTAAAACGGCACGCTCAGGTGCTTGCCATCGCCGAACGCTTTGCCGATGTTTTTTGCTCGGTCGGCACGCATCCACACAATGCGCATGAAGAGCTCGACATCGGCAGCGAGCAGTTGGCGGAGATCGCGAAGCATCCGAAGGTGGTGGCGATTGGCGAGGCCGGACTCGACTACCACTACGACAACAGCCCGCGCGAGGCGCAGGAAAAGGGATTTCGTGCCCATATCGCGGCGGCGCGGCAGACCGGCCTGCCATTGGTCATTCATTCACGTGAGGCAGATGACGACATGGCGCGAATTCTGGAAGAAGAAAGCGGGAAGGGCGCCTTCCCGGCCGTGCTGCACTGCTTCACCGGCGGGCGTGATCTGGCGATGCGCGCGGTCACGCTCGGGCACTATGTGTCGTTCACCGGCATTCTTACTTTTAAGAATTCGCAGAACTTGCGCGACATCGCGAAGGATTTGCCCACCGACCGTGTTTTGGTGGAGACGGACGCGCCTTATCTCGCGCCGCAGCCTTATCGCGGCAAGCGCTGCGAGCCGTCTTATGTGGTGGAAACCGCCAAAATGCTGGCGCAAACGCGTGGGGTTAACGCCGACGAGATCGCCCGGCAGACTTCGGAAAATTTCTTCCGGCTGTTCAACAAAGTACCCCGCCCCACATGACGCTGAAGTTCACTATTCTGGGCTGCGGCTCCTCGATGGGAGTACCGCGCGTCGCGCTCGGCTGGGGCGCCTGCGATCCGAACAACCCAAAGAACCGCAGGCGGCGCTGCTCGCTGCTGGTCGAGCGCGAAGGCCCGGATGGCACGACGCGCGTGCTGGTCGACTGCTCGCCGGACTTACGCGAGCAGTTACTGGACGCCCGGATCGAACACCTCGACGCCGTGCTGATCACCCATGAGCATGCCGATCACACCCACGGGATCGACGATCTGCGGGGCTTATTCGTGCGGCACCGACGGCGGGTCGATATCTATCTCGACGGCATCACCTCCGAGGTCCTGCGTGCGCGCTTTGACTATTGCTTCCGCACCCCACCCGGCAGCGAATATCCGCCGACCCTGATCGAGCACCGGCTGGAGGCCGGAAAGCCCACCATGATCGAGGGGAAGGGCGGGCCCATATCGGTGCTGCCGGTGCTGCAGGAGCACGGCGATATCGCCTCGTTGGGCTTCCGCTTCGGCAATGTGGCCTATTCCGCGGACATCAAGGCGCTACCGCCTGACAGCGTCGCCGCGCTGGCGGGGCTGGAGCTCTGGATACTCGATGCGCTTCGTCTCACCCCGCATCCGAGCCACATGAACTTGTCCGAGGCCTTGGAATGGATCGGCCGGGTGAAGCCCAAGCGCGCCATCCTGACCAATCTACATAGCGATCTGGATTACGAGGCGCTGCGCCAGCAATTGCCGGCTGGCATTGAGCCCGCATTCGACCGGATGGCCGTGGCCGTTGATTAAAGTATTTGTCGAATTTTGGCTACAACGCATCTGATATAATTGGACTATTAGCCACGATCGTAAGTCCTCTTATAATAATATTCCATAATATGTCTTATGCGAATTACGGATGGGCGTTCGCGGCGGCATGGAACTCATAAGTTCCATCAACGTTGCCTCCCCGGACTCTGCTCACAAAGGAATTCTCATGGTCACCAAAGCCGCCAAGCGCGCCAAACCGGCCGCCGCGCTCGATACGCCTACCGACCTGCCGCAACAAGCTGTGCGCGACATCACCAAAGCGCTCAATGGCATTCTAGCCGACGCCTTTGCCCTCTATATGAAGACCAAGAATTTCCATTGGCACGTCAGCGGCCCGCATTTCCGCGACTACCACCTGCTGCTGGATGAGCAGGCTGAGCAGATTTTCGCCACCACCGACCCGCTGGCGGAGCGCGTCCGCAAGATCGGCGGCTCGACGTTGCGCTCGATCACCGACGTGACCAAGCACCAAAGCATTTCAGACAACAACGCGGCCTTCGTGCCGCCACTGGATATGTTGCGCGAGCTGGTCGCCGACAACAAAAAGGTCGCGCACGCCATGCGCAAGACCCACGAACTGTGCGAGGACCATCACGACGCGGCCACTGCCAGCCTGCTCGAGGTCTATATCGACGAAACCGAGCGGCGGACATGGTTCCTGTTCGAGGCCAGTCGCAAGGCCGACAGTTCAGGGCACTGACGCCCGACATTTGTTAGCAAAACGCCCGGCTTTGCGCCGGGCGTTTTGCTTTGTGTTAGATTCAAATGGAATGAGCCAAATCAAGTCTTCCCGCGATATTTCCCGGCTGATCGAGATCATGGCGGCACTGCGCACGCCCGGCAGTGGCTGCCCGTGGGATCTTGAGCAGAACTTCAAGACCATCGCGCCCTATACGCTTGAAGAAGCCTATGAGGTCGCCGACGCTATTGCGCGCAACAATCTCGGCGACTTGCGCGAGGAATTGGGCGATTTGCTGCTCCAGGTCGTCTATCACGCCCGCATGGCGCAGGAGCAAGGCGCCTTCGCATTTGGCGACGTAGTTGAGGCCATCACAGAAAAAATGATCCGCCGGCATCCGCATGTGTTTGCCGGCGCCGACGGCAAGACCACGGAGGCGGTGCAGAGCTTGTGGGAGCGCGTCAAGACGGAAGAGAAACAGGCCAAAGGCGCGGCGCAACAAGGCGCCCTCGCCGGCGTTCCGCTGGCTTTGCCGGCGCTGACCCGCGCGTTTAAATTGCAGGACAAGGCCGGCCAAGTCGGCTTCGACTGGAATGATCCAAAAGCGGTGCTGGCGAAAATCCGCGAGGAAGCCGACGAGATCGAAGCCGCGCTCGATGCGGGTACGATGCAAGACGCCGCCGGCGAAGTCGGCGACCTGCTGTTTGCGGTAACTAATTTGGCGCGGCACCTGCACGCCGACCCGGAAACGATTCTGCGCGACACGAACTTGAAATTCGAGCGTCGCTTTGCGTTTATCGAGCAAGCGCTGGCAAAACGCGGCAAAACGCCGAAAGACGCCACCCTCGAAGAAATGGACACGTTGTGGGATGCGGCGAAAGCCGTCGAAAAGTAAAGTTACGGCGCTGCCGGAAATTTGGCGCGCAGCCGCGCCGCATTGTCGGCGTCGGCGCGCACCGTGACATGCATCTGTCCATCCTCGCCATATTGCTTGTCGAGCACTTCGGCATGACGATATAGCCAGCTCATGCCCGCGCCGTCGGCTGGATCGAGCGACAGATCGATGGTCAGCCGGTGCTCGGCCAAACGCTCCTGAATTGCCGCCAACAGCGCGTCCACCCCCTCACCGCTTATCGCGGAAACCGGCACCGGATGCCGGTCGTCGCTCTGCCGGCCGGCCAGATTGAACAGGCCCGCACGATTGCCGGCATCGAGCCTGTCGATCTTGTTCCAGACCTCGATCAAACGTCGGTCATGGGCTTCGATACCGAGCTCGCCGAGGATTTTCACGACGTCCTGCGACTGCGCGATGTTGTCGAGATGCGACATGTCGCGGACATGCAGGATGACGTCGGCCTCGATCACCTCTTCCAGCGTGGCGCGGAATGCCGCCACCAGCATGGTCGGCAAATCGGAAATGAATCCGACGGTGTCGGATAAAATGATGCGCGAACCCTTCGGCAAATCCAGCGCGCGTAGCGTCGGATCGAGCGTCGCGAACAACATGTCGGCCGATAATACGCTCGCCTGGGTCATGCGGTTAAACAGCGTTGACTTGCCGGCGTTTGTGTAACCGACCAGCGCGACGATTGGATAAGGCACGCGCTTGCGGCTATCGCGATGCAGCTTGCGGGTGCGTTTGACCTTTTCGAGCTCGGCTTCGATGCGCCGCAGCCGATCCTCGATCACGCGCCGGTCCGCTTCAAGTTGCGTCTCGCCCGGCCCGCCGAGAAAGCCGAAGCCGCCGCGCTGGCGCTCGAGATGGGTCCAGGATCGCACCAGTCGGCTCTTCTGATAGGTCAGGTGCGCGTGCTCGACCTGCAACGCGCCCTCCTTCGTGCGCGCGCGTCGGCCAAAGATTTCCAGAATCAAACCCGTGCGGTCCAGCACCTTGGCATTCCACGCCTTCTCCAAATTGCGCTGCTGCACCGGCGATACTGGACAATCCATCACCACGACGCCGGCGTTGAGGCTCTTGGTGAGGCCGGCAATCTCCTCGACCTTGCCGGTGCCGATATAGGTCGCTGGCCGCACGGCATTGAGCGTCACCAGCCCGGATTCGACCACGGTGAGGTCAATCGCACGCGCCAATCCGGCCGCTTCTTCAAGACGGGCTTCCGGCGTTCGCAGTTCGAGATTCTGTTCGCGACCTGGGACCTGCCGCTTGAGCCACGGCTCGATGACAATCGCGCGACCACTGCCTCCCGTCTCAACAGGCGCAAGACGATCGTTGCGCGCGTCGCGCTCTCGCTGTTTCAACTAGATCTTTTCTCCGGCAGCCGGTGGCTCTTCGCCGCCCTCGAACAACTGGATCGGATGTCCGGGCATGATGGTCGAGATCGCGTGCTTGTAGACGAGCTGCGAGTGACCGTCCCGTCGCAAGAGCACGCAGAAATTATCGAACCACGTCACGACACCCTGCAATTTCACGCCGTTGACCAGAAAAATAGTCAGCGGGACTTTGCTTTTTCGAACATGATTGAGAAAAGTGTCTTGGAGATTTTGCGTACGTTCGGCTGCCATGGCCGTTGTTCCTTTTTATGCTCGCGTCTGCGCGCAAGACTATTCGTTGCCCAAACCCGCCCGCGGTTGATTGTCCTTCATTGAGCCCCGGGCTTGGGTGCCTCGCCATTAGATTGCAGGCGGGCGATGCGTGCAAGCCTAACTTCGCGCCCGCTCCGGCAAAGCACCGAAATGCCGTGTTATTTCGAGGCTAGGTCAGCTCGGCGTGCTGGTGATAGTCGCGCCGCAACGCCGAGGCGATCAGGCCGGGCGCGCCATTGCCGATCGGCCGGCCATCGATGCTTACGACGGGCATCACCGTCTGGGTCGCCGACGTGACGAAAGCCTCGCGCGCCGCATAGGCCTCTTCCACGGTGAAGGCGCGCTCCTCAACCTGAAGTCCCTGCGCCTGGATGACGTCAAGCAGGACGGTGCGCGTGATACCCCGCAGGATGTCATGACCGAGCGCGCGGGTGATCAGTTTCCCATTGCGATCGACGATCCAGGCATTCGACGAGGCGCCTTCGGTTACGCGGCCGGCTTTATCGACAAACCATGCTTCGCGCGCGCCCTGCTCGCGGGCGGCCTGTTTGCCGAGCACGTTGGGCAGCAGCGAGACCGATTTGATATCGACCCGAGCCCATCGCTGATCCGGCATGGTGACGATGGCAATGCCGTCCGCGGCCTGCCTTTCGCTTATAGCGGGATCGACACTGCGCGCCGTCACGACGAAAGCCGGTGGCGGCGCAATGGCCGGAAAGGCATGATCGCGGCGCGCCACGCCCCGTGTCACCTGAATGTAGATGAAACCATCGCGCACGCGATTCCGCCGCACGGTCTCGCGCAGCACCACGCCGAGCGCCGCACGCGACATCGGCGCGGCGATTCTTAGTTCCGCCAACGAATAGTCGAGCCGCGCCAGATGGCGGCGCTCGTCGACCAGGCGCCCTCCCTTCACTTCGCAGACTTCATAGACGCCGTCAGAAAGCTGGTAGCCGCGATCTTCGATATTCACCGCCGCGACGGCGCGCGGCAGATAACGGCCGTTGACATAGGCAACGCGCGACATCAGCTAGCCTATTCCCAGCGCCTTGAGCTTGCGATGCAACGCCGAGCGCTCCATGCCGACGAACTCCGCGGTGCGCGATATATTGCCGCCGAACCGGTTGATCTGCGCCACCAGATATTCGCGCTCGAAAACTTCACGGGCGTCCCGCAACGGTAATCCCATCAGCTGCTCCCCGCCATTGCCATTCGGCATGCTCGGCACCATCGAGCCAACGTCGGCTGGCAACATGCTGGCATCGACGACGGCGGTGGCGTCGCCGCCGGCTAAAATCATCAGCCGCTCGATATTGTTTCGCAGCTGCCGGACATTGCCCGGCCAGTCATGCGATTGCAGCACGGCCATGGCGTCGTCGCCGATCTTGCGCTTCGGCAGGCCGGTGGACTGCGAAATCTGCTCCATGAAATACTCGACCAGTTCCGGGATGTCGTCACGCCGTTCGGCCAGCGGCGGCACGCGGATCGGGACCACCGAAAGCCGGTGGTAAAGGTCTTCGCGAAACTTGCCGGCGGCGATTTCGGCCTCGAGATTGCGCGTCGTCGATGAGATGATGCGGACATCGACCGCCAGCTTGGTACCGCCGCCGACGCGCTGGAACGTCTGGTCGACCAGCACGCGCAGGATCTTGTTCTGCGTTTCGCGCGGCAACTCGGCGACGTCGTCGATGAACAACGTGCCGCCGTGCGCCTCTTCCAGCGCTCCGGCTTTTCGACCCTCCGAGCCATTGGCCCGGTCGACGCCGAACAATTCCGCTTCCATGCGCTCCGGCGTGATGGCGGCGGCATTGATGACAACGAACGGCCCGTTGGTGCGGCCCGACGTCTGGTGAATGGCGCGCGCCGTCAATTCCTTGCCGGCGCCGGACGGCCCAAGCACCAGAATGCGGCTGTTGGTCGGCGCTACCTTTTCAATGGTCTGACGCAATTGGCTGACTGCCGCGGATTTTCCAACCAGCGTCGATTGCGTTGAAGCTAGATGCTTGAGTTGTTTGACCTCACGCCGGAGCCGCGACGCTTCGCAAGCACGCTCGGCCACCAGCAGCAATCGGTCGGCCTTGAATGGCTTCTCGATGAAGTCATAGGCGCCGTGCTTAATCGCGGCAACCGCGGTTTCTATATTGCCGTGCCCGGAAATCATCACCACCGGCAGTTCCGGATGCTCCTGCTTGACGGCATCAAGCAGTTGCAAGCCATCAAGCCGGCTTCCTTGCAGCCAAATATCTAGGAAGATCAGGTTGGGCCGCCGCATCACGATAGCTGCCAAAGCATCGTCGCTGTTTTGCGCGGTATGCGCCTGGTAGCCCTCGTCTTGCAGGATTCCCGCGACCAGATCGCGGATATCCGCTTCGTCGTCTACAATGAGAATCTCACCCGGCATGATCAGGACTCGCTTGTCATTTTTTGTTTTTCGGGCTCGCCACTGGCGATGACGGTATCATCGGCAAACCGCACGCGTACCCACGCGCCGCGTTGCTCCCGCACCTTCGCCGCCGCATCGCGCAATTCGATGGTGCCGCCGTGCTCTTCCAGGATGCGGCCGACGATTGCCAGCCCGAGGCCGGTGCCCTTTTCACGCGTGGTCACATAAGGCTCGAGCAGACGACTGCGGTTCTCCTTCGGCAGGCCGATGCCGTTATCGACCACGTCGATGACGATGTCATGCCCTTCCCGCGCCGCCGAAATGACGATGCGGCCTTTGCCCAGTTCTTCCTGCGACACGGCAGCGATCGCTTCGGTGGCATTTTTGACGATGTTGGTGATCGCCTGCGAAATTAGCCGGCGGTCGAACCGCGCCCGCATCGGGTCTTCGGAAATCGCCACGTCGAAATCGATGTCGGTGTGGCCTACTTTGATCAGGAATACCGCCTGGCGAATGGTGTCGGCAACGTCCTCGCTTTCAATGACCGGCTTCGGCATGCGGGCAAAGCGCGAGAACTCATCCACCATGCGCTTGATGTCGTCGACCTGGCGGACGATCGTATCGGTGCATTGCTCGAACACCGACTTATCGTCGCCGATCACGTTGATATATTTGCGTCGCAGCCGCTCGGCCGCGAGCTGAATTGGCGTCAGCGGATTTTTGATTTCATGGGCTATGCGTCGCGCCACATCGGCCCAAGCCGATGTTCGCTGGGCTACAACTAGCTCGGTGATGTCATCCAACGTCACCACATAACCGTGATCACCTTCGCTGGATTGCTCTCGCGTCACCCGCACCTGAAGAACCCGCTCGCGGCCGCCGCGCGTGATTGTCATTTGATCTTGAGTCAGGCGCTGGCCGCCGCTTCGCGCCTGTTTGAGGATTCCGGACAGTTCCGGCAAAATAATTATTACAGATTTGCCAAGGGCATCGGATTCGCTGCATTCGATCAATTCTTCGGCGGACCGATTGAGAATACTGACCGCATCGTGATCGTCGACGCCGATGACGCCGGCGCTGGCGCCGGACAGCACGGCCTCGGTAAATCGCCGACGGCTATCGATAACGTCGCGGGCACGAACAATATCGTCGCGCTGCGTGCGCAGCTCCTGCGTCATCCTGTTGAAGGTCTCGCCAAGATTGGCAAGATCGCCTTCAGATTTTTGCACCGGAACTCGCACAAACAGATTTCCGGTTGATACGATATTGGCTGCACCGATCAGCCGGCGGATCGGCGCGACCAGTCGGTTGGCAAAATCAAGGCCGATCCAGACCGCCGACAACAGCACGATGAGCGCGATCACCGTATACATCAGCGCAAACGCCACCTGGATGCCGAGACGACGCGATTCGATTGCGGCGTATTCACTCACGCTCGCCTGCGTGATGCGCAGTTGCGCCAGTACGCGCGGATCGAGCAGTCGCGCGACGTAAAGATATTCGTCAGAATATCCGCGTAGTCGAAGCGCGGCCGCGACATAATCGGCGTCGGGCAGCAAAACGATTTGCGGCTCGCTGTCGCCGATCGCCTTTAGCGCCTCAGCCGGGGGCAACGCGAATACGTGATTGACGGGAATGTCAGCCTTTTCCAGCACCTTGACCTGCGCATCGAAAATGTTGGCGGCAGCAAGACCGCGTAACGACGCCTGGAAGGTCAGAAATTGCTTCAGTTTGTCCGGCTCGTTTTCGAACAGCGTTTTGGCGCGGCTCAAATCGAACGCCATCAACACGACGTCCGAGCGCAGCCCCTGCGCTTGGCTTTGCAGGTAGGCATCCGCGACCACCACGGAATTCTCTATCGCCGCGCGGGTGCGCGACGAGAACAGGCGATCGAGACCGCGATCGAGCGTCACCGTCGCGACAATCGCGACCAGAATGGCTGGCGCCGCGGCGATGATCGAAAACAGTCCAACGACTCGGACGTGCAGTTGCGAGGCTGCCTGCCCGCCACGCCGCGCCTGGACGATTTGCCAGACTTCGCGAACGATGATGCCGAGCAGGATGAGGCCGGTTAGCGCGTTGACCAGCAGCAACGAAACGACGACGTAATGAGTTGGTGCGATCGACGTCAGGCCGGCGAGAACGAGGAACGTCACCAGCGCGGACAGCAACGCCAGCGCGACCGCAATCGGACCGAGGATGCGGGCGGTCGGCGCCGGGGCGGCGATATCGGCGCTGACGACCTGATCCACGGTCATGAAATCCTGGCGGAAAACGGTTGAAGAGGCAGAGGGCCGGCCCGCGAGGGCCGGCGCCCACTGATGCTTTTATACAACAATGTTGCCGAATTGCGACAAATCCGCGGCGCAAAACCAAAAGGTTCGCGGGGATTGGCTCAGTTACTGCCGCGATAGACCTGGATATCGAGGTCGCGGATTTTCTTCCGCAAAGTGTTGCGATTGACCCCCAACAGATCGGCGGCGCGGATCTGGTTGCCGCGCGTCGCCGCCAGCGCCGCCGACAACAGCGGATACTCCATCTCGCGCAGGACGCGATGGTAAAGCCCGGATGGCGGCAGGCCGTCTTTGAAGCCGGCGAAATACTCTGCGAGATGCCGCTCGACCGCCGCCGAAATATTGTCGTCGCTGCGGCCATCGTCGCCCGCCGGCGCCGCCAGTTGCGACGATGGCGAGAGCTCATTCTCGATCACCGCGGCGGTAATGGTCTCCTGCGGGTAAAGCGCGGCGAGCCGGCGCGCCAGATTTTCCAGTTCACGCACATTGCCCGGCCAGCGATGCCGCTTGAGCCGCTCCTGTCCGGCCGGGTCGATATGTTTGGACGGCAGGCCTTCCTGTTGGGCTTGCGCGAAGAAATGCCGGATCAGATCGGGAATGTCCTCGGTGCGCTCGCGCAGCGGCGGCAAACGCAGCGGCACCACGTTGAGGCGGAAGAACAGATCCTCGCGAAACAATCCTTGCTGAATCTGTAGCCGCAGATCCTTATTGGTCGCAGCGACGATGCGCACGTCGCTCTTGATCGGCGTTCGTCCGCCGACTGTCGTGTATTCGCCCTGCTGCAACACGCGCAGCAACCGGGTCTGCGCCTCCATCGGCATATCCCCGATCTCGTCGAGAAACAGCGTGCCACCCTCGGCTTGTTCGAAGCGGCCCGAGCTTCGCGTGTTGGCTCCGGTGAAGGCGCCCTTCTCGTGGCCGAACAATTCGGACTCGATCAGGTCGCGCGGGATCGCCGCCATATTGACCGCGACAAAAGCGCCGGCGCGCCGCTTGCCGTAGTCGTGCAGCGCTTTTGCCACCAGCTCCTTTCCGGTGCCGCTCTCGCCGGAAATCATCACGGTCAGGTCGGTCTGCATCAGCCGTGCCAGCACGCGGTAAATTTCCTGCATTGCAGGCGAGCGGCCGACCAGTGGAATCTGAATCGAGCTCTTCGCTTTTGGCCGGCGCGGCGCGCTTCGTCTTCGGTTCGGACAGCGCGCGGCCGACGATTGCAATCAGTTCCTTGAGATCGAACGGCTTCGGCAGATATTCATAGGCGCCGCGCTCGGACGCCCGGATCGCGGTCATGAAGGTATTTTGCGCGCTCATGATGATGACCGGTAGATCGGGCCGCGCCTTGCGGATGCGCGGCACCAGATCGAACGCGTTCTCGTCCGGCATCACCACATCGGTGATCACCAGATCGCCGTCGCCCTGGCTGACCCAACGCCACAATGTCGCGGCGGTCCCGGTCGAGCGCACCTCATAGCCGGCGCGCGACAGTGCCTGGTTGAGCACCGTTCGGATCGCGGCGTCGTCGTCAGCTACTAGAATACTTCCGGTCGGCATGTCGGCCTCAACTGTTGTGCATGGGTGGCGCCTCGGTGACCGAGTCGTCGCCGCTGTAAACCGGCATTAAAACGCGAAAGATCGTACGCCGCGGCTGCGCTTCACATTCGATGATCCCGCCATGGTCCCCGACGATCTTGGAAACCAGGGCGAGGCCAAGCCCGCTGCCGGTCGGCTTGGTGGTGACGAACGGATCGAAGAGATGCGGCATCAATTCTTCCGGCACGCCCGGCCCATTGTCGCGCACGCAAAATTCGAGTGGCAGTGACACACGGGTTTTGCTGCCCGGCACCGCCAGCCGCACCCCGGGCCGGAACGCCGTCGTGAGTTGAATTTCGCCGTCCGCCCGGTTTTCACCGATCGCCTCGGCGGCGTTTTTCACCAGATTGAGAAAGACCTGTACCAGTTGGTCGCGATTGCCGAGCACCGGCGGCAGCGATGGGTCGTACTCCTCAATGAACTTGATGTGCTGGCCGAAGCCCGACTGCGCCAGCCGTTTCACATGATCGATCACGACGTGAATATTGACCGGCTCGCGCTCGACCGGGCGCTCGTCGGAGAACACTTCCATGCGGTCGACCAGCTTCACGATCCGGTCGGTTTCGTCGCAAATGAGCCTGGTCAGCAGACGGTCGTCGTCGCCGGCAGATTGCTCAAGCAGCTGGGCGGCCCCACGAATGCCCGACAATGGATTTTTGATTTCATGCGCCAGCATCGCCGCCAGCGCGATCACCGATCGGGTCGCGCCGCGATGCGTGAGCTGTCGATCCATCTTCTCGGCGATGGTGCGCTCTTGCAGCATGACCACGACCTGATCGGAATATTCCGGAAGCGGCGCGACATAAAGATCGACCAGCCGCTCGCCGGGATTGCGCGGCGTCGCCAGGTCGATTTTGTATTCGTTGACTGCGGAACCGCGGTTGCGGACCTGCTCGACCAGCGCCAGTAGCGGCGAGCCGAACGGGACCAGATCGCGCAATAAATGCCGTCGCAACATCGGGATCGACGCCTTGAAAAACTGCTCGGCGGCGACATTGGCATCGGCGATGCGGCCGTCGCGCGATACCACGATGATCGGATGCGGCAAGGCATTGAGCTGCGCGTCCGACGAGGACTCGACCACTGAGGACATGGGTTGCGGCCTGTTCATGCCGCGGCTCGCATCGAGAATTCGTCGAAAGCCTGCGCCAGCCGCTGCCGCGCGATCGCAGGCGTTTCCGCTGTCAGGACATGACCCCGCGCAGCTTTGAGCCCATCTGCGGAAATTCCGGCGCTTTCGGCGGCTGCATCGAGCGACCAGCCGAGATGCTTGCGGGCGTGTTTGATGCCGATCCGGTCGCCGTAGTGAGCGAGCATTTCATCGTAGAGCGCGACGATGATCTCGCGCTGCCGGGTCAATGAAGGCGCTTGCTCCGGCGCGCCACCCTCGAGCTCTCTGGCGATCTGGCCTGGCAACCACGGACGGCCCTGCGCCGCGCGGCCAATCATCACAGCGTCAGCGCCGGACAGTTCAATCGCACGTAGCGCGTCGGCGCAGGAACGAATGTCGCCGTTGACGATGACGGGGATGGTTACGCTCGCCTTGACCGCGCGCACCGCCGCCCAATTGGCGCTGCCTTTATAGAACTGGCAGCGGGTGCGGCCGTGCACGGTGATCAGGCAAATGCCGGCATCTTGCGCGCGCCGGGCCAGCTCGGGGGCGTTCAGGCTGTCGGCATCCCAACCGAGCCGCATTTTCAGCGTAACCGGCACTCGCACGGCCGCGACGGTCGCCTCGATCAGCGTCAGGGCATGATCGAGATCCCGCATCAGCGCCGATCCCGACGCGATATTGGTCACCAGCCGCGCCGGGCAGCCCATGTTGATATCGATGATCTCGGCTCCGCCCGCTTCGGCGATGCGGGCGCCCTCCGCCATCCATTTCGCCTCGCAGCCGGCGAGTTGAACGATATTGACGGCGACGCCCTCGCCGTCGCTCCGACGCAGCGCTTCGCGCCGGCCTTCGGCCAGCGCCGAGCTCGCAGTCATTTCGGAAACCACCAGCCCGGCGCCGAGGGTCTCGGTGAGGCGCCGAAACGGCGCATCGGTAATGCCGGACATCGGCGCAAGCACCACCCGGTTCGGCATTTCAATGGGGCCGATCTGGAGCTTTGAGCCGTTAAATCGGGGCATTGTGCGCTGCAATCGATCCATGCCTACCAATTAGGCGTATTCTTTAGTGCACAGAGTTTAGCCAAATTATCAGTCATATCAAGTGCTGCACTGCAAAAAACTTGTTTATCTCGGGACCAAAGACGCCGCCTGAATTTGTATCCGCGTGGCGTCAGACGCGGTAAATCGAGGCGGCTTTGAAGGAACAATGCATGGCGGGCGTCGCTGCCGTTGTTGTCGCTGCCGGACGCGGAACGCGCGCGGGCGGCGACCTACCCAAGCAATTCCAGCCGGTCGGCGGCACACCGATGCTGTGCGCCAGTCTGAGTGTCCTTGCGGGCCATCCCGAGGTCACGGCGGTGCAGCCGGTGATCCATCGCGAAGACCTGACCCGCTATCAGGACGCCGCCAGCGGCATTGCCGCGCTACCCCCGGTGTTCGGCGGCGATACCCGGCAAGGTTCGGTGCGGGCCGGCCTCGATGCGCTGGCGGTGAGCCGGCCCGACATCGTCCTCATCCATGACGCAGCGCGACCGTTCGCTATCGGCGGATTTGGTGTCGCGGGCCATCGCCGCTGTCAGGAAAAACGGCGCGGCCGTGCCGGCGCTCGCCGTCGCCGATACGGTAAAAGCCGTCGATGCCGCCGGGCGGATCACCCAGACGCTCGATCGCCGCGCGCTTCGTCTGGTGCAGACGCCGCAGGCGTTCGCTTTCGTCCCGCTCTATGACGCGCACCGCAAGGCCGCGGCAGCCGGCCGCTCGGATTTCACCGATGACGCCGCGCTCGCCGAATGGGCCGGACTGCACGTTAATGTGTTCGAGGGTGATGCCGGCAACATCAAGCTCACCAGGCCGGGAGATTTTGCGCGCGCGGAAGCGCTGGCATCGCTCGCCGACGTGCGCATGGGCTCCGGCATCGACGTTCACGCTTTCGGGCCGGGCGATCACGTCACGCTTGGCGGTGTGCGCATCGCGCACGAGCGCGGACTTGAAGGCCATTCCGACGCCGACGTGGTGCTGCACGCGCTGGTCGACGCCATTCTGGGCGCATTGACCGACGGCGATATCGGCGTGCATTTTCCGCCGAGCGATCCGCAATGGCGCGGCGCGGCGTCAGACCGCTTCGTCGCTTTCGCGATCGAACGACTGAAAGCGCGCGGCGGCAAGATCGCGCATCTCGATCTCAATATCGTGTGCGAGGCGCCGCGCATTGGCCCGCATCGTGACGCCATGCGACAGCGAATTTCGGAGTTATGCGGCATCGCGATTGACCGGGTGGCGATCAAGGCCACCACCAGCGAGGGGCTTGGGTTTACCGGCCGCGGCGAAGGCGTCGCGGCCTTTGCCACTGCGACCGTCCGCCTGCCCTGGAGCGGATCATGATCGATGACGCAATGCTCACCGCCGCCTCAAGGCTTCTGGAGCTGTGCCGCGGCCGCGGCTTCAAAATAGCAACCGCGGAATCCTGCACCGGCGGCCTGGTGAGCGCGACGCTGACGGAAATTCCGGGATCGTCCGCGGTGGTCGACCGCGCCTTCGTCACCTATTCCAACGAGGCCAAGGAGGCGATGCTGGGCGTCGGCAAGGAATTGCTGCAGGCGCATGGCGCGGTCAGCGCGCAGACCGCCGAGGCGATGGCGAAAGGCGCGCTGGCTAAATCCGCCGCCGACCTGGTGGTGTCGATTACCGGGGTGGCCGGTCCCGGCGCTTCGAAAGATAAGCCTGCGGGACTGGTGTATTTTGCCGCCGCCGCCCGCAACGGCAAGACGCTACAGTCGGTGCAGCGCTTCGGCCCGATCGGGCGCGGGCCGATCCGGCAGAAATCGGTGTTGCAGGCGCTGGCAATGCTCAGCGAGCTGGCCGGCAGCTCCTCCGGCGAGCAGGTCGAGCACTTCTAGGCGGTGCTACACCCATAAATCTCGTCGGCGCGCTTCTCGAACGCCGCAGCAAAGCGACGAAACGCGGTGTCGAACATCGCGCCCATCAGCATCGCCAGCACGCGGCTCTTGAATTCATAATCGATGAAGAATTCGATCTCGCAACTGCCCTCGCCTATGGCACGGAAGGTCCAGCGGTTCTCCATGCGCCTGAATGGCCCGTCAAGATATTCAACCAGAATTGCGAGGTTGGCTTTGTCGAGCGTGACCCGGCTGGTGAATGTCTCGCGGATCATCTTATAAGCCACCGCCATGTCCGCAATCAGGACCTCGACGCCCTCACCTTTTGCCGTGCGGCTTTTGACTTTCAACGCGCTGCAGAGCGGCACGAATTGCGAGTATTTCTCGACGTCGGCGACCAGATCGAACATCTGCGCGGCGTCGTGACGCACGCGGCGTTTCGACGAGAAGCTCGGCATCAGCTTTTGTTGAGACGCGCGGCGCGCAATTTGGCGAAATCCTCGCCGGCGTGATGCGACGAGCGCGTCAGCGGCGACGATGACACCATCAGGAAGCCCTTGGCGTAGGCAACCGTCTCGTAGGACTTGAACTCGTCGGGCGGCACGAAGCGCGCCACCGCGTGATGCTTGCGGGTCGGCTGCAGATATTGCCCGATGGTAATGAAATCGACATCGGCCGCGCGCAGGTCGTCCATCACCTGCAGCACTTCGTTGCGCTCTTCGCCGAGACCCACCATGATTCCCGATTTGGTGAACATGGCCGGATCGATCTGTTTGACGCGCTGGAGGAGCCGCAGCGAATTGAAATAGCGCGCGCCCGGCCGCACGGTGAGATAGAGCGACGGCACGGTTTCGAGATTGTGGTTGAACACGTCGGGTTTCGCCGCGACGACGATCTGCTCGGCGCCGTCTTTGCGCAGGAAATCCGGCGTCAGCACCTCGATGGTGGTTTGCGGGCACGCCACGCGGATGGCGCGGATGGTTTTGGCGAAATGCTCGGCGCCGCCGTCGGCGAGATCATCGCGGTCGACCGACGTGATGACGATATGTGCGAGACCCAGTTTCGCCGTCGCCTGCGCGACATGCTCGGGCTCCTGCGCGTCGAGCATGCCCGGCAGCCCGGTCTTGACGTTGCAGAAGGCGCAGGCCCGCGTGCAGGTGTCGCCGAGGATCATGAAGGTGGCGTGCTTTTTCTCCCAGCATTCGCCGATATTCGGGCAGCCGGCCTCCTCGCAGACGGTGACCAGTTTGTGGGCGCGCACGATGTCGCGGGTATCGAGGTAGCCCGGCGACACCGGCGCCTTGACGCGGATCCAGTCGGGCTTCGGCAGCGTCGCGGAATCCGGCCGGTGCGCCTTTTCCGGATGGCGCGCGCGAGGCCCGTTGATGTCGAGAACGACAGCCATATCACCTGCTTATGCCACCTACTTACGAGCGAGCCGCCCGCCCCGCAAGGTTCACATATTGAGGACGCGGCCATAGGCGTCGAGCACGGCCTCCTTCATCATTTCCGACAGCGTCGGATGCGGGAAGATGGTGTGCATCAACTCTTCCTCGGTGGTTTCGAGGTTCATCGCCACCACATAGCCCTGGATCAGTTCGGTGACTTCGGCGCCGACCATATGCGCGCCGAGCAGTTGCCCGGTCTTCTTGTCGAAGATCACTTTGACGAGGCCCTGGTCCTCGCCGAGCGCAATCGCCTTGCCGTTTCCCGTGAACGGAAAGCGGCCGACCCGCACATCGAGCTTTTTCTCGTTCGCCGCCTGTTCGGTGATGCCGACCGAGGCAATCTGCGGCGAGCAATAAGTGCAGCCGGGGATCATCGATTTGTTCATCGGATGTGGATGCAGACCCTTGATCGCCTCGATGCAGATGACGCCTTCGTGCTCGGCCTTGTGCGCCAGCATCGGGGGCCCGGCGACGTCGCCGATCGCGTAGATACCCGGCACATTGGTCTTGCCCAGGCCGTCGGTGACGATGGTGCCGCGCTCGGTCTTGACGCCAATTTTTTCAAGGCCGAGGTTTTCGATATTGCCGGTGACGCCGACCGCGGAAATCACCCGGTCCACCGTGAGCGACGTCTTGCTTTTGCCGTCGTCAATCTCGGCAGTGACGCTGTCGGCCTTCTTGTCGAGCTTGGTGACTTTGGCGCCGGTGATGATCTTGATGCCCTGCTTCTCGAAGCTTTTGCGCGCGAACGCCGCAATCTCGGCGTCCTCGACCGGCAAAATCTGCGGCAGCAACTCAACGATCGTTACTTCGGAGCCGAGCGTGCGGAAAAACGAAGCGAATTCGACGCCGATCGCGCCGGAGCCGACCACCAGCAATGATTTCGGAATCTTGTCGGGCACCATCGCCTCGAAATAGGTCCAGACCAGTTTCTTGTCCGGCTCGAGCCCCGGCACCACGCGCGGCCGCGCCCCCGTCGCAAGGATGATGTGCTTGGCTTGATACGTTCCCGCACCGAGCGCACCTTTCGGCGCCTCGGCCTTCGATGCCTTCACAGTGACCTTGCCGGGCGCATCGATGACCGCATCGCCCCAGATGATCGACACCTTGTTCTTCTTCATCAGGAAGCCGACGCCGTCATTGAGGCGCTTCGACACGCCGCGCGAGCGCTTCACCACGGCGGCCGGGTCGTAGCTGACCTTCTCGGCCGACAAGCCGTAATCCTTGGCGTGCTGCAGGTAGTGATAGATCTCCGCCGAGCGCAGCAGCGCCTTGGTCGGAATGCAGCCCCAGTTCAGGCAAATGCCGCCGAGATAATCGCGCTCGACGATCGCGGTCTTGAAGCCGAGTTGCGCGGCGCGGATCGCGGTGACGTAGCCGCCCGGACCCGAGCCGATAATGAGCACGTCGAATGAGGTGTCGGCCATCGGCTAACTCGCTTTGGCCGGCTGCGTGGCGCGGCTGAGATAGACTGTCAGAAGCGACCACTGAATCACAATCACGAGTGCCGGACCGCCGACGAACTGGAGGAGCTGCTGTATCTCTCGCCAGTAAAAGAGCAATCCATCGTGTACGCGGCTATTGGTCTGAAGAGTCAGAATTCAACAAAGCGGCGACCGGGGCGAATAGGCCGATCAACCCAAAAGTCAACGCGCGGATAGTCGGGCGCCAGAACAGAAGGATGCCAAACACAATCATCGCCACCACGGAAAGGGCTAGGTTCGCAAGCGATCCGCCGATTCCGTCCATCGTGCAGGCGAGACGCTCGCCCTGACATGGAGTCCAGTAGGTCACGGCATAGTTGAATGTCTCGGCGACCGCGGCCGAAATCAATCCGACAAGCACCAGAATACCGAGAAGGCGCATCAGGCTTCTTTCCGACTCACACCACCATCATTACGGGGCTCTCGATCAGCGTCTTGAAAGCACCGATCAATTCGGCGCCGAGCGCGCCGTCGATGGCGCGATGATCGCACGAGACCGTCGCCGACATGACATGCGCGACTTCGATCTTGCCATCCTTGACGACCGCCCGCTCCTCGCTGGCGCCGACCGCGAGGATGCTGGCCTGCGGCGGATTGATGATCGCGGTGAAATGTTTGATGCCATACATACCGAGATTAGACACCGACGAGGTGCCGCCCTGATATTCGCTCGGCTTGAGCTTCTTGGTCCGCGCGCGCGCGATCAGATCCTTGCCTTCGCCGGAAATAACCGAAAGCGACTTCAATTCAGCTTGGCGAATGATCGGCGTAATCAAGCCGCCCGGCAGCGCCACCGCAACGCCGATGTCGGAATGCTTGTGCTTCAACATGCCCCCTTCGGTCCAACTCACATTGGCGTTCGGCACGCGCTGCAGGGCGATCGCCAGCGCCTTGATAATGAAATCGTTGACTGAAAGCCGATACGCCGGCTTGCCGTCCTTGTCCTTCGGCGCCGCCGCGTTGATTTCTTCGCGCGCCGCCAGCAGCTTGCCGATGTTGCAATCGACGGTCTCGTAAAAAACCGGAACGGTCTGCGTTGAGGCGCTCAGGCGTTGCGCGATGGTACGGCGCATGCCGTCATGCGGAATGACCTCGTAACTGCCGTCCTCGTAGAGGGAGCGGATTTGCTGATCCGACATCGCCGGCGCGATCGAACCCGCAACGCCGGCTGATGGTGCGGTCGACGCGGCTTTCAGCCCCTTGCCGGATTTCGCGTCGAAGATATCGCGCGCGATGATGCGGCCATGCGGGCCGGAGCCTTGGATCCGGCCGATGTCGATGCCGGCGTCTTTCGCCAGTCTGCGCGCCAGCGGCGAGGAAAACAGGCGGTTGGCATTCTCGCTCGCCGATTGCGTGGAAGCTTGCGCCGCCTTTGGTAGCTGCGGCGCTAATGGCGCGGCTGCGCTGGATTGAGCCTTGGCCGGTTCGGCAGATTTGGTAGCTGGTTTCTCCGGCGCTTTCGCTACCGGCGCTGCGGTTTTCGCCCCAGCAGCCGCCGCCTTCACGTCCTCGCCCTCGCCAGCCAGCACCGCGATTACGGTATTGACCGCGACGTCCTGCGTGCCTTCAGGCACCACGATCTTCGCCAATACGCCGTCGTCGATGGCCTCATATTCCATCGTCGCCTTGTCGGTCTCGATCTCGGCCAAGACGTCGCCGGATTTGACCTTGTCGCCTTCCTTTTTGAGCCAGCGCGCAATATTGCCCTTTTCCATCGTGGGCGACAGCGCCGGCATGAGGATGTTGGTCGGCATATTTTATTCTTGGCCTACTTGTAACAAACCGATTTCGCCGCCTCGACCACTTCGGCGACCGAGGGCAAAGCCAGCTTCTCGAGATTGGCAGCGTAAGGCATCGGCACGTCCTTGCCCGATACCCGCGCGACCGGCGCGTCGAGATAATCGAACGCCTGCTCCATGATGCGCGCGGCGATTTCGGCGCCGATGCCGTTCTGCTGCCAGCCTTCTTCGACGGTGACGGCGCGGCCGGTTTTTTGCACGGAGTTGATGATCGTCTCGGTATCCATCGGCCGCAAGGTGCGCAGGTCGATCACTTCGGCCTCGATGCCGTCCTTCGCCAGTTCTTCCGCCGCCTTGAGCGCGTAGTTCATGCCCGATCGACCAAGCGACGATGGTGACGTCCGAACCGGCCCGCGCGATCCGCGCCTTGCCGATCGGCAGCACATAATCATCGAGTTTCGGCACCGGGAACGAGTGGCCGTAGAGGATTTCGTTTTCGAGGAAGATCACCGGATTGCGATCGCGGATCGCCGCCTTCAACAGGCCCTTGGCGTCGGCGGCGGTCGAAGGCGCAATCACCTTCAGCCCCGGAACGCTCGAATACCACGCCGAATAATCCTGGCTGTGCTGGGCGGCAACGCGCGCCGCGGCGCCGTTCGGCCCGCGGAACACGATCGAGCAGCCCATCTGTCCGCCTGACATATAGAGCGTCTTGGCGGCGGAATTGATGATCTGGTCCATCGCCTGCATGGCGAAGTTGAAAGTCATGAATTCCACGATGGGTTTCAGTCCGGCGAGCGCAGCGCCGACGCCGAGGCCGGCAAAGCCGTGCTCGGTGATCGGCGTGTCGATGACGCGCTTGGCGCCGAATTCCTGCAACAGCCCCTGCGTTACCTTGTAAGCGCCCTGATATTCGGCGACCTCCTCGCCCATCACGAAGACGTCCTTGTCGCGCCGCATCTCCTCGGCCATGGCGTCGCGCAATGCTTCGCGCATCGTCATGGTCACCATCTCGGTGCCTTCCGGCACATCGGGATCGGGCAGGATTTCGGTTTTGGGAGCTTCGGGAGCGGCGGCTGACTTGGCGGTCTTTATTTTGTCGCCAGTAGCCGGGGCAGCGGATTCGTCAGCTTTTTGTTTTTGTTCGGGAGCTTCGGTCTTTTTGCTTTCGGACTTGGCGTCGGATTTTTTCGGTGAGGGCGAGGCACCTTCCTTGATCGAGGATTTGTCCTCGCCTTCGCCGAGGATTACCGCAATCGGCGTATTGACCGCGACATCGGCGGTGCCTTCCGGCACCAGGATCTTGCCGAGCGTGCCCTCATCGGACGCCTCGACTTCCATGGTCGCCTTGTCGGTCTCGATCTCGGCGATGATGTCGCCGGATTTGATCGTGTCGCCCTCTTTCTTGAGCCACTTGGCGAGATTGCCCTTCTCCATCGTGGGCGACAGCGCGGGCATCAGGATATTGGTCGGCATGAGCGTTCTTTTGTCTCTGACTTAAATACCATTACGGGTGAGCGCTCAGCGATAGATGTCGGTGTAAAGCTCGGACGGCGTCGGGTTCCGGATCGTGGGTGGCGAATTCGGATGCCTCGTTGATTTTGTCGCGAACCTGCGTGTCGATTTTCTTCAATTCGTCTTCCTTGGCCCATTTCTTTTCGACGATGCGGGCGCGCACCATGTCGATCGGATCGTGGTGCGAGCGCACCTTCTCGACTTCCTCACGGGTGCGGTATTTGGCCGGGTCCGACATCGAATGGCCGCGATAACGGTAGGTCAGCATTTCAAGAATGTACGGGCCCTTGCCGGCGCGGCACCAGGCAACCGCCTTGTCGCCGGCGGCTTTCACCGCGCGCACGTCCATGCCATCGACCTGCTCGCCCGGAATGTTGAACGACAAGCCACGCCGCGACAGGTTGGTTTCCGCCGACGAGCGCGTGATCGCGGTGCCCATGGCGTAACGGTTGTTCTCGATTACATAGATGGCCGGCAGCTTCCAAAGCTCCGCCATATTGAAACTTTCGTAGACCTGGCCCTGGTTGGCGGCGCCGTCGCCGAAATAAGTGACGCTGACATTGTCGTTGCCGCGATAGAAATTCGAGAAAGCGAGGCCGGTGCCGAGCGGCACCTGTGCCGCGACGATGCCGTGGCCGCCGTAGAACCCCTTCTCAACCGAGAACATGTGCATCGAGCCGCCTTTGCCATGGGAATAGCCGTGGCTGCGGCCGGTCAATTCCGCCATTACGCCTTTCGGATCCATGCCGATGGCGAGCATGTGACCGTGATCGCGATAGCCGGTGATGATCTGGTCGCCTTTCTTGAGCGCCATTTGCATGCCGACGACGACGGCTTCCTGTCCGATGTAGAGATGGCAGAAACCGCCGATCAGCCCCATGCCATACATCTGGCCCGCCTTCTCTTCGAAGCGGCGGATCGTCAGCATGTCGCGATAGGCGGTGAGATCCTGATCCTTGGTGAAGTCGGGGATTTTCGAGCGCTCCAAGGATGGGGAGGCTAGCGCAGAGTTCTGACTGGCAACGGCCATGTGGTCTTTCGCTCCCTGCGGCGACGGCTCGATCTTGCTGTCGAGTGGCCGTAATCCCCAATAGCTTAAAACGCCGCACGGCGGAAGCGAAGCCGCCGCTAGGCTGCTTTGAGATGTCCAGCCAACGAACTGACCGGGCTTGTGAATTACCGGCTTTTCATTTCGCCGCTAGCGCGGATTGAGCAACAAAGTGACGTCGCGCGGATCGACGTAGTCGAGCAGAGCGCGGGCGCGCTCTTCCAGCATGTCGGGGTCGATCCGGTCGGAACGCAGCAGCGAAACCCGTCGTTCCCAAACTGAACGTTCGGCCTTGACGCGGGCCAGATCGGTTTTCATCGACGCCATCTGCTGGTCGAGGTCTTGTTGGGCGCGCAGCCCGTGATCCCCGGTAAAGGCGTTGACCGCGAAATAACCGATGAACAGCGCGGCCAGCGTATAGAGCGCCAAGGCCGTGAGAATCGTCCGCCGCCGCCGGTGGGTGACCATCGTGCCAAGATGCCGGTCCGCCGTTAAGGCCGGCTTAAGGCCTGTCCACCCGAAACTTTATATCCGGGCGCGAATTTCGTTGCCCAGGAAGTTGCCCAGCCGCTTGCCGCGGTTGCGCAGCTTCTTGAGCAGGCCCTTGTCGACGAAATAGGTCAGGAGGATGCGAATCGCGGGTCACCACGCCCTGCGGAACCCGGTCCGCCGAGTGCCAGGTGTCGTCGCCGACGGCGAAGGCGTAGCCGGAGTTCGGCGCAAAGCGCATCTGCGTGCGTTTCGGCAGCGAGCCGTCTTCGAGCTTCTCGTGAAAGATCGTGCCGATGTTGAGATGGGATTCATCGCGCGGCAGATACAGTTGAACGGTGATGCCCTTCCAGCGCGTGTCGGTGTGCGGCGTGATCAGGTAACCCGGAATGTCGCGGGTCAGGATCGGGATTGGATACATTCCAGTTTTGGCGAAGTCGTCGCCAAAACGTTTTTGCAGCCCAGGCGCCAGACGCCGCATGAAGGCGCGCTTGACCTGCTGCGAGCACAAGGCGCCGCCGACCACGTTCCATAGCGCGCGCTTTTCCGGCGGCATGTTGCGGATGTATTCGCGGAACAGATCGATCTTGACGCGAGTGTGAGTGCCGTCAGCGAGATCGTGGCCCTTGCTGCGGCCATGCATCGGACGGTAATCCGACGCCTCCGGCATCAGCGCCAGCATCTGCGCGTAGAGGTCTCCGGGGAACACGCGGTCGAATTCGAGATGGAAAAATGGCTTGTCGACCGCGCGCGCATTGTCGATCGAATTGGCGACAAAGTTTGAAAGCCGCTCGACCGCCTGCACGCGATCGTGGTGTCTCAGGGCCGTTGTTTGATCCATCGTTTCAACTCACATCCGGCATCGGATTTATCGCAACTTTGCCGCGCTCGCCGCGCGAATGCAAATCAGTATGCGCGATGGCTTATGCGCGGCGTATTTTGAGCGCGCGGCGGCCGGCATATTTGGCCTGGTCGCCGAGTTCCTGCTCGATCCGCAGCAACTGGTTGTATTTGGCGACACGGTCGGAACGCGCCAGCGAGCCGGTCTTGATCTGCCCGCAATTGGTGGCGACCGCGAGATCGGCGATGGTGGTGTCCTCGGTTTCGCCGGAGCGATGCGACATCACCGCGGTGTAGCCGGCCTTGTGCGCCATCTCGACCGCGGCCAGCGTCTCGGTCAGCGTGCCGATCTGGTTGACCTTGATCAGGATCGAATTGCCGAGGCCGCGCTTGATGCCGTCTTCGAGACGCTTGACATTGGTGACGAACAGATCGTCGCCGACCAGCTGGCATTTTTTTCCGATCAGATCGGTGATCTGCTTCCAGCCGTCGAAATCGTCTTCCGCCATGCCGTCCTCGATCGAGACGATCGGATATTTGCCGACCAGATCGGCGAGATATTGCGTCTGCTCTTTCGGCGTTCGTTTCTTGTTGTTCTCGCCTTCGTAAATGTAAACGCCGTCCTTGAAAAACTCGGTCGAGGCCGGATCGAGCGCGATGGCGACGTCGTCACCTGGCTTGTAGCCGGCCTGCTCGATCGCCCGCATGACGAAATCGAGCGCGTCCGGCGCCGAAGCGATATTCGGCGCAAAGCCGCCCTCGTCGCCGACATTGGTGTTGTGGCCGGCGTCGTGCAGCGCCTTCTTCAGAGTCTGGAACACCTCGACGCCCATCCGCAGCGCTTCCGAAAAACTCGGCGCGCCGAGCGGCATGATCATGAATTCCTGGAAGTCGATCGGGTTGTCGGCGTGCGCGCCGCCATTGATGATGTTCATCATCGGCACCGGCAGTGTGCGCGCAGCAGGGCCGCCGACGTAACGATAGAGCGGCTCGTTCTTGGCGGCCGCCGCCGCTTTAGCGACCGCCAGCGAGACGCCGAGGATCGCGTTGGCGCCTAAGCCGGCCTTTGTTCGGCGTGCCGTCGAGCGCGATCAGCGTCTCGTCGATCTTGGCCTGCGCTTCGGCATCCATGCCGCCGATCGCATCGAAGATTTCGCCATTGACCGCGTCGACCGCCTTGCGCACGCCCTTGCCGAGGTAGCGCGTCTTGTCGCCGTCGCGCAGCTCGACCGCTTCGTGCGCGCCGGTCGAGGCGCCGGACGGCACCGCGGCGCGGCCGAGCGAGCCGTCTTCCAGCACGACGTCGACCTCGACGGTCGGATTGCCGCGGCTGTCGAGGATTTCGCGGCCGATAATGTCGGTGATGGCGGTCATCTGGGCCGCTTTCTACCCGCCAACATAGCGCTTGTCATGCCCCGCGCTGCCGGGGCATAGCTTTTGTGGATGGCCAAGAAATCGAAGCAAAGGCTGCAACTCGGCACGCTGTCGCGACTGCCGGCGTCGCCCGACAAGGCGGTGCTCGATCGCGTGCCAAACCCGCAGACCGACACCGATTACATGGCGCGCTTCACCGCGCCGGAATTCACCTGCCTCTGCCCGGTCACCGGCCAGCCGGACTTCGCGCTTTTCGTGATCGACTACGCGCCAGGCCAATGGCTGCTCGAATCCAAATCGCTGAAGTTGTATCTCGGCAGTTTCCGCAATCACGGCGCCTTCCATGAGGATTGCACCGTCGCCATCGGCAAGCGGATCGCCGCCACCATCAAGCCGAAATTTCTGCGGATCGGCGGCTACTGGTACCCACGCGGTGGTATGCCGATCGACGTGTTCTGGCAGACCGGCAAATTGCCGCCGGGCGTCTGGGCGCCGGACCAGGGCGTGGCGCCGTACCGCGGGCGCGGCTAGTTCTTTTTCGCCAACCGGTCGAACTCGGCCAAAGTTTGCAGCAGCGGCTCCATCTCCTTGAGCGGCAACATGTTCGGTCCGTCCGACGGCGCCTTGTCCGGATTCTGATGCGTCTCGATGAACAGGCCGGCAACGCCAATCGCGACCGCGGCGCGCGACAGCGTGCCGACGAATTCGCGTTGGCCGCCCGACGATCCGCCCTGCCCGCCGGGCTGCTGCACCGAATGGGTGGCGTCGAATATGACCGGCGCGCCGATCTTGTCCTTGAGGATCGGCAGCGCGCGCATGTCGGACACCAGTGTGTTGTAACCGAAAGAAACGCCGCGCTCAGTCACCAGCACATTGTTGTTTCCAGCACCCGTGACTTTCGCCACGACGTTTTGCATGTCCCACGGCGCCAGGAATTGTCCCTTCTTCACATTGACAGCCTTGCCGGTTTTGGCAGCGGCGACCAGCAGATCGGTTTGCCGGCACAGGAACGCCGGAATCTGCAAAATGTCGACCGCTTCCGCCACCGGCTTGCATTGCGCGGCGTCATGCACATCAGTGAGCACCGGGACGCCAAGCTTCTCGCGCAGCTCCGCGAAAATCGGCAGAGCCTTGTCGAGTCCGATCCCGCGCGCGCCGGAACCGCTGGTGCGGTTCGCTTTATCGAACGAGGTTTTGTAAACAAAACCGATATTGAGCTTTGACGTAATCGCCTTGAGCGCGCTCGCCATCTCGAAAGCGTGATCGCGGTTTTCGAGCTGACATGGCCCCGCGATCAGCACGAATGGCAGCGCGTTGCCGAATTTGACGGCGCCGACAGTTACAGTAGCGTTCGGGCTCGACGTTTTATCCAAGATATAACCTCGCGAGGCGCGACCATGAAGGGCGAAGCGCGCCCGGTCAACGCTGAAACTAGCGAGCGGGCTGACCGGCCTGCTCGAATGCAATTGTAGCGCCCATCGCGGTTCCGGCGCCGATCACGATCTGACCTGTGTCCGCGGCGAAAGCGATATGGGCGGCACGCAGCAAGTCCTCCGCTGCCGACGTGTCGGCGACCGCCAGGCGCAAGGCGGCAAGTCGCGCGCCGTCTGTCACCTCAGGGGCAGCCGTACCGAACATGCCGCGATAGGTGACCGGGTTAGTGACGGCGACGTCGCCGCGCGGTGTTTTAGCAACCACCGCATTGGCGCTGGCGCGCAAATCGAAGACGCCGGTAAAGGTCGAAATAAAAGCGCGATGTTCAGACGGCCTACCCGCAACCATCGTCACGCCGGCAATCATTTGCGCGCCGTTGGCGTGATGTTGAAACGCCGGATTCCAGAAATTCTCCGGAAAATGCTGCTGGCAGGTCGCAAAATGAATCCACGGTGCGCCGCTATCTTCGGCGAACGCCAGCGAGAAGCCGACCCTGACGGCCGCGCCGTCAGGCCGCCGGGCCTCTCGTTCGAAATCGCATGGCGTCGGAGGCGGCAATTCCGGCGCTGCGAAACGCGGCTTCGTCGGCGGCGGCGTTCTTCGATTCCAGAATGAGCAGCGCCAGCCCCTCGCCCCGCGCCAGAAAATCGCGGGTATAGCCACCGAACAATTTCGAAATTCCATCGCTACCAAGCTTGTCCGGTTCCGCCACCGTCAACAGCTCGATGAAACAATCCTTGAATTGGATAATATGATTGTGCGTGCCCCACGGATGCTGGTTGCGCGCGCCGACAGTAAAACCGAGGCGTCGATAAAGCTCCGCCGCCGCGTCGAGGTCGTGCACGGCATGGACGACGTGATCGATACCGCGAGACATGACAGCCTGACTACACCAGCCGGCTCTGCTCCAGCGCCGCCTCGACAAACGAAGCGAAGAGCGGGTGCGGCTCGAACGGACGTGACTTGAGCTCGGGGTGGAATTGCACGCCGATGAACCACGGATGATCCTCGTACTCGACGATCTCCGGCAGGATTCCGTCCGGCGACATTCCTGAGAAACGCATGCCGCGCTGCTCGAGCCGGCCTTTGTAGGTGGTGTTGACTTCGTAGCGATGACGATGCCGCTCTGAAATATCTGTCGAGCCGTAAATATCGGCAACGCGGCTGCCGCGCGCCAGCGCCGCCGGATAGGCGCCGAGCCGCATGGTGCCGCCGAGATCGCCACTGGCCGCGCGCTTCTCCAGCGCGTTGCCCTTGAGCCATTCGGTCATCAACCCGACCACCGGCTCGTCGGTCGGGCCGAACTCGGTCGAATTGGCGTTCTCGATGCCGCACAGATTTCGCGCCGCTTCCAGCACCGCCATCTGCATGCCGAAGCAAATGCCGAAATATGGCACGTGACGTTCGCGTGCGAAGCGCGCAGCTCGTATTTTTCCCTCGGCGCCACGCTGGCCGAAGCCGCCCGGCACCAGAATGCCGTTGACGTGTTCGAGGAATGGCGTCGGGTCCTCGTTCTCGAACACTTCGGATTCGATCCAGTCGAGATTCACCTTCACTTTATTGGCGATGCCGCCATGCGACAGCGCCTCGATCAACGATTTATAGGCGTCCTTCATGCCGGTATATTTTCCGACAATGGCGATGGTGACGTCGCCTTCAGGATTGCGCACGCGCTCGTTGATGAGCTGCCAACGCGCCAGATCAGGCGGCGCGCCCGGATCCAACCCGAATGCCGACAACACTTCCTTGTCCAGCCCCTCGGCCGAGTAGGCCTGCGGCACCGCATAGATATTGTCGACGTCGCGCGCTTCGATCACCGCGCTTTCGCGCACATTGCAGAACAGGCCGAGCTTGCGGCGCTCGCTTGCGGGTATCGGTCGATCGCTGCGGCACAGAAGAATATCCGGCTGAATGCCGATCGAGCGTAATTCCTTGACGGAATGCTGCGTCGGCTTGGTCTTCAATTCTCCGGCGCTTGGAATGAACGGCAGCAGCGTCAGGTGAATATAAATGACGTGGTTGCGCGGCAAATCGTTGCCGAGTTGACGGATCGCTTCGAAATACGGCAGGCCCTCGATATCGCCGACCGTGCCGCCGATCTCGACCAGCACGAAGTCGAAGCCGTCATTGCCGTCGCGCACGAATTCCTTGATGGCGTTGGTGACGTGCGGAATGACCTGGATGGTGGCGCCGAGATAGTCGCCGCGCCGCTCCTTGGCGAGGATGTCCTGATAGATGCGCCCGGTTGTGATGTTGTCCTGCTTGGTTGCAGGCCGCCCGGTGAAGCGCTCGTAGTGACCGAGGTCGAGGTCGGTTTCGGCTCCGTCATCGGTGACAAACACCTCGCCGTGCTGGTACGGCGACATCGTGCCGGGATCGACGTTGAGATAGGGATCGAGCTTGCGCAGCCGGACCTTGTATCCGCGCGCCTGCAACAACGCGCCGAGCGCGGCGGAAGCGAGACCCTTACCAAGCGAGGAAACCACGCCGCCGGTGATGAAAATGTACCGCGCCATGGGAGCCAAGCTTTAGCCCTCGCGTTTCGATTCGACGAGCGTGAAAACGGCAGCGCTGCCCTGCTGTCCACAAACAGCCTCAGAAAATATTGCGGTGTCAGCCGTTTGCATCGCTCTACTCGCAATCCACATCCGCATTACGCCGACCGTTCTGCCCTCTCTAACGCCGAAGGGCCGGTTTCCCGGCCCTTCCTCAGATTTTTACTGCGACCGCGGCACCTGCGGCCCCGCCGGAGCCGCGGGCGGCGCGCTTTGTTTCTGCAGTTGATTGAGAATGCCACCGGAACCACTGCCGAGCGGCGCGGGCGGCGAACCGGGCGCCTGAACGGGCGCGCCGCCTTGAATGATCGATGATGGCTTGCGGTCGAATCCTGCGAGGACCGACAGCACCAGACTGGTGAGGAAAAAACCGCCTGCCAGAATTGCGGTGGTGCGGGTCAGCACATTGGCGGTGCCGCGGCTGGTCATGAAGCCGCCGCTCGAACCGATCCCAAGGCCGCCGCCTTCCGACCGCTGCAACAGAACCGTCGCGATCATCGCGACGACCAGCATCAAATGAACGACAATAACAACGTGCTGCATAACTCAAAAATCCACTCTAAACGCGCCGTTCGGCGCGGCCATCTGCGATCCATATAGGGTGTCGCGGCGGTTGGTACACGATCCCGACTGCGATTTCCACCCTAGGTGGGATTAGCGGTAAACCGCCGCAATCCCGAGGAAATCCTCAGCTTTCAGGCTAGCGCCGCCGACCAGCGCGCCATCGACATTGGCAACCGCCATGAGTTCCTTGGCGTTCGATGGCTTCACCGAGCCGCCGTAAAGAATGCGAACCTGCCCGCCGGCGCCGCCGAACCGCTCGGTGACGCGACGGCGGATGAAGGCGTGAACCTCCGCGACATCGGCGGGTGTCGGCGTCAATCCGGTGCCGATCGCCCATACCGGTTCATAGGCGATCACGGTATTGGCAGCGGTCACGCCGTCCGGCAGCGAGCCGTCGAGCTGGCGGCTGACCACACGCAAGGTCTCGCCAGTCTCGCGCTCGCCTCGATGTTCGCCGACGCAGACAATGGCCGTCAGGCCGGCGCGCCAGGCGGCCGCAGCTTTGGCGCGGACGTCCGCGTCCGTTTCCTTGTGCAGCATGCGCCGCTCGGAATGGCCGACGATAACGGCGCGCGCACCGGCATCGGCCAGCATTTCCGCCGACAGGTCGCCGGTGAAGGCGCCGGAGGGTTGCGCGTGGCAATCCTGCGCGCCGATCGCAAGCGCCGAGCCGCTGGCGGCCTGCGCGAACGGCACGATCAACGTTGCCGGCGGGCAAATCATCAGGTCGGCGCCCGAAACGGCGCCGGCACTCTTGATCTTGTCGAACTCCGCCAGCGAGGCCTTGAGTCCGTTCATTTTCCAGTTGCCCGCTACCAGCGGACGCGGCTTTGACGCCATTGAAATCCCCCTGATGCCGAGCGGTTAGCAGAGCGATTGGCGGCGCGCCAGAGCGGCCATAAAGTCGCTCTGGACGTCTGTTTCCTTGCCGAGCATTAAGTTGCAGGGGTCCCGCGCCATCCCTATAAGGGCGGCGTTCGCCCCTTTTTCCCGACAAAAGAGCCGTCTTTAAAGGCACGTCTTAGGCAAGTTCATGCTTCGAGGAATACACAAAGCGTCCGGCAGCTGGATCGGCAAAGCCGTGATGGCCGTCATCATGGGAACGCTGGTCATCAGCTTCGCGATCTGGGGCATCGGCGACATTTTCCGCGGTTTCGGGCAATCGACGGTCGCCAAGATCGGCGGCACTGAAATCACCATCGAGCAGTTCCGCAATTATTACACCGACAAGATCGGCCAACTCGGCCGCCGCCTCGGCCGCCCGGTCACGCCCGATCAGGCGCGCGCGCTCGGCCTCGACCGCCAGTTGGTCGGACAACTGGTCGCGGAGACGACGCTCGACGAGAAAGCGCGCGACATGCGGCTCGGCGCGTCCAACGACCAGATTGCCAGCGTGATTACCGCCGATCCGTCGTTTCGCGGGCTGAACGGGCAATTCGACCGCAACACGTTCACGCAAATGATCCGCCAGGCCGGATTTACCGAAGGCCGCTTTGTCAACGAACAGCGCCAGGTGATGCTGCGCCGCCAGCTCGCGCTGAGCGTGAGCGGCGATGTGAAGGTGCCGGCGGCGACGCTGGACGCCATCAACCGCTATCAGAACGAGAAGCGCAGCGCCGATCTCGTTGTTCTTGGACCCGCGCAGGCCGGCGAAATTGCGAAACCAGAGCCGGAAGTCCTCAAGAAGTATTTCGACGACCGCAAAGTTTTGTTCCGTGCACCAGAGACCCGCAAAATCGTGCTGCTGACGCTGAGCCCAGCCGATCAATCGCGCTGGAGCGTCATTCCGGATCCGGAAGCGAAAGCCTATTACGAACAACACAAGAGCGACTATGGAACGCCGGAGCGGCGCGAACTGCGGCAGATCATTTTCGCCAACGAGCAAGAGGCGCGCGCGGCGTCCGAGCGCATCACCAAGAGCGCCAATCCGGCGAAGGCTTCGACGACATCGTCAAGGAGCGCGGCCTCAAAGCCAGCGACACCGATCTCGGCACGGTGACCAAAGCCGCCGTGATCGATCCCGCGGTTGCCGACGCCGCCTTCGCCCTCAAGGAAGGCGAAACCAGCGCGCCGGTGCAAGGCCGCTTCGGCACCGTGATCGTGCAGGTGAAAAAGATCGAGCCGTCGAGCCAGCGTCCCTATGAGGACGTTGCCGCCGAGATCAAGAAAATCATCGCCGCGGCCCGTGCCCGTTCCGAGATCGGCGCACTGCGCGACAAGATCGAGGACGAACGCGCCGCCGGCTCGACCCTTGGCGAGACCGCCAAGAAGCTTGGCCTCACCGTGAAGACGATCGATGCGATCGACCGCTCCGGTCGCGACGCCGCCGGCAACCCGGTTGCTGATCTGCCGCAAGGCGCCGACGTGGTCGCCGCTGCATTCTCCGGCGACGTCGGCGTCGAAACCGACCCACTGTCGCTGCCCGACGGCGGGCTGGTATGGGTCGACGTCGCCGGCATCGCGCCGTCGCGCGAGCGCACGCTCGACGAGGTCAAGGACCAGGTCGAGACGCGCTGGCACGACGACGAGGTGGCGGCGCGGCTCAAGACCAAGGCCGACGATATGGTCGCCAAGCTCAAGACCGGCGGCACGCTGGCGGCGCTGGCCGCCGAGAGCGGCCTCAAGGTCGAGAATGCCAAGGACCTGCAGCGCGGCAAGCCGACCCCGCAGGCGCCGGCCAAGACGCTGGATGCGATCTTCCGCAGCGCCAAAGGCGACGCCGGCACCACCGACGGCGACAAACTGACCGAACGGCCGGTGTTCGTCGTCACCGAGATTGTCGATCCGCCGCTCAACGCCGGATCGGCCGACGCCAAAGCGCTCAGCGACAACCTGCGCAACAGCCTGGAGCAGGATCTGGTCGGCGAATACGTTGCCAAGCTCGAATCCATAATCGGCGTGACGATCAACGACGCCGCGCTCAATCAGATCACCGGCGGCGGCGCTCCCGCCAACAATTAGGCCGGCAAGCGAAACCGGCGATCACACCATGCAGATCGAGCCGTCCGAATCCGCTTTTGCCGCGCCTTACGCCCGCGGCGAAGCGCAGGTGGTGTGGACGACGCTGGTCGCCGACCTCGAGACGCCGGTTTCGGCTTTTCTCAAATTCACCGGCAAATCTGGAAATTCGCCGAACAGTTTCCTGCTGGAGTCGGTCGAGGGCGGCGCCGCGCGCGGCCGCTATTCCATCGTCGGGCTCGATCCCGACCTGATCTGGCGCGCCAACGGAGACCGCGCCGAGATCAACCGCAGCGCCCGCACCAAGCCGGATGCGTTTGCGTCCTGCCCGCAGCCGCCGCTCGAAGCGCTGCGCGCGCTGATCGCGGAAAGCCGCATCGCGCTGCCCGACGCTCTGCCGCCGATGGCGGCCGGCGTGTTCGGCTATCTCGGCTACGACATGGTTCGGCAGATGGAAGAATTGCCGGCGCCCAATCCGGATCCGATCGGCATTCCCGACGCCGTGATGCTGCGGCCCACCTTGATGGTGGTGTTCGACGCGGTGAAGGATTCCATCACGGTCGTGACCCCGGTGCGGCCGCAGAGCGGCGTCGACGCCAAGACCGCACGCGCGCGTGCCATCGAGCGGCTCTCCGGCATCGTCGACCGGCTCGAGGCGCCGCTCGACAAATCGCTCAGCGCCAGCGAACCCGGCCATCTCGACGTCACGCCGACCTCGAACACGACAGCGGCCGAATATCGCGCGATGGTGCTGAAGGCCAAGGATTACATCAAAGCCGGCGACGTATTTCAGGTGGTTCTGGCGCAGCGTTTCGAAGCGCCGTTCTCGTTGTCGCCATTCGATCTTTATCGTGCGCTGCGGCGGACCAATCCTTCGCCTTATCTGTATTTTCTCGACTTCGGCGGTTATGCGATCGCGGGGTCGAGCCCCGAAATTCTGGTCAAGGTCGACGGCAAGACCGTCACCATCCGGCCGCTGGCGGGAACGCGCGCGCGCGGCGCCACGCCGCACGAGGACAAGGCGTTGGAAGACGAATTGCTCGCCGATCCGAAGGAGCGCGCCGAACATCTGATGCTGCTCGATCTCGGCCGCAACGATGTCGGCCGTGTCGCCAAAATCGGCACCGTGAAGGTGACCGATCAGTTTTTCGTCGAGCGCTTTAGCCACGTCATGCATATCGTCTCCAATGTCGAAGGCGAGTTGACCGACAAGCACAACGCGCTCGATGCGCTGGCCGCCGGATTTCCCGCCGGCACCGTATCCGGCGCGCCGAAAGTCCGCGCCATGGAGATCATCGACGAACTCGAAAAAGAAAAACGCGGACTTTACGCCGGCTGCGTCGGCTATTTTTCCGCCGCCGGAGCGATGGATACCTGCATCGTGCTGCGCACCGCGCTGGTGAAGGATGGCAAAATGTACGTCCAGGCCGGGGCCGGCATCGTCGCCGACAGTGACCCGACGAGCGAGCAGCAGGAATGCATCAACAAGGCCAAGGCGCTGTTTCGCGCCGCCGAGGAAGCCAAGCGCTTTGCAAGCGCCGCGAAACGTGGACAATAGCGCGGGGCACTGACGCGGACGTTCCGCACCGGGGAAACAAGCGGGCATGGCGCTCCTGTACGCGCTCGAACATCTGATCGGCCGGGTCGTCGCCGCCGCCCAATGGTTGGCGCTGCCGCTCGTCACGCTGTTGTTTCTGCAATGGCCGCTGCGCGATCTCGTTCATTGTTGCTCGCGCGACGCAAACGACCTCGGCCAGTGGGTGTTTGCGCTCTATGTCGCGGTGAGCATGACCGCGGCAACGCGGGCCGGCACGCATCTCGCGGCCGATTTGCTGGCGCAGCGCTATTCGCCGCGCCAGCGCGCCATCCTCAATCGCGCCGGCATGGCGGTCGGCTTCTTGCCCTGGGCGCTGTTTATTTTGTTCGCCAGCCGCGACGTTGTCTTCAATTCTCTACGTGGCCTGGAATCTTTCCCCGACACGTTCAATCCCGGCTATTTCATCATCAAGCTGGCGCTGTGGCTGGTCGCATTGCTGGTCGCGGCGCAGGCCGTAGTCGAGATTTTCCGCCCGCTGCCGCGCGGGGCGCGGTGATGGGCTATGTCGGCTTCGCGCTTCTCATCCTGGTCGGCATTGGGATCGTGCTGACCGGTCTGCCGGCTGCCGTCATCCTCATCGCTACGGCAATGCTCGGCGCGGCGATCGGCGTCGCAACCGACACCATCCCGTTCGCCTTGCTCGGCACCATGCCGGCGCGATTGCTCAATCTGTTCGAGAACGATTTGCTGCAAGCGCTGCCTCTTTACGTCACCATGGGTCTGCTGCTCAATCGCCTGCCGGTCGCCGAAGCGCTCTATCGCAGCGCGCTCGCGATCTTGCCGCACTCGCCCGCCGCGCCGCTCACCGCCGGGATGGCGCTCGGCGGGCTGCTTGGCCCGATGAACGGATCGGTCGGCGCCAGCGTGCTTGGCCTGTCGCGGGTGATTGCGCCGCGGCTCGAGGCCGAAGGCATCCCGGCGCCGACCCGTTACGCGATTATTTCCGTCGCTTCCACGCTCGGCGTCCTGGTGCCGCCCTCGCTGGTGCTGATCCTGCTCGGCGACGCGATGCTTTCGGCTCACACCATTGCGGTGACGGCAAGCGGACGCACCGACCGCGTCATCAATACGCAAGACGTGTTTCACGGCGCGCTGGCTCCAGCTGGACTGTTCTTCCTCGCCGCCTTGGCGCTGGCTTGGCTTGCCGGCCGTAGCGCGCCCAAAGCGCCCAAACGCGAACGCCTCGCGGCGGGCCAGGCCGCGCTCGCTGCCGTCGCCCTGGTCGCGATCATTGTGCTGCTGGGCGGCGTCGCCGCCGGGTATTTCTACGCGGTGGAAGCCGCGGCGATGGGCGCCTTCGCGCTGTTGCTGGGTGGGCTGATCGGCGGCCGCCTGCCATTGCCCGTGCTGCGTGAATTGCTGCACGACGCCATCGCAGTGACCGGCGCCCTGTTCTCGCTGCTGATCGGCGCCACCACGCTGACATTGATCCTGCGCCTGCTGGGTACCGACCGCGTCGTCACCGACTGGGTCGGCGCGATCCCTGGCAACGATGTCGTCGTGGTCGGCGTCGTGCTGGCCGCCATTGGCCTCTGTGCTTTCGTGCTCGATGCCTTCGAGATTATTTTCGTCATCGTTCCCATTGCCATCCCGCCGCTGCTTATTCGGGTCGCCGACGCGCGCTGGGTCTCGGTGCTGGTGCTCTTGACCTTGCAGACCAGTTTTTTGCTGCCGCCGTTCGGCTACGCATTGATGATGGTGCGCGGTGCATTAAAGGCGCCAGTCGCCTTTCGCCCGTTCCTGCGCGCACTCATTCCGTTCCTGCTCGCGCAATGGCTCTTGCTGCTCGTTGTGCTGTTCGTACCGGCGCTCACCCATATCGGAGAGAACGCTGCCGATCGCACGCGGAATCCATCGAAGCCGGTGTCCAACGAGCAGATCGACAAGATGCTGCAGCAAATGTTCGAACCGCCGCCATCCGAGCCGAAATGACGTCAACTTGACCCTCTGCCATCGCGCGTCTAAACCATTGGCGGCAAACAACATTCGAACGCGCGAACCAGTATGGTCGTTTTGATCGACAACTACGACAGCTTCACGTTCAACCTGTTCCACTATTTGGGTGGGCTGGGCGCGGACGTCGTCGTTCATCGCAACGACAAGGTGTCGGCCGACGCGGTGCTGGCGATGCAGCCGGACGCCATCGTGCTGTCGCCCGGTCCCTGCACGCCGAACGATGCCGGCATTTGTCTCGAGCTGATCGAGAAGGCCGCACCGAGCGTTCCGATCCTCGGCGTCTGCCTCGGCCATCAGGCGATCGGCCAGGCGTTCGGCGGCAAAGTGGTCGGCGCGCCGGTGCAGGTCCACGGCAAGCTCTCCGAAATCAGAAGCAAATCGACCGACGTATTTCGCGGCATCAACGCGCCGTTCAAGGCGACGCGCTATCACTCGTTAATTGTCGATCGCGACACCCTGCCGCGCGACTTGGTTGTGAATGCCGAGACAGACGACCGTCTGATCATGGGCCTCGCACATACGAATTTGCCGGTGCATGGCGTGCAGTTTCATCCGGAAAGCATCGCCTCCGAACACGGCCACCTCATTCTCAAGAATTTCCTGGACATTGCGGCGGCCTGGAACGCCGAACGTGCGCGGCGGCCAGCGAAATTGGCGCGCGTGGCGCGTTAAAGGGGCGAAACCGTGAGCGACGATTTCAAGCCGCTGATCGCCAAGATCGCGACCGGAGCGAACCTGACCCGCGAGGAAGCGGCGTCAGCGTTCGACCGAATGATGTCGGGCGAAGCCACCCCCTCCCAGATGGGCGGGCTGCTGATGGCATTGCGCGTGCGCGGCGAGACGGTCGACGAGATCACCGGCGCCGTCACCACCATGCGTGCCAAGATGCTGAACGTAAAAGCGCCGCCCGGTGCCGTCGACGTGGTCGGGACCGGCGGCGATGCCTCGGGCTCTTTCAACATTTCCACCTGCGCGGCCTTCATCGTCGCCGGCGCCGGCGTCCCGGTCGCCAAACACGGCAACCGCGCGCTGTCGTCGAAATCGGGGTCGGCCGACGTGCTTGACGCGCTCGGAGTTAAGATCGATCTCACGCCGGCTCAGGTCGGGCGCTGCATCAGCGACGCCGGCATCGGTTTCATGTTCGCGCCGTCGCATCATCCGGCCATGAAGAATGTCGGGCCGACCCGGGTCGAACTCGGTACCCGGACTATCTTCAACCTGCTTGGCCCGCTGTCGAACCCGGCCAGCGTCAAACGGCAGATGGTCGGCGTTTTTTCGAAACAATGGATCGAGCCGATGGCGCAGGTGTTGAAAAACCTCGGTTCGGAATCGGTGTGGGTCGTGCATGGCTCCGACGGGCTCGACGAGATCACGACGTCGGGGCCGACCAGCGTCGCCGCGCTGGAAAACGGTAAAATTCGCAACTTCGAGATTTCGCCGGAAGACGTCGGCCTTAAGCGCGCAACGTCGGGAGCGCTGAAAGGCGGCGATGCGAAAACCAATGCGGCCGCGCTGCTTGACGTGCTCAAGGGCAAGAAAACCGCATTGCGTGATATCGGCCTGTTCAATGCCGCTGCGGCATTGGTAGTGGCCGGCCGCGCCAAGGATTTGAAAGAAGGCATGGCGCTGGCCGAGAAGTCGATCGACAGCGGCGAGGCTGAAGGCCGGCTCGACCGGCTGATCGCGGTATCGAACGGCAAAGACTTTCAGTAGGTTGGATATGAGCGATATTCTCGAAAAAATCGCCGCCTACAAACGCAAGGAAATCGCCGCGGCCAAACGTGCGCGGCCGCTTGCCATGCTGGAGCGCGAGGCCAAGACTGCGCCGCCGCCGCGCGGATTTTTGCGCGCGATCGAAAAGAAGATTGCCGGCGGCGGTTACGCGCTCATCGCCGAGATCAAGAAGGCCAGCCCATCGAAGGGTTTGATCCGCGCCGACTTCGATCCGCCCTCTTTGGCAAGCGCTTATGAGCGAGGCGGCGCGGCATGCCTGTCGGTGCTCACCGACGCGCCGTCGTTCCAGGGCCGGCCGGAGTTTCTCGGGCAAGCGCGCGACGCGACGAAATTGCCTGCGCTGCGCAAGGATTTCATCTACGAGCCCTATCAGGTCGTTGAGTCACGCGCGCTGGGCGCCGACTGCATCCTGATCATCATGGCGGCGCTCGACGATTCCGCCGCGAAGTCCATCGAGGATGCCGCATTCGAGCTAGGCATGGACGTGCTGGTCGAAATTCACAACGAGGCAGAGTTCTCTCGCGCGCTGAAGCTGCGCTCGCGGCTGATCGGCATCAACAATCGCGACCTGCACACCTTCAAGACCGATCTCGCGGTGACCGAGGCGCTAGCGCCGAAAATCGCGCGCGACCGCCTGATCGTTGCTGAAAGCGGGCTGAACACGCCAGCCGACCTGGCGCGGCTCGCCAAACTCGGCATCTCGACCTTCTTGATTGGCGAAAGCCTGATGCGCCAGGACGACGTGGCGGCGGCGACCCGCGTCATCCTCGCCCACTCCTCGCGCGCCGCCGCCGAATAGACCGTGGCAAAAAAACTCACCCATATCGGCAGTCGTGGACAAGCTTACATGGTCGATGTCGGCAGCAAGACACCGAGCGAGCGCACGGCGATCGCGCAAGGCCGCGTCAGCATGAGCAAAAAGACGTTGGCACTGGTGCTCAAGGGCAATGCCAAAAAGGGCGACGTGCTGGGTGCGGCTCGGCTCGCCGGCATCATGGCGGCCAAGCGCACCCATGAACTCATTCCGCTCTGCCATCCACTGGCTTTGTCGAAGGTCAGCGTCGATATCGAGCCGGACCGCAAGAAGCCGAGCGTAATCGTGCGGGCTACGGTCAAAGTCACCGGCAAAACCGGGGTCGAGATGGAGGCGCTGACTGCGGTTTCGGTCGCCTGTCTCACCGTTTACGACATGGTCAAAGCGGTGGAGCGCGGCGTGACGATCGAAAAAATCCATCTGGTCGAGAAGCGCGGCGGCAAGTCCGGAACCTACCGGGCGAAGGGCTAGCCCATGGCGCTATTGCCGGTCGCCGAAGCGCTCGAACGCGTGCTCGCCGGCGTCGAGCCGCTACCGACGCAGTTGGTGCCACTCGCCGACTCGCTCGGCTGCGTGCTGAGTGAAGATCTCGTCGCGTTGCGCACCCAGCCGCCGGACGCGGTATCGGCGATGGACGGCTACGCCGTGCGGGCAAGCGATGTCTCACACGCGCCGGTTGAACTTAAAGTAATAGGTGAAGTAGCGGCCGGACACCCTTTCGAGGGCGAGATCACGGCGGGACAGGCCGCGCGTATTTTCACCGGCGGGGTGATGCCGCGCGGCGCCGATACGGTCGTCATCCAGGAGAATACCGCGCGGAACGGACCGACCGTCACCGTCAAAGCCACGGGCGCTGCCGGCCGCAATGTCCGCCGTGAGGGCATCGACTTCACCCGCGGCCAGACGCTGCTGGCCAAGGGCCGCCGCCTTACCGACCGCGACCTGATGCTGGCCGCCGCCATGAACTATCCGACGCTCAAGATCCATCGCGCGCCGGTCGTCGCCATCCTTGGCACCGGCGACGAACTGGTGCCGCCGGGTTCCGCGCCGAAGCCGGGCGAGATCGTTTATTCGAACGGTTACGCGCTCGCCGCGCTGGCCCGCCGTGAAGGCGCAACGATCGCAGAACTCGGCATTGCTCGCGATAATATCGCCGACATTCGGGCCGCGGTGGGCCGAGCTCGCGATGCAAGGGCCGATGTATTGCTGATCTCCGGCGGCGCCTCGGTCGGTGACCATGATCTGGTGCAGCAGGCACTCGTCGCCGAAGGCCTGGATTTGTCGTTCTGGCGCATCGCCATGCGGCCCGGCCGCCCGATGATGCATGGCCGCCTCGGCGCCATGCACGTGCTTGGCGTACCGGGGAATCCGGTCTCGTCCTACGTCTGTTCGTTTTTATTTTTGGCGCCGCTGATCCGCCGCCTCGCCGGCCGCAGTGATCTTCACGCCAAGCCGCTTTCCGCCACGCTCGGCAGCGACCTGCCGGAAAATGACGAACGCGCCGACTACCTGCGCGCAACGCTTCGCAACGACCCGAACGGCGGTTTGATTGCGACCCCCGTATCGCACCAAGACAGTTCGCTGATGGCCAATCTCGCGCAGGCGGACTGCCTTGTGATTCGGGAACCGCATGCGCCATTTGCAGTGAGCGGTTCACCCTGCGTCATCCTTAAGCTGGCGCTGTAGCGGCCTTTCGAGTTGTTCACGTCAAATTAAGTGGTTGCAGAACACACATAGAACGGATAGTGTCCGTTCATGATTTGTTTCCGACTCGGCGGTATCAATTGGACGTCGCCCTGACGGTGACCGCGACCTGGAGAGCCAGATGCTGACCCGCAAACAGTTCGAGCTTCTGCGTTTCATCCACGAAAGGCTCACCGAGGCCGGAGTTCCACCCTCCTTCGACGAAATGAAGGACGCGCTGGACTTGCGCTCGAAGTCGGGCATCCACCGACTCATTACTGCCCTGGAAGAGCGCGGCTTCATCCGCCGGCTGCCAAACCGGGCGCGCGCCATCGAAGTGATCAAGCTGCCGGATTCGGTCGCCCATGGGCTCGGCAGCGGCCGCTCGCGCGGCTTCTTCCCCAGCGTGATCGAGGGCAATCTCGGCAAAGGCCGCCATGCCGCCGCCGACGACGATGTGGGCCGCCCGATCGCAGTCCCCGTCATGGGTCGCATCGCTGCCGGCACGCCGGTCGAGGCGATCCAGACCCGCAGCCACACCATCAATATTCCGCCGGACATGCTCTCGAGCGGTGAGCATTTTGCCCTCGAAGTGCGCGGTGACTCGATGATCGAGGCCGGTATTCTCGATGGCGACATCGCCCTCATCCGCCGCAGCGAGGCCGCCGACACCGGCGACATCGTGGTGGCGTTGATCGACGACGAGGAAGCCACCTTGAAGCGATTCCGACGGCGCGGCGCGTCGATCGCGTTGGAACCAGCCAATACGTCCTATGAGGTGCGTATCCTGCCGCCCAATCGCGTCCGTATTCAGGGCAAGCTGGTCGGTCTGTTCCGCCGCTATTAAATCAATCTCCGATTTCGAGATCATCCGATCGCGGCGTCGCATTTCGTGGTGACGGGCGTGATGGTGCCTGCACCGACTCGGCCGTGCGCGGCATTTTCGACCACGGCCGCTCTTCGCCCGCCGGGTGCGCAGCAATCATTTCAAATCCGCCCACTTTGCTGCGCACCGAAATCGCGCCGTTCGATCGCCAGACATTGCGGTCAACCAACACCGCCGCGCAATCGCCGGGCGCGGCACGCCGGCTCACCACAACCGCAGCGCGGGCGCAATCTTCCTCGAAGGCCTCGACGCCGAGCACCATCGAGACCAACCGCCCATCTGGCAGTTTGCCGATGCATCCCGATGCATCGCATGTCACGCCATCATGCAAACTTTGGTCTTTGACGGTTCGCGTATCGCCGTCGGCGGCGAGCCATTCCTTGATCGCGAAAGTGCGAACAGCGGCACGTCAGGCGCGGCAACCGTGAGCATGCGGAATGTCAACGCCGGCCGGTCGAGCATCACGCCGACCCTCCGCCGCCCACGCTTTCGCCCGCGCGCGCCTGTCCCCAGCTTGCGCCATCGTCCCTGCCCGCACCTATCGTAGCGGGCAGAGACGATGGCGCGCTAGGCCGTGGCCTTTTCTTTGGCGACGTCTTTGGCAAACGTATCGCGCAGGCCGATGGTGCGGCTGAACACCAATTTTTGTGGCGCTGAATCGCGATCGAGGCAGAAATAACCTTGCCGCTCGAACTGAACCGGCTCCTCAACCTTAGCCGAAGCCAGCGCCGGCTCGACCCACGCGTCGCTCAGCACTTCAAGTGAATCCGGATTGAGATCGGCCGCAAAATTCTCACCGCCGGTCGGGTCTGGCTTGTTGAACAGCGGATTGTAGAGCCGTATTTCGGCGGGAATCGACTCCACCGCCGACAGCCAATGCATCGTCGCCTTCACCTTGCGACCGTCCGGTGCATTGCCACCCTTGGTCGCCGGATCGTACGTGCAACGCAATTCCGTCACTTCGCCTTGCGCATTCTTGGTGACGCCCGTGCATTTGATGAAATAGGCGTAGCGCAGCCGCACTTCGTTGCCCGGAGAAAGCCGGAAGAATTTCTTCGGCGGAACTTCCATGAAATCTTCCTGCTCGATGTAAAGTTCGCGGGAAAATTTGATCTTGCGTGAGCCCGCGGCCGGGTCATCGGGATGATTGACCGCATCCAGGTCTTCGGTTTTTCCTTCCGGATAATTCTCGATCACGACCTTAAGGGGCCGCAGCACCGCCATCCGTCGCAGCGCTGTCTTGTTAAGCGCTTCGCGGACCGAAAATTCGAACATGCCCATGTCGACGGTGCTGTTGGCCTTGGCAACGCCGATCCGCTTGACGAAATCGCGGATTGCAGCAGCCGGCACGCCGCGACGGCGCAGCCCGGCGATCGTGGGCATCCGCGGATCGTCCCAGCCGGTCACATGCGCATCTCGCACTAGCATGGTCAGCACCCGCTTCGACAGAAGCGTGTAAGTGAGATTGAGCCGGGCGAACTCATATTGATGGGGATGCGACGGCACCGGCAAATTGTCGAGAAACCAGTCGTAAAGCGGCCGGTGATCCTCGAATTCCAGTGTGCACACCGAATGGGTGATGCCTTCGATCGCGTCAGACTGGCCGTGCGCGAAATCGTAGCTGGGATAGATTTTCCAGGTATCGCCGGTCCTAGGGTGATGGGCGTGAAGGATGCGGTAGAGCACCGGATCGCGCAGATTGATATTGCCTGACGCCATGTCGATCTTGGCACGCAGGACGCGCGCGCCGTTCGGAAATTCTCCGGCCTTCATGCGGGCAAAAAGATCGAGATTTTCCTCGGCCGGACGATCGCGAAACGGGCTGTTCTTGCCGGGTTCGGTCAGCGTGCCCCGGTTGACCCGTATCTTTTCCTGCGTCTGGTCGTCGACATAAGCCTTGCCGGCGCGAACGAGGTCCTGCGCCCAAGCATAAAGCTGCTCGAAATAATCCGAAGCGTGAAAGAGATTTTTGCCCCAATCATAGCCGAGCCAATGCACGTCGCGCTTGATGGCGTCGATATATTCCTGCTCTTCTTTGGCCGGATTGGTGTCGTCAAACCGCAAATTGCAGTGACCGCCAAATTCCTGCGCGATGCCGAAATTGAGCGCAATCGACTTGGCGTGGCCGATATGCAGATAGCCGTTCGGCTCCGGCGGAAACCGCGTCACCACCTGCGCGTGGCGCTTGGCGGCAAGGTCGGCCGCGACCATGTCACGGATGAAGTCTCGCCCCGCCGCCTCCGTGGTCACGCCAGCCGATTGCTCTCTCGCCATGCCTGCTTTATTCCGCTATGAGCTTGCCGCGTCCTGTGCGGCGCGGCCTATGTGCCAAATCCGAAGGCGAACGCCAAGGCGAAATCAATACTCATCAGGCGTTAGTCCAACCGATCCTTTGCCCTGACGGCTTTCCGATAGCATGGCCAACACCGTTATCACTCGTTTTGCGCCCTCGCCGACCGGTTTTCTCCATATCGGTGGCGCACGCACCGCTTTGTTCAATTGGCTTTATGCGCGCGGCCGGCAGGGCAAGATGCTGCTGCGGATCGAGGACACCGACCGCGAGCGCTCCACCGCCGGCGCGATTGCCGCCATCATCGAGGGCCTGTCCTGGCTCGAACTGACCTGGGATGGCGACATTGTGTTCCAGTTTTCGCGTGTCGCGCGTCACCGCGAGATCGCCGAGCAATTGCTCGCCGCGGGCAAGGCCTATCGTTGCTACGCCAGCCCCGAAGAATTGACGCAAATGCGTGAAAAAGCCCGCGCCGAAGGTCGCACCCGGCTTTATGACGGGCGCTGGCGGGACCGCGACGCATCTGATGCGCCGACCGGCATTAAGCCCACGATCCGGCTCAAGGCGCCGATCACTGGCGAGACCGTGGTCGAAGATCAGGTACAAGGCCGCGTCGCCTGGCAGAACGAAAATCTCGACGACTTCGTGTTGCTGCGCTCCGACGGCACGCCGACTTATATGCTGGCCGTCGTGGTCGACGACCATGACATGAACGTCACGCACATCATCCGCGGCGACGACCACCTCAATAATGGCGCGCGGCAGACACAAATCTACCAGGCGCTCGGCTGGAACGTGCCCATCATGGCGCACATTCCGCTTATCCACGGGCCCGACGGCTCAAAATTGTCAAAGCGCCACGGCGCGCTCGGCGTCGATGCCTATCGCGCCATGGGTTATCTGCCAGAGGCGATGCGCAACTATCTGGTGCGGCTAGGCTGGGCGCATGGCGACCAGGAAATTTTCTCGACCGACGAAATGATCAAAGCGTTCGATCTTCCACAAATCGGCCGCTCCCCAGCGCGGTTTGACTTCGCCAAACTGGAAAGTCTCAACGGTCACTACATGCGAGCAACCGCGGATGCCGATCTGGTCACCGAGCTTGAAAACTTGCTGCCGCACATTGCCGGAGGTAATGAACTGGCAGGGAGGCTGACGCCAGCACTTCGTACCAAACTCATTAATGCAATGAATGGATTAAAGGAAAGAGCTAAGACATTAGTTGAACTGTTTGAAGGCTCCCGATTTATCTGGGCCAGCCGCCCATTGCCGCTCGACGAAGCCGCCAAAGTGGTCCTCACGAACGACGCCAAAGCGGTTTTGCGCGCCGTCGTCCCGCAGCTGCAAACCTCGACCGAGTGGAGCGCCGCGGCAACCGAAGCCATCCTGCGCGCCCACGCCGAAACCGCGGGTATCAAGCTCGGAGCCATCGCCCAGCCGTTGCGCGCCGCGCTGACCGGACGCACTACCTCGCCGCCGATCTTCGACGTGCTGGCGGTGCTCGGCAAGGATGAAAGCCTGGCCCGTCTGCAAGACGTTCTGGCCTGAGGTTCTTAAGCGGTGAATTGCGGCATGCCTATCTGGCAGCCAGCCTTCTCCGCTCGCTATCTTGCAGTGCACACATGGATAAGCTACCCACCGTCCGGCACTTCCGCGGGCCCGGTTGGGTAAAAATCCAGGCGCGGCCCGCATATCTTGCGTTCGACCCGCTCCCGCTGAGAGGTTTGATCATGGACGCCAAAATCGCCGCCGACAAAAAGACCGGCACCCTTACCGTCGGCAACAATAATTGGGATTTCCCGGTCTATGACGGCACGATTGGTCCGTCGGTGGTGGATATCGCCAAGCTGTACGGCGCCAGCGGAATGTTCACTTACGATCCGGGCTTCACTTCGACCGCAAGCTGCGAATCCAAGATCACCTATATCGACGGCGACGAAGGCATCCTGCTTTATCGGGGTTATCCGATCGAGCAACTCGCCGAACATGGCGACTTTCTCGAAACCTGTTACCTCCTGCTGTACGGCGAACTGCCGACGCCCTCGCAAAAAGCGGATTTCGACTATCGCGTGAACCGCCACACCATGGTTCACGAACAGATGATGCGTTTCTTTCAGGGATTTCGGCGCGACGCCCATCCGATGGCGGTGATGTGCGGTTCGGTCGGTGCGCTGTCGGCGTTCTATCACGACTCCACCGACATTTCCGATCCGCATCAGCGCATGATCGCCTCGATCCGCATGATCGCAAAAACGCCGACGCTGGCCGCGATGGCCTACAAGTATTCGGTCGGCCAGCCGTTTGTCTATCCGAAGAACGATCTCGACTATGCGTCGAATTTTCTGCGCATGTGTTACGCGGTGCCGACCGAAGACTACAAGCCGAACCCGGTGCTGGCGCGCGCAATGGATCGCATTTTCATCCTGCATGCCGACCACGAGCAGAACGCCTCGACGTCGACGGTACGGCTGGCCGGCTCATCCGGCGCCAACCCTTTCGCCTGCATTGCGGCCGGCATCGCCTGTCTGTGGGGTCCGGCTCATGGCGGCGCCAACGAAGCCGCGCTCAAGATGCTGGGCGAAATCGGGCGGCCGGAGCGCATTCCAGAATTCGTCAAACGCGCCAAAGACAAGAATGACAGTTTCCGTCTGATGGGATTCGGCCATCGCGTCTACAAGAATTACGATCCCCGCGCCAAGATCATGCAACAGACCTGCCATGAAGTGCTGGTCGAGCTTGGCATCAAGGACGATCCGCTGCTCGACGTCGCCATGGAGCTCGAAAAGATCGCGCTGCATGACGAATATTTCATCGAGAAGAAACTCTACCCGAATATCGATTTTTATTCGGGTATCACGCTTAAGGCGATGGGTTTCCCGACCTCGATGTTCACCGTGTTGTTCGCCGTCGCCCGTACGGTCGGCTGGATCGCGCAGTGGAAAGAGATGATCGAGGATCCGGCCCAGAAGATCGGCCGCCCAAGGCAGCTTTATACCGGCGCGGCGCAGCGCGATTACGTGCCGATCTCGCGGCGGAAATAATCTCTTTTAATCCGGGGCGGGCGTTCGGCCGGCCGCGACGTCGAGCACGATTTCGGCGGCCCGATCGCTCGGCGTCAAACGGTCGATTTCCATGACTTCATCGAGACGGCCAAATGCCTTGAGCTGGGCTTGGCGCTGCGGCGTATCTCCCAGCAGCGGAACGAGCGCGGCGGCCAGGCGTTGCGGCGTCGCGGCGGTCTGCAGCAACTCAGGAACCACAAAGTCTTCCAGCACGAGATTGGCGAGAACGACCGACGGCACGTTGACGAAACGTCTGTAAACAAGCGCTTCGAGCGCGCGGACGCGATACGCCGCCACCATGGGAATGCCGGCAAGCGCCAGCTCAAGCGTGCCAGTTCCGGATTTAACCAGTGCTGCACGGGCGTTGCGGAATGCCGCGTCTTTCGGCGCTTCATCCACAACGACCCGCGCCGGCAACCGCCAAAGGCTAACCGCCTTAGTCAACATGGGCGCCAGCATCCGCACCGTGGGCACGACAATTTCCAGGGTCCCAACCCTTTCTGCGACGAGTTCGACCGTTCGCGCAAAGATGCCGAGCATGTGGTCGATTTCGGCGCGGCGGCTGCCCGGCATCACCAGCAGAAGTGGCGGAGAATTCGAACGGCGGGCGGCTTCCTCCGCGCTCGGCCGCAACGCGGCAATCCGCTCGCTGAGCGGATGACCCACATAGCTGCAAGGCGGGCCGCCAAGCCGATCATAGACCGCCGGTTCGAACGGCAGCAGCGCCAGGACATGATCGATATAGCTGCGCATGGCACGGGCGCGACCTGGCCGCCACGCCCACACCGATGGCGAGACGTAGTCGACAATAGGAATGTCAGGAGCATGCCGGCGGACCCGCCGCGCCACGCGATGGGTGAATTCGGGACTGTCGACGATCACCAGCACGTCCGGCTTTGCGGCGATTACCGCTGCCGCGGTATCCCGGATACGGCGCAAAATGGCGGGCAGCCGGGCGGGAATACTGGCGATACCGATGATCGCCGTATCGGCAAGCGGAAACAGGCTTTTAAGTCCTTCACGGGCCATAGCCTCACCGCCGACGCCGGAAAAATGCACATTTTTCACTCTGGCTGCGAGTGCCCGCATCAGGGCAGCTCCAAGACGGTCGCCGGATTCTTCGCCCACGACCAGAAATACGGCGGGACCTTTTGCCTCGGCCATCAGGGCGTGCTCTCGATGCCGAGAATGAAAATATTATCGCGGTCCGCCGCGGCGATCATTGCATCGAGCTCAGCGACCACGCTCTCGCCGGCGACAACGGCAATACCCGCCAAGCCGGCGCGCAGTGCCGACGCCACGGTGCGCGGTCCGATGGCTGGAAGATCGTAACGGCGGTCCTGCATTATTTTCGGCGCCTTGACCAATACGCCCATGCCATTCGTCGCTGGAATCCGTGCGCGCTGGCGCAGTTCGACGAGTTGCTCCAACATCGCGTCGGTGCCGTTTTCGTCTTCCAACGCGAGGACCTTTCCGTCCACGACCACGGCACCTTGCCCGAGGTCCTTTGCACTGTTCTCTTTAAGAGCTTGCAAGGCCCGCGCTATATCGGCACGGTCGCGCGGCGAGGGAACGCGAGCCGTCAAGACGCCCGGCGGCATCAGAACATCCGGCACGAGCTCGTGAGCGCCGAGAACCTTGAAGCCTTTCGCTTCCGCAAGCCGGCCGACACTTCGGAGCAGATGATCGTCACCACCACGAAACGCGGCAAGGATATGCGGCAAATACAGAAGCGCCCTAAGGTCGAAATGAAGTTCCCATAGCCGGGGCCTCTTGAGCGAACCAATAAAGACGATCTCACGGCAGCCTTCGCTTCGAGCGATGCGCTCAAAACGACCGACCTGGCCTAGGCCGATCCAGTGGTGCCGATAGCCCGCAATCCGGGCAGCATCAGTTACCCCGATGATGCCAAATAGCACGAAGGGACGGCCTTGCGTTTTAAGCGTGTCCGCAACCGCAAAAGGAATTGCACCGCCGCCGCAAAGGATCGCAATCGGGGTGACTACGTCACTGCGGCGCTCATCCATGGCGTTCCGCCGATCAGTCGTCGCTTCTGCCGCGCACGCGCGGAAGCATCAGGCCGCGATTTTTGTTAGTCCGAATGAAATCAATCATACGCATCACGTGAGGGTCACCGGGAGATTGCGCGGCCAGCCTATCGACGCGCTCTGCCATGCTACCAGCACCATAAAAGATAGCCCGATAGCCGCTGTATATGTTGCGGATCGCTTCCGCCGTCAGCCCGCGTCGCCTCAAGCCGATGCGGTTTAATCCAGCAAGTTTCGCCCAGTGCCCCACGACGATTGCATACGGGATAACATCGTCCGTTACGCCGGATTGCGCGCTGATCATCGCCTGCTCACCGATGCGGGTGAATTGATGTACACCGCACTGACCACCGAGAAAAACATGGTCGCCGATCTCGCAAATCCCCGCCACCGATGCGCCGTTGGCGAATATCACATGATTGCCGATCACGCAGTCATGCGCGACGTGGGAGCCTACCATCAGCATGCAATGATGACCGATGCTGGTGACGCCGCGGCCCCCGATTGTGCCCGTATGGACCGTGACATGTTCACGGAATACGCAATCCGATCCGATCACCAATGTTGTCGGTTCGCCGTGGTAGTGAACCGATTGCGGTTCGGTGCCCAGCGACGCAAATGGATAGACGACAGTGCGCGGGCCGAGAGTGGTTCGGCCGGTGATATGCGCATGTGGACCGATGCGGCAATCGTCACTGACCGTGACCTCGCGGCCAATCGTGCAGTAGGCGCCGATCGTGACCCCAGCCCCGATTACCGCGCCTGACTCGATCCGCGCGGTGGGATCAATCGTGTTCATTGCCGCTTCACCGGTCACGCATCATGGCGCCAAGTTGCGCTTCCGCAACCACCTCGCCCTGGACCTTGGCTTCGCCGCGGTACCACCACATCGAACGGCGCTTGCGTACCAATGTCATGTGGTATTCGACCACGTCGCCCGGAATTACCGGCTTACGAAACTTCGCTTGGTCGATAGTCATGAAGTAGACGTAGTGCGGGGTGTTAGCCGAGAAAGACCCCAACACGCACAGCACACCGCCGGTTTGCGCCATGCCCTCCAGCAGCAAAACTCCGGGCATCACTGGATTGTCGGGAAAATGTCCCTGGAAATGCGGCTCGTTAATCGTGACGTTCTTGATGCCGACCGCGCTTTGTTCGCCGTTGATGTTGATAATCTTGTCGACCATCAAAAAGGGGTAGCGGTGCGGCAAGGACTCCAGAATTTTATGGATTCCGACCGTGTCGATGCTGTCGCTCATTGGTCGGTTTCCTTGGGCGTCGCGTCGCGTCGCGCCATCTTCTGCAACAAGGCTTCACCGCGCAGCCATTCCCGGGCGGGGCGGGCCGGCGTGCCGGCCCAGCGCGAGCCAGCAGGAACCTCGTAAAACACCGCGCTTCGGGCGGCCAGCTGCACACCTTCCCCGATCAAAACATTATCTGCAATCCCAACCTGCCCGCCCAGCATCGTATGGTCGCCGATCGTCGAGCTGCCGGATATGCCAACTTGAGCCGCAAACAGACAGTGGCGTCCGATCGTCACGTTGTGTGCGATCTGCACCAGATTGTCGATCTTGGTGCCTTCGCCGATCACCGTGTCGCGTATGCCGCCGCGATCAACCGTGCTGTTAGCGCCGATCTCCACATCGTCCTGGATAATAACACGCGCGAGTTGCGGAATTTTTCGATGGCCTTTTTTTCCAGGCAAATAACCGAAACCATCCTGGCCGATTCTGCACCCGGCGTGCAGAATGACGCGATCACCGATTAAGGCATGCGTCACCGACGCGCCGGGCCCAACCACGCAATCACGTCCGATGCGGACATCCCGGCCGATCACCGCCGTCGCGCCGATCACGGTGCCGGCGCCAATTTCGGCACGGGGACCAATTACCGCGCCAGGGTCGACGACGACGCCATTCTCGAGCCGCGCGCTTTCATGCACGATGGCTCCCTCCCGGCTGTCCGATCGCTCGAACAAAGAGGATGGCCGCATCGCCTGCGGAAACAGCACCTCCGCCACCGCTACCAATGCGCGATAGGGATCAGCGACGATTAAAACTGCCACGCGCGCTGGAACATGTTCGGCAAACTTTGCCGTACTCAGGCACGCACCGGCCCGCAAAGTCGCGAGCTGAGGTATAAATTTATTGCTGTCGATGAATGCCAGGTCGCGAGGCCCCGCTCGATCGAGCGAAGCGATATTGTCCAGGCGACCATCCAGCACCGGGGTCCCGCGTACCGCTGCCCCGGTAAGCGCAACGATCTCCTCGATGGTGAGGCCTGGTCCGTGTGGGAAGAATACCGGCTCGCTCATGTCGCCAGTACCGTGCCGCCGCGTTTTCTTAAGCAAGCTTAGAACGACGCTCCGCCGGAAAAGCGGAAAACTTGCGTTCGATCGTAAGTTTGCTTGGTGAGAGGGAAGGCAAAATCAAATCGAATAGGGCCGAGTGGCGAATCCCAAAGGAGGCCGACACCGACCGACGAGCGCACCGCTGCGGAATCTCCCACGAGCAAGCACTCACCGGTGACGGCCCAGCAAGTCGGCCCTTTGTAATCCCAGAGCGAACCGGCATCGGCAAATACCGCCAACTTGATTCCGACTTCCTTCGGCAAGAAATAAAGCGGCGTTTGCGCCTCGAACGAAGCGCCCCAGTACAGAGAGCCGCCCAGCGGGTCGTTATTGGTCCCGGGGGTCAAATCTCGCGGACCGAATCCACCCGGCTGGAATCCACGTACCAGATTGGGTCCCATCTGGAAGTGATCCAACATGCGCAGATCCTTGCCACCCCAACTGGCGATATGGCCGGCTTGGAGGCGTAAGACCCCGATGACGTCCGGCAATACTTCATAATAATTTCGAGTGTCGACTGACGAGCGGATGAAATTGACGTCGCCCCCGACGCCGGCGAAATCCTGTTTGAATTCGGCGTAGAGGCCGCTCGTCGGGTTCTTGTTATTGTCGAGCGTATTGTAGGCAAGCGTGTAGCCAAGGAGCGAGACCAAGACCGGGCCATTAGCTAATTCACGCCGGGCGGCAAGACTTGCTTCGCCGTCCGCATAGCAATTGGTTTGCACCGCACCAGCCGGCGGAACGAAATTTGGCAGCGCATTCGGAGTTGGGAAGGTGTTGACGAAATCCGGATTGATATTGTTACAGTTGTTGAGATTGTGCGGCAGCGAGATTTCTTGCCGGTAAATCGAATAGCGCGGCTGGAATGACAATTCCTCGGTTAAACCAAAGCCCAACTTGAAATTGGCGCCGATCGTCTTGGTGTCGTAGGAAACATAATTCGACGCTAGTGTTTGCTTTGCAAACAGGTCGATGCCTGCGCCCATCCGATAACCGAGGAAGTAGGGCTCAGCGAAGGATAGCTCGACGCCCCGGGTGCGCTGTCCATAGGTGACGGTAGCCTTGGCATATTGGCCGCGACCTAACAGATTGCGCTCACCCACGCTGGCTTCGGCCAGCCATCCGTCAGCCGTCGAAAACCCGCCGGACACGGAAAACTGGCCGGTGGACTGTTCCTCGACCTCGACATTGACGACCACTCGATCCGGCGCTGAGCCGGGCTCATTGCTGATTTTGACCTTTTTAAAGTAGCCGAGGTTGTTGAGACGACGCTCCGCACGATCGATCATGGCGCGGTTATAGGCATCGCCTTCACCTATATCGAATTCCCGTCGGATTACGTAGTCACGGGTACGCGAATTACCGCGAATATTGATGCGTTCGATATAAACGCGCGGCCCCTCTTCCGCGACAAAGGTAATATTGATGATTTTAGTCTCGAAGTTCCGATCCCCGCGCGGACGCACGTTCGCAAACGCATAGCCCCGCTTGGCCGCTTCGATACTCATGCTCTCGACGGTCTTCTCGACCAACTCCGCATTATAAACATCACCACGGCCGATCTTCAGCCTCGAGCGAAGTGAATCGGGATCGATTGCCTGAACGTTGGAGACAACGTCGACGGTGCCGACATGATATTGCCCGCCCTCATCGATCGTGAACGTAACGTTGAAGCCTTTTTTTGACGGATCATATTCACCGACCGCCGATAAAATACGGACGTCCGCATAGCCATGCTTTAGATAAAATCGCCGCAGCAGGTCGCGGTCGGCTTCGATCCGATCCGGATCATAAATGTCGGTGGTCTGCATAAAGCTAAACAGGTTGCTTTGCGCTGTCTTGATTTCGTCCTTCAGCCGGGAGCTCGAATAGGCTTTATTGCCGACGAAGTTGATCGATTTAATGCCGGTCTTGGCTCCTTCGGTGATTTCGAACACTAGATCGACGCGATTGTTGGGAAGTTCGATAATCTTCGGCTCGACCCGAACGTCGAAGCGTCCGCTGCGATTGTAGATCTCGATGATGCGCTGAACGTCGGCCTGGACTGTCGGCCGCGACAAGGTCCCGCGCGGCTTCGACTGCACCTCGGTGGCAAGCTGTTCGTCCTTGGCCTTTTTATTGCCCTCGAACGCCACTCGGTTGATCACCGGATTTTCGACAACCGTCACGTGGAGCCCGCCACCGGTACGGTTGACCCGCACGTCCTGGAACAGACCGGTCGCGATCAGGGCTTTGAGCCCGTCGTCGACCTGTGCGGGGTCTAATTGGCCGCCGGGGCCGGGCTTGAAATAGGAGCGGATGGTTTCAGATTCGACCCGCCGGTTGCCCTCAACCGTGATCGAACGCGTAGATTGCGCCACCGCTACATCCCGCGCTGCAATACTGATCGTTGCGGTGCAGACAATAAGTCCGCCGAGGACCGCACAAACGAACGCCAGTCCTCGAACAAACCCCACACAAAAACCCATTCGCAACGCGCCCTTATTCGTTCTAAGCGGCCGCCCCCGCTCTCGGATTCGACCGACTGTTGGGCTAGCTTTGGCCGGTTTTTACAGCGTTTTCGTGGCGCTGCAAACGTTCTTCCCCAGCCAAATTCCCTTTTACCCTCAAAAAGTTGCCCAATCGCAACGATTACGAGGTGGCGAGATGTAGAATGTCATTAAAGGTTGCAAAAATCATCAACATCACGACGATCGCCAGACCGATCCGAAATCCGACCTCTTGTGCTCGCTCGGATAGCGGTTTTCCGCGCACCGTCTCGATCGCATAGAACAAAAGGTGACCGCCATCGAGCAAGGGAATCGGGAAAAGATTGAGCAAGCCGATCGAGACCGAAAGCACCGCCGCCAAATGGATGAGCGGCACCAAACCGGCGGTCGCCACCTGTCCTGAAACCTGGGCGATGCGGATCGGCCCACCGAGTTGATCGGCCGCCTCTCGTCCAGCAAAGATTCCAGCGATGTAGGACATCGTGCGATCAACCACGAACCAGGTTTCCTCCGCACCCATGGCAATTGCCGCGAGGGGGCCTACGCGTTCGGTCTTGATGTCATCTGGCGCCATTGAGCGGCTGATGCCGAGCACGCCGACACGGTGCACGTTGCCGAAGCCGTCCTTAAGCTCTTTCAGCGCCGGGATTGCCTTGAAATTCAAACGAACGCCACCGCGCTCGACATCGATTGAAAGCGTTTCTCCGGCGCTGGTGCTGACGACGCGTTGCATGTCGGCAAAGCTGTCGATCTTGCGGCCGTTGATCGCGGTGACAAGATCGCCTGGCTTGAATCCGGCGGCAGATGCTGCGCTTTCCGACTGTACCGTATCGACGCGCGCGCTGGTGGTCTGCTTGCCGAACAGCATGAAAATGCCGGCAAATATCGCGACCGCGAGGATAAAATTCGCAATCGGGCCGGCCGCAACAACGGCAGCACGCGACGCCACTTTTTGATGGGCAAAGGCGAACTTCTTTTCCGTCTCGCTGACGCCCGCGAGCGAACTCTGATTGGCGACGCTGGCGGCATTTTCGTCGCCAAGAAATTTCACGAAGCCGCCAAGCGGCACCGCGGCTATTTTCCAGCGCGTGCCATGTCTGTCGTTAAAACCAATAAGCTCTGGTCCAAAGCCAATGGAAAACACCAGGACGCGAATGCCGCACCAGCGTGCCACGAGAAAGTGTCCGAGTTCATGGAAGAACACGACAATGGTCAGAACGAAAAGGAATGGGACGATGTAGCCAACGACACCACCCCCGAGCGCGCTAAGCGCGCCCATAAAATCAAACCCCATCACCACACCCCGATGCCGCCGCTTTGGCGTCTTGTCCCCGGTCAGAACCTCCTAAGATGCCTTTACGGCAATTTCGGGCAAGAGGTCCGAGGCTAACGATCTTGAAACATGGTCAACGGCCAAGGCCGCATCGAGGCCGGCCGGCTCGCCCAATAGCCCGCGCCGGTCCGCCGCCTCTAAAGTTGCGGCAACAAGAGCCGAAATAGCGCCGAATTTGAGCCGTCCGGCGATAAATTCGCCGACGGCAACCTCATCGGCAGCATTGAGCACCGTCGGCGCCGCCCCGCCCATTTCCAGCGCCTTTCGCGCCAGTGCCAGGGCGGGAAACCGGGCCAAATCCGGCAATTCGAAGCTCAAATTGGCCACCCGTGCCAAATCGAGACGGGGGGCCGGCGCGCTCATCCGCGAGGGCCATGCCAGGCAGTGCGCGATCGGAATGCGCATATCGGGGGCGCCGAGCTGCGCGACCATCGAACCGTCGCGGAATTCGACCAGGCCGTGAACCACCGATTGTGGGTGCACCAGGACGTCGATCTCATCGGAGCGCAGCGCGAACAGATGGTGCGCCTCGATCAACTCAAGTCCTTTGTTCATGAGCGTCGCGGAATTGATGGTCACTTTGGGACCCATTGACCAATTCGGATGACGCAGCGCCTGTTCGGGGGTCGCAGCTTCGATCGCCTCGCGGCTCCAGGTGCGGAATGGGCCGCCGGATGCCGTAAGGATGACGCGCTTGACGTCGGCGCGCTCACCGGCCGCCAGCGCCTGGAACACCGCGTTGTGTTCGGAATTGACAGGCAGCACCGTGGCGCCGGCCGCCGCGGCGCGCCGCATGAATAGCGCGCCCGCGCAGACCAGACATTCTTTGTTGGCGAGCGCGACGGTCGCTCCCCGCTCAATCGCAGCCAGCGTGGGTTTTAGCCCGCCGGCGCCGCTGATTGCCGCCATGACCCATTCGGCCGGGCGCTGCGCGGCCTCGGTCAGCGCCTCAGCACCCGCGCCGACCTCGATGCCGGTACCCGACAACGCATCTTTAAGATCGCGATAGGCCGAGGCTTCCGCCACCACGGCGAATTTTGCGTCAAGCTCCCGCGCCAACTTGGCCAGCGCCACGACATTGCGGCCTGCGCTCAATGCCTCGACACGATAATTCTCGCGGTGATGCCGCAGCAGATCGATGGTGCTGGCGCCTATCGACCCGGTCGCACCAAGAATGCTCACGCTGCGTATCGATGCGGCTGGAATCGGTTGCGATCGTGCAAGGCCAGAAGCGCGCGTTGGTGTCATGGCGTCACCATAGCAGCAATCCCCGCGCCGTCCCCTCGAAACCACCACGGGTGATTCCGATCAAGATCGCTATCAAAACTGCAGCCCAAAATCCGTCGAGACGGTCCATTACACCGCCGTGGCCGGGTATCAGACGACTAGAGTCCTTCGCTCCGAAACGCCGCTTAAGCCCGGATTCGAACAGATCACCGAGCTGCGATGCAACCGACAACGCAAGAGCAACGACGACGAGTGCCAATGTATTGCCTTCCGGCAAATAACGAGCTGCAATCAGCGCGACGATCATCGCGCTTGCGGTCCCACCCAGCGCCCCGCTCCAGGTTTTTTTTGGACTGATCGAGGGCGCGAGCTTGGGACCGCCAATGGCGCGTCCGATAAAGTAAGCGACGATATCGGTCGCCCACACCACCGCGAAGATAAAAAGGGTCGCCGACAATCCAAACTGCGGATCTGCGCGCAGAGATATCGGCGCCAGCACCAACACCCCGGCATAGGCAACGCCTGCCAAGGTCCAGATCCAACGGTTGCGTGCAGCAGCGACCAAGGTCGCCCATTCCCACAACACCGCCGCACCGGCTAGCGCGAAAAAAGCCGTGAAATAAACGCCGCCCCAGTAAGCGGCGGCGATGGCAACCGGCGCCAAAACAAGCGCCGAAATGATCCGGGTGACAAGGTTTGAGATGCGGGGCGCGGCCGTATCGCTGCTCACCGGGTCACGATCCGGTCTGGGCGACCAGCCCGCCAAAGCGGCGCTCGCGGCGGCGATATTCGAGAATGGCAGCTTCGAGCGCGGCTCGGTCGAAGTCCGGCCAGTTGAGCGGCAAAAAAACCAGTTCGCTATACGCCGACTGCCATAGCAAGAAGTTTGAAAGCCGTTGTTCGCCGCTGGTACGGATGATCAGGTCGGGGTCCGGCACATCCGGCACGTCGAGAAAACGGCCGATGCTGTCAGCGTCGATCTTGTCCTGCGCGAGTTCGCCCCGCGCGACCGCCTCATTCATACGTTTGACAGCGCGCGCTATTTCCTGCCGCGCGCCGTAATTGAAGGCGACGATCAGAGTGAGACCTTTGTTGTCGTGCGTCAGATCCTCAGCCTCCGCCAATAAGCGGCCGATTTCCGTACTCAGCCCCTCACGCTCGCCCTGGATGCGCACCCGAACATTATTGCGATGAAGATCGGCAAGGTCGTTGCGCACGAAACGGCGCAGCAGCCCCATCAACTCGCTGACCTCTGCAGCAGGTCGCGACCAATTTTCGGTGCTGAAGGAGAACACCGTGAGATATTGGATGCCTAGTTCACCGGCGGCGCGCACCGTGCGTCGCAACGCTTCGACCCCGCGGCGGTGGCCTTCCACTCGAGGAAGTCCGCGCGCCGCCGCCCAGCGTCCGTTGCCATCCATGATGACGGCGACGTGACGCGGCGCGCCGAATATCGGCTGCGCGGCGAGCGGGGTGTCGGCCTCCGGCATACGGTCCGATCCTCAGACGGTGAGGATCTCCTTTTCCTTGGCGGCGAGCATGTGATCGATATCCGCGATGGACTGATCGGTGGCTTTTTGAATGTCGTTGGAGAACCGATCGTGATCGTCCTTGCTGATATTGTGATCCTTTTCGAGCTTCTTCACCACATCGAGGCCGTCGCGGCGCACGTGGCGTACGGCCACCTTCGCGGTCTCGGCGTATTTGTGACCGACCTTGACTAGTTCGCGGCGGCGGTCCTCATTGAGCTCCGGAATCCGCAGTCGAAGCACCTGTCCTTCGGTTGCCGGCGACAGACCGAGATTGGCATTGACGATCGCTTTCTCGACCGCGTGCACCAGCGACTTGTCCCACACATTGACGGCGATCAAGCGCGGCTCAGGAATGGTCACCGAGGCCACCTGATTGAGCGGCATCATCGCGCCATAGGCGTCAACCATAATCGGGTCGAGCAAATGCGGCGACGCGCGGCCGGTTCGCAGACCCGAGAGTTCAGTCTTGAGCGCCGCCAGCGACGCCGCCATGCGGCGTTTGATGTCGTTGATGTCATGCGTTGCATTAGCCATGGCCATTCCCCGACTATTGGCGGCGTTGCTCGTGCTCAGCCGACGATCGTCGCGTGCCCCTTGCCGCGTAAAACCGCCTCGATCGCACCTTTTTCGTGGATCGAAAACACAATGATAGGCGTGCCGTTCTCGCGGGCAAGCGCGAAGGCGGCGGCGTCCATGACCTTGAGGTTCTTTTCCAGCGCTTCCTGGTGGCTCAGCCGATCGAACCGCGTCGCCTTGGGGTCTTTTTTCGGATCGGCGCTGTAGACGCCGTCCACATTGGTGGCCTTGAGCACCGCCTGCGCACCGAGTTCGGCGGCGCGCAGCACCGCGGTGGTGTCGGTCGTGAAATACGGATTGCCGGTGCCCGCAGCCAACAACACGATCCGGCCCTTCGCCAGGTTCTTCAAAGCTCGATTGCGATTGTAGTTCTCGCATACCGTCGGCATCGCGATGGCGGATAGCGTGCGGGCTTCCTTGCCCTTGCGCTCGATCGCCGCTTCGAGGACCAGGCAGTTCATCACAGTCGCCAGCATCCCCATGGTGTCGCCGACCGGCCGCGGCACGCCGCGTTCCGAAACTTCGACGCCGCGAAAGATATTGCCACCGCCGACCACGACGCCGAGTTCGACGCCAACTTTGGCGGCCCCGACCAAATCGTCGGCAATCCGTTCGACGGTTTTCTGGTCAATGGCGACGCCATTGGCGCTCAATGCCTCGCCGGAAATCTTGACGATCACGCGCCGATAGGCCGGTTCAGTCATGGTCCAAGATCCCCTGTGCAGATCATTCGACGCACGAACATACCGACGCGACCGAGAGGTCGCGCAGGTTTCAGCCCTTCACGGCGGCCGCCACTTCAGCGGCGAAATCAGTTTCCTGCTTCTCGATGCCCTCGCCCAGACCGTAGCGCACAAACCCGGTGATCTTCACCGGCGCCCCGACTTTGGCTTCCGCTTCTTTCAACGCCTGGGCGACGTTTTTCTTGTCGTCATGAACATAAACCTGCTCGAGCAGCGTGGCTTCTTTGTAGAAAGTCTTGAGCCCCAACTCGACGATTTTGTCGATCACATTGGCCGGTTTGCCTTGCTGCCTGAACTTGTCGGCCAGCACATCTTTCTCGCGTGCCACGATTGAAGGGTCCAGACTTGCGGCATCGAGCGCCTGCGGGTTCGACGCGGCAATATGCATCGCGATTAAGCGGCCGAGCGGCGTGAGCTCGTCGACTTTGCCATTGGATTCCAGTCCAACCAGCACCCCGATGCGGCCGAGCCCGTCGCTGACCGAAGAATGCACGTAACTGCCGATCACGCCCTTGCTCACCGACAGCGCGTGGACACGGCGCAGTGTCATGTTTTCGCCGACCTTGGCGATCGTGTCGTTGATCGCTTCCGTGACTGTGATCGAACCGGCTTTCGCAGCCTTGATCTTCTCGACATCGGTGCCCGCCGATTGCGCGACATCGGCGATCATCTTGACCAGACCCTGGAACAAGTCGTTGCGCGCGACGAAGTCGGTTTCCGAATTGACTTCGACCACAATGCCCTTGGTGCCCTTGACGCTGACGCCGATCAATCCCTCGGCAGCGACGCGGCCCGCTTTCTTGGCGGCTTTCGACAGACCCTTCTTGCGTAGCCAATCCTGCGCCGCCGTGAGGTCACCCTTGGTCTCGACCAGCGCCGCCTTGCAATCCATCATGCCGGCGCCGCTGGTTTCGCGCAGCTCCTTGACCATCTGGGCGGTAATTTCAGCCATACTGCTTTCCTTGGAACGCAAAAATTCGGACCACGGCGGACGACTATTCCGCCGTCAATTCCTTGGCCTTGGCGACCCACCCGCCTACGCGGCCGGGCAGACCGACCTCTTCGCCGACATTGTGGGCGGCCTTCTCATTGAGTTCGGCGACTTGAGAAAAGTGGAAGAGGCCGAGATCGTTGAGTTGCTTCTCGATCGCCGGCGATACGCCGGGCAACTTCTTGAGATCGTCGGCGACGCCGCGCGGACCGGGTAACTGCTCGAAGCCCAGATCGGCAACCGCAGGCGCCGTCGGCACGCTCTCGACCACCGGCTTTTCGGCGGCGCCAAGATCGACGCCTGCTTCGCCTTGCGCGCGCGAAATGCCGTCGATCGCCGCCTTTGCGATCAGGTCGCAATAGAGCGAAACGGCACGACTTGCGTCGTCGTTACCCGGCACGATGTAAGTAATGCCAGCCGGATCGGAATTAGTATCGACCACGGCGGCGACTGGAATGTTGAGCCGGCGCGCTTCCTTGATCGCGATATCTTCCTTGTTGGTGTCGATTACGAACAGCAGGTCTGGCACGCCACCCATGTCCTTGATGCCGCCGAGCGCGCGGTCGAGCTTGTCGCGCTCGCGCTGCATGGTGAGGCGCTCTTTCTTGGTGTAGCCGCCGGAGTCGCCGGAGGAGAGCATCTCGTCGAGCTTGCGCAGCCGCGAAATCGAGCCGGAGATGGTTTTCCAGTTCGTCAGGGTGCCGCCCAGCCAGCGCGAATTGACGTAATATTGCGCGGAGCGCTTGGCCGCGTCGGCGATGGCGTCCTGCGCCTGCCGCTTGGTGCCGACGAACAAAATGCGGCCGCCCTTGGCGACGGTGTCGCTCACCGCCTGCAGCGCGCGATGCAGCATCGGCACGGTCTGCGCGAGATCGACGATGTGAATGTTGTTGCGGGTGCCGAAAATGTAGGAACCCATCTTCGGGTTCCAGCGGTGGGCCTGGTGGCCAAAATGCACGCCAGCTTCCAAAAGCTGACGCATGCTGAAGTCAGGAACAGCCATTACAATTCTCCGGTTGATCCGCCGCGGACGTGAGAGGCCTGATGTCAGGCCACCGGACGGTTTTCGGCCCGTTGTTGGGGTCGAAAACCTAGGGTCCGCGTGAGTGATGCCGGGCTTATATAGGGGCGATTCCGCGGAAGCAAGGCAGCCGCATGGCTCTGTGAGCAGGGTTTCCGCTGAAATCAGGCCGCTTCGACGTGCACCACGCCCGGCACCGCCTTGATGGCGCCCGCCACCTGCGGCGACACCTTAAAACGGCCCGGCAGCCTGATTTCAACCTCGCCGCCATCCGGCATCTGGAGCACCAGCGTCACCTCGCCTTCGCCGCGCGGCTCGAGGCGCTTCTGCAGGCTTTCGAGCGGCGCGATGTCCTTGAGATGGATGCGCAGATTGGTCGGCAGTTTGGACGAGGCGTCGTCGAGCGGCTGCGCGGACTGGATACGGGCGCGCACCTCGTCGCCTTGAAACTCGCCGCTGAGAAACAGCAGCAAATTGGCGCCGGGCTCCAGGGTGTCGCGATATTCGGCGAGACCCTCCGAGAAGATCACGGCCTCATAGTGCCCGGTCGGATCCGACAGCCCGATAATGCCCATCTTGTTGCCGGTCTTGGTGCGCCGCTCGGCGCGGGACACCACGGTCGCGGCGACGCGACCCGCGGTCGCGCCTTCTTTCACCGAATTGCAGAATTCCAGCCAGCTCAGCACCTTCATCTTCTTGAGCGTGGCGGCGTAATCGTCGAGCGGATGGCCGGTGAGGAAAAACCCGACCGCCTCATATTCATGGCGCAACCGCTCCGCCGGTAGCCAGGCCTCGACCGTCGGCAACGGCACCTGTTCCCGCACCGCACCGCCGCCGAACAATTCGCTCTGCCCCACCGCCTGCGTCTCGTGATTGCGTTGCGCGCGGCCCAATATCGCGTCGACGGCCGCGAATACCCGCGCGCGGTTTTTTTCGAACTCGTCGAAGGCGCCGGCCGCCGCCAGGCTTTCCAGCACGCGCTTGTTGACCGCGCGTGGATTTACGCGCCCGGCGAAATCGGCGAGGTCGACGAAGTTACCGCGTTCACGTGCACCGACGATCATCTCGACCGCTTGCGAGCCGACGCCCTTAAGCGCCGCCAGCGCGTAGATAATGGTGTTGCCGTCCACTTCGAATTCGACGCCAGAGCGGTTGATCGAGGGCGGATTGACGCGAATACCGAGCCGTTCCGCCTCGGCGCGGAATTCCGCTAGCTTGTCGGTATTGCCACGATCCAGCGTCATGGTGGCGGCAAGAAACTCGACCGGATAATTCGCTTTCATGTAGGCGGTCTGGTAGGCGACCAGCGCGTAAGCCGCCGCGTGGCTTTTGTTGAAGCCGTATTCGGCGAAACGCTCGAGCAGATCGAAGATCGCGTCTGCCTGATTGCGCTCGATCTTGTTCTTGGCCGCGCCCTCGACGAAATCGTTGCGCTGGGCGCGCATCTCGCTGCGGATTTTCTTGCCCATCGCGCGGCGCAACAGATCCGCTTGGCCCAGCGTGAATCCGGCCAGAATCTGCGCCGCCTGCATCACCTGCTCTTGATAGACGATAACGCCGAAGGTCTCGCGCAAGATCGGCTCGAGTTTGGGATGGATATAATCCGGCTTCTCCATCTCATGCTTGCGCGCGCAATAAGTCGGAATGTTCGCCATCGGACCCGGCCGATAAAGCGCAACCAGCGCGATGATGTCCTCAAACCGGTCCGGACGCATGTCGAGCAGCGCGCGGCGCATGCCCTGGCTTTCCAGTTGGAATATCCCCACCGCTTCGGCGCGCGACAGCAGCTCGTAGGTTTTCGTGTCGTCTAGCGGGATCGAGGTGAGATCAATCTCGATGTCGCGGCGTTTCACCAGCCGTACCGCGGTTTCCAACACGGTCAGCGTTTTCAGGCCGAGAAAGTCGAATTTCACCAGCCCCGCCTGCTCCACCCACTTCATGTTGAACTGGGTGACCGGCGTATCGGATTTCGGATCGCGATAAAGCGGCACCAATTCGGACAACGGCCTATCGCCGATCACGATACCGGCAGCATGCGTCGAGGCGTGGCGATTGAGGCCTTCGAGCTTCTTGGCGATGTCGAAGGCGCGTTTGACCACCGGATCGCGGGCGGCTTCCGCCTGTAAGCGGGGCTCGTCGTCGATCGCGCGCGTCAGGGTCACCGGATTGGCCGGATTTTGCGGCACCAGCTTGCACAGCTTGTCGACCTGCCCGTACGGCATTTGTAGCACTCGGCCAACGTCACGCAGCACGCCGCGCGCCTGCAAGGTGCCGAACGTGATGATCTGCGCCACCTGATCGCGGCCGTAACGCTCCTGCACGTAGCGGATCACCTCGTCGCGGCGGTCCTGGCAGAAATCGATGTCGAAGTCCGGCATCGACACGCGCTCGGGATTGAGGAAGCGCTCGAACAACAACCCGAACCTCATCGGATCGAGATCGGTAATGGTGAGTGCGTACGAGACTAGCGAGCCGGCGCCAGAACCGCGACCGGGACCAACTGGAATCCCTTTCGCTTTCGCCCATTGAATGAAATCGGCGACGATCAGGAAATAGCCGGGATATTTCATGCCAGCGATGACTTTCAATTCAAAGTCGAGCCGCTCGCGATAGTCCTGTTCGGTCTGGCCCGGCGCCAGACCGTGGTTCTTGATCCGCAGCGTCAGGCCCTTCTCGGCGCGCGCGCGCAATTCCGACGCTTCATCGACGGTTTTATCGCCAACCGAAAACCGTGGCAAAATCGGCTGATGGGTGTGTGGGCGAAACGCGCAGCGTTGCGCGATCTCGACGGTCGAGGCCAGCGCCTCCGGCAGATCGGCAAACAGCGCCGCCATTTCCGCGCGGGTCTTGAAACGATGTTCCGGCGTGAGCTGGCGGCGGTCGCCTTCCGCGACCAGTTTTCCCTCGGCGATGCAGATCAGGGCGTCATGCGCTTCGTAATCCTCGCGCTTGGCGAAGAACGGCTCGTTGGTGGCGACCAGCGGAAATTTTTTGGCATAAGCGAGGTCAAGCAGCGTGGGCGCGGCGGCGCGTTCGGCCGCGGTGCCGTGGCGCTGCAGCTCGACGTAGAGCCGGTCGCTGAACAGCCGCAGCAAAACCTCGAGCCGCGATGCCGCAAGATGACTTTGGCCTGCGGCGATCACCTGATCGAGCGGACCGCCCGGCCCGCCCGTGAGCGCCAGAATGCCGCCCGTCTCGCCTTCGAGCCAATCGAGCTTGAGGTGCGGCGTCTCGTTCGACGGCGTTTCGAGGAAAGCGCGCGAATTGAGCTTGATGAGGCTGCGGTAGCCCGCCTCGCTGGCGGCGAGCAGAACGATGCGGCCGCGCTCCGGCGCCGGTCCGCCGTTGCGTTGCTCCTGATCGGCGAAATCAACCGCGAGGGCGCAGCCGATGATCGGCTGGATACCGCTGTCGGCGAGTTTCTCGGAAAATTCCAACGCGCCGAACATGTTGTCGGTGTCGGTCAACGCCAGCGCGGGCTGTTTGTCGGCTTTGGCGAGTTCGGCGAGGCGCGCGATCGGCAGCGCGCCTTCCAGCAGCGAATAAGACGAGTGGACGTGCAAATGCACGAAATCGAGAGCGGCCATCAATTCCTCACCGGCACTGAGGAAACACAGGACCTTGAGTCTCTCAATATCGAAGGCAGGCTTTGGCCCGTTGTCCTCAGGCGCTTCGCCGAACGGCTAGATGTTGGTCAGCACCTGCGACCAGATCACGATCATGCCGAAGAACAAGGCGAGCGAAGTCAGAGCGGCGGCTTCCTGGATCACTGCGCGGAACATGGAAATCTCCTAGAACGAACAAGGAACATAGTTCATGTTATGTTCTAGAGTCAACTCCGGGAAATGGAGTGATATTTTGTATTAAAATCAGTAACTTAGTCCAATTCTTCGACTACGCCTTCTCGGATCGTAACGCGTCGATCCATGCGGCCCGCGAGCTCCATATTGTGGGTGGCGACGATGGTGGCGAGCCCGGACGCCCGCACCAGTTGGGTCAGCGCCCCAAACACATGGTCGGCCGTATGCGGGTCGAGGTTGCCGGTCGGCTCGTCGGCCAACAGGATGCGCGGCGTGTTGGCGACCGCGCGCGCCATCGCCACCCGCTGTTGTTCGCCTCCCGACAATTCCGCCGGGCGATGGGTAAGCCGGGCGCCAAGGCCGAGATAGCCAAGCAGTTCGACCGCCCGCACCGTCGCCTCGCCGCGCGAGAGGCCGCGGATCATCTGCGGCAGCAGCACGTTCTCCAGCGCGGTGAATTCCGACAGCAGATGATGCGATTGGTAGACAAACCCGATCTCGTCGCGGCGGATACGGGTGCGTTCCAAGTCCGGCAAGCCCGCGGTGGGTTGGCCGCCGATATAGACCTCGCCGCTATCGGGATGCTCGAGCATGCCAGCGATATGGAGCAGCGTGGATTTCCCGGCGCCCGAAGGCGCGACCAGCGCGACCGATTGCCCGGCCCAGATCGCAAGCTCGGCGCCTTTTAGAATATCGAGCGTCTCGTCACCCTGCCGGTAATGCCGCTCGACCTGGTGCAGGAACAGGACGGGAATTTCCTCGTCCTGCTGCGCGATATCAGGCGCTCGTGCTGTATGCACGTCACTCATAGCGCAACGCCTCCACGGGATCTAACCGGGCAGCGCGCCATGACGGATAGAGAGTCGCCAACAGCGAAAGCGCCAATGCCATCACCACCACCGCGGCGGTCTCGCCGGGATCCATGTCGGCCGGCAACTTGGACAAGAAATAGAGTTCGGGCGAGAACAGTTCGGTGTTGGTGAGCCACGATAGAAATTGCCGGATCGATTCGACATTAAGGCAGACCACGACACCGAACAAAAACCCGACCAGCGTCCCCACCACGCCGATCGAGGCGCCGGTGATAAGAAACACGCGCATGATCGAGCCTTGCGTCGCCCCCATGGTGCGCAAGATGGCGATGTCCGAGCCCTTGTCTTTCACCAGCATGATGAGGCCGGACACGATATTGAGCGCTGCTACCAGCACGATTAGCGTCAAAATCAAAAACATCACGTTGCGCTCGACCTGAAGCGCGTTGAAGAACGTGGCGTTGCGCTGGCGCCAGTCGATCATGAAGATCGGCCGTTGCGCCGCGTCAGTTACCAGCTTGCGGTAGCTGTCCACCCGGTCCGGATTGTTGGTGTAAACTTCAATGGCGGTGACGTCGCCCGCGCGATTGAAATAGGCCTGCGCCTCTTTCAGCGGCATGAAAACGACCGCTGAATCGTATTCCGACATACCGATCTCAAACACCGCCGCGACTTTATAGACCTTGATGCGCGGTGTGGTGCCCATCGGCGTCACCGCGCCGCGCGGCGCCACCAGGGTTATATTGTCGCCCGACCGCAACGAGAGCTGATCAGCGAGCCGCCGTCCGATCGCGACACCCTGCGCATCGTCGAAGCCCTCGAGCGAACCCTGCTTGATGTTCTTCGCCACCGAAGGAAGTTTTTCGAGATCCATCAGGCGGATGCCGCGCACCAGCACGCCGCCAGAATTAAACGGCGAGGATGCCAGCGCCTGCCCCTCGACAATCGGCGCCGCAAGTCGAATGCCGCGCACCTGCGCAACGCGTGCGGCCACTTCTTCCCAGTCGGATAGCGGCTTTTCCAGCGGCTGAATCAGCAAGTGGCCGTTGAGACCGAGAATTTTCTGCAGCAATTCCGTGCGGAAACCGTTCATCACGGCCATCACGATGATGAGCGTTGCGACGCCGAGCATAATGCCGAGGAAAGAAAATCCGGCGATAACCGAAATGAATCCCTCTTTGCGCCGCGCCCGCAGATAGCGCAGCGACAGCATCCATTCGAATGGAGAAAAGGGCCGCGTGCCGCTCGGCTGGCTCATGAGGTCTCCCGGAATCCGGATTTTCACACGATTCTGGCGGATTCAAGCCTTCCGCAGGGCTTAAAGCGCTTGGTCGCGCACAGGATTTTTCGATTTTTAGCCGCTTCTAAGCCGCCTCACCGCGATAGCCGGTCGATCGCGGCGGCGACGCTCATCAGTTCTTTCTCGTTGCCAGCGCGCCTTTTGACCTCGACTTTGCCTTCGGCGAGACTTCGCGGCCCGACCGCAACCTGCCATGGCACTCCAATCAGGTCGGCAGTCGCAAACTTGGCGCCGGCACGATCGTCGCGGTCGTCGTAGAGCGCCTCAATACCCTTGGCGGCGAGCTCGCCGTATATCTGCGCGCATGCGCCGTCTGTGGCGGCGTCGCCCTGCTTGAGATTGAGGATGGCGACCTTGAACGGCGCGACCGGCTCCGGCCAGATGATGCCGGCATCGTCATGCGAGGCTTCGATGATCGCCGCGACCAGCCGCGATGGCCCGATGCCATACGAGCCCATATGCACCGGAACTTCTTTGCCGTCCGCCCCCTGCACCACCGCCTTCATCGGCTCGGAATATTTAGTGCCAAAATAGAAAATGTGCCCTACTTCGATGCCGCGCGCCGATACTTGTTTGTCGGCCGGCAATTTGCCGAACGACGAAGCGTCATGCTTTTCCGAGGTGGCCGCATACAGCGAGGTCCAATTATCGACGATCGATTGCAAGCCGGCGATATTGTCAAAATCGACGTTGGCCTCCGGCACTTTAAAATCGAGGTAGTCCTTGTGGCAGAAAACTTCAGACTCGCCGGTTTCGGCCAGAATGATGAACTCGTGACTGAGATCGCCGCCGATTGGACCTGTGTCGGCCTGCATCGGAATTGATTTGAGGCCAAGCCGCGCAAACGTGCGGAGATACGCGACGAACATCTTATTGTAGGAATGCCGCGCGGCGGCCTGGTCGAGGTCGAACGAATACGCATCCTTCATCAGGAATTCGCGGCCGCGCATCAGCCCGAAACGCGGACGCACCTCGTCGCGGAATTTCCACTGAATGTGATAGAGATTGAGCGGAACGTCCTTATACGAGCGCACATAGGCACGGAAGATTTCGGTAATCATCTCCTCGTTGGTCGGCCCGTACAGCATGTCGCGCTCGTGACGGTCCTGGATGCGCAGCATCTCCTTGCCATAGGCGTCGTAGCGGCCGCTCTCGCGCCAGAGATCGGCCGACTGAATGGTCGGCATCAGCATTTCGATCGCGCCAGAGCGGTTCTGCTCCTCGCGTACGATTTGCTCGATTTTCTTCAGCACCCGCAAACCAAGTGGCAGGAACGCATAAATGCCGGCCGCTTCCTGGCGCATCATGCCGGCGCGCAGCATCAGCCGGTGTGAGACGATCTCCGCCTCTTTTGGCGTCTCGCGCAAGATCGGCAGGAAATAGCGGGACAGATGCATTTGCTCGGCCGCGGAATCGGGTGAAAAATGAGGCCGAGTGAAACCGGATCGGCGGCCAAAACACAAGGGCCGCGCGGCAAAAGGGAATAATCGGCCGATCAACCGTGTTAGGTTGGACAGGCAAAGGTATTTTTCGATTTATGCGCGCGGCATTAAAACAGCTTTCGGCCTGGGCCGCGGTCTATCTCATCGCGCTGCAGGCTGTTGTCGGCGGTTTGGCGTTTCCACTCGCGGGATCGGCGGCATCGTTCGATCCCGCTGCCGTCATTTGCCACAGCAGCCCGCAGGACGCCGGTAGCGGGACCACAACGCCACAGCCCGGCACCCCGCTGCAAAACTGTGATCACTGCGTGTTATGCAACGCCGCGCCCGCGGCCGACCTGCCGGGGCAGATATCGCAGGTTGCGCGGCCGGGCTCACGCGGCGAACGCCTGCCCTATCCGGCTTTGACGGCGCCGCAACTTGCTCGCGCTATGCGTCAGCAATGGCCGCGAGGTCCGCCGCGCATCGTGTAATCGAGATTCCACAAATCGATTCACATGATTCAAAGGACCTCCGATGTCACGTTTTCGCATCAGCATTCTGGCTGCATCTGCTTTTCTCTTGTCCGCCAGCACCACTTTCGCCCACATTACCCTCGAACAACGCGAGGCTGCGGTCGGCGGCCCGCTCAAGCTGACGTTCCGCGTGCCGCACGGTTGCGGCGACTCTCCGACCGTTTCGATCCGGGTGCGCATCCCCGACGGCGTCATCGCCGTCAAGCCGATGCCGAAACCGGGCTGGCAGACCGGCGTCGTCAAAGGCGCCTACGCCAAGACCTATGACTATTTCCACGGCGCCAAATTGTCGGAAGGCGTCAAGGAAGTGTCATGGAGCGGCAAGCTGCCTGACGCGTTCTACGACGAATTCGTCGTGTCGGGATTTATCGCGAACGACCTCGCGCCGGGCACGAAGCTTTACTTTCCGGTCGTGCAGCAGTGCGAACAAGGCGTGCACCGCTGGATCGAAATCCCGACATCAGGACAAGCGGGTGAGCTTCAGGAACCGGCGCCGGCGATAACGCTCGTCCCGAAAAAATGATCGTGGCGCGCCTCCCCGCCCTGCTGCTGCTTCTGCTGCTGCTCATCGCCTGTGCCGGCTGTGTCACGCCGGCACAGGCGCACGCGTCGCTCCTTTCGGCGCAGCCGCGCGACGGCGCGATGCTGGCCGAGGCGCCGGCCGCCCTGACGCTGACCTTCAACGAGCCGGTCGCGCCACTGGTGTTCCGGGTGGTTACGCCCAATGGCGAGACAATCCCGCTCAAGGCCGATGCAACCAACAACACCGTTACGCTGAGCGCACCCGCGCCGCTCGCGGCCGGAACGCATGTGCTGAGCTGGCGGGTGGTGTCGGCCGACGGCCATCCGGTCGGCGGTTCGCTGATTTTTTCAATCGGGCACAAGACCGAAAACGCCGCCACCACGGTGAGCGCTGAAACGGATAACTCGGTGCGTGCGGCGATCTGGCTGGCGCGGGTCGGTATTTATCTCGGTCTATTCATCGGACTGGGCGGCGCGTTTTTCGCAGCGTGGATCGATACGTCGTTGCCACGCGCTGCGACTGCCGTCATCGCTGCATCGATAGTTGCGGCATTGGTCGCGCTGCCGCTATCGGTTGGTTTCCAGGGCCTCGACGCGCTGGCCGCCCCGCTGTCGAACCTGTCGCAGCCTGCGGTTTGGCTCGCCGGATTCCGCACCAGTTATGGCACCACCACTATTATTGCAGCCATCGCGCTCGGCCTCGGCTTGCCGGCGCTGCGGTGGCGGCCATTGTTTGCGAGCCAAGCGCTGTCGCTCGCGGCGGTGATCGGCGCCGCGCTGGCGCTCGCGAGCAGCGGCCACGCCAGTGCCGCTGATCCGCAAGTCCTGATGCGGCCGTCGGTTTTCGTGCACGTCAGCGCCATCGCGCTATGGGCCGGTTCACTTTTTCCTTTGCTGGTGCTGGTCCAATCTTCTGGCGAGCGCCTGCCTGCGCTGATGAAATTCTCGCGTACCATTCCGTTCGTGCTCGTTCCACTCCTCGTATCCGGAGTTATTCTCGCCATTGTCCAACTCGACCACATCGACGCACTCTGGACGACAAGCTATGGAATTATTTTTCTGTGTAAGTCAGCGGCGCTCACTGCTCTGGCGGTCCTCGCGACAGTCAACCGCTATGTTCTGACGCCCGCTTTGCTGCGCCGCGAGCAGCCCGCCCGCAACCGCATGGCGGTATCGATCGGCGGCGAAATCGCGCTGGTGCTGGCGATCTTCGCCCTGGTCGCGCTGTGGCGCTTCACTCCGCCGCCGCGCACTTTGGCGTTAGGCGAGCCGGCTTTCGTTCACATTCACACCGAGCAGGCAATGGCGGACGTCACGGTATCGCCTGGTCGTCCCGGCCCGGTTGACGTCCAGCTTCGGCTGCTTCGAGAAGATTTTGCCCCACTCGCCGCGAAAGAAGTCACGGTGCTCTTTTCAAACGCCGCCGCCGGCATCGAGCCGTTGGGCCGAACCGCCTCGGCGGCGGGTGACGGAACCTGGCGGATCGAGGGCCTGACGCTACCACTTGCCGGCATTTGGACCGTTCAGGTCGAGGTTTTGGTCGGAGATTTCGACAAGATCATGCTGGACGCCCCGATCGTGATCGGAACCTCCAGCAGACAATAGAACCGATAAGACGGGTGACAGCCTGGGACCGGTCGGATAGGGTGATATCTCTAAGCGTCCAAGTCTAGGGAGGAAGTCCTCGGCGCGCTCCACGCTGCCGCTCCGGTTACAGCAAACGCCAACCGCCGGAATTCAAGGGACAACAAGAGATTTACCGAGCAGGGCCACGTGCCCTGCTCTTTTTTTGCGCCGATTCAGCGCGGCAGGCGCACAAGCCCCAGTACCGCGTCAAAATCGATCAGCCGGTACCGGTAAATCAAAAACACCACGCCAAAAATGGCGCTGGCGACGATCGTCGTCCATATCAGCTTCGACCAAACCCGCGCCATCACCGGCGCGCCGGGATCTGTCCCTTCGACAAATCCGTCGCTTTCATTCTGACTTTTTACGCCGAACGGCAGTACCGCAAACAGCGTTACCCACCAGATCAGGAAATAGATCGCGATGACGGTCGATATCTGCACCGCTTAGGCCTGCTCGAGTTCGACCAGCGTGCCGTTGAAATCCTTGGGGTGCAGGAACAGCACCGGCTTACCATGCGCGCCGATTTTCGGCTCGCCAGTGCCAAGCACCCGCGCGCCTTGCGCGGTCAGCCTATCGCGCGCCGCGCGTATATCGTCGACCTCATAGCAGATGTGATGGATGCCGCCGTCCGGATTGCGGTCGAGGAATTTCGCAATCGGCGAATCCGGTCCAAGCGGTTCCAGCAGTTCGATCTTGGTATTGGGCAGAGTGATAAATACGGTGGTGACGCCGTGATCGGGCTGTGGCACCGCCTGCGACACCTGCGCGCCAAGCGTATCGCGATAAAGCGCGGTGGCCTTGGCGATATCGCGCACCACGATGGCGACGTGATTAAGCCGTCCAATCATGGCTTGTTATACCGCAAATTCTCACACTGCTAAGACGTGCACGTGGCACATTGGCTTCTTGCCCCAGCGCTCGGCAATCGCGCCGCGGACGCCGCGTCGCACTGCTTCGGCAATCGAATTGGGGTCGCGTCGCCGCGCCCGTGGCAGCGATTCAAAGGTATCCAGCGCCGCGTCGTAAGCAATATCCGCTATCAGCGCGCCGTCATGGCCACGCTCGGGAATTCCGATCAAGTCAATCTCTGGATCGGCGGCGAGCTCGCCTTTTTCCGTTACCGCCAGCGCAACCGAAACCGCGCCCGCCATGCTGAGTCGCCGACGATCGGCGACGGTGCGGGCTTGCGCATCGACCAGCACGCGGCCGTCCTTGTAAATGCGGCCAGCCGGAACCTCGTCGATGATGCCGGCGTCAGGCGCCAGCCGCACCAGATCGCCATTGTGGCAAACGATCACGGTCGGAACGCCGGCCTTGCGGGCCAACGCGGCATGCTCTGACAAATGAAGGGCCTCGCCATGCACCGGAATCAGAATCTTCGGCTTCACCCAGGAGATCAGGTCTTTCAGTTCGTCGCGGCGTGGATGGCCGGAGACGTGCACCAGATGGGTGCGGTCGGTGATCACCTCGATGCCCTGCTGGATCAAGCCGTTAAGGACGCGGCCGACCGCTTTCTCATTGCCGGGAATGGTGCGCGCGGAAAAGATCACGCGGTCGCCCTGCGACAACGTCACTTCCGGATGCTGGTCCTCGGCGATGCGCGACAACGCGGCGCGCGGCTCGCCTTGGCTGCCGGTGCACAGCGCCACGACTTTGTCGGGTGGCAAATAGCCGTAGGCCTCGACGTTGCGAAAATCCTGCACGCCGTCGAAATAGCCGGTTTCTCGCGCTACCTGCGCAATGCGTTCCATGGCGCGGCCGACCAGAACGACTTCGCGCCCGGCGGCGGCAGCGGCTTCAGCGACAACCCGTAGCCGCGCCACGTTCGAGGCGAAAGTCGTCACCGCGACGCGGCGCGGTGCGCTCTTGATCAATTCGGTGATAGTTTTTCCGACATCGGCTTCCGACGGCGAGCGGCCTTCCCGCACGGCATTGGTCGAATCCCCGATCAATGCCAGGCAACCGTCGCTGCCAAGCGCGCGCAGCTTTTTTTCGTCGGTTGGAATGCCCAGAATTGGAGTGGCGTCAAGTTTCCAGTCGCCGGTATGCAGTACGGCGCCGGCGGGCGTGCGAATGATGAGCGCGTTCGATTCCGGAATTGAATGCGCCATCGAAACCAGCTCGACGTCGAACGACCCGACGGTGAAACGGCCGCCGAGCGGAATGATCTTGACTGGAATTTCCGGCGCGCCGGGTTCGCTGGCGCGCTTCGCCTCGAGCAGCGCCGCGGTGAACGGGGTCGCATAGACCGGCACCTTGAGCTGCGGCCACAGGTCGATCAGCGCGCCGAAATGATCTTCGTGCGCGTGAGTGAGAACGATGCCGGCCAGATTTTTTCGCTCTTCGGCCAGATATCGGACGTCGGGCAGGATCAGATCGATGCCGGGCAGATGCTCTTCCGCCGCGAAGGACACGCCGACATCGACGATCAGCCAGTTACGTCGACGCTCGTCGCCAACGCCGTAGATCGACAAATTCATGCCGATCTCGCCGACACCGCCGAGCGGCGCGAATACCAGTTCGGGCGCGCTCATGGCGAGACACCCGCGCCCAAGGCGAACACTTCGCCCGCCGTTACGATTTCGAGCTTGCCGCCTTCTTGTGCGACCTGAAGCCTCCCGGTTTCATCGAGACCTTGAAATCGTCCGGTAAGTTCGCGCTCAGGAAGGCGAACCCGGATCGGCTCACCCACGCCGGCGGCGCGCGTGAGCCAGTCGGCGCGGACGGCTGAAAAGCCCTGCCCTGCATTCCATTGTTGGAGGCGGCGCTGCATCGTCCCCCTCAACGCGCCAAACAGCGTTTCGGCGCTCACTAAAGCGCCTTCGGCCGCCAGATCAGTGGCGGGGAACGCTGTATCGTCAGGATGGCTGGCGCAATTGACACCAATGCCAATCGCGATCGAGTTCCCCGCGCCGCTTTCGCCCTCGATCAGTAGCCCGGCGGCTTTTCGTCCGCCGATCAGAAGATCATTCGGCCATTTCAATTTAGTCAAGGTACCGATCTGCGGCGCACAGCCGGTGACGGCATCATGTACGGCTAATGCGGCAACGAATGACAGCTGCGGCGCCAATTCCCTGCGCGCCGCATCGCTCAGCAGCAGCGTAGCGAACAAGTTACCCAGCATCGAGATCCACGGCGCGCCGCGGCGGCCGCGGCCGGCGCTCTGCGCGCGAGCGGTAATCCACAATGGGCCACGCTCACCGGCGCGGGCACGCGACAGCGCCTCGGCGTTGGTGGAGCCGAGCGTTTCGTAGGCTATGTGGACCCCCGCCAGGTCCGTGGCTTCGCGGTTCATTCAAAATTTCAAAACAAAGACTTCGCCGCCGCGCTGGCCGCGCCGAGCAGCGGCGCCGGATAGGCAAAGAATAAGATGTTGAGCAGGCCGGCGATGCCGAGCACCAGAACGAGCGATGCCGGCATCCGGACGAATTTGGCGACCGGCTCGTCAAAATAGATCAGCTTGACGATGTAAAGGTAGTAGTAGGCGCCGACCACGCTGGCCAGCACACCGACCACGGCGAGCACATAAAGCCCGGCCTTGATGGCGGCGAGAAACACATAGAATTTCGCAAAGAAGCCGGCGAGCGGGGGGATGCCGGCCAGCGAGAACATCAGCGCGGCGAGGAAAAAGGCGGCGCCCGGCTGCGTGCGGGCCAGCCCCGAGAGGTCGGTAATATTCTCGACGAGCTTGCCGTCGCGCCGCATCGCCAGCACGAACGCGAAAGCGCCAAGCGTCATCGCGACGTAGATCGCCATGTAAACGAGCACACCCTGCACCCCCTCCGCCGTGCCGGCGGCAAGGCCAACCAAAGCGAAGCCCATGTGACCGATCGAGGAATAGGCCAGCAGGCGTTTGATGTTGCGCTGTCCGATCGCGGCGAATGAGCCGAGCGCCATCGAGGCGATCGCGACGAACACTACAATCTGCTGCCATTGGTGGGTGATGCCGGGGAATGCCACGATCGTGGCGCGCACGAAAATGGCGATGCCGGCCACTTTCGGCGCTGCGGCGAAGAATGCCGTGACCGGCGTTGGCGCGCCCTCGTAGACGTCCGGCGTCCACATGTGGAATGGCACCGCGGAAATCTTGAAGCAGAAGCCGACAAACAGGAACACCAGCCCGAAGATCAGACCGAGATTTTGCTGCCCCGCCGCCTTCGCGATACCGGCAAAGCTCACGGTGCCGGTGAAGCCGTAGATCAGCGAGGCGCCATAGAGCAACATGCCGGACGACAGCGCGCCGAGCACAAAATATTTCAGGCCGGCTTCGGTCGACCGCACATTGTCGCGGTTCGACGCGGCGACGACGTAGAGCGCGAGGCTCATTAGCTCGAGGCCCAGATAGAGCGCGATCAGATCGTTTGCCGAGATCAGCAGCATCATGCCGAGCGTCGACAGCAGAATGAGCGGGCCATATTCGAATTTCTGCTGCCGCTCCTGACGCAGATAATCGAGCGACAGCAAAATTGCGCCGGCCGAGCCGGCTAAAGCCAATACTTTGAGGAATCGCGCGAAATCGTCGACCATCAGACTACCGCCGAACAAAGTCTGACGGCCGGGCGTCGCCATGATCACCAGCGCGGCTACAACTACGAGCAGGATGATCGACAGTACATTGACACTGCGGGCACTGCCCTCACCCACCGTCACGCCCCCGAGCAGCAGCACCATCGCGCCAATCGCCAGCACGATTTCGGGGAGGACCAGCCACAATTCGGAAATCTGAGCGGGCAAATTCATCCTATTGCACCAGCAGCGCGGCGGTTTTGGCGGCCGCCAGCGCGTGATTATAATTGTCGAGCAGTTGCGCGACCGACGCCGCCGACATATCGAGCACCGGCTTTGGCGCCACGCCAAACAGGATCGTCAGCACGACCAGTGGCGCAAAAATGATGATCTCGCGCCAGCCGAGGTCGCGGATCGTCATCAAGTTCGGCTTCACCAGAGGTCCGAAAATCATCTTGCGATAGAGCCACAGCGCGTAGCAGGCCGACAGAATGACCCCCAGGGTGGCGAGGGTCGCGACGCCGGTGTTGACCTTGAAGGTGCCAAGCAAACTCAGGAATTCGCCGACGAAGCCGGAGGTGCCGGGCAACCCGACATTGGCCAGCGTGAACACCAGGAACACCATCGCGTAAAGCGGCATGCGGTTGACCAATCCGCCATAGGCGGCGATCTCGCGGGTGTGAATACGGTCGTAGACGACGCCGACGCAGAGGAACAGCGCGCCGGACACGATGCCGTGCGAAATCATCTGGAAGATGCCGCCGGCGATGCCCTGTGTGGTGACCGCGAAGATGCCCATGGTGACGAAGCCCATATGCGCCACCGAAGAATAAGCGATCAGTTTCTTGACGTCCTCCTGCATCAGCGCCACCAGCGAGGTGTAGATGATGGCGACCACCGACAGTGCGAAGATCAAGGGCGCGAAATCGTGCGAGGCGGACGGAAACATCGGCAGAGAAAACCGCAGGAAGCCGTAGCCGCCCATCTTCAGCAAGATCGCGGCGAGGATCACCGAACCAGCGGTTGGCGCCTCGACATGTGCGTCCGGCAGCCAGGTATGGACCGGCCACATCGGCATCTTCACCGCGAACGACGCGAAGAACGCCAGCCAGGCCCATTTCTGCATGACCAGTGGGAAGCCGTGACGCATCAGCGTCGGGATATCGGTGGTGCCAGCCTCCCAATACATCGCCATGATGGCGAGCAGCATCAGCACTGAGCCCAGCAGCGTGTAGAGGAAGAATTTGAAACTGGCATAGACCCGGCGCGGGCCGCCCCACACCCCGATAATGAGGAACATCGGGATCAGGCCGCCCTCGAAGAACAGGTAGAACAGCACCAGATCGAGCGCCGAAAACGTGCCGACCATCAGCGTTTCCAGCACCAGAAACGCGATCATGTATTCCCGCACTCGCTTCTGGATCGCGGTCCAGCTGGCGATGATGCAGATCGGCATCAGCGCCGTGGTGAGGATGACGAACGGCAGCGAAATGCCATCGACGCCCATGTGATAGCTGGCGATGCCGAGCCATGGATATTTCTCGACGAACTGGAATTCGGCAACGCTGGCGTCGAAGCGCCACACCATCACCAGCGAAATCGCGAACGTAACAAGCGTCGACCACAGCGCAACCCAGCGCGCGGTGCCGCGCGCAACGCGGTCGTCGCCTTTCACCAGCGCGATGAACAGCGCGCCGGCCAGCGGCAGGAACGTTACGACGGAGAGGATCGGCCAATTCATCAGTGAACGCCCATCGAGAACATGAACCAGGTGATGAAAACGGCGGCACCGATCAGCATCGCGAAGGCGTAGTGATAGAGATAACCGGTCTGCAGCCGGATGGTGTTGCGAGTGATATCAAGCACCCGCGCCGAGATGCCATCAGGACCGAAACCGTCGATCAGCCAGCCGTCGCCGCCCTTCCACAACAGGCGGCCGAGCCGCTTGGTCGGCTTCACCAGCAGCGCATCGTAAATCTCGTCGAAATACCACTTGTTGAGCAGGAAGCGATACAGCACGTCGTGCTGGCGCGCGAGCTCGACCGGAATGTCGGGCCGCCGGATGTAAAAGTGCCAGGCGATGACAAAGCCGATCGCCATCAGAATGGTTGGCGTGATGCCGATACCGAGCGGCACATGATGCATCTCTTCGAGGATGTGATTGTCCTTCCCGAACGTCAGCAACTCCCGGAAGAACCCTTCGACACCGTGGCCCGCGAAAATCTCCTTGAACGGCAAGCCCGCGAGGATCGAGCCGAGCGCCAGGAAGCCGAGCGGGATCAGCATCACGTAAGGGCTCTCATGCGCTTCGCGGTAATGCTGCAGGTCGTGCGGCTCGCCGTGGAAGGTCTTGAAGATTAGCCGCCACGAATAGAATGAGGTCAGCAGCGCCGCCCCTGCCGTGCAGATGAAGGCATAAAGTGCCATCGGATTGTGCGAGACGAAGGCCGACTCGATGATGGCATCCTTGGAGAAATAGCCGGCGGTCAGCGGGAATCCGGTTAGCGCCAGCGTGCCGATCACCATCACAATGTAGGTGAACGGAATGCGGTCCTTCAGCCCGCCCATGTGGCGGATGTCCTGCTCGTGATGCATGGCGTGAATCACCGAACCGGAACCAAGGAACAGCAGCGCCTTGAAGAAAGCATGGGTAAACAGGTGGAACATGCCGACCGAATAGGCGCCCACCCCCATCGCGACGAACATGTAGCCGAGCTGCGAGCAGGTCGAATAGGCGACGATGCGCTTGATGTCGTTTTGCACCAACCCGACGGTCGCCGCAAAAAACGCCGTGGTAGCGCCGATAAACACAACGAAGGTTTGCGCATTCGGAGCGAGTTCGAACAGCGGCGATAGCCGCGCCACCATGAACACGCCGGCCGTCACCATAGTCGCGGCATGGATGAGCGCTGACACTGGCGTCGGGCCTTCCATCGCGTCGGGCAGCCAGGTGTGCAACAGAAATTGCGCCGATTTTCCCATCGCCCCCATGAACAGCAGCAGGCAGGTGATGGTGAGCGCATCGACCTGCCAGCCGAACAAGCCGATCGTCTTGCCGGTCAGCGACGGCGCCTGCGCGAACACGGTATCGAGGTCGACGCTGCCGACCAGCATGAACACCGCAAAGATACCGAGCGCGAAACCGAAATCGCCCACCCGGTTGACGACAAAGGCCTTGATCGCCGCCGCGTTGGCTTCCGGCTTCTGATACCAGAAGCCGATCAGCAGATAGCTTGCGAGGCCGACGCCTTCCCAGCCGAAGAACAACTGGACGAGGTTGTCCGCCGTCACCAGCATCAACATGGCGAAGGTGAACATCGAGAGGTAGCCGAAGAACCGTGGCCGGTACGGATCCTCGTTCATGTAGCCGATCGAATAAAGGTGGACGAAGGCCGACACCGTATTCACCACCACCAGCATCACGGCGGTCAGCGTATCGATGCGCAACGACCATTCGACCTTGAGGTCACCGGATGCCATCCAAGTCATAATGGGAACGCGCATGTCCTGATGGCCGAAGCCGACCTGCACGAAGGCGATCCACGACAGGATCATCGAGATCATCAGCAGCGTGGTGGTAATCAGCTCGGCGGTATGCGATCCGACTGCGGCCGGTTCGGCCGGGGCGTGATGGTCGCCGCCATGCGGCTCGTGGGTTTCGTGGTGAATGACCGCGCCACCACGGGCTTTAGGAGCGCCGTGATGCGGGCCGTGGTCGGTCGCGTTGTCCTCCGCACCAGGCGGCGGATTTTGGCCCGGAAAGCGCGCACGGGCGCCGGCGAGGGCGATCAGGCCCGCCAGGATGGCGCCGAGCAACGGCAGGAAGACGATCGCCTGGTACATGACCGAGGATCAGCCTTTCATCATGTTGACGTCTTCAACCGCAATCGACCCGCGGTTGCGGTAATAGGCGACCAGAATGGCAAGCCCAATCGCTGCCTCAGCAGCTGCAACGGTCAGCACCAGCAGCGCGTAAACCTGCCCGACGATGTCGCCGAGATGAGTCGAGAACGCGACCAGGTTAATGTTGACCGCCAACAGAATGAGCTCGATCGACATCAAAATGATGATGACGTTCTTGCGGTTGAGAAAAATGCCGAACACGCCGAGCGTGAACAGGATCGCCGCGACCGACAGATAATGTCCAAGGCCGATGCTCATGCGTCGACCCCCTGCCCGGGCCGCACTTGACGCAGCTCAATGGCGGTGGCCGGGGTGCGAGCGACCTGCACGCCGATATCCTGACGGCGCACGCGAACGCGGTGATGCAACGTCAGCACGATGGCGCCGATCATCGAGACCAGCAGGATCAACCCTGCGACCTCGAAGAAATAAACATATTTCGTATAAAGCACGAGGCCGAGCGCTTCGGTATTGCTGATGGAAGCGAGCGGTGGGATCGGCGACGCCAGCGGCGTGTTGCCATTGATGGTCCAGGCACCTACCACGAACAACAGCTCGGCGAGGAAGATTGCGCCCATAAGCAGGCCAAACGGCAGATATTGCAGCGCGCCCTGGCGGAATTCGGCAAAGTCGACATCAAGCATCATCACCACAAATAAGAACAGAACGGCGACGGCGCCGACGTAAACCACAATCAGAATCATCGCGAGGAATTCGGCGCCCATCAGCACGAACAGCCCGGCCGCGTTGACGAAAGCGAGAATGAGAAACAGCACCGAGTGAACAGGGTTGCGCCCCGCGATCACCATCACTGCCGAGGCGATGCAGACCCCGGCAAACAGATAGAAAAACAGGGCGGAGACGATCATCGGTTTACCTGTACGGCGCGTCGAGTTCGATGTTCTTGGCGATCTCGCGTTCCCAGCGGTCCCCGTTCGCGAGCAGGCGCTCCTTGTCGTAGTAGAGCTCCTCGCGCGTCTCCGTGGCGAATTCGAAATTCGGGCCCTCCACGATGGCATCGACCGGGCATGCTTCCTGGCACAGCCCGCAATAGATGCACTTCACCATGTCGATGTCGTAACGCGTGGTGCGCCGGGTGCCGTCATTGCGGCGCGGACCGGCCTCGATGGTAATTGCCTGCGCCGGACAAATCGCTTCGCACAATTTGCAGGCGATGCAGCGCTCCTCGCCGTTCGGATAACGTCGCAGCGCATGTTCGCCGCGGAAACGCGGCGAAATCGGTCCCTTTTCGAACGGATAATTCAGTGTCGATTTGCGCGCAAAGAAGTAGCGCATGGCAAGGAAGAAGCCCGACACGAATTCGGTGAGAAAGATCGCCTTGGCCGCGCGGTCGAGCCTCATGCTGTCCTCATTGCGGGGCCATCAGGCCGAACGGCAGGCCGTATTGCAGCGCGCCGGCGACGATCGCCACCATCACCAGCGACAGCGGCAGAAACACTTTCCAGCCGAGCCGCATCAATTGGTCGTAGCGATAGCGCGGCACGATGGCCTTGGCCATCGCGAACAGGAAGAACATGAACAGTGCCTTGAGCGTAAACCACACGATGCCCGGTACCCAGGTGAACGGCACGACCTGAATCGGCGGCAGCCAGCCGCCGAGGAACAAGATCGCGCCCATCGCACACATCGTCCCGATCGCGACGTATTCGCCGAGCATGAACATCATGTAGGGCGTCGAGCCGTATTCGACCATGAAACCGGCAACCAGTTCGGATTCCGCTTCGACCAGATCGAACGGCGGGCGGTTGGTTTCCGCCAGTGCTGAAATGAAGAACACGACGAACATGGGCAACAGCGGCAGCCAGTACCAGTTGAGAACGCCGAGCCATGGCAACCCGAGCCTGTCCGCAAGCCCATGTTCCTGCGCCACGACGATGACGGAAAGATTCAGCGACCCCGCCACGAGCAGCACAGTAATAATGACGAAGCCAATCGAAACTTCGTAGGACACCATTTGCGCCGCCGAGCGCAACGCGGCGAGGAAAGGATATTTCGAATTCGACGCCCAGCCGGCCATGATGATACCGTAGACGCTGAGCGATGAGATCGCGAAGATATAAAGAACGCCGACATTGATGTCGGAGATCACCCAGCCGACATTAACCGGGATCACCGCCCAGGCGGCGAGCGCCAGCACGCAAGACACCAGCGGCGCAAGCAGGAACACGCCTTTGTTGGCGCCCGCCGGAATAACCGGCTCCTTCAAAACAAACTTGAGCAGATCGGCGAACGACTGGAAAAGTCCCCACGGCCCGACCACGTTGGGCCCGCGCCGCATTTGCACCGCCGCCCATATTTTGCGGTCGGCGTAAAGCACATAAGCGATTGCGATCAGCAGGATGACGAGCAGCATCAGCGATTCCGCCACGATGACGATCAGCGGCCACAGATAAGTAGTGAAGAATTCGGCCATGTTATTCGGCCGCCGTTCTGAGCGCGCCCGCGGCCAGCGCCGAACATTCGGCCATGACCGCCGACGCGCGGGTGATCGGATTGGTGAGGTAGAAGTCCGCGACACTGGAGCGAAGCGGCGTCTTGTCTGGCGTCCCGCCGAGGCCGGCGAGCTTCTTGATCGCGTTGCCGCCACTCTCCTCGATCACGTCAAGCGCCATGAAATGCGGATGCGCCTTGTAAAGCGCGCGGCGTAATTCGCGGAGTGAATTGAACGGCAGCCGCTCGCCAAGCACATCCGACAACGCACGCAGGATCGCCCAATCCTCGCGGGCGTCGCCCGGCGGGAATGCCGCCCGCTGCGTCATCTGCACGCGGCCTTCGGTATTGACGTAGAGCCCCGATTTCTCCGGATAGGCGGCGCCGGGCAGGATCACATCCGCGCGGTGCGCACCACGGTCGCCGTGCGAGCCGATGTAAACGACAAAGGCACCGTAGCCGATCTCGATCTCGTCGGCGCCGAGCAGGAACGCGACGTCGAGCGCGCCGCTCTCCGCCATCTGTGCCGCGGTAAGCCCGCCTTTGCCTGGCACGAAGCCGAGATCGAGCGCACCGACGCGGGAGGCCACGCTGTGCAGCACCGAAAAGCCGTTCCAGTCGCCCTTGACACCGAAGTCCAACACCACCTTGGCGGCGAGCGCGGCGAGCGCCGCACCGTCCGGCCGCGCCAATACACCCGCGCCCAAGATTACTAACGGCCGTTCCGCTGCTTTCAGCAGCTCAACGAATTTGCTGTTGCCGAGATTGCCAAGCGTTTCCGCCCCCGCGCCGAGATAGTCGTAGGGGAAGGTCAGGTCGGCCCTCTCCCCGATCAGACCGATCGGAAAATTGCCAGCGCGCCAGCGCTTGCGGATACGCGCATTGAGTACCGCCGCCTCGCGTCGCGGATTGGAGCCAATGATCAGCAGCGCGTCCGCCTGTTCGATGCCGGCGATCGTGGCGTTAAAGAGGTAAGATGAGCGGCCCCAGGCGGGGTCGATCGCGCAGCCGTCCTGCCGCGCATCGATATTCTTCACGCCAAGCCGCGTCATCAATTCCTTCAGCGCGAACATCTCCTCGACCGCGCAGAGGTCGCCGGCGATGGCGCCGATCTTCTTGGCGTCAGCCTTTTTAACCGCCCCTGCGATCGCCGCAAAGGCCTGCGGCCATGTCGCCGGCACCAAGCGGCCATTCTCGCGGATATAGGGCTGGTCGAGCCGTTGCGTGCGCAAGCCGTCGACGACATTGCGGGTCTTATCGGAAATCCATTCCTCGTTCACCGCGTCATTGACGCGCGGCAAAATACGCATCACCTCGCGGCCACGGCTGTCGATGCGGATCGCCGAGCCGAGCGCATCCATCACGTCGATCGACTCGGTCTTGTTGAGTTCCCATGGCCGCGCGATGAAGGCGTAGGGCTTCGACGTCAGCGCGCCGACCGGGCAGAGATCGACCACATTGCCTTGCAGCTCCGAGGTCATCGCGCCTTCGAGATAAGTCGTGATCTCCATGTCCTCGCCGCGGCCGATCGCGCCCAGTTCGGGCACGCCGGCGACCTCGGTGGCGAAGCGGATGCAGCGCGTGCAGTGGATGCAGCGGTTCATCACCGTCTTGACGAGGACGCCGATATATTTGTCCTCGACCGCGCGCTTGTTCTCCTGATAGCGGCTGGCATCGACGCCATAGGCCATCGCCTGGTCCTGCAGGTCGCATTCGCCGCCCTGGTCGCAGATCGGGCAGTCGAGCGGATGGTTGATCAGCAGAAATTCCATCACGCCTTCGCGCGCTTTGCGCACCATCGGCGTCTTGGTGTTGATCACCTTCGGCGAGCCGTCCTTGTTGGGCGCCAGATCCTTCACCGCGACGGCACAGGAGGCCTGCGGCTTCGGCGGGCCGCCGACCACCTCGATCAGGCACATGCGGCAATTGCCAGCGATCGATAGCCGCTCGTGGAAGCAGAAGCGCGGAATCTCGGCGCCGGCCGCTTCGCACGCCTGCAGCAGCGTGTATTCGGGCGGGACGTCGATTTCCTTGCCGTCGACGATGATCTTGGTCATCGCGTCACTCCGCCGCCTGCGGCGCGTCTTCGGGCACCGGATCGCGCGCGCCCAGATTGGACGAGCGTGCGGTATATTCGTCGATGCGCCGCTCGATCTCCGGACGGAAATGCCGCAACAGGCCCTGCACCGGCCAGGCGGCGCCGTCGCCAAACGCGCAAATGGTGTGACCCTCGATCTGCTTGGTTACCTCGAACAGCATGTCGATTTCTTTTTTCTGGGCGCGGCCTTCCGCCATGCGGGTCAGCACGCGCCACATCCAGCCCATGCCCTCGCGGCATGGCGTGCACTGGCCGCAGCTCTCGTGCTTGTAGAAATACGAGATACGCGCCATCGCCTTCACGATGTCGGTCGACTTGTCCATCACGATCACCGCGGCGGTGCCGAGCGCCGACTTGTGCTTGGCGCAGCCGTCGAAATCCATCAGCAGGTCGTCGCAACCGGTGGCACCGGCCGGCACCAGCGGCATCGATGAGCCGCCCGGGATGACGGCGAGCAGGTTGTCCCAGCCGCCGCGCACACCGCCCGCATGTTCTTCCAGCAATTCGCGCAGCGGAATGCCCATCGCCTCCTCGACATTGCACGGCCGCTCGACATGGCCGGAAATGCAGAACAGCTTGGTGCCGGTATTGTTCGGCCGCCCGATGCCGGCAAACCACGTGGCGCCACGCCGCATGATGTCCGGCACCGCCGCGATCGATTCCACATTATTCACGGTGGTCGGGCAGCCATAGAGCCCCACATTGGCGGGGAACGGCGGCTTGAGCCGCGGCATGCCCTTTTTGCCTTCGAGGCTTTCGAGCAGCGCAGTTTCCTCGCCGCAGATATAGGCGCCGGCGCCGTGATGGACATAGAGGTCAAAATCGAAACCCGAGCCGCAGGCGTTCTTGCCGATCAGCTTGGCCTCATAGGCTTCGTCGATCGCGGCCTGCAGTCGTTCTCGTTCTCTGATGAATTCGCCGCGGATATAGATGTAGCCGACGTGCGCCGCCATCGAAAACCCGGCGATCAGGCATCCCTCGACCAGCAGATGCGGATCGTGCCGCATGATCTCGCGGTCCTTGCACGTACCAGGCTCACTTTCGTCAGCATTGACGACGAGGTAATGCGGCCGGCCGTCGGACTGCTTCGGCATGAACGACCATTTCAGGCCAGTCGGGAAACCAGCGCCGCCGCGGCCACGCAGGCCTGAGGTCTTCAGGTCGTTGATGATGGTGTCACGGCCGCGCTCGAGAATACGCTTGGTGCCATCCCAGGCGCCGCGCGCACGCGCGCCCTTGAGCCCGGCGTCGTGCTGGCCATAAAGATTGCGAAAAATGCGGTCTTTGTCGTCGAGCATCAGTTCGGCTTCGGTTTGCTGTTGTCGGCGATCGGACCCTGCACCGCCGCCTCGCGTTCGTTCGCCGCGGCGCCCGGCTTTTTCGCCTGGTTGTCTTTGAGCGCAGCGCCGGTATTACGCGGATCGGATTTTTTTGGCTTGCCGGTGAGCGTGGTCGCGCCGCCGACCGGCGCCGAATTCATTCGGTCGACTTGGGGACCCGGTTTCACCTTCTTGCCCTCGGCGAGACGCTCCAGAATATCCTTGAAGCTCTCGGCATCGAGGTCCTCGTAGTAGTCGTAATTGATCTGCACCATTGGCGCATTCACGCAGGCGCCGAGGCACTCGACCTCGACCCAGGAGAACTTGCCATCTTTGGTGACATGGCCCTGCTCGCCGATGCGGCGCTTGCAGATTTTCTCCAGCGCATCGGCGCCGCGTAGCCGGCAGGGCGTGGTGCCGCACAATTGCACATGGAATTTGCCGACCGGCTCCAGATTGAACATCGTGTAAAAGGTCGCGACTTCGAGCGCGCGAATATGCGCCATGCCGAGGAAATCGGCGACATGGCGGATCGCGGCTTCCGGCAGCCAGCCATCGGACTGCTCCTGCGCCTTCCAAAGCAGCGGAATGATCGCTGACTGCTGGCGGCCCGGCGGATATTTGGCGATCTGCTGCTTCGCCCAGTCGACATTGTCTTTGCTGAAGGCAAAGCCTGACGGCTGAACATCGGACGGCGCGAGACGGCGAACACTCATCGGTCCACCTCGCCGAACACGATGTCGATCGAGCCCAAGATCGCCGAGACATCGGCCAGCATGTGGCCCTTGCAGAGAAAATCCATCGCCTGCAAATGCGCAAAGCCCGGCGCGCGGATCTTGCACTTGTAGGGCTTGTTGGTGCCATCGGCGGTCAGATAGACGCCGAACTCGCCTTTCGGCGCCTCCACCGCGGCGTACACTTCGCCGGCCGGGACATGATAGCCCTCTGTGTAAAGCTTGAAGTGATGGATCAGCGCTTCCATCGAGCGCTTCATCTCGCCGCGCTTGGGCGGCACAATTTTATTGTCATCGACCGTGACCGGCCCCTGCCCCTCGGCGCTTTGCAGCTTTTGTACGCATTGCTTCATGATGCGGACCGATTGCCGCATCTCTTCCATGCGGATGCAGTAGCGGTCGAAGCAGTCGCCGTTCTTGCCGATCGGAATGTCGAACTCCAGCTCGGAATAACATTCGTAAGGTTGCGCGCGGCGCAGGTCCCAGGCCGCGCCGGAGCCGCGCACCATCACGCCGGAGAATCCCCAATTCCAGGCATCCCCGAGCTTCACCACTGCGATGTCGACGTTGCGCTGCTTGAAGATACGGTTGCCGGTCAACAGGCTCTCGAGGTCGTCACACACTTTCAGGAACGGATCGCAGAACGTGCCAATGTCATCGACCAGCTTCGGCGTCAGATCCTGATGCACGCCGCCGGGGCGGAAATAGGCCGCATGCATACGCGAGCCGGAAGCGCGCTCGTAGAACACCATCAGCTTTTCGCGTTCCTCGAAGCCCCACAGTGGCGGCGTCAACGCGCCGACATCCATCGCCTGCGTCGTCACGTTGAGGATGTGCGACAGCAGTCGGCCGATTTCGGAATATAGCACGCGAATGAGCTGCGCGCGCTTCGGCACTTGCAGGCCGAGTAGTTTCTCAACCGCGAGGCAGAACGCATGCTCCTGATTCATCGGCGCGACATAGTCGAGCCGGTCGAAATACGGGATCGCCTGTAAATAAGTTTTGTGCTCGATCAGTTTCTCGGTGCCGCGATGCAGTAGGCCGATATGCGGGTCGACCCGCTCGACCACCTCCCCGTCGAGCTCCAGCACTAGGCGCAGCACGCCGTGCGCCGCCGGATGCTGCGGCCCGAAATTGATGGTGAAGTTGCGCAGCGAAGTTTCCGCCATCACGCCACTCCCGACGCCATGGCTTTGTCGCGCACGCGGGCATTGAATTTGTCCCACGCCACCACGGCGCGTTCATGACGGCCCCCGCCGATCAGGTCGACGCCGTCATGCGCCTGCACCTTGAAAGTAAGCTTGCGGCCGTCCGCCACAGTCAATTCTGCGTCGACCGTCACCGTCATGCCTGGCGGCGTCGCCGCAAGATGGCTGACGTCTACATGGGTGCCGAGCGAGCCCTCGCCGGCCTCGAGATGTGGCGCGATCAATTGCAGGCAGGTCCATTCCATCAATACGATCATGAAGCCGGTGGCGAACACCTTCGGCATCGCCGCGATGTCCGGCGACTCCGGATAGGTGTAAGGCACCGTCTTGTTCTCCGGCACCGTGTAAGTGAAGCGATGTTTCAGGCCCGGCTTGAGCGAAGGCTTCATGACTTGCCCTCGCCTTTTACAGCCTTCTGTCCCGCCTTCTCGTCGCCCGGCAAAATGTAATCGGTGCCTTCCCACGGCGAGAGGAAATCGAAGCTGCGGAATTCCTGCGCGAGGCGCACCGGATCGTAGACCACGCGTTTTTGCTCGTCGTCGTAACGCACCTCGACAAAGCCGGTGAGCGGGAAGTCCTTGCGCAGCGGATGCCCCTCGAAGCCATAATCAGTGAGGATGCGTCGCATGTCGGGATGGCCGGTGAACAGCACGCCATAGAGATCGAAGGTTTCGCGCTCAAACCAGTCGGCGCCGCGATAGACATCGATCAACGACGCGATCGGCTCGTTCTCGCCGAGCGCGGCCTTGACCCGCACGCGCTGATTAATGCGCGGCGACAGGAAGTGGTAGACGACATCGAAGCGTTTTTCGCGGCCGGGCCAGTCGATCGCCGTGATGTCGATGATGTTCGAGAACAGGCAGGCCGCATCGTCGCGCAGGAAAGTCGCGACCTTGACGATCTCGGCGGCGTCCGCGATCACCGTCAATTCACCGCGCGTGACACTATAGCCACTCACCGTGTCGCCAAGCGCGTTCTGAATAGTTTGACCTAACCTGTCGAGCGTCTCGTCCATCTGCTGTTACCGCTCGATCGTGCCGGTGCGGCGGATTTTTTTCTGCAGCAGCATCACGCCATAGAGCAGCGCCTCCGCGGTCGGCGGACAGCCGGGCACATAGATGTCGACCGGTACGATGCGGTCGCAGCCGCGCACCACTGAATAGGAATAATGGTAGTAGCCGCCGCCATTGGCACACGATCCCATCGAGATCACGTAGCGCGGCTCCGGCATCTGATCGTAAACCTTGCGCAGCGCCGGCGCCATTTTATTGGTCAGCGTGCCGGCGACGATCATGACGTCGGATTGACGCGGCGAGGCGCGCGGCGCGAAGCCGAACCGCTCGGCATCGTAGCGCGGCATCGACATCTGCATCATCTCGACCGCGCAGCACGCCAACCCGAATGTCATCCACATCAGCGAGCCGGTGCGCGCCCAGGTGATGAGGTCATCGGCGACGGCGACGATGAAGCCCTTGTCGGCCAGTTCGCGGTTGATGCCGGTAAAGAACTGGTCGTCCGCGCCGACCGGCTGGCCGGTGCGCGGATCGAGGATGCCGATGGCGGCGGGTGCGACGACGCTCATGGGACGCTCCTTGGGATCAATCCCATTCCAGCGCCCCCTTCTTCCACTCATATACGAAGCCGACGGTGAGAACGCCAAGGAACAGCATCATCGACCAGAAGCCGAACACCCCGATTTTCTTGAAGGCGATCGCCCACGGAAAAAGAAAGCTGACTTCGAGGTCGAAAATGATGAAGAGGATGGCGACCAGATAAAACCGCACGTCGAATTTCATGCGCGCGTCGTCGAAGGCATTGAAGCCGCACTCATAGGCCGACAGTTTTTCCGGATCGGGCTGCGAATAGGCGACGAGGAAAGGCGCGACCAGCAAAGCGAGGCCGATGCCGAGCGCCACGGCGATGAAAACGACCAAAGGGAGATAATCCAGCAGCAGTTCGCTCATCGGCGACTCCAGAACAGCCCCGCCCGGCCTATCCCGGCCCCGGACCCGGGGCGGCACGCAGGCCCCGCCAGCCAGCACGAAAACGCCCTTGTTATCGGAGGATTTGCCACAAAGCCGGGAGCCGTTGAGGGCTTAGCCCAGCATATTATGAGGCGCAAGCCGACATTGGAGGCGCGCCAAACTGGTGCCTGGCCCTGTGGACCGGCTTCGTTGACAGGCGTGCGAAGCGGCTTCGATAGTCACGTCACCGTGACAACGAGAGGCTTCGATGGACGACGTGACGAGAAACGCTCCACCACTGGCAGGCAGAGAACACTGGACCGAACGCGAAGGCGCCCGGCTGTTCCTCTGGAATAAGACGGCCGGCGAGCCGCGCAAAGACACGCCCATTTTACTGTTCGTGCACGGCTCCTCGATGGCCTCACAGCCGACCTTCGATTTGCAGGTACCGGGACGGCCGGACTCCTCGGCGATGGATTACTTCGCGCGGGCCGGCTTCGATTGCTGGTCGCTCGACATGGAAGGTTACGGCCGCTCCACCAAGGATCGCGACAACAATGCACCGATCGCCCAAGGCGCCGATGACTGCTTCGCCGCCGCGACCTATATCCAGAAGCTGCGCGGCAAACGGCCGATGCATGTCTATGGCATTTCATCCGGCGCTTTGCGTGCGGCGATGCTGGCCGAGCGGCATCCGGAAGTCGTGGCGCGGCTTGCGCTCGACGCCATGGTTTGGACAGGTGAAGGCTCCCCTACCCTCGCCGAACGGCGCAAGAAGCTGCCGGAATTCCAGTCGAAGAACCGCCGGCCGGTCGACAAGGCCTTCATCCATTCGATCTTCGACCGAGATCATCCTGGCGCCGCCGAAGAGAGCGTGATCGACGCGTTCGCCGATGCCGTCGTCGCACTCGACAGCTCGGTGCCGACCGGCACCTATGTCGATATGTGCTCGCGATTGCCGGTGATCAATCCAGACAACATCAAGGCGCCGACCCTGATCATGCGCGGGCAATGGGACGGCATCGCCTCGATGGAGGACTTGTTGAAGTTTTTCGCGCGGCTGCCCAACCCGGACAAGCAATTCACCGTGATGCCGGGGATTTCACACGCCAGCTTCCAGCAGAAGAATTACCGGCTGGTGTATCACATTCTGCTGACATTCTTGACGCAGCCGGAGCCGGCGTATCGGGGCTGATCTTACGCCCCGAGCTTATTCGCCAGATCGAGCAAATCGTTCGCCGCCACGTCGACTTTCACTTTCGGCGCCGGCTCACCGGTGTTCGGACCGTATTCGTTAGGACGCGCGACATGCGCGGTGCGCAGTCCGCATTGCGCTGCAGCCGCAAGATCGCTGCTGTGCGCCGCCACCATCATGCAGTCGCCGGGCGGCAGATCGAACGCCGCGCATGCGGCCTGGTAGACCCGCGGCTTCGGCTTGTAGTCGCCGGCGATTTCGGCGCCGAGAACGGCGTCCCAGCGGATGTTGTTGCGGCGCGCGAGATCGGCCATCAGCGAAATATTTCCGTTCGACACCGGCGCCAGCAAAAAAAATTTGCCGAGGCGTGCAAGCCCCCCGCTTACGTCCGGCCAGGTGTCGAGCCGATGCCACGACAAATTGAGATCGCGCCGGGTTTCTTCCGGCAAATCCTGCAGGCCGAAACGCGGCAGCACGCGCTCGAGATTGTGCCGGTGCAGCACGTCGAGTTTGCTGAAGGGAATGCGGCCGGAACGCACTTCCTCCATGCCGGGCTGGTATTCGCCGCGCCAGGCGTCGGCAAAAGCCAACCAATCTGTGGATTTATTGCGCTGCGATAAAAGGCGCTTGGCCTCGCGCGCGACGCCGATTTGCCAGTCGGCCAACGTGCCGAACACGTCGAAAAACAGAGCCCGGATGGGAGGCGTCATGGCTTCGATTTCGCCGCCAGAGGCGCTCCGCGAACGCCGCTAAGTCATTGAAATAATGGCGGGAGCGACGGGACTCGAACCCGCGACCTCTGCCGTGACAGGGCAGCGCTCTAACCAACTGAGCTACGCCCCCGCGGGCGCTACGCGGAGTTAAAGGCGGCTCGAAGTCGAGTTAAGAAGTGTCGATATTGCGCATCACGAACTACGCAAAAGCCCGATTTATCGCAAGAATTGTTAGTCAGAAGCCCCCCGAATTGTCTATGCGGGCTGTCGTGATTGGTGGATTCCGTACCACCGGTTTCAACGAGGAGGGTCCTCTTATGGCTATGGTTCCTGGCAAACCGCCGCTGCCGCCGACGGTGACGTTAAAGCACCTCTCTGCGGCGCTGGCTGAACAGCATGAAATGTCGAAGAAGCAAGCCGAGACAGTGCTCGGCGACTTCATCGCCAATATCGTCAAGCACTTGAAAAAGGGCGAACGCATCCGCATTGGCGGGCTCGGCATCCTGCAGGTGCGCAAACGCGCCGCCCGCATGGGCCGCAACCCGGCGACGGGCGAAGCGATCCAGATCAAGGCAAGCAAGAAAGTCGCCTTCCGCGCGTCCAAGGAACTTAAAGAATTGGTTTGACGGCGAAGGCCGGACCCTCAACGGGCCGACGGCAGGTGCGGAGCTCAAGCTCCGCGCCTGCTGTTTTCATTTTGCGGGGCGATCGATAATTGCCAGCGCTGCGAAAGTTGGCAGACGACGCCACGTCTGGCCCTTTAGGCAAAGCGTGGTGGGCGATGACGGACTCGAACCGCCGACATCCTCCGTGTAAAGGAGGCGCTCTACCAACTGAGCTAATCGCCCGAAACGGCGTTATGGCGCTGCGCCGGCGAGGACGCAAGCGCAGACGCGCCGTCCAAGCGCGGCGGCGCCGACCCCATCACCGAGCAGCGAACGCTAGTTGTTGACCGCTTCCTTGAGGCCCTTGCCCGCGGAAAACCGCGGCCGGTTGGCGGCCTTGATCTGTACCGCCGCACCGGTGCGCGGATCGCGGCCCTCGCGGGCAGCGCGGCGCACCACGCGGAAATTGCCGAAGCCCATGATCTTGACGGCATCGCCTGAACGCAACGTGGTTGTGATGGCGTCGAAGGTCGCCTCCACGGCGGTCGCGGCCGCCGTCTTGGTCATTTGCGCCTTGCCGGCCACCGCGGAAATCAGCTCATTCTTGGTCATGACCGTTTCCTCAGCTCATCGCGCAGGTTCGCTGCCTGCCCGCTCAAGGTTTTTTCCCATTCGCGGCGATTCGCAAGGAGAAATGGGTTAACGGCGCGCCGGACGCGAAAACGGCGCCCTCGCGGGCGCCGTTTGCATTGGTTCGTTTTGCCGTCCGTCAGTGCGCGGTAAGCCCCGAGGCGTCGTCCTCGACCGGCGTTTCGACCGCCGCTCCGGCTGCCGCCTTGGCGCTCTCCTCGTCCCAGGTGATCGCGACCGGCGGACGCACCAGCGCCTTGGCCAGCACTTCGTCCATCCGCGCGACCGGCACGATCTCGAGGCCCTTCTTGATACTGTCGGAGATCTCGGTGAGATCCTTGGCGTTTTCTTCCGGGATCAGCACGGTCTTCATACCGCCCCGCGCCGCCGCCAGGAGCTTCTCCTTTAAGCCGCCGATCGGCAATACGCGGCCGCGCAGCGTGATCTCGCCTGTCATGGCGACGTCACGGCGCACCGGAATGCCAGTCATCACCGATACGATCGCGGTGACCATCGCGACACCCGCCGACGGACCGTCCTTCGGGGTTGCCCCCTCCGGCACGTGGACGTGGATGTCGCGCTTGTCGAACAGTGGCGGCTCGATGCCGAAGGCCACGGCGCGCGAGCGGACATAAGACGCCGCCGCCGAGATCGACTCCTTCATCACGTCACGCAGATTGCCGGTGACGGTCATCTTGCCTTTGCCGGGCATCATCGCGCCTTCGATGGTGAGCAGTTCGCCGCCCACATCGGTCCAAGCAAGGCCGGTGACCATGCCGATCAGATCTTCGGCTTCGATTTCGCCGTAGCGATATTTCGCCACACCAAGATATTCGCCGATATTCGCCGCGGTGATGGTGATCGACTTCTTTTTCGAAGTCATAATCTCCTTTACCGCCTTGCGGATCAGGTTCGAAAGCTCGCGCTCGAGATTGCGCACGCCGGCCTCGCGCGTATAGCGCCGGATCAGCATGAGCAGCCCTTCGTCGTCGATCGACCATTCCTTCGGATCGAGGCCGTGCTTGAGCACCGCGTGCGGGATCAAATGCTTGCGCGCGATCTCGACTTTCTCGTCCTCGGTGTAACCGGCGATGCGGATGATCTCCATGCGGTCCATCAACGGCGCCGGAATATTCAGCGTATTCGCCGTGGTGATGAACATCACGTTCGACAGGTCGTAGTCGACCTCGAGATAGTGGTCGGCAAAGGTGTGGTTCTGCTCGGGGTCAAGAACCTCAAGCAGCGCCGAGGACGGATCGCCGCGGAAATCGGCGCCCATCTTGTCCACCTCGTCGAGCAGGAACAGCGGGTTCGAGGTCTTGGCCTTGCGCATCGACTGGATGATCTTGCCCGGCATCGAACCGATGTAGGTGCGCCGATGCCCGCGGATCTCCGCCTCGTCGCGCACGCCGCCGAGCGACACCCGCACGAATTCGCGGCCGGTCGCCTTCGCGATCGACTTGCCGAGCGAGGTCTTGCCGACGCCGGGAGGGCCGACTAGGCACAAAATCGGGCCGGTCAGCTTGTTGGCGCGTTGCTGGACCGCGAGATACTCGACGATGCGTTCCTTGACCTTCTCGAGCCCGTAGTGGTCGCCGTCGAGAATCTGTTCGGCGAGCTTGAGGTCCTTCTTGACCTTGCTCTTCTTGTTCCACGGAATTGACAACAGCCAATCGAGATAGTTGCGTACGACCGTCGCTTCCGCCGACATCGGAGACATCTGGCGGAGCTTCTTGAGTTCGTGGGTCGCCTTCTCGCGAGCTTCCTTCGAGAGCTTGGTCTTCTTGATCTTCTCTTCGAGTTCGGCAAGTTCGTCCTTGCCCTCCTCGTCGCCGAGCTCCTTCTGGATCGCCTTCATCTGCTCGTTGAGGTAATACTCGCGCTGCGTCTTCTCCATCTGCCGCTTGACGCGGGTCCGGATGCGCTTTTCCACCTGCAGGACGGAGATTTCGCTTTCCATCAGGCCAAGCACCTTCTCGAGCCGCGCGGTAACGAGCGGCGTCTCGAGAATTTCCTGCTTGTCCGGAATCTTGACGGCGAGGTGCGAAGCCACCGTGTCGGCGAGCTTGGCGTAATCCTCGATCTGCTGGACCACGCCGACCACTTCCGGCGACACTTTCTTGTTGAGCTTCACATAGCCTTCGAACTCGGTGACAACCGAGCGCGCCATCGCCTCGGCTTCGACCTTGTCGCCCATGTCGTCGATCAGGACGGTGGCGTCGGCTTCATAATATTCGCTGCGATCGGTGTATTTGAGCACCTTCGCCCGCTCGGCGCCTTCGACCAGCACCTTGACGGTGCCGTCGGGCAACTTGAGCAGCTGAAGTACGCTCGCCAGCGTGCCGGTCTCGAAAATGGCATCGGTTGCCGGATCGTCATCGGACGCGTTCTTTTGCGTCGCCAGCAGAATGAACGTGTCGGACCGCATGACTTCCTCGAGCGCGCGAATGGATTTCTCGCGTCCGACGAACAGCGGAACAATCATATGCGGAAACACCACGATGTCGCGCAGCGGCAGAACCGGGTAGGCCCGGGTCTCGCCTGGTTGCAGCGATAGAAGTGGTTTCGCGGTCGTCATGGCCCCTTTTCCTTTCAATGTGCCCCTTCTCTTGTGCCCCGCGATTGCGGCAACACGAGAGAAGTGCGGAGTGCTTCAGGCAAGGAAACACGGGGGTTAGTCTGGACTTCCCGCGCTAGGACACCTCACCCAAACAAACAGAGATACGAACGCTCGTACGCCCTTTAACTTCGGACGCTATAGCTATGATGGCCCTGCTGAGTCCGCAAGTAACGGCCGTTTGTCAGGTTAAAATAGCAACAGCGATCGGCCTTAACGCACGCAAACGCGCGAATCGATGGGCTTTTCGGCCCCGCGTACGGCAGGGTCAGGCGCTCGCGTTTCCGGCGACGTCGCCGGTGCGGTCGCTGCGGTCGGCATAGATGTAAAGCGGGCGCGCGGTTCCCTCGACTACTTCCTTCGAGATCACCACCTCTTCGACGCCTTCGAGGCCCGGCAGATCGAACATCGTATCAAGCAGGATGCTCTCCATGATCGAGCGCAGTCCGCGCGCACCGGTCTTGCGTTCGATGGCCCGGCGGGCGATTGCGCCAAGCGCCTCTTCGGCCAAGGTGAGATCGATCGACTCCATTTCGAACAGCCGCTGATACTGTTTCAGCAGCGCGTTCTTCGGCTCCACCAGAATCTTCTTGAGCGAGGCCTCGTCGAGGTCCTCAAGCGTAGCGACCACCGGCAGACGGCCGACGAATTCCGGGATGAGCCCGTATTTGAGCAAATCTTCCGGCTCAACCTCACGGAAAATTTCGCCCTGCTTGCGGTCTTCCGGCGCGTGAACCCTGGCGGAGAATCCGATCGAGGTCGAGCGGCCGCGCGCCGAGATGATCTTGTCGAGACCCGAAAAGGCGCCGCCGCACACGAACAGGATGTTGGTGGTATCGACCTGCAGGAATTCCTGCTGCGGATGCTTGCGGCCGCCTTGCGGCGGCACGGAGGCGATCGTGCCTTCCATGATCTTCAGCAACGCCTGCTGCACGCCCTCACCCGACACGTCGCGGGTGATCGAGGGATTGTCGGACTTCCGGCTGATCTTGTCGATCTCGTCGATATAGACGATGCCGCGCTGCGCGCGCTCGACATTGTAGTCGGCCGACTGCAGCAATTTCAAAATGATGTTTTCGACGTCCTCGCCCACGTAGCCGGCTTCGGTCAGGGTCGTCGCGTCGGCCATCGTGAACGGCACGTCGAGGATCCGCGCCAGCGTCTGCGCCAGCAGCGTCTTGCCCGAGCCGGTTGGACCGATCAGCAGGATGTTCGACTTCGCCAGTTCGACGTCGTTGTGCTTGGTCTGGTGATTGAGCCGCTTGTAGTGATTGTGAACGGCAACCGAGAGCACCTTCTTGGCGTGATCCTGACCGATCACATAGTCGTCGAGCACCTTGCGAATTTCTTTCGGGGTCGGGATGCCGTCGCGCGACTTCACCAGCGAGGATTTGTTTTCCTCGCGAATGATGTCCATGCACAGCTCGACGCATTCATCGCAGATGAATACCGTCGGGCCGGCGATAAGCTTGCGGACTTCGTGCTGGCTCTTGCCGCAGAACGAGCAATAGAGCGTGTTCTTGGAATCACTGCCGCCGACTTTGCTCATTCCACTCTCTCCGTCCTCGGCGCGCCGACGATTGGCGCCCCTCGTTCAAAGCAAATTCCGCGCCGGTCTACCGCGACAATCGAGCCTCATCCTTACCGGCCCGCACTCCTTCGACCAGCATAATCGAAGCATGCTAACGACTGGATAATCAAGATTTCATTAACGATAACGCAGACCTAGTCACTGTGGAACACCGCGGCCACCCGGTCGCGCAGATGTGTTGTCGGTAACGGGGAAACGCTGCGACCGATCGGAGGCGGCTACGCCGGTTTGGGAAGCATCTCCTCCGGCCGCTTAGCGATAACCTTGTCGACGATCCCGAAGTCCTTGGCGGCTTCGGCGGTAAGGAAGTAATCGCGCTCCAGCGCGTCTTCAATTTTCTTGAGCGACTGCCCGGTATGCTTCACGTAAATTTCGTTGAGGCGTTTTTTCAAGTTCAGGATTTCCTGGGCGTGCAACATGATGTCGGTCGCTTGACCCTGGAATCCGCCCGACGGCTGGTGGACCATGATGCGCGCATTGGGCAGCGAGAAGCGCATGTCCTTGCCGCCGGCAGCCAGCAGCAATGAACCCATCGAGGCGGCCTGCCCGATGCAGAGCGTCGATACCTGCGGGCGGATGAATTGCATGGTGTCGTAGATCGCCATGCCCGACGTCACCACGCCGCCCGGCGAGTTGATGTAGAGCGAAACTTCTTTTTTCGGATTTTCGGCTTCCAGAAACAAAAGTTGCGCCACGACGAGCGTAGCGACGCCGTCTTCGATCGCGCCGGTGATGAAGATGATGCGCTCCTTGAGCAGGCGCGAATAAATGTCATAGGCGCGTTCGCCGCGGTTGGTCTGTTCGACCACCATCGGGACGAGATAGTTCATATAAGTGTCGACGGGATCCCTCATCTCGCCTCCTCGGGCGCCGGTTTTTCGACGAATCGCGGCCGCTTCGAACTTAGACGGACAGCGCGTTCGCGCAAGCCAGCCGCAGTCACATAGGCCGGGCGGCGCCCTTTACAAGGCAGCAGCCGGTCGAGCGGTCAGCCGGCGGTCTTTTCTTCGTCGTCCATGATCAGTTCCTCACGCGAGACCTTGCGCTCGGCGACCTGGGCAAGCTCGAGCAGGAAATCGACCACTTTTTCTTCGTAGATCGGCGCCCGAAGGCCCGCCATGGCATTTGGGTTTTGCCGGTAATAATCCCAGATCCGCTGTTCCTGGCCCGGATACTGGCGAGCCTGCTCGACCACCGCGCGGTTCACTTCTTCATCGGTGACGTTGATGCCGTTCTTGTCGCCGATCTCCGCCAGCACCAGGCCAAGCCGAACCCGCCGGTTGGCGATCGTCCGGTATTCCTCGCGCGCCTTCTCCTCCGTGGTGTCTTCATCCGCAAATGTGCGTTTTTGCTGCTCGAGTTCTGCCGTCACCGAACTCCACACCCGGTTGAACTCGTCCTCGACCAGCGAGGGCGGCGCTTCGAATTTGTGAAGCGCGTCGACCTCATCAAGCAGGGCGCGTTTGATCTTTTGTCGGCTCACGCCGGTGTAATCGCGCTGAATGCGTTCCTTGACCGCGTCACGAAGCTTCGCCAGCGATTCAAGTCCAAGCGATTTTGCAAAGGCGTCGTCAATCGTCACCTTGCCCGGCGCCTCGACCGATTTGACGGTGACGTCGAACGATGCGGTTTTGCCGGCCAGCGCTTCGCTGGCGTATTTCTCGGGGAAGGTCGCGGTGACCGTGCGCTTGTCGCCCGCCGCAACGCCGACGAGCTGGTCCTCGAAACCGGGAATGAATGTGTTCGACCCGATATTGACAGCGACGTCGCCGCCAGTGCCGCCGTCGAACGGAACGCCCTCAATCGAGCCGGTAAAGTCGATGGTGACGCGGTCCCCGCTCGCCGCCTTTTCGCCCTCGCCCTTCGGTGCGTAAGGCTTGTTCTGCTCGGCGATGCGCTCGATGCCTTCGTCGATCTCCTTGTCGGTGACCTCGGCGACCAGCCGGGTCAGCTTCACGGTTTTGAAATCCGCCAGCGTGATCGGCGGCACGATTTCCAGCGCGACGGTGTAATCGAGGTCGGTTTTGCCGTTGAGGAGCTGATCGACCGCGGCCTGTTCGGTCGGCAGCGTCACCTTCGGATCGGCGGCCAGCTTGAGCTTATTGTCGGTGACGATCTGACTGTTGGTGTCGCGGACCGTGGCCTCGATCACCTCGGCCATGGTCGACCGGCCGTAGACGCGCTTGAGATGCTCGACCGGCACCTTGCCGGGACGGAAGCCGTTGATGTTGACGCGGCCCTTGATCTCGTTGAGGCGCTCGTTGACGCGCGCGTCCAGTTCGGACGCCGGCACCACGACTTTGAATTCGCGTTTGAGGCCTTCGGACAGCGTTTCGGTTACTTGCATGATCACTCTTCGTTTTTACGCGACTTTTGCTCGGGCGGCGCCGGTTATTCGGAAGTTTTGAGAATTCTAGATCCCGCTTGCTAGACCCTTTGGCATGGTGCGGGCGGAGGGACTCGAACCCCCACGACTTGCGTCACGGGAACCTAAATCCCGCGCGTCTACCAGTTCCGCCACGCCCGCAAAGGGCCATTCCCGGGTTATCGTCATTCGGCAGGGCTTAACGCGCCGGCCGTGACGAGTGCAAGCTTTTGGACAAGCCGCCTGGATCGGCGCTCAGAAGGCGCCGATAAACCGCCGGCAGCAGGTCGGGAATATCCTCCGAGATCAGGCCGGGCCCAAACGCCGTGGCTGCTTCGGCGTGCAGCCAGACCCCGGCGCAAGCAGCCTCGAAGGCTGGCATGCCCTGCGCCAGCAGGCCGCCAATCACCCCCGCCAGCACGTCGCCGGTTCCGGCGGTCGCCAAAGTGGGCGGAGCGTTGTTCGCGATCGAAGCGCGGCCGTCGGGCGCTGCCACGACGGTATCGGGGCCTTTGAGCACGACGATAGCGTTGAGCCTGCTAGCCGCTGCGCGAGCTTTCTCAAGTTTTGATTTAAGATGATGATCTTCATCTATCGCATTAAATAACCTAGAGAATTCGCCTTGATGCGGCGTCAGCACGACAGGCGCGCCCGGCCTTTTCGCAATGAGTGCCGTCAGATCGTCGGCCCTTCCCGTAAAACTCGAAATCGCGTCGGCGTCCAGCACGACGGCCGCCTGGCTAGCGAGCGCCACTGCGACCTGATCGCGCGTTTTGGCTCCAACGCCCATGCCCGGTCCGAGGATCACGGAATTACGCCGACGATCGGCCAGAGCATCGGCGAGCTCGCGATCACCGTCGCATTGTATGACCATGATCGCGACGTTTTCTCTCGCATGAGTTGCAAGCGCCTGGCGCGGCGAAGCGATGGTGACCAGACCTGCCCCTGCCCGCAGCGCGCCACGGGCGGCCAGCCGCGCCGCGCCGGTCATCGGTAAATCGCCAGAGACAACAACAGCATGGCCGCGGTCGTATTTGTGACCGTCAATTTGCGGCTGTGGAAACAGCGCGCGCCACAGCGGCGGTTCGTTGGCGAAGATGAGCGGCGAAATTTGCTCTAACACGTTGTCCGGTACGCCGATTTCGGCGACGTGCAGCCGCCCGCAATGTAGCCGTCCCGGCAGCAGCAAGTGGCCGGGCTTGCGGCGAAAAAACGTAACGGTTTCCGTCGCTTCGACCGCCATGCCCATCACCGCGCCGGCGTCGCCGTTGATGCCGCTCGGCAGATCGACCGCCAACACCGGCGCTGTGTGCGCGTGCCCGGCGTTGATCGCCTCGATGATCGCCTTTGCTCGGCCTTCAATCGGCCGATCAAGCCCGGCGCCGAACAGCGCATCGATGATGAGGTCCGAGCCCGCTATTTTCTCCGGCGCGGCCACCTCAACCGGCCCCTGCCAGCGCCCCGCCGCGGCGGCCGCATCGTCCTTGCGTCCTACCTCGCCCAGCAGCAATACCCTTACCTTGCGGCCGCGCTCGGCCAGTAACCGCGCCGCCACGAAGCCGTCTCCGCCGTTGTTGCCCGGACCGGCGACCACCACGATCCGCTGGCCACCCATCGCCATGGCGCGGTCGGCGACCGCGCGGCCCGCGTTTTCCATCAAGGCGATGCCGGCAACACCGCCGGCGATTGTCAGCCGATCCGCCTCGGCCATCTCGGCAGTGCTCAGGAGCTCGATCATACCGCGACCCTATCGGCGGCACGAAATCCGCACAAACCCGCGCTAAACGTGCTGCGCTGCGGCTGGCAAAAGCTTGTGCAGGGTGCTTAATTGCTGGGCGCTGAGATTTAAGCAGTCTGCGAGGCAACCGCCGCCTTGAACTAAATCATTCCGAGCACTGGGTTTTTATCAAACGCGCCAACGCGTCGGGCTTGGCACGCAACCTGCAATCGGAAATGCGTGCGCCGGATGTAACCGGCGGCCGGGAGGAGAAGGATCCGTAATGAAAAAGATCGAGGCGATCATCAAGCCTTTCAAACTCGACGAAGTGAAAGAGGCGCTCCAGGAAGTCGGCCTGCAAGGCATCACCGTCACCGAGGCCAAAGGCTTCGGCCGGCAGAAGGGCCATACCGAACTCTACCGGGGCGCTGAATACGTCGTCGATTTTCTTCCCAAGGTAAAAATCGAGATCGTGCTCGGCGACGAGATGGTGGACAAAGCCATTGATGCGATCCGCCGCGCTGCCCAAACTGGCCGGATCGGTGACGGCAAGATTTTTGTTTCGAGTATCGAAGGAGCTATCCGGATTCGCACCGGCGAATCCGGCGTCGACGCCATCTAGAACGCGGATCGACGTGCACGTCGTTCGCGTTTCGTAATTTTGGAAAACGGGGGAATGCATTCCGATGACGACAGCTAAAAACGTGATGAAGATGATCAAGGACAACGACGTGAAATACGTCGACTTCCGCTTCACCGATCCGCGCGGCAAGTGGCAGCACGTCACTTTCGACGTCGGCATGATCGAGGAAGATACATTCGCCGAAGGCCAGATGTTCGACGGCTCCTCGATCGCCGGATGGAAAGCGATCAACGAATCCGACATGAACCTGATGCCCGATCCGGCCACCGCCTGCATCGACCCATTCTTCGCCGAGACGACGCTGGTCCTAGTCTGCGACGTGCTCGAGCCGACCACCGGCGAGCCCTACAACCGCGACCCGCGCGGCATCGCCAAGAAAGCCGAAGGCATGGTCAAGTCGATGGGCCTCGGCGACACCATCTATTTCGGCCCCGAAGCCGAATTCTTCGTGTTCGACGACGTCAAGTACAAGGCCGAGCCCTACAACACCGGTTTCAAGCTCGACTCGATCGAATTCCCGTCGAACTCCGACACCGAATATGAAGGCGGCAATCTCGGCCACCGCATCGGCGTCAAGAAGGGTTACTTCCCCGTCCCGCCGCAAGATTCCGTGCAAGACATGCGCTCCGAAATGCTCGGCGCCATGGCGCGCATGGGCGCCAAGGTCGAGAAGCATCACCACGAAGTGGCGTCAGCCCAGCATGAGCTCGGCCTGAAGTTCTCGCCGCTGACCCAGATGGCCGACATGATGCAGGTCTATAAGTACTGCATTCAGCAGGTCGCGCAGATCTACGGCAAGACGGCAACCTTCATGCCGAAGCCGATCTATGGCGATAACGGTTCAGGCATGCATTGCCACCAGTCGATCTGGAAAGGCGGCAAGCCGGTATTCGCCGGCAACAAGTATTCCGACCTGTCGGAAACCTGCCTGTCCTATATCGCCGGCATCCTGAAGCACGCCAAGGCGATCAACGCCTTCACCAACCCGACGACCAACTCCTACAAGCGTCTGGTACCGGGTTTCGAGGCGCCGGTGCTGCTCGCCTACTCGGCGCGCAACCGCTCGGCGTCATGCCGGATTCCCTACACAACCAATCCGAAGGCCAAGCGTGTCGAGGTGCGTTTCCCCGATCCGCTCGCCAATCCGTATCTCGCTTTCGCGGCAATGACGATGGCGGGCCTCGACGGCATCAAGAACAAGCTGCACCCCGGCGAGCCGAGCGACAAGGACCTCTACGATCTGCCGCCGGCCGAGCTGAAGAAAATTCCGACGGTGTGCGGCTCGCTGCGCGAGGCGCTGATGAATCTCGACAAGGATCGGGAATTCCTGAAAGCCGGTGGCGTGTTCGATGACGACTTCATCGACAGCTATGTCGACCTCAAGATGAGCGAAGTGATCCGCTTCGAGCACACCCCGCATCCGGTCGAATACGAGATGTATTATTCGTCGTAAGGTTTTTAGGCGAGACAACGGATCGGGCGCCCCAGCGGGCGCCCTTTCCTTTTGGGAAATGCATGCGCTTGCGCTAAGAACAGTGTGTTGCGCAATTGACCCAAGGAGCCGGAGAATGCGAGCTTTCCCGATCGTCCGTGCCATGGTGGCATTCGTTTTCGCTGCCGCCTTGGCCAGCTTTTCCGCATCCACCCCAGCGGCGGCTCAAGCCGCCGGCAAAACAGTGACCACGCCCTCAGGCCTGCAGATTACGGACAGTAAGATCGGCACCGGCGCCACGCCCGCGCCTGGGCAGATCTGCGTCATGCACTACACCGGCTGGCTCTATCAAAATGGCGCCAAAGGAAAAAAGTTCGACAGTTCGGTCGACCGCGGCGCGCCGTTTGAATTTCCGATCGGCAAAGGCCGGGTCATTCGCGGCTGGGATGAAGGTGTCGCCAGCATGAAAGTCGGCGGCAAGCGCACGCTTATCATTCCACCCGCCCTCGGCTATGGCGCGAGCGGCGCCGGCGGCGTGATCCCGCCGAATGCGACGCTGATCTTCGACGTCGAACTGCTCCACGTGAAACGTTAGCGCTTTAATATTTAAACGATGAGATACAGGAGGACGGCGAGCGCGGACAGGACGCCGGCGGCTGTCACCAGCATCTGCCTGAACTGCCGGTGCGGCGCATAAAAGCCGGCGGCGCGGCGCTCGGCGATCAAGGCCGCTTCAAATTCATCCGACGACGAAAAGGCGCAGGCCATTGCGGCACCGGCACGCTCGGCAAATCCTTCGAGCGTCGAAGTTTCTGCGGACCCCAGGGCAAAACTGCGCAACATGCCGGCATGGTAACGCCGCGCCGGTAAACGAGGCGTTGCCGTCGTGCTTGCGCTTGATTTACAACGGTAGTTTGCGCCGCAGCAAAGCACCCAGCATCGCGTTGGCGTGCCGGCTTTGCCCGCGCGCCGTTGCGGTAGGGCCCGCCGTATCGGCCGGCAAATCCTTGGCGAACTCGACCCGGTTGCGGCCGTTATGCTTGGCCCGATAGAGCGCTGCGTCGGCGCGCTCGATCAGCGTTTCGACGCTGGCATCGGCGCCGTCGGCACAGGCGCAACCGATCGACACCGTCGCACCAACCGCCTTACCGACCACGGCGCCCGCCTTCTCAAAACCCTCGCGCACGCGATTAGCGATTTGGCGGGCGACCGCGCTCGAGTTCGGCACAATGGCGACGAATTCTTCGCCACCAAGCCGACCGATAATATCTTCGGCGCGCATCGAATTGCGCACGCTCTGCGCAAAAACGCGCAGCACGTCGTCGCCCGTACCGTGACCAAAGCGATCGTTAATCGATTTGAAAAGATCGAGATCGAATACAAATACGGTCACCGGCGCGCGATGTGCGCGCTGACGCGCACACATCAAGGCCGCGCCCTCGGTGAAGGCACGTCGATTGAGCAAGCCGGTCAGATGGTCGGTTTCCGCAGCGTTGCGATAGATCAGCACCGAACGATCCTTGACCATCAAAAGGACAATGAAGGCGACGCCGACGGCGTAGAGCACGGTCTCAAGCGCAAATAGCTCGGTCCAGCCTTCGGCGGCTTCCGCCGGCCGCCAGGCTCTCATGACGATCGGAAACAGGAATATCGCTGCGTGCAGTGCCGGCACTACAATTGCAGCCGTTTGCGAATAGCTGCTTTTGCGCCGGTCGTTCCACAATTCGAAGGCGATGCAAAACGTGTATGCGGCGACCAGAATGCCGGCCAAGGTGCTTCGCGCGCTTTGGCTGTCCGACATCGCCGGAAGTTGAATCACAATTAGCCAAAGCGCCGCACCGCCAAAGGCCAGCAGCGGAAAACGGCGGCGGCCGTGAAACAGCCGAACGCCATTCCACACCATGCCGCAGGCGATGAAGATGAGCGCGTTGGAATATTGATGCGGGATCGGCAGCAGCGGCGCGGGTGCGCCGAGCGTCACCACCGCGGAACCCCCGATCAGATACGCCGCGCCCCACCATGCGAGTGCACGCACGGTGCGGTCCTGCATCCACGACAGGATCATGAAAAATCCGAGCAGTGTTGCGACGACGACGGCGACGAAAACAAGCGTGCCGATATCAAGCACCGCCGGATTGAGCGTGTCACTCGCCAACATTCTAGCCTTTGTTTGCCGGAGGGCCGCGCCGGGTCGGAATTACGGTTGCCGGATTGTGCAGACCCATAACAAAACCGTATGGCAGAACGCTTGCACACTTCCGCGCGGTTCGATGAAACACTTGCTAAAATTGAATTGAATGTTCCGCCACGCCGAACAAAAAAGCGCGCCATGAAGGCGCGCTTTCGAGATTTGCAAGGTGTGCGAAGTCTTAACGCAACAAGACTTAGCGTTTGGAGAACTGGAACGACCGGCGGGCTTTCTTGCGGCCGTATTTCTTGCGCTCGACGACGCGGCTGTCGCGGGTCAGGAAGCCGCCCTTCTTGAGCGCGCCACGCAGGTCCGGCTCGAAATAAGTCAGCGCCTTCGACAGGCCATGGCGCACCGCGCCAGCCTGGCCAGACAAACCACCGCCGGAAACCGTGCACACCACGTCGTATTGGCTGGTGCGGTTGGCGGCGACCAGCGGCTGCTGGATCATCATGCGCAGCACCGGACGCGCGAAAAATATTTCAACCGTCTTGGTGTTGACGACGATCTTGCCGGAGCCCGGCTTGATCCACACCCGCGCGACGGCGTTCTTGCGCTTGCCGGTCGCGTAAGCACGGCCCTGCTTGTCGATCTTCTGGACGTATTTCGGAGCTTCAGGCGCGGCCGGCTTGAGCGCGGAGAGGCCTTCCATCGATTGAACGGTCTCGGCCACGATCAGGCACTCCTCTTATTTTTGCGGTTCATGGCGCCGATGTCGACGATCTCGGGTTTCTGCGCCTCATGCGGATGCTCGGCGCCCGGATAAACCCGCAGATTGCCAAGCTGGACACGGCCCAGCGGACCACGCGGCAACATGCGTTCCACGGCCTTTTCCAGCACGCGCTCCGGGAAGCGGCCGGTCAGGATCGACTTCGCGGTGCGCTCCTTGATGCCGCCGATGAATCCGGTGTGGCGGTGATAGATTTTCTTCTCGCGCTTGCGGCCGGTGAGCACGACCTTGGCGGCATTGATGATGATGACGTTGTCGCCGTCGTCGACGTGCGGCGTATAAGACGGTTTGTGCTTGCCGCGCAGCCGCAGCGCGACCAGCGACGCGAGCCGGCCCGTCACCAGACCGGTCGCGTCGATCAGCACCCATTTTTTCTCGATGTCGGCGGGCTTGGCCGAAAACGTCTTCATCGGCATGCGTTGATCACCAGTTTGGGGAACGGGTGCTGCCCACCCGAAGTCGCGCGTCTATAGCCGAGCGATTTCACCCGGTCAACGCCGATACCGCTATATTATTCCAGATTAATCAATAGCTTGTGCGAATGGTATGATGGTACGCGCGCTAGCGGGGCGGGATCGAATAAGTCGAGGTGACATGGGCGACCGGGTCGTCCTCGCCATCCGAGCGGATAGTCACTTCGCCGACCGCCAGCCGCTTGCCGAGCTTCAAGAGTCGCGCCTCGGCGATCAAGTCCGCCGGCCCGGGCTTGCGCAGGAAATTGATGTTGAGATTGATGGTGACAGCCAGCGGCACGGCGCCCGCGGCGGAAAACACCGCGACATACATGGAGAAATCGGCGAGCGCCATCATGGTCGGGCCGGAGATCGTACCGCCCGGACGCATTTGTTTGGCGTCATAGGCCTGGCGCACGCGGCCGAAACCCCATTCGACATGCTCGACCGAAAGCCCACTGGTGGAATGGAACACCTGCGGGAATTCTCTGGCGAGCAGCGCCTCGATCTCTTTCACGGATAGTGCTGGTGCTTTCATCGTTTCGCTTTCCCCTGCCGCAACCTTGCACGTCCGGCGCGCCGGGTTAAGTATCCTGTGATGACCGCGCGCAGCCGCCAACCCGATTCCGCCAATTCGCCCGTGTTGCTGCGCGGCGATATCGACGGCATCGCGCTCTTGTCGCTCAACAGGCCGCAAAATCGCAACACGCTGTCGGAAGCGATGCTGGCGGCGCTCGAACAGGAATTTTCCGCGATCGCCGGCGACAAGCGCGTGCGCGCCGTGATCGTTTCCCATAACGGCCCGGCCTTTTGCGCCGGCCACGACATGAAGGAAATGACGGCACATCGCAGCGACGCCGATGGCGGCCGCAGCTACTTCAAGACGCTGATGGAGCGCTGCAGCGCGCTGATGATGTCGATCCGCAAGCTGCCGCAGCCAGTGATCGCCGCGCTCGAGGGCTTCGCCACCGCCGCCGGCTGCCAGTTGGTCGCTACCTGCGACCTCGCGGTGGCGTCGAACACCGCGCAGTTTTCAACGCCGGGCGTGCATATCGGCCTGTTTTGCTCGACGCCGATGGTGGGGTTGTCGCGCAACGTGTCGAACAAGCATGCGATGGAGATGCTGCTCACCGGCGACATGGTGTCGGCCGACGACGCCTATCGCATCGGGCTGGTCAATCGCGTGGTGCCGGCCGGCAAGGCCAGCGAGGCAGCGCTTGAACTTGCGCGCAAGATCGCGGCAAAATCGATGCTCACCGTCAAGACCGGCAAACAGGCGTTCTATCGCCAGCGCGAGCTCAATCTCGCCGACGCCTACAAGCTCACCATCGACGTGATGGTCGAGAACATGCTGGCGCGCGACGCCGAGGAAGGCATCGGCGCCTTCATCGACAAGCGCGATCCCGCCTGGGAAGACCGTTGAATAATTCCGACCTGATTTTCACACCGGCGGCGCGCGCCGCGCAGGCCGAGCGCGGCTCCGCCAAAGCTTACGAGCGGCGCATGGAGGAAGGTTTCCCGGATCGGGTGACCCCGGAGTTCGCGCAATTTCTCGCCGGGCTCGACACAGCTTTCCTCGCCACCGCCACCAAGGACGGCGCGCCCTACATCCAGCACCGCGGCGGACCGAAGGGCTTCATAAAGGTGGTCGACCAGCATACGTTGGGCTTTGCCGACTATCGCGGCAACCGGCAATACATCACGCTTGCCAATCTATCGGAGAATGACCGCGCCTATCTGTTCCTGCTCGATCCGGCGCGCCAGCAACGCGTCAAATTGTGGGGCCGTGCCCGCGTGGTCGAGAACGATCCAGCGCTGATCGAGAAGCTGTTCGACAAGGGCTATAAGGCGCGCCCCGAACGCGCGATTTTGTTCACGATCGAAGCCTGGGACGTCAATTGCTCTTCGCATATCGTGCCGCGGTTTTCCGAGGCCGAGATCGAGGCAGCAGTCGGCGCCGTGCAGCAGAAGATCGCCGCGCTCGAAACCGAGAACGCGCGGCTGCGCGCCGAACTCGAAAACAAAAAAGCCGGCGCATGAACCACGACGCTTACGACGACAGCTACATTCGCGGCATCCTCAACACAGTGAAGACCATCGCGATGGTCGGCATCTCGCCGAAGGACAACCGGCCGAGCTATTTCGCGTTCAAATATCTGCTCGAGCGCGGCTACCACATGATCCCGGTCAATCCGGGCCAGGCCGGCAAGGACATCCTGGGCCAGAAAGTTTACGCCAGGCTCGCCGACATTCCGGAGCCGATCGGCATGGTCGATATTTTCCGCGGCTCGCAATTCGCCATGGGAGTCGTGCAGGAAGCGCTCGCGCTCAAGCCGAAGCCGCAGGTAATCTGGATGCAGCTCACGGTGCGCGACGACCAAGCCGCCAAACTCGCCGAAGATGCCGGGATCAAGGTGGTGATGAACCGCTGCCCGAAGATCGAATACGGCCGGCTGTCGTCGGAGATTTCCTGGCTCGGCGTCAATTCCCGCACCTTGTCGTCCAGACGCGCCAAAGTGTCCGGCAAAGGCGTGCAGCGCATGTCGCTCAACCGCGCCACCATCCAGGGCGGCACCACCGATGCGACCGACCGCGCGCAACGCGACAAAGATGGCGACGCCTGAGCCGGCTGGCTTTGGCGACACGAACTTCCATCTTATTCCATCAATTTAGCTGATTTTTGCCGTGACAATTTCGTATCACTCGCGCGCTTGACGGCTCCCCCTCGCCCGCTCGATAACCCGGACCAGCAAAGCCAACCAATTTCAGCGAGGGGCGACTATGACGACCGAACGCACTCCCGGCTTTAACACGTTGGCGATCCATGCCGGCGCACAGCCCGATCCGACCACCGGGGCGCGCGCCACGCCGATCTACCAGACCACGTCGTTCGTATTCGACGACGTCGATCACGCGGCCTCGCTGTTCGGCCTGCAGACGTTCGGCAACATCTACACACGTATCGGCAATCCGACCAACGCCGTGCTGGAAGAGCGGGTCGCCGCGCTCGAGGGCGGCACCGCCGGCCTCGCTGTTGCATCCGGCCATGCCGCGCAAGTCGTCGTCATGCACAACTTGATGACGCCCGGCGATGAATTCGTCGCTTCGAAGAAGCTTTACGGCGGCTCTATCAACCAGTTCAACCATGCCTACAAGAATTTTGGCTGGAACGTGGTGTGGGCGGATCCTGACGACATCTCGTCGTTCGAGCGCGCCATCACTGGCAAGACCAAATGCATTTTCATCGAGTTCGATCGCCAATCCAGGCGGCGTCATTACCGACATCGAGGCGGTGTCGAAAATCGCCCGCAAGGCCGGTGTGCCGCTGATCGTCGATAATACGCTGGCGACGCCTTACCTTTGCAAGCCGATCGATTTCGGCGCCGATATCGTGGTGCACTCGCTGACAAAATTCCTTGGCGGCCACGGCAATTCGATTGGCGGCATGATCGTCGACGGCGGCACCTTCAACTGGTCGCGCGAAGGCCGCTATCCGATGCTGTCGGAACCACGCCCGGAATATTCCGGCCTGGTGCTGCACGAAACCTTCGGCAATTTCGCCTTCGCGATCGCCTGCCGCGTGCTAGGCCTGCGCGACCTTGGCCCGGCACTGTCACCGTTCAATGCTTTCCTGATCCTGACCGGAATCGAGACCCTGCCGCTGCGCATGCAGCGTCACTCCGAGAACGCGCTGGCGGTCGCCGAATGGCTGTCCAAGCAGCCGCAGGTCGCCTGGGTCAGTTATCCGGGTTTGCCGGGTGATAAATATCATGCGCTTGCCAAGAAATATGCGCCGAAGGGCGCGGGCGCCGTGTTCACCGTCGGGCTGAAGGGCGGCTACGACGCCGGCGTCAAGCTCGTCTCGAATGTGAAGCTGTTCTCGCATCTCGCCAATATCGGCGACACGCGCTCATTGATCATCCATCCAGCTTCGACCACGCACCGGCAATTGTCGGATGCGCAAAAGACCCAGGCCGGCGCCGGGCCGGACGTGGTGCGCTTGTCGATCGGGCTTGAGGACAAGGACGACATCATCGCCGACCTCGCCGAGGGACTGAAGGACTAGCTCTTCTTCAGCGTGCGCTCGACATAGGCGGTGATCGAGGCGACCGCTTTCGGCGTCGTCCAGATTTTCGTCACGGCGGCGTCGGTGCGCTTGCCGTCCTTTTTGATACGGTCGGTGACGGGAAGCCGCATCTGCGCCTTGGTTTGCGCGAACGCCACGGATGACAGGTTAGCCAGAATTTCGGCAGCCGCCAAAGCGCGCTCCTGCAAGGCTTGCGGCTCGACTACTTCATGCAGCAGGCCGCGTTCAAGTCCGGCCTCCGGCGGATAGGTGTCTCCGGTATAGATCAGTTCGGCGAATTGGCGCGGTCCGGTGACGAAGCGCATCACCTCGAACGCCAGCGCCGGAAACGGCAGGCCGACCAGAAGTTCGGTAACCCCGATGCGGCCATTGCCGCGCGCCATCATCCGGTAATCGGCGCAGCAAGCCAGCACACAGCCGCCGGCAATGGCGTGGCCATTGACCGCTGCCACCACCGGCTTCGGAAAATTGAAAATCACGTCGTACATCTTGTTCAGCACGGGAAGAAACTGGCGTAAATATTTGACGCCACCGTCGCGTGCGCGAATGAGATTGACGCCGGCCGAAAATATTTTGCCCTGCCCCGTGATGACGACCGCTTCCGTCGCAGATTTCTCCAGCTTGGCGAACTGCCCGGTCAGCGCCTGGCAGAATTCGGTGTCGAGCGCATTGGCCTTGCCGTGCGCCAGCATTAGAACGGTGATCTTGCCATGTTGCGTGACGCCGATCATCTCGCTTGGCCCTTATCTAGCTGCGACCATGACTTTCGCCCGCGGGGGCTACCCGCGACGCCAGTTGCGCAGCATGGACCACCGCGAGTGTGAGGACAACAATGGCGAAAGCTTGATGCGCCAGCGCCAAAGGCAAAGGCGCGACGAACAGGAGCGTCATAATACCAAGCCCGGCTTGCAGCGTGACAACGAAGGAGATCAACATTGCATGACGCTTCGCAGCCGCATCGATCCGGCTGCGCTGCGCGTCAAGTGTATGCCAGACCGCCAGTAACCACACCGCATAGGCCAGCATGCGATGGTCGAACTGTACGGCCAGTGTGTTTTCGAAAAAATTACGCCACAGCGGCGCCTCAAACCATAATCTCGCCGCCGAAGGAATAAACGCGCCGTCGATCAGCGGCCAGGTGTTGAACGACAGGCCTGCGTCGAGCCCGGCCACCAGCGCGCCCAGATAAATTTGCACCAGAACAAGCAGCGCGAGCAGCAACGCCGTTTTGCGCATACGCGGCGGCGCCTCCAGCGCCGGTTTTGCCCCCACGCCCTGCGCGGTCCACACGATCGCCGCGTAAATTGCGCAGGCCAGTGTCAAATGAAACGCCAGGCGATATTGCGACACGCTGGTGCGGCCGCTGCCGCTTAAGCCCGACGACACCATCCACCAACCGACCCCGCCCAAGACCGCGCCGCCCGCAAAAATCGTCCAAAGCCGCATTTGCAGATCACGCGGGATCATGCCGCGCGCCAAAAAAAACAGGAATGGAATCAGAAACGCCGCGCCAACCACGCGCGCCAGCAGCCGGTGGCTCCATTCCCACCAATAGATCACCTGGAATTCGTCCAGGCTCATGCCGCGGTTAAGTTCGCGGTACTGCGGGATCGCCTTATATTTCTCAAATTCGTCCTGCCAGCCTTGCGCCGACAGCGGCGGCAATACGCCGGTCACTGGCTTCCATTCGGTAATTGAAAGCCCTGACTCGGTCAGCCTTGTGGCGCCGCCGACCACCAGCGTGAGAAAAATCAGCGCCGCTACCGCGATCAGCCAGCCGCGCACCGCGCGTAACGGGGACCCATTGGCTGACAACGGACGCGACATGATCGCTCTTGATACTTGATCTGATGCTTGCTGGAAACGTCGCGGACCATATAGTTCGCCGCGCGACCCCGCAAATGCACGCAAAGATCGCCATGAAAATCCGCTACCGTAAGCTGATCGGAACCTTTGCGCTGTTTACGCTAGCGATCGTATGGACACTGCTCGGCATGGCGCTGGCGCAGTCGATCTTGCTGTCGACCAACAGCCTACTGGCCTGGGTCTATTACGTTGTGGTTGGTCTCGGCTGGGTTTTGCCGGCGATGCCGCTGGTGAAATGGATGTCGCGGCCGGATCGGATTGATTAAGCCGCGTCGACCCGGCGGAAGCCGTTCCACATCGCGGTCGCCGCGCCGGACATCAACACCTTGAGGTAACGCTGGCGCTGGAAGTCGCCATTGACCGAAATTCGCGGCAGCGCGTTGAGATGCTCGCGGTGAATCCGAAACAGCACGCCCGGTCGCGTGGTGACCGCGGTCTTGAATCCCAGTTGCGAGGCGATGCGAAATTCGCGCGGTCCGGCCGAGGTCGGATCGCCGACCGGATAAGACAAATGTTGCGGGCATGAGCCAAGCGCCGCCTCGATGACGGCGCGGCTCATCTCCATCTCGGCGCGCACGGTCTCCTCGTTGGGGACCTTCTTGAGCATCATGTGATTGACGGTATGGGCGCCTATGGTCACCAGCGGATCGGCGGCGAGTTTCGCGATCTCATCCCAGCTCATACACAACTCTTTGCAGAACGCCGCGATATCGACCCGATGGCAGGCGCAGAGGTCGCGCATCACCCGCCGCAGCTCATCTTCAGTCTTCATGCTGCGCAGCCAGCCGTAGATCTCGTCGTACAGCTCGCGCTTCTGCCGCACGCTGCCGCAATCGAAAAACTGGTCCTTGCCATTGACCACGAGACCGACGCGATTGTTTCGCGCGATGACCGCCTCGAGTGCAATCCACCACAATTCGCCCAACCGGTCAGGAAAGCTGGTAGCGACATAGGCAGCGAATGGCATTTCGTATCGCCGCAGCAGCGGATAGGCAAACTCGAGCAAATCCTTATAGCCGTCGTCGAAAGTGAGGCAGACGAAGCGGCGCTTGAAGTCCCCGCTCACCATGCGGCGATGCATCTCATCGAGCGAGATCACGTCGATGCGCGAGCGCCGTAGCCGCCGCAGCAACCCCTCGAAGAATTTCGGCGTTACCTCGAGCAAGTGATTAGGTTGAAACGCTTCCGGCCGCGCCGGGCGGACGTGGTGCATCGTCAGAATGGCGCCGACGCCGCCGACCAACGGGCGCATCACATGGTGCATGCCGCTGAAATACAGCGTCTCCAGACCGCCGCGGATGATGGTTTTCTTCAAGCCCGCCAAGACGCTAGCCCCGCTCTAAAGCCGCCTGACTATTCCAACCCTTTATTGACAAATCTTTGCGACTGTCCGGATGAGCTTACACGCGCGAAAGTTGCTGAACCATGACGATAGCGCTGCGCCATGCCCCTGCTGTGCCGGCCGAGGTGTCCCCCGCCGCCGGGATCGCGCAGGTACAGGTTTTCGCCTCGCTGGCGGCCGCCGAGCCGCATTGGCGGATGCTGGAGCGCGCCAACGTCGTCATGAGCCCCTATCAGCGGTTCGACTTCCTGGCACTATGGCAGCGTCATATTGGCGCAGTAAACGGCATCGAACCGGCCATCGCCATCGCGTTCGATGCTGCCGGCGCACCGATGATGTTGTTTCCGTTCGGGTGCCGGGCCCTCGGTCCCCTCGGCCTGGTGAGTTTTCTCGGCGGCAAGCACGCCAATTTCAATCTGCCGATCTGGCGGCGCGACCTTGCGCCAACTTACGCGCATATCGAAACCGTATTGTCCCAATTGTCCGGCCGCGCCGACGTCCTGCTGCTCTTCAACCAGCCCGAAACCTGGCATGGCTTTGCCAACCCGCTCTGTCTGCTGCCGCATCAACCCGCGCCCAGCCCGAGCTATAGTGGCACGCTGTCACCGGATTTCGATACGCTGTTGCGGGACCGCACCAGTGGCGCCAGCCGGAAAAAAATGCGTAAGAAGGCGGAGACGCTAGCGAGCTTCGGCATCGTGCGGTTCGCCCGTGCCGATACCGCCCCTGAGAGCCGCCGCGTGCTCGATACCTTCTTCGAACAAAAGAGCGCCCGCCTGCGCGCGCAGGGTATTGCCAACGTGTTCGACGATCCCGACGTGCGCCGCCTGCTGGAGGCGGCAGTCGTCGCTCCCGCTGCCGGATATTCGCCCCCGGTCGAAATCTATTCGCTGTCGGTCAACGATGAAGTGATCGCCACCATGGCGGGGATGGTCGCGGGCGATCGCTTCAGCGCGATGTTCAGCTCGATCGCATCGGACCGCTTTGCGACTGAGAGTCCCGGCGAGCAGCTTCTGCTGCACCTGGTGCGTGACTGCTGTGTGCGCGGCTTGACCACGTTTGATCTCGGCGTCGGTGAAGCGCGTTACAAATACATGTTGTGCGGCGACGTCGAACCGCTGTTCGACAGTTTCATCGGGCTGTCCCCGGCGGGCCGGGTGCTGGCGCCGGTGGCACGCTGGGGGTCGGCGCTCAAGCGCACGATCAAGCAGAATTCAGCCTTGTGGTCACTCGCCAATGCGGTGCGGCGGCTGCGTGGCCGGGTGACGCTGGCAGCCTAGGCTGCGGCCGCCTGCGCGCCACCGGCTAGCAACATCACATCGACAAATCCGGATGCCAGCAGTTGCTGCGAGATAGCCCGTGTCGCGGCGGCCGACGGATCGCCGCTGACCAGAACCGCGCGTGGCGCCAGCGCGGCAAAATTATGCGGCGCACTGTCCGACGCGGCGCCCATATCGATCACGACATAGTCGTAGCTGCGCAGCAAAGCTTCGATCGCGGTGCCAAGCGCCGGTGACGCGGCGAGCGCCGCGCTTTCGCCGGCGACGTTGCCGGTCGCAATCAGATGCACGCGCGAGAACTGGTCGCGGGTGATGATCTCGGCAAACGACGCCGTGCCACGCAGCAGTTCGGCGATGCCGGGCGCCTGCGGGTCGCTGGAAATCACTGACAAATTCGGCGACGCGAATGCAAGGTCGACCAGGATCACGTTGCTGCCGTTGGCAAGCGCGCGGGCCAGTGAAATCGCGGCATATGTGGTGCCGGCATTGCGCCCGGTCCCGACCACATTGACGCGGCGGCCCGCCTCTCCGATCTGCCGCAACTGTGCGGCGATCTGGGCAATGTTCGTTGCGGCAGGCGCGGCCATCACGAGTGGTGGCGGATTCGGGGCCGGACTTGCTCGCGGCATCGCTATAACCGGGGCCATCACCGGCATCACCACCGCGGGTGGCGCGGCGGCATGAACCGGCGGCGAATAGGAATAGGCGTAGCTTGCCGGCGCCAGCAATTCGCCGGTCACCGTGAAGCCGGCCGACAGCGCGAACCCGGCAAACGCGGCAATCAGGACCATCGGCAGTTTCTTCGGGAAGTCGGGTTTGATTGCGGCGCTGGCGCGCGAGATGATGCGCGCTTCCGGCGGCGCGGCGTTGATGTTGTCGCGGGCCGCGGCTTCGCGATATTTCGCCAGATAGGATTCCAGCAGATCGCGCTGCGCCTTGCCTTCGCGTTCGAGCGCGCGCAGCTCGACGTCCTGGCCGTTGGTTTCCGAGGCGAGCTTTTTGACTTGGTCGAGGCTGGCAGTGAGCGTTTCAAGGCGATTGCCGGCAACCTTGGCGTCGTTCTCGAGCTGGCGCGCCAGCCGCTCGCCTTCCGAACGCAGCTGCCCATCCAGCTCGCCGATCTGGGCGCGCAATTCCTTGATGCGCGGGTGCTGGCTGAGCAGCGTCGAAGATTGTTCAGCGAGTTGCGACAATAACGTGACGCGCTGCTCAGACAGACGCCGCATCGATTCAGAATTGGCGATATCGGAGGAGTCGATCGGCTTGCCTGAGCGGATCAGCTCGCGAAGCTGGCGCGCCCTCGCCTCAAGGTCGGCCTTTTGTCCGCGGGCGGCGGCGATCTGCGAATTGATTTCGGTCAGCTGCTGATTAGGCAGCGAGGTATTATTGCTGCCGACGAACAAATTACTTTTCGAACGATAGTCCTCGATCTTGGCTTCCGCCTCCGCGACCTTGGTACGCATGTTGGTGATTTCGCCGGCCAGCCAGGTGCCGGCGGCACGGGTCTGATCCTGCTTCGCCGACTGCTGCATCGTCAGATAGCCTTCGGCGATAGCATTGGCGGTCTGCGCGGCGAGTTCGGGACTGGCCGAGGTAAACGAGATCGCGATGACACGGGATTTTTCCACTGCGGTCACCGTCAGGTGCTCGTAATAGGATTCCAGCGTGCGCTCGTCGAGCGTCATCGCCGACGGGTCGCGGCCTAGCCCGATCAGGCCGAGCAGCGTCTTGCCGATCCCGACGCCGCCGAGCGCTGGATCGAATTCCGGATTTTCCGCGAGCTTTTCCTTCTTGATGACGGCGCGGGCGAGATCTCGCGACAGCACCAACTGAATTTGGCTGGTCACCGCTTCCGGATCGATCGTGGTGCGTTCGCCACCCTGCTTGTCGGCCTCGGCACGCATGAAGACGTTTTCACGCGTCTCGAGCAGAATCCGCGACTCCGAACGGTAACGTGGCGTCAGCGAGTTGACGACGACGAAAGCCGCCGCCGCGGAGATCAGCGTGATGCCGATGATGCGGGTCTTGTTGCGCCACAGCGCGCGGCCTAATCCCGGCATATCAGGCTCGCCGGTACGCATGACTGGCGCTGGCACCGCGGCCGGTGCCGGCTTGAACTCAGTTTTCGACTTGCGACGAAAGAACATCCGCAACTCCACGCACACAGCTGTGGCCTCGGCATGATCACAGACGATTATGGTTGCTACCGCGTTAAGTTTTCGAAGGTTTTTGACTCTGGTGAGGTTTTGTTAACCAGCCGCACCCCTAATCATCGCCGATGTCGCCGGATCGAGCGCTTAACATCCTGCATGTGTTTCGCGCCCCGGTTGGCGGACTATTTCGCCACGTGCTCGATCTCTCGCGGGGGCAAATCGAACGCGGCCACCGCGTGGGCCTTATCACCGACAGCGAGACGGGCGGCCTGCGCGCCGAGCAAGCGCTGGCGGAACTCGCGCCGCAACTGGCACATGGCGTGACGCGCATTCGGATGCGGCGGACCCCCGGCCCGCTCGACCTTTCCGCGCTGTCGCATCTCAACCGCCGCATCCAGGAAAGCGAAGCCGATGTCACCCACGGCCACGGCGCTAAAGGCGGCGCCTTCGCACGGCTCGCATTTCCCGGCCGGCGCACCGTGCACGCCTATACGCCGCATGGCGGCAGCCTGTGGTACGAGCCGGGCACACTCAACGGGACGATCTATCTCGGTATGGAAAAGCTGCTGATGCGGCGCGGCAATCTCTATCTGTTCGAAAGCGAATACAGTGCGAAGATTTTTGTACGCAAGGTCGGCGAGCCGCCCGGTGTGGTGCGCGTCGTTCATAACGGCGTCGCGAAGGCGGAATTCGAGCCGGTCGCGCTTGCGCCGGACGCCACCGATTTGTTGTTCCTTGGCGAGTTCCGCGCGCTCAAAGGCATCGATGTCTTGATCGAGGCGATGGCGATTTTGCGCGCCGAAGGAAACGGTATCACCGCGACCTTGATCGGCGACGGGCCCGATGCCGCCGCGATCCGCGCCGCGGTGGAACGCCACGGCATGAATCAGCGGGTGCGCTTTCTGCCGCCGACGCCGGTGCAAAAAGCGCTGGCGCTGGGGCGCATCATGGTGGTGCCGTCGCGCGCGGAATCCTTGCCCTATGTCGTGCTGGAAGCCGCCGCAGCGGCCAAACCGCTGCTCGCCTCGCGTGTTGGCGGTATTCCGGAAATCTACGGGCCGCTGGCCGACGCGCTGGTTCCGCCGGAAGACGCCAAGGCACTGGCCGGCGCGATCGCACGAAGTCTCGAGGATCCGGCTGCCGCCACCGCGCTGGCGCAAAAACTGCGGAACCGCGTTGCCGCGGGCTTTTCGCTCGACGGCATGGTCGAAGGCGTTTTGGAAGGCTACCGGGCCGCGTTGGCCGCGCCCTAACCACCTCCCCGGTTAACTCTTTTTTCAGTGCCGATAAGCCTTTCTTGAGACTCTTTGCCTAGAAATTAACGCAAGAATTCAGGGCCTTGGCAGGGATGCCACGGGCCGAACGAACTTGGTTGACATGGAAAGTAACGCGTCTTCTCCGCTGCAGGCGGCCAGCGCTGCCGCGATCGTTGACCGCATCCGCGCGATGCCGCGCGAGCGCACGGCGCGACCGCTGTCACCAGCCGCGCTGGCGGCCGTCTCCGACCAGGACGTGCCGGCCACTTCGCCGATCGTGCTGGCCGGCGTGGTGCGCATCATCGAGCTTTTGCTGATTGCAGCCGTCGGTTTCACGATCTACGGAATCTATCTGTTTCCCGAGGATGGCCTGGTCTGGCGCTACGTGGTCGCCACCGTTGCGATTTCGGTCTGCTCGGTGTTCGCGTTCCAGGTTGTAGACATTTACCAGGTGCAGGCGTTCCGCGGCCACGAGAAGCAATACATGCGGCTGGCCGCCGCCTGGTCGGTGGTCTTTCTGCTTGTCATCGGCGCATCGTTCTTCGCCAAAGCCGGTGAACAATTCTCCCGCGTCTGGCTCGGTGGCTATTACGCGTTCGGCCTCGCGGCGCTGGTGATCTTCCGCAAGGCGCTGTTCATGCTGGTCCGGCGCTGGACCGAGCAAGGCCGCCTGACACTGCGCACCGTGATCGTTGGCGGCGGCGATTCCGCGGCCGACGTGATCAAGGAATTAAAACGTCAGAAAAATCTCGGCATCCAGATCATCGGCCTGTTCGACGACCGCGGCGATGACCGCTCCGGTATTGAAACGCGCCGGCCAGCGCAAGCTCGGCACCGTGGATGATCTCGTCGAGTTCGGCCGCCGCACCCGCATCGACCTGGTGATTTTCTCGCTGCCGATCTCGGCTGAAATCCGCATCCTTCAGATGCTGAAAAAACTGTGGGTACTGCCGGTCGACATCCGCCTCGCCGCGCACACCAACAAGCTGCAGTTCCGCCCGCGCTCTTATTCCTACATCGGCAGCGTGCCGGTGATCGACGTGTTCGACCGCCCGATCGCCGATTGGGACGTCGTGATGAAATGGCTGTTCGACAAGATCGTCGGCACGTTCGCGCTGCTGCTGGCGTTGCCGGTGATGGCGGTGATCGCCATTTTGATCAAGCTCGACAGCCGCGGCCCGGTACTATTCCGCCAGAAACGCTACGGCTTCAACAACGACATGATCGAGGTCTTCAAATTCCGCTCGATGTATGTCGACGCAGCCGACGTCAGACCGCCGCGAAGCTCGTCACCAAAAACGATCCGCGCGTCACCCGCGTCGGCCGCTTCATCCGCAAGGCCAGCCTCGACGAACTGCCGCAGCTATTCAATGTGGTCTTCAAGGGCAACCTGTCGCTGGTCGGCCCGCGGCCGCATGCCGTCAACGCCAAGGCCGAAGCACGGCTCTATGACGAAGCGGTCGACGGCTATTTCGCCCGCCACCGCGTCAAGCCGGGCATTACCGGCTGGGCGCAGATCAATGGCTGGCGCGGCGAAACCGACACACAGGAAAAAATCCAACGCCGCGTCGAGCATGATCTGCACTACATCGAGAACTGGTCGGTGTTATTCGACCTTTATATCGTCGCGAAAACGCCGTTCGCGCTGCTCAAGACCGAGAACGCGTATTGATCACCGCGCGGGATATGACGGCCGGAGCGCCAGCCATGCCGATCGGCATCACGGCGGCGACACCGCTCGCCGAGCGCGTGCTGTTGGTCATTGCTCTTCCTCACCATGCTGCTGAGCTCGGTGGCCTTCATCGAGCCGTCGCCGCATGACGGCATGGTGATCCTGCTGGCCGTCGCCTGCCTCGTTGCCGGCGTGAAGATCGACCGCACCACCGGGCTGCTCATCATGCTGCTGGTGGTCTGGAATGTGTCCGGCTTGGTGGCGCTGGCGAATGTCGCGGGCGACAGCAAGGCGATCCAGTATGCCGCCACCTCGGTCTATCTGGCGCTTGCGACTTTCGTGTTCGCCTTCCTGTTAAGCCAGAACACGATGGAGCGGCTCGCCAGCCTGCGCGCCGGCTATATCGCCAGCGCGGTCGTCGCGGCACTTGCCGGCATCAGCGGACATTTTCATCTGTTTCCCGGCGCCGACATGTTCGAGGAGTACGGCGGCCGTGCGCAGGGCATGTTCAAGGATCCGAATGTTTATGCGCCCTACCTAATCTGGCCCATCCTGTTCGTGATGAGCCGCGTGCTGTTGCGCGGTTTTTTTGCACGCGACTTCGCGATCCTCGGCTTGCTGCTGGGCGGCATTTTCCTGAGCTTCTCGCGCGGCGCCTGGGGCCACCTGATCGCCTCGGCCGCAGTGATGGTGATGTTATTCCTGCTGACGGCGCCGACTCCGCGGATGCGCATGCGGATCGCGACCATAAGCCTGGTGGGTGTGGCAGCGGTCGCCGCCTTGTTGCTAGTCCTATTGTCGCTCGATTCCGTGCGGACTCTGTTCTTCGAGCGAGCGCAAGCAATTCAGAGCTACGACGTGGGCCAAGGCGGCCGTTTTCAATTGCAGGAGATTGCGCTCAGCGCCTTGCTTGATTTTCCGTTCGGCATGGGGCCATTTGAATTCGGCCGCGTCTACGGATTGCAGCAGCACAATGTTTATCTGCAGGCCTTTCTGGTGTACGGCTGGTTCGGCGGCGTTTCCTATGTCCTGCTGCTGGTCGCCACCTTCCTGATCGGCTTTCGCGCCTTACTGATGGCGACGCCGTGGCAGCCTTATCTGATCACTGCCTATGCCGCGTTTGCCGGCGAGGTCGGTGAAGGCTTCATCATCGACACCGACCACTGGCGGCACTTTTTTCTGTTGCTCGGCATGGTCTGGGGGCTTTCCGCGGCGACGATCCAATTCGTGCGGCCGCGAGGTGACGCCCTCGCGGTTGCGCGGCCATAGGCTGGTCCCTATAGTCCGCGCCGTTTCCTGTCGGGGCGTGGCGCAGCCCGGTTAGCGCGCTTGTCTGGGAGACAAGAGGTCGTGGGTTCAAATCCCGCCGCCCCGACCACTACCTTCCCTGCAACCGCTGGCGCCGCGTCCAACGCGCGCGGAACTTTTTAAATCTCCGCTTACTTGTACGAGAGGCCGACATTAGTGCGGCCGATTTTGCGTGCATTTTTGAAGGGGCATTTATGAACGCAGCATTGCAGACGGTGCAGCAAAAGCTCGACGATTGGGTCACCGGTTTTTTCCTGTTGCTGCCCAATCTGACCGCCGCGGTGATCGTGGGAGTCTTCTTTATCGCGGTGGCGTTTGGCGTCGCCAATCTGTTGCGCCGGACCTTAATCCGCATTAATCGCCACGATCTCGGACATGTGCTGAGCAGTTTCGCATTCTGGGCCGTGATTTTTCTCGGCTTCCTGGTGGTGATCACCATCATCCTGCCATCGATGCGGCCGGTCGATATTTTCACCAGCCTCGGCCTCGGTTCAGTAGCGATCGGCTTTGCGCTCAAGGACATTCTGCAGAACTGGTTCGCCGGTATTTTTATCCTGATCCGGCGACCGTTTCATCGCGGCGACCAGATCAAGATCGGCGACATCGAAGGCACCGTACAAGCGGTCGAAACGCGCGCGACGCTGGTAAAGACCTATAGCGGCCGTCTCGTCATCGTGCCCAACACCGAGGTCTATACCAAGGCGGTGACGGTCCACACCGCCTACGACATTCGCCGCGCCGAGATCGTCGTGCCGGTCGGGCTTGAAGTCGATCTGGAGACGGCGATGGATATCTTCCGAAAGGCCGTACTCAGCGTCGAGCACGTGCTGGACGATCCGCCGCCGGATATCCTGCCGTGGGAATTCAGCGAGAACAACGTCAACATCCGCGTGCGGTGGTGGATGAAGTCGCAGCGCACGTACGAAGTGCGCACCCGCGCCGCGGTCGTCATCGCCATCAAGCGCATGAGCGAAGAAGCTGGCATCGCACTGCCGGCCGACACCAAGATTTCGTTCGCCGAGACGCCGTTGATCATCGCCGACCAGCCGAAGGCGACGAAGGCTAATGCGAAAAAATCCGCGGCGAAGGCAAAAGAAGAAAAGGCCGCGCCGAAAATTCATTCGGCGGCGGACACCGAGAAGGCGCTGCCCGATCCGTCCGACGAGCGGCGCGATCCGGAAGCCGAGAAGCCCAAACTCGGCGAGCTTAACGAGGGACTGGAAAAAGTCCCGCGCTAGGCCGCGATGGCGAGAGCAGCATCGAGCAGCTTGCGGCACTCCGACAGTTCGTGAAGCGCGGCGTGCAACTTGCCGATGTCATCGCGGCGCAACGCCGTCGTCGTCACAAGGACCGCCGGCCGGGGGACCGGCGGCGGCGGCGGCGGCGCGACTTCCACTACTGGCACCGGCCGCTCAACCGGATCGATGCACAGCATGGGAGCGGCCTGGAGCGGCGGCTCGGCCCGCTCGGCGACATCATCCTCGCGGTCGCCGAGATCGCGCCCGATCAACCGCCCGAACAATCCACGCTTCGTTTCGACAGGTTCAGGTGCGGCGTCCTCCATCGTGTCGTCATCGGTGGCGCCATGCGGCGGCTGCGGCGCGCCCTCGCGCCACACCACCTCGACGAATTTCGAGCCTTGCTCGCGCAGGATCCGTTGCACACCGCGGATGGTGTAGCCTTCCCCGTAAAGCAGATGGCGGATGCCGCGCAGCAGATCGACATCGCCGGGGCGGTAATAGCGCCGCCCACCGCCGCGTTTCATCGGCTTGATTTCGCGGAAACGGCTTTCCCAAAACCGCAGCACGTGCTGCGGCAGCTCGAGTTCATCCGCCACTTCGCTGATGGTGCGGAATGCGTCTGGCGCCTTGTGATCCAAAGCGACGCTCCTTCGATTGAAGCTCTTTAATACGCGGGGGAACGCTGGACGCAATAAACGCCACAAGGAAAGTCACAACAAACGTTTGCCACTTCAGGCGTGCTCGGCGCCGCCGTTGATGCGCTGCTTGAGGATCGCCGACGGCTTGAACACCATCACGCGCCGTGGCGAGATCGGGACTTCCTTGCCGGTCTTCGGATTGCGGCCAATCCGTTGACCTTTTTTACGCACGACGAACGAGCCGAACGACGACAATTTCACGGTCTCGCCGCGCTCGAGGCAGTCGGTGATTTCTTTCAGCACCAACTCCACCAGCGACGCAGATTCGGTCCGTGACAGGCCGACTTTTTGATAGACCGCCTCACACAGGTCGGCACGCGTTACTGTCTTACCGGTCATCGCCTGCCCCGCCTTCGGCGAACTTATCCCGCTGAATTATCGACGATATTAGCTTGGAGCGGATGGAGTCAACGGGGGCTTTGCACAGCCCCTCAGCCTACCACCGTACCAAGGCCGAGCCCCAGGTGAAGCCGCCGCCCATGGCCTCGAGCATCACCAAGTCGCCTTTTTTGATCCGGCCGTCTTTGCGGGCGACATCAAGCGCCAGGGGAATCGAGGCCGCCGAGGTATTGCCGTGCCGGTCGACGGTGATCACCACTTTTTCCGGCTTTATCCCGAGCTTGTGGGCGCTGTCGTCGATAATGCGCTTGTTGGCCTGATGCGGAACGAACCAGTCGAGATCAGCAGCGCTCGTTCCAGTCGCCTTGAAGGCGTCGTCGATCACGTCGGTGATCATCGCCACCGCGTGCTTGAATACGGCGCGGCCTTCCATGCGCAAATGCCCGACGGTCTGGGTCGAGGACGGCCCGCCATCGACGTATAATTTTGATTTATGACGCCCATCCGAGCGCAAATGGCTGGTCAGGATACCGCGGTCCGTGACCTTGCCCGGCTGAGACTGCGCCTCAAGCACCACCGCACCTGCGCCATCACCGAACAGCACGCAAGTCGTGCGGTCGGTCCAGTCGAGAATGCGCGAAAACGTTTCCGCGCCGATCACCAGCGCGCGCCTGAAGCTGCCGCCCTTGAGCATGCCGTCGCCAATTGACAGCGCGTAGACGAAACCCGAGCACACCGCCTGCAAATCGAAAGCCGCGCCTTTAGTGATGCCAAGCGCGGCCTGAACGGTGACGGCGGTCGCTGGGAATGTCTGATCCGGCGTCGAGGTCGCCAGCACAATGAGGTCGATGCTCTCCGCGCTCACCCCGGCGTCCTTAAGCGCCGCCTGCGCCGCTTTTAGCGCGAGGTCCGACGTAAGCTCGCCGGTTGCCGCGATATGGCGCTCGCGAATTCCGGTGCGCTGCACGATCCACTCGTCGGATGTCTGCACAGAGGCCGCAAGTTCCTTGTTACTTAGAATGCGGTCGGGCAGATAACTCCCACAACCCAGCACGACGGAGCGCGTCATGGTCACGACGAGGCCGCTCCCGCCGCAATGCGCGTTGTAGTTTCGCGGCGATCGCGCGCCAGCGACTGGCCGATCTTGGCAAGCAGTTCGTAACGCACCATGTCGTAGCCGAGGTCGATCGCGCTGGCATAGCCTTCGGCATCGGCGCCGCCGTGGCTTTTGATCACGACGCCATTGAGGCCGAGAAAAACTCCTCCATTCGATTTGCGAGGATCCATCTTGTCGCGCAGCGTCTTGAACGCCGAGCGCGCCAGCAAATAGCCCAGCCGGGCGGCCCACGTCCGATTCATGGCACCGCGCAAATATTGCGCGAATTGCCGCGCAGTGCCCTCGGCTGTTTTAAGCGCGATATTGCCGGCAAAACCTTCAGTGACGACCACGTCGCTCGAACCTTTGCCGATGTCGTCGCCCTCGACAAATCCGATGTAATCGAAGTGCGGAAAATGACCCTCCCGCAGGATTTGCCCGGCTTCGCGCACCGCTTCGAGCCCCTTGACCTCCTCCACCCCGATATTGAGCAGCCCGAGACTTGGGCGTTCGATATCGAACACGATCCGCGCCATCGCGCTGCCCATGGCCGCTAGGTTGACCAGATGGCCGGCGTCGGCGCCAATCGACGCGCCAAGATCCAACACCACGGACTCGCCCCTGAGCGTTGGCCACAAACCGGCCAGAGCCGGCCGGTCGATGCCGTCAATCATCTTCAAATTGAAGCGGGACATCGCCATCAGCGCACCGGTATTGCCGGCAGAAATCGCAACGTCGGCTTCACCTTTCTTGACCGCATCGAGCGCGAGCCACATCGACGACTTCCAGCGGCCATAGCGCAAAGCCTGACTTGGCTTGTCGTCCATCCGGATCGAGACTTCGGTGTGAACGAGACGCGCCCGCGCTTTGAGCCGGGGCGCGGCATCAAGCAGCGGCTCGACTACCGCGCGGTCGCCGAACAGGATGAATTCAGTGTCGGGATGGCGTCCCAACGTGATCTCGGCACCGGGTATCACGACAGAAGGGCCGTGATCGCCGCCCATAGCGTCAAGCGCAATGCGGATGTTATCGGGCATGGATCGACCTTGGCGGCGAATGCGTGGGCGCCGGAAGCTCGGTCCTTCGAATGCGACGACCGGCCATGACCATAGCCGGTCGCCGATGGGAAACAAACCGCTTTTGGCGACCCCCGTGCGGAACTTCAAGTGTCACTCGAGGTCGTTCAAGTATCACTTGTTCTGGTCTCCCGACCGATTTTTGAGAGCTTCCAATGCCGCAAACGGATGGGCGGCGGCCTCCCCGGCCTCCGGCGCGACAAATTCAACTCCCACTTTGCGTGGATAAGGATCAAGCCCAAGAATAAGAAATTCGGTCGCCAACGCACCCAGATCGAGGATGCCATCGAGTAACGGCTCCGGCGGCTCTTTGCCCTTTTTTATCGAGTCCCCCGTCGCCTGTGCCGCCATCAAGCGGCGGCGAAAATGTGATGTCGACGTTCTCTGCCACATCGCTCTCAATCGGATCGAGCGTGACGACGCAATGTTGTCCGACCCGCGCATTGACCTGCCCAGTCACTCGCACACTCGCGCCACGCCGCGCGACATCAAACGTCGCGTTGAGTTCCGGCAGATCACGGAGTCCCGCTATTTTCGCAACGGCGGCGCGCGCAACGGCATCGGCAGATAATTCGTAATGGCCACCACTCTCCGGGATGTCCTCCACGGTTACGGCGAACGTCCATGGCTTTAGATTTCGATCCATTTTTCGGGTCTTAAAGCCTGGGTGCGGGAATGACTAGAGGATTGGGAAAAGCAGGAGCCCCTCCAATCAGGGTGGCGGCGTCATGGCGCGCAAGACCCCCTACCGCTTCGCGCACATAGGCTGCAAGCCGGTGCGCGTTCCCCGGTTTACCGCCCCCCTCGCCGAATACGTTGCGGCTAAGCGCCTGGATCAGCGGTTCGTCATCCAGAGCCTTGAGCGCGGCTGTATAGGCTTGAGAGCGGCCGTAAAAGGCTTTGCCGATGTAATCCATCTCCTTGGGTACCTTCAGGTCACCAATCCCCATTTCCCGGAGGGAATGATCCATATCGAGGCAAAACCGATCGAACAATTCTTGCCCGGACGCGCGGAACCCTTCGTTCTCATGGCTCAAACGCGCCAAAACGAGCGCCAAATGCAGTACAATCAGGTCGAACCGTCCGTTGACGGTATCGGGCACCCCATAGTCGCGGTAAAAGCACGGCAATCGCGCCTGCGCCACGATCATGCCATAGAGGGTGGAAATGGTGCTGGATCGCCTGCGATGGCGAAAAAAGAGGGGCAAAATCATCGCTTTGGGTCAGGCCGAGCGCGGCCAAGTTGAGCAAACTGCTCGCCCGGTACGTCAACCCCACAGCCGATGCAAGGCCGAAATGTACACGCCATTCTCCACCTTCATGCTGCGAAATCTGAGCCGCTCAACTCATCACCTGGCGATTCTGCTCGCGCTCGGATTGGCGTTCGGCATCGCCGGTTGCAGCCAGTTCGGCGAAACCTATCAGCGCGGCTATGTGTTGCCGGAAGGCGCCCTCGAACAAATCCCGGTTGGCGCATCGCAGGAGCAGGTGTTGATCGTGCTTGGCACCCCCTCCACGGTCGCGACCGTCAGCGGCGAAGCGTTTTATTATATTTCGCAAAAGACCGAACGCAGCGTCGCTTTCCTGCCGCGTGAAGTGAAGGACCAGCGCGTTATCGTGGTTTATTTCGACAAGGATCGCAAAGTAGAGCGGCTCGCCAATTACGGGCTGCGGGACGGCAAAATTTTCGACTTTGTGTCGCGCACCACACCAACCGGCGGCGAAGAGCTCAATTACCTGAGTTATATTTTCAAGATATTTGGCAGCCTTTGATCGCAGAATAAAAAAGCCCCGCGACGTGTGGCGCGGGGCTTTTAATGCTCGTAGAAGCCAGGTTGCTCAGTGCGCGAGTATCGCGAGCAACAACAGAGCGACGATGTTGGTGATCTTGATCATCGGATTAACGGCGGGGCCCGCCGTATCCTTGTAGGGATCGCCCACCGTGTCGCCGGTCACCGCGGCTTTATGAGCTTCCGAGCCCTTGCCGCCGTAATGGCCATCCTCAATGTATTTTTTGGCATTGTCCCAGGCGCCGCCGCCCGACGTCATCGAGATCGCGACAAACAATCCATTGACGATCACGCCCAGCAACATGGCGCCGACCGCCGAGAACGCCGCAGATTTGCCGCCCGCGCCGCCGCCGGCGATGAAGTACACCGCGAAATAAGCGACGATCGGTGACAGCACCGGCAGCAACGAGGGAATGATCATTTCCTTGATGGCGGCCTTGGTGAGCATGTCGACGGCACGGCCATAGTCCGGCTTCGACTTGTACTTCATGATGCCGGGATTGGCGCGGAACTGCCGGCGTACTTCTTCGACAATGGCGCTCGCCGCGCGGCCGACCGCCGTCATGCCCATCGCGCCGAACAGATACGGCAGAAGGCCGCCGAATAACAGGCCCGCCACGACGTACGGATTGTTCAGCGAGAAATCCAGCTTGACGCCCTGGAAGTAAGGATGCGCCGATGGATTTGCAGTGAAAAACACAAGATCCTGATTGTAAGCGGCGAACAGAACCAGCGCACCCAAGCCGGCCGAGCCGATCGCGTAGCCTTTGGTAATTGCTTTGGTGGTGTTGCCGACCGCATCGAGCGCGTCGGTCGACTTGCGCACCGACTTCGGCAATCCTGCCATTTCAGCAATGCCGCCGGCATTGTCAGTGACCGGGCCGAAAGCATCGAGTGCGACGATCATGCCTGCCAGCGCCAGCATAGTCGTCACCGCAATCGCGATGCCGAACAAGCCGGCAAGATTGTAGGTCACCAGAATGCCGGCGATGATGACGAGCGCCGGCAGCGCGGTGGATTCCAGCGAGATCGCCAGGCCCTGGATGACGTTGGTACCGTGGCCAGTAACCGACGCCGCGGCAATCGATCTGACCGGGCGAAAATCAGTCCCGGTGTAGTATTCGGTGATCCAGATGATCAGCCCCGTCACCACCAGGCCGGCGATGCCGCAATAAAACAGCGTCGTCGTGGTGTAGGTGGACCCACCGGACGTCAGCGCAACACCGAAGCCGGCGAGCCAGTGAATCGCCCCGGCAATGCCGATCAGCGACAGCACGCCGGTGGCAACCAGTCCCTTATAAAGGGCGCCCATGATCGACTTCGACGGGCCGAGCCGCACGAAGAACGTGCCGATGATCGAGGTGATGATGCACACTCCGCCGATCGCAAGCGGCAGCGTCATCATCGTTACCAGATTTGCCGTACCGGCAAAGAAGATCGACGCCAGCACCATGGTGGCGACGATCGTCACCGCATAGGTCTCGAACAAATCGGCCGCCATGCCAGCGCAGTCACCGACATTGTCGCCGACGTTGTCGGCGATGGTGGCCGGGTTGCGCGGATCATCTTCCGGAATGCCGGCTTCTACCTTGCCGACCAGATCGCCGCCGACGTCCGCACCTTTAGTGAAGATGCCGCCGCCGAGACGGGCGAAGATCGAAATCAGCGAGGCGCCGAAACCAAGCGCGACCAGTGCGTCGATCACGGTGCGATCGTTCGGCGCCTTATGCAGACTGCCGGTCAGGAACAGAAAATAGCCGGCAACCCCAAGCAGTGCGAGGCCGGCAACGAACATGCCGGTGATGGCGCCCGATTTGAATGCCAACTCCAATCCGCCGGCGAGCGACTTGATCGCCGCCTGCGCGGTGCGAACGTTGGCGCGAACTGAAACGTTCATGCCAATGAATCCGGTCGCGCCGGACAGCACAGCGCCGATCAGGAAGCCGATTGCGACCAGCCAACCGAGCGAGAAGCCGAGAATGAAAAATATCACCACACCGACCATGGCAATGGTCGCGTATTGGCGCTTGAGATAGGCCTGCGCGCCCTCACGGATGGCCGCGGCGATCTCCTGCATTTTTCTGTTGCCGGCGTCGGCCCGCATCACGCTGCCGATCGCCCAAATTCCGTAAATGATCGCGAGCACGCCACAGCCGACGATCAACCACAATGTAGTCATGGTGGGCTTCAACCTCGATTGATGATGGTACGGGCGGGAATACGCTCCCGCCGGACCAGGAGCGTCGAGGATGGCCGCTTTTGTGGGCGCTTCACCCCGACCGGAAAAGCGCGCGGACCATGCCAAAAACGCTGCGCCGACGCAACGGCTGAAACCGGCTGCCCGCAGGCTTTGTCAGGCCGCCGATCGGGCCCGTCCGGGGCCGCCCGCGCAGGCCCAGCCATGCCAGCATGACAGCCGCGACACATACGGTCGGAAAGATCACTTCATTGACGGTCTGCCAGCCGAAGTACTCGAGCAACTGGCCGGATGAGAAAGAGCTGATCGCCATGCTGCCGAAAATCAGGAAATCGTTGAAGGCCTGCACCTTGTTGCGCTCATGGGGGCGATGGCACTGCGTTACCAGCGTGGTGGCCCCGATGAACGACAGGTTCCAGCCAAGTCCGAGCAAAACGAGTTCCGTCCAGAAATGCGCGACCGATATTCCGGCGAGCCCGACCACGCCGGCCAGCAACAGCAGACCGAGCCCAATGCCGGTGATTCGCAGCAATCCGAAGCGCAGGATCAGCCCGCCGGTGACGAAGCTCGGCGCGTACATCGCCATGACATGCCACTGGATGCCGAGCGTCGCATCGGTCACCGAATGACCACAGCCGATCATGGCGAGCGGCGCCGACGTCATCACCATGTTCATCATCGAATAGCTGACGACGCCGCAGCCGACCGCAACGATAAAGCGTGGCGTCAACGCGATGTGACCGAGCCGGCGCGGCGGCTCGCTCGGCTTGGCGCCGCATCGGCGGGACCTTGACCAGCGTCAAGACGCCGGCAGCGAGCAGCGCGCAAGCCGACTGCCCGATATAGCTCGCAGCGAACAGATAAGGCGACAAATCCTTGGTCCAGATCACCAGCTGCGGCCCGATCACGGCGGCGAATACGCCGCCCGCCAGTACCCAGGACACCGCCTTCGGGCGGAAATGGTCGCTCGCGGTGTCGGCGGCGGCAAAGCGGTAGGACTGATGCGCCGCGGCATAAAGGCCGCCGCAAAACGTGCCTAGTAGCAGCAGCCAGAACTGGCCATAGACCACGGCGCCGAACGAAATGAGCCCCGACAGCACGCCGAAAATCGAGCCGGTCTGCAGGGCGAAGCGGCGGCCAAAGTGGCGCGCCAGCATGCCGATCGGCAGCGTGCCGATCCACATGCCGATCACCATGAAGGTGATGGGAAGCGTGGCCAGCCCTTTGTCCGGTGCCAGCAGCGCGCCGATGATGGCGCCGGTCGAAACGATGACCGTGTTGTTGCCGCCGGCCAGCGCCTGCGCCACCGCCAGCACCTTAGCGTTGCGGCGCGCCAGGGCGTCGTCGATCCCTGTGTCGGACGTGGTGATTTCGGCCGCGGCCGTGGTCGGCGGCATCTGACGTGCTCCCGGAGGCCGCTTGTTGTAACGGCGCAATCCCGGAATCGCTACGGCTTGCGGTGCAGATCAGCCCTGTCTTATTTGCCCCGGCTGAATTTCCAGGCGCCGGGATGACTGATCTCGGCGTTGCGCGCGTCGGCTGTCGAGGCCGCCCCGATCTGGCCAAGCGAGGCGCGCAGTTCTTCGATGAAGAGGTCGATCAGGTGCGCCGGCCCCGTGTCGCCCATCGCGCCGAGCGACCACAAGAAGGCCTTGCCGGCGAACGCGCAGTGCGCGCCGAGCGCGAGCGCCCGCATGACGTCCTGGCCGCTACGCACGCCGCTATCCAGCAGAATAGTGGCCTTCTTGCCGACCGCCGTGGCGATCGCCGGCAGGCAATCGATCGACGGCGCCAGCGCCTCGATCTGTCGACCGCCGTGGTTCGACACCCAGATGCCCTCGATGCCGAGCGACACTGCCTTCTGCGCATCCTTGGGGTGCAGAATTCCCTTGAGCGTCATCGGCCCTTTCCACTTGTCGCGATAACGCGCGATCTCGTCCCAGGTGAGCGCGCCGCCCATGTTTCTGCGGGCGAAGCGGATCACCTCGTTGGTGCTCGGATTTTTGCCGACATAGGATGCGAGGCTGGCGAAACGCGGATGACCATGGCGCAACAAGGCGAGTAGCCATTTGGGGCGCGTGAGCATTTCGTAGAACATGCGCGGCCCGGGTTTGAACTCGCCGCCAAGGCCGGCATAACTCTCGCGCGAGCGCGTCGTGCGGTATGGCACATCGATCGTGAGCGTCAGCACTTTCGCGCCGGCCGCTTCGGCGCGACGAACAAGATCGAAGCCGAGCTTGTGATCGTCGAGCGGGCAGCGATAGATCTGGAACCAGAACACATCCGGCGCGATCTTGGCGATCTCCTCGATGGTGGCGCCGCCGACCACTCCGAGATTGTAGGGAACGCGCGCCGCTTGCGCCGCCTTCGCCATCATCAGGTCAGCGCCCGGCCACACGATGGTAGGACCGCCCATCGGCGCGACGCCGATCGGCGCGGCATAGCGCGAACCGAACAGCTCGACGTCGACCGGCGGCACGCTCGGAAAGCGTCCATAGCGCGGCACCACCTTGATGTTGTCGAACGCCGCCCAGTTGTGCGCGATGCCGACATCCGCGCCCGCGCCGGTGTCGCCGTATTCATATGAAAAATGCGGGATGTTGCGTGGTGCACCGCGCCGCAAATAGTCCGAGGTCGGAAACCGTTTGTGGCGTGCGAGATAGTCGGGATTGACCAGATAGGCCGCCGGGATGAACGCGGCGCTCGCCGGCGCATCCGGTTTTTTCGGCGCCGGCTTGCCTGGCTTTTTCGAATTTTTGGGCGTCATCCCGTGCATTCCACTCCCCTGCCGACCATTCCACTATAGCGCCTTCGCCGCCGTCAGAAATGACTGAAGGACAGCCGCCTAAATTGCAACGGCTTTCCCGCCGGATCGAGGAATTTTACGCCCTCGTCCTGCCCAAATGTGCCGATGTCGGCCAACGCAACCCCCGCGGCCTTTGCCGCTGCGGTGAAGCTCGCGACTTCGTCAGGCGGCACCGCGCAAAGAATTTCGTAGTCGTCGCCGCCGGTCATCAGGGTTTCGAGCAGCGCCGGCTCGGCAACAAGGGCCGCCTTCGCCGCATCCGAGAGCGGGACTTTTCTGACGTCAATTTCCGCGCCCACGCCCGATGCCGCACAGAGCTTGGCAAGATCGCCGCCCAGGCCGTCGGATACGTCCATCGCCGCGGAGGCATGCGTACGCACCGCCTCGGCGAGCGCATTGCGTGGCTGCGGCACCAGATAACGCGAAACCAAATGCTCGCGCTGGACTGCGGATATCTTCGGCAGTTTACCCTGCCGGACTTTCAAGCCCAGCGCGGCGTCGCCGATCGTGCCCGTCACCATCACGCGGTCGCCGGGCTTGACGCCAGCGCGGCGCACCATTTTGCCTTCCGGGACGGAGCCGAACATCGCGATCGAAATCATGATCGCCGGCGAACGCACGGTGTCGCCGCCGAACAGCGCGCAGGAATATGTTTGCGCGTCTTCTTTAAGTGCGCCGGAGAATGCATCGAGCCACCCGTCGCCCGTTCGTTCCGGCAGCGCCAGCGACAGCAGAAAGCCGAGCGGCCTGGCGCCCTTGGCGGCCAGATCCGACAAGTTCACCCGCAACGCCTTGCGCGCCACGGTGTCCGGGGCGTCGTCCTTGAAAAAGTGCACAGCCTCGACCAGTACATCGGTCGTCAAGACCAGGTCGTATCCAGCAGGCGGCTTGATGTAGGCGGCGTCGTCGCCGAGCCCCAGCGCGCCGGGATGGGTGGCCCATGGCTTGAAATATCGCGCGATAAGACGATCTTCACCCGAGCCGGTATCGGCGGGCGCTGCCATCGTCGCTACCCGGCGGCGCGGTCGAACTCGGCGGGGCGCAATTGCCGCGCGAGCTGATCGAGCACCGCATTGACCATGCCGGTTTCGTCGCGTTCGACGAAGGCTGCGGCGATATCGGCATACTCGGAGACCACGACACGGGCCGGCACGTCGCTGCGTTTCGACAATTCATAGGCGCCGCCGCGCAGCACCGCACGCAACACGGTCTCGATGCGCTTGAGCGGCCAGCTCTTCGCCAACGCGTCATCGATCATCGGATCGAGAGCGCGTTGCTCGCTCAACACCCCGTTGACGATATCGCGGAAGAATTTGGCCTCGGCCGGCAGATACTGCGCGCCTTCGACTTCGCGGCCGATCCAGTGGCTTTCGAATTCGGCGAGGATCTCGTTTACGCCGGTCCCGGCGAGATCCATCTGGTAGAGCGCCTGCACCGCCGCCAGCCGCGCCGCGCCGCGCTTGTTGGCCTTGCGGCCGTCCTTGTCCGCGCCTTTGGCGTTGGTGGGCGCGCCGGCGGCCATCAGCGCCGGCCCTGGCCGCGTTTGAGGCCAATCAGCGCCAACGCGGCCTTGCGCCGCCTCGCCGCCTTTATTGCCTTCGCTCAGCGCGGCGCGGCGCAGCGCCTGCGCTTCGTTATCGACCGTAAGAATGCCGTTGCCGGCGGGCAAGCGCTGCGCCACGGCAAAGTCCATCAAGGCGCGCGCCGATTGGGTCGCGACGATGTCGAAATGAAAAGTCTCGCCCTGGATTACGCAGCCGAGCGCAACCACGCCGTCATAAGGCTGGCGCCGCAGCGCCGCGGCTTCGACCGCAATCGCGATTGCCGGCGTAATTTCCAACGCGCCGGGAACTGTGACGCGATCAACTTCCGCGTTCCCCGCTTCGAGCGCGGCCATCGCTCCCGCGAGCAATTGCTCGGCGATGTGTTCATAGTAGCGCGCCTCGACGACCAGCACGCGAAGGCGATCCTGCTTTTTTGCTTTTTTAGGCGCCACGCGCCGCTTCTTGGCCATGTCCGTCTCCGTGTGGCGCGGTGGTAACAAGCGCACGGGCGGCGAACAAGTCCTCCGAACGAACTAGCGTTGCTCGGCCAATCGCGCGGCATAGCGCGCCATGGTATCGATCTCCAGATTAACCTCGTCACCCTGACGGAGCGCGCCGAAGGTCGTCACCTGCAAGGTATGCGGAATGATCAGCACTGAAAACGTATCACGCTCGACCGTGTTGACGGTGAGCGAAACGCCATCGAGCGTGACCGAACCTTTCGGCGCAATGAAACGGAGCAACACCGCGGGCGCCCGCAATGACAGCCGCGCCATGTCCGTCATGTCTTCGCGCGCGACAACCTGAGCAATGCCGTCGATGTGACCGGCGACCAGATGGCCGCCAAGCTCATCGCCCATTTTCAACGACCGCTCGAGGTTTATTTTGCTGCCGGCTTTCCATTTGCCTGCGGTAGTGAGCGCCAGCGTCTCGGCGGCGGCATCGACCGCAAACCAGGTTCGCTCGTCCTCGCCGCTTTCAACGACCGTCAGACAAACGCCCGAGCAAGCGATCGACGCGCCGTCGGCAATCGATGCGCGCGCGTAGCGACAGGCGATCTTCAGGCGATGCAGATTGTCGGCGCGCGGGATGACCGAAATGACCTCGCCGACATCGGAGACGATCCCGGTGAACATCACGTACGCTCGAAAAATTCGGCGCGATCGGCTCCGAGCTGCTCGCTGCCGCGACTTTGCAGCTGGCCGGTCAGCGCGTCGAGCGCAAGGCCGTTGAGCGCATCGATACCGTCCGCACCAATCGGCTTGTCGCCGTGCAGGATGACGGCCTCGTCGACCAGGTCGGCCTCGATAAAACTGGCGGCGACAGTCGGACCGCCCTCAACCATCAAACGGGTAATACCCTCACCCGCCAATATCTTGACCACCTCGTCGAGGTCGAGCCGTCCCTTGTCCTGGCCGACCCGAAACACCTTGGCGCTGCGTTGCTGCAAAATTTCCTCCGCGATCGTGGAGGCGCTGCGCGAGGCGAATACCCAAGTCGGCGTTTCACGCACCGTCGCCATTACATGACTGGCGATCGGCAGCTTGAGCTGGGAATCGAGAACGACCCGGACCGGCGAGCGCTCGAACAAACCAGGCAGCCGCGATGTCAGCGCCGGATTGTCGGCCAGCACGGTGCCGATGCCGACCAGAATAGCATCGCTTTGCATCCGCCATTGCCAAACCCGTTCGCGCGCGGCTTCGCCGGTGATCGCGGCCGGACGGCGGCCCGCCAGACCGGCCTTGCCATCGGCCGACACCGCGATCTTGAGCAGAACCTGCGGCCGGCCTTGCGTCATTTTGCGGATATGCCCGGCATGGGCACGCCGCGCCTCGTCGGCGCCGAGACCGACATCGACGCGAATGCCTTTTTCGGAAAGCTTGCGATGGCCCTGGCCCGCGACTTCCGGATTGGGATCCTCCATCGCCGAAACGACACGAGTAATGCCGGCGCGGATGATGGCGTCGGCACAAGGTGGCGTCTTGCCTTTGTGCGAGCACGGCTCGAGCGACACGTAGATGGTGGCGCCTTCGGCGGCCTTGCCGGCGCGCTTGAGCGCCTGGGTCTCCGCATGCGGGCGGCCGCCCGGTTGGGTCCAGCCGCGGCCGAGCACGGCACCGTCCTTCACCACGACGGCACCTACCGCCGGATTAGGCCAGGTATTGCCCAGCCCGCGCCGGCCGAGCGCCAATGCGACGCGCATAAAATGTTCGTCGGCAGCCGGATCGATCGCGGCCGGCGCAACAGGCGACGGTGCCGGAGCGGCGATGTCGTTCATTTTCGCGCCGGCGCCACCGGCTTGTCGTCTTCGCCGGACAATTCGTCGAGCGCGGCCTGGAAATCCTTGGCTTCGCGGAAATTGCGATAGACCGAGGCGAACCGCACGTAGGCGACATCGTCGAGCTCGCGCAAATTCGCCATCACCGCCTCGCCGATTGCTTCCGATGACACTTCGTTTTCACCGAGGCTTTCGAGCTCGCGCACCATCTTGGAGACGGTCTGCTCGATCCGCTCCGGATCGACCGGCCGTTTGCGCAAAGCGACCTGCACCGAGCGCATCAACTTGTCGCGGTCGAACGGCACGCGGCGGCCATTGCGCTTGATGACGGTCAATTCGCGCATTTGCACGCGCTCGAACGTTGTGAAACGGAAATTGCAGGTCAGGCACACCCGGCGGCGGCGGATCACCGCGGAATCCTCGGTCGGACGCGAGTCTTTGACCTGCGTGTCGAGGCTTCCGCAACTGGGACAGCGCATCGGGCTCTAGCTCTGGTAAATCGGGAAGCGTGAAATCAGGTTCTTCACCTTGTCGCGCACGGCGGCCTCAATCAGCGAATCCCCGTCGACGCCCTTCTGCGATAACACGTCGAGCACCTCGACAATTATGTCGCCGACCTGACGGAATTCGGCGATGCCAAAACCGCGCGTGGTGCAGGCCGGCGTGCCAAGCCGCACGCCTGAGGTCACCATCGGCTTTTCCGGATCGTAAGGGATGCCATTCTTGTTGCAGGTGATGTGAGCGCGGCCGAGCGCCAACTCGGCGACCTTGCCGGTCAGCCGTTTCGGCCGCAGGTCGACCAGCATCAGATGGGTATCGGTGCCGCCGGACACAATATCGAGGCCGCGCGATTTGAGTGTCTCGGCCAAGCGCCTTAGCGTTCTCAACCACGTTCTTCGCATAGAGCTTGAAGCTCGGCCGCAACGCTTCGCCGAATGCCACGGCTTTCGCCGCGATGACATGCATCAGCGGGCCGCCCTGCATGCCGGGGAATACGGCCGAGTTCAGTTTCTTGGCGATTTCCTCATCGTCGGAAAGGATGACGCCGCCACGCGGGCCCCGCAAAGTCTTGTGCGTCGTCGTGGTGACGACATGCGCATGCGGAAACGGCGACGGATGCGCCCCACCCGCCACCAGCCCGGCGAAGTGCGCCATGTCCACCATCAGCAGCGCGCCGACGCTGTCGCAGATTTCGCGGAATCTCTTGAAGTCGATGATGCGTGGATAGGCCGAGCCGCCGGCGATGATCAGCTTCGGTTTATGCTGCTGCGCGAGCTTCTCGACCTCGTCCATGTCGATGCGGTGATCGTCGCGGCGAACGCCGTACGGCACCGGCTTGAACCATTTGCCCGACATGTTGACCGGCGAGCCATGCGTGAGATGTCCGCCGGCGGCGAGATTGAACCCCATGAAGGTGTCGCCGGGCTGCAGCAGCGCGAAGAACACTTCGGCATTGGCGGACGCGCCCGAATGCGGCTGCACGTTGGCGAATTCGCAGCCGAACAATTTGGTCACGCGCTCGATCGCCAGCCGTTCGGCGATATCGACAAACTGACAACCGCCGTAATACCGCTTGCCCGGCAGGCCTTCGGCATATTTGTTCGTCAGCACCGAGCCTTGCGCCTCGAGCACCGCCTTGCTGACGATATTTTCCGACGCGATCAGCTCGATTTCGTCGCGCTGGCGGCCGAGCTCCAGCCGGATCGCCTCGGCAATTTCCGTGATCGACGTCGCGTAGCGGCGCTGAAAACAGCGTTTCAGCTGTGGAATGAGGTGCGGGCGTCGCCGACATCGGGTTCTCCGGGGGTCAGCCGCAAATACCATATCGCGCCCCCTAGCGCCAAGCATTGGCGTGGGGACAACCCGATGCCGCAATATCTAGGGGCTGGCGCCAAACAAAGACCCCGGCGTTTCCGCCGGGGCCAAGTCATGTTCCGCCGAGGTTCTTACAGGCGGTACAAGATCTGATCGGTCCAGAAGCGCTCGAGCCGATGCAGCGACTTGTTGAGCGTGGAGAACTCGTCGGCATTGATGCCGCCGACCTGCTCCACCGTCCGCACGTGCTTCTGGTAGAGCGTCTCGACGATGTCGCGCACTTCCTGGCCCTTGTCGGTCAGCTTGATGCGAACCGAGCGGCGATCGACGCGCGAGCGCTGGTGATCGAGGAAACTCATCTCGACCAGCTTCTTGAGGTTGTAGGAAACGTTCGAGCCGAGATAATAGCCGCGCGTACGCAGCTCACCGGCCGTCAATTCCTTGTCGCCGATATTGTAGAGCAGCAGCGCCTGCACCGAATTGATGTCGGCGCGGCCGCGGCGGTCGAATTCGTCCTTGATGACGTCGAGCAACCGGCGATGCAGCCGCTCGACCAACGTCAAAGCTTCGAGATACAGCGGCCGGATGTGATCGAACTTCGCCTCGCGTTCGGCGGGTTCGACCGTTTTCGCAACGGCTTTCATTTTCAACGCCCCTTTATTTGTTCTGTCGTACCGGTAACGAGGCCCTGTTTCCCCGCTCCATGTGACGAACCTAGAGGCCGCGATCTAAAATCGACTTAAATAACAGCATAAACATTAGGTTTATTTGCAACGGTGAACGTTGTGTGAAGATGCAAATCGAGCGAACGGCGTTACGTCGCGTTAGGCTGAACAAATTGTTGCCGGATTGAACTTCCTGCGCTTTCGCGCGTTGTTCCGGTTCTGTGGCAATAAATTTGGAGGATACACATGCGCAAGCTTTTCATTGCGGCGACTTTGGCCGCGTTGACTGCCCTGCCCGCAACAGCGGGCGCTCAAGTGCGTGAACGTACCGTGACCGGTGCCGCAATCGGTGCCGGCGCCGGCGCTGTGGTTGCTGGGCCGGTAGGTGCCGTTGTCGGCGGTGTTGGTGGTGCCGTGATCGGCGGCCCGCGCCTTACCCATCGCCACCGCTCGTGCTGGCGCGACGCGGACGGTTATCGGCATTGCCGCCGGTAGATTACCGGCTGAAACAATAAAAAGGCCCGGATGTTTCCGGGCCTTTTCTTTTACGACGCGCTCCGAATATGGCGAATAATTCCGGAAAAATCGCGGCCCGCCTCGCCGCTGTCGGCATAGTGCGCGTAGATTTTCGCAGCGTCGGCGCCGAGCGGGGTTTTTGCGCCGGCGGCGTTCGCGGCGTCCTGCGCCAATCTTAAATCCTTCAGCATCATCGCCGCGGTGAAGCCGGCCTGGTAATCGCGATTGGCGGGCGACGCCGGCACCGGGCCCGGCACCGGGCAATAACTCGTCATCGACCAGCACTGGCCTGACGATTTCGACGAAATATCGAACAGCTTCTGGTGATCGAGGCCGAGCTTTTCGGCGAGCACGAAAGCTTCCGACACCGCGATCATCGAAATGCCGAGGATCATGTTGTTGCAGATCTTGGCGGCCTGCCCGTTCCCGGCGCCGCCGGCATGAACGATGGTCTTGCCCATCTTCTCGAGGATCGATTGCGCGCGGGTGAACGCCTGCACGCTGCCGCCACACATGAACGTCAGCGTTGCCGCCGTGGCGCCGCCGACACCGCCCGACACCGGCGCATCGAGCATCAACAGGCCCTTTTTCTCCGCCGCCGAAGCGACGACGCGGGCGGTGTTGACGTCGATGGTCGAGCAATCGATCAGCAACGTGCCGGCGTTGGCATTCTCGATGATGCCGTTCGGCCCCAGATAAATATCGCGGACATGCTGGCCGGCCGGCAGCATGGTGATGACGACATCGGCGCGCGCCGCGGCGGTCTTGGCGGTTTCGTCGCCAACGCCGCCTGCCGCTTTCAGTTTTTCGACGGCGGCGGCGTTGAGGTCGACGCCCTCGACCTGGTGCCCGGCCTTGATGAGGTTTTGCGCCATCGGCAACCCCATGTTGCCGAGGCCGATGAATCGCAATTCGCGCCATGTCGCTCTCTCCGGAAATCAGGCCGGCTGCTCGCGCGCCGATTTCAACGCCAGCCACAGATAGATGCCAAGCAGCGCCGCGTCCGACCATATCGATCGACAGGCCGCCGCCGAACACTTGCGGGAAAAATACGTCAACGGTGATCATTGAGGCGACCGAGGTCAGCCAGATCACCGCGCCCCATGCCGCCGCAAGCCACAGTCCGACCGCGGCGACCAGATCGATCACCGCAAAGAAAATCGTCGCCGCCTGCCAGGCTACCGAATGCGCCTCGAACACGTCGCCCGGCGCGACCCAGATGCCGCAGACCTGCGCCCAGTGATAGAGTCCCTTGAGCATCGACAACGCTGCCATCGTTCGCAGAAACAAGACCAGCCGCCCCGTCCAGCGCATCTCGGCGCGCGAGCGCTCGTCGCTATGAACCGGCTCGAGACCTCGCGGCTGATCGGTGATCGCGGAATCGCTCATCTTCATGTCGCTCATGACAGGACAAGCTCGCCGGTGACGGAGGCGAAATGCCGTTCCACCTCAGCCGCGCTGACCTGCGCGAGCTCGGCCGGCTGCCAGCGCGGCTTGTTGTCCTTGTCGGTGATCACCGCGCGCACGCCCTCGTAGAAATCATGACCATGAATGATGCGCGAGACTATGCGGAATTCCGCCTGCATGCACGTCGCGAAATCCCAGGATTTGCCGCGCCGCATTTGTGCCAACGCGATTTTGAGGCTGAGCGGCGATTTTGTGCGCATCGTCGCGGCGGTTGCTTTGCGCCCACTCGGCATTCGCGCCGCCTGATGACGCTTCGCGATCCAGCGCCGCTAAAATATCTTCGATGCGATCGTTTTTAAACAGTTCGGTCGATGGCGGCGCGCCGTGCAGAGATCGGGCCCTCCCTCGGCGGCTCCGCGAAGGCCGACAGGACCGCATCGACCGACACGGTGCCGTAAAGGCCGTCGAGCAGCGCCGGAAAACGCGCCGTCGGAATGCGATGGGTGGCAAGGCCGGCCACGCAAGCATCGGCGGCATTGAAGCGCTCGCCGGTCAGCGCGCAATAAGTGCCCACTTGGCCCGGCATGCCGCGGCAGCAACCAGGTGGCGCCGACGTCGGGGAAAAAACCGATGCCGACCTCCGGCATCGCGAAAGCGTAACGATCGCCGGCGACGCGATGCGAACCATGCACGGAAATGCCGACGCCGCCTCCCATGACGATGCCGTCGATCAATGAGACGTACGGCTTTGCGGTAGCTTTTGATGAAGGCGTTGAGCGGATATTCGTCGCGCCAGAATTGCAGGGCTTCGTCGTGCCGGCCGGCCTTGCCCAAATCGGTCAGCGCGCGAATGTCGCCACCCGCCGAAAAAGCCCGCCCGCCGGCAGCCGTGACGACGATGCGCGTGATGGCGGCATCGCCCGCCCAGGCATCGAGCTGGGCGCGCAATGCACGCACCATGTCGTGGGTTACGGCGTTGAGCGCCTGTGGCCGGTTGAGCGTCACCACGCCGGCCGCGCCGCGGCGCTCGAACAGGATGTCGGGCTCGCTCAACTCAATGCCCACAGATAAGCGGCGACAGCGAGGCAGCCGAACATCGTGCGCCCGGCGTGCAAGCGACCCCATTGCACCACCAGCCCCCGTGTTTCGTCCTTCGCCTGTACCGGCAACGTCGATTTCAGCACCCGGTTGGTCGGCATGATGATAAACATGGTGTAAGGCCAAGGCGCGAGGATCAGAGCCGCGCCGACCAGCCATCGCCAGTCATAGGTCAGCGCGAACGCAACAAGGCCGAAAAGACCGGACACGACGGCGAGGCTTGCTTGCATGATAGCGCCACGGTGATAGCTCGGTTGCCACTCGGTCAGCAGCGCTTGAGTATCGAGTTTGAGCCGCGCCGGCTGCTCGGCGAAATTCACGTAAAACGCCGCGCCCGTGAAAATCGCGGCGCTCGCAAGCGCCAATTCACCGCTCCACAACATATGCTAGTTCCCCAGCATCGCGCGGCTGATGATCAGCCGCATGATCTCGTTGGTGCCTTCGAGAATCTGGTGCACTCGCACATCGCGCAATACGCGCTCAATCGGATGGTCGCGCAGATAGCCGTAGCCGCCGTGCAGTTGCAGACAGCCATTGACGACCTCGAAGCCGACATCGGTGGCCAACCTTTTGGCCTGCGCCGCCAGTCGAGTCGCCGCGCCCTCGCCGTCGCTCACCGCCACGGCAGCGCGATATAGCAAGAGCCGCGCGGCGTCGATCTCCGTTGCATAGTCAGCGATACGGAACTGCAAGGCCTGAAAGTCGGCCAGCCGGGAGCCGAACTGCTTGCGCTCTTTCATGTATCCGATGGTGCGGTCGAGACAAAATTGCGCGCCGCCGATCGAGCAAGCGCCGATGTTGAGACGGCCGCCGTCGAGTCCGGCCATCGCGATCTTGAAGCCCTGCCCTTCCACGCCGATTCGATTGGCGACCGGAACGCGGCAGTTCTCGAAATTCACCATCGCGGTCGGCTGCGATTTCCAGCCCAGTTTTTTCTCCGGCGCGCCATAGGACAGTCCCGGCGTGCCTTTCTCGACCACAATGCATGAAATTCCCCGCGGGCCCGCCTCACCGGTGCGCGCCATGACCACGTAGATGTCGGACACTCCGCCGCCGGAGATGAAGGCCTTGGCGCCGTCGAGCACGTAGTGCTCGCCGTCGCGGCGCGCCTTTGTCGTCAGCGCCGCCGCATCGGAACCCGACCCCGGCTCGGTCAAGCAATAACTGGCGAAATGCACCATCGAACAGAGTTTCGGCAGAAATTTTTGGCGCTGTGCGCCCCCGCCGAAGGCGTCGATCATCCAGGCTGCCATGTTGTGAATCGAGATATAGGCGGCAGTCGAGGTGCAGCCTTGCGCCAACTCCTCGAAGATGAGCGCGGCGTCGAGCCGCGATAGCGCCGTGCCGCCGACGTCTTCCTTCACATAGATGCCGCCGAAGCCGAGCGCCGCCGCCTTGCGCAGCGCCTCGACCGGGAAGGTCTCGTTTTCATCCCAGTCGCGCGCCTGGGGCACCATTTCCTCGCGCGCGAATTGCCGCGCGGTGGCCTGAAACGCGCGCTGGTCTTCGGTCAGTTCGAAATCCATGGCGATGGCCCCTGCCCAACTCGATTAGCAAGTAGCGCAGGGACACCGCAACTGGCGCGGAACCCGCCCCCAATGCTCTATGCTGGAACCTCTTGGCAGGCGCAGCATCTCATGGCTGGTAGCGGCGGAGGAAACTATGACGCAACAAGACAATCAGAATCCGAAAGGCCCGGATCTGAGCCAAGGCATTGCCGCGGCCGATCTCGCCGACGGCGCCATGTTGACCGGCCATGTCGGTGAGGATGAGGCTGTGCTGGTCCGCCACGGCGGCAAGGTGTCGGCTATTGCCGCCCATTGCACGCATTATCACGGGCCGCTCGCGGACGGGCTGGTCGTTGGCGATACCATCCGCTGCCCATGGCATCACGCCTGCTTCAGCCTGCGAACCGGCGAAGCGCTGGCCGCACCGGCATTGAGCCCGCTAACCTGCTGGCAGGTCGAGGAGCGCGGCGGCAAGATTATCGTCGGCGCCAAACTTGAGCCAGCTCCGCTGAAAAAGACCAGCGCTGCGTCCGAGCACGTCGTCATCGTTGGTGGCGGTGCCGCCGGTTTCGCGGCGGCCGAAATGCTGCGGCGGCGCGGCTTTGCCGGCAGTGTAACGATGCTGAGTCATGATGACGCCGCGCCGGTCGACCGGCCCAATCTGTCGAAGGATTATCTGGCCGGCAGCGCACCGGAAGACTGGGTCCCACTGCGCGGTGACGACTGGTACGCAGAAAACAACATCACGCTGAAATTGAATACCGAGGTCACTTCACTCGACGCCAAAGCTAAGGAATTGACGCTCGGCGACGGCAGCAAAATGAAATTCGACAAATTGCTGCTCGCGACCGGCGCTGAACCGGTGAAGCTCGATATTCCGGGCGCCGATCAAAAGCACGTCCACACCCTGCGCTCGCTGGCCGACTGCCGCGCCATCATCGCACAAGCCAAGTCGGCGCAGCGCGCCGTCGTGATCGGCGCGAGCTTCATCGGGCTTGAGACTGCCGCAGCGTTGCGCGCCCGCGACATCGAGGTGCACGTGGTGGCGCCGGAAAAGCGGCCGCTCGAGCGCGTATTTGGACCGCAGCTCGGCGACTTCGTCCGGGCGTTGCATGAGGAACACGGCGTCCACTTCCATCTGGAGACCGGCGTCACCGCGATCGGCAAGAATAACGTCACGCTGAAAAACGGCGGCACGCTCGAAGCCGATCTGGTCATTATCGGCGTGGGCGTGCGGCCGCGGCTCGCGCTGGCCGAAAAAGCCGGGCTGGCGATCGACAAGGGCGTGACCGTCAACCAATACCTGGAGACCAGCGCGCCCAGCATCTATGCCGCCGGCGACATCGCGCGCTGGCCCGACCCGATTTCCGGCGTCCGCATTCGTGTCGAGCATTGGGTCGTCGCCGAACGCCAGGGACAGGCCGCTGCGCTCAACATGATGGGCGAGCGCAAGGCGTTCCGCGCCGTGCCGTTCTTCTGGAGCCAGCACTACGACGTGCCGATCAATTATGTCGGTCATGCCGAAAAATGGGATGCCATCGAGATCGATGGCGACGCCATGAAGCGAGATTGCGTGGTGCGCTACAAGCAAAACGGCCGCGTGCTGGCGGTCGCGTCGATCTACCGCGACGGCGACAGCCTCAAGGCTGCGGCGGAGATGGAAAAACAGGCGGCAAAAGCCGGGTAGCGGCTGCGGCCTGGACCGGCTAAAAAGAAGCCGGAGACAAGCCTATGGCTATCAAATTCGGACGTCCGATCGAAAGCCGTGTCCGCCTGACGCCGGTCGAAACCGACGCGCCAGCCACCCGCCTCGACCTGGCCACGCGCATGCGCCGCAACCGGCGCGCCGAATGGGCGCGGCGGCTGGTTCGCGAGCACGTGCTGACCACCGACGACCTGATCTGGCCGCTGTTCATCATGGACGGCCGCAATGTCCGGGCTCCCATCGCTTCGATGCCGGGCGTCGAACGCCTGTCGGTCGATCAGGCGGTGCGCGAGGCCGAGCGCGCGGCCAAACTGACCATCCCCTGCATCGCGCTGTTTCCCTACACCGATCCGGAATTGCGCGACGATACCGGTAGCGAGGCGCTCAATCCCGATAATCTGGTGTGCAGTGCGATCCGCGCCATCAAGAAGGAAGTGCCGGGAGTTGGCATCCTATGCGACGTCGCACTCGATCCCTTCACCAGCCACGGCCATGACGGACTGCTTCGCGACGGCATTATATCTCAATGACGAGACGGTCGAGGTCCTGGTCAAGCAGGCTTTGGTACAGGCGCAAGCCGGCTGCGACATCATTGCGCCGTCCGACATGATGGATGGGCGCGTCGGCGCGATCCGCAAAGGCCTCGACGCCGCAGACTTCAACGACGTCTCGATCATGGCCTACGCCGCGAAATATGCCTCGGCGTTCTACGGGCCGTTCCGCGACGCGGTCGGCTCCGCCAAGACGCTGACCGGCGACAAGCGCACCTACCAGATGGATCCCGGCAATTCCGACGAGGCGCTGCGCGAGGTCGCGCTCGACATCGAGGAAGGCGCCGACATGATCATGGTCAAGCCGGGCCTGCCCTATCTCGATATCGTCTCGCGCGTGAAGGAAACCTTCGGCATGCCGACCTTCGCCTATCAGGTGTCCGGCGAATACGCGATGATCCATGGCCGCCGCGCAGAACGGCTGGCTCGACGGCGAGCGCGCCATGATGGAAAGCCTGATCGCCTTCAAGCGCGCCGGCGCCGACGGCATCCTCACCTATTTCGCCCCGCGCGCGGCCGAGAAATCTCGCGAGAGACCTGACCGCGCGCATGGGTGAATTTGCAATCGGTCAGGGCGTTCCTCGGTTCGAGGACCCTCGCCTGGTCCGCGGTGGCGGACGTTACACCGACGACGTGCAGATGCCCGGCATGGCCTATGGAGTCGTGCTGCGCTCGCCGCACGGCCACGCCAAAATCAATTCGATCGACACCGCGGCGGCGAAAGCCGCGCCGGGCGTGCTGGCCGTCATCAACGGCGCCGACTGGAAGGCGGCCGGGCTCGGCGACCTGCCCTCGCATGGCGGCCTCAAGCGCCGCGACGGCTCGGCGATGTTCAAGCCACGCTACACCGTGCTGGCGGAAGACCGCGTGCGCTGGATCGGCGATCCGGTCGCTTTCGTCGTCGCCGAGACCACGGCGCAGGCGCATGGATGCCGCCGAACTGATCGCGGTCGACTACGAGGAACTGCCGGCCGTGGTCTCGACCGCTGACGCGGTCAAGCCCGGCGGCCCGCGCGTCTACGACGAGTGCCCTGACAATATCCCCTTCACGGAGTTCATCGGCGACAAGGCCGCCTGCGACGCCGGCTTTGCCAAGGCCGCCCATGTCGTCAAGCATCGCTTCGTCATCAATCGCGTCACCGCCGCCTGCATGGAGCCGCGCGGCACCGTCGCCCACTACACCGCCGGCGACCGGCGCTACACCGTTTACACCCCGACGCAGCGGCCGCACGGCTTTCGCGCCGAGCTGGCCGGCATCCTAAAAGTGCCACGAAAGCGCGGTGCATGTCATCACTGGCGACACCGGCGGCAGCTTCGGCATGAAGACGCCGGTGTTCAACGAGACGCCGCTGGCCTGCTACGCGTCCAAACTCACCGGCCGGCCGGTAAAATGGATCAGCACGCGCACCGAAGCTTTCCTGTCCGACGCGCAGGCGCGCGACAACGTCACCGACGCCGAACTGGCCCTCGACAAAGACGGCCACTTCCTCGCGCTTGCGCGTCAAGACGCTGGCGGCGGCTCGGCGCCTATCTCCAGCCGAACATGCCGGCCTATTTTCTCAATGCCGGAACGCTGGCCGGCACCTACCGCACGCCGGCGATCTTCGTCGACACCTCCGGCGTCTTCACCAACACCAATCCGGTGCGCCCTTATCGCGGCAACGGCCGTCCCGAAGCCGCCTTCGTGATCGAGCGCATGGTCGAGGTCGCCGCGCGCGAACTGAAAATCGACAGCGCCGAGTTGCGGCGGCGCAATTACGTCAGCCCGAAAGAGATGCCGTTCAAGACCGGGCTGACCTTCACCTACGACTGCGGCGAATTCGAAAAGAACATGGACCTGGCGATGGAGCTTGCCGACTTCGCTGGCTTCGACAAGCGGCGCAAGGAGGCGCGCAAGCGCGGCAAGCTGCGCGGCATCGGCCTCTCCAACACCATCGAGCGCGCCGCCGCGCCCGGCACCGAAGGCGCCGAAGTGCGCTTCGACAAGTCGGCACCGTCACCCTGCTTGTCGGCTCGAACAATCAGGGCCAGGGCCACGAGACCGTTTTCAAGCAGATCGTCGCCGACAAGCTCGGGATCCATCCCGACGACATCCGCTACGTATCCGGCGACACCGACCAGGTGTTCTATGGCGAAGGCACCGGCGGCTCGCGCTCCGCGACGATGGGCGGCTCGGCCTTCATTGCGGGCCACCGAAAAGGTGATCGAAAAGGCGACGGCGATCGTCGCCCATGCGCTCAAGGTCGATCCGGCCGACGTGAAGTTTGCCGACGGCGTGTTTTCATCGGCCAAGACCAACCGCACCATGACGATCAAGGAAATCGCGTCAGACGCGCAACTGCCGGCCAAGATTCCGGCCGACATGGAGCCAGGCCTCGGCTCGCCACCGCCGTCCACAAGACGCCGGTCAACAATTATCCGAACGGCTGCCACATCTGCGAAGTCGAGATCGACATCGAGACCGGCGTCACCGACGTCGTGCGCTATAACGTGGTCGACGACGTCGGCACCGTGCTCAATCCGATGCTGCTGCATGGGCAGATCCACGGCGGCGTCGCGCAAGGCGTCGGGCAGGCGCTGATGGAAGACATCCAGTTCGACTCCAGCGGGCCAGATGGTCACCGCCTCGTTCATGGATTACGCGATGCCGCGCGCCCACAACATCTGCGCGCATGGAGGTCGAGAGCAATCCGGTGCCGACCAAGACCAATCCGCTCGGCACCAAAGGCGCCGGCGAAGCCGGCTGTGTCGGCGCGTCTGCCCGCCGTGGTCAACGCACTGGTCGACGCGCTTGTCGGAATTCGGCGTCAAACATATCGAGATGCCCGCCACGCCGGAGCGGCTCTGGCGGATCATCCACAAGGGTTCCTGACTACGCTTCAGATATTCCGGCTGGATGCACGGCCCGTCGAGCGAATAGCGCCCGCCGCCGACCGCCGACAGGACCAGGAAGCCGCCGATGATGCTCATGTTCTTCATGAAGTGAATCATGTTGTTGGTGTACTCGGCGCCCGCCGGATAGTGCCAGAAATCGTGGAAGAAATAGGCGGCGACCGCGGTGAATAGCGCAAGCGCCAATGCAGCGAGCCGGGTTTGCCAGCCGATGACAATCAGCAACCCGCCGCCAAGCTCGACGCGGCAGAAACGATCGCGAGAGCATGCGGCATCGGCAGATTTTTTGACGCGATCTCGGCAGTCGTCTCCGCAAGACCCATGAACTTTTCCAGACCCGAAGAGATAAAGATGAGGGCGAGCAGAAGACGGCCGACCGCAATGAATGCGTCATTGACGCCGGCGGCGGCGCGCACGTCGTAGTCACGCGAACCCGATGAGGTCGAATATGTCGTAGCCATGGCGCACCTATCAGAAATCGCCGCACATAGCGGCCATTCCAGACAACGCGCAAAGCTACCCTGCTGTTCCGCGCGACCACCCGGGGCGATGATCTGCACCGCATAACCGTCGGCAGCGAGCGCCTTGAGAATATCCTGCGCGTGGGCGGCATCCCGCGTTTCCACGGTGACGTCGAGTTTGGCGCCCTTGGCCGGGACGTCGAGGAACAGCCGCCTGTGATCGACCTCGAGGATATTGGCGCCGAGCTCGCCCAGCCGACGTGGCGATGGTGCCGAGCACGCCGGGCCGGTCGGGAATGGTGAGGCGAAACGACACGATCTGGTTCTCGCGCTCCAGTTCGCGCACCATGACCGACGCCAGGATGCGGGGATCGATATTGCCGCCGCACAGGATCAGCCCGACCTTCTTGCCGTGAAACCGTTTCGGTTCTGCCAGCATCGCCGCAAGACCGGCGGCGCCGGCGCCTTCCGCCATGGTTTTTTGCAAGGTCAGGTAGGTGTTGACCGCACGCTCCAGGTGCGACCTCATCGACCAGCACGATGTCGGACACCAATTCGCGAATGATCGGCAATGTCAGGGTGCCGACATTCTTCACGGCGATGCCTTCCGCCAGCGTCGCCCCGCCAATTGGGCGGCTTTCACCCTTGAGCGCATTCCACATCGACGGATAGAGCGCCGCCTCGGCGCCGACGATCTCGAATGCCTGACCTGATCGCACGCGCGGCAATCGCATTGCCGGCGATCAGGCCGCCGCCGCCGATCGGGATGACCAGCGTATCGAGGGATGGGACGTCTTCCAGCATTTCAAGCGCGATGGTGCCCTGCCCGGCGATCACGCGTGGATCATCGTAGGGATGCACCAGCGTCAGGCCACGCTCTTTGCGAATCGCTTCGCAGCGCAATTGCGCGTCGGCAACCGTTTCGCCATCGAGCACAACCTCGGCGCCGTGCGAGCGGGTGGCCGCGACCTTCACGAATGGCGTCGTTACCGGCATGACGATGGTCGCTGGAATGCCGAGCCGGGCGGCATGATAGGCTACCGCCTGGGCGTGATTGCCGGCCGACATGGCGATGATGCCCCGCCGGCGCTCGGCCTCCGACAGCGAGGCCAGCCGCACCAGCGCGCCACGTTCCTTGAACGAATTGGTGACCTGAAGATTTTCGTATTTAACGAAAACTTGCGCGCCGGTCAGGGCCGACAATTTCGGCGCCGGCAGAATCGGCGTGCGCAGCGTCTGCCCGGCAATGATCCGCCGGGCCGCCTCGATATCGGCAATGGTAACGCTCAACCTGGCCTCCGAAGGCGACCCGTCAGATAGCCTGCCGCGGGCCGCCATATCGATCTAGCCGACTCTACCCATCTTGCGCCGGAATCGTCTAATCTCCATCTCACGGTCGGACGAAGGAGACATTCGCCGTGGCCATCGACGTCAAGCCGCATGCCTATGATGCTATCCGCAACCCCGAGCTGTTCGACGGGGTGCTGGCGCGCCGTGTCATGGCGTTTCTGATCGATTTCGTCATCATCGCGGTGCCGATCGTGATGGGGGCGATGTTTATTTTCGCGTTCGGGGTCGTGACGCTAGGTTTGGGCTGGGCGCTCTACTGGCTGCTGCCGCCTGCCTCCGTGATTTGGGCGATCGTTTATTTCGGGCTCACGCTTGGCTGGCCGCGTTCGGCCTCGATCGGCATGCGGGTCATGGATCTGGAGATGCGCACTTGGTACGGCGAGCCGGCGTATTTCGTGCTGGGCGCCGTTCACGCCATCGGGTTCTGGTTCACGGTGTCGTTCTTTACGCCGTTCGTCTTGCTGGTGGCGTTTTTCAACCAGCGCCGCCGGCTGCTGCACGACATCCTGCTAGGAACCGTGGTGATCAACAATGCGGTGCGTGCGCAATCTTTGCGCACGGCGGGAGCGTACTAAAGGCTTTGACCCAATCGCGAAGCGACAGGCTGACCGGCTTATGGGAATGAATTTACCGCAGTGACCCAACACTCCCGCGACACGCCGCAATTTTACCTGACCGCGCCCTCGCCCTGCCCCTATTTGGCGGGTCAGGAGGAGCGCAAAGTCTTCACGCATCTGGTCGGCGAGCGCGCCGGCGAACTCAACGATCTTCTGACCCATGGCGGCTTCCGCCGCAGCCAGTCGATCGCCTATCGCCCGGCCTGCGAGACCTGCCGCGCCTGCGTCTCGGTGCGCGTTATTGCCGCCGACTTCATGCCTTCGCGCAGCATGCGGCGCATCGCCGAGCGCAATGCCGACCTGGTCGGCGAGTTGCGGCCGGCGGCGCCGACCTCGGAGCAATATTCGGTATTTCGCGCCTATCTAGATGCCCGTCATCGCGATGGCGGCATGGCCGACATGACGGTGCTCGACTACGCGATGATGATCGAGGACAGCCATGTCGATACCCGCCTGATCGAATACCGCCGGCGCGGACCCGACAGCGGCATCAACGGCCGCGGTGACGGACCTTTACTGGCGGTGGCGCTCAGTGACGTGCTCAGCGACGGCCTCTCGATGGTCTATTCGTTCTTCGATCCCGATGTCGCCGACCGCTCACTCGGCACCCTGATGATCCTTGACCACATCGCGCGAGCCAGAGAGATGGGTCTGGCTTACGTCTATCTCGGCTATTGGGTGCCCGGCTCGCGCAAGATGGACTACAAAGGCCGCTTTCTGCCGCAAGAACGGCTGATGCCGTCCGGCTGGACGCGCGTCGAAGTCTAGCTAAATAGCAGATCGAACAGTAGCTTGATGTTGAGTGTAATCAGCACCGCTGCGGTAAGCGCGGCCAGCGCGCTGACCCATCTCGGCGCAACGAATTCGCCCATCTTGCGGCGATCCGCCGTGAACATCACCAGCGGCACGACCGAGAACGGCAAGGCAATTCCCAAAATCACTTGGCTCAAGATCAACAATTTCGCCGTCCCTGCCTCGCCAAACCAGATGGTCACGATCGCCGCCGGCACGATAGCGATCGCTCGCGTCACCAGCCGCCGCGCCCACTGCGGCAGGCGGATATCGATAAAGCCTTCCATCACGATCTGACCAGCCAACGTCGCCGTCACCGTCGAATTCATCCCGCAGCACAACAGTGCAACCGCGAACAAGATCGGCGCCATGCCGGAGCCCAGCAGCGGCGCGATCAATTTATGGACTTCGCCGAGTTCTGCGACATCGGTTTGTCCGGTTTTGTTGAACGTCGCTGCGGCCACAATGAGGATCGCGGCATTGACGAACAGCGCCAACAGTCAGAGCGATGGTGGAATCGATCGTCGCCAGATTGATTGCCTCACGTTTCTCCAGAACGCTATCGCCGAAACGGCGCGTCTGCACGACGCCCGAGTGCAAATAGAGATTATGCGGCATCACCGTCGCGCCGATGATGCCGATGGCGAGATAGAGCATCTCGGGATTGGTAACGATCTCGGTGGTCGGAGCGAACCCGCCGATCACGGCACCCACTCGGGATGCGGCCAGTGCGATCTGGACGGCGAAACAAGCCGCAATCACCCCGAGCAGAGTCGACGATGAAAGCCTCGAGCCAGCGAAAGCCGTTTTGCATCCAAAGGATCAGAAAAACGTCGAGCGCGGTGATCATGCACGCCGATCTCGAGCGGAATGCCGAACAGGAGATTGAGCCCGATCGCAGTGCCGATCACCTCGGCAAGATCGGTCAGGCGCATGATCGCGAATTCGGCGATCAGCCACAGCGGCCAGGATACGACGACGCGGATAGGCGTCGCGGCAGGCCTGCGCCAGATCGCGTCCCGCGCCGATGCCAAGCCGCGCGCAAAGCGCCTGCAACAGAATCGCCATCAGGTTCGAGAGCAGACGACGGAGAGCAGCGTGTAACCGAACTTCGAGCCGCCGGCGAGGTGGTCGCCCAGTTGCCCGGGTCCATGTAGCCGACCGAGACCAGATAACCCGGACCGAGAAAGGCGCCGAGTCGTTCCAGAACGAGCCGCCGGGGCGAGTGGCGATCGAGCCGAACACTTCGGCGAGAGCCGGCCGACCGCGTGCCTGACGCCAGCCGGGCTGGCTTCGCTCGCCCGATCGGTCGCACTGCCATTGGATAATCGCCCTTTAATCCAATGCCTTAGTATCCTAGTTGCGAATAATTTGCAATTGCAAAAAATGGAACCCGGCCCGTTATTCCGGGTTAAAGCAAGCCCCGGGGCGGTTCGGTTCGAAATCTGGCGTGTCACGGGCGCTTCCCTTGGAGGCGCCAAGGTTGAATTGGGCCGGCGGTTCACCGGACGAGGAAAATGGCGACGTCATGCGGCTGTTGAAGCGGTTGAGCTACAGTCTGATCTTATCGCCGCTCCTGCTGGCGCTGCTCGGCGCTGCCGCTTATGCCGCCGAAGAGGGTCGAAAAAAGGGCCGTCGGAGGCCATCTTCGTCGCCGAAATTTTGGCCCTGATGATCGTCGGCCGCCTGCTCGGCGAAGCCATGTTGCGCATGCGCCAGCCGGCGGTGATGGGGCAACTGATCGCCGGCCTCATGCTCGGGCCCTCGTTGTTCGGCCTGCTGCTGCCGGATCTGCAGCACGCGCTGTTTCCCAAAAATGCCGAACAGAAGGCGATGATCGACGCGATCTCGCAGTTCGGCATTCTGCTGCTGCTGTTGCTCACCGGCATGGAGACCGATCTCAAGCTGGTGCGCCAGACCGGCCGCGCCGTCGGTTTTCGCCTCGCTGATGGGCATTGTCGTCCCATTCGCCTGCGGCGTCGCGCTCGGCGAATTTCTGCCGGATTCGATGCTGCCCGATCCGGGCAAGCGGCTGATCACCTCCCTGTTCCTCGGCACCGCGCTGTCGATCGCCTCGGTCAAGATCGTCGCGATGGTGGTGCGCGAAATGAACTTCATGCGCCGCATCGTCGGCCAGGTCATCCTCGCCTCCGCCATCATCGACGACAGCGTCGGCTGGATCATCGTTTCGATCATCTTCGGCCTCGGCTCTGCACGGCTCGGTCGACGTCGCTCGCTGGCGCAAGGCGTTATCGGCACGTTCGTGTTCATGGCGGTCAGCCTGACCGTCGGACGCCGCGCCGTGTTCTTCGTCATCCGCTGGGTCAACGACAATTTCGTCAGCGAATTCGCGGTGATTACCGCGATCCTCGTCATCATGGGCACGCATGGCGTTGATCACCCACGCGATCGGCGTGCATACCGTGCTCGGCGCCTTCGTCGCCGGCATTCTGGTCGGCGAGTCTCCGATCCTGACCAAACATATCGACGACCAGTTGCGCGGCATCATCACGGCGTTTTTCGCGCCGGTATTCTTCGGCATCGCCGGCTTGAGCGCCGACCTCACCATTCTCGCCGATCCGAAGATATTGCGCTGTTGACGGTCGGCCTCATCCTGATCGCCAGCATCGGCAAGTTCGGCGGCGCCTTCGTCGGCGCCGAACTCGGCGGCCTGACGCGGCGCGAGGGCTTTGCGCTCGCCTGCGGCATGAATGCGCGCGGCTCGACCGAAGTGATCATCGCCACCGTCGGCCTGTCGATGGGCGCGCTGAACCAGAACCTTTTCACCATGATCGTCGCCATGGCGGTGCTCACCACCACGGCGATGCCGCCGACGCTTGCGCTGGGCGCTTGTCGCGCATTCCGATGCGCAAGGAAGAAAAGCAGCGGCTCGAGCGCGAGGAGCAGGAAGCAAAAGGCTTTGTGCCCAATCTCGAGCGGCTGCTGATCGCGGTCGACGACAGCCCGAACGGCAAGTTCGCCTCGCGCGTCGCCGGCATGCTGGCCGGCACGCACGGCATGCCGACCACCGTTTTGCACATCACCGACGCCGAGCAAGATCGACGGCCCGAAGCCGGAAAACAAGGACGACCAGCCGCGGCCAAGCCGAGAAAAGCCAAGAGCAAAGCCGGCGAGAAGAAGGCCGACGAAAGAAGTCGAAAGAGGAAGACAAGGAAAGAGGCCAAGCCCGCCAAGGACAAGCGAAAGGCCGAGCAAAGCCGCAGGAGAAAAAAGGCGGAAATCGCCGGCGAGACCGTCAAGGAAGCCGCCGAGCAGATCAAGAGCAAGCAGAAAGACGAGGAAAAAGCCGACGCGCCGGTCGAAGTCACCACCATCGTCCACGAGGCGCCCAGCCCGACAGACCATCGCCGAGGAAGCCGAGAAGGGCTACGACCTGATGATCGATCGGGCTCGAAAAGACCACGGCGCGCGGCGAGCGAATTCCACGACAGCGTCACCAAGCTTGCGCTGGGCTTCAACGGCCCGCTCGCGATCACCGCGACGCGCGGCGACCTCGAGAAGAAGCCGGACGGCAAGCTCAGCATCCTGGTCCCGGTCAACGGCACCGAAGCAGCGCGGCGCGGCGCGGAGGTCGCGATCACGATCGCGCGCGCCACCAAAGCGCCGCTGACGGTGCTCTATGTCGCGGCGCGCGCCGACGGCAAGCGACTGCGCCGCGGCCTGCGCACCCGCCGCACGAGGAAGCCATCCTCAAGGACATCGTCGCCATTGCCGACGGCTACAACATGAGCATCCGCACCGCAGTGCTGAGCCGACGCCGCCGCCGACGCGGCCATCCTCAAGCAGGCCGAACGGCGCAAGCACAATCTGATCGTAATGGGCGTCGGCCGCCGGCCCGGCGAAAAGCTGTTTTTCGGCGACACCGCGGCCTCGCTCCTGAAAAACGCCGAGTGCTCGCTGCTTTACGTCGCCAGCTGAGCTAATTCGTCTTCGGCTTTGCCCGCCGCAATCGCCGTCAACAGGCCGCCGAACTTGTTGTTTTTCGGAAAGCCTTTCGGCGCGATGCGGCCGGCGTCGGCGCGCTTGCCGCGCCAGTCGCTTCAGCTCCTTCACCGATCAGCGTGAAGCTGCGGCCCGCCGCGTCGATCCAGGTCAGCCCGTCGTCAGCCTTGAACGTCGTGACGTCGGACAAGCCCTTCTCCTTGTAGCGCTGCAGCCGCACGCCGCGGCCGCGCGTCATTTCCGGCACGTCCTCGATGCCGAAAATCACCATCTTGCGGTTCTCGCCGATCGCCGCGACCAGTTCGCCGGACGACCACGGTCAACGCGCAGGCCTGCATCGTCCTTGAGGTTGAGCACCTGCTTGCCCTTGCGCGTGTTGGCGAGGCACTTCGTCTTCCGGCACGACGAAACCGTTGCCGCTCCTGCTCGCGACCAGGAATTTGCGGCCGCCTTGATACGCCATCGCAGCCACCACTTCGGCGTCCTGCTCGAGATCGAAAGAGAGGCGGATCGGCTCGCCGTGCCCGCGGCCGCCCGGCAACTTGCGAAGCGTCGAGCGTGTAGAATTTGCCGTTGCCGGCGAACAGCAGAACCTTGGCCGTCGGACTCGGTCGGAAACGCGAATTTCAGACTGTCGTCGGTCTTGAAGGCCACGCCCGACAAATCGCTGACGTGGCCGCGCAAGGCGCGGATCCAGCCCTTTTCCGAGACGACGACGGTGATCGGCTCGCGCACCACCATCGCTTCCTCGATCGCCGCCTCGTCATGCTCCGGCGCTTCGCCGAACGCGGTGCGGCGCTTGCCGAGTGCGGTCTTCGGTCCGAAAGCGGCGCGAACTTCCTTGATCTGGCCGGCGACCGTCTTCCATTGCTGTTTGGTCGAACCGATCAGCGCCTTCACCGAGGTGCGCTCGGCGCGTAAGCGCCTTGTCCTCGGCACTTGATCTCCATTTCCTCGAGCTTGCGCAAATTGCGCAGCCGCATGTTGAGGATGGCATCGGCCTGAACGTCGGTCAGCTTGAAAGTCTTCATCAGGACGGGCTTGGGCTCGTCCTCCTTGCGGATGATCTTGATGACCTTGTCGAGGTTGAGATAGGCGACCAGCAAGCCGCCAAGCACTTCGAGGCGGTGCTCGATCGCCGCCAGCCGATGTTTCGAGCGGCGCACCAGAACGTCGCGGCGGTGGTCGAGCCATTCGCGCAGCACTTCGGCAAGCCCGAGCACCTTGGGGACGCGGCCCTTGACCAGCACGTTCATGTTGAGCGGAATGCGGCTCTCCAGCTCGGTGAGCTTGAACAGCGACTCCATCAGCAGTTCGGCGATCGACCGTGCGGGCGCGCGGCTCGATCACCAGCCGGACATCTTCCGCCGATTCATCGCGCACGTCGGCGACCAGCGGCAGTTTCTTCTCGTTGAGCAGATCGGCGATCTTCTCGACCAGCCGCGACTTCTGCACCAGCCACGGCATTTCGGTGATGACGATCTGATAGGTGCCGCGGCCGGTCTCTTCCTTGCTCCAGCGCGCCCGCACGCGGAACGAGCCGCGGCCGGTGGTATAGGCCTCGCCGATTTCCGCCTTGGAATCGACGACCACTGCCGCCGGTCGGGAAATCCGGGCCCGGGACATATTTGAGCAGCGTGCGGCTGCGCGCTGCCGGATTGTCGATCAGGAACAGTGCGGCGTCGCAAAGCTCGGCGGCGTTGTGCGGCGGAATCGACGTCGCCATGCCGACCGCGATGCCTTGCGAACCGTTGGCGAGCAGATTGGGAAACGCCGCCGGCAGCACGACCGGCTCTTCGCTGGTGCCGTCGTAGCTCGGGCGGAAATCGACTGCGTCCTCGTCGATGCCGTCGATCAGCAGCCGCGCGACTTCGGTGAGGCGGCTCTCGGTGTAGCGCATCGCCGCGGCGTTATCGCCGTCGATATTGCCGAAATTGCCCTGCCCGTCGATCAGCGGGTAGCGCTGCGCGAAATCCTGCGCCAGCCGCACCATCGCGTCATAGATCGCCTGATCGCCATGGGGATGGAAATTGCCCATCACGTCGCCGACCACCTTGGCCGATTTTTTGAATGCGGCGCCGGGATCGAGCCGCAACAGCCGCATGCCGTAAAGAATGCGCCGGTGCACCGGTTTGAGGCCGTCGCGGGCGTCGGGCAGCGCACGGTTCATGATGGTGGAGAGCGCGTAAGCGAGATAGCGCTCTTCCAGCGCCGTCCGCAGCGCGATTTCCTGAACGTCCGACGGGTCGGGGGGAATCAGTCGTTTTCCCATGGTCCCTGCCTACTGCCTGCTTCCGCCCTGAACAAGCGAGGAACGGGCCGGCCATAAGTTCTTCCAAATTTTTCCGCTATTTTTCGACCCTTGGACGCCAAACTCGTTTCGGATTGGAGTTTAAGCGCGAGCCGGCCGACTTCGTTCGGACTAAGCGACGCTGGGCAAGCCCCGCCCAATGGCCGCGATGAAATGCGCGCGCGAATCCGAAAAAGCCAACGCGCGCGGCTCGAGCACATGACGGGTAAGAAAATATCCGGTCAGTGCAAATCCGTCGGCAAGCTCGCCGTCGCTCGGCACCGCAGCGCTGTCACGGAAAAACTCCGGAAGCCGCAGCAGCTTTTCATGCCAGGGTTCGCCGGCAATGCGCGAAACGGCGCGGCCGGATTTCGGCGAGACATAAATCAGATCCTGAGTAACGCCGGTCGAAACGCAGGCCGCGAGGTCGAGCCCGAACCCGAGTTCCGATAACAAATGCATTTCAAACCGGGCGACCATGGCCGCGAGCTGTGCCGCTTGGTCGAGCCGGTCGAGCATCGCCTCCAACTCGCCGTATAATTCTGGATGCGGGTCGCGTTCGGGCAATAGCCGCACCAGCCAAGCCAGATGGTTGACGCCGAACACCGCATGCGCCGCGGCAAAAACCGCAGCGGTCCGCATATTCGTCGCTTCCAGGGTGTAGTGGCCGAGATGCTCATCGAGCCGCGCACGCCATGTCGCGCTGACGTTGTTGCCGGCCTGCAAAACCGGCTTGAGCCGCGAGCCGAAGCCGCCCCGTACGAGGCCCAGATGGCGGCCGTGGTCGCGCGTCATCAATTCGGCGATGGCGCTGGACTCGCCATGCCTTTTGACGCCCAGCACGATGCCGTCATCGGTCCACTGCATCGATTCTCATTCTACTCCTTGAATTATTCTTTGGGGAACTCCAGCCCCATCGCCCGATAGCGTTCCGGATCCTCGCCCCAGCCCTCGCGCACCTTGACGAACAGGAACAGGTGCACCGGCACTTCGACAATCCCCGCGATATCCTTGCGCGCAGCCTCCCCGATCGCCTTGATGCTCTGGCCGCCTTTGCCGAGCACGATCTTGCGCTGACTTTCGCGCTCGACATAAATCGTCTGCTCGATGCGGATGGCGCCGCCGCGCAACTCCTTCCAGGATTCGGTTTCGACCGTGGAGTGATACGGCAGTTCCTGATGCAGCCGCTCGAACAGCTTCTCGCGGGTGATTTCAGCGGCGAGCTGGCGAACCGGTGCGTCCGACATCTGATCCGGCGGGTAGAGCCACGGCCCCTCCGGCATCCGTGCGGCGAGCCAGCGTTTCAGGTCGGTGACGCCATCACCGGTGAGCGCCGAAACCATGAAGGTTGTCTCGAATTTAGCCTTGGCATTGGCTTCGGTCGTCAGCTTCAACAAGTCCGGCTTGGCGACCAGATCGATCTTGTTGAGCACCAGCACCTTTGGCTGCCGCACTTCGGCCAGGCGCCCAAGGATATTGTCGGCCTCCTCATCCAATCCCTTGCGGACGTCGATCAGCGCGCCGACCAGATCGGCGTCGTGCGCGCCGGTCCACGCTGTTGTCACCATGGCGCGGTCGAGGCGGCGGCGAGGCGCGAAGATGCCGGGCGTGTCGACAAATATCAGTTGCGATTGATCCTCGATTGCGATGCCACGAATGAGCGCGCGCGTGGTCTGCACCTTGTGCGAAACAATCGTGACTTTGGATCCAACCAGGGCATTGAGAAGCGTCGATTTGCCGGCATTGGGCGCACCGATCAGCGCGACAAACCCGCATCGGGTGTTTCTCGCAGCCGGGGTTGTCGTCTCAACCATCCAGTTTTTCCGCGGCAACGCCTTCGCGCGTCAGCATGGCGGCCGCGGCAGCTTGTTCGGCTGCTCGCTTGGAGGGACCCATTCCCTCCGCCGGCGGCCGATCCGGCAGTACCACGGCAATACGAAATTCCGGGTCGTGGTGCGGTCCGGTTCGCGCCAGTTCACGATAGGCTGGCGTTGGCAGGCCGCGGGCCTGCGCCCATTCCTGCAACATGGTCTTCGGATCGCGCAACGGTCGTAGCGGCTTGAGCATCCGCTCTTTCCAGAACCGCTCGATCAACGCAGCCGCGGCCTGATACCCGCCGTCGATAAACACCGCGCCGACCAAAGCCTCGCAGGCATCGCCAAGAATTGTGGCGCGCAGCCGCCCGCCGGCATGCGACTCCGAGTTGCCGAGCTTGAGTGCAGGACCGAGGTCCATGGTCCGCGCCACTTCCGCGCAAGTATCTTTGCGCACCAGATCCGCTAGACGGCGCGACATTTCGCCTTCATTGGCTTTCGGAAAGGCGCGAAACAACATGTCGGATATCACCAGGCCGAGCACGTGATCGCCGAGAAACTCCAGCCGCTGATAACTGGCAACGCGGTTTTGCGGACCGCCGGACAGCGCCGAAATATGGGTCAACGCGCGTTCCAGCATAGCCTTGTCGGCGAACTTGTGGCCGATCCGCTCTTCGAGTGCGCGTTCTATCCTTGGCCTTGCGGCTGCTCATCGAACGATCGTGAACAATCGGCTCCAGCGCACGGAAAATGGCCAGCGCCAGAATTCCCAAGCCCGTTCGCCCTCATAAACCGAGAAGAAAATCATTGCGCGCGGCCGACGATGTTCTCGAACGGCACGGTGCCGACCTGGGAGAAGCGGCTGTCAGTGGAATTGTCGCGATTGTCGCCCATCATGAAATATTCGCCAGGCGGCACGGTATAGACCTGGGTATTGTCGGCAAAACCGTTATCGACCAGATCGAGCGCGTAATAGCTCACCCCATTCGGCAGGGTCTCCTTCCAGCGCTTGACCGGGGTCGCGCGTGCCACTTCCTCGGTCTCGATAAAGTCATCGACACGCTCGCGCTTGACCGGGGTCCCGTTGATGTTCAGCATACCCTCGATCATCTGGATCTTGTCGCCGGGAAGCCCGATCACTCGCTTGATGTAATCGGTCGATGTGTCTTTCGGTAGACGAAACACAACGACGTCGCCGCGTTCCGGCGGTGAACCGAAAACCCGTCCCGTGAAAATCGGCGGCGAGAACGGCAGCGAGAAGTGGCTGTAGCCGTATGAATATTTCGAGACGAACAGGTAATCGCCGACCAGGAGCGTGGCTTTCATCGAGCCGGACGGAATATTGAAGGGTTGAAACAGCAACGTCCGGATCACCAGCGCGATGATCAAAGCGTGAAAAATCACGCGGATGGTTTCGCCGACCCCGCCCTCTTTTCGTTTTGTTCCGGATGTCACGCTCATCGGCCTTTGGTCCCGCAAAACTTTTGCGTTTTTTTCGCGCCCCGCCGCGACCTTGTAACGGCTGATCCCCCGAGGCGCAATCAAAGCCCCGCAAATATCTCGCCTAAGCCATTGCAGTGGCTAAGATTCTTGGCCGCTCGGGGGTGCACCGGCACCGCGGTGATAATGACGATCGCCTGGGCCATCGGGCCTTCATCGGAGAGCGAGAGATCGATCTGCGGCTCGCAGCCCGCCGGCGTGATCGCGCGCAGGCGCTTGAGCGCGCCGCCCGACAGCCGCATGGTCGGACGCCCTGACGGCAAATTGATCACGCCCATATCGCGCCACCAGACGCCCTGGCGAATGCCGGTGCCGAGCGCCTTGGCGCAGGCCTCCTTGGCGGCAAAACGTTTGGCGTAAGTTTCGACGCGGTTTTTGCGGCGCTCCGCCTTGGCGCGTTCATGTCGGTGAAAATGCGGCCGAGAAATCGCTCGCCGTGACGCTCGATCACCTTGGCGATGCGCCGCGCATCGGTGATGTCGGAGCCGATGCCGATGATCATGACGTTACCTTGGCGCGGCCGCGATCCATCGCCGCGCGCATGTTTTTTACCGTTCGTTCGAGGCCTTCGAACACCGCCTCACCGATCAGGAAATGCCCGATATTGAGTTCGACAATCTGCGGCAGCGCCGAAATCGTTTCGGCGGTCGCGTAATCAAGGCCATGGCCGGCATGGACTTCGAGGCCCATTGCGGTGGCGAGCTTGGCGCCGTCGCGAATGCGCTGCCATTCGGCGTCGGCCGCGGCGCGGTTGTTCTCGCTCAGAGCATCGCACCAGGCACCGACGTGAATTTCGATCACCGGTGCGCGCAATTTTGCCGCCGCCTCGATCTGGCGCTCGTCGGCGGCAATGAACAAGCGATACGCGAATGCCGGCGTCATTGAGCTTGGCGACAGACGGCGCCAGCTGATTGCGCTGCCCGGCAGCGTCGAGCCCACCCTCGGTGGTGCGTTCGGTGCGCTTTTCCGGGACGATGCAGGACGGCGTGCGGCTTGGTCTTGAGCGCGATCGCCAGCATCTCGTCGGTCGCCGCCATTTCGAAATTGAGCGGCTTGTCGATTTCAGCCTTGAGCCGCGCAATGTCGTCGTCGCGGATATGGCGGCGGTCTTCGCGCAGATGCGCGGTGATGCCATCGGCGCCCGCTGCAATCGCCAATTTCGCGGCGCGCACCGGATCGGGCATGCGTCCCGCCCCGCGCGTTGCGGATGGTGGCGACGTGATCGATGTTGACGCCAAGACGTAATGGTCGCACGGCGGCCTACCCATTCACCCGGTCGGCCTTGGCCACCATCGGCTTCGCGCGCAATTGCGCGATGATCGCGGTGAGATGCTTGAGGTCGTAGACCTCGAGATCGATCAGCAGATCGGTGAAATCCGGCGCGCGCCGCGTCATGCGGATATTGTCGATATTGCCATCATGCTCGGCGATCACCTGCGCGATCTGCGCCAGCGAGCCGGGCTCGTTGACCGACTGGATCGCGATGCGCGCCGGAAATCGCTGCGGCGTGCCGTCGTCGTCCCAGCGCACGTCGAGCCATCGCTCCGGCTTATCCTCGAACTCGGTCAGCGCCGGCGACTGGATCGGATAGATGGTGATGCCCTCGCCCGGCATTGAGAATTCCGACGATGCGGTCGCCCGGCACCGCGCCGCCATTGGGCGCGAAGCTGACCGGCAGATTCGCTGTTGATGCCGCGGATCGGGATCGCCGGGCCCTGCGCGTCCGGCACCTTGAATTTCACCGAGGTGAGCTTTTTCAGCCCGAACCAGCCGCTCTCCGGCTTGCGCTGGATCGCCATGCGCGGCGGCTCGTTCTTCCTTGTAGTCAGGGTACATCGCGCGCGCGACGTCGGAGGCCTTGAGTTCACTGCGTCCAACGGCCGACATGACATCCTCGATCGACGAGCGCGCCAGCCGCGGCAGCGCCCCGGTGAGCTTCTCGTCGGCATAGGCCATCTTGGCGCGCTGAAACAGGCGCTCGACCATGCGGCGGCCGAGCCCGGTATATTGCACGCGCACCGCAACGCGAGTGGCGCGGCGGATGGCGGCGCGCGCCTTGCCGGTGACGACGATGGATTCCCACGCCGCCGGCGGCGCGGTCTGCGCGCCTCGAGGTGAGAATTTCCACCTCGTCGCCGTTCTCGATTTCCGAGGTGAGCGGCGCAATCTTGCCGTTGATCTTGCAGCCGACCGCCGTGTTGCCGACATCGGTATGGACCGCATAGGCAAAATCGATCGGCGTCGCGCTTGCGCGGCAGCGCGATCAGCTTGCCGTTCGGCGTGAAGCAGAACACCTGGTCGTGGAATAATTCGAGCTTGGTGTGCTCGAGAAATTCCTCCGGGTTTGAGCCTTCCGCCAACAGCTCGATGGTTCGCCGCAGCCACGCATAGGCGCTGGATTCTCGCGACAGCAATTCGGTCGGCGTTCCCGCGCTGTCCTTGTAAAGCGCATGCGCGGCGATGCCGTATTCGGCGATCTCGTGCATTTCGGTCGGTGCGGATCTGCAGCTCGACGCGCTGCTTGCCGGGGCCGATCACCGTCGTGTGGATCGAGCGGTAGTCGTTCTGCTTCGGCGTCGAGATGTAATCCTTGAAGCGGCCCGGCACCACCGGCCAAGTGGTATGTACGATGCCGAGCGCCTGATAACAGTCGGCCACCGTATTGACGACGACGCGAAACCCGAAAATATCGGAAAGCTGCTCGAAGCCGACCGACTTGCGCTCCATCTTGCGCCAGATCGAATAGGCGCGCTTGCGCCGGCCCTACCACTCGCGCGGATATTCCCCGATCCGCAAGCTTCTTGGTGAGCTGCTTTTCGATTTCCGTGATGAGCTGTTTTTGCGGTCGGCCAATGCGATCAGCCGCGTGCTCACCACCTCGTAAGCCTCTGGATAAAGCTCGCGGAACGCCAGATCCTCGAGCTCCTCGCGCATCTCCTGCATGCCCATGCGCCCGGCGAGCGGCGCATAGATTTCGAGCGTCTCCTCGGCGGCGCGCCGGCGCGAAGCCGGCGGCATGAAATGCAAGCGTGCGCATGTTGTGCAGCCGGTCGGCGAGCTTGACCAACAGCACCCGCACGTCGGCGGCGATCGCCAGCAGAAGCTTGCGCAGGTTCTCCGCCTGCTTGGCTTCCTTGGTGACGAGGTCGAGTTTCTTCAGCTTGGTCAGGCCTTCGACCAGCACGCCGATGTCGCGGCCGAACAGGCTGTCGATTTCAGCGCGCGTGGTCGCGGTGTCTTCGATGGTGTCGTGCAATAAGCGCCGCCGCGATGGTGGCGTCGTCGAGCTTGAGATCGGTCAGGATCGCTGCGACCTCGATCGGATGGGAAAAATAAGGATCGCCCGAGGCCGCTTGTCTGTTCGCCGTGCGCCTTCATGGCGTAAACGTAGGCGCGGTTGAGCAGCGCTTCGTTGGTCTTCGGATTGTAGCGGCGCACCCGCTCGATCAAATCGTACTGCCGCATCATCGGCGGCTTGCGTGCCGGGGCCGGCGGTTCGGCTACCTGCGCTGTGGAGCCAACGTTGCGCTGCAGCGGGGCGCGGAGTCGGCGCCTGCTTTTGCATCCGCGGCAGATCGTTGCGCGAGCGCGCCATCCTGATCCTCGGAACCGCGATCGGCCGGAATCGACCCATCTGCAGCTGCTCGATGCCAAGGATATCACGCCGTTTTGCGGCAGCGAAAAGGCTTTGCGGCGTGAAGTTGCCAAAATGACAACGGCCCAGCGCGCGCCGGGCCGTCGTAGAAGCCTTGAAGCTTGGTGCGAACGAGCCTTATTCGGCGTCGTCCTCGGGCTGCTCTTCCGGCGGCGCCAGGCCTTCCAGACCCTTGAGCAATTCTTCCTCGGTCATGCGGTCGGTGGGCGTTACCTCGGTATCGTCGGAATCGACACTTGCGCCCGGTGCGGCGCCGATCAGCGGCACTTCGGGCTCCGGCTCGTCGACCTCGACATATTTCTGCAGGCTGTGGATCAAGTCTTCCTTGAGGTCGCCGGGCGAAACGGTGGTTTCCGCGATTTCGCGCAATGCGACGACCGGATTTTTATCGTTGTCACGCTCGATCGTGATCTGCGATCCGGAAGAAATCATGCGCGCGCGATGGCTCGCGAGCAGAACGAGATCAAACCGGTTATCGACCTTGTCGATGCAATCTTCGACGGTGACGCGGGCCATAGAATGCCTGCTCCTGAAAAAGAGGAACTTTTATGTAAATTCGCCGCTTAGGTAGCCTTGCGCGGCCCAAACCGCAAGGCGTTTTTTTGCCTTGGTTTGGCGGATTAGCCTCTGTTACGGAAAATAACGGAAGCGCCGCCAGCCTATCCGAGTTGATTATTCGGAACGGGCCGGTTGCGTGGGCGAGAAACTGAATTGGACAGCCTCGCCTTCGATCCATCCGTTAATGCCGATCCGACGACCGGGCCGTGCCGTTCGCACGCGCCTGTAGCCGGATCGGGTCGAGTTTTGAGCACGAACCATAGAGAGCAAAACAACCATGCCACTGCCCGGTGAAAAAATTGCTTTGTTTATTGACGGCGCCAATCTTTACGCCACCGCAAAATCCTTAGGCTTCGACATCGACTACAAGAAGCTGCTTCGCGAATTCCAATCGCGCGGCAATCTATTGCGCGCGCTGTATTACACCGCGGTGATCGAAGATCAGGAATATTCCTCGATCCGCCCGCTGATCGATTGGCTGGACTACAACGGCTATTCCGTCGTCACCAAGGCCACCAAGGAATTCGTCGACCAGGCCGGCCGGCGCAAGATCAAAGGCAACATGGACATTGAGCTCGCGGTCGATGCCATGGAGCTCGCGGGCCACATCGACCACATGGTGCTGTTCTCCGGCGACGGTGATTTCCGCTCCTTGATCGAGGCCGTGCAGCGGCGTGGCGTGAAAGTCACGGTGATCTCCACCGTCTCGACGCAACCGCCGATGATCGCCGACGAATTGCGCCGCCAGGCCGATGTGTTTACCGACATCGTCACCTTGCAGGGCAAGATCGGGCGCGATCCATCCGAGCGCGGCCCGCGCGAGGCGCGCGGCCCACGCGATGATCGTGAATCGCCGCAGCACACGCCGCAATTCCTGCAACGCGCGCCGATTCCGCAAGGTGCGGGTGTTGGCGCGGGAGCCGACGACGACGATTTCGAAGACTAGCGCTGCCGCGATGCCACGCGCTGCCGGCAAGCCGGGGCCCGATTGCCCGCGTTGCCCGCGGCTGGTGGCATTCACGACAGCAATGGCGCGAACGCGAGCCGCTTTGGCTCAACGCGCCGGTGCCCTCGTTCGGGCCGATCGAGGCGCGCGTTCTGATCGTTGGCCTCGCCCCCGGCCTGCAAGGCGCCAACCGCACCGGGCGGCCATTCACCGGCGATTGGGCCGGCGATCTGCTCTACGCGACGCTCGACGAGTTCGGCTTCTCCCGTGGGAAATACGACGAGCGGCCAGACGATGGGCTGATGCTGGTCGATTGCCGCATCACCAATGCGGTGCGCTGCGTGCCGCCGGAAAACAAGCCGACCCCCGCTGAAATCAATACCTGCCGGGATTTTCTGAAGCCGACCATCGCCGAAATGCCGAACCTGCGGGCATTGGTGGCGCTCGGGCGCGTCGCCCATGACAGCGCGGTCATGGCGCTCGGCGCAAAAAAGTCCGCGCATGCATTCAAGCACGGCGGAACACATGAAATCGGAGCGTTTACGCTATTCAGCAGCTACCACTGCTCGCGTTACAACACCAATACTGGCGTGCTGACGCCGAAGATGTTTCGCGCGGTGTTTAAAAGCGTGCGGAGCTATCTCGACGACAGGACCTGAACGTCCGCGATCAACAGAGTCGCACCACCGGTGGCGAAATTGGCGATGTCGGCGGCAGCCGCCTGCCCTTCCGGAGAGCTGAGCGCGGCCTGCATGGCGCTGGCATCATCGAAATAAAGATCGGCGGTGCGGAAGTACGGCGAGGGCTTGCCATCCGCCGTGCCGTTCACTTTGGCGATCTCGAAGCGACGAAGCCCTTTCACCTTCAGCGCGATCGGCGTGTGGGTTTCGATATAATATTTCTCGAACGCGGCGGGGTCCTTTGGCTGGCCGTACAGCACCGTCAACTTGATCATTTGCTCTCTCCTCAACGCGACGCGCGCAACCAGGCAAGAACTTCGCTCGCGTTCTGGTCCGGCGGAAATACCGGGTAGAACACCTTGGTGATCTTGCCGTCATCGATCACCCAGGCCATGCGCTTGAGCAACGTCATGCCGGCCGCCACGAACGTCGGCAGGCGCATCGCCTTGGTCAGTTGCAACTTCTCGTCGGACAGCACTGGAAACGGCAGATGCATCCGCTCGGCGGCCTCGCGTTGATAGGCGGTATCCTGCGTCGACAGCCCGAACAGTTGCGTGACACCCAACTGCTTGAGTTCGCCATAATGATCGCGGAACGAGCAGGATTGCGGCGTGCAGCCGCGCGCGCCTGGGATCTGGTCCCAGCCGTCCGGAGTTTGCCACGCCCGGAACGCCCGTGCGCGGATAGACATAAACGACGGTGCGGCCCGCAAGCTTCGACAGATTGACCGGTGCGCCCATCGTCGCCGGCAAAGCCAGATCGGGCAGCGCCATCCCGGTCGAGATGACGCGCGGCGCCGTCATCCTGCGGCGCCGGAATGTTGCGGCGGAAGGATATTCGGATTGGTGGCGGTGTCGGTCATTTTGCGGCGTCCTTGTACGAGATGAACTCCATCAGCGAACCATCGGGGTCGCGAAAATAAATGCTGGTGCCTGCGCCCTTGGCGCCGAAACGCTGCATCGGGCCGCGCTCGACCGGAATGTTATGCGCGGCAAGATGAGCGACAGCGCCGTCAATCGGCCCGCTCCATTCGAAGCACAGATCGCTGTTGCCGGGCTGCACCGGCAGCCGGGCCACCTCGGCCGGCTTGACGCCCGGACCGTGCACATTGAGCTGCTTGTCACCAAACCGATAGGCGAAGCCCACTTCACGCTGGATCAGTTCGGCGCCCATCACATCGCGATAGAACGCGTTTGAGCGCTGCCATTCGCTGACATGGATGACGCAGTGATCGAGCTTGCTCGGCACGGCCATGATCAGCCTTTATCCCGCATCAGACGACCCTTCTCGCGTTCCCAACTGCGCTTCTTTTCGGTGGCGCGCTTGTCGAACAGCTTTTTACCCTTGGCGAGCGCGATCTCCAGCTTGGCGCGGCCGCGCTCGTTAAAATACAGCTTGAGCGGCACGATGGTCATGCCCTCGCGCTCGACCGCGCCGGCCAATTTATTGATCTGGCGCTGGTGCAGCAGCAATTTGCGCGGCCGCTTTGGCGCGTGATTGAAGCGGCTGGCCTGCCGATATTCCGGAATAGTAGCGTTGATCAGCCAGATTTCGCCATTCTTGGCGTCGGCATAGGATTCTGCGATCGTCGCCTTGCCGGAGCGCAACGACTTGACCTCGGTGCCGGTCAAGGCGATGCCGGCCTCATAGACCTCGCCGATTTCGTAGTGAAACCGCGCCTTCCGATTGTCGGATACGATTTTGAGCGCACGCTTGGGCTTGGTGGCCATGCGGTTATTTCCGTCGGCGCATGATCTTCACCGAAAACCGGTTTCCACTTTCTCGGGATCATGCGCGTGTCTAGCGCGATTTCAGCAAATCGCGAATTTCGGTAAGCAATATTTCCTGCTTGGAGAGCGCCGGCGCTTTTTCTGCTTCCTTGTGCACCATGCGGTTCAATCCGCGGATCATCAGGAACAGGATAAAGGCGACGATCAGGAAGTTGATCGTGAGTGTCAGGAAATTGCCCCAAGCCAGCACGGCACCCTGCTTTTTCGCTTCGACCAGCGTCGTTGCGGTCACCCTCGACGACAGCGGCAGAAAATAATTGGAAAAATCGAGACCGCCACTGACGGCGCCGATCAGCGGCGTGATGATGTCGGTCACCAGCGAATTGACGATCGCGCTGAACGCGGCGCCAATGATGACGCCCACGGCGAGATCGATCACGTTGCCGCGCAACGCGAATTTCTTGAATTCCTCAAGCATGAGTGCGACCGCTAACGCGCGTCAGTTGATCAATCCGGCGTGCACCATGGCCTCGCGCACCGCCACCTTCGACTTGTCCGATAGCGGAACCATGGGAAGGCGGACCAGATCGGAGCACTTGCCGAGCAGCGACAGCGCGTACTTCGCCGGCGAGGGATTGGTTTCGATGAAAAGGTTCTGGTGCAGCGGCAGCAGCTTGTCCTGCAGCTTCAGCGCGCTCGCATAGTCGCCCTTGAGGCACGCGCTCTGGAATTCGGCGCACAGCCGCGGCGCCACGTTCGACGTCACCGAAATGCAGCCATGGCCGCCATGCGCCATGAAGCCGATGCAGGTGCCGTCCTCGCCGGACAACTGGTTGAAGTCCTCGCCGATTGCGGCGCGCTGCTGCGACACCCGCAGCACATTGGCCGTCGCATCCTTCACGCCGGCTATATTCTTGAGCTCGTACAGCCGCTTCATGGTGTCGACCGACATGTCGACCACCGAGCGGCCGGGAATATTATAAATGATGATCGGGATGCCGATGGCGTCGTTGATCGCCTTGAAGTGCGCGTACATGCCGTCCTGGGTCGGCTTGTTGTAATACGGCGTGACGATCAGCACGGCATTGGCGCCGGCCTTCTCGGCATGGCGCGACAGTTCGATGGCTTCGGCGGTCGAGTTGGAGCCGGAACCGGCGATCACCGGAACCCGGCCGTTCGCCTGGTCGATGCACCATTCGACTACCTGGCGGTGCTCTTCATGACTGAGGGTCGGGCTTTCACCCGTGGTTCCAACCGGCACCAGCCCGTTCGTCCCCTCCTCGATCTGCCAATCGACCAGACCGCGAAAGGCCTTTTCATCGATTGAGCCGTTTTTGAACGGCGTCACGAGCGCGGTAAACGACCCTCGAAACTTGGTCTTGGCGGCCATGACATAATCCTCGGCAGGCGCAAAGATTGCGCGACGCTCGCCGCATAGATATCGGGTCGCAGGCGGCGATGAAAGCCCTTCGGAAACCCCTAAACTAACGCTCTTGCCCCTGATTTGCCGCCGTCCCATCCTACGGAAGGTGACGTTCAGGTTCCCTCGCGCGTCAAGGATACCGGGCAAATTCGGGTGCCTTAGGAGGCCGAATCTGGCACAGAAATCAAAGGCTAAGCTTGGGATTACCGTTGACTGACCGCAACCGCCTCCGCGCAGTCGTTGCCATCTCGGCGACCGCCGCAATGCTTATTAGCGCTGCTTCGGCGGCACCCTTACCGCGTCCGCGTCCTGAAATCCCGCCCTCCGGTCATGAAGCGGCCAAGCCAGCGATGGCCGCGCAGCACGTCCCGCTCCCGCACAAGCGGCCGCATTCTGGGCCAGCCGCCACCGAGGCGTTCGCGCAGGCCGGCGTCGGATTGCGCGGCAGCTTGTTCACCGCGAGCGCCACGTTCAAGCCGCTCGCGCGTCCCGCCTCCGGACCGTTTGCCGTCGCGCCGACCACCACAAGCTCGGCGGCGGACATCGCCGCGGTCAAAAGCGTGATTGAACTCACGCGCGCCGGAAAAGAAGCCGACGCCGAAGCCGCGGAGCGCTCCATCACCGACCCGGTCGCCCGCAAACTTGCCGAGTGGGTGATCCTGCGCAGCGATAATACCAAACCGGCGTTCAAACGTTACGCCGCCTTCATCGACGAAAACCCGGCCTGGCCGCATGTGCCGCTGTTCCGCCGGCGCGCTGAAAACGCGTTGTGGAACGACAAGCTCGACGACGCCACCGTCCGTCATTTCTTTGCGCAACGCCAACCGACCACCGCAAAAGGCCGCCTCATTCTGGCGCGCGCCTTGCTCGCGAGCGGCGACCGCGCCGGCGCCGAGGCCCTCGTTAAATATACCTGGCGCGAAGACGACCTCTCCGCCGACGTCGAGCGCATGACGCTTGAGATGTTCGGCTCGCTGATAACGCCGGCCGATACCAAATACCGGATGGCTCAGAGGTTTTATGTCGGTGATACCGGCACCGGAATGCGCGCCGCCATGCGTCTCGGCGGCAACGATCTCCTGATCGCGAAAGCCTGGGAGGCCGTGATCAAGAAAGGCGGCAACGCCAAGACCTTGCTAGATGCCGTGCCGGCGGCCGCCCGCAAGGATGCCGGCTATATTTTCGCGCGCGCGGCCTGGCTGCGGCGCACCAATCATGCGCCGGAGGCCGGCGCACTGATGCTGACTGCGCCAAACGACCCTGCGGAGCTGGTCGATATCGATCAATGGTGGATCGAGCGCCGGCTTTTGATCCGCACGCTGCTCGATGACGGCGAGATCCAGACCGCGTATCGCATCGCGCGGGACACGCCCTCGCCGCCGAAGAGCAACTACCGGGTTGATCAGCACTTCACCGCGGGCTGGATCGCACTTCGTTTTCTGCATGACCCGGCAACCGCCGCAGCCCATTTCGCCCGCATCGAGGAAGGCACCGTCAATCCTCACGCGCTGGCGCGCGGCGGCTACTGGGAAGGCCGCGCCGCCGAAGCGATGGGACATAAGGCGGAAGCCAAGGCCTTTTATGAGGCGGCAGGTCAACATAGCGCGACCTATTATGGCCAACTCGCCCGTGCGCGGCTTGGTCTGGCCGATCTTGGGCTGCGCGGGCCGCCCAAATTTACGCCGCAAGAGCACGCATCCCTGAGCAATCTCGAGGTGGTGCGCGCGGTCGAGATTCTGTACGCGCTCGACCAGCGCGATCTCATCTCCCCGATCTGTGCCGAGCTTGGTGAAAGCGCCACCGATATTGCCGGCATGGCGATGCTGGCGGAAACCACTGCAAGCCATAATGACGGCCGGGCCACGCTGTTGCTTGGCAAGGCGGCGTTGTCGCGTGGCCTGCCGCTGGATTATTACGCGTTTCCGACTGTCGGCTTGCCGGACTACAAGCCGATCGCGCCGCCGGTCGAACCAGCGGTGACTTATTCGATCGCCCGGCAGGAGAGCCACTTCAATCAGAAGGTGGTTTCGATCGCCAAGGCGATGGGTTTCATGCAGGTGACCCCAGCCGCCGCCCAGGACACCGCAAAGAAATTCAAGGCGCCCTACGACAGCGGCCGCCTGCTGAGCGACCCGGTCTACAACATGCAGATGGGGGCCGCCGAGCTCGCTAATCTGATCCACGGCTACCGCGGCTCCTATTTGCTGACGTTCGCCGGTTATAACGCCGGCCGCGGCCGCGTGCGGCAATGGATCGCGGCGCATGGCGACCCGCGCGAGTCGAAAATCGACCCGATCGACTGGGTGGAAATGATCCCAATCGCGGAGACCCGCAACTACGTTCAGCGCATCATGGAAAACCTGCAGGTCTATCGCGCCCGCTTCGGCGGAGGCAGCAAGCTTCTGATCGAAGCCGATATCAAGCGCGACACCGGCCCGAACTAGGGTTCGCGTGTCATGGCCCGATAGGGCGCTCTACCAGCCAAGTTTCTTTTTATGTCCGCGAGCGGTTTTAGCGATCAGTTCGTTTTGGCGCCCGACGGGCTGCGATTGCATGTGCGCCGCTACGGCCCGCAACCTGCCAGCAAGTCGCTGCCGGTTCTGTGTCTGCCGGGGCTGGCACGGACTGTTGCCGATTTCGATCCGCTAGCTCGGGCGCTCGCGAACGATGTAATCCAGCCGCGTCACGTGGTTGCGCTCGACTACCGCGGCCGCGGCCAATCCGACTACGATGCCAACGTAGGAAACTACTCGCTGCCGGTCGAGCTCGGCGACGTGCTGGCGGTGATTACCGCACTCGAAATCATGCCCGCGATCATTGTCGGCACCTCGCGCGGCGGGATTTTGGCGATGTTACTGGCGGCGGTCCGCCCGGCTGCCATTGCCGGCGTGGTTCTCAACGACATCGGGCCGGTGATCGAGCCCAAAGGCCTGATGAGGATCAAAAGCTACGTCGGCAAGCTGCCGCAGCCGACGAGCTTCGAGGACGCGGCCGGCATCCTGCGCCGGCTGTTCGAGGCTCAGTTTCCAACATTGACCGCCGATGACTGGCTGGCCAACGCGCGACGCACTTTCAAGCAGGAAAACGGCCGGCTGGTCACGACCTACGATCCAAAGCTGGCGGAGACGCTCGATGACATGGCGCTGGAGAAGCCGCTGCCAGCGTTGTGGAAGGAATTCGACGCATTAGCGCAGGTGCCAGTGATGGTAATCCGCGGCGCGCTGTCGGACCTGCTTTCAGCCGCGACTGTCGAAGCCATGCGCATGCGGCGCAGCGCGATGGAAACGCTGGAGGTCGCCAATCAGGGCCACGCTCCACTTCTGGCGGAGGCCGACACCATTGCGGGTATCGCCGCTTTCGCCAGAAGCTGCGACAGCCGCTGAATCTTCACGCCTGCGCCAAAGCCGGCGAAAATCACCACGCCAATAAAGAAAAACCCCGGCGGTTTCCCGCCGGGGTTTCTAACTAACCAACCTTGATCAAGTGATCAGGGCCAGAAGTTGCGTTGGAAGCGCAGGATGCCAGACCACACTCCGACATCGCCGAACGTCGACAGCACCGTGCCGGCCGTCAGAAGCGATGAGGCGGTGGTAATAGCGACGCCGCCCTGCTGCGCCGAGTGAACCCGGGTGTACATGGCCTCGACGCTGATATCGAGGTTCACAACCGGATTCCACAGGGTCCGCGAGCCGACCTGCCAAGCAGAGAAGTCGAGGCAGCCTGCGCCCAATGCCGCAGCACCCGCAGGTACCGCCACAGTCGGGCAATAGGCTGTATCAACCACGGAGCTGTTAGCCCTGTACTTCAGGTAGGCACCCCACAGCGAGGTCGCCCACATGTCGTTCCAACGGTGCTGAAGGCCGCCGTTGACGTTCCAGGTTTTCGACTTCTGTACGCCGCCGCCGGTGGTGGCTGCGGTGTTGCCGTAGAAACCATCGTACAACACACCGAAGCCCTGTGTCCCATTCCGAGTAAGCGCGAAAAGGGCCGGGTTACCGGGTACCTGCCGGCCAAGTGTTCCACTGAGCTGGTTTGTGGAGCCCGAAGTGGTAGCAGCATTGTTGGAGCAGTAGTGCGACGCGCCGTCGCAATACGTGCCAGCAATACCAATGGTGTCACCCTTGCCGAGCATCGGAACGTTGAACTTGATGCCAGCACCGATTGCTCCACCCAATCATATCGTTCGGATGAGCGAGAGTGATGGGGCCTAACGCAGTCGGGCTATAGTAGCCCGGGTGGATATTAACCAGCGCGCCTTCGATCTGCGCCGAACCCCAAGCTTGGTCGACACGGAAGTTGGCAACGAGGTCAGGAACAGTCGTACCGCCGGTGCCTAGGCCGCCCGGAAGCACTTGCGCTGCGGCAACGGCAACGGTCGAAGCCGCGTTGGGCCCAGTGTTCGCCAAGGAGGGCGAGACCGCAGCAATCGGGCCTTGGTTCTCGAAGTGATCTTCGAGCGCGATGGTCGCCGACAGCCCATTACCGAACGAGGCGGTATAGGCCAAGCACAGGTACGCCGCTGCCGCCGGTGTCGTTCCAGAGCAGCTGGGTGTTGTTAGTATAGCCGAAATCGGACGTCGAGAAGTTGAAGAACGATTCGGTTTTACCAAAGGTCCAGCCACCGAGCTGGATGAAGGCGCGATCAACGTACAGGCCACCCGAAGCAAGGGCGTTGTTGTTCATCGAACCACCAGTAGCCAAGTCACCCGTCGTCCACTGGGCGGCGAAGCGAGTGTAAGCGCGCAACGTGCCGTACGCGGTCTGCGAACGGACGTCGAACGTCACCAGGAAGCGATTGCGCGAAACATATTCGTTCTGGTTGCGGTTGTAGTTCTGGCTGACTTGCGGGTTGAACGACCCGTTCGCGTTGACGTTCCACTCGGCGCGAGCATAGCCGCCGATCTTGATGCAAGTATCCGTGCCCGGGATGTACCAGAACCCCGCGCCGTACAGGCTGCAAATCTTCACGTACTGGACCGGTTTGGCCTTAACGGGAAGATCGGCGGCCTGCGCCCCGGCAACCGCGACGATACCCGCCGCTGCGCCTAGGAGAAGGCTTTTCACCATCTTCATCTTGAACCTCCAAACAATGTTTCTTTTGAGAGGGATCCGTGTCCGCCCAGTGCGATCGGCACCGATAGGAACTTCCCCTTTCCCGCTGCCCGATTTCAAAAACCACTCACATGGCTCGCAAAACCGAATAGCGCGACTGGGGATGCCCCCTCCGTCGCAGGCGGAGAATTGCCGATTGATCATGCACAGTGCAACGAAGAAGCGCCCTTCCCACAGGCCTCTAGAGCGGTTTTCAGGCGACTGTTGCGTAAAAAACACGCATTTTGGATCGACCCGCCCGCGTCGTGAGGGAAATCGGTGAATTTCCGCCAGAGACAAAATTGTGTGTTCTTACAATATGATAGATGCGCGCCAGCGGTTGGGGCGCCGTCGAATCAATGCCGCGGTGGCCTGCCGTGGTTAATAAAATACAAATTCAGAGCGGGAATCGCTTGCAGCGGCGGGGGCCGGCTGGGCTGGCGGAGCCGGAGGGATTCGAACCCTCGATACGCCTTGAGAGCGTATAACGGTTTAGCAAACCGCCGCCTTCAGCCACTCGGCCACAGCTCCGCGTGCGGAAACCATTACGGTTTGCACACTTCGCGGTCAAATCGGTAGCCGGAATCCGGCGCCTTTAAAGCGATCAGGCGGCGACGCGAATCTCTTCGGCGGCCGGCGCCAGCGGATTAAGTTTGAGCCAGTCGCGGGCGGCGCGCTGCGCCAGACCGATTTCAGAATCGCTCATCTGCTCGGCGACTTCGCGGCGCAAGCGGGTCGCATCGGCATGACCGCGAGAAGCCGCAATATTGAACCACTTGTGCGCTTCGATGAGGTCGAGCGGCACGTCGCGGCCGCTCGCATACATCATGCCGCGCTCGAAAAAGTCGGGATACGTCGGCGCGGTGATCGCCACCTCGGCGATGTTCTGAACGATACTCACGGTTGCTCTCCCCTTATGTCGCGTTGTTCTGCGCTTCTGCCAGAACTTGAACGCGGCCCCTGTCTTCCACGATCTTGCGGGGAGAATTTGAATGACAGTTTAAGTATCGCGATGAATCGAACGTGAATGCAGCGCAATTTCCGCACTCTGAACCCTAAATAGCCGCAAAAATGCTGATTTTGCGTGTCATATAATGGTCACGCCATTTTCGCTTTGCTAACCAGAAGGATCGAAGTCGCCTCATGAAACGTCTGATCGCTGTCATCGCCACCCTGCTCGCGATTTCCGTCGCGCCGGCTTCCGCGCACGAGCTCAAGGGCATCTGGATGTCGGATGACGGCGGCACCAAGGTGCGCATGTCGGAATGCGGGCGCGCGATGTGCGGTCACATCGTTTGGCTGCGGCGGCCGCTCGATGAAAACGGCAAGCCGCGCAACGACGCCAAGAACGTCGACGCCAGCAAGCGCAACCGGCCGATGATGGGGCTGCAGGTCGCCTCGCTCAATCCAAACGGCGCCGGCGGCTGGCGCGGCCACATCTATAACGCGGACGACGGAAAATCCTTCGACATCGTGCTGACGATGCAGGACGCCAACAACGCAACGATCAAAGGTTGCATGATGGGCGTGCTCTGCAAAAGCGTGCGCTGGGCACGCGCCGGTTAAAGCGCGTTAGCGCGCGCCAAATTTATCTCGCCCTTTGGCCGAACAACACGGCCTGCACCTTCGGATCCTTCATATCGATGCCCTGGCGCAATTCGAGGCCGAGCGCCATGCCGCGCTTGACCGCCGGGCGCGATTTCACCCGATCGAGCCAGGCCGCGAGCTTTGGAAACTGCTTGATGTCCTGGCCCTGGCGTTCCCAGCCATTGGCCCAGCCGACGCAGGCCATGTCGGCGATCGAATATTTGCCGGCGAGATAATCGCGATCGGCCAGCCGCTTGTTCATCACGCCATAGAGACGATTGACCTCGTTGACGTAGCGGTCGATCGCGTAGGTCAGCGTCTCCTTGGAGTAGTTGCGGAAGTGATGCACTTGCCCGGCCATCGGGCCGAGCCCGCCCATCTGCCAGAACAGCCATTGATCGACCTCGACGCGGCCGCGCTCGTCGGCGGGATAAAATTTCCCGGTCTTGCGTCCGAGATATTGCAGGATGGCGCCGGACTCGAAAATCGAGATTGGCTTGCCGCCGGGGCCGTCCGGATCGACGATCGCCGGCATGCGGTTGTTCGGTGCGATTTTCAGAAAGCCCGGCTCGAACTGCTCACCCTTGGAAATATTCACCGGGATCAGCGTGTACGGCAGGGCGCACTCTTCCAGCATGATCGATATTTTGAAGCCGTTCGGCGTCGGCCAATAATAGAGATCGATCGGGCGTTGCTGCGACCCGCTCACCGGTTTCTTCGACTTTGGCTTTGCGGTTTTCTTGGTCTTGGCCTTTGCCTTACGCGCCATGGGACTGTCCTCCATCTTGGCCGCCATCAGATAAGCTCGCACCGCAACTTACAACCCGTTTGGGCGTATGGACGCCCACGCGGCCGGCGCATATCGTGACACCCGGCGCCGGCACTGCCGCGAAAGGCAGCCGACGGGCGTCGCGTAACAAGGGGCTCGGAGGAATATCATGTTGAAGTATGTGCTGGCCGCGCTGGTCGCGGTCTCTCTCGCCGCAGGTGCTCCGGTTATTACCGTGGCGAAGGCGCAAGCCACCACGCAAACCGACAAGGCGAAGGCCAAGGCCGACAAGGCCGCCGCCAAGGAGAAGGCAAAGGCCGACAAGGCGGCAGCGAAGGCCGCCGCCAAGGATGCTAAGGCCAAAGCGAAAGCCGACAAGGCTGCCGCCAAGGCTAAGGCAAAACAGGATAAGGCAGACGCCAAGGCGAAGGCCAAGGCTGACAAGGCGGCCGCCAAGGCAGCGGCGAAAGAAGCCAAGGCCAAGGCGAAAGCAGACAAGAAGAAAATGTAACGCCTAACAATAAAAAACGCGCGAGACGTTCGCGCGTTGCCAACCTGAGCAAAAAAGACCGAGGGCGTCGGCGAAACTTTGAGGTTTCGCCGACGCCCTCTGTCGTCAACCGGGTCCGGGGCGCTGCGCCGCAATCGCGATGCGCAAACCGCAGACGACGCGCACCGGCCCGTATGACGTTATCTTCGACGAATTAAAGGTCGAAGACCGGGAAGTGCGTCGACTAGATCCGCTTCTTCCTGCGGGTCTTCTTCGCCATTTTCTTCGCCGCTGCTTTCTTTCTACGTTTAGCCATTGCTGCCCTCCTAGCCATGTAACATGGCGGGTGTCGCATTTCAGTGCGGTCGCGAATCGACCTGCACTGCACTGTGATTACTACCGCACAACCGAAAAAACAGCGACTCCACTTAACGATAAGTGTACGCGCGTGAGCGTGTCGCGCCGCGAATGTGCGCAGCCATGCGACGCTGAGTCAGCACGCACGCGTTGACCGGCCGGTGAAATTAAAACGCGTCGCGGATTTTGCGACATTGCATTTGCATTGGAAACATAAGGACTTTTGTTGCATGCGCGATCACACGCGAGCGCGTCACGACTGAAATTTTTTCATGCGTGCACGCAAAATTTTTCGCCGCCGAAGCACTTCGCGGTGGCGTTGACCGCACCAAAAATTTCTTCACAGGGCGACGGTTTTTGCCGTGCCGATTTCCCGGATTCGATCAAAAACGAGCGAATCAGTGCCAAGTGATTCGCGGACGCAGACGCGGCGCCGCGCGAATTCAGAGCCCAAGTTTCTTCTTGAGAACGTCCGTGACGGCCTGCGGGTTGGCTTTGCCGCCGGAAGACTTCATCACCTGACCGACGAACCACATCATCGCTTTCGGATTGGCTTTCGCCTGCGCGACCTTGTCCGGGTTCTGCGCGATAACCTCGTCGACCGCCTGCTCGATCGCGCCCAGGTCGGTGACTTGCGTCATGCCGCGCGCCGTCACGATCTCGCGCGGATCGCCGCCTTCGCTCCAGATGATCTCGAACAGATCCTTGGCGATACGGCCGGAGATCGTGCCCTCCGCGATCAGATCGAGAATGACGCCCAGTTGCGCCGCCGACACCGGCGATGAAGCAATGCCGCTGCCCAGCTTGTTAAGCCGGGCGAACAATTCGTTGATCACCCAATTCGCAGCGGCCTTGGCGTCACGGCCCTTCGCCACGGCTTCAAAATAATCCGCCGTTTCGCGCTCCGCGACCAGCACGTCGGCGTCATAGCCGGACAAGGCGAACTCGCGCACAAAGCGTGCCTTTTTGACATCCGGCAATTCCGGCAGGTGCGCCTTGAGCGCAGCGACATAGGCGGCGTCGAACTCAAGCGGCAAAAGGTCCGGATCGGGGAAATAGCGGTAGTCGTGCGCTTCTTCCTTGCTGCGCATCGAACGCGTTTCGCCCTTGTCCGGGTCGAACAGGCGAGTTTCCTGCTCGATCGTGCCGCCGTCCTCGATGACCTCGATCTGCCGGCGCGCTTCGTGCTCGATGGCCTGGCCGATGAAGCGGATCGAATTGACGTTCTTGATCTCGCAGCGGGTGCCGAGCGGGTCGCCGGGCTTGCGCACCGACACATTGACGTCGGCGCGCAGGCTGCCCTTTTCCATGTCGCCGTCGCAGGTGCCGAGATAACGCAGGATCGAGCGCAGCTTGGCGACGTATGCTTTGGCCTGTTCGGCGGAGCGCAAATCCGGTTTCGATACGATCTCCATCAGGGCGACGCCGGCGCGGTTGAGGTCGACCATCGATGCGGTGGCGTGCTGGTCGTGCAGCAGCTTGCCGGCATCCTGCTCGAGATGCAGCCGCTCGATACCGACCGTGACCTGCGCGCCATCCGGCAGATCGACCGCTACCTCGCCCTCGCCGACGATCGGCGATTTGTACTGGCTGATCTGATAGCCCTGCGGCAAATCCGGATAGAAATAATTCTTGCGGTCGAATACCGACTTGAAATTGATTTTCGCGTTGAGACCGAGGCCGGTGCGGATCGCCTGCTTGACGCATTCTTCGTTGATGACCGGCAGCATGCCCGGCATCGCGGCGTCGACCAGCGACACATGAGAATTCGGCTCGCCGCCGAACTCGGTCGAGGCGCCGGAAAAAAGCTTCGCCTTCGACGTTACCTGGGCATGGACTTCCAGGCCGATGACGACCTCCCAGTCGCCGGTCGAGCCTTTGATCAGTGTGGTGGCGGGTTGCGCGCTCATCATCGTTACCTTGGCGATACCCCTAACGGGTCTGGGCATCATCAGGCAAGATGGCGCTATATCCGCAGTTCGCGGCCCAGCGCCTGCTCGACCACGTCGAACGTATTGGCGAATTCGCGAAATTCGATGACGCGGCCGTCCTGGAAACGCAGGAAGTTGGCCAGCCGGAAACGCAGGGTGCGGCCGCTGTCGCGCTGGATAAAACTCACGTCCGACATCACCGCGGCGCGATCACCATCGACGATGATGATTTCCGGCATATAAGTTTTGAGCTGGTATTTTTCGGCGATGCCGCCGAGCGCCTTAAGGACTTCGGCTTTGCCGTGGCGCGGGCCGGCGAACGGAAAAATTTCAACCGGACCGTAAATCACCCAGTCGACATTTTCATGGATCAGCGCAGCAACTCGCTCGAAATCCAGACGCGCATAGGCGTCGTAGAGTTCGCCAACCAGTGCTCGTGTGCCGTCCCCAGCCACGATAGTGTATCCCCCGCCGCAAGCCTAGCGGCGAAGCTTGATGCTAGCGAATAAATTGCGCGTATCCCGCAGCACGGTCCGTTATTTGGTCGCGCTCAGCAACGTGCCGACGATGGCGTCCCATTCGTCCGGCAGTGGGCCATCGGCGGGCGGGCGGCGGGCGGCGCGGTACCAGTAAGCGGCATTGCCCAGATCGCCCTCGACCCGATGCAGATAGGCGTGCACCCAGGCCGCCTCGGCGCCGGAGGATTCCATGACGATCCGGTGCGCCTTGTCCCAATCGGCTTTGCCGGCCCACCACAACGATTGCAGCGCGTCGGACAGATTTTCTGGCGGCGCGCTTTCGGCGAGACTCCGTCGAAAAGCGTCGGGCGTCACCACCAGTGCTCCGGCGAGAAGCGCCCGGCGGCCTGCTCGATTACCTCGCCGAGCGAGAACAGAGTTTCCTCGTCGAACGGCCGGCCGATCAACTGCAGTCCGAGCGGCAGATGCTGGCTGTCGAGCCCGGCCGGCACGGCGATGGCGGGAAGCCCCGCCATGTTCACCGTCACGGTGAAGATGTCGTTGAGATACATCTCGACCGGATCGCTGCCGCCCTTCTCGCCAATGCCGAAAGCGGCGGAGGGGGTGGCGGGAGTCAGCATGGCGTGGATGCCGGTCTTGAAGGCGTCCTCGAAATCCTTCTTGATCAGGGTGCGAACCCGCTGCGCGCGCAGATAATAGGCGTCGTAATAACCGGCCGACAGCACATAAGTGCCGATCATGACGCGGCGGCGCACTTCCGGCCCGAAACCTTCGGCTCGGGTCTTCTCATACATATCGATGAGGCCACGCTCCTGCTCGCGCAGGCCGTAACGCACGCCGTCATAGCGCGCCAGATTGGAACAGGCTTCGGCCGGCGCGACGATGTAATAAGCCGGCAGCGCGTATTTGGTGTGCGGCAGCGAGATGTCGATCATCTCGGCACCCGCTGCCTTGAGCCAGGCGATGCCCTGGCTCCACAATTTCTCGATCTCGGCCGGCATGCCATCGAGGCGGTACTCCTTCGGCACGCCGATCTTCATGCCCTTCACGGATTTGCCGATCGCCTTCTCGTAATCCGGCACCGCCAGATCGGCGGAAGTCGTGTCCTTGGGATCATGGCCGGCCATCGAGCGCGTCATGATCGCGGCGTCGCGCACTGTGCGCGCGATCGGGCCAGCCTGATCGAGCGACGAGGCAAAGGCGACGATGCCCCAACGCGAACAACGGCCATAGGTTGGTTTCAGCCCTACCGTGCCGGTGAAGGCGGCGGGCTGGCGGATCGAGCCACCGGTGTCGGTCGCGGTCGCACCGCAGCACAGATGCGCCGCGACCGCCGCCGCCGAGCCGCCGGACGAACCACCGGGCACCAGATGCGTGCCTTCGACGGCGCCCTTAGCGCCGGCGCCGACATTGGAGCCGCGCCGCCGCCATGGATTGACGACCGGGCCGAAGAACGAGGTTTCGTTCGACGACCCCATGGCGAATTCATCGTTGTTGAGCTTGCCGAGCATCACCGCGCCGTCGCGCCACAGATTGGAAGTGATGGTTGACTCATAAGTCGGCACGAAATTGTCGAGGATGTGCGAGCCCGCGGTGGTGCGCACGCCTTCGGTGCAGAACAGGTCCTTGATGCCGAGCGGAATGCCTTCGAGCGGACCGGCCTTGCCGGCGGCAATGCGCGCATCGGCGGCTTTCGCCATCGCGCGGGCACGCTCCGGGGTTTCCATCACGAAGGCGTTGAGAGCGCGCGCCTTCTCGATCGCGGCAAGATGCGCGTCGGCAAGCTCGATCGCGCTGAGCTCTTTCTTGCGCAGCGCGTCCCGCGCCGCTGCGATGGTGAGTGCCGTCGGGCTGCTCATTGGCGTGCCGGTTCGGCAGAGTCCGCGCCAAATTCAGCCGAAGTCTGCGGCCATGCGTCTTGAGGCCATGCGTCGACCCACTGGCCGGCATCGTCCCGCCGGAAGCCGAAATAGCCGGCCTCTTCCGCCGTGAGTTTGGCGCGCTCGTCCGGCCGCTGCAGAAGATAGCGGCGGAACATGGCGTCGGCTTCAAAGCAGGCCTGGCACATCACTCCACCACTTTCGGCACCACGAAGAAATTGTCCTGCCGCTCCGGCGCATTCTTGAGAATGGCGTCGGCGTCATTGCCTTCGGTGACGACGTCGTGGCGCTTCTTCATGACCATCGGCGTCACCGATGTCATCGGCTCGACGCCTTCGACGTTCACCTCGGAAAGCTGCTCGACGAAGGCGAGCATGGCGTTGAGCTCGCCCTTGAGGTGTTCGACCTCATCCTCGGCCACCGCGATGCGCGCGAGCCTGGCGATACGGCGGACGGTTGCGGCGTCGACGGACATCATGTTCTCGCGGGTTACGGCCGACTGATAGCAGACCGGCATTTTGCGGCGCAATGCGCATTTGTGTGGCGATGCTGTAAGGTGCGGTTTCATGAGCCTATCGGACGTTCGCTAATGGCTGTCGTGCTTCCACTCATCGAGGCCGCCGCCCGCTTGCCGCCGCGCGGCACGCTGATCGGCCTCGACCTCGGCACCAAGACCATCGGGGTTGCATCGAGCGATCCGGATCGCCGGCTGGCGACCGCAGTCGAAACCATCGCCCGCACCCAGTTCACCGCCGACGCCAAGCGCCTGCTGGCGCTCGCGGCGGAACGCAATTCCGTCGGGTTCGTGCTCGGTCTGCCGATCAACATGGACGGCAGCGAAGGCCCGCGCGCGCAATCGACCCGCGCCTTCGCGCCGCAATTTTTCGAAGCTGACCGAACTGCCGATCGCACTGTGGGACGAGCGGCTGTCGACCGCCGCGGTCGAGCGCGAGTTGATCGAGGCCGATGCCAGCCGCAAAAAGCGCGCGGCGGTGATCGACCAGCACGCCGCGATTTTCATTTTGCAAGGCGCGCTCGACCGGCTTCAGAATCTCATCAGCGGGCGGCAATAAAAAAGGCGGGCCGAAGCCCGCCTTTTTCAATCCATCAACCGTTAGCGCGAACGATCGGCGAGGCCGCCGGTGTTGTTGTAGCGGTTGTCATATGGACTCGTGCCCGAATAGTAGCTGCCGCGATACGCCGGAGCCGGCGCATAGGCATAATCGTCGGCATAAGCCGGCTCGTAAGCATAACCCGGCTCGTACGCGTAGCCCGGGCCGTAGTAAGCGTTGTTATTCGAGCCGGCGACCGCCGCGCCTACCGCCGCGCCGGCAACGAAGCCGCCGATCGCTGCAGCATTACGCCCATCGCGCGCCTCGCTTGGGGTCACCGCCGCCAAGGCGACGATACCGGCGACGCTGATTGCGCCCGCATATTTGAGAAATGTTTTCATGTGACCTCTCCTGTTGTTCAGTTCCGCGCGCAAGGTTCCCGACGATTCGGGACACTGCACGGTTCACCTCGACAACACGGAGGGGACGCAACCAGTTCCGCACTGCACACCGAACCGCATCACAAAACCGTGGGATCAGGCAGGCAGCGCGCGCGCCAGTATTTTCTCAGTTCCGTCGATCACAATCGCGCCATAACTGTCGCCGCGTGGGCCGGCGAGGTGCGCTTGAGCGAATTGTTCGGCAATAAAAGATGGCGCGCCGGCCGCCAAAGCCGCCGCCGCCGCCAGGTTCGCCAGCCGCTCCACCGCAAGACGCGCGTGCGCTTCGGCGTCGGCACCGCCGACAATTTTAAGAATTGTTTGCACAGCCTCGGCGACGCCCGGCAGTCCTTTCGCCTGCTGTGCCAAATCGTCGAGCACCGCTCGCGCGGCTTCGCGCATCGCGCGACAAGGCGCGCAGCACGTCCAGACACATCACGTTGCCGGAGCCTTCCCATATCGCGTTTACCGGCGCTTCGCGGATACAGCCGCGGCATGATGCTGTCCTCGACATAGCCATTGCCGCCGAGACACTCCATCGCTTCGTAGACGAAGGCCGGCGCGCTTTTGCAGACCCAGTATTTGATCGCCGGCGTCAGCAGCCGTGCCCGCGCCGCCTCTTTCGGATCGCCCGCGGCGTGGTCGAACGAGCGGCGCGAGCCGCATCACGACGCGACCACGCCCTCGCTCGCCAGCGCGAGATCCGCCAGCACCGTGCGCATCAGCGGCTGATCGGCCAGTTTTTTCTGAAACACCGTGCGGTGGCGCGCATGATGCAACGCCTGCGCCAGCGCCATCGCGGATCAATGCCGGCCGACGCGACGGCGCAATCGAGCCGCGTCAGTTGCACCATCTCGAGATGGTGCGGATGCCGGCGCCTTCGTCGCCGACGCGCCGCGCGTAGGCGTCGATGAATTCCACTTCCGAGGAGGCATTCGAGCGGTTGCCGAGCTTGTCTTCAGCCGCTCAAAGCGCAGTCCGTTGACGCTGCCGTCCGGCCGGAACCGCGGCATGAAAAAACAGGTGAGTCCGCCCGGCGCCTGGGCCAGGATCAAGAAAGCATCGCACATCGGCGCCGACATGAACCATTTGTGCGCCGGTGATCCGGTAATGATCGCCGGCCGGCATCGGCTTGCGTCGTGTTCGAGCGCACGTCGGTGCCGCCCTGCTTCTCCGTCATCCCCATGCCGAGCGTCATCGACGGACTTGTCGGTCCAGGGGCGGAAGCGCGGATCGTAATCGTGCGAGGAAATCTTTGGCATCAGCTCTGGCGGCAAGCGCCGGCTCGAGCGCCAGCGCGCCGACCGCCGCGCGCGTCATGGTGATCGGGCACATGTGCCCGTTCTCGACTTGCGCCACCATGTAGTAGCGCGCCGCCCGCGCCACCTCGGCGGGCGCTGGCGCGCGCGTACCGTCGGCACGCCAGGTCATGTTGTGCAGGCCAGCCCTCATGCTGTCCGCCATGAAGCGGTGATAGGCCGGGTCGAATTCGACGACGTCGCCCTTGAGTTCGCGGCGACGTTCTCGTTGGCGAGCCTGGCCAGCGCGAACATTTCCGCTCTGCCCCAATGGCGGCCGAATGCCGAGAGGACAGCGGCTGGCGCGGTGCCGCCATTGGCCGCGACCGCCTCCTGCAGCGCCCGATCGCGTCATGAACAGATCGACGTCTTCAAACGGCGGCGACTGGTTGACGGCGTCCCGATTGCTGCTGGGCTTGCGACCTGACATGCGGCGACTCGCGGCCTGCGATGGCCGTTAACCGTATCACGCCAGACGCCGCCGCGGCGTTGTCCACCGGGCGCCAACGGGCAGGATGCGTACTTGCCCGCGACGGCCTGCGCGACTATAGAAATGCCTTTAATGAACATGGCGCCGAAATCCTCGTTCGTCCTCAACAGGCCGCACCTGTTGGGGATCGAAGGGCTTACCCGCGAGCGAGATTTCCGGCCTGCTCGACCTCTCCGAAGAATTCGTCGAGCTCAACCGTCAAATCGAGAAAAAGCGCGCCTCGCTGCGCGGCCGCACCCAGATCAACCTGTTTTTCGAGGTTTCGACCCGCACCCAGGCGTCGTTCGAACTGGCCGGCAAACGGCTCGGCGCCGACGTCATGAACATGTCGGCCTGCGTCGTCCTCGATGCGCAAGGGCGAGACGCTGATCGACACAGCGATCACGCTCAACGCCATGCATCCCGACATCATCGTGGTGCGCCATCACGCCTCCGGCGCGGTCGAATTGCTCGCCAACAAGGTCGACTGCTCGGTGATCAATGCCGGCGACGGCGCTCACGAGCATCCGACCCAGGCGCTGCTCGACGGCCTCACCATCCGCCGCAACAAAGGCCGCATCGAAGGCCTGCTGGTCGCGATCTGCGGCGACATCATGCATTCGCGGGTGGCGCGCTCCAACATCATCCTGCTCAATGCGATGGGCGCGCGCGTGCGCGTGGTCGCGCCCTCCACTCTGCTGCCCGCCGGCATCGAGCGCATGGGCGTCGAGGTCGCGCGCGACATGCGCGAGGGTCTCGCCGACGCCGACATCGTCATGATGCTGCGCCTGCAGCAGCGAGCGCATGAACGGCTCTTTCGTCCCTTCGATGTCGGAATATTTCCACTTCTTCGGCCTCGACCAGAAAAAACTCGGCTACGCCAAGCCCGATGCCATGGTCATGCATCCCGGCCCGATGAATCGCGGCGTCGAGATCGACTCCATCGTCGCCGACGGCGTGCAGTCGCTGATCCGCGAGCAGGTCGAGATGGGCGTCGCGGTGCGCATGGCCGTGCTCGAAGCTTTGTCACGGAATTTGCCGAACGCATGATGATGTTGTCCGAACGCCGCCCGATCCTGCTCGCCAACGCCCGGATCGTCGATCCGTCGCGCGACCTTGATATGGCTGGCGACCTCCTGATCGCCGACGGCATTATCCGCGATGCCAAGCGCGGCATCGGCGCCGGCGGCGTGCCGGAAGGCACCGAGATTTACGATTGCCGCGGCAGACTGGTGGCGCCCGGCCTGATCGACATGCGCGCCTTCATCGGCGAGCCCGGCGCCGGCCACCGCGAAACGCTTGCCTCTGCGAGCCAGGCCGCGGCGGCCGGCGGCGTCACCACCATCATCTGCCAACCCGATACGTCGCCGGTGATCGATGATCCCGCCACGGTCGATTTCGTGCTGCGACGCGCGCGTGACACCGCGATCGTGCACGTCCACCCGATGGCGGCGCTGACCAAGGGCCTCGAAGGCAAAGAGATGACCGAGATCGGCCTGCTCAAGGCCGCCGGCGCGGTCGCCTTCACCGATGGCGCTGAAAGCGGTCACCAACGCGCAGGTGATGCGCCGGGCGCTGACATATGCGCGCGATTTCGAGGCGCTGATCGTCCATCACACCGAAGATCCCGACCTGGTCGGCGATGGCGTGATGAACGAAGGCGAATTCGCGGCGCGGCTCGGCCTGCTCGGCATTCCCAAGGCGGCCGAGACCATCATGCTCGAGCGCGACTTGCGCCTGGTCGCGCTGACCGGCGGCCGTTACCATGCCGCGTCGGTGACCTGCGCGGAATCCCTCGACGTGCTGCGCCGCGCCAAGGATGCCGGGCTCGACGTCACGGCGTCGGCCTCGATCAATCACGTCACGCTCAATGAAAACGACATCGGCCCCTACCGCACCTTCCTGAAACTGTCGCCGCCGCTGCGCGCGGAAGACGACCGCAAGCTGCTGGTCGAGGCGCTCGCCTCCGGAGCTGGTCGACGTCGTGATGTCGGACCACAATCCGCAGGACGTCGAGACCAAGCGGCTGCCGTTTGCCGAGGCTGCGCCCGGCGCGATCGGCATCGAGACGATGCTGACCGCCGGCCTACGGCTGGTGCACAACGGCGAACTCGATCTGATGACATTGCTGCGCGCGCTTTCGACGTCGGCCTGCCGAACTGCTCGGCCTGCCCGGCGGCACGCTCAAGAGCGGCGCGCCCGCCGACGTCATCGTGGTCGATGCCGATGTGCCTTGGGTACTCGATCCCGCGGAACTGAAGTCCAAGTGCAAGAACACGCCATTCGACGAGGCGCGGCTTACCGGCCGCGTCGTGCGCACCATCGTGGCCGGGCGCACGGTTTACGAATACGTCTGACCTCAATACGCTCAGCATCATGTGGCGGCAATTATGCGATCGCGCTGCTGTTCGGCTATCTGCTCGGCTCTATCCCGTTCGGGCTGATCCTCGACGCGGCTCGCCGGCACGCAAGACATCCGCACGATCGGCTCGGGCAATATCGGCGCCACCAATGTGCTGCGCACCGGCCGCAAGGGCCTCGCGGCCGCGACGCTGATTTGCGACATCCTCAAGGGCACCGCCGCGGTTTATTTCGCCGGATTTGTTTTCGGCCACGAAGCCGCACTGTTTGCCGGGGTCGGCGCCTTTGCTCGGCCATCTGTTTCCGGTCTGGCTCAAGTTCAAAGGCGGCAAAGGCGTCGCGACCTATATCGGCATCTTGCTCGGGCTGGCCTGGCCATTCGCCCTGCTGTTCGGCGCGATCTGGCTCGCGGTTGCGTATTTCTCGCGTTACTCATCGCTGTCGGCGCTGGTCGCCAGCGTCGCAACGCCGGTTGCGCTGATGGCCGGCGGGTATCCCACGGTGTGTGCGCTATTTTGGCTCCTTACCATCGCGTTGTGGATCATGCATCGCGAGAACATCAAGCGATTGGTCGCAGGTACCGAAGGAAAGATCGGCGAGACTTCCCCGGCCGTGCCGCGGCCTGGCGAAAGGTGAGCGCGTGGCGGCCGCAACCGCGCCACGGCGGTGGCAAGGTGTCGCTGCTATAAGATCGCGAAGATTTCGAAAGGCCCGCATGATCTTGCGTCAAATTACCGTCTTGCTGATCGTCCTCGCCAGCTTTGGTCCGGGTCTTTGTCCCGATTTTGCGCGCGCGCAAGCCGACGACAATTTCGCGACGTTCGTCGCGCAGCTCTGGCCCGATGCCAAAGCCAAAGGCATCACGCGCGCCAATTTCGACCTGGCAATGAAAGGCGTCACGCCTGACCCGCGCGTCATCGCGGCGACCAACGCCAGCCGGAATACGGCAAGCCGGTCGGCGACTATATCAATGCTCTCGTCGCCGCCTGGCGCATCAAGACCGGCCGCGAGAAGGCGGAGCAGTGGGCGGCGACGTTCGACGCGGTAGAAAAGAAATTCGGCGTCGAGCGCTGGGTCCTGATCGCGATCTGGGGAATGGAGAGTTCGATTCGGCGCCGACAAGGACAAATGGGACGTGTTCCGCTCGCTGTCGACGCTCGCATACGTGAAATACCGCCATCCTTATTTCCGCAACGAGCTGATGGTGGCGATGAAGATCATGCAGGACGCCCATATCGCGCGCGACAAGATGGTGTCAGTCCTGGGCCGGCGCGATGGGGCAAACGCAATTCATGCCGACCAACGTCGTCGACTTCGCCATCGATTTTTCCGGCGACGGCAAGACGCGACATCTGGAGCAATGTGCCGGACGTGCTCGGCTCGACCGGCAACTATCTGCACAAAGGCGGCTGGATCCACGGCATGCCCTGGGGCTTCGAGGTGATCGCGCCGGCCAGTTTCGACTACCGCAAGAGCCGCGGCTCATTCGCGGAATGGACCAGGCTCGGCGTCAAGCGCGCCGACGGCGAGCGCGTTTCCGAAAGACGGCGATGGTATTCTATTTTTGCCGGCGGGCGCGCAAGGCCCCGGCTTTCTCGTCACCGAAAAACTACGACGTGCTCAAGGAATACAACAACTCGGATGCCTACGCGATTTCGATCGGCCACCTCGCCGACCGCATGGCTGGCGGGCCGCCGATCAAGACGGCGTGGCCGGCCGACGACCGTCCGCTGCCGCGCGACGCGCGCGTCGCCTTGCAGAAAAGACTTGCCGCGCTTGGCTACAAGGTAAACGAGTTCGAAGGCCATGTCGATTTCGACCTGCGCGACAATATCCGCGACGAACAGAATCAAGCTCGGCATGGTGCCGGACGGTAACCCGACCGCAGAGTTTCTACAGAAGATCGGCATCAAGACGCCGTGAGAATTTTTCAGCGGCTGCTACCGCGCTCCGGGGCGGGTCGCGTCAGATTCTCGGCCTCGAGCCGCGCCATATCGAGCAGGTAGCCGAGCGTGTCGAGGCCGTGGCGGCGCGCCATCATGGCGAGGTCAGCCGACAGCGTCGCGACGTAACTCGCCACATTGTCCGGGTCGCCGCTGCCGTCTTTGCCGAACTGTCCGGGCATTGCCGCTCTAAATTGCAAAAATCATCGCTCCAGCAACCTAGCGTATAAGATGCATTATTTAAATAATACTTCTCATGGTTGTAAATCGGGTCGCGCTGAGGCCCTAATTGGATGATTTGACGGGCAGGAATTTGGGGCCGATTTGACAGGCCGGACCACCTTCCCCATGTTCCGAACGATTCCTGAAGCCGATTCCGTCACTGTAGGTCCGGCGCCCGGCAGCTAACCCATTGGAAATACATGAATATCGTCGTTGTCGAGTCGCCCTCCAAGGCGAAGACGATCAACAAGTATCTTGGGCCCGGCTACGAGGTTCTCGCCTCCTTTGGCCATATCCGCGACCTGCCGCCCAAAGACGGCTCGGTCGACCCCGATAACGATTTCAAGATGCTCTGGGAGGTCGATGCCGCAATCCCAGAAGCGGATGAACGACATCGCGCATGCGCTTAAGGGCGCCGACAAGCTCATCCTGGCGACCGACCCGGATCGCGAGGGCGAGGCGATCTCCTGGCACGTGCTGGAAGTGCTCAAGGAAAAGAAGGCGCTGAAGGACCACAAGATCGAGCGCGTCGTCTTCAACGCCATCACCAAGCAATCCGTCACCGAGGCGATGAAGCATCCGCGCCAGATCGACGCGGCGCTGGTCGATGCCTATCTCGCGCGCCGCGCGCTCGATTATCTGGTCGGCTTTACGCTGTCGCCCGTGCTGTGGCGCAAACTGCCGGGCGCGCGTTCGGCCGGCCGCGTGCAGTCGGTGGCGCTGCGGCTGGTGTGCGACCGCGAGCTCGAGATCGAGAAATTCGTCGCCAAGGAATACTGGTCGATCCTCGCCAAGCTTGCGACGCCGCGCAACGAAGCGTTCGAAGCGCGGCTGGTCGGCGCCGATGGGCAAAAGATCCAGCGGCTCGACATCGGATCGGGTGCGCAGGCTGAAGTCTCTAACGCGCGATCTCGAGAACGCGAATTTCACCGTCGACCTCGGTCGAGGCGAAGCCGGCGCGGCGCAATCCGCCGCCGCCCTTCACCACTTCGACCATGCAGCAGGAGGCCAGCCGCAAGCTCGGCTTCGCACCGGCCATCACCATGCGGCTCGCGCAGCGGCTCTACGAAGGCGTCGAGATCGACGGCGAGACGACCGGCCTCATCACCTATATGCGTACCGACGGCATCGACATGGCGCCGGAAGCGATCACCGACATCCGCACCATGATCGGCAAGAATTACGGCAAGCAATATGTGCCGGGCTCGCCGCGCGTCTATCAGAACAAATCGAAGAACGCGCAGGAAGCGCATGAAGCGGTGCGCCCGACCGGCGCCGCGCCGCACGCCGCGCGCAAGTCGCCAAATATGTCGATCGCGACCAGGCGCGGCTTTACGAGCTGATCTGGAACCGCGCCGTCGCGAGCCAGATGGAAAATGCCGAGCTCGAGCGCACCACGGTCGACATCGCGGCGAAAGCCGGCGGCCGCATTATCGAACTGCGCGCGACCGGCCAGGTCGTGAAGTTCGACGGCTTCCTGACGCTCTATCAGGAAGGCCAGGACGAAACTCCGGACGACGATGAGATCGCGCCGCCTGCCCGCGATGTCGCAGGGCGAGGTGCTAACGAAGCAGGCGATCGAGAGCTCGCAGCATTTCACCGAGCCGCCGCCGCGTTTCTCGGAAGCCGCGCTGGTCAAGCGCATGGAAGAGCTCGGCATCGGCCGGCCCTCGACCTACGCCTCGATCCTGCAAGTGCTGCAGGACCGCGGCTATGTTCGCATCGACAAGAAGCGCCTGATCCCCGAAGACAAAGGCCGCGTCGTCGTCGCCTTCCTCGAAAGCTTCTTCACGCGCTATGTCGAATACGATTTCACCGCCAGCCTCGAAGAAAAGCTCGACCGCATCTCGAACGGCGAGATCGACTGGCGTGCCGGTGCTCGACCGAGTTCTGGGAGCAGTTCATCGGCTCGGTCAACGACATCAAGGAAGTGCGCAACCGCGTGGTGCTCGACGCGCTCAACGACCTGCTCGAGCCGCATATTTTCCCGGAGCACGCCGACGGCACGCCGCGCCGGCAATGCCCGCAATGCAACATCGGCCAGCTGTCGCTCAAGACCGGACGGTTCGGCGCCTTCGTCGGCTGCTCGAATTATCCGGAATGCAATTTCACCCGCCAGATCACGCCGAGCGCCGACGGCGTTCAGGGCAAGAAGGTGCTGGGCGAAGACCCAGCCACCGGCCTTGAAGTGACGCTGCGCGGCGGCCGCTTCGGGCCCTATCTCCAGCTCGGCGAGCAGATCAAGCCGCCGAAGCCGAAGAAGGGCGAGAAGAAGCAGGAAGTCGAAAAGCCCAAACGCGCCAGCGTGCCGAAAGGCGTGGTGCCCGACGAGATCGATCTCGAAAAGGCGCTGGCGCTGCTCGCGCTGCCGCGCGAAGTCGGGCATCTCGCCGGAAGACGGCGAACCGATTCTGGCCGGCATCGGCCGGTTCGGGCCTTACGTAAAGCACGGCAAGATCTACGCGAGCCTCGAAGAAGGCGACGAGGTGCTCACCGTCGGCCTCAATCGCGCGGTGACGTTGATCGCCGAGAAGAAAGCCAACCCCAAGAAAGGCCGCCGCTTCGGCGCCGATCCCGGCAAGCTCGCTCGGCGAGCATCCCGACAAAGGCGGCGACGTGGTGGTCAAGAACGGCCGCTACGGCCCTTACGTCAGCAACAACGGCATCAACGCCACCATCATGGGCGACAAGACGCCGGAGACCATTACGCTTGACGGAAGCCGTCGTGCTGCTCGACGCGCGCGCCGAGGCGCTCGGCTCGCAGCCGCGCCGCGCCGCCGGCCGCAAGAAGGCCGGTGCGCCGGCCGAGGCTCCCAAGGGCCGCAAGGGCAAAGCCGCGGCGGCCGTAGAAGCTTCCGACCCGAAGCCCGCCAAGCCGCGCAAGGCTGCGGTCAACAAGACCTCTGCCAAGAAGCCGGCGGCCAAGAAAAAGGCCGAGAAGATCACGGCTGCCGAATAGCGCACTGGCAAAGCTGCACTTTCATCCTTATTTTTAAAGTCTCAAACGGCGCCATTTAGGCGCGAGTATCTATTTTGAAAAAACACTAAACACCTGCTTCCCTCCCCTCCAAAGCCGAACTTCTCGCGTTCATCGCCGCCAATCCGGGCAAGGTCGGCACCCGGGAAATCGCGCGCGCCTTCGGCCTCAAGAACGCGATGCGCGCCGAACTCAAGCGCATGCTGCGCGAACTCGCCGACGAACGGCAGCGTCGAAAAGCGCCGCAAGAAACTGCACCAGCCCGGCGCGCTGCCGGACACCGTGCTCGCCGACATCACTCGCGCGCGACCGCGACGGCGAATTCATCGCCGTCCCCGACGAATGGGACGAAGCCGCACACGGACCGGCGCCAAAAATCCGCATCCATATGCCGCGCAACGCCCGCCCCGGCGAAGCGGCCGGCGTCGGCGACAGCGTGCTGTTGCGCGTCTCACGAAACCGACGAGGACGACGGCATCCGCCATCGCGGCCGTGTCATCAACATCATCGACCATCCCAAGCATCGCGTGCTCGGCATCTTCCGGGCATTGCCGCAAGGCGGCGGCCGGATCGAGCCGGTCGACAAGAAGATGCTCGGCAAGGAACTGAGCATTCCGGCAAGCGCCACCGAGAATGCACAAGACGGCGACCTGGTCGCCGTCGAGATCGTCACGCTCCGGCCGGCTCGGCCTGCCGCAGGGCCGCGTCAACGAACGGCTCGGCTCGCTCAAGACCGAACGCGCGGTCAGCATGATCGCGATCGCCGCGCATGACATTCCGTCTCGCGTTCCGACGCGAAACACTGGCCGAGGCCGAAGCCGCGCAGCCGGCGACCCTGCAAGGCCGCGAGGACTGGCGGCAAGCTGCCGCTCGTCACCATCGATCCGCCCGACGCCAAGGATCACGACGACGCCGTTCATGCCGAGCCCGACACCTCCAGCAACAACCCAGGCGGCTTCATCCTCACCGTCGCGATCGCCGATGTCGCCCATTACGTGACGCCCGGCTCGGCGCTCGACCGCGAAGCTTTGGTGCGCGGCAATTCGGTCTACTTCCCCGACCGCGTGGTGCCGATGCTGCCGGAGCGCATCTCCAACGACCTGTGCTCGCTGCGGCCGCAACGAGGACCGCGCCGCGCTCGCGGTCGCATGGTCATCGGCGCCGACGGCAGCAAGCGCTCGCACACGTTTCACCGCATCATGATGAAATCGGCCGCCAAACTTTCCTACGAGCAGGCGCAAGCCGCCATCGATGGCCGGACCGACGAGACCACCGGCCCGCTGACCAGCCCGGTGCTGCGGCCGCTCTACGCTGCCTATGACGCGCTCAAGCGGGCGCGCGCCGAGCGCTCGCCGCTCGATCTCGATCTGCCGGAGCGCAAGATTTTGCTCAAGGCCGACGGCACCGTCGACCGGGTCGTCACGCCCGAGCGGCTCGACGCGCACAGACTGATCGAAGAGTTCATGATCCTCGCCAATGTCGCGGCGGCGGAAACGCTGGAGCGCGCGCCGGGTGCCGCTGATCTACCGCGTGCATGACGAGCCCTCGATGGAAAAGCTCCACGCGCTGCGGGAATTCCTGCAGACACTCGACATCCCGTTTGCCGAAAGGCGGCGTGCTGCGCCCGCAGGCGTTCAACCGCATTCTGGCGCAAGTCAAAGGCAGCGACGCCGAGCAACTGGTCAACGAGGTGGTGCTGCGCTCGCAGGCGCAGGCCGAATATTCCGCCGAGAATTACGGGCATTTCGGACTGAACCTGCGCCGCTACGCGCATTTCACCTCGCCGATCCGCCGCTATGCCGACCTGATCGTGCATCGCGGCCTCATCCGCGCGCTCAAGCTTGGCGACGACGGCCTGCCCGAGACGACCGACCACGCCGCGCTGGCGGAGATTTCCGCGCAGATTTCGGCGACCGAGCGGCGCGCCATGCTGGCCGAGCGCGAGACCGCCGACCGCCTGATCGCGCATTTCCTCGCCGACCGCATCGGCGCCACGTTCGAGGGCCGCATTTCCGGGGTTACCCGCGCCGGTCTGTTCGTCAAATTGCGCGACACTGGCGCCGACGGCTTCATTCCGGCCCGCACCATCGGCGACGAATATTTCCGCTTCGACGAGCCAGCCCGCGCGATGATCGGCAATCGCTCCGGCGAGACCTACCGGCTCGGCGACGCGGTGACCGTCAAGCTGATCGAGGCGGCGCCGGTCGCCGGCGCGCTGCGCTTCGAGCTGTTGTCGGAAGGCCGCACGGACGGCGCGCGCAGGCGTCATCAAGCCGCGCCGCGGCGGCGCGACGAAGAAGCCAGCCGGCGCGGCCACCACGATCGCATGCAGCGGCAAAATTCTGGTAAAGGCGGCCATAAGGGCAAGCACAAGGGAAAACGGAAGGCGCGATGACCGACCTCGGCAAAGATCTCGCGGACCGGATGACCAAGTCCGAGCGCGACCAAACCTCGCCCGACAGCGTGCCGCGCGACGCCGCGACGCTTGATGCTGATCGATCGCTCCGGGGCCGACCCGAAGGTGCTGCTCGGCCGCCGCCACGCAGGGCACAAATTCATGCCGGGCAAGTTCGTGTTCCCCGGCGGCCGGATCGAGATGGCCGACGCGCAGATGAGCGCCGCCGAGCGAACTGCATCCGGTGACGGCGAAAAAGATCGAGACGCGGCCACGCGATGCGGCGGTGCCGGCCGCCGCGCGCCTTTCCGCTTGCCGCCGTCCGCGAAACGTTCGAGGAAACCGGGCTGATGCTCGGCGTCAAGTCCGACACATTGGGCGCCTCAAGCGCGCCGAATGTCGAGTGGGCGGCGTTTTCGCCAGGCCAACGTGCTTCCCGACCTCGCCCATATGCATTTCATCGCGCGCGCCATCACGCCGCCGCAACGCCCGAAGCGTTTCGACACCCGCTTCTTCACTGCCGATGCGCAAGCCGTGGTGCATCGCGTCGAAGGTGTGGTCGGACCGGATTCCGAACTGGTCGAACTGGTGTGGATTCCAATCAAGCAAGCCAAGACGCTCGACATGCCGACCATCACCGGCATCGTGCTGGAAGAACTAGAAGCGCGCGTCAAAGCCGGCATGGGACACGAATTGCCGGTGCCGTTTTATTTCATGGAAGACCAGCAGTTTCGCCGGGAACTGCTGTAGCACCCGTCATACGGCTTTCTTGACATTTGCCGCTTCGACGCTAGGTTTCGCGCCAACAATCGAGGATTTCGCAATGGCTAAAGCCGTCAGTCTCAAGATCAAGCTTGTTTCAAGCGCCGATACCGGCCACTATTACGTGACCAAGAAGAATTCGCGCACCATGACCGACAAGCTCATCAAGAAGAAATACGACCCGATCGCGAAGAAACACGTCGAATACCGCGAAGTCCAAGATCAAGTAAGCGCGCGCGACGAGCGGCGGACGAAAAAAGGGCGTCTGCGGGCGCCCTTCGCATTTTGCCGATCCGAGCTTATTAAGCGGCGTCTGGCACCACGCGATTGCGGCCATCGCGCTTGGCGCGATAGAGCGCGGTGTCGGCGCGCTTGAGGATCGCGGCGGCGTTATCGTCCGCGCCGTTGAGCGCCGCGATGCCGATCGAGATCGTCACTTCGAGATTCTTGCTGCCCTGCTGGATCGCGAAGGCCTCGCTGGCGATGCGGCGGCGCAGCCGCTCCGCCACCATCGCCGCCACCGCGATGTCGGTCTCCGGCATCACCATGACGAATTCCTCGCCGCCATAGCGGCAGGCTAGGTCGATATTGCGGATGCACTTGCGGATGCGCAGCGAGAATTCGCGCAGCACGTCGTCGCCGGCATCGTGGCCGTGGCCGTCATTGATCGACTTGAAGTAGTCGATGTCGAGCACCAAAACCGCGATCGGCTTGCCGCGCGCGGCGGCCTGCTCGACCAACCCGGCGAGATGGGTTTCCATGTAACGGCGGTTGAACAGGCCGGTCAGCGCGTCGGTGATCGCCATCTCGATCGACATCTGCACATTGTCGCGCAGCCGCTCGGTGTAGCGCTTCTTCTTGATCTGGGTGCGCACGCGCGCCAGCATCTCGTTCTTGTCGATCGGGCGGATCAGGTAGTCGTTGACGCCGATCTCCAGCCCGCGCACCAGCCGCGCATTATTGTCGGCTTCCGACACCGCGAGGATCGGGACGTTGCGGGTGCGCTCGAGCGAGCGGATCTGGCTGCACAGCCGCAAGCCGTCGAAATTCTCCAGGCCGAGCGACACGATCACCAGGTCGTAATTGCCTTCGGCGGCGTGGAACAGGCCTTCGTTCGGATCGGCCTCGACGTCGACGGTATGCTCTGTCGACAGGGTCGCGACGATGCGCTCATAGGAATTCTTGCGGTCGTCGACCACCAGAATGCGGCCGTTGCGGCCGGTATCGGTGACGGCGTCGTTTTCCGGGCTCTGGATGCCGATTTCCTTCGAGGTCAGCGCGCGCATGCGCAATTCGTCGGTCACCATCTTCAGCCGCGCCAGCGAGCGCACGCGCGAGATCAGCGCGACGTCGGTGACCGGCTTGGTGAGGAAATCGTCGGCGCCGGCTTCCAGGCCGCGCACGCGGTCGGACGGCTGGTCGAGCGCGGTCACCATCACTACTGGAATATGATGGGTCGCCGGATTGGCCTTGAGCTTGCGGCAGACCTCGAAGCCGTCCATGTCCGGCATCATGACGTCGAGCAGCACGATGTCGCATTCGGCGCGCTCGCACATCGCCAGCGCTTCGCGCGCCGCTATAGGCGGTCGAGACGTCGAAATACTCCGCCGACAGCCGCGCTTCGAGCAGCTTCACATTGGCGGGGACGTCGTCGACGACAAGAACGCGGGCGCTCATCTAGAACAGTCCTTCAGGCAGTGCCGAGGAAATGGCGGATGGTCTCGATGAACTTGCCGACCGAGATCGGCTTCGACAGATAGGCCTCGCAGCCACCCTCGCGGATGCGCTCCTCGTCGCCCTTCATCGCAAAGGCGGTGACGGCGACCACGGGGATGCTTTTCAATTCCGGATCGTCCTTGAGCCACTTCGTCACTTCCAGGCCCGACACTTCGGGCAATTGGATATCCATCAGCACCAAGTCAGGGCGGTGCTTACGCGCGAGGTCGAGCGCCTCGATGCCGTTGCGGGTCCGACGGTCTGGTAGCCGTGTGCCTCCAACAGATCGTGGAAGAGCTTCATGTTGAGCTCGTTGTCCTCCACGATCAGGACGGTCTTCGCCATTTCCCCGCCCCTTCAAGCGCCCCGATCCCGGTCCCACAAACGCAATCCACATCGCCTTATTGCGCCCGGTGGGGCCTGAGCGGCACGGTAGTCGGCGATATATTACGGAAAGGCAAATAGCAGGCCATGAAAAGGCAGGCCGCCATCAGCCCGGAAGCCGCAGAACACTTGGCTATTCAGGCGCTTAACTACATCGCCGGGACGCCGAGCGGCTCGGCCGCTTCCTCGCGCTGACCGGCATCGGGCCCGGCGAGATTCGCGCCGCCGCCCGCGAACCGGGCTTCCTCGCCGGCGTCTTGGAACACGTCGCGGGCAACGAACGGATGCTCGTCGAATTTGCCGCGCGAGGCCGGGGTCGATCCGGCCGAGGTCGACAAAGCGCGCGCGGCGCTCGGCGGCCAAAGCTGGGAGCGCGAGGTGCCGTGATGCCGGCTGCCGCCGCATCCAAGGCATTGCCCGGTTTTTGCCGCGACTGCCTCGCCGAGGCAGGCGCGGCGGCGCGCTGTCTGGCCTGCGGCTCGCCGCGGCTGGTGCGCCATGCCGATATCGAAACGCTGACGATCGCGCATATCGATTGCGACGCCTTCTACGCCACCATCGAAAAACGCGACGACCCGTCACTCGCCGACAAGCCGGTGATCGTCGGCGGCGGCAAGCGCGGCGTGGTCGCCGCCTGCTGCTATGTGGCGCGCACCTACGGCATTCGCTCCGCCATGCCGATGTTCGAAGCCAAGCGGCGCTGCCCGCACGCAGTCGTCATCAAGCCGCAAATGTCGAAATACGTCGAGGTCGGCCGCGAGGTGCGCCGCGCGATGCTGGCCCTGACGCCGCTGGTCGAGCCGCTGTCGATCGACGAGGCGTTTCTCGACCTGACCGGCACGCAACGGCTGCACGGCATGAGCGCCGCGAAATTGCTGGCGCGCTTTGCACTCCAGGTCGAACGCGATTTCGGCATCACGATCTCGGTCGGGCTCGCCAGCAACAAATTCCTCGCCAAGATCGCCTCCGATCTCGACAAGCCGCGCGGCTTCGCGGTGCTTGGCACCGCGGAGGCGCCCGGGTTTCTCGCGGAGAAGCCGGTGAACTTCATCTACGGCGTCGGCGCCGTCAGCGCGGCGCGGCTGGTTTCCGACGGCTACCGCACCATTGCCGACCTGCAACGCGCTTCCGAGCGCGCCCTGCTGGAACGTTACGGCCAGGAAGGGCTGCGCCTGTCCCGCCTGTCGCGCGGCATCGACGAGCGCCAGGTCGATCCCGATGGCGAAACCAAGAGCGTGTCGGCGGAGACGACGTTCAACACCGACATTTCCGCGTTGCGCCCGCTCGAGACGACCTTGTGGGAACTCACCGAACGCGTTTCAACGCGGCTGAAAGCTCACGGGCTGGCCGGCTCGACCGTGACGTTGAAACTTAAAAGCGCGGACTTCAAAATCCGCACCCGGGCACGCTCGCTGTCCCAGGAAACCCAGTTGGCCGGGCGCATTTACGCCGCCGGCCGCGATCTGCTGGCCCACGAAGTCGGCAGAACGAAATACCGCCTGATCGGCATCGGCGTCAGCAATCTCAAGGAAGTGGAAGGCGACGAACTCGCCGATCTGATCGACCGCCGCGCCGCCGAAGCAGAACACGCGGTCGACCGGCTACGCTTCAAATTCGGCCGCGACGCCGTGGTGAAAGGGTTGGCGCTGGACGAAGACGAGGAAGAAGCCGGCTAAGGACAGGGCTTCGGCTTTTTCACTTCCAGCGAGGTCATCTCGCCCGAGATGCTGAAATCCGAATAGTCGAGGCTGAGCGCCCGCGAAATTCCGTTCTCGTAAAGCTCGAAACCGACCGCGTAGACCGGGGTTTGTTCGCTGCTTTCATCCGCCTTGGCGTTACGATCGAAGTAGCTGATCGTTACCGGCCAGCGCCGCAGCTTGGCAAGTTCTCGCGACTTCGCCGCGGCGTCCTGCGGCGGCTTTTCGCCTGGCTCGATCGGTTTTCCGATCACGGTGAGCGTGTTGTAGATTTTTTCGCCTGTTTCCGAGCCGTCATAGACCTGCAGCTCGAGCAGACTCTGGCCAGCCCGCGCCGCCGCAATGATCCGGCGCACGTGCTCGGTGGGGAACACCGCGTCAGCGGAAATCGAGAAGCTCTTGTCCGACGGCTTGTGCAGACTGATGGCGGTCGCGCTGGCCTTGCGGGTGGCATCGCCGTTGACCGCATCGATCGTCTCGTTGTTCATCCGGTTTTCGGAACTGAAGCGGAACGATTTCGCCGCCGCGTCTTCCCAGGTGTTCGAGCGCAGATCGCTGAGCACGCTCTTGCCCTCGCCGGAATCCAGTTCCGACACCTGGCGAAATTGCAGATCATAGCCGGCGCAGGCACTGCCGGAAAAATCGTAGAGGATACGGCCGCGCACGTCTTCGAGGTTGCGGCTGCCCCGGGTACGCGCCAGCTTGAGGTCGTAGACCGCGCGATGCGGCGTCAACTCGATCTTCTGCGCCGCGGCCAAACTCACCGCCGGGGGCGTCGCGAAAATTGGAGATGCCATGACGAGCGGCAAAGCCCCCATGAGCGCGAGGGTCACCCGCAGGCCCGCTTTGTTCGGCATTGCCATTCTCCCGTGTCGGCCGGTCGCTGCAAAAACTCAGAACGCACGACCAAGGCAAGATAGAGGCCGTCAGACCCCGCCACAACGCGGGAGCTTACGTGCTTTTCCCCAGCTTGCACCGCGCTCCGCGATCAGCGATGAAAGCCGCACCACAATCAGGAGGACGCGATGGCGGGAACGGTTGAGAAAAAGCTCGATGCCTTGGATATCACTTTGCCAACGCCGGCCAGCCCGATCGCCAATTACGTTGCCTTCGTGCGCAGCGGCAACATGGTCTTCGTGTCAGGCCAATTGTGCTTCGGCACCGACGGCAAGCTCGCTGCCAAAGGCCAGCTCGGCGGCGGCGTCTCGATCGAGGACGGGCAAAAAGCCGCGCGGGCCTGCGCGATCAATCTGCTAGCGCAGCTCAAGACCGCGGTCGGCGACCTCGACAAGGTCACCCGCGTGGTACGACTTGGCGGATTCATCAATTCAGCGCCAGGCTTTGCCGATGGCCCGAAGGTCATGAACGGCGCCTCCGATCTGATGGTCGAAGTGTTCGGCGACAAAGGCCGCCATGCCCGCAGCACGGTCGGGGTATCAGCGCTGCCGCTCGAGGCGGCGGTCGAGGTCGAGGGAATGTTCGAAGTCGCCTGAGATGGCAAATCCGGAAGCGCCAAACCTCGATTGGCTGACCGTGCGGCCAATCGCGCATCGCGGCCTGCACGACGCGGCCGCCGGCATTATCGAAAACACCGCCTCGGCGTTCAGCGCCGCTATTGCCGACAATTACGGCATCGAATTGGATCTGCAAATCAGCGCCGACGGCGAGGCGATGGTGCATCACGACAATGCGCTGGGCCGGCTGACCAAGAGCCACGCCGCGCTAGCGGCGCTCAGCGCGGCTGCGATCAAGGCGGTCCAGTTTCGCACGACCAGCGATCGCATCATGACGCTCGGCGAATTATGCGATCTGGTGGCGGGTCGCACGACAATGCTGGTGGAACTCAAAAGCCGGTTCGATGGCGACGGGCGATTGGCGTCGCGGGTCGCGCAGGTGCTCGCCAGCTATCGCGGGCCGGTCGGCGTGATGTCGTTCGATCCGCAGCCGATCGAGGCGCTGGCGAACCTGGCGCCGCAACTGACGCGCGGCATCGTGGCCGAGCGGCATTACGATCACCATGAATGGGATCGGCTCTCTAACGGGCAGAAGCGCAGCCTTGCCTTCCTGCTGCACGCCAAGCGCACCCGGCCACATTTCATTGCCTATGCGGTTCACGACCTGCCGGCGCTCGCCCCGCTGGCCGCGCGGTTGCTCGGTAAGCCGCTGCTGACCTGGACGGTGCGCACCGAAGACGACCGCCGCGCCGCCCGGCGCTGGGCCAATCAGATGATTTTCGAAGGATTGCGGCCCTGATGGTTGCCTCACCTTTGAGGCAATTCGGGCCTAGACTGGCGCTCGCCGTGCCGGTTTTTGACTGCCCGTTGCAATGACCAACATTGAACTTGGGATCCGACTCGCCCCGAAAATCGCCGAGATTCAGGCCACGGACTGGAATGCCTGCGCGAGCGGAACCCCTGGAGAGACGTTGGATGAGCATCTTAAACTAACACATGAGGATAAGTTTTCCCCGGACTTATCCACACAAGGATATCCCCGCAACCCTTTTATCTCACACGAATTTCTCGATGCGCTGGAGCGGTCGAATTCGGTCGGTGGGCGTACCGGCTGGCAACCGCGTCACCTTCTAGGTGAAAGCACCGAGGGGAAGCTGCTCGGGGTGGCGCCATGTTACGTCAAAACGCACTCGAGGGGCGAATACGTCTTCGACCAAGGCTGGGCCGAGGCCTATGAGCGCGCCGGCGGCGACTATTATCCTAAGCTCCAAGTTTCGGTGCCGTTCACGCCGGTGAGCGGCCCTCGCCTGCTCGTGCGGCCGGGACCGCTGGCGGAGGCCGTGCGCGGCGGGCTTGCCGATGCGCTCGCCCAAATCACCCGCGAGAACCAATTGTCGTCGGCGCATGTAACGTTCCTGACGCGGAGCGAATGGATGCTGCTCGGCGCGCGCGGTTTTCTGCAACGCACCGACCAGCAATTCCACTGGGAAAATTCGGGCTTTGCCAGCTTTGAGGATTTTCTGAACCGCCTCTCCTCACGCAAGCGCAAAGCCATCCGCCGCGAGCGCAAGGACGCGCTGCCGGCCGGCATCGAGGTGCATCAGCTTACCGGCTCCCAGTTGACCGAAAGCGTGTGGGACGCCTTCTTCGCCTTCTACATGGAAACCGGCTCGCGCAAATGGGGCCGGCCCTACCTCACGCGCGAGTTCTTCTCGCTGGTCGGCGCCAGCATGGCCGACCGTATTGTGCTGGTGATGGCAAAACGCGCCGGCCGCTGGATCGCCGGCGCCATCAATTTTCTCGGCCGCGATACCATCTATGGCCGGAACTGGGGCGCGATCGAGCAGCATCCCTTCCTACATTTCGAGATTTGCTACTATCAGGCGATCGACTACGCGATCCGGCACAGGCTCAAATGGGTCGAGGCCGGAGCGCAGGGCGAGCACAAATTGGCGCGCGGCTACCTGCCGAGGACCACTTATTCCGCCCATTACATCGCCGATCCGGCGCTGCGCCGCGCCATTGCCGACTATCTCAAGCGCGAGCGGGCCTATGTGGACGCCGCCGGCGAAGAGCTTGCGGCGGCAGCGCCATTCCGCAAAGATTTGGTTGAACAGGATTAGCCATGATGCCGGCCTATGATCCCAACAATATCTTCGCGAAAATCCTGCGTGGCGAGCTGCCTTGTTACAAGGTCTATGAAGACGACAAGGCGCTGGCCTTCCTCGACATCATGCCACGTTCGCCGGGCCATGCCCTGGTGCTGCCGAGAGCGCCGGTCCGCAATATTCTCGACATTGACGCTGCCGATCTGACGCACGTCACGACTGTGGTTCAGAAGGTCGCCAAGGGCGCGATGGCGGCATTCGGCGCTGACGGCATCACCATTCAGCAGTTCAACGAAGGCGCCGGCGGACAGGTGGTGTTTCACCTGCATGTCCACATCATTCCGCGCAAAACAGGGGTGCCGATGAAACCGCCGGCCAGTGAGAAAGAAAAGCCGGAAGTGCTGGCCGAACAGGCCAAGAAGCTCGCCGCGGTGATCAGCGGCTAAAAAGAAATCCACCGGCCAGCAGCAATACCTCGCCGACCGCGACGCCGACGAAAACCGACCGACGCACCAGCATGAATGCGGCGAAGCCGCCGCCGGCCGACGCGAGCCGCACGGTCAGCGGAATGGTAGTGAGCGCCCCGCTTGAGAACACGATCAGCTTGGCGACCACGCCGGCGATAATGGCGGTCGCAATGGCGCGCGACAGCACGACCAGTTCGGAATCATCATCGAGACCCCGCGCCAGAACCAGCCCCAACAGGCGCCAGATTTCGTTCGGCAGAACGCCGACCAAGATCAGCAGGAAATATGGCCACAGCCCTTCCACGGCGGCGTTCATGCGGCGATCCCGCGAAGCCTGTGAATGACGTAGGCGATGGTGCCGCCGAGCACTCCGGTCCACATCAGATCGAGATCAACGCGGTACCAGGTCAACAGAGGACCGAGCGCGAGGCCCATCACGAAAGCGGCGCGATCCACCAGTTGCCGGCAGTTGCGCGCCGTCGAAATCATGAACGACATCGGCGTGAGGAAAAACAACGCGCCGGCAAATAGCGCCGGCAGGCCGGCCGCGAGGTAATACCCGACGAAGCCGAACGTAACAGCCGTGCTCATGTAAGCGACCGAAAGCCCGTTACAGAACGCAATGCGATGCTCAGGCGATATCGACGGCAGCAGGCGCAGCGATTCCACCCACATGCTCACCGAGGTGAAATGCGCCGGCAGCAGCAGATCGCGCTGGCGCGTCGTGCCGCCGCGCAACAACGGCAGCAACGCCACCACCATTGGAAACAGGCGGATGGCGGAAAGCGTCACCGCGATTGCGGTTTCGATCAGCGCCGATTGGGTACCGAGTGCGGAGATGAGAATGACCTGCGCCGGCGCCGCCCAGACCACCATCGACGACAGCGCCAGCCAGAACGACGAGAAGCCGAAGTCGTGGGCCAGCGCGCCCATCCCGATATAGGTGCCGGCCAGCACCAGTCCGAACACCGACAGGTAGGCCGATTTCATGCCGCCGAAAAACGCGGCCGGGGATGAGGCAAATATCCTGGGAGCAGCCATAGCTCACCCCTGTCACGGCGGGAGGGAACGCGCAACGGGCCCGGCCGCATGTGCCCTGCGCTGAAATGCAAAAGGCCGGACGGATGCCCGCCCGGCCTTTCTAAATTTCTCGCGCCGTAACTATGCCTTGACCAGCGGCACCTTCGGCACCGAGCCGCGTTTGCCGCCGTCGTTTTTCGGCTTGGGCCGCGGCGAGCGGCGTTTGGTCTTGCGCGCTTCGGGCAATTTCTCCGGCTTCGGCGTCACCGGGCCGTCGAGATATTCGAAACCGAGCTTGTCGCGACCGTTCTCGTCCTTGTCGACGATCACGCGCACATGGCCGCCGGCCTTGAGATGGCCGAACAAAACTTCGTCGGCGAGCGGCTTTTTGATGTGCTCCTGGATCACACGGGCCATCGGCCGCGCGCCCATCAGTTCATCGTAGCCGTTAGCGATCAGCCAGCGCGACGCTTCCTCGCTAAGCTCGATGGTGACGTTGCGGTCGCCCAGTTGAGCTTCCAGCTGCAGCACGAACTTCTCGACCACCTTGGCGATCACCTCTTGCGAGAGGTGCGCAAAGGTGATGGTGGCGTCGAGTCGGTTGCGGAATTCCGGCGCGAACATCCGGTTGATCGCCTCCATGTCGTCGCCTTCCCGCTTGGTGCGGGTGAAGCCGATAGGCCGACTTCGCCATGTCGGCGGCACCTGCGTTGGTGGTCATGATCAAAATGACGTTGCGGAAATCGACCTGCTTGCCGTTGTGGTCGGTGAGCTTGCCGTGATCCATGATCTGCAACAGCACGTTGAACAGGTCCGGATGCGCCTTCTCGATTTCGTCGAGCAGCAGTACGCTATGCGGATGCTGGTCGACGCCGTCGGTCAACAAGCCGCCCTGATCGAAGCCGACATAGCCCGGCGGGGCGCCGATCAGCCGCGAAACAGTGTGGCGCTCCATGTATTCCGACATGTCGAAGCGAATGAGCTCAACACCGAGCGACACCGCCAGTTGCTTGGCGACCTCGGTTTTGCCGACGCCGGTCGGGCCAGAGAACAGATAGCAGCCGATCGGCTTTTCCGGCTCGCGCAGGCCGGCGCGCGCCAGCTTGATCGAGGCGGCCAAGGCTTCGATCGCCTTGTCCTGGCCATACACCGTTGTCTTGAGCGTCTGCTCGAGGTGCTGAAGCACCGCGGCGTCATCCTTTGACACCGTCTTGGGCGGAATCCGCGCCATGGTGGCGATCGTGGTTTCGATCTCCTTGATGCCGATGGTTTTCTTGCGGCGGCTTTCCGGCAGCAACATTTGCGCCGCGCCGGACTCGTCGATCACGTCGATCGCCTTGTCCGGCAGCTTACGGTCGTGGATGTAACGCGCGCTCAACTCCACCGCAGCCTTGATCGCTTCGTTGGTGTATTTGAGCTTGTGGTACTCCTCGAAATACGGCTTGAGACCTTTGAGAATTTCCACGGCGTCCTCAACCGTCGGCTCGTTGACGTCGATCTTCTGGAACCGGCGAACCAGCGCGCGATCCTTCTCGAAATATTGGCGGTATTCCTTGTAGGTGGTCGACCCGATGCAACGGATCGTGCCCGACGCCAAAGCCGGCTTGAGCAAGTTCGACGCGTCCATCGCGCCGCCCGACGTTGCGCCCGCGCCGATCACGGTATGGATCTCGTCGATGAACATGATCGCGCCGGGATAGGCCTCGATCTCCTTGATGACCTGCTTGAGCCGTTCCTCGAAATCGCCGCGATAACGCGTACCGGCCAGCAGCGAACCCATGTCTAGCGAGAACACGGTCGAGGTCTTGAGCACCTCCGGCACTTCACCATGTACGATGCGGCGCGCCAGGCCTTCGGCGATCGCGGTCTTACCGACGCCGGCATCGCCCACCAGCAGCGGATTATTCTTCTGGCGGCGGCATAGCACTTGAATCGTTCTGCTGATCTCGGCATCGCGGCCGATCAACGGATCGATCTTGCCGTCCTTGGCTTTCTTGTTGAGGTTGACGCAATAAGCTTCGAGCGCGTCACCTTTCTTCTTCGGTTCGTCGCCGGATTTTGTCTCGGTATCTTCATCGGCGCCGCGCGCGGGACGCGATTCCGAAAGCCCCGGCCGCTTGGCGATGCCGTGGCTGATGTAATTGACCGCGTCGTAGCGCGTCATGTCCTGCTCTTGCAGGAAATAGGCGGCATGGCTCTCACGTTCAGCAAAAATCGCGACCAGAACGTTGGCGCCTGTCACCTCCTCGCGGCCGGACGACTGCACGTGAATCACCGCGCGCTGGATGACGCGCTGGAACCCAGCCGTCGGCTTCGAATCCTCCGCACCATCGGTAATGAGGTTTTCAAGCTCGGATTCGAGATAGGACGAAAGACTGCGGCGCAATTTGTCGAGATCGACATTGCAGGCGCGCATCACGGCCGAGGCGTCCTGATCGTCGATCAGCGCCAGTAATAAATGCTCAAGCGTGGCGTATTCGTGATGGCGCTCATTGGCGAGCGCCAGGGCACGGTGCAAGGACTGCTCGAGACTGCGCGAAAAAGTCGGCATTAGCTTCCCACTTCCAGTGACATTGCCGTCATTTGTGTCGGACGCCCTCGAACTTCAAGACTCACTTCTTCTCCATCACGCATTGCAAAGGATGCTGATGTTTGCGCGCGAAGTCCATCACCTGGGTCACCTTGGTTTCGGCTACTTCATAGGTGTAGACCCCGCATTCGCCGAGGCCGTGATGATGGACATGCAACATAATTCGGGTGGCGGCCTCGTTGTCCTTGCTGAAAAACCGCTCCAGCACGTGGACGACAAATTCCATCGGCGTGTAATCATCGTTGAGGATCAACACTCGGTACAGCGACGGCCGCTTGGTCTGCGGCTTGGTCTTGGTGATGACCGCGGTGCCGGGCCCGTTGTCGCCCAAATTCCCGCCTTTGCGCTTGCGGTCGTCATTCGCCCTCGCCGGCCCGGCGGCGAGATGGCTTTGTCTATATGCAATGTCATCAGGCATGGCGTTGTCGTGCGGTAGCTGCGGCTGGACTGAATCGCCGACATCATAAAGAGCGCACTGGCGCCGTTCTAGGTCGGTTCCTGCCTCGTTTCGGGACAGGTGGATGGTTCCCACACCCCGATCCACTGGCGTGAGATAGCCATTAGTTATCGGATCACAACGGACTGGCGGCGCTCTGGCGCGGAGTTCCCCTGTATCCGGCCTCGGTTCCCCACGGATTGCTCCAGAACCGGACCGCATTTAGCGCTTCATTAGGCATTTTTACTGCCCGGCGGCGCTTTGCCGCTGTTTCTGTATGGCTTTTTACCGAGCCTTCAGGGTCCCCGCCTAAATTGCCGGTCAGATTTTGTTGAATGCGAGGCTTCCAATGTCTGCATCGATCCGCACCGAATTGCGCCAGCTCGTTCGCCGCTTTCTCCGCGCGCGCGGAGGCAACGTGGCGATCACCTTCGCGCTCGCCACCTTGCCGGTGATCGGCGCGGTCGGCGCTGCCGTTGACTTCAGCCACGCCAATTCGGTCAAGGCCGCCATGCAGTCCGCGCTGGACTTCGACGGCGCTGATGCTGTCGCGCGACGCCGCGACGCTGACCAATGCACAATTGCAGACCAAGGCGCTCAGCTATTTCAGCGCTTTGTTCACCCGCCCCGAAGCCAAGAACATCGTGATCAGCGCCACCTACAACACCGGCAGCGGCTCGTCGGTCGTCGTCAACGGATCGGCCACGGTCGATACCAGTCTCATGGGTGCGGTCGGTTACAAATCGATGCCGGTGACTGGCACGTCCACCGCGAAATGGGGCTCGGAACGCCTGCGCGTCGCACTGGCGCTCGATAACACCGGCTCGATGGCCGACGACGGCAAGATGACCGCGCTCAAGAGCGCGACCAAAGCACTTCTGACGCAGCTGAAAGCTGCCGCATCGGTCAACGGCGACGTCTATGTCTCGATCATTCCGTTCAGCAAGGACGTCAATGCCGGCTCCAGCAATTACAATTCGAGCTGGATCGACTGGACCGATTGGGAAGCCGACAATGGGCAAGACGTTGCCACTTGCACGACCAAAGCCTGGGCAAGAGCGGTAAGACCAGCAAGAAGTGCCAGACATACCACGACCTGGGTGCCGAACAATCACAACACCTGGAACGGCTGCATCACCGATCGCGATCAGAATTACGATCAACTGGTGACGGCTCCGACCGGCCAGGCAACAGATAGCCCGACGACGCTGTTCCCTGCTGAGCAATACGATTACTGTCCACTTGCGATGAAAGGGCTCAGCTACGACTGGACATCGATGAACAGTCTGGTCGATCAGATGCATCCGGCGGCAACACCAACCAGGGCATCGGCCTGGTCTGGGCCTGGCAGTCGCTAGTCGGCGGCGGGCCGCTGACCATGCCGGCCAAGGACTCCAACTACACGTATAAGGAATTCATCATCCTGATGTCGGACGGCTTGAACACCGAAAACCGCTTCACGACGAGCCAAACCCAAATCGACCGCCGATGTACGATTCGACGAACGGCGGTGCCGGCACCTGCGCCAACATCAAGGCGACCGGTGTCACCATCTATTCCATTCAGGTCAACACTGGCGGCGACCCGACATCGACGATCATGAAAAACTGCGCCAGTGGCGACGACAAGTTTTACGTGGTCACGTCCGCCGGCGATCTCGGCACGGTGTTCTCGGCGATCGGCACAAACCTGACCAAGCTGCGCGTGGCGAAGTAAGGTAGCACGGCGCGGAAGCCTCAAGGTTTCCGCGCCGTCGCCAACGCCGCGTTAACGCCACCCCGACAAAACAATTCGGTATTTGCGGGAACCGCGGCAGGTCCGGTTAACCACCCAAATCATTGAGCGGCCGCGATTTTCGCTTCCTGCAACCTCGGAAGCATTACCCCGACACTTTGTTTTTCTGCATCCGCAGTGACGGCCCATTTAAGGGCCGGGCGTAACACGGCATCCGAAATCAACCGGACGCGGGTGCCTGCCAATGTCTTCCTGCTGGATCAAATTTCGCGAAACGCTACGTGATTTTTCACGCGCGAACCGCGGCAACGTCGCCCTCACCTTCGCGCTCGCCACACTACCGATCATCGGCGGCATCGGCGCCGCCGTTGACTTCAGCCACGCCAATTCGGTGAAGGCCGCGATGCAGTCCGCACTCGACTCCACCGCGCTGATGCTGGCGCATGACGCAGCGACCTCGACCGACACCCAGCTGCAGACCAAGGCGCTCGGCTTATTTCAGCGCGCTGTTCACGCGTCCGGAAGCCAAGAATATCGTCGATCAACGCCACCTACACACCGAGCGGTGGCTCGCACGATCCTCGTCAACGGCTCGGCCACTGTGGATACCAGCCTCATGGCGATCGCCGGCTACAACCAAATGCCGATCAGCGGCACCGCAACGGCGAAATGGGGCACCACGCGTCTGCGCGTCGCGCTCGTGCTCGACAATACCGGATCGATGGCGAGCTCCGGTAAGATGACTGCGCTAAAATCGGCTGCGCAAAGCCTCCTCACGCAACTGCAGTCGGCGGCGAGCACCAACGGGGACGTTTACGTCTCGATCATCCCGTTCACCACCGTCGTCAATGTTGGATCTTCGAACTACAACTGCGTCGTGGCTCGATTGGTCTGACTACGGCAACTGCACCGGCAATAACGCAAGCTCCGCCGACTGGACGAAGGCCCTCTGCGCCGCCGACGGCGCAACATGGACGGTTTACTCGTCGTCGACAAAGTCCTCGTGGAGCGGCTGCGTCACCGACCGCGGCGACCTCACCGGCCCGAACAGCGCGAACTACGACACCAATGTCACCGCGCCGGGAAGCGCCAGCGCGTCGAAGTATCCGGCGGTCGACTACACGATCGGCAACACGGACTACTGTCTCAACGCTGTAGCGATGGGGCTGAGCTACAACTGGTCGTCACTGTCGACGCTCGTCAACAGCATGCAGCCGAACGGCGCGACCAATCAGAACATCGGCCTTGAGATGGGCTGGATGTCGCTCGTCGGCGGCGGACCATTCACCGCGCCGGCGATGGACTCGAACTACACCTATACTCAGGTGATCATCCTTCTGACCGACGGTTTGAACACGCAGAACCGCTGGTACGGCGATGGCTCGAACACAAATACCTCGGTCGACGCGCGGCAAAAGTTGACGTGCGCCAACGTCAAGGCCGCCGGAATCACGCTCTACACGATCCAGGTGAATACCGACGGCGATCCGACCTCGACGCTGTTGCAGAACTGCGCCAGCACGAGCGACAAGTTCTACCTTTTGACATCGGCCTCGGACATCGCCGGCGTGTTCACCGCGATCGGCACAAACCTGAGCAAACTGCGCGTCGCCAAATAGGCGGAACGCTCTCAGACAAAACAAAAGCCCGGCTCAACCGCCGGGCTTTTTCATTTCAGACGCAACGCTACGACGCTACGCTACCGAATTCTGACGCTGTTTACTTGGCCTTGGCGAGGATGGTTTCGAACGGCTTGTAGATTTCCTTGGCCAGGTCGGCGTAAAGCTCGCCGAGCTTGGTCGCCTCAGCGACAAAACCCTCATAGGCAGTCTTGGCATAATCGGTCTGCAGCTCGATCGCCTTTTCGACTGACTTAACGCCGAACAGCTTCTCGAGAGCGGCAGTGCCCTGCTCGAAAGACTTCTTCGAATAGTCGGCAACCTCGACAGCGATAGCCTGACCGCCCTTCGACAGCACGCCGAACGACTTCAGCGCGTTTTCGACGTTTTCTTTGCCGACCTGCTGGATATCCTCGAAATTCTTGACCATGGTAACCTTCCCGGCTCGCAGAGCCTTTTTTGTGTTTCCCTAGACCCGGCTTCGACCGGGGGAATAATTTCAATATAGTGCACTGCACAATAAAGTCAACTAAAATGGTGCAGCGCGAGAAGTGCCTGTAGAATCTAGGGGATTGCCTTAAGATTTTGTAAACCGCACTCGCCTACGGTTGTATTTTGTGCCCGGCATATGGGGCTAAGTGGCGAGGAATTAGGCGGTTAATCCGCCCAAAAACGGGGTTGGGGAAGGCGCATGTTGCGTGCGAAAGCCGGCATCCGGCGGGCTATGCGTTTCGTTGCGCTAGGCCTTACCACGATCCTGATCATCGCCGCGTTCAGTGGCGCTGCTGATGCTCGCAGACGTCATCGCCGCGCCAGCCGCCGAGACCTATGAGCCGGCCGGCGCTTCCATCGTGGTCGACGCCAATACCGGCGAGGTCCTGCAATCCGCCGAAGCCGACAGCCCGCGCCATCCGGCTTCGCTGACCAAGATTATGACGCTTTATCTTCTCTTCGAGCGTCTCGAGGCGGGCAAGATCAGCTTGATGACCAACATGGAGGTCTCAGCGCACGCCGCATCGCAAGCGCCCTCCAAGCTCAACCTCAAGCCCGGCGAAACGATCAAGGTCGAGCCGGCGATCCGTGCGATCGTGACCAAGTCAGCTAACGACGTCGCCGTCGTCGTTGCCGAGGCGCTCGGCGGCAGCGAGCCGGAATTCGCTCAGATGATGACGAAAAAGGCGCGCGAAATCGGCATGACGCACACCGCTTATTTCAATGCGTCCGGCCTGCCCGACGACCGGCAAGTCACCACCGCGCGCGACATGGTCGTGCTCGGCCGCGCGATCCAGGAACGCTTCCCGGTCTATTACAAATATTTCTCGACACGCAGCTTCGAGTTCCGCGGCCATGCGATGCGCAACCACAACAAGTTGCTCGGCGCGGTGACCGGCGTGGACGGCATCAAGACCGGCTACACCAATGCGTCCGGTTTCAACCTCGTCACTTCAGTTCGTCGCGGGGCCAAGCACATCGTTGCCGCGGTGTTCGGCGGCCATACCGCGTCGTCGCGGGACGCGCGCATGCGCGGCCTGATCGAAAAGTATTTCAGCTTCGCTTCGCTCAAACGCGCGACACCGGTTGTCGCGGACGCAAAATCTGACAACAAGAACGAGCCGGCCGCCAAGCCCTCGGCCGCCGGCGGCCCGCTGGTGCGCACCGCGTCGGCGGCGCCCACGGCTCCGGTCCCCGGCTCGACAGATCCGATCAAGCCGATCGCGGTCAAGACCTTCCTCGTCAAAGCAGCCGCGCTGCGCGGCCCTGCGCTGGCGAATATGCCGGATCCGAACCAGCGCTTGCTGCCAACTCCCGTTGTCACCAAGACTACGACCATCACCACGGTCGCAACGGTAAAGTCAGACGCGGCGCTGCCCCCGCCACCGCCGGGCGCGGCGTGCTCGGCGTGCTGCCGGCGCAGATTGCGTCTGCCGGCGACAACATCCCGTTGCCCGCAACGGCAATCGGCAAGCCACGCGGCAGCTACATCATTCAGGTCGGCGCGTTCGACGACGAAGCCGAGGCCAAGCAGCGGCTCGAAACCGCGCGCCGCACGGCCATCGACGTGCTCGGCCAGGCCGATCCATTCACCGAGCGGGCCAGTCAAAGGCGACAAGACGCTCTATCGCGCCCGTTTTGCGGGCCTGGACAAGGAGCAGGCGGAAACGGCCTGCTCGCACCTGCGGCGCGGGGAAATCCCGTGCATGTTGCTGAAGAACTGAAAGACCGCGCGTTAAAAATACGCGCCAAAAAAATAACTGAATAAGGGGACGCGCCGAACCAGGAGCCGCTGAGTTTTGTTTGGAGTACTCAGCGATGGCGGCGGAGAAGAATTTCCTTGGCCTCATTGACGCGGGCCGCGAGATACGTCGACCCCCCTTGGTCGGGATGGAGTTTCTTCATCAGAGCGCGGTGCGCGCGGAGATCTCTTCGTCGCTCGCCCCCGGCTTTACGCCAAGGATCTGATAGGCCTCCTCTTCCGTCATTTTGCCGGTGGAGGCAGCGCCGCGCCGCGATGCCGCGTCACCCTGCGCGTGTTCACGCCAGCCGGCATCCCGGCGGTCAAGATACGCCATCAGTAACGCGCGGCTATCCTCATCGATATCGGCAAGCATTCCGACCAGCGTCTTGAGGTCGAGCTTTTCGAGCGCAGCGCCCTGGTGCTTGCCGGCCAGCACGCGGCCGCGCATGTCGCCGCTATCATGGTCGAGCTCCATCTCGAAATAAGCCGAACGCACGCGCGAGGTCTGCCCGCCGCTTCTCGGCGCGCTGGACCCGAAGCCGCTGACCCCGAATGGCAGCCAGCCGAGCAATCCCAACCCGAAGGCGCCGAGCGGCAACGCCACCGCCATTTCGCCGCGCAGCCCGAGAAAGACCGCCAGCCCCACCGCAATCAGGCCGCCGCCGGCCTTGGTGACGCGCGCGGCGATTTTCGGATCGACCTTGGATATGACATTGAGCGCCCACAGCGCGAGCACCAGCACCAGCACGCCGAGGATAAGGGTCGGCATTATTTCAACTGCGCCAGCAATTTTTGCGCGCCGCGGTCCTTGCGCGCCGACAGATCCGCGAGCGCCTTGATGCCACCGGCGGCGTAGGCCGCCACCGCGCGCAGCAACTCGCCGAGTTCGTGTGCCGCGCCGGTATCGAAGCGGCAATAGGCGCCGCGCGTCAGCCGGGCGATTTCGCGATAGGCCGCTTCGGCAGGGGGATCGCCACCTTCCTGAAACATGAAGACCGGAAGGCCGCGCAGGCCCAATTCGCCGGCTTTGGCGCAAAGATCGTCGATCAATTCCTCCATGGCGTCGCCGACAAAAACCAACGCCTGGACGCGCTGTTTCTCGTTCTCCTTGCCCGCATGCGCCAGCACTTTGCCGATCTGGGTATGGCCGCCGCGGCAGTCGATCCGGGTCATCAATTGCGCCAGTTTTTCGCTCTGCGCGACCCATGGCGAGGCCGCGCATTCGTTGAGGCCGCGGAAATACACCAGCTGAATGTCGAGGCCGCCAATTGAGGCGGCTTCGCGAAACATATCGGCCTGCAAGGCACAGGCTGAGTCCCAGGTCGGCTGCCGGCTCATGGTGGCGTCGAGCGCAAAAACCAGACGGCCGCGCTTGCCGCCAGCGGGCGCGGGGCCGAGCGACTTCACCTTCTCGACAAAGGCGGCGATTTCCGGCCGCGCCGAAGCGGGCGCCGGCGCGGTCTTATCGGTGGTGACGGGACGATCTTTGCTCATGAGCCAATACTTATGAGTTTGGATCATAGCGCAGGTTTCAAACGCGCGCGCGTCCACCAATCAGGTGGTTATCCTCGGCGGCCTTGCAATAGCTGGATTAGATAACGTCGTGGACCTGCAGCGGCTGGTCCATGACCGAATACCATTCGGCCCGGGCCGCGGCGCGCCGCTTGCCGTTTTCCGACAGCGGCAGGTGCAGCGCGTTGAGCAGCGCGATGACTTCCTCGCGCGCGGTGACGTGAGACAGGCTCGGCCGCGTGCCGAGCGTCGCCTCGTCGAGATCGTCCAACGCGGTGAGGCCGCGCGGGAAAAATTCGCGATAGACCACGCGCTCTGCAAAACCGTCGACCGAACGGAACGCCAGGCGCTTGGAGAGCTCGTTGAGCCCCTCGCCGACCAGGCGCTTGTTGCGCGAGGACAGCGTCGAGAGACGATTGCGGATCACGATCCAGTCGGTCAAGCGGCCATCGACCAAACGACGCTGACGGCGCGCTTCGCGCACCATTTCGGCGTAATGGCTTTCGCCGGTGACGGCGAAGGTCGCCGGATCGATCTGCCCGAGCACGTCGAAATCGAGGAAGCTATCGTTGAGCGGCGTGACCAGGGTATCCGCCATCGAATGCGCAAGCCGCATCAGATAAGTGTCGGATGCCTGGCGTATCGACGACCACGACATCGTGGGTGTGCTCGATGGCGCTGATCGCCTGCGAGAAGCTGGCGAACTCCTGCGCTTCGTTGGCGTCGAGCGAAGAGCCTTCGGCGCGCGGAACGCAAAAATGCGTCGGCATTTCCAATTTGACGCGCGCGCGCTCCGACCAGGCGCGGCGGTTCTCGATGTAATGCGTGAAACTTTTCTGCCGCGAGTCGAGGTCGATCGTCGCGACGCGCTGGCCGGCTTTGAGCAACGCGACCGCGATGTGAAGCGCGGTGGTCGATTTGCCGGAGCCGCCCTTCTCGTTGCCGAGCACGACGACGTGGGCAGACTGGCGACTTTCTTGGATCGGTTGGACCAACATGAACGCGTCCTGTGACCCGGTAATTCTCACTATATTACTGCAGTTTACACAAGTTGACTCTCATTTAACCATGAATCGCGCCGTGGCCGTTTACTGTTAGCTTTGCTAGTGACGGCGTGGGTTTTCGCAGAGTTCCAACAAGGCAACTTCGATGGCTGCTCGTCGTCCCGGTGTGATGCGGAACACACCCGCGCTGCGCAAAGCGCTGGCCGCCTTCGGCGACGCCACAATTGCGCTGGTGCCGACCATGGGTGCGCTGCATGCCGGCCATCTGGCGCTGGTGCGTCAGGCACGCCGACGCGCCAGACGCGTGGTCGTCTCGATCTTCGTTAACCCGACCCAGTTCGCCGCCAATGAGGATTTCGGGACTTATCCTCGCACCTGGAACGCCGACATCGCGGCCCTTGCCGCCGAGAAGGTCGATCTGGTTTGGGCGCCGCCGACGAAAGTGATGTATCCGGACGGCTTTGCGACCCGGATCGAGCCCGACGGCCCCGCAAAGGTCGGACTCGAAGACAAGTTCCGTCCGCATTTTTTCGGCGGCGTCGCCACCGTGGTGGCAAAGCTGCTCACTGCAGTGCCGGCCGGACTTCGCTCTGTTCGGGGAGAAAGACTATCCAGCAATTGCGCGTCGTTACGCAGATGGCGCGCGATCTCGATTTGCCGGTGAAGATTGTGGGCGTCCCGACGGTCCGCGAGAAGGACGGACTGGCGCTGTCGTCGCGCAATGTCTATTTGTCTCCCTCCGAGCGCACAGATCGCGCCGGTCCTGTGTCGGACGCTGAAAGCGTGCGCCGCCGCCATCAGAAATGGCGAAACCGATCGCGCCGGTGATGCGCCAAGGCCGCACCGATATTGGGCTCGCCGGTTTTGCGGTCGATTATCTGGAAGCGCGCCACGCACAGACGCTCGAACCCGTGGCATCGCGCAAGGATGGCCCGCTGCGCCTGCTGGTGGCAGCCAGGCTCGGCAAGACGCGTCTGATCGACAATATCGCGGTTTAGAGCAGTCCGAGTTCGCGCAGTTCTCGGCGCATCGGCTCGGGCAAGCGTGTAAGCCCCTTACCGGCGCGATTAAGATCGCGCGGCGCATCCTTTTGCGTGTAATAGCGCCAGCCCTGGAACGCGCGGTACGGCCGCAGCTCGACCAGCACTGCTTTGCCATCGAGCACGAGCTGGCAACGGCCGAATGCCGTCTTTGCCGGTCACGGTGCGGACATCGAGAATGCGTTCCGCGGCAGCTCACCTGCCCGCGGATGACCCAATAGAGCGAGCCGCCGTCGATCAGCTCCTCGGCGCGCTTCGGCAGCATACGCGTGGTGTGAATATGTTCAGGCTTCTGGCCGCGCCTTTTTTTCTCTTTCAGCTTTTGCGCGATCCAATCTTCGAGGTCGGCGACAGAGTCGCAACCGACGCAAAGCTTGATCATATGGAGTGGCATAACGTCCGCACTTAGGATTCTTGGGATTTTTAGGATTCTTGAGTTTCGATCGACATCAGCTTGGCGCCCTCAGCGACCTGGGCATTGGCCTTGGCAGTGATTTCCGCCACCACGCCGTCGCCCGACGCGACCAGAGTGTGCTCCATTTTCATGGCTTCGATAATGGCAAGACGTTGGCCGCGCACGACCTTGTCGCCTTTCTCCACAAGGATCGCCAGAACCTTGCCATGCATCGGCGCGCGGATCAGGCCGTCGCTGGAACCGAGCGCTTCAGCCGCCGCCAGATCGCGCCGCCCTACCTTTATCTGAAGGCCGCGGCGCCACACGAATATCGCGTCGGGTGCCTCGACCGCGACAGCATCGCGTGCCGGCTGCTTGCCGTCGACTGTGATCCGCGCGCCGCCGGCGCTGTAATCCATCTGCGCCATCACCGGCGCGCCATCGACAACCAGCGGCAGCGTCACGGTGCGCGCGCCATTGAGCTGAAATCCATCGTCAGTGTCCCAAGGTGACGGCGGCTCTTTCGGGTCTTGTTGCACGCCGGAAAGTGCCGGATTGGCGCTACGCTCGAGCAGTTTTTGAGCACCGAGCGCGACCATGCCCGGATCGGGCATTCGTCCCGCCCCAATCAAATCTGCGAGGTGCTGGTCGATAAAGCCGGTGTCGAACTGCCCCTCGCGAAATTCGCGGGCGCGGCAGAGCGCCGCCAGAAATCCCGTATTGCTATGTGGCCCGACTACGACGGCGCGATCGAGCGCGCCGGCCAGCGCATCGAGGGCGGCCTCGCGCGTGGGCGCGTGCGCGATCAGCTTGGCAATCATCGGATCGTAAAAAGGCGTTACCTCGCCGCCGGATTGGACACCCGTATCAACCCGGATACGCTCGCCTTCCGGCAATTCCATCGCGAACAGATGTCCGGTCGACGGCAGAAATCCCCGCGCCGGATCTTCCGCATAAATCCGGGCTTCGACCGCGTGGCCATCGAGCCGCACTTCGTTTTGCGCAAGTGGCAGCTTCTCACCCGCAGCGATGCGAAACTGCCATTCGACTAGGTCGATTCCGGTCACCGCTTCGGTTACGGGGTGTTCGACCTGAAGCCGCGTGTTCATTTCCATGAACCAGAAGCCGTCCTCGCGAAGCCCCTTCGCGCCATCGGCGATGAATTCGATCGTGCCCGCGCCGGAATAATTGACAGCCTTAGCAGCAGCAACCGCGGCGGCGCCCATCCTGGCACGCAACTCCGTGGTCATACCGGGAGCCGGCGATTCCTCGATCACTTTCTGATGGCGGCGTTGCAACGAGCAATCCCGCTCGTTGAGATGGATGACGTTGCCGTAGTTGTCGCCAAATACCTGCATCTCGATGTGGCGTGGCGCGGCGACGTATTTTTCCACCAGCACCCGTTCATCGCCAAACGATGAAGCCGCCTCCCGCATCGCAGCCGCGAGCGCGGCCTCGAACTCGGCATGCTTTTCGACCCGCCGCATTCCCTTGCCGCCGCCGCCCGCCACTGCCTTGATCAAGACCGGATAGCCGATCTCGTAGGCCTTCTCCTTGAGGAATTTCGGGTCCTGGCGTTCGCCGTGATAGCCCGGCACCACCGGCACGCCGGCTTTCTCCATCAGCGCCTTGGCGCGGTCCTTCAGCCCCATCGCCCGGATCGCATCGGGCGACGGGCCGACGAACACGATCTTGGCGTCGGCGCAGGCTTGGGCGAATTCGGCGTTCTCCGACAAAAAGCCATAACCGGGGTGAATGCATTCGGCGCGCGAGGCGCGCGCAACCGATATGATCTTTTTGATCGACAGATAACTTTCGGCGGCTGGCGCCGGCCCGATCGCATGCGCCTCGTCACACAGCCGCACATGCAAAGCACGCGCGTCGATTTGCGAATAAACCGCGATGGTGCGCAAACCCAGACGCCTCGCCGTGCTCGCAATGCGGCAGGCGATCTCACCGCGATTAGCGATCAAGACGGATTTGAACACGGCGCGTGCGCCGCGCTAGCGCGCCGGCGGCGCGGCCGCCTGGTTCTGCGGGCGTTTCGGCGGCACCGGCAATCTAGTCGCCGCCTTTTCGGCGTCCCCGTCGTCGGGTTCGGCCCGGGCCTTGCCGTCGGACTTATTGTCGGCTTTGGCGTCGGGCGGCAGAGGCGGCTCGGCAGTCATGATGCTGACCGGCGGGATCGACGCGGCGGAGGGAAATTTATATTTATTGTCGACGACGTGGGGCGCCGGCTCTGGGATGCTGGCTTGCGGCGGCACCGGCGGCTTCACGGGCTTCTCGGCGAAGGGGGGCTTTTCTTCGGCGTTCCAGCCCGCCGCGTAACGCGCCACATAAGTATCGAAAGCATGTGCCGTCAGGTTGGCCTTCAGGGCGCTGGAGTCGCGGGCCAGCGCGAAAAACGGGCATTGCTCGGGGGTACAGCCATCGCGGGTCGCCAGTACCTGCGCGGCCATGCCGTAACGGTCGAGTTCGATAGCGCGGCGAACGCCAACTAGAGCATCGGCAAACGCCGGATCGGCGTGTTTGGCGTATTCAAGCCCATCAGCGATTAGCGAAAGCCGCGCGCCGGTATAGGCGACGGCGCTGGCGACCGCTTCGGGACGCGCAAACACGACCCGTTCGCACGCGGTTTCAACCGTTTCCCCGATATCGCCCGCGAGACAGGCGAGCGGCGAGCCGGGCGTCAGAGACTGCGCGGCCAGATTTGTGACGCGGGTCATGAGGTTCTGGCGCTCGGCTAACTTCTCATTGACCGAGGCGCGTTCCAGAAACAACACGGTGGTGCCGATGGCCGTGACCACGAAGCCGGCTGTTGCCACGGCGATGGTGAGGCGGCCGAACCGGCTGCGAAACAGGAGGATGGCGCACAAAATAGCGATGACCGCGGCGACGCCGCCCACTTGCCAGACCGGCACAGCAAGCATCGCCGAACCGGACGGACTTAGCAGAGGCGGGTTGAACCCAAACATCGCTGTTCCACCGTGGCGCCGGTCACTGAACTTTGGCGCCGGATACTTTTACCACTTCCGCCCATTTATCGATGTCCTTTCGCAGGTAAGCATCGAACTCGGCAGCGGTCATATGCATCGGAATGGCGCCCTGCTTGGCCCAGGCCTCACGCACTTCCGGCCGCTCGATCACGTTATTGATCGCGGTGTTGAGGGTTTTGATGACGTCCGGCGGGGTTCCCTTCGGCGCCATAATGCCGAGCCAGATAGTGGCCTCGTAGCCCGGCACCCCGGCTTCGGCGACGGTCGGCACATCCGGCATGAGGGACGAGCGTTTGAGCCCCGTGGTCGCCAGCGCCCGCACCTGCCCAGCCTGGGCCAGCGGCGCCATCGTCGTAATCGCGTCGAACATCATCTGGACATGGCCGCCGATCACGCTCGAGCGGGCATCGCCGGAAGCCTTGTGCGGAACGTGAACGATATTGGTGTCGCTCATCGCCTTAAACAGCTCGCCGGCCATGTGATAGGGCGTGCCGGGGCCGGATGAGGCGTAGTTGAGCTGGCCCGGCTTTGACTTGGCGAGCGCGATAAATTCCTTGACGTCCTTGGCCGGCACCGAGGGATGCACGACCATCAGCAGGTCGGAATAGTTGATCGGCGCCACCGGCACGAAATCGCGCATCAGTTCATACGGCTTGTTCGGAATGAGCGATTCATTGGTGGTCTGGGTGTTCGACATCACCAGCAGCGTGTATCCATCTGGCGTGGACTTCGCGACCTCGTTGGTTCCGATCACCGAACCGGCGCCGGGACGATCTTCGACCACGAAAGACTGTTTGAGCGAATCTTGCATGTGTTGCGCCAGGACTCGCGCGAACACGTCGGCAGGCCCTCCGGCGCCGAACGGCACGATGAATTTAACCGGCCGGCTCGGGTAATCCGCGGCGATAATGGCCGTCGTATTCAAAAGGCCGCCTAACAACACAACGGTGCCGGCCAAAATCCGCGCGACAATCGACATCGTTACACGCCGCCGGCAGACTTGAAGCCGGGCGCCAGGTCGGATGCGGCGGCAAACGCACCTGTCGCGTCGGTCGACGTCATCGCAACCGTCGTGCGCAGGTCGGTGACCCCGCCCCCGCTGGCGGCGGCAAGCAACGTAGCCATCATTTGGATATCGCCGGGGGCCTCGCAGATCGTGAGGAAGTCGTATTCCCCGAACGTTACGTAGTAGCCCAGCATGCGGCCGCCGGCCCGCGTCATGGCGCGCGACACCGCGTCAGCGCGGTCTTCCGGCTTGACGATCATGCCTTTGATGGCTTCGCGGGTATAACGGCCTTGGGTGATATAGATCGGCATGGCATTTCCCTCATAGGCGGCGCGCCCGCGCCGGATTCGCCACGCAACTAGCCGGATGTCGGGGCGAATGGGAAGGCGAATCGCCGGTCTTCAAGCTCGATCGAGCTGACTTTCCTTAGCCACGCGCTCGAAAGCTTCGGCGGCATTCTTGATGCGATACTGGTAGTCATCGCCGTCGGTCGGCAACAACTTCACCACCGTATAGCTACCGACCGCAGCCGCGCGGCCGAAGCTCGGCGAGTTGTAATAGACCGTCTCACCGAGAGTGTATTTGTGCGCCTTGAGCGGAATTTCGAGCGTCGCCACCGGCTGCATCGGCGGGCTCGACGTCCGGATCATCGGCGCTGTGGACTTTTGCGCAGGCCGGTTGCGCAACGCCCGGGAGGAGGTGGCGGTAGCGCGACGCGCCGTGCGTGCCGGCTTCTTGGCGGCGGCGCGAGCGACTTTGGCGGATTTTTTGCCGGGGCGGCGCGCGGGCTTGGCGGAACGCTTGGAAGCTTTTACGGAACTCTTGGACATGACAACAATATATCAGCTTTTTGCCGATCCGGCGAATATTTTGTTGAAAAAATCTCCGTTAAATCAAGGCCTTATAACAAAATTTCGCGCGTATTTGCGCCGGAACAGACCGACGCCTTTTCGCGTTTTTGACGAGAAAAGGAGGTTTCCCCATGCGCACGTTGCTTGGAATCATACTCGGTGTCGCCATCACTATTGGCGGCGCCTATCTCTACGACTCGCATAAAGCGCTCGCTGCCGCTTCCAACGGCGCAACACCGCCTATGTCATTGGTGAATTGGGACATGGCGGGGCAACAATGGAACATGTTGAGTGATCGCGCTAAGGTGCAGTGGGATCGCCTCAGCGAACGGGTACGGGTCGAATGGAGTCAGCACGTCGGCTAATCGCAATTAAGTAAAAACCCGTTCCGGGCGGGCCGGAACGGGTTTTCTTAGTCAAACCGCAGAACTTAGTGACGAACCGTGGTGCAGGTGCGGTTGCCATAGCTATCTGTGACACAGTTACGCTCGGAAGCCGATGGCTCCACAACGACCGTGTTGCTACCCGGAGGCGCCCTGTTGGTATCGCCGGCTGACGCACCGACCGTGCCGCCAACGCCCGCGCCCACCGCAGCGCCCACTGGGCCGCCAACCACCGCACCCGTCACGCCGCCTACCACCGCGCCGGACGCTGCACCGGCGGTCGCATCCTGCGCCGAGGCGATCTGGGGGGCCGCAGCGAGGGCTAACGCGACAAAAGAAACTGAAATAAGCATGTTCCGCATCGTTTCGCTCCTGGGTTACCCCTCCGGCCGAAAACGTCAAGCGAACTCAAATGTTCCATCGCTGCGAAATTGCTATCGTAAATTATGACCAGTGAGAGGGAACCCATGCGCGCCGCCTATTACGAAAGCAACGGAACTGCGCGCGACGTGTTGCGCGTCGGCGAGGTAGACACGCCATCAGCCGGACCCGGCGAAGTGCGGGTCAAGCTGGCGACCTCAGGCGTCAATCCGTCGGATGTGAAAACCAGATTGGGGCTGACTCGGAAGATGGCATTTCCGCGCGTTATTCCTCATAGCGACGGCGCCGGCGTGATCGACCAGCCCGGCGATGGCGTCGCGAAATCCAGAATTGGCGAGCGGGTCTGGATCTGGAACGGGCAATGGAAGCGCGCATCGGGAACAGCCGCGGAATACATCGTTCTTCCGGCCGAACAAGCTGTTGTGCTGCCAGACAAGATCAGTTTCGCGGAAGGCGCCTGTCTCGGCATTCCGGCGATGACGGCGTTTCGTGCAGTTGAGCTGGCCGCTCTCGAGAAAGGCTCGACCGTTTTGATCGCCGGCGGCGCGGGCGCGGTGGCGCTATATTGCACCCAAGTCTGCAAGCACGCCGGTTGCCGGGTCGTTACAACGGTATCCTCGGCGGAAAAAGCGGCCCTGTCGCAATCGTTCGGCGCCGACCACACGATCAACTACAAGACCGAGAATATCGGCGAACGGGTGATGGAGATCACCGGCAAGCGCGGGGTCGACGCGATGATCGAGCTCGACCTCACCGCCAACGCCCGGCTGATTCCGGCCGTGCTGCGGCCCAAGGGCAGCGTCATCGTCTATGGCACCGGGCCGGAGGCGGTACTGCCGGCATTTTTCATGCTGGTGAACTCGATCCGGATGCAGTTCCTGCTGGTCTATGAACTCGACAAGGCAGAGCACCAACGCACTGTCACGGCCATCAATCGCGCCCTGGCCACGGGCACGCTGAAGAACAACGTTGGCAAGAGCTTCCCGCTCGCCGAGATCGCTGCCGCTCACGAGGCGGTCGAAGTCGGCGCCATCGGCAACGTCGTCGTGACCCTCTAGGCCGCTGTGACCGCCGTCCCGCACCGCGCCGGCCTCTATCTGGCCTTGCTGCAGCTCATCTTCACGCTGTGCTGGACGGTCTATGCGATCTATCTGCCGGCGCTGGCCGCCACGGCCAGCATTCCGCGCGGCGCCGTCATTGTCCTGCTGATGATTGATCAGGCTATCTTCACGGGGGCGGATTTCGCTACCGGAATCGTCGCCGACAAAGTCTCCAAAGTGCTCGGCCGGCTTGGCATCTGGGCCGGCGCCATCACGCTGCTGTCCTGCGCCGCCTTTGTCGCGCTGCCGTTCATCGCCTCGGCGGGCGCGCCGGTGTTCATCGCCCTCACGGTGATCTGGGCGGTGACCTCCTCGGCGCTACGGGCTCCGCCGCTGATGCTGCTCGGCAAATACGCCGCCAAGCCCGCTATCCCCTACCTTTCCGGCCTGGCCATGCTCGGCTACGGCATCGCTGGCGCGCTGGCGCCCTATCTCGCCGTCGCGCTGCGCAATCATGATCCGCGCTGGCCGTTCGCGCTGGCGAGCGTGGCCTTGGTCCTGACCACCTTCGGGCTCGCTCATGTCGAACACCTGCTGGCGAGGCAACCCGCCGCGCCGCCGCCTGCAGCCGAACCGGCGCGCGGTTCGCTCGGCACCCGCGCCATCGTGTTCGCGCTCGCCTTAATCGTCCTCGCGCTCGGCTATCAGCTTCACTTCGCGATCAACAGCGCGCCGATGTTCCTGCGCTTCGCCAAGCCTGCCGATCTCGAATACCTGATGCCGGTGTTCTGGATCGGCTTCAACCTGGCGATGCTGCCGGCCAGCCGCTACACCCGACTGCTCGGCGCCTACACGATGATGGGCGGCGCGGCGCTGCTCGGTGCCCTGGCGATTGTCGTCACCGCCGCGGCATCGAGCCTTGGCATGCTGGTGGTCGCGCAATTCGCCGCCGGCGCGGCATGGGGCTGCATCCTGATGAGCGCCTTCGCTCTCGCCTTTTCGATCGGCGAGAACGGCAAGGAAGGCGCGATGGCGGGCCTGCTGTTCTCGGCACTGGCGCTGGCCACGTTCGCGCGCATGGCGGTGGTGGCGTCCGGCCTGATCGCCGACCCCGGCTTCCGCGCCGCCGCGCAATGGGCGCCGACGGTGTGCTGGGTGCTGGCCGGCGCCGCGCTGCTTTATGTGGCGCTGTCCGGCGTGCGGAGCTTAGCGGCGACGGCGCGCTGATCAATTCGGCGGCGCGACTGTGAGATCGCCGTAGCCGGCGGCATCGAGCGCGCGGCGCACCGCGCCGGAGCGTTTCGCCCGCTCCAGAAACTCGCTGACCCGCGTCAGCGCGCGCGGGCGTCCTTTCGGCACCGCGATGGCGACGCCGACCTGCTGAAAATTGCCTTCCAGCACGCGCGCGCCGGGCAATTGCGGCAGCAGGGTCGCGAAGGCATCGCGCGACAGCGCGAATAGATCGCCGCCGCCGCTCGCCGCGCCGATTTTGGCCTTTCCCACCATCTCCTCGACGCCGCGCACGTCTTCGACGCTGCCCTGGGTGAGGAATTTGCGCGCGCTCCGGCCGGTGGTGGTGCCCGCAATCGCGATCGCGCGAGCGCCCGGGAAATTGGCCTCCGACAGATGGCGCAATTTCGAGCCGGCCGGCACCAGAAACGTGCTTTCGATGAACAGATAGGCCGGTCCGAAATCGACCTTCTGGGCCCGCTCGGCATCGCGCGGCATGAAGGCAACGTCGCAGATCCCGACCGCCACCGCCTCGGTGACCTCGCCGGAATTGGGGAACACCACGAGATCGAGCGAGCAGTTCAGTTCTTCGGCCAGCGCCCGCATCAGGTCGACGGTGACACCCTTCGGCTCGCCGGCCTCGTTGGTGACGAAAAACGCCGAGGCCATTGGCGCAGCGACGACGCCGCCACGTAGTGTCCCGTTCGGCGCCAGCTCATTGATATCGGCATCGCCCATGCCCGCGGTTTAACACGGCCTGCGCGATGCACGACGCTTCCTTGGCTATCTTGGCTTAATTCTTGGCTTAATTCTTGCGCGGCTCGAATTTCTGATTGGCGAATGGGTTGGACGCGGGACGCTGAATGACGACAAAGCCGTTGCTTGTCGCTTGATGGCAGGAATTGCAGGCGGTGACGAGATTATCGTAGCCGGCGGCGAATTTTTTGCCGTCTTTGGCGTCGACTGCTTTTTCCAGCTCGACGATGGGCCCGGTGATCACCGCGTCCAGCATGTCGGCGAACGGTAGGTCCTTGAATTTCGGATAGAGATCCTGGATGTCACCCATGATCTCCTTGATCTCACCAAGCTGGTAGGCGGCCAACTCCCAGTTGTTGGCGCGCGCGGCGAACCACAGCTTGATGTGCTCGCTCTGGATCACGTTCATGAACTGCTCGATGCCGGGAATGTAGTTTTTCCCAGCTGGCGGCTTTTCATTGTCGACTTCCAGTTTTTTGGCGTCCTGCGCCAGCACCAGGCTGCTGCAGAGCGCGGCCGAAGCAAAAGCGGCGGCGATAAGACGAATGCGCATGGCGGGCCTCGGAGCGATGCTGAACGTCGCGGCTTAGGAGTGTCACCACAGAACGGGCGATGCAAGAGACGGTGAAAAGATTGGAATAAGTCTAATCGGGGCTTCGTTGGCCATGCTATAGCCTCCGTCGAGAACGAGGGAGCGACCTATGAATTTTCTGTTCGGCGTGATCGTCGGCGCGGCGCTGATGCTCGGCAGCGCCTATGTGCACGACACCGGCATGGCGAAATTCGGTCCCGACAAGCCGTTCGTGAACTGGGACGTCGTGTTATCTATGTGGCCGCACTGACGCGGCTTAAAACTTCTCGACCCAGGGCCGCACTTCGATTTCCCAGCTCCAGGCGCTGCGCGGCTGCTGGATCAGGTGCCAGTAACTCTGCGCGATGGCATCGGGATCGAGCAACGCGTCGGGCTTTGACGGGTCATCCGGGCGGCGCGCGCTCTTGATGCCGCCGTCGATTACCACATGAGCGATATGAATGCCCTGCGGGAACAGCTCGCGCGCCATGCTCTGCGCCAACCCGCGCAGCGCAAACTTACCCATCGCGAACGGCGCGGACTGCGGATAACCCTTCACGCCGGCCGAGGCGCCTGTAAAGACGATGACGCCCTCGCCTTTCGGCAGCATGCGGCGCACCGCCTGCTGCGCCACCAGGAACGCGCCAAACGCGGTGATGGCGATCGATTTCTCGACCTCGGCCGGATCGAGATCGACCAGCGGTCCGCGCACGCGATAGCTCGGATTGTAGATGACGACGTCCGGCGTCAGTTTGGCGGCGTCGAGGTCTTTGAACAGTTTCTCGACGTCCTCACGCTTGGCGGCGTCGCAATGGAACGGCTTGGCGCCGACCGCCTCAAGCTCGGCGAGCTTTTCGGTCGAGCGCGCCGCCAAGGCGACCTTGATGCCTTCCTTGGCGAACAGCCGCGCCAGCGACCCCGACAGTCCGGCGCCAGCGCCGACGATAAGGGCGGATTTGAAAGTCACGCTCACTACATCCTGAACACGCCGAACTTGGTCTCCTCGACCGGCGCGTTGAGCGCGGCGGAGAACGCCAGCGCCAGCACGCGCCGGGTTTCCGACGGCGCGATGATGCCGTCGTCCCACAGCCGCGCGGTGGCGTAATAGGGATTGCCCTCGGTCTCGAATTGCTCGCGGATCGGCGCTTTGAAGGCTTCCTCTTCCTGCGCACTCCACGCCTGGCCCTGCGCGTCCATGTTGTCGCGCCTGACCGTCGCCAGCACCGAGGCCGCCTGATCGGAGCCCATCAGCGCCACCCGCGCGTTCGGCCAAGTGAACAAAAACCGCGGGCCGAAGGCGCGGCCGCACATGCCGTAATTGCCGGCGCCGTAGGAGCCACCCACCACCAACGTCAGCTTCGGTACCTGCGCGCAGGACACCGCGGTGACCAGCTTGGCGCCGTTCTTGGCAATGCCGCCGGCCTCGTAGTCGCGGCCCACCATGAAGCCGACGATGTTCTGCAAAAACAGCAACGGGATGCGGCGCTGGCAGCACAGCTCGATGAAATGCGCGCCCTTGAGCGCGCTCTCCGAGTACAGAATGCCGTTATTGCCGAGGATGCCGACCGGCATGCCGAAGATACGGGCGAAGCCCGTGACCAATGTCGGGCCATACAGCGCCTTGAACTCGTCGAACTCGGAAGCGTCGACGAGGCGCGCGATCACTTCGCGGATGTCGTATTGCTTCTTGAGGTCGACCGGCACGATGGCTTCGAGCTCGGTGGCATCCAGCGCCGGCTCGCGCGGCGCAGTGATCGGGATGTTCGGCACTTTCTTCGTGTTGAGATTGGCGACGATGCGGCGCGCGATTTGCAGCGCGTGATGATCGTCCTGCGCCAGATGATCGGCCACGCCGGACTTGCGGGTGTGCACGTCGGCGCCGCCGAGGTCTTCGGCGCTGACCACCTCGCCGGTCGCCGCCTTCACCAAAGGCGGCCCGCCGAGAAAGATCGTGCCCTGGTTCTTGACGATGATGGCTTCATCCGACATCGCCGGCACGTAAGCGCCGCCCGCGGTGCAAGACCCCATCACCACCGCGATCTGCGCAATGCCAAGCGCCGACAGCGTCGCCTGATTGTAGAAGATGCGGCCGAAATGCTCGCGGTCGGGAAACACCTCCGGCCATTGCGGTAGATTGGCGCCACCGGAGTCGACCAGATAAATGCACGGCAGCCGGTTCTCGCGCGCGATCTCCTGCGCGCGCAGGTGCTTCTTCACCGTCATCGGATAATAGGTGCCGCCTTTGATGGTGGCGTCGTTGCACACCACCATGCATTCACGGCCCTCGACGCGGCCGATGCCGGTGATCAGCCCGGCGCCGTGGATGGCGTCGTCATACATGCCGCTGGCGGCGAGCGGCGACAATTCGAGAAACGGCGAACCGGGATCGATCAGATTCATCACTCTTTCGCGTGGAAGAAGCTTTCCGCGCGAGACGTGACGTTCCCGCGATTTGGCCGAGCCGCCCTGCGCCGCCTCGGCGCGCCGTGCCTGCAGCTCCGCGACCAAAGCGCGCATCGTCTGCGCATTGGCGGCGAATTCGGGCAAATCACGGTCGATTTGAGTGCCGATTTGCGCCAAGCCGCCCTCCCCGATTCCTACGCTGCCACTATGGCGCGGCATAACCAGTATGGGAACGGGTTCCCTACCCACGGCGTTTCCTCCGTGAACCGAGGAAATCGCCATGACCCATAAAGCCCTGTTGACCGCCGCCGCGCTGCTGGCAAGCACGGCTTTCGCACTGGCGCAGACCGCGCCGCCCGCCAATGACAGCAAAGCCGCGGCGCCCGCGCCGCCGGCCATTCAGAACGCGCCGCCGGACAAACTTCCGGGCGATGACGCCAAGCTCAAGGCGCGGGCCGAGCCGAAACCCGGCGCGGCCGAAACCACCGGCGATGCGGCGACCAAGTCGGATGAACTGACCGCGCCGTTAAAGCCCGGCGAAACCAGCAAGCCGATCGATCAATCCGACCCGCCAGCCGTTCTGCATCAGCCGGCGAAATAATCGCGCGCTCTTGACGTAGCGGCTTGCGGGCGAAAGGCTTCGGGGAAACCCGGAGCCCAGCATGATCCAGCGTTTTCCCGGCCTGACGCCGACTCGCAGCCGCGCCGTTGTGCACGATGATCTCGTGTTCACCGTCGCGGTGACGCCGGACCCGGCGCCTCCTGGCATTTATGAGCAGACACAAAACGCCCTCAGACGCATCGACGAAAGCCTGGCGATGTCGGGCACTGACAAAAGCCGGATACTGTCGGCGATCGTCTATATCGCCGACATAACCCGCAAAGCGGAAATGAACCGGGCGTGGGACCAATGGGTCGACCGCGCCCATCCGCCGATGCGCGCCTGTCTCGGCGTCGATCTCGAACCGCCGCATCTGGTCGAGATCGTGGTCACCGCCGCCAAATAAGCACCTGTAAGGATCGCTGTGTTGTCGCTCGAAAAATACAAAGACCTGAAGCTGCAACTCGACGGCTTCGTGCCACCCGGCCACGGCTTCCACCGCAACCTTCTGTTCGAGGCTATGTACGCTTCGCTGCCGCGCGACCCGAACGTCAAGGTGCAGATCTATAACGCGGAGATCGTACCGGGCGGCTTCACCAACTGGCATTGCCACAACGGCGCCGCATTCTTCGTCGCGTTACAGGGTCAGTTCGAGGCGCATTTCCAAGAAGGCGTGCTGGTCACGGCAAAGGCCGGCGAATGCTATTCAGAGCCGATCGCCAAATTCCACCGCGGGCATAATCCGCATCCGGAATTGTCTTATCTCTGCGTCGGGCTGTGCTTCACCTCGCCGGACCGCGAGCACGTCACCAATTCGGTCGAGCGGCCTTGGTAGCTGGGGGTCACGGCAGAATATCGGCGATCACCGGCAGATGGTCGGAGATCGTACGCGCGCTGCGGTCGCAATAACTGGCGACCAGCGCATTGGCCGGCCGGCAAAAAACCCGGTCGAGCCGCAACAGCGGCAGTATCGCCGGAAACGTGCGGAACCGGGTGCGGCCCGGCAATTCGCGCGCCAACACCGCATGCACCGAGCCGGCCCAGAACCAATCGTTGAAGTCGCCGAGCACCACCGTCGTCATTGACGGCTCGCCGGTGAGCGCCAGCAACTGTTGCGCCTGGCCGCGCCGCTCGCCGACGCTCAGCCCGAGATGCGTGGCGACAACGCGGAGGCAGCCTGCCGGCGTCTCGACGTCGGCGCGGATGGCGCGCCGCGGCTCGCGCTCTGGCGCCGAGATGTCCCGGATTTCGCTCGACCGCAGCGGGCAGCAACTGATCAGCATCTGCCCGTAATGGCCGTCCGCCGTGATCAGCGAGCGCGCGCTGACGCCGTGCTTGCCGAGCGCCGCCTGCAGGCGTTCGAAGGCGTCGCCCCCCTCCGGCAGCTTGCGGCGGAAATCGACTTCCTGCAACGCGATCACATCGGGCTTCCAGCGCTGCACCAGTTCGACCACCCGCGCGAGATCGAATCGCGGGTTGCGCCCGAACGCGCCGTGAATATTCCAGGTGAATACACGCACGGTCCGCGGCGGCGCCGCGACCGCGTCGGCGGCAAAATGGGCGGACTGCTGGTTCAAGATTTGGCGTCCGCATATTTCGAGACCAGCGCCTGCAAGCCGATCGACACCGCGATCCAGGCCACGACCGCTCCTGCCAGCAACGCGAGCGAGCCCGGCGTCGGGTGCAGCACCATTTGCGACAGCTGGTGACCCAGCACCGACATCACGAAAATCCCAGGCACCATGCCGATCAGCGTGCCGATCATATATTGCGACAGCGCAATGGCGCTGGCGCCCGCCACCAGATTGACCACGGTGAACGGCGCCAGCGGCACCAGACGGATCGCCGCAACCGCGATGACGCCGCGCCGCGCGATCTTGCGGCGGATGCGGTTGAGCTTGGGGCCGAGCAGATCGCGCAGCGTCTTCTTGCCGAGCAGCGCGCCGAGCGCATAGGTCACCAGCGCGCTCAGGATGGTGCCCGTGGTCGCATAAGTAAATCCGAGCCACGGGCCGAACGTCGCGGCGGTGGCCGCAATCAGCACCGTGACCGGGAAAATCACCAGTCCACCGGCGACAAAACAGAACACCACAATGAAAGGTCCCCACGGGCCCCGCGCAAATTCATTGAGCCCCGCGGCGATCACTCCCGGATTGACCACCGTCGCAAGCGGCGAATACTCCCAGATCAGCGCGGCGGCGAGGATGACGAGGCCCGCAGCCAAAACCTTCATGACGGTCGGCACATGACGGCGCGGCACGACGCCACCCAACATGGAGCTCACGAAATCCTCGGCGCCGATCGGACGTTCGGGATCGGCCACACCTTCGATATAATGCGCCAGTTCATTGGCATCCGGCTCGCCGTCCTCGATCAGGCAAAGCCGATGGCCATTACAGGTCAGGGTGTCGGCGACCTTCAGCAGCGACCCTTGCTTCGCTACCGCTTCCGCCACCTGTTCTGCCGAACAGCCGCAGTGGTCGCCGAGCAGGCGGTGGCGAATCTCCAGGATTTTGTCACGCTCCCCCTTGGTCTTCGCCAACAACATCAGATCGCATTCGGTGTCGGTGCCCATCGAGCGGTTGTTGAGATTGGCCGAGCCGATCCGCAGCAATTTGTCGTCGACGATCATCACCTTGGAATGCACCATGACGTCGGCGGAATGTCCGCCGGCGCTGACCTGCGGATAAAGCAGCCGGACGCGGCTCGCGATATCTTTGTCCGCAAGCTGCCGCATGAAGCGGATCCGTCCATTGCGCATGCTGCGGGCTTCTAGCCAGGATTTATGGGTGGATGGCGCGAGTATCAGGACTTCCAGCTTCGGCCGCTCGCGCAGCCGCCTGGCCAGCGCCTCGGCCACCAGCAAGTTGCTCAAGAATTGGTTTTCGATATAGATCGCGTGCTCGGCCTGCGCGATCGAGTCGAGGAACAACGCCTGGACCTCCCTCACCTCTTTCTGCCCGTCGTATTCGGGCTGGGTGCGGGCAATGCCGACCTCAACATCGGTAAAGTCGGGGACCACCTCCTGCGGCCAGGGATCGTTGCCGATCCGGCCAAGCCGGATTTTATCGCCGGCCGCGCACTCCCAGCGCGACCTGGCGAGGTGGGCCAGCGCGTACGCGGCCTCGCCGTCGACGATGGCCTGGACGTCGTGGAACGGTTTGTAGGATTTTCCGCCCGGGTCGCGCCGCAGTGGATTGTCCACCTCGTGCGCGCTGGTGTCCCAGCGGCGGATGGTGACATCGAGGCCGCCGGAGAACGCCACGGCATCGTCGACCACGATCAGCTTCTGATGCTGCGACGATCCGATCGGCACCGCGTTATCGAGACAGAACCGGACTCGCCGTGGTGTATTCCAGCGCAACGCGTAAGTCGGAAACAGCTCACGCTCCGCGGCGTACAGCACCGCGAAATCCCACAGCAGGACATAGATCTCGAGTTGCGGCCGCTTGCGCACCAGCGCACCGAGGAAATCGCCGAGCGCTTCGGGATAACCGTCGTCGGCCTTGCCGCTTTCGCCGACTAGCGGCGCGCGGCTGTGAATGTCCCACCCTAGGATGAACACGCGCCGCCGCGCATTCAGCAATGCCGAGCGCACCGCGCCGAAATAGGCGGCGGCATCGATCAGCACGGCAGCGCGGCCGGCATGTTCCTTCCGGCAGATATTTTGGCGCTCTCGCAAAATCATGCGTTGTTCGACGTTCAATTAGGGGAACCCTCCTCAGGTTAACGCCCGAATGGCGAAATAGTGGCATTGCGCCGCACGCGTGATGCCGCAGTGCGGAACAAGCTCTGAATTCGCGCGTTATCATTGCGACCAATCCAACCCGCGAGGAACCATGAACAAAGATCGCATCGAGGGGTCGTTAGAGCAGGCCAAAGGCAAAACCAAGGAAGTCGCAGGCAAGATCACCGGCGACACCAAGCTTGAGACCGAAGGCACCGCGCAAAAGACTGCTGGCAAGATTCAAAACACCGTTGGCGGAATCAAAGACGCGGTGAAGGAAGCTACCGAATAGCCATCAAGGCGACGTGCGTAAGAAAAGCCCGGCTTGGTGCCGGGCTTTTCCATTTCGCGAACGCGCGCGCTTTACGCTTTAAGAACCGTCGGCCAGTCGACTTCATCGTGTGGCAATACCCAGGGTTCTTTAACCCCCGCCGCGGTCCACTCCTGATAGGCCGGCAACGCCATCACTGCCTCTATATAGGCCCGCGACGCTGCCCCAACCTTGACCGCATACGTGTGAAAGCGCGACACCATCGGGGCATACATCGCATCGGCCGCGCCGAAGCCGCCGAACAGAAACGGTCCAGCGCTTTTGCCAAATCGTGCGCGGCAATCGCTCCACATCGCATCGATCCGGGCCGCGCCGGCCGCCGCCTCGGGCTCCAGCGGCCTCGCCTTGACCGGCCGCCACATGTTCATCGGACAAGCGCGTCGCAGCGCGACAAAATCGGCGTGCATTTCCGCCGCGATGGAGCGGGCATGCGCGCGCACGGCAGGATCGGACGGCCACAGTTTTTTGTCGGGAAATTTGTCGGCCAGATATTCCAGGATCGCCAGCGACTCCCAGACTTTTATATCGCCCTCGATCAGCGTCGGCACCCTGCCGGATCCGGACAATTTCAGTAGCCGCGCCTTGAAGTCTTCGGCGTTAAGCGGGACTAACACCTCTTCAAACGCTATCCCGGCGACCTTCATTGCTATCCATGGCCGGAACGACCACGATGAATAATTCTTGTTGCCGATGACGAGAGTGAGACCCATCGAAACCCCCTGCGCTGGCCTCCATCATCGCTGAGGGCGCAACCGTTACCAATAGATTGTGCTGATGGCGGCCATCATCGCCGCGAATATGGCTCAGGCCTTTTTCGGCTCCGTCGGCGGCTCGACCGGGCCACCGGCCTTTTTCCAGGCGCCGAAGCCGCCCTCGATATGGGCGACCGGCTTCAGGCCCATGTTCTTCGCCGTTTGCGCCGCCAGAGCCGAACGCAGCCCGCCGGCACAGAAGAACACGTATTTCTTGTCCTGGTTGAAGACCGGCTTGTGATAGGGCGAATTCGGGTCGATCCAGAATTCCAGCATGCCGCGCGGCACATGCACCGCGCCCGGCACCTTGCCGTCGCGCTGCAGTTCGCGGATGTCACGGATATCGACCAGCACAGTGTCGTCGCGGCCGGCTAGCCCAATCGCCTGATCGATGGGCAGGGTTTCGATTTCCTTGGTGGCGGCGTCGACAAGAGCCTTGTAACCAGTCGTGATGTTCTGCGGCATGGTGTTCTCCTCGCCCGCAACTGTGACAGAGCGGCGCTGCCCCCTCAAGCCGAGTCCGCTGGCATCCGAACGGTTGCCCTGCGAAGCGGCAACAGGCAGCATGGATGGCACAACAAGGCTCGTCATGATCAATAAAGCACCACAGCTTTTGCCGACCACCGTAGTCGGCAGCTATCCGCAGCCGGACTGGCTGGTGAACCGCGAAATGCTGTCCAAGGTCGTGCCGCGCGTGCGCATGACCGAGTTGTGGCGCGTGAGCGAGCCTTACCTCGAGCAGGCGCAGGATGACGCTACCATCGTCGCCATTCGCGACATGGAACGCGCCGGCATCGACATCATCACCGACGGCGAAATGCGCCGCGAGAGCTATTCCAACCGCTTCGCCACCGCGCTCGAAGGCATCGACATCGACAAGCCGGGCGAGGTGAAAGCGCGCAGCGGCCGCACCATGAAAGTGCCGCGGGTTGCCGGGAAAATCCGCCGCACCAAGGCGGTCGAAGTCCGCGACATGGAATTCCTGCGCCGCCACACCGAACTTCCCGCCAAGATCACCATGCCCGGCCCCTTCACCATGAGCCAGCAGGTGGTGGACGACCATTACCGCGACGACGAAGCGATGACGATGGATTTCGCCGTCGCGGTCAACGATGAATTGCGCGACCTCGAGGCCGCCGGCGCCGACGTCATCCAGATCGACGAGCCATGGCTGCGCAACAATCCGGAACAGGCGAAGCGTTACGCCGTCAAAGCCATCAACCGCGCGCTGCAAGGCATCAAGGTGCCGACCGTAATCCACCTGTGCTTCGGCTATGCCGCGGTGGTGCCGGGTGATACCAAGCCGCTGGCCTACGCGTTCCTGGCGGAGCTCGCCGACACCACCGCGCAACAGATTTCCATCGAGTTGGCGCAACCGAAGATCGATTTCGGGGTGCTGAAGGAACTGTCCGGCAAGAAAATCATGCTGGGCGTCATCGACCTCAGTGACAATACGATCGAAATGCCGGAAACGGTCGCGGCGCGGATCCGGCGCGGGCTGGATTATGTCGCGGCGGAAAACCTGATCGCTGCGCCCGACTGCGGCATGAAATACATGCCACGCGATGTAGCGTTCGGAAAATTGCAGTCGCTCGCGCGCGGTGCCGCGATCGTGCGCAACGAACTGACGAAAGCCTGACGCGCGTCTAGTTGAGAAGGCCCATCAGCACGGCGATTGATGCGACGGCAAGAACTCCGAGTGAAACGGCGGCGACGGTCACGAGATGCTCCTGCCAGCTGATTTCAGCGTTCGCGGGCCGCGGTTCTGAAAGATTGAACGGCCGCGCGGCAAAAAACGATTGCAGCTTGAGTTGCATGATTGCTGTCCCCTGTGTCGGCAAAACGGCCGGCGCACGCGGACCCACGCAACTCAACCTTGGCAGCCTATGGGAAGTCGCGCCGCCGTCACATTCTTGACGCGCGGCTATAAATGGAGCGCTGCTTTCCGATTCGACTCGTTAAGGGCTGGGCCACAACGCGGATGTCCGCCCGCTCAGCCAATAGGCCACGAGCCCAACCCACTCATGAACCGCCGTGTCGGTGCGCGTTACCCCAGAGGAGAAGCGGTCGAACAGTTCGGTCAGGTCCTGCGGGCCGCGGGTACGCCAGTTGACTGGATAGGCCTCGACCGCAAATCCCACTTTGCGAAAGCATCCGATCGCGCGCGGCATATGGTTGGCCGAGGTGACCAGCAGCCAGCGCTCGCCTGGCGCCGGATGGATGCGCTCCTTGCTGATGGCGGCGTTTTCTGCGGTGTTACGCGAGCGCCCTTCCACCTGCACGCGATTGGCGGCGATGCCGAGACTGTCCCACAGCGGCCCGGCGAATTGCGCCTCCACCACTACACCGGGAATCAGGCCGCCGTCGCCGCCGGAAAAGAACAGGCGGGCTTGCGGGTAGCGCCGCGCCAGTTGCACGGCGGCGGTCATACGCTCACCGGCATCGTTGAGCGCGATCGAGCCACGCGCCTCGGATACCGCAGGATTGATCGCGCCGCCGAGCACGAGGATGCCGGTTGGCGGAGGACCCGCGTCGTTCCAGGTCGGAAACCGCTGTTCGAGCGGCAGCATCAGAATGTTGCCGAGCGGCGAGAACCCGGCGAGCGCCAGCAGCAAAAGCGAGGTTACCATCAGCCGCTGTCCGCCCCGCGCGAACCGCGTCGGCAGCAGAACCACCCCGATCAAGCCGAGCGTGATCAGCACGTTGGAAGGCAGCGCGAAGAAGCCCACCGTCTTGGACGCAATGAAGAACATGGGCGTCAGGCTGCCATGTTGCGGCCCTTAGCGCCGGGTTTTTTTCCAGGCTTCGTAACGCGCCTTGTTTTCGTCATTGGGCGGATAAAGGCCGGGCAGCTTCTCGCCTTTCTCGACTTCCTGCACCAGCCAGCTTTCCAGCAACTCGTGCTCGGCGCCTTCGGTCGCGCAGAAATCGACCAGCGCTTGCGGGATCACCACCACGCCGTCGTCGTCGGCGACAATCACGTCGTCCGGAAAGATCGCGCAACCGCCGCACGCGATCGGCTCGTTCCAACCGACAAACGTCAGTTGATTGACCGAGGCCGGCGCGGCGACACCGGCGCACCACACCGGCAGGTTGGTGCCGATCACGCCGTGCTTGTCGCGCATCACGCCGTCGGAAACCAGCGCGGTGACCCCGCGCTTGACCATGCGCATGCAGAGGATGTCGCCGAAAATGCCGGCGGTGGTGACGCCCATCGCGTCGGCGACCACGATGCAATCGGGCGGCATCGCCTCGATGGCACTGCGGGTCGAGATCGGATTCGACCAGCTTGCCGGCGTCGCGAGGTCCTCGCGCACCGGCACGAAGCGCAGCGTGAAGGCCGGCCCGGCGACGCGCTTGCCGGAAAAGCCGAACGGCATCGCGCCCTCCATCCAGCAGCGGCGGATGCCTTTCTTCAACAACATCGTGGTGATGGTGCCGGTGGTGACGTTTTTTAACGCGTCGATTACGACGGACATGAATGACCCTCAAACTGATAGAGGACAAATTCTAACTGCAGTGGAGGATGAAGGCGAGATCGCTTAATCCCACTTCGGCGACCACGACCAGTCGACGATGCGACCGCCGCGCGCCAGTCCGGCGATCTGCTTCATCTCCGCCCCTGACAGGTCGAAGTCGAAAATGGCGAGGTTTTCCTTGAGCCGCTCGACCTTGCTGGTGCGCGGGATAACGACGATGTCCTGCTGCATCAGCCAGCGCAGACAGACTTGCGCGGCGCTCTTGCCGTGCGCCTGGCCAATTTTCGCCAATACGGCGTCGGCGTCGGCTCGCCCGCGCGCGATCGGACTATAGGCAGTTACCGCGATCTTGTGCTTGCGGCAGGCAGCGATCACCTTCGATTGGTCGAGAAAGGGATGGCACTCGATCTGGTTGGTGACGATCGGCTCAGAGGTCGCCTTCACCGCCTGCTCGATCAGCGCCACGGTGAAATTCGACACGCCAATATTTTTTGCCGCCCCGGCTTTTTTCAGTTTCGCCATGGCACCCAGCGTATCCGCGAGCGGCACTTTCGGATTGGGCCAGTGGATCAGCAAAAGATCGACGGTGTCGAGCTTGAGCGCCGACAGGCTGTCTTTCACCGAACGCTCGACGTCGCGCGGCGCCAGATTGTCGGGCTGGATCTTGGTGGTGACGAAAACTTCGTTGCGCTTGCCGCTGGCGCGCACCGCTTCGCCAACCTCGCGCTCGTTGCCGTACATCTGCGCGGTATCGAGGTGGCGATAGCCGGCTGCAATGGCCTCGCCTACCAGCTTGACGCAATCTTTCCCGCGCAAGGTCCAGGTGCCGAGCCCGACGAGCGGTATCGCCGCGCCGTTCGCCTTAACCGACTGCATGGCCGCCGTTAGACCGTATCCCACACGGGCGCGTGCGGCGGATTGACGACGCGCATATTGGTCGCGTTGAGCTTCTTGAGTTCGGCCATTTCAGCATCGCTGAGGGTGAAGTCGAAGATTTCGATATTTTCCTTGAGATGGGCGCGTGACGTGCTGCGCGGCACCGCCACGAGGCCGCGCTGCACCAGATAGCGCAGCGATACTTGCGAGGCAGTCTTGCCGTGCGCTTTGCCGATGCGGTCGAGCGCCTCGGCGCCCGGCACCTTGCCGCGCGCGATCGGGCAATACGCCACCACCGCCATGTCGCGTTTCTTGCAGGCGGCGATCAGTTTGTCCTGGTTGATGAAGGGATGTACTTCGATCTGGTTGCAGACGAACGGTTCGGTGGTGAGGTCCCAGACTTCATCGAGCATCTTGGTGGTGAAATTGGAAAGTCCGATGTGCTTGGTCTTGCCGTCCTTCTTGGCCTTGCACAGCGCGCCGATCGTCAACTTGAACGGCACGGTCTTGCTCGGCCAGTGAATGAGCAAAAGGTCGACTTGCGGCACTTTCAGGTTGGCGAGGCTCTCGTCGAGCCGCCGCGCGAAATCATCTGGCATCGCATCGTCCTGCCGGATCTTGGTGGTGATGAAGACGTCGCTACGCTTCACCCCGGATGCCACCAACGCGGCCGCGTTTTCCTTCTCGGTATCATAGACCGCCGCGGTGTCGAGATGACGATAACCGAGATCGAGCGCCGTCTTGATGGCCTGGGTACCGGGGTCATCCTTTAATGTCATGGTGCCGAGACCGATCGCGGGAATGCGGGCGCCATTGGCTTCAACAAATTGCATGCGGAACTCCTGGCTCGTAATGACTTTTGCGATGTTTGGGATGGATCGGCGTAGGAGGCAGAATGCCCGCTCGAGCGCGCACTGCCAACCGGGGGTACTCGGCGCCACGCTGCGACGAAAAAGCCGGCGCGCGAATGAAATCAGCCAGCGTGGTGGGCCAAGCGGTTGCCTGCTGTTCTCACATTGGAATAATTCGAGGGTGAAAAAACCTATTGCATCAATGGCTTCTTCGGGTGTTTGTGAGAGCGTAAATTATCAAACTCAAGGTGCGTGATGCGTCCCAATTTTCTGTCGTTCGCTTTTGTCGCCGCGCTCCTGCTCGTGCCCGCCGGAATGGCGCGCGCCGACGACACCATCACGATCACCATCAAGGACCACAAATTCACGCCGGCCGAAGTGAAAATTCCCGCCGGCCAGCGCGTGACGGTTACCGTGGTCAATGACGACCCGACCCCGGAAGAATTCGAGAGCAAGACGATGAAGGTCGAGAAAGTCATCCCCGGCAAATCGAAAGCCACGGTGCGGATCGGACCGCTCGAAAAAGGCCGTTACAACTTTTTCGGCGAATTCAACGAAAAGACCGCTCAGGGCTTCGTAGTGGTGGAATAGACAATGCTCGGCGCGCTCATCATCGTTTTCCGTGAGGTCATCGAAGCTGGCCTTATCGTTGGCATCGTCATGGCGGCGACGCGCGGCGTGCCAGGCCGCGGCCGCATGGTGACGATCGGCATAGTGGCCGGTGTGCTCGGCGCCGCGGTCGTCGCGGCGTTTGCCGGTGCGATCTCGCAAGCCTTTCAGGGCTCCGGCCAGGAAATGTTCAATGCCGTCGTACTCGGCATCGCGGTCGTCATGCTGATGTGGCATAACGCCTGGATGGCGCGGCACGGCCGCGAGATCGCCGCCGAGATGCGCCAGGTCGGCACCGACGTGAGCGAGGGCGCCAAGCCGCTAACCGCGCTCGCCATCGTGGTCGGCCTCGCAGTGCTGCGCGAAGGCTCGGAAGTCGTGCTGTTCCTTTACGGTATTTTCGCTTCCGGCACCTCTGGCTCGGCGCTGCTGCTCGGCGGCGTGCTGGGAATCGCGGCCGGCGCGGCCTTCACGGCGCTGACCTATTTCGGGCTGCTGGCGATCCCAAGTCGCCACATCTTCTCAGTGACGAGCTGGCTGATCGCGCTGCTCGCCGCAGGCATGGCGGCACAGGCGGTTCAATTTCTCCATGCCGCCGACGTGCTGATCGCGCTCGACCGCACCGTCTGGGATACGTCGTCGATCCTGTCGGAAGGCACGATCTTCGGGCGGCTGCTGCACACCCTGATCGGCTACACCGAACGGCCGAGCGAGATGCAGTTGATCGTCTATATAACAACGCTGTTCGCGATGTTCCTGCTGATGCGGATCGCGCGCCCGGCGTCGCTGAAAGAAAAGCGCGTCGCCGCCTAGCCGGCCTTGCGGCGCCCGCCCAGCGCCGCAAACGCAGCATCGGGCGACTGCGCGATCACCTTAAGCAGCGCGCGCGCCGGTCCGCGGGGGGCGCGCTTGCCCTGCTCCCAGTTGCGCACCGTCTCGATCGGCACTTCGATCCGTTGCGCGAACGCTGCCTGCGTCAATCCGCACCGCGCCCGGACTTGCTTCGCAAACGCCGCCGGGTCGCTGTGATCGACGGTCTGCTCGCTGCCGTCGGGAAGTATCTCGACGATCCGGCCGTCTGCTTTCAACCGTACTCGCATGATCGCCCCCCTATTGCTGTAGGTCAGCGGCCTAGCTGATTCGTCATTTAGAGATGTTAACGAGCGGGGCTATGAGCTGCGCATCACGCTGTGAGCTTTTGCGGAGCTACGGCGCGGTTGCGGGGTTTGCGCTGGGCCACCAACCGTTCGATCTCCCGGGCCGGCGCCGGGCGAGCAAACAGATAGCCCTGCATCTCGTCGCAGCCAGCCAGCCGCAGCAGCACCCGCTGCTGCTCGGTCTCGACGCCTTCAACCAGCACGGTGAGGCCCATGGCGCGGCCGAGCGCCACGATGGCCTGCAGGATCACGCTGGCGTTCGGCGACTTGCCGAGCGGCGCGACGAAGCTCTTGTCGATCTTGAGCTTGTCGAACGGGAAGCGCTGCAGGTAGCCGAGATTGGAATAGCCGGAGCCGAAGTCGTCGAGCGCGATGCGCACGCCGAGCGCCCGCAGATCCTGGATGCGCTTGACCATCTCGTCGGGATTGTCGATCAGCACGCCCTCGGTGATTTCCAGCATCAGCCGCGAGGGCGCGACGCCGGTCTCGGTCAGCACCGAACGCACCAGATCGACAATGGCGCGATCGCGGACCTGCACCGGCGACAGGTTGACCGACACATAAAGCCCCGGCCAGCGCTTCGCCTCGACCAGCGCGCGGCGCAATACGAAAGCGCCGAGCTCGTCCATCAATCCCATCTGCTCGGCGACCGGAACGAACATTGCCGGCCCAATAGCGGCACGCTCGGGATGGGTCCAGCGTAGCAGCGCTTCGACGCCGACGATGCGCGCGCCATCAGAGGCGACGATCGGTTGGTAGTGTAGATCGAGCGCACCAACGGCGATGGCGCGCGGCAGTTCGCGACGGATGAAATTCTGGTCGCTGGCGATCGCGTCGATCGAAGGATCGAAACCGCGCACGGCGCGCGCGCCTCTTGACTCGGCAGCGCGCAGCGCAACCTGAGCGCGACGGTTGAGTTCCTCGATGCCGGGCGCATCGTGCAGCGCCTGGGCAAAGCCAGCCTGCGCGCCGGCCGACAGACCCATCGCGCCGAGCGTGTCGATCACCGACCGCAACACCGCTGCCGCATCGATGTCGCCGGTCATGATAACGGCGAATTCGTCATCGCCGGCACGGCCGAGCGTCGCGCTTTGCGGCAGCTCGCCTTTGATGCGCGCTACGGCGGCGGTTAAAAGTTCGCGGGGATCGTCGGCGTCATCGAGGCCGGACAGTTTTATCAAGGCAAAGGTCACCACCTGCTGCTTGACCCGCGCGGCGATGGCGGCCTCAAGCAGCGCCTGCATTTTCTGAAAGTTCGGCAATCCGGTGGCCGCGTCATGTTCGGCAGCGCGACGAGCCGTCTGCTCGCTAGCGGCCAGCGCGCGAGCGCGGCGCCACTGCCAGACCGAGAGCCCGGCCAAGCCGATGAAACCCAGCGCGCCGCAGGCCAATAGCGGCGTCCATCGGCTCAAAGCTGCCGTCATCGGCCAGTCCGGCTGCCAGGTCAGGAAGCCGGCGATGCGCCCGTTGGCGTCAAGCACCGGCTGCAGCTCGCTCGAGCCTGCCTGCGGCTCACGTTCGAATGTGACGCCTTTCAGGCCGCTGGTGTGCTCGACCATGCGCACGAAACGTGGATCGATCTCGCCACCTTTGCCGAACAGCGACCGGTATTCGCTCGCCGCGGCGCGCAATGCAGCGCGGCCTGCCTCGGCGTGGCGGATATCGCTCTGCCGCGCGAGGTCGTAGGCAAAATTCGCGCAGAGCAACGCGGCGGTGATGGCCGCCGCCGTGGCTCCAACGCCAATCCAACCGATCACGGAAAGCTTCGGGAACCACCGCGCCAATCGGAAGCGGCCGGACGTTTTGCCCGGAGCAATTCGCTGTAACTCCCCGCTCACGTCAAATCCCCACGAACGCTGCGTTCCCGTCAGCGAGCGTAGAATTTCACGGTTAATCGGCGGTCATTAAATAGGGTGAATGAATTGTAACCGAGTTGGGCGCCCGGCTACTTCAACCCGAACCACAGCGTGGCAATGCTGAGGAAGGAAAAGAACCCGACCACATCCGTCACGGTGGTGACGAACGGGCTAGAGGCCACCGCGGGATCGACCTTGAAGCGGTTGAGCGCGATCGGAATGAGAATCCCGCCGAGCCCCGCAGCGATCAGGTTGCAGATCATCGCAAGACCGATCACATAACCGAGCCCTGGTACCCTGAACCAAATATAGGCTGCGATGCCGGTGATCACCGCAAAGGCGATACCGTTGAGCGCACCAACCGCCAATTCGCGCCAGATCACGCGCCACGCATTGGCGTCGGTGAGATCGCGTGTTGCCAGCGCGCGCACCGCCACCGTCATGGTCTGCGTGGTGGCATTGCCGCCCTGGCTGGCGACAATTGGCGCAAGCACCGCAAGCGCCACCATCTGCTGCAACTGACCTTCGAATAGCCCGAGCACCGACGAGGCTAGAAACGCTGTCACCAGATTGACCAGCAGCCAGTTGAAGCGGCCGCTCGCGATCGCCCAGACGCTGTCCGACAATTCTTCGTCACTGGTGACGCCGCCGAGCGCCTTGATGTCCTCTTCGGCCTCTTCGACGATGACATCGGCGATATCGTCGTGGGTGAGGACGCCGACCAGCCGGTCCTGCGCATCCACCACCGGCGCCGCAACCAGATTGTAGCGCTGGAAGGTGCGCGCCACTTCTTCCTGGTCTTCGGTCGCCAGCACGCGGCGGCGGCCTTCCTCGATCAGTGAGGTGACGCCGGTCGGCCGCTTGCTGCGCAATAGACGATCGAGCGGAACAGCGCCTTGAAACCGGTGCTCGGTATCGACCACGTAGAGTTCGTAAAAGCGCTCCGGCAATTCGACGGTTTCGCGCATGTAGTCGATCGCCTGCCCGACATTCCAGGCTGGCGGCACCGCGATGACGTCGGTTTGCATCCGGCGGCCGGCCGATTGCTCCGGATAGTCGAGGCTGCGCGCCAGCGCGATACGTTCGGTCGCCGGGAGCGCGTCGAGAATTTCGCTCTGATCTTCTTTCGGCAGGTCTTCGAGGATGGCGACCGCATCATCGGAATCGAGGTCGCGTACGCCCTCGGCGACGGTTTGCGCCGGCAGCTCCTCGAGAATGTCCTCGCGCACCGAGTCATCGACTTCGGTCAGCGCAGCGAAGTCGAAATCGATGCCGAGCAACTCGATCAGCCGCGGCCGCAATTCCGGATCGAGCGCCTCGATCAGGTCGCCGACATCGGCCTCATGCAGGCCGCGCGTGAGCTCGCGCAGCGCCTCGACATTGGCGGCGGCAATCGCCTGCCCGACCCGCTTGACGAAAGCGACGCGCAGCGAACCGGCGCGGGTGCGGAAATCGAGCGCCGCATCCTTGCCGGCCGGCGGCGCAACGGTTTGGTCTTGTGGGTCGCTCATGCCGCGAACCGCCCGGCTTGGTTAAGGTCGCGAGGCTTGTACGCCCGCCTTTACAAGCTCGCAATTCATTAACGCGTAAACCGAAACCGGAAACTCGGCTTGCCGCTGCGGGCCTCAGCGGTACAGATGCCGGAAGCCAGAGCGCCCATGATTTCGAACATTCGCCCCATCGCTTTTCCTTGGCATGGCCGCCGTTCTGCTGCCGATCGCGGCAGCCGCGCAGACATGTCCTAGCAATGCCACGGCACTGGGCACGGAGCGGGTCCTGGAAGTCGACGTCCGCTCGACGCCGCGGGTCGGCCGTAAGCACTTTCCCACTACGTTGCCGCTCAAGCGCAAGGAAGTCGTGCTCACCTTCGACGACGGCCCCGAGCCAGCGACCACCCCGAAGGTGCTCGACGCGCTCAAGCACGAATGCGTGCGCGCGACGTTCTTCCTGCTCGGCCGCAATGCCGAGGCCAGCCCGGGGCTAGCGCGGCGCATTTTGGCCGAGGGCCATAGCGTCGGCCATCACACGTATTCGCACCAGTTGCTCAATAACCTGCCGCTATCGGTGGCCGAAGCCGAGATCAATCGCGGCATCGAAGAGGACGACTATGCGGTGTACGGCCAGCGCCGCAAGGAGCCGGCGACACCGTTTTTCCGCTTCCCCGGCTTTGCCGCCTCGCCCCGGCTGCTCGACCTGGTCGGCAGGCGCGGAATGGTGGTGTTCGGCGCCGATGTCTGGGCCAGCGACTGGAATCCGATGAGCCCCTCGGCGGAATTGCGGCTAGTGATGGGGCGGATCGAGGCCAGCGGCGGCGGCATTGTGCTTTTTCACGATACCAAGGCGCAGACCGCCGCCATGTTGCCGGCCTTTCTGCGCGAACTGAAGCAGCGCGGCTTTCACGTCGTCCATGTGGTTGCCGCCGGAAGCCGCGGCGTACTGCGCTAGGCGGCCCGCCCGGCATTGGTTAATGCGCCGGCGTTAATCCTGAGAGGTTAATTTCGGCCGGCTCGCGCGACGCTCGTTAGGTTGTCGCGCGGGAGCTGGCAAGTCGATGCGCGGCGTTGCGGGTTTTTTCTGCTGTCTGGGATTTTTGGGCGCGGCGTTTCCTGCGCTCGCCGAGCCGTGCCGCGGCAATCCGCAGGCGCTCGGCACCAGCCGCACCATCGCCATCAGCCACGCCGAATACGCCAAGCTCGGTACCGTCCACTATGCACAATCGCCGCAGCTTCCGTTGCGCGACCATGAAGTGGTGCTGACCTTCGACGACGGCCCGCTGCCGCCGTTTTCCAATGCCGTGCTCGACGCGTTGGCGAAAGACTGTGTCAGGGTGACGTTTTTCATGGTCGGCCGCCAGGCCGCCGCGTTTCCCGACGTGGCACGCCGGGTCTACAAGTCGGGCCATAGCGTCGGCACCCATAGCCAGAACCATCCGCTGACCTTCGACCAGATGCCGATCGAGGCGGCGCAGCGCGAAATCGACGACGGCATTACATCCGTCAGCCTCGCACTCGGCGACCGCCGCGCGGTGGCGCCATTTTTCCGGATTCCCGGATTTTTGCGGATCGCGCCGGTCGAGGATTATCTTGGCTCGCGCGCCATTACGGTGTGGAGCACCGATTTCGACGCTGACGACTGGTATAAAAATGCGACGCCCAAGGACATCGTGACCAAGGCGATGACGCGACTGGAGGCGAAAGGCCGCGGCATCTTGTTGCTGCACGACGTCCAGCCCGCCACGGCATTGGCGGTGCCGATGCTACTGCAAGAGCTCAAAGCTCGCGGCTATAAGATTGTGCATGTCACGGCAGCGGGCCCAAAGCCGCGCCAGCCACGCGAGCGCGTCAGCACGACCGGCACGAATGCCGCACAAGGCTGGCCGCGCGTCACCCGGCGTCGCTAAAAGCAAAAACCGCCTCGCGGCGGTCCAATCCCATCAAACATTTCTTGGTCGTTCAGCCGGCCTTCGCCAGCACCAAACTCTTTCGCCGATAGGCCGCAACGCCCAGCATCGCCAGACCGCCGAGCATCATGAACCAGGTTGCGGGGAGCGGGGTTTGTGCAAGCGTCACATTAAATTCGATTAGCGCGTTGGTATCGGGGCGAAACTTGCGCCGCCAGCGAATCGCTTGGGAGAACGTTAACCGATTGCCAGAACAGACAATCGGTTGACACTCCACAGAGGCCACTGGTCGACGAATAAAAATTGAATTCCTGTGATCCCGCATTGAACGAAAGACCATCGAACGTAAAATGCGGCGCAATCGTATAAGAATGTTTGGTCCGGGTGATTAAGATTCAGATCGGGCACATCGCTGGGAAAACATCATTGAGACCGGTGATCTCGGAGCCGTTGGCCGTGCCGTGAATGATGTCGACGTGATACTGGTTGCCGCTGACAAGCGTGGCGTCGAACGTGCCCTGCCCGTTCACGTAGGAATCCGGCTTTCCGACCTCGGAGTAATTCCAGTTATACGTCACTGCGTGCGCAGCCGACGCCTGAAGCGCGATCAAACCGGCCGCCGCCATCGATAAAAATAATTTGCGCATCTAAAATTGACCGGCGGCCTGGGCCGTCGGCTCCAAAAATGATTTTTAGCCCGCTGCAAGCGGCAATTGGCTAACTCAACCAATTCTAGCCGCCTTCGGAGAACGAATACAGCCGTAAGCCGGACTTCCCGGCCAACCCCTTTACCTGTCCGGACAGAGGGTTAACGCCGAAACCCGAGGAAAACTGTGGGCCGGATACGAGTTTCCGGTGTGTTTGGTGCGGTCAAGAGGACTCGAACCTCCACGCCTTGCGGCGCTAGCACCTCAAGCTAGTGCGTCTACCAATTCCGCCATGACCGCGTAGGAGACGGGCTAAAGGCCACGCCGTGCCCTTTAGCCCGATGACGGCGCTCGATGTAACAAATGGGGTTTAGCGCCACAAGCCCGCATTCCGGGCTGAAAGCAGGCGCTAGCGCATATCCGGCGCGCGCGGCAGGAACTCGCCGACCTCGACCGCGATACGGTTGCCGTTGACCACCACCGTGCCTTTGGCGACCGGCAAATTGTTGGCCAGGATACTGACGGCATCGTCCTCGGCGGAGTCGAGCTCGATGATGGCGCCGCGGCCAAGCCTGAGAACCTGATGCACGGGCATGACCGTGGTGCCGAGCACGACGGTGATATCAACCGAAACCTTGTCGAGTGTGGCCACGAATGCTCCCTTTACCCGCGATCGTGCGGGCGCCGAAGGCACATGTCACCATGGTATGGTTAGCGAAGAGTAAATACCTCCGGCGGGAGATCGAAATGGCTATTTTTCGGCTCACTTTTTCGCTTTGCGTGCTGGGGACCCTTTCCGCCATCTCGCAACCGGCGTGGGCCGGCCCCGCCGTCGCCTCGCGCTGGCAGGAGGTGAAGATGTCCCAGGACGACTGTTTCAAGCATGCCGAAACCGCGATCCGCAGCACAGCCCTCGACAACCTGGAGCGCACCGAGCAGTCGCGCTACGGCACGCAGCGGGAATATACCGGCGTCGTGCGCTGCATCACGAGCAATAACATCGTGCTGTTCATCGGCTCCGGTCCGTCACGCGCAACAGCCGACGAACTCGCCGGTGCGCTGTTTCACAACTTCACCGCGGCGGCGGCGAAGTGAACATAGTTCGCAACGAGATTGCGCTGCTGGCGCCTGTCGCCACCGCCGTCGAATGGCATGTCAGCGACGCGCCGGTCGGCTACGAGGCCGCGGTGTCCGCGATGGACGTGCGCGCGCAGGACATCGCCGCCGGCAACGCGGCCGAGCTGGTCTGGCTGCTTGAGCATCCGCCGCTCTACACGGCCGGCACCAGCGCAAATCCCAGCGACATCACCGACGCTCGCTTCCCGATCCACCAAACGGGCCGCGGCGGCCAGACCACCTATCACGGCCCCGGCCAGCGGGTGGCCTACGCCATGCTCGACCTCAAACGCCGCGGGCCGGACGTACGGCGCTTATGTCGCCACGCTGGAGGAATGGATCATCCGCACACTGGCTGCCTTCAATGTACGCGGCGAGCGGCGCGACGACCGAATTGGCGTCTGGGTACGCCGGCCGGACAAAGGAGAAGGCCGCGAGGACAAGATCGCCGCGCTCGGCATCCGGGTGCGGCAATGGGTGACGCTGCACGGCATCGCCATCAATGTCGAACCGGAGCTGTCGCATTTTGCCGGCATCGTGCCCTGCGGCGTATCGGAGCCACGCTACGGCGTCACAAGCTTGGCTGACCTCGGCCACACCGCAACGATGATGGATGTCGATATCGCCTTGCGGCGTGAATTCGAAACGCTGTTCGGGCCGACGACGGACTATTCCGTAGGCAAGGTCGAAAATGCCACGCCGGATTTGCCGAGAGCAAGATCGTCCGCCGTGCCCTCGCGCTGATCGACCGCGTCAACCTGCGCGCTCAATGGGCCGACGCCGCAGGCGCGGATCATACCCTCCACCGATTTAAGTGGGCCGGAAAACACCGCCTCAACCGAGCCATCGCGGCGGTTGCGCACCCAGCCTTGTAGATTGCGCTGGCGAGCGTGGTGTTCGACGAAGGCGCGGAAGCTGACGCCCTGCACGTTGCCACGTACGATGACATGCCGGATGATGCACGGCTCATCGATCATGTTGCGTTCCTTTGTCGCGCCTTACGCCCTCGCTGCATTTGCGGCGTCTTAATACCGATTTTATGTAGCAACGGGCGTAACGCCAGTGTGAATTGGCAGCGATGCGGCCCTATGATGAACTCTTTCGCGGTGCCGCCAATCATTTCATTGAAGGGATTCCGACATGCGTGTTGCACGCCGTACTTTGTTCGCGCTCGCCGCCGCTGCCCTGTTCGCGCCGACGCTCGCCGTTGCGCAATCAGGCCCGCTGAAGATCGGCGTCATCGGTTCGGGCCGTCTCGGCGGAGCGGTCGGCACGCTGCTGGCGAAAGCCGGCCATCCGGTGATGTTCTCCTCGCGCCACCCCGACGAACTCAAAGGGCTGATCGAAGGCGCCGGTTCGAATGCCCGTGGCGGCACCGTCGAGGAAGCCGCCGCGTTCGGCGACGTGATCCTGATCGCGGTGCCCTACTCCGCGCTGCCGCAGATCGGCAAAGACAACGCCAAGGCGCTTGCCGGCAAGATCGTGCTCAATGCCTCAAACCCGGTCTATCCGCGCGACGGCGAAATTGCCAAGGCGGCGCAGGAAAAGGGCGTCGGCGAGGCCGACGTCGAGCATCTGCCCGGTACGCGGCTGGTACGCGCGTTCAATTCGACCGGCGCAGGAAAATTCACCAGTGAAGCGCACCGGGAAGGCGAAAAGATCGGCGTGGCGATCGCCGGCGACGACGCGGAAGCGATGAAAGTCGCGGCGCAGCTCGTGCGCGAGGCGGGCTTCGAGCCGGTCCCCGTGCCGCTCGCGCGCGCCAAGGAATTCTCGCCGCCGGCACCGCTATTCGGCAAGGCGCTGCCGGTTTCCGAGCTACGCAAGGCACTCGGGGTCGCGCAGTGACGCAACGAACGGGAACCGCCGGCTCCCACAGCGGGGCCGGCGGTTTTTTGTATGGCTGGCTGCGCCGCCTGATCGATATACGTCGCCAGGAAGTCCCGGCGCTGGCTTGGGCCTGGCTCTACATCTTCGCGGTGCTGTCGTCCTATTACATCATGCGGCCGATCCGCGATCAGATGGGCGTCGCCGGCGGCGTCAACAATCTGCAGTGGTTGTTCACCGGCACGCTGGCGGGGATGCTGCTGCTCAACGTTCCGTTCGGCTACCTCGTCAAGAAACTGCCCCGCACCCGTTTCATCCCGATCGCCTACCGGTTCTTCGCGGCGAATATTCTGCTGTTCGCCCTGATTTTGCATTTCGCGGACCCTGAGGAAACGGTCTGGGTCGGCCGTGCGTTTTTCATCTGGATCTCGGTGTACAACCTGTTCGTGGTGTCGGTGTTCTGGGCACTGATCGTCGACATCTTCAATTCCGAGCAGGGCAAGCGGCTGTTCGGCTTCATCGCCGCCGGCGCCACGATCGGCGCGCTATTCGGCTCCAGTGTCACGGCGTCGCTGGCGCGCCATGTGCCGACCGCGCTTTTGCTGGTCGGCGCGGCCTGCCTGCTCGAGATCGCGGTGTTCAGCGTGCGCGGGTTGTCGCGGCTGTCCGGCACGTTACATGCGCGGCCGCATGAGTCCGGCAACCGCGCGGTCGGCGGCAACATCTTCGCCGGCATCACGCACCCGTTCCGCTCTGCCTATCTGGCCAATGTCAGCCTGTTCATGCTGCTGTTCGCGATCACCTCGACCTTCCTGTATTTCCAGCAGGCGGCTCTGGTGCGCGACAATTTCCATGACCGCGGCGCGCAGACCGCGTTTTTTGCCAGCATCGATCTAGCGGTGAATGCGATCACGCTGATCGTGCAACTGTTCTTCACCGGCCGCATCGTCGGCTGGCTCGGCGTCGGGGTGACGCTCGCTGTGTTGCCGGCGCTGACTTTGTTCGGTTTCGGCGCGCTGACGCTGGTGCCGGCGGTGTCGACGCTGGTGATATTTCAGGTGCTGCGGCGCTCGAGCGACTACGCGATCGCGCGGCCGACCCGCGAAGTGCTGTACACGGTGGTGTCGCGCGAGGACCGCTACAAGGCCAAAAGCTTCATCGACACGGTGGTCTATCGCGGCGGCGATCAGGTCGGCGCCTGGACCTACGCGCTCGATTGCTATGCTCGGATTCGGGCCGCCTGTGATCGCCGCTATCGCGGCGTTGCTCGCCACGCTCTGGTTCTTCAACGGACTATGGCTTGGCCGCCGTCAGGACAAGCTGGCGAAGCAGAAGAGCTAGCTGGTGCCGCTGCCGGCATTACGCGGGCCGCGCACGTCGGCGATCTCCTCGATCTGCTCTTCGTAGTCGCCCGGTGTGAAGTCCTCGCTCGGGTCGTCATCATGGATCGGGTGCTGCGCAATGCCGCCGTCCTCGGATGGGCGTTGGGCGGCGAGCGGGATATCGTCGTCGGCCGGTGCCTCTTGGTCGAGTTCCGGCAGCGAATCCGGCGGCACCGCGCTCTGGTCGGTGCGGCGCAGGTCGCCAGGCAGCGAATCGGATTTCGGCGTGACCGAATCCGGCGGGGCGCTCGATTCGCGGCGTTGCGGCTGCGGATTTTTCGGCGGCGAATTGTTGGGCGACATGGATGTCTCCTTCGCCGCAACAACGCGCGGTTAGCGGGCGCGGTTCCCGCCCTACGCAAACTCCAGAATGACCGAGTCTACTGCCAGGCTGTCGCCCGGTTTGGCGTGGATTTTCTTGACGATGCCGTCGATCTCGGCCCGCAGCACGTTTTCCATTTTCATCGCCTCGATCACCGCCACGGTTTCGCCGGCCTTGACCTCCTGGCCTTCCTTGACCGCGATCGACATCACCAGCCCAGGCATCGGACATTGCACCTGCTTGCCGGAATTGGCGGCGACCTTGGCCGGCATCAGCCGTGCGTAGCCCGCTTCCGAAGCGGTGTAGACATGCGCCTTGGTCTCGATGCCGCGAAACGCCAGCGCAAATCCGTTCGGGATGGCGCGTACCTGCACGGCAACCGCTTCCTCACCGACCTCGCCGCGCCATAGCGGATCGCCTGGCTTCCAGTCCGAATGTAACCGCACCGGCTTCTTGGCGCCGGCAAACTTCACCTCGATGTCGCCGTTGGCCCGTAGGATCTCAAGCGCATGCTCAGTGCCGCTGAGCCACACCGCGCGCTGGCGCTCACGAGTGATGCCGCGTCCCATTAGCTGGCCGGAAATGCGCCGCTTGCGCTCCCCCAGCACATGATCAATGGCGGCGGCGACCGCTGCCAGCACCTGCGCCGGTTCGCCCTTCGGCGTTTCGGCGTGAAAGCCTTCCGGGAATTCCTCGGCTATGAAACCGGTCGACAGTTTCCCTGAGCGCCAGCGCGGATGCGCCATCAGGGCGGCGAGGAACGGAATATTGTGGCGGATGCCCTCGATCGTGAAGGCGTCGAGCGCGTCAGCCTGGGCGTCGATCGCCTGCTCGCGGGTCGGCGCGTGGGTCACCAGCTTGGCGATCATCGGATCGTAGAACAGCGAGATTTCGCCGCCTTCGGTGACGCCGGTATCGTTGCGCACCGTGATGCCGTCTTCGCTCTTCTCGGCGGGCGGGCGGTATTTCACCAGGCGCCCGGTCGAAGGCAGAAAATTGCGGTATGGGTCCTCGGCGTAGACGCGGCTCTCGACCGCCCAGCCGTTGAGCTTGACGTCGGACTGCTTGATCGCGAGTTTTTCGCCGGCGGCGACGCGGATCATCTGCTCGACCAGATCGATGCCGGTGACGAGTTCCGTCACGGGATGCTCGACCTGTAGCCGCGTATTCATCTCCAGGAAATAGAAGCTCTTGTCCTGCCCGGCGACGAATTCGACGGTGCCCGCCGAGTCGTAACCAACCGCTTTCGCCAGCGCGACCGCCTGCTCGCCCATTTTCCGGCGCGTCGCTCCGTCGAGCAGCGGCGACGGCGCTTCCTCGATCACCTTCTGGTTGCGGCGCTGGATCGAGCATTCGCGCTCGCCGAGATGGATGACGTTACCGTGCTTATCGCCGAGCACCTGAATTTCGATGTGGCGTGGATCAACGATGAATTTCTCGATGAAGACGCGGTCGTCGCCGAATGAGGATTTCGCTTCCGAGCGGGCGCGGGTGAATCCTTCCGCCACCTCCGCCTTGCTGTGAGCAACGCGCATGCCTTTGCCGCCGCCACCTGCCGAAGCCTTGATCATCACCGGAAAGCCTACCTGCTCGGCGATTTTCACCGCTTCCTTCTCATCGCCGATGACGCCGAGATGGCCTGGCACGGTCGACACCTTGGCCGCCGCCGCCGCTTTCTTCGATTCGATCTTGTCGCCCATCGCCGCGATGGCTTTGGGATTCGGTCCGATGAAGGCGATGCCGGCGGCAGCCAACGCCTTGGGAAACGTCTCGCGCTCCGACAAAAATCCGTAGCCCGGATGCACGGCCTCGGCGCCGCTCGCCTTGCAGGCGTCGACGATGTTCGCGATCACCAGATAGCTTTGTGCGGCGGGCGGCGGGCCGATCGCCACAGCGCTGTCGGCCATCTCGACATGCAGGGCGTCGCGGTCGGCCTCGGAATAGACCGCCACCGTCTCAATACCCATCTTGCGGGCGGTCTTGATGATCCGGCAGGCGATTTCGCCGCGATTGGCAATCAGAATACGCTTGAACATGCGGAAAACGCTTCGCCTTTTGCACGCCGGGCTCACCACACTACTGACTTGAAACCGCAATCGCCAGCGCTGCCAACGATTTCGTGCTGTGGCTGAAGCGGCGCGTAGTACAGGCATTCCAGGGCACGGCGCGTTTTCGAAAGTTTTGCCTCCTACCGCCGCTGCGCGGTGCGGCCTATATTGCGGTTCCAGATCGGCCGTAAAAACCGGCGCTGTTTCACGCGAGTTCAGGAGAAATTGTCATGTCACTTTCGCTTGGCGACGTTGCGCCGGATTTCGAAGCCGATACCACCGAAGGCAAGATCAAGTTTCACGACTGGATCGGCGACAAATGGGCGGTGCTGTTTTCGCATCCCAAGGATTTCACGCCGGTCTGCACCACCGAACTTGGCTACATGGCGCGCATCAAGCCAGAATTCGACAAGCGCGGCGTCAAGATCATCGGCCTGTCCGCCGATCCCGTCGACAAGCATTCGAAATGGGGCGACGACATCAAGGAAACACAAGGCTTTGCGCCGAACTTCCCGATGATCGGCGATCCAGAGCTCAAGGTCGCCAAGGCGTACGGCATGTTGCCGGCTTCCGCCTCGGGCGATCCCTCGAAGCGCACTGCCGCCGACAATCAGACCGTGCGCAACGTGTTCGTGATCGGCCCCGACAAGAAAGTGAAGCTTATTTTGGTCTATCCAATGACCACCGGGCGCAACTTCGACGAGGTGCTCCGCGTGATCGACTCGTTGCAACTCACTGCCAAGCACAAGGTGTCGACGCCGGCGCAGTGGAAACAGGGCGAAGACGTCATCATCGCCGGCTCGGTGTCGGATGAGGACGCCAAGAAGCAATATCCGGCCGGCTGGAAATCGCCGAAGCCGTATATTCGCATCGTGCCGCAGCCGCGGTAAATTCGGCCCGCTCAAGTTTGCCAAAGGGCGCGGGCAACCGCGCCCTTTTCGTTTGGCTAGGGCTTGGCGAACTCGTAACGCTCGAGGCCGGCATAATTCGTGCGTCCGGACAGTTCGACGAACTGAATCCATTCGCCAGCGTCGGCACTCTCGCCCGCCTTCACCTCATCGAGACGCCGCGAAAGGATGCGCAACACCGTCTCGCCCTTGAGCCAGATCGCGCCACTGGCGCGGCCTGCGGCGCCGCCGTGAAAGCGCCGGTCCTGCTCGCTGCGGGTCTTTTCGTAGCCGGTCAGCCAACCATCGGCTGCCAACCGGTCGCGCAGGTCGGCGTCAGCGCCCGCAAGTTGAACTTTGGTCATCTTGCTTTGCGCGGTGCCGACCGAAATGTTCTCGATGCGACCGTGGTCGTTGCTGAACGTGGTGATGTAATAATAGCGGCAGCGCGGAAAGCTGATGCCGGTCCCCGCCACCGAGAAGTCGAACAAATTGCCGTCGGCAAACGCCGAATTCGCCGAGCCCTTGACCGGCAAAGACGACAGCCGTTGCATATCCGCGACCGTCAGGCCGGGCGCCGCCACCAGCATGCCGCGCGATGGCGTCGCTGCGATTATGCCGGCCGGGTCCGTGTCGAACATTCCATCCTTGATCGCGGCCGGGATCGCCAGCGCGAGGCCCGCCGTGATCAGCGCCCAGAACCCGATGATCAGACGGGTTTCATTCGCCTGTGCCGTGCGAACCAACGCCACGTCGGCATTGCCGATTTTCGCCTGCCCGGCCAGCACCAGCTTCACCATCAGCGGGATGGCCGAATAGCCGAACGCCAGAAACAGCCCGAAGAATATGTATTTAGCGACGGACTGTACGCCGCTGCCATCTTTCAGAATGCCCTGGTCGTGCAGGACATTACCGACGATGGAGAAGACGACGATCGCCGCAATCAGAGCTGCCGTGATCCATGCGTGGGCGCGCAGGCTGAGCATGCCCCTAGTCTGCGCTACTCGGCTATGACGTGCTAGGACTTCGCGAACGGAATGATAAATGCGCCGCCCGCTGGAGAATTTACGATGACCTATGTCAGCGACCCGAACATGCAGCCTGCTTTCGCAGCCTTTCTCGGCATTAAGCTCACGCATGTCTCACCCGACCGCGTGACATCGGAGCTTTTCGTCAGTGAGGATCTGAACAACCGCTATGGCATCATGCATGGCGGCGCCATCATGGCGCTGGCCGACAACTGCGGCGGCACCGCCACCACCGCAAACCTGAAAGAGGGTCAGAGCACCACCACGATCGAGAGCAAGACCAATTTCTTCGCCGCCATTCCGGTCGGCGATGTGGCGAGAGCGGAAAGCACGCCGCTGCATCGCGGCCGCACGACCATGGTCTGGCAGACCAAGATCACCCGCGGCGACGGCAAATTGTGCGCCATCGTCACCCAGACCCAGATGGTGCTCGAGCGTAAAAAGTAATCAGCGCGATGCCGTTGCCCGGTTGACCGCATAGACGCCCGCCGCGGCGAGGATCATGCCGGCAATCGACAAAGCGTCGAGCTTTTCGCCGAACAGGAAATAGGCGAACACCGCGGTAACGCCAGGCACCAGATAAAACAGGCTGGCAAAACCGCTCGCCGCCGAGCGACGGATCAGCCAATACATCAACCCTACCGCGCCAATCGACAGCACCAGCACCAGCCAGGCGATCGCGAAGATCAGCTCGGCGCTCCAGTGGATGACGCGGGTCTCGAAGGCAAAGGCACAAAGCGCGAAGAATATGCCCGCCGCGGTGTATTGCACCAGATTGCCGCTCCTCCAATCGATGCCGCCGCAATAACGTTTCTGGTACAGCGTGCCGACGGTGATGCCGATCAGCGACACGAAATTCGTCGCCCAGCCGAGCGGCGTGCCGGCGAGCATGATCGAGCGATCGTGCAGGACGAGCGCCACGCCGAACAAGCCGAGCGCGAGCCCGAGCCACTGCACCCCCGTTACTTTCTCGCCCAGCCAGCGATTGGCGATCGTCGATGTCAGGAGCGGCTGCAGGCCGGTGATCAGCGCCGACACCGCAGCCGGCACGCCCTGGTTGATCGCGGTGAATACGCCGCCGAGGTAAAGCCCGTGCACCAACAGTCCGACCACCACGCTATGTCCGGTTTCGCGCGCATTCGGCATTCGTACGCCGGACAACCACACCATGGCGATGTGCAACAGCACGACCAGCGTCATCCGCACCGAGAGGAAGGTGAAGGGCTCGGCGTACGGCAGGCCGTATTTCGCCCCGATGAAACCGGTGCTCCAGAGAAAAACGAAAATCAGCGGCGCGGCTCGCACCGCCATCTGGCTCAAGGACACCGGAATCTCGCGCGTTTAGGGACGGCCTATAGCATGGTTCCGCAGGCCGGGTGCGCCCGCTAATTTACAAAATTCTTACGCGACCTGCCGTATCGACTGCGGTAGGCATTTGCCGGGGCGCGTTTGAAGAGGGCTCGTAGCGTGAGTTTATACGATCATGCCCGCGACGTTGTTCGCTCGCTCTATGACCGGCGCATCGATACCCCGCCCGTCCTCGACATCGAGCACTATTTCCCCGGCGCCGCCGATTTCGCTGCACGCTGGCGCGACATCCGCGGCGAGGCGATGGCGATTTGCGCCGACCTCGAAAAAGTGCCGCGCTTCCACGAGCTGATGAGCGCGCAGGCAGATATCTCGGCCAATGATGGCCGCGACTGGCGCATGTTCATCATGCGCGCCTACGGCATGGATGTCGCGGCAAACGGCGATCGCTGTCCGGTAGTCTCCACCCTGCTCGCCCAACACCGCGAGGTGACCTCCTGCGTGTTCTCGTTCCTCGCGCCCGGCAAGCACATCCCGAAACATCGCGGACCGTTCCGAGGCATTCTGCGCTTTCACCCGATGCTGTCGATGCCGCGCATGGCGGACGGCGAGATCGGCGCCATCCTCGAAATCGACGGCCTGCCCTACCGCCTCGCCGAAGGCGAATGCCTGCTGTGGGATGACACCTTTGCCCACCAAGTTTGGAACCGCACCGACGAGGTGCGGATTGCCCTGCTGCTCGATGTCTGGCGGCGCGATATGCCCGCCGACATGGAATTGTTATCGCGCTTGGTGGCGGGCGGCGTGCGGTTCGGTATGCGCTTCAACGGCATTTCCTATGCCGGCTAATGCCTAGCGGCGGAACCATCGTAAATAATGCGGGTTGTTCCCTCAGGACATTCGACGGAGGCCGCCCATGCCCATCCGAGACGAGACCGTGCGTGATAGCGCAATAGCGCAAGACAATCGCTTGCAGCTGGATCCGGAGTTGGAGTTGAGCAGTGACCGTGCCAGCGGCAGCCAGTTCGCCATGACCCTGATCGTCAGCGCTTTCATCGTCGCGATCGTGCTTTACGGCCTCAATATGCAACGGCCGGAGGGCGAACAGAACGCCGCGAAGGCCTCCTCGGCGCAAAGCGCATCGGCGCAACCGGAACAACAAGGCGGCAAGCAAGACGCCAGCACGAAGGTCGGTCAGCAGACTTCGGGACAAGCGTCAAAGGATCAGGCACCGCAATCGCAGCCAGGACAACAAGCGCAGCAGCAAAATCCGCCGCAGCAAAAACAAGCCGCCCAACCGCAAGGGCAACAAGCGCCGGAACAAAAACCGCCGCAGCAAGCGGCGCAACCGCAGAAACCGGCTTCGACCACAGGGCAAGGCAATGCGGATAACAATCAGCCGCCAGCCCAGTCTTCGGCGCAACAGAAGCCCGCCAGCCAGTAAGAAAATACCGCCCCATTTTATTACGGAACCGTAACGGGCCCTCCCGAATTAATTTAACAGCAGAAGGAGGACCATCATGTCCAATTTCGACCCCAACTTCCCCAATCGCGACCCCGCGTTTGGTCCGATGTCGACCCGCCCGGCGCCGAGCGGCTGGACGCTCGGGATCGGCGTTGCAGTGATCGTGTTGATCGTCGGCTTCCTGGCGTTCGGCCATAATCACAATGGCGAGGTCGCCAACGTGCCTCCGGGCGCACCGACCGCGCTGAATCCGGCGCCTAACGCTTCGCCGGCGTCACCAATGTCGCCGCCGGCGACGGCAACCTTGCCCGCCGCGCGCACCCCGGCTGAGACCACCGGCAGCGCGCCGGCCAAGTAGGCGTTGTTTCTGTAAAGCACTACTTTTCGAAAGCGAGATCGACCGGCACGCGATAGCCATTCGCGAGCCGGTTGGTTTCGTTTGCCATTCCCGTGACGGCCATCACCTCGCCGAACATCGCTTCGCTCATGCCGGCCTTGCGTGCTGCCGCGGTGTGGCTGGCGATGCAATAGGCGCAGCCGTTGGTGACCGAGACCGCCAGATAGATCATCTCCTTGGTGAGCGGGTCGAGCGCACCGGGCGCCATAATCTGCTTCACGCTGTCCCACGTGCGCCGCAAGGTCGCGGGATCGCGGGCCAGATATTTCCAGAAATTATTCACATCCGGCACGTTGCGGGACTTCTTGATGTCGTCGAACACCGCCCGCACCGCGGGCGAGGCATCGGTGTATTCGACCGGCGGCGGGGTGGACATCGGGAAATCTCCTTCGGTTCCCGCCAGTGTGTCATGAAGCGAACATCGCAAACAACGGGGATAACATCGAGGGGCGCGAGACGGCATGCGCGGCAAGGCGTAACAACGTGACGTATCCATCAAGTCCCGCCGCTGGAAGACAGGTGCACCATGGGTCAATTGCCCTCCGACGACGAAGTCGGCCGTCAAATCCTCAACATTTTCGTTCGCAACCGCGTGCCGGCGCGCGGCACGCTTCGCCGTAACAACTTCTTCGACGTGCGCGACGGCGATTTCCAACGCGGCCTCAACCAGGCGGTCAAGAATAATTGGATCGCGGTAGACCGGCGCAACCGCTATCGCTACGAGCTCACCCCCGAGGGCTTTGCCGCCGGACGGCTGACCGAAGAGCCATAGGCGCCGTCATTCCGGGATGCGAGCGACCACTCACAGCATCGGCGTGACAAGCGGCTGGCCTTTCTCGACCACGTAGGTGACGACGGCCTTCATCGTCGTCGTGCCGGGGTTGCCCTCGTTATGAACCGCCTTGTTGGGGATCTCACCCGACTGCCCGGCAACCAGCGTCTTTTCCGGCTGGCCGTCGACAGCGATCCAGAACGTTCCTTCCAGCACGTGGCCGACCACCACGCCGGGATGGAAATGCCGCCCCGCCTTGAAGCCGGGCGCGACCTCGAGCATCGCGGTGATGACTTCGTAATTCGAGCCCGGCACCTCGATTTTGCTGAGAATGATGCGCTTGACGGGCGACGGCGACACCGGCGGATTCTGCGCCAGCACCGTTCCGAAGATCGCGCCGGAGAGCGCGAAGGCCGCGAGCGTCGCGGTGATTGGCAATTTTTTCAGCATGAAGGCTCCCCTCTTTTCTTGACCCCGGAAGCCTAGCAGAGTGACCCCAGGCCGCCGCAAGGGAGTCCAAAAATGCCAAAAACACCGGATTATTTCCACGGCAAGACCGTCGTCATCACTGGCGCCGCCAGCGGCATCGGCCGCGCCACCGCCCTGATCTTCGCGCGGGAGGGCGCCAACGTGGTGTGCGCCGACATCAACGAGGACGGCGTCAAGGAAACCGCCGAACAGAGTCAACGCGATCGGGAGCCAGGCGCTCGCTTTGCGGGTCGACGTCACCAAGCGCGAAGCCGTCAACGACATGATCGAGCTCGCCATCAACGGCTTCGGCCGCGTTCACTTCCTGTTCAATTCGGCGGGCGCCGCGCTCAAACGTTCGAAATTCCTCGACATCGACGATGACCTGATCGAGCGCACCTTCGAACTCAATTTTAAGGGCACGTTCTACGCCATGCAGGCGGTGCTGCCGCATATGTTGGCGAACAAGCACGGCGTGATCGTCAATGTCGCCAGCATGGCGGTGAAGCGCGGCGGGCCGAATACCTCGGTGCATTATGCGGCGGCCAAGGGGGCGGTGAACTCGATGACGCTCGGCGTGGCGCGCGAGTTCGCCAAAGACGGCATCCGTTGCCTGTCGATCTCGCCCGGGCCGGTCAACACCGCCTTCGCCAAGGCGGCGGCCTCCTCGCCGGAACTGATCAAGCGCTTCCTCGACGACATTCCAATGGGTCGGTTCGGCGAGCCGGAGGAAATCGGCGAAGTCGTATTGTTCATGTGTTCCGACGCCAGCCAGTTCATGACGGCAGATACCGTCTACGTAAATGGCGGCGGCGGCTGGCGCTAGGGAATAAAGCGCTGCCCTGCATCGTTAGTATTTACGGACATCACAACCGGGAGACCCGCGTGACCAAAATCGTATGTGCCGCCAGCTGCGCTGATTTGCCTCGCCGCTCCTGCTTGGGCGCAAGGACAGGCCACCCCGCCGGTCGGGCCGGACTTCTCCAAAGTCGAGGTCAAGGCCATCGATCTCGGCAACAATACCTGGATGCTCGAAGCCCCGCCGGGCGGCAATGTCACCGTCGCGGTCGGCAAGGACGGCGTCATCATGGTCGATGGCAATTTCGCGCCGATGCACGACAAGCTCAAGGCGGCGATCGCCAAGCTCTCACCGCAGCCGATCAAGTATCTGGTCAACACGCATCACCACGGCGACCACACCGGCGGCAACGCGGCTTTCACCGCCGACGGCGTGACCGTGGTCGGTCATGTCAATGAGCGCGCCATGCTGGCGGCCGGCACGACCAGCAACAACTCGATGGCAAAGGTGCCACCGGTCTCCGGCGATGCGCTGCCGAAGCAGACCTACACCGATACCCTGATCCTGCGGGTCGGCGGCCGCACCGCGCGGCTTAACCACCCGGCCGCTGCTCATACCGGCGGCGACACCTACGTTTATTTCCCCGAGGCCAACGTGCTGTCGACCGGCGACGCCTTCGTGAGTGGCCGTTACCCGAATATCGACTGGCTCAACGGCGGCTCGATCGATGGCTACATCAAGGCGGAAGCCACCTATATCGCGCTCGCCAACGACAAGACCAAGATCGTGCCCGGCCACGGGCCGCTCGCCACCAAGGCGCAGGTCAAGGAATTCCACGCCATGCTAGTCGAGGCGCGCAAGCGCATGCGCAAGCTGGTCAAGGCCGGCAAGAGCGAGGAAGAGGTCTACGCCGCCAAGCCTTATGCCGACTACGACGCCAAATACGCGGCGAACGAGCAAGCGGCGAAGGCTTTCGTGCGGGTGATGTATTTCAACGTGAAGAAGTGACGCGCCAAGGCCGGCTCGAGGCGCTCTTCGCATTGCCGAAATTAAAAGACCGCCTCGCGGCGGTCTTTCCTCTTTGCATCAAGCGATTGGCTTGCGATTAGGCGACGGCTTTCGCCGACTTGCGCTTCTTCGTCAATTGGTTTTGGGACAGGCCCGCTCCGGCAGCCGCGAGTTGCACACCGCAACGGACTTGAGATAACGGATCCAGGTGGTGATCTGCTCTTTCGACGGCTCGAAGCGGAACGCCTTCTGCACCATGTAGAAGCTGTCATTGCCGCGCAACGCCTTGAACCAGGTCCATTCCGGCTTGCCGGTCTGCGCGTTGTTCGGGCAACTGAGCTGCCACACCGAAACCGGATAGCCATTCTCCGTGGCCTCGACGATCGGCACGCGGAGGCCTTGCGGGCAAGCCTTCATCCAGCCTTGCGCGATCGCGTCCTGCATCTGCTGGAGCGTGACCTTGGAGCCGAGGAAATCTGCACCGTCACCATCTCGGTCCAGGTCGCGACGCTTTCGCCGCTCGGCACCATCTCGTTGATGATCTGCTTTTCGTTCTTGGCCTGATGATCGACCTTGTAGCCGTCCGGCACGCGCACCAGCAGGTTCTCGTTGAGGAGCTGAGCGACGGCTGGCGAGGCCGCGATCATAACAGGGTAAATGAGAATAGCGCGCAACCGCATCGCCTCACACCGGCAAATTGTCGTGCTTGCGCTTCGGCATCTCGACCTTCTTGCCCTTGAGCATCGCCAGCGCCCGCGCGATGCGCCGGCGGGTCGAGTGCGGCATGATGACGTCGTCGATATAGCCGCGCTCGGCGGCGACGAACGGCGACAGAAAGCGGTCCTCATATTCCTTGGTGCGCGCGGCGATCTTGTCCTTGTCGCCGATGTCGGCGCGGAAGATGATCTCGACCGCGCCCTTCGCGCCCATCACCGCGATCTGCGCGGTCGGCCAGGCGTAATTGAGATCGCCGCCGATGTGCTTCGACGCCATCACGTCATAGGCGCCGCCGAACGCCTTGCGGGTGATGACCGTGACCAGCGGCACCGTGGCTTGCGAATAGGCGAACAGCAGCTTGGCGCCGTGCTTGATCAGGCCGCCATATTCCTGGTCGGTGCCGGGCAGGAAGCCCGGCACGTCGACGAAGGTGACGATCGGGATGTTGAAGGCGTCGCAGAAGCGCACGAAGCGCGCCGCCTTGCGCGAGGCGTCGCAGTCGAGCACGCCGGCCAGCACCATCGGCTGGTTGGCGACGAAGCCGACGGTGGCGCCGGCGATGCGGCCGAAGCCGGTGACGATGTTCTTGGCGTGCGCGGCGCCGATCTCGAAGAAGTCGCCCTCGTCCGCGACTTTGAGGATCAGCTCCTTGATGTCGTAGGGCTTGTTCGGATTGTCGGGGATCAACGTGTCGAGCGAATTCGTCGATGCGGTCGCCGTGGTCCTCGGTCGGCCATTGCGGCACGCCGGCCTCGTTATTGGCGGGCAGGAAATCGATCAGCCGGCGCATCTGCAACAGGCACTCGACGTCGTTCTCGAAGGCGCCGTCGGCGACGCCGGACTTGGTGGTGTGGATCGAGGCGCCGCCGAGTTCCTCGGCGGTGACCACCTCGTTGGTGACGGTCTTCACCACGTCCGGCCCGGTGACGAACATGTAGGAGGTGTCGCGCACCATGAAGATGAAGTCGGTCATGGCCGGCGAATAGACGTCGCCGCCGGCGCACGGCCCCATGATGACGCTAATCTGCGGGATGACGCCGGAGGCGATCACGTTGCGCTTGAACACCTCGCCATAGCCGCCGAGCGCGGCGACGCCCTCCTGGATGCGCGCGCCGCCGGCGTCGAACAGGCCGATGATGGGCGCCCGCGCCCGCATCGCCATGTCCTGCACCTTCATGATCTTCTGCGCGTGCGCCTCCGACAGCGAGCCGCCGAACACGGTGAAGTCCTTGGAGAACAGATAGACCGCGCGGCCGTTGACGGTGCCCCAGCCGGTGACGACGCCGTCGCCGGGGATCTTCTGCGTCTCCATGCCGAACTCGGAGGAGCGGTGCTCGACGAACATGTCGAACTCCTCGAACGAGCCCTTGTCGAGCAGCAGCTCGATGCGTTCGCGCGCGGTCAGCTTGCCGCGCTTGTGCTGCGCCTCGATGCGCTTGTCGCCGCCGCCGAGCCCGCGCCGCGTGCGCGGCGCTTCTCGAGTTTGTCGAGAATGTCCTTCATCGGCCTCAGCGCTCCGGCGCGGAAAGTCCGTCAAATCGCGACTTCCGCGCGGCGCCATGGTAAATAAATCCAAAACGCAATCCATCCGATTTGAGCCAAATCCGCGGCGATTCCGGCCCGGTTTTTTCACGGGGCATCGGTAGATTTGCGGACGGACGGGGAAATTGCGTGCCGCGACATGCCGGAAAACCGGCGGCCGGTGCGTCGAGGCGAACGGGGGAAGTCATGAGCAACGGAATTTCCGCGGGAGCGCGCGCCAGCGTCGCCGCGCTTCAGGGCATCAATGCGCAGATGGCGCAACTGCAGCTGCGGCTCGCGACCGGCAAGAAGGTCAACGCGCCGACCGATAATCCGGCGTCTTTCTTCACGGCGGCAGCGCTCAACTCGCAGGCTTCGACGCTGAGCGGCCTGCTCGACGGCATTACCACCGTCAGCTCGACCATCAGCGCGGCTTCGAACGCCATTGCCTCGATCAAGTCTCTGGTGACGCAGGCGCAAACGATCGCCAACAACGCGCTGGCGACCACGGCCTCGTCGGTGAGCGTCGCCGGCTCGTTGACGCTGACCACCGGCTCGACCATTGCGACCAGCGCGGGCGCCGCCAACCGCTTCAAGTCTGGCGATACCGTCACCGTGAGTGACGGCACCACCACCGCGACCTATACCGCTTCGAACAACGACACGTTGCAGACCTTCCTAAACGCCATCAACGGCACGTCAGGCCTCAAGGTGACTGCGAGCCTCAATTCCAGCGGTAAGGTCGAGCTCGACGGCACGGCCGGCGTCACCGTGACGGTCGGCGCCACCATTAATGGCGCCGGCGGCGCTACGCTCACCAGCGTGCTCGGCCTCACCGCCGGCGTCGACCGGACCGAGCGGCAACACCACGCGGGCGAACTACGCCACGCAGTACAACAACATCCTCACCCAGATCGACCAGCTCGCCGCCGACGCGGGCTTCAACGGCGTCAACCTGCTGACCGGCGGCACGTTGAGCGCGACCTTCAATGGCACGGGCTCGTCGAGCTATTCGGTGTCCGGCGTTTCCGCGACCTCGAGCGGGCTTGGGCTGTCGAGCGCCGCCAATACCTGGCAGACCGACGCCAACATCAACAGCGCCGTCAGCCAGCTCTCGACCGCCCTCACCAGCTTGACCAACATGGCGAACTCATTCTCGACCGCCGACACCGTGCTGTCGGTGCGCAAGGACTTCACCAATTCGATGGTCGGCTTCCTCAACACCGCGTCGGACAACCTGACGGCAAACAACCCCAACGAAGACGGCGCCGCCCTGCTCGCCTTGCAAACGCGCCAGCAGATCGCCGCCTCGGCCTTGACCTTCACCACCAATGCCGACGCCAATGTGCTGCGGCTGTTCGGGCTGAGCGGAAACTAGGCCGGCGCGAGCGCGAGGACGCTCGCGGCCGCCTGCATCTCGGCATAGCGCGCGGCGCGGCGCTGGAGCGCCTGTTCGTCGCGGCCCCAGGTCGCCATATTCCAGTCCTCGTCGAGATGCGCGGCGGCCCAGGCCTCATCCATTGTCAGGCGGCCGTGCGCGAGCGCCAAGGCGATCAACGCCGAGCCGGTCAGGCCGGTGATGCTCGACAACGCGCCGAACCGCCACGGTTCGGATGGAATGGCGCGGCTTGCCGCCTCGATCGCCTCGCGCGGCTGTGCGACATGGACGACGCCCTGCGCCAGCACGAAGCGTGCGTCGAGTTTATCGCGCGCGAAGGCGACGATCGGATCCCAGAGTTGCGCCTGGCGCGCCACCAGGCCTACCGGCGCTTCGGCGCGATAGCAGGATCATGTCGCTGCCGAGATAATCGGCGATTTCCTCCGCCACCGGGCCGCCGCGCTCGGTGACCGCGTCGATGATGGCATTGGCGAGCCGGGTCAGCGGCATCGCCGCCGGATCGATCACGTCGCGCTGCGCGTCCCACTCATCAGCTATTTTTTGGGCGATCTGCTGGCTCGGCGCGGCGAGCGCGCGGCGCGCCGGCGTCTTCACCGGCTTGCCGTCGAGCATGACCGCGAAGCGGCCGCCCTCCTCCTGGACGCCAGCCTGGGTGAAGAACCGCTTGCGCAATTGCGGGCGCATGTTGCGCCGTGCGGCCTCGGTCGGCTCGAGAGGCTCGTTCTGGAAGATATCGGCGAATATGTCGCGCATGCGGAAGTGATCTACTTTGTGCAATGCAGCAAATTGGCGCGTCCAAAATAACCATTTCGCTCAAGATAACCACCCGCCGCGCCGCCGGATGCGTTAGACATGCCATCCTGCCGCCGCTTTGGGGCGCGAAACCATCAGTTGCCCAAAGGGATGGGTGGCGTTTATAGCGTCGTCTCGATAAATTCCGCGGCGGAATCGCTGCCCATAAGGCGCGATCCGGGGGAACGAACCGGTACGGACGCGACGCGCTTCGACAGAGCTCCGGGGCGCGTTTCGAGGAGTGAATGAAGAATACCGACATTTCGGCGCCGGACTACTTCCACAAAGTCGTCGATTGCCAATGGGCCTGCCCGGCGCACACGCCAGTCCCCGAATACATCCGGCTGATCGCGCGCGGGCCGCTATTCCGACGCCTACATGATCAATTGGCGTTCCAACGTGTTTCCGGGAATTCTCGGGCGCACCTGCGACCGTCCCTGCGAGCCGGCCTGCCGGCGCGTGCGCGTCGAGGACGAGCCGGTCGCGATCTGCCGCCTGAAGCGCGTCGCCGCCGATTACAAAGACGACGTCACGGCGCGGATGCCGAAACCCGCCGCGCGCAAGAACGGCAAGAAGATCGCGCTGGTCGGCGGCGGTCCCGCCTCGCTCGACCGTGGCGCGCGACCTCGCCCCGCTCGGCTATCACTGCGTGGTGTTCGACGGCGACCCGAAAGCCGGCGGCATGATCCGCACCCAGATCCCGAAATTCCGCCTGCCCGACGCGTGATCGACGAGGAGACCGGCTACATCCTCGACCTCGGCGTCGAATTCCGCGGCGGCACCCGCATCGACAGCATGAAGGCGCTGCTGGCCGAGGACTTCGACGCGATCTTCGTCGGCTCCGGCGCGCCGCGCGGCCGCGACCTCGACATTCCCGGCCGCGAGGAAGCCGCCAAGAACATCCATATCGGCATCGACTGGCTGTCCTCGGTGTCGTTCGGCCATATCACCAAGATCGGCCGCCGCGTCATCGTGCTCGGCGGCGGCAACACCGCGATGGATTGCTGCCGCTCGTCGCGCCGGCTCGGCGGCGAGGACGTGCAGGTCGTGGTGCGCTCCGGCTTCGACGAGATGAAGGCGTCGCCGTGGGAAAAGGAAGACGCCCATGCACGAAGGCATCCCGATCCATAATTACCTGGTGCCGAAGGAATTCACCCACGACAACGGCAAGCTCACCGGCATCACGTTCGAGAAGGTGAAGGCCGAGTACGACGCCAAGGGCCGCCGCAAGCTGGTGCCGGCCGGCGAGCCGGATCAGCATTTCCCCTGCGACGACGTGCTGGTCGCGGTCGGCCAGGAAAACGCCTTCCCGTGGATCGAGCGCGACGCCGGCATCGAATTCGACCAATGGGACATGCCCAAGGTCGACACCGTCACCATGCAGTCGACCAACCCGAAGGTCTTCTTCGGCGGCGACGCCGCGTTCGGGCCGAAGAACATCATCTGGGCGGTGGCGCACGGCCACGAGGCCGCGGTGTCGATCGACAAGATGCTCAACGGCGAGGACATCGCCGACCGCCCGGCTGCCGGCGGTCGAAGTGATCAGCCAGAAGATGGGCATCCACGAATGGTCCTACGACAACGAGATCGCGCTCGACCAGCGCTACAAGGTGCCGCATGCGCGACAAGGTGGTGGCGCTCAAGGACATCAAGGCGGAGGTCGAGCTCGGCTTCGACGAGCAGCTTGCCTTCAAGGAAGCCGGCCGCTGCCTGAATTGCGACGTCGAGACGGTGTTCACCTCATCGCTGTGCATCGAGTGCGACGCCTGCGTCGACATCTGCCCGATGGACTGCATCACCTTCACGGCAAACGGCGAGGAAGCCGACCTGCGCACAGCGCCTGACCGCGCCGGCGCTCAATCTGACCCAGGACCTCTATGTCGCGGACGGCCTGAAAACCGGCCGCGTCATGGTGAAGGACGAGGACGTCTGCCTGCATTGCGGGCTGTGCGCCGAGCGCTGCCCGACCGGCGCCTGGGACATGCAGAAATTCTTTCTGGATATGACACACGCGGGATCGTCATGCCGAACGCCACGCCGATCAGCAGCGTAAACGACTTCGTCGTTCGCTTCGCCAACGTCAACGGCTCGGGCTCGGCGAGCGCCAACGAGATGTTCGCGCGCGCGATCCTGCGCATGGGCATCCCGGTTGCGCCGCGCAATATCTTCCCGTCCAACATCCAGGGCCTGCCGACCTGGTACGAAGTGCGCGTCACCGAAGCCGGCCATCTCGGCGCCCGCGGCGGCACCGACCTGATGGTGGCGATGAACCCGCAGACCTTCGACAAGGACATCGCCTCGATCGAGCCCGGCGGCTATCTGCTCTACGATTCGACCAAGCCGCTGCCGGCGTCGAAATTCCGCTCCGACATCACAGTGATCGGCGTCCCGCTCACCGCGATCTGCAACCGCGAATACACCGATCCGCGCCAGCGCCAGCTGTTCAAGAACATCATCTATGTCGGCGTGCTGACCGCGCTGCTCGACATGGACGTCAAGGTCGTCGAGCAACTGATCGGCGAGCAATACAAGGGCAAGGACAAGCTGATCGCGCCGAACATCAAGGCGCTGCATATCGGCCGCGACTACGCCACGCTCAACCTCAACGGCCCGCTCGGCATCCGCCTCAAGGCCTGCGACAAAGTCGGCGACCGCATCTTCGTCGAGGGCAATGCCGCCGCGGCGCTAGGCGCGGTCTATGGCGGCGCCTCGGTGTGCGCCTGGTATCCGATCACGCCGTCGTCGTCGCTGGCCGACGCCTTCACCCGCCATTGCGCCAAGCTGCGGGTCGATCCCGAAACCAAGAAGGCCAAATACGCCATCATCCAGGCCGAGGACGAACTGGCCTCGATCGGCATCGTGATCGGCGCCGGCGTGGAACGGCGCGCGCGCCTTCACCGCGACCTCAGGCCCCGGCATCTCGCTGATGCAGGAATTCATCGGGCTCGCCTATTTCGCGGAAATCCCCGCGGTGATCTTCGACGTGCAGCGCGCCGGTCCCTCGACCGGCATGCCGACCCGCACCCAGCAGTGCGACATCATCTCCTGCGCCTATGCCTCGCACGGCGACACCAAACACGTGCTGCTGTTTCCGGAAGACCCGGCGGAAGCCTTCGATTTCGGCGCCCAATCGTTCGACCTCGCCGACCGGCTGCAAACACCGGTCTTCGTCATGCTCGATCTCGACATCGGCATGAACCACCGGCTGTCGAAGCCGTTCGCCTGGGACGACGCCAGGAAATTCGACCGCGGCAAGGTGATGACCGCCGAGCAGCTCGAAGCCGGCAAGGAATTCGGCCGTTATCTCGATGTCGACGGCGACGGCATCACTTACCGCACCTATCCCGGCACGCATCCGACCAAGGGCTCGTTCTTCACCCGCGGCACTTCGCGCGACCGCTACGCCAAATACACCGAGGAAGGCGCGCCCTACGTCGACAACATGCAGCGCCTGATGCGCAAGTTCGACACCGCCAAGGACCTGGTGCCGCGCCCGCTACAGGCCAATTCCGGCAAAGCCGACCAAATACGGCGTCATCTATTTCGGCTCGACCGCGCCGGCGATGGACGAGGCGATCCATATGATCGAGGGCCGCGGCCACGCGCTCGATCGCATGCGCATCCGCGCCTTCCCGTTCCACTCCTCGGTCAACAGCTTCGTCGTCCGACCACGATTTCGTGTTCGTGGTCGAGCAGAACCGCGACGCCCAGATGCGCTCGCTGATCGTCAATGAGTGCGGCATCGATCCGGTGCGGCTGGTGCCGATCTTGCATTATGACGGCACGCCGATCACGGCGCGCTTATCGCCAAGGCGATCGGCGACCATCTCGACAAGCTCAAGGTAAAGCCGATGAAGGTGACGTCATGACCTATCTCGCCAAGCCGAAATTCCAGCACCCCGGACCTGCCGAAGAACGAGCTCGGCTATACCCACCGCGACTACGAAGGCACGGTGTCGACGCTGTGCGCCGGGTGCGGCCATGACTCGATCACCGCCGCGATCATCCAGGCCTGTTTCGAGATGTCGATCGAACCGCACCGGGTGGCGAAGATTTCCGGCATCGGCTGCTCGTCGAAGACGCCGACCTACTTCCTGGGCAATTCGCACGGCTTCAATTCGGTACACGGCCGCATGCCGTCGGTCCTGACCGGCGCCAATCTCGCCAACCGCGACTTGCTCTATCTCGGCGTGTCGGGCGACGGCGATTCAGGCCTCGATCGGCTTCGGCCAGTTCGCGCATTGCCTGCGGCGCGGCGTCAACATGGTCTATATCGTCGAGAACAACGGCGTTTACGGCCTGACCAAGGGTCAGTTCTCGGCGACCGCCGACCGCGGCTCGAAGAGCAAGCGCGGCGTCACCAATACCGACAATTCGATCGACCTCGCCGCCATGGCCTTGCAGCTTGGCGCGAGCTTCGTCGCCCGCTCGTTCTCCGGCGACAAGCACCAGCTGGTGCCGGTCATCAAGGCGGCGATCGCGCATCGCGGCGCGGCTTTCATCGACGTGATTTCGCCCTGCGTCGCCTTCAATAACCACGCTGGCTCCACCAAAAGCTTCGATTTCGTGCGCGAGCACAACGAGGCGGTCAACCGGCTCGACGTCATTTCCAGCCGGATGCCGATCGAGGTGAAGTACGAGCCCGGCGCCGTCGAGATCGTCGAGCAGCATGACGGCTCGACCATCGCGCTGCGCAAACTAGCCGCCGATTACGAATTGCACGACCGCACGGCGGCGCTTGGCTTCCTGCAGCACCACGCCGCCAAGGGGCAGATCGTCACCGGGCTGCTCTATGTCCAGCCGGATTCGGAAGACCTGCACGCGCATCTGCACACGGTCGACACGCCGCTCAATGCATTGGGCGAGCGCGAGCTCTGCCCCGGCCGATCGGCGCTCGACAAGATCAACGCGTCGCTGCGCTAGATGGAATTCCGCCCGCTCGGCAAATCCGGCATCTCCATTGCCCCGCTGGTGTTCGGCGGCAATGTGTTTGGCTGGACCGCCGACGAGCCAATATCATTCACGCTGCTCGACGCTTTCGTCGACGGCGGCTTCAATACCATTGATACCGCGGACGCCTATTCGCGCTGGGTCGAGGGACACACCGGCGGCGAATCCGAAACCATCATCGGCAACTGGCTCAAGAAGAGCGGCAAACGCAACAAGGTGGTGATCGCCACCAAAGCCGGCGCCGACATGGGCGAAGGCAAATGCGTGAAAAAGGATTACATCCTGCGCGCCGCCGAAGCGTCGCTGAAGCGGCTGCAGATCGACACCATCGATCTCTACCAGACGCATTGGGATGACGACGTCACGCCGGTCGAGGAGACGCTGGCGGCCTATGCGCAGCTCATCAAGGACGGCAAGGTGCGTGCGATCGGCGCCTCCAACGTCACGCCGGAGCGGCTGAATGCCTCGCTTCGACGGCCAGCACGGCGAAAAACCTGCCGCGCTACCAAACGTTGCAGCCGAACTACAATCTCTACGACCGCAAGGGCTACGAGCGCGACTACGAGCCGATCGCGGTCGAAGCAACGGCTCGCCGTCATCCCCTATTACGCGCTGGCGGCGGGATTTCTCACCGGAAAATACAAAACCAAGGACGAGGCGGAGAAGTCAGCGCGCGGCTTCAAGGTGAAGAATTATTTCGACGCGCGCGGCGTCGCCATTCTCAAGGCGCTCGGCGAAGTGGCGGCGCGGCACAACGCAACCCCGGCGCAGATAGCCTTGGCCTGGCTGATCGCGCGGCCATCGATCACCGCGCCGATCGCGTCCGCCACCAGTGTGAAACAGCTGCAGGACATCATGAAAGCGCCGCGGCTCAAGCTGACGAAAGATGACGTGGCGGCGCTGGATAAAGCGAGCGCCTAACGCTTCGGTCAAAAGCTACTGGTTGATGCAGGCACCGAGATAGCTGCCGCCGCTTTCGCCGTAGACACCGGATTGATGCGCGCAGCGCATGGCGCGGTCCTGCCCGGTCTCGGAGCCGCGCGGCCCTGCCCCCGGCATCGACGGCAAATTCGGCAGCACGCGGCCGGTCTGCGGCGAGACTACCGGCGCGGTTGGCACGGTGTTGCGCGGTGTCTCGATCTGCTGCGAGGGCGCCGGCACGTGATGCAGCGGCAGCGGCAAGGCGGCCGGGTAAACGGGGTTGGAGGAGCCGCGCGCCCGCACGCGTTTGAACGGCTTGCGGCCGGGCCAGTGCTTGCCTGGCTTGGCGCGTTTGAGGCCATGCTCCGGCGTCATGATGTTGATGGTGCCGCCGGATTGTGCATGGACGGGTGCAGGCGCAATGGGCGCCCACGCCAACAGTGCGATCAGGGTGTATCCGTATCGCATTCTCGTCACCTAGGAACGCGCGTGAACGCCCGCTAGTCCTCTTCCGGCGCCTCGTCGATCGGATCGTATCGCGTCGTATCAAAACCGAGCAGGTTCCACGACTGTTTCATGTGGTCCGGGAGCGGCGCCGAGACGTCGATCAATTTCCCGGGATCGCGCGGATGCGGCACCGCGATGCGGCGCGCCAGTAGGTGCAATTTGTTCTGGATGCCGCCGGGCAATTGCCAGTTCTCGCGGTTAAAATATTTCGGATCGCCGATGATGGCGTGCTTGATGTGCGCCATGTGCGCGCGCAGCTGGTGAGTGCGCCCGGTCACCGGCTTGAGACTGAGCCAGGCGAGCTGTTGCGCGGCGGTTTCGACCACCGCGTAATAAGTCACCGCATGCACCGCGTCCTTCTCGCCGTGCGCCGCGACCCGCATAAACGAGTCCTCCTCCATCTCCTGCTTGGCGAGATAGGTCGAGATGCGGCCTTGCTTCGGCTTCGGCACGCCGACCACCAGCGCCCAATAGGTCTTGCGGGTCGAGCGATGCCGGAACGATTTGGCCAGCGCGGCGGCGGCGAAACGGGTCTTGGCGACCAGCAGGCAACCGGCGGTGTCCTTGTCGATCCGGTGCACCAGGCGCGGGCGCTGAGAATCCTTCACCTGACTTTGCAAGGCGCCGAGCATGCCGTCGATATGCCGCACGGTCCCGGAACCACCCTGCACGGCGAGCCCCATCGGCTTGTTGAGCACCAGCACGTCATCGTCTTCGTACAGCGTGATGTCGCGCAGGAACGCGCGATCTTTCTGGTCCTGCGGCGCGTCGTCGCGCGGCTTCGGCGGCTCGATCTTGAGCGGTGGAATGCGCACGGTATGGCCGGCAGTCAGCCGCGCCTTAGGCTCGGTGCGCTTGCCATTCACCCGCACCTCGCCTTTGCGGATGATGCGCTGGATGTGGCTGAACGACAGGCCGGGAAACCGCCCCTCGAAGAAGCGATCGACCCGCATGCCGTTCTCATCCGGCGTCACCGCGACGGTGGTGACGCCCTGCGAGACGACGACCGGCAGCGGCGCGTCCGGGCGGTTGGGCGGCTCGATTGCCGTGGCAAAAGAAGAACGCGGCCTGCTTTCAAGGCGCGGGGCCTCGGCGGCCACGCGCGGCTTTTCCCGTCGCTCCGGACGGCGAAACGTCTTGTGCTTCGTGACCTTGCGCGTCGAGCCGTTGCGGCCCGGCTTCCCGTCGCGGGGGCGCGGCCCGGCACTCTGCCGTCCGCCGCCGGACTCGCGCGGTCCATTGCTGCGTCCCCGCCTCACGATGAACTCCGCTCCTTGCGCAGCTTCGCCCAATATTCCAGCCGCTTCCTGATCTCGCGCTCGAAGCCGCGCTCGACCGGCTCGTAGAATTGCTGACGGCCGAGCGCGTCGGGAAAGTAATTCTGGCCGGAAAACGCTTCGTCCTGGTCGTGGTCATAGGCATAGCCGCGCCCGTAATTCTCTTCTTTCATCAGCTTGGTCGGCGCGTTGAGAATGTGCTTGGGCGGCACTAGCGAGCCAGCCTCTTTCGCAGTGCGCATCGCCGCGCCATAGGCGGCATAGCCAGCGTTGGATTTCGGCGCGGTGGCGCAATAGATCACCGCCTGCGCGATCGCCAGTTCACCTTCCGGGCTGCCGAGGAAATCGAAGGCGTCCTTGGCGGCATTGGCGATCACCAGCGCCTGCGGATCGGCCATGCCGATATCCTCGATCGCCATGCGTACTACGCGCCGCGCGATATAAAGTGGCGGCTCCCCGGCATCGAGCATGCGCGCGAGGTAATACAGCGCCGCGTCAGGGTCGGAGCCGCGCACCGACTTATGCAGCGCCGAGATCAGGTTGTAGTGGCCATCCTGCGACTTGTCGTAAATCGGCGCCCGACGCTGAACGATCTCCTGCAACTTGGCGCTGTCGAACACCTCATCCTTGCGCGCCGCGCGCCAGACTTCTTCGGCCAACGTCAGCGCGGCGCGGCCGTCGCCATCCGCCATGCGCTCGAGCGCCTGCCGCGCCTCGGCGTCCAGCGGCAGCTTGCGGCCTTCAATCTGTTCGGCGCGGTCGAGTAATTTTTCTACCGCCGCGGTATCGAGAGACTTGAACACCAACACACGGGCGCGCGATAGCAGCGGCGCGTTCAACTCGAACGACGGATTTTCCGTGGTGGCGCCGATCAGGATGATGGTGCCGTCCTCCATCACCGGGAGGAAACTGTCCTGCTGCGCGCGGTTGAAGCGGTGGATCTCGTCGACAAACAGCAGCGTGCCCTGCCCGGTTTCGCGGCGCACCCGCGCCTCCTCGAACACCCGCTTGAGGTCGGCGACCCCGGTAAAGATCGCGGAAACCTGCTCGAAATGCAGGTCGGTGGCCTGTGCCAACAACCGCGCCACTGTGGTCTTTCCGGTGCCGGGCGGACCCCAGAACACCAGCGAGCCAAGCGAGCGCGTTTCCAGCATGCGGGTGAGCGCGCCGTCGGGGCCCAGCAGATGATCCTGCCCAACCACTTCCTCGAGCTTCTGCGGCCGCAGCCGGTCGGCCAGCGGCCGCGGCGCATCCCGCTCGAGCCCGGCGGCGGCGAACAAAGTCGGTCCGGCTTTTTTAACGCGTGGCGTCATGCCCTCATCCGCCAAACGTGACGGTCATCTGCTGACCGGCGCGAACGATGGTGATGCGCCAGACCTGGCTCGGCTTTTCCGTGACGCGCTCAAGGTCGCGCGTCTTCTCGATGGCCTGGCCGTTGACCGATTGCACCACGTCGCCGCGCTGAAAGCCGACATTGCGTGCGATCGAGCCATCATCGACGTCGAGAATGACGACTCCCTCGCTCGCATTGCCGAGCTGCAATTCATCGGCCAGCGCCGGCGACAGATTGGCGACCTTGGCGCCGAGAAACGGCGAGCGGGTGTGAATAGTGATTTCCTCGCGCGGGATTTCCGGCGCGGTCTGCAAGGCGACCGCCGCCGAGGTCTCCTTGCCGCCGCGCAGCAGGCCAAGCCGCGCCGAGCCGCCGAGCGGCTTGGTGGCGAAGCGGTAGTCAAAGGCGTTGGGGTCGTCGACGCCTTGGCCATCGACGGAAACCACGACGTCGCCCGATTTGACGCCGGCGCGCGCCGCCGGACTGTCCGGATAGACGCTGGCGACCAGCGCGCCCGCCGGACGGGCGAGCCCCATGCTATCGGCAATATCCTTGGTCATCGGCTGTAGTTTGGCGCCGAGCCAAGGCCGCTTCACCGCGCTGCCGCCGGTTTTCGCCGAGGCCACCACTACCTGCACCATATTGGCGGGGATGGCGAAACCAACGCCTTGCGAGCCGCCAGAACGCGAGAAAATCGCGGTGTTGATGCCGACCAACTTGCCGGTGAGATCGACCAGCGCGCCGCCGGAATTGCCGGGATTGATGGCGGCATCGGTCTGGATGAAGAACTGGTAGTCGGTGATGCCGACTTGCGTACGCGCCAGCGCCGAGACGATGCCGTGCGTCACCGTTTGGCCGACGCCGAACGGATTGCCGATCGCCAGCACAATGTCGCCGACTTCGAGCGCGTCCGAATTGGCGAAGTCGAGAAAGGGAAACCGCTCGCGACCATCCTTGATACGCAGGATCGCCAGATCGGTGCGGCTATCCTTCAACACCAGCGTCGCCTCGAATTCGCGCTTGTCGGCGAGCGAAACCTTGACCTCGTCGGCGCCCTCGATGACGTGGACGTTGGTCACGATCAGGCCGGATGCGTCGACCAGCACACCAGAGCCGAGCGAGCGCTGCACCTGCTGGCGCGGCATGTCGGGGCCGCCGAAGAAGCGGCGGAAGATCGGATCGTCGAACAGCGGATTGCGATTCTGCACCACCTTGGCGGCGTAGACGTTCACCACCGCGGGCGCGACGTGCTGCACCACCGGCGCATAAGACAGCCGCAACTCGGCGGCGGTGGGGACGCGGCGGTCCTGCGCGCGCGCGGAAGTCGCGCCGGCAACCACTGCTGCGGCGGCGATCATGAGGGTAACCAGGCGAGCCATGACGTTTACGATTCCTAGTGGTCGTCGCAGATATAGGCCTGCCAGCGGGCTAAATGAAGGCCGGATAACCGCCGCCGATGCCTAACGACCGCTTTCAAGACGTCTCAGCGCTTCGATCCACAGTTTGGCGCCGGCCTCGACGCTGTAATGCGCTTGCACTTCGCGCCGGGCACGGGCGCCGAGACGCTTTCGCAGCGCCGTATTCGTCGCCAGCAGGCGAACCGCGTTGATCCACTCGTCGGTGGTGCTCGCGCGGAAGCCGGTCTCGTCGTCGCGAACGAAGTCAGACTGCACTCCGACCGGATTCGCGACGACAGGCAGACCGGCGGCCTGGTACTGAAGCAGCTTCAGCCCGCACTTCCCGCGGCTCCACGGGTCATCAGGAACCCACCCGATTCCAATGTCGGCTGCTGCGATCTCGGCAGCTTCGGTCGTTTCCGACCAGTCGCACCGGTCGACGGGCAAACCCGCGAAATCCGCAAACCGGTCGCAGATCAGCTTGAGCCGCATACCCGGGACAGCCTTTCCGATCGCACGGAGCGTCGGCGCAAACCGCTCCAGACCTTGCAACGTGCTGGACGACCCAACCCACACCAGCCGAACGGCGCCGGCCGATTCGTGCGAGGCAAGCGGATACTTGCTGACCTCGACGCATGTCGGGATCACGGCGACGCGGTTTGCTCCGACGAACTTGCGCGCTGCGGCCGCAAGGTACTCATTCCCGCCGATCACCAGATCGCACGCCGCGACCGTGTGGCCGAACCGAGTTGCGCGTTTCGGGTCTTCAAATCGCTTTGCGGAGTAGGAGTTGCGAAGCCAAACGGCATCGTCGAAGTCGAAAAGGAGCCTGCGGACCCGACGGCGTAGAAGCGCCACGGCCCATCGGGGGAGTAGCTTTCGCTGGAGAATGACGGCATCGTATCGGTTGAAGTCGTGGCCAAGTTGCAAACGGCTGAGCAGCGAGCGCGGAAGCGCACGAAATTCGAGCGTGTGCCCAGCCGCGCCGAACGCATCGCGGAACGCTGCGAGCCGATACCGGCAGCTCACGTGTCCCTCAGATTCCACCAGCGCGACCAACCGCACCGCGACTCCCCCTAGGTCATGGCGAGTCCCGCGAGACACACTCGGTCACAATCTCAGTCCTTGGCCGGCAGAGTGCGGATCCAGGCCACGACGGCGTCGAGGTCGCCCTCGGTCATGCCCGCGTAGTAATGAAAGCCCATTGGCGGCTTGAGCGGCGTGCCGTCCTTGCGGATACCCTGGGTGATGGCGCGTTTGACCTCGGCATCGCTCCAGTCGCCGATGCCTTTGATCTTGCTCGATGTGATGTTGCGCGACACTGACATGCCCCACGGACCCGGCATCTCGAACCCGCCTGCGCCGAGCCTGGCGTCGAACTCGCGGCCGCGCGGCCCCATCGGCGTGTGACATTCCATGCAGTGCGCGATGGTGGCGAGGTAGAAGCCTTTCTTCGCCTTGTCGTTGAGCATCGCTTCGGTGTACGGCTTGTCGCCGCCGGGCGGAATTGGATGGCCCTGCGGCATCTTGTAGATCGGCTCTTCGACTTTGTTGCTGACCGGCTTGAGCGTGCGCAGATAGGCGACCACGGCGTTAAGGTCGCGATCCGTCATGATTTCGTAGAAGCCGCTCGGCATCACCATCGCCACCGGAATGCCGTTCGCTTTCACGCCTTTGCGCAGCACCGTTTTGAGCTGTGCGTCGGTGTAATTGCCGATTCCGGTTTCCTTGTCTGGCGTGATGTTAGGCGCCGTCACCTTGAACGGCGGCTCGTCCCACGACAGACCGCCCGAAAACGCCTTCTCCATAATATCGGCGCCGGTCGGGCCCTTCGGCGTATGGCAGTTGCCGCAGGTGAGCACGGTGTTGACCAGATAATTACCGCGTTCGACCAGACTCTGATTTTGCGTCTGCGCCCCGGCCGCACTCGCTCCCAGCGCCAATGCCGACAAACCCAAAAGCCAGATCGCCCTCATGGCCTTCCCCTGCTCCGCAAATGCCCTGCTTGGAGATTATCGCGGCAACCCCCGGCCTGCCAATTTATTCCAAGCGACGCGGGTTCCGGCTGTGAAAAAGCTACTCGCCGCTGGACTCGTCTGCTTTGAGATTATCTGCCACACTCTCAAAAAATCGGGAGGACACGCCATGATACACGCTCGCCGGCCGCTGTTCGCGCTACTGATCGCCGGGGCGTTAATGGCGCCGACAATCGCCGCCGCCGAAGACATCACCATCGGCATGCCGACCAGCCCGCCGAACATCGTGCATATGCCGATGGTGATTGCGCAGGAACTCGGGCTTTACAAGAAATACGGCATCACCGTGAAGCTGGTCGCGCTTAACGGCGGCGTCAATGTGTTCCGCGCCATGCTGGCGGGCAATCTCGACATCGGCATGTCGCCGGCTGCCGTCACCATCGTCGCGCGCTCCAAGGCCTCGCCGACCAAGGCGATTCTTGCCAGCCTGCTGAAGTACGAGGCGTCGATGGTGGTGCGCGACAACGTCAAGACCATGGAGGACCTCAAGGGCAAGCGCATCGGCATCCAGGAGCCGGGCGGCTTCGCCGATCTGCTCAGCCGCAGCGTGTTGCGCGCGGCCAAGGTCGATCCGAAAGACGTCAATTTCGTCTCGATCGCGACCGAGGACGTGCCGGCGCTGGTCGCCGATCAGGTCGACACCGCGATCCTGCATGTCGAGCAGGAGGCAGTGGCGAAGAGCAAGGTGCCGACGCTGCACGCGATCTCGCGGATGTGGGACGTGCAGCCGAAGACGCTCTACACGGTCGCGGCGGTGACCGAAAAGACCATCAAGGAAAAGCCGGCGGCGCTGCTGGCCTTCGTCAAAGCCAACATCGAAGCCACCCGCCTGCTCTACACCGACAAGGCTAAGGTGATGCCGGTGATCGTCAAGCAGACCGGCTATCCTGAAAAGATCGTCGAGGAAGGCTACGATATCCTGGTGAAGAATTGCATCTGGGACGCCAATAGCGGCCTCGGCCCAGATCGCATCAATTTCACCGCCGAACTAATGACCAAGGCTGGCAACATCGCCGAAGGCAAGACGCCGAAATACGAAGATGTCGTCGATCTCTCCTTTGCGCAGGAAGCCATTAAGGCCCTGGGCGAATGGAAGGGCCCGGTGTGCCCGACCCCGGCGTTCTAGGGCGGAACGAACGCGAGAACGAAGCGATGAGCGCGATTGGCGAAGCGCGTACAGAAGTCCATGTCCCGGGTGCTGCTGGCGCTGCGCCGGCGGCGGTCCGCCCGGCGGTTGAACGCACAACGTTCTGGCAACGCCCTGCCTTCTACCGCTACGGCGGCGTAGCGCTGATCCTGATCGCATGGGAACTGGTCGGGCCGATGATCAGCCCGATTTTCTTCACCTATCCATCGCGGATCGCGATCGCGTTTTACGAAACAGCCATGTCCGGCGAACTGCCATATTTCCTGCTGCAGAGCCTCGAAGTGCTGGCCTACGGGCTGAGCATCGCCATCGTGGTCGGCATTCCGCTCGCGGTGCTGATGGCACGGGTGCGCCAACTCGACTGGGCACTCGACCTGCCGATCAACGCCATGTACGCCACACCGCTCGTCGCGCTGGTGCCGATCCTGGTGCTGTGGTTCGGCATCTATCTCAAGGCCAAGATCATCGTGGTGTTCCTGTTCGCGGTTTTCCCGATCATCATCAACACCTATCAGGGCGTGCGCGAATGCGACAAGAACATGCTGGAAGTCGCGCGTTCGTTTCGCTCGACCGAACGCGCGGTATGGGCCGACGTGCTGCTGCCGTTCGCGCTGCCCTATATCGCCGCCGGTATCAGGCTGGCGATCGGACGCGGTTTGGTCGGCATGATCATCGCCGAGTTCTACACGACGATCTCAGGCCTCGGCTTCATGATCACCAAATACGCCAACGTGTTCGAGATGGACAAGACGTTCGTGCCAGTGATCGTCTGATGATCCTGGGCATCACGCTGACCGCGGTGCTCAAATCAGTGGAGCGTCGCATCGCCCCGTGGCGGCGCGCCGAAGCCTGAGCGGCATTCAGCGCGCTTTCGTCGCTTCCCTGCCTATCGGCCTGCGCGAGGCAACGGCAGCCACAAAAAAGGCGGCGCCAAGCGCCGCCTTTCGTAACACGAGGAACATGGCGATCAGGCCGCCGCGGTGGCTTCTTCGTCGACCTTTTTGGCCTGCACCGGCCCGGAATCCTTGCCCTTGGCCTCGATGTCGCGGTCGATGAACTCGATTACCGCAACCGCAGCGTTGTCGCCGTGGCGGAAGCCGGCCTTCATGATGCGGGTATAGCCGCCCTTGCGGTCTTTGTAGCGCGGGCCGAGCACCTCGAACAGCTTCTTGACCTGCGCGATGTCCCGCATTTCCGAGATCGCCTGGCGGCGAGCAGCAAGACCGCCCTTCTTCGCCAGCGTCACCAGCTTCTCGACCACCGGGCGCAAATCCTTCGCCTTCGGCAGCGTGGTGGTGATCTGCTCGTGCTTGATCAACGCCGCGCACAGATTGGCGAACATCGCCTTGCGGTGCTCCGCCGTGCGGTTGAACTTGCGGTGAACCTTGCCGTGACGCATCGAATTAGTCCTTCATTTCTCTGTGTCGCGACGGTTCGTCGGACGCTGTTGCAAGGTGGGCTTCCTGCGTTCGCCCATAACGCCGTGGCCGATGATGCTGGTCGCGGCGGAAAGCTTACAAACTCAGTAGTGATCCTCGAAGCGCTTGGCCAGCTCTTCGATGTTTTCCGGCGGCCAGCCCGGCACTTCCATGCCGAGATGCAGGCCCATCTGCGCCAGCACTTCCTTGATCTCGTTGAGCGACTTGCGGCCGAAGTTCGGCGTGCGCAGCATCTCGGCTTCCGACTTCTGCACGAGGTCGCCGATGTAAACGATGTTGTCGTTCTTGAGACAGTTGGCCGAGCGCACCGAAAGCTCGAGCTCGTCGACCTTCTTGAGGAAGGCCGGATTGAACGCGAGATCGGGAATGGCTTCCGCGGCCTGCTCCTTGCGGGGCTCCTCGAAATTGACGAACACATTGAGCTGGTCCTGCAAAATGCGCGCGGCGTAAGCCAGCGAATCCTCCGGCGACACCGCGCCATTGGTCTCGATGGTCAGCGTCAGTTTGTCGTAGTCGAGGATCTGGCCCTCGCGGGTATTCTCGACCTTGTAGGAAACTTTGCGCACCGGCGAATACAGGCTGTCGACCGGGATCAGTCCGATCGGCGCATCTTCCGGGCGGTTGCGCTCGGCGGCCACATAGCCCTTGCCGGTATTGACGGTAAATTCCATGCGGATCTCGGCGCCGTCATCGAGCGTGCACAGCACCAGGTCCGGATTGAGCACGACCACGTCGCCGACCGTCTGAATGTCACCCGCGGTCACCGTGCCGGGGCCCTGCTTCTTCACCACCATGCGCTTGGGGCCTTCGCCCTGCATCTTGATGGCGATGTCCTTGATGTTGAGCACGATGTCGGTGACGTCCTCGCGAACGCCGGGGATCGACGAGAATTCGTGCAGCACGCCGTCGATATGAACCGACTGCACCGCCGCGCCTTGCAGCGACGACAGCAGGATGCGGCGCAGCGCGTTGCCGAGCGTCACGCCGAAGCCGCGTTCGAGCGGCTCCGCCACGACGGTTGCGACGCGCGCCGGCTCGTTGCCGGCCGCGACCTGCAGCTTGTTCGGGCGGATCAATTCCTGCCAGTTCTTCTGGATTGTCACGTGTTCACCCATAATGTGCCGCGGTCCTGTTCCGCGCATCCCACCCGCCATGTGGGCTTTGTTTGGCGGCAAGCGGGCCAGGCGGCCCGCCGCTTGAAAAATTAAACGCGCCGACGCTTGCGCGGACGGCAGCCGTTATGCGGTATCGTCGTTACGTCGCGGATCGAAGTGATGGTGAAACCGGCCGCCTGCAACGCGCGCAGCGCCGACTCGCGGCCCGAACCAGGACCGGACACTTCGACTTCCAAAGTGCGCATGCCGTGCTCTTGCGCTTTTTTCGCCGCGTCCTCGCCGGCAACCTGCGCGGCGTATGGCGTCGACTTGCGAGAGCCCTTGAAGCCCATGGTCCCCGCCGACGACCAGGCAATGGTGTTGCCTTGCGCATCGGAAATGGTGATCATGGTGTTGTTGAACGAGGCGTTGACGTGCGCGACGCCCGACGCGATGTTTTTTCTTTCGCGCCGGCGGACGCGTGTGGCTTCTTTACCCATTCTCTTTCCCTTCGCGGCTCGTGCCGTCTGGCCGAGCCAAAATCAAAATTGCGCCGATCGTTGAAAACTTAAGCGGTGACTTTCTTCTTGCCGGCGATCGCCTTCGCCGGACCCTTGCGGGTGCGGGCGTTGGTGTGGGTGCGCTGACCGCGCACCGGCAGACCCTTGCGGTGACGCAAGCCGCGGTAGCAACCGAGATCCATCAGGCGCTTGATGTTCATCGCGGTTTCGCGGCGCAGGTCGCCTTCGACCTGATAGTCGCGGTCGATGATTTCACGGATCTGCAACACTTCCGCGTCGGTGAGCTGCGACACGCGCCGCTCCGCCGGCAGATTCACTTTCTCCATGATCTCGGCCGCCTTTTTTTGGCCGATGCCGTGAATGTACTGGAGCGCGATGACGACGCGCTTGTTGGTCGGAATGTTGACGCCGGCGATACGAGCCAAGTTATTCTCTCCTGTTATCGGCGAGCCCGTTGATCGGTGCCGAGGTTCGTTGCCCGCGAAGGGGATAACGCAAAGCGTAACACGACGCCTTCCCCTGCCTGATCGGGGGCCGGCATCGCGTAAAGCTCTTGAATGTGCTGTGTATTAAGGGATTCACCGCGCTTTTCGTCAACCTCCGGCGGGCAGTTAATTTGCTGCGGCTGGTATTCCGGCCTGCCGCTGTGGATACGGCCTTGCCGGGCTGCTTTGAGCCGCTGCGTTTGGGGGCTTTTCGCGCTTTGGCGGACTTGGCCTTGCCGGCGGACGCTTTAGCCGGTGGCTGGGATTTGGCGCCGAGCAGGCGGCCGATCGCGGCGGAAACCTCTTCCACCGGCGCCATACCGTCGACCGACTTGAGCATCCTTTTGCCGGCGTAATAGCCGGCCAGCGGCGCGGTCTGCGCGCGATAGGCAGCCAGACGGCCCTTGAGCACCTCCGGATTGTCGTCGGACCGCAGCCTCTCGCCGCGCGCGGTCATTTCGGCCACGCGATTCTCGATTCGCTTGAGCAAAATGCGCTTCGTCGACCTTGAGTTCGATCACGCCGTCGAGCTTGAGGCCGCGCTCAGCCAGCAATTTATCGAGCGCCTGCGCCTGCGGCACGGTGCGCGGGAACCCGTCCAGCACGAAGCCGCGCTTGGCGTCGGGCTGGCCGATACGGTCGGCGATGATCGCCACCACGACCGTCGTCCGGCACCAGTTCGCCGCGCTCCATGATGCCTTTGGCCTTAAGGCCGACCGCCGTGCCCGCAGCCACCGCGGCGCGCAACATGTCGCCGGTCGAGAGCTGGACGATGCCGTACTGCTGGACCAGGCGTTGCGCTTGCGTGCCCTTCCCCGCCCCCGGCGGGCCGAGCAGGATCAACCTCATCGCGTTCCGTCCCCGCAGCCGCGAGCGCTTGATCAGGCCTTCATACTGGTGCGCCAGCAGATAGCCCTGAATCTGGGCGACCGTGTCCATGGTGACGCTCACCACGATCAGCAGCGAAGTGCCGCCGAAATAGAACGGTACTGCCGCGTAGGAAATCAGGATTTCCGGGAATCAGGCAGACCAGCGCCAGATAGAGCGCGCCGACCACGGTGATGCGCGACAGCACGTAGTCGATGTATTCCGCAGTGCGCTCGCCCGGCCGGATGCCGGGAATGAAGCCGCCATGCTTTTTCAGGTTGTCGGCGGTCTCGGTCGGATTGAACACGATCGCCGTATAGAAGAATGCGAAGAACACGATCAGCGCGATGTAGAGGATCAGGAACAGCGGCCGGCCGTGGCCGAGCAGCGTGGTGATGGTGGTGAGCCAGCCGGACCCGACCCGGAGCCGACGTTGAAATTGGCGACGGTGGTCGGCAGCAGCAGCAGCGACGACGCGAAGATCGGCGGGATGACGCCCGAAGTGTTGAGCTTGAGCGGCAGATGCGAGGACTGGCCCTCGAACATCTGATTGCCGACCTGCCGTTTAGGATACTGGATCAACAAGTCGCCGCTGCGCGCGCTCCATGAAGACGATGAAAGCGATCACCGCCGACCGCCATGATGATGACGGCGAGAATGAGCCCAGTCGACAGCGCGCCCTGGCGGCCCAGTTCGAGCATGCCAGCAATCGCCGATGGCAACTGCGCGACGATGCCGGACAGGATGATCAGCGAAATGCCGTTGCCGATGCCGCGCGAGGTGATCTGCTCGCCGAGCCACATCAGAAATATGGTGCCGCCGGTACAGCGTGATGGTGGTCGAGATGCGGAAGAACATGCCTGGGCTCGCCACTACGCTGCCGCTGCCTTCGAGCCCGATCGCGATGCCGTAAGACTGGAACGCCGCCAGCAGCACGGTGAGATAGCGCGTGTACTGGTTCATGACCTTGCGGCCCTGCTCGCCCTCTTTCTTGAGTGCTTCGAGCGTGGGCGATACCGTCGTCATCAACTGGATGATGATCGAGGCCGAGATGTACGGCATGATGTTGAGCGCGAAGATCGCCATCCGGTGGATGCCGCCCCCGGAAAACATATTGAACATGCCGAGGATGCCGCCGGCCTGCGTGTTGAAAATCTGCTCCCAGGCGGACGGGTCGATGCCGGGCAACGGGATATAGGTGCCGAGCCGGTACACCAGCAGCGCGCCGACCGTGAACCAGATGCGCTTCTTGAGCTCGTCGGCCTTGGCGAGCGCGCCGAAGTTCAGATTGGCTGCCAGTTGTTCTGCTGCCGAGACCATCAGATGCTTCCTTCCCCGCTAAGCCCCCACAGGCTTCGGGACTCACATCAGGGATTATTCGCCGGACTTGCTCGGTTCCGAACCAGCTTCGTTCTCGGCTTTTGCCACCTTATCGGCTTTGGGCTTGCCGCCCTTGCCGCCGTCTTTTGCCTTGCCGCCGCCTTTGGCCGCTTCGATCGCCATGCGCTTGTTTTTGCCGCGCGGCTCCTCGTCGACTTCCTTGGCCGGCGCGAGAATTTTGACCGAGCCGCCGGCTTTCTCGACCGCCGCGATCGCGGACTTCGAGGCACGCCAGACCGAGAAATCGACCTTGGCCTTGAGCTCGCCGCCGCCGAGCAGCTTGACGCCGCCTTTGGCGCGATTGAGCAGGCCGGCCTTGATCATGCGTTGCGACGTCGAGCACGCCGTCGATCTTGAGCGTGCCGGCGTCGATCGCCTCCTGCACGTCGCCGAGATTGATCTCGTTGAGCTTGATCTGGAACGCGGTATTGCGGAAGCCGCGCTTCGGCAGGCGGCGATGCAATGGCATCTGGCCGCCTTCGAAGCCCTTGATGCGCACACCCGAGCGCGCGGTCTGGCCCTTGCCGCCGCGGCCGCCGGTCTTGCCCTTGCCCGAGCCGATGCCGCGCCCGATGCGGGTGCGCTGCTGGCGGGAGCCGGGATTGTCGGCGATCTCGTGAAGTTTCATCGTCGTCCTCTACTCTCCGACCACGCGCACCAGATGGCGCACCTTGCGGATCATGCCGCGGGTCGCCGAATTATCCGGCAGGTCCTTGATGCGGCCGATCTTGTTCAAGCCAAGCCCGATCAGCGTCTGCGCGCTGATCGCCGGAGCGCCGCTGCGGGCTGCCGGTCTGCTCGATCTTGACGGTCTTGTTGTCTGCTTTGGCCATGGGATCGCCTGTTATTCCGTCACTTATTCGGTTACTGGCTCGGCGTCGCCTTCGCGGCGGCGGCCCTGCAAGGTGGACACTTTGATGTTGCGGCGTGCCGCCACCGAGCGCGGCGAATCCTGGTGCTTGAGCGCATCGAACGTGGCGCGCACCATGTTGTAGGGATTTGACGAGCCGAGCGACTTCGCCACCACGTCCTGCATGCCAAGCGTCTCGAACACCGCGCGCATCGGGCCGCCGGCGATCACGCCAGTGCCCGGAGGCGCCGCGCGCAGGAACACCTTGCCGGCGCCGTGACGGCCGAACACGTCGTGATGCAGCGTGCGGCCTTCGCGCAGCGGAACGCGGGTCAGAGCAGCGCTTGGCGGCTTCGGTCGCCTTGCGGATGGCTTCCGGCACTTCGCGCGCCTTGCCGTGACCGAAACCGGCGCGGCCCTTCTGGTCGCCGACCACGACCAGCGCGGCGAAGGCGAAGCGGCGGCCGCCCTTGACCACCTTGGCGACGCGGTTGATGTGCACCAGCTTGTCGATGAACTCGCTGTCGCGCTCTTCGCGCTTGGCCGCCGCGGTCGCGATCTCGTCGGGGTTCATGTGCCATAATTATTTTGCCATCCGTATCAGAAAGTTGAGACCGCCCTCGCGGGCGGCATCGGCCAGCGCCTTGACGCGGCCGTGATAGACGATAGCCGCCGCGGTCGAACACGACGTCCTTGATGCCCTTTTGCATGCGCGCGCTCGGCTATCAGCTTGCCGACCGCCTTGGCGGCCTCGATATCGGCGCCCTTGGTCTTGCGCCTCGGCGCAGCGATTTTTCGAGCGACGACGCCGCGGCCAACGGTCTCGCCCTTCTCGTCGTCGATCAGCTGGGCATAGATGTGCTTCGACGAACGGAACACCGACAGGCGGGCGCGGCCGTTCGCGGCGGCGCGCTTGACCTTGCGGCGCACGCTCGCGGTCCGCCGCGCAGTCCGGTCACTTAATCTCGACATGGCGCGCTCCGTTACTTCTTCTTGCCTTCCTTGCGGAAGATGTATTCGCCGGCATATTTCACGCCCTTGCCTTTGTACGGCTCGGGCGGGCGATAGCCGCGGATTTCGGCGGCGACCTGGCCGACCTTCTGCTTGTCGATGCCGGTGATCTTGATTTCGGTCGGCTTCGGCGCCGCGATCGTGATGCCTTCCGGGATCGGATATTGACGTCGTGGCTGAAGCCGAGCTGCAGATTCAGCGTCTTGCCCTGCACCGCAGCGCGATAGCCGACGCCGGTGATCTCGAGCTTCTCCTCGAAACCCTTGGTGACGCCGGTCATCAGATTGGCGACCAATGTGCGCGAGGTGCCCCACATCGAGCGGGCCCGCTTGGTGTCGTTGCGCGGGTCGAGCTGGATCGACGCCCTTGTCCATCTTCACGATGACGTCGTCGGACACGACCAGTTGGAGGGCGCCTTTCGGCCCCTTCACCTTGACGGTCTGGCCTTCCACGTTGGCGGTGACGCCAGATGGGAACGCGTGACCGCTTTTTTGCCGATGCGCGACATCAGAACACCGTGCAGATGATTTCGCCGCCGACATTGGCGTCGCGGGCGTCGTGGTCGGCCATCACGCCTTTCGGCGTCGACAGGATCGAAACGCCGAGGCCGTTATTGATGCGCGGCAGCGCTTTGACCGAGGCGTAGACGCGGCGGCCGGGCTTCGAGACGCGCGCGATCTCGCGGATCACCGGCTCGCCGTCGAAATATTTCAGCTCGATCTCGAGCTCGTTGCGGCCCGAGGCGTGCGCCACGCTGGCGTAGCCGCGGATGTAGCCTTCGGTCTTGAGCACTTCGAGCACGCGCTCGCGCTGCTTGGAGCCGGGCATCGAGACCTTGGACTTGTTGCGCATCTGCGCATTGCGGATGCGCGCAATCATGTCGCCGATCGGATCGTTTACTGCCATGCGACCCTCCTCACCAGCTCGATTTCACAAGGCCGGGAATTAGGCCCTTGGAACCGAGCTCGCGCAATGGCGATACGGCTGAGACGGTGCTTGCGGTAAACGCGACGCGGGCGGCCCGTCAGTTCGCAACGATTGCGGATACGGGTTGGGCGCGGAATTGCGCGGCAACTCGGCGAGCTTGAGCGTCGCGGCGAAGCGCTCCTCCATCGGCAGCTTCTTGTCCATCGCGATCGCCTTGAAGCGCTGGCGGCGGCCAGAAAACTTCTTCGCCATCCGCTTGCCGCCGGTTGTTCTTCTCGATCGAACTCTTCTTCGCCATCTAGTTTACTCCTTGGGTTTCCGCGTTTGAGAGGCTGATTCGCCCTCACTGCCGGAACGGGAAGTTGAATGCGGTGAGCAGAGCGCGCGCTTCGTTCGTCGTTGCGCGCGGTCGTGCAGACGGTGATGTCCATGCCCCAGACTTCGGCCGCCTTGTCGAAGTCGATCTCCGGGAAAATCGGTGTGTTCCTTGATGCCGAGGCTGTAATTGCCGCGGCCGTCGAAACTCTTCGGGTTCAGCCCGCGGAAGTCGCGCACGCGCGGCAGCGCGATGTTCACCAGCCGGTCGAGGAAGTCGTACATGCGCGCCTTGCGCAACGTGACCTTGCAGCCGATCGCCTGGCCGTCGCGCAGCTTGTAGGTCGCGATCGACTTGCGCGACTTGGTGATGACGGCCTTCTGCCCGGCGATCATCGACAGGTCGGCGGCGGCGCTGTCGACCTTCTTGCGGTCGGCAACGCCTTCGCCGATGCCCATGTTGAGCACCATCTTGGTGATCTTCGGCACCTGCATGCGGTTCTTGTAGCCGAACTGCTTTGGTCAGCTGCGCGCGGATGACGGTTCTCGAACTGCGCGCGCAGACGCGGCTTGTAGTCCGACGCCACGCGCGGCTTCTTTTCCTTCGGCGCGGCGGCAGCAGCACTCTTGGCCTTGGCAGCCGTGCTTTTCTTCTCGGCCTTGGCGTCCGCCTTGGCCTTTGTGGTCTGGTCCGTATCAGCCATCGATCTCGACTCCCGAGCGCTTGGCAACGCGCACCTTGCGGCGCGCCTCGCCCTCGCCGACGAATTTGAAGCCCACCCGCGTCGGCTTGCCGTCCTTCGGATCGGCCAGCGCCAGGTTGGACAGGTGAATCGTGCCTTCCTTGGAAATGATGCCGCCTTCCTGCTGCGCGGTCTGGCGCTGGTGGCGCTTGACCATGTCGACGCCGCGCACGATGGCGCGGCCGGCGGCGGGATGCACTTCGACCACCTCGCCGGTGCGGCCCTTGTCGCGGCCGGTGAGCACGATCACTTTGTCGCCTTTGCGGATCTTGGCGGCCATCACAGCACCTCCGGCGCGAGCGAGATGATCTTCATGTGGTTCTTGGCGCGCAGCTCGCGCGGCACCGGCCCGAAGATGCGGGTGCCGACCGGCTCCATCTGCGGCGTAATCAGCACGGCGGCGTTGCGGTCGAAACGGATGACCGAACCGTCCGGCACGCTTGATGTCCTTGCGGATGCGCACCACCACCGCCTTCATCACCTCGCCTTTTTTGACGCGGCCGCGCGGAATCGCTTCCTTGACCGAGACGACGATGACGTCGCCGATCGTGGCGTATTTGCGCTTGGAGCCGCCCAGCACCTTGATGCACATGACGCGGCGCGCGCCGGAATTATCCGCCACATCGAGGTTGGTTTGCATCTGTATCATGATGGCGCTCTCGTCTTTGTTCTTGTGCAGCCCGCTTACTGCGCCTGCTTCTTCTTCTCGCCGCGGGTCACTGCCCAGCGCTTCAGCTTCGAAATCGGACGGCGCTCCTCGATCCACACCTGATCGCCGGTCTTGTATTCATTGGTCTCGTCGTGCGCGTGGTACTTCTTCGAGCGGCGCACGACCTTCTTCATGGTCGGGTGGCTGAAACGCCGCTCGACCCGCACGACGACGGTCTTGTCCTGCTTGTCGCTGACGACGACGCCCTGAAGCGTGCGTTTCGGCATCTCTTACCTCTTACTCTTTCGTCTTCTTGGCGGCGGCCTTGTTGGCGCCGGCCTTTTTGCTTTTCGCGGACTGCGGCTTCTTCGATTTTGCGGATTTCGGCTTCTCGGCCTTCGGCTTTTCGGTTTTGGCGGCCTTGGGCTTCGCTGCCACTTTCGGCGCAACCTTTGGCTCCGGCATGCCGGCGCGCTTTTGCGCAGCAACAGTCTTCATGCGCGCGATGTCGCGGCGGATCAGGCGCACGCGCGAAGTATTCTCCAGCTGGCCGGTGGCGCGCTGGAAGCGCAGGTTGAACTGCTCCTTCTTCAGCTTGAGGACTTCGTCGTCCAGCTGATCGAGCGTCATCGCTCTGACGTCGGCAACTTTCATGTCCATTACTCGGCGATACGTTCGATGAAACGGGTTTTGACTGGCAGCTTGGCGGCGGCGAGCCCGAGCGCTTCCTTGGCGACCGCGATCGGAATGCCGTCGACCTCGAACAGAATGCGGCCCGGCTTGACGCGACACACCCAGACTTCGGGCGTGCCCTTGCCTTTGCCCATGCGCACTTCGATCGGCTTTTTCGACACCGGCACGTCCGGATAGACGCGGATCCAGACCCGGCCCGCGCGCTTCATGAAGCGGGTCAGCGCACGGCGCGCGGCTTCGATCTGGCGCGCGGTGACGCGTTCCGGCTCGATCGCCTTGAGGCCGAATTGGCCGAAGGCGAGCGTCGCGCCCGCTGGTCGCGACGCCGTGGATGCGGCCCTTGAACGCCTTGCGGAACTTGGAGCGTTTCGGTTGCAGCATGACTTAGCTCTTGTTCTTTCCTTAAGCCGCGTCGCGGCGCGGACGGCCCTGGTCGCCTTCGGCGAGCTTCTTGTCCTGCGCCATCGGGTCGTGTTCGAGGATTTCGCCCTTGAAGATCCACACCTTGACGCCGCAGGTGCCATAGGTGGTGAAGGCGGTGGAAACGCCGTAATCGACGTCGGCGCGCAGCGTATGCAGCGGCACGCGACCTTCGCGGTACCACTCCATGCGCGCGATTTCGGCGCCGCCGAGGCGGCCGGAGCAATTGATGCGGATGCCTTCGGCGCCGAGACGCATCGCCGACTGCACGGCGCGCTTCATGGCGCGGCGGAACGCGACGCGGCGCTCGAGCTGCTGCGAGATCAATTCGGCGACCAGCTGCGCGTCGAGCTCGGGCTTGCGGATTTCGACGATGTTGATGACGACGTCGCTGTCGGTCATCTTGGCGACGACCTTGCGCAACTTCTCGATGTCGGCGCCCTTCTTGCCGATCACGACGCCGGGCCGCGCCGAGTGGATCGTCACGCGGCACTTCTTGTGCGGCCGCTCGATGATGATCTTCGACACCGCCGCCTGCTTGAGCTGCTTCATCAGTTCCTTGCGGATCTTGATGTCCTCGTGCAGCAGATTGCCGTACTCGTTCTTGCCGGAATACCAGCGCGAATCCCAGGTACGGTTGATGCCGAGGCGCAGCCCGATCGGATTGACCTTTTGACCCATCGACTCTCCTCGCTTAAGCTTCTGCCTCGCCGCGCTTGACGAACGATGATCGTCAGGTGCGAGAACGGCTTTAAAATTCGGCCCATGCGGCCGCGGCCGCGCGGGTGAAAACCGCTTGATCACGAGCGACTTGCCGACATGCGCCTCGGCGACGACGAGATCGTCGACGTCGAGGTCGTGATTGTTTTCGGCGTTGGCGATCGCCAATTCCAGGCACTTGCGCACTTCGGTCGCGATGCGCTTGCGCGAAAACTCGAGATCGGCGAGCGCGGTCGCAACCTTCTTGCCGCGAATCAGCTGCGCGACGAGATTGAGCTTCTGCGGCGAAACCCGCAGCGTCTTGCTCACCGCCTTGGCCTCATTGTCGCTGAGGTCGCGCTCGCGTTGCGCTTTGCCCATGACCTTGCCTCGTTAACTCGTTGCCGCCGGCGCCGCCGCCGGAGCGGCGCACCAGGCGCCGCCGGCGCACCGGCGGTGCGCTTGGCTTTGCGGTCGGAAGAATGGCCGTAGAACATGCGGGTCGGCGCGAACTCGCCGAACTTGTGACCGACCATTTCCTCGGTGACCATCACCGGAATGTGCTTCTGGCCGTTGTAGACGCCGAAATTCAGGCCGACGAACTGCGGCAGAATCGTCGAGCGCCGGCTCCAGATCTTGATCATCTCGTGGCGGCCGGACGCACGCGCGGCTTCTGCCTTCTTCAGCAGATAGCCGTCGACGAACGGGCCTTTCCAAACCGAACGCGTCATATGCCAAAATCCTGTTGCCTTGTCCTACTGCTGCTTCTTGCGGTCGTGGCGGCTCGCCACGATGAATTTGTTGGTGCGCTTGTTCTTGCGCGTCTTCTTGCCCTTGGTCGGGAAGCCCCACGGCGTCACCCAGTGGCTGCCGCCCTTGGTGCGTCCGCCGTGCGGATGATCGACCGGGTTCATGGTGATGCCGCGGTTGTGCGGCATGCGGCCCTTCCAGCGCTGGCGGCCGGCCTTGCCGATCGTGATGTTCATGTTGTCCGGATTGGACACCGCGCCGATCGTCGCCATGCAGCGGCCGTTGACCAGGCGCTGCTCGGTCGGAATTGAGCCGCAGGATGACGTAGTCGCCGTCGCGGCCGACGATCTGCGCATAGCTGCCGGCCGAGCGCGCGATCTGCCCGCCCTTGCCGATCTTGATCTCGACATTGTGCACGATGGTGCCGACCGGAATATTGGCGATCGGCATCGCATTGCCCGGCTTGACGTCGGCATGTTCGGCCGCGATCACGCTGTCGCCGGGGCCGAGGCGCTGCGGCGCCAGAATGTAGGCCAGTTCGCCATCCTGATATTTGATCAGCGCGATGAAGCCGGTGCGGTTCGGGTCGTACTCCAGCCGCTCGACGGTCGCCGGCACGTCCAACTTGGTGCGGCGGAAATCGACCAGGCGGTAGGCCCGCTTGTGGCCGCCGCCGCGGAAACGCGACGGTGATGCGGCCGTTATTGTTGCGGCCGCCGCTCGAATGCTTGCCTTCGGTCAGCGACTTGACCGGCTTGCCCTTGTAGAGCGTCGAGCGATCGACCGTGACCAGCTGGCGCTGGCTCGGCGTGGTCGGATTGTATGTTTTAAGTGCCATGGCGCCGTTTCCCTTACAGGCCCGTGGTCACGTCGATCTTGTGACCCTCTTCGAGGGTCACGATCGCGCGCTTCACATCGGATCGCTGGCCGGGCCTGTCCCTTGAACATCTTCATCTTGCCCTGGCGGATCAGCGTGTTGACGGTCTTGACCTTGACGTCGAACAGCTTCTCGACCGCTTCCTTGATCTGCGGCTTGGTGGCGTGTTTTGCGACCTTGAACACGACCTTGTTGTGCTCGGACGCCATGGTCGCCTTCTCGGTGATCACCGGCGACAGAATGACGTCGTAATGGCGCGGATCGCTGGTGCTCATTTGAACCGCGCCTCCAGCGCGTCGAGCGCGGCCTTGGTCAGCACCAGCGTCTTGCGGCGCATGATGTCGTAGACGTTGATGCCCTGCACCGGCAGCACGTCGATATTCGGAATGTTGCGCGCGGCGCTGCGGAAATTCGCCTCGATCTCGGCGCCGTCGATGATCAGCGCGTTGCGCCAGCTTGAGCTTGCCGAACTATCGCGGCGAGCGCCTTGGTCTTGGCGTCCTTCACGCTGGCTTTGTCGATCAGCATGATGCCGCCGTCCTTGGCCTTGGCCGACAGCGCATGACGCAGCGCGAGCGCGCGCACTTTCTTCGGCAGGCTCGTGGGCATGGCTGCGCACTACCGGACCGAACACGCGGCCGCCGCCGCGGAACTGCGACACGCTTTGAGGGCCGTGACGGGCGCCGCCGGTGCCCTTCTGCGCGTACATTTTCTTGCCGGTACGATTGATCTCGCCGCGCTGCTTGGTCTTGTGGGTGCCGCGCTGGCGCTTGGCGAGCTGCCAGTTGACGCAGCGCTGCAGCAGGTCCTTGCGCGGCTCCAGACCGAAAATATCGTCGGACAGCGTGGCCTTGCCGGATTCCTTGCCGTCGAGAGCGACTACCTTGAGCTCCATCACTCGCCCTCCTTCTTGTCTTCTTTTTTGGCGGCGGCAGCAGCTTTATCGGCAGCCTTGGCGGCCTTATCGGCGGCTTTGGCGGCCTGGTCCGCAGCTTTTGCGGCCTGCTCGGCGGCAACGGCGGCCTGATCCGCAGCCTGCGCGGCGCTCGGCGTGCTATCGGCAGCGGGCTTGTTGTCGGATTTCGCTTCAGCTTTCGCTTCCGGCTTCTTTTCTTCCTTGGCCTCCTCGGCGAGCTTGAATTTGCCGGGCTTCGGCACTTCCTTCGGCAGCGGCTTCTTCACCGCATCGCGCACCGTGATCCAGCCGCTCTTGGCGCCGGGCACCGCGCCCTCGACCAGCAGCAGGCCGCGCTCGACGTCGATCTGCACGACCTTGAGATTGAGCGTAGTGACGCGATCGGCACCCATATGGCCGGGCATCTTCTTGTTCTTGAACGTCTTGCCGGGATCCTGACGGCCGCCGGTCGAACCGATCGAGCGGTGCGAGACCGACACGCCGTGCGAGGCGCGCAGACCGCCGAAGTTCCAGCGCTTCATGCCGCCGGCAAAACCCTTGCCGATCGAGGTGCCGCAAACGTCGACGAATTGGCCGACGACGAAATGATCGGCGGTAATCTCGGCACCCACCGGAATAAGCGCGTCATCCGTGACGCGGAATTCCGCGAGCTTGCGCTTGGGCTCGATCTTGACCTTGGCGAACGAGCCGCGGTCGGCCTTGCTCATATTGTTGGCGCGGCGTGCGCCTGCGCCGAGCTGCAGCGCGACATAGCCGTTCTTATCCTTGGTGCGGTGGCCCAGCACCTGGCATTGCGCTAGGCGGAGCACCGTCACCGGCACGTGGTTGCCGGCGTCGGTAAACACCCGGGTCATTCCGACCTTTTGCGCTATCACTCCGGAACGCATTGCCATCACCGCTTACAACTTGATTTCGACGTCTACGCCGGCGGCGAGGTCGAGCTTCATCAGCGCGTCCACCGTCTGCGGGGTCGGATCGACGATGTCGAGGAGGCGCTTGTGCGTGCGCATCTCGAACTGCTCGCGGCTCTTCTTGTCGACGTGCGGCGAACGGTTGACCGTAAATTTCTCGATGTGCGTCGGCAGCGGAATGGGCCCACGAACCTGCGCGCCGGTGCGCTTGGCCGTGCCACGATCTCGCGCGTCGACGCATCGAGAATGCGGTGATCGAACGCCTTGAGCCGGATCCGGATATTCTGGCCGTTCATCTTATTTTCTCTGGTTCGGCATGCCCGGCCTCCGGGCACCCACAACGTCTTATTCGTTCATGTCAGATGCGGATGGCCGGGGGATGAGCCCCGGCCATCGCAATTCGTCTTATTCGATGATGCTCGCCACCACGCCGGCGCCGACGGTGCGGCCACCTTCGCGAATGGCGAAGCGCAGTTTCTCTTCCATGGCGATCGGCACGATCAGCGTCACTTCCATGGCGATATTGTCGCCGGGCATAACCATCTCGGTGCCGGCCGGCAGCGTCACCACACCGGTCACGTCGGTGGTGCGGAAATAGAACTGCGGGCGATAGTTGGTGAAGAACGGCGTATGCCGGCCACCCTCTTCCTTGGTGAGGATGTAGGCTTCCGCCTTGAACTTGGTGTGCGGCTTGACCGAGCCCGGCTTGCAAAGCACCTGGCCGCGCTCGACTTCCTCGCGCTTGGTGCCGCGCAGCAGCGCGCCGATGTTGTCGCCGGCCTGGCCTTGATCGAGCAGCTTGCGGAACATCTCGACGCCGGTGACGACCGTCTTTTGGGTGGCGCGGATGCCGACGATTTCGACTTCCTCGCCGACCTTGACGATGCCGCGCTCGACACGGCCGGTGCACACCGTGCCGCGGCCAGAGATCGAGAACACGTCTTCGACCGGCATCAGGAATGGCAGGTCGATCGGGCGTTCCGGCTGCGGAATGCTCTCATCCACCGCCTTCATCAGCGCCAAAATGGCTTCCTTGCCGAGCTTCTCGTCCTTGCCTTCGAGCGCCATCAGCGCCGAACCCTTGACGATGGGGATCTTGTCGCCGGGGAAGTTGTACTTGGAGAGGAGTTCGCGAACTTCGAGCTCGACGAGCTCCAGCAATTCCGGATCGTCGACCATGTCGACCTTGTTCATGAACACGACCAGCGCCGGCACGCCGACCTGGCGGGCGAGCAGGATGTGCTCGCGGGTCTGCGGCATCGGGCCGTCCGCGGCGGACACCACCAGGATCGCGCCGTCCATCTGCGCGGCGCCGGTGATCATGTTCTTGACGTAGTCGGCGTGGCCCGGGCAATCGACGTGCGCATAATGGCGCTTCGCGGTTTCGTACTCGACGTGCGCGGTCGAGATCGTGATGCCGCGCGCCTTCTCCTCGGGCGCCTTGTCGATCTGGTCGTAGGCGGTGAACGTTGCGCCGCCCGTTTCGGCCAGCACTTTGGTGATCGCAGCCGTCAGCGTCGTCTTGCCGTGATCGACGTGACCGATCGTCCCGATATTGCAATGGGGCTTATTGCGGTTGAATTTCTCTTTAGCCATCGGACTCTCCGTTCAAACTTTCTTCTCTGTGTTGGTTCTGACCCGAACCACGATCAAGCAAATTTCTTCTGCACTTCCGCGGAAACGTTGCGCGGCGCTTCCGCGTAGTGGTCGAACTGCATCGTGAAGGTCGCGCGGCCCTGCGACATCGAGCGCAAGGTATTGACGTAACCGAACATGTTCATCAGCGGCACCATCGCGTTGATCACGTTGGCATTGCCGCGCATGTCCTGGCCCTGAATCTGGCCGCGCCGTGAATTGAGGTCACCGATAACCGAGCCGGTATAGTCTTCCGGCGTCACCGCCTCGACCTTCATGATCGGCTCAAGCAGGACCGAGCGGCCCTTTTGCAGCGCATCGCGCATGGCCGCGCGCGCCGCGATTTCGAACGCCAGCGCCGAAGAGTCGACCTCGTGGTAGGCGCCGTCGATCAACGTCACCTTGACATCGAGCACCGGGAAGCCGGCCACGACGCCCGCGCCGAGCACGGATTCGACGCCCTTCTCGACGCCGGGGATGTATTCCTTCGGCACCGAGCCGCCAACCACATCGTTTTCGAACATGAAGCCGGTGCCGGGTGGCAACGGCTCGACCACGATCTTCACCCGCGCGAACTGGCCCGAACCGCCGCTCTGCTTCTTGTGGGTGTAATCGACTTCGGCGCGCTGGGTGATTTTTTCGCGGAACGCCACTTGCGGTGCACCGATATTGGCGTCGATTTTGTAGGTGCGGCGAAGAATGTCGACCTTGATGTCGAGATGCAGTTCGCCCATCCCTTTAAGGATGGTCTGCCCGCTTTCCTGATCGGTCGAAACGCGGAATGACGGATCTTCCGCCGCAAGCTTGTAAAGCGCGACGCCGAGCTTTTCCTGATCGGCTTTCGACTTCGGCTCGATCGCGATCTCGATGACCGGATCGGGAAATTCCATCTTTTCCAGGATCACCGGATGCTTGGGATCGCACAGCGTGTCGCCGGTGCGCGCTTCCTTGAGACCAGCCAGCGCAACGATGTCGCCGGCATAGGCCTCCTTGATATCTTCGCGGTTATTGGCATGCATCAGCAACATGCGGCCGATACGCTCTTTGCGCTCGCGCGTCGAATTGATCACGCCGGTGCCGCTGATCAGCGTGCCAGAATAGATGCGGCAGAAGGTGATGGTGCCGACGAACGGGTCGTCCATGATCTTGAAGGCGAGCAGAGCAAGCGGCGCGTCGTCTTTCGGCTCGCGCACGACCTCTTCGCCTTCTTTGTCGGGATTGATACCTTTGATGGCAGGCACGTCGAGCGGCGACGGCAAATAATCGACCACGGCGTCGAGCAGAGGCTGGACGCCCTTGTTCTTGAACGCCGAGCCGCACAGCACCGGGAAGAACGCGCCGGTAATCACGGCCTTACGGATCAGCTTCTTGAGGGTGGCTTCGTCCGGCTCCTTGCCTTCGAGGAAGGCGGTCAGCACTTCATCGTCAAGTTCGACGGCGGCTTCGACCATCATCTCGCGATACTTCTTGGCCTGATCGAGCATGTCGGCCGGAATGTCGATGTCCTGGTATTTAGCGCCGAGCGACTCATCGTCCCAGACGATGCCCTTCATGCGCACCAGATCGATCAGGCCCTTGAACTGACTGCTCCGCGCCGATCGGAAGCTGGATCGCGATCGGCTTGGCGCCGAGCCTGTCCTTGATGTCCTCGAGACATTTGAAGAAGTCGGCGCCGATCTTGTCCATCTTGTTGGCGAATACGATGCGCGGCACTTTGTACTTGTCGCCCTGACGCCAGACCGTCTCGGTCTGCGGCTCGACGCCCTGGTTGGAATCGAGCACGCAAACCGCGCCGTCGAGGACGCGCAGCGAGCGCTCGACTTCGATGGTGAAGTCGACGTGGCCGGGCGTGTCGATGATGTTGAGGCGGTGATCGTTCCAGAACGCAGTCGTCGCGGCGGACGTGATGGTAATGCCGCGCTCTTGTTCCTGCTCCATCCAATCCATCGTCGCGGCGCCTTCGTGCACCTCGCCGATCTTGTGGTTCTTGCCGGTGTAATAGAGGATCCGCTCAGTCGTCGTCGTCTTGCCGGCATCGATATGCGCCATGATGCCGAAGTTGCGGTAGTCCTCGAATGGGATGAACGCGGGGCATAGCGAAAATCTGTCCTTGAGTTTTGTTCGCCGCTTACCAGCGGTAATGCGAGAAGGCCCGGTTGGCTTCCGCCATCTTGTGGGTGTCCTCGCGCTTCTTGACTGCGTTTCCCCGATTATTGGATGCGTCGAGCAGCTCGGCTGAGAGCCGCTCTGTCATCGTCTTTTCGTTGCGATCGCGCGCCGCCGAGATGATCCAGCGGATGCCGAGCGCCTGGCGGCGCGAGGTGCGCACTTCGACCGGCACCTGATAGGTGGCGCCGCCGACGCGGCGCGAGCGCACTTCGATCGACGGCATGACGTTGTCGAGCGCCTGCTGGAACACCGTGAGCGGATTGGCCTTGGTCTTTCCCTCGATCGTCTCGAGCGCGCCGTACACGATGGTTTCGGCGACCGACTTCTTGCCGTGATGCATCACGGCGTTCATGAACTTGCTGACCACGACGTTGCCGAACTTCGGGTCCGGAATGATTTCGCGCTTTTCTGCGGCGTGACGGCGGGACATGGCTGATCCTTATTTCGGACGCTTGGCGCCGTATTTCGAACGGCGCTGCTTGCGGTTCTTGACGCCCTGGGTGTCGAGCACGCCGCGCAGGATGTGGTAGCGCACGCCCGGCAGATCCTTGACGCGGCCGCCGCGGATCATCACCACCGAGTGCTCTTGCAGGTTGTGGCCCTCGCCCGGGATGTAACCGATCACCTCAAAACCGTTGGTGAGGCGAACCTTGGCAACCTTGCGCAGCGCCGAGTTCGGCTTCTTCGGCGTCGTCGTATAGACGCGGGTGCAAACGCCGCGCTTCTGCGGCGAGGACTGCAGCGCCGGTGCGGTGTTACGCGCCTTGAGCGGACGCCGCGGCTTGGCAATCAACTGGTTGATCGTCGGCATGTTTGCCTTGCACGTCCTCGTTTGGGCTTGCGCCCGGACAAATTCGCGCGCGCGGAAAACTTTCCCACGCGCAAAACGAAATCGCGCCACCGCTTCAGCGCGGCAGGCGCTCTTCCGGTTCGAAACGACTGCGCGGCTTATCGCCCCGCGACCGTCACTTGCATCCTGACATTGGCTGTCAGAGGCAGCGTTTGAGCTTCATTCATCGAGGCAGGTTGCGCCAATAAATCTTAGATAAATCAAAGACTTACCAGGCTGGCCGTTCCGACGGGCGAAGCTCACCGCCTGCCGTAAAGTGTGGCGTATGTATCGGCGCCCATCCGGGGTGTCAAGCGGGAAGTGCCCAAAAATCGAGGTTTTCGAGGCTTCTGCCGGCCTCTTTTGAACCAAAAAGGGCCGCCCGTGGGCGACCCTTTTCGCAGTGTTTTGGATCTCGCCGCAGTTATTCGGCCGGCGGTAGCGCCGGTGCATCGGCAGGCGCCGCCTGCTGAGCGGCATGTTGTGCCGCCACCTTCGCCGCATCCTTTTCGCGCTCCTCGAGGATGAGCGCGTCGCGCTTGGTCGCAACTTCGCGCAAGCCGGTCATGGTGGCGCCGGTGCCGGCCGGGATCAAACGGCCGACGATGACGTTTTCCTTGAGGCCGTCGAGCGTATCGACCTTGCCGTTGACCGCGGCTTCGGTGAGCACGCGCGTGGTCTCCTGGAACGACGCCGCCGAGATGAACGAGCGGGTCTGCAGCGAGGCCTTGGTGATGCCGAGCAGAACCGGATGACCGGTCGCTGGCTTCTTGCCGTCCGCCTCGAAGCGCGCGTTGATCTCGTCGAGCTCGATCTTGTCCATCTGCTCGCCTTGCAGCAATTCGGTCTCGCCCGGATTGTCGATCTCGACCTTTTGCAGCATCTGGCGAACGATCACCTCGATGTGCTTGTCGTTGATCGCCACGCCTTGCAGCCGGTAGACCTCCTGGATTTCGTTGACCAGGTAGGCGGCGAGTTCTTCGACGCCCTTGATCGCCAGGATGTCGTGCGGCGCCGGATTGCCGTCGACGATGTAGTCGCCCTTCTCGATGACGTCGCCATCCTGAAGATGGATGTGCTTGCCCTTCGGGACCAGATACTCCTTCGCCTCGTCGTTCTTGCCAGACGGTTCGATGGTGATGCGGCGCTTGTTCTTGTAGTCCTTGCCGAAGCGGATGGTGCCGTTGATTTCGGCGATCACCGCCGACTCCTTCGGACGCCGCGCCTCGAACAGCTCCGCCACCCGCGGCAGACCGCCGGTGATGTCGCGCGTCTTGGCGCCTTCGGTGGAAATACGAGCTATCACGTCGCCCGCCTTCACCTTGGTTCCCGGATCGACCGAGATGATGGCGTCGACCGACAGCAAATATCGGGCGTCGCCACCGCGCGCGAGCTTGAGGATCTTGCCATCCTTGCCGCTGCCCTTGATGACCATCGCCGGACGCAGGTCCTGCTGATTGCGCGAGGAGCCGGTGCGCCAATCGACCACCACGCGCTTGGCGATGCCGGTCGACTCGTCGAGCGCTTCCGACATCGACAGACCGTCAACGAGGTCCTCGAAGGCGATGCTGCCTTCGACCTCGGTGAGGATCGGCCGTGTGTAGGGATCCCATTCGGCGATGCGCTGGCCGCGCTTGATCTTGTCGCCGTCGGCGACCCGCATGCGGGCACCGTAAGGCACGCGGTGATGCGCGCGTTCGGTGCCGTCCGGATCGAGCACGGCAACCACCATGTTGCGGACCATGGCCACGTTCTCGCCGTCCGAATTGGTGGCGATGTTCTTGCCCTTGATCTTCACCTTGCCGTCGAAGTTCGACTCGATGAACGATTGCTCGTTGATCTGCGCCGCGCCGCCGATGTGGAAGGTGCGCATGGTGAGCTGGGTGCCCGGCTCGCCGATCGACTGTGCCGCGATGACGCCGACCGCCTCGCCCATATTGACCGGCGTGCCGCGGGCGAGATCGCGCCCGTAGCAGGCGCCACAGACGCCGTTGACGGTTTCGCAGGTGAGCACGGAGCGGATCTTGAGCTCCTGCACGCCCGCATTGGTGATCGCCTCGACTTCCGGCTCGCCGAGCAGCGTGCCGCGCTTGACGACGGTCTTGTTGGTCGCCGGATCCTTGACATCCTCCGCCGTGGTGCGGCCGAGGATGCGGATCGCCAGCGACGCCACCACGGTGCCGGCGTCGATGATGGCGCGGACCTTGATGCCGTTCTTGGTGCCGCAATCTTCCGTCGTGATGATGCAATCCTGCGCGACGTCGACCAGACGGCGAGTCAGGTAGCCGGAGTTCGCGGTCTTCAACGCGGTATCGGCCAGACCCTTGCGGGCGCCGTGGGTCGAGTTGAAGTACTCGAGCACCGAGAGGCCTTCCTTGAAGTTCGAGATGATCGGGCTCTCGATGATCTCGCCCGACGGTTTCGCCATCAGGCCGCGCATGCCGGCGAGTTGGCGCATCTGCGCGGGCGAGCCGCGCGCGCCGGAATGCGCCATCATGTAGATCGAGTTGACCTGCTCGTCGCGGCCCTGCTTGTCCTTCTTGACCGACGAGATCTCCTTCATCATGGCGTCGGCGATCGCCTCGGTGCACTTCGACCAGGCGTCGACCACCTTGTTGTATTTCTCGCCCTGGGTGATCAGGCCGTCATTGTATTGCTGCTCGAACTCCTTGGCCTGATCGCGGGTGCGCTCGACGATCTCCCACTTGGTGTCCGGCACCACCATGTCGTCCTTGCCGAACGAAATGCCGGCCTTGAACGCGTGATAGAAGCCAAGCGACATGATGCGGTCGCAGAAGATCACAGTCTCCTTCTGGCCGCAGTGGCGGTAGACCTGATCGATCATCGCGGAGATTTCGCGCTTGGTCATCAGCTTGTTGACGACGTCGAACGGCGTCTTCACGCTTTTCGGCAATACGTTGCCGAGAATGACGCGGCCGGGTGTGGTTTCATATCGTTTGGTGTAGGTCTTGCCCTTTTCGTCGACGCCTTCCCAGCGATAGCGGATCTTGCTGTGCAGGCCGATCACCTTCTCCTGCAAAGCATGCTCGATCTCAGCCATGTTGCCGAAGCTCTTGTTCTCGCCGGGCGAGCCTTCGCGCATCAGCGTGAGGTAATAAAGTCCAAGCACGATGTCCTGCGACGGCACGATGATCGGCGAGCCGTTGGCAGGATGCAGGATGTTGTTGGTCGACATCATCAGGACGCGCGCTTCCAGCTGCGCCTCAAGCGACAGCGGGACGTGCACGGCCATCTGGTCGCCGTCGAAGTCGGCGTTGAAGGCGGCGCAAACCAGCGGATGCAGCTGTATCGCCTTGCCCTCGATCAGCACCGGCTCGAACGCCTGGATGCCGAGGCGATGCAGCGTCGGCGCACGGTTCAATAACACCGGATGTTCGCGGATGACCTCGTCGAGGATGTCCCAAACTTCCGGCTTCTCTTTCTCAACCAGCTTCTTGGCCTGCTTCACCGTGGTGGACAGACCCTTGGCGTCGAGCCGCGAATAGATGAACGGCTTGAACAGTTCGAGCGCCATTTTCTTCGGCAGGCCGCATTGATGCAGCTTGAGCTCGGGACCGACCACGATCACCGAACGGCCCGAATAGTCGACGCGCTTGCCGAGCAAGTTCTGCCGGAACCGGCCCTGCTTGCCCTTGAGCATGTCGGCGAGCGACTTCAGGGGACGCTTGTTGGCACCGGTGATGACCCGGCCGCGGCGGCCGTTGTCGAACAGCGCATCGACCGCTTCCTGAAGCATGCGCTTTTCGTTGCGGATGATGATGTCCGGCGCGCGCAGCTCGATCAGCCGCTTCAGGCGGTTATTGCGGTTGATGACGCGGCGATAGAGGTCGTTAAGGTCGGACGTGGCAAAGCGGCCGCCGTCGAGCGGAACGAGCGGACGCAGGTCCGGCGGAATCACCGGCACTTGTGTCAGAATCATCCATTCCGGCTTGTTGCCGGAGGCAATGAAAGCCTCGATCAGCTTGAGCCGCTTGGCGATCTTTTTCTTCTTGATCTCGCTCTCGGTCTCGCCGATGCCGACGCGCAGGTCCGACTGCATCTTGTCGAGGTCGAGCGCCTTGAGCATCTCGCGGATGGCTTCAGCGCCGATGGTCGCGGTGAAGCTGTCGGCGCCGAACTCCTCCTGCGCCTTGAGATATTCGTCCTCCGACAGAAGCTGGCGGTCCTTGAGCGGGGTGAGGCCCGGCTCCAGTACGACGTAATATTCGAAATAGAGAATGCGCTCGAGATCTTTCAGCGTCATGTCGAGCAGCAATCCGATGCGGCTCGGCAGCGACTTCAGGAACCAGATGTGGGCAACGGGCGCGGCCAGTTCGATATGTCCCATGCGCTCGCGCCGCACGCGCGACAGCGTCACCTCGACCGAGCATTTCTCGCAGATGATGCCCTTGTACTTCATGCGCTTGTACTTGCCGCACAAGCACTCGTAATCCTTGATCGGCCCGAAGATGCGCGCGCAGAACAGGCCGTCACGCTCCGGCTTGAAGGTGCGGTAGTTGATGGTTTCCGGCTTTTTGATTTCGCCGTAGGACCAGGACAGAATCTTTTCCGGGCTCGCGATCGAAATCCGGATTTGATCAAACACCTGCGCCGGAACCTGCGGGCTGAAAAGATTCATAATTTCTTGATTCATCGTCTTCTCCAAGATCGGGGGACCGCCAAATCCCCCACCTGTCGTTAAATCTGTTTAGCCGCGGAGCGGGGCTGAGCCCGCTCCGCGTTGAATTATTCCGCTGCCTCGGACGTCTCGCCCTGCTTGCCCTGCTTCGAATTGTGCAAGTCGACATTGAGGCCAAGCGAACGCATTTCCTTGACCAGCACGTTGAAGCTTTCCGGGATGCCGGCTTCGAACGTGTCGTCGCCGCGCACGATCGCTTCGTAGACCTTGGTGCGGCCGGCGACGTCGTCCGATTTCACGGTCAGCATCTCCTGCAGGGTGTAAGCGGCGCCGTAAGCTTCGAGCGCCCACACCTCCATCTCGCCGAACCGCTGGCCGCCGAACTGCGCCTTGCCGCCGAGCGGCTGCTGGGTGACCAGCGAGTACGGGCCGATCGAACGGGCGTGGATCTTGTCGTCCACCAGATGGTGCAGCTTGAGGATATAGATGTAGCCGACCGTAACCTGGCGATCGAACGGCTCGCCAGTGCGGCCGTCGAACACCGTGACCTGACCGGAGTGCTGGAGGCCGGCGAGATCGAGCATCTTCTCGATGTCGGCTTCCTTGGCGCCGTCGAACACCGGCGTCGCAATCGGCACGCCATGGCGCAGATTGCCGCCGAGCTCGACCAATTCGTCCTCGGTCAGGCTCTTGATGGTTTCGTCTTCGCCATAGACCTTCTTGAGCATGTCCTTGAGCGGCTTGGCGTCATGCTTCTGATGATAAGCATCGACCGCCTGACCGATCTTGAGACCAAGACCCGCGCAAGCCCAGCCGAGATGCGTCTCGAGGATCTGGCCGACGTTCATGCGCGACGGCACGCCGAGCGGGTTGAGCACGACGTCGACCGGCTGACCGTCGGCGAGGAACGGCATGTCCTCGGCCGGCACGATCTTGGAGACGACACCCTTGTTGCCGTGACGGCCGGCCATCTTGTCGCCGGGCTGAATCTTGCGCTTCACCGCGACGAAGACCTTGACCATCTTCATCACGCCGGGCGGCAATTCGTCGCCACGCTGCAGCTTCTCGACTTTGTCGAGGAAGCGCTGCTCGAGCAGCTTCTTCGACTCGTCGTATTGCTTGCGGATCGCCTCGATCTCGCCCATCAGCTTGTCGTTGGGCGAAGCGAACAGCCACCATTGCGAGCGCGGGTATTCTTCCAGCACCGCGCGGGTGATCTTCGAATCCTTCTTGAAGCCCTTCGGACCGGCAATGCCCTGCCGGCCTTCGAGCAACTCAGCAAGACGGCCGTAGACGTTGCGGTCGAGGATCGCCTGCTCGTCGTCGCGGTCCTTGGCGAGCCGTTCGATTTCCTCGCGTTCGATCGCGAGCGCGCGCTCGTCCTTTTCGACGCCATGCCGGTTGAACACCCGCACTTCGACGACAGTGCCCTGCACGCCCGGCGGCACCCGTAGCGAGGTGTCGCGAACATCCGAGGCTTTTTCGCCGAAGATGGCGCGCAACAACTTCTCTTCCGGCGTCATCGGGCTTTCGCCCTTCGGCGTGATCTTGCCAACCAGAATGTCGCCGGCGTGAACTTCCGCGCCGATATAGACGATACCCGCCTCGTCGAGGTTTTTTAGCGCCTCTTCCGAAACGTTCGGGATATCTCGGGTGATTTCTTCCGGACCCAGCTTGGTGTCGCGGGCCATCACTTCGAACTCTTCGATGTGGATCGACGTGAAAACGTCGTCCTTCACGATGCGTTCGGACAGCAGGATCGAGTCCTCGAAATTGTAGCCATTCCACGGCATGAACGCGACGAGCACGTTACGGCCGAGCGCCAGCTCGCCGAGATCGGTCGAGGGACCGTCGGCGATGATGTCGGCCTTCTTGACCTGATCGCCTACCTTCACGAGCGGACGCTGGTTGATGCAGGTGTTCTGGTTCGAGCGCTGATATTTCATCAAGCGGTAAATATCGACGCCCGGCTTCGCCGGATCTGTTTCGTCGGTGGCGCGGATGACGATACGAGTGGCGTCGACCTGATCGACAACGCCGGTTCGCCGGGCGCCGATCGCGGCGCCCGAGTCACGCGCGACCACGCCTTCCATGCCAGTGCCGACGAAGGGCGCTTCCGAACGCACCAGCGGCACGGCTTGCCGCTGCATGTTGGAGCCCATCAGCGCGCGGTTGGCGTCGTCGTTTTCCAGGAACGGAATGAGGGCTGCGGCAACCGAAACGAGCTGCTTCGGCGAGACATCCATAAAGTCGACCTTGTCGCGCGGCACCAGATGCACGTCGCCGGCATGGCGACACACGATCAGGTCTTCGGTGAACTTGCCGCGGGAATCCATTTCCGCATTGGCTTGCGCCACCGTGTAACGGCCCTCTTCCATCGCCGAGAGGTAGATCACCTCGTCGGTGACGCGGCCATCTTTCACCTTGCGGTACGGCGTCTCGACGAAGCCGTATTTGTTGACGCGGGCATAGGTCGCCAGCGAATTGATCAGGCCGATATTCGGGCCTTCCGGCGTCTCGATCGGGCAGATGCGGCCGTAGTGCGTCGGGTGCACGTCGCGCACCTCGAAGCCGGCGCGTTCGCGAGTCAGGCCGCCCGGTCCGAGCGCGGAAAGACGCCGCTTGTGCGTGATCTCCGATAGCGGATTGGTCTGGTCCATGAACTGCGAGAGCTGCGAGGAGCCGAAGAATTCGCGCACCGCGGCAGCCGCCGGCTTCGCATTGATCAGATCCTGCGGCATCACGGTGTCGATGTCGACCGAGGACATGCGTTCCTTGATGGCGCGCTCCATGCGCAGCAAGCCGATGCGATACTGATTTTCCATCAGCTCGCCGACCGAGCGCACCCGGCGATTGCCGAGATGGTCGATGTCATCGATTTCGCCCTTGCCGTCGCGCAAATCAACGAGCGTGCGGATGACGGAGATAATGTCTTCCTTGCGCAGCACCCGCATGGTGTCGGGCGCATCGAGTTCGAGGCGCATGTTCATCTTAACGCGGCCGACCGCGGACAGGTCGTAGCGCTCGCTGTCAAAGAACAGCGAACGGAACATCGCTTCAGCGGTATCGACTGTCGGCGGCTCGCCCGGGCGCATCACGCGGTAGATGTCGAACAGCGCGTCTTCACGCGTCATGTTCTTGTCGACCATTAGCGTGTTTCGGATGTAGGCGCCGACATTGACGTGATCGATGTCGAGCAGCGGCAATTCCTTGTAGCCGGCGTCGATCAGGACCTTGAGGTTCTTCTCCGTGATTTCTTCGCCGGCCTCGACATAGATCTCGCCCGTCTTCGGATTGACGAGGTCGAGCGCGACGTAATGGCCGATCAGTTCCTCATCGGTCATGCGAAGGGCCTTGAGCCCCTTTTCCGAGAGCTGGCGCGCCTGTCGCACGGTGAGCTTTTTGCCGGCCTCGACCACTACCTTGCCGGAGTCGGCGTCGACCAGATCGTTGATCGCCTTATAACCCTTGAGGCGGTTGGCATCGAAGGGCACGCGCCAACCCTCTTTGGCGCGCTTGTAACTCACGTGCTTATAGAATGTGCTGAGAATTTCCTCACCGTCGAGGCCAAGCGCATACATCAGCGACGTCACCGGAATCTTGCGGCGGCGGTCGATGCGCGCATGCACGATGTCCTTGGCGTCGAACTCGATGTCGAGCCAGGAGCCGCGATACGGAATGATACGGGCGGCGAACAAGAGCTTGCCCGAAGAGTGGGTCTTGCCCTTGTCGTGATCGAAGAACACGCCGGGCGAACGGTGCATCTGCGAGACGATGACGCGTTCAGTGCCGTTGACGACGAAGGTGCCATTCATCGTCATGAGCGGAATGTCGCCCATGTAGACGTCCTGCTCCTTGATGTCCTTGACCGACTTGGCGCCGGTCTCTTCATCGATATCGAATACGATCAGCCGCAGCGTCACCTTGAGGGGCGCGGCGTAGGTCATGCCGCGCTGGCGGCACTCGTCGACGTCATATTTCGGCGGCTCGAATTCGTATTTGACGAATTCCAGCATCGACGATCCGGAAAAATCCGAGATCGGGAATACCGATTTGAAAACTGCCTGCAGCCCTTCGTCGGGCCGGCCGCCTTCCGGCGGCTTGACCAGGAGGAATTGGTCGTAGGACGCCTTTTGAACCTCAATGAGGTTCGGCATCTCCGCGACTTCTTCGATTTTCCCGAAAGATTTTCTTACGCGCTTGCGACCGGTAAACGTCTGCGCCATTCGTCTCTCTCTAATAAGATGCGAACGCTGGCAGCGGTGGCGATTCTCCCAATCCCCGCAATCCATCGGGGGGATTAAGACAAGCGCCCGGCTTGCCCCGTTCAATTGTCAGATTCGAGCCGGATCTACTCCGCTCGAACTGTCTTCACTCTTCACATATCCGTGTGACGGGCCTTAGGCCGTCATCGTTTTCAGCTGTTTCGCCTCTGCCGGGTTTGGTCCCGGGCCGCATTGTCTTGTTGGGACCCCCGGGCGCCGCTCGCCCGGGGCTGCCGGTTATTTAGGTACGAGTTACTTGAACTCAACCTTGGCGCCGACCTTCTCAAGGGTTGCCTTGATCTTGTCCGCCTCTTCCTTATTAACGCCTTCCTTGACCGGCTTCGGCGCACCCTCGACCAGATCCTTGGCCTCTTTGAGGCCGAGACCGGTGAGCGCGCGCACTTCCTTGATCACTTCGATCTTCTTCTCGCCGGCAGCGGCGAGGATCACGGTGAATTCGGTCTTCTCTTCGGCGGCGGCAGCGCCACCACCAGCCGGACCGGTGGCAACGGCCACCGCGGCAGCGGCAGACACGCCCCACTTTTCTTCAAGCATTTTCGCCAGATCCGCCGCCTCAAGGACGGTCAGAGTGGAGAGGTCATCGACGATTTTCTGCAAGTCAGCCATTTTACAAGTCCTATCGGTTCGAACTGTTGAGAGTGATCACGCCGCAGCGCTCTTGGATGGTTCCTTGGAGGCATAGGCCTGAACCACACGGGCGACCTTGGCGGCCGGTGCGACGATGATCTGCGCGATTTTGGTCGCCGGAGCCTGGATCAGACCGACGATCTTGGCGCGCAATTCATCAAGCGACGGCAGCGCCGCGAGCGCCTTGACGGCGTTCGGGTCGAGCGCGGTCTTGCCCATCGATCCGCCGAGAATGACGAACTGCTCGTTCGCCTTGGCGAAATCGGTGGCGACCTTCGGTGCGGCAACCGGATCGCTCGAATAAGCGAGCACGGTCGGGCCCTTGAGCAAGGACGCGATGGAAGCCGCATCGGTACCTTCCAGAGCAATCTTGGCGAGACGGTTTTTCGCGACCTTCACCTTGGCGCCCGCCTGCCCCATCTGCTTTCGCAGAATCTGCATTTGCGCGACGGTGAGGCCGGAGTAGTGGGCGACCACCACGACGTTCGAGGTCTTGAAGACCCCGTTCAGTTCGGTGATGGCTTCCTGCTTGGCCGCTCGATCCACTGCAAGCTCTTTCCGGTTTGGCGGTCGTCGCGCAAATGCGAAAACCGCCGGTTGCTGAAAGCCTGCCCCCCGAAGCGAATATCGCCGCGGGTCTCCGAGGTTCGAACCGATAGGACTCGATTGAACAAAATCGAGCCGGGTACCAGTCTTCATCCCCGTCTGTGCTGGCCCCTTGCAGGATTAAGTTCGGCCTTGCGGCCGGACACCGGCAGTCTCGGACAGGTAGTCCGCGCCTCGCATCCGGAAATCGCTGTCTGCCTCTCAGATTGATCCCGCGGGGATTTCTAAAAGGAAGGTTTCGATCACCGTATGTTTGTTGAGACGCGCAAAGGCGTGCTGACAGAACGGGCCAGCACGCCCCATGCGCGATGATTTAGAGGCTTATGGTGGTTTTGCCAAGAGCTTTTTCACCCTAAAGCGGGCGAAATACCAGCTTTTTGGCTGCGGCCGACACAGCAACCCGGCCTTCGCGAAATTGCTGCGTTAGCTGATCAATCTAGATGACAGCGTGGAACAGCAGAACGACAAACAGAAAGCCGAACGGGCTCAGAGCCGCGATATCGGTCCAATTGCTGGAACTGTGCGCATCGATAATCTCGTTGCGGCGAGAAACGGTTGTATTTTCTGTCATCGGCCCCCTCCTTGCGGATCAGGCCCGACAGATAGCGGCCACTTGTTAAGTTCCGGTGACGCCGATCGGTTAAATTTGGGTAGCAGACGCGTCAAATGACAAGAGACATCGCGCAACCGACATTGTGCCACCGGTTAACTACAGGCGGCGGCCGTGATTCAAAAAGATCGGCGAGCCGGTGTTACCCGACCCGCCATCAGCTTCAATCCGCTTAGTGTTGCGTGGTGCCAGCGCCGAACAATGACGCCGTCTCTATTTTCACGCCCGGGCCCATCGTCGAGGAGATCGAGACCCGGTTGATGTAGTGGCCCTTGGCGCCCGGCGGCTTCGCCTTCTGCACCGCATCGGCAAACGCCTTGATGTTCTCGACCAGCTTGTCCTCGGAGAACGAAGCCTTGCCGACCCCGGCCTGGACGATGCCGGCTTTTTCGACCCGGAATTCGACCGAGCCGCCCTTGGCGCCTTTGACCGCCGTGGTGACGTCCATCGTCACGGTGCCGACCTTCGGGTTCGGCATGATGCCGCGCGGACCGAGCACCTTACCGAGGCGGCCGACCAGCGGCATCATGTCGGGCGTGGCGATGCAGCGGTCGAAGTCGATCTGGCCGTTATTGACCTTCTCGACCAGATCCTCCGCGCCGACCACGTCGGCGCCCGCGGCCTTCGCCTCGTCCGCCTTGGCGCCGCGCGCGAACACGCCAACCCGCAGCGTGCGGCCGGAGCCGTTCGGCAGCAATACGACGCCGCGCACCATCTGGTCCGCATGGGTCGGATCGACGCCGAGATTCATCGCGATTTCGATCGTCTCGTCGAACTTCGCCTTGGCGCGTTCCTTCACCATCTTCACGGCATCGGTGAGCGATAGGCCTTTTCCGGATCGACGCCTTCGCGAATCGCCTTTGTGCGTTTTCCTGTTGCCATGGCGATTACTCCTTCACCTCGAGGCCCATCGAGCGGGCCGAGCCTTCGATCATCTTCATGGCGGCTTCGATCGTGGTGGCGTTTAGGTCCTTCATCTTCTGCTCGGCGATCTCGCTTGCACCTGGCCTTGGAGGTGACCGAGCCGACCTTTTCGCGGCCCGGGGTCTTCGAGCCGCATCTGCAGGTTGGCGGCCTTCTTGAGGAAGAAGGACACCGGCGGCGTCTTCATCTCGAAGGTGAACGAGCGATCCTGGTAAGTCGTGATGATCACCGGGATCGGCGTGTTCTTTTCGATCTTCTGGGTCTGCGCGTTGAAGGCCTTGCAGAACTCCATGATGTTGAGGCCGCGCTGACCCGAGCGCCGGCCCGATCGGCGGCGACGGATTGGCGGCGCCCGCGGGCACCTGCAATTTCAGGAATCCAGTGACTTTTTTAGCCATGTCTCACTCCGTTTCGTGGTGCGGATCTTGACGGTCGGCTAAACCGCCTCACCTCCCACGCTTCACTGTCATGCACGGCGAATGCCGCGCACCTCTTAAAGCTTCTCGACTTGCGTAAACTCAAGCTCGACCGGGCGTCGCGCGGCCGAAGATCGACACTGCGACCTTCACGCGCGAGCGGCCTTCGTCGACTTCCTCGACCATGCCGTTGAACGAAGCGAACGGTCCGTCCGAGACGCGCACCTGTTCGCCGATCTCGAACGACACCGACGGTTTCGGCCGCTCGATGCCTTCCTGCACCTGATGCAGGATGCGGTCAGCTTCGGCGTCCGAAATCGGCATCGGCTTCTTGTCGGAGCCGAGGAAGCCGGTGACCTTCGGCGTATTCTTGATGAGGTGATAGACTTCGTCGGTAAGGTCCATCTTCACCAGCACGTAGCCGGGAAAGAATTTGCGCTCGGCTTCGACCTTGCGGCCGCGCCGCACTTCGGTGACCTTTTCCTTCGGCACCATCACTTCTTCGAAATGCTCGGCGAGGCCGCGCTGCTTGGCCTGCTCGCGGATTGAATCCGCGACCTTGTTCTCGAAATTCGAATAGGCGTGGACGATGTACCAGCGCTTGCGCTTGCCGGCAGGCGCGGTCTCGACCGTCGTTGAAGTCGCAGTGTCGCTCATCGTCATCTAAACCTTCAGCTGCCCGCCCCGAGCACGAATGTCACCAGCATGCGGATCAACTGGTCCGCAACCAGGAAGAAAATCGACGCGATCGCCACCATGACGAATACCATCGCCGTCGTGATCATGGTTTCGCGGCGTGACGGCCAGGTGACCTTTTGGGTCTCCGTGCGCACTTCCTGGAGAAACTTGAAGGGTGACGTCGCCATCGCGTCATTGCCTGCCAAGCCTTTTCGTACTTCACCGAGTCTTAATGTAGTGACCGCTTACCGGATTGCCGCGTCTCGACGCGGGGACATTAACCTGCGTCTCAACTTGGCAGGGGCGGCAGGGTTCGAACCCGCAACCCCCGGTTTTGGAGACCGGTGCTCTACCAGCTGAGCTACACTCCTCCGGAAGCGCCTGCGGCGGACCATAAGGGTCCGCCGCGGCGCTGTCATGCATCATAGAGGGCGGATTTGCAAGCCATTCTGCCCCTATCGATCATTTTGGCCGTGAAACTGGAGCGGGTGAACGGAATCGAACCGTCGTCATAAGCTTGGAAGGCTTCTGCTCTACCATTGAGCTACACCCGCGAAGATCAGCGCATTTTTACCGAAGATCGCACGCGCGCGAAGAGTGGTGGGAGAGGTAGGACTTCGAACCTACGAAGGCATAGCCAGCGGATTTACAGTCCGCCCCCTTTGCCGCTCGGGACACTCTCCCATTCTCGCTGTTTAGAGCGGGAATTGGGCGCGTTTATGGGGAGCGCCCGCACCCAAGTCAACTTTGAGCCTATTCCCAAGCAGATAGATCAAGTAAGGCAGCCCGCATGTCACGGCCTCCGCACCATCGGCCGGGTGCCGGCGCGAAACCCGGCGCAACCCGCCAGCAAATCGAACGGCGCGAACGCGCCGAGCGCGCACGGCGCGACAATCTGCGAGGCGATGTCGGTGACATTGTCATTATGTATGGCTGGCACCCAGTGACGGCGGCGCTGAAGAACCCAGCCCGTCGGTTCCACAAATTGCTAGCGACTGAAAATGCAGCCCGGCGGCTGACCGAGGAGGGCGTGAAGTCTTCGATCCAGCCGGAACTGGTGCGGCCTTCGGCGATCGCCGAGCGTCTGCTGCCCGACGCGGTCCATCAGGGCCTTTATCTCGAAAGCGACCCACTGGCCTCGCCCGCCATCGAGGATTTGCCCGGAAAAGGCGTCGTACTAGTGCTCGACCAGATTACCGACCCGCATAATGTCGGGGCAATCTTCCGTTCGGCAGCGGCGTTCTCTACGTCCGCCATCGTGACGACGCAACGCCACTCACCCGGATGCCACCGGCGCGCTGGCCAAGGCGGCGTCAGGCGCACTCGAACACGTGCCGTTCATCAACGTGCAGAATTTGGCGCGCGGGCTCGGTGCGCTCAAGCAGGCAGGCTTTCTGGTGGTCGGCCTCGATAGTTCGGGCGATACCGATTTCGCCGAACTGCCGCTCCGTGCGCCGCTGGCGCTGGTGCTCGGCGCCGAAGGCAAGGGACTGCGCGAATTGACCAAGGCGACCTGCGATCACGTCGCGCGCATCGACCTGCCCGGCACGATCAAGAGCCTGAACGTGTCGAACGCCGCGGCACTGGGACTTTACGTCGCGAGCCGCAAGCTCGCGTGACGCTAAAGAAAACGGCGGGCCCCCACCCGCCGCTTCGCCCGCAATCTCGTCTTGCAATGGGTCGTTCAGTCTTCGGCGGCGGGCGGCGGGGCCGGGGGTGGCGCGGCTTCGCCGCGACTGCGGAACAGCCGGATGCTCATACGGTCAGGACCGAGGATCGTCACTTCAGCTTCGGCTCGGATGACACGCGGGCTCGACGGCGTTCCCGCCGGCATCTTCTCAGCATGACTGCGCAGCGGATTGCGCGATGTCCGGCGCTGAAGTTGCGGCGTAAGCTGCCGCCCCGTCTCGTCGAACTCACGCGTGACGACCACCGGCGGATCGTCGACGACGCGACGATGCTCGATCACCACCGGACGGTCGCGGACCACGATCCTCTTGTTGATCACGGGGTTCTTGCGCTCGACGCGCTGGCGCAATTCTTCGACCAAAGCGGGATCGGTTTTTCGCACCGTGCGGCGCAGGATTCTCGGCGTGCTGGCGGACGCCCCTACATAGGGATAGGCGCGCGGTGCATATTGCGGCAGCACCGCATACGCCTGCGGCGCGACGGCATAGGGATACAGCGGCTGCGGCTGGTAGACCGCGCCATAACTGCCCGGATACTGGTATTGCGCCTGCGCGGGCATCTGCGCGCCAGCCAAAGCCAGCGCGGCGACGATCAAGGCCAACATCAGGCGTGAACTTTTCATCATCGTACTATCCTGCGTTCCCACTTACGGCTTTACCGGGTCCGGGATCGGACAAAATCCGTTCGGATCGGAATTGCGCTCAAGCAACGGCGTCTGCTGTTCGTCGTCGGCGGATTCCGGCTGCATTGCTTCGGCGTGCGCGCTCTCCGCTTCATCGGAAGAGGCGGGCTGCGTTTCAACAGCCGGAGGCGAGGCGGCCGGAGCTGCGGGCGCGGCCTTCGCGTCGATCGCCGGCGGGGATTGAGCAGCAACCGCCGGCTGAGCCGGAACAACATCAGCCGTCGGCGGCCGAACCGCGATTACCGGCGCGGGCTTGATAGTCGCTATAGGCGGCGCGGCCGAAAGCTTAGGCAACGGTTGCACCGGAGCGGCTGGCAGCACTACCGGAGTCGTCTCCGCGGCGGCAACGGATGGCGATTGGAATGGGACCGGCGCAGCACCGATAGGCGCGGATTGGGTAGCCTCGGCCGGCGCCGCGTCGGTTTCCTCGGGAGGCGTTGCGCGCGCAGCCTTGACCGGTGCTTTGAGTTCGGAGCCGCGAATAAAACGTGGCGTCAATCGAAGCGTCGACCACTCGCGATAATAATCTTCCGCCGGTTCGACATCGGCACGCGCGGTCAAATCTTCGTCGCGCCCCAGGCGCGGCCGTTTGCCGGTCATCGGAAAATAATGGCGGTTGCGCCATGGCGCCAGCCAATAAGCTCGCGTCACCGTGCCAGGTTCGAAATCATAGATGACGAGTTGCTCAGCGCGCACCGCATAGCGCGAGAATCCACCGCCCGACCCCTGTACGTCGAGATCAGCGGCCTGCGCCGAGGCCGAAGCCGCCAGCGCAAATGCCAGGCACGCGAGCAAAGGCCGCGTACGCGTCGACAAAATTTCAGGTCTGCAAATCATTCACCCGCATTTTATACGAACGATTTACGCTCCCCATTCCAATCGCCGGGTAACATTAACCTGCTGACCGTGGCGACTAACGGGAAGCCGCGCTGGACAAGCTCGTCGTGAGTTCTTAAATCGCTTTTGCTTCATCAGAAACGACCAAGATTAATAGTTAATCGCCATGTCTTCCCGCGCCGACAAATCAAAGGACAAAAAATTACCGCTGCGCCTCACGAAAAATTTCCGCAAGCCATTCGACGAGCTCGAGCAGCAGCGTTCGATGCTGCTCGAGCGGCTCGAAACTTTGGGAGAAAAAGCGGCGGCGCATCCAGCTAACAAGCGCGCGCTCACATTGCTCAACGCAACCTTTCGCAAGGCGCCGTTAGCGCAGCGTCTGGCCGTTCTGCAGGCGGCTGCATGGCTGATCGACCTGCTGGAAAAACTCACAGTTTTAAGCTGACGATGCCGCGGCAAAAGGCCGTCCTCCCGTCGAAGCTCCCGTTATTTCCAATCATTTCAACACTGTGTCCGCTTACGACTTTCGGCCTAAGACCTCAGGCGGACAGACGGAGATTTTGACGCGGCGTATCCCTGCGAATGGGGGCGAGTTGATAAGCGACAAAAAGGCGGCCCCCAGACAAAACCGATTTAACTAGGGGCAAACGCCATGAGTTCAATTACCGCAAATCAACGACGCGCGGGCGCCATGACATCCGAGCAACGGATGGTCATTTTCGCCTCGTCGCTCGGCACCGTGTTCGAGTGGTACGATTTTTACATCTACGGCACGCTCGGCGTGTTTCTCGCCAAATACTTTTTCTCCAACGTGCCGCCGAATGTCGGCTTCATCTTCGCGCTGCTCGCGTTCGCCGCCGGTTTTGCCGTGCGCCCGTTCGGCGCGCTGATCTTCGGCCGGATCGGCGACATGATCGGCCGCAAATACACCTTCCTCGTCACCATGTCGCTGATGGGCGTCGGCACGTTCTTCATCGGTGTGCTGCCCGGCTATGCCACGCTCGGCATCATGGCGCCGGTCCTGCTGATCGCGTTGCGCCTCGTCCAGGGCCTCGCGCTGGGCGGCGAATACGGCGGCGCGGCGATCTACGTCGCCGAGCATGCTCCTGCAAATAAGCGCGGCTTCTACACCTCATGGATCCAAACCACCGCCACACTCGGCCTGTTCATGGCGCTGCTGCTGATCCTCGGCATCCGCACCGCGATGGGCGAACAGGCATTCGGCGACTGGGGCTGGCGCATTCCATTCCTGCTCTCCGCCATCCTGCTCGCTGTCTCGATCTGGATCCGGCTCAAGCTCAATGAGTCGCCGCTGTTCCAGCAGATGGTGAAAGAAGGCACAGTATCCAAGCGTCCGCTGACAGAAGCTTTCGGTCAGTGGTCGAATGCCAAGATAGCGATCCTGGCGCTGCTTGGCGCCACCGCGGGCGAAGCCGTCGTGTGGTATGGCGGACAGTTCTATGCGCTGTTCTTCATGACACAAACGATCAAGGTCCCGGCGGTCGACGCGCAGATCATGATTGCGATCTCGCTTCTGATCGGAACGCCGTGCTTCATCCTATTCGGCTGGCTCTCCGATAGGATCGGGCGCAAGCCGATCATGATGGCAGGCTTCGCGATCGCCGCGATCACCTACTTCCCGATCTTCCAGGGCCTCACTCACTTCGCCAATCCGAAGCTGGAAGCGGCACTCGCGGCGGCGCCGGTGGTTGTCACCGCCGATCCAGCCGAATGCTCGTTCCAGTTCAAGGCAACTGGCACCGAGACCTTCACCACGGGTTGCGACCGCATCAAAGCCGCGCTGGTGGGCCTGTCGGTCAACTATGACAACGTCGCCGCGCCGAAGGGCACGACGGCGAGCGTGAAGATCGGCACTGACACGCTATCAGGCGCCGCCGCTACTCCGGCGGCCATAGCGGCTGCGGTCAAGACGCACGGTTATCCGGCCGGCGCCGATACCAAGGACATCAACTACGTCATGACGGTGGTTCTGCTCACCATCCTCGTCGTCTATGTGACGATGGTGTATGGGCCGATCGCCGCCTGGCTGGTCGAACTATTCCCCACCCGAATCCGCTACACGGGCCTGTCGCTGCCGTATCATATCGGTAATGGCTGGTTCGGCGGGTTCCTGCCGGCGACCGCCTTCGCGATCGTGGCCGCAACCGGAAACATCTATTCCGGTCTGTGGTATCCGATCATCGTCGCCTGCATGAGCTTCGTGGTGGCGCTGATTTTCCTGCCGGAGACCAAGGACCGCGACATCACCAAGATGTAGTCGGTATCCGGGCGGCGATACTCGCCCGGTGGCCTGTTGATTTCGGCCCCATGCCGCCTGGTGTGGGGCCGATTTCTTTGGGATCCGGATTATGCGGCGCTGCACCCGGCGCGACCGCGCTTGTGGCAGCGCGACGGCGCTGATAGCTGTCTCGGCCCAAAGCCGGGTTAGCTCAGCGGTAGAGCAATGGTTTTGTAAACCAGAGGTCGGGGGTTCAATCCCCTCACCCGGCACCGCTTTCCCCAATCCGTCTGTTATGCGCGATCAAGGCCGCACGGGGTCCCCGAACGGACCTTGTTCGCCGGTTCCGGACTGTGCCAGACTGTCGGCGTTAAAGAGAAACTTTCGGAGATCTAGCATGCCGCAGGGCACAGTTAAGTGGTTCAACCCGACGAAGGGCTATGGCTTCATCCAGCCGCAAGAGGGCGGAAAAGATGTGTTCGTCCACATCTCGGCAGTCGAGCGCGCCGGCCTTAGCACTCTGAACGAAGGTCAGACCGTTCAGTTCGAGCTCGTCGAAAACCGCGGGAAAACATCCGCGGAGAACCTCAAGGTCAAGTAAGACCTCGTCGCCCGCGTCCTTCCCGGCCGCATCGCGATCAAGCATCGACCGCCGAGCACTTGCCCGGCGGTTTGCGCATGCCGTTACGATATTCGGCGCAAGCCGTTAGCGCCTGAGCTTTTCCAATTCTGGAAACGACTCGTAAGCGGCGTCCTTGCAGATTTCATTCGCAACGCGCGGCGTATCGAGAAATCTGTCGAGCTTGCCTGAGACATAGAGAGCCGCTCCGGTCTTCACTCCGGCGTAGCCGCCGCCAGCTTTGCGCGCGTCGAAGCGCACGCAGGCAATAAAGCGCTCACCAGGCTCTCCCGGCATGATCTTGCGCGTCGGTAAGGATACACCAGCGCTGCGCACGCCGGCCGGCTCGTTGAGATAGTTACGCATCAACGCGATGATGTCGCTCTTGTAGTTAAGCGGTGCGACATTCTGGGCTTCCCATTGCGCTTTGAGATCGGCCTGACTTGGCTCCAGACTTGAGGCGCAGCTCGCTAGCACCAATATGGCAACAATCGCAACAAACCGCATATCAGATCCCCGCTTCGCCCTAGCTTTATCACAATGGGGTGTGACCTAGGTCACACCAGACCTGCCAAGGTCGCTACAACTTTGGCGGCAGCGCAACCGGAAGCAGCCTTTGCCGATCGAGACCCTCACGCGACGCCGCATGCTTGCCGGATCGGCGGCGAGCGCTGCCGCTTGCGCGCTCAGCCCGTCCGCTCTTGCCGCCGCGCCGCCGGCTTCTACCCAATCGCCTGGAGCCTATCACTTCAAACTCGGCAGTTATCAAATCACGGCACTATACGACGGCATATGGCGTGTCCCGATCGAGGACGACTTCGTGCGCAACGCCAGCAAGTCGCAAGTCGACAAAGCACTCGCGGCCGGATTCTTGCCGCCCGGCATTCTGCCGATTTCATTCACTGCATTGGTGGTCAATACCGGCGCGAAAGTCATATTGATCGACACCGGCACCGCGGGCCAACTGGCCGACACCGCAGGCAGCCTACCTGCCAGCCTCGCCGCCGCCGGCCTGACACCAAAAGCGATCAACATCATTCTGATCTCGCATTTCCATCCCGACCACATCAACGGCGTCAAAACCAAAGATGGAGCCAAGGTATTTCCAAATGCGGAGATCATGGTGCCAGAGCCGGAATGGACATTCTGGATGGACGACAGCAATCTCGGTACCGCGACCGGCACGGTCAAAAAATACTTCCTCAATGCGCGGCGAATCTTTCGCGACATCGCCAAGCAGGTGACACGCTTCGGCCCGGGCGCCGAAGTGACGCCCGGCATCACCTCGATTGCCGCCTACGGCCACACGCCCGGCCACACCGCGTTTTCCGTCACATCGGGCACTGAATCGATGTTGGTGTTGAGCGACAGCGCGCGCAATCCTTGGCTATTCGTGCGCCATCCCGATTGGCAGCCGAGCTTCGACATGGATGGGCCGCTGGCGGTCGAGACGCGCCGTCGCATGCTCGATCGCGCCGCCGCCGACAAAATGCTGGTGCAGGCCTATCACTTCCCGTTTCCGGCTTGTGGCCACATCATCAAGAGCGGCCGCACCTTCGATCTGGTGCCGGTGATGTGGCAGCCACTCTGACCGCGCTGCTAACTACATCTTCGACAATTTCGCGACGTCGACGGCCTGCGCGTAGGCCATTTTCGCGGCGGCGTCGCCGGAGCCGGAGATATTCACGAGAAATTTGTTGGCGACCACCATGTTGATGTCGCCCTCACTGGTCTGGATCGCGCGCTGGTTGCCGACCCGCACGATTTTGCCCATCGCGCCGGCGATGCCGGGATTGTTCAGCAGCGTCGCGAATTGCACGATCATCGCGGAATTGCCGGTGATCTGCACCTCTACCGTATCGCCCTTGTCGTTGGTGTAGCCGCACCGCGCGCTCGAAGCGCCGCCGAACGCAACCGCGCCGATCGCCGTGGCCTCGGCCTTGTCCGCCTTCCAGCCCGGCAACGCATTCGGCAATAGCGCGACAAAGCCTTCGGCATTTTTTTGCCCGATCAATTGCGAGGCAAGATCGAGCGACTGCTTCGCGGTTCCCAGATCGCCCGATTGGTAGGCTTTGCGGGCCTGATCGATCGCGTCGACAATATCGTCGGCGGCCAGCACAGGCACGCTCAAGCACAGCAACAACGCCGCCGCGCAGGTCATCCGCACCAAAATCATGTCCGCCCCCCAGAATCAGTCTGAGGACGAGATTAGCAAATCGCAAAATATGGCGCGCGACCGGGACGAACCGGCCGCGCGATTACCGTCAAAAAGTGGCGCCGGCTTTGGCCATGTAGGTACGTCCCGGCAACGGATAGGCATTATAGGTTCCGAACGTGGCCGAACTGGCCACCGCGTAGTCGAAGTACAAAGCGTTGAATAAGTTCTGTACCGCAATCGACCAGAAGAAATTCCGGATTTCCCCACCGAGCCGCAGATCGACCGCCGTATGCGCCGGGATCAGCGGCTGGAAGTTCGCCTGATCATTATCCATCCGCCGCGCACCGACAAACCGCACGACTGTGTCGAGCACTACCAGCTTTTGATAGATGTCCCACGACACCCCTGCATTTCCGGTCCAGTGCGAGACCAGCGGAACGTCGTTGCCGACATACGGTCCTTCCCGAAACACCGAACGGGTGTAAGCCGCTCCCGCTTTCAGCCGCACAGTATCCGTCACCGGCAGCATTGCGCTGCTCTCGACACCATAGCGATGCGTCGGATCGAGATTGATGTTGGCGCCGATTGGCGGGAATGGGATGAACAGAATCTCGTTGTTCAGGTTCATGTCGTAGACGCTGGTCTGCCATTCCAGTGGACCCAACCGTCCACGCAATCCCGCTTCCATGTCGCGCGAGGTTTGCGTTTTCAGATTGAAGTCGACGGGAAATGCGTTGACGCCGATCCGCTCGTCCACGTTCGGCGTACGGAAACTGCGGGCAATACGGCCGAATACAGCGAGCATCGGCGAAAACCGATGCTCAAATCCAAAGTGCAGCGCGTGCTGCATTTCCGTCGAGCTCAGTGGCGTTGCCTCCGCGTCGAAGGCGCCGGGAGCGGTGGGGTCGTAACGGTCACGGGCTGTGAGCCTGGTTTGCTGAAATCGAGCACCGAAAGAAACATCGGTGGACGGCGCGAGGCCCATCGTCTGCTGCCAGTAGAGCGCAGCCGATTGTTGGTTGAGATCGTAGCGGTGATAAGGTGGATCGGTGAGCGCGACACTACGTTTCACGTTGAGGTCGGAATTGTAATAGTCGATGCCGGTAATCACCTTCGTCGGCGCGCCGAATAGATCGAAGTTGGCGATCGCACGGGGCGTTAGCGACCCCGTTGTCAGCGTGCGGACATCGGACGTATCGAATCCGAACAACGAGGAGAACGCCGTCTGGTCCTTGCTACGGACACTGCCGTCGAGGATGACCTCGAGGCCGGGCTGAAGATTCGCGAAACACCGGCGGTGACGTTATAGCCGCTCTTGTCTCCGAAAGCGGTCGGGGTGGTGGCGCCGCGGCGGTCAGTGTCGAGCAGGCTGGTGGTGAGCGTCACCAAACGGGCGCCCGGCAGTCCAAGGTGCTGGTCGTCTCCGGTGATTTGAGATAGGCGCCGCCCTTATCACCGTTGTAACGCAGGTCGCCGACGGCGCTGCGCTGGCGCAACGCATTGTTGACTCGATAGCCGTCCGAATTGAGCGCATTGCCAAACGCGGCGGCCGAAAACGGTCCGCTTGATCCGCTGGCGGAAACCGTGCCTTCGCGCTGATTGAACGATGCAAAGCCACCTTCGATGCGGCCCGACAGCGGCTTGCCCACGCCGTTCTTGGTCACGATATTGATGACGCCGCCAACCGCACCATCGCCGTAAAGCACCGCGCCGCTGTTGCCGCGGGTGATTTCGATATGATCGATGCTGTCGCGCGGGATCGCGCTGAAGTCGACGCCGCCGATGTCGATGTCGGTCAGGCGGCGGCCGTTGAGCAGGACCAGCGTGTTAGACGCTGCCGTTGCGCCAAATCCGCGCATGTCGACCACGGTTCCGGCGCCATTGATGCCGCCGGACGTGCTCCATGTCTGGATGCCCGGCTGCTGGGCGAGCAATTCCTGAATGGTGGCGCCCGGCGAGCGGGCAATATCTTCCGAGGTGATAACGCTAGTTGACGCCCCGGTGATGCCGCCGCCGAGGCGGCTCGCCCATACGTCGATGAGTGGCAAGCGGGTTTGCGCCTGTGCAGCGGTTGCAAACATTCCGGCGAGCGCGAGTGCGGCAGCGCCGGACAAGTATCGTTTCGTTCCCATGACTCAAAGTCCTTCGTTGGCGCACGCGAAATGCGTGCGCGTCGGGGTGAACCAAACCCGATGCGAAGGAGTGCAGACGTAATTCGCCTTACGACACGCTACGCCCGCAGATCCGAAGTCGTGAAAGAATTCAGCCTCTCACGGCCTTCGCACCGGCATTGACGTCACCGCTGCGAAAGACCGCTCCGTATGGACCTCCCGTCCACCGGTTGGGTGACTGCGCTGGCAGGTCTCCTGGCTCGCGGGTCATTGCCCAGTTGCGTCCAGCCTTCCCGGTTTCCCAGTGGCCGTATGGACGCGGGCTCGCCGCTTACAGTTGCGGGGGCAGCCACGGATATCTGCAATCGTTCAACGCGATCGACCGCAGTTTCCGTGTTCCCTCTTTCGTCTCCGGCGCAAACCGGAGAACCAGCACGCGCGAATGTTCCGACGCGCCTTCGACAGAGTCAAGGGCGTCGGGAATTCCTCGGGAATAACGCGCGAAAACCGGCGCGCCGCTTTCGCGACGGCCGGTCTTTGCGACGCAATGAAACGCCGACGCTTAGTTTACGCGCAGATAAGTCGACGCGTTGTGCTTGTGGTGATGGGTGGCGACCCGCTTGTGCTTGATCACCACGACGTGGCGGTGACGATGCGACACGACCGCGTGGCGATGCCGCTTGGTCTTGACGATCACGGCGACCTTGCCGTGGTTTTTCACAACTTTGGTCGTGGAGCTGCCGGCAGCTGGAGCTTGCGCCAGCGCCGGGCCCGCAATCAGGCTCGCTGCAATAAGAGCAGCCGAGATGGTTTTGAACATGGACGTATCCTCTGTGTTGGGTCCGAGAACCCGGTTGAAATCGGCGGATCAGGACTTCCCGATCGTCCCGCACAACCTAATACGGCCGCTTTGAACCGCCTCTGAAGGGCGCTGTTATCGGCCGTTCAACCAGCGGACCCCGCCGTGTCCGAACAACGGCGGGATCAAGGCAACCTTTCGCGCACGATTTCGTGAGCCGGGAAGAAACGCGGACCGTGATTGTTTTTCTGTCATCACCGGACGGTAAACACGTTATCGTCCTCACACCGCACAGGGGGTTTCATGATGACCATTCAGCTTCTCCATAAGGCCGGAATTTTTGTCATCGCCGCGCTGGTGACGGCGGCGTTCGTGGTCAAGCCGGCAGCCGCGATCGGCACCGATAACTCCGCCGCCCGCCAGCGACACCAAGAGCGACAAGAATTCCGACAAGAAGAAATCCGAGAAGAAGGACAAAAAGGATCAGAAGAGCGATGCGCGCGACGCTGCGCAGAAGCTGGCCGACCAGCAGTTCCTCGAAGGCTATCGCGCGGCACGCGAACTGATCCTTGCCGGAAACTATCAGGCCGGCATCGCCGCGATGCACGCGCTCGGCCATGACGAGCATCCCGATGTCGCGAATTACATCGGCTATGCCAACCGGCGGATGGGAAATTACGACGATTCAAAATTCTGGTACGAAAAGGCGCTCGCCGCCGATCCGAAACACGTGCGTACCTGGTCGTATTACGGCATGTGGCAGGCCGAGCAGGGCAATCGCCTGAAGGCTGAAGACTTCCTCGCCAAGGTAAAGCTGATTTGCGGCAATACCGATTGCAAAGAATACACCGAGCTCAAGGCTGTGATCGACGGCAAGGCGACTTACTAATCACGGCTACTGACCCAACATAGTGACGGTTAACGACGGAAGGCCGGGCCCCTCGCCCGGCCTTCCTGTTTGTCGTATAGAGCAGCACCGCGCGTGCCCTGCGATTGTCACTTGAGCGTTCGATGAACCGACCCGTGCAACGATTCAAGACCATTGCCTTCGTGGCGGGCCAGACGCCCGAGTGCCGCGCCGCATACGATGCGCTGGAAAAGAAATACGGCAACACCGAACCGCAGTCAGCCGACGTGATCGTTGCGCTCGGCGGCGACGGCCTGATGCTGCAAACGCTGCACAAATTCATGAAATCCGGCAAGGCGATCTACGGCATGCACCGCGGCACCGTCGGCTTCCTGATGAACGAATATCACGTCGACGATCTGCCGCAGCGACTCGCCAACGCGCACATCACGGTGATCCATCCGTTGCTAATGCGCGCCAAAGATACACGCGGCAAGATGCACGAGCATCGCGCCATCAATGAGGTTTCGATGTTCCGGCAAAGCGCGCAGGCCGCGCACTTGCGCATCTTGATCGACGAGCGCGAACGCCTCGCCGAGCTGGTTTCCGACGGCATGCTGGTCGCGACGCCGGCCGGCTCGACCGCCTACAATCTCTCGGCGCAGGGACCGATCATTCCGATTAATGCCACGTTGATGGCTTTAACTCCGATCAGCCCGTTCCGGCCGCGGCGTTGGCGCGGTGCGCTATTGCCCGACAAGGCCTGCGTCACCGTCGAGGTGCTGGAAGCCAACAAGCGCCCGGTAGCGGCGGTCGCCGACCACGACGAGGTCCGCTCGGTAACCTCTGTTGCGATCAGCATGGACCATTCGATCGCCATCAACATGCTGTTCGACCCTGGTCATAATCTCGACGAGCGTATTCTGAGCGAGCAGTTCGGCTTTTAGGCCGAACTCGCAGGGCTCTGCGTATCCTAAACCCTTCGTTAACGGCAGCGCTTTAGCTTGTTCCAAGGTATCGGGCCACTTGCCCGGGGCCCGGGGCATTCATGGTTCGCATCGATTTCAACCGGTTGCGTTTCCTCGTCATCGACGACAATGCGCATATGCGGCGGATTCTGCGCACTCTGCTGCACGGCTTTGGCGCCCGCGAAGTCTACGAAGCCGAAGACGGCGCCGCCGGGCTCGAAGCTTTCACCCACTACATTCCCGACATCGTCATCACCGACTGGGCGATGCCGATCTTCGACGGGCTCGAGTTGACGCAAATGATCCGCCAGCCCGGCGCCAACGCCAATCCTTACGTCGCCATCATCATGCTGACCGGCCACTCGGAGAAAAACCGGGTCACCGCGGCGCGCGATGCCGGCATTACCGAATTCCTGGCCAAGCCGATTTCGGCAAAAGGGTTGTACCAGCGCATCGTCAATGTCGTCGCCAACCAGCGGCCTTTCATCAAGACCAAGACATATTTCGGTCCCGACCGCCGCCGTGGCGTCAATCCGAATTACAGCGGGCCGGAGCGCCGTAAGGGCGGCAAGGCAGACGTGATCCGTCAGGCCTCCCTGATGGAAAAAGCCCGCGTGCCTGGATAACTAGGAGCGAGAGCCCGATGGCCCCCCCGAAAGAGACTGCGGCGGTCGCGACATACGCGGACCATGAAATCATCACGCCGCAAAACAAGCTGCGCAAAGCGGTGTCGGATAAGCCGTTCCTGCCTGGCGAAGAAGATCCGGTGGCGCGCGCTGAAGCGGCGCTGGCCGAATTGTCCGGGGAGTTTTCGACGTGGATGGAGTCCGAATGCGAGCGCCTCGACAAGGCGCGTCACACCGTTCTGAGTTCAGGGTTCAGCAAGTTGAGCAAGCAATCGCTGTTTCACGCCGCCCATGACATCAAGGGTGAAGCCGCGACCTTCGGCTTTCCGGCGGTCGCCGCCGCCGCCGACAGCCTGTGCCGGTTGATCGAATACACGCCCGACATCACCCGGATACCGCACAAGCTGGTCGACCAGCATGTCGACGCCGTACGCGCGATCTACCGCGAATACGCCCGCTCCGATGCGGTGGAACTGGCTGCGACCCTGACCACGCGGCTGCGCGAAGTCACCGACGAATTCCTGCTGCACGAAAACAAAGACCGGCCGGAAATGCTGGCGACCATCATGGGCCCTTCGCTGGTGCCCGAACAGGCGGTCTGAGACGCGAAAACTTCAGGCGACCAGCAACTGGCTGCCGGTATAGGGGTCGGCGGCGACCAGATCGTCGCAGAACATACGCGCTTCCTCGCGCGCGGCCTCGACCGCGAAACGCCGCAACAGTGTCAGCAGCGGCTCGATGTCTCCAATCGCCTCCTCGGCGCAACGCGTGAGAACCCGCTCGATCATCCGACGCTTCAATCGCGCCGCCCCGCCCTGCTCGCCCAGCAAAATGCCTTCGCGCATCGCGGCAATCGCCTCGCGGAACGCCGGATAGGCCGCGTCCGGCAAGCCGGCTTTGGTATAGAGTGCGCGGAAACCTGAAATCGTCTTGTCGTGGACATAACTGGTCACACGTTCAATCGCTTGGCCCGACAGCTCGGCCAGCGCTTCCTCGAACAACACCACGTTGCCTGACAAAAGCGCGCGCAACAGCAACCCGGCGGTCAACTGGCCGCTCTCGCGCAAATGCGAAACCAGATCGCCGATTTCCTCGTAAGGCGTGTCGGCGGCAAGCGCCACAGTCGCCTTCTCGCAAGCTTCCTTGGCAGCATATTGTGCGTGATCGGCCGCGAGCCAGTGTCGCGAGGTGACAAACCTGGCCAGCGCCTTCGACAGCTTGGCGAGCAGCGCCTGCCGGCTCGGCATCGGCAGATCGTCGCGGGCCAGTAAATTTTCGCGGATAGCGGCGAGATGACCGAACCGCTCGATGATACGGGCGATGGAAAACGGCGTGATCTCGGCGTCTGGATTTTCCAGCAGCGCCAGGCAGGCTTGCGCCGCGCCAACTTCGGCGATGGCGGCGGACACCGAGCGTTGCAACATGAAACGTGAGGCGATGGCCGCCTGAGCTTCCGGATGTCCCGTCGCGACCAGATCAACCAGATCGGCATCGAGCAAAAGCGGCGAGCGTTCGAGCACGGGCGCAGCGATCTCTGGCTGATCGGTCGCCAGCGCATGCACAATGATGGGTGGCGCTTTCTGGCTGGCGGCAAAGACCTCGGAGAGCGCGCGGCGCACCAGCGGCGACGGATCGTCGAGCAACATGATCATCGCGCCTTCGGCGGCGGCGCGGTCATCCGGCGATAAAGGGGAATGCAGATAGGCGCGCGCCAAGGCCGACGTGGCGTCAGCCCGTTCTCCGGGCGGAGCGTTGCGCAACCACTGCAAAAACTGACGAACGATCATCGACTACCCGACGCGACATACGCCGCACATACATTGCGACAACGATCAGCCTAGCGAAGGAGGCTTAACAAAGCGTTCACCATGCCTTTTGACAAACCGTTAACGCTGCGGGACAGCGTTTAGACCTTGCCGCCCGACAGCTTGGTCGAGCCAGGCGTGGTGTCTGTAAACAAATTCAATGTCCGCACCGCGGTATCGGCGCCGTTCTTGGCCGGCGACCACAGACTATTGACGACCGGCGATACGCCGTTGCGAGGCGGTGTTCGGAACATCGCCTCGAACAGCGGCTTGGTATCCGGCGTCGGCGGCCCGTCAGCGCCCGCATCGGCGTAGGCGCTGGTGAGCCCGGCGGTATCCGGTACCGCCGCAGCGGCGACCTGGCGCGGCGACGGCAGATTGCCCGGCAACGACCCGCGCAAGGAGCCGGTGATCGGGGCCGCTGAGGCGACCGCGGTCGCGCCTGTCCCGGCGCGCGCCACTTCATAGCGGCCGGTGAGCACGCGATAGACGTCGACGACGCTGCGCGGCCTGCCGCCCCGGTTGTAGAAGATCGAACGGTTGGCGCCCGCGGCCTGCGGAAACAACGATGCGGCATCGGTGCGCGGCGCGGACAGCGCCGCCCCGATCAACTTGTTGGCGCCCTCTCCGCCGAGAAAATGCGCGATGTAAAGTTCGCCTTCGCTCGGTGTGCGGCCGAGCCCATCGGTGAGCTGCGCGGCGTTGTTGCGGGTGTAGGCGCCCGCCATCATCGCATTGACGCGCGGGTCGGTGCGCAGCTTCATGATGGCGTCGCGCGCTGCCGGGTTCGGCACATCGAGCCGTCCATCCGGCCCCTGCACGATCGCGTTGGCATAGTTCGCCAGCCCGAATTCCGGCCCCGAGCGCTTCACGGTGCCGAGCCAGGTCTGGTCGATGAACTGGAACAACCCTTTCGCCGAGGACGTCGAGGCTTGCGCGCCGGGATTGAGATTGGATTCGATTTGCGCGGTCGCCAGCAGGTAATTGAAATTGGCGCCGGTCGAGTTGGCGGCCTGCCGGATTGCCCCGGTGACATGAGGCGCTGCGCTGTTAGGCTGAACCTGCATGATGCGCCTTTGCTCGATACGCCTCACGCGGATATTGCAGCCTGTCGAACATGGGCAAGTATGGTAAATGAAACCTTAAGATTTCGGAGGGCGAGCGATGCAGACCACGTCGGACCGGCACAAGCGCGGCGGGCTTTATTTTGAGGGTTTCGAGGTCGGCAAGACCTATGAGCACACGCTGCGGCGCACCGTGACGCAGATGGACAACATGTTGTTTTCCAACATGACGCTCAATCCGCAGCCGCTGCATATCGACCGCGAATTCTGCGAGAAGGAAACCGAGTGGGGCCAGCCGCTGATGAATTCGCTGTTCACGCTCGGCCTGATGATCGGCATCCAGGTCAGCGACATGACGGTCGGCACCACGATCGCCAATCTCGGCATGAGCGACGTGAAATTCCCCAATCCGCTGTTCGAGAACGACACCATCAATTGCGCAACGACCGTGATCTCCAAGCGCGAGTTGAAATCGCGGCCCAATGCCGGCATCGTCGAATTCCATCACAAGGCGTTCAAGCAGGACGGCAAGCTGGTCGCCGAATGCCACCGCCAGGCGTTCATGCTCAAGCGCCCGGCGAAGTAATGACAATGATGCGCTCGCTTCTGTTCGTGCCGGCCGACAGCCCGCGCAAGCTCGAAAAGGGCATGACGAGCGGCGCCGATGCGCTGATCGTCGATCTCGAAGACTCCATTGCGCCGGAGGGCAAGGTGGCGGCGCGCGCGCCGGCGCTGGCGTTTTTGAAGGAGGCCGGTAGCGCGAAGACGCGGCCCCGCCTCTTGGTGCGCATCAACAGCCTCGACACCGGCCTCGCCGACGCCGATCTCGACACGGTAGTTGGCGGCAGGCCGGATGCCATATTGCTGCCGAAGGCGGAGGGCGGCGCGGCGGTGACACACCTCGACGCCAAGCTGACGGCGCGCGAAGCGATCGCCGGATTGCCGGAAGGCGGGATCGGCATTTACGCGCTCACCACGGAAACCGCCAAGGCGCTGTTTCTCGCCGGCACCTATGGCGGCTCCAGCAGGCGGCTTAAGGGCCTGACCTGGGGCGCGGAAGATTTATCGGCCGAACTCGGCGCCGACGCCAACCGCGACAGGGATGGCAACTGGCTCGATCCCTATCGTGTCGCGCGGACGCTCTGCCTCGCGGGCGCATCGGCGGCACAGGTGCCAGCACTCGACACAGTCTATGTCGATTACAAGAACGACGCGGGGCTCAAGCGCGAATGCGAGGAAGCGCGGCGCGACGGCTTCACCGGAAAGCTCGCGATCCATCCAGGCCAAGTTGCCGCCATCAACGAGGTGTTCACGCCGAGCGGCACGCAGATCGCCAGGGCAAAGGCGGTGGTGGCGGCTTTCGCGGCGCAACCCGGCGCCGGCACCGTCGGGATCGAGGGCCGCATGTACGACCGGCCGCATCTGGTGCGGGCCAACGCGTTGCTGGCGAGCGTGAAGGCAAAAGCGTAAAGCGTCAGTCGCGCTTGCGGTGGCTGAAAGCCGACAGCAAGCGGTTTGGTTCGTCAGTCTCGAAAGTCTTGGCAAAGGCATCGATGCCCGCGGCGACGGCACGGTCGAGCGGCAGCTTTTCCCACTCGCGCATCAGCGCTTTTTGACGGCGGATGGCTTGAGGGCCTGCCATCAGCAATGCCGCTAGGATTTTCGCGATTTCGGCATCCAACGCATCGGGCGCCACCACCCGTTCGATCAGGCCCCAACGTAACGCGGTGTCAGCATCGATGATGTCGCCGAGCATCAGCAATTCGCGGGCGCGGCCGAAGCCGATCAAGGACGGAATGATCGCCGCCTCGACCACCGAGGGAAGGCCGACTTTCACCTCCGGCATGCCGAATTTCGCGCGCGTCGTTGCGACGCGCAGATCGCAGGACACCGCGACTTCGAGGCCCGCACCGAGCGCGAAACCATCGATCCGTGCAATCACCGGCACGGGGAGTTGTCGCAAACTGTCGCAGCACCGATGCACCAGCATGATGAAGTCTTTGGCGCTTGAACGGTCGAGCGTCGCCATTTCCGGAATATTGGCGCCGCCGATAAACGCTTTGTCGCCGGCACCACTGAGCACCACCACACGCAAATCGTCGCGCTGCGACAGGCTGGCGACCGCCGCGATGAATTCGGTCATTAAGGCGCGGCCGAGCGTATTGAGCTTGGCGCGGTTATCGACCGTCAGATAGGCAATGCTGCCGGCTTCCCGCTGATCGATCCGCAGTTCGATGTGGGCCTCGCTCATGGCCTAGCGCGGCTTGCCGTAGACCGCGTTGGGATCGAAGGTCCTGTCGCCTTCGCGGAATTCCAGCGTGGCGCTCCCCGCTTTGCCGAGCGGAATGGCGCGATAGAAGCACGAGCGCCGTCCGGTGTGACAAGCGCCGGCGCCGTGCTGCTCGACCTTGAGCCAGACCGCGTCCTGGTCGCAATCGACCCGCAACTCGACGACGCGCTGGCCGTGGCCGGAAGTCTCGCCCTTTTTCCAGAGTTTCTTGCGTGAGCGGCTGAAGTACCAGGCCTCGCCGCTGTCGATGGTCTTGCGCAGCGCCTCGGCGTTCATGTGCGCCACCATCAGCAGCTCGCCCGAGGTCACGTCGGTGACGACCGCCGTCACCAGCCCGTCGGCGTCGAATTTTGGCGTGAAGGCGCGGCCTTCCTCAAGCTCTTTCGGCGAGCCGGGCGGCGTAAAAGAAGAATTGTCAGCCACGAAAAGCCTCGCGAGAAAAAGCGAGGATCAGGCCTGACCCCCGCGCACCATCGTCATGAAGCGGACCTGCTCCTGCGGATTGTCCGCGAACAGGCCCGAGAACTGCGTCGTCACCGTCAGCGAACCCGGCTTGTTAACGCCACGAATTGACATGCACATATGCTCGGCTTCGAGCATGACGGCAACGCCGTGCGGCTTGAGGATTTCCTCAAGCGCGGTAGCGATCTGCGAGGTCATATGCTCCTGCGTCTGTAACCGCTTGGCGTAGACATCGACGAGCCGCGCCAGCTTCGACAGGCCGACCACGCGTTCGACCGGCTTGTAGGCGATATGCGCCTTGCCGAAGAACGGCATAACGTGGTGCTCGCAATGCGAGTTGAAGCCGATATCCTTGACCAGCACGAAATCGTTATAGCTACCGATCTCGCCGAAGGTCTTGTCGAGGATGTCGAGCGGGCATTCGCGGTAGCCCTGAAACATTTCTTCATAGGCATCGACGACGCGTTTCGGCGTGTCGAGCAGGCCTTCGCGGCTTGCGTCGTCGCCGGTATAGGCGAGCAGCGTGCGCACGGCTTCCTCGGCCTGGTCGCGCGTCGGGCGCGGGCCTGATTGCTTGGGTGGCGTGCGGACATGATCCGACAGGCCTTGCTTGGGCCACGGCGTAACGACGGCAGGCTTATTGGTCTTGGCATCCATGACGGGTCTCTCCGTTCGACCGGCCTTCAAGCGAAGCCGGGAGTGTCACCGGGGGCCGCGTCAGATATTTGATCCAAACGCATTCCCATGGTTCCCGATCCGCACAACTCTTTTCGCGAAGCAGGAACACGCCATATATAGTGCATTGTCCGAGGCTGGCAATCGGCCTGCGGAATTGGAAAAACGTCAATGCTTAATGAGGTTTACAACAGCCGGATCCTGGATTTGGCGGGCAATATTCCCCGCCTCGGCCGGCTGGAAAATCCCGACGCATCGGCCACCGCGCACTCCAAACTGTGCGGTTCGACGGTCACGGTCGACCTCAAGATGGACGGCCCCGTGGTTGGCGATTTTTCCCACGACGTAAAAGCCTGCGCGCTGGGCCAGGCATCATCCTCGATCATGGCGCGGCATATCGTCGGCTCCAAGCCGCAGGAATTGCGCGCGCTGCGTGAGACCGTGCGGAAAATGTTGAAGGAAAACGGCGCACCGCCGACCGGAAAATGGGCCGATATCGCCGTGCTCGAGCCGGTGCGCGATTACAAGGCGCGGCATGCCTCGACCATGCTGACGTTCGACGCGGTGGTGTCGGCGCTCGACCGCATCGAGACGCAGAACAAGCCGGCCGGATAGTTCAGGGACGTACGGCCACGCCGCCGGTCTTCGGCGGCACCAGTTCCGCACGATTATTGCCAGGGGCTTTCTCGCAACTCGCGGTCAACACCGGCAGATTTTGTCCGGCGCCGGTGTTGCCAAGACGGATCGCCGTCATCAGGCCGCGGCTCGCCGTCGTCACCATCAGCGAATGCGCGCCGCTGGCGGCGAAGGCCTTGATCATCGCGGCCGGCACCGTGCCGGTGGCAAACGTATCGACATCGCCGGTATCGGCATGGCGTTCCGATGAGATCACCTTGAGGGTCGCGAAATTACCACCGCCGCGCAGGGCGACCGTGTTGACCGGCGTAGCGGCCTGCTGGCGTGCGCCGCTGCGCTTTTCGGCGTAACTGACGACATAACCGTCGGCGCCACCGCAGGCGACCATCAGATCGAAATTGCCGATCTCCTCACCCTCTACCGTGAGCGGGTGGCGGCGCGCCAGAACGTTGGCGCCTGATCGATCGACCACCTGCCAGCGGCGTTCGGAAACCGCATTGGCCGCGCGTGCCCCATCCGTCGCCGGCAGTACGGCAATCGACGCTGTCGTAGCGGCTACCGGCGCCGGCACGGGCGGCGGCGTGTCGTCGCTATCGAGCTTCATGCGGCGCAACTCGTCGCGGCTGAGCGCGTGCATCGGCTCCCATGGCGGAATTCGCAGCGCCAGCTCGAGCAGTTCGCTCGGCCCGCCCATGTCGGAGATGTATTGCGCCAGCCGCCCGATGTCGCGCTGCACCAGCACCAGATCTTCCGCGGAATAGGTCGCGGCGGTCGGATCCTCGCGGCGGTCACCGAGCCAGATCTGATGCACCATCACGCGCGCTTCCGGCGGCACGTGGCGACGCACGCCGGCCAACAGGAGGAAGGTGCACATCGATTCACAATCGGCGCGCGGCGACATATTCGCGCGAACATTGGCCGTATCATCGGACTTGATATCGATGACGCGGCCGACCGTGGTGGACAGATCGAGCCGGCGAATTTCGCGGCCAAGCGCGATCGCGCCGCGCACCGAGCCGCCGTCGGAATCCAGCGCAACCGTTGCGCCGCGAAGGTTGCGGCCCTCGACGAATTTGGCAAAATCGCGCGGCGTATCGTTGGTGATCGCGCCGGCCGCGGAAATCCAGAGCTTGCAGTTCTGCCCACAGGTCTCGACCGGGCCCTGCTGGCGCAATTCGAAGCGCATCGGCAAAGTGCGGTCGGTCGTGCCGGCCTGCGCTGGCGCAAAGCTGCATGCGGCGCTTAACGCAAGCGCAACGGGACCGATCAGGACGCGAAGCATCCTTCCCCCTTCCAGTCACTCAGCCCTAAAGTCGGCGTGGTAACCCACGTTCTGCCGGGCCGGGCGATAGTCACCCCTTCTGACCTTATGTAAGCGAGCGCGCAGATTCGGGTCTAGTGCAAAAATGTCGCTTCCCTGAAAATTACGGGGAATTACTCCGCAGATTCAAGACGATGGAACTTTTTTCGCGATGAGCAAGCCCGCGAACAGCGGTCGGTTGGACCAGATGGCCTCGCCTTTTCGGACGCGGGTTGATCGCTGCGTACCGCTATTCGATCGCCGCCCTGATCGGCCCGCGCTGTCGGCACCTGCCGACCTGTTCCGACTACGGCGATCAAGCCATCAGCCGGTTCGGCCTGTGGGCCGGCGGCTGGATGACGCTGGCACGGATCGCGCGGTGCCACCCGTTCGGCACTGAAGGGCTCGATTTCGTCCCCGTCGCCCTTCCCGCGCGGGCGCGTTGGTATCTGCCGTGGCGCTACGGATTATGGCGCGGCACCCGGCCGGCGCCCTAGCTTCGCGACCCAGAATTCGGGTCGCGCGCGCGAGGTGTGCGTGTCAGCCACTACCTCGCGTCCCATTATCCCTGCTATATCCGTCGCATTAGACGCTTACCTGCATTCGTAGGCAGCGAGTGAGCAAGGAGACCAGGCTATGGCGCAGAATGTCGCGCTGACGTTTCCCGACGGCGCACGCCGTGAATACCCCCAAGGCACCACCGGCTTCGACATCGCCAAAGGCATCTCGCCCTCGCTGGCAAAACGTACCGTGGCCATGGCGATCGACGGAGAAATCGCCGACCTCAGCGACAAGATCGAACGCGACGCCAAGATCGAATTCGTCAATCGCGATGACCCCCGCGCACTCGAACTGATCCGCCACGATGCCGCGCATGTGCTGGCCGAGGCGGTGCAGTCGCTGTGGCCCGGCACGCAGGTCACTATCGGTCCGGTGATCGAAAACGGTTTTTATTACGACTTCTTCCGCAATCAGCCGTTCACGCCGGAAGACTTCCCCGCGATTGAAAAGAAGATGCGCGAGATCATCGCGCGCGACAAACCCTTCACCAAAGACGTGTGGGATCGCGAGAAGACCAAACAGGTGTTCCGCGACAAAGGCGAGAACTTCAAGGTCGAGCTGGTCGACGCCATTCCCGGCAACGAGCCGATCAAGATCTATTATCAAGGCGACTGGTTCGACCTGTGCCGCGGCCCGCACATGACCTCGACCGGCAAGGTCGGCAACGCCTTCAAGCTGATGAAGGTGGCGGGCGCCTATTGGCGCGGCGACGCCAAGAACCCGATGCTCACCCGCATCTACGGCACGGCCTTCGCCAAGCAGGAAGAACTCGACGCTTACCTGCATCAGATGGAAGAGGCGGAGAAACGCGACCATCGCAAGCTCGGCCGCGACATGGACCTGTTTCATTTCCAGGAAGAAGGCCCGGGCACCGTATTCTGGCACGCGCATGGCTGGACGATGTTTCAGGAAATCGTCAGCTACATGCGGCGGCGGCTGAAAGGCGATTATCGCGAGGTAAACGCGCCGCAGCTGCTCGACAAATCACTATGGGAAACCTCCGGTCACTGGGGCTGGTTTCGCGAGAACATGTTCATGGCGACCTCGGCCGGCGAAGAGACCGAAGACGAGCGCGTGTTCGCCATCAAGCCGATGAACTGTCCCGGCCACATCCAGATTTTCAAGCACGGCCTGCGCTCTTACCGCGAGTTGCCGGTGCGCATGGCCGAATTCGGCATCGTGCACCGCTACGAGCCGTCCGGCGCGCTACACGGTCTGCTGCGCGTGCGCGCCTTTACGCAGGACGACGCCCATATGTTCTGCACCGAAGAGCAGATGGCCGGCGAGTGCCTCAAGATTAACGACCTGATCTTGTCGACCTACAAGGACTTCGGCTTCGAAGAGATCGTCGTGAAGCTCTCGACCCGGCCGGAAAAGCGCGTCGGCTCGGACGCCGCTTGGGACGAGGCCGAGGCGATCATGATGCGGGTGCTCAAGGAGATTCAGGTGCGCTCCGGCAATCGCATCAAGACCGCGATCAACCCCGGCGAAGGCGCGTTTTATGGGCCGAAGTTTGAATACGTGCTGCGCGACGCCATTGGCCGCGACTGGCAATGCGGCACCACGCAGGTCGACTTCAATCTGCCGGAGCGGTTCGACGCCTTCTACATCGCACCGGACGGCTCGCGCAAAACGCCGGTGATGATCCACCGCGCCATTTGCGGCTCGATGGAGCGTTTCCTCGGCGTCGTGCTAGAGCATTACGCCGGCCACCTGCCGCTCTGGTTGGCGCCGGTGCAGGCCGTCGTCGCAACTATCACCTCGGACGCCGACGATTATGCCGGCGACGTTACGCGGCAGATGCTGCGGCTCGGCCTGCGGGCCGAGGCCGACATCCGCAACGAGAAGATCAATTACAAAGTGCGCGAGCACTCGCTGGCGAAGGTTCCGGCGATGCTGGTGGTCGGCAAGAAAGAAGCCGCCGAACGCACCGTTTCGATCCGCCGTCTCGGCCAGGAAAAGCAAGAGGTCGTGCCGCTCGAGACCGCGCTCCAGATGCTGGCCGAGGAGGCCACGCCGCCTGACGTGAAGCGAAACGCAGTCGGCTAGAGCACCGCGCGGAAACGCTTCGGCAGATCGACTTCGATCGGCGGTTTCTTCAGGACAGCGAGAAATTTGTCGGCCCAACTCGCCAGATCGTTGTCCGCCAGAATCTTGAACATGGCAGCGTGACGTTGCCGGCGCTCGGGCAATGGCATCGACAGCGCCTGGTTGATGGCGTTGCCAACGCCCTCGGTGTCATAAGGATTGACTAACAGCGCGGCGTTGAGCTCGCGCGCAGCGCCGGCAAAGCGCGACAGGATCAGCACTCCGGGATCATCGGCGTTCTGTGCCGCGACATACTCCTTGGCGACTGAGATTCATGCCGTCTCGCAACGGCGTCACCAGCCCGACCCGCGCGCCGCGATAAAGTCCGGCAAGCGCGGTCTGGCTGTGCGCCCGGTTGACATAGCGGATCGGCGTCCAGCTCGCCTCGCCATAGGCGCCGTTGATGCGTCCAGCCGCCTCGCCGACCTGGCGGCCGATCTCGGTGTATTCCGGAATGTCGGTGCGGCTGGTGGGTGTGATCTGCAAAAACGTGCACTGGCCGCGCCATTGCGGGAAGTTCACCAGCAAGCGTTCGAAAGCGTCCATTCGCAACGGCAGGCCTTTCGAATAATCCAGCCGGTCGACGCCGATGATCATGGCGCGGCCGGACAAACTACCGACCACGTCCTTGACGAATTTGGTTTCGACCGCTCGGCGCGCCAGCTTGGCGAATTTTTCGGTCTCGACTCCGATCGGAAAGGCCCCGAACTCGACGGTGCGGTCATGGAAATGGAAGCTATTGCCGTTGGCCCAGGACAGCCCGCATTCCTGCGCGAGGTAGCGCGAGAAATTCGCGGCATCGACGTCGGTCTGGAAGCCGACCAGATCATAGTGGCACAGCGAGGGAATGATGCGGTCGTGATTGGGCAGCGCCGTCACGATTTCCGGCGGCGGGAACGGAATATGTAGAAAGAAGCCGATTTTGTTCTTATGGCCACGCTCGCGCAGCGCTTTCGCTAGCGGAATGAAATGATAGTCGTGCACCCAAACGACGTCATCGGGTTGCAGAATTTTTTCGAGATTGCGCGCAAAGAATTCGTTCACCCGCATATAGCCGCCGAGATCGCGGCGGGTGAACTCGACCAGATCGAGCCGGTAATGCAAAATCGGCCACAGCACGCCGTTAGCGAAGCCGTTGTAGAATTCCTGGTGATCGCTCTTGGCGAGATCGAAAGTGACATAAGTAATACCGGCGCGCTCCACCGTCTTGGCCGGGCCGGGATTGGCGACCCGTCCGCTCCAGCCAAACCAGACACCATGCTCACGTGTGAGCGCGCCTTTGAGCGCGACCGCTAGCCCGCCGGCCTGCGTGGCCTGCTCAGGCACCGCGACGCGGTTTGAAATGACTATGAGCCGCGCCAATACCGGTCTCCCCAGTTTCGCGATAATTTCATCGCCGACTGAATCAATCCCGACATCGAATAGGTCTGGGGGAAATTCCCCCACATTTCGCCAGTGACCGGATGTACGTCTTCCGACAACAGGCCGTACCGGTTTCGCAATCGTAACGCGTCAACGAACATCTCACGTGCCTCGTCGCGTCGCCCGATCGATGAGATTGCATCGATCAGCCAGAAGCGGCAAATCAGGAATGCCGTATCTGGCAGGCCGAAATCGTCCGGCGCCGCATAACGCATCACGTGATTGCCGCGGCGGAGTTCACGCTCCATTGCAGTGACGGTACTCACGAACCGCGGGTCGTCCGGCGTCACCAGGCCCAAATCGGCCAATAACAGCACGCTGGCGTCAAGATCGTCGCTGTCGAAGGCGCCCGCGAACACATTACGCTTGGGATTCCACGCGCGCGTCAGCAGTTCGCCTTTTATTTTTTCGGCCTCCGCGCCCCAATGTTGCGCGCGATCCGCCAAGCCTAAATTTGCGGCAATCGCCGCGAGGCGGTGGCATCCGGCCCAACACATCGCGGCAGAATGGGTGTGCACGCGTTTTCGCCCACGGTATTCCCAGATCCCCGCATCCGGCAGCATCGCCCGCTTGGCGGCCTGTTCGCCGAGCGGCTCAAGCAGCCGGAACAGCGATTCATCGCCCGGCTTCGGCAGCCGCCGGTCGAAAAACATCGGCGCCGCAGCGAGGATTACACTGCCATAGACGTCATGCTGGTCCTGCGCCCACGCAGCATTGCCGACCCGCACGGGGCCGTTGCCGCGATAGCCGGCCAGTGCCGGAGCCTCATGTTCTTCCAGCGGATCGGAATGTACCACGCCGTACAACGCCCGCAGCGTCTCGGCGCGTCCGACAGTGATACTCAAGATATACGAAATGAAATCTTCCATCGTCTTAGTGGCGCCGATCCGGTTGAGCGCGCTGACGACGAAATAGGCATCGCGCAGCCAGCAGTACCGGTAATCCCAATTGCGGCCGGTACCCGGGGCCTCGGGGATCGAAGTGGTGAGCGCGGCGACGATGGCGCCGGTCTCCTCGAAATTGCTGAGCTTCAAGGTGATTGCGGCGCGGATGATTTCGTCCTGCCAGTCGATCGAGAACGCCAGGCGGCGCACCCATTCCAGCCAATAGTCGCGGGTTCGCTCGCAGAATTCCCGGCAGGTGGTTTCCAGCGTGCCTTCGAACGGTTCATCGGCGCCAAACACCATGTGCATTGGCCGTGTCAAAATGAATGGCGTCTCGTTCTCGACATAGGACACTGGAATATCGGTGGTGAGTCGCACCGGGGTCTCATCGCGCCAGTAGCGGATGTGGTTGCTGCCGGCCGAACGTGACGTCACCGGTTCGCCGTAGCGATGCGTGGTGCGAAACCGAATCGCGATGCGCGGCATGCCGGCGATCGGTTCAATGACCCGCATCAATTGCGGCGGCCGGAACGTGCGGCCATAGGTCTGGAAACGCGGCGCAAAGTCCGTGATGCGAACCGCGCCGCCATTGCGGTCGATCAATTCCGTCACCACCACCGCGGTGTTGCGGACGTAATTGGAGCGGACCTCGGCTAGATTCTCGACGACGATATCGGTGAAGCCCTTCTCGTCGTTTCCGGCGAGCAGGCGACAGAATACCGGGTCGCCGTCGTAACGCGGCAGGCACCACCACACGATGCGGCCGGATGGCTCGATCAAGGCGGCGGTGCGCCCGTTGCCGATGACGGCAAGATCGAGGCCGTAATCGGTTCGGACGGCCGGCGTAATCCCCCCAGTTATTCCGGTCATGGCTTTGGTCATCGCCGCTCCTTCCCGGCTTGCGCCAATCGCGCCAGCGCGATCCGCACGTCGGCCGGTGAATCGAACATTCCCTCCAGCCCATCAAAACGCCGGCTGACCGAGTAGCCGATGCCACCGATCTGCGGCAGCACCGCAAACACCGCCTCATCGGTGACGTCGTCGCCGATGAACAGCGGCATTCGGCCGTGAAACGGGGGATGCCTCATCAGCGCCATTACCCCCTCGCCTTTGTTCACATGCGCTCGCTTGATCTCGACCATCGCTTTGCCGGACAGGATGCTCAGGGCCTGATCCGGGAAATCCGCGCAGACCTTGCGCGCCAGTTCGCGAAGCGCGCGCTCGCGTTCCAGCGCGCCGCGGTAATGCAACGCGACGGAATAGCCTTTGTCTTCGACGATCACGGGCGCGCGCACCTCGGCCAGGCGCTGGCGCATGTCGGGAGGCAGCGGCGCGACACCGCGTTCGATCACCTCACTGCCGATCCGCATTTCCGCGCCGTGGCCGCCGACGATCGAGAGTTTGAGCGGGGAAAACATCCGGTCGAGATCGGCGATCGGACGGCCGCTTACCAGTGCCGTTGCGCCGGCCGTCAGGTCACGGAGCCGTTTGAGAGAATCACAAAGATCGACGGGCACGTGGACTTGCTGCGGCGTCGGACCAATATCGATAAGGGTGCCGTCGACATCCAGCAGTAGCGCCACTGCGGACAGGTCGAGGCCCGCAAAGGCGTCGAGCGCGATGTCATCGAGGCCGATCTGCGTCACAATAAGGATCCGTCAAAATGAATGAAATCATCGCGCAAGAACTTCGATGTCGCCATCAACGCCAGTGAGAACCTTGAATTCTCGCTCGAAAACCCGGCCTTCGTTGCGAGCAATGGCCCGGTATTCGCCTTCCGCTAAAATGACGCGAGGAAACGCGCCGATCAACTCCTTGATCACGTCACCGCCAGGCGTCAGGACCGACCAGGCGGTATTGGCAAGCGCCTCGCCACCTTTATCACCCACCAGCTTGAGCGTGATCGCGGCGGCACGATGGGTAACTACGATGTCGGTGAGCTTGCCGGCTTGCACGCGGATATCGGACCGCACGGTTGAATTCGCGTCGCCATAGTTCGAAACGATGTAATAGGTACCTTCCGGCACCATGATAACGTCGCCGGTGGGAACTCGTTCCGCGATCGGCCGGCGATCACCGGGCTCGAATTGGCTGCCTTTATAGACGTCGAACGAAATTTGCCCGGGAGGAATCCGTACATCGCCAACGCGGCCCTCCAGCCGTAACCCGCCGGCCGGCAGTTCGAACATTTCGTGTACCGTTTCGCCGCGCAGCGTCACCGGCTTCACCGCGTTGGCCAAGCCGAAGCCGACGTGAACGATGTACGGCCCCGGCGGCAGCACCAGCGTTGGCGAAGGCGACTTTTCTTCCTTGACTAGGCGAAATGCACCGCTTGGCTCGGGCCTCGCGGCGTAAACGCGCCATGTGAGGCCGGCGGTGATCGGGTTTAGATCCTTGCCGAAGCGCGCGCCGAGTTCGAGTGCGACCTGACCGGCCGGCACCATCGGAGTTGGCTGCGTCGGCGTCGCGGTGGGGGGCATGATCAGGGGCGTTTGATTTGTCGGCGCATTTGAAAACAGTGACGGGGCCGGCGCCTGCGCATGCACAGGTGAGATAATTGCCGCCACCAAAACCATTGTCGCCAGCACAGTCGCTGTCCGCGACTTCCGACGACCGATTTGATTTGCGATGCACATGTCCGGCGTTTTCGGCCCAAATCGAGGCGATTTCAAGCCATCCCGCCATGCGGCAAGCAGAACTTTGTCACGCCGCAACCGCTATGCTAGGCGCACGCCTCGAGGTAGCGATAACGGCATGCAAGAGAATATAAACGACGCTCTAAAACTTTTAACGACGCGCCGCTCGGTCAAGCCAATGGACTTGCGCGGCCCCGCTCCCTCGCCCCAGGAAATCGAAACGCTGTTGACGGTGGCGTCTCGGGTACCCGACCACGGCAAGCTCGCACCGTGGCGTTTCATTGTGTTTGAAGGCGATGCCCGGCTCAACGCCGGCGAAACGATCGCAAAGATTTTTGCCGAAAAAAACCCGCAAGCCACCACCGACCAGATTGAATTCGAGCGCAACCGCCTCGCCCGCGCTCCGCTGGTGGTCGCGGTGGTGTCCCGCGTCATGCCGCACGTCAAGATTCCGGAATGGGAACAGCAACTGTCGTCTGGCGCCTCGGCTATGAGCCTGGTGATCGCCGCTCATGCGCTCGGCTATGCGGCGAGCTGGCTGACCGAATGGTACGCCTATGACCGTGCCGTGCTCCACGCCCTGGGGCTGGCGCCGAACGAGCGCATCGCCGCCTTCGTGCATATCGGCCACCCGGCGCAGCCGTCGCAAGATCGGCCGCGGCCCAACCTCTCCGAAATCACCAGCCGCCACGGGACATGACCTGATGTTCTATGACACCCGCGATAAAACCCGGACGTTGCCGCACGATCCTTTCAAGGCGATCATCGCACCGCGGCCGATCGGCTGGATCACCTCGATCAACGCCAAAGGCGAAATCAATCTGGCGCCTTACTCCTATTTCAACGGCGTCCTGAGCCGGCCGAACCTGGTGATGTTTTCCAGCGAAGGCTTCAAGGATTCGGTGCGCAATATTCGCGAGACCGGCGAGTTCGTCTGCAATCTGGCGACGTGGGATCTGCGCGAGGAGATGAACGCCACCTCAGCTCCGATCCCCTATGGCATTAATGAGATGGAACAGGCCGGGTTGAAGGCCGCACCATCGAAACTGGTCAAGCCGCCGCGGGTCGCGGCCTCGCCCTGCGCGCTCGAATGCAAAATGCTGCAGATCGTGCCGCTCCAGGATCTCGACGGCACTCCGCTCGACGGCCATGTCGTGATCGGCCGGGTCATTGGCGTTCATATCGACGACCGCTTCATCCACAACGGGCGGCTTGATACCGCGGCGATGAAACCCATCGCGCGCTGCGGCTACGACGAATACGCCGTAGTGGAGCGCATGTTCGCGATGACCCGTCCCACCGCCTGACTCGGCTTTAATCGTTGGACGCGGCGAGTTAACCGGCAAATTACCAAGTGGGCGCATACTCGCGCCACCGTTCCGTCACATAAAGCCGCCACGACCTTCACCATACCGTCGTAGCGTGCTTGTCCGGCGGATGGTGGGGCGCGATCATCTCCCGGGACGGGGAAGCACTATGTTCGAGGGATTGTTTTCGCGCTCGCGCAACGGCGATCGTGGCGTCGAAGCTACCACTGCGCCACTCAAGCCGGCGACGACGCGGCCTAGCATCGGTTTGGCGCTCGGTGGCGGCGCGGCGCGGGGATTTGCTCATATCGGTGTGATGCGCACGCTGCTGTCGCACGGCATCGTGCCGGACGTCATCGTCGGAACTTCGATCGGAGCCGTGGTCGGCGGCTGCTACGCCGCCAAACAGCTCGACACTCTGGAAGACTGGGCGCGCGGCTTAAGCTTGCGCCGCATCTTGAGCTATCTTGACGTCAGTTTGTCGGGAAGCGGTCTCATCCGCGGCAATCACCTGACCGAAGAACTGGTCGGCGGCCTCGCCGAGACCCGGATCGAAAGCCTGCCCCTCCATTTTGCGGCGATCGCGACCGAATTCAATACAGGCCATGAGATCTGGCTGACCCATGGCCGCCTGGTTGACGCATTGCGCGCGTCCTACGCCCTGCCCGGCATTTTCCCGCCGGTGCGGATTGGCGGACGCTGGCTGGTCGATGGCGCGCTGGTCAATCCGGTGCCGGTGTCGGCCGCCCGCGCGCTCGGGGCCCGGCTAGTCATCGCCGTCAGCCTGAACTCGGATTTGTTCGGCCGCGGCACCATCATCTCCAATCACGGCACCGACGTCAGCGACAATCCGCCCGTGAACGATGCCGAGGTGCATGGCCTCGGCCGCTTGTTCGGCAGCGGCCAGCGTTCCTTACGTCAGATTTTCGGAAGCCGCGATCGGCCCGGAATTCCAACCGTCATGATTGAGGCTTTCAATGTGATGCAGGACCGCATCACGCGGGCGCGTCTCGCCGGCGATCCGCCGGACGTGTTGATTTCTCCGAAGCTTGGCCCGGTCGGCTGGTTTGACTTTCAGCGCGGCGCAGACGCCATCAGGATCGGAGCCGAGGCTACGGAAAAGGCCATGGAGGGCATCAACGAGGCGATCGACGCCCTGTCCCATCCGCTATCGGCAAACGGCACGGTGAAATAATCGACTGCGCGAACTGACGGCGCTAATGCCGCGTCGCGTCCGCTTCGGCCAACCGGCCGACCGGATCGAACAACCCGAACAAAAATAACCCGGCGAGAAATCCGCCGATATGGGCTTGCCATGCCACCGGCTGTCCGGCACCGCCGATGTCAAATGAGCCGATCCCGAACAACAGATTGACTCCGAACCACACCGCGACAAATCCCAGCACACGAGGATCGCGCAGCACGCCGATGAGCGGCAGCGCCGAAATCCGATAAGCCTCGCCGCCCGTGCCTCGCCGAAATCCCAGCGGGCCGCCGCGCTGAAAAACAAAGCGCATCGCGGCCGCCATCGTGCCCGAAATGGCCGCCGAGGCGCCAATCATGGTGAACTCAGCGCCGGGACGAACCGCAAATTGCATCAGTGCACCAGCCGCAGCCGCTACCGCAAAGAATAGTAAAAATCGCAAGACGCCGAAGCGGCGCGCCACCGCAGTGCCGAACGGCAGCAGCCAGATGGCGTTGACAAAGAGGTGCATCCAACTGGCGTGCAGAAAAGCATAAGTGACGAAAGTCCATAATTGCGCGCCGACGCCTCCCGGCAACTGCCCACCCAACAATACCGTGGCGTCGTAGCGAGCGGGAATAAAGGCAAACAACAACAGAATCTCGACGTCCTGCTCCTCAGTAAGCAGAAGCAGACGCATGAGATGCACCAGCGCGAACGTGCCGAGCAGCGCAATGATAACAGGCGGGACGTTGAAGATCGGCTCGTTTCTCACGGGGGCAATCCAGCGGGTGATGCCCCAGTAAGACGGCTTGCACCGCCTCAAGCAAGCAGGCTTTTCGGCCCATCAAAAAGAAAAAGGAGGGCTTGCGCCCTCCTGAAGCGGAGTTGTTTTGCAGCGGTGCGCCGGGAGGTTCGCTGGGCGCACGGACCGCAGTGTGGATCGGCTGCGCCCATAGGAGCGCGAACGTGGGATGCCAACACGATGGCGATTTTAACGCTAACCCGCGCCGGTTCGCGCGAATGCCCCCTGCGTGCTGGTTAACGGCACACGCCCTGCACTCTCCCTTCCGTCGCGGCAATCAGCGAAGCGCTTTGTCCCATTCGAGGACATTGCCGTTCGCAGCCGTCCCGCGACGGAACAGGTAGCGACATGCGACATGCTTCGACGCGAGAATTGTTTGCATACTGGAATGAACGGCGTGGCGATCGGCTGGCGCCGGAGCGCTCCGACATCGAGCCGATTGCGATCCGTCATGTGCTCGGTGATGTTTTTATCCTGACCATCGATTTTGCGAACGAGCATCGTTTCCGTTTGGCGGGAACGCAGATGTGCGCGTTGTTCGGCCGCGAACTGAAAACCGAAAACTTCGCCGGGTTGTGGGATGAATTGAGCGCGCGGGTGATGCAATACCTGCTCAAGGTCATCGCCGAGGAAAAAATCGGCGGCGTTGCCGGTGTCACCGGCCATACTGCCGATGGCGCCACGGTCGACCTAGAGCTCTTGATACTGCCGCTCGTGGCGCAGGACGGCGGAATCCAGGCGCTCGGGCTGCTCGCGGTAACCGAAAAGCCCTATTGGTTCGGCGAAAAACCAGTTGCCGCGCTCGAATTGGGCCAGATCCGCCACGTCGGACCGGTGGTCGATGAATTGGGCGGACGCCGTTTTGTGACAGGCAGCCCCGACGTCCGGGTACGGCGCGGCCTTATAGTCTATGAAGGCGGCCGAGGGACTGCGCCACACGACTCGCCAAGTGAGAAGGCTGGCTAACGAGCCGTTAACGATGGCGGCATAGGCTTGCGCGACTGGCAAATCGCTCGAACCTAAGCCCCATCATGGCGATACCGGCGACCAAACCCAAATTTCTTCCGCTGGCTGAAGAGCGCCGGCGTCATCAGCGCGTAAAGGTCAGCCTTCTCGGCCGCTACATGCTGGCGGATCGCCAGGAATATCCCTGCCAGGTCACCGATATGTCCCCTGGCGGCATGGCGGTCATCGCACCCGTGGTTGGCAATCCTGGCGAGCGGGTGATCGCCTATGTCGATCATCTGGGCCGGCTTGAAGGCGTCATCGCGCGGCCCATTGCCAACGGCTTCGCCATGACGATCGGGGCTACCTCGAGAAAGCGCGATAAACTCGCCGCGCAACTTACTTGGCTCGCCAACCGCCATATCCTGAATTTGCCGGAAGATCGCCGGCACGGCCGTTTCGTGCCACGCAACCCGGTCGCCCGGGTGATCATGCCAAACGGCACCAATGTCACCTGTCGCGTCATCGACCTCTCCGCGTCAGGTACCGCCATCAGCATGGCGGAGAACCTGCGTCCGCCGGTCGGCTCTATGGTGACGGTCGGCAAAAGCCAGGGTCGGGTGGTCCGACATATCGAAAATGGCTTCGCGGTCGAGTTCACCCGCCTGCAGCATCCGGACTTTCTGGAAGACAACGTCACCGGCGAGTAAACGCCGGCGACCCCTAAAAGCTACCCGGCGCTGGCGCTAAGGCGCGTCTAGCCCCCTTTTCACGCCCTTTCATCCCTCGGTCACGCCATCAGCACGGTAAATTGCCGCGCGCGGACGCACGTTTGGCTGTGCTCTTACAGGCTTTAACGCCTTAATGTATAAAATTTTAGATGAAGTGTAATCGTTGCAATTTTAGACAACTTAGATTTTAACTTAAACAGTATTAGCCGATTGATTTACTAGGTTTAACTTCAAACTGGCAGACTAGATTTAGCGGCGACGCAAAATCTTTGTGCGAAACCTTGTCCCAACAACGGGGAAAAGGGGCCGCACAATGGCGGGGCGTCGCAAACGAATTCTGGAATCTGCTTGCTTTATCGCGCTCTCGGCGGCGGCCGTTTTCGCCGCGCCAGCCAGCGCGCTGGCAGGAAATGAAAAGCCGCTATTCGTCACCACCGGCGAGACGGCCCGCGCGCCGATCGGCTGGTTCGAGTTCTGCATCGAATACAAGCCCGAATGCGACACCAAACCGTCGACGCCGCGCGACGTCGTGCTGTCGCCGAAAGCCTGGGCCGACCTCATTCGCGTCAATGCATGGGCCAATGACACCATTAAGCCGATGACCGACCTCGAGCACTGGGGCGTCGTCGAGCGCTGGAATTATCCCGACGACGGTTACGGCGATTGCGAGGACTACGTGCTGCTTAAGCGGCGCATGCTGATGCAGGCCGGCTGGCCGCGCGAGGCGCTGCTGATCACCGTGGTGCGCGACAAGAAGGGCGAAGGCCACGCCGTGCTTACGGTCAAGACCAACAAAGGCGAGTTCATCCTCGACAATCAGGAAGGCGAAATTCTGCTGTGGTCGCACACCGGCTACCGCTTCGTGAAGCGGCAGTCGCAAGCCGACCCGAATGTTTGGATCGCGCTCGGCGAGCCGCGCGCTCCGGTCGCCACCTCATCTCGCTAACGCAAGACAAACAAAGAAAGTAATTCGCGCACCCGGTCACGTCCCCACCCCTCCCCGTCCCCAGACCGGATGCGTGAGCGGCCAGGCCTCCCCCAAGGCCTGGCCGCACCCTGTTTAGGGGTAAAGCTTGGGATGGTTCAGCGAATTTTCTTGAGCGCCTTGGCGTATTGCTTGGATCGCTGCACGTATATATCGGCGCCGCCGCGGATCATTGCCGCGGCTTTTTCATCGAGCGAGCGGATGACCCGCGCCGGCGCGCCGACGATCAGCGAATTGTCGGGAAACGTCTTGCCCTCGGTCACCACGGCACCGGCACCGACCAGACAGTTATTGCCGACCTTTGAGCCGTTCAGCATGACGGCGCCCATGCCGATCAGAGAATTGTCGCCAATCGTGCAGCCGTGCAGCATCACCAGATGGCCGATCACGCAATTCGAGCCGATTGTGAGCGGAAATCCCGGATCCGTATGGAGCACGCAATTATCCTGGATCTGCGAGCGCTCGCCGAGCTCGATCCATTCATTGTCGCCGCGCAATACCGCGCCGAACCACACACTGGAATCTTTTTTGAGCCGCACCCGCCCGATCAGCGTGGCGCTGTCGGCGATAAAATAGTGGCCTTCGCCCGGAAATTCCGGCGCCTGGCCGTCGAGTTCGTAAACCGGCATGACTGCTCTTGCGCCTCGCTCGGATTCGAGCGGAAACCATCGCACGGCAGTAAAAAATTGCAAAAAAAACGAAAGGGTTAGGCCCCGAGCAGGCCGACGGCCTGCAGCGCCATCACCACGACAGTGCCCGACATCAGGCTCCAGAGCCCGGCCAGCAGCGTCGTCACGAAAACGAACTGGAAGCGGCGGGCCTGTTGGCGCGGGCCGAGCAGCGTATTGCGCATGATGAGGAACGGCGCGGCGAACACCAGCACCGGCACCGCGGCGATCGTCGCGGGCTTGGCGCCCGCATTAAGCAGGCCAAAGCTTGGCAATTCGCTGGTGACGAGCTTGTACGCGGAACTCGCCATGCCGGCGACAGCGAAGCCGAGCACAAGAGCGACGATTGATTGCACGGCTTCCGGCGTCATCACGGGGTCTCACGCAATACCAGCGGATGTTTTGGCAGGGCGCCTGCCCCACCGCCATCGCTTCCTTAAGAAAGGGTAAATGGCGCCGGCCGTGCATGCGAAAGACCCCGTGCCATAATGGCTTCTTGATTCGCAGCCTGGAGCGACTTCCGACACATGGCGCATATCTCCCACGCAGGGCGGCCGCGCTCGCACCGCCGGCCGCGCGCCGCCGCTAGCCCGCTCGGCGCGCCAGTCCTGCTGTTCATCGGCGCCATGGTGCTGGCCGTCGCCTATGTCGCCTATGTGCTGTGGCCGCGCTGGCCGAGCGGGCCGGTTTCACTCGATGCGCCGGCACTGCCGGTGATGATCTCCGGCGTGATGTTCACCGTCGAGCCGGCGGCGATCCGCATGCCGGTGCAAAGAAAGCCCGGCACCCAGGAGCGGATCGACCTCGCCTATCTGTGGCCATCGCTCACGCCGCCCGACCCCGCCGCCAAGCCGAGCGTCGGCGCGCCGGTCGATCCGAACGAGCGGCTGTTCGTGATGATCGCTGATGGCGAGGCGACGCTGCCGGTCGGCGAGCGCGTCAAATCGATTTACCCCCGTTACCTCGCCGAACGCGCAGAAGCCCCGCCCGGACTGACGTTGCGCGCGTTCCGCGACACCTCACCCTATCGCGGCGAGGACCTGATCTACGACCCGCAGGCGCCCGAGCATTTCCTGGCGCGCTGCTCGCGGCAGGAAGTCGGCACCAACGGAACGTGCCTGCTGGAACGGCGGATCGGCAATGCCGACATCACGCTGCGCTTTCCGCGCGCTTGGCTGTCGGACTGGCAAGGCGTGGCGGATGGCATCGACCGGCTGTTGGCGCGGCTGCATCCGGAAAAATAGTCAGACCCCCGCCAGGTCGACGTCGAGGATCGGCAATTCCAGAATGAACATCTGCCGTCCCTTTTCCTTTTCGATGAACAGCACGGCGATGAACTCCTCGCCGATATAGACCTCCAGCGAGTCGTTCTTCTTCGGCCGGGCGACCACGCGGATATTCTCGTTGTCGAATTTGCGGCGCAGATAGGATGTCAGGTGAACTGGAGTCACGTCGGCCTGCGCGCCGAGATCGATCTCCATGCGGAAATTGTAGGATAGCTCGCCTTCTTCGTTATCCGACGACAGCTCGCCCAGATCCTCTTCGCCGATAAAGACTTCAGCCAGTTCGGCGCTTTTCGGCGCCACGCGGATGCGCGGGGTGCCGAAAAGCTTCTTGAGATAGCCGTCGAGTTGCCTGACTTCCTGCGCGTCCACGCGAAACTCCCGAATTAAGGTGAGGCGTCATGCCATAGGGCGATGACAATTAAAAGGCAGAAAGCTTGCGGTTTTAGCGCGCGGTCAGGGACCCGCCTCGTAGAACAATTGATCCATCGCGCGCGACGGTTCCGCGCAGCCGGCCTCGCCGACCACCTTGGCCGGCACGCCGGCGACGGTGACATTGTTCGGCACCGGCTTGATCACCACCGAGCCAGCGGCAATGCGCGCACAGTGGCCGACCTCGATGTTGCCGAGAATCTTTGCGCCGGCGCCGATCATCACGCCGCGCCGGATTTTTGGATGGCGGTCCTCGTTTTCCTTGCCGGTGCCGCCGAGCGTGACGTCGTGCAGGATCGACACGTCGTCTTCGATCTCGGCGGTTTCGCCGCAGACAAAGCCGGTGGCGTGATCGAGGAAAATGCCGCGCCCGATTTTCGCATTCGGGTTGATGTCGCACTGAAATACGGCCGACGAGCGGCTTTGCAGATAAAGCGCAAAATCGCGGCGGCCTTTGCCCCATAGCCAATGCGCCAGCCGGTAGGTCTGGATGGCGTGGAAGCCTTTGTAATAGAGCAGCGGCTCGAGATAGCGGTGGGTGGCCGGATCGCGGTCGTGCACCGCGATGATATCGGCGCGAAACGCGACGCCGATTGCGGGATCGTCGTTGAGCGCCTCGGCGTAGGCCTGGCGGATCAGTTCGTCGCCCACATCGGCATGCGCCAGCCGTTCGGCGATCCGGTGCACCACCGCGGCCTCCAACGTGTCATGATTGAGCACCGTCGCGTAAATGAACGTCGACAGCTCCGGCTCGCGCGCCGCCGCCTCTTCGGCCTCGCCGCGAATTCGCGCCCAGACCGGGTCGAGCCTGTTGATCTTGTTTTCCGCTTTGGCGCGCTGTTGCGACATTTCAATCCTCCGGCCGTTCTGGCCGACAGATATTCATTCTATCACAGTTCGCATAGAGCAGCCGAGGCCGCACCGCTGTTAGACTTTTGGCCTTAATGACCGGTTCAGGAAGGCCAGAATCGCCGCTGAAAACTGATCGTTGCGGTCCCCCGCCACCATGTGCCGGGCGCCGGTGACATCCGCGTATTCCGCATGCGGAGCCAACGCGAGGAATTCCTGGGCATGGGATTCCTGCACCAACTCCGAACCTTTTCCGCGCACCAGCAGCGCGGGAATTTTAAGACCGGCGGCGGCCTTTTTCAGCTCGGCCTCGACTTTCATGCGTCCGTCATCGACGCGATGCGGCCCTTCCAGAAACTTGGGATCCCAGTGCCAGCGCCAGCGTCCATCCGGATGCAACCTGAGATTCTTCTTCAGCCCTTCGTGCGAACGCGGGCGAGGCCGGTGTGGCAGATATTTGGCGACCGCGTCGGCGGCTTCTCCGATCGAAGCGAAACCTTCGCGCGCGTGCTCGCGCATGAAACCCTGCACCTTGGCGACGCCTGACAGATCGACGCTCGGCGTGATGTCGACCAGCACTAAAGCAGAAAATAGCGGCTCGCAACGCGCCTGCGCCTCGCCTTGCGCCAGCAGCGCGCAGATGCCGCCGAGCGAGGCGCCGATCACGACCGGCTTTTGTCCGTTACGCTCGGCAAGCGTGAGCGCCATCGCTCGCGCATCGCTGGCGTAGTCGTGGAACCGATAGGCGCCGGTTTCGAGCCAGTCGGAGTCACCGTGGCCACGCTGATCAAGTGCATAAGCGGTGCGACCGGCGCGCGCGATATCTTCGCCGGTCTTGCGCCATGCATGGCGGGTCTGCCCGCCGCCGTGCAGCAGCAGCACCGGCGTACCGCTCTCGCCGTAGACGTCGGCGATCAGCCGATTGCCGGAAGCGCCGGTGAACATCGCGACAGCAGGTTTGGGATGTGTCGTCATTTCACCGCTTGCAGGAATTCCAGCACGCCTTGCTTGAACACCTTGTCGCCGACCGCCAACATGTGATCGCGGCCGGGAATGTCGAGCGCCTTGGCGCCAGGGATCAAGGCTGCCAACTCCTGCGCCGAGCCTGCGACATCGTCCTTGGTGCCGACCGCGACAAGAGTTGGGCCGCGGATTGATCCCACTTCGGCCCGGCTCAGAATCTGCCGCGAACCGCGAATGCAGCCGGCGAGCGCATTGCGGTCGGAGCGCGTCTGCTCGGCGAAGGCGCGAAACGCCCGTCCGATCGGGTCGGTCACGTTATCGAGCGATGGCGCCAGCAGAGCGTCGGCGATACCTTCCGGCAAGCCGACACCCTCGACCAAATGGATGCCCAGCCCGCCGAGAACAAGCGCACGCACCCGTTGCGGATGTTTCAGCGTCAGAAAAGCGCCGATCCGCGCGCCCATCGAATAGCCCATCACCACAGCGCGCCTGACGTGGAGATAATCCATCAGCGCGCGCGCGTCCTCCGCCATGATCGCGGTGTGATAGTCGGCGGGGTCGTAAAGCTTGCTCGATTGGCCGTGGCCGCGATTGTCGAGCGCGATCACGCGGTATCCGGCGCCGGTCAGCGTCGTCACCCAGCCGGGATAAACCCAATTGATTTCCTTACTGGAGGCAAAACCGTGGATGAGGACAATCGGCTCGCCCTCACCCTCATCGAGATAGGCGATATCGACTGCTTCGTGACTGAAAACCGCCATGCCAACGTCTTAGCCGCGCAAGGTCATCGCCGCAAAGCGTTGTTCGGCCCGCAGGCGCCGCTCCTTGGCGCGGCGAACCATGCGTAGCGTGATGCGCTCGGTGGTGCCTTTGAGCGAGGAAACAAAGCCGAACAGCACCAGCGCCGCGCCGAGGATCCAGAAGCCGAGATCGAGCGCCGCCAGCGTCAGCACCAGCGCGCCGCGCCCGACCAGCTTGAGGACGGCGCGGGTCTTGCCGCCTTTGGCGGCCGCGAGCCTGGCAAGCCGCGACATCTCGCGCGGCGTCTCCGCCACCTTGAGACCGTCGAGCGCCGCGCGGGTGCCGGCTCTGCTCTGCACGCGGCCGACATCGCGCACCAGATGGACCAGACCGCCGGCACGCTCGACCTTGACCGCTTCGCGCGCCGCACGGATGGCGAGGGCCGGCTCAGCGATCGACGCCCCGGCGACTGCGCCTTTGAGCTTGTTCCAGTCAACCACCTGCCGCAGCACCCGTCCGATGTAGGCGGTGAGATCGGCGCCCAGCACGCCGGTCTTTCGCGCCGCCTTGGCCAGCGAGATCCCGACGCGGGCCGGAGCCGCCTCGCCAAGCGTCGCATAAGTCGCCGCGGTGATCGCCAGGCCGACGCCGGCAAGGCCCAGCACCAGTTCGTCGGCCGGTTGGCCGAGCGCCATCCTGCCGCCTTCACGTACCGCGTCGCGAATGTCGCCGAACACGAACAGGTCGCCGGTCGCGGTTCCGGCAAGGCTGGCGCCATCGTTGGGTTCGCCGGTGACAAAACCCATCGCAAAGCTCTGCATCGCGCGGCTGGTTGATTCGGATTCCGTCACCGCGGTGTCGACTTTAGCCGTCAGCGCCGGATCGACGCTCACATGCCGCTCGCGCGCCAGCTCTACAAAGCTTTTGGCGAGATCGGCGTCGCTGGCGGCGAGCGCCGCTTCGATCTCGCGCGTGGCGATGTCGGCGTCAAAATGCCCATCGAGCGCGCGATCGGCGATCTGCGTGGGATCGTCCTCAATCGCGAGCAGATGCTGCGCCTCCATGCCACGCGGCACGGCATAGACCGCCGCGCCCGCCGTCAGCAGGCAGGCCAATAAAAAAGGCACGATGCGAACCCGCCTCATCCTCGCGTCCTTGTCCGCGGCAATGGGATCGACGCCTGCGATGCTAGTCAGCAATCGTTTCTCCGATAACCCGGCTGGGGATAACTACGACAGGAACCGGCAGCACGCGCCAGACGTTCCAGCCGGCGCCGGCATCAAGTTTATGAATCCCTAGGACAGGCCGCGCTTGCTCTTTAGGGTCGCGTCGCTAAGGTGCCGGCAAATCGCTCCTCAGGATTACCACCATGGCCGCCGAACATATCGTGCCCCATTTCCACAACGATCCCGGTGTCCCGATGATCGAGGTCGGCGCCAAAGAATTCATGTGCGTCGGCGCGACCCCGCCGTTCGATCACCCGCACATCTTCCTCGACATGGGCGATGATGCGGAAATCATCTGCTCGTATTGCTCGACGCTTTACCGCTTCAATCACAAGCTCGACAGCCACGAAGCGCGCCCGGAAGAATGCACGCTCACCGGCGCGGCCTGAGCCGCTTAGGGAGCCGGCTTTGGCCGCCACGCGTCATGTCCTGATCGCTGGGGCCGGCATTGCCGGACTCACTGCCTCGCTGGCGTTGTCGCGGGCGGGTCTTCGCGCCACCGTGATCGAACAGGCGGCGCAACTTGAAGAAACCGGTGCCGGCATTCAGTTGCCGCCGAACGCGACGCGGGTCCTGATCGCGCTCGGGCTGGGCGAGCGGCTCAAGGTTACGGCCGTCGAGCCAAAAGCGATCCGGGTGATGTCGGGAAATTCCGGACGCGAGATCGTTCGAATTCCGCTTGGCCGCGCGGTCGAGAAGCGCTACGGAGCGCCCTACTGGGTGATCCACCGCGGCGATCTTCAGGCGGCGCTGGCCGATGCCGCGCGCGCTGACCATGACGTATCATTACAGTTGGCGACCCGCATCGAGGATTTCGCCGCGCACCGCAATGGTGTCAGCGTCTTGACGCGCCGCTTCGGCCAGGTGCTGGAAGAACAGGCGCTGGCGTTGGTCGGCGCCGACGGCGTGTGGTCGGCGGTGCGCGAGCGGCTGCGCCGACACGGCGAACCGGTGTTCCGCCATCGTGTCGCATGGCGAGCGCTGGTACCGGCCGCGAACGTCGCGCCGCAATGGCGCGAGCCTATGGTGCATCTGTGGCTCGGCCTCGATTCTCATCTGGTGCATTATCCCGTCAAAGGCGGCGCACTCATCAACATTGTCGGCATTGTGCACGACGAATGGCGCGAGCCGGGCTGGAACGCGACCGGTGAGCCGGACGAAGTGCTACGCCATTTCGCGCGATGGTCCTGGGCCGAGGCCGCCCGCGAACTGATTTCGGTGCCGCAGCGATGGCACAAATGGGCGCTGTTCGATCGCAAGTCGCCCACGCGCGGCGGCAGCGGCCCGGTGACACTGATGGGCGATGCATCCCACCCCGCCATGCCCTTTCTCGGCCAAGGCGGCGCGATGGCGATCGAGGACGCCGCCGTGCTGGCGGCGGCACTTGGTAACAACGCCGACAATCCAGCGAAGGCTTTGCGCGCGTACGAGCGCGCCCGCCGCTCCCGCACCGCCAAGGTGCAAAAGCAGGCCCGGAAGCAGGGCCGCATCTACGGTATGACCGGACCAGAGGCGTTGATCCGCAATGTCATCATGCGGCGAGTGGGCGGAGAAAAACTGCTGACGCGCTACGACTGGCTCTATAATTGGAAACCGCCGGTGTTCGACATGCCGCATAAAAACATCATCCCGCTCGGCGACGGCGATACGCAGGAGAGCTGAATGTTTCCGACCAGCGTTGCCGGCAGTCTGCCGAAGCCGTCCTGGCTCGCCGAGCCAGACAAGCTGTGGCCGAAGTGGCGGCTGAGCGGCGCCGACCTCGCCGCCGGCAAGCTCGACGCCACGCTGTTGGCGGTGAAAATGCAAGAGGACGCAGGCATCGACATTGTCACCGACGGCGAGCAATCACGCCAGCACTTCGTGCACGGCTTTCTCGAATTCGTCGATGGCATCGACTTCGCGCACAAGATCGAAATGGGAATCCGCAACAATCGCTACAAAGCGATGGTGCCGACCGTGCGCGGAGAATTGCGGCTCAAAGGCCGGGTGCATCAGATAGAAGCAAGGCACGCGCGCGCCCATACCAGGCACAAACTCAAGATCACCCTGCCGGGCGCGATGACCATCGCCGACACTATTGCCGACGATTTCTACGGCGACAAAGTGAAGATGGCGATGGCGTTCGCCAAATTGCTCAACGAAGAAGGCCGCGCGCTCGAAAAGGACGGCGTCGACGTTATCCAGTTCGACGAGCCGGCCTTCAACGTGTTCACCGACGAGGTGGCGGGCTGGGGCGTCGAAGCGCTCAATCGCTCGGCCGAAGGGCTCAAATGCACCACGGCCGTGCATATCTGTTACGGCTACGGCATCAAGGCCAATATCGACTGGAAGAATTCGCTCGGTGGCGAATGGAAGCAATACGAGACGATTTTTCCCGCGCTGGCGAAAAGCAGGATCGGCCAGGTCTCGGTCGAGGTGATCAATTCCAAGGTGCCGATCAAATTGCTGTCGCTGCTCGACGGCAAGGACGTGCTGGCTGGCGTGATCGATGTCGCGACCGACACGGTCGAAACGCCGGAGCAAGTCGCCGGCGTGATCGGCGACATCATGAAGGTGGTGTCGAAACAACGCATCGTCGCCTGCACCAACTGCGGCATGGCGCCGATGCGGCGCGATATCGCCGCCGCCAAGCTCGACGCGCTCGGCAAGGGCGCGGCGCTGGCACGGCAGAAATACGCTTAAGCCATGGCCGGCAACGCCCTTCCCTCGCCGTATTTCCGTGAAGAGCACGAGGCGCTGCGCACCCAACTGCGCCGCTTCGTCGAAACCGAGATCAAGCCGCACGGCGCGGCGTGGGAAGCGCAAGGCTTCGTGCCGCGCGAGGTGCTGCGGCGGATGGGTGAGCTCGGTTTCCTCGGCATCCGCTATAGCGCCGAGTACGGCGGCGCCGAAATGGACACGCTCGGCTCGGTGGTGCTGGCCGAAGAGCTCGGCCGCTCGACCTTCGGCGGCGTCGCCATCACGGTGCTGGTGCATACCGACATGGCCTCAGTGCACCTCGCCAATGCGGGATCGGCGGCGCAGAAAGCGCGCTTTATGCCGAACATCGTCGCTGGCCGTGCCATCACCGCGATTGCCGTCACCGAGCCGGACGCGGGGTCCGACGTCAAAGGCATCCGCACCACGGCGCGGCGCGACGGCGGCGATTACGTCCTCAACGGCGCCAAGATGTTCATCACCAACGGCGTCCACGCCGATCTTTACATGGTTGCCGCCAAGACCAGCGCCGAGGTCGCATCGAAATCCGTCTCGATGTTCCTTGTCGAGAAAGGAACGCCCGGTTTCCGCGTCGGCCGCTCGCTCGACAAGCACGGCTGGCGCTCGTCCGACACTGCCGAACTGGTGTTCGAGAATTGCCGCATCCCATCGCAAAATGTGCTTGGCGGCGAAGGCCAGGGCTTCTACGCCATCATGCGCAATTTCCAGAACGAGCGCACCGTGATCAGCGCCATGGCGATGGGCGAAGCGCAGGCCGCGCTCGAATTGACCCTCGACTATGTCACGACGCGCAAGGCTTTCGGCGCCCCGCTCTATGAGAAGCAGGCGGTGCGCCAGCGCCTCTCAATGCTCGCCGCAAAAGTCGAGGCCGGACGTCAGCTCGTTTATCACGCCGCCTGGCTCGACGCGCAGGGCGTCGATTGCACGCGCGAGGTCTCGATGGCGAAAGCCTATTGCGGCGAACTGGTCAACGAAGTGATGTACGACTGCGTGCAATTCCACGGCGGCATGGGTTTCATGCGCGAGAGCACGATCGAGCGCATGTCGCGTGATGCCCGCGTGCAAGCGATCGGCGGCGGCGCCACCGAAGTGATGCTGGAGGAAGTCGCCAAGCGCCTGCGATAAGGACGGCGAGTCGATCGGTCAGTTGGTTCCGACCGGCGGGCTTTGCGGGGGGCAATTCTTGACAGCCTGCTCGCGCTCGACCTCGCGCAAGCTGGCCCGGGTCGACGCATATTCTGGCTCATAAGTGACGGCGCTGACGAAACCACCGGCTGGCCCCTGCCGTGCCTTGTCCATCAAACGCGCCAGTTCCTTGTCGCGTGTGCTCAGGGTTTTTTGCGACGTAGCGAGTTGGGCACAGTCGTAGAATTCGTAACCGCCCGGCGCCACCAGATTTTGCCCGAGCCGGTCTTCGCCGCTCGCCGTGCAGCCAGCCAGCAAAGCCGCAACGAGCGGCATCGGCACGAAAATCCGGACAGATAGCGGCAGAAAATCGATCATGAAGCTGGTCTCATTCCAGTGTGGTGCGGACGCCCGGACTCGAACCGGGACGGGATTACTCCCAAGGGATTTTAAGTCCCTTGCGTCTACCATTCCGCCACGTCCGCGCGCGGCATAAACTCGAACACCGCGCCACTCGCGCGGTGTCAGCCACGCGGAGGCGCAAGCTTTATTTCGTTAAGACGTGCTTCCAGGCAGGATCCCAGTCCTTGCCGGTCGCATCGGTGACTTGGCCCGATTTTTCGTAGAATTTGTTGGGTACCTGGAAGATCGCGATCATCTCGCCGCCATTCGGCGACCAGGCGACATGGCGGCTGCCGGCAGGGCGCCAGACAAATTCGCCGGGTCCAACCACGAGGCCAGTATCGGGGCCTTCTTTGTCGACCAGCGAGCCGGACATCACATAAGTCTGCTCGATCAATACGTGTTCGTGGTCTGGCAGCGTGGCGCCCGGCGCCATCTTCATCAGCACGGTCGCCATTCCGCTTTTCGGATCGAACATTAGTGTCTTCGTCTCACAGCCGGGAAACCGCATCTTGTCCCACGGCATTTCGTTTGCGCGGACGTGATGCGAGCGCAATTCATCGACCGGCTTCGCATTTTTAGTGTCGGGCTTCACGTTCATGGCGCTCTCCCTGTTGCCATCATCCTAGCCTATCGGCCGCCGCTTTTCGAGAGCTTGGCTTTGCAGCTACTCGCCGCCTTCCCGGATCGGGGGCTGAAACGCCAGCCCGGTATCCCAAGGGAAATAGATCCAGGTGTCCTGCGACACTTCGGTGATGAAGGTGTCGACCAAGGGGCGCCCCATCGGCTTGGCATAAACCGTGGCGAAATGCGCTTGCGGTAAAAGTTCGCGCACCACTTTGGCCGTTTTACCGGTATCGACCAAATCGTCAACGATCAGCACGCCCTTGCCGCCGCTTTTAGCGATCTCCGGCGCCACGCTTTTGATGATCTTGAGCGGTCCCGGATTTTTATAATCCTGATAGCTCGCGATGCAGACCGTCTCGATCGTACGCACGTTGAGCTCGCGCGCCACCACCGCGGCCGGCACCAGGCCGCCGCGGGTGATACAGACCACGGCGTCGAACGGGCCGGCGCCGTGCAGCCGCCACGCCAGCGCGCGTGAATCGCGGTGGAACTGATCCCATGACACGGGAAAAATCTTGTCGGGCGATGGAGCCGGGCCTTTCGCCATAGTCAGCGTCCCAACTGCGTCTTCACGCGCGCCAGCATGGCTTCGACATCGGCTCGCGCGGCGGCGAGTTTTTGCGGCTCACGGGCGCGCACCACGATATTGGTGTTGGGACCGAGCTTATCGTCGAAGAATGGATAACTGCCGATCGAGACTTCGGCGTGGGCTTTGGCGATGGCGCCGAGCTCGGTCCCGACGTCGCCTTCGCGGGCGTCGGCGCGAATGGTTTCCGACAGCATTTTTACGCCGGTCTTCAGGCTGGGCGCCACCGCGTCGAGCATCGCTTGCATGATGGCGGGGACGCCGGCCATCACGATGACATTGCCGATCCGGAAGCCGGGTGCTCCGGAGACTTTATTTGGGACGAGTCCGGCGCCTTGCGGGATACGTGCCATGCGCATGCGCGCCTCGTTCATTTCGGTGCCCATCGCGGCGGCGCGTTCGCTGATGATGCGCACCGCTTCGGGGTGAAAATCGATCGGCACCCCGAACGCCTTGGCGACACATTCGGCGGTGATGTCGTCATGGGTCGGCCCAATGCCGCCGGTGGTGAACACGTAGGTATAACGGGCGCGCAGCGCGTTGACCGCCGCGACGATCTCCGCTTCTACGTCCGGAACAACCCGAACTTCCCGAAGATCGACGCCGAGCGCCGTCAAGTATTCGGCGATAAAGCCGATATTCTTATCCTTGGTCCGTCCGGACAGGATCTCATCGCCGATCACCAGAATGGACGCGGTCACGATCGAAGCGGTCATGTCTTCCTTTTACGCGAGGCGCGCTGGGTGGCTCCAGCCCCTCTGCCGGGACCGTGTTGCTCGCGCCTCTCGCACAAATTATAGGCAGCCGCAAACCTGCTGTAAGGTAGCGAACACCTTGGAACGGGTGGGTTTCTATGGACTTTTCTTTGGCCTGAAGATTGCAATTCAATGCCGGGGCTTGGGACGGCCCGCGTCGGGGGATCGATGGCGTCTGCGTTCGATGAGATGGACGGCGGCAAAGGCCCGGGCGTGCGGCCTGCCTATCGCGAACTGTCGCGCTGGCTCAAAGAAGTGCCGCCCGACGTGCTCAACTACCGGCGGCGTGAAGCCGAGCTAGTGTTCCGGCGTATCGGCATCACCTTCGCGGTCTATGGCGAAGCCGACGCGCAGGAGCGGCTGATCCCGTTCGACGTCATCCCGCGCATTCTCGCCGCCGAGGAATGGAAACGCGTTCAGGCCGGCCTCGCGCAACGCGTCAAGGCGCTCAATCTTTTCATCAAGGACATTTACGGCGCGCGCGGCATTCTCAAGGCCGGCGTGGTGCCCGACGACCTGATCTTCCGCAACGCCGCATTCCGGCCGGAGATGAGCGGCCTTCGCGTCCCCCACGACATCTACGTGCAGATCGCCGGTATCGATATCGTGCGGGTCGATGCCGAAACTTTTTATGTGCTGGAAGACAATGTGCGCACGCCCTCCGGCGTCTCCTATATGCTGGAGAACCGTGAGATCATGTTGCGCCTGTTTCCGGAACTGTTCGCGCGCCACCGCATCGCTCCGGTTGAAAATTATCCCGACGAACTATTGGCCACGCTCAAGTCGGTCGCGCCGGAAGGCGCCGCGCACGACCCCACCGTCGTCCTGCTGACGCCCGGCGTTTATAACTCAGCGTATTACGAACACTCGTTCCTCGCCGACAAGCTCGGCATTGAATTGGTCGAAGGCCGCGATCTCTTTGTGCGCAATGAAGTTTGCTACATGCGCACGACGCAGGGGCCGAAGCGCGTCGACGTGATCTACCGCCGGCTCGACGACGATTTCCTCGATCCGCTGAGTTTCCGGCCGGAGTCGGCGCTCGGTGTCCCCGGGCTGATGTCGGTCTATCAGGCCGGCAAAGTGACACTTGCCAACGCGGTCGGTACCGGCATCGCCGATGACAAGGCGGTTTACAGTTTCATGCCGGCAATTTTGAAGTTCTATCTCGGCGAAGAGCCGTTGCTCAAAAACGTGCCGACCTGGCGCTGCCGCGAGCCCGACCACTTGGCGTATGTGCTCGACCATTTGCCTGAGCTGGTCGTGAAGGAAGTCCACGGCTCCGGCGGCTACGGCATGCTGATCGGACCGGCAGCCAGCAAAGTGGCGATTGAGCAATTTCGCGCCAAGCTCAAAGCTCGGCCGAAGAATTTCATCGCGCAGCCGACCCTCGCGCTATCGACCTGCCCGACCTGCGTCGAGCAAGGCGTGGCGCCGCGCCACGTCGATCTGCGCCCGTTCGTGCTGACCGGGCGTGAGCGCACCTACATCGTGCCGGGCGGTTTGACACGCGTCGCACTCAAGAGTGGCTCGCTGGTGGTCAATTCCAGCCAGGGTGGCGGCACGAAAGACACCTGGGTATTGGCGGGATGACCTGATGCTGTCGCGCACCGCCGACAATCTTTACTGGCTCTCGCGCTACGTCGAGCGAGCGGAGTATCTTGCGCGCATTCTGGAGGCGACCCAGCGCTTGACTGCTTTGCCGCTGGCCGAGGTCGGCGAAAGCAATGAATGGGAGAGCGCGGTCGCCACCGCCGGCTGCGGCAACGCCTTCTATGCGGCCCACGACGTCGCCAATGCCGAAACCGTCACCGACTTCCTGGCGTTCTCCAGCGCCAACTCATCTTCGATCCGTAGTTGCTTCGAATCCGCTCGCAGCAACGCGCGCGCAGTGCGGACCGCCCTCACCGTCGAGATGTGGGATGCGATCAATGGCACTTGGCTCGAACTGCAGCGTTACGGCAACGGTCCTAGTTCACGGGAGGAATTATCCCGTTATCTTCGCTGGGTTCAGGAATCCTCGCTGCGTTACGATGGCTCCGCCTACCGCACCATGTTGCGCAGCGACGCCTACTGGTTTTCGCGGCTAGGCGTCTATCTCGAGCGCGCCGACAACACCGCCCGCATTCTCGACGTGAAATATCACCTGTTGCTGCCCGATAATGAACGGGTGGGCGGCCCGCTCGATTATTTCCAGTGGGCGGCGATCTTGCGTTCGGTTTCGGCGCACACGTCCTATCATTGGGTCTATCGGGAAAACCTTAAGCCATGGCTGGTGGCCGACCTGCTCATCCTCAAAGACGAGATGCCGCGCTCCCTAGCCTCCTGCTACGAGGCGATCGTGCGTAATCTCGATCAGGTCGGTTCCGCCTATGGCCGGCAAGGCCAGGCGCAGCGGCTCGCCCGCGGCATCCGCGCTCGGCTGCAAAACAGCAACATGGAAGGCATTTTCCAGCGCGGATTGCATGAGTTCATCGGCGAGTTCATCGAGGAAAATAATTCGCTGGGCGCCGCTATTACCCAGCAGTTCCTGGTCTAGGCCCCATTGTCGCGGGGCGACTTGCCTTCGCAACGCCCGGCGAGCCACCATCGTCCACCATGCGGATTCGTATCTCGCACGCCACCACCTATCGTTATGAAACGCCGACTAACGGCGTGACGCAGACGCTGCGGCTGACGCCACGTAATTATGACGGCCAATACGTGGTGAACTGGCGGATCGATTTGTCGGACGACTGTCTGCGCCATCAACATGAAGATGCGTTCGGCAACATCACGCACACGTTCACGGCGGATGGCCCAATCAGCGAGTTCTACGTCGGGGTCGAGGGTCTGGTCGAAACGCAGGATACCAACGGTGTCGTCACCGGCGCGCTGGAGCGGTTTCCGCCGAGCCTGTTTTTGCGCGACACCGCCTTGACGACGCCGGATGCGGAGATCGCCGCCTTTGCCGAAAATTCGCGGGCGGCCGCTGGCGCGCAGGCCGAGCCGCTGGCGATAATGCACCGGCTGCTCAGTGACCTGCACCGCGAGATAACATTCGACTCTGATCCGACCCACTCCGCCACCACCGCGGCGGAATCCTTCGCATTGCGCCGTGGCGTATGCCAGGACATCAGCCACATCTATATCGCCGCCGCACGCCACCTCGGACATCCGGCCCGTTACATCGGCGGCTATTTTCACCGCGCCGATGGCGTGACTGCGCAGGACGCCGGCCATGCCTGGACCGAAATTTACATCGAGCCGCTCGGCTGGGTTGCGTTCGATCCGACCAACGGCATCAGCGCGACCGGCGCGCATATTCGTGTCGCTGCCGGTCTTGACTATCTCGGTGCCGCGCCGGTCCGCGGCACCCGCTTCGGCGGGGGCGTCGAAACCCTCACCGTTGCGGTCACCGTCGCGCAGGCACAACAATAGCGGAAGCGTTGCCGTCCCTACCCCGTCGCCGCTATAAGAATTGACGCGATTCAATCAGGTCTGGAATACCATGACGTATTGCTGCGGAATTCTCGTCAACGAAGGCCTTGTGATGATCGCCGATACCCGCACCAATGCCGGCCTCGACAACATCTCGACCTTTCGCAAGCTGCACGTCTACAACCAGCCCGGCGACCGGGTGATGGCGATCGCCTCATCGGGAAATTTGTCACTGGCGCAATCGGTGCGCTCGACGCTCAGCGAAGGGATCGAGAACCCCGAGACCGGCGAGCGCGAGACGTTGCTCAATGCGCCGACCATGTTTCAGGCCGCCCAGCGCATCGGCCGGGTGGTGCGCAATATTCGCGACACCGAATCCAAGGCGCTCGAGGCTGCTGATGTCGAATATGACGTCGCCTTCCTGTTCGGCGGTCAGATCAAGGGCGAGAAGCTGCGCCTATTCATGATCTATTCGGCCGGCAACTTCATCGAATGCACGACCGATACGCCCTACCTGCAGATCGGCGAGCACAAATACGGCAAGCCGGTGCTCGACCGCGCCATTCGCTTCGATACCGACCCCTATGACGCCCTCAAGATCGGTCTGATCTCGATGGACTCCACCATGCGCTCCAATCTGGGGGTCGGGCTGCCGATCGATATTTTGCTAGTGCGGCGGGATATTTACAACCCAGAGTTGAATTACCGTATCGAGCCGAATGAGCCCTATTTCCAGGATCTGCGCGAGCGCTGGTCGGGCGCCTTGCGGGCCGCCCATATCGCCATTCCACGGCCGCCGTACCGCACCCCTTCATGACCGAGGGGCGGTTTTTACCTCCGGTTAACAGCACCGCACGATCGCCGGCCTTCCCCGGCCGAAAACAGCGATTGGCAAGCTTTCCCCCCTAGTTTGCTGGCCAAGGCAAGGCGGAGAACAGGGGAATAACCGTTGCAGGCCGTGACGCGCCCGCAAGCTGCAGACGATCGGCGTTACACCAGTTGGGATCGCGCGCGGCTCAGCGTCGTGGTCCCGGTCGGTGTGATCGTCGCCGTTGCCATTGTCTGCATCGTGGTCGCCGTTCTCACTTCGGCGCAGCGTGCTGACGAGGTGGCCGTCGGTCATGAACGCCAGCTTTTGAGCCGGGCGGTCGTCACCCAAGGCGCGCGCCTGCTCCGCGAAGTCGAGAGCGCCGCCGCCTCCGAAACCGCGGCCCACAACCCAGATGCCGGCGCGCTCGAGCAACGTCTCGGGTCCACGCTCTCGAGCGTGTTCGAGCACAATTATGTCTTCACCATCGACGCCAATGATCGGCTGACTTCCCACTCCGCCAAGCTCCCGGCGGATTCCACCTGGTTCAGCACAGTTTTGCCGCAACTCTCCCCGCTTCTGAATTATCTGCGCGGACACACCCCCCTGCTGGCTGGCGCGATCGAAACCGGTGCGTCAGACATCGGCCATCTCAGCCATCATCAGGCGGCGGTCGTCCAGTCCGTGATGGGCCGCCCGGCCATTGTCGCGGGTGTAACGCTCGGAACCGAGCCGAGCGCCGACAAGCCGGCGGTGCTATCGGTCAAATTTATCGACCGCGATACCTTAGCCGACATCGCCGCCCAGCTTCGCCTGAGCCATCTCCGCAATATTGGCGCCGGGCCGGTGCCGAGTGGCGATTTCATCTTCGAATTGAAAGACGCCTACGACGACGTGATCGCGCGCCTGGCCTGGACGCCGAAACAGCCGGGTGCCGAAATCGTCAACAACGTCGTGCCATTTGTCGCTGTGGCGCTGGCCGGCTTCGCGCTGCTCGCCGCCTTCGTGCTCGGCTACATGCGCCGCACCGCCGCCGCCATTGCCGCCGGCGAAGGCCGATTACGCCATCTGGCGATGCACGATCCGCTGTGCGGCCTGCCCAACCGCATTTACTTCGGCGAGCGCCTTGAATCCGTCATCGAAGAGGTCAAGCACGGCAGCCCGCCGGCCGCGGTATTCTACATCGACCTCGACCACTTCAAGGAAGTCAACGACACGCTCGGTCATCCGGCCGGCGACGAATTGATCCGCAATGTGACGCTGCGGTTGTCGCGCTCGCTGCGCGAAAATGATCTCGTCGCCCGGCTTGGCGGCGACGAATTCGCGGTACTCTCCCACGTCGGCTACGATCAGGCCAAGACCATGGAGATGGCGCAGCGGATCATCGATACGCTGTGCGCGCCTTACGCGATCAACAAGCAAAGCATCGTGATCGGCGCCTCGATCGGCATCGCGATCATCGACCGGAATTGCGGCGGCTCCGCCGATACCATGCGTTATGCCGACATGGCGCTTTATCGCGCCAAGAACGAAGGCCGCAACCGGGCCTGCATCTACGACACGGCGATGGATGCCGATCTATCCAGCCGCAAGCTTCTGGAATCCGACTTGCGTCGCGCCATCGAAAACCATGAGCTGAAACTTCTGTATCAGCCCGTGGTCAACAATAGCGGCGAAGTGGTGGTTGGCGTCGAAGCATTGTGCCGCTGGACCCACCCGGAGCGTGGCGAAGTACCGCCGAGCGAGTTCATTCCGGTTGCCGAGCATAGCGGTCTTATCATCGAGCTGGGCGAGTGGGTGCTGCGCCAGGCCTGCAACGACGGCAAAGCCTGGCCGAAGCTTACAGTCGCGGCCAACGTCTCGCCGCTGCAATTCCGCCGCACCGATTTCGTCCACACCGTCGAGCGGATTTTAGCCGAGACCGGTTTCGACCCGGCTCGCCTCGAACTCGAACTCACCGAAAGCACCCTGATCGGCAATATCGATACCGCGGAAGCGGCGATGCGACGGCTCAAGGCACTTGGCCTGCGGCTCGCGCTCGACGATTTCGGCACCGGATATTCCAGCCTGCTCTATCTGCGCCGCTTCCCGTTCGACAAGCTCAAGATCGACCAAAGTTTCGTACGCAGCATCGAGACCGCGTCGGATGCCGCCGCCATCGTGCACGCGATCGTCAGCCTCGGCCGCGGTCTCGGCATGAAGGTCACCGCCGAGGGCGTCGAGACCGCCGACCAGCAATTATTCTTGCGCGCAGCCGGCGTGCACTCGATGCAGGGCTACCGGTTCGGCAAGGCGGTCACTGCCGCGGAAATCTCCGCCCGCCTGCAGTCGCCCTCCTCGTTGAAAAAACTCGACGAGCGCGCCGCGTTGGCCGGCTGAGCCACTGCGACGCCCCCCGGGTGGCGCGCCCGCACTTTTGTGTTATTGGCGGTCCTTCCGATTGTCGCGTCAGGGGGAAAGCCGATGCCAGCGTCAGCCAAAATCGCACTCGTAACGGGAGCCGGGACCGGCGTGGGCCGCGCCGTCGCGCTCGCGCTGGCAAAGGCCGGCTATAGCTTGGTGCTGGCCGGACGCCGCCAGGAGCCGCTCGACGCGGTGAAGGGCGAGATCAATACCATCGGTTCGCAGGCACTATCGGTGTCGACCGACGTCTCGCAGCGCGATTCCGTCCTGGCGCTTTTTGCCAAGGTGAAATCGAGCTTTGGCCGGCTCGACCTGCTGTTCAACAATGCCGGCATGGGGGCGCCGCCGGTCCCACTCGAGGACCTCCCTTTCGAGACCTGGCAGAAGGTAGTCGATACCAATCTGACCGGCATGTTCCTGTGCACGCAGGAAGCTATCAAGATCATGAAAAGTCAGTCGCCGCGCGGTGGCCGTATCGTCAATAACGGATCGATCTCGGCTCATGCGCCGCGGCCCTATTCGGTGGCCTATACCTCGACCAAACATGCCGTGACCGGCCTGACCAAGTCGGCCAGTCTCGATTGCCGGCAATACGATATCGCGGTCGGCCAGGTCGACATCGGTAACGCCATTACGCCGATGACGGCCCGCATGGCGGAGGGTGAAGGCGTGTTGCAGCCCAATGGCAGTAAGATGCTGGAACCGCGTATGGATGCTACCGCGGTCGGCGATGCGGTTGCCTACATGGCAAGCCTGCCGCTCGACGCCAACGTGCTGTTCATGACGGTGATGGCGACCAAGATGCCGTTCGTCGGGCGGGGCTAATTCGCCGGTGACGGCCGCGCTGCACGAGTGGCATGAATTCTATATTCTGATCGGAACTGCTGGCGCGACATTAGTCGCATTGCTGTTCGTCGCCGCATCGGTCGGGGTCGGATTCTTGACTCATGAAGGCGCGGCCGGAACGCGAATCTACATCAGTCCGGTCGTCATCCATTTTACCAGCGTGCTGTTCATCTCGGCGCTGGGCGTCGCACCGATGCACGAGAGGCTGTTATTCGCAATCCCAGTCGGCATCACCGGAATTGTGGGACTGACTGTCGCGATCTACATCACGGCGAAGATATTCGCGGACCGTAGCACTCACGTCGTGCCGTTCGACCGTTTTGCCTACGGCGGAATCCCGGCGGCTGCCTACATCGTTATTCTGGCGGCCAGCATTCTGTTCGCCGCAGGCGTAGAACTGTCGCTACGCATCCTGGCGGCGGGGTTGCTGCTGTTGCTGCTCATCAATATCCGCAATGCGTGGGATCTGGTGTTGACGGTGGTGCGTCTGCAGGGCGCGCGCGAAAAGCGGAAACGCAAACGCTAGTCCAACAGCGTGACGGCGACCTTGGCGCCGGTTTTTACTTTGCCGAGCGTCCTCACGTCGCCAAGCGCTTTGGCAAACACATTGCAGGGGCTGGCGAGCCGAGTTTCATTGCCCTCACTGATCGGCGTGCGGCCGAAACCGATCGCGATCGAAGGACCTTGCGGCCAGTAAGCGATCTCGCCGGGCACAATCACCGCGCGGGCGTCTTTCTCGCGCGGCACATTGACCGGAACGTCGAAATAGACTTCCTCGCCCCAGGTCAGCACCGACGATGACAGCGGCAAGACCTTGGCGATTGCTTTAGCGGTCGGAGTATCGAGCAATTCGGCGTCGAGTTTGAGCGCGCCGAAATCAAACCGGATGCGGGCCATCGCGCCTCTTAGTGAAGGACGAAGGCGGCGTCGAGCGTGCGTAGCTCTGCCGGCTTAATCAGTTTCTGATGCGCGACCGTGACCGAATGTAGCGGACCGTCGAGTTTCTCCTGCCAAAAGGCGAGGAAGCGGTGCAACTCCGGGAATTCGGGGAATAGGTCGTATTGCTGCCAGAGGAAGGACTGCAGCAGCCAGCGATGGTCAGGCCGTCGGTACAGGATTTCCGCGGTGGTCAGGCCATACCAGCTGACCTGTTTTTTGAAGTCCGACGACACCGTAGCGACCATCATGTCCTCCTGATTCTGAAGGCGATTGTCCAATTGCCGGTTTGGGCATTGCAAGCTGAAACGATGAACAAACTGTTTAAAATCAAGGCGTTAGCAGCAATGGCCATCGGGTGCTAACAGCGCTCATCGCTAAGTCGATTTTGTTGGCACTCCATGAAGATGAGTGCTAAAAAATCGTCCGACGCCCCTTGTGGGCGCAAAACCGACACCCATGTGCCGGTCAGGAGCTGGCGGCGAACACGTCAGCTTCAAAACTCAAAACGTTCAATATCTTAGGAGGACTGCCATGAAGTTCCGCCCGCTTCACGACCGCGTCGTCGTCAAGCGCATCGATGCCGAGGAAAAGACTGCCGGCGGCATCATCATTCCCGACACCGCCAAGAGAAGCCGAGCCAGGGCGAAATCATCGCCGTCGGCCCGGGTGGCCGCGACGAAGCCGGCAAGCTTATCCCGATCGATCTCAAGGTCGGCGACACCGTGCTGTTCGGCAAATGGTCGGGCACCGAAGTGAAAATCGACGGTCAGGATCTCCTGATCATGAAGGAAAGCGACATCATGGGCGTGATCGAAGGCGGCGCCGCGGCCAAGAAGAAGGCCGCTTAAGTCACGCTGACATTCAACCGAAGGAAAATTACACAATGGCTGCTAAAGACGTCAAATTCTCCGTCGATGCGCGCGACCGCATGCTGCGCGGCGTCGACATCCTCGCCAATGCGGTGAGGGTGACGCTCGGCCCCAAGGGCCGCAACGTCGTGCTCGACAAGAGCGTTCGGCGCGCCGCGCATCACCAAAGACGGTGTGACGGTCGCGAAGGAAATCGAGCTCGAGGACAAGTTCGAGAACATGGGCGCGCAGATGGTGCGCGAAGTCGCCTCGAAGTCGTCCGACTTCGCCGGTGACGGCACCACCACCGCCACCGTGCTGGCCCAAGCCATCGTCAAGGAAGGCGCCAAGTCGGTTGCCGCCGGCATGAACCCGATGGACCTCAAGCGCGGCATCGATCTCGCGGTCGAAGCCGTCGTCGAGCACCTCAAGGCCAACTCCAAGAAGGTCACGTCGAACGAAGAGATCGCCCAGGTCGGCACCATTTCGGCGAACGGCGACAAGGAAATCGGCGACTTCCTCGCCAAGGCGATGCAGAAGGTCGGCAACGAAGGCGTCATCACGGTCGAAGAAGCCAAGAGTCCTCGAGACCGAACTCGACGTCGTCGAAGGCATGCAGTTCGACCGCGGCTACATCTCGCCGTACTTCATCACCAACGCCGACAAGATGCGGACCGAGATGGAAGACCCGTACATCCTGATCTACGAGAAGAAGCTGTCGGGCCTGCAGGAACTGCTGCCGCTGCTCGAAGCGGTGGTGCAGACCGGCAAGCCGCTGCTGATCGTGGCTGAAGACGTCGAAGGCGAGGCGCTCGCCACGCTCGTCGTCAACAAGCTGCGCGGCGGCCTCAAGGTCGCGGCCGTCAAGGCGCCGGGCTTCGGCGATCGCCGCAAGGCCATGCTGCAGGACATCGCGGTCCTGACCGGCGGCCAGGCGATCTCGGAAGATCTCGGCATCAAGCTCGAGAACGTCGACGATCAACATGCTTGGCCGCGCCAAGAAGGTGATGATCGACAAGGAAAACACCACGATCGTCAACGGCGCCGGCAAGAAGGCCGACATCGAGGCGCGCGTCGCGCAGATCAAGGCGCAGATCGAGGAAACCACGTCGGACTACGACAAGGAGAAGCTGCAGGAACGTCTCGCCAAGCTGGCGGGCGGCGTTGCGGTGATCCGCGTCGGCGGCGCCACCGAGATCGAGGTGAAGGAGCGCAAGGATCGCGTCGATGACGCGATGCATGCGACCCGCGCCGCGGTCGAGGAAGGCATCGTGCCGGGCGGCGGCGTCGCGCTGTTGCGCGCCTCCGAGATCCTGCAAGAAGGTCAAGACCAGCAATGACGACCAGAAGACCGGCGTCGAGATCGTCCGCAAGGCGCTCCAGTCTCCGGCTCGCCAGATCGCCAGCAATGCCGGCGAAGACGGCTCGGTCATTGTCGGCAAGATCCTCGAGAAAGATCAGTATTCGTACGGCTTCGACGCCCAGACCGGCGAATACGGCAACCTGGTCTCCAAGGGCATCATCGACCCGACCAAGGTCGTCCGCGCGGCGATGCAGAATGCGGCGTCGGTTGCCGGCCTCTTGATCACCACCGAGGCGATGGTCGCCGAAATTCCGCAGAAGAAGTCGGCGCGGCGGCATGCCGGGCGGCGGCGGAATGGGTGGCGGCATGGGCGGCATGGATTTCTAAATCCAACCACCTGCCAACAACAAAATCGAGAGGCCGCCCCGAGGCGGCCTCTTTTTTTGTCGCGCCTGCGCTATCGTGCCAACTCCTAGCGCGAGTTAGTGGTGACTGAAAGATACGACACCATCGTCATCGGCCTCGGCGCCATGGGCGCGGCGAGCCTTTATCAGCTCGCCAAACGCGGCCGCAAGGTGCTCGGCATTGACCGCTACGCGCCGCCGCATGCGTTCGGATCGAGTCACGGCGATACCCGCATCACCCGGCTCGCCTGTGGCGAAGGCGCGCAATACACGCCGTTCGCCTGCCGCTCGCACGAGATCTGGCGCGAGCTGGAAGCGCAGAGCGGCCGGCAGTTGCTGGTCCAGAACGGATTGCTGGTTATTTCCGGCCCCGGCCCGCGCGCGGCCCCGCATGGCCATGCGAATTTTCTCGATGAGACGATTTCCATCGCGCGGCGCAATGGCGTCGCGCATGAGACGCTGACAGACCGCGACATTCGCGCCAGGTTTCCTGCCTTCAACATCACGGACGGCGACAGGGGCTACTTCGAGCCCGAAGCCGGCGTACTCCGGCCGGAAGAATGCGTGCGCGTGCAGCTTGCGCTGGCGCAGAAGAGCGGCGCAACGATCCATACCGGCGAAACCGTGATGCGTTTCGACCCGCGCGAGGGCCGCGTCGACGTCGTGACCGACCGCGGCAGCTACCGCGCCGACACTGTCGTTGTCGCGGCGGGCCCCTGGATTCCCGAACTGCTGCCGCAGCGAGCCGGCGTTTTCACGGTGCGCCGCCAGTTGCTGGCATGGTTTCGCATCGCCGCGCAGCCCGACCTGTACCGGCCGGAGCGGTTTCCCGTGTGGTACTGGCAAATTCCACGCGACAAGGCGATCTACGGCTTCCCGTGGATCGACACGGCGGAGCCAGCTATGAAGGTATCGGCCGAGCAGTATGACACCTCGACCACCGCGGCGAGCGTGGACCGCGCCGTGACCGAGCAGGAAATCCGCGACCTGCACGCCAACTATATCGCCGATTTCTTTCCCGGCGTGACGGCGCATTGCGTAAAGACGGCGACCTGCCTCTACACCTGTGTCGACGATGCGCGTTTTATTGTCGACCGGTTGGCGGAGCATCCGCGGGTTATTGTCGCTTCACCCTGTTCGGGCCATGGCTTCAAGCACTCGCCGGCGATCGGCGAAGCCATCGCGGAGCTTGCGGCGACGGGGACCACAACGCGGGTTTCGCTGGATGAGTTTCGGATGCCAGTCTAGACACATTCGCTCCACACAGGCCCGACATGGCACGAAAAAACGGCAAGATCTATTGCGGCATCGGCGGCTGGACCTTCGAGCCGTGGCGCGGCGTGTTCTATCCCAAGGGATTGTCGCACGCGCGCGAACTGTCTTATGCGGCCGAGCACCTGACCTCGATCGAGGTCAACGGCACGTTTTACCGCTCGCAGAAACCGAAAACGTTCCGCAAATGGGCGAGCGAGGTGCCGGACGGCTTCGTGTTCGCGCTCAAGGGACCACGGTTTGCTGTCAACCGGCGCGTGCTGAACGAAGCCGGCGATTCCATCAAGCGCTTTCTGGATTCCGGAGTGACCGAGCTTGGCGATAAATTAGGCCCGCTGCTGTGGCAGTTCGCGCCGTATAAGAAATTCGACCCGGCCGATTTTGGCGGCTTTCTCGAACTGCTGCCAAAGACGTTTGACGGCCGTGCGCTACGTCATGTCGTCGAGGTGCGGCACGACAGTTTCTGCACGCCGGAATTCATAACATTGCTGCGCGAACACGAGACGCCCGTGGTGTTCGCCGAGCATGACACCTACCCGGCGATTGCCGACCTCACAGGCGATTTCGTCTATGGACGCCTGCAAAAGGGCGACGAGAAGCTGAAAGCCGGCTACCCGCCCAAGGCGCTGGATGCCTGGACGAAACGCGCGCAAACATGGGCGGCCGGCGGCGAACCAAAAGACCTGGCCCGGGTCGACAAGAAAAGCGCGCCGAAGAAGCCGCGGGACGTGTTCCTGTATTTCATCCACGAAGCCAAAGTGCGCGCGCCAGCCGCAGCGATGGCGCTGATCGAAAGACTAAAATGAAAAAGCCGGCCAAAAAGGCGACGAAGCGCTTGAAAAAATCGCCGCCGCTGTTCACCATCGGCTACGAGAAAGCCAAGGCCGACGCCGTGATCGGTGAGCTTAAGAGTTCCAAGGTGAAGGTGCTGGTCGACACCCGCGCGGTCGCGGCCTCGCGCCGGCCCGGTTTCTCGAAAAAATCGCTCAGCGCCGGGCTTGATGACGCCGGTATCACCTATGTGCATCTGCAAAAGCTCGGAACGCCGGCGGAAGGCCGCGAGGCGGCGCACGCCGGCAACTACGACCGGCTGTGGCGCATCTACGACAAGCACATTCAGAAATCGGAACCGCAGCAAGAGCTCGGCGAACTTGTCGAACTGATCAAGTCCGGCAAGCGGATCGCGCTGCTGTGCTATTGCCGCGATCCCAGCAAATGTCACCGCAGCCGGATCGTCCAGAACGTGAAGAAACGCGTCGCGGTCGAGGTCGAAGACCTCATCCCGCCGCTGTTCTGATTATTCGGCCGGTTGCGCCGCCGTGTGCTTGGCTTCGATGCTCATGATGAGCGAAACCAAGCCAAGCGTCGTAATGAACATGACAAGCGCGATGATCGCGTTGACGCCGAGCACCAGGCTGAAACCGCCGTTCTGGTGCAACAGCGAGATCATGGCGACAGCGGCGCCGGCGCTGATGAACAGGGTGAAATACCGCACCGCATAGACGCGGCCGCGCCAGGCGTCGGCGGTATAGCGCGCCAGGATCATGTCGTTGACCGTCACCTGACCGTAAATCGCCGCCACCGCAACGGCGAGCGCCGCCATCAAGGCAAAGCCGCTCGCATAGGTCGCCCACAGATTGCCGACAAATCCGAGACCGGTCACTGCCGCGAAAATAACGGCTGGCGAAACCCATTCGACCAACCGGCCGACCGTAAGCTGCGCCAGCGCGCCGCACACCAGCACCGCGGTCGCGATGCTGCCGACCAGCAGCAGCGGCACCGACCGCGCCACACCTTCGTCGACGATCTTCGGCAACGCGATGGTCAGGATATTGAACACCAGCCCCGCGCTGATCGCGATCACCAGGAATGAACCGAACAGCATGACAGCGAGCTTTGCGGTCAGCGGCACCGCCGGCTTCGACACCCGCGACTTGGCATGATGGCGGTCGTCCGGCGTCAGCCAGAAATAGACGATGCCGGTGACGATGCAGAGCACTGCCGGCGCCAGAAACGCGGCGCGCCAGCCGAAGTAGCTCGCCAAAGCCGCGCTGATGCCGGCAGCCAGCGAAACGCCCAGATTGCCGCAGACGCCGTTGAAGGCGAGCGTTCGTCCGCGCGCACCGGAGGCCTCGATCAACATCGCCATGCCGACCGGATGATAGATCGCGGCAAACATGCCGAGCCCGAACATGCAGACCGACAGCCAGAACAAAGTCGGAGCGAAGGCGGTCGCCGCCAGCGAAACCCCGCAGCCGAGATAGAACGCCGTCATCATGTTGCGGCGGCTCCAGCGGTCCGCGAGCCAACCGGCCGGCAGCGAAAACAGCCCGAAGGCGACGAACGCCGTGCTGGAGAGCGCGATCAGCTCGCTATAGGGCCGCTGGTAGATGACCTCGAGGCCGATCACCACGGTCGGATAGATCAGCAGCACGAAATGGTCGATCGCATGCGCCCAATTTAGAAAGGCAATCGAGCGGCGCTTGCTGGCGTCGGTTTCGTGATGTTGCGCGGCTTTAGCCATGACGGTCCTGATTTTAACGGCTTGTTCGGGGTACCGGATATACCGCGCCTGCCCCCGCCGTCCTATCCGGAAAACGCAGAGCAGCCTCGACAGGCCCGATTCCCCACGCTTCGCTGCGCGTCGCTACCGGCTGGCGCGTCCTCGATCTGTTTTATCTCGGGCCGGAGGCGCAGACCTTCGCCTCAGACGGCTACCGGCAGGCGCGGGCCGGACTGCATGCCATCGGCTTCCATACCGGCGATTGGGAATGGTCGGTGTCCGCAGGCTTTGCCCGTGACAGCGACCGGCGCAGCGGGGCTTACGGCGCACTGGCCTGCTGACGCGACGCTAGCGAAAGCGGCGCTCTGCCCCTTGATCAGCCTTTGGCGTCACACAGGAAGGTGCGGATCACGCAATCCTTGCCGCCGGCCTTGTAACAGGAGCGCAGCGCATCATTTTGCGCCCCGCCGAGCTTAGGGCCCTTGCCCCAACCGCTAGCGCCGCACGGATTGGTGCCGTCGACCGAAAAGGCCGCGCAGGCGCGCTGCACTGTCGCCACCACGCGGCAATTGCCGGTCTGGCACTGGCCGACCGCGCTATCGCGCGCCGCCGCGATATCAGGAAAGTCGAAGGATTGACCGTAGGCACCGCATTTGCCGACCGCCAGCGCGCCGGCGGCGCGCGCGGTCTGGAATGTCACCACCGAGACGATGGCGATCGACAGCAACAGCGCGGCCGCAATCAACGCGCGCAGCGCCGACGTGCTGGGGTCGTACGTTCCCGCCCTCTCCATCGCGCAGGATAAGGGGGTAAGTCGCGGCAGCGTTCAATGATTCGAAGTCTTAAGCCCGCTCGATTTCGGCCTTGACGGCGGAAAACGACTCGGGGGTATCGACGTCCAGCAGCGCCGCCTCGCCTTTGACCGGCACTTCGGCGACCGCCTCGGCGTAGTTGCCGATCAGATAACGAGCGCCGAAATCGCCGCCAATCGACATCAATTCGGGGAAGAAGCGCCGCGCCCATACCACCGGATTGCCGCGCCGGCCCTCGATGGTCGGCACCACGATCAGCGCGCCGCTCTCAGGATCGAAAGTCTCCAGCAACGTGTCGATCAACTTGGCGTCGACCTGCGGCATGTCGCCAAGGCACACCACGGCGCCATCCGCGCTTTGCGGCACCGCGGCAATGCCGGTGCGGAGCGAGGTGCCGAGACCCTCCGCGTAATCCGGATTATGGACGAACTTGACGTCGAGGCCGTTGAGCGCGGTTTCCACCTTCTCGCGCTGATGGCCGGTGATCACGATGACAGGGCCGGCGCGAGAGGCCAGCGCTTGTTCGGTTGCGATGCGTACCAGCGGCTTGTCGCCGATCTGCGCGATCATCTTGTTGACGGCGCCCATCCGGGTTGAACGGCCCGCCGCCAGCACAACCGCCGCGACCCGCTTCCCTGCTTCGACCACCGGCTTGGCGCGTGGCTGAGGCCGCGTGACGATTTCCATCAGCAGCCCGCCAACGCCCATACCGGTGATGTCCTCACGCGCCACCGGCAGGCCGGCCAGCAGCCGCATCAACACCCAGTCGAAGCCGTTTTCCTTCGGTGAACGCGCGCAGCCCGGCGCGCCCAGCACAGAGGCTCCTCTCGCGTTGCCGATCAGCAGCAAATTGCCTGGATCGACCGGCATGCCGAAATGCTCGATGGTGCCGCCGACCGCTTCGAGCGCTGCCGGCATGACGTCGCGGCGGTCGGCAATTGCCGACGCGCCGAACACCACCACTAGTTCGGCTCCGAGTTTCAGAAGCTCGTCGATTGCCTTAGCCACGGCATCCTGATCGTGCAGCACGCGGCGCTCGGCGATGACGCTGGCATTAGCGGGTGCGATGCGATCGGCCATCACCTTCAACGTCTTCTCGATCACTTTCGGCGCGAGACCCGGAAGCAACGTCGAAACCACGCCGATCTTGCGGATTTTGTACGGGACCACCCGGATCACCGGCTTGGCCCGCGCCGCCTCCTTGACCGCGACATCGCGGGGACCGGCGGCAACGGCGAACGGAATGATCTTCACCGTCGCGATCATCTCGCCTTCGACCACCGGCTTGAACGCCGGCAGCGTGGCAAGCGTCACGGCCTCGTCGATCCGGTTGAGCCGGTCGATCGCATCCTTGTCGACCACCAGCACACCGGCCGCATCGGCAAACAGATTGCAGCGCCCGGTGAAAGCGCGATCGACCCGCAGCCCCCCGCCGGCAACGGCGTTGGCGATGTCCGCCGCCGCCTGATCTTCCGATATGTCGCCAGCCTCCAGCCGCGCCACCACGATCTCGGACACCCCCGCCGCCTTGAGCGCGGCAACCTCCGTCGCCCCGATCAGCGTGCCTTTCTTGAGCACGAGGCTATCCTTGCGGATCGAGTGCACTGCGGTGGCGCCCACCGCCTCGTCGGGTGTGACTGGACCGAATTTCATGCCGCCGCCGACTTCTTCTCGGCGCTTTGCCTCAGCCGGGCGGTGATTTCGCCCATGATCGACACCGCGATCTCGGCCGGCGACACCGCGCCGATATCGAGGCCGACCGGCGCGTGAATGCGCGCAAGGTCGGCGTCGGTCAGTCCCCGCTGCTTCAACCGATCAAGTCGTTTGGCATGCGTCTTCCGCGAGCCGAGCGCGCCGATATAGAAGCAATCCCGCGCCAGCGCGTGCAGCAGTGCCGGATCGTCGATCTTCGGGTCGTGGGTCAAGGCGACGAAGGCCGTATAGCGATCGATGCCGAGCGGCGGCAACGCGGCGTCGGGCCATTCGGCCAGCACCTTCACGTCGGGGAAACGTTCGATCGAGGCAAACGCAGTGCGCGGATCGACAATGGTGACGTCGTAGCCAAGCATTTGCCCGAGCGGCGCCAGCGTCTGCGAAATGTGCACCGCGCCGGTAATCACCAGCTTCGCCGAAGGCACATGAACCGTGAGAAAGACCTTGCCCTTTGCCGTCTCCTCCATGCCGCTTTTGCCGCTGCGGAGATGCTTGTCGATTAACTCCACGAGCGCATCCTTGCGCGCGTCGGCGGCCTTCACCAACCGCTGCTCACCGCTCGCAATGTCGGTCACGACGACGACGGCACGCCGCGCGGCGCGTTCTTCGTTCAACGTCTTGAGGATATCGAGCTTCACTCAGCCTACCTTCTCGACATAAACGCGGATATTGCCGCCGCACGACAGGCCGACCTTCCAGGCTGCCTCGTCGGCGACGCCGAATTCCAGCATCCGCGGCTTGCCGCTTTCGATCACGTCCATCGCTTCGGTCACTACCGCGCCTTCGACACAGCCGCCCGAGACTGAGCCGAGGAAATTGCCCTGATCGTCGATCACCAGGTTGGAACCGACCGGCCGCGGCGCCGAGCCCCAGGTTTCCATCACAGTCGCGATGGCCACGCCGCGCCCGCCCTTCTTCCAGTCTTCCGCCGCCTTGAGGATGTCCTCGTCACGTCCCAACATTTTTGTCTCCACTACGCCGCGCGCCAGATTTTAGGATCATACGCCTTGGGCGGCGACCCGGACAGCGCATGAACCAGATCGATCATCGATTCCAGGTTGTGCATGGGCCGCAATTCGTCGACGTGCGGCAGCATGGCTTTCACGCCTTTAGCGCGCGCCTCAAAGCCCTCGAACCGCAGCAACGGGTTGAGCCAGATCAGCCGCCGGCAGGATCGGTGCAGCCTGTCGATCTCGAAGGAAAGCGTGTCGTCGCCGTCGCGCTCCAGTCCGTCCGAGATCAACAGGACGATGGCGCCCTGGGTGAGCACGCGCCGCGCCCAGTGCTTGTTGAAATCGTGCAAGGAGGATCCGATGCGGGTGCCGCCCGACCAGTCGGATACGTGCGCCGAACAGGCGGCCAGCGCCTCGTCGGGGTCCCGTTCGCGTAGCGCGCGGGTGACATTGGTCAACCGGGTGCCGAACAGGAAGGTGTGTACGCGCTTTCTAGCGTCGGTCACGGCATGCAAGAAATGCAAGAACAGCCGGGTGTACTGGCTCATCGAGCCGGAAATATCGAGTAGCGCCACGATCGGCGGCTCTTTTTGACGGGGCCCCAGATATTTCAGATCGATCACCGCCCCACCCGCCTTCATGCTGGCGCGCAGCGTGCGGCGGATGTCGATGATGTGGCCACGGCGGTGCGGCGCCAGTCGGCGCGTCCTCACCAGATCGAGCGGCAGCACCATGCGCGCGATCGCGTCTCTCGCCGCGGCAATCTCCGCCGCCGACATTTGCGCAAAGTCCTTGCGTCGCAAGACTTCACGGTCGGACATCGTGAGCCGCATATCGATCTCGATTTCGGACTTATCGCGCGCGGTTTCGTTCAAGCTGGAAAACAGCGCCTCCTGGATGCGTTGCGCGCCGGGTGGCGGCGACTGCGGCGCATCGGGTTTTGCTTGCGGCAGCATCGCGGCGATCAGCTTTTCGAGATAGCCACGGCGGCGGAAGAAAAGGCGGAAGGCCTGGTCGAACAAAATCGAGTGTTCGTGACGCTTCACGAATACCGCGTGCAACGTCCAGTAGAAATCGTCCCGCGTGCTGATGCCGGCGGCGTGCGCTGCCGCCAGCGCATCCAACACCGCGCCAGGGCCGACGGGAATCCCGGCCGCGCGCAAGGCGCGCGCGAAGTAGAGGATATTGTCTGACAGCGTGCCGGAAGCATCGGCCATCGGCTACTCCGCCGCGCGCAGATCGGACTTCACGCCGTCGAGCAACGACTTCACCTTGGAATTGTCGAGCCGCGCGATGTCGTCCTGGTATTTCAGCAGCACGCCGAGCGTGTCGGACACCGTCGCCGGATCGAGCGCGACGGCGTCGAGTTCAGTGAGCGCGCCGGCCCAGTCGAGCGTCTCGGCAACGCCGGGCGATTTGAACAGATCCTCCTTGCGCAGCGCCTGCACGAAGGCGACCACCTGCTCGGATAGCTTTTTGCCGATGCCGGGCACCCGCGCCCGCAAGATTTTCAGCTCGCGCTCCGCATTCGGATAGCCGACCCAGTGATAAAGGCAGCGCCGCTTGAGCGCGTCGTGCACCTCACGGGTGCGGTTCGAAGTGATGACGACGATCGGCGGCTTGTCCGCCTTGACGGTGCCCAACTCCGGGACCGTCACTTGATAATCCGCCAGCACCTCGAGCAGAAACGCTTCGAAGGCTTCGTCGGTGCGGTCGATCTCGTCGATCAGCAGCACTGGCGGGCCGGCCGGATCGGGCTCGAGCGCCTGCAGCAGCGGCCGCTTGATGAGGAAGCGCTCCGAAAACACGTCGTGCTCGAGCCGCTTGGCGTCGGCGGTGCCTTCCGCTTCGCCGAGGCGGATCGCGATCATCTGCGCGCCGTAATTCCATTCGTAAACGGCGGCGGCGACGTCGAGGCCTTCGTAGCATTGCAGGCGGATCAGCCGGCGGCCGAGCGTCTGCGCCAGCACCTTGGCAATCTCGGTCTTGCCGACGCCGGCCTCGCCTTCGAGGAAAATCGGGCGGCCCATCTTGAGCGCCAGAAACAGCACGGTCGACAGCGAGCGGTCGGCGATGTAATCGGCCTTGCCGAGCAAATCGAGGGTGGCGTCGATCGAGGCCGGGACGGCCGAACTGACGGTTTTACTGGTCATTGGAGGACTTTATCCTAGCGCGCCACGTTCTTACATGTGGGGATTAGCAGCCCGTACGGCCATAAGGAATTGCCTGATGTCGCAGCCCGCAGACCTTGAAAAAACGGCACTACGCATGCCCACCATCGATGCCGGGGTGCGGATCGGCCATGTCCACCTCAAAGTCGCCGATTTGCAGCGCGCGCTCGATTTCTACTGTGGCGTGCTGGGTTTCGAGCAGACGACGGGGCGTCCGGGCGCCGCCTTCATCTCGGCCGGCGGCTATCATCATCACATCGGACTCAACACCTGGGAGAGCAAAGGCGGCCACCCGCCTGCCCCCGGCACCACCGGGCTCTATCACACCGCGATCCTCTATCCGACGCGCCAGAAACTCGCCGACGCACTGCAGCGACTGATCGTGGCGAAAATTCCGCTCGATGGCGCCAGCGACCACGGGGTCAGCGAGGCGCTCTATCTGCGCGACCCCGACGAAAACGGCGTCGAACTTTATTGGGACCGGCCGAAGGACCAATGGCCGAAGCGCCCTGACGGCGGCTTGCAGATGTTCACCCACCCGCTCGACCTGCACGACCTGCTGGGTGAGCTGGACAAGACTGCCTGACGCGTCATTCCAGATGAAACGTCGTGCGGACGGCGTTTCGAATATCCTGGAGGGAACGTTTTGCAGTTTCACTGTCGTAGCCGCCGGAGACACCGCGCGTGCCGCAGCGGGCGCGCGCCGCTTTGGCATCGGCCGCAGGCTTGTTGTTTTCGAACACCGTCAACCGGCTGATCCGCTCGACCCACTTGCCGGGCGACACTTCATCATTGATGCACTTGCTGGCGTTTTCGCCCCGGCTGACGTACCACGCGGTACTGCCCGGTGTATCCCAGCCGTGCTTCGCGTTGGGATAGACGGTGAGCATCAGGTTGCCGCCGGCCGCGGAAAAGCGCTGCGCATATTCGCGGCACGCCGCGGTGCCTGCATAGGTATCGTCGGCGCCGAGCATCATGATCAGCGGTGCGCTCGCCGATGTAAAATCGAGCGGCATGTCACCACACCATGGATATACCGCGACCAACAGCGCGAACCGCGCGTCGTCTTTGAGGAGCGGCGCCACGTAACGTCGCAGCGCCGCCTTGACGGCCACCGTGCCGCCTTTCGAAAATCCGATCAGCCCGATGCGCGACGGATCGATCGCTGGATGGTAGGCTATCGTGCCAAGCACCGCAGTCGCGTCGACCAGCATGTCATATGCGCTGACCGGGGATTGGTCGGTGACGGTCGTTTTGATGCCGCGAGGCGAAAAACTGTCGACGACGACCGCGGCAATACCGATATCGTTGAACGCCTTGGCATAGGCGTATTCACGCGCGGCTCGCACGCCACCGGAGCCGTGCACGATGATCATCGCTGGAGTTTTGCCCGACGCATTTTTCGGCAGGACGATGTCGACCGCTAACGTGATCGTTTTACCCCGCGCGTCCCGCGACACCGTTATCTTTTCCGCCGACGCCGGCCCTTGGTTGACTGCCGCCGCTACGGCAAAGGCAAAAACTGCCCTTGCCGCCCGCCCGCGGCCTCGCATTTACGCCGTCGCCTTCGCCAGCGCGCGGCGCGCCAGCACGCCGACCAAGTGGGCGCGATAGTCCGCGCCGGCGTGAATGTCGGCATTCATGCCGTTGGCCGGGATGGTCATGCCTTCGAGTGACTTCGCCGCGAAGCGTTTCTTCAGCGCCTCTTCGAACGACTTGACGCGGAACACGCCATTTGAGCCGGCGCCGGTAACGGCAACCCTGATATCGGCGCCTCGCTTCGAGACGAACACGCCGACCAGCGCAAAGCCCGAAGCCGGATGCTTGAATTTTTCGTAGGCCGCCTTTTTGGCGATCGGGAAACTGACCTTGACGATGATCTCGTTGTCCTCCAGCGCGGTCGAGAACATGCCGGTGAAGAAATCATCCGCGGCGATGCGGCGCTTATTGGTGATAACGGTCGCGCCAAGCCCGAGACAGGCCGCGGGATAATCCGCGTTCGGATCATTGTTGGCGATCGAGCCACCGATGGTGCCGCGGTTGCGCACCTGAGGGTCGCCAATCGAGCCTGGCACCGAAGCGAGGCCCGGCAGCGCGTCCTTGACCACTTTCGAATTGGCGACGTCGGCATGGCGCGTCATCGCGCCGATCACGATCGAGCGGCCTTTGAGTTCGACGCCGACAAGGTCTTCGATGCCGTTGATGTCGATCAGAGCGGAAGGCTGCGCCAGCCGCTGCTTCATCACCGGGATCAGCGAATGGCCGCCGGCCAATAGTTTGGCGTCCGGATTTTTCGCCAGCAGATTGGCGGCCTGCCGCGCGCTGGTCGGGCGATGATAGGTGAAATTATACATTCGTAATCTCCTTACTCAGCCGCCTTGCGGATGGGGTTAGTTCTCTGCAGCGCGGCCCAGACCGCGGACGCGGTGGCCGGCATGGCGATGTTTTCAGTTCCGATCGCGTCGGTGATTGCGTTGATGACCGCCGCCGGCGCGGCGATGGCGCCGGCCTCGCCGCAGCCCTTGATGCCGAGCGGATTCGATGGGGATTTGGTCTCGGTCAGGCCAACCTTGAACGACGGCAGATCGTGTGCGCGCGGCATGGTGTAGTCCATGAACGAGCCGCTCACCAATTGACCTTCCTTATCGTACACCGCGCTTTCCAGCAGCGCCTGCCCGACGCCCTGCGCGATGCCGCCGTGGACTTGGCCTTCGACGATCATCGGATTGATGACGGTGCCGAAGTCGTCGACCGCAGTCCAGTTGACGATGTCGGTCTTGCCGGTCTCGCTGTCGACCTCGACCTCGCAGATGTGACAGCCGGCCGGGAAGGTGAAGTTTGTGGGATCATAGAACGAGGTTTCCTTCAACCCGGGCTCGAGCTGGGCGCCGGTGAATTTATGCGCGACATAGGCGTTGAGCGCAACGTCACCCCAGGCGACGGATTTGTCGGTGCCCGCAACGGTGAACTTGCCATCCTTGAATTCGATGTCGCCTTCCGCGGCCTCCAGCATGAAACCGGCGACCTTCTTCGCCTTGGCTTCAACCTTGTCGAGCGCCTTGACGATCGCAGACATGCCGACCGCGCCGGAGCGCGAACCATAGGTGCCCATGCCGAACTGCACCTTGTCGGTATCGCCGTGGACGATCGAGACATTGTCGAACGGGATGCCGAGACGCTCCGAAACAAGTTGCGCGAAGGTGGTTTCGTGACCCTGCCCGTGAGCGTGGCTGCCGGTCAGCACCTCGACCGAGCCGGTCGGATTGACCCGCACTTCGGCCGACTCCCATAAGCCTACGCCGGCACCGAGCGAACCGACCGCCTGCGAGGGCGCGATACCGCACGCTTCGATGTACGTCGAATAGCCGAGGCCACGGAGTTTGCCGTGACGCGCGGATTCCCGCTTGCGCTTGCCGAAGCCTTTGACGTCGGCCGTGTCCAGCGCCTTCTTGAGCGAAGCCTGATAGTCGCCAGCGTCATAGGCCATGATCACCGGCGTCTGGTGCGGGAACGACTTGATGAAATTGCGTCGGCGCAAGTCCGCCGGATCCACGCCCATCTCGCGCGCGCCGCATTCAACCAGCCGCTCGACTACGAACGTCGCCTCCGGCCTCCCAGCGCCGCGATAGGCGTCTACCGGCACCGTGTTGGTGTAGACCGCGTCGACCTCGCAATAGATGTTGGCGATGCCGTATTGGCCCGACAGCAGCGTGCCGTAGAGATAAGTCGGTACCGACGAGGAAAAGGTCGACATGTAGGCGCCGAGATTAGCGATCGTCTTGGCGCGCAGCGCCAGAATTTTGCCGTCGCCGTCGAATGCCATTTCTGCGTGGGTGACATGATCGCGGCCATGCGCGTCGGTGACGAAGCTCTCGGAACGGTCCGCCGTCCACTTCACCGGACGGCCGATCTTGCGCGCCGCCCACAGGCAAACGACTTCCTCGGGATAGATGAAAATCTTCGAGCCGAAGCCGCCGCCGACGTCGGGCGCGATCACGCGCAATTTGTGCTCCGGCGCCATGCCGACAAAGGCGGCAATGACGAGGCGCGCGACGTGCGGGTTCTGCGAAGTATTCCACAGCGTCAGGTGATCGTTGCCTGCATCGTATTCGGCGAGCGCGGCGCGCGGCTCGATGGCGTTCGGCACCAGCCGGTTATTGATGAGGTCGATCTTGGTGATGTGCTTGGCTGATGCAAAGGCGGCGGCGGTCGCCTTCGAATCGCCGAGGTGCCACTGGTAGATCGTGTTGTTCGCGATGTCGGCGTGGATTTGCGGCGCGCCCTTGGCCTGCGCCTTGGCCGGATCGATCACCGCCGGTAACACCTCGTATTCGATCTTGATCTTCTCAGCGGCATCGCGCCCCTGCCCTTGCGTGTCGGCGATCACCACCGCGACCGCGTCGCCGACGTGATTGACCTTGCCATTGGCCAGCGCCGGATGCGCCGCCATTTTCATCGGCGAGCCATCCTTGGAATGGATCATCCAGCCGCAGATCAGGTTACCGATCTTGTCGGTCGCCAGCTGCGCGCCGGTGAGCACCGCGACCACGCCCGGCATCTTTTCCGCGGCATTGGTGCCGATGCTTTTGATTTTCGCGTGGGCATGCGGCGAGCGCAAGAACACCGCGCGGGTTTCCCCGGGCCGCACCACGTCGTCGGTATATTGCCCCTTGCCGGTAATGAAGCGGAGGTCTTCTTTCCGGCGCACCGAGGCGCCGATACCGGTCGCACTCATGACGTTTCCTCCCGAACGAAAGCTACGCTTATTTCGCCATCGCTTTGGCGCCGGCGGCCACCGACTTGACGATGTTGTGGTAGCCGGTGCAGCGGCACAGATTGCCGTCGAGTTCTTGGCGAATGGTGTAGTCGTCGAGGTCGTGACCCTTGCGGCGCACGATATCGAGCGCCGACATGATCATGCCGGGCGTGCAATAGCCGCACTGCAGGCCGTGATTGTCGCGGAAGGCTTCCTGCATTGGATGAAGCTGGGTCGCCGACGGCGCGATGCCCTCGATCGTCGTGATATTTGCGCCATCGAGCTGCAACGCGAGCAGCGTGCAGGACTTCATGGCGACACCATCGACGTGAACAACGCAGGCGCCGCATTGCGAGGTGTCGCAGCCGACGTGGGTTCCGGTCAGTCTGAGGTTTTCGCGCAGGAATTGCACCAGCAGGGTGCGCTCTTCGATCTGGCCGGAGACGGCTTTTCCGTTCACCGTCATGGACACGGCAGGCATTCAATCCTCCCAACTCGGGCCATTTGCCCTCTTTTGAGCCTTAAACGAAAAGCGGCAGCCGTAGAGGCGTCAAAACCCGCCGGTTTTCCCGCTTTTGAACTGGAACAAGTCTGAACCCAGGCCGCGGGCCGGGTCAAGACACCTGCCGCCGAAGCGGGGTCAGGCGCCGCCGCCGACCGCCTTGGCGAAATTGGCGAAAAAGTCGTCGGCGATCTTCTTGGCCGCGCCATTGACCAGGCGCTGGCCGAGTTGGGCGAGCTTGCCGCCGATCTGCGCCTCGACATTGTAGGTCAGCAGCGTGCCACCATCCTTTTCGGTTAGCGAGACCGTGGCGCCGCCTTTGGCAAAGCCGGCGACGCCACCATCGCCCTCGCCGGATATCCGGTATCCGTTCGGCGGATCGAGATCGGTGAGGTGCACCTTGCCTTTGAACCGCGCCTTGACTGGACCAATCTTGGTGGTGGCGACCGCCTGCATCTCGGTATCAGAGAGCTTCGTCAGTTCCTCGCAGCCGGGAATGCAGGCCTTTAATGTCTCGGCATCGTTGAGTTTGGCGTAGACGGCTTCTCGTGAAGCCGGGAGATGCACTTCGCCTGTCATCGTCATCGCCATGGCACACTCCCGTTGCCGCACTCGCAATGCAGGACTTAGCTGCTCGAAGGCCCGCTGAAAAGGCCTTTGCAGCGCTGCCCGGCGCCCTCTAGTGTGCGCGCCGAAAGCAATTCCGGGAGAAACGCTGATGCCGATTATTGAGACCAACGGCACGCAGATCAATGTCGAAGTTCAGGGCCGCGATGACGCTCCAGCGTTGATGCTGTCGAATTCGCTCGGCACCGACCTTCACATGTGGGACGACCAGGTCGCCGAATTCGCCAAGCATTTTCGCGTCGTGCGTTACGACCGCCGCGGTCACGGCAAGTCTGCCGTACCGAAGGGCCCCTATTCGATGGAGATGTTCGGCCGCGACGTGCTAGGCATTCTCGACGCGCTCAAGATCAAGAAGACCAACTGGTGCGGCCTGTCGATGGGCGGCATGGTCGGTCAATGGCTCGGCGCCAACGCGCCCGACCGCATCGAGAAGCTGATCCTCTCGAATACCAATTATTACTATGCCGACAAAGCGCCCTGGAACGACCGCATCACCACAGTGCGCGAGAAAGGTCTCGCCTCATTCGTCGGCGCCAATATGGAGCGCTGGTTCACCAATGGATTTCGCGACCGCAACGCCGCGAAAATTGCGCAAATCACCGACCGGTTCGTCGCCACCAAGCCGGAAGGCTACATCGCCTGCATCGAGGCGATCAGCGCGATGGACCACCGCGCGCTACTGACAAAGATCAAGGCGCCGACCCTGATCATCGCCGGCAAGGACGATCCGGCGACCACGGTGGCGATGGCCGAATATATGCGCGATCATATTCCCGGTGCGAAAATGGCCGTGATCGAGGCCGCGCATATCGCCAATATCGAGCAGCCGCAGGCCTATACCAAAGCCGTGCTCGATTTCCTCCTGCATTAGGACGCCAGCGATGGACGACAAGGAACGTCACGAAAAAGGCATGGCGAAGCGCCGCAAGACGCTCGGCGCCGCATGGGTCGACAAATCGATCGCCAACAAGACGCCGTTCAATACGGAATTCCTGGATTTCATCACGCGCTATGCCTGGGGTGATCTGTGGCAGCGCCCGCATTTCGACGACCGCACACGACGCGTCCTGGTCATCGGCTCTATGGTGGCGCTCGGTCATTGGGACGAATTCCGCCTGCACGTGCGCGCGGCACTCACCGAAGGCGGCTTCTCCGCCAACGACATCAAGGAAATCCTGCTGCAGCAGGCGATCTATTGCGGCGTGCCGGCGGCCAATCACGCCTTCAAGGAAGCCGCCGACCTGCTCGCCGAGCTGGGAAAGAAATAACGCATACTTTGCGCGCAGAGCTGAAGTCCAAAAGCAACGAGCCGCCCGAAGGCGGCCCGTGCGTCCCACGATCTTAAAAACTTAAATTAGCGCCAGGGCGCGTACCAGACGCGGGCCGGTCCCTCGGACAATTCGAGCGATGCCCCGTCGTTTTCGAGCGCCAGCTTGGTCTCGGCCGAGCGCTCGACGATCAACAGCGCAGCGGCAAGCCCGGCAAGCAGCAGTTGAATCATCTGCTCGCGGATCAGATCGGCGTTCTCGGTCCACAGCGCCGGCGCGATCGAGGCGATCGTGATCGCCACCACCAGCATCAGTCCGCCTTCCAGAATGCCGGCGTCGGACTTGCCGGAAATCAGCGCGCGGAAGCGGTCGAACATGTACGCGGCACAGGCACCGGCGGCCACCAGCTTGAGCGCGCCGAACGCGGCAGCCAGTTTGAGCAGGCCTTCCGGCCCAAGGCCAATAAAGCGGCCGAGACCGAATACGGTTTGCGAGCGCCACACATCGTCGAGCCCATAGGTGGGCGACGTCAGGATCCGCAGCGCATCAAAACCCCAGAACAGCGTGAAGTAGAGAGCAATCGCCAGGATCGTCGCAGCCAGAGCGCCTTGAGTGCGCATGAATGCCTCCGTGTTTCGGAGACTGGGGTAATCAAATTAAATGCTAACTTCAAAGCAAACCGAAATTTTACCTTACCGGTTAAGCGCGAGCGGCTTCACCAACGCGGTTAACGTCGGCGCTGTCCGCCGTTATTTTGCGTGCAAAAAAAGAAGCCCCGCCGAGGCGGGGCCTCCGAAACAACGCTACGCTAGTTAGCGGTTCTGGTTCTGATTGTTCTGGTCTTGCTGGCCCTGCTGGCCGGGCTTCTGGCCGCCCTGCTGCTGCTGACCGCCTTGCTGTTGACCACCCTGCTGCTGGCCGGGCTTCTGGTTGCCCTGCTGTTGCTGGTTCTGGCCTGGGTTTTGATTTTGGTTCTGGGTCATTTCGATTTCCTCTCCACTTCGACACATCGAAGTTCGGTTGGTTGTCGACAACTTGGACTGCTCGGGGACTTCGCCCCTACAAAATCAACGCAGGATGTTGCCGGGTTGTTCCCCGGATGAGTGCAATTCGAGGGAACTTGTTCCTTCACACCGGCAAAGTTTGGGCTCCCAAGCCTTTGGTCACACGAGGCAAGACGGCGTTTGCCGCTGTGGAACTCGCCTGTTAAGACTCATGACTAGGGGCCGCCAGCAACGGCGTGAGGGCATCTGCCGGCGTATGGAAGTATTCCTCCAGCAGCTCATCAACGGCATCACGCTCGGCTCGATATACGGGCTGATCGCAATCGGCTACACGATGGTGTTCGGCATCATCGGCATGGTGAACTTCGCGCATGGCGACGTCTTCATGGTGTCGGCCTTCATCGCGCTGATCGCGTTCCTGATCCTCACCACATGGCTCGGCATCACCTCGATCGCGCTTGCGCTGTTCATCGTGCTGATCGTGTCGATGGTGTTCACCTCGGTGGTGAACTGGACCATCGAGCGCATCGCCTATCGCCCGCTGCGCGGCTCGTTCCGGCTGGCGCCATTGATTTCGGCGATCGGCATGTCGATCTTCTTGTCGAATTTCGTCCAGGTCACCCAAGGCCCGCGCAACAAATCGACCGCGCCGATGGTTCAGGGCGAATTCGTGTTGTGGACCAAGAATGATTTCCCCGTCACCCTGTCCTACAAACAGCTCATCATCTGGGGCGTTACCGCGGTTCTGTTGCTGGCGTTCTGGTATCTGGTCTCAAAGACCTCGCTCGGCCGCGCGCAACGCGCCTGCGAGCAAGACCAGAAGATGGCGGCGCTGGTCGGGGTCGACGTCGACCGCACCATCTCGATCACTTTCGTCATCGCCGCCGCGCTCGCCGCCGTGGCCGGCACGCTGTATCTGATGCACTACGGCGTCGTCAGCTTTTCGGACGGCTTCGTGCCTGGCGTCAAAGCCTTCACCGCGGCCGTACTCGGCGGCATCGGCTCGCTGCCAGGCGCAGTTGTCGGCGGCATCCTGATCGGGCTGATCGAGACCATGTGGTCGGCCTATTTTTCCATCGACTACAAGGACGTCGCGGCCTTTGGCGTGCTCGCCGTCACGCTGATCTTCCTGCCGCAGGGCCTGTTCGGCAGGCCCGACGTCGAAAAGGTGTGACATGTCCGCGCTAGGCGAGGGCGTCGATCTGCCCCGCGCATTGCGCGATGCCGGCGTCACTGCGCTGCTCGCGTTCGGTCTGTTCCTGCCGCTGATAGGCTTCCAGACCGTTTCGAACATCAGCAACGAGCTCATTCTCGAAACGCGCTGGCCGCTGCTATTCTGGGTTGTCGCGTTGGTCGGCGGCACGCGGCTGTTCTACTCCGTGGTGCTGGCGCCGTGGGCGGCGCACCGCCGCGCGCTGGCCACGCACCGGCCGCTCGCGCTACCGCGCTCGTTCACGCGCTGGTTCACGCCGTTCGCGATCGGATTTGTCATCGCCTACCCGGTCGTCGTCATCACCATGACCGGCCTCACCGGCTCGGTGAAATGGATCGATAATTTCGGCATCCAGATCCTGATCTACGTGATGCTGGGCTGGGGTCTTAATATCGTGGTCGGTCTCGCCGGCCTGCTCGACCTCGGTTACGTCGCGTTCTACGCGGTCGGTGCCTATTCCTATGCGCTGCTGGCCAAGACCTTCGGCCTGTCGTTCTGGCTGCTGCTGCCGCTGGCGGGCATCCTGTCGTCGTTCTGGGGCGTGTTGCTCGGCTTTCCGGTCCTCAGGCTGCGCGGCGACTACCTCGCCATTGTCACGCTGGCATTCGGCGAAATCATCCGACTGATTTTGATCAATTGGGTGCCCGTCACCAATGGCTATGCCGGCATCAGCGGTATTCCGCGTCCCACTTTCTTCGGCATTCCATTCAACGCCAATGAGGACGGCTTCGCGGCGGTGTTCGGGCTGGAGTTCATGCCGGTCTATCGCGCGATATTTCTCTATTACGTGATCCTGGCGCTGGGGCTGCTGACAGCCTTCGTCACGGTGCGGCTGCGCCGTCTGCCGGTCGGCCGCGCCTGGGAAGCCTTGCGCGAGGACGAAATCGCCTGCCGCTCGCTCGGCATCAATACCACCAGCACCAAGCTCACCGCCTTCGCGATGGGAGCGATGTTCGCCGGCTTCGCCGGATCATTCTTCGCCGCGCGGCAAGGATTCATTTCGCCGGAGTCCTTCACCTTTCTGGAATCGGCAACCATTTTGTCGATCGTGGTGCTCGGCGGCATGGGCAGCCAGATCGGCGTGGCGATCGCCGCCATCGCCATGATCGGCGGCACCGAAATCATGCGCGAGCTCGACTTCCTCAAGCAGATTTTCGGAGATTCCTTCGACCCGACGCAGTACCGCATGCTTCTGTTCGGTTTTGCCATGGTGCTGATCATGATCTGGAAACCGCGCGGACTGATCGCGACCCGCGATCCGTCGGTATTCCTGAAAGAGCGCAAGACCATTTCAGCCGAACTGGTCAAAGAAGGCCGCGGCTAATGACCCCCGAGCCCGTGCTTCGCGTCGAGCACCTCAGCATGCGATTTGGCGGCCTGGTCGCGGTCGACGACCTCTCCTTCGAGGTCGGAGAAGGCACCATCACCGCGCTGATCGGTCCAAACGGCGCCGGCAAGACCACGGTATTCAATTGCATCACCGGTTTTTACAAGCCCAGCCAGGGCCGCCTGACGATGCGCCACGGCTCGCCGCAAATTTGGCAGCAGTTGGACGTTTTGACCGACAAGGGCAGGCGCAGCCTAGCCACGCCGGACGGCGCCCTGTTCCTGCTCGAACGCATGCCGGAATATCTGGTCACGCAGAAGGCTCGCGTCGCCCGTACCTTCCAGAATATTCGGCTGTTTCCTGGCATGACGGCGCTGGAAAATCTGATGGTGGCGCAACACCACGCCCTTATGATCGCGTCAGGCTTTACCTTTCTCGGCATCCTCGGCTTTCCGTCCTATAGTCGCGCGGAGCGGGCGGCGATCGACAAGGCGCAGATGTGGCTCGAGCGCATTGGCCTTACCGCGCGTGCCGACGACCCGGCCGGCGACCTGCCCTACGGCGCACAGCGTCGGCTCGAAATCGCGCGCGCCATGTGCACCGATCCGGCGCTGTTGTGCCTCGACGAACCCGCCGCCGGCCTCAACCCGCATGAGAGCGCGGAGCTCAACGAATTGCTGCTCACGATTCGCAAGGAATACGGCATCACAGTTCTTCTAATCGAGCACGACATGTCAGTGGTGATGGGAATTTCCGACCGCATCATCGTGCTCGATTACGGCGTCAAGATTTCCGATGGCACGCCGGATTTCGTGCGCAACGATCCGAAAGTGGTGGCCGCCTATCTAGGGGTCGAGGACAAGGATGTCGCCAAGGTCGAAGCGGAGGTCGGGCTGTGACCACTCCGCTGCTGGCCGTTCGTGGCGTCAAAACCTTTTACGGACGGGTGCAGGCGCTCAAGAGCGTCGACCTGGACGTCCTTGACGGCGAGATTGTCACTTTGATCGGCGCCAATGGCGCCGGAAAATCCACGCTGATGATGACGATTTGCGGTAACCCGCGCGCCCGCGAAGGTTCGATCGTGTTCAATGGTACCGACATCACGCAGTTGCCGACCCACGAGATCGCGCGCCTTAAGCTAGCGCAGGCGCCCGAGGGCCGCCGTATCTTTTCGCGCATGAGCGTCTTGGAAAACCTGCAGATGGGCGCCATCGTCGCCGACAGGGCGCTGTTCGCGCAGGACCTCGAGCGTATCCTGGGACTGTTCCCACGCCTGAAGGAGCGCATTACGCAGCGCGGCGGCACCTTGTCGGGCGGCGAACAGCAAATGCTGGCAATCGCGCGCGCGCTGATGAGCCGGCCGCGGCTTCTGTTGCTCGACGAGCCTTCCCTTGGCCTGGCGCCGCTGATTGTGCGGCAGATTTTCGACGCCATTCGCCTGCTCAACCGTCAGGACAAACTGACGGTGTTCCTGGTCGAGCAGAACGCATTTCACGCCCTCAAGCTGGCGCACCGCGGCTATGTGATGGTGAACGGCGAAATTACGCTGTCGGGCACCGGCGCCGAACTACTCGACCGCCCCGAAATCAAGGCGGCCTATCTTGAAGGCGGCAGGCACTGATGGATCAGGTGTCCACTTTGTTTTCAATTCCCGAATTCCTGTACGAGGAGAGCTTTGGCGTTTTTCTTCTGGTCACCGTTGCCCTCGGCGGCGGCGGCGCCTGGCTGACTGGGCGTGCCATTGCCGGTACCTGGCGTCCGTTATGGCAAGTCGTCGCCTATATGTTCGTGCTCGGTGCGGTGGTCCGTTTCTTTCACTTTGCTTTATTCGGCGGCACGTTGCTAACGCTGCACTACTATCTCATCGATAGCGCGGTTTGCGTGGCGCTCGGTCTTGCCGGCTTCCGCGCGACGCGAGTCCGGCAAATGGCGGAGCAATATCACTGGCTTACCGTTCGAACCGGCCCCCTAGGCTGGCGCCGGAAAACACCCTAGGCTAGCGTTTATCGAGTTTTGTAAACGTCGGTTCGTACACGAAAAGGGAGTTCACGATGAGGAAGATCACTACGCTCAGCCTCGCGCTGGGTCTCAGTCTCGCGCTCGGTGGCAGTGCATTCGCTCAGATCAAAATGGGCGTGCAGGGTCCGATCACTGGACCGAACGCCGCGTTCGGCGCTCAGCTCAAGAATGGCGCCGATCAGGCAATCGCCGACATCAACGCTGCCGGCGGCATCATGGGACAGAAAATCACCGTTCAGTACGGCGACGACGCCTCCGACCCGAAGCAGGGCGTATCGGTTGCAAATAAATTCTCTGGCGACGGCGTGAAGTTCGTGGTCGGCCCGTTCAATTCGGGCGTCACCATGCCGTCATCTGAAGTCTATCAGGAGAACGGCATCCTCGAGATCACGCCGTCCGCCACTAACCCGAAGATCACCGAGCGCGGCCTCTGGAACATCTTCCGCACCTGTGGCCGTGACGATCAACAGGGTGCGGTCGCGGCGCAGTACATTATGAAGAACATGAAGGGCAAGAAGATTGCCATCGTGCACGACAAGACCACCTACGGTCAGGGCCTTGCCGACGAGACCAAGAAGGCGCTGAACAAAGGCGGCGTGAAGGAAGTGCTCTACGAAGGCATCAATGTCGGCGAGAAGGATTTCTCGGCGCTGGTGTCGAAGATCAAGCAGTCCGGCGCCGACCTGGTTTATTGGGGCGGCCTCCACACCGAAGGCGGCCTGATCGTTCGCCAGATGCGTGACGCCGGCGTCAAGGCGCCCCTGATGGGCGGCGACGGCATCACCACCGACGAATTCGCCCAGATCGGCGGACCCGGCACCGAAGGCACGTTGATGACCTACGGGCCGGATGCCACCAAGAACGCGGCGGCGAAAGACGTCGTGGCGAAGTTCAAGGCCAAGAACTTCAACCCTGAGGCTTATACGCTCTACAGCTATGCGGCCGTGCAGATCATCAAGCAGGCCGCGGAATCCGCGAAGTCGCTCGACCCGAAGAAGGTCGCCGAGAAGATGCACTCCGGCATGAAGTTCAAGACCGTGCTCGGCGACATCTCCTATGACAAGAAAGGCGACCTCACCAAACTCGACTACGTGATGTACATTTGGAAGAAAGACGCCAGCGGCAAGATCACATACGTCGAAATGCCGTCGGCCGCGACCAACTAATATAATCACGTCTGAGAGCGCCCGCCCCTCACCGGGCGGGCGTTTTATTTTCAGGTCAGCCGATTTTGCCGAGCATCGGAAACGATTCCAGCAGCCATACGCTCATGGTGCCAATGCTGCCGGTGAGGAAGGCGATGCCGGTGAGCACCAGCAGCGCTCCCATGGCTTGCTCGACGCGCAGCATGTGTTTGCGAAACCGGGCGAGGAACGCCGCGAATGGCTCGATGGCAAAGGCCGCGGCGATGAACGGAATGCCGAGGCCCAGCGAATAGACCGCCAACAGACCGGCGCCCTTGCTGACCGTCTGCTCGGCAGCCGCCACCGCCAGGATCGCGGCGAGGATCGGGCCGATGCAGGGCGTCCAGCCGAACGCGAAGGCGAGCCCCATCACATAGGCGCCCCACAGGCCTACCGGCTTCGCCATCGTGGCGCGCTTTTGTTTGTGCAGCAGGGTGATCTGGGTCAGCCCGAGGAAATGCAGGCCCATCACGATGATGACGATGCCGGCGATAATAGCGAGCGGCGCCGAGTAAATGCGAATGAGTGAGCCGACAGCGCTGGCGCTGGCGCCAAGCGCGACGAACACCGTCGAGAAGCCGAGCACGAACAGTGCCGCCGCGATTACCGTATTGCGCCAGACCAGCGGCTCCGGCTCCTTGTCGGCGAAGCGCTCAAGCGACGTGCCGGCGAGATAGACGAGATAAGGCGGCACCAGCGGCAGCACGCAGGGCGACAGAAAACTCACCAGCCCGGCGAGCAGCGCTGCGACGATCGATACGTCAGGCGTCATGATGAGTTCGGTTTACGGCCGCCTTGATGCGACGCCGGGCGCGGCGATGCAAGCGCCTCCTCCCCGTTTCGCCGGAACGTGATCGAACGTGATAGGCTGTGCCGTATGGCATTGCGAAATCTCATCACCGATGTCGCCGGCGTTCGGGTCGGCCAGGCGCACGAAGACAAGCTCGCCTCCGGCGCCACCGTCATTGTGTTCGACCAGGCGGTCGCCGGCAGCGTCGATGTTCGCGGCGGCGGCCCCGGCACCCGGGAGACGGCGCTGCTCGATCCGGCGCAGACCGTCGAAGGCGTCGACGCGATCTGCCTGTCGGGCGGCTCTGCCTTCGGACTTGATGCGGCGTCCGGCGTGCAGGCCTACCTGCGCGAGATCGGTCGCGGCTTCCGTGTCCGTGACGCGGTTGTGCCGATTGTGCCGGGCGCCATCGTTTTCGACCTGCTCAACGGCGGCGACAAGAATTGGGGGCGCTACCCGCCCTATCGCGAACTTGGATACCAAGCCGCCAAAAACGCCGGCGCGGATTTCGTACTGGGCAGCGCCGGAGCGGGGCTGGGCGCAACCACGGCAAATTTCAAGGGCGGCGTCGGCTCGGCGTCGATGCAAACCAAAGACGGCATCACCATCGGCGCGCTCGCCATCGTCAATGCGGTCGGCAGCGTCACGGTCGGCGACGGTCCGCATTTCTGGGCCGCGCCGTTCGAAAAAAATCGCGAATTTGGTGGACGCGGAGCGGCAGAGCTTCCTTCCGAGTCAGATCTCGCGCTACGCGCCAAAGGCGGTCCGCTGCAAAACACCACGATCACCGTCGTCGCAACGGATGCCCGGTTGAGCAAAGCGCAGTGCCACCGGCTTGCCGTCATGGCGCAGGACGGCCTCGCCCGGGCGATCTATCCCGTACACACGCCGCTCGACGGCGACGTCGTGTTCTCCGCCGCTACAGGCAGGCACGAGCTCGCTGACCCAGTTTACGGGCTCGCCGAGCTTGGCATGCACGCCGCCAACGTGATGGCCCGCGCCATCGCACGAGGCGTTTACGAGGCGAAGGCGCTGCCATTCGCCGGCGCCTTGCCGGCCTGGCGCGACCGCCACGGTTGAACCGGGACTTTGCTGGGACGTTAGTAGGCATGCCTTCGAGCGTCATCGCCGACTTCCGATACAACGCCGACCACGCGCGGCTGACGATCACCTTCACGACCGGCCGCGTCTACGAGTATTACGCGGTGCCGGCCGACACCCATGCGGCGCTGAAGACGGCGTTTTCGAAGGGCGCATATTTCAACGCGCACATCCGTGACAAATTCCCGTTCAAGGACGTGACGCCGCGCAACGCTCAGTTGAAGCGCAAGGCGCTGTAGGGTTTGGGATCGCAGAACGGCGTGGCCCCGGTGATCATTTCGCCGAGCAGCCGTCCGGTCGCCGGTCCGAGCGTCAATCCCCAATGCGAGTGCCCAAACGCCAGCCATAATCCGTTCTGACCGGGCGCGCGGTCGATCACCGGCCGGGAATCCGCAAAACAGGGCCGGCGGCCAAGCCAGGTCTTCTCGTTGACCTGCGGCCCCAGCGGAATGAGCTCGCGCGCCGCCGGCATCAGCCGGTCGAATTGCACCGGCGTCGGCTCGGCGTCGCGGTCGGCGAATTCCGCGCCGGTCGTGAGCCGGATGCCCTGCTCCATCGGCGCTAGGCAATAACCGTTCTCGGTGTCGACCACCGGGCGCGTCAAACCGGTATTGCCTTGCGGGGTGAAGTGGCGGTGATAGCCCCGTTTGATGCCGAGCGGCAGGTCGATGCCGAAACGCGCCAATAAGTCCGGCTCCCACGGCCCGAGCGCGACTACCGCCTGCTCGGCGTCGAGCGAGCCCTCATCGGTGTCGACCCGCCAGTTCGAGCCTGAACGATGCAGTGACAAGGCGTCGCCTTTGAGAATGACGCCACCCAGCGCCGAATAGCGCGCGGCATAGGCACGCGTGACGGCAAGCGGATTGCTCACCGTCGCCGCGCTCGGCCAATGCACGGCGCGCTCGAACACTGGTTCAAGCGATGGCTCGAGCGCCCGCGTCTGTTCGGTGTCGAGCGCGTTGAACGCAAGCCCGTATTGCGTCGCCAGGTCGAGCTCCCGCTGAATGCCCTCGAACGCCTTCCGCGTGCGGTAAACCTTGAGCCAGCCATCCTTGCGCAGATATTTCGTAGCGCCGGCCTCCGCCATCAGCGCTTCGTGCTCGGCGACCGCGCGCGCGAACATCGGCCGCATGGCGGCGGCGAATTCCTTGCGCTTCTCGAACGTGGAGTTGCGCCGGTAATCGAGAATCCAGGGCAGCGTCTTCGGCAGATCACCCAGGTGATAGTTGACCGCGGCGGTCTGCTTGAAGACCACTTCCAGAAACGGAATGACGCCGCTTGGAAACGGATGCGGCAACAGGGTATTGCCTTCCAGCACGCCGGCATTGCCGTACGAGGTCTCTTCGCCCGGAGCGCCTTTATCCACCAGCGCCACCGACAGGCCGCGCTTGACGAGGTGCAGCGCGATCGAGGTGCCGACAATGCCGGCGCCGAGAACCACGACATCCGTTCGCGCCATCGAACCCTCTCCTTGTTTCCAACCGCCGTATAATGGAACGTCGGGTGCACGCACGCTATCCCTAACTGCGCGGGCCGGAGTTGCATGGATGATGGTGCTGAAGGGTTTCGCGGCTGCGCTCGCCTTTATCGGACGCCACGGCACCATTGCGGTGGCGCTGTCTATCTTCGCCGGCTTGGCGATACCGCCGCTCGCCGCCGCATTCCGGCCGATCTTGACAGAGACGATTTTCGTGCTGCTGCTCCTGGCGTTCCTGCGCGTACGCCCCTCGGCGCTGAGCGACCTGGCGCGAAAGCCGACCCTAGTGGTCGCCGCCGCCGGCTGGGTCATGCTGATCATTCCGGTGGTGCTGGCGAGCCTGTTTCGGTTCGTGGAACTCAATGGCTCGATGCCGGACCTCTATTTCATTCTGATCCTGCAAGTCTGCGCGCCGTCCTTGATGTCGTCGCCGGCGCTCGCCGCGCTGATCGGCCTCGATGTCGCGCTCACCCTCGCCGCGCTCGTGCTCTGCACAGCCATCACGCCATTTACGGCAGCGTTGTTCGGCCATTTCTTCCTCGGCAATTCGCTGATCGCGCCGCTTGAGCTGGGCGGCAAATTGTTCGCGCTGATCGTCGGCTCAGCCGCGGTCGCTGCGGCGATACGCTACGCTGCCGGCAATGACCGGCTCGACGCGCAGCGCGACGGCATTGATGGCCTCAGCGTCGCCGGCATGTTCATTTTTGCCGCGGCGGCGATGGACGGCGTCATCGCGCACACGCTGGCCGACCCGATGCTGGTCGCCGGCCTGACCGCGCTCACCTTCGCGCTGGCGCTCGGCACCATCGCGGTTACCACGCTGGCGTTCCTGGCGGCAGGACGCGAGCGCGCCTTCGCCATCGGCATTCTCGCCGGCAACCGCAACATCGGCGTGATGCTGGCGGCGACCGGCTTCGCCGTTCCGGACCTCGCCTGGCTTTATTTCGGCCTCGCGCAGTTTCCAATCTATTTGTTGCCCGTGCTGCTCAAGCCGCTGGCGAAGCGCATCGAGAAAAAGCGTTAACAGCGCCGCCCTATCCGCGCGGCAACATTGCCCGCCGGGGCGGGCCATGTTACGCGAACGGCATCTGGAGGCCTGATGCGCCCGCTGCTGATTGCGCCGTCGATCCTCGCGTCCGACTTCTCCAAGCTCGGCGATGAAATCCGCGCAATCGAAGCCGCCGGCGCCGACTGGATCCATGTCGACGTGATGGATGGGCATTTCGTGCCCAATATCACCATTGGCCCAGACGTCGTGAAGGCGCTGCGCCCGATCAGCAAGAAGACATTCGACGTCCATCTGATGATCGCGCCGTGCGACCCCTATCTCGAAGCCTTCGCCAAGGCCGGCTCCGACATCATCACCGTGCATGTCGAGAGCGGCCCGCACGTGCACCGCTCGCTGCAGGCGATCCGCGCGCTCGGCAAGAAGGCCGGCGTCACGATGAATCCGGCCACGCCAGTCTCAAGCATCGAGCACGTCATCGACATGGTCGATCTGATCCTGATCATGTCGGTCAATCCCGGCTTCGGCGGCCAGACATTCATCCCCGGCGCAATCGACAAGATGCGCGAGGTGCGTACGCTGGTCGGCGCGCGGCCGATCGACATCGAAGTCGACGGCGGCATCACCGCCGACAATGCCGCCGAGGTGGTGCGCGCCGGCGCCAACGTACTGGTCGCCGGCTCCGCGGTGTTCAAGGGCGGCAATTACAAAGCCAATATCGCGGCTATCCGGCAGGCCGGCGCCATGGCGCGCGGGGAAGCCGCGTGACGATCCCCCGCTACTCCCGGCCCGAAATGACGGCGATCTGGTCGCCGGATACGCACTTCCGCATCTGGTTCGAGATCGAGGCGCACGCGGCCGACGCGATGGCCGAGCTTGGCGTGATCCCGAAAGAAGCCGCCAAGAAAATCTGGGAAAAGGGCAAGGCCGCGAAATTCGACGTCGCGCGCATCGACGCCATCGAGGCCGAGGTCAAGCACGACGTCATCGCCTTCCTCACCCACGTCTCCGAGATCGTCGGCCCGGAAGCGCGCTTCATGCATTCCGGCATGACCTCGTCCGACGTGCTCGACACCTGCTTCAACGTGCAGCTCGTGCGCGCCGCCGATATCCTGCTCAACGACCTCGACGCGCTGCTCGCAGCGCTCAAGCGCCGCGCCTTCGAGCACAAGATGACGCCGACCATCGGCCGCTCGCACGGCATCCATGCCGAGCCGACCACGTTCGGCCTCAAGCTGGCCTATGCCTATGCCGAATTCGACCGCGCCAAGGCACGGCTGACGAGCGCGCGCAAGGAAGTCGCGACCTGCGCGATTTCCGGCGCGGTCGGCACCTTCGCCCAGGTCGATCCGCGCGTCGAAGCCCATGTCGCCAAGGCGATGGGCCTTGCCGTCGAGCCGGTCTCGACCCAGATCATCCCGCGCGACCGCCACGCGATGTATCTTCGCCACGCTCGGCGTGATCGCCTCCTCGATCGAGCGGCTCGCCATCGAGATCCGCCATCTGCAACGCACCGAAGTGCTGGAGGCCGAGGAGTTCTTCTCGGAGAAGCAGAAGGGCTCCTCGGCGATGCCGCACAAGCGCAATCCGGTGCTGTCGGAGAACATCACCGGGCTGGCGCGCATGGTGCGCGGCTATGCGCTGCCGGCGATGGAAAATGTCGCGCTGTGGCACGAGCGCGACATCTCGCACTCTTCGGTCGAGCGCATGATCGGGCCGGACGCCACCGTGACGCTCGATTTCGCGCTCTCCCGCATGACGGGCGTCATCGACAAGCTGGTCGTCTATCCCGACAACATGCAGAAGAACCTCGACAAGCTCGGCGGGCTGATCCATTCGCAGCGCGTGCTTGATCGCGCTGACGCAAAAGGGCGTGCCGCGCGAGGACGCCTATCGGCTGGTGCAACGCAACGCCATGAAGGTGTGGTCGCGGCGAGCACGATTTCCTGGCGCTGCTCAAAGCCGACCCGGATGTTTCCAAGGCGCTCAGCGCCAAGGAGATCGAGGCCAATTTCGATCTCGGCTATCACCTCAAGCACGTCGACACCGTGTTCAAGCGGGTGTTCGGCTGATCAGTCCATAAAAAACGGCCGCGAGATCCGCGGCCGTTTTGTTTCATCCGGATGGCTTAGTGATGATGGCCGTGCCAGCCGCCACCATGCCAGCCGTGGTGGCCGCGCCAGCCGTGATGCCAACCACCGCCAAAGCCGAACCCCAAACCGATCGTTGGGCCGACATACACGGGAGGCGACGCGGCATAGACCGGCCCGCCATCGCCGGCGAGATAGCTGGCGCTGACGAAGCCCTCGCCGCTTCCGAACGACACGCGGCACCACCCGCCGTTGCATCCGATCACGCCGACTTCCGCGCCGGCCGGCAACGTCATGACCACACCATATCCGGTGCCCGGCCCGCTGCGGACATTGAGATCGTTGGTGACCGCGGCGGCGCTCGCGGCGCCGGCGCCCGTCAGCAATAACGCGCCCGCCAACATTACCGTCTTGAAAGACATGTTCCGTCCTCTGAACTAAAAGCGCGCCCCGCTTTCATCAAATCAACGGACGAAGCCGGCATTTCCTGCTGCGACCCATTGTCACTAAGCCGTGAGCGTGGCTTATCTCGCCACATGACGAATCTCCCGACCGTCCTGCTGCTGGATTCCGGCCTCGGCGGCCTCACCGTGTTCCGCGAGGTCGTGAGGGCGCGCCCCGACGCGCGCTACGTCTATCTCGCCGACGACGCGCGCTTTCCCTATGGTGACATCCCGGAAGTTCAGCTGGTGGCGCGCATCGTCAAGGTGATCGGCGACGCCATCGCAGCACATAATCCAGACATCGTCATTATCGCCTGCAACACGGCATCGACCTTGGCGCTTGCACCATTGCGAGAAAAATTCAAGGTGCCGTTCATCGGCACCGTGCCGGCGATCAAACCAGCCTGCGCGCAATCGAAGATCCAAGCACGTCTCGGTGCTCGGCACGCAAGCGACGGTCAGCCGCGAATATACCCGCGCGCTGATCCGCGAGTTCGGCTATGGCTGCGATGTCAAGCTGATCGGTGCGACTCAGCTCGCGGGCTACGCGGAAGCCGAGCTCAACGGCATGCCCGCGCCGGACAACGCGATCGCCGCCGAGATCGCGCCTTGTTTCATCGACGCCGATAACAGGCGCACCGACACCGTGGTGCTGGCCTGCACGCATTACCCGCTGCTGCTGCCGCGGCTTCGGGCCTTGGCGCCGTGGCCGGTCGACTGGATCGACCCGGCACCCGCCATTGCCCGGCGCCTGGTCGAACTGATCGGCCCCAATAGCGGGGCAACAGGACACACCGGCGCAAATGATTTTCACATCGGGCCGACCTCCTTCCCCAGCACTGGCGAAAACTCTGTCAGCGTTCGGATTTCGCGACAAAGCCTGATCCACGGCGCGCTTGGCGCGCTACGGCGATTTGACACCCCCGGCCGATCCCCCTAAAACCCGCGCGCCCCACGGCCTTCATGACCGCAGGGGTGTTTCGCACCCGCGGCAAGACCTTGCGCTTTCGAGGTTACGCCTGTCGGTCCCGGCGACCGGGACAGAGGAGGGCGCGGTTCCTCATAACATCGATCAAAAACGAGGACGCGATGACCAAGCGCCATGAAGCCAAGTACAAGCTCGACCGCCGCATGGGCGAGAATATCTGGGGCCGCCCGAAGAGCCCCGTCAACAAGCGCGAATACGGCCCCGGCCAGCACGGCCAGCGCCGCAAGAGCAAGCTCTCCGACTACGGCGTGCAGCTCAAGGCCAAGCAGAAACTGCGCGGCTATTACGGCAACATTTCCGAGAAGCAATTCCGCGGCATCTATACGAAGCGATCCGCATGAAAGGCGACAGCGGCGCCCACATGATCGGCCTGCTGGAGCGCCGGCTCGACGCCATGATCTTCCGCGCCAAGTTCGTGCCGACCGTGTTCGCCGCGCGCCAGTTCATCAACCACGGCCACGTCAAGGTGAACGGCCGCCGCGTCAACATCTCGAGCTATCGCGTCAAGGTCGGCGATGTCGTTGAGGTCAAGGAAAAGTCGCAGCAGATGGCGCTGGTGCTCGAAGCGCAGGCTCTGCCGAGCGCGACGTGCCGGACTACATCGAGGTCGACGGCGGCAAGATGACCGCCAAGTTCACGCGCATCCCGGTGATCAGCGACGTGCCCTACGCGGTTCAGATGGAGCCGCATCTGGTGGTCGAATACTATTCGCGCTAACGTTCGTTCGCGGTGCTACCGCCACGCCGTTTAACTTCTTCAGCCGCGTTTCGACTGGACCGGTGAAAGCTGAGCGGGATCAAACGGATTGTGCAGAGCAGCACAACATCTTGGGCGCGCAGCCACCGGTCAACTACATTTAGTGACACTTTCGCGCTATCCATGATGTGGCTTCCCGAATCAGGAGGCCTCTCTAGGGAGCATCCGCAATGAAAGGCATCGATACCATCAAGGACTGGGTTGGTGCGTTGACGGAGCTGGGGCTGATGCTGTTGGCGCTGGCCATCGTGCTGTCCCTGCTGGTCGGATCGCAACATGCCGTTCTTCGGCAGCGTGACCGCAAACATCATGGCCTGGGTCAAGGACATGGGCTCGAACGGGCTCGTCGGCCTGATCACGCTCGGCCTTGTCCTCTGGCTGTTCTCGCACCGGAAGATGGCCTGACGCAAAGCGTTCGACCCTCGGCCGGATCCAGCGATGCGAGACGAACACCGGTGGGGGGCGACGCTCCCCACCACTTTCCCGTGGTCGCAGAAGTAGCGCCAGCGATCCGCAGAAGGTTGCGCCGCGAGGGATCGTCGCCATGTGGAAATTCGTCGGCCAAGCAAGGCGGGCGTTGTGGGCCTTCGTCGAGCTCGCCTTCCTCGTCGTCCTCGCGCTCATCCTGATCCATCTGCTGCTCGGCGCAGGCGCCGGCACCTACGTCACCTCGGTCGCGGATAATGTGACCAAGTTCGCGACGGCAGCAAGTTCCGGCTTGATCGGCGTCGTGATCATCCTCGCCATCATCTACCTGGTGATGCAAGCGGATGCCAGGACCCGAACCGCGCGATAGCGCGTCAGCCCCAATGCAAACGGGCGCAGCTTAAGCCGCGCCCGTGCAATTCATCGCTGAGTGCGTGATCAGGCGGTCGGCGCGGCTGGCGACGCCCTTTCCTTCAGCGTCTGTTGCAACTCGCCGGCCTGGAACATCTCGCGCACGATGTCGCAGCCGCCGACGAACTCGCCCTTGACGTAAAGCTGCGGAATGGTCGGCCAGTTCGAATATTCCTTGATGCCGTCGCGCAGCTCCGGCGATTCCAGAACGTTGAGGCCCTTATAGGCGACGCCGAGATGGTCGAGGATCTGCACGACCTGGCCGGAAAATCCGCACTGCGGAAACTGCGGCGTGCCCTTCATGAACAGCACGACGTCGTTGCCTTCACTTCGTTGTCGATGAATTGCTCGATGCTCATGGGTCCGATCCTGTTCTGGCGCGTGGCTCGCTGCCGCCCATTCCCGATTTTCATATATGTAGCGCAACTGGCGGCGTCACCCCAATAGCGGCGGCGCATATCTGCCGTTAAATTTGCACCTATCGCTTAACGGGCGCGTAAAATGTGCCTTCCACCTCGAAAAAATCGCCCTGGGTGAGCGCCTTGAACTCGACGATCGTGCGCGGCGGATAGGGCCCGCCAGCCCACAGTTCCTCCTGCACCTTGTTGGCGATCGGCGATGCGGCGCCATATCGGTGACGAATACGGTGAGCCGCACGCAATCCTTCAGCTTGGCGCCTTCCGAGCGGCGATCTGCGCCATGTTCGAAGGCCTGGCGGATGCGCGCCTCCTCGCCCTCGACCATCTTGTTGGTGGCCGGATCGATGCCGCGCATGCCGGCGACGAACACGAAATCGCCGGCGCGCGCGCCCAGGCTCCAGGTACCGGTCGGCGTGAAGGCGCCCGGGGGCGAAAAAATCTTGACTGTATCGGCCATGCGCTAGTCCGGCGTGCCGGTCTGCAGCGCCAGCGCGTGCAGCACGCCGCCCATCTGGCCCTTGCAGCGCATTGTAGACGAGCTGGTGCTGCTGCACGCGCGACTTGCCCTTGAACGAGGCCGCAATCACGGTCGCCGCGTAGTGGTCGCCGTCGCCGGCCAGATCGCGAATGGTCACCGTGGCGTCAGGGATGCCGGCCTTGATCAGCCGCTCGATCTCGCCCGCATCCATCGCCATCTGAACTCCGTCGTACTCACGCGTCAGCGGCATTTCTCCGGCCATATAGGCCGGCAGCCAGCCTTCGAACGCTTCGCGCAACTTCGTCGACGAGATGGGGCGCTCGCCGGCAAGCGTCAATGCGTCGCCGCCGGTCACGCCGAGCCGGGCCACCAGAATGCCGGCGCCGTGCGCCCGCGCCAGCACCGCTCGACCTGCGGCGCCGGCACCGTCACGACATAGCGCGCCTGGTCCTCGCCGAACCAGAAGGCGTGCGCGGGAATGTCGTCGGGCGGCGGCGTCGAGCGTGGCGCCGATGCCGCGCCGCCATCGCCATCTCGGCCAGCGCCACCAACAAGCCCGCCGTCCGACATGTCGTGCACCGCGCGTTGCCGAGCCGTCGAGAATGCGGCCGCGGACGAAATCGCCGTTCTCGCGTTCCTCGATCAGGTCGACCGGCGGCGGAGCACCCTCTTCGCGCCCGCAGATGTCGCGCAGATAAAGCGACTGGCCGAGCCAGCCCTGCGTCTCGCCGACGAGCAAGATGACGTCGCCTTCGCTCTTGAAAGCGAGGCGTGGCGGACTTCGGTGAAATCGTCGAGCACGCCGACGCCGCCGATCGAGGGCGTCGGCAGGATCGCGCTGCCGTTGGTCTCGTTGTAGAGCGAGACGTTGCCCGACACGACCGGGAAATCGAGCGCCTTGCAGGCTTCCGCGATGCCGCGAATGCAGCCGACCAACTGCCCCATGATCTCGGGCCGCTCGGGATTGCCGAAATTGAGATTGTCGGTGACCGCGAGCGGGCGCGCGCCGACCGCGGTGAGATTGCGCCAGCATTCGGCGACCGCCTGCTTGCCGCCCTCGAACGGATCGGCCTCGCAATAGCGCGGCGTCACGTCGGTCGTCAGCGCCAGGCCCTTCGGTCCGTCCTCGACGCGCACCACGGCGGCGTCGCCGCCCGGCCGCTGCACCGTGTTGCCCAGAATGATGTGGTCGTATTGCTCCCAGACCCAGCGCTTCGAGCACAGGTCCGGCGTCGCCGAGCAGCTTCTCCAGCGCGTCGGCGATACCGACCGGTGGCTCGACCAGTTCGGCGTCGATGCCCTTCGGCTTGGTGCCGGTGACGAAGGCGCGCTTGTATTCCGGCGCCTGGTCGCCGAGCTCCTTGATCGGCAGATCGGCCATCACCTCGCCGCCGTGGCGCACGATGAAGCGCTTGGTCGGCGTGGTTTCGCCCACCACCGCGAAATCGAGTCCCCATTTGCGGAAGATCGCCTCGGCCTCCTTTTCCTTTTCCGGCTTGAGCACCATGAGCATGCGCTCCTGGCTTTCCGACAGCATCATCTCGTAGGCGCTCATGCCGTCCTCGCGGCACGGCACCTTGTCGAGGTCGAGCGTGACGCCGAGATCGCCTTTGGCGCCCATTTCGACCGCCGAGCAGGTCAGCCCCGCAGCGCCCATGTCCTGAATGGCGATGACGCAGCCTTTGGCCATGATCTCGAGGCAGGCTTCGAGCAGCAGTTTCTCAGCGAATGGATCGCCGACCTGCACGGTCGGGCGCTTGTCGTCGGAATCCTCGCCGAATTCGGCGGACGCCATTGAGGCGCCGTGAATGCCGTCGCGGCCGGTCTTCGAGCCAAGATAGACGATCGGCATGCCGACCCCCGACGCCGCCGCGTAAAAAATCTTGTCCTTTCTCGGCGAGCCCGACCGCCATCGCATTGACCAGGCAGTTGCCGTCGTAGCGCGAGTGAAAACGCACCGAGCCGCCGACTGTCGGCACGCCGAAGGAATTGCCGTAGCCGCCGATGCCAGCCACCACGCCAGACACAAGATGGCGCGTCTTGGCGTGCTTGACGTCGCCGAAGCTCAACGCATTGAGGCAAGCGATCGGCCGCGCGCCCATTGTGAAGACGTCGCGCAGAATGCCGCCGACGCCGGTTGCTGCGCCCTGATAGGGCTCGATGTAACTCGGATGGTTGTGGCTCTCCATCTTGAACACGCAAGCGAGCCCGTCGCCGATGTCGATGACACCGGCATTCTCGCCGGGGCCCTGGATCACATGCGGACCCTTGGTCGGCAGCGTGCGCAGATGGACCTTGGAGGATTTATACGAGCAGTGCTCGTTCCACATCGCCGAGAAGATGCCGAGCTCGGTCATGGTCGGCTCACGGCCGATCAGGTCGAGCGTGCGCTGGTATTCGTCCGGCTTAAGGCCGTGCTCGGCAACCAGTTCGGGGGTGATTTCGCGTGTCGCTGCGCCGGTCACTCAGGCTGCCTTCTTCGACAGATGATCCGTCAGCCCCGCGAACAGGCCGCGGCCGTCGGTGGCGCCCATCGCCGATTCCACGTGATTTTCCGGGTGCGGCATCATGCCCAGCACATTACCGGTGTCATTGACGATGCCGGCAATGGAATTGGTGGCGCCGTTGAAATTCCATTTCGGATCCACTGAACCGTCAGGCGCGGCATAGCGGTAGAGCACGCGTCCCTCGCCCTCCAGCCGCGTGATGGTTTCGGCGTCGGCGATGTAATTACCCTCGCCATGCGCGATCGGCACCCGGATCACCTGCCCTGCATTATAGCCGCGGGTGAATGGTGAATCGGAATGTTCGACCCGCAGATAGACGTCGCGGCAGATGAAGCGTAGCGCCGCGTTACGCGCCAGCACGCCCGGCAAAAGCCCCGCCTCGCACAAAATCTGGAAGCCGTTGCAGACGCCGAGCACCAAGCCGCCTTTGCCGGCGAAAGCCCGCACCGCGTCCATGATCGGCGCGCGCGCGGCAATGGCGCCGCAACGCAGGTAGTCGCCGTAGGAAAATCCGCCGGGGATGACGACCAGATCGGTTTTCGGCGGCAGCGCGGTGTCGGCGTGCCACACCATCACCGGCTCCTTGCCGGACACCAGCCTGAGCGTGCGCGCCATGTCGCGCTCGCGATTGATGCCGGGGAATACGACGACGGCGGCTCTCATGCTTCCTAACGCCTCAGAGGCTTTGTGTCTTGGGCGGACGCGTGGCTGGTGGCATGGGGAGAGACGGCCCTTCGACAATTTGCATGGCTTCGACGAACTGGCTGAGCGACTTTTGCGCCAGATCGCGATTTGGTGATTTCGATTCGATGCGAATTATAACCGGGCCGGCGAAAATAACGCCGGTTTCGACGAAGATGGAAGATACTCCGCCCCGGGTAAATTTCGTTTCGTTGAGAACGGAAGGGAAATTTTTCATCGTTGTCGTCATCGAGGCCATTGGTTCGATCCGTTCGGTGATACCCGTCATGACGGCGCGCGCCGCCGCGACCGCGCGGATGCTCTTCGGCAGATCGATGGTTGCGAATTTTTCGAGAGTTTCCGGATTGGGCGGCGTAAACGATCCCTTCTGGAATACGAACGATACGACAGCCGGATCGGAACAGGCGAGCCGTTTGCATTTGAATACTCTCTGCGATCCGTTCGGTGCACTGACCGAATCCCATTTGTCAGGTTCGGGTGCCCGCGTGGTGACGTGCACGGTGCGAGAGTGAGGTTGTGGCCCGTCGTTGCCGATCTGCGCGAAGGACGGACACGGAGAACTAACGAGCGCGCATAGCCAGGCAGCAACGATGTAATCCTTCCTTCGCAGTACCATCTTGCGCATGTACGATCTTGCGTCTTTGAGGCGCCGCTCCGCAATCACGCAATTTTCACCCCAGCACCTCGACCCGATAATTCTCGATCACGGTGTTGGCCAAAAGCTTGTCGGCGGCCTGCTTGAGCGCCGCTTCCGCCTGCGCGCGGTCCGAGCCCTCGATTTCGATGTCGAACACCTTGCCCTGCCGCACGCTGGCAATGCCGCCAACGCCAAGCGAGCGCAATGCGCCTTCGATCGCCTTGCCCTGCGGATCGAGAATGCCGGTTTTGAGGGTGACGGTGACGCGGGCTTTCATAATCAGGATTTAGCCCATGAATTGCGAAAACGGGGCGACAATAAGCCCACTATCCACGCCTAAACTTGAGCAAGACGCCTGAAATTGCATGTCCCGGGCGCAGCGCGGCGTGAAACGGTGCGCTGCTGACCCGAGACCTTTAAAGCACGTGCCTTGACGGTCCCGGAACGCAGCGCGCTCACGCGCGCCTTGTCCGGGACAAACCTCTAACCTTTGACCAGCACCGGGCCGGCGCCGCGCGGGGGTTCACCCTCGTTCATGATGCCGAGACGCTTGGCGACTTCGGTATAGGCCTCGAGCAGCCCGCCGAGGTCGCGGCGGAAGCGATCCTTGTCGAGCTTCTCGTTCGACTTGATGTCCCACAGCCGGCAACTGTCCGGTGAAATCTCGTCGGCCACCACGATGCGCATCACGTCGTTTTCCCACAACCGGCCGGCTTCCATCTTGAAGTCGACCAGGCGGATGCCGACTCCGAGAAAAACGCCGGACAGGAAATCGTTGACGCGGATGGCGAGCGCCATGATGTCGTCGATCTCTTGCGGCGACGCCCAGCCGAACGCGGTGATGTGCTCTTCCGACACCATCGGGTGATTGAGCTGGTCGTTCTTGTAATAGAACTCGATGATCGAGCGCGGCAGTTGGGTGCCTTCCTCGATGCCGAGCCGCGTCGCCAGCGAACCGGCTGCGACATTTCGCACCACGACCTCGAGCGGAATGATCTCGACCTCGCGGATCAACTGCTCGCGCATGTTGAGCCGGCGGATGAAGTGTGTCGGCACTCCGATATCGTTCAAATGCTGGAAGATATATTCCGAGATGCGGTTGTTGAGGACGCCCTTGCCTTCAATCACCTCATGCTTCTTGGTGTTGAAAGCGGTGGCGTCGTCCTTGAAATGCTGGATCAAGGTCCCGGGCTCGGGGCCTTCGTAGAGGATTTTCGCCTTGCCTTCATAAATGCGGCGACGGCGGCTCATCGGGGTGTACCGCGGTTTTTGAAAGTCCATCGGATTGCCGTGGCTCCTGTATTGAGTGACGTCATAAGGTCCGCGGCGGCGGAACCGGATCGCTTCAGCCAATTACAGTGCGTCCGGCTACGATAGCCAAGCTAGCCGATCACTTCAGGCGGCACAATCGATGAGACCCGACGTTGTCCACTCCACTTTTGGCACGTCAAACGCGCACAGGTTGCCTTGACGCTATATGGACGATATGCAAGGCGGCATTGATTAGTGGCGTGCAAACGGTGTTTTACGCCCATTTGCATGCAGCGTGACAAGGTGACGACATGACGAGTTTCGACAAGCGCGAAGAAGGCTTCGAGAAGAAGTTCGCACATGATGAGGAACTGCGCTTCAAGGCGATGGCCCGGCGCAACAAGTTGCTCGGCCTGTGGGCGGCCGGCAAACTCGGGCTGAGCGGACCGGACGCCGACGCCTATGCCAAGGCGGTGGTAATCGCCGACCTTGAGGAAGCCGGCGACGCCGACGTCGTGCGCAAGTTGCGCAAGGATTTCGACGAGAAAAAGCTGGCCGTCACCGACCAAGAGATCGCCCGCACGATGAACGAAATGCTGTCCCAGGCTGTCGCACAAATCCAGGCGGGCAAATAGGCATCATTATGGCACTTCAGGGCTTCTCGCTCGCGGCACGGCTGCGCGCCGGCGAAACGGTCTATAGCGGCTGGTGCGGGCTCGCCTCGCCGCTCCTCGTCGAGGTGGTGGCGCGCGAAGGCTTCAACACCGTCGCGATCGATCAGCAGCACGGCATGTGGGACCACGCGGCGACGCTCGCCGCGGTCAACGTGATCCGTCAGGCCGGCGCTTCGCCGATCGTGCGCATTCCGCTAGAAGATTTCGGTGGCGCCTCGCGCGCGCTCGACTGGGGTGCGGAAGGCGTGATTGCGCCGATGATCAACAACGTCGCCGATGCCAAGCGTTTCGTCGGGGCCGCGAAATTTCCCCCGGTCGGCGAGCGCTCGTGGGGTCCCAATCGCGCGATGATGGTGGCGGGTATCGCCGATCCGAAGTCCTATCTGCGCGAGGCCAACGACAACATCGTGACGCTCGCCATGATCGAGACCCAGGAAGCCATGGACAACGTGGACGCCATCGCCGCGGTGCCGGGCATCGACGTGCTGTTCGTTGGGCCTTCCGACCTGTCGATCACGCTGTCGAAAGGCACCGAGCTCGATCCGCATTCGAAGACGGTCGAGGCCGCGCTCGACAAGGTGCTGGCCGCGGCGAAAAAGGCCAACAAGCTGGCCGGACTTTATTGCGTCAGTGCCGAGCGCGCGGTGGCGACCGCCAAACGCGGATTCCGGTATCTCGCGGTGGCGAGCGATCTGGGTTTTCTCCGCGCGGGTATCGCCGCCAGCATCAAGGTGCTGAAGGGATAGCGCCCGCAAGCTGCTCGAGCGCCCTTGTCACGTCCGCCTCCACCTCGCCGGCATCGACCGCAATCACCTTATAGTTATGTTCCTTGAGCCATTCGCGCTTCTGCGCGCGCGTTTGCGCCGCCGCGCCGTTTTCTCCGGCCGGCTGGAGGTCGATCACGCATTTGAGCGGAAATGACACGAAATCGGCGATGTGCGGACCGACCGGGGTTTGCCGCTTGAAGCCGAGGCCCGCAAAGCGCCGGTCGTTGACAAGTGCCTGCCATAGCGCGCGCTCGGCCTCGGTCGGATTGCGCCGCAGCAGCTTCGACAGGCCGCGCACCGGCGTCTGATCGTTGGCCAGCGTGCCACCCTTCTCTGCCAGCAGCGCGCGCAACATTTCCGACTCCGGCCCATTGAGGATGCCGCCGCGCGCCGGACCCTTGCGGCCATGCGCTAGCGCCATCAGGACGCCGTGTAGCGTGCGAATATCCTGCTCGGTCGGCGCGATGCGGGTGAAGATATTGCGCAGGTTGATGCTCATGATGCCGCGCTTTTCGTGCGGGCGGAAAAATTCGATGCGGTCGAGCTCGCCTTCGAGATCGGCGAAAAATGCGCTGAGCTGCTGCTTGGGCGCCGGCGGCGATTTCGAGGGCGCCGCGAACGGCAAGGCATCGCCGCTGGCATGCTTGAACCATTCGTAAGCCGTCACCGCTACCGCCTGGGCCAGATTCAAGGAGGCGAAGCTCGGATTGACCGGCAGCGTCAGCACGACGTCGGCGCGGCCGACTTCACTGCTTTCCAGTCCGTTGCGTTCACGGCCGAACACCAAAGCGACCGTCTCGCCCGCCGCCACTTTAGGCGCGATCAGCGCCGCCGCCTCTCCTGCGCCGATCACCGGCTTGGCCTGATCGTGCGAGCGGGCGGTGCAGGCCACCACGAAATTACAATCGGCAATGGCCTCATCGAAAGTCGCAAACAGCACGGCGTTGTCGAGCACGCGGTCGGCGCCCGCCGCCATCACCTGCGCCTTCTCGTTCGGCCAGCCTTGCCGCGGCTTGACGAGACGCAGCCGCGCCAGTCCGAAATTCGCCATCGCGCGTGCCGCCGCGCCGATATTCTCGCCGAGCTGCGGCTCGACCAGCACGACTACCGGTCCCGGCGTCTCGATCCAGCGCTTGGTTTTATCGGTGCCTGAGCCAGCCATTTCGGGGGTATAGCGCCGGGGAGTAAGGCGGCCAATGCGCTTCCGCGGGCGCTTTTCCGATGCTATAGCCCAGCGCGCTGGGCATCCCGCGCGCGCGAAAACCTCCCGAAAAAGGCTTGTTCAATGGCGAAAATCAAGGTGGCCAATCCGGTCGTCGAAATGGACGGCGACGAGATGACCCGCATCATCTGGCAGCTTATCAAGGACAAGCTGATCCACCCGTACCTCGACGTGAACCTGCTCTATTACGATCTCGGCGTCGAAGCGCGCGACAAGACCAACGACCAGATCACCATCGACGCCGCCAACAAGACCCGCGAGGTCGGCGTCGCTGTCAAGTGCGCCACCATCACACCGGACGAAGGCCGCGTGAAGGAATTCAAGCTCAAGGAGATGTGGCGCTCGCCGAACGGCACCATCCGTAACATCCTCGGCGGCACGATCTTCCGCGAGCCGATCATCTGCAAGAACGTGCCGCGCCTGGTGCCCGGCTGGACCAAGCCGATCATCATCGGCCGTCACGCGTATGGCGATCAGTACCGCGCCACCGATTTCAAGTTCCCGACCAAGGGCACCCTCTCGATCAAGTTCACCGGCGACGACGGCAAGGTGATCGAGAAGGAAGTCTTCAAGGCGCCGGAGAGCGGCGTCGCGATGGCGATGTATAACCTCGACGGCTCGATCCGCGATTTCGCGCGGGCCTCGATGAATTACGCACTCGGCCGCGGCTATTCGCTCTACCTCTCCACCAAGAACACCATCCTCAAGCAATATGACGGCCGCTTCATGGAACTGTTCCAGGAGGTGTTCGACAAGGAATTCAAGTCGAAGTTCGACGAGAAGAAGATCACCTACGAGCACCGGCTGATCGACGACATGGTGGCCGCCGCGCTCAAGTGGTCGGGCGGTTATGTCTGGGCTTGCAAGAACTATGACGGCGACGTGCAGTCCGACACCGTGGCGCAAGGCTTCGGCTCACTGGGCCTGATGACCTCGGTGCTGCTCACCCCGGACGGCAAGGTGGTGGAGGCCGAAGCCGCACACGGCACCGTGACCCGGCATTACCGCCAGCATCAGAAGGGCGAGCAGACCTCGACCAATTCGATCGCCTCGATCTTCGCCTGGACGCGCGGCCTCGCCCATCGCGCCAAGCTCGACAACAATCCGGCGCTGGCGAAATTCTCCACCACGCTGGAGAAAGTCTGCGTCGATACCGTCGAGGCCGGCTTCATGACCAAGGATCTGGCGCTATTGATCGGGCCAGACCAAAAGTGGCTCACCACCACCGGCTTCCTCGACAAAGTCGACGACAACCTGAAAAAGGCGATGGCGGCGTAGCGAACGGCCGATCCGCGCCCTATCTTGACGGGGCAACCTCGGAGGTTTCGATGGCGCAGTCCGGTGTTCACGTTCGCCAGGCCGATCGCGGCCGGTCACTAGCCGAATACTGGCCGCTGGCGGCGCTCGTTACCGTCTCTGGGCTCGGCGCACTCGCGATCGGCGCCGGCTTCGATGACCGCTCGATGCGCACGCTGATGCACGCCTATATGGGCGTGTTCCTGATCTTTTTCGCCCTTCTCAAGCTGTTCGACCTCAAGGGCTTCCGCAACGGCTTTGCGATGTACGACCTGATCGCCAGGCAAAACAGCGCCTGGGGCTACATCTATCCGTTCATCGAGCTCGGGCTCGGCCTTGCCTATCTCGCCTTCGCCTGGCCGCAAGCGACCTACATCATCACCATCGTGGTCTTCACGTTCGGCGCCGTCGGCGTAGGGCTCGCGCTGCGCCGCGGCCTCGATATCGCCTGCCCGTGCATGGGCAATATCCTGTCGGTGCCGCTGTCGACGGTGACGCTGACGGAGGACGCCGTCATGGTGGTAATGGCCGCGATGTTGCTGACGGCCGGCTGACCCTAGCCGGCGAGATCTTCGTTTTTTACCGCGGCCGTCGCTGCGCCCGCGCGTTTCGCCACCACATCATCGATGCTCTTGGCGACGCGCGGATCGCGCTGCATCAGCGCATGAAGGTCATGGGCGTCGAGCACCAGCAGGCTGGTATGGGTCAACGCGGTGACGGTCGCCGAGCGCCGGCCGCCGCGCAGCACCGCCACTTCGCCGAAAAACTGGCCGACCCCGAGCCGCACTTTCTGGTCGGGCAACTCGACCTCGACCTCGCCGTCGGCGACGAAATACATCGAATCCGCGGCGTCGCCTTTGCGCACCACGACCTGCCCTTCCTCGGCGACGCGCGCGCGCAACAACTGCATGATATCGGCGATCTCGGCGGCGCCGAGCTCGGCGAATAGCGGCACCCGCGCGATCATGCCCCACGTCACGATGAAATCGCGGCGGTGAATTTGCTCGGCGAAGGCGGTGGCGATAATGCCGACCGGCAGCGCGAAGATGACGATGCCGAGGAAGATCGACGCCGTCGCGATCAATTTGCCGAACGCGGTGAGCGGCACCACGTCGCCGTAGCCGATGGTGCCGAGCGTCACGATCGCCCACCACAGCGCGTCCGGAATAGTGCCGAGCTTGTCGGGCTGGATGTGGCGTTCAGCCAGATACATCAGCGTCGCCGAAACCAGCGCCATGCCGAGCAGAACGTAAAGGCAGCCGATCAGCGCGCGGCGCTCGCGGTACAGCACTTCGAGCAGCGAGCGCATCGCCGGAGAGTAGCGTGTGATCTTGAGGAAGCGCACGAAGCGGAACACCAGCAGGACGCGCAGGCTGTCCGGCAGGATCGCCGCGAACCAGAACGGCGCCACCGCGATAAAATCGACGATGCCTTCGGCGCTGAGCGCATAAGCCAGCCGCGCCCGCAGCGGCGAGAGATGCCGGTAGGGGCCGTGTTCGACCGCAGTCCACAGCCGCAGGAAATATTCGAGGGTGAAGGCGGCGAGCGAGACCTCCTCGACCAGCATGAACCACATCCGGTACCGGGTCTCGTAGGCCGGCACGGATTCGAGCGCCACCGCCACCAGATTGATGAGGATCAGCGCGACCAGCGTCCGGTTGACGTGGGTGCCGATCGAGTTGCCGACCAGCCCGCGCTCGAGGATGTCATGGACACGCCGGCGCAATGGCTCGCGTTGGGCAACTACCTCGTCCATCCCGGCTTCCCCTCAGGGAACAGGTTTTAGCACCGCCCGCTCCATCACGGTATAAGCCGGCCGGCCGGGATCTTGCCCTTCTCCGGTTACGGTAAAGCCGAGTTTGGCGAAATAGGCCTGATTGGCGGGCAGGTTCTGCCGCACCCGCAGCAGCAGTTTGGCAAGTCCGGCGCGGCGCGCTTCCTCCTCCGCCGCCGCCATCAGCGCGCGGCCGACGCCGCGCCGCCGCCAGGCCGGCAAGGTCGCCATCCGGGTCAGATAAAGCGCGTCATCCTTGCGCATGCAGAACAGGCTGCCGATGAAGGCACCGTGGTCCTGCACCACCAGCACGAACCCCTCGCGCTGGCGCAGGGCGAGGTCGGCGACGGTTTCCCCGAGGACGCCGGAAGGCGGCGTGAATTCACGAAACGCCACGTGCACCATCGCCATGACGTCGTCGAGCCGTTCGGACGAGGTCCAGCGCTGGACATCAAACGCGGCGGCCGGCATTAGCCACCCAGCGCGGCCTCGACGGCGGCCAGCGCCGCGTCGGCCTTGGAGCCGTCCGGCCCGCCGGCCTGCGCCATGTCGGGACGGCCGCCACCGCCTTTGCCGCCGAGCGCCTCGGCGCCCTTGCGCACCAGGTCGACAGCGGAAAATCTTTTCGTCAAATCCTCGGTGACGCCAACCACAATGCCGGCCTTGCCGTCATCGCTTAAGCCCACGATCGCCACGACGCCTGAGCCGACCTGCTTCTTGCCTTCGTCGGCCAGGCTGCGCAGGTCCTTGAGATCGATGCCGGTCACCGCGCGCGCCAGCAGCTTGATGCCGGCGACGTCGCGGATGGCGTCGCCACCGGCGGATTTACCGCCGCCGCCCATTGCCAGCTTCTTCTTGGCCTCGGAAAGTTCGCGCTCCAGCCGCTTGCGCTCGTCCAGCAGGCTGGAAACCCTTGCCGGGAGGTCTTCAAGCGACACTTTAAGTTCCGCCGAGGCGGCCTGAGCTGCTTGAAGTTGTTTGTTAGCCGCCTGCCGCGCCACCTTGCCGGTCAGCGCCTCGATGCGGCGCACCCCCGAGGCCACGCCGCTGTCGGTGAGGCCGGAGATGAAACCGATATCGCCGGTGCGGCGCACGTGGGTGCCGCCGCACAATTCGACCGACCAACCCAAGGTATTTCCCGAACCGTCGCCCATCGCGACCACGCGCACCTCGTCGCCGTATTTCTCGCCGAACAGCGCGCGGGCACCGGACGCGCGGGCGTCGTCCAGCGCCATCAGCCGAGTGGTAACCGCTGAGTTTTGCAGCACCATGTCGTTGGCGATGTCCTCGACCTTCGCCAGTTCTTGGGCGCTGACAGGCTTCGGGTGCGAGTAGTCGAAGCGCAGGCGGTCGGGCGCAACCAGTGAGCCCTTCTGCGCGACGTGATCGCCCAGCACCCGGCGCAACGCCTCGTGCAGCAGATGGGTCGCAGAATGGTTCTGTCGGATCGCCGAGCGACGCGCGTGATCGACTTCGAGCAGCAGCGGGTCGCCTACCTTGACCGCGCCCTCCTCGACCGTGACGAGATGGGCGAACAGATCGCCGGCTTTTTTCTGCGTGTCGGTCACGGTCAGGCGCACGCCATCGCGGCGCATCGTGCCGATGTCGCCGACCTGGCCGCCGGATTCGCCGTAAAATGGCGTCTGGTTGAGCACCACCGCCCCGCTCTCGCCCTTTTTCAGGGTATCGACCTGCTTGCCGTCCTTGACCAGTGCGGCCACCACGCCCTCGGCGCGTTCGGTCTCGTAGCCGAGGAATTCGGTGGCGCCGGCCTTCTCCCGCAGCGGAAACCACACGGCTTCGGTGGCGGCGTCGCCCGAGCCTTTCCACGACTCCGCGCCTTGGCGCGCTGGCGCTCCATGGCGTCGTTGAAGGACGCCAGATCGACCGAAATCCCGCGCGGCCGCAAGGCGTCCTGCGTCAAGTCCAGCGGGAAACCATAGGTGTCGTACAGCGTGAAGGCGGTTTCGCCGTCGAACATCGCGCCTTTTTTGAGCGCGCCGCTCTTGTCGTCGAGGATGGCGAGACCGCGCTCCAGCGTCTTACGAAAGCGCGTCTCCTCAAGCTTGAGCGTCTCAGTGATCAGCGCCTGTGCGCGGATCAGTTCCGGATATGCCTGCCCCATCTGCTGGGTCAGCACCGGCACCAGCTTCCACATCAGCGGCTCTTTGGCCCCTAACAGTTCGGCATGCCGCATGGCGCGGCGCATGATGCGGCGAAGCACATAGCCGCGGCCCTCATTCGAGGGCAGCACGCCGTCCGCGATCAGGAAGGCCGAGGCGCGCAAATGGTCGGCGATCACGCGGTGCGACGCCTTTTGCGGCCCGTCGGACGACACCTTGGTCAACTCGGCGATGGCGCCGATCAGCGCGCGGAACAGGTCGATCGAATAATTGTCGTGGGTGCCTTGCAGCACCGCGGCGATGCGCTCGAGTCCCATGCCGGTGTCGATCGAGGGCCGCGGCAGCTCGACGCGCTTGCCGCCCTCCAGCTGCTCGTACTGCATGAAGACCAGATTCCAGATCTCGATGAAGCGGTCACCCTCACTGTCCGGCGAGCCCGGTGGCCCGCCGGGAATCTTGTCGCCGTGGTCGTAGAAGATTTCCGAGCACGGCCCGCACGGCCCGGTGTCGCCCATCGCCCAGAAATTGTCGGAGCCGGCGATGCGAATGATTTTTTTATCGGGCAACCCGGCGATCTTCCTCCAGAGCTCGAAGGCCTGGTCGTCGTCGATATAGACGGTGACCAGCAGCTTGTCGGCCGGCAACTTGAATTCCTTGGTGACGAGATCCCAGGCCAGCTTGATCGCCTGTTCCTTGAAGTAGTCGCCGAACGAGAAGTTGCCGAGCATCTCGAAAAACGTGTGATGCCGCGCGGTGTAGCCGACATTGTCGAGGTCGTTGTGCTTGCCGCCGGCGCGTACGCATTTCTGCGCGGTCACCGCGCGCTTGTAGTCGCGCTTCTCGAGGCCGGTGAAGACGTTCTTGAACTGCACCATGCCGGCATTGGTGAACATCAGCGTTGGGTCGTTGCGTGGGACGAGCGGCGACGACGCCACGGGCTGGTGTCCGTTGCGGGCGAAATAGTCGATGAAATGCGAGCGGATTTCGTTGACGCCACTCATGTCAGGTTGCTTTAGCCCCGCCAAACCGGGGCTAAATCCCCGTCCGGCCTAGTGTTTTCCTACGGGGCTTTGTAGCGGCGGGGGGTGCATGAGTCCAGAAAGAGCACAAACGCCCTCGCCCCCGTCCTCGGTGGCGGCCGCTTTACGCAGCCGGGTGCCGACGGGGGCGATACGCGTTACCGATCGCTCGGTCTCGTTAAACGGACGACGCGCGGAAACTGCCGGTACTCAGAACGCAACTCAACCTAGGTACACACACTCAGGTACACTCAGTACACGCGCGGAACGCTACGCTTTGACGCTACGCTTACGCCTCGGCAGCCTCGGCGTCGTCGTCCGAATCCTCTTCCTTCTCGCCGGTCATGATCGCTTCCGCGATCAGCCCGGAATTCGCGCGCACCGCCGCTTCGATCTTGGCGGCGATGTCGGGATTGTCCTTCAGGAACACCTTGGCGTTCTCGCGGCCTTGGCCGATGCGCTGGCTGTCGTAGGAATACCAGGCGCCGGATTTCTCGACCACGCCGGCCTTGACGCCGAGGTCGACCAGCTCGCCGGTCTTCGACACGCCTTCGACCGTACATGATGTCGAACTCGACCATCTTGAACGGCGGCGCCAGCTTGTTCTTGACCACCTTGACGCGGGTCTGGTTGCCGATCACCTCGTCGCGTTCCTTGATGGCGCCGATGCGGCGGATGTCGAGCCGCACCGAGGCGTAGAATTTCAGCGCATTGCCGCCCGAGGTGGTTTCCGGGCGTTCCGTACATCACGCCGATCTTCATGCGGATCTGGTTGATGAAGATCACCATGGTGCGCGACTTCGAGATCGAGGACGGTCAGCTTGCGCAGCGCCTGGCTCATCAGCCGCGCCTGCGAGCCCGGCTGCACGTCGCCCATCTCGCCTTCGAGCTCGGCGCGCGGCACCAAGGCGGCGACCGAGTCGACCACCAGCACGTCGATCGCGCCGGAGCGCACCAGCGTGTCGGCGATTTCCAGCGCCTGCTCGCCGGTGTCCGGCTGCGAGATCAGGAGGTCGTCGACATTGACGCCGAGCTTGCGCGCATAGATCGGGTCGAGCGCGTGTTCGGCGTCGACGAAGGCGCAGATGCCGCCCTTTTTCTGGGCTTCGGCCAATGGTGTGCAGCGCGAGCGTGGTCTTGCCTGAGGATTCCGGCCCGTAGATCTCGACGACGCGGCCGCGCGGCAGGCCGCCGACGCCGAGCGCAATATCGAGGCCGAGCGAGCCGGTCGAGACGGTTTCCACGTCCATCGACTTGTCGTTCTTGCCAAGCCGCATCACCGAGCCCTTGCCGAACTGGCGCTCGATCTGCGAGAGCGCGGCAGACAGGGCTTTCGACTTATCCATGGAGGGTCCTTCAACGACACGCAAAGCAGGCTGGCTCATGTCTCGCGCTCCTTATGGCCGGGATTCGGGCACCCCCACAACGGGACTGGCTTTCGCTTGGGGATCGCCCCAAAACTTGAGCAAGGCTCGGACCGGAATCGAGCAGGAACCACTGTACCCTATTTGTTCTCCGTTCGCAATATGTTCTTTTCGTGGATAGGGGTACTGGCCTGTTTTGATCCCTAGTGGTCTGATTTGCAAAGCTGAGTGGCTATTTTGAAGCACCCCGGCGACCCCGCAGCAGAACCAGGGCACTCCGAAGCCCGCCGACAGCAAGCCGAACGAGCAGCAAAAGTAAGCCGTTCGCATCACAGATTAAAGAAGCCCGGCCATCGTGCCGGGCTTCTTTGTGTTGTTAGACGAGTTTCGGGATAACCTCGGGCAGTAGCGCCGCCGCAGCCGCTAAGGCCCGCCGCTCGATCTCAGCGGCCATCGCCGTCCAATGGCTTTGCACGGTGGCGAAAGCATTTCGGGACTCGTCGCTGCTAGCCGCTAGTGCGTTCCGCCTGTTCGCAGGGAATAGCCACGAGTGTCTCATTCGGACCAGCATCACAGCGACGAGGGGTAGAAGGTCAGCGGCTCAGGAAGGCCCAATGCCTAACTATCATTTCACGATCTCCGGCAGCCCGAAGCCAGATGACCTTGGCAAAGTTTTGTTGGCTACCGATGCCGAGGCCCTCGCCTTCGGCCGGCAAGTGATCCGGGAAATGGAACACCGAAGCCAAAACAAACACCCCCCGTCGCATTATGGAAATCAGGCAAAGTGCTCGTCTGATAAGGGATATACTCTTTTAAAGGCCGCACAGTTGGCGGCCTCTTTCATTTCGAGATTTTCATAGCGGGCCGTATCTCTAGTTGCCGATTTTAAAGTTGGCGGTGGCATGATCTGGTCTTTGGGATAAGCTGTCGTTCTGGAACCCGACGATGATTAAGCTGATCGCTCTACTCATTGCTGTTGCCGTTACCGTGCTTGCTTCTGTTCCGACCGCAGATGCCGCGCGCACTAAACAGACCGCGCGTAAATCTACCACACTGAAGAATGATCCTCCGCCACCACCACCTCCGCCCCCACCGCCTAAAGCGACGAAGAGTAATCAAAAGACAAAATAGGGCCGCCGCATTGGGCGGCCCAAGCGTATTGGGCAGGTCTTTCGTTTCGGTGGGTGCGCTTACGTTTATGCTTAACGACGCCGGATCCATGTATTGCTTGGATGAATCCAATAACGCCGCGCATTTATCTAAAATTTTAAAGATTGTTTTTATTCTTTTTACTTGTTTACCAACCGGCGCCCGCATTTGATGCGGCCGTGGCGCGTAAGAGTGAGTTTAATAATGCTCAAGTCCAAATTTTGGGCGGGCGCCGCCTTCGCCACAGCGCTCGCGGCCTTCGCGCCGGCAGCCCAGGCCTCCACTTACAGCACCTCCGGCGCTTCGTTGCTTTCGATCGGCGACAATATTGGCTCGCTGTATGACCAGCTGTTTTTGACGGCCGCCAGCGGGACCATCACGGCCCCGGGCACTTACACACTCAACTCCGTTGAATTCGCCGCTGGCGCCAACTCCAATTACAACGAAGTCGTGCCAGGTTCGATTTCCCAGCAACTGACCATCGACGGCGTTTCGCAGACGCTGACCATCCCGTTCTCGCTCGACGTGAATGCCGCAGATACGATGACCATTTTTAGCGGCGCCGCCTTGACGTTCGCGGGCTGGCAGGTCGTGCTGAACAGCCTGACGATCGGCCCCAACGGCGGCGGTTCGTTATTTGGCATTCTGACGGCGGAAATTTCCGAAACCCAAAGCTTTGCCGCAGAAGCGCTGGCGGTTGCCGAAACCCCACTCCCCGCCGCGCTGCCGCTGTTTGCCGGCGGACTTGGCGTGATCGGCGTCGTCGCGCACCGCCGCAAGCGCAAAGCGATCGCCGCCTAAACCTTGTATCCTTCCAGTGCGATCCGAGGCCGCCGCAGTTGGCGGCCTTTTCTTTTGGTGGACGTCGCAAGGGCGCGACCCCCAAGTGCGTCGGGCAATTTCCCGACACTTTCGCGGCATTGCCGAGGCGGCCCCGTTTATTCGTATAAACCGCTCAAAACAAAATCGTCCCCGGGGATTGCCCTCGCTCACACGGGGTTTATTGTTGGTTGAGGGGGCCAGCAACGCGTGGGGACGAAGCGATGGCAGACAATCTGACGCGGCTCGCCTTGGCGCTGAGCGTGATCGTCCTGATCACCGCCGCCCTCTATCAGTTCGGCGGCCGCAGCAGTTCGGCCGATCTCAACGACAGTAATATTCCGGCGATTCACATTCCCGAACAGGCGCCGGAAAAATAATAAGCGCCGCGGTCACGGCCAGTTAATGACCACCAGCATCACGCCCATCACGATGCAGACCAGCGACGCCATCGAGTACAGCTGACCGACAATCCCGATTTTGAGGAACGGCGCCGCTACGCCGTTACGCCGCCGCGCGGCGAACATCATCACTGCGGCGATGCCGAGTAGAATAAATCCAGCGGCAAAACTCATCGTCGTCCCTAACGATCTCGCCGGGAACGGTAGCGGGCGTGCAACGGCACGGCGCGTAAAATAGCGATTAAAAATCGATCGGCGAGATTACCGCAGCTGGGTCGAAATCGACGAGAACGAGGTCTTGAGCTTGGTGCCCAGGCCGTTAACCACGGCAATGATGGCGACGGAGATGCCGGCGGCAATCAAACCGTATTCAATCGCGGTTGCGGCCGTCTCGTCTTTCAGGAATGCGCGCAGACACGCCCACATAACCACACCTCATATTGGCGTTTCTTTCCGCCCGCCAACCTACGCGGGTTAAATAAAAAATTCGTAAAAATGCAGCAGCGGCAACGATCCGGTAATGGAACTTCGATTGACGCCCCCGCGCGAAGGGAACGAAACCGGTCCGCCTGAGTTCGGAATGCGGGCGTGGCGCCGGCTGCGTCCTGCTTCCCGACCGGCGCGAATGAGCCCATGCTGTACCTCAAATATGCATTGATCCCGGTGGTCGCGGTGTTGTGGCTGGTCGGGCTCGCCGATCAGCTCCCCGATACCGTGCAGACCGCCAAATATGTCGGCATCTCGCTACTGATGATCGCGGTGGCTGTAATCTGAGACGGCCGCGTCAGGCTTTGCCGTTCGCCGCGCCATCGTCGCGTTCGACAAAAATCCAGACCCCGCCGCGGCGCGACGATAGTACGCGCAGCCGCAATTCGCGTTGCGAGGCGCCGTAACCGCCGCGCCAGCCGAACTCGAGATCGACTGGCCCTTCCTCCATCGCGCGCATGATGCGTGCTTCAAGATCGTTTTTATTGGCCGAGCGCGCCACCTCGAAAAAATTCTTGCCCAGCGGCGTGTTGCCGTAGCCGGACATGCGCACCTCGGTGGCGTTATAGACGAGAACCTTGCCGCTGCGATCAAGCTCGATCACGCCGAATGGCAAGGCGTCGCGCCCCTGCTGATCCAGCTTCTCGATGCGAGCGGCGAGGTCGGGCGCGTCAAAATCGACCGAGTTCGAACCCGCGTCTGGCGCCATATGCGCATTCCCCTTACCGGTGTTTGCACCGGAATTTTTTACTTGGCGCCTCACCGCGTGAAATCACGCTGGCATGCAGCTTCGCGAGTCGGCGAGTAAAGAACAAGCCACGGCGAGGCGTGGGCACAGCTTTCAATTTACAGGATGTGCGCGGGCGAAAATATTGCGCGCCCTTATCTCTCATAGCGGCGCGCTATCGCGCGAACTCAGACGCCCAGATGGCGCTGCAATACTTCCGGCCGCGCCTTGATTTCCTGCGCCGGGCCTTCGTGGGCGATGTGGCCGTTATTGATGATGTAAACCCGCTGCGCCAAGGCCAAGGTCGCTGCAAGATTTTGCTCGACCAGCACGATGGTCTGCCCCGCGGCGGCAAGATCGCGGCACGCCTTCATCAGGTCGAGCACGATGACCGGCGCCAGGCCCTCGAACGGCTCATCGAGCAAAATGATCTTGGGATCGCGCACCAGCGCGCGGGCGATCGCCAGCATCTGCTGCTCGCCGCCCGATAAATCGGTGCCACGGCTGACGCGGCGCTCCTTCAGCCGCGGAAACATCTCATAGATGCGGTCGAGCGGCCATTTGTTCGGCGCGGTCAGGCCGGCGAGGACGAGGTTTTCTTCGACATTGAGACTGCCGAAGATGCGGCGGTCCTCGTGCACCAGCTGCATGCCGGCTTGGGCGATGGCATGGCTCTTTTTGCCGGCCATCTCGACGCCGTCGAACATGATCGAGCCGGCCTGCGGCGTCACGACGCCCATCAGGCTTTTCAGGGTGGTGCTCTTGCCGGCGCCATTGCGGCCCAGCAGCGCCACCACTTCGTTCTTCTCGACGCGCAGCGCGACGTCGAACAGGATGTGGCTTTCGCCGTAATACGTGTTCAGGCCGGTGACTTCGAGCAACTCATTCGAGCACCCCGTACACTCCGCCAAGATAGGCTTCCTGCACCTTGGCGTTGCCTTTGATCTCATCCGGCGTGCCTTCGACCAGCACGCGACCTTCCTGCAAAACGGTGACGCGCTCGGCCAGTTCGAACAGCGCGTCCATGTCGTGATCGATGATGATCATGGTGCGGCCTTTGCTGATCGACTTGAGCAGCTTGACCGTTTCGACGCGCTCGCGCGGGCTCATACCGGCGAGCGGCTCGTCGAGCAGCAGCAGGCTTGGGCTGGTGGCGAGCGCCAGGCCGACTTCGAGCCGGCGTTTCTCGCCGTAAGCCAGCTCGGATACCGGCGTGTCAGGCCGCTCGGTCAGATTGACCAGCCGGAGGGTGTGCTCCACCTGCTCGGCCAGGCCGGGGATGTTTTTCGGGTTGCGGAACAGGTCGAGCCTGAACTTGCCCCGAATATCGGCGAGCGCGGCGATCGTCAGGTTCTCGCGCACCGTCAGCCGCGTAAAGAGCTGATTGATCTGGTAACTCTTGGTCAGCCCAAGCTGGCAGACGTCGGTGACGGTCATGCCAGTGATGTCGCGGCCCTCGAACACGATCTGCCCCGAGGTCGGCGGTACTTCACAGGTCAGCATTTTAAAGAACGTCGTCTTGCCCGCGCCGTTCGGGCCGATGATGCCGCGCAGCTCGCCGTGGTTGACGGTGAAATTGATGTCGCTGTTGGCGGCGAGGCCGCCGTAATGCTTGGTCAGCCCGGTGGCTTGCAGAATTGCCCCGGAGGCGCGGTCGGTGTCGCGATGGCGCGCCGGCATCGCTGCCGCGGCCGGGACGCGGGCGAGTTCGGCCTGCGCTTCCCTTTGCTCGTCGGCAGCGGTCTTGCCCAGCGAGGCGCGCCGCTCGGCGCGTTTCGCGCGTTGACCCGCGAAGTAGGCCGACAGATCCGCGATGCCGCCGATCAGGCCGCGGCGCAGGAAGAACACCAGCAGCACAAACACCACGCCGAGTACGAGTTTCCACGACGCGCCGAGGCCAAGGGCGCTTTGCAGAAAATCCTGCAGGAACAGCCACACCGCGGCGCCCAGCAGCGGGCCGAATAATGTGCCGGCGCCGCCGATCGCGGTCTGCATCACGAGCTGGCCGGACGTATCGAACGTAAAAGCGTCCGGCGGCATGAAAGCCTGCAGCACACCGAGCAATCCGCCAGCAAAACCGGCATAGGCCGCGGCAACCACGAAAGCCGTGAGCTTGTAGCCGTGGATATTGTGGCCGACCGCCGCCGCGCGCAGCGGATTATCGCGGATCGCGCTGAAGATCGCGCCAACCGGCGAGCGCACGATGCGCAGCGCGATCACGATGCCGACGAAGTAACAGACCGCCAGGAACTGATAGAGCGACCAGCCGGTGGTGAAATGGACGTTAATAAAGCCGAGATTGAAACTCGGCGTCGGCACGCCGGGCAGCCCGTTTTCGCCGCCGGTCCAGTCCGACAGGGGGTTGAACTCGACGAAGAAAAACACTTCGGCAATCGCCACGGTAATCATGGCGAAGTAGATGCCGGTGCGGCGCAATGCGATCAGCCCCACCAGATAGCCGACGATAGCGGCCACCACCATGCCGATTAGCAGCGCGAGAAACACATAAGGAAAGCCGGCGCGCGTCAGCAGATAGGCCGCGACAAAGCCGCCAGTGCCATAGAACGCCGATTGTCCGAACGACAGCAGGCCAGTGAAGCCGAACAGAATATCGAAGCCGATGCCGAACAGTCCCCACACCAAAATGCGGTTAACGGTATTCGGCGCGAAGCCGAGATACGGCAGCACGAAAGGCGCGGCGATCAAGCCGATCGCCGTCAATGCCTCGATCAGGAAAGGCCGCTGCTTCAGCATGGGAGGGCCGCGCTCATTCGCGGCCTTTGGTGCCGAGCAGGCCGTAAGGCCGCAGCACCAGCACCAGGGTCATCGCGGCGAACAGCATGACGTAGGCGTAGCCGGGATTAAACATCGAGGTGATGGAGATGATCTCGCCGGCGATCAGCCCGCCGAGGATGGCGCCGGGAAACGAGCCGACGCCGCCGATCACCACCACCACGAAGGTCTGCACCAGGATGTCGTCACCGATGCCAGGGGTGAGCGACACCACCGGCGCGTTGATGATGCCGGCAAAGCCCGCCGCCATCGCGCCAATCCCGAACACCAGCATGAAGACGCGGTAGACGTTGATGCCGAGCGAATCCACCATCACCGAATCCTCGATGCCGGCGCGCACGATCATGCCGATCCGCGTGCGATAGAGGACGACGAACAGCCCGCCCAGCGCGAGCGCGACGATGCCGACCACGGCGAGCCGGTAGGTAGGATAGAACAGGAAGCCGAGCGAGGTGATGCCGGAAAACAGCGGCGGCGCCGGTACCAGATAAGATTGGCTGCCGAAGAAAAACCGGACGATCTCGACGAAGCAAATGCTCAGGCCGAACGTCACCAGCAACTGGTCCTCGTGCGGCCGAGTATAGAAATGACGGATGATGAGGCGCTCCATCAGCACGCCGACGATCATCACGAACAGTGCGCCGGCAAACACCGCGACGATGAAGGAGCCGGTATAGGTGAAGGCAACATAACCGGCGTAACCGCCCAGCATGAACATCGCGCCATGCGCGAGGTTCAGCACGCCGAGCGTGCCGTAGATGATCGTCAGGCCGGACGAGATCAGCGCGAGCAAGGCGCCGAGCGCCAGCCCGTTGAAGACCTGCGATATGAAATTAGGCCAATTGACCATGAAGGCGCCCCAGACCCCGTAACGCAGGCGTCGCGGGCGGCGCAAGCCGCTCGCGACGCCCATGTCGCATCGATCAGGTGTAGTCGCCGAGCTTGCAGCCGAACGCGTCGGACTTCTGCATCACCCCTTCGCCGGGCACGATTTCGACTATGTCGTAATAGTCTTCCTTGCCCTTCATGTCCTTCTGCTGCTTGCCCTTGACGATGATGACCGGGCGCACGCACTGGTGGTCTTCCGGGCGATAATGCACATCGCCGACCAGCGATGGAATCTTCTCGCCCTTCTCGTAGATCTTGATGACGTCCGGCGGATAGAAGCTGCCGGCTTCTTCCACCATGCGCGCCCAATGCATGAAGCTGACGTAGGCGTTTTCCGCACCCCACTCCGGCTTGTAACCGAACTTCTTCTCGAAGGCCGCATTGAACATCTTGGCGAGCGGGTATTTGTCCTCGACTGTCCACCAGTAGTCGGTCGCCGCGTAGACACCCTGCATCTGGCCGCCGGTTTCGCGGGCGAGGAACGGCACCTGGTAGGGCACCACCAGCTTCATCTTGTCGAGCACGCCGAACTGCTTGGCTTGCTGGATCGACAGCACCGCGTCGTGACCCCAGTTGACGTTGATCAGCAGATCAGCGCCGGAGTTGGCGACGTTGAGCAAATAAGATGAGAAGTCAGGCGCGCCGAGCGGCGAGACCTGGTTGGTGACGGTGGTCCAGCCGGCGCTGGCGGTATTGTCCTGCACCGACTTGGTCACGGTGTGGCCGTAGGTGTAGTCCGGCGTCATGTACGCGACTTTTTTGTTCTTACCGAACTCCTTAATCAGAACCGGCGCGATTGCCGCCGCCGCTGTCTGACCGAAGAAGTTCTGGCGCACGCCGTAGCGCACGCAATCCTTGCCGGTGGTGTCGTTCGAGCCGGAAATGCCGCACACGAACAGCACCTTTTCGCGCTGCGCCAGCTTGTTGAGCGCAACCGCGACGGCCGACGAGGTGCCGCCGGTGATCATCACCGCCTTGTTTTCGGTGATGAAGCGCTGCTGCGCCTGCACCGCTTCGTTCGGCTTGGCGGCAGAGTTGGCAACGCCGAGCTGCAACTGCTTGCCGAGCACGCCCTTCTTGGTCTTGGGCGAGATCTTTTTGGCGAGCTCATTGCCTTCATTGAGATGCTCGACCGCGAGCTGATAGCCCTTGAGCTCGTCTTCGCCCTGCACCGCGTAGGTGCCGGTGCGCGGCACCGAGGCGCCGATGAAGACAGTGTTGCCTTCCGATCCGGCCGGCCAGGTGCCGATCGCCGGCTTATCGGCAACGCCGACCGCGAAAGCCGGCATCGAGAACGCGGACGGCAACATGGCGCCGCCGGCAAGGCCGGCGCCGGCCTGCAGCAGTGAGCGGCGCGACAGTGCGCCGGTTTTGGTTTTACGTGACATTGAGATAGTCCTCCCGTTGAAAATGAAATTCGAGCATCGCCCCCGAATTTTGTGCGGCCGTTTCTTCTTGTCGTTGCCTGTTTTTATATTTTTTATACGCCTCCACCGCCATTGCTGTTGTGATTGATACTTTCGTCAATGCCACTTTGGTCGAGGGTGGCACTGCCCGGTGCTGGATCGGTATGAGGAGGTTCGCACAACCACGCGCGGACGGATGCTGCGAGATTGTCGCGCAATGATAAGGAGATGCAATTTAGTGATTTAAAAAACTAATTACGCGTGAAACTAGAGTTCTCCCGGCATCAGCCGAGATTCAGTTCCTTGAAGAAGTCGTTGCCCTTGTCGTCGATCACGATGAAGGCCGGGAAATTCTCGACCTCGATGCGCCAGATCGCTTCCATGCCGAGCTCGGGGAATTCCTGCACCTCCACTTTCTTGATGCAGTTCTCGGCAAGGTTGGCCGCCGAGCCGCCGATCGAGGCGAGATAAAACCCGCCGTGCTTCTTGCAGGCGTCGCGCACCTGCGCCGAGCGGTTCCCTTTAGCGAGCGAGATCATCGAGCCGCCGGCCGCCTGGAACTGGTCGATGTAGCTGTCCATGCGCCCCGCCGTGGTCGGCCCGAACGCGCCACTGGCATAACCGGCCGGCGTTTTGGCCGGCCCGGCGTAATAGATCGGATGGTTCTTGAAATAGTCGGGGAGCCCCTGCCCTTGCTCCAGCCGCTCGCGCAGCTTGGCATGCGCCAGGTCGCGCGCGACGATCATCGGCCCGCTCAGCGATAGCCGCGTCTTCACCGGATATTGCGAGAGCTGCGCCAGAATTTCCTTCATCGGCCGCCGCAGGTCAACCTTGATCACCGCGCCGCCCAGTTTTTCCTGATCGACATCGGGCAAAAACTGCGCCGGGTGTTGTTCGAGCTGCTCGAGGAAAACGCCGTCGCGCGTGATCTTGCCGAGCGCCTGCCGGTCCGCCGCGCAGGACACGCCGAGCCCAATCGGTAAGCTCGCGCCGTGGCGCGGCAGGCGGATCACCCGCACGTCGTGGCAGAAATATTTGCCGCCAAATTGCGCGCCGACGCCGAGCGATTGCGTCAGCGCATGCACTTCCTTTTCCATCTCGAGGTCACGAAAGGCGTGGCCGTCCTCGGAGCCTTGGGTCGGCAGCGCGTCGAGGTATTTGGTCGAGGCGAGCTTGACCGCCTTCATTGTCAGCTCGGCCGAGGTGCCGCCGATCACAATGGCGAGGTGATAAGGCGGACAGGCCGCGGTGCCGAGCGTGAGCACTTTCTCTTTGAGGAACGCGATCATGCGGTCGTGCGTCAGGATCGACGGTGTCGCCTGGAATAAAAACGCCTTGTTGGCGGAGCCGCCGCCTTTGGCGATGAACAAAAATTTGTAGGCGTCCTCGCCCTCGGCATAGATCTCGACCTGCGCCGGCATGTTCGACTTGGTGTTCTTCTCCTCGAACATCGAGATCGGGGCCAGCTGCGAGTAGCGCAAGTTGCGCCGCAGATAGGCGTCGCGCGCGCCTTCCGCCAGCGCGGCCTCGTCGGAGCCATCGGTCCAAACGCTGCGGCCCTTCTTGCCCATGATGATCGCGGTGCCGGTGTCCTGGCACATCGGCAGCACGCCGCCGGCCGCGATATTGGCGTTCTTGAGGAAGTCGTAAGCAACGAACTTGTCGTTGGCGCTCGCTTCCGGGTCATCGAGGATCGCGCGCAACTGCTTGAGGTGCGAGGTGCGCAGCAGGTGGTTGATGTCGGTGAAGGCGGCCTCCGACAGCGCGCGCAGCGCCTCGCGCTCGACCACCAGCACCTCCTGCCCCATCACTTTCTCGACGCGCACGCCCTTATCAGAGACTTTGCGATAAGCGGTGTCGTCCTTGCCGAGCGGAAACAGCGGCGTGTGCTTGTAGGGCGGGACGGGGGTGACGACGGGAGCGTTCATGAGTGGCTCGAAAACGGCTTAATTACATCGACGCGGTCCGCGTTTCTAAGCCTTTTAACTTTGACAGGGAAGTAACTTATGCTTGGTCTTCATCAACGAGATGGCTCATGGATAAAAATCGAATTTTGGTCATCGGCCCCAGTTCAATGCGGTCGAGCGGTTTGAGAAACTACCAAACCTAGATGAGTTTGGTGCCGTTGCCATTTACCTCAGTTCATTCGTTGCTGACTTAACAGGACATCCGTGCGCTTTAATTGGCCTTGGCCTTTTTTGATTGCTAGAACAGTGAACCAAGGTGAGGACAAAAGCGCTGTGGCTTCAAAATTGTTCACGACCAACGGGGTTATGACGCGGCAAGACTGGCGGGCGTTCCTAACTGTTGCCGACGGCGGGAAAACTGAAACCTAAGATTTGGAGCGTGATAGGCCAAACTATACGCGCCTCACCTTGCCGCATTCCCCCACCGCACACTCCAGCGCCTTCCTGTCCCACTTCGTCAGATCGGCCGCCGCGGCGTAGGTCGATTGCAGGAAATCCATCAGCATGGCGTCCGGGTCGGCGCTCGTGCGCGTTGCGTCATACGGCAAGATGAATTCGCCGAGCGCCTCGTGGAAATACGCGGCGTCCGGCTTCACTTTGGCTTTCGCAAAGCCGTCCGGCGCCGGATAGGCGTAGGAATAGAACGCCGGGAAATCGACCGGGCCGAGCCCGCCGCCCGGCCAAAAGCCGGCCGACGACACCTCGTGCGAATAGGCCTCGCGCACCACCGCGTCCGGCAAATTCGGCACGCCGCCCGGATGTTTCGGCGCGACGCGGCCGGAAAACCGCGTCACCGCGAGATCGAACGAGCCCCAGAAGAAGTGCACCGGCGACACCTTGCCGAGAAACGCGGTGCGGAATTCCGACAGCACCTGGTGGGTCGAGAGCAGCACGCGCCAGAACCGTTGCGCCGCATCGGCGTCATACGACTTGTGCGCGGTGTCGCGGTCGAACGCCACCGGCTCCAGCACCTCGTTCGGCTTCGTGCTGATCTTGGTTTCGAGGCCGAGCTCGCGCAGCGCGATCATCACGCCGTCGTAGAACTCGGCGACCGTGACCGGCCGCAGCATCACCTGCCGCGAATGGCCGTCGCTGGTTTTGATCAACAGCACATGGTCGATGAAGTCGAACTCAATCTCGAACGTGCGCGCAGGTTGGCCTTTTTGCGCCGGGACCGGCCCAGTGGTGAGCCCGCGCGCCGAGACGTAAAGCGCGACGTGCCAGGAATGATTGAGCCACGGCGTGCACGCCAGCCGGATCTTGCCAACGATCTGCGTCCATAGCTGCAGCGTGGCCGCGGTGTCTTTCCACGGCGCGTAAGGCAGCGGCGGCCATCGGGTGTTGGTCATTTCTCTCCGTCATGGCCGAACTCGTTCCGGCCATCCACGTCTTGCTTCAGGAGCATCAAGAAGACCCCAAGACGTGAATAACCGCAACAAATGCGGCATGAGGAAATGCTATTGACTTTATTCCTATCGGATTTATATCCAGCCAATTCCGCCCGACAACGACGGGAAGCTGTGTGCCGGACCGCGCCCTCACGTGAGCGCGCGCCGAAACCGCAGGATGGAGCGCCTGGAAGGCGCGGAACCCCGATCGCAAGCCGTCGAAGGGCCTCACCAGCCCTTGCGCCTTCCCGGCGCTCCATTCCCCTTTGGGAAACGGAAAAAGGGACGCCGGCGCCCCGCGCCGTTCAACAACAGAGCCGCTTTCGCACGTCCGCATGAAAAACCCACGCAACATGCGGGTTGCCGCGGCTAACGGATCATGAATCCGCCTACGCAATTTTGCGCAATTTTAAAACGGAACTTCAGAAACTTTATGCGATACCGGCGGCATCGGCTGGCAGGAGCAAGCGATGGGCGATGCGATGACCGAAGTTAGGCAGATTGGCCGCGAGTTCGCGGTGTATTTCGCCGCGGCCGCCTACGCCCTGCTGCTGGCTTTGCCGACCACCATGCTCGGCTCGGCGATCCCCAATGACGGCCTGCAGTTCGAGCGGTCGTCCGCGTCGCGCGACGCTGCGGCGGATTACGAACTGATGACGGCCTCACTGCACTGGCAGGCCAAGCTGGCGCTGGCCGACCTCCAGCGTGCGGCAGTCACGCCGCACTAAGCCCTTCAGGCTTTCCTTTCGGCTTTGCGTCTCCTCCGAGGCGAAGTGCTGTCTGTCCCCTTGCCCTGAGGAGCAATCTCCGGTGGATGGCAGATAAGGCTGTGCCATACTCGACGCGCCGTTGTGCCGCCGGGTCCCGCAAACGCATGAAGCCGAATTCGTGGTTTTCCCGCCTGCGCCGCGACATCGAGGGCGGCGTCGTTTCCGCCGCGGTCGCCATCCCGCTGTCGATCGGCTACGGCATGTTCGCCTTCGTTTCGCTCGGCGACGAATATTTCGTGCGTGGCGCGATCGCCGGGGTGATCGCCGCCTTCGTAACCGGAACGATCGGCATCCTGCTCGGCCACCGCGACAGCATCACGATCTACGCGCCGCGCATCACCTCCACCTTCTTCCTCGGCCTGCTGCTGTATTCGCTGGCGCATGCCGATGAGCCGGCGCCGGTCGCGGTGACGCTGATGGTATTGTTTTCCACCGTGCTGCTCGGCGGACTGATCCAGGCGCTGTTCGGACTGATGAAGCTCGGCACGCTGATCAAGTTCACCCCGCACCCGGTGATGGCCGGCTTCCAGAACATGGCGGCGATCCTGCTGTTCCTGGTGCAGCTCGGCAATGTGCTCGGCTACGGCCACAATATCTCATTCACCCACGTCGCCAGCCACTGGCCGGAGGCGAAGCCCGTCATCCTCGTCATCGCGGCGCTCACCTTCGCGGCGATGTGGAATGCAAAGCGCGTCACCACGGCGATCCCACCGCTGCTGGTCGGGATGATGGTCGGCACCGCGCTCTATTACGCCGTCTCCTATGCTGGCTATGGCGATCTGCTGGGCCCGGTGATCGGGCTGCCGTCGCCCGCCGCCCTGGTGCCGCGCCCGATTTTCAATTTTGCCAGCCGGGAATTTCTCGCGGAGTTGCCGGAATATGCGCCGGTGATCGGCTCCGGCGCGCTGGCGCTGGCGCTAATCGCGGCGATCGACGCCATGTTGTGCGCCAAGCTCGCCAGCCAGCCCGGCGAACGGCTGGGCGACAGCAATCACTTGCTGGTGCGACTCGGCCTTGCCAACGCCGCGGCGGCGGCGGCCGGTGGCATCACCTCCGGCATCAATATCGGCGCCACCGTGACCAATCGCAGCTTCGGCGGCACCACCTGGGTCTCGGTCGCGGTCAACGCGGCATTGCAGCTCGTCACCATCGTGGTGCTGTTTCCCGTGGTGGCCTATTTGCCTCGTTCGGTGCTCTCCGCGCTCATCATGGTGGTGGCGGTCCAGCACATCGATCCCTGGAGCAAGGACGCCGCGGTGCGGCTGTTCAGGTCGCCCGGCGCGCGCTGGCGCACCCTCGGCCTCGACTTTGGTGTCGCGGTCGTCGTTTCGATCCTCTCGATCGCCATCAATATCGTGCCGGCGGTATTTATCGGCGTCGCGCTGGCGGTGGCGTTGTTCGTATTGCGCATGAGCCGGTCCAATGTGCGGCGGCTCTATCGCGGCGACGCGGCGCGTTCGCGCAAGGCGCGCGGCAGCGCCGAGCTTGCCGCGCTGGAGGCCAAGGGCGTGGCCATCGTGGTGATCGAGTTGCAGGGCGCGTTGTTCTTCGGCAGCGCCGAGCATCTTTCCCAGGTCATCGAAACCCAGCTAGCGGCCAACGGCAAGATCGAGACCCGCTGCATCATTCTCGACCTGCGCCGCATCACCGAGATCGATTCGACCGGCGCCCGCATCGTCTCCGATATCGATGCCGGCCTCACCCGCGCCGGCTGCAAGCTGGCGATCGTCTGCGGAGGCGGCGAAATCGCCGAGGAGCTGGTCGGCGGGCCGAGCCGGTATTTTCAGGACGTCGATCACGCCATCGAATGGGCGGAAGATGAATTGCTGGGCGAGGCCGTGGCAACGGTGGGCGCGCTCGAACTGCCGCTCAAGGATGTTTCCCTTTTGCGCGATTTCACGCCAGATCAGCTCGATCGCTTGCGGCCCCATCTCACGCGCGCGGTATGGCTGACCGACAGCGTCATCGTCGCCGAAGGCGATCCCGGCTCGCATCTGTTTCTGGTGACGTGCGGCCACGCCAGCGTCCGGTTGATGTCGGAGGGCCGCAACATCCGCCTCGCCACTTTCGCGCCCGGCTCAGTATTCGGCGAACTGGCGCTGCTCGACCGCGGGCCGCGCTCGGCGACGGTGATGGCCGATGAGGAAGTGACGGCCTGGGCGCTGAGCAGGCGAACCTTTGAGACCCTGCGCGTGGAGGATCCGGACCTCGTCATCCAGATTCTGGCGGCGCTGGGCCGGGAGATGAGCGGCCGGCTGCGCCAGGCCAATCGCACCATCCACCAGCTCGAAACGTGAGCGGGCAGGCGCGGTTCGCATTGACCCGCTGCCGTCAATCCCTTATCCGCAACGCTCACGATTGGAAACCCCGCGCTTTATGCCCTCGAAGAAACCGTTCCGCATCGGCCGCGCCTTAACCGGACTCGGCCTGTTCGCCACCTCCGAAATCAGAAAAAAGGCGCGGATCGCGCAATATCGCGGGCCGCTGCTGGCGCACAAAGAAGCCGTGCGGCGCGAGAATTCCGGCAATCGCTATCTATTCGAGATCAACAACCGTTGGACCATCGACGGCACCTCGCGGCGCAACGTCGCCCGCTACGCCAACCATTCCTGCAATCCGAACGCCGAGGCCTATGTCGTCAAGTTGCGCGTCTATCTGCGCGCGCTGCGGCGAATCAAGCCGGGCGAGGAAATCACTTACGACTATGGCCGCGATTATCTTAAGAACGTGATCGGCCTGTCGAACTGCAAATGCGGGCGGTGCCAAAGACGCAAGGCGCGACACAGGCGCGAAGCCTACGCGAAGAAAAAGCGGGCATCAGCGCGGGCCCGCCGCAAGCGCGCTCAGGGCCGCAGATAAACGTAACCCTGGCCCTGTAACTCGGCGATCCGCACCACCCCGCCCTGCTCAGCGGCGATGAAGCCCGGCAGAAGATCGGCGAGCGTGATCTTGCTGGCCTGCATGGTTCTGCCGCAGGCGTTCAGCTCCAGGCCGGATTTGGAAAATTCCGCGACGTGTTTTTTCATCTCGGGATTGGCGGTGGAAACCTGAAACGCCTTGAGCGCCGGGCCGTGCACCACCAGCGCAATGGCGACCTTTTCCGGCCCGCCGGCGCCGTCGAAATGGTTGCGGATATTGCCGAGCACGAATTGCACCTTGTCGAGATCGGCGAGGTGATAGACGACCTTGCTCTTGTCCGGCGCGGCGCGCTCGGCCGCACTGGCGCGCTTGATCGCCGCCGGCGTTACCAGACCCAGCGCGCCCAGGGTCGCGGTCAGTAGATTGCGGCGATGCATGCGCGCTTTTCCTACTTCTTCAACGTGCGGATCGCCGCCAGTTCCTTGCGATCGGTAATCAGCGACTGGCACATTTCCAGCTTGGCGCGGTCGAGCCGGAAGACCTTGTCGTCGGCTCCGCCGGTGAGGTCGAGCCCTTCGTCGTCCGGCTTGTTGTTGCGCCAGATGCGGATGCTTTCGAGCCGAACCAAAGTCGATGCATTCTCCTTGGTCAGCTCGACCGAAATCCCGCCGCCGTCGCAATCGACGCCACAACTGAACACGATCTTGTTGCTGCCCTCTTCGATGCCCGGCGAACCGCACGAGCCGCTGGAATCGAAATCGCCAGGCCGCTTGACGAATTTCACGCCGAGCCGGAACGAATAGCCCAGATGCGGGTCATCCTCGGCCTTCTCGGCGGTGACGAGCAGCCGCATCGCGCTGACTTTCTGCTGCGGATGCCGCGCCAGATGCGCGCTGTCGTAGCGGCGGACGAAACAGGCGTAATTCTTGTCGGGCGTCACCGCGCCGGCGAACATCCGGCTGGCGAAGGCGTCAAACTTGGGATCGCTTTTGATGTCTTGGGTGGTGTTTTGGGCGCGCGCGACGCCGCTAACAGCCAGTATAGCAATCGCGGCAATTAGGATGATCGAGCGGCGCATAATCACGCTCCTTATTCCGGCATGGTAGCACACTCGCGCAGGCGTTAACGCACGCCCGCGCCTTCCAGCTGGTCTGTCCGATCGGAATGATCGGCATGAGCGCGTCCTACTTTCGAAAACCCTCACAACACTCTATCGTTTTGTCCAATCACGCCTCTACTTGGCCCAGGCCGCAATAAAATCAGGGAGAAACGCCGATGAGCCTGAACGTCCGCCGCGTCGTCACTGGCCATGACAAGAACGGCAAAGCCATCGTCGAAATCGACGAAATCGGCACGGCGACGAAGAACCCGCGGCCCGGCGCCGAATATGTCGAACTGTGGTCGACACAGGAGGGTTTTCCGATCAGCAATGACGAATTCGCTGATCCCGTCCTGAACAAGATCGGCACCTCGATCGACAAGGGTACCGTGTTCCGGATCGTCAAGTTCGATCCCGGCGTCGCGCCGCGCAACCATCGCACCGATTCGATCGACTACGGCATCATCATGTCAGGCGAACTCGACATGGAGCTCGACGACGGCGTCGTGGTCCATCTCAACGCCGGCGACGTTGTCGTGCAACGGGGCACGATCCACAACTGGGTGAATCGCGGCAAGGTGCCCTGCCTGGTCGCCTTCATCTTGATCTGGGCCAAGCCGGTGACGATCAATGGCAAAAAATTCGACGCCCACGGCTGATCGAACGGGCTAGGCGTCGAGTTCCTGATAGCGGCGGAAGATGCCATTTTCATTGAACGGAATGCGCCGCTTCGAATTCAGGTAATTCTCGATGCGCGGCCGCGCAATTACGCGGTCATGCACCTCGATCGCGCGCGGCACTTTCTTCTCGATCGCCTTCATCGCGCGGGGAAAAGAAAAGCGCAGGCCCGCCACCACCTGAAACAGCGACAAGTCCGCGTAGGACAGCGCGCGGCCGGCCAGATAAGGTCCGCCGCTTTTCTTGATGACGCGGTCGAAATAGCCGAGATATTTCGGTACGCGGTCCTTCAGGAAATGGCCGGCATAGCGCTTCGCCTCCGGTTTCTGGTCTTCGTAATAAAGCGAAGCGGCGATCGGATGATGGGTGTCGTGGATCTCCTTGACGAAATCCGCGATCGTAAGCTGGAGCTGGTGCACCCAGAGCCGGCCTGGTTCCGGCTTCGGCGCCAGGCCATGACGCGCGCCAAGATAAAGAAGAATATTGGCGCTCTGCCCGATCACCAGCTTGCCGGCTTTAAGAAAAGGCGGCGCGTAGGGAATGGTTTCGACGCCCGCGGCCTCCATCATTTTCATCATCGAGGCGGTGCCGGACTTGCGCGCGACATCGAAGTAGTCCGTCTCGCCTTCCTCGAGGGCCAGGCGGACGAATTCGCCGCGGCCTTGGATGCTTGGCCAGTAGAACAGTTGGTAGCGCATCGAATGCCTCCTCGCTGAACGCCAAGGTTGAAAGCTAAGAATATCGCACAAAAGCAAAAAGCCCCGGGGCAAGCCCCGGGACAATCGTCAGACCGGATTTTGGTTCGCTTTAGTTGACGGCGAAGCAATATAGCAGGCCGTCGCCGCCGGTTTTCTTCAGTGCATCCTGGGTGCAGCCAGCGGAGGGGTGCGAAGAATTCCACGATTTGAACGGTGGCTCATCGCGAGGTCCGCGGCGATCGGCATGACCGAGCATGGCCGAGCCTTCGGTGCTGCTTGTCCAGTTCTTGCAAGTGCGATCGTCCCCGGCCGGAAATGCCCGACCTTCCGGCGTCGAACCAGTGAGGATGTCATGACGGTTCGGGTTGTCGCCGAAGCCGTTGATGACTTCGCCCTTCTCCGACAAATCGTTTTCCTTGGTGAGCTTGTTGTTGGCGCTGTGCAGGTCATCGACGCTAGTAGCGACGACGACGCCTTTGATATTCTGCCACGGCCCCTTGCCGATGCGGTCGCGCGCATTTACGGCGCCGTCGCCCTGCGTGCTCAAGTAAGCGTGCCAGGTTTTTCCCGCCGAACCGGCCGCCTGCGCCATCGATTGGCAATACGCATCGGCGCCCGCCAAGCCGCCCAGGTCAGCGCCTTTACCGGGGCCCACGCTGGTAACAAAGAACGTCATGTTCGCCTGCTGCGCCTGTGCTGGAACGCCGAGCAAAACGGCAAAAAGGCCAGCCAGAAGCGTTGTTTTCATTTTCATCGCGGTCCTCCCAATAGGGCGTGAGATCACCCCGGTGCGTGCCCGTTCAAACCCCGCATTGCTGCGGCTATTCCGGCGAGTGCCGGCCCGCGACAGACTGCCGCCCCGGCTCGACAGAACGTAAAACGCCTGGCATTCGCGCCGGGCCGCGTCGCTAAGGCCCTAAGCGGCTGTGAACATCGGTTTTAGTAATTGGTAATGCGTGCTCGTTATGGTGCTGCCCACAGGATAGGCGCTGGTTAAAAATTCCTAAATAGACGCAACTCGCCGCAGACCCAGACAGCATGCTGAAAGACAAACGCAAAGCGACGCGCCGCGGGATGCACTACTCCGCGTGGATCGCGCTTGAGCAAGATCAGCTGTTGGGATGCGCGATGTCGGATATTTCCGAAACCGGCGCGCGTGTCGATGTCGAGGATGCCGAAAAAATTCCAGATCACTTCATATTATTGTTGTCGCGGGCTGGAACGCCAAAGCGAAAATGCAGCGTGGTGTGGCGCAATGGCAATCAGATTGGCGTCGAGTTCGAGCGCGTCGTAACTGAGCCGAAGCCGTTCAGGAAGAAATCCGGACCAGACGCGAAAGCGGACGCCGCAGATGCGCCAGCCCCCGTGCCCGACGGCCAACCTGCGACTGCGGAAGCCGATCCGGCCTAGTCTCTCACGCCTGCTGGATCGCCGACAGCAGCCACGCGCCACCGCGCGTGCGCATGAAGGTCCACACTTCGGTGACCTCCTGCGGCCCACCGCCGAGTTCGCGTCCGCTGGCGCGATCCACCATGCGATCGTCGAGCGAGAAATGCATCGCGAGCGTGGCGTAGTCGGTCGTGCCTTCACGCCAGGCTTCCGACAGATCGCCTTGCAATAATTTAACGCCGCTGATGCTGTTGACCTGCCCGCGGCTGGTATTGGCCGCCAGATCTTCGGCGAAATAGGACACCATCTCCGGCGTCACCATCTGACGCAGCCGCGCCAAATCTTCGGCACCATAGGCCATCTGAATCTCGTTGAGCAGCCGTTCGAAGTCGTTGTAGTCGGATTCGCCGATCGTGATGGGTTCGCCCGACGGTGCATTGGCGCCAAAGCCGGTGCGCGCATTCTCGTAAGGGTGCGCCATACTTTCGTATTTGCTGGCGGCCGGACCGGCGAACGCCGGCATCGAGCGGCGCTGCCACCATTGTAGGGCAAGCCGCGCGACAAAGAATACCAGCACGAGTTGCAAGGCGAGGCCGAGCATCGAACCGAGGCCACCCATGCCACCGAACAATCCATGCCCGAACAACAGGCCGAACAGGCCAGCTCCAAGGAAGCCGGCAGCAAGACCGCCGAACAGACCGGAGCCGAAGAAGCCGGGACGCGCGAACGGTGCGCCGCCAAGGGCCGATGGTGCACCGGGCTGAGTCATCGAGCGCGTAATCGGCGCAGCCGTGTTGGGCGCGGTGCGCGTCGCGGGCGGTGCGGAGAATGTCCGCATGCCACGACTGCCGCCGCTGAAGCCGCCACCGACGCGCGCCTGCACGTCGGCGCTGACGAGGGTGAGCGCCAACGCCACCGCAGCAAACGCAAATATCGAGCGAAAGCGGATCATGACGAAACCCCCAAAGGTAGGCACGCAGGCGGAAACCGCGGCTTCTTAGCTAGGCGAGGAACCGGGCTTTGGTAAGAGGGCAAGCCGCCTCAAGTGAAAATGCCGCAGTCACGCAGTTGTTAATTCTGGTCGGGAACGACGCCTATCGCCCGCCGTTGCCTTGCCAGACGGAGATTGGGCATGAAAACGCTCACAATTGCAGGCTCGGCACTTTTCGCGATGGTCTCGGCAGCGACGGCGACCACTTTGCCGCCACAGCCCGAACGGCCGGCCGCCAACGTCTCCTTGATGCCCATTCTGCCCGCGCCGGCGGCGATCCGTTCCGAACGCGCTTATTTCCAGGCGCCGGAAGTCCCCTCGGACTGGGCATCCTGCCGGCCAGTTTTCCGCACGCTGTCGAGCGATTGGCCAAAAGCGCCGCTCTGCGATTGAGACCGCGGAACTTTTGCACCGGCTTCGCGGTTATTAGCCACCTTGAACAGCGGCCATGACCCGGCCGCGCAACATTGGGGCGCATCATGTTGGGCACCGTTCTCGTCATTCTGCTGATTCTGGTTTTGATCGGCGCGGTCCCGCGTTGGGGTTACAGCCGCAATTGGGGCTACGGTCCATCCGGCATCAGCGGCATTATCCTGCTGATCGTCATCGTGCTACTGCTGACCGGCAGGATGTAGCGCTCAACCCATCGTCTCTTTGACTTTGGACACAAGCTGCTTGAGCGTGAACGGCTTGGCGAGAAAATCGTATTGCTGATCGCTCGGCAGATTTTTCTGGAACGCCTCCTCGGCGTAGCCGGAGACGAAGATAATTTTGACGGAAGGATCGCGCCGGCGCAATTCCTTGAGCAACGTCGGCCCATCCATTTCCGGCATCACTACGTCCGACACCACAAGGTCGACCGCGCCCTGTTTTTCCAACACTTCGATCGCCTCGACGCCATTGCCGGCTTCGAGCACGGTGTAGCCGCGTGAGGACAGTCCGCGGGCGTTGAGCGCGCGTAAACCTTCTTCATCTTCGACCAGCAGGATAGTGCCCTGCCCGGTAAGATCGGTATTGGCGGCCTGCACCGCCTTATCGACCCGCGCCATCGCCCCGGCAATCGCCGGCGCTTCGGTGTCCGGCAGCTTTGGGACGCTGTCGTCGACACCGGGCACATAGCGCGGCAGGAAAATCCGAAACGCCGTAAGCCCGGGTTTTGACTCGGCATAGACGAAGCCTCCGGTCTGCTTGACGATGCCATATACCGTCGAAAGGCCGAGCCCGGTGCCCTTGCCGACTTCTTTGGTCGAAAAGAACGGCTCAAAAATTTTATCGATAATGTCGTCCGGGATGCCGGTGCCGGTGTCGCTGACTTCGATGATCACATAGTCGGCGTCCGGCATGCCCTTGTGGGGGTAACGCGCGCATTCCGCGGCGGAAACATTGGCGGTGCGCATCGTGAGCTTGCCGCCGTCCGGCATGGCGTCGCGGGCGTTGACCGCCAGGTTCACGATCACCTGCTCGAATTGCGAGATGTCGGCTTTGACCGGCCACAATTCGCGGCCTAGCGCCGGCACCAGCGTGACCTTTTCGCCGATCAGCCGGCGCAATAACATCGTGAGGTCGTTGAGCGTCTCGTTGAGGTCGAGCACCAGCGGCCGCAGCGTTTGCTTGCGCGAGAACGCCAGGAGCTGGCGCACCAGTGCAGCCGCGCGATTGGCGTTCTGCTTGATCTGCATGATGTCGGAGAACGACGGATCGGTCGGTTTGTGCGCGTTGAGCAGGAAATCCGTCGCCATCATGATGGCCGACAGCACATTGTTGAAATCGTGCGCGATGCCGCCGGCGAGCTGGCCGACCGATTCCATCTTTTGTTGTTGGTTGACACGATTTTCCAGGCTGCGCTGGGTCGTGGTTTCCAGCGCATAGACGATGGCGGCCTCGGTGTCGCGGTCTTGCTCTTCGACTGCCGAGACGAAAAACGTCGCTGAACGCTCGCCGACTCCCGACAGTGCCGCCTCGACCGGCGCGATATCACTGTGGCCTTCAGCCGCCTTGCGGATCGCGGCGGCAAACGCTGCACGGTCGCGCTCCGTCACCACCGCCAGGATCGAGCGTTCGTCGCCCTTGAGCGCACCCTCGAAGGTGCGGGCAAAGCGCGGATTGTCGCGCGCGATACGGCCGTTCTTGTCGACGGTGGCAATTGCCATCGGCGTGTTGTGGAAGAAGCGCATGAACCGCACTTCAGCGGCGCGTTGCGGGTCGGTACCTTCGTCTTTCGCGCGGTTGAGCACCAGAGTGCGCGAAATGCCCGGGGCGCCATCGGCGCCGAACGCGACCTTGTGAAACAGCCGGACCGGCACCGGCTTGCCATGGCGGGTTTTGAGGTCGAGATCGACTACTTCGGTTGATACTTCGCCGGGCGCGGCATTGTGGCCGGTCAGCAGCGCGGCGCCATCGCCGGCAACGATGTCGGCAAGCTTGAGACCGCCGGAGCCGACTTGCGCCAGATCGTGATCGAGCCAGCTGGCCAAAGTGGCGTTGAGATAGACGACCGCCCCACCGGCATCGACCGAGAAAAACCCGGCCGGGGCATGATCGAGATAATCGATGGCGTGCTGCAACTCCTGGAAGACGTTTTCGTGGCGTTCGCGCTCGCGCGTGACGTCGGCAATCGACCAGACCGTCATCCGGGATTGCGCGCCACTATCGCCGAGCGGCCGCACCCGCAGCCGCAGCCAACGCGCCGCTTGGTCTTTGAGTCCGCCTTTAGTGTCGGCGATGCGTACTTCTTCCTGCAGTCGGCGGCCTTCACGCGCGGCTTTGAGCAGCCGGTAGATCGATTCCGATACTTCGGGCTCGCCGATGAAGACCCGTTCGATCGGGCGCACGTCATTAGCGTCGGCGGCGCCGATCAAACCGAGATAAGTGGCATTGGCGTAGATCACCCGGCCGCCGGTGTCGGTGATCAGGACTCCGTCGAACGCCTGATCCAATACCGATTTGAGCAGCGGACTGGAATCTTTGCCGGTCAGCCGCATGATGCCGGCCGCGAGCGCGAACATCGAGAACACGCCGACCGTTGCCAGAAGCGCGAGCAGAATCAAGATGTAGGGTTGAGCCTTGTCGTGGCCGACATATAAAAGTCCGGCGGCGGCACCCAGCAGCAGCAACGCCACCAGCAGCACCAGCGCCACGCTGCCGCGCCGCGGCATACTGGCGGTACGATCGAACGTCGCTGGCTGCTGCCGCGGGCTTCCCGGATCCGGCCCTGCCGATTCCTGCTCTGCCGATTCCTGCTCTGCCATGACGATCTTGAGCCTGCCCGCGCGGCGTAAATCGCGCCCGATCTCTCAGTGTCTCAGGCCGGGGCGTCGGCGCAAGAGGTCCGTGGCAATGACCCCGGCCTTATTCCTTAACGGCTGACCGCCCGCCGCAGCCGCATGACGTAACCGATCACTTCGGCGACCGCTTTATAGTGCTCGGGCTCGATCGGCTGGTCGACCTCGACGGTAGCATGCAAGGCGCGGGCGAGCGGCGGATTTTCGACGATGGGGACCGCGTGCTGGCCGGCGATTTCCCGGATCTTTAACGCCAGTTCGTCCATGCCCTTGGCGACGCAAATCGGCGCATCCATGCCGCGCTTGTATTGCAGCGCGACCGAGTAATGTGTCGGATTGGTGATGATGACGGTGGCTTTGGGCACCGCGGCGATCATGCGGCGGCGCATTTTCGTCTGGCGCACCTGCTTCATCTTGCCCTTGATCGCCGGGTCGCCTTCGGTCTGCTTGAACTCCTCCTTCAAATCGCGGAGCGTCATCTTCTGCCGCTCGTACCATTGCCGGTACTGGAACAAATAATCAGCGGCTGCGACCACCGCGAGAATGGCAACCACCGCGCCCAGCAACTTGAGCGACAGCGTGCGCGTCAGGATCATCAGCGAGTTCGGATCGGTCCAGATCGTTGCAGCGATGCGATCGCGCTCCGGCCATAGCAGCATGGTGAGCACGGCGCCGATCACGATGAGCTTGATGAGGCCCTTGGCGAAATTGGCCAACGCCTGCATTGAAAACAGCCGCTTCAATCCTGCGGCAGGCGAGATGCGGCTGAATTTCGGCGCCATCGATTCAAACGACCAGACCAGCCTGTGCTGCACCAGGTTGCCGCCAAGTGCTGCCAGCGCCAGCAGCACAAAAGGAATCGCAACCGCCGCGATCATTTCATAACCGAGCTTCTCGCTCAGTTGGAGCAAGGCGAAACCGTCGACGCGGATATCGTGCGCATTGGCGATCAAGCCGCGCAGCGTAGCGGTCAGGTCTCGGCTCATGTCGCCCGAAAATGCGGTCAGCACCAGCGTGCCGCCGGCGATGATGAACCAGGTATTGACCTCCTGGCTCTTGACGACATCGCCCCGCTTGAGCGCCTCATCGAGGCGCTTTTGGGTCGGATCTTCTGTGCGTTCGGTATTTTCTGAATCTTCGGCCATGTCTGATCCGGATCAGGCGTGCGGCGCCAGTTGACCGAGCACGTCTTCCATGTAGCCGACGAAGATCCCCATCATCGCGCCGATCACCAGCAGCAGAAGCAGCAGGCCCAGAATGATCGACAGCGGCAGGCCGATGAAGAACACCTGCATCTGCGGCATCAGACGCGACAGCACGCCAAGTCCGAGATTGAACAGCAGGCCGAACACCAGAAACGGCGCGGCAAGCTGAATGCCGACCTTGAACGCCGTGCCGACAATGCGCGTCACCATCTGCGCCATATCGCCGGTAATCGGCAATTCGCCGGGCTGAAAGATCGTGTAACTGTCGTTGAGCGCCGCGATCACCAGATGATGCAGATCGGTGGTGAAAATCAGCGTGATGCCGAGCAGCGTCAGGAAATTCCCGACCAGCACGCCCTGCTGATTTTGCGTCGGGTCGACCGCGGTGACGAAACCCAGGCCCAATTGTTGCGCCACCACAGAGCCGGCAACCTGCAAGGCGGAAATCGCCAGCCGCGCGGTCAAGCCGAGCAGCGCGCCGATCAGGAGTTCCTGACACAGCATCACAATGACCGGCGCAAGCGCCTTAAGATCGATCGCATAGGCATTGCGATGCAATGGCAGCAGGATCGCCGCCAGCACCAGCGCAATGGTCAGCCGCACCCGGGTCGGCACGTTGAGCTCGCCAATACCCGGCAGCAGCATCACCATGGTGCCGACGCGCGCGAAGACCAGCAGATAGGCCGCGGCGAGCGCCGGCAGGAAGGAAATGTCGACTTTCATTTGCCGCCGGCGCTAGCCGCTGACGATGCGCGCAGCGATCCGCAGCATCTCGGCTTGCAGCTTTTCGGCCATGAATGGCAGAGCGATCAAAAGCGATATGAAGATCGCCAGAATTTTCGGCACAAAGGCGATAGTCATTTCCTGGATCTGCGTCAGCGCCTGCAACAACGAAATGGCGAGACCGACGCCCAGCCCGACCAGCATAACCGGGCTCGAGACTATAATGAGCGTGGTGATCGCATCGCGGGCGACGTCAAGCGTTTCAGGGCCGGTCATTTTGTTATCCTTGCTGGAGCACCCGACCTAGATCGGCATTTTCATGATTTCTTCGTAGGCGGTGATCACCTTGTCACGCACCGCCACGACGGCATCGATCGCGACTTCGGTTTCAGAGACCGCGGTGACGACATCGACCAGGTTGCCCTTGCCGTTGACCAAAGCCTGCGACTGCGCATCGGACTTCTTGCCGGTCTCGTTGACCGCCGACATCGCCTCTTTGAGCACGGAGGCGAAGTTGGTCGCCCCTTTATCGGTGCCTGTCAGGGCGCCGGCGGCGCCCAATGCCGGATTGGCAAGACGCGCGACCGCGGCGTAAGCGTTGGCGGCTCCAATAGGTGTGGCCATGATTTCAGTCCCTGTAATTTTTCAAGTCAGGCTTTGAGAATGTCGATCGTGCGCTGGATCATGCGGCGGGTCGCGCCGATGATGTTGATATTGGCCTCATAAGATCGCTGCGCTTCCCGCATGTCGGTCATTTCGACCAACGGATTGACGTTGGGATATTTCACGTTGCCGTTGACGTCGGCGGCCGGATGACCGGGCTCGTATTTAAGCCGGAAGTCCGACGTGTCGTTGCGCACGCGGCCGAGCCCTACCGTGGTCGCCTCGAGCTCGCGGTCGAAGTCCGTTTTGAACGTCATGACCTTGCGCCGGTACGGATCGGCGCCGGGCTTCGCCGGTGTCGAATCCGCGTTGGCAATATTTTCCGAGATCACCCGCATGCGGCCGGCCTGCGCGCGCAGTCCGGAAGTCGCAATGGCCATCGTCTTGAGAAAGTCCACGTTTGCTCTCCTTGTCGCCGCGCGCGCTGCGCCGGCGCGTCTAGCGTTTGCCGAGTGCTGTCTTGAGCAGATTGAGGCTGCGGGTGTAGAGCGCGGTCGCGGCCTGGTAATCCATCTGGTTCGAGGCGACCTTCATCATCTCGTCTTCGAGGCTCACGGCATTGCCGGTCGGCCGCGTTTCGTAGTTGCTTTTGGTTTCGCTGCGGAACGATGACGCGCTCAGGCCCAGGCCCTGGATGTGACCGCTCTCGGTTTGCGCCAGCGCGACATTGGTGACGGGCGCGGCCATCGCCACGCGGCTGGTCTCGAATTTCGGCGCGACCAGATCGCTTGGGCCGGAAATTTGCGGTATCCGAATTGGCGACATTTTCGGCCAGCACGCGCTGGCGCTCTTGGTGCCATTCAAGCCGGGTCCGCAGCATCGAGAAAATCGGAATGTCTGCGATCGCCATGACGTCCCCCGAGCCTGAGTTCCAGCTGCCGCGCGGTATTCCGCTAGGCAGACTTTGCCGGGCGCATGGTTAATGGCGGGTAAAAGGGTATGGCGGCGCGGTTGCCGCATTAATGGCCCGTTTACCATGCAAGTTGTTTTGGAATCGGCAATTGCCCGCCGCGGGCCCGATTTTGTTAATACTCTGTTAGGGTTCGGGGCGGCAAATAGTGCCTCGGACATTAACTAATCAGGCGATTCCCGCCTGATAGGCCGTGGCACGCAAGACGGAGCGTATGATGTTCGAGCTGCTTCCCGACATGCCGATGGCGGCAAAATTCTTCATCGCCTTTGTCGTCGTGCTGGCACTGATCGCGTTGGCCGCCTGGCTGGTCCGCCGTTTCGGCGCCAATCGACTTGGCGGCGCTTCGGCACGCGGACGCCAGCCGCGCCTCGCGGTGATCGACGCCGCCTCCGTCGATGGCCGCCGCCGTCTCATCCTCATTCGCCGCGACAATATCGAACATTTGCTGATGATCGGCGGCCCGACCGACGTCGTCGTCGAGCAGAACATTGTACGCGCCGCTGCCCGCGACTCGGTCCGCGAACCTGCGCGGCCTAGCGTTATCAACGAGGCGATGCCGCGCGCGGTTCCGCTTGGCGACGTCGGCTCCTGGCCGTTGCAGCCTGAACCGGCGCCGATCGCTGCACCGATGCCGCCACCTGCCTCGCGCTCCTATCGTCCTGCGGCGACCGAAGAGCCGTGGGTCGCCAGCGAAGCGCCGGCACCCCGCTCGCGGCCTGAAAGCGGCAACGGCATGTCGGCGAATTTCTCCGCCAAGCTGGGCGGCGATTTCAGCTCGCCGCCTCGCCCGGCGCCGCAAGCAGCGCCCGCGGTGACGCCGCCGTTACGGGAGACGCCCGCCGAAACTTCGGGCAGCTCGCAAACCGACAATAATCTCGCCGAAATGGCGCAGCGGCTAGAAGCCGCATTGCGCCGTCCTCCGATGGGCGAGCCGCACGCACCGGTTACCGATCCGCTCGGCGCCGCCTTCACCGCCCCGTCCGAAGCCAAGTTCGATTTCAAGTCGGAGCCCAAATTTGAACAGAAGTCCGAGTCGAAGTTTGAGCCCAAGTTCGAACCCAAGTTCGAAACGAAGCCGGCGCCGGCGAAAAGCGCATACGACAGTCTCGAACAGGAGATGGCCAGCTTGCTGGGCCGTCCTTCAGGAAAGACTTGACCGCTCATTCTGGTCGCCGTGTCCGTCTTGTGACGGTGGCGATCGGGGTAGCTGGAGTGGTTCTCGCCGCAACGCCTGCGCTGGCGCAGGACATTAGCGTCAATTTCGGCCAAGGCTCCGGGCTGACCGAGCGCGTGATCCAGCTGATCGCGCTGCTCACGGTGCTGTCGCTGGCGCCGTCCATCCTCGTGATGATGACGTCGTTCACCCGCATCGTCGTCGTGCTATCGCTCTTGCGCACTGCGCTCGGCACCGCAACCGCGCCACCCAATGCGGTGATCGTCTCGCTGGCTTTGTTTCTGACCGCCTTCGTGATGGGCCCGGCGTTGCAGCGGGCTTACGACACCGGCATCCGCCCGCTGGTCGCCAACGAGATCACCGCTGAGCAGGCGTTCGAGCGCGGCGCCGGCCCGTTGCGCGAATTCATGCAGAAGAACGTGCGCGAAAAAGACCTCAAGCTGTTCGTCGACATGTCGGCGGAAGCCGCGCCCGCCAAGCCAGAAGACCTCTCGTTGCGCGTGTTGGTGCCGGCCTTCATGATCTCCGAGCTCAAACGCGCCTTCGAGATCGGCTTCTTATTGTTCCTGCCGTTCCTCATCATCGACCTGGTGGTGGCCTCGGTGCTGATGTCGATGGGCATGATGATGCTGCCGCCGGTGGTGGTGTCATTGCCGTTCAAGCTGATCTTCTTCGTGCTGGTGGATGGCTGGAGCCTGGTCGCGGGCTCGCTGATCCAGAGCTACGGAAACTGACCTGATATTCGAGAGGTCTAGCGCGTGCCGGCGGCGCGCGGGCGGGTCTGTGGCATGCGCGAAATCGATCCGGTCGGCGAATTATCCGTCTTCACCGGCGTGCCAGCCGGCGGCTTGGCCGGCACCGGTGCGGCAGCCGCATCAGCCTTGGCTTCGGGCTTCGGCGGTGCCGGCTGACCGGCTTCCGCGACAGCCGGTTTGTCGGGATAGCGCGTCTGCATTTCACGCAAGAATGCGTCGAGTGTATTGAGGCTCGCCACGTTCCGCACCACCTCGCGGAATTCCGTGCCGCTGGTGCCGATCGGCGCCGTGACGACGTCGAAAGCGTGGCGGTCCGGCCCCTCTGCCATCTTGGCCGCGTATTTCTCGCGCATCCGCGACAGATCGAGCGCCTCATCGCTGAGCGCATAGCCGATCGCCGCGCGCAGCACGTCGAAGTGCTCATCGGCTGTCAGCGGCGCGAACTCCTTGAAGCGATCGCCCTGCACCAGTTCGATCTGTTCGGCCGCTTCGCGCCAGCGTTTCGCGGTCCACAGGATGTCGGCGCGCAAGCGCTTGGCCTGCGGCCCTTGCATGGTCGAAACGATTTCCAGCGCCAGATCGTGACGGCCGGTCTCCGAAAGAGCGCGCGCTTCCAGCAGCAGCCGCTGCTCGCGCAATTCACTCGAGAGTTCGGACACCCGCGTCGTCTTGATCGCCGCCAGCGCCTTGTCCGCCTTGTGGTTCATCAAATAGACAACCGCAAGGCGGGTCGCGACCTGAGCGCGCGCGGCGCCCTGCAGCCGGTGATCGATCTGGTGCTGCAGCAATTCACCTGCCTGTTCCAGCAGATCGACCGAGACCAGCCGGTCGGCCAGATTGCGGATCATCTCATCGCCGCGCCGTCCGATCGGCGTCAATTCGCGATAATCGTAGAACAGCCCGAGTGCCTCGATCGCCGGCATCGCGTCGCCTTTGCCGGCAAGAAACAGGCTGTCGAATGTCGCCGCAGCCTCGTCTTGGATCTTGCGCGTCAGGTCGGAATTCGGATGCGCCAGCAGCGCAATACGCATGGTGTGGAAAGCGTCGCGATAGCGGCCATCCTCGGTGTAAAGATGTGCCAGATATTTCAGGCCTTCGCCCTCCGTCTCGTCGCCGCGCCAGGTCGCTGTCAGGACTTCGAGCTCGTCGATCATGTCTTTGGGCTTGATGTCGCCAAGCGAAAACCGGAGCACCAATTCGCGCAGCCGACCTTGTGCCGCAGCTTTGCGGTCGCGTGAGTCGGCGGCAAGGCGATAGGCGGAAAGTGCCTCGTCGCGCTTGCCGAGCCCTTCATTGAGCTGGCCGGTCAATAGCGCGATAGATGGCTCCATGGTCGGCGGCACGCCGATCGTCTCAAAATCGTTGAGAATTTTTCCTGCGCCGTTGAAATCGTGCACCTCGACCGAGCAGCGCGCCGCCTCGAGCATGGCAATCCGTTGCAATTCAATCGGCATCGTCGCGAGGCTCGCTTCAGTGGCCTTGAACGCATCTCGCGCTTCCGGCCAGCGGCCCTGACGCGCCAAGGCGACCGCCCGCCAGATCGGCGCGTCGTGCTGGTTGCCCACTTGCGGGGTCGCAAGGTCTTTGAGTGCCTCTTCAGGCCGCCCCAGCATCACATTGGCGGCGGCACGCAGCACCACGCCGGTGACGTCGTCGCCCTCACGTCCGTCCGCGATCGCGACGTCCAAAACCGCTTTGGCCTCCGGGATCATGTCGCGCGCCATGTAAAATCGTGCGAGATTCAATCGCGCGGCGCGGCGTTTGCCTTCCGGCGCGGCCGCTGCCTTCCAGATCAACTCCGACTGGCGAACCTGGAATTTCGCTTCGCGGTCGAAGCCCCAGGTTTGCGGATCGAACATCACCGGATTCGTCACCCCCGCCTCGCGTTCATTGAGGCCGGACGTCGACAACGTCAGGCCGCCGGGCCGCGTGATCACGACTTTATCGGCGGCAAGCTCGACGGTGACATCGTCGGCCAGCGGCTGCACCACGATGCCGTGGGTCGACGCCAGCGCACGCAATTCGACAAAATCCTGCGGCTTGAGGAAGCCGCGGGCCGGGGCAAGCGCCGTCACGACCAGCAAGGCGTCACCCACGTCCGGGTCGATGATGCGATGAAGCTGGTGTGCATTCTGGAACGGCACCACGATATTGGAACGGTTACGGCCGACGACGCTGCGCGCCACCTGCAGTGGCTGCGGCGGATCGGTGATGCTGTCGCCGATTGTCAGCGTCCATCCCGATCCTTCCGGGCTGAGGCTGGCAAGTTTCGGCCGTTCCAGGCGTATCCGCACGGCGGCAGCGCCATCGTCGCTGCGCATCACCGTCGCATTTTTAATGACGCGCTCACCCTCGCCCGTCAGCGCCGCGACATCGATTTTGGCGGCGCTGTCGAACACTAGCCACAGGACGTCGGCGCGGCGGAACGCCGCTGCCGGGGTCGGCACTGCGAACGGAAAATCAAGACGCAGACTGTTGCCGAGCCGGTGGACTGAAGCCTTTATCGAGGTCTCGGCCGAAGCATCGTGGACCGGCGATGCAGGCTGGGCGTCGGCTTTTGCTGCCGGAGGGGGCGCCGCCTCGGGCTGAGCCGCCTCGGGTTTTTCGACGGTAGGGTTGGTCGGTTCGACTTTTGCCTCGAGGGAGGCGTTGCGCTCCGGTTCTGCCTTCGACGGCACAGTCGGTGGCGGGACAGTTTCCGCCGCGTCGGCTACTGGCGGCGGCGCGGGGGGCTCCACCGCGTTGGCCGGCGCGGGCGCAGCAGGTGCCGACGGTGGCATGAGAGACGCCGCTGGCGGTTTTGCCGCTTGCTGGACCGGCGATACCGTCACCGGCACGGTTTCCGGCGCCTCGATCGCCAGCGTCTTTGATTTGTCGGGATTCTTGCTGTCGTTCTTGGTTTCGTTCTTAGCCTGGCTTTTAGTTTGGTTTTTGCCGTCGTTCGCGGGCGCGGCGGCGCCGTCTTTCGCGGAATCCGCCCCGGGCGGCACGGCGGCCGTGGTTCCGATATCGATGACGAGGCTGTGGTCCTCGCGGAACGAGCGCACCTCGGGAGTGCCCTTGAAGCGGAACGTGACCGCGGCCGCTTCCTGATCGAGTCCGGCGTCGACCGATTGCAAAGTAGCCGGCAGTGTGGCCTTGACGTCGGCAAGGTCGAACTGGATCGGTTGATCGAAATTGAGCGTCAGCGCCTCTTCGGTTTTCTCCGGCGTCACATTAGTCAGATCGGGCAGATCGAACACGTAGCGATTAAACGTCGGCTGGGCGCCGACCTTGACCCGGCTTTTCACCGGCGCCTTGCGTGGCGCGGTCTGACGTTGCCGCTGCAATTGCCGCTCGGCTTCGCGCGCGCGGTGCGCGAGCTCCTCCACCACTTCCTGCGGCAGTCCGGGCGCGACGCCTTTCCAGCCGTCCGGCAACAGGTCGACGTAAAGCCGCTCACCGGCTGGAATCGAATTGACCTTCACCTTGCGCCCGAGTGCGATGCGGATCGCCTGGCCGTCGGGATCGCGCCGTGCCGCGCTGACGTAATCGGGCGCGCTCGCATTGAGACGATCCACAGCGACGTCGACCGGCTTGCTGAACGTGATAACAACGATTGCGCCGCCGACGCGGATTTTTGCTTCTACCGGCTCGTCGAAATGGAGCAGCAGCCGTGCGTAGCCGCCGTCGGTCGTCAGCCTGGCTTCGCCATGGACCGGTTCGGCAACAGCGGACCCGACAAATACCAATGACAGCGCGATCGACAGCACGGCGGCGCACTGCGCTAAAAATGCCCCGCGCATCTCTTCCGATCTGAGCGTGTTGTGCGCCATCATACCGTCCGTGACGATCAGGTGCCGCTCGGGCGGCCATCGATTTTCGGCAGCCCATCCTTGGCGTTGCTGCCCTTGTCAGTGCCGGAGCGGTTGGCAAGGTCGACCGTGAGCCGCTCAGCCGCGTCCGGCGACATTTGGGCGAGGATTTCCGCCATCTTGTTCGGTTTGATCTGCGTCGAAACCTGAACCAGCACTTTCATATCCAGCCGGTCGAAAATGCGCGCGGCTTCTTTCGGCTTCATGTTCTCGTACATCGTCACGATGTTCTTGAAGCGGTCGGCCTCCGCCTTGTCGCGCGCGTCCATCGCGCCGCTGACCTGGGCCTCCAGCGCCTTGAGCTCCGCGACCCTGGCTTCGACCCGTTTTTCGGCGGCCTTCAGCAGGCTTTCGCGCATTTCGATATCGCGGACGCGAGAGTTCGATCTCGGTGCGGCGCTCCTGCAATCGCTCGAGAATGGCGCGCTCGCCGGCCGGCGCAAGCTTGGATGCGTCGGTATTAACAACCAGGCCGCCGGCGTCCTTTGGGGGATCCGTCGGCTTGTTCGCCGGTTTTGCTTCCGCTGGCGCTGGCGCGTCCGCCTTCTTTTCGACCGAACCGGTGATGTCCCGCGAAGGGTCCGGATAATTGAAAACTTCTTGCGCCCAAGAGGCGCGCCGCGCCGGCGTCTGTTCCGCGGCAAAGATCGGCGTGACGTCAGGGATGCTATCGCGCGAGGTGACCTTTAATTCCGTACTGCTGCGCTGCTGCAACCGCTCGCCGAGCGTATAGCCGCCATCGAACACCAAGCCGGAGACCTTGAGCGCGAACAGGCTGATCGTCGCAATCAATACCAGCGGGATCAGCCGGAAGTCGCGCGCCCATTGCCTCATGCCGCAAGTCCGGTGCTCTGCCCGGCGCCTTGTGCCGCCGCCTGCCCGGCGGCGCGTGCGCGGGCGCGTTCGGCGAAAGCCGTTGCTGCCGCGGCAACCGCGCGTGCGTCCGGCACATTATCTTCGACGAGGCGTCCCGCCCCGGTGATGCGCGTCAGGCGCCCCAGCAGTTCTTCAGCGGACCCCCGCTCCCGAGCCAGCTCATCGGCGAGCCGTTCGGCATCGGTCAATTGCGCGCCGAGCGATTGTTCCCCGTCTCGCATGGTCGCCTTGAGCGCAGCAACCGCGCGCTCGGCGATTTCGGTCGCAGTGACCAGCTCGGAAATCGTTGCGCGCAACGATTGTTCGTCGGCTTTGAGGAGACGAAGTTGCCGGCTCAGCCGCACGCAATAGAGGATGGTGAACAACAGCAGGATCGAGACCATGCTCTCGATCAGAAACCCGAAATGGTAGCTCACGGCGTCTCCAATCGGTTGTTGGTTTCATCGGCCTTCTCGAACATCGCAAAGGTCGTGCGCGGCCTACGCAATGTCTTAGCGACGCGCACGGCGACGCGGTCGCCGACCTTGCCCATGCGCCCCTCCGTCAGCGTGACGTCGCCGCAACGCACCGCAACCAGCGCGTCGGGCTTAAGTTCCAGGGTGAGGGTATCGCCGACATTGAGATTCATCATCTGCCGCAGCGGCAAATTGCCTTCGTAGAGCACGGCGTCGACGCCAACCTGGGCTTGGCCGATCTCGGTCGCCAGATGGCCTTCCCAGATCGGATCGCGGCCGAACTTCTCGCCCATGAACATCTGCAGCAATACGGCGCGGATCGGTTCGATGGTCGCGTAAGGCAGCAGCAATTCGATGGTGCCGCCGCGGTCTTCCATGTCGATGCGCAGCCGCACCAGAATGGCGGCATTGGCAGGACGGGAAATCGCGGCGAAGCGCGGATTGGTTTCAAGGCGGTCGATATTGAATTTCACCGGCGACAGCGGCTTGAACGCCAGTTCGGCGTCGGCCAACACGACCTCAATCATGCGTTTGACCAGATTGGATTCGATCGTGGTGTAAGGACGGCCCTCGACACGGATCGCATTCTGTCCGCGGCGGCCGCCGAGCAGAACGTCGATGATCGAATAGATCAGGCTGGAATTAACCGTCACCAGTCCGAAATTGTCCCACTCCTCGGCCTTGAACACCGCGAGGATCGCCGGCAGCGGGATCGAGTTGAGATAGTCACCGAACCGCACCGAGGTGATGCGGTCGAGCGATACTTCGACGTTGTCGGACGTAAAATTGCGCAAGCTCGTCGTCATCAACCGGACCAGCCGGTCGAACACGATTTCGAGCATCGGCAGGCGCTCGTAGGACACCATCGCCGAGTCGATGATGGCGCGAATGCCGGAGCGATCGTTGAGCGTGACATCGGCCAGACTGAAGCCGAGCAGGCTGTCGATTTCGTCCTGGTTAAGGATACGCTCGGCGCCGCCCTTCGACGGCTGGCTGAACTGCGTACCCTCGTCGACCATGGCCGCCCATTGCGCCGCAGCGGCATCGGCGCCAGGCGTCGTGGCCGCGTCACCCGCAGCCGGAGCTGCGGCGGCGTCGGCATTGAGCGCGAGCCCCCACTCGGCGGCCAGGGCGTCCTGATCGATCTGGTCTTTTTGCGCCATAGTCTCTCTAGGTGCTCACTGCACCACGATTTCCTTGAACAGCACGGCGGTGATCTTGTTCGGCGCAACCGCGACATTGACGCGGCGCGTGAGCTCTTCCTTGAGCCGGTAAAGACCTGCCGAGCCGTCGAGATCGGTCGGCCGTAGTTCGCGCAGATAAGTCTGGAAAGCGTCCATCACCCGCGGCATCAGCGGCTGGATCTGCGCAACCTGGCCCTGCTCGGGAATTTCGAGCACGACCTTGACCTTGAGGTATTGGGTCCGATCGCCACCGCTATTGGCAAGGTTGACCAGCACGTCGGGCAGGTCGACGAATACCGCTGGTTTTATAGCCGCAGCTTCCGCCTTGTGGTCGGCATGGCCGAAGTAAAAATAGGCGCCCGCTCCGCCGCCGGCGACCACGACCAGGCCGGCCGCGGCGATGATGATCATCTTGAGCGAGAATTTCCGGGCCGGTTTTGCTGCTGCCGGTTCGACGCCATCTTCGTCCGGTTCTTTATCAGTCTCGGCTTCCGCCGACTTCGCCGCTGCCTTGGCTGCCGCCATGAACCACCCCGATTGTGAGTGTTTCAACGTAGGTCGGTATGGTTAACAGTTCATTTCGGGTGGTAATTCTTGCCGGGTAACTACGGCAAAAGGCGGGTTTTTGCCGCTACTCCGGCTTCGCTGAAACACATAACTATTTGAAAAATAAGTAATTTTCCTCTTGGCACGCTCGCTGCAAAGCGAGCTGCGCCGTGGCTTGGGAGAGCTGCGGCAATGGCAAGACCGCCTCGGGAGGGCGTCTCGCCGGCTGAAGGGGAGCTCGATGCAAAACGCACTCTTAGTGGGTCTGTCCCGTCAGGTCGCGCTTGGCCGCGAACTCGACGTGGTCGCTAACAACATCGCCAACTTAAACACCAGCGGCTTCAAAGCCGATGGCTCGGTATTCGAAGAATTTTTATCGCCCACCGCCCGCGCCGATGGCCTCGCGTCGATCGACAGCAAGATCAGTTTCGTGCGCGACCGAGGCACCTGGCACGACCTTACGCAGGGTGCAGTCGAGCGCACCGGCAATCCCCTCGATGTGGCGATCGACGGTAAGGGATTCCTCGTCGTGCAAACGCCGCGCGGCGAGCGCTACACCCGCAACGGCGCGCTGCAGATCAACGCCAAGGGCACTCTGGTCACCAGCGAAGGTCACGCCGTGATAGGCGAATCCGGCCCGATCACCTTGCAGCCGACCGATCGCGACGTGTCCATCAGCCCCGAGGGCACGGTAAGCGTACGCGAAGGCAGTTCCACCGCCAACTCGGCGCGCGGCAAATTGAAAATTGTCTCGTTCACCGACGCCCAGCAATTGCAGTTGCAGAAGGACGGCTCCGGCACCTTCAAGGCCGCCGATGGCGCGACGCCGGCCGCCGATAAAGATTCGCATTTCGTGCAGGGGTCAATCGAGAAATCCAATGTGCGCGGCGTCGTGGAAATGACGCGCATGATCGAAATCACCCGCAGCTACACCCAGGTCGCAACGATGTTGCAGCAGCAAAGCGACATGCGCAGCAGCGCGATCAACAAGCTCGCCGACGTACCCGCTTGATCGAGGAGAAGTAAGTCATGCGCGCGCTCTACACCGCGGCGACCGGAATGATGGCCCAGGAACTTAACGTTCAGGTCATCTCCAACAACATCGCCAATATGCGCACCACCGGCTATAAGCGTCAGCGCGCCGAATTTCAGGACTTGCTGTACGAGCACGTTCGCCGTATCGGCACCCAGACCTCCGACCAGGGAAATATTTTACCGGTCGGCGTCGATCTCGGCTCCGGCGTCAAGACTGTCGGCACGCCGCGCCTGATGACGCAGGGCACGTTGACGCAAACCGGCGCGGACCTCGACATGGCGATCCGCGGTGAAGGTTTTTTCAAAATCCAGTTACCCGACGGAACCTATGCCTATAGCCGCGACGGCTCCTTCCAGATGGATTCACAAGGCCGCATCGTCACGGTGCAGGGCAATGTAGTGTCCCCTGGCATCACTATTCCGCAGAACTCCACCGGGCTGACGATCAATTCACAGGGCCAGGTTTCGGTGACGGCCCAAGGCCAGACCACCCCGACCGTGATCGGCCAGCTCACTCTGACGCGCTTCATCAACAAAGCCGGCCTGCTTTCGATCGGCGACAACATGTTTCAGGAAACGCCGGCGTCCGGCACACCGCAGGACGGCGTGCCAAACACCGACGGCGCCGGCGATTTGCAGCAGGGTAACCTGGAAGGCGCCAATGTCGAGGCGGTCAGCGAAATCTCCGATCTGATCGCCGCGCAACGCGCTTACGAAATGAACAGCAAAGTCATCACGGCTGCCGACCAGATGCTGTCGGCAACCTCGAACCTGATGCGCTGAGGAGCGATCATGATCCGCACATCCGCAGTCGCGATCCTGGCATTACTGGCGCTTTCCGCCCAGTCCAGTGCGCAAACCATGACAGCCGCGCTCGACGCGCCACGGCCTATCCTGCGCGCGGAGGCAACGGTAAGCGGCGATTACGTGCGGATTGGCGACTTGATCGAAAACGCCGGCATCGTCGCCGACATTGCGGTGTTCCGGGCGCCGGATCTCGGCACCACCGGGGTAGTTTCAGCGGCGCAGGTCGTCGAAGCGGTGCGTTCTCACGCCATCGTTGGACTCAACACTGACGGCATTGCCGAGGTCGCGGTGACACGGCCGAGTCGGGGATTCCCGTTGAGGAAATCCAGAACGACATTACCTCGGCACTCGCCGCGCAATTCGCGCTAGGTTCGCCGAAGTATATTGCGCTCAATTTTGACCGCGGCTTGCGCACGGTGCAGGTCGAACCGAAGGCCAAGGGCGCGACCAACGTGACCCGCCTCACTTACGACCAGCGCAGCGGACGTTTCGACGCCACGCTCGACTTCGCCGGCGCCGCGCGGCAACGCTTTACCGGCGTTGCCACCGTCACCGCCGAAGTGCTGACGCTGACACGCTCGCTATCGCGCGGCGAAACCATCAAGGCCGCCGATCTGGTCAGCGAGCGCCGCCCGCGCGCCGACATCAGCGCCGACATGGTCACCGGCATCGAGCAGGCTGCCGGCCTCGCGGCACGCAATGCGCTGAGCTCGGGCCGGCCGTTGCGCACCACTGACCTCATGAAACCAGACATGATCCGCCGCAATGAAAACGTCACGCTGGTGTACGAGGCCCCCGGTCTCACGCTGACGCTGCGCGGCAAGGCCATGGACTCCGGCTCCGAAGGCGAAGCGATCGAAGTGCTCAACGTGCAATCCAAGCGGCTGGTTCAGGGCGTGATCACCGGGCCTGGCCGCGTCCTGGTTTCGACCGCGACGCCCAGTGTCGTGGCGGAAGCCGATCCGAAAAGTTCTGCAGCCACCAAAGCGCCAACTCGCGCGCAGTGAAAGTGATATCGATGCTCAGACTGTTGCGTTGCACATGTTCGTTAGCGGTGCTGGCTTTGATGCTCGGCGGCTGCTCTGCCTTCGACCGGCTCAAAACCATTGGCGATCCGCCGCCGCTAACGGCGGTGGACAATCCGACTGCGCGGCCTGGCTACAAGCCGGTGCAGATGCCGATGCCGGCCATCCAGCCCGCCTCCTATAATGCCAACTCGCTGTGGCGTAACGGGTCGCGTGCCTTCTTCAAAGACCAGCGCGCGCACCAGATCGGCGACATTCTCACCGTCAAGGTGAACTTCACCGACAAGGCCAATATCGCCAACGAAACGCAGCGCAGCCGCGCCAACAAGGAAGATTCCGGCGTCGATAATTTCTTCGGCAAAACCAAGCTGCCGGTCATGAACTCCGCGCTGCCGACCCGCATCTTCACCGCGGACAGCGCCGCCTCGAGCGACGGCAAGGGCTCGGTACAACGCCAGGAGGCGCTGTCGACCAACGTCGCCGGCGTGGTCACGCAGGTGCTGCCGAACGGCAACCTGGTGATCGAGGGCAAGCAGGAAATCCGCGTCAACTTCGAAGTGCGTGAGCTGATCGTCGCCGGCATCGTGCGACCGGAGGACATCGAAAGCGACAACACGATCGACTCCAGCAAGATCGCGCAGGCCCGCATCGCCTATGGCGGCCGTGGCCAGATCACCGACGTACAACAGCCGCGTTACGGCCAGCAGGTTCTCGACGTGGTGTTGCCGTTCTAGTGCGTGAAGCTGATTTTACCCGCGTAGCTCATCGGGCTCCCACGCCGTCTCCGTTGCGCGCGAAACGGACCGGCGACACACGCGGCCTCCGGCCGGCTCCCCCGCCGGAGGCCGCGTATCTTTCCCCGCCCGGTCTGGACGACTCAGCCCGCGCTTCCTAATCATCATCATGATGCCGCTGCCGACCGCCAAACCTCTCAACATCCCGCAGTCGCTGGCGCAAGCGCTCGACTTTCATCACCAGGGCCGGCTTGCCGAGGCGGACCGTCTCTATGCCGGCATTCTTGCGGCGCGGCCGGACAATTTCGACGCCTTGCACATGAGCGGCCTGATCCGGCTCGCCACCGGCAATCTGCCCGAGGCGCTGCGGCTGGTTGCCGGCGCGCTCAAGGCACGCCCCTCCTCGCCGCAGGTACTGCTCAACTACGGTCTGGTGCTCAACGCACTCAACAGACACGAAGAAGCGCTCGCCAGTTTCGATCGCGCGCTGAAATACAAAGGCAAATATGCCGAGGCCTTCAATAATCGCGGCGCGGCGCTGGCCGCGCTCGGCCGCGATGAACAAGCGGTTGAAAGTTACGAGCGCGCAATCAAGCTCAAGCCGGACTATGCCGAGGCCTTTTCCAATCTCGGCAACGCGCTCAAAATCCTGGTGCGCTATGACGAGGCGCTTGATTGCTTCGACCGTGCGCTGGTGCTGAAGCCGAATTACGCCAAGGCGCACAACAACCGCGGCACGGTGCTGGCCGCGCTCAAGCGCCAGTCCGATGCCCTAGCTTGTTACGAGCGCGCGCTGGCGCTCGATCCGCGATCGTTCGAAGCGCTCAACAACCGGGGCAGCGTATTTCGTGCACTTGGCCGCCACGCTGAAGCATTGGCGAGCCTCGATACCGCGATCACGATCAATCCGAATTTCGCGCAGGCCTGGTACAACCGCGGCGCCGTGCTGTCCGACCTCAACCGGCCCGCCGATGCAGTTGCAAGTTACGAAGCGGCAGCCCGGATTAGTCCGAAATTCGCCGAGGCAAAATTCGCCGCCTGCATTGGCGAACTGCCGGTGCTTTACCACGACGAGACCGAGATCGCGGCGCGCCGCGCGGCCTACGAAGCCCATTTGCGCGCGCTCGATGCGCAAGTCACGCCAGACAATGCCGCTGAATTCCTCAAGGGCATCGGCGGCAACCAGCCGTTTTATCTCGCCTATCAGGGCCACAACGACCGCGATCTGCAAAAACTCTATGGCGCGCTGGTCTGCCGCGTCATCGGCGCGTGCTACCCCCTCGCCGCTCCGGTCGCGCCGCCGGCACCTGGCGAGCCGATCCGGGTCGGCATCGTCAGCGGCTACTTCTACGACCACTCGAACTGGAAGATCCCGATCAAAGGTTGGTTGAGTGAGTTGGATCGTGGCCGATTCCGCTTGTTCGGCTACCACACCGGTATCAAACGCGATCTAGAGACCGATGTAGCAGCCGGACTCTGCGAACGCTTCGTCCATGGGCCGATGTCGATTGCGCGCTGGCGCGAAACGATCGAGGCCGATCAGCCGCACATCCTGATCTATCCCGAAGTCGGCATGGACGAGACCAGCGTTCAGCTCGCGGCGCAACGCATCGCGAAAGTACAGTGCAATTCCTGGGGTCATCCTGACACCAGCGGCTTCCCGACGCTCGATTATTATCTCAGCAGCGATCTGATGGAGCCGCGGCAGGCGCAATCGCACTACAGCGAGAAGCTGGTTCGGCTCGCCAACCTTTCGATCCATTACGAACCGCCGCTGACGATCCCGGTGCCACTCACACGCGCCGAGCTTGGGCTGCGCGACGGAGCCACGGTCTATTGGTGCGGGCAATCGCTGTACAAATATTTGCCGCAATACGACTGGGTGTTCCCACGAATCGCGCGCGAGGTTAGCGATTGCCAGTTCGCCTTCATCGCCCATCAGGGCGCGTCGTTGGTTTCAGACCAGTTCCGGGCGCGTCTCGACCGTGCCTTTTCCGCTGCGGGCCTTGACGCCGCCCATCATTGCGTAGTGATGCCGCGACTTGATCGCAACCGCTTCGCCGCTGCGATCGGGCAGTGCGACGTCGTGCTCGACAGCATCGGCTGGTCTGGCTGCAATTCGACGCTGGAGAGCCTGGTGCACGATCTGCCGGTGGTGACGATGCCGGGCGAGTTCATGCGCGGGCGCCACAGCGCGGCAATTCTTCAGATGATGGATGTGACAGAGACGACCGCCGCTACGATCGAAGATTATGTAGCGCTCGCGGCGCGGCTGGCACGCGAACCAGATTGGCGGAAGTCACTCAAGGCCAGAATCGCCGCCAACAAAGCGCGACTTTATCGTGACCGGGCCCCCGTCACAAATCTCGAAAACTTCATCGAGCAAGCCGTGCGCGGCGTCTAGCGGCCACGCCTGCCTACCTCACTCATCGCGATAGACGCGCTCGCGCCGTTCGTGACGCTCCTGCGCCTCGACCGACAGCGTCGCGATGGGCCGCGCCTCGAGACGTCGCAACGCGATCGGCTCGCCGGTCTCCTCGCAAAAGCCGTAGCTGCCGTCTTCGATGCGGCCGAGCGCTTCGTCGATCTTGGAGATCAGCTTGCGCTGGCGGTCGCGCGCGCGAAGCTCGATGGCGCGGTCGGTTTCCGACGAGGCCCGATCGGCCAAATCGGGATGGTTTTGGTTTTCCTCCTGCAGGTGCAGGAGCGTTTCCTTGGCTTCCTCGAGGATTTCCTCTTTCCAGGCGAGCAGCTTGACGCGGAAGTAATCGCGCTGACGCTCGTTCATAAACGGCTCTTTGTCAGACGGCCGATAGGTCTTCGTTTTCGCTAACATACGGCGACTCCTACCCTTTTACTTTTTTGTGCGAGTCTAACCTCCCCCTCGCGCGGCGGCTTATATACGCCCGCCTTATCGCGGACAACATCTCAATTGGGGCAGCGTTAGAGGTGGAATTGCTGAAATAATAAGGGCTTACAAAAGCCGAGCCGTGACCGGCCTAACGGACGCCGGCCTTGGCAAGCTCGACCTCGACCCGAAGCTCTATCTCACCGAGCACGGCATCGAGCCCGGCATCGCCGGAGCCTTGTTTGAGCCCTTCCGATACCGCCTTGAGGCGGCCGAGCGTCGAGTTATCGAGGTCGCCATCCAGCAGCCCGATCTTGAGGGTGTCGAGAACGTCGAGCGCCTGGCGGCCCTGGCGGACCGCCCGCTTACGCCGTTCGGTAGCATCGCCGACGCCTTGCAACGCGATCAAGGCATCTAGGCTTGTGACGGAACGCAAGCCTGAGGCGACGGACGGGCTCGAGGCGCTTTCGCCCTCACTGACGCTAAAGCCCCCGGCAGCAGGACGGCGCGCGCTGGCGGGCGCTGTCGCCAGTGCGGCTCCATTCGGTCCGTAAATGCGCATGGCGTTTGATCCTCGACCGGAGGCGATCCGGTTTCCCGATACCGTGAAACTGCTCCGGTATGGTTAATGGCCGGTAAAAATCGGCGGCAAATATTGCCGAGGCCGGTCATTCGTGCCGCTCCGCGCGTGACGTCACGCCCAGATGGATTCAGAAACCTTCGCTATCTCATGGACTTGGCTGGGTGCCCAGTCTGGCACGGCATTCGCAAGACAGGATGCGGGTCCGTCACATTGGGGAGCAGTGATGACGACGACGTTTAAGGCCGCATGCGTTGCGGCGCTTGTGGTCTTGTGCGTCCCGGTTAGCGCCGGGGCGAACTCGCGCATCAAAGACCTCGCCAATGTCGAGGGCGTGCGCCAGAACCAGTTGATCGGCTACGGCTTGGTCGTCGGCCTCAATGGCACCGGCGACACGCTCAACAATATTCCTTTCACCAAGCAATCGCTAACCGCGATGCTGGAACGCCTCGGGGTCAACATCCGTGGCCAGACGTTGCGTACCGGCAACGTCGCCGCCGTCATGGTGACCGCGAACTTGCCGGCCTTCGGCACTCAAGGAACACGCATCGACGTCACCGTCTCGGCGCTTGGCGATTCCAAAAGCTTGCAAGGCGGCGTGCTTCTAGTGACGCCACTGCTTGCCGCCGACGGCAATGTCTACGCTGTGGCGCAAGGCTCGGTTGCGATTGGCGGCTTCCAGGCCGAAGGCGAAGCCGCCAAGATCGTGCGCGGCGTGCCGACTGTCGGCCGCATTTCCAACGGTGCGCTGATCGAGCGCGAGATCGAATTCGCGCTGAACCGGCTCAGCCAGATGCGCATGGCGCTGCGCAATCCCGATTTCACCACCGCGAAGCGGATCGCTGCAGCGGTCAACGATTTCATCGGCGCGCCGACTGCCGAACCGCTTGACCCTGGCACCGTGCAGATCACCATCCCCCAGCAATATCGCGGCAATGTCGTCGCGCTACTCACCGAGATCGAGCAGTTGCAGGTCGAGCCCGACATGTCGGCCAAGATCGTAATCGACGAGCGCTCCGGTATTATCGTGATGGGCCGCGACGTTCGCGTTTCGATGGTGGCGGTCGCGCAAGGCAACCTGACCGTGACCATCACCGAAACGCCGCAGGTCAGCCAGCCGCAACCATTTTCGCGCGGCGGCTCGACCGTCGTCGTGCCGCGCACCCGCATCGGCGTGCAGGAGGATGGCAAGAAGCTTGCGACGCTCAAGGACGGCGTCTCGCTTCAGCAGCTGGTCGATGGGCTCAACGCGCTCGGCATCGGCCCGCGCGACATGATCGCCATTCTGCAAGCGATCAAGGCGTCGGGCGCCATCCAGGCCGACATCGAGGTGATGTGATGGCCGGCTTTTCTCTCTCCACTCCCGGCATCAACCCGCTCGACGCGTTGCAGGCCGGTATGGCGAAGACGGCGAAGCTTTCGCCGACACAAGCTAAGGCAAAAGCCGCCTCGCAGGATTTCGAAGCGGTCTTTCTCAACAGCATGTTCCAGCAGATGTTCACCGGCATGGACGGCGAAGGGCCGATGGGCGGCAAGGGCGCGACCGGTGTGTGGCGTTCGTTCCTGACCGATGAATATTCCAGAACTTTTGCCAAGGCCGGCGGCATCGGTATTGCCGACCACGTCTACCGCGCTCTGATCGAACGGCAGGGTGGTGCTTCGTGACGCTTCCTGCCGAGCCAGCCACAACAGCTATCGGTAGCGTGGGCGAAGCTGAGCGCGCGATCGACAATCTTTCGAAAATCATGGATGCGCTGCTCATTGCCGTCGAGGAAGAAACGGCGCTGGTGCGGGCCGGTCATCTGGGCGAAGCAACCAAGCTCGAAGCTGTAAAGTCTGAATTGGCGGGGCGCTATCTCGCCGATACCGAGCGCTTGAAAGCCAGCCGGCAGTATCTCGAGCGCAGCCTGCCCGAAGCAATCGATACGCTTCGCGCCCGTCACGATACCTTCAACGCGTTGTTGCAGATCAATCTTGCTGTGCTCGCCACCGCGCATGCGGTTTCGGAGGGCATTATCCGCGGCGTATCGGATGAACTCGCTCGTAAGCGGGCTCCGCAAACCTATAGCGCCTCGGGTCGCGCTAATGCGCCGGCCCCCAAAGCGAGTCAGCCGCTGGCGGTTTGCCGCACGCTCTAGATCAGGCCGTCACGTCGACGCCGTCACCGCCATCATCCGGTGGGTTTAGCTGGTTGACGTTGAGCCCCGTGATCATGTCGATCTGTGAGCCGTCCGGCATCGTCATGACATTGCTTTGGGTATTGAGATAGGCGCCATTCGCCAGTTGCACGATATTGGCCGGATCGACATAGGGCGCGCCAGTCACGGAGTCGTACTGCGAGCCATCCGGCCGCGTATATATATTTTGATTGGTATCGATGGTCGATCCGTCTTCGAAGTAAATGATCGGATCGAGGACATTTTTCGGCTGCACGTTGTTGCCGACGGCGGCGAGGTCTTTGAGCGCCTTTTGGACCGCGGCGTCGGACCGCGCCTTCGTGACGGCGTCCCCCTGGGCGATCGCCAATTGCGTCGCGCTGGTGACCGCAAATTGGGAGATCGACACCAGATCGCTCGAAGCAGAAGAGTTGAGGAAAGCGCCGATCGAACCCGGCTTGTACTTGGCCGCGTTCGATAGGGATCCGATCAAGCCCCCATCCGTCTGGTTTTGAATCGCGACCGCCGCACTCGCCATCCAGTTCGCTGTGTTGCTCGAACTGATCGCGAAGATGTTGGTGGCGGGAGTGATCGAGGTCATCTCAGGACACGCATGATTACCGGACGTCGTTAGCGAGCTTGCCACCGATCTCCTAACAAAGCGTATGCGTTAACACCTCGTTAGCCTTTGTCATTCACCTCGCCGCTCGTGAACCGCGCCCTACCCGGTAGAAGCAGGCATCTTGCCGTTGCCGTGATCGGTACAATTTGAATCAAACTCTGCGTGCGCCGCAAAGCAGTTTGGAACTCATTAACCCTGTTCTTTTACGGCGCATTACAACCCCTGTGAGATGACAGGTGCGCTCGATCGCGAGGTCGGCACCTAGGTAAGCCAGTAGGCAAGTACACCAGAAAGGTACATTGAGATGTCTCAGATCGTTCTTTCGGCAGGCGTTCGTTCGAACCTGCTGCAGTTGCAGTCCACCGCAGACCTGATCTCTTCCACTCAGACCAAGCTTGCCACCGGCAAGCGGGTCAACTCCGCTCTCGATAACCCAAACAACTACTTCACGGCCCAGGGCCTGGACAACCGCGCCAGCGACCTCGGCAACCTGCTCGAACTCGATGTCGACCGCGATTAACACGATCGGCGCGGCGAACAACGGCATCACGGCGATCACCAAGCTCGTGCAGTCGGCCCAATCACTGACCACACAGGCCCAGCAGACCTCGTCGACCGCGACCCGCGCCACTTTGGCGTCGCAGTTTGGCGCCCTACGGACCCAGATCGACCAGCTTGCTGGCGATGCGGGCTTCAACGGCGTCAACCTGCTCAACGGCCAGAGCCTGACCGTGCAGCTGAACGAAACCAACACGTCCAGCACTACCGTTACCGGCGTGACCGACACCTCGGCGAGCGCCCTGGCGATCGGCGCTGCGGCCAACAACTGGGCCGCTGCCGCGGACATCACTGCTGCCGCAACCGATCTGTCGGCCGCCTTGACCACGCTCCGCACCCAGTCGCAGTCGCTGTCTTCGAACCTGTCGATCGTTCAGGTTCGTCAGGACTACACCAAGTCCATGATCAGCACGCTGCAGGCCGGCTCCGACGCCCTGACACTCGCGGACAGCAACCAGGAAGGCGCAAACCTTCTGGCCTTGCAGACCCGCCAGCAGTTGTCGACGACAGCCTTGTCGCTCGCCAACCAGGCCAGCCAGAACGTCCTGCGCCTGTTCCAATAAGAGCGCAGTTTCTAAACTCAGACGGCGGCGCCAAAAGCGCCGCCGTTTTTTTGTGGCCGCATTTTTAGTTAATGAAAAGTTAACGGCGGTATTATTTTAACGGTCTATCAACCCTAACAGACCATTATCGCCCTCGCCGCCAACGGGTCGCGGCCGATTTTCGCACGAGGATTCGCCCATGAGTGACATCGTCCTTTCGGCCGGCGTGCGGTCCAACCTGCTGCAATTGCAACAGACTGCAGATCTGATCACCAGTACGCAGACTAAGCTTGCTACTGGAAAACGGGTGAACTCAGCGCTCGACAATCCGAACAACTTTTTCACCGCGCAGGGTTTGAACAACCGCGCCAACGACCTGGGCGCCCTGCTCGACGCAATGTCGACCGGCATCAATACCATTCAGGCCGCCAATAACGGCATTTCGGCTATCACTAAACTGGTGCAGTCGGCGCAATCGTTGACAACCCAGGCGCAACAGACCAATGACCCGACTGTCCGCGCGACCCTTTCCAGCCAATTTGACGCTGTTCGCGCCCAGATCGACCAACTCGCTGCCGATTCCGGATTTAATGGGGTCAATCTGCTTAACGGCCAAAACTTGACCGTCACACTGAATGAAACGGCCACGTCGACGGCCACCGTGACCGGCGTCACTGACACCACCGCGAGCGCTCTTGCGATTTCGGCGTCGGCAAACAATTGGGCCGCCGGTTCTGATATCGCCGCGGCGTCGACCGACCTGACAGCCGCGCTCTCAACGTTACGGTCACAGTCGCAAGCCTTAAGTTCAAACTTGCAAACGGTGCAGGTCCGCCAGGATTTCACCAAGGCGATGATCAGTACGCTCAATACCGGCGCCGACAACCTGACACTCGCAGATTCCAACGAAGAAGGCGCCAACTTACTGGCATTGCAGACGCGCCAACAACTATCGACAACGGCCCTATCACTCGCCGCAAAAGCTGACGAGAACGTCCTGCGGCTATTCCAGTAAACGCAGCGGGCGCAGCATGAGCCTCAAAGTCGAACTCAAACCTGGCGAACGGATCATCATCGGTGACTGCGTAGTCACCAATGGCGGCAATCGTACCCGGTTTCTGATCGATGGCGCCGTGGCGATCCTGCGTGAGAAAGACATCATGACGGCAGCGTCGGCTGACACGCCGGCCAAGCGCATCTACCTGGCGGTCCAGTTGATGTACACTTCCCGCGACCCGCGCGCGCATCACGAGACTTATTTCGCGTTGATGCGCGATCTGATCCAGGCCGCGCCCAGCGCATGGCCGCACATCGAAGCCATCAACAATCACATCCTCGCCGGTGAAATGTACAAGGGCCTAAAGGCCGCCGGCGCACTGATCGCTTATGAGAAGGAGTTGCTCGATCATGCAACAGGCCGCCAAAACGTACGGCAAGGTAGCGAAGCAGACCGTCGAACCGCGCGAGCTTGAGGCCGATCTGCTGCTCAACGCAGCCGCACGCCTACAAGCGATCCGCGACGCGTGGGACAGCAAACGCGTCGATCTCGACGAGGCACTGCTCTATAACCGCAAGCTATGGTCGATCTTCGTCACGTCGGTAACCAATCCGCAAAATCCGTTGCCGGCGAACATCCGCCAGAACGTCGCCAATCTGGGACTGTTCGTGTTCAACCAAACGCTGACGACATTGATCGACCCGAAACCGGAAATGCTCGGCTCATTGATCAAGGTCAATCGCGAGTTGGCGGCAGGACTGCGCACGCGTCCGGCCTGATCTATTCCCCACCGACAAACAACTTAGACCGCGGTTGATCCGCGGTCTTTTGCATTTAACGACGCAATAAAAGGCTATTTGAGATAGTTGACCAGGCTGATCTGGTACAGCATCGCCGTGGTTTGTAGCGAGGCCTGCAATCTCGTCTGCAAGGCCAGGATCTGCGCGCCGACATCCTCGTTCGACACTCCGGTGATCTGCTGGAGGAAGTCGTTGAGTGTCGCCGAAGTCTGCTGGTGGCGATTCTTGGCCGACTGTAACGACGTCTGCACGCCGGCGAGTTCGGCCTGGATGTTCACCGCAGTCTGCGAGCCGGCGGGGTTATCGAGATTGGCTGCTAACCGTTGATTGAGCGCGGCGCTTTTGGCCTGCGCATTTGGATCGGTGGCCGAATAGGTCGTCGCCGCCAACACTGCAACGTTTTGTAGGATCGAACGGATACCATCTTCGTTGGCGCGCGTGCCGTAGGACACCGTCATAGTCGGGTCGATTCGCGCGGTCGCGCTCGAGCGGGCCGGGCCACTGGTGTCTTCGCCGGTGTACCAGATCACGGTATTGGCGGTAGTGCCGGCAGTCAAAGCGGTCGCGGTAAATGGCGAGCCGGAAACACGTTGCGGCGGATTGGAGCTGTCGGCGTCGAAAAAATCATTGGCCGCCGCGACGGTCGAGGCTGCAGCCAGCGAACCACCGCCTAGCGTGCCGATCGCACCGGTCAACGCCGCTTGCAGATTAGCGGCGGTAGCGGCCGAATTCGCACCGATGGTGAACTGGTTGTTGCCGGGCGGTGAAGCCGTGGTCGCAGTCAGCGTGACATTTTCGCTGCTGCCGTCTGGCAGGGTGAAACGCACTGTCAGGGCATCGCCGGCGCTGGGATTGGTCGCGCCCAGGTCGACCGACATCGCGGGGGGGGTGCCGCTAGGACCGGTCACCGTGGCGCCGGTCAAGGTCGAATTCACAGACGCGAGTTTCAGGCCAAAAACGGTCGACTGTTCGACGACCGACACCGAGGTCGAGCTCGGTGCCGTAATCGTCAGCCGCCCTAGTCCATCGGCACCGAGGTCGGCATCATTACGTTCCGAGATCAGCTGCTTGAGTCCTGCCTGCGCGCCGTTGCCGTTGAGAATGTGGTCAAGGGTTTCTACCGAGGGCTCTGTGGTGTCGTTGCCAGAAAATAGATAACGGTCGCCGGCTTGCGAATTGAGCAGACCGAGCAATTCGTCGAGCGACGACATCGCCGTCGCCTGCGCGGAAGTCGAGCCGGCCGTGCTGGAAGAATAATTGGCCTGGCTCAGCGAGGATTTCGTCGTGCTGCCGATATCCGAAACGCGGCCGAGCACCGTCTGCACCAAACTCACACGGGTCGAAACATTGTCGATCGTGTTGTCATAGCTCGTCATGTTCGAGAGCTGCGAGCGCAGGCTTACGGAAAGCCCGCGGTCGACGCCGATGCCGGCATAGGTATCGGACTTCTGCCCGGTGCTGATCTGGCGAGTCAAATCGTCAAGCTGTGAGCGCATCTGGACGAGATTCTGGATCGCCAGCGAATTTTGCCCGACCGAACTGACGCTCATGAGGTCCTCACATCTTCAACAATGTATCGATCATGTCACTGACCGCCGACAGCACCCGCGCATTAGCGGCGTAGGCATTTTGCAGTGTCAGCAGGTTGGTCATTTCCTGGTCGACATTGACCCCCGATGCGTCGTTGAAGCGCTGCTGTAACGAATTGAGCACGACGTCCTGGCCTTGCTTGAGATTGGTGGCGGCGTTAGCGGCATTGCCCTGCTGGCTGATGACTTGCCGCAAAAAAGTGGATAGCGAGCCGCTAAAGGGCGATGCCGGCGTGCCAATGCCTGAATTTGGCGAGAAATCGAGCGCGGCGCCTGTCATCTGATCATAGATGAAATTCGGCCGGGTGGCGTCGCCCGCGGCGGTTCCGGTTTGATAGAGCACCAGCTTGGACGGATCGGCGATCAGGGCAGCGTTAACCGAAATGCGTCCGGCGTAGCCCACGCTTTGCGAAGCGAACGAGTTGATCGCACCGGTAAAGGGCAAGCCGCCGTCGTTGAACAGCGGCAATTCCGCGCTGCCAGCGGTAAGTGAGGTTTGCGTCGCGGTTACCGATGCAGAATTCACGGTAACGGCCGGGCCCGGGCCGCCGTTGACGATACGAAGCGTATTGCCGCCCGTCGTGGACGCAATCATGCCCTTTGCGCCGAGTGCAGCATTGACCTGCGCCACTACCGAGGCCATGCCGCCCGAGAAATCGATGCCGACGACCTTGTCGCTCGGATCGGTGGTCGCAGAATTCGACAGTGGCAGCGCCGAGGGATCGTCGACCCGCACAAAAGTCAGCGTCTGCTGGGTAGGCGACAATGAGTTTGTGTATTGGACGGCGAACGAATTGCCGTCCAGCACAGCGCCGAGATTGAGATCGAAGCCATTGCTGACCGGGCTGCCGGCCGTCGTTTTGTCGGATAACGCTTTCGACATCGCGCCAGCGATGGCGTCGAGCTGGTTTTGCGCCTGCACCAGATCTTGGTCGCGCATCTGCAAATAGGCGGCGATCTGCCCGGAACGGATCGCCTTACTCTGCACCAGATCGATCGAGCCGCCACTCGCCGAAGTCAACGTGATGGTTCCGACATTACGGCGGCTAGGATCGGCGCTCCATTGCGCCGAGGCATTCATCGTGCCCTGCGCAGAGAAGGAAAGCGTCGCGGCCTTCAGGCCGACCAATTGCACGCCAGAATTGGTAAGGACCGAAACCTGATTGTTCTCACCTTTGACTACGTTGATATCCATCAATTGCGACAGTTGATCGATGTAGCTGTCACGCTGATCCAGCAAGGTCGCCGACGTGGCGTCGGCCACGTTGGTCGATGCGATCTGCTGATTGAGACTGGCAATTTGTTGGATGGCGTTATTGGCCGTCGACACAGAATCCGCCAGACCTAGCTCCGTATCGCTCCGCAAGCCTTGAACGCTCGCCGTCATGTCGTTGAGTTGTTGGGTCAGTGCTTGCGCCGAGCTGATCACGCCGCTGCGCGCCGAAATATCGTCCGGGCTGGTGGTCAGAGCCTGTAACGACCCGACGAAATTATTGTAGCTGGTTTCCAGCGAACTGTCGGAACCCGGCACACCGAATATCGTTTGCAGCCGATCGTAGAATTGCGACCGCAGATCGGCATAGGAGGCGCCGGAATTCTCGGTGCGCAATTGCCGCTGCACATACTGATCGAGCTGGCGCTGCACTTCGCTGACGCGCACGCTGATGCCGGCGCCGTCTCCCGCAACGGCCACCTGCGATATCGTTTTCTTGACGTAGCCGGCAGTGCCCGCGTTGGCGACGTTGGCGGCGACGAGCGAAAGCCCGGTCTGGTTGGCTCGAAGACCGGATACCGCCGCCGCCAGCGCTTGAGAAAGACTCATGACGGACTGCCGTCCTTACCTGTCGCGCCGAGTGCCGGCAGAACGCGTTACCGCAGCATGTTCAGGAGGTCCTGAACCATCTGGTTGCTGGTGGTGATGACGCGGGTATTCGCGGAATAGGCTTGCTGCGTCACGATCAACTTGGTGAACTCGTCGGCGATGTCGGTATTCGAACCCTCGAGTGAGGAGCCGACGATCTTCCCGGCAGCATTATAGGTCGGCGGCCCGGACTCCGCGGTGGCCGCGAAAGCGCCGCCGTCCAGTCGTTGCAACAGGTTGGCGCCGCTGAAATTAGCCAGTGTGATTTCCGCCAAATCGATAGTGCGGCCGTTCGAATAGGTGCCTTCGATGCGGCCCTTGTCGTTTACCGCAACCGATTCCAATTGTCCGGCGGCGAAACCGTTCTGCTGCAGGAGGTTTACTTGCGCGACGCCGTTGGCATCGGCAAATTGCGTCATGCCGCCGGAAGAGTGCACCAGACGGATATCGCCGAGCGCCACGCCATCCACCGTTACATTAGACAACGTCGTGCTGTTGATCGCCGGACTGAGCTGCCCATTGGGCAGAAAGGTGTAATTGACGCCGGCATTGGTCCACGCCGCCGCCGTTCCGGTGGCGGTCGAATTGTTCTGATAGAACAGGTTCCAGGTATCGGTATGACCGATGCCGAGCGAAGATGAATCGATCTTGGCCCAGCGCATCTGCACGTTCACGGCCGCGCCGGAGACGTCGTAAACCGTCACCGCGCCGCCGCCCACCGTTTCGTTGAGGAAGCTGGTGACGTCCTGGGCTTTTACCGTGCCGTTTGAGGGGACCGCCGTGAGCGTGCGGATGCCGAAATTGGCCGGCGTCGCATTGCCGCCGACCGTGATGGTATCGGTGGCGCTGGTCGCAGTGATGTCGATGTTGCCAGTCAGCGGATCGGCGGTCGCGATGCCGCCGGCGAGACCCGCCAAGGCGGTATTGAGGTCACCCAGTGTTTCGATATTGCCGGCGCCGAACGTCAGGGTCAGCGCCGCGTTGCTGCCAACTTGAATCGTCATAGTCGACGGGTCGGCTGCCTTGCTTTGGGTGAGGATATTGGTCGGGTTAGTGGTGCCGACTGCGATGCCGAGCTCGGTGAGCAGCGACAATGTGCTGGCATTATCGACGATAACTTGGCTCTTGGCATCCGCGCTGGTGAGAGTGAGATGATTGGTGGTGTCGAGGGCTGCGGTCACGCCGGTCGTTCCGGTCAGCAGATTAATCGCAGTCTTGATCGCATTTGCATTGGCGCCCGCGGTAATCGTGATCGGCGTACCATTAAGGGATAACGTGCCACCAGCCGATGTGAGTGAGGAGATAACGTTGGTGCCGGTTAGAAGCGCGGCGGCATCCGCACTGATCGTTGCGCCACTGCCCGTCACCTTCGCGGCGGTTGCCGCACCGTTGATCGGATTGGCCGAAAAATCGGCGGGATTGAGCAGTTCGGAGCCGGGAATCGCGGTGTCATGGTTCGCGGTAAGCGGATAGCTCGCGAGGTTAGCGCGGTAGTCGATTTCCGATGTCGCCTGCGCGGGCAAGAAGCCGTTCTGGAATTGCAAAGTCTGCGGCACGCTGCCAACCAGGTTACCGGTATTCGGATCAATCGGGATGCCCGAGAGATAATAACCAGCGCCATTGACCAGATATCCGTTCTGATCGAGCTGGAAATCGCCGCGGCGGCTGTAGAGATCAACGCCGGAGAAAGTTGGCCGATTGTCTGTGAATGTTCCCGGCTTCTCGACCACGAAATAGCCGTTACCGTTGATCGCCATGAAGGTACTGATCGAGGCGGTCTGGATGTCGCCCTGCACCGTGTTGGTGGCACGCGAACTGGAGACCACGTTGCCAGCGAGTTGCTGGTTCGGATTGCTGTCTGGGATTAAGTCTTCGAAACTGGTGTCGATGCGTTTGAACGCCGTGGTTTGCGAATTGGCGATGTTGCCTGAGATGTTTTCCAGCGCGTAAGACTGCGCCCGCATCCCGGTGACTGCCGTGGTGAGAGCACCGAAAATACCCATGACCTGATCTCCACTATCGCGCACGCAAGGCGGCGGCGCACAAACCCGCGCATAGCGCATCGCAAGGTGCATGCCAGTGGAATATTTCAGTCGTTTCAATAGCTTAAAAAGGCCGCGAGGCCGATACATCGCGGCCTTTTCTGCCTGCTCGGCAGTCTTTGCCGGGTGTTCTAGGCCGAGCCCGGCGTGCTCGGCTCGAATTTCAGCGAGACACCGTTCATGCAGTAGCGCAGCCCGGTCGGCTTGGGGCCGTCCTCGAACACATGGCCGAGATGACCTAGGCACCGCTCGCAGTGCACTTCGGTGCGGCTCATGAACAACGAGCGGTCGGTCTTGGTCTCCACCGCGTGGTCGAGCGGCTGATAGAAGCTCGGCCAGCCGGTGCCGCTCTCGAACTTCGTGTCGGAGGAAAACAGCGGCAGGTCGCAGCCGGCGCAGGCGAAAGTGCCCTTGCGCTTTTCACGATTGAGGGCGCTGGTGCCCGGCCGTTCGGTGCCGTGCTTGCGCAGAATAGCGAACTGCTCGGCGGTCAGCCGCTTTTTCCAGTCGTCGTCGGACAGCGCGCGGAAATCCGTACCGGCTTTATCCATCGTGCTCGCAGTCATGGTCTGCGCTGCTCCCTTTTTGCTCTGCAGAGCGAGCGCGATCACTCCAACGCCCGCGTACAATAAATGTCGGCGATCCAGCATGGCTGTGTCCTTCCCGAATGAGCATTATATCGCCATTCATACGCACGTTAGCGAGCCGGCGGCGCTCAATTTTCCATCACACGGCCATCACTTCGTTGCGAGAAATCCCGCATCCTCAAGGTCTTGTCTCAAGGCAATGCGCTGCCTAGTGTCCGGCTGAAACTCGAGGAAATCCATGCGTTTTGAAGGCACCAAAGCCTACGTCGCCACCGATGACCTCAAAGTCGCGGTCAATGCCGCGATCACGCTGGAGCGGCCGCTGCTGGTCAAGGGCGAGCCGGGCACGGGTAAAACCCAGCTCGCCATCGAGATCGCCAATAGTCTCAACGCGCCGCTGCTCGAATGGCACGTCAAATCCACCACCAAGGCGTTGCAGGGACTCTACGAATACGACGCGGTGTCGCGGCTGCGCGACAGCCAGCTCGGCGACGAGCGCGTCAACGACATTCGCAACTACATCAAGCGTGGCAAATTATGGGACGCCTTCGTGGCCGACGAGCGCCCGGTGCTGCTGATCGATGAGATCGACAAGGCGGACATCGAGTTTCCCAACGATCTGTTGCAGGAACTCGATCGCATGGAATTTTTCGTCTACGAGACCGGCGAAACCATAAAAGCCCGCCGTCGGCCGATCGTCATCATCACTTCAAACAACGAGAAGGAATTGCCCGACGCGTTCCTGCGTCGCTGCTTCTTCCATTACATTCGCTTCCCCGACGCCGACACCATGACGGCGATCATCGACGTGCATTTTCCTGGCATCAAGCAACGACTGGTCAACGAAGCACTCAAATTGTTTTACGAAATCCGCGAGGTGCCGGGCTTGAAGAAAAAGCCGTCAACTTCCGAGCTGCTCGACTGGCTCAAGCTGTTGATGGTCGAAGATATCGGCCCCGAGGTTTTACGCGAGCGCGATCCAAAGAAATTGATTCCGCCGCTGCACGGCGCGCTGCTTAAGAACGAGCAGGACGTGCATTTATTTGAGCGTCTCGCGTTTATGGCTCGACGCGACGCGCGCTGACAAGCACCGCGCTATGTATTTGAGCGTCTCGCGTTTACGCAGAGGCGCGAAAGCCGCTAATTTTTAGTGCCCGATTGCTCGGCGCGATCACGGTATTTGCGGCGGCGCTTGCGGCGCGTCCGCTCGGCGCGGGCCGCCACGCTTCTCGACACCGCCGCCCGCTTTTCCTCCGCGGTTGGCTCCAGCCCTTGCGGCCTTGGCTTGCGCCGCAAAGCCGCCCTCTCCTGCGCCCGATTGCGGGATCGCTCGCGATATCGCGCCCATGCTTCGCGCACCGCCAGTAGCGGGCGCGCCCCGGCGTAAACCGTCTGCGCCGCAGCACGCCCGAGGCGCCCGCCGGCCCATACGAGCTCGTAGGGCGTGAATAGCCGCCAGGTCTGGTCACCCTCGACAATGCCACGCGCCACCAGCTCGCCGGCCATCGCGGTCGTATTGATGCCGTGACCGGCAAATGCGCTGACCACCCAAAGGCCGCGCTGGATCTCGCCGACCTGCGGCATGCGATGCACGGCGCGGCCGAGCGTGCCAGACCAAACATGCGCCACATCGATCTTGCCGAGCTGCGGAAAAATGCGCCGGATGCCGGCCTTGAGGCGGCGCGCAAACCGCGTCGGCTTGCCCTGCCACGTCGTCACCCGGCCCGACCACAACAGCCGGTTGCCGTCGACAATGCGGTAATGGTTGGCGCCGCGCGAGCCGTCGCTCACCGCACCGTTATATTGGATCACCTCGTTCAGTTGCGGGATCGGCTCGCTCACCAGCGCGTAACTCGTCATCGGGATCAACGTTGCCGAAAGCCGCGTCATCAGCGTGCCGAGATGCACATTGCCAGCCAGCACGACATGGGCCGCTCGTACCAATGCCGACTGGGTCTGAACGCGTTTGCGGACGCCCGCCGCATCGATCGAGATCGCCGGCGTGTCCTCGAAAATGCGCGCGCCTGCCGCTTCCGCCGCCGCGGCCAAGCCAAGCGTGTAATTGAGCGCATGAATATGAAAGGCGCGTGGAAAATGCACCGCGCTGAAGTAACGCTGGCTCGGCAGCACCGAGCGCACCCGCTCCACCGGCCAGGCCTCGACCTGCGCGCCGATCCAGCGCAGCCGCTCGACATTCGTCATTGTCTCACGGTCGCCGGCGGTCTTTGACACCTTGAGCCAGCCATCGACCGGATCGACGCCGGGCATCGCGGTATCCCGGATCGTCTCGCGCACGTAATCGACGCCGGCTTCCGACAGCGCCCAGAGTTGCTTGGCGTGGTCGAGGCCGATGCGCTCGACGATGTCGTCGATGTCCTCGGAGAATCCCGGCAGGACAATGCCGGCACTGCGGCCGGACGCCGCCCAGCCCACCCGGTTCGCCTCGATCACTGCAACCGACCAGCCGCGCCGCGCTACCTCTCGCGCGGTAGTCAGCCCGGCGAGCCCCGCGCCAATGATGCAGACGTCGACATCAAGGTCGAACGTCAGCCGCGGCCGATCCGGGCTGTCGATTCGGGTCGCCTCGTACCACGTCAGGTCCGTGCGGGCTTGGTCATTCATGTCATGTCAGGAGATTAGGGCGCTTGCCGGAGCGGCCGGTATGCTAGACTAGCTGGGCAAAAAAATCGACGCTGTTCGAACGGTACACCTCAAACGACGCAATTGACGCCATGCGCCGCCTGCTGCTGTTTCGTCACTCCAAGGCCGAACGACCGCAACCAGGCGAACGAGACGACGCGCGTGCGTTGACCGACAGCGGGCGGGCCGACGCCATTCGCATGGGCCATTATCTGTCGCGACACGACCTCATCCCGGATCGCGCCGTGATGTCGCCTTCAGCGCGGACCATCGAGACCTGGACGCTGGCAGCGGCCGCGTTGCGGCCTGCCCCGCCCGCCGATTCTGACCGGCGGATTTATGAAGCTGCCGCGTTGACCTTGTTCAATCTGATCTCGGAAACATCGAAAGCAATCGGTAAATTGATGCTGATTGGACACAATCCAGGTCTGCAAGAACTGGCCCTACGGCTGATCGCCTCCGGCGACATCGAGGCCCGCGAGCGACTGCAGGAAGAGCTTCCAACTTCGGGGCTCGCGGTCATCGATTTTGTCTTCGACGACTGGGCCGCCTTGCATCCGCACGGCGGCCGGCTGGAGCGCTTCATCAGCCCGCGGGCGCTGGAATCCGCGGCGATTTGAGGCAACAAGGCTCACTCAACTGAAGCACGAAACATGGCAAGCTAAGGGACATGGCAGGGGGCATGCGGTGTACCAAAAAATTCTCATTCCAGTCGATCTCGCGGAAACCGATCTGGCGAATCCGGCGATTGCGGCGGCCTGCGAGCTAGCCAAGGCATCCGGCGGCACTCTGAGGCTGGTCAATGTGTTGCCGATGACGCCAGTGATGCTCGCGGAATATGTACCGCCGGATTTCGACACCCAGCAGCGCACCACTGCTGAAGAAAGCCTCGCTCGCATGGCAACCGAATGCGGACTCGGTGCCGCGCGAGCCTCTAGCACCGTGCGGCAAGGCGGCATCTATCATGAGGTGCTTGAGGAGGCGACCGACATCGGCGCAGACTTGATCGTGATGAGTTCGCATCGTCCCGCGATGCGAACTTATTTTCTTGGCTCCAATGCCGGCCACGTCGTGCGTTACGCCAAGTGTTCGGTGCTGGTGGTCCGTAACTAAGTTGACGCCCGAGGCAGCAGCTCCGGCGGCAGCGCGTTGGGCTGGTAGCGGCTCGGCCGGTTGCGGCGGAAATAATTTCCAGCGTGCCACAGGAACGCGCCAAGAAAAGCCACCACGATCCCAGCGCCTGCCCATGACTGTGCCTGCAACGCGCGCAGAATCAGGGTCGCGAGGCCCACGGAAACGCCGGCCATGATCGCTACCCCGAGGCAGTAAGCCGCCGGGGCGATTCCAGTTTCGAAGCGCGTCGAGGGGCTTGTCGCGGCGATGCGGCGATGCAATTCAGCGACAAACGCGTTATAGGCTCGGTCAAGCCGCTGCTGCTCCACCATGCTTTTCCATGTCGTCGAAACGATCACCAACTTTGAGGCGGTCGGCGACCAAAGCTCAGTGACAAAACGATGACTTTGCATGCTGACGGGCCGGTACGACAGCCGCACGCGCGTAATCCTGGCGAATGCAACTCGGCCCGAGCGCCGACCGGCATCCCAGGCGATCGCATCGACAGTCAGACGAAAGATCCAGGTTGCCCCGAGCACCGACGGCCGATAAGCGTACATCCATTCGCCGGGAATACCCGTTGGGTTGGGTGACGGATTGGCTGTCATCAATGTGGCGGCGGTCGATGTCATCTTTTTGGGCGCGAAGATGGCGCATAGTGGCACAGGTTGCGCGTCCACAGGCTGCAAAAGTCCGCCGGATCCGGTTGTGCAGTGTTTCAATTGCGGGCGATTTAGAATATCTTAACCCTACAAAATCCCCGTAAACGCGTTGCGTACGGCTCGGGAGGCCGTGGTGGCATGAGTAAATTGTCGGATTTGTTCGGCCGGAAAAGCCTCGAGAGCGGAGCCGACAAGCTCGCCGGACGCCTGAGCGGGAAACGCGCCGCTCACGACGGCGATCAGGTCCCTGCCGAGCAATTTTCCGCCGTTGGCTCCCGCATGGGCGAGGAAAACGAGGCTCTGCGCAACCTGCTGTTCGATACCGGGCGCAAAATCGGCGAGCTCGACGACCTCAAGAGCGCCTTCGACAAGATCGTCGAACCCTTCAACAACACGTTGCGTGCGCTCGAAGAGGAAAAATCGCAAAGCCTCAGCATGAAGGCGACGCTGGCCGAAAGCCGTAGCGCCTATGAGACATTGCGGACAGAGTTCTACCAGGTTGAAAAAAAAGCAACGCTGCTCGAGGGTGAGAACGAACGGCTGCGCGAGGATCTTGAGTTGTCGCGGGAGTCCGTGCGCGGGTTGGAGAGCAATCGCAGCGAGATAAACAACCAGCTCGCCCGGCAGAGCACGCAGATTAGTGAACTCGAGCGCCAGCTTTCCAACGAAAGCACGCAGCGCCGCACGCTGACAGAAAGCAAACGCACGCTGACCGAGCAGTTCGACGCCACCGAGAAGCGCGCAATCGAACTCGAAGGCGAACTCGGCGGGGCGCGCGAACGGCTCGCGCTGCTGGAAGACGGCATGCGTTCGGTGCAAATCGCACTCGACCAGGCGCTGAGCGAAACGGCCCGCCTCACCCGCCGGCTGACCGAAAGCGAAAACACCTTGACCGTCACCCGTGCCCAGCTCGGCAAGGTGGAGACGAGTTTCGCCGAGACCTACGCGGAACGCGGCAGGCTAGCTGCTGCGCTTGATGAATCCCGCGAACAGCATCAGAGCGAACGCAACAGCCTCAACATGCGCCTCGATGCGCTCCAGTCACGCACCGCCACAGCCGAAAAACTGCTGTCGGAGGCCCGCCAAAACCTGATCGCCCGCACCGAGGAAGTTCGCGCCTTCGATCGCAAGGCGGTCGAGGCGACCATCGCGCGCAACAATGCCGACAAGCGGCTCGGCCAGATCGAATCCACGCACGACCAGCGCGAGCGCCAGATCAAGGACCTCGAACAATCGCGCGCGGCCCTGGTCGAGCGCGCCAACGCGCTGACCAAGACGCTCAAGGCGCGCGAAACCGCGTTGGCGCGTGCCGAGGAGCGCATTCAGCAGCTGACCGAGCGCACCGGCCACCTCGAGGCCGACATCCAGGTCAGCCGCACCAATATCGAAAAGCGCGTGGAAGATCTCAACACGTCGTTCCAGCGCGAGCGGATGGAACGCGCAGTGGTCGAAGGCGCCCTGGAAGCCGCTCGCAAGGATAACTCGCGGCTACAAAGCGAAGTTGGCGCGCTACGCTCGACCTTGCGGCGCGGCGTTCCGCTCGACGACAACGCCGGCCGCGCGGCCGACAATGAGACGCCAAAGCCGAAGCGCGCCAAAGGTGCCGAAACAGTCGAGCCGATCATCAAGGCTTAGCGCCGCCGGGAACTTTGGCTCTATTCCCCGATTCGACCCTGCCTTCGTTCGGAACCGAATGACGGCTGCCGGGTTTTTCCTATCCAAAGAAAAAACAGGGGCGGCAATGTCACAGGACGGCACCAGGCATAGCGATCAAACGGCCGATCGGCGCTTCGAACGCCAGCCGTTCGATACCCGCGAATTGGCGGATTTCCCGCAGGCCGACGAACGCGATCCACCCCACCAGCCGTGGTGGGTGCCACTGTCGGGCGAGGACACCGCGTCGTCGCACTAGCGGAACTCTGTCGGTTCCCTATATCCACCTCATGCGGTGGATGTTCCTGATCTTCCCCCTTCTCGGACTTCTGGGCCTATCCGTCTGGTTTATGGGACGCGCCTGGGACTATCTCGGCGGCGATCCCCTCCCGTTGTCCGGCTATGTCGCCATGGGCGGCGGCATCGTGTTTTCACTCTTGGTCGGCTGCGGGTTGATGGCGTTGGTATTTTACAGCAACCGCCACGGCTACGACGATCTCAACGAAGCCGACCGCAAGATCGACAAATAGGCTGTAAGCGGCCTTTGCAGGGCACTATCGCGCTTTTTTGTGGGCATCGGCCGCTGGCAATGGACCCGTCTATCGGTCGCCGGAATAAGAAAATATAACAGGCCGAGCGACGAACTGGGCAAAAAGCGACCCTGGGGAGGGGCACATGTGGAATTAGGTCTATAATCCATTCAATAACGCGACCATGTCGACGATCGCAGCCGCGCTGCCCGTCGTCACGTTGCTGCTGCTGATCGCGTCGAACAAGGTCAAGGCGCATTGGGCGGCGATCGTCGCGTTGATCGTCGCGAACTGCGTGGCGATCTTCATCTTCACGATGCCGGCGGGCATGTCGATTCGCGCCACCATCCTCGGCGCTGTCACCGGCTTCTTCCCGATCGGCTGGATCGTCCTCAACGTTATTTTTCTCTACCGGCTGACGGTCGAGAAGGGTAAATTTGAGACGCTGCAGAATACCATCGGCGGCGTCACCACCGACCGCCGTTTGCAGCTTCTGCTCATCGCATTTTCATTCGGCGCATTCTTTGAAGGCGCCTCCGGTTTCGGCACGCCGGTCGCCGTGACCGGCGCGATCCTGATCGGGCTCGGCTTCTCGCCGCTCGCCGCTTCGGGTCTCTCGCTGATCGCCAACACCGCGCCGGTTGCTTATGGCGCGCTCGGCACCCCGATCGCCGGTCTCGCCAGCGTCACCGGCATCGACCCCTTCCTGCTCGGCGCGATGGTCGGCCGTCAGTTGCCGTTCTTCTCGCTGATCGTGCCGTTCTGGGTGGTCTGGGCATTCGCCGGCTGGCGCGGGATGATGGGCGTGTGGCCCGCCATTCTGGTCACCGGCGTGTCATTTGCGATTCCGCAATTCCTGATCTCGAACTACATCAATCCGTGGATCGTCGACATCGGCGCGTCGCTGATCTCGATGGCGTGTCTCATTTTATTCCTGAAGGTCTGGCAGCCGGACGAGCTTTGGACCTCGGCGGCATTGCGCGGCAAGGATGAATCGGCTTTGACGATGCCGAAACCCAAGCCGATCCGCTCGGTGTCATCCGGCGAAATGTGGATGGCGCTGCTGCCGTGGATCATCGTCTGCGTCATTCTGCTGATCTGGGGCACCAACGCGTTCAAGCTCTCGGTCAATCCATGGGCGACCTGGAACTATCCGGTTCCTGACCTCCACAACATGATCAACAAGGTCGCGCCAATCGTGGCGACGCCCACCAAGGAAGGCGCGGTGTTCGGCTTCACCTGGCTGTCCTACACGGGCACCGGCATGCTGATCGCCGCGATCATCTCCGGGTCTCGTGATGGGCTTCTCGCCCGTCGGGCTGGTGGCGGCTTATGGACGCACGATCAAGATCTGCGCCTATTCGTTGATCACCATCTCGGCGATGCTGGCGATCGGCACACTGACCCGGCTATCGGGCATCGACGCCACGCTCGGTCTCGCCTTCGCGGCAACCGGCGTGCTCTACCCGTTCTTCGGCACCCTACTCGGCTGGTTGGGCGTCGCTTTGACCGGGTCAGACACCGCCTCGAACATCCTGTTCGGCAACCTGCAGAAGATCACGTCCACTCAGCTCGGCATTTCGCCGATCCTGATGAGTGCGGCGAACTCTTCAGGCGGCGTCATGGGCAAGATGATCGATGCGCAATCGATCGTGGTCGCCTCGACCGCCACCAACTGGTTCGGACATGAAGGCACCATCCTGCGCTTCGTGTTCTGGCACTCGATCGTGCTGGCCTGCTTGGTCGGCTGTCTCGTGATGCTGCAAGCTTATGTCTTCACCGGCATGATCGTGCAGTAACGAAAGCCTCCCTGCGTTTTCAGGGGATCAGCCCCGCACCTTCGGGTGCGGGGTTTTTCTTTCGCCAATCGTCTAGTATCAAGCCTCTCCCTTTCAGGTTCGGAAACGTCATGTCCAAGACCCTCGTCCAGGAACAGTTCGGCAAGACCGCCGCCCATTACCTCACCAGCAAACCGCACGCCAGAGGCAAGAGCCTGGAGCGGCTGGTCGAACTTACCGCGCCGAAGAAAGACTGGCGCATACTCGACGTCGCCACCGGCGGCGGCCACGTCGCTTACACGTTTGCGCCGCATGTAGAGCGCGTCTGGGCGACCGACATCACCCAGGAAATGCTCGATCAGGTGAAGGGTGAAGCCCAAAAACGCGGGTTGGACAATGTGCGCACCACCTATGCCAAGGCCGAAGCGCTGCCGTTCGAGGACGCAAGTTTCGATCTGGTCACCTGCCGCATCGCGCCGCATCATTTCGACTCGATCCCGGAATTTCTGTCCGAGGTGCACCGCGTGCTGAAGTCGGGCGCGATGCTGGCGCTGGTCGACAATGTCGTGCCGGCCGGCAGTGTCGGCGACTACATCAACGCCTTCGAGCGCCTGCGCGACCCCAGCCATCTGCGCGCCTGGACGATGGAGGAATGGCGCGATGCGCTAAAGAAAGCTGGGCTCGCCGTCGGCCATGAAGAGCAGATTTACAAGCAGATGGAATTCAAGAGCTGGGCGCAGCGTTACGACGACACCATGAAGGCGCTGCTGCGCGCGATGCTGACGCAAGTGACGCCGGAGGTGAAAAAGGTTTTGGAGCCTGACGGCGCGCGATGGCGAATTTACTTTTCGTCTTTGCGAGGGCTTGTTCATCGCGCGCAAGACATAACGCGCACTACAAACGCGGTCTAAATGCAGAATCGCCAGCCCAGTATTCCGCTAGGCTGGCGATTGTTTTTTACGGACACGTTGAGGGCGGTTAGGTCTTTTTCTTTTTGTGGCGAACCTTGACCGCCACCGGCTGCGGCGAATCCCATTCCGGGTGCGCCTCGTAGGCCTGATCGACCAGCCAGCCGCCGATGATCGGCACAACGCACGACCCGACCAGCACGCCAACCTCGCGGTTGGTCAGCGGACGATGCACGGCCATGGTGGCGATGAACGGCGACAGCACGACGCAACCCGCCGTCACCGCGCCATATACGCCCCAGCCATAGCCAACAGAGTGCCGATGATGCCAGCCGACCAGCGACAAATAGGTCGCGGTGGAGGCAATGGCGGCGCCGACTTCTACTTGTTTGACGCGCGGATCACCCTTGCGCCAATGCGCGTCGGCGGTCGAGCAGGTCATAGCGACAGCAGCAAGCGCGGCCGCGATTACGGCAAATGAGCGTTTCATCCTTTTGAGCTCCCCGTCTGGTGCCTGAAACTCGGCGTGAGTTTCGTGGCTTGCTTTAACCGCAGAGTTGAGTGACGGGTTCCACGCGGGGCCGTTATTCACAGGCAAACTTGTCTCGCATGGCCCCGGCGGCCTGCGGCCCTGCCTACTGGCAAGGCAAGCCTTTGACGTATCAGGTTTTATTTTCGCCATGCGACCTAAATTAACCTCTCGTTAACCCCCCGAATCCAGGGTGTCGCTAGAATTGTTAACAGGTGATTCGGCGTCGCTCGGCCGGGCGGATCGGCGCATAAAGGATCCCTGCAATGAGCAAATTTGGCGGTTTTCTCGCCCGCAAGCCGGCAGCGCCGCAAAAGCTGGCAGATAATGACACCGCCGACCTCGAAACTTTGCTCGACCTCGACGAAGAATTGTTTTCCGCACTCGGCGCGCAACTCGGCAGCGACAACGAAGCGCTGCGCAATCTGCTGCTCGATGCCAATCACAAGATCGGCGAACTCGACTCCATCAAGGCCGCGGTCGGCAAGCTGGTCGAACCGGTTGGCAAGGCGTTGCGCGATTTCGAATCCGAGAAGAGCGAGAAGATCAATCTCCAGACGGTTCTCAACAACACGCGCACCGCTTACGGGAAATTGCGCAATGAAGTAACCGAGCTGGAGAAAAAGGCGAGCGCCTTCGAGAAGGAATGTCACCAGCTTCGCGGCGACCTCAATTTCGCGCAGAAGACCGCCCGCACCTTGGAAACGCAACGCGCCGAACTTGCTGTCGACATTGCCGCGCGGCGCGCGCAGGTCGCGGATCTTGAAGCGCAATTGGCGCAGGAAACCTCCGAGGCGAAGGGCCTGCGCGAGGAGAATCGGCGGCTAAACGAGCGCCAGGTCGGCGCCGACAAGAAGAACGTCCATCTGGAGACCGAGTTGAATTCCGCGCGGCAGAAGCTCGTGCTGTCCGAGGACGAAAAGCGCGCCATCCAGAATTCGCTCGATAAGTCGATCAGCGACACTTCGCGCCTGGCCCGGCGCCTCGCCGAAACCGAAACCGCTTTGACCGCGACGCAAGGACGGCTGCGACACGTCGAAGCTAATTTCGCCGAACTCAACACCGAGCGTTCGCGGCTCGCCGCCGCGCTCGACGACGTCAACGAGCGCCATGCCAACGAACTTGCGACCCAACAGATGCGTTACGAAGCCTTGCAGGCGCGCGCCGGCGCTACCGAACGGCTCTTGATCGAGGCGCGCGATCATCTCACCGCGCGTTCCGACGAAGTGCGCTCGTTCGATCGCCGCATGAGCGAAACCGCGCAGGAGCGCGACATGCTGGCCGCCAAGGTCAACGGCCTGGAAGCCGAACGGGCGCAGCGCGAATCCGAATTGCGCGAGGTTCAACAGATGCGCGACACCATGGTTGAACGCGCCACCGCGCTGGCCAAAGCCTTCAATACCAAGGAAGGCGCGCTCGCCCGCGCCGAGGAGACCGGCCAAGCGCTCGGCGAGCGCATGATGTTCCTCGAGGCGCAAGTACAGGCCACCAGGCAATCGGCCGAGCAGAAGATCAATGACCTCGACGCGGCGCTGCGGCGCGAGAAGATGGAACGCTCGGTGGTCGAAGGCGCGCTGGAAGCTGCCCGCAAGGACTTCGCCCGCCTGATGCGCGAGGTTATGGCGCTACAGCGGCAGAGGACGGCCGACGAGCCGGCGCCAAGCTTGCGCTCCGCCAACGCAGCCTGATTAACGCTCTGAGCCTTTAGCCGGGGTTTTCGCGGCATCGCCGGGCCTTGTGCCCGGCGATCTGGTTTTGCGAGCGGAGCCCGTCAGGTCTTCAACTTCGCCAGTGGCACCACGATGACCTGTGTCGCGTCACAGGCATCGCACACGTAAGTGTGCACGTCGGTGTGAGCGTAACGCAAATGCGGTTCGATGCCGTAGATCCGGGTCGGACCGTTGCAGGTTTGACAGCGCGGATGAGAAATGGCGGGGGATTTCAGCAATATGAATATCAGTCATGTTATAAGCTTATTCTTATCTTAGAAACTGTCAACGAATACTTCTCTGCATGTATTTTTACTAAAGTTGTCACTCACATCTACTTTGTAAACTTGCTTGTTCACAGTAATGGACTTTAAATACCTCCCTTGCCAGTTCACAGCCAATTGAGTAAGTGACTTAAGGAACTAAGTTATAGCAATCTACGTTTTGAACGGGAAGCCTGTGCGGCTCCACAAAACGCGGTGCGATCGGGGGATTGATGGACATGGCAGCGGACTCTCGAGGTGAACGGCTCCAGATCATGTTGTCCGGTGAGGAACTCCAGGTCGTCGATGAGTTCCGCTTCAAGCAGCGCATGCCCAGCCGCGCGGCCGCGGTGCGCGAATTGCTCAAACGGGGCTTGGCGGCCGAAGGATTTTCGTCAGCGGTGTTCGGCTCCAAATCGGCGGACTACGGCGTGACCGGAGCCTCGCCCAATGACGGCAATGGCAGTGGCAACGGAAAAGCGCCGCGCGGCAAATAGGGCTGCCTAGCGCACCAACTCCCGCATCGCGCGGTCGAGTCCGTCTAGGGTGAGTGGATACATCCGCCCGCCGATCAGCTGCCGCATCATTGCGATCGACTGGGTATAGGCCCAGTCCTTTTCCGGCACCGGATTGAGCCAAACGCAGGCCGGATAGGTTCGCGTCACCCGCTCGATCCAGGCGGCACCCGCCTCCTCGTTGAAATGCTCGACCGAGCCGCCCGGCGCCGCGATCTCGTAAGGCGACATCGCGGCATCGCCGACGAAGATCACCTTGTAGTCGTGCGGATAGGTATGCAGCACGTCCCAGGTCGGCGTCGTCACCTGGAAACGCCGGCGGTTTTCCTTCCAGACTTTTTCGTACAGGCAATTGTGGAAGTAAAAATGCTCCATGTGCTTGAACTCGGAGCGCGCCGCGGAAAATAATTCCTCGGTCGCCTTGATGTGCCAGTCCATCGAGCCGCCGATGTCGAAGAACAGCAGCACCTTCACCGAATTGTGCCGCTCCGGCCGCATCTGGATGTCGAGATAGCCTTTGTGCGCGGTGCCCCTGATGGTGCCGTCGAGATCGAGCTCGTCAGGCGCGCCGGTGCGAGCGAATTTACGCAGCCGCCGCAGCGCCACTTTGATATTGCGGGTGCCGAGCTCGACGTCGTCGTCGAGGTCCTTGAACTCGCGCTTGTCCCATACCTTTACCGCGCGGAAATTCCGGTTGGCGTCCTGGCCAATCCGCACGCCTTCCGGATTGTAGCCGTAGGCGCCATAAGGCGACGTCCCGGCGGTGCCGATCCATTTGCTGCCGCCCTGATGGCGTTTCTTCTGCTCGGCGAGCCGCTGCTTCAAGGTCTCCAGCAATTTTTCAAGGCCGCCCATGGCCTCGATCTGCTTCTTTTCCTCTTCGGTTAGGTATTTCTCGGCGAGCTTCCTGAGCCATTCGGCCGGAATGTCCGCTTCGATACCTTCGCCGAGCAATTCCAGCCCCTTGAAGACATGGCCGAACACGCGATCGAACTTGTCGAGATTGCGCTCGTCCTTGATCAGCGTCGCGCGCGACAAATAATAAAAATCTTCCACCCGGCGCTCGGCGAGATCGGCATCCATCGCCTGCATCAGCGTCAGATATTCGCGCAGCGTCACCGGCACGCCGGCGGCTTTAAGCTCGTGAAAGAACGTGACGAACATGGCGGGAGAATTCGCCCTAGCCCCAGTGCCGTCAAGCGGCTACTAACGCTCCGCGACAACAACAAAAACAACAAGGCCGGGGGAGTTGAATGCGTCGGGACCGCGCCTTGTGGGCGCTGGCGTGCGTATTGTCGTTGCTGGTTCTGACCGCGCCCGCGGTCTGGAACCGCTTTCCGCTGCTGCAGTTCGACACCGGCGGCTATCTGGCGCGCTGGTATGAGGGCACGCTGGTGCCGAGCCGCGCTGTCGTCTACGGCCTAATCCTCAATGCCGGGGCGCCACTGGATTTCTGGCCGGTGGTGCTGGTGCAATCGGCGCTCGCGGTCTGGATCGTCGCGCTGACCCTGCGCGTTCACAGACTCGGCAGCCGGCCGTTTCTGCTGCTCGGCGTGATCGTGGCGCTGAGCCTCGCCACCACGCTACCGTGGCTCACCGCCATCCTGCTCACCGACATTTTCGCCGGGCTTGGCGTGCTCGCGCTCGCTTTGCTGATGCTGAGCGCCGATGCGCTGAGCGAAGCCGAGCGCATCGGCCTCGCCGTGCTGGTCGCGGTCGCCGCCGCGACCCATAGCGCGACGCTCGCAGTGCTGCTGGCGATGCTGGCCAGCGCGCCGCTGTTCTGGCTGATCGACCGCGCAATCCCTTATGCGCGGCTGCGTGACGGCGTGCTGGCGATTGGCCTCGGCGTGCTGATGGTGTTCACCGCTAATTTCCTGGTGGCGGGCAAACTGGCATGGACGCCGGGCGGCTTTGCACTGTCGTTCGGCCGCATGCTGCAGGATGGCATCGTCGAGCGCTATCTCGCCGACCATTGCCCGGACACGCACCTGCGGCTTTGCGCGCATCGTGCCGAATTGCCGCACGATGCCGACGAACTGTTCTGGGGCAGCAAGCTGTTCGACAGCCTCGGCCGCTTTGCCGGGCTCGGCAAGGAAATGGAACACATCGCGCTGGAGAGCCTGACCGAATATCCGGGGATGCAGTTCAAGACCGCCGTCACCGCGGCGGCACGCCAGTTGGTCGACGTCCACAGCGGCGAAGGCGTGGTCAACAAGATCTGGCACACGTATTCGATCATCGAGCAGTTCACGCCGAACGTGGCGCCCGCCATGCACAACGCCCGGCAGCAGCGCGACGGCATCAGCTTCGAGGTCGTCAATTGGCTACACTGGCCTGTGGCGCTGGTCTCGCTCGCTTTACTGCCCGTCATCGCCGCCAGGCGCCGCTGGCCCAACGACCTGCGCCGGCTGGCCGGCGTCATCGTCATCGCCGTCATCGCCAATGCGGTGATCTGCGGCGTGCTTTCCAATCCGCACGACCGCTACGGCGCGCGGCTCGCCTGGCTCGCGCCTCTGGTCGTCGTGATCGCGGTGCTGCGGCGGCGCGATGCGACGGAACCCGCCTGACCGCGCGACCCATGGTAACGTCGGGCGCATGAGCAATACGACTGCCGATACCGCTGTGGAGCCGCAAACGCTGCTGGCTAGGCGACTGACTTGGACACTAGCCGGCGTCGCGATGCTGCTTGCTATCCTGGCCCCGGCGTTGTGGAACGGCTTTCCGTTCATTTTCCCGGATACCGGCGGCTACCTGGCGCGGCCGATGCAAGGCACGCTCGAACTCGGCCGTTCGGCGCTGTACGGCACTTTTCTCCTGATCGGTGTGCCGCTTTATTTCTGGCCGACCATCGTCGCGCAGGCCGCGCTGACCGCCTGGCTGATTGCTCTGACGTTGCGAACGCACGGCCTCGGCGGGCCGTGGCTCGCGCTGGTGGTCATCATCGGCTTGACCTTGGCGAGCGCAATGCCGTGGTACGCCGACACGCTGATGCCGGACATTCTGTTACCCGCCGCGGTGCTGGCGCTCCATCTTTTGGCGTTCCGCTATAAGGAATTGCGAAACGGCGAGCACATCGGGTTGGTCGTCGTCATCGCCGTCGCCATCGCCAGCCACATGGGCACACTCGCGCTGTGTGTTGGGCTGTTGATCGCACTTGCACTGGCGCGCTTCGTCGCATTGCCGCGGCCGCGTCTGATGCTTGCTTGTATCGCCACCGCGCTGGGGCTGTTGTTGGCGCCGCTTTCCAACTTCGCCATCAGCGGGCAGTTCGCTTTCACACCTGGGGGTCCAACGTTCCTGTTCGGGCGCCTGGTGCAGGACGGCATTATCGCACGCTACCTCGCTGACCGCTGTCCCAATCCATCCATCAAGCTCTGCGGGTTCGCCGATACTTTGCCGGAATCCGCCGACGACTGGCTGTGGGCGCCGGGCAATCCGATCGGCGAGCTCGGCGGCTGGCGGGCCTACGAGCCCGAAGCCAAACGCATCATTCTCGACACGCTGCGGCTTTACCCGGGCCTCCACGTCGCCGAGGCGGCGCAAACCATTTCCGAGCAGTTGCTGATGATGAAGACCGAGGTCAGCACCAACCACGGCTGGAATGCGCCGGCGCTCGGCGCTTTGGCGGAATTAACTCCACAGATCATGCCAAGGCTCAACGCCGCGCGGCAACAGGCGGCACCGTTCGAGATCGAAGACCTCAACATCGTCCATGTCGGCGTCGCCGCGTTGTCAATCGTAGCGCTGATTGTCATTATTTTATTCGCGCGGCGTCTGCGTGTGCCACCACCAGCGGCAGCGCTTGCCGCGGTAGTGCTGGTGGCGTTGCTGGGCAACGCAGCGATCTGCGGGATATTTTCCAATCCGGTCGACCGCTACCAGAGCCGGCTTGTCTGGCTGGCGCCGCTTGCGTTGGTGGTGGCGGTTCTTGCAAGATCGCGCCGAACACCGGACCCTCGGTCATGAATCCCGACAAGGCCAAAGCCGAACTTACCTCGACCGGAAAGCTGCGGGTCGCCATCGCCATCGCGCCGGCGCCCTCCGCGCAATTCGCCATCAAGGACGAGGCCGGCCACTATAAAGGCGTCGCCGTGACGCTCGGCGCCGCGCTCGCCAAAAAACTCGGCGTGTCGGTCGAATACATCCCTCATAAAGGCTCCGGCGAGGTGCAGGCCTCGGCGGCCGACAATAAATGGGACGTCGCCTTCATGCCGGTCGACGAGGAGCGCAAGAAATTCGTCGAATTCGGCAACGCCTTCCACGTTCTGCAAAGCACCTATCTGGTGGCGCCCGGCGCGAAAATACAAACCGTGGCCGACGCCAACACGGCGGGGGTGCGGATCGGCGGCATTGGCGGCACCGCGACGTTTCGCGCCTCCAACAAAAGCGCGCCGAACGCCACCCACACCACCTTCGACAATGCCGACTCGACAGTGAACGCGCTGCGCGATGGCAAAGTCGACGCCATCGCCTTCTCGCGCGAGTCGCTCAGCGGCCTGATGAACCGCGTCCCCGGCTCGCGCCTGCTTGATAACGGCTTCATGAACTCGTCGACTTCGGTCGCGGTGCCGAAAAATCGTCCGGACGCGCTAGCCTACGTCACGCAATTCATCGAAGAGGCCAAGGCGTCCGGGCTGGTGCGCCAAGCGCTCGACGACATGGGTCTGCAATCCTCGCAGGTCGCGCCGGCCGGAATGAGGCTTTAATCCGTGGAATTGCCGGGTCGGGATATTTCTACGCAATTGCCGCGCTCGCCATGGCGTTCGTCGGCTTCACCGCTATCGTCGTCGTGCTGCGCCAAGGCACCGGCAAGCCGATGTCGCAACTCCACATCCTGTTCACTAAATTATTCGTCGAACTCGGATTGATGACGACCGCTTTTGCCATGCTGGCGCCGACGCTGTTCATTGCGGCCTCCATGAGCCGCTGGTCTGGCAAGTGTCGAGCACCATCATGGTGCTGGTGTTGGTACCCTGGCTGGTCGGCTATCCGTTTCGGCGTAAAGCGGCGGCGCCCAAGGAGAAATTACCGCTGCGTTGGTACGTGATGACGGCGATCGGCACTGGGACTGTCGCCGCGCTTTGCCTCAACGTGCTGGCAATACCGTTCGCGCCTGGGCCAGGACCACTGGCTATCGCCGCGATCTTCGTTCTGTCCTATGCGGCGGTTGCCTTCATCGGCACCTATTCCACGTTCCTGTGGGACTAGGCGGCGATCTCCGGCGTGCGGATGTGTTCGGGGCGCACGCCGAGCGCCATCACGCGGGCCGGGATGCGCCGCAGCAGCGGCCACTGAAACATCCGGAAGAACAAAGGCGCCGTCGGCCGCTTCCCTTGCGCCGCCAGCGCCGGACCAATCAAATTGTTCTGCATCAAAATCTGCATCCGTTGCGTGAACCGGGTCGGAAATTCGCGGCGCTGCTGCACTTCATTGAGCGAATCCACCGTCACCATCCGGTCCCGCAACGACTTCCAAAGGATATTGGCGGTCGCCACTGCATCCTGAACCGCCAGGTTAATGCCGACGCCACCGATCGGCGACATCGCATGGGCGGCGTCGCCGATGCAGAGCAGGCCGGGCCTGTACCACTGCCGCAGCCGGTCGACCGCGACCGTTAGCAGCTTAACGTCGTCCCAGCTTTTGATTTCGCCGAGCCGGTCCTTGACGTTGAACGGCGCCATGTCGCCGACGGTGGCGCGAAATTGCCCCAGGCCCTTTGCCTTGACTGCTTCGGCGCTGTTTTTCGGAATGACGAATGCGCACTGCCAGTAGTCATTGCGGTTAAGCATCACCAGCATGCGGCCGCGCTCGATATGACCGACCACTTCATTGCCGTCGCTATCGTTGCGCGGCAGCCGAAACCACATCACGTCCATCGGTGCGCCGAAGTCGTCGCTTTTGAGCCCGGCCTTGTCGCGCAGTGTCGAGTGACGGCCATCGCAGCCAACCACGAGATCGGCACGGATTTCGAGAAACCCGTCTGACGTTTTGGCGCGCAGGCCGACGACACGGCCGCCCTCTTCGATCAGATCGGTCGCTTCCGCCCGCATGCGCAGGTCGAAGGTTTTATATTTCTGGCCGCGGTCGGCAAGAAAGTTGAGGAAATCCCATTGCGGCATCAGCGCAATGAATTTGCATTTCGTCGGCAGGGTTTCGAAGGCGCCGATCGTCACGGTGTCGGCCCCGATCTGCATATTAACGTGATCAACCTGCGAATGCGGCAGCTTAAGAAATGCGCCGAGTAAGCCCAACTCGTGCATCATTTCGAGCGTCGAGGGATGCACGGTGTCGCCGCGGAAATCCCGCAGGAAGTCCTTGTGCTTTTCCAGCACGACGACCGGAACGCCGGCGCGCGCCAGCAGGAAGCCAAGCATCATGCCAGCCGGCCCGCCGCCGGCGATACAACAGGTAGTCTGGATGTCCTGGCCGGCCATACGTGTCTGTTCAGCTCACCCCGAGCTTCTTCTGCAAACTGGTCGACGAGGTCGTGTACTGAAACACGATCTTCTTGTCCGGAAAGGTGTAATGCGCGGCCTTGCGCGACATCAACGCGGCCTCGTGGAAGCCCGACAAAATCAGCTTGAGCTTCCCGGGATAGGTATTGATGTCGCCGATCGCGAAGATACCGGGCACGCTGGTCTCGAACGCCGCGGTTTCGACCGGGATCAGTTCTTCGTGCAAGTTGAGGCCCCAATTGGCCACCGGCCCAAGCTTCATCGTCAGCCCGAAAAACGGCAGCAGGGCATCGGCCTCGATCGTGAAAGCCTCGCCATTATCGCGCTTGACGTGAACCCGGCGCAGTTGCCCGCCGTCACCTTCGATCGAGGTGGTCTGGCCAAGATGGAAGTCCATTTTCTTTTCTGCGACCATCGCGTGCATTTTGTTGACGCTGTCGGGCGCGGCACGGAATGCGTCACGCCGGTGCAGCAGCACGACGCGGCTCGCCACCGGCACTAGGTTGAGAGTCCAGTCGAGCGCCGAGTTGCCGCCGCCGACGATCAGCACTCTTTTTCCCCGGAACTGCTCGATCTTGCGCACCGCGTAATGCACCGAATGGCCTTCATAGGCCTCGATGCCGGGGATCGGCGGGCGCTTCGGCTGGAACGAGCCGCCGCCGGCCGCGATGATCAGCGCCTTGGTCTCGAAAACCTTGCCGCCGTTTGTCGTTACGCGAAACGAAGGATCACCGACCTTCTCGACGCTCTCGACCATCTCGTTGAGATGAAATTGCGGGTTGAATGGCTTGATCTGCGTCATGAGCGCATCGACCAGGCCTTGCGCGGTCACCGACGGCAAAGCTGGGATGTCGTAGATCGGCTTTTCCGGATAGAGCTCGGCGCACTGGCCGCCCACTTTGTCGAGGATGTCGACCAGATGTGCTTTGACGTCGAGCAGGCCGAGCTCGAATACCGCGAACAGGCCGACCGGCCCCGCGCCGACGATCAATGCGTCCGTTTTGATCGTGTCCGCCATTATCTCAACCTTGCCGCTCCGGCGTCGTGACTTTCAGTCCGTCGAGTTGGTCAGTGACCTTGATCTGGCACGACAACCGCGAATTCGGCCGCACATCGTAGCCGAAATCCAGCATGTCCTCCTCCATCGGCGAGGGTTCGCCGACCTTCTCGCGCCAAGCCTCGTCGACATAGACATGGCAGGTCGCGCAGGCGCAGGCACCACCGCATTCCGCCTCGATGCCGGGAATATTGTTGCGGATCGCATTCTCCATCACTGTCGAGCCATTCTCGGCCTCGACGGTGCGGCTGTCTCCGCTGGCATCGGTGTAGGTGATTTTGGGCATAAGGCGGGCGCGCGGAAGGAACGAAGCCGCCCCTATATAGGGTCTCCGCCAGCCAACCAAGCCAGAGCGCTGTCGTCAGGCGGCGAGCAGCACCACGATTTGCGCCCGCGCATCGGCGACCGCCGCTGCCAGAGCCTGCAAAACATCGGTGTAGGCTGCCGGCGTGCCTGCCTTAAAACGCTCGACCGCGTCGGCCGCTTCGGCCACCTGCCACGCCCCGATACCCCGTGCGGAGCCTTTAAGGGCGTGGGCCAAGGGTGCGATCGCGGCAAGCTCGGAATGCCGCATGCGTTCGACCAGTAGCTCAGCCTGGCGGTCGAATAGCCGCAGCACCTCCTGCTCAAGGCTGAGATCGCCGAGCGCCATGGCGCGCAGGTGCTGGCAATCGATTGGTGACTTGGTTTGCGCGGCCTCCGCCTGGAGCGCCGCAACGGCATGTTGAACCATCGTCCCCTCCCGCGCCGGACTGAAACGCCGGCTTTGCGCGAGTATCGGCGCAGTCCGAAAAAGGGCGGTAAATCCACCCCGAAATGCCGCCGGAATGGTTATTGGCGCCCTACCGGCGCCTTGGCCTGCGGGCGATTGCGCGGTTTTCCATCACGGTTAATGAAATTAACGATGATTAAAAACTCCTAATAGCGGCGGTTTCCATTGTAATGCCAAGCCGATAGGATGACTTGCCGGCGGAAAACCGCGCCAAAAGCGCGTTCGGGCAGGTGTCCCGCTGCCGGTCAATAGCCCGTGCGCAAAGCGCGGCACTCATCCGGTTCGGGCCGCAGTCACAGTCCGGCGTAACGACGAGGCGACGAATGGCGAATAACCCGCGACAGTCGAAAGACGCCACGGAAGAGGCGATCACTGCCATTCAGGAGGCGCTTAGCGTCCGGGAAAATGACCTCCGAACCGGCGCGGCAGCCGACGATCGACGACGCGGCCCGGCGACGGCCGACCTATTCCATGACGGCCCGCAGGCCGCCGACTGGACCGACGAAAACGGCCCGGTCCGCCGCCCCGCCAATGACGATCGGGCCGCCATTGGCAAGATCCTACAAACCTTGCAGCGTCGCCCGGCGCGCCTGCCCTACGCCGCCGCGACTGTTTTGTCGGGACTTTGGGTCGCCGCGGCCGCAGTTCTGGTCCTCATCTTCAAAAACGAGCTGCTGGCCCTGGTCGGTCAGCCCGACATCGGCATTCCCGGTTTCGCCGCCATCGTGCTGGCGGTCGCCATTCCGGTGGCGTTGTTCTACGCGATCGCCCACATCATCCGTCGCACCCATGACTTACGTCTGGTCGCGCAGACCATGGCGGAAGTTGCGATGCGGCTCGCCGAGCCGGAGACCGCGGCGCGGGAATCCATCGTCAATGTCGGCCAGGCAATCCGCCGCGAGGTCGCGGCGATGGGCGACGGCGTCGAACGCGCTCTGGCGCGTGCCGCCGAGCTCGAAGCCCTGGTGCATAACGAAGTTTCGGCGCTCGAGCGCGCCTATAACGATAATGAAGTCCGCATTCGCGACCTGCTGGCAGAATTGACGACGCAGCGCGACACCCTGGTCGGCCAGGCCGAGCAGGTCCGCAATGCCATCGCCAGCGTGCACCTCGATCTCTCCCACGACATCACTTCGGTGGGCGACATCGTCGCCGAAAAGGTCAATGACGTCGCGCAGCGCATCACCCGTTCGCTGACCGAAAAGGGCGAGCACATCACGCTGGCGCTCGGTCACGCCGGCGACTCGATGATCGATACGCTGTCCGAACGCGGCAGCGGCCTGCTTGATCGTCTCGAAACCACCTCGGACCGCGCCACCAACGCGATCTCCTCGGCCAGCGACCGCCTGTCGGCCAGCCTCAACTTCAAGACCGACCATATCCACGACGAGTTCGCCGACCTGTCCTCGCGGCTGCAGCAGATGATGTCGACGCGGCTCGATCAGGTCACGCAGAATTTCGCGCAGAAGTCCTCCGGCGTCATCGAGCAGATGGCCGGCCGTTCGCAGCAGATCACCGAGGCGCTGACGTCGACCGGCGCGCGGCTGTCAGAATCGATCGCGGCGCGCACCGAAGAGGTCAACAATACGCTGCGCGCCACCGGCGACTCGCTCGTGCTCGATCTCAGTCTGCGCGGCGGCGACGTCGTTTCCAAGATGGAGCAGACCGGCGCGCGCATTACCGACACCATCGTCGCGCGCAGCAACAAGGTCGCCGACACCTTCCAGGCCAACGCCGAAGCCCTCGCCACCTCGATCGGCACCCATAGCGACGGCATCAAGGACACGCTGAGCGCCCGCCTGCAGGCGTTCGAGAACATGTTCACCCATAGCGGCACCGAGCTCACCGAGAAAATCTCGCGCGGCTCGACCACGCTCGGCAATTTGATCATCCGCCATATGGGTGAATTCGACCGTACCGTGAAGGTATATGGCGGCGAACTGGTCGAGAAGCTCGGCCAGCGCACCCACGACGTCTCGGAATCGATGCAGAGCTACGTCGACACCTTCGACGAGCGCGTCAGCACCCGCTCGCTCGAGATCAGCGGCACGCTCGACCAGCGGCTCTCGCAGTTCGAGAAACTGATGGGCTCGCACGTCAGCGGCTTGGCCAACACGCTGTCCGCCAGCGGCAGCGAAGTCATCGCGGCAATCGACAAGCGCGTCAGCGACGCCGGCGACACCATCAATGCGCGCGGCGGCGAACTGGCGGCCTCGATCGGCGCAAAAATCGAGCAGATCGACATCACGCTCGGCGCCCGCGCCACGCAGGTTGCCGACAATCTGGACAGCCGCATCGGCCGCTTCGAGGAACTGCTGGTCGGGCGCGCCGAGACCGTGACCGCACAGATCGAAGTCCGCAGCAAGGCGGCCGCCGACGCGCTCAATGCGCGCATGGAAGAGCTGAGCCAGTCGATCAAGGTCAACGCCGGCGACGCCGAACGCGCACTCGGCCAGCTTTCGACTTCGACCACCGAGGCGATCCGCGCCAGCGCCAGCGACGCCCAGACCGCGTTGACCGCGCTGTCGACCCATGTCGGTGGTTCGCTCAAACAGAGCGCCGAGGAAGCCGAACGCAAATTGCTCGGCGTCAGCGAGGAAGTCGCCAGGAGCTTTATCGGCAAGGCCGACGAGATCACGTCCGCCGTCAGCCGCCAGACCAGCGATCTCACCAACTTGCTGTCGGAAAAGAGCGGCGGGGTTATTTCCGCGCTCACCGAAAAAAGCGCGCAGTTCTCGCAAGACATCACCACCGCGACCGACAGTGCCGTCAAATCGATCGAGGAACGCGGCTTCGTCTTCAGCCAGACCATGATGAACAACAGCCAGGAACTGGCCCGCGTCATCAACGTCGCCGGCGAAACTGCGACCGGCGCGGTGACCCGCACGCTGACCGAATTGCAGAACACCACGCAAAGCGCGATCGAGCAGTCGAAGCAGACCGCCGCCGCCACCGTCTCCGAGATGCTGGAGACGCACGGCATGTTGCGGTCGGATTCGACCGCGCTGTTCGAGCGTCTGCGCGAAGCCAATATCATGCTGCAGGAAGTGCTGTCAGGCGCCCACGAGAACATGAGCGCGCTGGAAAACACGCTGATGCTGCGCGTCTCGGAATTCGTCACCGCGATGAACGAAGTGACCGAATCGACCGGCGTCGCCAGCTCGCGGGTCGAGAACAATATCGGGGCGTTCCGCGAGACCACGTCGCGCGTACTCACCGACCTCGGCCAGCTCACCGTGCAGTTCGATTCGCACGGCCGCGAACTGGCGCGCGCCGCCGACCAGATCGAGCGTAGCAATTCGCGCACCGAGGACGCCGTCAACGAGCGCCGCGTCGCGCTCGACTCGCTGATCGTCACGCTCGACATCCGCACCGAAGATCTCGACCAGCGGCTCAAGCGGTTCTCCGGCCTGCTCGACGAGTTGCTCGAGGCCGCCGCGGTCCGCGCCCGCGAAATCTCCCGCGTGGTGTCGGAGACCAGCGTGGAGAGCGCGCATGTGATCGCCGACCAGTTCGAGCGCATGCGCTCGACCGCCGAGGAAGAACGCCGGCGCACCAGCGAGACGATGCGCTCGATCTACGATCAGTCGACCGAGGAAAGCCACACGCTGCTGAGCGACGCCACCGCGCGTTTCGCCGAGCTGGTTCAGGGCATGAAGCAGATGTCGGCCGAGATGCAGCGCGAACTCGACCAGACCCGCACCGAGATGCGCCGCGGCATTCTGGAATTGCCGCAAGAAACCGCCGAAAGTGCCGCGCAGATGCGCCGCGTGTTGGTCGACCAGATCGAGGCGCTGGCCGAGCTCAACCGCATCGTTGCCCGCCACGGCCGCAATCTCGACGCCGCCGAGCCGGTTCGCCGGCCGATCCGCGAAGACGCCGCCGTTCCAAGCCGCGCCGAGCCGCCGCTGCGTACTGTTGCGCGCCAGGCCGAGATCGGCAGTTTCGCGCCGCCGCCCGGCCGCAGCGAGCCAGCGAACTATGCGCCACCCGCCCGGCCGCGGAGCACGGAGGCTGCGCCGAGCAATCAGGCTCAAGCCAATAAAGGCTGGCTTAGTGACCTTTTAACCCGCGCGTCGCGGGAAGACGGCGAGCAGCCGCGCATGCCGGCCCGCGAGGCGCCAGCCAGTGCGTCACGTGGCGACGAGCGGAGCGCGCGTCATTCCATTGAGTCGCTCAATTCATTGTCGGTCGACATCGCCCGCATGATCGACCATGACGCCGCCGCCGATCTGTGGGACCGCTACAAGCGTGGCGAGCGTAATGTCTTTACGCGCCGGCTTTACACCCTGCAGGGTCAGAAAGCGTTCGATGAGATCCGCGTCAAGTATCGCGCCGACCGCGAGTTCAAGCAGACGGTCGACCGTTACATCGCGGAGTTCGAGCGATTGCTTGAGGAAGTCTCGCGCGACGACCGCGGCCAGGTGGTGGCCCGTACTTACCTCACCTCGGAGACCGGCAAGGTCTACACCATGCTGGCGCACGCGGCGGGACGTTTCGACTAAGCGGGTTCGCCGAAACCGCACCGCGGCGCCTGACAACAAAAAGGCCCCGGATCATCCGGGGCCTTTTCGTTTCAATGGCCCGGCGGCCTCGCCGCCGGCACTGTTACAGTGATCTTTCGGTTATCTCTTGCCGCCGAACAGCAGCGAGCTCGGATTGTCGCCGATCTGCTTCACGGTGCGCTCGATCTGACCCATCATACTGTGGGCATCGCGGCCGACGATGTCTAATTGCTTGGTACCAGTGGCGGTGAACTTATTGATGCCGGTCGTGATTTCATCGGTCCGGGTGTCGAGATGCTCGGCCAATTGCCGCACCGTCTTCGCCAACTCGTTGACCTCGCCGCCCTTGCCGTCGCTGCCGCCGGTCAGGTTTTCCATGCCCATGGCGATGTGATCGATCCGCTCGGAATTGCGCGCCAAAGCCGCAGTGAAGGTGTCGATGTTCTTGAGCGCGCTAGCGACCACCTTCTGATTTTCGAGGATGAAATTATCGAGCCGTTGCAGAACTTGCCGCGCGCCTTGCGTCAAGTCCTGGGTCATCGAACGGCTGCCGTTGATGGTCGGCGGGTTATCCTTGTCGCCGACCAACGGCGGCTCGCCCGGCGAGCCGCCGGTCAGGCCGACCGCCGCGATGCCGGTCAGGCCCTGGAATTCGATCGACGACCTGGGTGTCGTTACGGATCGCAACCGACCTTCTCGACGCCAATGATGGCGACCACCTCGTCCGGCTTTTCCGGATTGAGCCGCAGCTTGCTAACCTCGCCGACGCGAATGCCGTTGAACAGGACGGCGCCGCCGGTGCGCAACCCGGACACCGATCCCTCGAACACCACGCGGTAGAAGGCTCGTTCGGTGTGGCCGCCGAGGCTCTGAAACCAGTAGATGAAACCGAACACGCCGGCGAGAATCGCGAGCGTGAACAGACCGATCAAAGTGTAGTTGGCTCTGGTTTCCATGTTCCGGTGTCCCGACTAACTCATGACTGTTTGTGGCTGGCTCAGCCCGCGCGCGCGTTTGCCGTGGAAATAGGCCTGCATCCACGGATGCTGCGATGCCAGCATCACATCCATGGTCCCCTGCGCGGCGACTTTACCATCGATCAGCACCGCGATGCGGTCGCACACCGTATGGAGGCTATCGAGATCGTGGGTGACCATATAGACGGTCAAACCCAGGGTGCGCTGAAGCGTCGCAACAAGCTCGTCGAAGGCGCCGGCGCCGATCGGATCGAGGCCTGAGGTCGGCTCGTCGAGGAACACGATTTCCGGGTCGAGCGCCAAAGCCCGCGCCAGCGCGACGCGCTTGGTCATGCCACCCGATAGCTCCGAGGGAAATTTGTCCCGCACGTCGGCCTTGAGCCCCACCATCTCCAGCTTGGCAATCACCAATTCATCCATCAACTTTTCCGGCAGATGCAGATATTCGCGCACCGGGAATTGCAGGTTCTCGCGCACCGTCAGCGAGGAAAACAACGCGCCGTTCTGGAACAGAATGCCCCAGCGCCGCTCGACGGCACGCCGGGTGTCGTCGTCGGAATTGACCATGTCGACGCCGAACACATCGATCGAGCCTTCGCGCAACGGCAGCAGGCCGAGAATGGTCCGCATCAGCACCGACTTGCCGGCGCCGGAGCCGCCGACGAAACCCAGTATCTCGCCGCGATAGACGTCGAGGTCGAGGTGATCGAGGATCGGATTGCCGCCGAACTCGACCGCGACGTCGCGGACCTTGATCACGGTTTCCTTGGCCGATGCTTGTCTGTCGGAAAAAGCCATTGTCACAATCCGATCGCGGCAAAGAAGATGGCAAAGATTCCGTCCATTACGATCACCAGGAAGATCGATTCAACGACAGACTCGGTGGTCTGCTCGCCAAGCGATTCCGCGCTGCCCTTGACCTCAAAACCCGACACGCAAGCGACGATCCCGATCACGATCGCCATGAAAGGGGCCTTGATCATGCCGACCTTGAAATGATCGAGGGAGATGGCTTCCTTCAAACGTTGCAGGAACACGTCGGGGTCGACGCCGCCATAGAGCCAACACACCAGCCCGCCGCCGTAGAGCGCGGCCATCGAGCCGATAAAGGTCAGGATCGGCATCGCGATTACCAGCGCGAGGATCCGCGGCAGCACCAGCACCTCGACCGGGTCGAAGCCCATGGTACGCAGCGCGTCGACTTCCTCGCGCATTTTCATCGAGCCGAGCTCGGCGGTGTAGGCGCTGCCGGAGCGGCCCGCCACCATGATGGCGACGATCAGCACGCCGATTTCGCGCAGCACCAGGATGCCGACCATATCGACCACGTATGTTTCGGCGCCGAAGCGACGGAAATGGAAGATGCCTTGCTGGGCGATGATGCAGCCGATCAGGAAGGTGATCAGCAGGACGATCGACACCGCGCGCCAGCCGGTATTGTCGAGATGATGCACCATCGAAGTCAGGCGGAAGTCGCGCGGATTGCGGATCACACGTCCGAAAGCGACGATGATCGCACCCAGCATATTGAGATTTGCGCTCATCGAATGGCCGACCGAGCCGAGCGTGTTCATGATCGAACCCGCCGCGCGTTGTGTCGCGCGGGCGCGGCCCGGCAATGGCGGCGGTTCTTCGAGGTTGACGTTGCGCACCTCGTCGATCAGCGTCTGATAATTGGTGGCGAGCCGCACGATCTGGGTGTCGGCGCCCCGCGCCCGCCAGGCGCGCACCAGGCGCTCCAGCAGCCAGGCGCCGAAGGTGTCGAGCCGCTCGATCGCGCCCATGTCGATGTCGACGCGCCGGACCGTGTCATTTCCGGCGGTGGCCGCCTCGACCAGGCTTTCGAGCTCAAGCGCATTAGGCGCAATCCAGGCGCCCCCGCCGGCAAAAACCAGCCGGTCGCCCTCCGCCCGGGCTCGCAATAGAATCTGATTGTCTTCGCTCACGCTGCCACTCACGCTGCCACAAACGCCAAACGCTACGCCCTTGAGCGGTCAGGCACCCGCTCCGCATACTTAATAACGCAAATTGGCCTGAAACGCTTATAATCGTTAATGAAATCGTTAAAGAACATGGTTAACAGGCCCCTAACTTCGCTTGTCGTCAAGACCGAACGCTGGCCTATCGCCGGCAGTTTCGCCATCAGCCGCGGCGCGAAAACCGAGGCTGTGGTGGTGGTCGCGGAACTGTCGGACGGCAGCCATACCGGACGCGGCGAATGCGTGCCCTACGCCCGCTACAACGAGAGCATAGAGAGCGTGACAGCCGCGATCGAAGCGGTACGCGGCGAAATCACGCAACGGCCCGACTGCGACGCGCTGCAGGCCGCGATGCCCGCCGGCGCGGCCCGCAATGCGCTCGATTGCGCTGTTTGGGATCTCGCGGCTAAGCGGGCCGGCAAAGCTGCTTACGCCCTAGCCGGCTTAGCCGCGCCGCAACCGGTCGTCACCGCTTTTACGATTTCGCTCGGATCGCCGGATGCGATGGCGGCCGCCGCGCAAAAGGCCGCCGCGCGCAGTCTGCTTAAGGTCAAGCTCGGCAGCGATGGCGATACCGCGCGGATCGCCGCTGTGCGCAACGCCGCGCCAAAAGCCCGCCTGATCGTCGACGCCAATGAAGGCTGGTCGGCCCAAAACCTCGCCGCCAACATCGCGGCCTGCGCCGACGCCGGTGTCGAACTGATCGAACAGCCGTTGCCGGCCGATGACGACGCCGCGCTCGTCTCAGCGCAACGGCCTTTGGCGATATGCGCCGATGAAAGCGTGCATGGCCGCGCGTCCCTCGCCGCGCTTAAGGGCAAATACGATGCGGTCAATATCAAGCTCGACAAAACCGGCGGCCTGACCGAGGCACTCGCCATGGCGGCCGAGGCCGAGCGAATGGGCTTCACTTTGATGATCGGCTGCATGGTGGCGACGTCGCTTGCCATGGCGCCGGCCATGCTGCTGGCGCAAGGTGCGCGTCCCGGCGCGCGCTATGTCGATCTTGACGGGCCGCTGTTGCTGGCGCGGGATCGCCCGAACGGCCTGCGCTATGACGGCAGCCTGGTTTACCCGCCGGAACCGGCGCTGTGGGGGTGACCCCCGTCTCTATTGTGCCATTTTGGGAACCCGGCGGCTCCAATCCGTTCATGACTTGTGCCCAACTATTTGGTTAACAAAACCTTTCCGCCCTTAACCATGTGCGGTAGGCTGCTTCTTAAGCGGCGCTCAAAAAGCCGCGGTGGCGTCGATGACGGGGATGGGGGTCATGGATTTCCGCGGCCTTTTAGCGGGCGGACTATTGCTGCTGTGCGGCGCATCATCTGCGTCCGCGACGATGGTCATTTCCGAAGACCGCGGCGGCCAGATCGGCCACTACCTGCAAACTTTTGCGATGCTGCGCTCGTCCGGCGAGCGCGTGGTAATCGACGGCAATTGCCTCTCCGCTTGCACGCTGGTGCTCGGTCTCATCCCGCGCGAACGCATCTGCACGACGCCGCGGGCGCGGCTCGGCTTTCACGCCGCCTGGATGCCGGATGAAACTGGCCGGCCGGTGACGAGTTCGATGGGCACGCAGGCGCTCTGGAATATTTATCCGGGCCAGGTGCAGCATTGGATCAGCCGCCACGGCGGACTGTCGCGCAAGATGATCTTCCTGCAAGGCCGCGAGCTTGCGAACATGGTGCCGCTGTGCACCGAGCAGGCGCATCGCAAGATCGATCCATCAGTGCGTCGCATCGCGCCTGAGCTTGTGCGCTATGACGGCGCTCGCGCCTCCGGCCGCCGCAACTAGCGCCATCGCCGCATAGGCGAGATTGCCAAACTCCGCATAGAGCGAGCCCGACAGGCTCATCGAGGCTGCCATCACGACGCCCAGCGCGATCGCAAGATGGCCTTGCGCGGCGGCAGCCTGCCCTGCCGGTGCGCGTTGCGCGACAAAACCGAGCGCGCCGAGGTGCGTCGCGCCGAACGACAGGCCGTGCAGCAGCTGCAACAGCGGCAGCAGCAGCGCCGGCGGATCGAACGCCATCGCCAGCCAGCGCAGCACCGCGCCGCCGCCGCCGACCGCCAGCAGCACGGCCGCCGAGAACGGCAGACGGCCTTGTAGCGCGAACAGCACGATTTCGGCCACGACGCCGAGCGCCCACAGCGCGGCGATCGTCGTGCCGTCGAGCCCGGCGCGGCTCCAGCTCAGCGTCGAAAAGCCGTAATAGACCGCGTGACTGGCCTGAATGAGGCCGGCCGCCAGCAGCACCAGAAGGAAAGCCGGGTCGCGGATCAGCTTGCGGGATGTGATGTCCGGCGCGGCGGCAGCTTTCACCGACATCGGCTCCAGCATGAAAGCCGCCGCGACGTTGAGCAAAACAGCGGCGAGGATCAGCCAGATCAGATCGCGCGCCGGCAGCAGATCGGCGGCGAAGCCGGCCGCGAAAGTGCCAAGCACGAAGGCGGCCGAACCCCACAAACGCACCGGCCCGTACGCGCGCTTGCGTGCCGCGAGGCCGCGCAAGGAATAGGCTTCCGAAAGCGGTATCACCGGCGTGTAGAACACCGAGGCCAGAGCGAAAGCGGCGAGGATCGCCGCGGTGCCTTGTGCGACTGTCAGGAGGAGGTAGCCGATCACGGTCGCGGCGGTACAGGCCAGCATGACGCCGCGCAGAGCGTCGTTACGGTCGGCGATGCGCGAAGCGACCGGGATGGCGGCGACCCGAACCAGCATCGGCACCGCCAGCACGATGCCGATCGCCTGCGGATCGAGCCCTTTGGCCTTTAACCAGAGGGGGAAGAAGGGCAGTTGCACCCCCACCAGGATGAAAATGGCGCCGTAAAGCGCCGCCACCCGTGCAGCGAAGGGAAAGGAAAGGGGGAAAACCCGCATCAGGCGTCTGTTCTGGCCGAATCACCGCGACTGATTGATAAACTGGCACAGGACGGATTGCACATGGCACAAGACCTGCCGGCACTACGTCACGAACCGGCGCACGACGCAGCGGCCGCCTCGGTCGAGCCGAGCGAGGCCGACTACGAATTCTTTTGCGCCACCGTGATGGCGACCGCGCGCGGCCGCGGCTTCCTCGCCGAATATGTTCGCCGCCACCGCGCCGCCGACACCGAGGCGGTGCTCGCCGCCTTGCGGCGGATCGAGAACATGGTGCGCGCCGCGCCCGCCGCGCAATCGCTCGCCCGCGTGCAGGACGAATTGCGCGCGCTCGCCGCCATCCTGCGCGACGCCCGGCTCGACTTGCGCTCGAGCGGTGGAACCATCTCGACCGCCAGCAAGGTGATGGCGCTGCTCGACCTGCTGGAAGCGCGCATTGTCAACATGATCGAACCGGGCGAGGCTTCGGCGAGGCCCGTCGCCATCGCGCCGGTGCCGGCCAACAAGAACGACAGCAAGACCGAGCCGGCGCGCGCGCATTTAACCGTGGTGCCACCGGAGCCGATGGCGATCGCCGCCTCGCCGTCGGCGGCGCTGCTGCCGCCTCTGTTGGCCGGGGATTCAACCGTACCATTCGTCGTCATCGCGCGCCGGCCGCTGCCGGAAGGCGAATCCAAAATTGCGCCCCCCGCTGCGCCGCCGGAAATTTCGGCTTCGGTCGTCGTTGAAGGGGCACCTGCGGCGATTGAACCCTGGCGGGGAAAGCCGCTTAAAGATCGCTTCGCCGACGTCATGGCGCTGTCGGAAGAAGAACGGATCGCGCTGTTTACGTAACGCCAGCTACGCGGCGATCAGCCGGTTGAACAAATCGGTGTCGACATTGCCGCCCGACAGCACGGCGACCACCACCTTGCCTTTGGCGTCGACCTTGCCCGCCAGCAACGCGGCCAGGCCGATGGCGCCACCGGGCTCGACCACCAGCTTGAGCTCGCGATAGGCGAATGCCACCGCGCGACCAACCTCGGCGTCACTGACGGAGACGCCATCGCCGATCAGTTTGCTGGTGATCGGAAATGTCACTTCGCCCGGCGTCTGCGTCATCAGCGCGTCGCAGATCGTGCCGCTCATTTTCGCATTGGCTTCGCGCCGCCCGCTCTTGAACGAACGCGCAGTATCGTCGAAGCCTTCCGGCTCCGCCGTGTACATTTTCGCGTCCGGCACCATGGCCTTGATGGCGAGTGAAATGCCGGCGGCGAGGCCACCGCCGGACGCGCCAACCACCACGATGTCGGGCTTCAATCCCTGCGCGGCGAGGTCCTCGACAATCTCGCGCCCGATAGTGCCCTGACCGGCGATGATCATGGGGTCATCATAGGGCGGCACGATGGTGGCGCCGCGCTCATTGGCGAGCTTGTGGGCGATCGCGGCACGGTCTTCGGTTTCCCGGTTATAGAGCACGACCTCGGCGCCGAGCGCGATGGTGCGCTCGCGTTTGGGCCTCGGCGCATCGGACGGCATCACGATGGTGGCGCGCATGCCGAGCAATTTCGCCGCCGCGGCGACGCCCTGCGCATGATTGCCGGACGAATAGGCCACTACACCGGCGCCACGCTTGCCTTCCGGGATCTGCGACAGCTTGTTGTAGGCGCCGCGGAATTTGAACGAGCCGGTACGCTGCAAGGTCTCGCATTTAAGAAAGACCCGCGCGCCGATCGCGGCGTCGAGCACGTTGGAATTGATCAGCGGCGTGCGCACCACGATGCCGGCCAGGCGCTTGGCGGCGGCCTCGATGTCGGTATTGGTCGGCGGAATCGCGGGCTGGCCCATTGCGCAACGGTAGCGCCGCGACGCAGCGGGCGGCAAGCGCTAAACGCCCACCCATCTTGACGCTCCCGCCACGACAATGACACTTGAATACGAAGGAACGCCCGCTAAAGGAGCCGTCATGGATCTCGGAATTTCCGGCCGCAAGGCCATCGTCTGTGCCTCGAGCAAGGGGCTCGGCAAAGGCTGCGCCATGGCGCTGGCGCAGGCCGGCTGCGAGGTCGTCATCAACGGCCGCGATGAAAAGACGCTGGAGGCCACCGCCAACGAAATGGCGAAGGCGACCAAGTCGAAGATCATCCCTGTCGCCGCCGATGTCGGCACGCCCGAAGGCCAGGCCAAATTGTTCGCCGCCTGCCCCTCGCCCGATATCCTGGTGAACAACAATGGCGGGCCGCCGTTTAAGGACTTCCGCGAGCTGTCGCGCCAACAGATGATCGACGGCGTGGTCGCCAACATGATCGTCGCGATCGAATTGATTCAGAAGGTGATCGATCCGATGGCGAAGCGGGGCTTCGGCCGCATCATCAACATCACATCATCGTCGGTGAAGGCGCCGCTGGCCGGGCTCGACCTGTCCTCTGGCGCGCGCGCCGGTCTGACCGCGTTTCTCGCCGGCGTAGCGCGCACGGTCGCCGACAAGAATGTCACGATCAACAATATCTTGCCCGGCCCGTTCGACACCGACCGGCTGCGCTCGAACATCAAGACCACGGCGCAAAAAACGGGAAAGAGCGAAGACGAAACGGCCAAGGCCCGCATGCAGACGGTGCCGGCCAAGCGGTTCGGCACGCCAGAGGAATTCGGCGCGGCCTGCGCGTTCTTGTGCTCGACGCAAGCCGGCTACATCACGGGCCAAAACCTGCTGCTCGACGGCGGGATATTCCCGGCGGCGTTTTAAACGGCGCGGAACTCCACGCCGAGCCGCGTCTGCGTGCGCCAGATCACGTGGCATTGCTGCTTGAAGTGATCGCCCTCGATCACCAGGACGAAATCGTCGGGAATGCCGAGCGGGCTGGCAACGTCTAGCATGGCGCCCCGTTCCGACAGATTGCGCACCCGGCAATCGAAAACGGCGCTGCGGTTGAATGAAATATGGCCGGCTTTCAGCGTGCGGTGACGCGGCGCCTTGCGCCGCTCATCCAGTGCGGCATGTGAGCTATTTTGCAGTTCGCTTTGCATCTTCGTACTCCTGGCTGCGCCGGCGCGCCGCCTCCTTTAAATGTTCGCCGGCAATCAATGTTGCTTCGATCTGCCGTGCATCATGAACGATAAGTTTTGCCGAAGCCTCAAAGTGATTGCAGAAAGACGGGGTATCGGTTTGCGATTTGCTAACCAAACAATTTTCCGGCAAACACGCCGAAAATCGCACCGGTGAACGAAATTTTCGAGACGAGATCGATCATTCATCAGATCGTCGCATATGTATCGAGCCATTCGGATCTGGCTTACGCGGCGATCTTCTTCGCCGGATTCCTGGAAGCCGTTCCCGTCGTCGGATCGTTTATCCCCGGCTCGACCGTTATTCTCAGCCTGAGCGCCTTGATCGCAACCGGTGATCTCAGTCTCGCTGCCGTTTCAGCTTCGGCGATAATCGGCGCTGCGCTGGGAGACGGTTCGGCATATTGGTTGGGACATCGCTATCCCGATCGCGTTCGCGCGCTTTGGCCCCTAAACAAATACCCAAAAATCGTTCAACGCGGTGAGGCGTTTTTTCGGAAGTACGGCGTTGCATCGGTGCTTTTCGCGCGCTTCCTTCCTCCCGTTCGTGCATTCGTCCCGATCCTGGCCGGCGCCGCGGGAATGAAGCCAGGCCGATTTTACCGGTTTAACATTTTCGCCATTCTGCTTTGGGCACCGGTGCACGTGGGGCCAGGGCTGTTCGCCGGCATTGTTTACAAGCGCAGCGGGATGATGGCGGAGCAACTCGTGATGCCGGTTGTGATCGGTGTTGCGGTCATTGGTGCATTGATCTGGCTCTTCAGGCGCTGGCGGAATTCACCGCGCTTTGCACGCCACATAAATCGGGATACCTAGGCCGCAGGCGCGCCCGCGTCGCAAAGAAACAGGCCCACTTTCGCATGCCTGCTGAACCGAAAGCCGTCTTGCCCCGCCCTCCTCATCGTCGCATGATCGCGACGAAACTGCCTTCGCATCCAAACCAAAAACACATGTGGGAGTGAATTCATGAAGCTCGTGCGCTACGGAGCATCCGGCAAGGAAATGCCCGGGATCATCGATGCCGACGGCAAGATTCGCGACCTGTCGCGCATCGTCAAAGACATTGATTCCGACATGCTGAAATCCGGCGGTCTAGCCAAGATCAAGAAAGCCGACCTTAAAAGACTGAAGCCCGTGTCCGGCAAGCCGCGGCTCGGCCCCTGCGTCGGCAAGGTCGGCAGCTTCATCTGCATCGGCCTGAATTATTCCGACCACGCCGCCGAAGCCGGCATGCCGCTTCCGAAAGAACCGATCATCTTCAGCAAGCCGGTCACCGCGATCTGCGGGCCGAACGACGACACCATCATCCCGAAAGATTCCAGCAAGCTCGACTGGGAAGTGGAGATCGGCATCGTGATTGGCAAGCGTGCGCGCTATCTCGCCAAGGACAAGACCAAGGACGCCATCGCCGGCTATTTCGTCGGCAACGACGTGTCCGAGCGGGTGTTCCAGATCGAGCGGTCCGGCGGCCAATGGAACAAGGGCAAAGGCTGCGAGACGTTCGGACCGATCGGGCCGTGGTTCGTCACCAAGGACGAAATCAAGGACGTGCAGAAGCTCGATATGTGGCTCGACGTCAACGGCGAGAAACGCCAGCGCGGCAACACCAAGACCATGATTTTCAGCTGCGAGCATATCGTGTGGTACTGCTCTCAGTTCTTCGTGATGGAGCCGGGCGACGTCATCATCACCGGCACGCCGCCCGGCGTCGGGCTTGGCATGAAGCCGCCGCAGTTCCTCAAGGCCGGCGACGTGGTGACGCTCGGCATTGCAGGCTTGGGCGAGCAGCGCCAGAAAATCGTCGCCGGAAAATATTAAGCGGGCAACGCCGCCCGAACGAAAAAAGCCCCGGGCTTTGCCCGGGGCTTTGCTTTAACTGGCGAAGCGGCGATCAGAACCGGTAGTTCAGGCCGGCGCGCACAATGTTGGCTTTGAAGGAAACGTTGTCCGGCGAGACAGCGAGGCTGCACGAAGTGCCGCAATCGAACTTGCCGAGGCTGACGTAGAGATATTCGGCCTTGATGCTCCAGTTGCTGTAGAGCATGTACTCGACGCCACCGCCGATCGTGTAACCAAACTTGGTCTTGCTGGTGGTACTGAGCAGGCTGTTGGTGGCTTTCAGATTGCCGCCAGCCGCGCCACCCGTAATGTAAGGCATGAAATTGGTCCAGCCGGCATAGCCGAGCCGCGCGCGGGCGGTGGCAAGCCAGCTGTTTTTGGTTTCGCAGGTTCCCAGCCCGCAGGTGACGCTTCCCTTCATCCCGGAATAGTCGCCGTCGGCCTCGAGGCCCCAGACCCATGTGCCGGTCTGGAAATTAAAGCCGAGCGTGAGGCCGCCCAGGATACCTTTCGGCTTCGGGCTGACGGCTGGGGCGTCCCAGGTCGAGGTGCCGAAGCCATAGCCGCCGTTGATGCCGACGTAGAAGCCCGACCAGGTCGAATAAGAGGGCGCCACATAAGCCGGGGCTTTATAGCTCGGGGCGGGTAGATCGGCGGCTTGCGCCGCGAAAGGCAGGGCGAGGACCGCCGCCGCCAGGATGCCGGATCGGATCAGTTTGGAATTCATGTATCGGCCCTTCCGCCAGTGAAAGCGAGCAACGGGCGATCACGCGGACCCACCCGGGCGCATTTGTTTCGTCACGTGCACGCGAATGCGCGCAATCCACACACTGACACCAGTATGGTTAAAGGCCGGTTAACTATAAGAAACGCCGTAACGACGCGGGTTTAAGCACGTCCGGCGAGTACCGCTTCGATCGAAATATGCGACCAAACGGCGGTCCGATTCCTGAATGCCAGATATGAGTTGTGGACCTTGCGGCTGATCGCGTCGCGCGCCGCCAGTTCGCCGAGCACATCGCCGGATTGCTTGCGTGCCGCGGTGACGATCTCGCCCGGAAAGGCGCGCAGCTTGACGCCGTGTTGCCCGGTCAACGCCGCGAGCGCTTCCGCGTTGAGGCGCTCCATCTCGGCGAGCGCGTAATTCGCCTCGACCGCGCAGGCGTGTGAGACGATCGCTTGCAGTTCTGCGTCGAGCGACTGCCACGATTTGAGTGAAACGATACATTCGCCGGTGCCGTTCGGCTTATTGAATCCGGGATAATAATAAACCGGTGCAACACGATAGAGTCCGAGCGCGATGTCGGAGCCGGGCCCGACGAATTCCGCGCCGTCGATGACACCCGACTGCAGGCTGTTGAGAATTTCCGCCGGTGGCGTGGTCTGCGGCGTGGCGCCGAGCCGGCGGTAAATTTCGCCGCCGAGGCCCAGCGAACGCAGCTTGAGCCCGCGCAAGTCCGCAAGGCTTGTGAGTTCGCGGCGAAACCAGCCGCCCATGCAGACGCCGGTATTGCCGGCCATGAACGGCTTGACGCCGAACGGCGCGTACAGCTCGTCCCAGATTTGCTGGCCGCCGCCGGCGTCGATCCAGGCCACGTGTTCGGACGGCGTCAGTCCGAACGGCACCGTGGTGAAAAACGCCGCCGACGGCATCTTGCCTTGCCAGTAAAACGCCGCGGTGTGCCCGAGGTCAGCGACGCCGTTGCCGACCGCGTCGAGCACCTCGAATGCCGGAACGATCTCGCCTGCCGCATAGACCACAATATCGAGCCGGCCGCCGGATAATACGCGGATGCGCTCGGCGACCCGTTCGGCCGACATGCCGGGACCGGGCAATCGCTTCGGCCAGGATGTCACCATTTTCCATTTAGTGGTCTGCGCTCTTGCCACCGCTGGGGCTGCCAGCGTGCTGGCGAGGCCCAAGCCCGCGGTCGTGACAAAGTGGCGGCGTGTCGTCATGGCGTTCTCCACACAGCATGGAAATGATGCAGCGGGCCGTGCCCCGACCCGATCTTTAATTGGTCCGCGGCGTGTATCGCCGCGGTGACATACTTCTTTGCAGTGCGGACGGCCTCGGTCACGCTCTCGCCTATGGCCAGGCCCGCGGCAATCGCCGAAGACAGCGTGCAGCCGGTGCCATGGGTATTACGCGTAGCAATGCGGGGCGCGGCGAGGCGCACAAACTCGCCCTCACCGATCAGGAGATCGACGCTTTCCGGCCCTCCGCCGTGGCCGCCTTTGATCAGCACGCGGCGGGCGCCGAGCGACAAAATCTGCCGTGCCTGCACTTCCATCTCCTGTTCGGTGCGCGCGATGTCGGTTCCGGCCAGTGACGCGGCTTCCGGCAGATTGGGCGTTACCAGCAAGGCGTAAGGAATGATCTCCTTCCGCAACGCGTCCACCGCGTCCGGTGACAACAACCGGTCCCCAGAGGTCGCAATCATTACCGGATCAAGCACGATATTTTTCGCGCGATGACGAGTAAGCCCGCGCGCCACGGCCTTAATGATGGCCTTGTTCGACAGCATCCCCATTTTCACCGCATCGACCGCGAGATCGGAAAACACCGCGTCAAGCTGCGCCGAAACGATATCGGGCGGCACGTCGTGGATGGCCGTCACGCCGCGGGTGTTTTGCGCGGTCAGCGCGGTGACGACCGAGGCCCCATAAACGCCGAGCGCCGAGAAGGTCTTGAGGTCCGCCTGGATACCGGCGCCGCCGCTGGAATCCGACCCGGCGATAGTGAGCGCGATCGCTGTCATTGTGCGGCCCGTCTTGCCAGTGCGCCGTCGACGATCTGTCGCAGGTCGCGCGCGGCCAGCGCAGGATCGGTGGCCAGCGACAACGCTGAAATTACCGCGACGCCATCGGCGCCTGCGGCAATGACACCGGCGGCATTGCTAGCGTCGATCCCGGCAATTGCGACGATCGGCATATTCGGCGCGCGCGAACGAACCCCAGCGAGAATGGTCTGGAAGCCGTCAAGACCGACCGGCGGCTTAGGACTTTCCTTGGACTGGGTGACGAACACGCCGCCGATCGCGACGTAGTCAAGATGCTCGATCGGCGCCGCCTTGGCCTGCGCGATGGTCTGAAGGCTCAACCCAATGATCGCCTCAGGCCCGAGCAGCCGGCGCGCGTCCGCGGCATCCATGTCATCCCAGCCGATGTGAACGCCGTCAGCCTGCACAGCCAGCGCGACATCGACCCGGTCGTTGATCAGCAACGGAACGCGGGACGGCTTGAGCGCGACGTGGATAGCGCGCGCCTCTTCGATCATCACGCGCGTGCTGCCGTGCTTGTCGCGCAATTGGACGAGCGTGACCGAGGGCGCGGTCAGGGCCGCGATCTCGGCGAGCGAGTGCGGCCCGGTGCGTTCCGGATCGATCAAGGCGTAGAGGCGAAGATCGACCGGGCGGGGAGATTTTCGCATCACGACACCTGGGCGCGTTGGCACAATGTCGCCTCGTCGAGGTTGAACAGCGCGTCCAGTAACGCAGCCGCAAAACTTCCGGGGCCGGCCGCTGTTTCGCCGGCGATTTCGCCGGCCACACCCATGACCAGCAGCGCCGACGCACTGGCTTGCCAGGGATCGTCAATGCAAGCGATACAGGCGGCGGTGAGCGCGGAAGCTGCGCAACCGAGCGCGGTCACCCGTGCCATGTAGGGATGCCCGTTGGCGATCGCAGCCAGCCGAGTGGCATCGCCGACCAGATCGGTCGCGCCGGACAGTGCCACCACCGTCGAAGCGTCCTTGGCAAATGCCGTTACGCCGGCCGGGTTTGGCGCGCCGCCCAGAGCCTGAAATTCGGCGGCGTTGAGGCGAAGCGCGGCGGGTTTGCGCGCCAGCAGCGCCTTGGCGAAGCCGGCGCGCGGCGGCGAACGGTCGATCAGAACCGGATCGAGCACCCACGGCTTGCCGTGGTGGCGCACGACGTCGAGCGCGGTCAGCACGGCCTCGCGCCGCTCGCCGTCGAAGGTCCCGAGATTGACCAAAAGCGCGTCGGCCGACTCCGACAAAGACGCCGATCTCGGCGGGCGAAATCGTCATCGATGGCAGAGCGCCTGCGGCAAGCAATACATTGGCGGTGAAAGCCTGCGCGACGGAATTGGTGATGCAATGCACGCGCGGCGCCTTGGCGCGCAGCGCGGTGAGCAATCCGGCCGCAACTTGCGGCAAAGCGGCAGTCGAGGAACCCTGCATCTCTTCTCCCTCCGCCGGCATGACCCGGATCAGGTTCGTTGGGTTGGCCCCTAAGCGGCCTCTCAGTCCGGCGCGATCGCCGGACACCCCACGAGATTGCGATGAGAAAGCTAGTGCCGCAGCGCCTGCCGTGCAAGTCCGAAGCGCGCTTGCCAGCGCGGGATGATTTTGCTGGATTGCAGACCGCATGATCCCGAGCGATCATGCGCCAGTAAGAGGCGACGCGCATGACCCCGTTCTTCATCCAGATCAAGTGCCAGCTCGGCAAGTCCTACCAAGTGGCGAATAAACTTGCCGAAGCTGAGATCGCTTCGGAGATTTATTCGACCGCCGGCGACTTTGATCTGCTGGTGAAATTCTATGTCGAGGCTGGCACCGACATCGGGCACTTCGTCAACGAAAAGGTGCAGGTCATTCCCGGCATCCAGGACACCCGCACCATCCTCACCTTCAAGGCGTTCCAGGGCTAGCGAGCCTCACGTACGCTCCGGCAGTCCCTCGGCGTCGCGACGGCGTCTCAGGCCAAGCTGACGTTCGCGCCAGATCACGAACAAGCCGGCGCCGGCAACGATCCCCGCGCCGATGAAAACCAGTTCGCGTCGGCACCTCGCCGAACATCCAGTAACCGAGCAAGAACGACCACAGCATCGAGGTGTAGTCGAACGGCGCGATCGCCGAGGCGGTCGCGAACCGGTAGCTCTCGGTCTGGAAAATATGCGCGATGCCGCCGAGCATGCCGATGGTGACAAAGATGGCGAGTTCGCCGGGGCTCGGCGAATACCAGGCGAATGGCAGTGTCACGGCGCCCGCGAGCGCGCAAATCACCGAAAAATAAAACACGATCGACGACGTCGTTTCACTTTCGGTCAGCCGGCGGGTCTGGATGATCGTGCCGGCGCCCGAAATCGCGCCGAATAACGCGAGCAGCGCGCCAACGGTAGCGGCGGAAGAAGCCGCGCCGGCGTAGCGGCCGATATCCAGATGCGGCAGCAACATGACGATGACGCCGGCAAAGCCAACCGCCACCGCAGACCAGCGATAGATGCGCACCCGCTCCTTGAGGATCAGTGCGGCGAGCGCCACAGTGGTAGCGGCGAGGCAAAACTGATCGCGGTGGCATCGGCGAGCGGCATGCGAGCCAGCGCCGAGAAATTGGCAAACATACCAAAGACGCTCAGGACGCCGCGGCCGAGTTGGCCCAGCGGTCGTCTGGTGTAAACAGCGCCGCGCAACTCGCCGCGCCAGGCGTAAATCACGAAAACCGGAATGATCGCGAACACGCTGCGGAAAAACACCATTTCGCCGACCGGAACAACCTGGCCCATTTTCCGCACCAGCGCCGACATGATGGCAAACAACAGCGCCGACAGAACTTTAAGGCCGATGGCTTTGAGGAGATTCATGCCGCCCGCAGAAATCAGATGGCCTCGCCCGGCTGGCGCGGCGGCGCCATCATGGCACGATCCGAGCGAAAATGCGCATCGCTAATTTTCTGCCTATTTCCTGGCGACGCCTTCGACCGGCGGGAGCGATTTGATATAGAGCGCCATCGCCGCACGATCGGCCCTGCTCAACTGCGAGGTGTTGCGCACGACCTCGACCATGGCGCCGCCGACGCGGTCGGCGTCCGCCGTCATGCCGGTTTCCAGGGTCTCTTCGACATCTACCATCGTCCAGTTTTTCAGCTTGAACTGGGTGATGTTGGGAACCCCACCTTGACCGTCCGGACTCGGACCGCCGCTGAAACGTTTATCGGGAATGATGGCGCCGAGAAAATTGCGCGGCGAATGGCATTCGGCGCAATGGCCGGGCCCGTTCACCAGATAAGCGCCGCGATTCCATTGCCGCCGACTGCGAGGGGGCCGATTTGAATGTCTCACCATCGAGGAACAGCAGCTTCCAGCCGCCGACCAGCCAGCGGACGTTGAAGGGAAACGGCACATCGTGTTCGCGAACCTTGCCGGCTACCGGCGGCAGCGTTTTGAGAAATGCGAACAGGTCGCGCACGTCTTCGGTGCGCATGCGTTGATAGGACGTATAGGGAAACGCGGGAAACAGATGCTGGCCAGCCGGTGACGTGCCCTTCGTCATCGCGGTGACGAATTGCGCCTCGGTCCAGTCGCCGATGCCGTCTTTCGGATCAGGCGAAATATTGGGAACGTAGAAGGTGCCGAACGGAGAAATCAGACCAAGCCCGCCGCCAAGTCTGATGGCATCTTCCTGTTTCGGCACCGCATGGCACGACGAGCAGCCGCCGGCCAAAAACATCGTCTTGCCGTTGCCGAGGTCCGGCGTGTGCGGGCCGAGCGCGCTGGGCGGCACGGTCACCGGCGCGGTCAAAAACCAGAACGCGGCCGCGCCGAAGGCAGCGGCCGCGACCGCCAGCACCACGATTTTTCGAAACATCCCGGCTCCCCGGCGCATGATGGCAAATCAGCGGGAAAAGAAAAGCCGTCGCGCGCGAAACACGACGGCTTCTCCCAAATAAACCGCGTAAATTTTTCTATCGCGACGACAGCCGGTAGTCCTTGTGGCAATCGTCGCAGGCCTTGCCCACCACCGTAATGGCCATCTTGAGGCCATCGGCCGAGCTTTTGGCCTTGTCGCGGGTGTCGGCGACGGCCTTGCCGAACGCAGCTGCCTTGGCGTCGAAGTCGGCCTTGTCCTGCCAGATTTTCGGCGAGGCGCGGGTTTTCTCCGCCAGTCTTCGAATTGTCGGGGAATAAGGCGGGCAGCTTCTGCGCGGTCTCGGCCCACTGGGCGAATGCCGCATCGACCTTGCCGGCGTCGAATGGAGCCTGGGCGCGCATCATCTGCACCAGCACGCGGGCGCCATCGTCATTGCCCTTCATCAGCGCTTTGCGCGCCGCGATCGGATCGGATTGCGCAATGACCGCAGTGGCGCCAATGAGGGCGCAAAAAACGGCGAGCGGCAGAACAGTCGCTCTCTTCATCTTTGGAATACCCGGTGGAAGCCTTATCCGAGTCCAACACCGCTTTGGCGGATCTATTCCAGCGATCTGCATTCAAAGCGTGTGAACGCGGCGGCCTTCCTCGATCGCTGCCCAGACTCGTTGCGGCGTCGCCGGCATGTCGATGGTGCGGACCCGGTACGCGCGCCACAGCGCATCGACGATGGCGTTGATCACGGCGGGACATGAGCCGATCGCGCCCGGCCTCGCCGGCGCCCTTGACGCCGAGCGGGTTTGTCTTGCACGGCACATTGCGCGTCTCGAAAATAAAGTGCGGCGCATGCGTAGCGCGCGGCAGCGCGTAATCCATCAGGCTCGCGCTGACCAACTGACCGGAACCGCTATCGTACGCGGTGTCTTCCATCAGCGCCTGGCCGATGCCCTGCACCGCGCCGCCGTGCACCTGGCCCGCGAGCATCAGCGGATTGAGCGTCATCCCGAAGTCGTCGACCACGACGTATTTGACGATCGCCACCATGCCGGTGGCGGGATCGACTTCGACTTCGACGACGTGAGTACCGTTGGGATAAGTCGGCTGCTCTCGGCGTCCAGGTGTCGGCTGCGGTGAGCTGCTCGGGCTTGGTCTGCGGCCGCGCCGCCAACTCCGCAAACGAAACAACGCGGTCGGTGCCGGCGACCCGCACCGCGCCGGCGCCAATTTCGAGATCGCCCGGCTGATGCCTCCAGCGCATCCGCCGCAAGCTTCTTGATCTGCTCGCCGAGCTTTTTCACCGCGCCTTCGAGCGAGGCGCCGCCGCACGGGATTGAGCTCGAGCCGCCGGTGCCGCCGCCGGTCTTGATGCGATCGGTGTCGCCCTGCAACATGCGCACCTTTTCGGGCGGCAGGCCGAGTTGCCTGCGCCACGATCTGCGCATAGGCGGTGGCGTGGCCCTGCCCGGTGCTTTGCGAGCCGATCAGCACCGTGACGCCGCCGTCTTTGTCGAGGCGCAGCGTCGCGGTTTCGGGGCCGATATTGCCGCAGGCTTCGACATAGGTCGCAAGCCCGATGCCGCGCAGCTTGCCCGCGCTTCTTCGCGGCGGCAGCCCGCTTGTTGAAGCCGTCCCAGTCGGCGATCTCCTGCGCGCGCACCATGTGCGCGGCGAAGTCGCCGGAGTCGTAAATCTTGCCGGTCGCGGTCGTGTAAGGCATCGCTTTCGGCTTGATGAAGTTGCGCTTGCGCAGCACGTCCGGCGCGATGCCGAGTTCGCGCGCCGCGGCATCGACCACCCGTTCGATCAGATAGGACGCTTCCGGCCGCCCGGCGCCGCGATAGGCATCGACCGGCACGGTGTTGGTGTAGGCGGCGCGCAGCCGGACATGAACAGGCCGCGATGTCATAAACCCCGGACGCCATGCCGGCGCCGAGCCAAGGAATATAAGGCGCGTAGGCCGACAGGTAAGCGCCCATGTCGGCGACGATGTCGATGTCGAGCGCGAGGAAGCGGCCTTTGTCGTCGAGCGCCAGTTTGGCCGTCGTGATATTGTCGCGGCCGTGGCTGTCGCCGAGAAAATGCTCGCTGCGATCGCATACCCATTTCACCGGCTTGCGCAATTGCTCGGCGGCCACCGCAGCCAGCGCATATTCGCGATAGGGAAACAGCTTGGTGCCGAAACCGCCGCCGACTTCGGGCGTGATCACCCGCATCTTGTCGGGCGTGATCTTGAGCACGTCGCTGCACGATGATATCGCGGATGATGTGGCTGCCCTGGCTGCCGAGCGTGAGCGTGTAGCGATCGCCGTCGATATTCGGCGACGACGCCGCGGGTATCCATGTAATTGGTGACCAGCCGCTGATTGACGATTTTCAACGTGACGGTACGCGCCGCCTTGGCGAAAGCCTCGCGCGTCGCCTTCTCATCGCCGAGCGTGGTTTCGAACGCTAGATTGCCGGCACGATCCGGCCAGACCTGCGGCGCGCCAGGCTCAAGCGCCTGCTCGGCGCCGATGACATGCGGCAGCGCCTGCCAGTCGACCGACGATCGCCTCGGCGGCGTCATCGCGCCGCCGCCAGCGTATCGGCGACGACGAACGCAATCGACATCGCCGACATGGCGCACCATGCTCGCGCGCCAGAATCTGATAGGGCGGCACCTTGATGTCGTCGGGCTAATGACGCCCGGCGTCGGCAGGTCGCCGAGATGCGCGACCTCGCTCGCCGGTCAGCACCAGCCGCACGCCCGGCATTGCTTGCGGACGTCGTCCAGCATTGGCGATGCGGAATTTGCGCATGCGCATGCGGCGAACGCACCACGACCGCCTGCAGCGCATTGTCCGGTGCGAAATCGGCGACGTAATGCCCGGCGCCGCGCAGCAGCGGGTCGTCTTCCTTGCGCTTGAGCGGCTGGCCGACGCCGAATTTCGGGGGCGACATTCTCGGACCTTAACGACGCAGCAGTTTCATTCGGCAGGCTGCGCGTTTTGCCGGCGGTGCTCCGATATGCAAGCGCGATCCAGCGCGTCACCACATAGAACACCGGCGTGAAGATCAGGCCGAATGCGGTGACCCCGATCATGCCGGAAAACACCGCGGTGCCAAGCGTCTGGCGCAATTCGGCGCCGGCGCCGATCGCCCAAACCAGCGGCGAGACGCCGAAAATGAAGGCCAACGAGGTCATCAAGATCGGCCGGAACCGCAGCCGCGCCGCCTCGACCGCCGCGTGAAAGCGGTCCTTGCCGCTGTCCTCGATCTGCTTGGCGAACTCCACGATCAAGATGGCGTTCTTCGCGGCCAAGCCGATCAGCACGACGAAGCCGACTTGCGTCAGAATATTGTTGTCCTGCCCGCGCAATGACGACGCCGATGATCGAAGCGACCAGGCACATCGGCACGATCAAGATGACGGCGAGCGGCAGCGTCAGGCTCTCGAATTGCGCGGCGAGCACCAGGAACACGAACACCACCGCCAGCACGAAGGCGAACATCGCGGTATTGCCGGCGCGCAATTGCTGGAACGCCAGCGTCGTCCATTCGTAGCCGAAACCTTCCGGCAAGGTCTGCTGCGCCAGCTTCTCCATGATCTCGATGGCCTGGCCCTGCGAATAGCCAGGCGCCGCATTGCCGTCGAGCTCGGCGGCTGGATAAAGATTGTAGCGCGGCACGCGATATGGACCGGAGATGTCGCGGACCGTCGTGAAAGACGCCGAGCGGCACGGTTTCGCCCGCCGAATTGCGGACCCGAATCTTGAGCACGTCGCGTGGATTCGTTGCGAGAGCTTGCGTCGGCCTGCGCGATCACGCGGAACGTGCGGCCGAACAGATTGAAGTCGTTGACGTAAGCGGAGCCGAGAAAGATCTGCAACGCGGAAAACACGTCCTGCACGTTGATGCCGAGCAGTTGCGCCTTGGTGCGGTCGATATCGAGATAAAGCTGCGGCGTCGATGTCTCGAACAGCGAGAACACCTGTTGCACGCCCGGCGTCTGCGCAGCACGGCCCATCATCGCGTAGGTCGCCGCCTGCAACGCCGCCGGACCGCTGCCCGGCGCGATCCTCGATCATCATGCGGAAACCGCCGGCATTGCCGACGCCGCGCACCGGCGGCGGCAGCACGACGAACACCGCGCCGTCCTCAATCGAGGCGAATTTGCCGAACAATTGCCGCTGGATCGCCAATGCCGACTGGTTGGGGTCTTCGGCGCGCTCGGCGAATGGCGCCAGCACCAGGAAGATCGCGCCGGCATTCGGCGAGTTGGTGAATGTCGCGCCGGAGAAACCGACGATATTCACCGCGCCGACCACGCCCGGTGTCTTCAAGGCCAATTCGACCACGCGCCGGTTAACGGCGTCGGTGCGCGCCAGCGACGCCGCTGGCGGCAATTGAATGACGGTCACCAGATAGCCGCCATCGACCTGAGGAATGAAGCCAACCGGCGTCTTGCGGAATTCGTTAAGGCCGAATGCCAGCACCGCAGCGTAGGCAACCAGCATGATCGTCGCGATGCGCACCACTTTGCCGGCCACACGGCCGTAGCCATGCGCAAACCAATCGAAACCCTTGTTGAAGAGGCCGAAAAAGCGCGTGGATCGGCTTCGACCACCAATAGACCTTCTTCTCGCCGTGCGGCCGCAGCAACATCGCGCACAAGCGCCGGCGACAAGCGTCAGTGAGATGATCAACGAGATCACCGTCGCCGCGGCAATGGTGAGCGCAAACTGCCGGTAGAACTGGCCGGATATGCCCGTGATGAACGCGGAAGGGATGAACACCGCGCACAGCACCAGCGCGATCGCGACCAGCGCGACGCCGACCTCGTCCATGCTCTTGATGGCCGCCTCGCGCGGCCGCAGGCCGGCCGCGATATTGCGTTCGACATTTTCGACCACGACGATGGCGTCGTCGACGACGATGCCGACGGCGAGCACCAGTCCGAACAGCGATAGCGTATTGATCGTGAAGCCTGCCGCGGCCATCACGAAAAAGGTGCCGATTAGCGATACCGGAATCGCGACCAGCGGGATGACGGCGGCGCGCCAGGTCTGCAAGAAGATCACGACGACCAGAACGACCAAGATGATCGCCTCGAAGATCGTCTCCTGCACCGCCTCGACCGACTCCTGCGATGAATTGGGTCGGGTCGTAAACGATGGTGTACTTCACACCCGGCGGAAACCGCTTGGATAAATCCTCCATCGTCACGCGGATCGCCTTCGCGGTCGCCAGAGCATTCGATCCCGGGCGCTGGAACACCGCGATCGCCACCGCCGGATCGAGATTGAGATAGGAATTCGATGAGTAATCGAGCGCGGCAAGCTCGACGCGACCAATGTCCTTGACGCGCACCACGGCGTTGGCCGTCTGCTTGACGACGATGTTGGCGAATTCGTCCGGATTGCTCGAGGCGCCCTTGCGTCTGCACCGAAATCTGGAATGCGCCAGGGCTGTCGACCGGCGGCTGATTCAGCGTTCCTGACGCAACCTGGACGTTCTGCGCGGTCAAGCCGTTGATGACGTCGTTCGCCGTCATATTGAGCGATTGTAGACGGTCCGGATCGAGCCAGATCCGCATGGAATAATCGCGGCTGCCGAACACGATCAGAGAGCCGACGCCGTCGACGCGGGTGACCGCGTCCTTGATCTCCAGCGTTGCGTAGTTTGAGACGAATAGCGGATCGCGGGATTTATCCGGTGAATAGAGGTGCACGACCATCATCAGGTCGGGCGAACTCTTGGTCACCGTCACGCCGATATTGCGCACATCGGCTGGCAGGCGGGGCTGCGCGATGGCGACGCGGTTCTGCACCTGGACCTGCGCGATATCGAGATTGGTGCCGATGTCGAAGGTGACCGCGACGGAAAAACGGCCGTCCGCGGTCGCGTTCGACGAGACGTAGAGCATGTTCTCGACGCCGTTGATCTGATCTTCGATCGGAGAGATCACGGTCGAGGCGACAATTTCGGCGTTGGCGCCGGGATATTGTCCGCTGACGTTGATGACCGGCGGCGCAATTTCCGGATATTGCGCGATCGGCAGGCGCGAGAACGAGACGCCGCCGAGAATAATGATCACGATGGAAATTACGGCCGCGAAAATCGGCCGGTCGATGAAAAAGTGCGAAATACGCATCAAATACGCCTATTTTGGCTTCGTCTCGGCGGCGCCGCCGGCTGCGGGCGCTGCGCCTGGGACCGGGGCGGCGCCCTGCTCCTGCGGCGTTACTTTTTGTCCCGGCCGCGCCCGCATCAGGCCGTTGACGATGATCTTGTCGTCTGGCCCCAGCCCGCTCTTGATGATGCGGAGATTGTCGGGCGTTGTTTGGCCGAGCGTCACGTATTTATTCGACACGACGTTGTCGGCGCCGACCACCAGAAGAAATTTGCGGGTCTGCTCGGTGCCGATCGCCAAATCCGGTACCAGCAGGCCTTCGTAGGGCGGCGAGCCCGGCACTCGCACGCGGCCGAACATGCCCGGCGTGAAAATGGCATTCGGGTTGGCAAATATCGCCGCGCCCGCGGATCGTGCCGGTCGAACGGTCGATCACGTTGTCGACGAAATCCATTTTGCCGACATGGTCGAAGTCGTTTTCATCGATCAGCTTGAGGCGATCTGAACGCCGATCGCCGCGGCTGGCGATATCCTGGCCTTGCTTGCCGATGCGCTCGTAGCGCAGGAACGACGCCTCATCGAAGGTGAATTCGAAGCGGATCGGATCGATCGAGACGATGGTGCCGAGCAGCGTCGTGCCGCTGCCATTGCCGCCCGTCACCAGATTGCCCGGCGAGACGCGGCGGTCGCCGATACGGCCGGCAACAGGCGCCTTGAGCTCGGTGAATTCCATGATCGAGCTCGGCCTGACGTACCGCGGCTTCACCGGCGGCGACTGATGCCTGCGCATTGCGGAACGCCTGCGCGCGCTGCTCGAAAATCTGGTCGGTGATGGTCTTGTCCCGCACCAGTTGCTGCGCGCGCTGGTAGTCGGATTCCGTGAAGGAAAGATTGGACTTCGCCTGGCTGAGATTGGCGCGAGCCTGATCGAGCGTGTTCTGGAACGGACGCTTGTCGATGGTGAACAGCAGGTCGCCCTGCTTCACCATCTGCCCGTCCTTGAAGTGAATCTGTTCCAGCGACCCAGACACCCGGGCGCGGATTTCGACGGAATTGACCGCGACGAAACGGCCGACATATTCGTCATAATCGACCACCGTGCGCTTGACCGGCTGCGCCACGGTGACCGCCGGCGGCGGCGGCGCGCCGCCCTGCTGGCGCTCACCGCAGGCGGCAAGCAGCGCGGCTACCGCCAAGGCGGCCACAAGCTCGGCACGAAACGGCCTCGCATCACGACTGCTGAACGATTGGAGCATGAGCCTGACTGTGGAACTTAGACAAAACGGACAGTCCCCATAACGTTGCGCCGCAGCAAAGTCTACCGCGTGAGGGCCTCGTTTTATGGCGGGAATAAGCCCAATTAGCCGCGGCGAAATGCCTGCCACCAACGTGGGCCGAAAATCATCGCAATGCCGCCGCCATAGACGACGCCACCGATCAGCACCAGCACGCCGACGGTCGCCACGTTGCGGAACGAGTGCCCTTCATCAAACAAATGTGACACCGGACCAGCCCCAAACCACAGCACGAGCGCGAGCACGACGCCGGCCACCGCCAGTTGCGGGGCGGACTGACGCAGCCGAATGTCGATACCGCCATAACCGGCGCGCCAGGAAACCAGACCACCAGCGTGAGATTGATCCAGGCGCCGATCGAAGTCGCCAGCGCGAGGCCCGACTTGCGCGAGCGGGCCCATCAGCAAAATCTTGAACGCGATATTGACGGCCGCCGCCGCCAGCGCCGCTTTCACCGGCGTCGCGGTATCGCCGCGCGCAAAAAATGTCGCGACGACGCTGCGGATCAGCACGAACGGCAACAGCCCGAGCGCATAGGCCGCCAGTGTGTGCCCCGCAGCCGCGGCATCCGCCGCGGTGAAGGCGCCCCGCATGAACAGCGCGCGCATCAACAGATCCGGGATCACCAGGAACGCGGCCAGACACGGGATCGACAACAGTAAGCGTGAATTCGATCGCGCGGTTTTGCGCATGCAGTGCGCCGGATTCGTCGCCCGCTGCGATCCGCCGCGACATCTCCGGCAGGATGACGGTGCCGGCGGCAATGCCGATCACCCCGATCGGCAATTGATTGAGGCGGTCGGCGTAATACAGCGCCGAGATCGCGCCGGCCGGCAGAAAACTCGCGATGATGGTGTCGGCGAACAACGCAAGCTGAACGCCGCCGGAGCCGATCGTTGCCGGGCCCAGCGCGCGAAAGAAGCGGCGCACGTCCGCGTCGAGTTCCGGCCAGCGCAGCACTGGCAACGCGCCGGCGCGCTTTGGCGGCAGCCGGCCACCAGCAGAAATTCAAGAACGCCGGCGATCAGCACACCCCAGGCGGCTGCGTGCCCGGCGGTCGGAAAGAACGCGGCCAATGCCAGCGCGACGATCATCGAAAGATTGAGCAGGATCGGCGCCGCCGCCGGCGCGGCGAAACGTTGCAGTGCGTTGAGGATGCCGCCATAGAGCGTCACCAATGTGATCAGTAACAGATAGGGAAAGGTGATGCGGGTGAACTCGACCGCGAGCGGAAAGCGGACCGGATCACGCGACAGTCCCGGCGCCAGCAGATCGATCACCTGCGGCATGAACACCAGCGCAACGGCCAGCAGCACGACCTGGCTCGCCAGCAGCAACGTGAAGATACGATCGGCAAATATCCCGGCACGTTGCGCGCCGTCCTGTTCGCGGATGCGCGCATAGGCGGGGACGAAGGCGGCGTTGAACGCGCCTTCGGCGAAAATCGCGCGGAAATGATTGGGCAGCCGCAGCGCCACGAAAAAGGCGTCAGCCACCGGCCCGGCGCCCAGCACCGCGGCGAGAATGATGTCGCGAGCAAAGCCGGTAACCCGCGACAGCAGCGTCAGCCCGCCGACCCGTAAAATGCGTTCAATCATCGGATATCCACGCGGATCGCAGCCGAATCGGCTTTTACCCTCAGCAACGATACCGATAGTCAGGTCCGAAAATCTGGCTTAAGACGAATTCCCGACCGGACCATACAGCCACGCCGAAGCCCGCCATAGTCATGCCCTCCCTGATCATTCCCGTTCTGCTGGCCGGTGGCGCCGGAACGAGGCTGTGGCCGGTGTCGCGCGACGCTTTGCCCAAGCAATTCCTGCCGCTGATCGGCGACAAATCCAGCTATCAGGAAACGCTGCTGCGGGTGCGCGACCCGATGTTCGCGGCCCCGATCGTCATCACCGGGCCTGATTTTCATTTTTTCGCCAAGCGGCAGGCCGAGGAAATCGGCGTCGACGCCACCGTCGTCATCGAGCCGGTGCGGCGCGATTCCGGTCCGGCGATTGCCGCCGTCACCGCGGTTGCTCGCCAGCGCGACCCGCAGGCGGTGTTGCTGGCGCTCGCCGCCGACCACATCGTTCTCGATGTCCCACCGTTTCTCGCGGCATGCCAGGCCGGCCGCGCCGCGGCAGAAGATGGCCGCATCGTCACGTTCGGCATCAAGCCGAATGAGCCGAAGACCAGTTACGGCTACATCCTGCCCGGAAAAACTCTCGGCAAAGACGTGCGCGCGGTGGAGCGCTTTGTCGAAAAACCGGACGCCGCAACCGCCGCGCGTTATCTCAAGGAAAATTATCTCTGGAATTCAGGAAATTTCCTGTTTCGCGCCGATATTTTTCTCGCGGAGCTGGCGCGGCTCGAACCCGACATGGCATCCGCCGTTGAAGCTTCGGTCGCGGCGGCGAAAAGCGATCTCGATTTCCTGCGTCTTGATCCGGAAGCCTTCGCACGCGCGCCACAGAAATCGATCGACTACGCGGTGATGGAAAAAACCGATCGCGCCGCGGTGGTAACCGGCGAATTTCGCTGGTCGGACATCGGCAGCTGGGATGCATTGTTCGACATCATGCCGCGCAATGCCGACGGCAACGTAGTGCAAGGCCCGGTTGTCGCGATCGACAGCAAGGATTGCATCATCCACGCCGGTGACCGGCTGACGGCCGTCGTCGGGGTCAACGACCTCGTTGTGGTGAACACGACCGACGCCGTGATGGTGATCCCGCGCTCGCGCGCGCAAGAGGTCCGCGAGCTGGTAACCCAGCTCAAGGCGCAAAAGCGCCAGGAGGCCAGCGTGCACCGCCGTGTGCATCGGCCTTGGGGCTACTATGAATCGATCGATCTTGGCGACCGCTTCCAGGTCAAGCGGATCGTGGTGAATGGCGGCGGCATACTGTCATTGCAGAAGCACCAGCATCGCGCCGAGCATTGGATCGTGGTGCGCGGCACCGCCGAGGTCACGATCGGCGAGAACATCAGCGCGGTGCACGAAAACGAGTCGGTTTATATCCCGATCGGCAGCGTCCACCGCCTCGCCAACCGCGGCAAGATACCGCTCGAATTGATCGAAGTGCAGACCGGGAGCTATCTAGGCGAGGACGATATCGTGCGTCTCGACGATATCTACCGGCGCAACTAGACCCGACGGCGGCGTCAGCCGACGACGACGCGCGGCGCCTGCCGCGGCAACGAAGAAACCGCAGACTGCGCCGCCAGGCAACGCTCGGCGATCTCGAGACTGGCAACACCCTCTTCGCCCGTCACCGCCGGCTTGTCGCCGGTGCGCACCGCGCTGATGAACGCCAGCAGTTCCGAGCGCAGCGGCTCGGCGTGCCCGACCGAAAGGTGGCGCATCGAGTAACTGCCGTCCGGCTGGAAGCCATAGCATTCAGTCACCTGCCGCGTCAGCAGGTCGCCCATCACATATTTGCCGCGCGTCGCGATCACCACGTTGCGCGCCTTGAACGGCGTCAACCAATTGGTGTTGATGTGCGCGAGCACGCCAGACGCCGTGCGGAATTGCAGCAGCGCGATATCTTCGCGTTCGGCGACCGCGCTCGAAAGCTGGGGCTGGACTTCAACGATCTCCGAATTGGTGAACCAGCGGATCAGGTCGATATCGTGCACGGCGAGGTCGATGACGACACCGACATTGGACATCCGCGGCGGAAACGGCCCGACGCGGGTGATCGCAATCGAGAGAATGTCTTCGTTGCGCACCGCTTCCTTGATCGCCTCGACCGCCGGATTGAAACGCTCCACATGGCCGACCATCAATGTCACTCCGGCACGGCGTGCTGCGGCGATAATTTCGTGGCCTTCCTCGTGGGTCGACGCGATCGGTTTTTCGACCAGGACATGGACGCCGCGCTTGATGCAGGCGAGCGCGATCTCATGATGCAGATGGGTCGGCGCGGCGATCGTCACCGCATCGACGCCGAGCGCCAGCAACTCATCGACGCCACTGACGCCGCCGCATCCCAGCGTGCCCGCGACGAATTCGACCTGCTTGGGATCCGGATCTGCCACGCCGACCAGCGTCACGCCCGATAGCCCGGCGAACACACGGGCGTGGTTGCTGCCCATGATGCCGATGCCGACGACGCCGACGCGCAACGGCCGCCCGGAATCCGAAATGACTGACCGATCCATCCGTGGATGCGTTCCCGTTGATCCCCGATGTCCCTAGCACGAGGCACCCTGTGCTGGCGACCGCACGCACCCGGAACGACGAACACCTTTTTTTTCAAAGCTTTACAGCGCGCGGCACCATTAAGAAGAGTGCGCCACAAGCTTATCGTAAAGGGTGACGATTTCTTTCCCGATAATGGCGCTGGAGAAATTCTGCTCGACCAGTTGCCGCCCGGCGATGCCGTATTGCCGGCGCAGCGCAGGATCGGACGCAAGGCGATCAATCGCATCGGCGAGCGCCACGGGATCGTCCGGCGGCACTAGGATTGCGTTCAACCCATCACGTGCGACCTCGCGACAGCCCGACACATCGGTCGCGACAATCGGGCGGCCGCAGGCGGCAGCCTCGAGCAAGCTCAGCGGCATACCCTCGCGGCGCGACGGCAGCACCGCGATATGCGCCTGGCGCCAGACCTCGCGCACATCGGCGTGGCCGAGCAGCGTGACGCCATCGACCTGCCGCCAGCTTTCGATCTCGGCTTGCGGTATCGACGCCGGATTGGCCGGATCGGCCTCGCCGGCGATCAATAAACGAATACCGCGACCGCGCGCCGTCAGTAATTTGCAGGCTCCGATCAGGCTACGCAGGCCCTTATCGTCGAGCAGGCGGCCGACGAAAGCCGCCGTCACCGGGCCTGCCGGTTCCGGCAGCGGCGTGAGCTTTTCGGTGTCGACGCCCGAACCCGGAATGAGGAAAATCTTGTCCGCGCGGACGCCAAGGCCGCACACCACGTCGCGGTCATCCGGGTTCTGCACCAGTGCGAAGGCCCGCGGCCGGTTCAGCACCAAACGCAATAACGCTGCCAGCACCGGGCGGATAAGCCGCGCCTTGATGCGCCGCGAGGTGAAGCCATAACCGAGACCGGCCAGCGCATTGACGCAGGTGACCGGCAATCCAAGTGCGGCCAGAGAACCGATAATCGAAGGTTGCAGGGCGACGTGGTGCGCGAGGTTCGGACGAAGCTCGCGATAGATCGCGCGGACCTGCCCGATAATCGACAGAACGCTGAGCGGATTCAGGCTGCCGCGGCGCCAGCGCAGCGGATGAAGATGGAATCCCTCAGCCTCGATCGCCGCGCCGTGACCGCCGATATTGGCTAGGACGTGAATTTCGTAGCCGGCGGCTCGCGCCGCCCGCGCCATCGGCAGCCGATGCGAAACGAAGTACCAGTCCTCGGTAACCAGGAAAGCGACAACGCGCCGTGAGGTTGCAGGCTGTGGCATTGTCACACGACGCTCAGCGCGCTTTGGAGACGCGCGTGCGTTCGACCATGTCGCTGGTCGAATGGCCGGGCACCAGCTCGATCAAGATCACTTCGCCGCCCTGCGCTTCGACAATCTCGCGGCCAACCACTTGGTCACGCTTGTAGTCGCCACCCTTGACCAGAACCATCGGGCGGATTCGCGTAATCAATTTCTCCGGCGTGTCCTCTTCGAACACGGCCACCAGGTCGACGGCCTCAAGCGCGGCCAACACTTCGGAACGCGCATGGACGTCCTGCACCGGGCGACCGTCGCCTTTGAGGCGCTTGACCGAGGCGTCACCGTTTAGCCCCACCACCAGCCGATCACAGGCGGCGCGGGCTCCCGCCAGCACTTTGACATGACCAGGATGCAGCAGATCGAAACAGCCATTGGTAAAGCCGATGCGCAACCCTTGCTTGCGCCATTCGGCCAGCCGCTCGTCGAGCACCGACCAGTCGAACACGATCTTTTCCTCGGGCGCCAGCGTCGCCGCCGGCAGGATTCGCGAGCGCAATTCCGCGCTCGATAGCGTCGCGGTGCCGCGTTTGCCGACCACCACCGCCGCGGCCGCGTTCGCCGCCCGCATCGCCGATTCGAAATCGGCGTCGAGCGCCAGCATCGCAGCCATCACTGCCACCACAGTGTCGCCAGCACCGGACACGTCGCGCACCCGCACCGGATAGGCCGGCACATGAACCGGCGCGCCATCCGCGACCAGCGTCATGCCGGCTTCGCTGCGAGTGACGAGCACCGCCTTGACGTCGAACTGTTGGCGCATACCCGCCGCCGCGTCGGCGACCTCGGCATCGCTCACGGCGGGACGATGCGTGGTGTCCGCCAATTCCTGCCGGTTTGGCGTGATGATCGTGGCGCCCTTATAGATGCTGTAATCGTGGCCTTTCGGGTCGACCAGGACCGGCTTGCCAGCTTTGCGAGCGGCATCGATAACGGCGCGAATGACATTTGGCGTCAGCGCGCCCTTGGCGTAGTCCGACAGCACCACCGCGCCGACGTGCGGCATGGCGTCCTGCGCCGCCTTGATCAGCGCCTGTTCGCTCTTGCTGCTGACAGGAGCTGCCACTTCCCAATCGGCCCGCAGCAAATGCGTGGAATAATGCTCGGACACAAAGCGCACCTTGCGCGTGGTGGGCCGGCCGGTTTCTGATTACCAGGCGGGCGTCGATGCCCGGCTCCCCCTTCAACGCCGACGCCAGCGCGCGGCCGGCCTCGTCGTCGCCGACTACGCCGACGAAAATGCATCGCGCGCCGAGCGAGGCGACGTTGCGCGCCACGTTGCCGGCGCCGCCAATCATCAGTTCGTTGCGCGTCACAGCCAGCACCGGTGCCGGCGCCTCCGGCGAAATGCGCGAGACTTCGCCATAGACGAAATCGTCGAGCATCAGGTCGCCGATGCACAGCACCGTTTGCTTCGCGATCGCCGACAGCTGTTTGTCGAAATCGAACATCCGGTCTCGCTCAGTGATAACGATCGGCTCGGTCGAGATAGCCGGTGACATATTGCCCGACCGATCTTCGAGCGGCATAAACCCGGCATTATATCCGGCGCGGCGCAGGTTCTCGGTGCGGCTTTCCGTAAAATACTGGTATTGGCCGCGGATGTTCTCCGGCATATCGACGTATTCGATAAGCGGCTCGCGTCCCATCGCCTTGAACATCGCAACGATCATGTCACGGAAGCTGCGCGCCTTTCCGGTCCCGACATTGAAAATGCCGTTGACGCTCGTCGCATCGAGCAGCCAGCGCAACACCGCGACCGCATCGTCGACGTAGATGAAGTCGCGCCGCTGGTCGCCATCTCCGATGCCTGCACGATGCGACTTGAAAAGGCGCACCGGCTTTCCGGCCTTGGCCTCGTCGAATACCCGCGCCAGCACGCTCGCCATCTTGCCCTTATGATATTCATTCGGTCCGAACACGTTGAAAAATTTCAGACCGGCCCAGTGCGGCGGCAGCGGTTCCTTCTTGGCAAGCCGGTCCGATACCGCCTGATCGAACAGATGTTTGCTCATGCCATATAAATTCATCGGCTTGAGCTTGCGCAGCCCCTCGCCCGACCAATCGTCATCGAAGCCTTGCGACCCGTCGCCATAGGTCGCCGCCGAGGATGCATAGATGAACGGTGTGCGGCTCGCCGTGCACCAGTCGAGCAGCCGCAGTGAGGTACGAAAATTGTTTTCCATCACCAGGTCGCCGTCGGTCGCCGTGGTGTCGGAGATCGCGCCCATATGGATGACGGCATCGAGCTTGCGGCCGTTCAGCCAGCGCATCAGGTCGGCGGGCGGCACGACATCGGCGAGTTGGCGCTTGGCGAGATTGCGCCATTTGGCGTCGTCGGCTCCGAGCAGATCGTTGACGACGATATCGGTCCGGCCGGCTTCGTTGAAGCTCGCCACCACGTTCGAACCAATGAAACCGGCGCCGCCGGTGACCAAAAGCATGCTGCCCTCGTCGCCGCCAAAGACGGTATGGCGCCCGGCCCGCTTTTGCCTCAGACCGCCGCCTCGTGCAACTTGGCGCACCGGAAATTTGCGGCATAGTGCCGGATTTGGGGCATAACTCGAACTCAATGAACGACAATTCCACCCGCGCGGACGGTCCGGTGCTGATCGTCCCTTACATGTGGATCGGCGACTTCGTGCGCTGCCACTCGGTCGTGACGGTGTTGCGCGCGCAGCAGCCTGAGCGACCGGTCGATCTAATGGCGACGGCGCTAGTCGCGCCGCTCGCCGATTACATGCCGGGCGTGCGGCAGGCGATCGTCAGCGAATTGCCGCGGCGGCGCATCGCCGTGAAACGCCAGCGCTCGCTCGCCGACCGGCTCAAGCAAGAACACTACGCCCAAGCCATCATCATGCCGCGCACCTGGAAATCCGGCATCGCGCCTTTTCTCGCCGGCATCCCGACGCGCACCGGCTTCGCCGGCGAGTTTCGTTTCGGCCTGCTCAACGACGTGCGTTACGGCGAGCGCAAGCTGCCGCGCATGATCGACCAAATGGGAACGCTGGCGTTGCCGAGGGATACCGAACGTCCGGCTGAATGGCCGCTGCCGAAACTCGATGTGCCGGTGCAGGAGATTTCTGCGTGGCGCGCGCTGCGCGGCCTGGTGCCGAATGGTGCGCCCGTCGTGACACTGGCGCCGGGTGCGGTCGGCGCCGGCAAGGCGTGGCCGGCTGAACATTATGCCGAGCTGGCACGTGCGCTGACGAAGACCGGCGCGTCGGTCTGGGTGGTGGGTGGCCCCGACGAGAACGCGCTGGCGGCGCAAATTGCGCAGGCCGGCGGCGAGCGCGTCCATAACCTGACCGGCAGCGATCTGCGCAATGCCGCTCTCGCCCTGGCGGCAAGCGACGTCGCCGTCACCAACGATTCCGGGTTGATGCATGTCGCGGCGGCGATCGGCACGCCGACGGCCGCGATCTTCGGGCCGACCAGCCCGTGGCACTGGAAGCCGCTCAATCCATTGGCCGCGATCCTCGAACCGACGCTCGATGCTTCGACCGCAGCGCGCGTTCGCACCGAAGGCAATCGTGCGGTCAGTCACCGCCGCACCGCCGACGTGCCCGTTGCCGCCGTGGCAAAAGCCGTGCGAGCCGTGATGGCAAAAGGCCGGGACGCGCCGAAAGTTAAATAACCCGCCCGAGCGCGGCCATTACTTCGATCGCGGTCGGAATTGTACCCTTGGTGCCGACCACTTCGATCGGCCCCGGACCAACCGGCCCGGTCAGCCGCGGCTCGCTGCCACCGAAGATCGCGACCAGCGGCACGCCGAGCGCGGCAGCGAGGTGCAACAGTCCGGTATCGACTCCTACAACAAATTCTGCGCCGGCGATCAACCGCGCGACGCCATCGAGCCGCATTTTTTCAGCTACCCGCGCCCGCGGCAGCGCCGCCGCGATCTGCCCCGCCCGCAGGCGCTCGGCATCATTGCCCCACGGCAGCACAAGGCTGACCTGATTTCGCTCCAGCCACTTCCCGAGTTCGATCCAGGCCGCCAGCGGCCATTCTTTTTCGCGGCGTGCGGTTGCGTGCAGAAGCACGGCGTAAGGCTCGCCGGAGGCGCGCAGTTTTTCGCGGTCAAGCCCGTAGTCAGGGGCGCCTTCAGGCCGATAGCCAAGCGAGGCCGCCGTCAAAATACGATTGCGCTCGACCGCATGAAGTTCGCGTGAAACGGCGTGGCGCACCTGGTAGAATGCCGAGGCGGCCTTTTCTTTGATGCTGACGCTATCGTAGCCGTGCTTGCGGCCATGCGCGCGCGAGGCGATCAGCGCCGACTTCAACAGACCCTGCGTATCGATGATCTCGTCGTACCGGCGCGCCCGCAGCATGGCGTCCGCCGTCGCGATCTGCCGCCAGGTCGCCGGGCGGTAGAGTTCGCGAGACCAACGCCGCCACCCGACCGGCAGCACCTCGGCCACCGCCGGGTGAAGCTGTACCAGCGGGGCATAGGCCTCCTCCACCACCCAGGCGAATCGCGCGTCGGGACGATGACGACGGGCTTCACTGACCGCCGGCATGTGATGAATTACATCGCCCAGCGAGGAGGTCTTGATGAAAAGAATATCGGCCATTTGTTCGAACTGGCGCTCCCGCCGCGTTGATATACGCGGCGTTAATCATGACTGCCAGAAGCATGGCGCCGTGGACAATGGCATAAGCGGTCTTTCACGCACGCCCATTAGGGATTAGGCACATTTAAGGGGACGGACATGACGATCCTGGTCACCGGCGGCGCCGGATATATCGGCAGCCACATGGTGCATGAACTCGCCGACGCCGGCGAGCCTGTGGTGGTGCTCGATAACCTGTCGACCGGGTTTCGTTATTTGTTGCCGAATACGGTGCCGGTGATCGTCGGCGCAACCGGCGATCGCGAACTGGTGGCGCAACTGATCGCCATGCACCGGATCGACGCCATCATCCATTTCGCCGCCTCGATCGTAGTGCCGGATTCGCTGCGCGATCCACTCGGCTATTACCGCAACAACACCATGAACACCTGCGCGCTGCTTGAGGCCGCAGTCGCGGGCGGCGTAAAGCATGTGATCTTCTCCTCGACCGCCGCGGTTTACGGCAATCCCGACCGCGTTCCGGTGCGCGAGAGCGATCCGACCAATCCGATCTCGCCGTACGGTAATTCGAAGCTGATGTCGGAGATCATGTTGCACGATGCGGCCCGCGCGCATAATTTGCGGTTCGTGGCACTGCGTTATTTCAACGTCGCAGGCGCCGATCCGAAATTGCGCACCGGGCAATCGACGGCGGGCGCCACTCATCTCATCAAGGTCGCGGTCGAAGCCGCGCTTGGCAAGCGCGCCAAGATCGATGTCTATGGCACCGACTATCCGACGCCGGACGGCACCTGCATCCGCGATTACATCCACGTCAGCGATCTGGTGCGCGCCCATTCGGCTGCGCTCGGCTATCTGCGGCGAGACGGAGCGAGCGCCACATTCAATTGCGGTTACGGCCACGGACACTCGGTGCTGGAAGTGCTGACCGCGGCGCGGCGTGTGAGTGGCCGCAATTTTCCGGTGGAAATTGCCGCGCGCCGTCCGGGCGACCCTGCCGATCTGGTCGCTGATGTCTCGCGCATCCACGCCACGCTCGACTGGCGCCCGCTCTACGACGATCTCGACACCATTATTTCCCACGCCTTTGCCTGGGAACGCCGGCTGGCGAGCAAGCGCGAGGCGCGCTGACGCTGCTCGCCGGGCCTTTTTCCATCGTTTTGGCTTGAAAAACCGCGCGCGGGTGGGCATTGAACATGCCATCGCGGCGCCACAACCGGCCACCCGTGTTAAACCGCCTCACGACAACGCACCGACCATCGAGCCCGACAGAGAGCGAATGAACGACCACCTGCTGCCAGCATCAGCCGACGAGGTGTACGGCACTGTTTCGATGGTGCGCCGCCTGCTGTCCGAGCAAGGATTGGCGCACTGGAAGAAATACCTGCTGGCCTTCATGTTGATGGGCACCGCCGCGGCGGCCACGGCGCTCAGCGCCTACCTGATCGGGAAAGTCGTCAACGAAGCCTACGTCAACCGTAATTTTTCCGGTGTGCTGACGATCGGCCTCGCCACGGTGTTGCTGTTCGCGGTCAAGGGCTTCGCCACCTACGGACAAGCGGTACTGCTGTCGCGGATCGGCAACCGCATCATTGCAAACAATCAGCGTCAGGTGTTCGCCAAATTGTTGAACGAGAGCCTCGGTTTCTTTTCGAACCGGCACTCCACCGAATTTACCGCACGTCTGAGCACCGGCGCCAGCGCCGCGACCAGTGTGCTCAACCTGCTGATCAGTGCGATCGGACGCGACCTGCTCTCGCTGATCGGCCTCATCGTCGTGATGGTGGTGCAGGATCCGGTGATGTCATTGTTTGGCCTCGTGGTCGCGCCGCCGGCTCTGCTCGTGTTGCGCCGTCTCATTCGCCGCATTTACTCGATCGCCCGCAGCCAGTTTCATGGCGGCGTCCAGGTGATTGAAACCTTGCAGGAGACGTTGCAGGGATTGCGCATCGTCAAAGCCTTCACGCTCGAAGACATCATGCGCCAGCGTTTCGACCGCAATATCGCCGTGGTCGAAGCCGAGGCCAATAACCTGGCGCGGGTTTCCAACCGCACCAGCCCGCTGATGGAAACGCTCGGCGGCATGGCGATTTCACTCGCCATTATTTACGGCGGCTACCGCGTGATAGTCACCGGCGCAACGCCGGGGGAATTCTTTTCTTTCATCACCGCGTTCTTGCTGGCTTACGAGCCCGCCAAGCGGCTGGCACGGCTCAACATCGAGCTCAGCAGCGGACTGGTCGGTGTGCGCGTGCTGTTCGAAATTCTCGACAGCCCGCCGACCGAAGCGATCGACGACGACAAGCCGTCGCTACAAACCAAAGCCGGCCGCATTGAATTTTCCGACGTGAATTTTATCTACCGGAGCGACGAGCCGGTTTTGTCCGGCATGTCGTTTGTTGCCGAGCCGGGCAAGATGACCGCGCTGGTCGGCCCTTCCGGCGGCGGCAAATCCACGGTGTTCAACCTGCTGATGCGGTTTTACGACTCGCAAGGCGGCCTGATCACCATTGACGGCCAGGACATCAGCAAGGTGTCGCGCCGCTCGTTGCGCCGCCAGATCGCCTATGTCGGACAGGATCCGTTTCTGTTTCGCGGGTCGGTTCTTGAAAACATCGCATTCGGCAAGCCCGGCGCGACCGAAGCGGAAATCTTCGCTGCCGCCAAGGCGGCCTATGCCCACGACTTCGTTCTATCGTTCCCGCGCGGCTATGATACGCCGGTCGGCGAGCATGGCTTGCAATTATCCGGCGGGCAGCGCCAGCGCATCGCCATCGCCCGCGCCCTTATTCGCAACGCACCGATTATTCTGCTCGATGAAGCGACCGCCGCGCTCGATTCAGAATCGGAATTGCAGGTTCGCGAGGCGATGGAGCATCTATGCGAGGGCCGTACCACGCTGGCGATCGCGCACCGGCTTCACACGGTTTCGCACGCGAACCGCATCCACGTGGTGGAAGCCGGAAGGATCGTCGAGTCCGGACGGCACGAAGAATTGCTGCACAAGGGTGGACGCTATGCTGCGTTTTTCCGTTTGCAGCTGGTCGAGCAAGGCGATCCGCGGCCCCAAGGTTCGCGCTCCGCCATCGCCTAAGTAATTGACGCCACCACACGGTGTGCTAGGTGGCGGGCTTCCCGCGCATGAGAGTAGAAAACATGGCTGCCGAAGATCGCTACGTCATCCCGCCCGCCCCGCAGCCCGCCATCGCGGTCGCCGGCACGTCCAAGGTTTTCCCGGTGCGCCGCATCTGGTGCGTCGGCCGCAACTACATCGAGCACATCCGCGAAATGGGCCAGGACGAACGCGCGCCACCGTTCTTTTTTTCCAAGCCTGCCGACGCCTTGGTGCCGGACGGTGGCACGGTGCCTTACCCATCGCTGACCAAGGATATGCATCACGAGGTCGAACTGGTGGTCGCGCTCAAGTCGGGCGGCCGCAACATCCCGGTCGCCAAAGCCAATGACTGCATCTACGGCTACGCGGTCGGCATCGACCTGACCCGGCGCGATCTGCAAATCGCCTCGCGCGACCTCAAACGCCCTTGGGAAGTCGGCAAGGCGTTCGATCATTCGGCGCCGTGCGGCGCGCTGCGCCCCGCCACCGAGATTGGCCACCCGGCCAAAGGCAAGATCAGCATCAAGGCCAACGGCCAGGTTCGCCAGGACGGCGACCTCAACCAGATGATCTGGAACGTGCCGGAGACCATCTCAAAACTGTCGGAAATGGTGGAATTGGCGGCCGGCGACATCATCATGACCGGCACCCCCTCGGGCGTCGCGGCGACGGTGGCCGGCGACAAGCTCGAATGCGAGATCGAGGGCATCGGCAAGCTCACCGTCACGATTGGCCCGCCCGCCAAGTAGGCAGGCACTGACTCCTATTTTTGCTGGGCAAATCAGCCGCACAGGGCTACCTCGTGCAGGTGCTGTCGCTCTTGTCCGCGGAACCGGACGGTCCGTTGCGTCGTTAACGCCTTGTAAAAGCCGGGCGTTCACACTGCGAGTCATCGCATCGCGCGCAAGGACCGTTTCGATGGGCCAATATGCCAAGCCGCTGACCGACCCGCTGGCGATGGCCGAGCGTCTGATGGAATTCGCCCCCGCTTCCGATACCGAAGCACTGAAACTGTTGCGGGCCAGTTTCCCGGAAGCGCCGCTGAGCCTGCGGGTCGCGGCGTTGGCGTTCCTGATGCGTCGCAGCTATCCCGGCGGCGGCGCCCGCCTAGTGGCCGAATAGCCACCGCTCAGGCTGCCAGCAACCGCTCGACTGCCGCCGCCACCGCGAACAGGCGGCGATCCTGCCCGTTGCGCGCCAGCAGCATCAGACCGACCGGAAGCCCGCCGTTCCGCGGCAGCGGCAGCGATATGCCGCACAGGTCGAAGAAGTTGCCGATCGAGGTATTGCTCAAGAGCAGCGCGTTGTTGCGCAGGAAGATCTCCGGCTCCTGCATCTCGGCGATGGCCGGCGCCACGATCGGCGAAGTCGGCATGATCAGCGCGTCGAGATCGCGCAGCCGGGCATCCATCGCGCCGATCAGATTGGCGCGCTCGCCGATCATCCATTTGTAATCCGCCTCTGGAATTTTCAGCGCGCGCTCGAACCGCGTGCGAATCATCGGATCGATCTCGGCGCCGCGGCGTGAGAACAGGTCGCGATGAATGGTGATGCCCTCGGCGGGGACGATGCCGCCTTTGGCGTTGACACGGGCCATGTCGTCGAGCTGCGGCAATTCCTCTTGCGTCAGCGTCGCGCCGGATTTCCGTAATGCTTCGAGCGCATCGTTCCAGCGCGCGCTCACGGTCTCATCGAGACGGCTCAGGGGCGGCCCTGCGGCGATGCCAAGCCGGATGTTTTTGAGATCGATCGCCGCGATCGGCTCGGGCTTTTCGCCGGCGCAGACCGCGTCAGTGTCGGCGCATTCTTGCACGGTCCTGGCGAGCGGCCCGATCGAATCCAGCGTGCTGGAAATCGGCACCGCGCCCTCGGTGGTGATGCGCTGCTTGCTCGGCTTCCAGCCGACGATGCCGCACAGCGCGGCCGGCAGGCGGGTCGAGCCCCCGGTGTCGGAGCCGAGCGTGATCTCGCACATGCCGTCGGCGACCGCGACCGCGCCGCCTGAGGTCGAACCGCCCGGCACCCGACTGCGGTCCGCTGGATTGCCCGGCGTGCCGAAATGCGGATTGAGGCCGACGCCGGAAAACGCGAATTCGACCATGTTGGTCTTGGCGACGATTACCGCGCCGGCGGCGCGCAGCCGCGCCACCACCGGGGCGTCGCGCGCCGCGATCTTGCCGTCGGCGGCGATCGCCTTCGAGCCGGCGCGGGTCACTTCGCCAGCGACATCGTAGAGATCCTTGATAGTGAAGATTGCGCCGTCGAGCGGGCCCAGCGATTTTCCGTCGCGGACGCGGGCGTCGGAGGCCTGCGCGGCCTGGCGCGCGCTGTCGCGATACACTGTAAGAATTGCGCGCGCGCCCTCGCCTTTCAGGTCGTCGATGCGTTGCAAAGCCTGGTTGAGCCGATCAAGCGCGGATATTCGTTTCATGAACCCATCGTTTGCATGTGAGGCCGTGTTGTCAAACGGCAGACGCGCATGATCGCCCGTGTTGTTGGCGGCGCCGGGTACACCGTAACCTGATTCCTCCGGTGCCCTCCCCAGAGGGCGCGCGGAACGCCGGGCCCCGTAAGACCCGCGCACCTCGGCGCCTCGCGACACCGAGGCTTGCCGAAGTGAAGAGAACGCAAGTCCGCCGATGCCTCGGCGTCCCGCGCGCGGTGTTCGCGGGCTTGCTCCGCGTCACCCCGGTGGACTGTGCTCCACCGCTCGCTGGTACCGATACCAGCGGGCCGCGACTTGGACCCCGGCCGCCACGCTCTGCGTAAAAAGCGTGAGCGGTCACCGCCCCTCCTCCCGCTTTATGACGCCTCATGAAGCGCCCTCGACGGGGGGAGATGGAGGGAAATATAGTCCCACCAATAGACTTGTCAAGGATTAAATTCCGGACCCACGTTCACCAGAATTCAGCGACAGGGATCGGCCTGGCGATCAGCTTCTGCTGCACCGCATAGGACGTCAGCAACTCAAGGCTCGGCGTGACGGCTTCGCGGCCGAACGGCGCGGTATCGATCGTCGCCGATGGCGGCGCGGCCTTTCGGCCTTCCTCCAGCAAGCGGTAAAGTTCGGCGACCGCTTGCGGGTTGGACCGCGTCAGTTCGTCGGTCACCACCACCATGTGGTTGACCGGCACGAGCCTGTGCTTGGCGTACCAATCCTTTCCCGCCGCGTCGGGATTTTCGATCACGCTTTGCAGCCGCACATCCTTCGGCAAGTCCGCGCCGTAGATCGCGGCGTCGAGCTCGCCATCGAGCAGCATCTGGGTCATGTCTTTATCGCTGCGAATGACACCGGGCGGATCGCGCGCCTCGGCGACATGGGCATCCTCGAACGTCACCCACTGCGCGCGTGACCAATCGACGCCGTAGTCGTTCTGCAAGATGCCGCGCAGCCAGCCGCCGGTGGTCTGGCTCCAGGAGCGCACGCCGATCCGCTTGCCCGGCAGGTCGGGCGGCGTCAGTTTCTTGCGCTCGGCATTGCACAACATGGTGCCATGCTGGAACCGCGCCAGCATCGTCGCCGGCAGCAGCCGCAATCTCTTGTGATGCTGTTTCGCCTGCAGAAAGGTGATGAGCGCCATCTCGCTGGCGTCATAGGCATGCTCGCGCACCATCGGCTTGAACGCCTTGTGCATCGGCTTGACGTCGATGAAATCGAGCTTGAGCCAGTCCGATTTGATCTCGCCGCGCTTGAGCGGCAGCGTGTGCGGATAGTCGCCGATGGCGATGCGGAGGGTAATCTGATCTTTCAAGACAAAAGCTTTCTGGCCGGTTTCGCGGCCTGATGCTATTGGAAAGCCGCCGATTTGAGAATGGAGTCCCGCGTTTATGTCAGATCAGAAAACCGGCCTCGTCGTCACCGCGCATCCCGGCGATTTCGTCTGGCGCGCCGGCGGCGCCATCGCGCTGCACGCCAAGCGCGGCTATCGCATGAAGATCGTGTGCTTCTCGTTCGGCGAGCGCGGCGAAAGCCAGTTCGCTTGGAAGGAAGCCGGCGCCACGCTGGAGAAGGTCAAGGCCGGGCGCAAGGACGAAGCCGAGCGCGCCGCCAAACTGCTCGGCGCCGAGATCGAGTTTTTCGATAGCGGCGACTATCCGCTGCGGCTGACCGACAAGCATTTCGATCGCATGGTCGACATCTACCGCGAAACCAGCCCCAGCTTCGTGCTCACCCACGCACTGGAAGATCCCTATAATTTCGATCATCCGAACGCTGCGCATTTTGCGCAGGAGACCCGCGTGGTGGCGCAGGCGATGGGCCACAAGCCGGGCGCGCAATACAAATATTCCGCGCCGCCGGTGTTCCTGTTCGAGCCGCATCAGCCTGAAATGTGCAACTACAAGCCCAATCTCATTTTGAAGATCGACGAGGTGTGGGAGCAGAAATACAAGGCCTTCCAGATTCTCGCGGCGCAGAAGCATTTGTGGGGTTACTACGAGCGTGTCGCGCTCAACCGCGGCATCCAGGGCTCGCGTAACACCGGCGTGCCGATGACCTACGGCGAGGCCTATCAGCGCCTGTTCCCGACGGTGGAGACGGAGGAATTGAAATGAAGCCGGTCGTCGTCCGCAACATCAAACGTGCCGATCCCAATGCGATCGGCACCCTCGCCGCGCTCGGCGTCTCGACCGTGCATGAGGCGCTCGGCCGCTCCGGCCTGATGAAGCCATATCTTCGGCCGATCTGGGCCGGCGCGCAGATCGGCGGACCGGCCGTCACCGTGACGGCGCAGCCGGGTGACAACTGGATGATTCATGTTGCTGTTGAACAATGCCAGAAGGGCGACGTGCTGGTGGTCGGCTGCACCACCGACAATACCGACGGCATGTTCGGCGAATTGCTGGCAACCTCGCTGCGCGCACGCGGCGTGATCGGCCTGATCCTCGACGCCGGCTGCCGTGACGTGAAGGCGCTGACCGAGATGAAATTTCCGGTGTGGTCGAAGGCGGTGTCCGCCAAGGGCACCGTCAAGGCGACGCCCGGCGCCGTCAACATTCCGGTAGTCTGCGCCGGCGCCAACGTCGAGCCGGGCGACGTCATCGTGGCCGACGACGACGGCGTCGTGGTGGTGCCGAAAAAGCTCGCGGTCGAGGTCGCCGCCAAGGCGCAAAAGCGCAACGACGACGAGGACGGCAAGCGCAAGCGCCTGGCCGCCGGAGAACTTGGCCTCGACATGTACAATATGCGCGAGCCGCTCAAGAAAGCCGGGCTGATTTACGTCGACAATCCGGAAGACGTTTGATGCTATAAGCGGGGCCCAGCCGCCCGCCTCGTCGAGTCATCTCGTATGCTGGTTCGTTCTCCCGGATCGGATGGTTCGACGGTCATGCGCCTGCCGTTTTCGCTGCCGGCGCGGCTGGCTCTGCTGGTGGCCCCGGCGGTGGTCAAGTCCGGCCGCACCGGCTTCGGTTCGACGCTGATCGAACAGGGTGTCGCCGCCCAGCTGGGCGGCAAGGCAACCCTGACATTCGCGCCGGACGGCCTCACCTGCACGGCGACCTGGCCGGTGCGCTGAAGGGCTTGACCCGATCCGCCAACCGCACGATGAACAATCGGGAACCTCGAACCATGGCCGCCGAACCGATCAAAGAACCCATTATGGACATCGCCCATCTCGGGCATCTCGAATTACGCACGCCGAAATTCGACGACAGCGTGCGCTTCTTCGTCGACGTCCTGGGCATGACGCTGAGCGGCGAGAAGAACGGCAGCGCGTATCTGCGCGCCTATGACGATTACGAGCTCTATTCGCTCAAGCTCACCCCGGCCAAGAACAACGGCATGGAGCACGTCGCCTACCGCACCCGCTCACCGCAGGCGCTGGAGCGGCGCGCTGCCGCGCTCAAAGGCTCCGGCTTCGACGTCGGCTGGACCGACGGCGACCTCGGCCACGGCAAGACCTTCGTCTGCAAGGATCCGGACGGCCACGTCATCGAGCTTTATTACGACACGAATGGTACGAGCCGCCGCCGGGCGAAAAGCCCTCGCTGAAAAATCAGGCGCAGAAGTTTCCGGGTCGCGGCTGCAATGTGCGCCGGCTCGACCACTGGAACGGGCTTGCCGCTCGATATCTCGGAGTGCCGCAAATTCTTCGAAGATTATCTCGGCTTCCGCCTGACCGAGCGCATCGTGATGGACGACGGCAGCGAAGCCGGCATCTGGCTGACCGCCACCAACAAGTCCTACGACTTCGCCTATACGCGCGACCACACCGGAGTGCCCGGGCGCTTCCACCACGTCACCTATGCGCTGAATTCGCGCGAGGAGATTTTGCTGGCGGCCGATATTTTCCTGGAGAACGGCATCTTCATCGAAACCGGGCCGCACAAGCACGCCATCCAGCAGACGTTCTTCCTTTACGTCTATGAGCCGGGCGGCAACCGCGTCGAGGTTGCCAATGCCGGCGCGCATCTGGTACTGGCGCCGGACTGGAAGCCGATCACCTGGACCGAGACTGAGCGCAAGAAGGGCCAGGCCTGGGGGCTCAAGACCATCGAGTTGTTTCACACCCGCGGCATGCCGGACGTGCCGCACAAATGAACGCGACGACAAACACCAACACGCCGCGGTTCGCCTTCATCGGTTTCGGCGAGGCCGGCCAGGCCTTCGCGTCCGGGCTGCGCGACAGCGGCATCGACGCATATCGCCGCCTGGGACATTTTGTTTCCGCAGCCCGACGGCGCGCGGCTCAAGGCCGCCGGGGAGAAGATGGGCGTGCGGCTCGCCTCCTCCGCCGCCGAGGCGGTGCGCGAGGCCGACATTATCGTCGCCGCGGTGACGGCGGCTTCCAGCGTCGAGGCGGCGCGCTCGGTCGCGGCGCATTTGCGCGACAACCCGTTCTACCTCGACATCAATTCGGTATCGCCTGGAAGGAAGCAGGAAACCGAAGCCCTGTTGACGGGCAAAGCGCGTTATGTCGACGTCGCGGTGGTCGCCTCGATCAGCGGGCCGAAACACCGCACGCCGATGCTGCTCGCGGGGCCGCATGCGGCGGCGCTGATGCCGGTGCTTGAGCGACCTCGACATGACCCTCACGATCGCCGGCGACAAGACGGGCGGCGCGGCGGCGATCAAGATGATCCGCTCGGTGATGATCAAGGGCATCGAAGCGCTGACCCTCGAATGCTTTCTCGCCGCGAGCCGCGCCGGCTTGCTTGAACCGGTGCTGGCCTCGCTGAAGAACAATTATCCGAGCCTCGATTGGCCGAAGATCGCCGACTACAACATCGAGCGGATGGCGAGCCATGGCGAGCGCCGCGCCGCCGAGATGGAAGAATCCGCCGCGCACATTGCGCGAACTTGGCATCGATCCGCTGATGACCGACGCCATGGTCGGCCGCCACCGCGAGATGGGCGAGATCGGCAAGGATGCCGCGGTGCGCGACGCCAAAATGGAGGGCCATGCGCCGCTGCTCAAGGCGGTGAGCGAGGCGAAGGGCCGCGGCTAACCGCCACAAATGCAAACGAGCCGCTAGCCACAAGCGGCCCGTTCACATCCCAGTCCTTGCAAATTTATTTTTTGCGCGGCGGAATCTGAATGAATTCGGCAAGCTGTTCCTTGGTCAGCGGCTTGTCGAGGAATTTCAGCTTCACGGCATCCTGGTTGGCGGCGTCGAGATCGGCCATCCGGTCGGTCTGCACGGTAGGCTTCGGCTGGAATTCTTCCACCGATTGCTTGATCAGCCCCGGCGAGCTCTTGATCTTGGCGGCGTACATCTCGACCGCCTTCGGATCGGCATACATCCAGTCGACCGATTCGCGGTAGGCCTCGACGAAGCGCATGATGGCGTCGTGCTTGGTCTTGAGTGCGTCGGCGTTGACGATGATGGCGCGCACCGTCTGCCCGCGCAACGACGGCACGTCGCTGCCGCGCACCAGGATGCGGATCTTGCCGTCCTTGATTTCCTGCAGGCCGAACGGCGGCGCCGCCCAGCCGATATCGACCTGCCCGGACATCACCGCGGTCAGCGTCGCCGGCGGACCACCGGTCGCGGTCGGCTTGGCCTTGGCTGCCGAGCTCTTCGCCGAACGCCACCACGATATTGTTGGAGCTCGAACCGTTGGTCGAATAGGCGATGGTGTTCTTGTCGGTGGTGTCCTTCAGCGACTTGAGCGGCGAGTCCGCCTTGACGTACCAGTAGAGATCGCCGGTGCCGGTGAAGGCCGGCAGCAAGATGCGTACCGGCGCGCCCTTGGAGAAGGCGCGCATCGCGCCGGCGACGCCAACGCCGCCGCCGAGATCGGCGATGCCGGAGATCACCGCCTGGATGGTTTCGCCGGCGCCGGCGGTACCGACATTTTCCATGACGAGACTGTGCTTCTTGAAGATGCCGGCGTCCTGCCCGAGCGTCGGCGCCTGGTTTTCCCAGTTGTTGATCTGGCCGATCGCCATCTTGAGCTGGTCTTGCGCTGACGCGGTTGTGGCCGTGAGCGCCAGCGGCACGATCAGCGCCAGCGCAAGACCGATGGTTTTATGTTTCATGTGCGTCCTCCCGTAACTTATTTTTCTTGTCACGATAATCCCATTCAACACCCGAAACCGATGGAATGAAAAGCCCGTCAGCGTGATTTGCCCCGCCGTTTCACTTTCGCCAGTCGCGATGTTTTTAGCTTGCCGGCCGGCGGCAACAGGCCGGCATTGTCCAGCCGCGCGACCCAGGACTCCCAGGCGCGCGCCAGGCCGGTGGTGGTGGTGGCGATACCGAAGCATTTAGCGGCTTCGCCCGGCGACAGCGGATCGACCTTGCCGTATTGCGCCGCGCCGACCTGATATTCGGCGTTGAGCGACGAATACACGCAGCGGAATACGCATTCGCGCACATTGGTCGCGGCGACGGTGACGCCGTGGCGGTTCATCAGCACCATCCAGTGCCTGCCGAGCCGCTTCGCCAGCGAGGCGCCCTCCTCCGGCTTCACAACCAGCAGATTGGTATCGCCGAACTCGTCCCGCTGGTCCCAGAAAGGCGGCTTTTCGCCGCCGATCGCACCGAGGTGGAATACCGGGACGTAGTCGGTGCCGGTGATTACCAGCGGCATGAAGGCCGGTGAGTGGTGGTGACAGACCGCCATCACATCGGGCCGCGCCCGGTAGATTTCGCCGTGAATGACCCGCTCGGAATAAAGCGGCGGCGTCTCTTTCAGCACCGGTTTGGAATCCAGCGTGTATTCAAGGACGTCGGAGCTTCGACCAGCGCGGGCGCCCGGGAGCGCGACAACAGATAGCGGTTCGGGTCGCTCGGATGACGGGCGCTGACATGGCCGAAGGCGTCGAGCACGCCTTGATGAGCGAGGATCCGATTGGCCAAGGCAATCTCGTAGCGAAGCTCATCAAGGCCCACGGTCTTTTTCCTTTTTGGGTGGAGACGCGGTGATGAGTATAGGGGCCGCGCACTACGCCGCAGGCCGAAATGTTCAGTTGCGGCCACCCGCTTGGCAACACAACCTAAAGATGAGTCCAATTTTAACGATCAGACACAAGCTGTAGTGGTTTCGTGAGGCTAATTTCGCGCCGACTCCACTGCATCTTGTGTCTGAAACAGTTTTTCGTTTTAGCGCTTTACAACGTGGTTAATCCAAGGAAAAATGAAGGCAGCTGAGTGGCTTAAATGGTTAATGGGGTAAATCCGATGAAGCATCTGTATTCCGCGTTTTTGGCTCTGCTGGTCGTCGGATCTGCCGGTCTGATGGCGGCGCCGGCCCTGGCGGACGGCTATCGCTACGACGCCGGCTGTAACTGTAACCGCCCGGTTTCCTCGACCCGCACCGTGCGGGAAGCGCCGCGGGTGATCGTCAACACCCGCGTGGTCAATCACAACCGTACCGTGACCCGCAACCGCACTGTTGAGGAAAACCAGCTGGTGGTCCACGTCCGGCCGGTGATCCGCCGTGAAATCGTGCTGCATCGCCAGCACGTCCACGTGCAGAATATCGTCACCAAGCGGATCAACACGATCAACCGCTTCCGTGAAGAGGAGCGTTTCGGCGGCACCACGAACCGCTACGCCACCTCGACAACTTCCAGCACCGTCTATCGCACCGTGCGAGGCAGCAACTGCAATTGCGGTGGCAGCGAGCGCGTTGCCGTCGGCGGCGGCTACCGCGAGAGCAGCGAAGGCGGCGAAGGTTATCGCGAGGCGACCTACCGCTACTGATCGCCCCGAATTTCCGATCTAACAAACCGCCCCGTGGAGAAATTCACGGGGCGGTTTTCGTTTTGCCAAGGCTCATAATGTCGTTGACAGCGAACATTCGTGGATGATCGCGTCGAGGATGAAAAAAAATTTGTATGAGCGCTTTTCGTCGCTGCTGGAAATAGCTGAACGGGTTTTGCGCGCTGCGGCTCTTCTCGAATCCCTCTAATTCCAGATTAGACCACTTATAAATCATTGATCTTGCACAACTTTTGAACCGTTTGTAACACGCGACCGGGGCTGTGGCGCGTCGCGTTTTGTGATGCCGGCCTCGCGTGAGGCGGGTGATGGCGAAGTGGGGCGTGCGGCGGCAGATTTCGTTCTTGTTGGCGACCAGCTTTCTGGTCGCCAACGGATCATCGGGCGCCGCAGCGGCTCCAAAAAAACAGCCGGAGGCGGCCGACGGTTCCGATGCCAACGCCCAGGCGATCGAACTCAACACCATCAACGTGCAGGGCGGCGACACCGGCTATTCCGCGACCCACACGTCAACCGCCACCAAGACCGACACGCCGCTGATCAATATTCCGCAGTCGATCACCGTCGTGACCAAGGAGTTCATCAAGGACCAGAGCTTCCAGGGCCTGACCGACGTCACCCGCTACGTTCCAGGCGTCGCCGTGCATCAGGGCGAAGGCAATCGCGACGAGCTTGTCATCCGCGGTGTCGATTTAAGCGCGAACTTCTTCGTCAACGGCTTTCGCGACGACGTTCAATATTTCCGCGACCTCTACAACACGCAAAGCATCGAAGTGCTGAAGGGTCCGAGCGCGCTGACGTTCGGCCGCGGCGCCGGCGGCGGTCTCGTCAACCGTACGCTCAAGGAAGCGGACGGCCAGCGCATCTATGAAACGACGTTGCAGACCGGATCGTACGGCGGCCGCCGGGTTGCGCTCGATGCCGGGCAAGCCGTCAATGCCAATGTCGCCGCGCGGCTCAACATGTTTTACGAGGGCAGCGACACGTTCCGCGATTACGGCAAGCTCGAACGCTACGGCGTCAATCCGACCTTCGCCTGGAAGCCCACCGACGATACCAAGATCAAACTCAGCTACGAATATTATCACGACGAACGCACGGCTGACCGTGGCAATCCCTCACAGGCAACCCTGGCAGGGTCGCCGTCTTCGACGCGTTTCAACCCGGCGACTCCGTTCGCGCCGAACGGAAACCTCAGCGCGTTCTTCGGCAGCCCCACGCTCAATGTGGCGAACGTCACCGTCAATACGGCGATGGCCGTCATCGACCACGACTTCGGCAACGGGCTGACGGTGAAGAATTCGACGCTCAACGCCGACTACAAGAAATTTTACCAGAACGTCTATCCAGGTGGCGGCACTCAACTCGGTGCAGTCAACCCAGCCGACACGTCCTTCAACTACGCCGCCTATCAACACTGGACCAATCGTGAAAACCTTTTCAACCAGACTGACTTCATCTGGAAAGGCAGCACCGGGCCGATTTTCCACACGTTGGCGTTTGGCACCGAGTTCGGCCGACAGAACGGCATCGACCTCCGCAACACCGGCGGCTTTCCGGTCGCGCCCGCGCCGGCCGGCACCACGGCTTGCGGCGGCACCATCGTCGGGGGATTGTCCAACACGCTTTGCGGAAATCCTTTCAGCCCAACTTATTTCGGCCCGGTGACGTTCATACATAACGCCTTCCAGACCGACACCAACAGTGTTTACCGCCTCAACATCGAGTCGGCCTATGTCCGCGACACCCTCGAGATTACGCGCTGGCTGCAACTGATCGGCGGCGCGAGGCTCGACAGCTTCGATCTGGACGCGACCGACCAGAACACCGGCATCGCCCGCTCGCGGGTCGACACCAAGGTTTCTCCGCAGGCCGCCATCATCATGAAGCCGATCGATAATGTCTCGATCTACGGCGCCTATAGCGTGTCGTACCTGCCGGCCTCGGGCGACCAGTTCAGTTCGCTCACCGCGGCGACTTTGATTCTCGATCCGCAGAAATTCGTGAACACGGAATTCGGCGTGAAGTGGAATATCAATCCGCGCACGATATTCTCCGCGGCGATCTACCAGCTTGACCGGACTGGCCAACCCATTCCGGACCCGAGCAATCCGGGATTCTCGCTGCCAAACGGCGCTGCGCGCGTGCGCGGTTTCGAAACCAGTGTCGCCGGCTACGTGACCGATCAGTGGCAGACGGTCTTCGGATACGCCTACACCGACGCGCGCATCCGAAAGGACCTGACGGCATCGACGGTGGCTCTGCCGATACTCGCCGGCAACCGCGTGCAGCTCGTTCCGGAGAATCAATTCTCCTGGTGGAACAGATATCAATTCACCCCGACGTGGGCCGCCGGTCTCGGCGTCATTTATTTCTCGGACTTTTTTGCGACATCCGATGACACCGTGAGATTGCCCGGCTTCGTCCGCGTCGACGCCGCGCTCTATTGGAAGTTCAACGAAACCTGGAAGGCCCAACTCAACGTCGAAAATATCTTCAACAAAGGATACTGGGCGTCTGCAGACGGCAACAACAACATCTCGCCGGGCCAACCGCGTACGTTCCGGGTTTCAGCGATCGCCAGATTCTAACCACGGACGAATGCGATAATCGCCCGTTTGGAATTGCTCAAATCTGCGATTTCATTGGTCTTTTCTGTTCGATGACGGTCGCCTAACTGCTATAGCAGCCGCGGCTGAGGGCCTACGGCGAGATGACGATGATGAGAGTTGAGACGCAGGTGCGGCAGCGAACGCGACTTCTTGTCGTTGCCGTGATGCTGGCGTTCGCGCTGCCAGCATCCATGACATTTGCGCAGACGCCGGTGCCCGCCGCGCCGCAAGCCTCGACGCCCGCGCCATCGTCCTCCGATATATCGCCAGCCGCGCAACAGCCGGCGCCACCGCAGCCGGCGACCACACCCGCCGCAACACCGCCCTCCAGTATCAGCCTCAATTTGCCGCGCGACCTGTCGCCATGGGGCATGTTCATGGCGGCCGACATCGTCGTGAAGCTGGTGATGATCGGGCTGGCTTTCGCCTCGCTTTTGACCTGGACGATCTGGTTCGCCAAGGCGATCGAACTGGCGGCGGCGCGGCGCAAATTGCGCGCGAGCTTCACGATCATCGGCGAAGCTCGTTCGCTGCAGGAATGCGTGGCGCGGTTCGCGAAAGACCGCAACCCGGGCCACAACGGGGCCGCGGCGCTGGTGCGCGCTGCGGATGCCGAGATCCGGCTGTCCGCCGACGCGTTGGATCCGGACGGCGTGAAAGAGCGCATCGCTTCTCGCCTCGAGCGGCTGGAAGCGGCGGCTGGAAGCGCCATGATCCGCGGCACCGGGTTGCTCGCCACCATCGGCGCCACTGCGCCCTTCGTCGGCCTGTTCGGCACGGTGTGGGGCATCATGAACAGCTTCATCGGCATCTCGAAGCTGCACACCACCAACCTCGCGGTGGTGGCGCCCGGCATCGCCGAGGCCCTGCTCGCTACCGCGCTCGGCCTGGTCGCCGCCATCCCCGCAGTGGTGATGTACAACATGTTCTCGCGCTGGACGTCGTCGTACCGCGCGCTGCATGCCGATGCCGCCGCCGAAGTGATGCGGCTGGTGAGCCGCGACCTCGACCGCGGCGTTTCCGCCCAGCACACGCGCCGCCGGCCGGCCGCCGCCGAGTAGGAGCGCGACGATGTCGGTCAAGCTCGACCACGGCGCCGACGAGCTCAGCGAGCTCCACGAGATCAACGTCACGCCGTTCATCGACGTCATTCTGGTGCTGCTGATCATTTTCATGATCGCGGCGCCGCTCGCTACCGTCGATATTTCCGTCGATCTGCCGGCCTCCAACGCCGAACAACAGCCGCGGCCGGACAAGCCGATCTACCTGACGCTCAAGCCCGACCTGAGCCTGACGCTCGATAACGATCAGGTCGTCGCGCGCCCGGCGCTCGCCACAGCGCTCGATCAGGCAAGCGGCGGCGACCGCGAGCAGCGGCTGTTCCTGCGCGCCGACAGGACGGTGCCTTACGGTGAACTGATGCTGCTGATGAACGACCTGCGCAGCGCCGGTTATCTCAAGATCGCGCTGGTCGGCATGGAAGCGGAAACGCCGCGATGATGTCCCGGTCGGACACCGTGCGCTGGGGGCTGTGTTTCACGGCCGTGGTGGCGGCGCACGTAGCGGGCGCCGCGGCGCTGATGGCGCGCTGGGACGACGACGCGCTCGCCGCCAATCCGCCGGCGATCACCATCGATCTGGCGCCGATGGCGGTCGCGCCGGAAATCGTGCCGACCGACATGCCGGTCGGCCCGCAGCAAGTCGAGACGCCGCCGGAGGTCGAACCGCCGCCTCCGCCGCCGCCGAAAGAGGTCAGCGTCGAACCGCCCAAGCCGCCCGAACCGCCGAAGAAGCCGGAAAGGAAAAAGCTCGCTAAGCTCACCACCGCGCCGACCCCGGCCGAGCATCGCGCGCCGGTCGCGGCCACGCCGGTTGCCGGCGCCTCCGGCAACTCCAACGCGTTGCCGAACTGGAAGTCGCTGCTGGTAGCGACGCTCGAGCGCAACAAGCGCTATCCTTCCGAGGCGCGCTCGCGCGGCGAACAGGGCATTGCGCAACTCGCCTTTAGCGTCGACCGCAACGGCGGCGTGCACAACGCGCACATCGTGCGAAGCTCAGGCTCCTCGATCCTTGATGGCGAGACGCTGGCGCTGGCGCAACGTGCCTCGCCGCTGCCGCCACCGCCACCCGAAATGCCCGGCGCCAGCATCAACATCGTGGTGCCGATCCGCTACAACATGCGATAAGCGTTCGCGCGTTAACCATTCCGCCAACAAGCGGCGCAAAACCGCCATTTCCATCTTGCCGGGCGCGGTTTGTTTGGAGAAATATCCCCGCACGTTAACTACGTTGCGTCTGCGCTCATCGGGGGATGCGCGCTTGCGTTAAGACAAGATAACGACGGGGGTTCCGCGCAAGCGGACATCAAATTAAAAATGAAACGCTGGCTTGCCACAGGATTGATTGTCGTCACCGCGCTCACCGCGGCAGCGCCGGCGTTCGCCACCCCGAAGGCCAACGAACGCTTCAACAACAACGAGCCGGTCGAAACCGTGACGCGCAGCCGCAGCGACGCGGCCGAAGCCGCCGCGCAAGTGCCCGGCGCCGCCGCCGTGCTGCTCGAAGCATTGCGCTGGCGTGGCCGCACCGCGCGGCAACTCGGACTGCCGGCGCAATTGTGGTGCGCCGACTTCATGAATTTCATCCTGCGTAAGAGCGGCGGCAGCGGCACCCAGTCGCGCGCCGCGCGCTCGTTCCTGCAATACGGCAAGCGGCTCGACGGCCCGCGGGTCGGCGCCATCGCCATCCTGTTTCGCGGCGGCCCGAACAACGGCCACGTCGGCGTCGTGCGCGGCACCGACGGGCAAGGCAACCCCATCATCGTTTCCGGCAATCATGGCCAGATGGTGCGGCAGTCTACCTATCCGAAGTCGCACGTGATGGCCTATGTGATGCCGCCGGACTACGTGCTCGAAGACATCGCGGCCACCGCCCGCGTCGCCGCGACCGCCAATGCCAGCGCAACGACGCGGCCCTAAAAACTTTCTCATTAACTTTCAAACGTTAACGCGCGGCGCAAATTGGCCGCTGCGGAGTTAATGTTAACTCGTTCATTTCCCGCCTGCGCCGCTACACCCGAAGGTAAATCCGGTAAAAATTCAAGCGGGCAGCGCGCATTTTCCGATGCGCCGCCAGGCGATATGAGGCGGGATGATCCGGGCGTTCCGAAATATTTGTGTCGGCGCGGCGCTGGCGGCAATTTGCTTGCCGTCGGCGAGCCGCGCGTTGCCGCTCACGCACGAGCAGATCCGATCGTGCGCCAGCAAGGACACCGCCGCCGAGGCGCGCATCGCGAGCTGCACCGCGGTCATCGACGCGACGAAGGCCAAGCCGGCGAAAGCCGACGCGTTTTTCAATCGCGGCAACGCCTATCGCGCCAAGAACGACGGCGAACACGCACTTCACGATTACGACGAGGCGATCAAGCTCAACCCGAGATGGGCCGAGGCGTTCTACAACCGCGCGCTGGTGCTGCGCGACCGCCACGACATGGATCGCGCCATTGCCGACTTCGAGCAGGTGGTGCGCCTCGACAAGCGCAACATTGAGGCGATGAATACGCTCAGCCACATTTATTACGACAAGCGTGACTACGCGCATTCGATCGAGACGCTCAATCTCGCGATCAAGCTCAATCCGAACAACGCGCTGGCGCTCTACAACCGCGGCATGGCGTATCGCGCCAAGGGCGAGCCGGACCGCGCCATTCCCGACTATGACCGCGCCATCAAGATCAACCCGAATGACGCGGTCGCCTGGCATATCCGCGGCCTCGCCTATCGCGACATTCGCGACTACGAGCGCGCGATCCAGGACTTCGACCAGGCCATCAAGATCAAGCCGGACTTCATTCTGGCGCTCAACGACCGCGGTATTGCCTATGCCGCCAAGGGCGAGGTCGAGCGCGCCATCCAGGACTTCGATCAAGCCATTCTGCTCGATCCGCGCGATGCCTTCGCCTACAACAACCGCGGTCTCGCCTACCGCAACCGCGGCGAGACCGAGCGCGCCATCAAGGATTACGACCAGGCCATCCTGCTCAACCCCAATTATGTGCTGGCGTTCTACAATCGCGGCAACGCGTTCTACGACAAGCGCGACTACGAGCGCGCCATCACAAATTACGACCAAGCGATCCGGCTCGATAGCGATTACGCGCTCGCCTATTACGACCGCGGCGTCTCTTATTACGAGAAGCACGATTACGCGCAGGCGTTGCGCGACCTCTCGCAGGCGATCAAGCTCGACCCGAAGGACGCGCTATCCTATTACAACCGCGGACTCACCTATACGGCACAGGGCGACGCCGACCGCGCCATCGCTGATTTCGATCAATCGATCCGCATCGATCCCAAGAATGCGCTGGGCTACTTCAACCGCGGCCTCGCGCTGCACAACAAAGGCGACGACGAGCGCGCCATCGGCGACTTCAGCCAGGCGGTCCGGCTCGATCCGAAAAACGCACAAGCCTATTTCAATCGCGGCGGCGTCTACCGGGGCCGCGGCGACGGCGAACGCGCCGTGGCCGATTTCGATCAGGCGATCCGGCTCGATCCCAAGAATGCGGCGGCATATTACGAGCGCGGCACCACGTTCTATGACAAGCGCGACTACGACCGCGCGATCGCCGATCTCAACCAGGCGCTCAATACCAAGCCGGACTATACGCCGGCGTTCAACGTCCGCGGGCTCGCGTACACCGCCAAAGGCAATGGCGAGCGCGCCATCGCCGACTTCGACCAGGCGATCCGGCTCGATCCGAAATTCGTCACCGCGCTGGTCAACCGCGGCGAGGCCTATCAGAACAAGCACGATTTCGATCGTGCCGTCGCCGATTACGACCAGGCGATCAAGGTCAATCCGAATTTCGCGGCCGCCTATTTCGGCCGCGCCAATGCCTTCAAGGAAAAACGCGATTATCCGCGCGCCATTGAGGATTTCGGCCGCGCCATCAACGCCGACCCGAAAAATGCGCAAGCCTATAACAACCGAGGTTTCTGCTATCGCGGACTCGGCGACGCCGACCATGCTTTCCCGGACTTCGATCAGGCCATCAAGCTCAACCCATCCTTCGCCGCCGCCTACTTCAATCGCGGCAATGCCTTTGCCGAACGGCACGATTTCGATCGCGCGATCGCCGATTTAAGCCAGGCGATCCGGCTCGACCCGCGCGATCCGATTGCCGCGCACAGCCGAGGCATTGCCTATCGAGAGCGGCGCGATTACGACCGCGCGCTCGCCGATTTCGACCTGGTGCTGCGGCTCGACCCGAAATTCACCGCCGCCTATGTCGACCGCGGCAATGTGTTTCAGCAAAAAGGCGACGCCGAGCGCGCCATCCAGAACTACGATCAGGCCATCAAGCTCGACCCGAAATATGCCGCCGCCTTTACCGAGCGCGGCAACACTTACGCGACCCGCGGCAAGATCGACCGCGCGTTGCAAGACTACGAGCAGGCGATCAAGTTCAATCCGACCTATGCCGGCGCCTTCAACAGCCGCGCCATGTTGTGGCGGCGCAAGGGCGACCTGACCCGCGCGCTGGCCGACCTCGACCAGGCGATCAAGCTCGATCCGGCGCTGGTCGGCGCCTTGAATAACCGCGGCCAGATCTACCAGGAAAAGGGCGAGCCGGAGCGGGCCGTCGCCGACTTCACGCAGGCGATCAAGATCGATCCGCACTATGACGTCGCCTTCAACAGCCGCGGCCTCGCCTACAAGGCCAAAGGCGAGTTCGAGCGCGCCGTCGCCGACTTCGATCAGGCCCTCAAGCTCAGCCCGAATTTCATCGACGCGCTGTCAAACCGCGGCGAGACGCTCGAGGCGATCGGCTACCACGACCGCGCCATCAAGGACCTCGACCAGGCGCTGCGGCTCAGTCCCAATATCGTGCAGGCGCTCAACGCCCGCGCGCAGAGCTATTCCAGCAAGCGAGACTATGACCGCGCCATCGCCGACTTCAGCCAGGCGATCCAGATCGACGCCAAATTCGCCGCCGCCTACAACAATCGCGGCATCGCCTATCGCGGCAAAGGCGACAACGACCGCGCCATCGCCGATTTCAGCACGGCGGCGCGGCTCGATCCGAACTACGCGATGGCCTACAGCAATCGCGGCAATGCCTATTTCGACAAGCGCGACTACGACCACGCCATTGCCGATCTCAATACCGCGATCAAGCTCAATCCGGGTTATGTGCGCGGCTATTACGACCGCGGCATTGCCTTTGGCGCCAAAGGCGAGACCGAGCGCGCGATCGCCGACTTCAACGAGGCGCTCAAGCTCGATCCCAAGAACGCCATCGCGCTCAACAATCGCGGCCTCGCCTTCCGCAGCAAGGGCGACAATGCCAGCGCGATTGCCGACTTCGATCAGGCGATCAAGCTCAACGACAGCTATTCGGTGGCCTATTACAATCGCGGCAGCACTTATTACGACAAGCGCGACTTCGACCGCGCCATCGCCGATTTCAACAAGGCGATCGCGCTTGACCCGAAGGATGCGTTCGCGATCCACGAGCCGCGGCATCGCTTATTACGACAAGCGCGATTACGACCGCGCCATCGCCGATTTCGAGCAGACCATCAAGGTCAACCCCAACTTCTCGATTGCGACCAATCCCCGCGCCGCCGAGCTGCGCAACCAGCGCGGCTACGACCGCGACGCGGCCGATCCGGCGCGGCCGATCCACATCAGCCCGGTATTCGCGCTCGCCTACAATGAGCGCGGCATGGCCGCGGCCGGCAAAGGCGAGTACGACAAGGCGCTGAGCGATTTCGAGCAGGCGATCAAGCTCAACCCGAATGTCTCGGTCGGCTATTTCAACCGGGGCAACGCGCTTTTCCAGAAACGGGATTACGAGCGGGCCGTGGCGAGCTACGACCAGGCGATCCGCCTCAACCCGCGCGATGCCAATGCTTTCATGGAGCGCGGCGCTACCCACTACCTGCGCGAGGACTACGACCGCGCCATCGCCGACTTCGACCAGGCCATCAAGCTCGATCCGCAAGCGTGCCGCCGCGTTCTATAACCGCGGCATCGCCGCCTTCGAAAAGCGCGACTATAACCGCGCTATCGCCGATTTCGACCAGGCCACCAAGGTCGATGGCACCCTGGCCGCCGCCTTTGACGCGCGCGGCAAGGCCTACGCCGCCAACGGCGATCTCGACCGCGCCATGAACGAATTGACGCAGGCGATCCGCCTCAATTCGAACGCCGCCGCGCTCAATGACCGCGGCATCGTTCATGGCTTGAAGGGCAATAGCGGGCGCGCGGTCGCCGACTTCGATGCGGCCATCTCGGCCAACGCGACAGTATGCGCCGGCCTTCAACAATCGCGGCATCGCCTATGCCGCGAAGAGCCAGACCGACAACGCGATCGCCGACTATGACCAGGCCATCAAGCTCAACGACGGCTACGCGCTGACGTTCTACAATCGCGCCAACGCGCTCTACGACAAGGGCGACTATGCCGGTGCCTTGGCGGATTATGACAAGGCGATCAAACTCAACTCGGCCGACGCGATTGCCTTCAACAACCGGGGCAATGCTTACGCCAATCAGCACGATTTCGACCGCGCCATTGCCGACCTCACGCAGGCGCTGAAACTCAATCCCGGCCTCGCGCAGGCCAATAATAATCGTGGCGTTGCGTTCGCCGTGAAAGGTGATCTCGACCGAGCCATCGCCGATTTCGACCAGTCGATCAAGCTCGATGCCCGCAACGCCCTGGTATTTTACAATCGCGGCATCGCGTATCGCGACAAGAGCGATTTCGACCGCGCCATCCAGAATTTCGAGCAGGCGATCAAGCTCGACCCCAACGACAGCGCCGCGCTCTACAACCGCGGCACGGCTTATGAATTCAAGAACGACTACGACCACGCCATTGCCGACTTCGATGCGGTGATCAAGGTCAAGCCGGACTTTGCCGCCGCCTATTACGACCGCGCGCTGTCCTATGGGTCGAAGGGCAACGCTGACCGCGCCATCCAGGATCTCAACGAAGCGATCCGTCTCGACCCGAAGAGCGCGGCGGCCTATTTCAATCGCGGCATCGCTTACCGCACCAAAGGTGAATTCGACCGCGCGGTGACCGATTTCGGCGAGGCGATCAAGCTCGACGCCAAACTGTCACCGGCATTCTACCAGCGCGGCAAGGCGTATTACGAGAAACAGGACTACGACCGCGCGATTGCCGATTTCGACCAGGCGGTGCGCGCCAACCCGGCGTCCGATCTGGCTTACTATCATCGCGGCGTCGCTTATCGTGACAAGCGCGATTTCGATCGCGCCGTCGCGGATTTCAGTCAGGCGATCCGGCTCGATCCGAAAAATGCCCAGTCTTATGCCAGCCGCGGCCTGACCTACCGCGACAAGAACGATCTCGACCGCGCCGCCGCCGACCTGGAAGCGGCGATCCGGCTCGATCCGAAGTCGTCCGCGGTTTTCAACGATCGCGGCACCGTGCTCGGCATGCACGGTGACAACGATCACGCCATCGCCGACTTCACCCAAGCGATCAAGCTCGACCCCAATAACGCGCTGGCGTTCAACAATCGCGGTCTCGCCTACCGCAACAAGGGCGACAACGAACATGCGCTCGCCGACTTCGAAGCGGCGATCAAGCTCAATGGCAAATATCTGCAGGCCTTGTTCAACCGCGGCACGACGTTCTATTCGCAACGTGATTTCGATCGTGCGATCAAGGACTTCGACGCAACGCTCAAGCTAAACGCCAATTTCGCGCAGGCCTATAACGGCCGCGGCCTCGCCTATGACGGCAAGGGCGACGGCGCGCAGGCGATCCAGGAATTCGCCCAGGCGATCAAGCTCGATCCCAAGGACGCCCGCGCCTACAACAATCGCGGCTTCGCCTACCGCAGCCGAGGCGACAATGATCGCGCCATCGCCGACTATAATCAGGCGCTGCAGCTGAGCCCGGCTTACGCGCTCGCGCTCTATAACCGCAGCATCTCCTACTACGACAAACGCGATTACGAACGCGCCATGCGCGACATGAATCAGGCCGTCAAGCTCAACCCGAATAATACGCGGGCGCTCGACGAGCGCGGCATCAGCAACCTCGACCGGCGCGATTTCGACCGCAGTTCCGGCGGGCCAGACCCCGTGGCGACTGCCGCGCCACGCTATGCCGTCAATATCTCCGGCCAGGGCTCGAGCTATGAGAATCGGCGCGAAGGCGACCGCATCATCCAGGACCCGAGCGTCGCGATCAAAGCCAACCATTACAATACCTATACCTTCATGCCGGAATCAGACGACGCGCCGCCGGCGGTCGCGCCGATCTCCGCTGGCCAACCGGCCACGACCGTCGCGACGATCGACCCCGGCCGCGGCGAGCCGAAGGCCAAAGCGACCAAAGAGGGTAACGACGCCAAGCGTGCGAAGGCCCAGGCAGCCACTCCACGGACCAAGACGCCCAAGCACGCCGAGCGGCAGCAACGCCGCTGAAATTGCTGTGACTTGGTTCGCCGGGCTTGAGGCCGGGCCGGACTAATCCGCGTAGAATTGACGGATGCCGGATCGAAAATCTGCCCTGCGCGCCCTGCTGACGCCAAGCGAGCGCCGCGTGTTCGCCCGCCTGAATACGCCGCAGAAAATCCAGGACTATCTCGACCGCATTCCGATCAATTTCGAGCTCGACGGCGACACCCACATGTCGCCGCGGCGCGTGCTCAAGGAACGTAAGGCGCACTGCACCGAAGGCGCGCTATTTGCCGCCGCATGTCTAGCCTACCACGGCAAGCCGGTGTTCCTGATGGATCTGCGCGCGCTGCCGGCCGACCAAGATCACGTCGTCGCGCTGTTTCGCGACGGCAAACTGTGGGGCGCGATCAGCAAGACCAATCACCCGGTGCTGCGCTGGCGCGACGCGATCTACCGCTCGCCGCGCGAGCTCGCGATTTCGTACGCGCATGAATATTATTTGCGCAACGGACGGATGTCGCTGCTGGCGTATTCCCGACCCTTTGCCGTGACGCGCTACGCGCCGCAGCGTTGGGTGACTGCTTCCGACAATCTTGACTGGCTGGTGCTGGCGCTCGATCGCACCCGGCACCTGCCGCTGGCGCCACGGAAAGTTCTCAATCGCCGTCGGCGCGCCGGCGCGCTCAATCGCCGCACGGTGGAGTTCACCGATTGGCGAAAGCCGCGAAAACCCGGGAAAAAAACCGCCCGAGCCCGTCGGTCTCCCCGCTGATCGATTGTGCTTGTAATTCAGCCACTTAACGTCTGCCAGGAGTTCCCTCGCCCATGCGCAAATGAAATGGATTGCCCGCGCATTGCGGGCTATCGTTTCGCAGTCGGCCAGGTGGGCGCCGGCGGGCCTCAAGCCCGACGGGACGCGGCGGACATAGGTGAGGAAATCAGAGGTTTAAAGATGAAGAAATCAACCATGCTGTTTGGCGCGGTGCTGTCCGCGCTGGCGCTTTCGGTCATCCCGACCGCCGCGCAAAGTCCGATCATCATCAAATTCAGCCACGTCGTCGCCAACGACACGCCGAAGGGCAAGGGCGCCCTGAAGTTCAAGGAACTGGCCGAGAAATACACCAACGGCAAAGTGAAGGTCGAAGTCTATCCGAACTCGTCTTTGTTCAAGGACAAGGAGGAGATCGAAGCGCTACAGCTCGGCTCGGTGCAGATGCTCGCTCCCTCGACCGCGAAGTTCGCGCCGCTCGGCGCCAAGGAATTTGAAGCGCTCGACCTGCCCTGGCTGTTCAAGGACGATGCCCAGTACGCCAAGGTCATGAAGGGCGAGGTCGGCCAATGGCTGTTCAAGAAGCTGGAGAGTAAGGGAATTAGCGGTCTGGCTTACTGGGATAACGGCTTCCACATGGTGTCGTCCAACCGCCCGCTGCTCAATCCTGCGGATTTCCAGGGCCTGAAAATACGCATCTCAGGCTCGAAGATCGCCGATCAGTATTTCAGAATCCTGGGCAGCATTCCGCAGATCATGGCTTTCTCGGAAGTCTACCAGGCGCTGCAAACCGGCGTGGTCGACGGCTGCGAGAACACACCTTCTAACTACACGACGCAGAAGTTCGACGAAGTGCAGAAGCACATCACCGTCTCCAATCATGCACATCTGCAATACGCGGTGATCGTCAACTCGAAGTTCTGGAACGGGCTGCCGCCCGACATTCGCAAGGAACTCGATAAGGCGATGGATGAGGCGACCGACTACACCAATTCGATCGCCAAGAAGGAGAACGAGGACGCACTCGCCGAGATCAAGAAGAAGGGCGCCGCGGAATTGCACTACCTGACCGCCGACCAGCAGAAGGCCTGGCGGGCCGCGATGGCTCCGACCTACCAGTGGGCTAAGGGCCGCGTCGGCACCGAGATCCTCGACATCCTCGGCAAGGCTGTCGACGTCAAGATGAACTAACACGGGCGGCTAAGCTCGATCTGATAACGGCCGGGAGCGCGAGGGGCGCTCCCGGCCGGATATCGTGAATGGGGGGATTTACGTGATCAATCGCGCGCTCGATCATCTTGAGGAGTGGCTGATTGCCTTCCTCATCGCGGCCGCGACCACGCTGATCTTCTTTGCTGTTCTGCACCGCTACAGCACCGGGGCCTCGATCGATCTGGCCAAGTGGCTGGAACTGCATCACGTGCCCGCGATACCGGTAGCGCTCCGCGCGATCTATTCCTGGCTAGCCGGAATGGACGTCTCCTGGGCGCAGGAACTGTGCATCTACATGTTCATCTGGATGGCGAAGTTCGGCGCCGCCTACGGCGTGCGCACCGGCATCCATGTCGGCGTCGACGTGCTCGTCAACATGCTGCCGCCGGCGTCCCGCAAGCGGGTGGTGGTGTTCAGCCTGCTGTGCGGCGCTCTGTTCACCGGCATCGTCGCTGTATTCGGCGGCGCCTTTGTCGGCCAGATGTACGCCACCGGCCAGCAGTCGAACGATCTCGAATGGCCGATGTGGGCCATCTATCTGACGCTGCCGCTCGGCTCCGGCCTGATGTGTTACCGCTTCCTGCAGGTGGCCTGGTGGTTCTACTGGACCGGCGAACTGCCGCATCACGATGCTGCCCGCGTCGATGGCATCGACGCCGAAGCGCTGCATCCGGCCGATGCCAAACCGACGCGAAAATCCGCGCGCGAAAATAGTCCGCTCGGCCTGATCATTATTCTGGTCCCGCTTCTGATCGTGGCGGTCTGCGTGGCGCATGCGACCGGCCTGATCGTGCTGCCTCAGGGCCTGCGCGCGCTGGTCGTTTTCGTCTTGTTGTTCGCACTGATGCTGACCGGCATGCCCGTATCGATCGCGCTCGGTCTTACCGTGCTTACTTTTCTTTTCACCCTGACCGACGTGCGCACGGAATCGGTGGCGCTCAAGCTCTTCACGGGTCTCGAAAGCTTCGAGATCATGGCGATCCCGTTCTTCATCCTGGCCGGCAATTTCCTCACCCATGGCGGGGTCGCCCGCCGCATGATTGCGTTTGCAACGGCGATGGTCGGCCACTGGTACGGCGGGCTCGCGCTGGCGGGCGTGCTGGCCTGCGCCCTGTTCGCAGCGGTGTCCGGCTCGTCGCCAGCGACCGTCGTGGCGATCGGTTCGGTGATCCTGCCCGCGATGGTGGCGCAGGGCTTTCCGAAGCGGTTCGGCGCCGGTGTCATCACCACGTCCGGCTCGCTCGGCATCCTGATCCCGCCGTCGATCCCGATGGTGCTTTACGCCGTCGCGACCAATTCGTCGGTCGGCAAGCTGTTCATCGCCGGCATTGTGCCCGGCATCATGCTTGCCACCATGCTCGGCGCCACCACCTGGTACCGCGCCTGGCGCAACAATTATCCGCGCATGGAGAAGGCGAACTTCGTCCAGCGCGTGCGCACGTTCCGCGACTCGATATGGGGCCTGCTGCTGATCTTCATCGTCATCGGCGGCATCTATTCCGGCCTTTTCACGCCGACCGAGGCGGCGGCGATGAGCGCCGTCTATGCCTTCTTCATCGCGGTGTTCGTCTACAAGGACCTGAAGCTGCGCGATGTGCCGCGAGTGTTGCTGTCGTCAGCCAATCTCAGCGCCATGCTGCTCTACATCATCACCAACGCGGTGCTGTTCTCGTTCCTGATGACCTACGAGAATATTCCGCAGCAGCTCGCGCAGTGGATGATCGACCAGGGGCTTGGCTGGATCACGTTCCTGCTGGTGGTCAACGTTCTGCTGCTGATGGCGGGCAACGTGATGGAGCCGTCCTCCATCATTTTGATCATGGCGCCGATTTTGTTCCCGGTCGCGATCAAGCTCGGCATCGACCCGATCCATTTCGGCATCCTCATCACCGTCAACATGGAAGTCGGGTTGTGCCATCCCCCGGTCGGGCTGAACCTTTATGTCGCGTCCGGCATCGCCAAGATGGGTATCACCGAACTCACCGTCGCTGTTTGGCCCTGGTTGCTGACCATGATGGTGTTCCTCGTAGTCGTGACGTACTGGCCGGGCCTGTCGCTGTTCCTGCCTAACCTGCTTGGCATGCGCTGAGGCGTCAGGATTCCGTTTTGTTCTCGAATTGCGTCTTGTGCGCCCGCAGCGCCGCGAGCCGGGTATCGCGGTCCTTCATCATGCCCGCCATGGCCACCGCGGGCGCGGCATCCCACTGCTCCATCACCCGCGCGAGGTTTTCCGCGGTGTAGGCCGAGTTGGGCGGATCGTCTTGCAGCCGCCGGTAGAAGCCGAGATAGCGGGCGCAGTAGTCGGCGACGCCGCCAGGCGCATTGAGTTCGATGGTGGCGAACGGGCCGAGGAACGACCAGCGCAGGCCGAGGCCATCCTTGATGGTCTTGTCGAGGTCGCGCGGCGACACATAGCCCTCGCCGACCAGCCGGAACGCTTCGGCGAGCAGCGCGCCTTGCAGGCGGTTGAGGATGAAGCCCTCGGCTTCTTTTTTCACGAGGATCGGCACCTGCCCGACACTTTCGTAGATGCCCTTGGCGCGCGATACCGTTTCCAGCGACGTCCACGGCGCTGGCGCCAGCTCCACGATCGGCACGATGTGCGGTGGATTGACCGGGTGCGCCACCAGGCAGCGTGCGCGGGTCTTGAGCTTTTCGGTGAAGCGGCTGGCGACGATGGCCGAACTCGACGAAACGAGGATGGCATCGGCGGGCGCCACACGGTCCAGTTCGCCGAAGATGGCGAGCTTGGCCTCGATGGTTTCCGGGCCGTTCTCCTGCACGAACGAGACGCCCTCGACCGCCCTGGCAATGGTGTGGGCGACGTGGATGTGCGGCTCGACCGCGGCGGCGTCCCCACCCAGGCCGTATGGCGTCAATTCCTTGAGGCTCGCGAGAATGTCGGTCTTCACCCGGCCGCGCACCTCGGCGACGCTGTCATAGAGCGTGACGTCCCAGCCCGACCGCGCGAACACGATGGCCCATGCGCGGCCGATCAGGCCCGCGCCGATAATGCCGACTTTATTCATGACCAATCCCCGCGTTCGTTGACGACCGGATGCCGGCCTTCAGGATACGCTATATTTCGGGATCGGGAATTTGGTGGGCGCACCAGGGCTCGAACCTGGGACCCGCTGATTAAGAGTCAGCTGCTCTACCAACTGAGCTATGCGCCCGTAACGCCGTAACTTCGATCAGGCGTGCAAGGGCGGCCCGTTTAGCAAACACCCTCCAGCGTGTCCAGCCGACTAGGCCAGTCGCGGCGCTCCTGCGCCGCGTTGCGCGCGCAACGAAAAAGCCGCCGGCGAACCGGCGGCTTTCACGACAACGCGGCAACTTTCGGAGTACGCAAGCCGCGCGTCACTGTTCCTTATTGCGGACGCGGCGGCGCATCCGGTCCAGCGGGACCTCCCGGACCGCGGCGGCCTTCCGGCCCGCCCCGTCCGTGATGGCGCCAGATGCATGCCGCCTTGCCCGCGCGGGCCTTCGAGCCGCGCCAGCACGTTGAAGCGATGCTTCTGCGCGTCGTCGAGGCTCTTGTAGAGCGGGCCCGCCGCGTCGGCGATCGACTTGAGCGAGGCGCCGGCTTCCGACATCCGCTGCGCGCGCATCTGCAGGCGCTCCACCGGATCGGTCGGGCGGTCGGCGCTGGCGCGCGCCGCGAAGCGGTCCGAACGCGCCTTGGCGCGGTCGCGCAACGCCTTCTCGAATGGCGGCCACAGCTTCTGCTGGTCGGCCGTCAGCTTGAGGCCTTCCTTGATGGCGGCGATCCGCGCGTCACCGAACGCGCTGATGTCTTCGGCGTTCGGCCGCCAGCGCGGCCCGTCGTTAGGGCGCGGGCCCTGTTGTGCATAGACCAGCGAGCCACCGGCAATCGCCAGCGCGGCCGTGCCGGCAAGAACTGATTTCCACATCGCATCCTCCATTGGCTTCAAGGTGATGAAGCGCATTTTCTGTGATCCGATATTGATCCGATGCGCACAGCCGGCAAGTTAAAGTTAGGACAGCTAGATGTACGCGCGTTCAGCCAAACTTTAACGCGCAAAAAGCCGCATGAATATTCGGCAAACCAATGCAAACGAAAATTCAGCAAGCGCTGGCGGCCGCATTAAATCTTGGCAACCATCCGTGAAAACGAAAAAGCTGCCGTGCGGTCGCCCGCAACGGCAGCTTCGTCCCCCACGCCGGAAAAGAAAGTGTGAAATAATCTCGTGATTAAAGCGCAGCCAGCATCGGGCCGAGGCCCATCTCCTGCGCCAACGCAATTGCGATGTGGCGCTGTTCGTCATCGAGTACCTTCACCAATGGCCGGGCCGCGGCGGCAAGCCGCGCGACGGCAGCGCCGTTGAGCGCCACCGAAACCACACGGTGGCTGATGCGGCGCATCAGACCTTCCGGTTCGGGCCGGGCGTGAGAAATATCGCGCAACGCCGCCTCGATCGGCGGCCAGTAGGCCTGCTGCGCCGGGGTCAATTTCAGCGCGGTCCTGATGCGCGCGACGTCGATCTTGGTGAGTTCCGCCGCGGCGGTCACCGGTTCCGACGCGTAGGCATAGCTGGAGAGTGCGGGCACAAGGCAAAACACAGCGAGCGCGCCCGCGCAAAGCATATTTTTCATCTCAGGGAAGTTCCTCACGCCGCGAAATTGCGTTCGGCGTGGGAGGTAAACAGACATTGCGGAGGAAATATGATTTTTTAAAAAGCCAGGAACGAATCTTCAACATGCATATCGCGCATAAAGAAAAACCGCGCGACGGGGCGCGCGGTTTAATTTTTTTATATGTCTTTTGACACAGCGTGATGGATCACCCGACATCCGTCGAATGGATGCGCGGCCCAGCCATCGCGGTTTCGCCTTTGCGGCGGCTGGTCAGCTTGTTGAGCGCGCCGAGATAGGCCTTCGCCGACGCCACCAGCGTGTCGGGATCGGCGCCTTTGGCGGTGACGGCGCGGCCGTTGTCCGACAGCCGCACCGAAACTTCAGCCTGGGCGTCGGTGCCTTCGGTCACCGCGTGCACCTGATAGAGCTCGAGCTTGGCCTCGTGCGGCACCAGCGCGTGGATGGCGCGGAAAATCGCATCGACCGGGCCATTGCCGGTCGATTGCGTGGTGACGTGCTTGCCATCGATATCGAGCGACAACGTCGCCGATTGCGGGCCCATGGTGCCGGCGATCACCGTCATCGAAAGCACCTTGATGCGGTCATGGGCATGCGCGATCTCCTCGTCGACCAACGCCTCGATGTCCTCGTCGTAGATCTGCTTTTTCTTGTCGGCCAGCGCCTTGAAGCGCACGAAGGCGTCCTTGAGCTGGTTGTCCGACAACTGATAGCCGAGTTCCTCCAGCTTGTGCTGGAAGGCATGGCTGCCGGAATGCTTGCCCATCACCAGCGAGGTCTGTTTCACGCCGACCGTTTCCGGCCGCATGATCTCGTAGGTCTGTGCGTTTTTCAGCATGCCGTCCTGGTGGATGCCGCTCTCGTGGGCAAAGGCGTTCCGTCCAACGATCGCCTTGTTGTATTGCACCGGGAACGAGGTCGCCGCCGAAACCAGCTTCGAGGCCCGCGTCAACATGGTGGCGTCGATACCGGTGACGAACGGGAACTTGTCGTTGCGGGTCTGGATCGCCATCACGACTTCCTCGAGCGCGGCGTTGCCGGCCCGCTCGCCGATGCCGTTGATGGTGCACTCGATCTGCCGCGCACCGGCCATCACGCCGGACAGCGAATTCGCCACCGCCATGCCAAGATCGTTGTGGCAGTGCGTGGAAAACACCGCCTTGTCGGAATTTGGCACCCGCTCGCGCACCATCTTGAACAGCGCGAAATATTCCTCCGGCGTCGAATAGCCGACGGTGTCAGGGATGTTGATGGTGGTGGCGCCGGCCTTGATCGCGGCTTCGACGCAGCGGCAGAGGAAATCGTGCTCGGTGCGCGTGCCGTCTTCCGACGACCATTCGACGTCGTCGGTATGCGAGCGCGCGCGGGTGACCTGCGCGATCACCATCTCGAATACCTCGTGCGGCTCCTTCTGCAGCTTGTATTTCATGTGCACGGGCGAGGTCGACAGAAACGTATGGATGCGCTTCTTTTGCGCCGGCTTGATCGCTTCGGCGCAGCGGTCGATGTCCTTGAAAGCGGCGCGCGACAGCCCGCAGATCACGGCGTTCTTCGAGCGCTTGGCGATCTCGTGGACGGCGGCGAAGTCGCCTTCCGACGCGATCGGGAAGCCGGCCTCGATGATATCGACGCCCATGGTGTCGAGCAGCTCGGCGACCTCGATCTTCTCTTCGTGGGTCATGGTGGCGCCGGGGCACTGCTCACCGTCGCGCAAGGTGGTGTCGAAGATGACGACGCGGTCCTTCTCGGACGTTGGCGCCGGTTTGGTCGGGGTAGTCATGGCAGTCATCCTTCTGAACGAATGCGCCGCACAGGGCGCTCTAAGGGGTGTGCTCTTCACCTCCCCTGAGTGCCCAGGCGCAAATGCCCAGCCGGCCCTCAGGGGTGCCTAAGCAGAAGGAGCGTGCCCAGAATGAGAGCGGCAGCCGGCGCAGCCTGAAAGGCCGTCCGGTCGATCGCGCAACGGTGCAAGCGCGTGGTCATCGAAATCTGCCTTCAAACTCTCATTTCGGCCCGTAACATCGCGGAAAACTTTTAAGCCCGCGTTACCGGAACCGCACGGACGGTCTTTTAGCGGAATCCGAGGGACCGCCGCAAGGCCATTTCAGCGCCAGCGATGCTTCAAGTATATCGCGACGAAACCCGGCATCGCTGGACCAAGATCGGCCATGCTGCGAACCAGCCGTATGTCGGAAAGCTCCGGCTCACGTTCGCCCGCCAGATGGGCGAGTACGCGCTGGCGAAGTGTTTCGGCGCTGTCCGGCGTGCGCAATGCCTTGATCAAGATCAGCTGCCGGCCGTCGCGCACCAGGGTCCAGCCCGGCTCCGCCGTCAGAGCCGAGGCGTCGATGCCGGTTTCCTCGGCGAGCTCGCGCGCCACACTCCGATCGAAATCGACCCGGCCATCGACAATGTCGTCGGGATCCGGCGTGCCGCAGGGAAAATAAATCTGCCCGGCATTGACGGTGTGCGGCCCCATGACGCCGAGCAGAACGGCGCCATCGCCCGTGCAGACAGCGGCGGCGCCGAAACAGTTGAAGGCGCCGGCATCGGGAAAGCCCCAATCGCGCCAGGCCGCGAGACTGGCGAAATCGGCCTCCAGAAAGCCGCCGCGAAGCACCCTGCTCGTCAGTTCATGATCATGCAGCAACAGCAAGCGGCCGTTCCATAGCGCCGGCTTGGCCAGCCTCAGCTTGGCGAAATGCGCATCGATCTCGGCGCGGCGCTCCTGCGCGAACGCCCAGGGCTTCGGCGCAAAGGTCAAGTCGAGCCGGTCGACGGCGCGGATTGCCGGTTCGCTGTTCATGTCCGTCGTCACAATAACAAACACGGCGGGAAAATCCCGCCGTGTCACCGTAGCGATGCAGCGTAACGATTACCTGGTGTTCATTCCCATCTTCTTGTTGGCCTGTTCGACGAATTCGTTGGTGTAGGTCTTCGACAGGTCGACATTGGCCTTGGCGACGTCCGGCGACGATTGGCTGAACACCGCGAGCACCGCCGCGGCGCCTTTCGGATCCATCCGGCCGGTTTCGGAATACATCGGCATCGTGTTCTTGAGTGCCGCGAGATAGCCCGGCTTGTCGGGGCCGACGAGATTTTCCGGCATCTTCGCCATGATCTCTTCCGGCGTGTGCGAGTGCATCCACTTCAATGTGGCGACGATGGCATTGGTGAGCGCCTGGGTTTCCTTCGGATGCTTGGCGATCCAGTCGGCTTTGGTGTAGAGCGCGCCGCCCGGATATTCGCCGCCGAACACCGACAGCGTGTCCTTCTGGGTTCGGGTGTCGGTGAGGATTTTCATGTCCTTGTTGCGGCCGTGCAGCACGGTGACCGACGGATCGAGCATGATCGCGGCATCGATGGTGCCCTGCTCCATGGCGGCGACCGCGGAGCCGCCAAGGCCGACGCCGACCACGGCAACCGAATTCGGATCGACGCTGTTCTTGCTCAGGATGTATTTCAGGAAGAAGTCGGTCGAGGAGCCCGGCGCGCTGACGCCGACCTTCTTACCGGCGAGGTCCTTGATCGATTTGACCTCGGCCTCGTGCTTCGGCGACACCACCAGCGCGAAGCCCGGATAGCGGTCATAGACCACGAAAGCCTGCAGCGCCTGGTTCTTGGCGGCGAGGTTGACGCAATGATCGAAATAACCCGACACCACGTCGGCGCTGCCGCCGATCACCGCGGTGAGTGATTGCGAACCGCCTTTGAAATCCACCAGCTCGACGTCGACGCCGGCTTTTTTGTATTCACCGAGCGATTCCGCCAGCATGGTCGGCAAGTAGCAGAGGCACGACGCGCCGCCGACCGCGATGGTCACCTTGGACTGGGCGAGCGCCAACCCCGACGAGAGCACGAGAGCGGCAAGCGTGGCGGTGATCGCCCGCACGGCTTTTTTCATGAGTTCCTCCAGTGAATAAGGGCGGCCTCGTTGCAGGGACCGTCTTCGGCGTGAAGAATAAGACAGCGTCCGTGCCGTGCCTAGGGGCGGGTTTCCGCGACCGGCCGCCACACCAGCAGCCGCCGCTCGACGATGCTGACGGCGGCGTCGATCACCAGCACGAAGGCGGCCAGCACGAACATGCCCGCAAACACCCCGGCGACGTCGAATACGCCCTCGGCCTGCTGGATCAGATAGCCGAGGCCCGCCGCCGAGCCGAGATATTCGCCCACCACCGCGCCCACCACGGCGAAGCCGACCGACGTGTGCAGCGAGGAGAACATCCACGACAACGCCGAGGGCCAATAGACGTGCCGCATCAGCTGACGCTCGCTCATGCCGAGCATGCGCGCATTGGCCAGCACGGTCGGTGAGACTTCCTTGACGCCCTGATAGACGTTGAAGAACACGATGAAGAATACCAGCGTGACGCCGAGCGCGACCTTCGACCAGATGCCGAGGCCGAGCCACAGCGTGAAGATCGGCGCGAGGACGACGCGCGGCAGCGCATTGACCATCTTGACGTAAGGGTCGAACACCGCGGCGGTGCGCGGCTGGCGTGCAAACCAGAAGCCGACCAGCACGCCGCCGATTGAGCCGATGATGAAGGCGAGGATCGCCTCCCACAGCGTCACCCAAAGATGTTTCCAGATCACGCCCGAAACGAACCACTTGACGATCTGGTTGGCGACATCGACCGGATTCGAGAAGAAGAATGGCGGCAGCACCATATAGCCGAACACCGGATAGGTCGTGAGCGCGTACCACAGCGCTACGGTCACGACCGCGACCAGGATCTGCAGGGCGATCAGGGTCAGGCGCGGCATCACGCCACCTCCGCTTGCTGATAGCCCTTGATCACCTCGGCCTTGAGCACCTGCCAGATTTCGCGGTGCAGCTCGACGAAGGCGCGGTCGAGCTTGATCTCGGCGATGTCGCGTGGCCGCGCCAATGGCACCTTCCAGTCGCCGATGATGCGCGCCGAAGGCCCGGCCGACATGATCACGACGCGATCGGACAACGCGATCGCTTCCTCCAGATCGTGGGTGACGAACAGCACCGCCTTGCGGTCGGCGCTCCACAGATCGAGCAGCAGGTTGCCCATGATCTGCCGGGTCTGCGCGTCGAGCGGGCCGAACGGCTCGTCCATCAGCAATATCTTCGGATCGCGGATCAGCACTTGCGCCAGCCCGACGCGCTTGCGTTGCCCGCCCGACAACATGTGCGGATAGCGGTCGCCGAACGCACCCAAACCGACGCGCATCAGCCATTGCTGCGCGCGCGAGCGCGCCTCGGGTTGCGGCGTGCCCGCGGTCTCGAGGCCGATCGCGACGTTCTCCAGCGCGGTCTTCCAGGGAAACAGTGCGTCGGCCTGAAACAGATAGCCGGCCTGCCGGTTGATCGCGGTAAGCGGCGTGCCGAAAATATCAACGGCGCCGGAGACCGGCGCGATCAGTCCGGCGGCGACGTTGAGCAGCGTCGACTTGCCGCATCCGGTTGGCCCGACAATGGCGACGAATTCGCCATCGGCGACCGTGAGCGTCGCCTGCGCGATGGCGCGATAGACGCCGCCGTCCGCCAGCCGGAACGCCACATCGACATTGTTGAGCGAAACGGCGCTCGCCGTGCCGCCCGCCATTTGGGGATGCTTCGCCATGCCGGCGGCAACCTAAAGCGAATTTGCATCGACGGAAAGCGCGTGGTTTCGCCCTTGAGCATCGCGTGCCATCATCGCGCGATGATCGATCCCCGCTTCGCCGACGCGCTGGACCGGCTGCCGGATTATCTCGGCAGCCATGTGCTAGTGAGCGTCACCGCGATGGCGATCGGGCTTGGCATCAGTTTTCCGCTGGCGATCGCCTCGACGCGGCGGCCGGCGTTGCGCGCTGCGGTGCTCGGCGCCGCCAGCGTAATCCAGACCATCCCGGGCCTGGCGCTGCTCACGCTGTTTTATCCGCTGCTGCTAGCGCTGGCCGCTCTTGTCAGAACGTCTGTTCGGCCACGGATTTTCCGCGCTGGGATTCCTGCCCGCCGTGCTGGCGCTGGCGCTCTATTCGATGCTGCCGGTGCTTCGCAACACCGTGGCCGGGCTCAATGCCGTCAATCCCGAGTTGCATGACGCCGGGCTGGCGTTGGCGCTGAGCCGCGGCCAGATCCTGCGCTACATCGAGCTGCCGCTGGCGATGCCGGTGATCATGGCCGGCATCCGCATCTCCGCGGTGTGGGTGATCGGCACCGCGACGCTGTCGACGCCGATCGGGCAAACCTCGCTCGGCAATTACATCTTCGCCGGCTTGCAGACGCAGAACTGGGTGTTCGTGCTGTTTGGCTGCGTCGCCGCGGCGGTGCTGACCTTGGTCGTCGACCAGTTGCTGGCGCTGATGGAGCGCGGTGTCGCGACGCATCGCCGGTCTTACGTCATCGCGGGCGGCGCCGGACTTGCGCTGGTGGTGCTGGCGGCGTTGTTGCCGGGGTTGGGTCGCGCGTCATCGACTTACGTGATCGGCGCCAAGCCGTTCACCGAGCAATATGTGCTGGCCTCGCTGATCGAGCAGCGGCTGCAGGCGAACAGGCACTCGACTTCGCAACGCCAGGGCCTCGGCTCGGCGGTGATCTTCAAGGCTTTGGCTGCGAACGAGATCGACGCCTATGTCGATTATTCCGGCACCATCTGGGCCAACGAGATGAACCGCACCGACATCAAGCCGCGCGCGCAGGTGCTGGCCGAGGTCGGAAAGTGGCTGCCAGACAGCCACAAGATCACTATGCTGGGCGGGCTTGGCTTCGAGAACGCCTATGCGCTGGCGATGCCGCGCACGCTGGCCGAGAAGCTTGGCGTGAAGTCGATCGCCGACCTCGCCGCGCGCGCGCCGCAACTGTCGATCGCCGGCGATTACGAATTCTTCGAGCGGCCGGAATGGAAGGCGCTGGTCGCCGCCTACGGGTTGCGGTTCCGCGAGCAGCGCACCATGCAGTCGGACTTCATGTATCCGGCGGCGAAGGCGGGTGACGTTGATGTCATCTCGGCCTATTCGAGCGACGGCCGCATCGCGCAGTTCGATCTGGTCGTGCTGGACGATCCCAAAGCAGGCGCTGCCGCCTTACGACGCCATTCTGTTGCTGGCGCCCCGCCGCGCCGATGACAGGGCGCTGATCGATGCGCTGAAGCCGCTGATCGATGCGATCCCGGTCGAGACGATGCGCGAGGCCAATGCGCGCGGCGGCGCTGGCGGCGCCGATGCCTCACCCGGCGCGGTGGCGCGCTGGCTGTGGAAGAAGATCGGGAAGAAGTAGCTAGTTCCGCGCCTTATCGACCAGCGCGCGCTGCTTGATCCACGGCATCATCTCGCGCAGCTTGGCGCCGACCTGCTCGATCGAATGCTCGGCGAGCTTGGCGCGGGTCGCCTTGAACGAGGTCTGGTTGACCTTGTTCTCCAGCATCCAGTCGCGGGTGAACTTGCCGGACTGGATGTCGGTCAGCACGCGCTTCATCTCCGCCTTGGTTTCCGGCGTGATGATGCGCGGCCCGGAAACATACTCGCCGTACTCGGCGGTGTTGGAGATCGAGTAATTCATGTTGGCGATGCCGCCTTCGTAGATGAGGTCGACGATCAGCTTCACCTCGTGCAGGCACTCGAAATAGGCCATCTCCGGCGCGTAGCCCGCCTCGCACAGCGTCTCGTAGCCGGCCTTGATCAGCTCGACGAGGCCGCCGCACAGCACGGTCTGCTCGCCGAACAGATCGGTCTCGCATTCTTCCTTGAAAGTCGTCTCGATGATGCCGGCGCGGCCGCCGCCGATCGCCGAGGCGTAGCTCAGGCCGAGATCGTGGGCGTTGCCGGAGGCGTCCTTGTGGATCGCGACCAGGCACGGCACGCCGGCGCCGCGCTGGTATTCCGAGCGCACGGTATGGCCGGGCCCTTTCGGCGCGATCATCAGCACGTCGAGGTCGGCGCGCGGCTCGATCAGATTGAAATGCACGTTGAGGCCGTGCGCGAACATCAGCGCCGCGCCCTCCTTCATGTTCTTTTGCGAGATGCTCGCGATAGATGTCGCCCTGCAATTCGTCGGGGGTGAGCATCATCATCACGTCGGCCCATTTGGCGGCCTCGGCGACTTCCATCACCTTGAATTTCTCGCCCTCGGCCTTTTTCACGCCGGCCGAGGACTTGCGCAGCGCCACCGCGACGTCCTTGACGCCGCTGTCGCGCAAATTGAGCGCATGGGCGTGGCCCTGGCTGCCATAGCCGATGACGGCGACCTTCTTGCCCTTGATCAGGTTGAGGTCGGCGTCGCGATCGTAATAAACACGCATGTTACTTACCCCTCGGCTCAGGCCGTTCGTTTTTCCCGCGTTCTTCTAGATTTAATGGCGCGCCGCGACAAGTCTTATAGAACTTTTCTATCGCGCCGCTATTTCCTCGGTGCCGCGCGCGATGGCGGCGATGCCGGTGCGCGCCACCTCGACGAGACCGAGCGGCAGCATCAGCGCAACGAACTGCTCGATCTTGTCACTCTTGCCGGTGATCTCGAACACGAAGCTCTCGGTCGAGGCGTCGATCACGCGGGCGCGGAACGCATCGGCGAGCCGCAACGCCTCGACCCGGTTCTCGCCCTTGCCCTTGACCTTGACCATCGCCAGTTCGCGCTCGATGGCGCGGCCGGACAGCGTCATGTCGACGACGCGATGCACCGGCACCAGGCGGTCGAGCTGGTTCTTGATCTGCTCGATCACCATCGGCGTTCCGGTGGTCACCACCGTGATCAGCGAAAGGTGCTTCTGGTGCTCGGTCTCCGACACCGTCAGCGACTCGATATTGTAGCCGCGGCCGGAGAACAGGCCGATGACGCGGGCGAGCACGCCCGGCTCGTTGTCGACCAGGACCGACAGCGTATGGCTTTCCGATTTCTGCGCGGTCGGCGCGGCGGGATAATGCGACGTGCTGGGTGTTTGCGCGTTCATCAGACCATCACCTTGCCTTCCGCGGTGATCGCCGTCTCGAGCTTCTCAGCGGCGTCACCCAGGATCATCTCGTTATGCGCGCGGCCCGACGGGATCATCGGGAAGCAGTTTTCCTTCGGGTCGACCACGCAATCGAACAGCACCGGCTTGTCGACGTCGATCATCTCCTTGATCGCGTGATCGAGATCGCCCGGTTTCTCGCAGCGGATGCCGTGCGCATGATAGGCCTCGGCCAGCTTGACGAAATCCGGCAGCGCTTCCGAATAGCTTTCCGAATAGCGGCCGCCGTGCAGCAATTCCTGCCACTGCCGCACCATGCCCATGTAGCGGTTGTTGAGGATGAAGATCTTGATCGGCAGGCGGTACTGCACCGCCGTCGACAGCTCCTGCATCGTCATCAGAACCGATGCCTCGCCGGCGATGTCGATCACCAGCGATTTCGGATGCGCGAGCTGCACGCCGACCGAGGCCGGCAGGCCGTAGCCCATGGTGCCGAGCCCGCCCGAGGTCATCCAGCGGTTCGGCTCCTGGAAGCCGTAGAAGCTGCGCCGCCCACATCTGGTGCTGGCCGACTTCGGTGGTGATGTAGGTGTCGCGGTCCTTGGTCAGGGCATAGAGCCGCTCGATCGCATATTGCGGCTTGATCACCTCGTTCGAGCCTCGGTACGCCAAGCGATTTCCTGGCGCGCCATTTCTCGATCTGCTTCCACCAGTCGGCCTGCGCCTTCTTGTCCGGCTGTTTCGCGCTGGTGCGCCACAGCCGCACCATGTCCTCCAGCACGTGGGCGCAATCGCCGACGATCGGCACGTCGGCCTTGACGTTCTTGTTGATCGAAGACGGATCGATATCGACATGAATCTTCTTCGAGCCAGGCGAGAACGCATCGATGCGGCCGGTGATGCGGTCGTCGAAGCGCGCGCCGATGCAGATCATCACGTCGCAATCGTGCATCGCCATGTTGGCTTCCAGTGTGCCGTGCATGCCGAGCATGCCCATCCACTGCGGATTGGCGGACGGAAACGCGCCGAGCCCCATCAATGTCGACGTGATCGGAAAACCGGTCAGCTTGACCAGTTCGCGCAACAGGTCGCTTGCCGCCTTGCCGGAATTGATGACGCCGCCGCCGGTGTAGAATAGCGGCCGCTTGGCATGCGCCATCAGTTCGATGGCCTGCTTGATCTTGTCGATGTCGCCTTTGATCTTGCGGCTGGTAGCCGCGGTGCGGGAAATCCTTCGGCTTCGAATAGACGCCCTTGGCGAACTGGATGTCCTTCGGGATGTCGACCACGACCGGACCGGGCCGGCCGCTGGCGGCGATGTGAAACGCCTCGTGCAACACGCGCGGCAAATCCTCGATGCGCTTCACCAGATAATTATGTTTGGTGCAGGGCCGCGTGATGCCGACGGTGTCGCATTCCTGGAACGCGTCGTTGCCGATCAGATGGGTCGGCACCTGGCCGGTGATGACAGACGATCGGGATCGAGTCGCACAGCGCGTCGGTGCAGGCCGGTCACCGCGTTGGTGGCGCCGGGGCCCGACGTCACCAGCACGCAGCCGACCTTGCCGGTCGAGCGCGCATAGCCTTCCGCCGCGTGCACCGCGCCCTGCTCGTGCCGCACCAGAATGTGCTGCACCTTGTCCTGCTGGAAAATCGCGTCGTAGATCGGCAGCACCGCGCCGCCCGGATAGCCGAACAGGTGCTTCACGCCTTGGTCGGCGAGCGCCTGGATCACCATTTCGGCGCCGGTCATTTCCTGGGTCATCGTCGTCGTCCTCTTCGCTCGTCAATCGCAATAAAAAAGGCCCGCGAGGGCCATGTCCGGACACGTCCTGCGAAGCCGTTGGGCCTACCCGCAGCGTGTCCAGACCTTTACTACGAGAGTAATAATATTGCGCAACATTGGCTCTACCTGTACTTTCCTTGCGCGGCTTTATAGGGGCCGTTTCGGCCCCGGTCAAGCGCGAAACAACGTTTAGACCATCGCACGTTGGTTTTCGAGGGCTGCCTGGGCGTCTTTTGGCGCCGCCCAGGGCCAATCGGAAAGCTGATTGCGAAACCAGGTGTGCTGGCGCTTGGCGTAGCGGCGGGTATCCATTTTGGCCCCCGCCGCAGCCTCCTCCAGCGTGATCTCGCCATTCAGGTGACGGATCAGCCACGGCACGCCGTGCGCCTTCATCGCCGGCAGCAGCGGGTCGAGCTTGCGCTCCGCCAACACCCGCACCTCCTCCAGCGCGCCGGCCGCCAGCATGGCGTCGAACCGGCTCTCGATGCGGGACACCAATTCGGCGCGCTCGACGGTGAGGAAAATCTTGGCCGCCGATGCATTGTCGACCAGCGGCGGCATGCCCTCGCGATGCCAGCCCGTCAGCGAGCGGCCGGTGGCTTTAAGAACCTCCAGCGCACGCAGGATACGCGAACGGTCGTTCGGCATCAGGCGATGCGCGGTTTGCGGATCGAACCGCAGCAAATCGGCGTAGAGCGGCGCAATGCCATCGCGGTCGAGCCGTGCCCGCAAGTCGGCGCGGATTTCCGGCGGGATCGGCGGCACAGCGGCAAGGCCTGCGGTCAGCGCCTTGAAATAAAGCCCGGTACCTCCGACCACGATGGGGACGCCGCCGGCTTCGACGGTTTCTTTCAAGGAACGGGCGACGTCGCGGCACCAGCGGCCGACCGAATAATTCTGCGCCGCGTCGACCTGGCCGTACAGCATGTGCGGCACGCGCTCTTCCTCATCGGGAGACGGCCGCGCGGTGATGACGCGCAGGTCGCGATAGACCTGCATCGAGTCGGCATTGATCACCACGCCGCCGAGCTTTTGCGCCAGCGTGATCGCCAAAGCCGACTTGCCGCTGGCGGTCGGCCCTGCAATAAGCACCGCACCTTTAACGCCGTGCGACAAATGTCCGAGATCGGCAGTCATAATGCCACCCTGATCGCGCCCGTGCGCGGCGCCCTCGATGGTGCCGCGCTCGAACGGGCGGCAGCAGTCCTGCCCGATGCCGGAACGCCGATCTGGCTCGCGCAAGGTCTTGCCGCCGACATCCCCTTTAGCGCGGAACATGCGGGAAGCGAAACGGCGGAACGCGTGCGCGCGGCGCTGGGCGGATCGTTCGACGTCGTCGTGCAACCTGCTGCAAATCGCCGCAAGAAGCTGTTTCTCGCCGACATGGACTCCACCATGATCGCGCAGGAATGCCTCGACGAATTGGCCGACTACGCCGGGCTCAACGAAAAAATCGCAGCGATCACCGAGCGCGCCATGCGCGGCGAGATCGCTTTCGAGCCGGCGCTGCGCGAGCGCGTCGCGCTGCTCAAGGGCCTGTCCGTCGCGAAGATCGACGAGGTCTTGAAAACGCGCATCACTTTGACGGCCGGCGCCAAGGCGCTGGTCGCCACCATGCGCGCTTATGGCGCCTATACCTGTCTGGTGTCGGGCGGCTTCACGCCATTCACCGACCGCATCGGCAAGATGATCGGCTTCGATGAAGTCCGTGGCAACCGGCTGGTGCTCGACGGCGATCGGCTATCCGGCGAGGTGGCCGAGCCGATCTTCGGGCGCGCCGCCAAGCGCGCGACGCTAATCGAATTGCGTATGCGGCGCGGCGTAACACCGGACGCCACGCTGGTGGCCGGTGACGGCGCTAACGACATCGACATGATCACAGAGGCCGGGCTCGGCGTCGCGTTCCACGCCAAGCCGAAGGTGGCGTCAGCCGCCGCAGCGCGGATTGATCACGGCGACCTCACCGCGCTGCTGTTTGCGCAGGGCTACCGCGAAGACGAATTCGTGACATGAAATAATTCTGTCACACAAGCCTGCAACATCAAGGCCGGGGCTTGAGGAGTCGACAATGCGCTATATCGCCATCGCTGTTGCTGCTGTCATACTTGCGTGCGGGCTGGCTTCCACCCACGCGGCTGCAGCTAAAAAGTCGCCGGCGCAGATCGCCGAGGTCAGCAAGGAGTTGGCCGAAAAGACCGAAACCTGCCGGCTAGAGGCCAAAGCGCAAAAATTGCACCTGAGCAAACGACACGCCTTCATGCGCAACTGCATGAACAGGTAGCCGTAGCGCCGCCTATTGCAGGCTCAGCGCCACGAAGGTGGTGTCGCCGTCGCCATTGGCAACCAGCAGCACCGCGGCCTTCTTGCCTTCCTTCTTGAGCTTGTCGATGCGCGCCTGCAGATCCGCGGCGTTCGCCACCGGCTGCTGCTGCAGCTCGACGATGACGGCGCCGGGCGCCAGACGCTTTTCCGCAGCGGCCGAACCCGGATCGACCCCGGTGATGACCACGCCCTTCACTTTGTCCTTGATCTTGTATTTCTTGCGCAGGTCGTCGCTCATGTTGGCCAGGCTTAAGCCCAACGCTTTCTGCACGGCCGGCTTATCGGCTGGCGTGTCGTCTTTGTTCGCAGTAAGAGCGGCCTGCTTTTCGCCGTCCTCGAGTCGGCCGAGCTTGACCGTCTTCTTTTCTTCCTTGCCCTTGCGAATGACGACGACTTCGACGTCCTTGCCGATCGGGGTCTCGGCGACGATTTTCGGCAGATCGCGCATTTCCTTGATGTCGCGGCCGTCGAATTTCACCACCACGTCGCCCGGTTCGATGCCGGCGGGCTTCGCCGGGCCTTTGTCGTCGATGCCGGCGATCAGCGCGCCGCGCGGCGGCTTCACGCTCAAGCTCTCGGCGATCTCGTCGGTGACCTGCTGGATGCGCACGCCGAGCCAGCCGCGGCGGGTCTCGCCGAACTCCCGCAATTGGTCGATCACGCCGACCACCGTCTTCGATGGCACCGCAAAACCGATGCCGATCGAGCCCCCTGACGGCGAGATGATCGCGGTGTTGACGCCGATCACTTCGCCGTTGAGATTGAACAGCGGCCCGCCGGAATTGCCGCGGTTGATGGCGGCGTCGGTCTGGATGTAGTTGTCATATGGGCCGGAGTTGATGTCGCGGTTGCGCGCCGACACGATGCCGGCCGTCACGGTGCCGCCAAGCGAGAATGGATTGCCGATCGCAATCACCCATTCGCCGAGCCGCAGCTTGTCGCTGTCGCCAAATTTCACCGCCTTGAGCGGCTTTGGCGGGGTGAATTTAAGAACCGCCAGGTCAACCTTGGTGTCGCGGCCGACAATCTCCGCCTTGATCGACGTTCCGTCATTGAGGATGACATTGACCTCGTCGGCATCCGCGATCACGTGATTATTGGTGACGACGATGCCGGCTGTGTCGATGATGAAACCGGAGCCGAGCGAGTTGACGCGGCGCGGCGAGCGATTTTCGTTTTCGCCGCTATTGGGGCCGTTCTGCCCGCCGGGATCGCCTTGGCCGCCCGGTCCGCGCCGGTTCTTGAAAAATTCCTCGAAGAATTCCTCGAACGGCGAGCCCGGCGGCAAGTTAGGCATTTGCCCGGAGCGAACCGCGATCTTCTGCTTGGTCGAAATATTGACGACGGCGTCGATCACCTGCTCGGCGACATCGGCGATGCCGTCGGGTCCGCGCGCCGCGGCCCGCCCCGTAAAGGCCGGGCACAAAATAGCCGCCACCAAAACCGCTGAGATAGCAACGCGGGTGTGCCGGGCGGGACGAGTGAGAATGCCGACCATGGGCGCAAGTTCTCCAAATATCCAAAAGGCAGATTGGCCGGACACTGCCTCTGTCCGGGGTGGGATTCAAGGCACCTGAGGTTCAACACCGCGTGCGTAACGCGATATCAGCCGCTGCCGCGCACCAGCCAGACTACAATGAGCCCCAACACCGCCGAGCCGATCCCGATGATTCGCAAGGAAAGGTCGGGCGTGTCGACCACCGCGCTGATCGCTTTTTTGGCCGAACCCGGGAACGCCGCGAACACCAAACCTTCGATGACAAAGACCAGACCGATGGCGACCAGGAAATCCGTCATGCCGGCTCGGGATGCTAGCGGGCCGGCGCGGCCGGCACCGCCGCATTTTCCGCCGGCGCGGGCGCTGCGGCCGGCAGCTTGCCGGACGGGTTGTTAAAATAACGGAAGAAGCTCGAATCCGGCTTCAGCAGCAGGCGCGTATCGTTGGCCTTAAGCCCGGTTTCGTAAGCCTGCATCGAGCGATAGAACGCGAAGAAGTCGGCATCCTGGTTGAACGCTGCCGCGAAGATCTCGTTGCGCTGGGCATCGCCCTCGCCGCGGATCTGCTCGGATTTATTGGTCGCGTCGGCAACCAGCACGGTGACCTCACGGTCGGCGCGCGAGCGGATTTCCTGGCCGCGTTGCGCGCCTTGGGCGCGGAATTCGGCCGCCTCACGCTGGCGTTCGGTCTGCATGCGCTGATAAACCGCCTGGCTGTTTTGCTCCGGCAAATCGGCGCGGCGGATTCGGACGTCGACCACCGAGATTCCGTAATTGGCGGCCTCGTGATCGACCAGTTCGCGGATGCGCGCCATCAACTCGGCGCGCTGGTCGCGCACCACGTGGGTGAACGTCACCTCGCCGAGCACGCGGCGCAATGCCGAATTGAGCAGAATCGCCAATTGAGAATTGGCGCCCTGGATCGAGCCGAGCGTCTGGTAGAAGCGCAGCGCGTCCTGGATGCGATAGCGCGCGAAGGCATCGACCACGAGCCGCTTCTGGTCGGACGCGATGACTTCCTGCGCCGGCGCTTCGAGGTCGAGGATGCGCTTGTCGATGCCGATGACGTTGTCGACGAACGGCAGCTTGACGTTGAGCCCCGGCTCATTGATCACGCGAACCGGCTGGCCGAGACGCACCACCAAGGCCTGCTGCGTCTGATAGACGGTAAAGAACGACGAGTAGGCAACCAGCAGCAGCGCGACCAGCACGACGATAATAACGCCGCCGGCGACATTGAGTCTCATCATGGCCGGCCTCCCGGTGTTTGCGGCGGCCGTGCGCGAGTCAATTCGTTGAGCGGCAGATATGGCACCACGCCGCCGCCCGGCCCGGAGTCGAGAATGATCTTGTCGGCGCCGCCGAGCACACGCTCCATGGTCTCGAGATACATGCGCTGGCGCGTCACGTCGGGCGCCTTCTTGTATTGCTCGTAGATTTTGAGAAACCGCGAGGTCTGGCCGGTGGCTTCCGCCACCGTCTGCGATTTATAGGCTTCGGCGGCTTGAGTGATTTTGGCGACCTGGCCGCGCGCTTCCGGCACCACGCGGTTGGCATAGGTCTGCGCTTCGTTCTGCGCGCGTTCGAGGTCGGCGCGCGCCGCCTGCACGTCGCGAAACGCGTCGATCACCTGGGCCGGCGGATCGACCTTCTGCAACTGCACCTGCGTGACCAGGATGCCGGCGCCGTAATGGTCGAGGGTGCGCTGCATCAGTTCCTGCACGGCGTTCTCGATGGTCTGCCGCGCGCCGGTCAAGATCGGTTGAATCTCGGAACGGCCGACCACTTCGCGCATCGCGCTTTCCGCGACGGCTTTGACGGTGCCTTCCGGGTTCTGAATGTTGAACAGGTAATCGCCGACGCCGGTCGGCTTGACCTTCCACAGCACCGAGAAATCGACGTCGACGATATTCTCGTCGCCGGTGAGCATCAGGCTTTCTTCCGGCACATCGCGCACCGAACCGGAACGGCGGCTGCCGTCCTCGATGGCGCGCATGCCGATATCGATCTTGTTAATGCGCAGCGCCTTCGGCGTCAGCGCGGTCTCGATCGGATACGGCAAATGGTAATTCAGGCCGGGCTGCACCTCGCGGGTTTCCTTGCCGAACCGCAGCACGACGCCGAGTTCATCCGGCTCGACGCGGAAAAATCCGGAAAAGCCCCACAGCACCAAAACCGCCAGCGCCAGTAGCGCGAAGCCGCGGCTGCCCATGTTGCCGCCCGGCAGGAAGCTGCGCAGCTTGTCCTGGCTGCGGCGCAGCAGTTCCTCGAGATTGGGCGGTGTCGGGCCGGACGACTGCGGTCCCGAACCCCAGGGGCCCTTGGAGCCACCGGTGCCCCACGGTCCGCCCCCCTGATTACTCCACGGCATGTATGAAATCTCCCGGGCGGCGTTGGTCGCACCCTGTGTTCGGAACGGGTTATAGGGGACGCCGCGAAGGGTGACAACGCGCCCAAAACAGGCGGCAATGAGCCGTTTGGCCGCTTTCAGCGCCGCGTATAGACCGCGACGGCGAAGCCGACGTCGTCTTGCGGCCCGGCCGGATGCTCGTGCCGCGACACTTCCTGCCAGCGTTTCAGGTCGATCGCCGGAAAAAACACATCGCCCTGCGGCGCAATATGGACGTGAGTGATCTCCAGCCGATCGGCCATCGGCAAAGTTGCCGCAAAAATATCGCTGCCGCCGATCACCATGATTTCATCGACGCCGCGCCGCTTGGCGTCGTCGCCGGCAAAGCTCAGCGCCGCGTCGATCCCGGTCGCCAGCACCGCGCCCGGCGCCCGCAGGCTGAGATCGCGGGTCACCACGATATTGGTGCGGTCCTTAAGCGGCTTGCCGATCAATTCAAACGTCCTGCGGCCCATCACCACCGGCCGGTTGATGGTCACGCGGCGGAAATGCTGCAGGTCGGATTTAAGCCGCCACGGCAATTGACCCTCGCGGCCGATCACGTTGTTCTCGCCGATCGCGGCGACCAGAACGATTTTCATGCACCCTCGCGCGCGAATTGCTTGAGGGCGTCGCCGGTCAGCCGGCATATTTTCCAGTCGTCCATCACCTTCGCGCCGATCGATTTGTAAAAGTCGATCGACGGCGTGTTCCAGTCCAGCACGGTCCACTCGAACCGCATCCAGCCGTTATCGACGCAGCGCCGCGCCAGTTGCGCCATCAACGCCTTGCCGAGGCCTTTGCCGCGAAAGGGAGGGCGCACGAAGATGTCCTCGAGATAAAGCCCGTGACGGCCGCGGAATGACGAGAAATTGAGAAACCACAGCGCGCAGCCAGCGGCCTCACCGTTCCATTCCGCGATATCGCAAAACAGCCGCGGTTCGGGCGCAAACAGCGCCGCCGCCAGCGTCTCAGGCGTGGAGTCCATCTCGTCGAGCAGCTTCTCGTAGTCGGCGAGCTCGCGCACCAGGGCGTAGACCAGCGCGGCATCCGCAGGTTGCGCCGCACGGATCGCGATGCCCACACCGCTCATACAGCTACTTGCGCCTTGATATGCGGATGCGGGTCGTAATTCTCCAGCGAGAAATCCTCGAAGCGAAACGCGAAAATATCCTTCACCGCCGGATTGAGCTTCATCGCTGGCAACGCACGCGGCGAGCGCGACAGTTGCAACTGCGCCTGCTCAAGATGGTTGAGATAAAGGTGCGCGTCGCCGAACGTATGGATGAACTCGCCCGGCTTCAGGCTTGTCACCTGCGCCACCATCAGCGTCAGCAACGCATACGATGCAATGTTGAACGGCACGCCAAGGAAGACATCGGCCGAGCGTTGGTAGAGCTGGCACGACAGCCGCCCATTGGAGACATAGAACTGGAACAGGCAGTGACACGGCGGCAGCGCCATCTTGTCGACGTCCGCGGGATTCCACGCGGTGACGATCAGGCGGCGCGAATCCGGATTGCGCTTGATCGCCTCGATGACATTGCCGATCTGGTCGATGGTCTTGCCGTCATGCGCCGGCCATGACCGCCACTGCTGGCCGTACACCGGCCCGAGGTCGCCGCGCTCGTCCGCCCATTCGTCCCAAATGCGAACGCCGTGGTCCTGCAGATATTTGACGTTGGTGTCGCCGGCCAGGAACCACAGTAATTCGTGCACGATCGATTTCAAATGCAGCTTCTTGGTGGTGAGCATCGGGAATCCGGCCGCCAGATCGAAACGCATCTGATGGCCGAACACCGACAAGGTGCCGGTGCCGGTGCGGTCGCGCTTCTCCACGCCGTCGGCGAGGATACGCTCCATCAGTTCGTGATACTGGCGCATCGAATGAACCCGGTTTCGCGACTCGAAAGATGGGTAAGTTTACCGCGCCCGGCAACCGCGCAGGGATCGATATCAACCGCCCCAACCGAAGGTCTATTGCAGAGCAACCTAAATTTGCGGCCGGGCGAGGCGTCTTGCCGCAGAGTTCCTTACCCTTGGAATTCTTTCTTTATGGCGCTGTTTGTCCGATATTGACCGCAAGGTCCGCCATGTAGCTAGATGGGCCGCTGGGGAGCGAAACGTCCAAGTAATATGGGTTTTATTTCCAAAATAAAGCGCGACTACTACGCAGGCGCGCTCATGATCCTGATTGGCCTGATCGCCGCCCAGGACGGCACTCACTATGCCATGGGCACACTACGCCAGATGGGTCCGGGCTATTTCCCGATCGCACTCGGCATCCTCCTGGTATGTCTCGGCGCGCTGATCGCCGGAACCGCCTCGACCGGCGGGCCGCAGAGCGAAGAGGCCGCGCTGCCGCATAGTGAATGGCGCGGCTGGGCCGCTATCCTCGCTGGCCCGATCTGCTTCATCATCTTGGGAAAATTTTTCGGCATGGCGCCGGCCACATTCGCCTGCGTGTTCGTCTCGGCGCTCGGCGACCGCGAAACCACTCTCAAGGGCGCGGCGATCTTGGCGACAAGCATGACCCTGTTCGGAATTGTCCTGTTCTCTTATCTGCTGAAAATTCCGATGCCGGTCCTGAAGTTCCTGTCGTGATCGAAACCGCCCTCACCGATCTCTGGTACGGCTTCGGCGTCGCGCTCGAGCCGCACAATCTCATGTGGTGCTTTGTCGGCATCCTGGTCGGCAACATGGTCGGCGTGTTGCCGGGCATGGGGCCGCTCGCCACCATTTCGATCCTGCTGCCGCTGACGTTCGGCATGAAGCCGGTCGCCGCGATCCTGATGCTGGCCGGCGTCTATTACGGCGCGCAGTACGGCGGCGCGATCTGTTCGATCCTGCTGAACTTGCCGTGCCACCCGCCGCACGCCGTCACCTGTCTCGACGGCTACCCGATGACCAAACAAGGCCGCGGCGGCGTCGCACTCGGCATTACCGTGATCTCCTCGTTCGTCGGCGCCTCGTTTGGCATCACCGAAATGATTTTCCTGGCGCCGGCGCTGGTGAACATCGCGCTGAAATTCGGCCCGGCCGAAGTGTGTTCGCTGATGCTGCTCGGGTTGCTGGCGGGCTCGACGCTGGCGCGGGGCTCGCCACTCAAGGGCGTCGCGATGACGGTGCTCGGACTGATCATCGGCATTTGCGGTGCCGATATCGAAACCGGCACGCCGCGGCTCACGTTCGGAGTTCTAGAGCTTTATGACGGCGTCGAGATTGTCGCGCTGGCGCTCGGGCTGTTCGGAATCGCCGAGTTTATGAAGAGCATCAACCAGAACATTAAGTTCGATGCCAAATACGCCAAGGTGCGCATGCGCGACATGTGGCCGACCGGCGCCGACCTCAGAAAAGCGTTCTTCCCGATGATCCGCGGCACGCTGATTGGCAGCCTGTGCGCGCTGATCCCGGGCACCGGCCCGACCATCGCGTCGTTTGTGTCCTACGCCACCGAGAAGAAAATTTCGCGCCATCCTGAGAAATTTGGCACCGGCGAAATCGCCGGCGTCGCCTGCCCCGAAGCCTCGACGCATTCCGCGGTGCAGGGCGATTTCATCCCGACCATGAGCCTCGGCATTCCCGGCGATACCGTAATGGCGTTGCTGCTTGGCGCGCTGATGATCCAGGGCATCGTGCCCGGGCCGCAACTCATCAGCCAGCATCCCGATATCTTCTGGGGGCTGATTGCCAGCTTCTGGATCGGCAACATCCTGCTGGTCGTGCTCAACGTCCCGATGATCGGCCTGTGGGTGAAGCTGCTCGCGGTGCCGTACAAATATCTCTATCCGAGCGCACTGTTCTTCGTCTGCATCGGCGTCTACGGCGCCAACAACGACATGTTCCAGGTCGGGCTTACGCATCCTGATCGGCATCTTCGGCTACGTATTGCTGCTGCTCGGCTTCCACCCGGCGCCGATTTTGCTCGGCTTCGTGCTCGGGCCACGTTTCGAGGAAAATTTCCGCCGCGCCATGCTGATTTCGCGCGGTGACATCCTGGTGTTCATCAAGCATCCGATCAGCGCGGTATTCGTCTCGCTGTGCGTGATCCTGATCGCGGTGCAGATCTATCTGTGGGTGCGCCGCACCAGCTTCACCAGCATCATCAAGGCGCCGGTAATACCGTCGACGCCGTCGGAAGCCGAGCCTTAAAGCAGCCCGGCGAGCCCGATCACGCCACCAAGCAAGAAGAACCACAGCGGATTGACCTTGGTGAAATGCGCCGCCACCGCGGTCGCCGCCGTGATCGCCGCCGCAACCCATGTCGTGTCGGCCGCCCTGGTGACGACGTACGCGCTCGCCGCCATCAGGCCAATCGACAGTGGCACCAGGCCGCCCTGGATGGCATTGCGCCAATGCGCATCTTTGAATCGCTCCCACACTTGCGCGATCCAGAATGCGAACAGGCAAGTCGGGCCGGTCATCGCCGCGGTCGCGACCAGCGCACCGGCGAGCCCGGCGACGTGGTAGCCGATCAGCGTCACGATGATGACGTTCGGCCCCGGCGAAAGCTGCGAGATCGCATACATGTCGGCGAACTGACGGTCGCCCATCCAGTGCTGCACTTCGACCGCAAGGCGGTGCATTTCGGGGATCGCGGCATTGGCGCCGCCGATCGCGAATAGCGAGAGCAGTGCGAAGCGCACCGCCAGCGTCATCAGCGCGCCGCTCATCATCGCCGCACCCAGGATTGCCGCCATGCGAGCGCAATACCGACCGGCGCCAACGCCAGAAACACCCATTGCAACGGCCAGTGCAGCGGCCCGACCGCGACGAAGGCCACCAGTGCCAAAGCCGGCATCCAGTGCACGCCGCGCTGGAATACGGGCCAAGCCATCTTTACTACCGTCGCAATCAAGAGCCCGACGGCGGCTGCAGAAATTCCGGCCAGCGTGCGGCCCACGGCAGGAACGTCGCCGTAGTAGGCGTAGAGGACCGCCATCACGGTCACGATGACGACCGGGGGGCCGAGCAGCCCGGCCAGCGCCACCGCCGCACCCGGCGCGCCGCCGAACCGTGAGCCGAACACCACCGAGAAATTGACGATGTTCGGACCGGGCAGGAATTGCGACAGCGAGAAGGTCTCGTTGAATTCGTCCGCCGTCATCCAGCGCCGCCGCTCTACGATCATGCGGCGGGCGAACGGCAGAACGCCGCCGAAGCCCGACAGCGAGCAGGCGGCAAAGCCGAGGAAAAGCTCGGTCAGGTTGGGGGTTACCGGCAGCACGGCGGTTCGGTCATTTCGATCGGCGGGGGCGGAATCGCATCGCGCGTTCTGGAACGTAGCAAAACCGGGCGCTTCCGCGCTCTATTTTCGTCAAGGTTTAGCGCCTATATTCAGCGTGCCGGAGCAATCCGGCTATGGCGATAAACGTGCGTCGTAATAAACCTTTCGGACCCGGGGGCAGTACCCGGCGCCTCCACCAAAACCCGCCTCCCGTCAGGACGGGTTTCGGCGGGGGCGAACTAGGATCGACGAGGGCGTAAAGGACGCACTTTTGCCCGGCATGGGTCCAACGTTATCGGGCCATAACCATAGTTGCCAATGACAACTATGCTCCGGTTGCTCAGGCCGCGTAAGCGGTTTCAGTAACCAAGCCTACAAGCCCTAGCCGTCTTAGCAGCGGTTAGGCGGGGTTCGGAGGCACCTGGCAACAGAAGCCTCCACTTTATTTAGAGAGATGCCTTTCACTCATTCGGGCGCGTTAGCATCAAGTTTCCGCGAATCTCTGCACCCGGACGAGCGATGGCCGACCAGATCCGCTACGACCTCTTGACCCAGCAGGCGCTGCGCGGCGTCGTGAAAACCGTGCTGACTGATGCCATCAAAAAAGGACTGCCGGGCGAGCATCATTTCTACATTTCGTTCGACACCCGCGCCGATGGCGTGAAGCTGTCGCAGCGGCTGCGCACGCAATATCCGGAGGAGATGACCATCATCCTCCAGCACCAGTTCTGGGACTTGAAGGTCAGACGACGATGGCTTCGAAGTCGGCCTCTCGTTCGGCGGCATTCCGGAACGGCTGAGCGTGCCGTTCGAGGCGATCAAGGGCTTTTTCGACCCCTCGGTGCAGTTCGGCCTGCAGTTCGAGGAAATCGGCGAAGGCGGCCAGGACAACGCATCACCAGCCGGCTCGATCGAGACCAAAACGATCGGCAAGAAAAAGCGCCGCCCGCCGCCGCAACGCTCCGCCACTTCGGTGCCGACCGTCGCCAATCCACAGGAGCCGCCCCCTGAACCGCCGAAGCCAACCGGTGGCGAAGTGGTGCGGCTCGACCGCTTCCGCAAGAAATAGCCAAGAATAACGACCGTCGCAGACCGGGCTTGTTCCGGCGGGCAATGGCTTTACCTTGTCCTCCAGGACCGGTGATGCATGGCCAAGCGACGCAAATCGAAAACCAGGGTCGAAAGCGACGCTTTCGGCGAACTCGACATCGCCGCCGACCGCCACTGGGGCGCACAGACCGAACGCTCGCTGCATAATTTCCGCATCGGCACCGAGCGGATGCCGCTGCCGATCATCCACGCCTTCGGGATCATCAAGCGCGCCGCGGCGGAGGTGAACCGCGACCTCAGGTCGCTGGATGCCCGCCGCGCGGCGGCGATCGTCCGCGTGGCGCGCGACATCACAGATGCCAAGCTCGACGAGCATTTCCCGTTGCTGGTCTGGCAGACCGGCTCCGGCACCCAGACCAACATGAACGTTAACGAAGTGATCGCCAACCGCGCCAATCTCGACGCTCGGCGGCAAGCTCGGCGCCCGCAAGCCGGTGCATCCGAATGATCACGTCAACATGAGCCAGTCGTCGAACGACAGCTTCCCTACCGCCATGCATATTGCCGCGGCTCTGGAGATCGCGACCTTGCTCAATCCCGCACTGGCGCATCTGCAGGACGCGCTGCAACAGAAGACCAAACAGTTCGCCAAGATCGTCAAGATCGGCCGCACCCATACGATGGACGCAACTCCGCTCACCCTTGGCCAGGAATTCTCCGGCTACGCCGTCCCAGGTGCAAGTCCAGCATCCACCGCGTCCGGCTCGGCCTCAAGGAACTCTACCCACTAGCCCAGGGCGGCACCGCGGTCGGCACCGGGCTGAACGCCAAAAAGCAATTCGCCGGACGTTTCGCCAAGCGCGTTGCCGCCATCACCCGGCTGCCTTTCGTCAGCGCGCCCAACAAATTCGAGCACATGGCTGGTCACGACGCCTATGTATTCGCTCACGGCGCCATCGCCTCGGCCGCGACCGCGCTGTTCAAGATCGCCAACGATATCCGCTTTCTCGGCTCGGGGCCGCGTTCCGGCTTTGGCGAATTGATCCTGCCGGCCAATGAGCTCGGATCCTCGATCATGCCGGGCAAGACCAATCCGACCCAGAGCGAGGCGCTGACGATGGTTTGCGCCAGGGTATTCGGCAACCACACCACCATCATGACTGCCGGCTCGCAGGGCCATTTCGAGCTCAACGTCTACAAGCCGGTGCTGGCTTATTGCATGTTGCAGTCGATCCGCCTGCTGGCCGACGCGGCGCGCTCGTTCGCCGACAATTGCGTGATCGGCATCGAGGCCAATGAGCCGCGCATCCGAGAGCTGATGGAACGCTCGCTGATGCTGGTGACCGCGCTGTCGCCGAAGATCGGCTACGACAAGGCGGCGCAGGTCGCCAAGGCCGCGCTCAAGAACGGCACGACGTTGCGCGAGGAAGCGATTCGATTCGGATTCGTCTCCGCCGCCGAGTTCGATCGCATCGTTCGGCCGGAGAAAATGATCGGCCCGCGGTAATCGCGTAACGCTGCAGTCGTGACGTTACGGTAAAAAGTGAAACTCGCGGGGCTCGCGACGCGCCTTAGCAGCGCGTGCGCGAAAAATTCTGACGCAAGGTCAGGTGGTAATTTCCAAGAGCTTCGCCGCGCGCGCAAGCCAATTGGATAAATGAAAACAGCGGAAAGAGGTACGGCGCTGCCGACGTCTCGCGTCGTCTTCGCTATGGCCGCGCGCTGCCGTAAGGTTTTCGAAGCCTTTGTTCGAAAGCGGAAAGTATTTCTCATAACGCATCAGAATATTCGGGGTGTGATCTGGATCACACCCTGCAATTAGTGCGCTCCATTGCGAAGGTATTCTTGGACGGAATGGAACTGTACTGCCGCGTTCAACTAACCGTGTGTTGAATGCGGGCTGCAGTTCTCCGCAATATGGCGGTGCGATTGTACGGAAGCGGACGAAGTCACCGTGTCACCTCAGACAAGTGTGTGTCAGCTGGCGAGTGCTCCGCCAGAAAAATACCCGGTTATCACACAAGGACTGGCATGACCGACCTCGTAAATCTCCGGACCGCCCGCAAGCGGGCAAAGCGCCGCCAACAAGACGTTGCTGCCCACGCCAACCGCCTCGCCCACGGCCGTCCCACGGCAGAGCGGAAAGGTGATGCTGCCAACCGCGACCGCGCCAGCCGAATTCTTGATCAGCACCGCATCGAAACAGGAGGCGGCCGATGAAATCTCCGGTTGTCAAACGCTCGATCGTGATTGCGGGTCACAAGACCAGCGTGAGCCTGGAAGACGCATTCTGGCGGGGACTCAAAGACATCGCCAACGACCGCGAAGTCACCTTGTCCGAACTGGTCGCATCGATCGATACCGACCGGCGTCTCGGCAATCTCTCATCCGCGATCCGCCTGTTCGTGCTCGACCATTACCGGATGCAGAACGGCGACGCCCGCACCTCACGCGACTCCAGCCGCGACGTCTCGGTGCTTCGTGCGGCTCCGCTTAGTTCTGTGGGCTGAGCGGCAAAGGCTGCGGCGCGGCTGGTGCCCTGCGTGGCGGATTGGCCGGCCGCGGCGTTCCTTCGATCTGCTCGATCTTTTTCGAATGCCGCTCGATCGCGCGCATCGTCAACCATCCGCTGAGCGCCGACACGTCGATCCGCCGTGCCGGCGCGGAGATTGGTCCGCGCAACGCCAGAAAGACATCCGGCCGCGCCCCGGCACCACCTGCGGGTCCGGACAATACCAGCCGCACGTCCATCGTTCCGTCGGTGAGATCGACCCCGCCGGAAAGCGCCACATCGGCGCCCTCGCCTTTCACGCTGGCATTGTCGAGCCGGACTTGACCGGCGTCGATGGCGAAATCGGCATCGGCTCGCTTGACCGAAAGCTGGCCGCTGTCGAGCGCGTTGCCGGTCAACGCCGCAAGTTTGGCGGCATCGGCGGGCAGACCGCTGTCGGCCGCGCGAATGGCCGCGTCGAAGGCGCGCGGATCGAGCGCGGAGAACTGGCCCTGGCTGAGCGAAACCTTACCCGAACCGTGCAACGATCCGATTAGGGTGCCGGCGCTGCGCCCGTTGCCTTCGATTTGCGCGTCGACGTTCACCTTGCCGCTAACGGGAGCTCGCGTGGCGCCCGGGAACAAACTTTCGGCATCGGCGCCGTCGAGTTTGATTCCCAGTTTCATGGCGACGCCGCTGGGATCCGGTTGAAAGGAAGCCTGGCCGGTCAGTTTGCCGCCGGCTAACTGCCCCGACAACTCGTCGAGCGCGATCCCGCCTCCGGCAAAGCGCAGCCCGGCGCGCAACTCGCGCACAGGCAGTCCCGGCCAGATTCCGGCCCGCATCGCCTTGAACGCAAGGCGGCCGTCCAGATCGGTGGCGAGTGGCGCGGAAAACGGTTCGCTCGGCCACGCCCACTTGCCTTCCGGGCTGGCGCCAACGCCGCCGTTCATGCCGATACCGGCCGCAACAAGACCCGCCAAGTTGATGCTTTCGGCGCTGAGTTCGCCGGAAATCCTGCGCGGCCGTTCCAACCCGATGGTCAGAGCGCCGCGAACTTTGTCGCCGCCCACCACCGCCGTCAGTTCGTCAAACGTCGCCTTGCCTCCGCCAAGCGCAAGCCTCGCGGTAAAAGCCAGCGGCAGGCTTCGCCCTGCGGTGCCGACGCGCCCGGTCAAAAGCGGTGCGAGATCGGCGCGTTCGACATTTGTATAGAGCAGGCCAGAGATTGCTGCCGCCTCGCCGGGCCGTATCGCGCCGGTTGCGCTGGCCGCCAATCCCCCTGCGGTGATGTGGGTGACGACCTGGAGATCGCCCAGCGCCGCCCCGCTCGCGGTGAGCATCAGAACGCCCGGCTCCTTGCCGACGCTGACCAGCCGGTCGAGTCCCAGCATCCTGACGAGAACGCTGCCGTCGGCCGTTTCCATCCGGCTTTGCAGGCGGACCGTTGCAGCGTTGAGCGCCGCCGGTTCGGCCGAAGCATCGCCGCGCAGATTGATGCGTATTGCGCCCGCCGCGCCATCAACGGCGAGTGTCGCATGGTTGACCGGCGCGGCACCGTCGAGATTCAAAGTCGCCCGCAATTTGGCGGGCGCCAGTGCCGGCGCGGCGCGCTGCAGCGCGTCGCCGATCGACGGAGCCGACTTGCCGAGCAGTGCCGCAAGGGCGGTGACGTCACGGGCGTCGAGGCTGAGCTTGATGTCGCCGCGCGGTGTCGGCGTCAGCACGATCTGGCCGCTCGCGGATATGCCGGCGCCGCCAAAGTCCTCCACCGAGAGCTGTGCGATGTCCAACTGGCCGCCGCCGAGCCGCGTTCGCGCACTGATCTTGCGCGCCTCATAGCCGCCAATCGTGGCGCGGCCGACGTCGACTGCCAGCGCGACCTCGCTCGGCCGATCGACCACCGACCCAGCGAGCATGGCGTTGGCAAAACCCCAGACCGCGTCGATGTCGAGTTGCGGCGCGCTAAGAGCGGCATTGAGCCGGGCGCCTTTGCCGCCGGCGGCGAAGACGTAGGCAAAGCGCCCCGTCATCGCTTCGCGATCAAATGCCGCGTTCAGATTGTCGATTGCCACTTTTTCGCTACCCAGCGTGATGTCGCCGCGCAGCCGTAAGCTTCGCACCGCGCCAGCAGCCAGCTCAGACCGGCCTTCCAGCCAGGCCGCCAGCTTGTTGGCGTCGCCCGTCACGATGTCGGCGGGACCGGTAAAGTTCACGCCGCCGGCGTCTACCGCGAGACGGCCGTTAACGCGGACTTGCGTCAGGCCAGGCGCGCGGAATTCGAAGCGGTCGAGCTTCCAGCCGCCGCTCTCGGTGGAAATATCGCCGCGCACGGTCTGGATATTGGCGCCGCCGAGCGTGACCTGATCGATCCCGATGCCGAGCTGGATCGGAATTGGCGGACGAAATGCTGAAGCGGCGGCTCCCGCCAGGCGGCGCAGTGTCACCGCAGGCGGCGGCCGCGGACCTTCGTTGCCGCCGGCAGCCTGATCCAAGTCGATCTGCCGGCCAGACAGCACGCCGTCGAAGTGCGGATTGGCCCCGAACTTGAATTCGGCGGTGCCGCTCAGCGTCACGCCCTGCTGCTCGGAGCCGTATTGAAACTCGATCAATTCCATCAGCGCCGAGGCGGTGCTGACTTTAATCTTGCCGCCGACGCGCCACGGCTGCGTTACCAGGCCGTCGGTGCCGCGCAGTGCGATGCCGACCGGCTTCGCCACGTTCAGCGTGCCTTCAAATTGCGGCTGGTCCGTTTTGAACGACAGCGAGCCGTCGGCCTCGACGCTCAACGGGTAATTGGTCGGATCGATATTGAGATGCAGCCGCAGCGCACGATCGTCGCTCAAGCGGCCGAGCGAAATCCGGTACGGAAACACGCTGCCGCCGGCCGTCGCGGCGCCCTCACCTTTCAACGGACCGGCCAGCGAGCGCAACTCGCCGTTAAACCAGAGATTGCTCAGCATAAGCTCGGAGCCGTTGCCCGCGTCGCTGAGCACGGCAGTGCCGTTCTCGATGCTCAGCCGATCTACCGACAGTGCGTCGGGGTCGACCGCAAGCGCGAGGTTCGGCCCCTGAAGTTTGCCGGCGGCATCGAGCCCAAGATGGAATTGCGGCCCCGACACGATCATCTCGGAGGCCCGCCATTCGCCGCGCATCAAAGGACCGAGCGCGAATTCGATGCTCAGCGCCTTGGCGCGAATTTTCTCGGCGTCGCCAGCGCCGACTTCGAGATCGCGCAACAGCAGGCGCGGCGACGGCAGCAGCCGCACGTCGATCGGGCCGGTCACCCGCAGATCGACGCCTGCCAGCCGGCTTGCTTCTTTTTCGAACAGCGACCGGTAACCGCCCCAATCGATCACCAGCGGCCCGACCAGCGCGGTCAGGACGGCCAGAATGACGGCGATGGCCAGTACGAGCAGCGTGTTTTGCATGACGTATGAAACCTACGCCATTGCGGCGATTTTTATACCGCCATTTCCGTCCAGCGGCCTTCGCTGAAAAGCCCGCTAGGGCGCGATCATCTTGCCGGGATTCATGATGTTCTGCGGATCGAGCGCCCGCTTGATCGCCGCCATCGCCGCCAGCGCCGGAGCGCCATGCTCGGCGAGCAGATACTTGATCTTGCCCTGCCCAACGCCATGCTCGCCGGTGCAGGTGCCGTCCATCGACAAAGCCCGCTCGACCAGCCGCTCGTTCAGCGCCTCGGCACGGCGGACCTCGTCGGGATCGTCGAAATCGACCATCAACGTCAAATGGAAGTTGCCATCGCCGACATGGCCGACGATCGGCGCGACCAGCCGCGATTCCGCGATGTCGCGCTGGGTGGCGGTGACGCATTCCGCGAGCCGCGAGATCGGCACGCAGACGTCGGTCGCGATCATCTGGGCGCCGGCGCGCAGCGAAAAATTGGCGACCGCCGCGTTGTGACGCGCCTCCCAGAGCCGGGTGCGCTCCTCCGGCTTGACGGTCCAGTGGAACGGACCGCCGCCGTGCTCCGCAGCGATATCGCCGAAGCGGGCGGCTTGCTCGGCAACCGAGGCATCGCTGCCGTGGAATTCGACCAGCATCATCGGCGTCTCGGCAAGACCGAGCTTCGAATGATTGTTGATTGCCTTGACCTGCAGCGCGTCGAGCAACTCCATCCGCGCGATCGGAATACCCGACTGGATGGTCTGGATCGCGGTGTTGCAGCAAGCTTCGACCGACGGGAACGGACAGATGCCGCTCGAGATCGCCTCCGGGATGCCGGACAGCTTGAGCGTCAGTTCGGTGATGACTCCGAGCGTGCCCTCCGAGCCGACGATCAGCCGCGTCAGGTCATAGCCGGCCGAGGTTTTCTTGGCGCGGCGCGCCGTCGACATCACCTCGCCGTTTGCCAGCACCACTTTGAGCGCCAGCACGTTGTCCTTCATGGTGCCGTAGCGCACCGCATTGGTGCCGGAGGCACGGGTCGCCGCCATGCCGCCGAGCGAGGCGTCGGCGCCGGGATCGATCGGAAAGAACAGGCCCTGGTCGCGCAGATGCTCGTTGAGCGACTTGCGGGTGACGCCGGGCTCGATCACGCAATCGAGGTCTTCCGGGTGCACGGTCAGCACTTTGTTCATGTCGCGGAAGTCGATCGACACGCCGCCGAACGGCGCGTTGACCTGGCCCTCGAGCGACGTGCCGGTGCCGTAGGGAATGATCGGCACCTTATGGGTGGCGCAGATGCCCACCACCTGTTGCACGTCGACGGTCGATTGCGGGAACACCACCGCGTCGGGCGGCTGGTTCTTGTGCCAGGTGAAGGTGTTGCCGTGCTGCTCGCGCACCGCCTGCGAGGTGACGACGCGGTTGCCGAACGCCGCGTTGAGCGCCGCAATGGCGCGCTTCGTATCGGCTTGCGGCAATACCGGTTTCTGCATGGCGGCGGCAAACTGGCCCCGATGGTCAGGGCCGTCAAGCTGGCCTAAATTCGCCGCATGCCCGGCCCCGCTATTTCTTCCATCATGACCGTCGAGCCGCAATGGATCGACTACAACGGCCATCTCAACATGGCCTATTACAATGTGCTGTTCGACCGCGCGGTCGACGAAATCTACGAACAGCTCGGCATCGGCCCGAGCTATCTCAAGCGCGCCGGCCACTCGACCATGACGGCGGAAATCCACGTGCGCTACCTGCGCGAGATCCATGCCGGCACGCCGGTGCGGGTGCGGTTGCAGCTGATCGATTACGACGCCAAGCGGATGCATTATTTCGAGGAGTTGGTGCATGCCGAGGAAGGCTGGGTGTCGGCGACGTCGGAGAACATGACGCTGCACATCGACATGGCGGCCAAGAAGGTGGCGCCGTGGCCGCCGGAGGTGATGGAACGGCTCTCGGTCATGAAGGCCGAGCACAGCCCGTTGCCGCTGCCGGAGGGTGCCGGGCGTCGCATCAGCATGGGCAAGCGCTGAAAACCGCCGGTGATCCGGGATAATTCACGGCCCAGCCCTCACCTTTGCCGCCCCCAGGTGCCATATTCAGCCTTCCAGGAATCACATGGCCGAGCCGATCAAGCTGCACCGCGATGACATACCCACGCCTCAGCCCGGCGGCATTGCCGCGCGCGCTCTCGGCGGCCGTTCCGCCAGCTATCTAAACGACCTGAACCCCGAGCAAAAAGAGGCAGTGGAGACGCTGGATGGCCCGGTGCTGGTGCTGGCGGGCGCCGGAACCGGCAAGACTCGGGTCCTTACAACGCGAATTGCGCACATCCTCTCGCTGGCCCGGGCGCGGCCCAACGAAATTCTGGCGGTTACTTTCACGAACAAAGCCGCGCGCGAGATGAAGGAGCGCGTACACCGCATGGTCGGCCAGGTGGTCGAGGGCATGCCGTGGCTCGGCACCTTCCATGCCATCGGGGTGAAGATTTTGCGCCGCCACGCCGAACTGGTCGGGCTGAAGAGCAATTTCACCATTCTCGACGTCGACGACCAGATCCGCCTGATCAAGCAGATCCTCGAAGCCGACAAACTCGACGAGAAACGCTGGCCGGCCCGTGTGCTCGCCATGCTGATCGACGGCTGGAAAAACCGCGGCCTCACGCCGGACCTGGTGCCGGCCGGTGAAGCGGCGAGCTTCGCCAACGGCAAGGGCAAGAAATTATATGCCGCCTATCAGGAACGGCTGAAGACGCTTAACGCCGCCGACTTCGGCGACCTGCTGCTCGAATGCATCCGGCTGTTCCGGCAGCATCCGGACGTCCTGGCCGGTTATCAGCGCCGCTTCAAATATATCCTGGTCGACGAATATCAGGACACCAATGTCGCGCAATATTTGTGGTTGCGGTTGCTGGCGCAGACTTCTTTCTTCCCCTCTCCCCTTGCGGGAGAGGGTGCCGAGCGAGCCCTCGCGAGCGAGGCGGGTGAGGGGTCGCCCGATGCAACCGCAGACCCCTCACCCGTCTCGCCTTCGCTTCGCTCCGGCGAGCCACCCTCTCCCGCAAGGGGAGAGGGAAGTGAGAGTGGCCCGGCCGCCCGCCCACCAAAAAACATCTGCTGCGTCGGCGACGACGACCAGTCGATCTATGGCTGGCGCGGCGCGGAGGTTGATAACATCCTGCGCTTCGACCACGACTTCCCCGGCGCCAAGGTCATTCGCCTCGAACGCAATTACCGAAGCACCGGCCACATCCTCGCCGCCGCCTCCCACCTGATCGCGCACAACCAGGGAAGGCTCGGCAAGACGCTGCGCACCGAGGACGTGCTGGGCGACAAGGTCGAAGTCACCTCCTGTTGGGACTCGGAAGAAGAGGCCCGCGCGATCGGCGAGGAAATCGAGACCCTGCAGAAATCCGCGCGCAATGGCGGCCAAGAATCTAAACCTGTGCATCCGCTCAACGAGATCGCCATTCTGGTGCGCGCCTCGTTCCAGATGCGCGAATTCGAAGACCGCTTCATCACCCTCGGCCTGCCCTACCGGGTAATCGGCGGACCTCGCTTTTACGAGCGCGCCGAAATCCGCGACGCCATGGCGTACCTGCGCGTCATCGCGCAGCCGGCCGACGACCTCGCCTTCGAGCGCATCGTCAATGTGCCCAAGCGCGGCCTCGGCGACGCCACCGTGCAGATGCTGTACGACTACGCGCGCCGCCAGAAAATTCCGCTGTCGCTCGCCGCGCACAACCTGTCCGCGACCGACGAGATGAAGCCGAAGCCGCGGCTCGCGCTGCGCGACCTGATGGCGAGCTTCGACCGCTGGCGCGCGCAGGCCGACACCATGCCGCACCCGCGGCTCGCCGAGATGGTGCTCGACGAGTCCGGCTACACGGACATGTGGCAGAAGGACCGCAGCGCCGACGCTGCCGGCCGCCTGGAGAACCTCAAGGAGCTGGTGCGCTCGATGGAGGAATTCGAGAACCTCGCCGGCTTCCTCGAGCACATCTCGCTGGTGATGGACCGCGACAACGGCGCCGCCGAGGACGCCGTCAATGTGATGACGCTGCATTCCGCCAAGGGGCTGGAATTCGACACCGTGTTCCTGCCCGGCTGGGAGGAAGGCCTGTTCCCGCACCAACGAGCATTGGATGAGCAGGGCCGCGCCGGGCTGGAGGAGGAGCGTCGCCTCGCCCATGTCGGCCTCACCCGTGCACGGAAGCGCGCCAAGCTCTATTTCGCCACCAACCGGCGCATCCACGGCATGTGGACCACGACGATCCCCTCGCGCTTTCTCGACGAGCTGCCGGAGCCCCATGTCGAGGTGAAGGAAGCGCGCGGCGGCGCCGGCATGTCGGGCTATGGCGCTTCGCGGTTCGACGACATGAATTTCGGCTCGAACTATTCGACGCCGGGCTGGCAGCGCGCGCAGCAGCGCAAGGCGCACGGCGAGCGCGGCGGTTTCGATGAGACCGGCGCGCCGCGGCGCGACAAAGATTACGGCAAAGAAGGCATGTTCGCCGAGCCGAGCCAGCTCACCTACGAGCGCGACGAGGACGAGGTGCGCGGCGAGACGGATTTTTCGGCGGCACCCTCACCCAGCCGCGTAAAATCTCCCCCCAAACGCCGCACCCCTATGACCATCGAAGGCGAACTGGTCGCCAAATCCACCGGCGTCGACTCCGCCTTCAAGACCGGCGACCGGGTGTTTCACCAGAAATTCGGCAACGGCAACGTGACGCTGGTGGACGGCAACAAGCTCACCATCCGCTTCGACCAGGCCGGCGAAAAGCGCGTGGTGGATTCGTTTGTTGAGCGGGTGTCTGGGAAATGAGTATGAGTTTTTTGTCCGACACTATGATGGTGTGCTAAAAGAATGGAAAAAGCTTAGGAAAGAGTACTAATGATTTCTATTTCATAGTCCCCCATGCCCCTCCCCGCCCACATCCAATCGCTGATCAACTCCGCCTGGGCGGACGGCGTGCCGCTCATCCTCGCCACCGCCGGCCCCGACGGGCCGAACCTCGGGCCGAAGGGCTCGCTGGTCGTCTATGACGGCGACCACCTCGCCTACTGGGAGCGCACCCGCGGCGCGCAACTCGACAACCTGCGGCGCGAGCCGCGCGTCTGCCTGCTCTACGCCAACTTCCAGGCGCAGCGCGACGGCAAGATAGAGGCCGGCTTCCTGCGGTTTTTCGGCACCGCGACGCTGCACGAGAGCGGGCCGGTGAAGGACAAGATCTTCAGCCTGCTGACGCCGCGCGAGCAGACCCACGCCGGCGCCGACAAGGGCATCGGCGTCCTCATCAAGCTGACGCGCGCGGCTGATTTGCGCGGCAAGAGCATTTTGTGATGCGGCGGATTTTATTCGCGGTGGTGGCGGGCGCGCTCGCGATGTTCACGCTTGGTCCCGCGTCAGCGCTCGATCTCAATTCATTCCGCGCCCAGCACGGCAGGCCGGCAGTGTCGCCCTCGCTCGGGCTGTCGGCGCTGGCCTACCAGCAGGCGCACGCGATGGCGTCGCGCCAGGGCATCGACCACAAGAATTTTCGCGAGCGGATCGGTTCGATGGGCGGCACCACCCACGCCGAGAACGTCAGCTATGGCTGCGCCGACGAGGATTGCGCGATCCGGCAATGGGCGCGCTCGGGCGGCCACCGCGCCAACATGTTGCGCGGCGACGTGTCGAGCTACGGGATTGCGTCGGCGACCGGGGACAACGGGCGGAAATACTGGGCGCTGGAATTGGGCGGGGAGTGACTTCCGTCATGCCCGGCCATAGCCCGTCGAAGACGGGCGTAAACGCCCTGATGTGCCGGGCATCCACGTCTTCCTGGTGAAGCAAGCAAGACGTGGATGGCCGGAACAAGTCCGGCCATGAGGCAACAGCCGTCACTTCTTCTCCAGCATCAACTGCCCCTTTTGCCCGATCACGCGCTGCGCGGCCTGGGCGAAGCGCGCCAGCAGCCACGGCAGCGTCACCTCGAGCCGCACGTGATCGTCGCGCACGTCGATGGTGCCGGACGCGCGCTGGCCGAGCGACTTCGCCGAGAAGCTCAGCCGGTCGCCGCTCCAGGCCTGCTGCTCCAGCGCGATCAGCATGGCGAATTCGGTCTCGGCGCGCGTCAAGCCCGCCTTGATGCGGCGGGTCGCCTCTTCCTTGCCGAGGCGGTGCGGCAGATTGACGATCAGCGGTGCGGTCATGGCGCGCTCCTCGCAATTACGTGGAGCATGTAGGGACGAAGCGGTGCGGCGGAAGGGTTCAGGGCGCCGGTTTTGTCTCGCCCTTCTTCATCACTTCGAACGAGGCGTCTTTGCCGCAATCCAGGCACTTGTAGCTATGCCGCATCATGTCCGCCTTGTCGGGGATCGGCTCGACGGTCTGGATGCTCATGGTGCCGCCGCAGTCGCATTGCACGAAGGCGTCGGTCCGGGTCGGGGTTTTGGGGAGCATCAATAAGGCAAATCAATAAGGTTTATCGCCCACGATAGTGCAGCGGCGCATCACGCGGATGTATTTCGATTCGTCGAAGCCGGTGGCGCGGTGCAGCGTGCAGCGGTTGTCCCACACCATGCATTCGCGCGGCTTCCAGACGTGCGAGTAGATGTTGGAGGCCGGCGTCGCCAGCACGTTGATCTGCTCGATCAGCGCGCGGCCCTCGTCATACGGCATGCCCTCGATCGACTCGGCGTGGTCGCCGAGGAAGATCGCCTTGCGCCCTGTTTCCGGATGGGTGCGCACGATCGGATGCGACACCGGCGGCACCTCGGCGGATTGCTTTGCGGTCAGCGGATCCTCGCCGTGGCGTCTTTTGCGGGAGAACGTGAAATTGTGGATCGCATTCTTGCCGTCGATCTTCTTCTTGATGTCGGCCGGCAGCATGTCGTAGCCGGCATACATATCGGCGAACTGCGTCTCGCCGCCCTGCCCGGCCGGCGGCAATTCCTCCGAATACATCATGGTGGCCTGCCCGGTGCGCTCCTTCCAGGAGCCGTCGGTGTGCCAGTACAGCGTGCCCTTGTCGGGATGCTTGCCGCTCGGTTTGCCGGCCTGGTCCTTGTTGGACAGCATGTAGATTTCCGGGTGCTCCTTATAGCCGTGATACTGATTGAGCACGTGAACCTGCACCTCGCCGAAATTCTTGGCGAAGGCGACCTGGGTCGCCGGCGGCAGGTCGACGTTGCGGAACAGGATCAACTCGTAGTCGAGGAAGGCCTCGTAGACCTTCTCGAACAGCGCGGGCGACACCGCCTGTTCCAGCGTGATGCCGGTGATCTCGCAGCCGAGCACGTTCGACAGCGGGGTCACCTGGAACGGCCAGTCGCGGGTCCGCTGCGGTTTGAGCTGAGCCTGGGCCAGAACTTGGGCCATCGCCGTCCTCCCGGTGAACTTCGGCTTGTCGAGCGCGTTGCCGATTGCAGCGATTATGGCAGGGCGGACGCTGGCTTCCTAGGCCGCGCTGAAATTCCCGTGATTGCCACAATCCCCGGCACGGGCGTGTTAGAATGAACAGGTAATACGGGTTGGGAATTCGAGTCATGCGTGTCCCTCTTTGGCTGGCTGTGCCGATTGCCGCCGCGCTCTTTGCCGCGCCCTTGGCCGCGCCCGCACAGGCGTCGCTCCTGATCACCATCGACAAATCGACCCAGCACCTGACCGTCGAGCAGGACGGCCTGCCGATGTTCGATTGGCCGGTGTCGACCGGCGTTGCCGGCCGCGACACGCCCTCGGGCGACTACAAGCCGTTCCGCATGGAGAAGGACCACTTCAGCGAGGAATGGGACGACGCGCCGATGCCGCATTCGATCTTCTTCACCCAGCTCGGCCACGCCATCCACGGCAGCTATGCCGTCAAGCAATTGGGCTCGCCGGCCTCGCATGGCTGCGTACGCCTGGCGCCGCAGAACGCCGCGACCTTGTTCAAGCTGGTGCGCCAGGAGAAAATGGCCAATACCCGCGTCGTGGTGAAGGGCGATACTCCGATCACCGCGCCGCCGCCGGTGGCCGCGGCGCCACAGAAGCCCGCGCCGCGCACCGCCGCGCGGGACGACGATGACGACGGGTTTACCGGCGCACTGCCAAGCCGCCGCGCCAAACAACGCGCCGAGCGGGAGGAAGCCAACCGCAACGGCGTCGCGTTCTACGACGGCCGTTATTATTACGACCGCCGGGGCCGGCGTTACGTCGTGGTCGGCCGTGATGCGCGCGGCGGCTTCCAGGTGGTGCCGGACGACGACCGGCGCGGCTTCGGGCAATCGCGCGGCCTGTTTCGCTGACAGCCTGACTTAAGAACCCCGGCCGGGAACCGAGACGCTGCTGCGCGGCTTTTCCTCGGCATTGACTTCGTTTAGTGCCCTACCCCGAGCTTGTCCTCGCCGCGGTCGAGGATCAGCGGCACGATTAGGTCTTCTTCGTCATCGAGGTGCTTGCGCAGGCCAGCCAGCAGCGCCGTGCTTTCCCTCGCGTAGTCCTCGCCGGCGCGCTTGAGCGCATCGGCATCGCCGCCAAGCGCGTGCAGCAGCGTATTGGCCGCCGTCACCGAGCGTTCGATGCCTTCGTGCAAGAATCCGTGGTCGTTCTCCAATACGTCGAAGCCGCGCGCCAGCCGTTCATCCGCGGCGCGGAAGATTGGAAAATAATGGCCGTCCTCGATGCGATGATGCGCGTGCAGCTGCTCGAGGAAAAATTGCAGCCGCGGCGCGAACCAGCGGGCGAATTCCGCAGGCGGCATCTTGCCCTCGCAGAATTGCGCGGTGGCGGCGTCGATCGCGCCGCCGAGATCGCGAAACATATTGTGCCGCTCCAGCCAGAACCGCGCCATCTGACCGAGGTTTTCATGCCCCGACCACACCTCGCGCGGGTAGCGTTCGATCAGCGCACGAAGGTCCGCCGGCCAGCCCCGGCGCCCAGCCAGCGCCAGGGCGGCGGTTTCGTCTGCGGTGGCTTTCTTGATGGTCATTCCGCCTCTAGATAGTGTTTCGGCGGGGGAACTCAAACGCCATGCCGCCCACCACGCGCGCGCGACTGACCGGCGATCAGCTGTCGATGACGCGCGTCGCGGCATCCGTCAGCGAGACCCTGGAAGACGCGGTGACGGCTGCGTTCGAGAACATCGACGGGGCGTGGACGGCCGAATTGCATTTCGCGGCACCTCCCGACGAAGCCGCGCTCCGCACCCTTGTCGCCGTCGCGGCGGGCGAGGATGCTGCGCGACATCTGACCTTTGACACCGTCGCCGAACAGGATTGGGTGGCGGCAAGCCTCGCCGGCCTCAAGCCGGTTGCCGCCGGCCGTTTCCTGGTCCACGGCGCGCATGACCGCGCCCGCGTTGCCGGTAATGCGATCGGCATCGAGATCGAAGCCGCACTTGCCTTTGGCACCGGACATCACGGCACCACCCGCGGCTGCCTGCTCGCGCTCGATTCGCTCGCGAAGCGCGGACGGCGCGGCCGCGTGCTGGACGTCGGCACCGGTTCGGGCGTGCTGGCAATCGCTGCAGCGAAAGCATTTCGTCGTCCGGTCACCGCCACCGATATCGACCCCGTGGCCGTCGCCGCCGCCCAATCGAATGCCCGCCTCAACCGGACGGCCGCGCTCGTGAACGCGGTACGCGGCAACGGTACGTGCAACGTCCGCGGCCGCTTCGACCTGATCTTCGCCAATATTTTGCTCGGACCGCTAACTCGCATGGCCGCGCCGTTGTCGGCGTTGCTCGCACCAGGCGGTCATGTCGTGCTATCCGGATTGCTGCCGTCCCACGCCAATGCCGCACTGGCGGCCTACCGCATGCAGGGCCTCGTGCTGGAGCGGCGCATCCTGCTCGAAGGCTGGGTGAGCCTGGTGCTGCAGCGGCCCAAACGAAAACCGCCCCGGCCAAGGCCGAGGCGGTTTGCGTGAGCGGCGGTCGTTGGGATTAACGGCCGCGCAACTCGTGATCGTTCGGGATCAGGTGACGGTGAAGCTCGAGCTCGCGATAAGCTTGCCGCAGCCGCGCATCCATCATCGCCGTCATCAGGCGCGAGAACAGGCCCGGCACCTTGTTTTTCGTCTTGGCCTTCGTCTTCGTCTTGAGGGCCCGGCCCGCCGCGCGGCCAGCGCCATAGGTCACTGCAACCATCGAATCTCTCCTTCTGTATTGCAATGCAACATAGGGTTCCGAGGCGCAGGGAACCAGCCGCAGGAATGCATGGGAGGCCGATGATTACGGCATGATTCGCTTAATCTTCAGGTAAGGAATAGGGGTTCTTGCGAGCCTCATAGCTGCAATGCACAAACGGCACGGAATAAATCGTGCCCTTTCACCGTGGCGCTGTTCGACGGTTAAAGCGTTCGTTGCCGGTCCGTGACGCCCTCCCTAGAGTGCCGTCGCATGGCTGCGGCGCAATTCCAGACCTTCGATGACAATAATGACCGCGCCGCGGTGGCGGGTCGCGTCGCCGCACTGCGCGCCGAACTTAACAAGCGCGGGCTCGACGGCTTTTTCGTGCCGCGGGCCGACCGCCAGCAGAACGAATACGTGCCAGCCAGTGAGGAGCGCCTCGCCTGGCTCACCGGCTTCACCGGCTCGGCCGGCGCCGCGATTGTTCTCGCCGACCGCGCGGTGCTGTTCGTCGACGGCCGCTACACCACGCAGGCCCACGCGCAAACCGACACGAAAATTTTCGAGATCCAGCATCTGGTCGAGACGCCGCCCGAGCAATGGCTGGAAGCCAACCTGAGCGCCGGCGCAACCCTCGGCTACGATCCCTGGCTGCATACCTCCGATCAGGTCGAGAAACTTACAGCGGTCTGCACGGCGACGGGCGCGGCGCTCAAGGCCGTCACCGGCAATCCGATCGACACGCTATGGGAAAATCGCCCGGCGCCGCCAACGGCGGCGGTCGTGCTGCACGACGTTAAATTTTCCGGCGAGGCCACCGGTTCCAAGCTCAAGCGCCTGCGCGCCGAGCTGGCGAAATTGCGCATTGACGCGCTGCTGGTATCCGATCCGCAAGCGGTGGCCTGGCTGTTCAACATCCGCGGCGCGGACCTGCCGCACGTGCCGGTGGCGCTGGCCAATGCGGTGGTGCGGCGCGACGGCAAACCGACGCTCTATGTCGAGGCGCGCAAGCTCGACAACACGGTTCGCGCGGCGCTTTCCGACGTTGCCGAGATCGCCGCGCCGGCCGATCTGCTGCGTGAGCTGACCGAGCTCAAGGGCAAAACCGTGCGGCTCGACCGCGCCAGCGCCGCCGACGCGCTCGCCCGTGCCATGACCGAAAACGGCGTGAAGCTCTCGCGCGGCGCCGACCCGCTCACGCTGATGAAGGCGATCAAGAACCATGCGGAAATGGACGGTTCGCGCGCCGCCCATGCCCGCGATGGCGCGGCGATGGCGCGCTTCCTGGCCTGGTTCGACCGCGAGGCGCCGGCAGGCACGCTCACCGAGATCGACGCGGTCGAGGCGCTCGAGGGCTTCCGCCGCGACACCGGCGCGCTCAAGGACGTATCGTTCCCGACCATCGCCGGCAGCGGGCCGAACGGCGCCATCGTGCATTACCGCGTCACTCAGCGCACCAACCGCACGATCGCGCCGGGCGATTTGTTCCTGGTCGACAGCGGCGCGCAGTATCAGGACGGCACTACCGACATCACCCGCACGGTCATCGTCGGCGAGCCGAGCGACGAGATGCGCGAACGTTTCACCCGCGTGCTCAAGGGCCACATCGCCATCGCCACCGCAATCTTTCCCGAGGGCACCAGCGGCGCGCAGCTCGACCCGCTGGCGCGCAAGTCGCTGTGGGAAGCCGGGCTCGATTACGACCACGGCACCGGACACGGCGTCGGCAGCTATCTGTCGGTGCATGAGGGCCCGGCGCGCATCTCCAAGCTCGGCACTGTGGCCTTGCGGCGCGGCATGACGCTGTCGAACGAGCCCGGTTACTACAAGGCGGGCCGCTACGGCATCCGCATCGAAAATTTGGTGCTGGTGATCGCCGAGCCGCAGCCGGTCGGCGCCGAAAAGCCGCTCAATGCATTCGAGACGCTGACGCTAGCGCCGATCGACCGGCGGTTGATCGATGCGGCGATGCTGACGGCGAAGGAGCGCGTCTGGCTCGACAGCTACCACCAGCGGGTGCGCGAAACGATCGGGCCGCTGGTCGACGCGCCGACGCGGAAGTGGCTGGAGGCGGCGACCAAGCCGCTTTAACTTTTAATCAGCGCCAGCCACTCGTCCTCGCTCAGCACCTTGATGCCGAACTTCTGCGCGTCCTTGAGCTTGGAGCCAGCGCCGGGACCCGCCACTACATAATCGGTTTTCTTCGAAACCGAACCGGACGCCTTGGCGCCCAGTCGCTCTGCGGTGGCCTTGGCCTCATCGCGAGTCATTTTTTCCAGCGAGCCGGTGAACACCACGGTCTTGCCAGCGACAGCCGAATCCGTCTTCGGCTTCTCGGCGTCGAGGATCTCCACCTGCTTGACCAGCCGGTCGACGATGCCGCGATTGTGGCTCTCGCCGAAATAGCCGGCGACCGCTTCCACCACGGTTTCGCCGATCTGGTCGAGCGCATCCATCTCGGCGGCGGCCTCGGCGTCGCCTTTGGCGATCTTCAGCCCAGCGTCATGGAACGCCTGCCATGAGCCATAGCCGCGCGCCAACGCCGTCGCGGTGGTTTCGCCGACATGGCGGATGCCGAGCGAGAAGATGAAGCGCTCCAACGCAATCTCGCGCCGCGCCTCGATGGCGCCGAACAAATTGCGCACCGAGGTCTCGCCGAAACCTTCTTCTTCCAACAGCTGTTTTTTGTGCTTCTTTTCCAGCGTGAAGATGTCGGCGGGCTCCTCGACCCATTTCTGGTCGAAGAACATCTGGATCTGCTTCTCGCCGAGGCCCTCGATGTCGAAGGCGCGGCGCGACACGAATAGCCGCAAATGCTCGATCTTCTGGAACGGGCAGGCGAACTCGCCGGTGCAGCGCGAGCGCGCACCGGCCTCGCCGGTCGCGGTTTCCTCGCGGACCACCTCTGTGTGCAGCGGGCACGGGCACTTTTTCGGAAAACGATAGGGCTTCGACGATGTCGGCCGCTTGTCGAGATCAACCGACACCACCTGCGGGATAACGTCGCCGGCGCGTTGGATCACCACGGTATCGCCGATCCGGATGTCCTTGCGCTCGATCTCGTCCTCATTGTGCAGCGTGACGTTCTGCACGATGACGCCGCCGACGCCGACCGGCTCCAGCTTGCCGACCGGCGTGAGCGCGCCGGTGCGGCCGACCTGGATCTCGATGTCCCGCAGCACCGTGGTGGCGCGCTCGGCGGCGAATTTATGCGCGATCGCCCAGCGCGGCGTGCGCGACACGAAGCCGAGCCGCTCCTGCCAGTCGAGCCGGTCGACCTTGTAGACGACGCCGTCGATGTCGTAGTCGAGTTTGGCGCGATGCTGCTCGATCGACTGGTGGAAGGCGATGCAGTTGCCTCAACCGATTTGCAGATTTTGGTCAGCGGATTGGTGTCGAATCCGCACTTGCCGAAAAACTCGATCATGCCGGACTGGGTGTCGGCCGGCATCTCGCTGATTTCGCCCCAGGCATAGGCGAAGAAGCCGAGCGGGCGCGACGCGGTGACCGACGCGTCCTTCTGGCGCAGCGAGCCGGCGGCGGAATTGCGCGGATTGGCGAAGATCTGCCCGCCCTGCGCTGGCCTGGCGCTTGTTGAGCGCGATGAAGTCCGGCTTGGTCATGTAGACCTCGCCGCGCACCTCGCAGACCTTCGGGATATTGCGGCCCTTCAGCTTGTGCGGCACCGCCCTGATCGTGCGCACATTGGCGGTGACATCCTCGCCTTCAGCGCCGTCGCCGCGCGTCGCCGCGGTGACCAGTTCGCCGTCCTCATAGCGCAGCGACATCGACAGGCCGTCGATCTTCGGCTCGGCGCTGAACACGATCTCTTCGTCGTCACCCAATTTCAGAAAGCGCCGGATGCGCCCGACGAAATCGACGACATCCTCCTCAGCAAAAGCATTGTCGAGCGACAGCATCGGCACGGCGTGGCGGATTTTGGCGAAGCCGCGTGACGGCGCGGCGCCGACCCGCTTCGACGGCGAATCCGCGCGGATCAGGTCGGGAAACTTCGCCTCGATCGCCGCATTGCGCTTGCGCAATTCGTCGTAGTCGGCGTCGGTCAGCGTCGGCGCGTCGTCCTGGTAATAGCGCCTGTCGTTGGTGCCGATCTCGAGCGCGAGCCGCATCAGCTCGGCCTTGGCCTGCGCCGGGGTGAGCTCGGAAACGGGAACGGCTGGAATAATCGCGGGACGCCATCGCGGCAGTATATCAGCTCGCCGCCTTCATCAGCCGCTCGGCGGCGGCGCGGGCTTCGCTGGTGATCTCGGCGCCTGCCAGCATGCGGGCGATCTCCTCGCGGCGGCGCGCATGCTCCAGTTCGGTGACGCGGGTGGCGACCCGCTTGCCCTTGTCGAGCGCGTCCTTGCTGATGAGGTAGTGGCGGTCGGCGCGGGCCGCGACCTGCGGCGCATGGGTTACCGCCAGCACCTGCACGCCGGAGGCCAGGCTGGCGAGCCGCGCGCCGATGGCGTCGGCCACCGCGCCGCCCGACGCCGGTGTCGATCTCGTCGAACACCAAGGTCGGCGCCGAGCCGCGGTCGGCCAGCACCACCTTAAGCGCCAACAGGAAGCGTGCCAGTTCGCCGCCTGAAGCGACCTTCATTAGCGGGCCCGGTCGCGTGCCCGGGTTGGTCTGCACCCAGAATTCGACGCGGTCGAAGCCGGCGGGACCTGCCGCCGCCTCATCGCTGACAATCTCGGTGGAGAATTTGGCGCGCTCGAGCTTGAGCGGCTTGAGCTCGCCGTTGACCGCCTTGTCGAGCTTCGCAGCGGCCGCCTTAGCGCGCCTTCGACAGCGCCGCGGCGGCGGCACGGAAATCAGCATCGGCCTTGGTGACGGCGGCTTCCAGCGCCTTCAGCTTCTCCGCGCCGGCGTCGATCAGCGCGACGTCGGCGTTATACTTCTGCGCCAGCGCGGCGAGCTCATCGACCGGCGCCAATATATTTGCGGCCGGCGGCGCGCAACGCGAACAGCCGCTCCTCGATGCGCTCGAGCTCGGCGGGATCGTAATCGGCGACGCGTAGCGCGGCTTCGAGATGCGTGCGGGCTTCTTCCAGCGCGTTGAGCGCGAGGTCGAGCGACTTCACCGCCGGCTCGACCAGTTGCGGCGCCTGCGGCACGCGGCGCTCCAGCCGGCGGATCACGCCGGACAGCGCCGGCACGCTGGAATTCGTTCCCGTCAGCGTCTCGTGCGCGTCGCGCAAATCCTCGGCGACCTTCTCGCTTTGCATCATCATGGCGCGGCGATCGGCCAGCGCAGTTTCCTCGCCGGTTTGCGGCGCCAATTTGTTGAGCTCTTCGACCGCGTGGCGCAGCCAGTCGGCCTCGCGCTTGGCGCGCTCGACCTCGGCGCGATGCGTTTCGGCGGCGGCGGCGGCCTCGCGGCGCGCCTCCCACAGCGTCTCGACCTTGCCGGCGTCGGTTTCCAGCGCGGCGAAGGCGTCGAGCAGCCGGCGATGCGTCGCCGCGTCGACCAGCGCGCGATCGTCATGCTGGCCGTGAATCTCCACTAGCGCTTCGCCGAGGCTTTTCAGGGTCTGCACGCTGACCGGCTGATCGTTGACGAAAGCGCGGGTGCGCCCATCGGCGAATTGCACGCGGCGCAGGATCAACTCGTCGCTGGCTTCGATGTCGGCGGCCTTGAGCAGTTTTCGAGCCGGGTGCTTCGGACCGAGGTCGAAGGCCGCGATCACCTGGCCCTGCTCGATGCCTTGCCGCACCAGCGAGCGTCGCCGCGCGCGCCGAGCGCCAGCGCGAAGACTGTCGAGCAGAATCGACTTGCCGGCGCCGGTCTCGCCGGTCAGCACGGCAAGGCCTTCGGCAAAATCGATGTCGAGCCGATCAATCAGGACGATGTCGCGAATGGAGAGCCGGGAGAGCATGATTGTCCTCAGGCGTCATCATCCGCGAAAGCGGATGATCCGGTAACCGCTGGAGACGCGGTTTTCACAAGAATCGCAGAGGAGTTTCAGCCCAGGCCGACCTTCTTGAAGGCCTTGCTCATCCAGGAGCCTTCGTTTTCGACCGGTTCCCGCCCGCCGGTCTTCACCAGGTTATAGGCGTCGCGTGTACCACGGGCTGTCCGGGAAATTGTGGCCCGAGCACGGCGGCGGCGGTCTGCGCCTCGTTGACGATGCCGAGCGCCATGTAGGCCTCGGTCAGCCGCATCAGCGCTTCTTCGACGTGGCGGGTGGTCTGGTACTGCGTCACCACGACCTTGAAGCGGTTGATGGCGCCGGTGAAATCCTTGCGTTCCATGTAATAGCGGCCGACCGCCATTTCCTTGCCGGCCAGCTGGTCGCGCGCCACGTCGATCTTCTGCTTGGCGCTGGTGGCATATTCGCTGGTCGGGATATTTCCGCGACACCTCATCGAGCGCGGCCAGCGCCTTCTCGGTGCGGGCCTGGTCGCGGCTGATATCGGGAATTTCGTCGAAATAGGACGAGCCGATCAGATATTGCGCGTAGGCGGCGTCCGGGCTGCCGGGATGCAGCGTGACGTAGCGCTTGCCGGCGCTGATGGCGTCTTCGTAGGAGCCGGCCTGATAGTAGGCGTAACGACGACATCACCAGCGATTTGCGCGCCCATTCCGAATAAGGATGCTGGCGGTCGACCTCTTCGAATTTCTTGGCGGCGCGCTTGGGGTCATGTCTTCTCGTTCAGGAGATACAGGCCCTCGTTGTAAAGCTTGTCGGCCGCCTCATCCGGGAGGACTTCGTCCTTGTCGAACATGCTGCAGGCCGGCATCGCGCCGGCGATGAACACGAGCGCCAGCGCCGCGCAGACGCGCATGCGCCAGCCGTTGCTATTGAATCTAGTAGGCGACGAAATCATGCCGGTTCGGACCGCTTCCCCTCGCGCGGCGGGTGACTGCACCCCGGTATCCGCAGTGATTAAATCGAAATTGCCTGGCGCCGACAAACGATTAAGCCGGACATTCGGCCCGGATTATGGCGGCTAAAGCGTTAAAAAGGCCTGATTTACGAAACTTCCGGGCCATAGGCGGCGCCGACAAGCCGGCGGCGAGATCGGCTTGGCCGCGCGAGCGGCGCGCGGGCTCGGCTTCCACCATGGCCAGGCGGCGGGATCGGCCATCAAGGCCGAGAGCACCGCGTAATTGAGCCGATGGCCGCCACGGACCGTACGGTAGGCATCCGAGCAGCGGCGCTCCGGCCAACGCCAGATCGCCGACCGCATCGAGCACCTTGTGGCGCACGAATTCGTCCGGATAGCGCAGCCCGTCCGGATTGAGCACGCGGTCTTCGGTGATGACGAGGGTGTTCTCGAACGATGCGCCGAGCGCGTAACCGGCGCTCCACAATTTGGCGACGTCGCGCATGAAACCGAAGGTGCGGGCATTGGCGAGTTCGCGGCGGAATGAGTTCGGGTCGAAACATCGAGCGCCAGCGACTGACGGCCGATCAGCGGATTGTCGAACTCGATCTCGGCTTCGACGCGGAAGCCATGCGCATAAGGACGCAGTTCGCCGACCGCGCGGTCTTGCACGACGCGCACCGGCTTGAGCACTTCGGATGTAGCGGCGCGGCGCGTGCAGCGTCGTGATGCCGGCCTTGATCGATCGCGGTCGACGAACGCCGCGGCGCTGCCGTCGCATGATCGGCACTTCCGGACCGTCCATCTCGACGACGACATTGTCGATGCCGAGCCCGCGCAGCGCGGAGAGCACATGCTCGGCGGTCGAGCAGAGCGGGCCAAAGCTGTCGCCCAGCACGGTGGCAAATTCAGTGGCGGTGACGGCGCGAGCATCGGCGCGGATTTCGCGCTCAGGATGATCGGCGGTGGCGGCGCGAAGAAAAATGATGCCGGTGTCGGCATCGGCGGGATGCAAGCGTCAGAGTTGTTGAAAGGCCGGAATGAACGCCGATGCCGAACACGGCAGTTTGGTCGCGCAGTGTGGTTTGCCTGCCGCCCGTCATCATTACCCCTGATACCCCACCGCACACTCGCGACTTCGAGCCATGCGGCCCCAACTTCGGCCTGTTCGAGCCGTACTCTCAAAGACCGTGACGAGAACGTCCACGACTGCGGAACCGAAAAGCCCCTGTAAGACCGCCAACTTAGGCAGGGTTCCGGCGTTCTCCAACTCACGCTTTCTTACCGACTGTTACCTTTTCTGCCATATTTCCTGGGCTTCCCGGTTACAGCTCAGGCCGAACCGATGGGCGGTACTGCGCCCGCGATGGCCATGGGAACCGCGACCCGACTCGGGGGTCAGCGAAAACAGCAAGAAAACAGCGTTTTACCTGCCGACTCCGCAAAAACGTTGCGGGCGCAGCAACCGGTTAATCCGGTCGCCGCGCCCGCGGTTAACGAAACAGTCCTGATCAGTTCGCCTGCCGGCGCAGGAAAGCCGGGATGTCGAGTTGATCGTCCTCGCCGGGGTTATGCACAGCAGCCGAACGGCCGTGCGGGTCGAGACCCTGCGGCCCGGCACGGCGGGCATATTCCGACACCGGATCGGCAGGTCTGCCCTCCGGCTGCCCGCGCGGACGGCCGCTGCGGCCGTTTGACCTGCGGCATGGCCGGACGGACGGTTTGCGGCGCCGGTGGCGGCGGCGGCTTCCTCGCGACGGCCGAGCCCGACCGCGGCCAAACGCTGCATCAGCGACAGGCGTTGTTTTTCCGGATGATCTTCCGGAAGCTCGCCGTCCTGTGCCCGCATTTCGTTCTGTGCCGGAATCGGCAACTCGTCGATGCGCGGCATGCGCGGCGTACGCACAATCGTGCGTTCGGCAGCCGGCGGAATGAATTCCGCCGGGCGCTGGGCCTCGACCATGGCGGGATATTCCGCCGGCGGTTCGAACAGCGACGGCTTCATCGGCATCGGACGGATCGACACGTCGTCGCGCACCGTCGGCGGCAAGATCGCCGCGGCAACCGCCGCGTGCGCAGCGTCGCCAATGTTGGTGGCGACGGCGCGGCGCCGCGCGCTCGATGCGTTCGGCGATGCGCTTGGTCTCGCCGCGCACTTTGCTGGTCAGCTCGGCGAGCGCGGCTTTCTGGCGCAGGCGCCGCGCTGCGATCGCCGGCTGGTCGATGCCGGTCGCCACCACCGAGACGCGGATGATGCCTTCCAGGCTTTCGTCGAAGGTGGCGCCGACGATGATATTGGCGTCCTGATCGACTTCCTCGCGGATGCGGGTCGCGGCTTCGTCGACCTCGTATAGCGTGAGATCCTTGCCGCCGGTGATCGAGATCAACAGGCCGCGCGCGCCCTTCATCGAGGCGTCGTCGATCAGCGGATTGGCGATCGCCGCTTCGGCGGCGGTCAGCGCCCGCTTCTCGCCGGACGCTTCGCCGGTACCCATCATCGCCTTGCCCATCTCCTTCATCACCGCGCGCACGTCGGCGAAGTCGAGATTGATCAGGCCTTCCTTGACCATCAGGTCGGTGATGCAGGCGACGCCCGAATACAGCACCTGGTCGGCCATCGCGAAAGCGTCGGCAAATGTGGTCTTTTCGTTGGCGACCCGGAACAGGTTCTGGTTCGGGATGATCAGCAGCGTGTCGACGACCTTTTGCAGCTCGCTGATGCCGGCTTCCGCAAAACGCATGCGGCGCGCGCCTTCGAACTGGAACGGCTTGGTGACCACGCCGACGGTAAGGAGGCCAAGCTCGCTTGGCGACCTTGGCGATGATCGGCGCTGCGCCGGTGCCGGTGCCGCCGCCCATGCCGGCGGTGACGAACACCATGTGCGCGCCGGTCAGGTGATCGCGTATCTCGTCGATCGTCTCCTCGGCGGCAGCGCGGCCGACCTCGGGCTGCGAGCCGGCGCCGAGACCTTCGGTTACCTGCGTGCCCATCTGCACGATGCGCTCGGCCTTCGAACATGGTCAGCGCCTGGGCGTCGGTATTGGCGACGACGAAGTCGACGCCCTGCAGTCCGGCCGTGATCATGTTGTTGACCGCGTTGCCGCCGGCGCCGCCGACCCCGAACACGGTAATTCGGGGTTTCATTTCACGAATGTCCGGGATTTTCAGATTGATGCTCATTGGGTTGCCTCTATGATTTCACGGTCGGCGTGCGCAACTGGCCGCACACCAGGGAATCGCAACTGGAATCGCGCCGGTCCGCCACCGGTGCGACATGGGTTTCGGGATACAGGGTCAGAAACTTTCGCGAAGCCATTGTCCAACCCTCGCCATATAACCGCCGGTTCCTGTCATCAGTTGCCGCGTTCGCCGCGGTTCGAAGTGTTCGAGATGCGCTGCCTGGGGGTACACCAGCAAACCGGCCGCGGCCGCGAAGGCCGGACCTTTAGCCGCTTCGGGCAATCCGGCGACGCCCAGCGGGCGTCCGATCCGGACCGGCCGATTGAGAATACGCGCGGCGAGATCGACGAGCCCTGCGAGTTGGCTGCCGCCGCCGGTCAACACCACACGCGCACGCGGCTCTGCGGCGAACGGCGAGGAAGCAAGCCGGTCGCGCACCATCTCCAGAATCTCCTCAACGCGCGGTTTGATGATGCGCATGAGAGTTTCCCGGGAGACAAATTGCGGCGGCTCGCGATCGTCGTCCCCAACCGGAGGTACGCTGATCATGTCGCGGTCATCCGATCCACCTGACAAAACAGTGCCATAAAACGTTTTGATTCGCTCAGCGTCAGCGATCCGGGCGTTAAGACCTCGGGCAAGGTCCATGGTGACGTGACCCCCTCCGAGGGCAAATCCATCGGCATGGACGAACCGCCCGCCGGAAAACACCGCCATTGTGGTGGTTCCCGCCCCCATATCGATGGTGGCGGCGCCGAGGTCGGCCTCGTCGTCGGCCAGCACTGCAAGCCCGGCCACGTAGGGCGACGCCACCATCGCCTCGACCGACAGATGGCTGCGCTCGACCGTGAGCATCAAATTGCGGGCGGTGGCGACTTCGGCGGTGACCATGTGCATGTCGACGCCGAACCGGCGCCCGACCATGCCTCGCGGATTGCGAATGCCGGCGGCGGCGTCCAGCGCATAACCGATCGGCAACGAATGCAGCACGGCGCGGCCGTCGCGCACCGAATGACGGCAGGCGGCGGCCAGCACCCGGGCGATGTCGCCGTCACCGACGCTGCCGCCGGACAAATCGATGCCGGCCTTGAACTGCTCGCTGCCAATCCGCCCGCCCGACAGCGACACCACGACGGATTCAAGCTGCACGCCGGCCTGGCGCTCGGCGATGTCGATCGCCTGGCGCACCGTCTGCTCGGCCGCGACCAGATCGATGACGGAGCCGGCCTTCATGCCGCGCGCCGCCATGTGGGAGAAACCGAGCACCCGCACGCCGTGCGACCGGCGGCGCAGCACGTCCTGCGGCGGGCTGCGGCTCGAGCCGCGCGATCATGCAGACCACTTTGCTGGTGCCGATATCGAGCGCGGCGACCGCGGCGGAGCGGCGCGGCGACACCGGTTTCATTTTCGGCGTGAGGCCGAAGATGCAGCACGGTCATGTGTCCGTGCCTTTCTTCCTGGCCTTCTCTTTCTTCATCATCTCTTTGACCGCCTCCTCGCGCGCCTGCGCGGCAGGGTCGGACAGCCGCACGGTGACGCGATCGGATAGCCGCAGATCGATCATCGCGATGTCGCGCGACAAAAGCTTCTTGTCGCGGTCGAGCTGCACCAAAGTCTGCAGCGCAGCCTCGACATTGTTTTCCGGCAGCCGGACATCGATGCCGCTCTTGAGCCGCAGATTCCAGCGCCGGTCGGCGACCAGCACCGCGGCTTCGACGGTGTCGCGCAGCGCCGGATAACGGCCGACCATCGCGAGGAAGTCTTGCGCCTTGACCTGCGCGCCCTCGCCGACCACCAGCGGCAGCGCGGCGAAGCTGCGCACCGGCAAACGGCTCGAGCACGGTGCCGTCGGCGGCGATCACGGAAACCAGCCCGGCGTTCTGCCACAGCGCCGAGGCGCTGCGCTCCTTGAGCTCGATCTGCAGGCGGCCGGGATAAAGCTTGAGCACGGTGGCGTCGGCGATCCACGGGCTGGTCTTGAGCTTGTCGCGCGCCGCGGCGGCGTCGAGGCAGAACAAAGACGAGCGGCCGGAAACGCCAGCCAGCGTCAATATGTCCTCACGGCTCAATTGCGCTTCGCCCGACAACGCAATCGAGGAAATCTGCATGCCGGCGCTATTGGCGGCACGGTCGCAGATGTTTTGCATGCTGGCGGTCAGGTCCTCGATATGGCCGCCGCGCACGACGCCGTAGGCGGAACTGGCGGCGAGCAATATGCCGACCGCGAGCGCGCCAATGCCCTGTGGCGGTTCAAGCTCAAGGAGCGGTGTCAGCCAGCGCCGCGCCGAACGCCGAATTCGGATAAAACGCGCCGGCGCCGCAGGAGCGGCATCGAACGCGGTTCTTCCGGACATCGGCTTCAGCGATTGAGCGAGGCGTCCTCGACCATCCATCGCACCAGCTCTTCAAACGTTATGCCGGCGTGAGCGGCAAGCTCTGGCACGAGCGAGGTTTGCGTCATGCCCGGTTGGGTATTCACCTCCAGGCAGACAAGTCCCGTTGTCCCCTCGAGGCCGTCGTCGTAGCGGAAGTCCGCACGCGTGACTCCCCGGCACCCCAAAGCACGATGGGCCGCCAGCGTCAGTCTTCGGGCCTCTTGGTAAACAATTGGTAAAATTGGGGCGGGCAGCAGGTGTTTTGAGCCGCCAGGAGCGTATTTGGCCTCGTAGTCGTAGAATTTGACCGCCGGGACGATCTCGATGACGCCTAGCGCCTGATCGCCCATCACCGCGGAAGTCAATTCCTTGCCGGGGATGTATTTCTCCGCCAGCACCAGCTCGCCGTAGGCCCAGTCCGGCCGGTTGAGCTCCTGCGGCGGGTGGGCGTGATCCTCCTGCACGATGAAGACGCCGACGCTGGAGCCTTCCGCGATCGGCTTAATGACATAAGGCGGTGGCAGCACATGTTTCTTCGCCGCTTCGAGCCGCGACACCACCATGCCTTCCGGGACCGGAACGCCGGCGGCGGCGAGCAGCGACTTCGCCATATCTTTTTGCATGGCGACTGAAGACGCCAGCACTCCGGAATGTGTGTAGGGAATGCCGAGAATTTCCAGCATGCCTTGCAGCGTGCCGTCTTCGCCGGGCCGGCCGTGCAATACGTTGAGCGCGACGTCGGGCTTGAGCTTGCGCAGCGTCGCAGCGATCTCGCGGTCGACGTCGACCCGGGTGACGCGGTAGCCGGCTTTCTCGGCCGCGTCCGCGCAGGCCTTACCGGAGTTGAGCGAGACTTCGCGCTCCGCCGACCAGCCGCCCATGAGTACTGCGACGTGTTTCGCCATGACTAAGCGCTTACCCCAATTCTCTTAATTTCCCATTCCAGCTCGACGCCCGACTTCGCCTTGACGCGCTGACGCACCGTTTCGCCGAGCGTTTCGATATCGTTCGCGGTGGCGTCGCCGAGATTGATGAGGAAATTACAGTGCAATTCCGACACCTGCGCGCCACCGACGATCAATCCACGGCACCCGGCGGCGTCGATCAATTCCCACGCTTTTTTGCCCGGCGGATTCTTGAAGGTCGATCCGCCGGTGCGGCTCTTGATCGGCTGGGTCGCCTCGCGCGCTTCGGTGATCTTGTCCATCTCGGCGCTGATGACCGCGCGGTCGCCGGGCTTTCCCTCAAACAGCGCCGACGTAAGAATGACGTCGTCGGGAACGCCGCTATGGCGGTACGCGAAACCCATCTCCGCATTGCTGAAGGTGACGAAATCGCCATCGCGCGTCACGCCGTTGGCGTAAACCAGAACGTCCTTGGTCTCGCCGCCATAGGCGCCGGCATTCATGCGCAGCGCGCCGCCGATCGCGCCCGGCACGCCGCGAAAGAACGAAAGCCCGGCGATGCCGGCGTCCGAGGCTGCGCGTGCCACCTTGACGTCGGGCACCGCGGCTCCGGCATGGACACGCGCGCCATCGACCGTGATCTCGTTGAAGCCGCGGCCAAGCCGGACCACGACACCCGGCACGCCGCCGTCGCGCACGATCAGGTTAGAGCCGAGACCCACGACCGTCAGCGGCGTATCGGCCGGACAGAGGCTCAGGAAATACGCGAGGTCGTCCTCGCTATCCGGCATGAAGAAAGCCTGCGCCGGCCCGCCGACGCGAAACCAGGTCAGGTCCGACAGCGACTGGTTGGCCAGCAGGCGGCCGCGCAGTTTGGGCATTTCCGCCTTCAGCGTACCGACGATGTCGGGAAAACCCATCGCGCTCACAGAGCCTTGAGTTCGCCCGGCAGCGCGTAAGCCCATTGCGTGATGTTGCCGGCGCCGAGCAGCACGACATAGTCGCCAGATTTGGCGAGACCCTTCACGATGCCGGCAAGCTTATCAGCGCCTTCGAGCGGGATCACCTGGCGATGACCGCGCGCGCGCATTGCCGCTACCAGATGATCGCGGTCAGCGCCTTCGATCGGCGATTCGCCGGCCGGGTAGACCTCGGCAACGATCACCGCATCGGCGTCATTGAAGCAGGTCGAGAACGGCTCGAACAGAGTCTTGAGCCGCGTATAGCGGTGCGGCTGCACCACCGCAATCACCTGCCCCTTGGTCGATTCCCGCGCTGCCTTAAGCACGGCGGCGATTTCGACCGGGTGATGGCCGTAGTCATCTATAATTGTGGCGCCGTTCCAGTCGCCGACTTTGGTGAAGCGGCGTTTGACGCCGCCGAACTTCGCCAGCGCCGCGCGGATCTTGTCGTCGGGAATCTTCAGTTCATGCGCGACGGCCACCGCCGAAGTCGCGTTGAGCGCGTTGTGGCGGCCCGGCATCGGCAATTCGAGCTTGTCGATGGCATGGACTTCCTTGCCGTCGCGGTCGCGAAATCGCACGGTGAACCGCGACTTGCCGCCGGCATTGTTGAGATCGGTAAGCCGCACATCGGCCTGCGCGTTTTCGCCGTAGGTGATGATGCGATGGTCGGTGATGCGGCCGACCAGCCGCTGCACGATCGGATGGTCGGTGCACATGACGGCGAAGCCGTAGAATGGCACGTTGCTGACGAAATCGACGAAGGCGTCCTGCGCCGCCTGGAATGTTTTGAAGTGGTCGAGATGCTCGGCATCGACATTGGTGACGATAGCGATGTCGGCCGGCAGCTTGAGAAATGTGCCGTCGGACTCGTCCGCTTCGACCACCATCCAATCGCCGGCCCCTAACCGCGCATTGGTGCCATAGGCGTTGATGATGCCGCCGTTGATCACGGTGGGATCGAAGCCGCCAGCGTCGAGCAGCGTCGCCACCATCGAGGTAGTCGTCGTTTTGCCGTGCGTGCCGGCGATGGCGACGCAACTTTTCAGCCGCATCAACTCCGCCAGCATCTCGGCGCGGCGCACTACCGGCAGGCGCTGCGCGCGCGCCGCCACCAGCTCCGGATTGTCCGGCTTGATCGCCGACGACACCACGATGACGTCCGAATGATCGATGTTGTCGGCCTTGTGACCGATCGCGACCTTGATGCCCTTGTCGCGCAGCCGCTTGACGTTGGCGCTGTCGGCGACGTCGGACCCGGTCACGGTGTAGCCGAGATTGGCCAGCACCTCGGCGATGCCGCTCATGCCGATCCCGCCGATGCCGACGAAATGCACCGGCCCGATATCACGCGGTAGTTTCATGAACGGCCCCTTCAGCCCGCAATCTTCACTACCATGTCGGCGAGCCGATCGGCCGCGTCAAGCGTGCCGGCAGATTTCGCAGCCGCGGCCATCCGAGCCAGTCGCGCTGGGTCCGACAGCAACGCAGTCAACTCCGACGCCACGCGCTCCGGCGTAAACGCGGCCTGCTCCATCATGATCGCCCCGCCAGCTTTTTCCAGCACGCTTGCATTGGCAAGCTGGTCCTGATCCAGCGCATGCGGAAGCGGCACCAATATGGCGGGCCGGCCGATCGCTGCCAGTTCGGCCACGGTCGACGCGCCAGAGCGCGAGATGACGATATGGCTGCGCGCGATCCGCTCCGGCAGGTCGCTGAAGAATGCCGCGATCTCGGCCTTGATGCCGCTGCGCGCGTAATCATCCCGCACCGTGGCCAGATCCTCGCCGCGCGCCTGCTGCACCACCACGAGGCGCTGGCGCAGCTCCGGCGCCAGCCGCTCGAGCGCGTCGGGCACGACGTCCGACATCACGCGGGCGCCCTGGCTGCCACCGAACACCAGCACGTACAGCGGACCGCCCGCCTCGGGTGGCGCATAAATCCGAACCGCGGCCGAAATGACATTCGGCCGCACCGGATTGCCGGTGAACGTGGTCTTGGCCTTGTAGGCATCGGCCATCTTGACGTCGGCGAAGCCCGACGCGATCGCCGTGACGCGCGCCGCCAGCAATGTATTGGCGCGGCCCATCACGCCGTTCTGCTCGTGCAGCACCGTCGGAATGCCGCGCATCGCCGCGGCGAACACCGGCGGCACCGTCGGATAGCCGCCGAACCCGACCACCACCGCGGGCCGCATCCGCCTGAGGATGAACCAGGCCTTGGCGAGGCCGTAGGTCAACGTGAACAGCGTGTACGCATAGGCAAGCGGGCTGCTGCCACGCAAGGTGGCGCTCGGAATGATGTGGACGGAGCCCGCTGGAAATTCGCCGCCGTAATGCGCGGCGCGGGCATCCGTCGCCAGCGCCACACGGGCGCCACGTTTGCGCAGTGCGACTGCCAAAGCCTCCGCCGGGAAAAGATGTCCGCCTGTTCCCCCTGCGGCGACCAGCACGAGCGGCGCGCCGGTCGAGTCCGTCACGCCGCGCTCCCCACCGTTTCAAGGCTGCCGGGCGCGATCATCGAGGTCTGCCGTTGCTCACGCGTCAGGGCGAGCAACATGCCGACGCCGTAAGCGAGCGAGATCATCGAAGAGCCGCCGTAGGAAATGAACGGCAGCGTCATCCCTTTGGCCGGGATGAGGTGCAGATTGACCGACAGATTGATCGCGGATTGCGCGCCGAACAGAATCGCGAGGCCGGATGCCGCGAAACGCGTGAACAGATCGTCATTGCGCATCGCGCGGGTCAGCGCGCGAATGACGATGAAGGCGAACAGCGCGACCAGCACGAGACAAAGCGCGACGCCAAATTCCTCCGCCGCCACCGCGAACACGAAATCGGTATGACTTTCCGGCAGCAGGCGTTTGACGGTGCCCTCGCCCGGGCCTTGGCCGAACCAGCCGCCGCGCATGAAGCTCTCGGTGGCGATATCGATATTGAACGTGTCCCCGGAAGCCGGATTGAGGAAGCGCTTGATGCGGCCGGCGACGTGCGGGACCGTGTAATAGGCGCCCATCAGGCCGGCGCTGGCGGCTACCGCCAGGCCGAAAACCCAGACCACGCGCATGCCGGCCATGAAGAACAGCGCGCTCCACACCAACGCGATCAGAAGTGTTTGCCCAAAGTCCGGCTGAATCACGAGCAGCGCCACCACCAATAACAGCAAGCCGAGCGCGATGGCGTTGGCCGGCATTTCCGGCCGCCGCGCCAATTCACCGAACAGCCAGGACACGATGATGACGAACGCTGGCTTTAAAAATTCCGACGGCTGGATGTTCATGCCGAACAACACCAGCCATCGCCGCGCGCCCTTGATCTCCGGCCCGAAATACGGTGTCGCCGCCACCATCACCAGGCTGAGCGCGAACACGATGAGCGACAGCCGGCGAATCTGGCGCGGGCTGAGGAATGACACCGCCAGCATCACCGGCACCGAAGCCAGCACGAAAAAAATGTGACGGTTGACGAAATAAAACGGCTCAAGGCCAATGCGGCCGGCGACAGGCGGCGAGGCGGCGAGCGAGAGCACGATGCCGGCCAGCATCAGCGCACCGATCGCGGCGAGCGTCAGCCGGTCGACCGTCCACCACCATTCGCCGAAAGGCGTGCGTTCCGCGCGCGAAACCATGAAGTCCCCAGATGGGGAAACTGACGCCTGCCGGTTTACGAAGCATTAACGCTGGGGGCGCGGCATAAACCCGGGCATCGCCAGCACCAGATCGCGGAAAGCATCGCCGCGCACCTCGAAATTGCGATACTGGTCGAACGAGGCGCAGGCCGGCGACAACAGCACCACCGGCTCCTTGAGGTCGGAATTCTCCGCGTCGGCGGCAGCGAGGTCGAGCGCGCGGGAGAGTTTCTCCGCGATCACGTATGGCACCTTGCCTTCGAGAGTGGCGGCAAACTCCTCGGCAGCCTCGCCGATCAGGTAGGCCTTGCGGATGCGCGGGAAATATTCGGCGAGCGCCGTGATGCCACCCGTCTTCGGCTTGCCGCCGGCGATCCAGAAAATATCGTTGAAGCTCGCCAGCGCGCGGGCGGCGGAATCCGCATTAGTCGCCTTAGAGTCGTTGACGAACAGCACTTTACCCTTGCGGCCGATCTCTTCCATGCGATGCGCCAGGCCGGGAAACGTCGCCAGGCCTTTCTGAATCGCCGGGATGTCGAGCCCGAGCGCCAGCGTCGCGGCAATCGCCGCGGCGGCGTTCTGCGCGTTGTGCGCGCCGCGCAGCGAACCGACGCCGGCCAGCTGCGCGATCGGCACGCCCTTGCCGCCCGACGCCTGCACGATGCGGGTGCCTTCGGCGTAGATGCCGTCGGGCAGTTTTTTGGTGACGGAAATGCGCACCACGTTGCGGCCGGCGCGCGAAATGCGCTCGGCGGCGAGCCGGCTGTAGCGGTCGTCAACGCCGATCACCGCAGTGCCGCCTGCTTCGATCTTGGCAGGCAGCAACGCCTTGAGCGCCGCGTAATTCTCCAGGCTGCCGTGGCGGTCGAGATGATCTTCGGAAATATTGAGCAAGATGCCGACGGTCGGCGACAGCGAATGCGCGAGGTCGATCTGGTACGACGACACCTCGATCACATAGCAGCGATTCGGCCCGAACGGTTCGAGCGACAAGATCGGCACGCCGATATTGCCACCCATTTGCGCGTCGACCCCGGCGCTGCGGAGGATGTGCGTGATCAGCGCAGTGGTGGTCGACTTGCCATTGGTGCCGGTAATGGCGATGAGCGGCGAGCCGGGCGACGTCATAGCGCGCTCAAGGCAAAACAATTCGATGTCGCCGATGATCTCGACCGAATGCTGGTGCGCCAGAGTGACGCTCCAGTGCGGCTTCGGATGCGTCAGCGGAACGCCGGGCGCCAGCACCAGCGCGGCGATGTTCGACCAGTCGAGCTCGCGCAGATCGGCGGTGGTAATGCCGGCGGCTTGCGCGTCGGCCAGTTTTTGCGCGTCGTCGTCGAATGCGACGACCGCCGCACCGCCTGCGACCAGCGCTTTGGCGCTCGCGAGCCCCGAGCCGCCGAGGCCAAAGAGCGCAACCGTCTGACCCGCGAAAATGTGGACCGGGATCATAAAACTTGGATCATCGCAGCTTGAGTGTCGCCAGCCCCGCCAGCGCCAGCACTACCGCGACAATCCAGAACCGGATGACGATCTGCGGCTCGGTCCAGCCGAGTTGCTCGTAGTGATGGTGGATCGGCGCCATCCGGAATACCCGCTTGCCGGTCAACTTGAACGACACCACCTGTACGATCACCGACACCGCCTCGAGCACGAACAGCCCGCCGATCACGGCCAGCACGATCTCATGCTTGGTGGCGACCGCGACCGAGCCCAGCATGCCGCCGAGCGCCAGCGAGCCGGTGTCGCCCATGAAGATCGAGGCCGGCGGCGCGTTGAACCACAAAAATCCGAGGCTGGCGCCGATCAGCGCGCCGCACAGCACCGCGAGTTCGCCGGTGCCGGCGACATAATGGATTTGCAGATATTCGGAGAACACCGCGTTGCCGGCGAGGTAGGAAATCAGGCCGAAGCTCGCCGACGCGATCATCACCGGCACGATGGCGAGGCCGTCGAGCCCGTCGGTGAGGTTGACCGCATTGCCAGCGCCGACAATGACGAAGGCGCCGACCACCACGAAGAACCAGCCGAGATTAAAAACCAGTTCCTTGAAAAACGGAAACACCAGCGACGTCGCGATCGCGCCGCGGCCGAGATGCGACAACGCCATGCAGGCAACGATGGCGACCAGCGCCTCGGCGGCCAGCCGGGTACGGCCGGCAAAGCCGGTATTGCTCTGCTTCGTCACTTTAAGATAATCGTCGTAAAAGCCGATCAGGCCGAACGCCATGGTGACGCCGAGCACGATCCAAACGTAAGGATTGGCCGGGTTCGCCCATAGCACCGTCGACACCAGCAACCCCGACAAGATCATCAGCCCGCCCATGGTCGGCGTGCCGATCTTGGTAACGAGGTGCGATTGCGGGCCATCGGTGCGGATCGGCTGGCCCTTGCCCTGGCGCAGCCGCAACATGTCGATGAACGGGCCGCCGAATAAAAACACGAACACCAAAGCGGTGACGATGGCACCCCCGGTGCGAAACGTGATGTAGCGAAAAACGTTGAAGAACGAGACTTTGTCGGACAGCTCGATCAACCAGTAGAACATCGGTCGACACCTTCAGCCTCAGCCCAGTCTCAGCCTGCGGATTCCGGCGCAGCGCGCGGAAACTGCCGCAGCAGCGCCTTGACGATCGGCGCCATTTTCGAGCCCAGCGAGCCCTTGACCATGATGGCGTCACCAGCGCGAACTGCATCGAGCACGCCAGCCTCAAGCTCGGCCGCGCTTCCGGCATAGCCGCCCCGGCGCTCGGATGGAAGGGCCTCCCAGAGCGCGCGCATCTGCGGTCCACTACAAAAAACCAGGTCGACCGCCGCAGTCTTGAGCGGATCAGCCAGCGCGCGGTGCAATGCCTCGCCTTGCGCGCCCAATTCCAGCATGTCGCCAAGAACGGCAATGCGACGTCCGCGGCCGCCGGTTTCAGCCTGGCCGAGCAGCGCGATCGCCGCGCGCATCGAGGCCGGGTTGGCGTTGTAACTCTCGTCGATCAGCAGCGCCTTGCCGGGCGGGACCGACAAGATCATGCGGGTGCCGCGTCCCGCGGCCGGCTCCAGTTTGTTGAGCGCCAGCGCCGCCAGCGCAAGATCGGCGCCGGCCAGCGACGCCGCCGCCAGCACAGCGAGCGAATTGAGCACCAAGTGGCGGCCGGGCGCGCCAAGTTTGTAGGTCACCTCGTCGCCAAGGATGTTCGCCTGCACGGTCGAGAATTCCGGATGCAGCGAGAGTTTCAACAGCCGCGCATCGGCCTTGGCGTGCTCGCCGAAACTAATGACGCGCGCGACACCGGCCGCCTGCGCGGCACGCGCCAACCGGTCATATTGCGCATTGTCCCGGTTAAGAATCGCCGTGCCGTCAGGCTCTATGCCGGCGAAAATCTCCGCCTTGGCGTCCGCGATTTTTTCCAGCGAGCCGAAATATTCCAGATGCACCGGCTCGATGGTGGTGACGATGGCGATCTGCGGACGCACCAGTTTGGTCAGCGGCGTGATCTCGCCGGCATGGTTCATGCCGATCTCGAAGATCGCGTAGTGCGCGCTCACCGGGCAGCGCGCCAGCGACAGTGGCACGCCCCAGTGATTGTTATAGGAGGCGACCGAAGCGTGCGTCTTGCCATCGGGTGATAGCGCCAGCCGCAACGCCTCCTTGGTGCCGGTCTTGCCGACCGAGCCGGTGACCGCGATTATTTTTGCAGTGGACCGCTCTCGCGAGGCCAGCGCCAGATTGCGCAAGCCCTCCAACACGTCCGGCACGATCAGCAGCGGCGCGTCGGCGGCGAATTGCGCACGCTTGTTATGCGCAATCACTGCAAGGCCCCCGCCGGCCTGCAACGCGGCGGTAACGAATTCATGGCCGTCGCGGACATCTGCCAGCGCGAAGAAAGCCTCGCCTTTGGCGATGGTGCGGCTATCGATGGAAATACCGCTGATGTCGGCGGGCAGCGCGCCCGATTTATCCGCGCGCATCGCCGACGCCATCGCGTCGGTGGTCCACAGCGCACTCACGCCGCGCTCCCCCGCAACGCCGCGGCGACCGCGTCGTGATCGGAGAACGGCAGCACCTTATCGCCGACGATCTGCCCGCTTTCATGGCCTTTGCCGGCGATCAACAACACGTCGCCGCTCTTGAGATCTGCAATCGAGGCGCGGATCGCCGTGGCGCGGTCGCCGATCTCGGTCGCGCCCGGCGCGGCGGCGAGGATTTCCGCGCGGATGGTGGCGGGATTTTCGCTGCGCGGATTGTCGTCGGTGACGACCACCTTGTCGGCCTTTTCGATCGCGATCTTGCCCATCAATGGCCGTTTGCCTTTGTCGCGGTCGCCGCCGCAGCCGAATACCGCGATCAGCCGTGCCTTGGCGTAAGGCCGCAAGGCTTCGAGCGCCTTCGACAGCGCGTCCGGCTTGTGGGCGTAGTCGACGAAAATCGGCGCATCGTTTTTGTTGCCGACCAGTTCGAGCCGGCCCTTGGCGCCGGTCAACTTTTCCAGCGCAGCGAACACCCGCGCTGGCTCGCTGCCGGTCGCAATCGCCAGTCCGGCTGCGACCATCGCATTCTCGACCTGGAATGCGCCGACCAGCGGCAGCTTCACCGAGTAATTTTTACCTGCGTGCGTCAGCGCGATAGCCTGCGCAAAGCCTTCGACTTTGCCTCCGGTCAACTTGATCCCCTCGCCCCTTTCGCCGACCGTCATCACTTTTAAGCCGCGCTTTTTCGCGGCATCGACCACCTGGCGCGCATAATCATTATCGGCGCTCACGACGGCGGTGCCGCCCGGCACCACCAGCGCCTCGAACAACCGTAGCTTGGCGGCGAGATAGGCTTCGATGGTCGGGTGATAGTCCATATGGTCGCGCGACAGGTTGGTGAAGGCGCCGGCCGAGACCCGCACGCCGTCAAGCCGGTGCTGGTCGAGCCCGTGCGAGGATGCTTCCAGCGCCAGATGCGTGACGCCCTCGCCGGCCAGCCGGTCCAGCGTGCGATGCAATTCGATTGGGTCGGGCGTCGTCAGCGAGCCGTAGGTTTCCTCATTCGGCGACACCACGCCGATGGTGCCGATGCTCGCCGCCTGCTGCCCGAGCGACTTCCAGATCTGCCGCGTGAAGGCCGCGACCGAGGTCTTGCCGCTGGTTCCGGTCACTGCCGCGATCGTCGCGGGTTGGCGCGGATGAAATTTCGCTGCGGCGAGTGCGAGTGCGCGCCGCACATTTTTGACTTGAATGAACGCAACGCCCGGAATGTCGAGCGACCGCTCGGTGGCGACCGCGACCGCGCCGGCCTTGACCGCGGCCTGCGCGAAATGCGCACCGTCCGCCTTGGCGCCGGAGATCGCAAAAAACAGGAAACCGGGCGCCGCCTTGCGGCTGTCGGCGGCGATCCCGGCGACCGCGATATCCGCAAAGCGCGGGTCGACCTTGTCCTCCGGGAAAAGGCCGCCGAGCGTCACTGCGACCCCTTCGCGCTCGCCATCATGAGCTGATCGGCCGGCGGCAGATCGAAGCGCGGGGTGATGCCAAGCAGCGGCGCGATGCGCGCGATGACGGCGCCGCCGGTCGGCACCGCGTTCCAGCCGGAGGTGATGAAGCCGTGCGTCTCCGGCAGCGCCTGCGGTTCGTCGAGCATGATCAGCACAAGATAGCGCGGGTTATCAGCCGGAAGGATGGCGGTGAAGCTATTGAGAACCTGTTTTTTTGAATAGCGGCCATTGACCACCTTCTCCGAGGTGCCGGTCTTGCCGCCGACGTAATAGCCCTTCACATCGGCCATTTTCGCGGTGCCGATCTCGGCATTCAGCCGCATCAGATAACGCATTTTCTCGCTGGTTTCCGGCTTGATGACCTGTTTCGCCACTGCCGCCGCCTCTTCCGGACTGCGCTTGAGGAAAGTCGGCGGGATCAGCTTGCCGCCATTGACCACCGCATCGATCGCCATCACCGCCTGCAACGGGGCGACCGAAAGCCCATGGCCGAATGCGATGGTAATGGTGTTCAACTCACCCCAGTGCTTAGGCACGATCGGCTCGGCGCTCTCCGGCAATTCGGTGCGCAGCCGGTCGAGCTGGCCCATCTTTTTCAGGAACGCCTTGTGTGCGTCGACGCCCATCGACAATGCGATACGCGCCGCGCCGATATTCGATGAGAACGTGAAGACCTCGCTCATGGTGATGAAGCGGCCGAGCGAATGGGTGTCGTGGATGTCGAACTTGCCGAACCGCAGCGGCATGCGAGCGTCATACATGGTCTTGAGATTGGCCTTGCCGCTGTCGAGCGCCATCGCCAGCGTCAGCGCCTTGAAGGTCGAGCCCATCTCATAGACGCCGGTGGTCAGGCGGTTGATCCGGGTCGGGTCGTTGGCCTCGCGCGGATTGTTCGGATCGTAGTCGGGCTCCGACACCATCGCGACGATCTCGCCGGTGCGCACGTCGGAGACGATGCCGGCCGCCGCCTTGGCGTGGAATTTCTCGCGCGCCTTGGCGAGCTCCTCGCGCATCGCATATTGCACGCGCAGATCGACCGACAGCTCGACCGGTTTCTGCAGCCGGTCGGTGGCGAGCCCGGCCATGTGCAGCGCAGCGAGCCCCTGCCCGTCGAGCCACTTCTCCATGCCGGCGATGCCCTGGTTGTCGATATTCACGTGGCCGATTACGTGAGACACCACCGGGCCGTTCGGATAGACGCGCTTGTTCTCGGTGAGGAAGCCGACCCCGGGAATGCCGAGGTGATGAATCTCTTTCTGCTGCTGTTGCGTGATCTCGCGCTTGAGCCAGACGAAGCCGCGTTTCGAGCCAAGTCGCTCGCGCAATTCCGGCGCGTCGAGATCCGGCAATTCCGCGGTCAGCAATTCCGCTGCCTCATCGACATCGATCAGCTTGCGCGGCTCGGCGAACAGCGACGGCGACTTGAGATCGGTCGCCAGCAAGCGGCCGTTGCGGTCGAGGATGTCGGGCCGCGCGGTCGCCACCGCGTCTTGCCCAACGGTGCGGCGGCCGCCATGCGGATCACTGACCGCCGCGAACATCACAAGCCGCAATGCGATGACCGAATAGATCGCCGCGAAGGCGAGGATGGCAAGGCCGAGCCGGGCGCGGGCTTTGACCGAGCGGTTGACATTGTGGCCGTAGAGCAGTGAGCGCCAGGTGCGCTGCCAGCGGCTTTCGGATGGCTTGACGGCTCGGGTTTCGACTTCTGTCACTGCGCGGCCCCAATGCTGCCAGTGGCTTCCGATGGCTCGATCATGGCGCCGATCGGGTCAGCGGCGGGTGGCTGCACGATGGCCGGCGGGCGCTCCGGCAGCCGCGAGAAGTCGTCGAACTGATGGGCTTCGATCGGCTGCAACGGAAGGTGGCGTTGCGCCAGCGCCTGCAGGCGGGCGGGATTGTCGAGCCGTGCCCATTCGGCGCGCAACGCGGCAATCGCGTCGCGCTCGTGACGCAGCTCGCCGCGCAGCCGCGCCAGCCGCTCGGCCTGCAGCGTGGAATCGAACTTGATCTTGTAGACAAAGGACGCCGCCAGGATCAGCGCGCCGATCACCACAAGGTTAAGAAGGCGCATGATCAGCCGCCCTTCATGGCGTCGGCGAGCGACGGCAGGTTGGGCAACAGATCAGGCATCGTCTGGCGGGCCGCCGCCTCGGTGCGCTGCGCAGCGCGCAACTTGGCGGAACGCGCGCGCGGATTTTGTACGATTTCCGTGCCGTCGGCGATCGCCGGACGCTTGGTCAAAACGGTGAAGGTCGGCTGCGGCCGTTTGACTTCCGGCGCGTGGCGCGAGCCGGCGCTGGTATTGCTGCGCTCGTTGAGGAACGATTTGACGATGCGGTCTTCCAGCGAATGGAACGAGACGACGACAAGTCGGCCGCCAGATTTGAGCACGCGCTCGGCAGCCGCCAAGGCTTCGACCAGTTCGCCAAGCTCGTCATTGATGAAGATGCGCAGCGCCTGGAACGTGCGGGTGGCCGGATGAATTTCGTTCGGCTTGCTGCGCACGACCGAGCTCACGATGTTCGCCAGTTGCATGGTCGTCGTAATCGCGGTTTGCGCGCGCGCCTTGGCGATGGCGCGGGCGACGCCGCGCGCGAAGCGCTCCTCGCCCAATGTTGAAATGATGGAGGTAAGATCTCGCTCGCTTGCCGCTGCGACCAAGTCGGCCACGCTCGGGCCCTCGCCGCCCATCCTCATGTCGAGCGGGCCGTCCTGTCGGAACGAGAAGCCGCGCGCCGGCTGGTCGAGCTGCATCGATGAGACGCCGAGATCGAACACCACGCCGTCGGCGCGCTCGACGCCGGCAGCGTCCTCGAGATTGGAGAATTGGTCCTCGACAAGCTCCAGCCGGCCCTGGGCGGCCTCGACCAGCGCCATGCCGTTCGCGATCGCCGACTGGTCGCGATCAATGCCGATCACGCGGCTGCCCGCCGCGAGCAAGGCTCGAGCATAACCGCCAGCGCCGAACGTAGCGTCGATGTAGAGGCGGTTCGGCTGCGGGTCGAGCAATGCGACGACGCGGCCGGCGAGCACGGGAATGTGGCGGGTGCCTGGCTCACCCGCAATCCGCAATGAGAAATCGTGGGATGTCATGCGATATGTCGGGCATCAATGGATCGGCAATTGAATCAATTTGGCCGGCGCCCCACCCGAAGCACCGCCCGTTCGCCATTAAACCCCTCTTAAACTTAAGGATTTCTTGCCGCCGCGGATCGCCTCAATCAGCCTGGAACCCACAATTCGCCTTTGCGCACAGGTTCCATCGGAACGGCGGGGCGCACCGATACGTTAATCCATACGGGCCGTGGGGCGCCTGAAACCAACAGCCAGGAGGCTTTCATGTTGAAAAAACTCATGCTTGGCGCCGCGCTGAGCTCGCTCGCCCTATCGGGCGCGGTGGCGCAGTCCCCGATGTCACCGCCCGCGGCGACCCACAGCACACCGGCACCCGCCCCATCCGTGAACTCGGCCTCGGCGCCTGCCGCCAGTGGCAGCATCATTTCGTCGCAGCAGCCGGATCAATGGCTGGCCTCGAAATTCAAGGGCACCGATGTCATCGGTGGCGACGACCAGAAAATCGGCGACGTCAGCGACATCTTGTTCGACAAGAGCGGCAAGATCGAAGCTTTCGTCATCAGCGTCGGCGGCATTCTCGGCGTCGGCTCCAAGGAGGTTGCGCTGCCGCCAAACTCCTTTGAGGTCGTGGCCGGCAATAACGGCGCGCCGGACAAGCTCAAGGTCGCCATGAGCAAGGAAGATCTCAAGCAGGCGCAGAACTTCACGCGTTACCAACCGCCGCGCACCACCACCGGCATGGGTGCCCCGGCTGGCCTGAACGGGCTTAACGGACCGCGTTCGTCGCCAACCTCGCCGCCGCCGGCCAGCGTCAAGTAACCGGCACTTCAAGCGGTAAAAAATGCGGCCCAGGCAGTTGCGCCTGGGCAGCTTTTTGATGTTAAACGCTCCACCATGGCGACTTTCACCGCTGACAGTTTCATCGTCGCCGATATCGTGCCTTCGCCGAATTTCGACGAGCGCAAGGACGGCGCGCCGCCCGACATGGTCGTGCTGCACTACACCGGCATGGAGAGCGGCTCCGCGGCGCTCGAACGGCTGACGACGGCCGACAGCAAAGTGTCGTCGCATTACGTGGTGTTCGAGGACGGCCGCATCGTGCAACTGGTGCCAGAGAACCTGCGCGCCTGGCACGCCGGTGTTTCGTTCTGGAGCGGGGAAACCGATATCAATTCGCGTTCGATCGGCATTGAAATCGTGAACCCCGGTCATGAATTCGGCTATCCGGACTTCCCGCTGCGCCAGACCGCCGCGGTGATCTCGCTGTGCCGCTCGATCCTGACGCGGCGTCGGCAGGTCGCGAACGACCGCGTGCTGGCGCATTCCGACGTCGCGCCCGGGCGTAAGCAGGATCCCGGCGAAAAATTCCCCTGGGAACTGCTGAGCGAGTCCAATGTCGGGCACTGGGTGCGCCCGGCGCCGTTGACGCTCGAAGGCGACGGTTTCAAGCCGGGTGACTGGAACGACAGTGTGCTCAAATTCCAGCGCGCGATGCAGGCCTATGGCTACGGCATCAATGACACCGGCCGCTACGACGAGCAGACCCGCGAAGTCGTCACCGCGTTTCAGCGGCATTTCCGCCAGGCCAAGGTCGACGGCATCGCCGACGCCTCGACGCTGCTGACCTTCCGCGCACTGATGGAAACCCGTCCGACGCCGCTGAGCTAGCCGTTAACCGCGAACCGCAGCCGTTTCGGCGCTCGCCTTGCCGTGCTTGACGCCAGCCGTGCACGCGGCCATGTCTATCCCGTCAGTCGGCCGGACGGCCGCTCCGGCAATCACCGAAAGGTGGCCGGGGAGGAAAGTCCGGGCTCCATGGACGAACGGTGCCGGATAACGTCCGGCGGGTGTCAAAGCCCAGAGACAGTGCCACAGAGAACGAACCGCCCGCCGGAAACGGCAGGTAAGGGTGAAAAGGTGCGGTAAGAGCGCACCGCGTCGGTGGCAACACCGGCGGCATGGCAAACCTCACCGGGAGCAAGACCGAATAGGAATGACGCGGGGCGCAAGCTCCAGGTCCGTCCGGACCAGTCATTCGGGTAGGTTGCTTGATGCGCCGGGCAACCGGCGCACCAGAGGAATGGCCGTCGCGTGCGTGGCGCGTTGCCACGTGCCGTACAGAACCCGGCTTACAGGTCGGCTGATACGATCAAGGGGCGTCCGGCGGAGAACCCGCCGGGCGCCCCGCCAATTTTGCGCCACGCAAAATCATGGCTCTCATGAATTGCTTTGACTGGTAGCGGCACCGGCCAGGCGATACGGTCCGCGCTTCGCATGATGTCCTTCCAAATCAAACTTGGCCTGGCGCTCGCCGTCGCCGGCGCTTTCCTGTTCGGCGCGACGCTGCCGGCGACGTGGCTTGCTGTGGCGTTCTTCGATCCGCTGTTCGTCTCGGCCGCGCGCGCCGTTGTGGCGGGCTGCCTAGGCCTTGCCGTGCTCCTGGCATTGCAGCGGCCTTGGCCGTCGCGAAAGATTTTTGTCGAACTGTTCGCCGCCGGCCTTTGCACGATCGTCGGCTATCCCATTCTGATCGCTTTCGCGTTGACCACCGTGCCCGCCTCGCACAGCGGTGTGGTGCTCGGGATCGTGCCGCTCGCCACCATGGCCGCGGCAGCGCTGCTGTTGCGCGAGCGGCCAAGCCTCGGCTTCTGGCTCGCCAGCGCCGCCGGCAGCCTGGTCGTGGTCGCCTTCGTCGTGCGTCACAACGAGGGCGTCACGATCAGCCCCGGCGACCTGTTTCTGATCGGCGCCGTCATCGCCGGCGCGTTGGGCTATACTTTTTCCGGGCAACTCAGCGCCAAGATGCCGGGCTGGGAAGTGATCTCATGGCAGGTCGTCATGTTCCTGCCGCTGACGGTTCCAGTCACGCTGCTGCTATGGCCCCACAATATTGCGCAGGCGCCGGTCTCCGCATGGGCCGGCCTCGCCTATGTGTCCTGCGTCAGCATGTATCTCGGATTCTTTGTCTTCAACGCCGCGATGGCAATGGCGGGCGTGGCCCGTGCCGGCCAAGTGATGCTGCTGCAGCCTTTCATCATTGTGGCGCTGTCAATCCCGGTCAATGGCGAGAAGTTCGAGCCGGAAACACTGGCCTTCGCCGCGGCGGTTGTTATCACCGTCGTGGTCGGCCAACGCATGCGCGTGAAGCGCCCGCGGCCGAAATAATACGCAAATCGGGCGCCGCGAAGGGCGCCCGATTCAATCCAAACTGCGGCCAAATTATTTCTTGTAGGCCGCGATCACCGCTTCGCCCTCAGCACCGGCCTTCTTGGTCCAGTCGGCGGTGAGTTGGTCGCCGATCTTCTTGAAGCCCGATGCAAGTTCGGCACTGGGCTGCAACACCTTCATGCCCTTGGCCTTGAGCTGGTCAAGATACCACTGGTTCTTGTCCTGCCACATCTTCCAGCCGCGGGTCTCCGCCGTTGCCGCCGCCTTCATCACGGCGTCCTGCGTCGGCTTATCGAGCGCATCGAATGCCGCCTTGTTGACGAAGGTGATGTTCTTCGGGATCCACGCCTTGGTGTCATAGAAGTGGTCGAGCGACTCCCACACTTTGCTGTCGTAGCCAGTCGCGCCGGACGAGATGAAGGAATTGACGACGCCGGTCGCCAGCGCCTGCGGCAATTCCGCTGCTTGCACCGTGACGCTCTGCGCGCCCGCCAGTTCACCAATACGGGCGGTGCCGACGTTATAGGCGCGCCACTTGAGGCCTTTCATGTCTTCGATCGAATTGATGTCCTTTTTGGCGTAGATGCCCTGCGGCGCCCACGGAACCGCGAACAGCACGATCAGCCCTTGAGCCGCGAGCTTTTTTTCCACGGCCGGCTTGGAGACATCCCACAGCTTCTTGGCTTCCGGGAAGCTGGTCGCCAAGAACGGGATGACGTCGATGCCGAAGATCGGATCCTCGTTTTCGTGGATCGAGATCAGCACCTCGCCGACTTGCGCCTGGCCGGTCTGCACCGCGCGCTTGATATCAGGCGCCTTGAACAGCGACGCCGCGGGGTGAACGGTGATTTGCAGCTTGCCGCCAGTCGCATCGGCGACGTCCTTGGCGAACAACGCCAGGTTTTCGCTGTGCGGATTGTCGGCGGGATAGGCCGCCGGCAAATTCCATTTGGTCTGGGCGGAGGCCGGCTGGGCCGCCAGCGCGGCGACCGCGAGCGCAGCTAATAACAACGAACCATGTTTTTTCATCTGACGCCTCTTGGTTTGACGTGCGCAACTCACAGGCATTGACGATCAGCTTAACGGAACGGGGACGCCGATCAATCGCCCCTTTAGCCTTGCGGAAACGCCAGTCGCGGCAGCACCAGCACGATTTGCGGAAACTCGGTAATGATGAAAACGGCGACGATTAGCAACAAGAAGAATGGAAACGCTGCTTTTGCCACTGTGAACGTGTCGCGGCCGCTCATGTTCTGCAAGACGAACAAATTGAAGCCGACCGGCGGCGTGATCTGCGCCATCTCGACGTGGATGACGAGATAGACACCGAACCAGACCAGATCGAGCCCGGCCTGCTTGATCATCGGCAACACAATGACCATCGTCAGCACGATCATCGAGATACCGTCGATCAGGCAGCCGAGGATGATGTACATGATGGAGAGGTAGAGCGCGAGCATGCCGGGCGTGAGGTGCTGCCCCTTCACCCATTCGGCCAGCGCGGCGGGAATGCCGGTGTAAGCCATCGCCGCCGTGCAATACGCGGCGCCGGCCAAAATCAGCATGATCATGCAAGTGAGCCGCGTCGCGCTCATGACGCTCTCGGAAAAGCTTTTCCAATTGAGCGTGCCGCTCCACCACGCTAGCAGCAGCGCGCCGGCGACGCCCCAGGCGGCGCACTCGGTCGCGGTGGCAAAGCCCAGCACCAGTGACAGGAACACCGCCAGGATCAGCAGCAAGCAGGGAATAAGCTTGGTCGAATTCCTGGAGCTTGCGCACGAACGACATCGGCGGATCGCGCGGCGGAATCTTGCTCGGATTGAGCAGCGACCAGGCGATGATGTAACCGGAATACAGGGCCATCACCAGAAAGCCCGGCAGGAAGCCGCCAAGAAAAACCTGCAGCACCGAGACGTTGGCAGTGACGGCATAGACCACCATCGGGATCGACGGCGGGATCAGCAGTCCGAGCGTTCCGGAGCCCGCCAGCGAGCCCAGGCTGAGATTCTTGTCGTAGCCGCGCTTGTCGAGCTCGGGCAGCGCGATCTTGCCGATCGTCGCGCAAGTGGCGGCCGAGGAACCCGACACCGCGGCGAAGATACCGCAGCCGATCACGTTCACATGGACGAGCCGGCCGGGCAGCCATTGCAGCCACGGCGACAGGCCGCGGAACATTTCCTCCGACAACCGCGTGCGAAACAGAATCTCGCCCATCCAGATGAACAGCGGCAGCGCAGCGAGCGTCCAGGATGCGCTGGCGCTCCACACCGACGTCGCCAGCACATTGCCGATCGGCACCGGCGTCGTCAGCGCCATCGCGACAAGACCGACCAGGCCCAGGCCGACCGCGATCCATACCCCGCTGCCGAGAATGACGATCAGCAGCGTGAGCAATACGAGCGACAGATTGACCAGGCCGAGATCGTGAACCATCAGCCGGCTCCACCCGAGGCTACGCGTTCGACGAATTCATCCGGCGTTGTCGGCGGCTCCTTCTCGTAAGTCGGCTTGTTGCCCTTGAGGACGTGGACCATTTCATCGATCAGCGCGATCGCGAGAATGATCAGGCCGCCGCAAAAGCCGAGCTGGGGAATCCACAGAGGCACCGCTACTACGCCCTGCGCCATGTCTTTGAAGCGCCAGGAGTCGTAAGTCATTGCGGTGGCGTAATAAGTGAAATACAGCGTGAATGCGGTTGCGATGGAGAGTGCCACAACTTCCACCGCCCAGCGTTTCCTGCCGCTGAGCTGCTCGAGCAAGATACCGACGCGAATGATCTCGCCTTTCTTGAAGGTGTGCGCGAGGCCGAGGAACGACATCGCGCACATGAACCAGGAAGCAAAGTCGTCGCCTGCCGGAATGTTGAGCCCGAACTGGCGGCCGACTGACATGTACATCATGATGCCGAACACCATGACCAGCATGACGCCGGCCGCGTAGCCGGCGTAGAGGTACAACCGATCGAGAAATATTCGCATGGATTTATTTCCGGTACGCGGCGAGCATCGCTTCACCGTCGGCACCGGCCGATGCGGCCCATTCGCGCGCGATGGTATCGCCGATTTTTGCAAGGCCCGATTTCAGCGCATCGCTCGGCGGCACCACGATGATGCCGGCTTCCTTGAGCGCCTTGGTCTTGACGGTCATTTCCTCGGCCGACAATTCCCAGCCGCGCGTTTCCGCGGATTGAGCGGCCTCTCCTATCGCTTTCTGTTCAGCGGGCGTCAGCTTGTCGAACGCCGCCTTGTTGACGAATACCATGTTGCGCGGCAGCCAAGCCTGCGTGTCAATGTAATGTGTCAGATATTGCTCGGCCTTTGACTGCACGCCGCTCGAGGCCGACGTTATCATCACATCGACGCGCCCCGACGCGAATGCGGACGGCAGATCAGGCACCTCGATTTGGGTCGGCTGCGCGCCAGCCAGTTCTGCGATTCGCTTGATCATCACGTTATAGGTTCGAAATTTCAGTCCCTTCAGATCGTCGACCGACTTTATTTCGCGCTTGGCATAAATCCCCTGCGGCGGCCACGGCACCGAGAACAACAGGATCAAGCCTTCCTTCGCCAATTGCTTTTCGAGAAAAGGCTTCTGGGCGTCATAAAGCTTGCGCGCGCCATCATACCCGGTGGCTAGGAACGGAATGGAATCCACGCCGTAAACCGGCGCCTCTTCGGCCGCGAGCGAAATCAGGATTTCTCCCGCCGCCACTTTGCCATCGCGCACAGCCGGCTTGATGTCGGCGTGCTTGATGAGCTCGCCGCCCGGATGAACGGTGATCTTTAACGAGCCGCCGGTTGCCTTTTCGACGTCGGCCGCGAATTGGATGACGTTCTTGGTGTGGAAGGCGCTGTCTGCATAGTTGGTCGCCAGATCCCATCTCGTCTGCGCGTGGCCCGCTACCGACATTGCCACAGCGAACGTCGCGCCCACCGCCGCACGCAAGAACAAAGTCATATTGTGCCTTCCCCATGGGCCGGGGCATTGTCACCGGCCCACCCCCTGTAAGATAGAGAGCATCGCCCGCTGCGGGCCGGGCTGGCAAGGGCGGGTAAAGGCGGAGAAACGCGTGAAGCCGGGCGAACACAGCACGACCTGGGATTTCTGGATCGACCGCGGCGGCACCTTCACCGACGTGGTCGGGCGGCGGCCCGACGGCACGCTGGTGGCGCATAAGCTGCTGTCGGAAAACCCCGAAGCCTATGCCGATGCCGCGGTGCAGGGCATCCGCGATCTGCTCGGCCTGAAGCCGGGCGAGCCGATCCCACCCGGCCGCGTCGGCGCGGTGAAGATGGGCACCACGGTCGCGACCAACGCGCTGCTGGAGCGCAAGGGCGAACGCACGCTGCTGGTCATCACCAAGGGTTTCCGCGACGCGCTCAAGATCGGCTACCAGGCGCGGCCGAAGATTTTCGCCAAGCACATCATCAAGCCGGAAATGCTGTTACGAGCGCGTCGCCGAAGTCGACGAGCGCGTGCGCGCCGACGGCACGGTCGAGCGCGAGCCCGATCTCGACGCGGTGCGCGCCGAACTTGCAGCGCGCCAAGGCCGACGGCATCGAGGCGGTCGCCATCGTCTTCATGCACGCCTACCGCTATCCCGAGCATGAGCAGCAGGTCGCGGCGCTGGCGCGCGAGATGGGATTTCGCGCAGGTGTCGGTCAGCCACGAGGTGTCGCCGCTGATCAAGCTGGTCGGGCGCGGCGACACCACGGTGGTCGATGCGTATCTGTCGCCGATCCTGCGGCGCTATGTGGCGCAGGTCGACAAGGATCTCGACGCGCAAGAACTCAAACGCGCGCTTGATGTTCATGATGTCGTCGGGCGGGCTGACCGCCGCCGAACTGTTCCAGGGCAAGGACGCCATCCTGTCGGGCCCCGCCGGCGGCGTGGTCGGCATGGCGCAGACCGGCCACGAGGCCGGCTTCGACCGCCTGATCGGCTTCGACATGGGCGGCACCTCGACCGACGTGTCGCATTACGACGGCGAATACGAGCGCGCCTTCGAGACCGAAGTCGCCGGCGTGCGCATGCGCGCGCCGATGATGCTGATCCACACCGTCGCGGCGGGCGGCGGCTCGATCCTGCATTTCGACGGCGCGCGCTTCCGCGTCGGGCCGGATTCAGCGCGGCGCCAATCCCGGGACCGAAATGCTACCGCCGCGGCGGGCCGCTCGCCGTCACCGATGCCAACGTGATGGTCGGCAAGCTGATGCCGGATTTCTTCCCGAAGATTTTCGGACCCGCACCAGGACCAGCCGCTCGACGCGGACGCGGTGAAGGCACGCGTTTCGCCGATCTGGCCAAGCAAGTCGGCGAGCAAGTCGGCGAGGAGATCGCCGACGGCTTCATCCGGATCGCGGTCGAGAACATGGCGAACGCGATCAAGAAAATCTCGGTGCAGCGCGGCTACGACGTGACCCGCTACGCGCTCAACTGCTTCGGCGGCGCCGGCGGCCAGCACGCCTGCCTGGTCGCCGACGCGCTCGGCATGACGCGCGTGCTGATCCATCCGTTCTCGTCGCTGCTGTCGGCCTACGGCATGGGGCTCGCCGACATCCGCGCCACGCGCCAGCAGGCGATCGAGGAACCGTTCGGCCGAAGCCGCGCTGGCAATTCGATCGCCGAGATCGGCGGCCGGCTCGGCGATGAGACGCGCGACGAGGTCGCCGGCCAAGGCGTGCCGGCGGCCAAGATCACCGTCTACGTGCGCGCGCATATCCGCTACGCCGGCACCGACACCGCGCTGGTGGTCGACGCCGGCACCGCTCGCCGAGATGACAGCGCGCCTTCGAGAAGGCGCACAAGGCGCGCTTCGGCTTCATCGACGCAGAGCAAGCAGCTCGTGGTCGAGGCCGTGTCGGTCGAAGCGGTCGGCGGCGGCGCCAAGTTCAGCGAGCCGGAACGGCCGCGGACGCGCGAGCCAGCTGCCCGCGCCGGCGCGCCGCACGAAGTTCTTCTCCAACGGCGCGCTGGCACGACGCCGGCATGTTTATACCCGCGACCAGCTCAAGCCCGGCCACAAGGTCAAGGGCGCCGCCATCATCATCGAGCCGCACCAGACCATCGTGGTCGAGGACGGCTGGCAGGCCGAGCTGACGGCGAAGAACCACCTGGTGCTGTCGCGCGCCGTACACGCTCAAGCGCGACGCACGCCATCGGCACCCAGGCCGATCCGGTGATGCTCGAGGTGTTCAACAATCTCTTCATGTCGATCGCCGAGCAGATGGGCGTGTCGCTGCAGAACACCGCCTATTCCGTCAACATCAAGGAGCGGCTCGACTTCTCCTGCGCGGTGTTCGCGCATGACGGCACGCTGGTCGCCAACGCGCCGCACATGCCGGTGCATCTCGGCTCGATGGACCGCTCGGTCGAAACCATCATCCGCGACAACAAAGGCAAGATCGCGCCCGGCGACGTCTACGCCATCAACGCGCCCTATAACGGCGGCACGCATCTGCCCGACATCACCGTCTGCACGCCGGTGTTCGACGACGCGCAGAAGAAGATCCTGTTCTGGGTCGCCTCGCGCGGCCACCACGCCGATGTCGGCGGCATCTCGCCCGGCTCGATGTCGCCGAACGCGACCACCATCGAGCAGGAAGGCGTCTACATGGACAACTTCAAGCTGGTCGACCGCGGCCGCTTCCGCGAGACAGGAGCTGACGACGCGCTGCTCGGCGCGAAATATCCGGCGCGCAATCCGGTGCAGAACGTCAACGACATGAAGGCGCAGATCGCCGCCAACGAAAAAGGCGTCGCAGGAGCTGCGCAAGATGGTGGCGCAGTTCACGCATGCCGGTGGTGCAGGCCTACATGCAGCACGTGCAGGACAACGCCGCCGAAAGCGTGCGGCGCGTGATCGACCGGCTGCACGACAGCGAATTCTCCTACGAGATGGACCAGGGCACCGTGATCAAGGTCAAGATCACCGTCGACAAGAAGAAGCGCGAGGCGACCGTCGATTTCACCGGCACCTCGCCGCAGCAGCCGACCAATTTCAACGCGCCCGAGCCGGTGACGCGCGCTGCGGTGCTCTATGTCTTCCGCGTCATGGTCGACGACGACATCCCGATGAATGCCGGCTGCCTGCGGCCGATCAACATCGTGATCCCGAAGAAATCGATGCTGACGCCGGAATATCCCGCCGCGGTGGTCGCCGGCAATGTCGAGACCTCGCAGGCGGTGACCAACTGCCTGTTCGGCGCGCTCGGCGCGCTCGCCTGCGCGCAGGGCACCATGAACAACCTCAATTTCGGCAACGCCAAATATCAGTATTACGAGACGATCTGCTCCGGTTCGCCGGCCGGCCCCGGCTTCAACGGCACCGACGCCGTGCACACCCACATGACCAACACGCGCCTCACCGATCCGGAAGTGCTGGAATTCCGCTATCCGGTGGTGCTGGAGGACTTCCACATCCGCAAAGGCTCCGGCGGCAAGGGCAAATGGCACGCCGGCGACGGCATCCGCCGCACCATCCGCTTCCTCGAAAAGATGGAATGCACGATCCTGTCCGGCCACCGCCGCGTGCCGCCGTTCGGGCTCGGCGGGCGGCGAAGCCGGGCCAGGTCGGCGAGAACTGGGCGCGCCGCAAGGACGGCACGATGGAGCGGCTTGAAGGCTGCGACGACACCGTGATCGACGCCGGCGAAGCCGTCATCATCCAGACCCCGACCGCCGGCGGATACGGGAAACCGGATTAACGCTGCGGCATTGTCGCAGCGCTGCGAATTTGAATGAATTCGACTGTATTAAGCATATCGTGGTGCGCGGGGTTGCGCTTCGGCGACGCCATGCGAGATTCTCCCCATCATGCGCAAAACGATTCTCGCGCATCGCCTTTGCCACCCTCGCTGCACCGGCCTTCGCCGCGTCCTATCCGGTCAGCGGCACCTGGGGCGAGAGCAAGACCGGCGGCAAAGAGCCAAGTCGATTGCCGCAAGGTCCGCGTCATCGCCTTCAGCGGCGAGGAGCGCACCGACACCAACGGCGGCGTGCCGGCCTACCGCAACGTGTCGGTGACGGCGGAAGGCGGCTCATTCAAATCGTCGACGAGTTCAGCAACGGCCAGGTCAACGCGGCAAGGTCAACTACACGCTGCGCAAGCTCGACGACGACCACATCGAGCTGGCGCTCGCAAGGCGGCACGCTGAAGCTGCAGCGGTGCAAGTGACACTTGTCATGGTCGGGCTTGACCCGACCATCCCCGCCAGGAAGGCAATGCGCTCCTAAGCGGGATGCCGCGACAAGCGCGGGCATGACAACAAACAGTATCGGGTCAATTCCGCGCGATGATCTCGCGCTCGCCGCGATGCACCGGCATCGCTCGCAGGTGAGCCGCTTCACGCGCGCGGCGCATCAGGATCGACGGCCGGCGCGCCTTGATCGCGCTGCGACGGCGGCGGCGCGGGCACGGGCACGCGAACGGCACCCCGCCCATGCGCGCGAACGGCTCGGCGCATCCGTCCTCGTTCGTCGACCAGCAGCGGCACGCCGAGCACCGTCGCCCAGTCCGCCACGCGGCGTGAGACTTCATCGGCTTCGGCCGACACGAACAGCGGCAGGCGCAGCGCCGGGATCGCGGTGCTCGAGACGGTCACCGCGGCGGCCGCCGTCCCCGCACGTTGCGGATCGAGACGCCGCGAAAGGCCGAGACCGGCATATTGAGCGCCATGCGCATGCCGCGAACGGCACGCCGCATCACCACGCGCTCGCGATGCAGCTCGACGTGCCGCGACCGCTCGTCGGCAGCTGCGTCGCTCGCCGCGAAACGCACCGGCAAGGCAAACGGGTCGAGCCGCAGCGCGCGGCTCGACCCGGCGGGGCATCCGCCACTTCGTCATTTGACGCCTCAAACTCTCCCACGCCGGACTTATTGCCCGGTCGCAGGCGGAGCATCGCACAATTCGCGCCGGAATCCGCTTAATGTTCGGGGTTAAAACTTTCGTACCGCGCAGCCCATCGAGCGCGCATGATTGACGGCGCGTTGCCAGTCATGATTGACGAGATCTTGCCAGCGCCATGCAAAATGTCGGAAACGGCGGTTGATCGCACGATAAATCGGGGCTATTTGAAAGCTCCCGCTCATTTGAAAGCAGCCATGCACGGTCCCGCCGCCCCCTCCTTGTTCGATCAAACCGCGCTCATCGACCTCGCCGAACGGCTGGTCGTGCAAGCCGCGCGCGCTGCCGGCGCCGATGCCGCCGACGCGGTCGCGGTGCGCTCGATGTCGCTGTCGATCGAGGTGCGCGACGGCGCGGTCGAGGAAAGCGAGCGTGCCGAAGGCGACGATCTCGGCCTGCGCGTGCTGGTCGGCCGCACGCAGGCGGTGGTTTCCACCAACGACATGTCGCGCGACGGCATCGCGGCGCTGGCGGAGCGCGCGGTGGCGATGGCGCGCGCAGCGCCGGACGATAAATTCGCCGGGCTCGCCGACGAGAACCTGCTGGCGCACGATTTTCCCGATCTCGACCTGATCGACCGCGATCTGCCCATCGGTGCGGCCGCTCGAAACCATGGCGCGCGAAGCGGAAGCAGCCGGCCTCTCGGTCAAGGGCGTCACCAAATCCGGCGGCGCGTCGGCCTCGGCCGGCATCGGCGGCATGGTGCTGGTCACCAGCCACGGCTTCCGCGGCGCCTATCTCGGCTCGCGCCACGGTCGCTCGATGACCGCGATCGCCGGCGAAGGCACCGGCATGGAGCGCGACTACGATTTCTCCTCGGCGCTGCATGCCTCCGACCTCGAAGCGCCGGAGAAGATCGGCCGCACCGCAGGCGAGCGCGCAGTCGAGCGGCTCAACCCGCGCAAGGTCACCACACGCAAAGTGCCGGTGGTGTTCGATCCACGCGGTCGCCAATTCGCTGGTGTCGCATCTCGCCGGCGCCGTGAACGGCGCTTCGATCGCGCGCAAGACCGAGTTTCCTCAAGGACAAGATGGGCGCGCAACTGTTCGGCAAAGGCATCCGCATCGTCGACGATCCATTGCGCAAGCGCGGCCTGCGCTCGCATCCGTTCGACGGCGAAGGCGTCGCCGGCAGCCCGCTGGCGCTGGTCGAGGACGGCGTGCTGCGCTCCTGGCTGCTCGATTGCGCCACCGCGCGCGAACTCGGCCTGGTCACCACCGGCCACGCCCAGCGCGGCGTGTCGTCGACGCCCTCGCCCGGCGCCACCAATCTGCATCTCGCGGCCGGCACGCAGACGCCCGAGCAACTCATCGCCGACATCACCGACGGTTTCTACGTCACCGACCTGATCGGCTCGGGCGTCAACGGCGTCACCGGCGACTACAGCCGCGGCGCCTCCGGCTTCTGGATCGAGAACGGCAAACGCACTTATGCCGTCAGCGAGGTCACCATCGCCGGACACCTGCTCGATATGTTCCGCCAGCTTGACGCCGGCCAACGACCTCGACTTTCGTTACGGCATCAATGCGCCGACCGTGCGAGTGGAGGGGCTCACCGTTGCCGGGCAGTGACCGTATGATCGCGGACCACTGCGCGACCGGCTCGCTGCCATCGTGCGCGAGGCCGGCGAGATCGCTCTGCGTCGCGTCGAAACGGCCGCTCAAGCGCTGGACCAAAGGCCGACCAGTCGCCGGTCAGCGAAGCCGACATCGCGGTCAATGATTTCCTTGCAACGCAACTTGCAGCGCTGGTTCCGGAGGCCGGTTGGCTGTCGGAGGAAACCGAGGACGACCTGCGTGCGCACCGAATCCGGCGCGATCTGGGTGGTCGATCCGATCGACGGCACCCGCGCCTATCTCGACGGCCGCGCCGACTGGTCGATTTCGGTCGCGCTGGTCGAAGACGGCCGCCCGTTCGCTTGCCGCGCTCTATGCCCCCGTGACCGACGAAATGTTTCTGGCGACCCGCGAACGCGGCGCAACCGTCAATGGCGCGCGGCTTCGCGCCAGCGCCGGCGACTCGCTCAACGGCGCGAAGCTGGCCGGGCCGCAAAGTTTCCTCAAGCGGCTGACGCAGATGAATCCACGAATGCTGCCGCAGCCAAAAGTGCATTCGCTGGCCTTGCGGATCGCGAAAGTCGCCGAGGGCGCGCTCGATGCCGCATTTGCCTCGCGTAACAGCCATGACTGGGACCTTGCGGCGGCCGACCTTTTGGTGCACGAAGCCGGCGGCGCATTGACCGATTTCACCGGGCGCGCGCTGCGCTACAATCAGCCCCAGCCGGTCCATGGCGCGCTGTCGCGGCCGGCCAGGCTCGTCACGGGATCCTGATCGATCTGGTGCGCGAGCGCCGCAGCGAATTCGTCTGATCGTTTGACACTCAACCGATGCCGGGTTGTCCTGCCAAAGGGTTCTCACACAATGTCCGAAACACAATCCGGCAGTCAGCTTCTGCATCTTGTCTTTGGCGGTGAACTCACCGAGCCCGGCGGTACGCAATTCAGGGATCTGAACAAGCTCGACCTGGTCGGCATGTATCCGAACTATGCCAGCGCCTATGCCGCCTGGAAGGCCAAGGCGCAGCAGACCGTCGACAACGCGCACATGCGCTACTTCATCGTCCATCTTCACCGCCTGCTCGATCCGGCAAGCTCGTCTTCGCCGCGTTGAACGGACCGAACTGATATGCGATGTCGGGTGTGGAAGCGCATCTGGCGCGCAAGCCGCTGCGTGTCACGTCACCGGTCGGCGCCGTCGCTCGCCGGCTTTGCTGCGCCTAGTCGCCCGCAACACCAGCCGCACCATCGAGCCGCCCGACATCTATCGAACGGCTGGCCGGCGACATGCCCGTCATCATCGCCATGTGGCACGGCCAGCACGGCCTGGTGCCGTTCCATCGCGGCAGCCGACATTCCGCGCCAAGGTACTGATCTCGCGCCACCGCGACGGCGAGATCAACGCCATCGCGCTGAACGGCTCGGCGTCGGCACGATCCGCGGCTCGGGCGATCACGGCCACGAATTCCACCGCAAGGGCGGCTTTCGCGCCTTCCGCGAAATGCTCGGCGCGCTGCGAACAGGGCTACAGCATGGCGCTGACCGCCGACGTGCCCAAGGTCGCCGCGCGATCGCCGGCCTCGGCATCGTCAAGCTGGCGCAAGTGTCCGGCCGGCCGATCTATCCGGTCGCCGTCGCCACCAGCCGGCGCATCGAGCTCAACAACTGGGACCGCAGCGCGATCAATCTGCCGTTCGGCCGCTCGCCATCGGTCGTCGGCGACGCGATCAGCGTCGCGCGCGACGCCGACGACGAGACGCTGGAGGCCGCAGCGCCGCGCGGTCGAAGACGGGCTCAACGCGCGCGACCGCGCGCGCCTATGCGCTGGTCGACCGCAAGGACCAGCCGCCAGTGGCTAAACGCTTGCCGATACTGCTGCGCGCCTACCGGCTGTTGTCGGCGGCGGCTTCTGCCCTTCGCGCCGCTGCTGTTCGCGCACCGGCTGCGGCAGCGGCAAAGAGAATCGCGCGGCGGCTTTCTGAGCGGCGCGGCGAGCCGACCGTCGATCGCCCGGTCGGGCCGCTGATCTGGGTCCATGGCGCCAGCGTCGGCGAAGTCGCCAGCGTGGTCCCGCTGATCGAGCGGCTGTGTGCGCAGCACGTCAGCGTGCTTGGTGACGTCGGGAACCGTGACGTCGGCGGCGCTCGCGGAGCAGCGGCTGCCGCGCGACGTCATCCACCAGTTCATTCCACTCGACGTGCCGCGCTATGTGCGCCGGTTCCTCGATCATTGGCAGCCCGATCTCGCGCTGCTGGTAGAATCGGATCTGTGGCCGAATCTCATCCTGCGAAAGCGCCACGCGCGGCGTTCCGATTGATCCTGGTCAACGGCCGGCTGTCGGAATCCTCGTTCCGGCGCTGGCGGCGTTTTCCGCGCACGATCATGCAGCCTGCTCGAGCGCTTCGATCTGTGCCTCGCCCGCACGCCTGACGACGCCAGCCGCTTTCGCGATCTGGGCGCGCCTCGCATCATCACCACCGGCAATCTCAAACTGGACGTGCCGGCGCTGCCGGTGCGGGCCGATGCGCTTGGGGCGGCTGAAGGCGATGATCGGCGAGCGCCCGCTGTTTGCCGCGGCGTCCACCCATCCCGGCGAGGAAGCTATCGTCATTCAAGCTCACCGGATGCTGCGCGCCAGGTTTCCACATCTGCTGACCATCGTCGCGCCGCGCCATCCAGTGCGCGGTCCGGGCATTGCCGAGATCGCCGCCGGCGCCGGGCTGACATCGGCGCTGCGCTCGCTCGGCGAATTGCCGGACAACGAAACCGACATCTATATCGCCGACACCATGGGCGAGCTTGGCCTGCTCTACCGGCTGGCGCCGATCGTGTTCATCGGCGGCTCGCTGGTGCGGCACGGCGGCCAAAATCCGATCGAGGCCGCCAAGCTCGGCGCGGTCGTCGCGCACGGACCGCATGTCGGAAATTTCCGCGAGATCTATGCCGCGCTCGATGAGTCGCAGGGCGCCGAGCAGGTCGACGACGCCGCCAGTCTGGCGCGCCGTGTCGCCGGCTGGCTGGCCGATCCAGAAAGCCGCACCCAGGCCGCCGACGCCGCGCGGGCGACGGTCGAGCAGCAAAGCGGCGCGCTCGATCGCACCCTAACGGCGCTCGAACCATATTTGATGCAGCTTCGACTCGGCACGCGGGGCGGCTCCCATGCGTGAGCCGGCATTCTGGTGGCGCGAAGCGGGATTGATGACCGCCGTGCTGTCGCCGTTGTCGGCGGCATACGGCGCGATCGCGGCGGCGCGCATGGAACGCGACGGCGCCCGCGCGCCGGTGCCGGTGATCTGCATCGGCAATTTCACGCTCGGCGGCGGCGGCAAGACCCCGACCGCCATTGCCATTGCCCGCATGCTTGCCGATGCCGGTCACAAGCCAATGCTGCTCAGCCGCGGCTACGGCGGAGAGATTGTGGGACCGCTAAACGTCGACCTGCAACTTCACCATGCCGCGCAAGTCGGCGACGAGGCGCTGCTGCTGGCTCGCGCCGCGTCGACCATTGTGTCGCGCGACCGCGTCGCCGGCGCCAATGCAGCGGCGGCGGCCGGCGCCACCGTGGTCGTGATGGACGATGGCATGCAAAACGGTTCGCTCGCCAAGGACCTCACCATTGCCGTCGTCGATGGCCGCCGCGGTATCGGCAACGCTCATGTGTTTCCCGCCGGACCGTTACGCGCCCCGCTGTCGGTGCAGTGGGAGCGCATCGACGCGCTGTTGGTGATCGGCGAGCGGATCGGCAGCGCGGCCTTGGTCGCCAAGGCGGTCGCGCGGGGCTTGCCGGTATTCCACGGCCGGCTTGAACCGGACCCGGCGGCCGTCGCCGCATTAGCGGGACAAAAAGTGCTGGCCTTTGCCGGCATCGGCGACCCGGAAAAATTCTTTGCCACCGTAGACGCCGCCGGCATTGCAGCGCCGGTCCGCAAGGCTTTCCCCGATCACCACCGCTATACCGACGAAGAAGCCGCCGAGCTTCTGATGCAGGCCGAGCACCAGGGGCTTGGGTTGCTGACCACGGAAAAGGATCTGGCGCGCGTGCGCGGCGAACCAGGGCTGACGGCGCTCGTTTCGCGGTCACGGGTCTTGCCGGTCAGCCTCGCGGTCGCCGAGGCAGCAGCGCTGCGCGATCTGATTCTGAGGAAAACGCGCCGGTAGCGCGGACTTAAGCCTTTGACCCGGCGGACAGCCGACGCAACACAGCGTCGGGCGTCGCATAGGCTTCCTGGCGTTCGACGCTCCAGTATTTGAGCTCTTCCAGCGGGATTGCCACGCCGGTAATGGCGCAGCGCACGAAGGCGCCCGGCCGCACCACACGGAAATCGCCATCGAGATATTTGACCTCGGCCTCGCCGTTCATCGAGGAGGCGCGATCGTACCGGTTGAGCACAAGGTCCTCCGTCGGGCGGTGGGGCGGCGCACCGAAACATAAACATTTGTGGCGGCCGGCGAAACCCCGGATTGATGCCAGTTTTACACGGTCCCGTGTTATTCTGCGGCTCCTGCTGGATGCCCGCCATGCGTGCGCTCGCCGTTTTCATTGCTGCGGGATTGGCCCTGATCGCGGCGACGGCTTCGGCGCGCGCCGCCGACCAGGTCGAATTTCCCTCCGGCGAAACCAAGCTCAAGGCAACGCTCTACCGGCCGGCCGGGCCCGGCCCGTTTCCCGCGGTGGTAGCGCTACACGCCTGCGACGGACTGCTCTGGACCGACGGCAAGATCGAACTGCGCTACGCGGAATGGGGCGAGCGGCTCGCGGCCGCAGGCTTCGTAGTGCTGTTCCCGGACAGTTTCGCCTCGCGCGGCTTGGGCTCGCAGTGTCACCTGCGCGACCGCACGGTGCGGGCCTCGCGGCTGCGCACCGCCGACGCCGTCGCCGCCCGGCATTGGCTGCAAAGCCAGCCATTTGTGATCGCCGACCGCGTATCGCTGCTCGGCTGGTCGCATGGCGGTTCGACCGCGCTGTGGACGGTGCGCCGCACCGGCAGCCGTCACGACAAGACGCCGGATTTCCGTTCCGCCGCGGTGCTCTATCCGAATTGCCAGCGCTCTCGCATCTCCGCTTGGAGCGCTCGCGTGCCGACGCTGATCCTGATCGGCCGCGCCGACGACTGGACGCTGGCCACGACCTGCGAGCAAATGATCGCCGGGGCGCGCGGGCGCAGCGCCGCCGCCTCGCTGGTGGTTTATCCGAATGCCGATCACGATTTCGACCGGCAGAATCTCCCACACCAGGAACGCACCGGCATTGCCAATACGCCGAACGTCGCCGGCCGCGTCCATATCGGCACAGATCAGGCCGCGCGCGACGACGCCTTCAAGCGCGTACCGGAGTGGTTCGCGCGCTAACGCTAGAACAGCGCGCCCTGGTTGCCCCCCGGCTCGCCGCCGCGCTTGCGGGGCTTGGCAACCGGTGTGGCGGCAGCCTCCGCCGCCTTTCCGCTGGCGGCGTCCGCGGTGGCGCCGATGGTCCCGTCCGAAAATTGGATTTGCAGACGCTGGCTGCTTGAGACCATCGCGGCCGAGCGCAGCGGATAGCCCTTGGCGTTGCGGACCAGCGCGAAGCCGCGGTCGAGAACGCCGTGGTACGAATAGGCCGTCAACAATTGCCCGGCCGAACGCAACCGTTCGGCGCGACGCTCGACCGCGGTGTCAAACGCGCGGCGCGCGCGGTCACTGAAGGCCGCGGTCTGCTCCTTACAGCGCTCGAACCGATGCAACAGCAGGCGCACCGACAGCCGCGACGCGGCGCGGTCGTATTGCCGGTGATGAATTTGTGCGTTGGCGATCAGCGCGCGCGGCAGGCGTTCGGCGCATGAATCCAGCCGCTGCCGCGGCGCCGCCAGCAGATTCTCGGCGGTCGGCAACGTGCGAGCGAGCAGCCGCAGTTCCTTGCGCCGCTGCTCGATGCCGCGCTGCCAGCAGGCCAGCTTGCGATTCATCAAGGCAGCGATTTGCCCCATCAGTTCGGAGCGCACCGGCACCGCTTTCTCGGCGGCAGCGGTGGGCGTCGGCGCCCGCCAGTCGGCGGCGAAATCGATCAGCGTAAAATCCGTCTCGTGGCCGACCGCGGAAATCAGCGCAATGTCACTGGCCGCTGCCGCTCGCACCACGGCCTCGTCGCTAAACGACAGCAGATCCTCCAGCGACCCGCCGCCGCGCGCGACGATGATCAGATCTGGCCGCGGGATATGACCGCCCGGCTTGAGCGCGTTGAACCCGGCGATGGCATTGGCGACTTCCGCCGCCGAGCTTTCACCCTGCACCCGTACCGGCCACACCAGCACGCGGCGCGGAAACCGATCCGCCAGCCGATGCAGAATATCGCGGATCACCGCGCCGGTCGGCGAGGTCACCACGCCGATCACCTCGGGCAGGAACGGCAACAGTTGCTTGCGCCCTTCGTCGAACAAGCCTTCGGCGGCGAGCTTCTTCTTGCGCTCCTCGAGCAGCTTCATCAGCGCGCCGATGCCGGCGAGTTCGAGCGTTTCGATGACGATCTGGTATTTCGACGAGCCGGGGTAAGTGGTGAGGCGCCCGGTGACGACGACGTCGAGGCCTTCCTCCGGCTTCACTCGCATGCGCGCGGCGGTCATTTTCCAAATTACGCCTTCCAGCACGGCCTTGTCGTCTTTGAGCCGGAAGTAGCAATGACCGGACGGCGCGGCTCCCTTGAAGCCCGAGATTTCGCCGCGCACCCGCACGTAGCCGTATTCAGACTCGACGGTTTTCTTCAACGCCGCCGACAGCTCGGAGACGGTCCATTCCACCACGTTGTTATTGAGGGCGGCTTCGTTCATCGGGCAAAATCTGCGTGTGCGTAAATAGAAGCGACTCTCTTGCCGGCTTTCGGCGTCATGATACATCAAATGGGCATCGCCCCTTAGCCTGGCCAGTGCTGAATGAACATCCTGCTCCTCGGCTCCGGCGGCCGCGAACACGCGCTGGCTTGGACCCTTGCCGCCAGTCCCCTCACCGCGCGGCTGATCTGTGCGCCCGGAAATGCCGGCATCGCGCATGAGGCCGAATGTATCGCGCTCGATCTCACCGACCATGCCGCGGTGATCGCCTGCGCCAAGACCAATAAGATCGATTTCGTGGTGGTCGGACCGGAAGCGCCCTTGTGCGCCGGCATCGTCGACGAACTCGAGGCCGCCGGCTTCAAGGCGTTCGGCCCCAACAAGCTCGCCGCCCAGCTCGAAGGCTCCAAGGGTTTCACCAAGGACCTTTGCCGCGCCAACAGCATCCCGACCGCGGCCTATGAGCGCTTCAAGGCCGCCGCGCCGGCCAAGGATTACGCCGGCAAGATGGGCGCGCCGATCGTGGTGAAGGCGGACGGGTTAGCCGCCGGCAAAGGCGTCGTTGTCGCCGAAACACTCGACGAGGCGCTGGCCGCGATCGACATGATTTTCGGCGGCTCGCTCGGCGAGGCGGGCCACGAAGTCGTGGTCGAGGAATTCATGGTGGGCGAGGAAGCTTCGTTCTTCGCGCTATGCGACGGTACGACAGCTATCGCGCTGGCGTCCGCGCAGGACCACAAGCGCGTCGGCGACGGCGACAAAGGACCGAACACCGGCGGCATGGGCGCTTATTCGCCGGCGCCGGTGATGACCGACGCGATGACGCGTCGCACGATGGACGAGATCATCATGCCGACCGTGCGCGCCATGGCGGCGATGGGGATGCCGTTCAAAGGCGTGTTGTTCGCCGGACTGATGATCACAGAGGCCGGTCCGAAGCTGATCGAATATAATTGCCGGTTCGGCGACCCGGAATGCCAGGTGATGATGCTGCGCCTGATGTCGGATCTCCTGCCGGCGCTCATCGCCTCGCGCGACGGCGTGCTGAAGGATTTCGACCTGCGCTGGTATCCGCGCGCCGCGCTCACCGTGGTGATGGCGGCGAATGGTTATCCCGGTGTCTATGAAAAAGGTTCGGTGATCGAAGGCCTGGGCGACGCGGCAGCGCTGGAGGATGTCGAAATCTTCCACGCCGGCACCAAGGCCGAGGCCGGCAAAATCCTCAGTATCGGCGGCCGTGTACTCAATGTTTGTGGCATCGGCGACAGCATCGGCGAGGCACAAAAGCGGGCTTATGCCGCCGTCGATAAAATAAACTGGCCAGGTGGATTCTGCCGCCGCGACATCGGCTGGCGCGCCATTGAGCGCGAGCGCGGCGGTAAATAGCACTTCACGACAAACTCACGACTGCGTTAGCCCACGCTGCGCCTGTATTGGCCTTTCGTCTTAAGCGGATCGCCAAGCATTTGAATTGTGCGCGTTCATCGCGGGTAAACACAGCATAACTCGACCCACATTTGGAATGGCTCGCATGCGCCTCCGCCATTTTCAGGCGTTGTCGCGATTCCTAGCTTCTCGCCACGGGTGACTCGATTCGTTCGGAGACTACCGATGAAAAAATATCTTCTGAGCCTCGCGCTGGTTGCCGCCGCCGCTTCGCCGGCATTGGCCGCCACCCATCATCGCGCCTATAGCGACGACACCGCCAAGGCCGCGTTTGCGATGCAGCCCGATGCGGTGGTGATCGATGGCCGTTATGTCGGGACCGATCCCGACGCCACCATCCGCGCCGACCTGGTGCGCCAAGGCGATCCGACGCTGGTCAACGGCCAGTAAGTCATCGCACACGACAAAACCCGGCCTTCGGGCCGGGTTTTGTTTTTCTGCTCGGCCCACTACAGTCCTTTCATGCCCGACCTCGCCGATCTGTACCCCGGATATGCCGCGCACTGGATCGACACCTCGATTGGCAAAATCTTCGCGCGCTCCGGGGGCAACGGCCCCCCGCTGTTGCTGCTGCACGGTTTCGCGCAGACCAACGTGATGTGGCACAAAGTAGCGCCCGCGCTTGCGCAGCACTTCACCTTGGTGATCCCAGATTTGCCCGGCTACGGCTGGTCGGCTGTGCCGAAATCCGGCGCCGGGCATGCGCCGTACGATAAGCGCTCGATGGCCAAAGTCATGATCGAGGTGATGGAGAAGCTCGGCCATGCGCGCTTTACGCTCGCCGGACACGATCGCGGCGGCCGCGTCGCCTACCGCCTGGCGCTCGACCACCCCGGACGGCTGTCGAAGCTCGCCACGCTCGATATCGTGCCGACTTACGCGATGTGGCACGACCTCGACGCGCGGCTCGCTTACCGCATCTGGCACTGGACGTTCCTTGCCTTGCCGGCGCCAGGCCCCGAAGACGTGATCGGCCGCGACCCGGTCGCGTTCTGGGACTGGAAAACCGCGCCCGGCACCAAATCGAAGGACCTGTCGTCATTCGATCCGCGCGCGCTGGCGCATTACCGCGCCGCTTATTCCGATCCGTTGCGCATCCACGCGACCTGCGAGGACTACCGCGCCGGCCGCACCACCGACCTCACGAACGACGATGCCGACCGCGCCGCCGGTCGCAAGATTACCTGTCCGATGCTGGCGCTGTGGGGCGCATCCGGCATCCCGAGCGAAACCGCCAGCCCGCTCGACACCTGGCGCGAATGGGCGACCAACGTCCAGGGCGGTCCCATCGATTGCGGTCATTATCTGCCGGAGGAAAATCCGCAAGCCACCGCTGACGCCTTGCTCAAATTCTTCGACGCATGACCGCGATCGACCGCCAGGCCGCGTTTTCCGGCACCAAGGAGGTGGCCGAGGCGCTGCGGATCGATGCGGCGCGGCTCGAAGAATATCTCGCGAAAAATCTCGCCGGATTTGCCGGCCCGCTGACGATCCAGCAATTCAAGGGCGGCCAATCCAACCCGACCTATCTGCTGCAGACGCCGGCGCGGCGCTATGTGATGCGGCGAAAGCCGCCAGGCAAATTGCTGCCGTCAGCGCATGCGGTCGACCGCGAATTCCGCGTTATCAGCGCGTTGCATGAGCAAAATTTTCCCGTCGCCGCGCCCTTGCTGTATTGCGCCGACGAGACGGTCGCCGGCACGCCATTTTACGTGATGGCGTTCGCCGAGGGCCGCGTGTTTTGGGAGCCGCAGATGCCGGGCTCCAATGCAGCGGAGCGGGGCACGCTGTACGATGCGATGAACGAAACCATCGCGCGGCTGCATCAATATGACCCGGCAACGATCGGCCTTGCCGATTTCGGCAAAGGCGAAAATTACGTCGCGCGCCAGGTCGAGCGCTGGTCGAAGCAGTATCGCGCCTCGCAGACCGAACCGATCGATGAGATGGAGCGGCTGATCGAATGGCTGCCGCAACATATTCCGCCGGCCGGGCGTGTCGCGAGTGGTGCATGGCGACTATCGGCTCGACAACATGATCGTCGATGCGGACACGCCGAAAATCCTGGCGGTGCTGGATTGGGAACTGTCGACGCTCGGCGATCCGCTGGCGGATTTTTCCTATCACCTGATGGCGTGGCACATGCCGCCGACCGACAGCGCCGCCGGCACCGCGACGCTGATCGGCCACGACCTCAAGGCGCTCGGCATTCCCTCGATGGACGAATACGTCGCGATGTATCGCGCGCGCACCGAGCTCGACCCGCGGCCGCATCTGCCGGTCTATCTCGCCTATAATTTCTTCCGCATCGCCGCGATCTTGCAGGGCATCATCGGCCGGGTGCGCGACGGCACCGCGACCTCTGAATTCGCGCCGGGGAAAGCCGAGATGATCCGGCCGCTGGCGGCGAAGGCTTGGGAGTTCGCGAAAGAGGCGGGCGCGCGCTAGCGCCTCGCCGCGAAAAATTCCTTGAGCAGCACCGCGCTCTCGCCCTCGCTCATGCCGCCATAAACCTCGGGCCGGTGATGGCAGGTCGGCTGCGCGAAAAAACGCGCGCCGTGCTCGACACGCGCCGCCTTTCGGATCGGCCGCGCCGTAATACAGCCGCCGCACCCGCGCGAACGAAATCGCCGCCGCGCACATCGCGCAGGGCTCCAGCGTGACGTAGAGATCGCAATCGGTCAGCCGCTCGCTGCCGAGCGCATTTGCCGCGGTGCGGATCGCCAGCATCTCGGCATGCGCGGTCGGATCGCGGTCGGCCAGCGTGCGATTGCCGGCGCGCGCCAGCACTTGATCGCCGCGCACCAGCACGGCGCCGACCGGCACCTCGCCGCGCGCACCGGCGGCGCGGGCCTCATCGAGCGCGATTTGCATGAACGGCGTGGCTCTTTCCATGGCGGGCCTTTATACACGCCGCATGTCCAAGGACGAACGCAAGAACGAACATAAGGGCGAACGCATCGCAAAGGTCATGGCGCGGGCCGGGCTCGCCTCGCGCCGGCAGGCCGAGCAATGGATCGCGGCCGGCCGCGTCTCGGTCAATGGCGCGGTGATCTCCTCGCCGGCGCTCAATGTCACGCCGCAGGACCAGATCGCGGTCGACGGCACGCCGTTGCGCGCGCGCGAGCGCACGCGGCTGTTCCGCTACCACAAGCTGCGCGGCCTGATGACGACGCATTCCGATCCGGAAGGCCGGCCGACCATTTTCGCCGCGCTGCCGAAGAATCTGCCGCGGCTGATCAGCGTCGGCCGGCTCGACTACAACACCGAAGGCCTGCTGCTGCTCACCAATGACGGCGCGCTGGCGCGCGCTGCTCGAATTGCCGCAGACCGCCTGGGAGCGGCGCTATCGCGTGCGCGCGCTCGGCCGCATCACGCAGGACAAGCTCGACACGCTCAAGGCCGGCGTCACCATCGACGGCACCCGCTACGGCGTCATCGAGGCGACGCTCGACCGCGAACAGGGCGCCAATGTCTGGCTCACCTTCACGATCAAGGAAGGCAAGAACCGCGAGGTGCGCAATGTGCTGCTGCATCTCGGCCTGCAGGTAAACCGGCTGATCCGCGTCGGTTTCGGCCCGTTCGAACTGGGCAAGCTCGACGATGGCGAGGTCGAGGAAGTGCCAACCGACACATTGCGCGCGACGTTAGGCCCGTCGATCGTAAAAGCATCTGGCGCGGATTTCGAAGGGCCGGTGCTGGATCATAGAGCGGCGCCGCGCCGCACACCGCGCGCAGCCAAAGCCTATCGACCGCAAACCCGACGCCTGACGACAACCGCCGCAAGCCGAAGCGCACTTTCCAGCGCCGCGACCGCTCCTCCGGTCCGCGGCCGTCGCGGCCCAGACCGTCCTCCAAGCCATCGCCGAAGGACCAGCGCTGATGCGCGTGGTCGGCGGCAGGCTCGGCTCGCGCCCGCTGAAAGGCCCGAAGTCGCAGGCGATCCGCCCGACTTCGGACCGGCTGCGCGAGGCGCTGTTCAATATCCTCATGCACTCCTACGGCGATCCGATCTCAGGCGCGCGCGTGCTCGATCTGTTTGCCGGCACCGGTGCGCTCGGCATCGAGGCGGTGTCGCGCGGCGCGGCCTATGCGCTGTTCGTCGACGACGGCGTCGAGGCGCGCGCGCTGTTGCGCGACAATGTCGAGACGCTGGGGCTCGGCGGCGTCACCCGCATCTTCCGCCGCGACGCCACGAAATTGGGGCCGGTCTATCCGGTCGAGCCGTTCTCGCTGGCGTTCCTCGATCCGCCCTATGGCAAGGGGTTGGCGGAGCAGCACTGACCTCGGCGCGCGACGGCAGCTGGCTGCTGCCGGACGCGATGATCGTGGTCGAGGAAGCAGCGGATGCGGGCTTCAAGACACCCGATGGTTACACCGAACACGAGCGACGCGCTTACGACGACACCGAGTTTGTTTTTCTATCGCCTTCCAAATAACCGCTCGATGTCGCCGAGCTTCAACTCGACATAAGTCGGGCGGCCGTGATTGCACTGGCCGGAATTCGGCACCGCCTCCATCTCGCGCAGCAGCGCATTCATTTCCTCCGGCTTGAGCCGCCGTCCGGCTCGCACCGAGCCGTAACAGGCCATGGTCGCGGCAACATGCATCAGCCGGCGCTCCAGCGGCAGCGCCTCGTCCCATTCCGCCATGTGCTCGGCGAGATCGCGCAGCAGCGCCTGGGCGTCGATTTCGCCCAATAAAGACGGCGTTTCGCGCACCGCCACCGCGCCGGGACCGAAGCTCTCGAGCAGCAACCCAAAGCGCGCCAGTTCCTCGGCGCGCGCGCATCAGCCGCGCCACGTCGGCTTCGTCGAGCTCGACGATTTCCGGGATCAGCAAAATCTGCCGCGCCACGCCGGATTTTTCCAGCGCCGCCTTCATGCGCTCGTAAACGATGCGCTCATGCGCGGCGTGCTGGTCGACGATCACCAGGCCGTCCCTGGTCTGCGCCACGATATAAGTCTCGTGCACCTGCGCGCGCGCCGCGCCGAGCGGCCGCTCGATCAATTCGGCCGCCGGCTCGAAACTCTCGACCCGCGCGTCGGCGGACGGCTCGCCGACGTCGAACGCCGTCTGCGCCGGCTTCCGCAAAACCGCGCCGCCGCGCGACGGCACGAAGCCTGCGACGTATCGGCGATCGCGCCAGTCATAGCCGGCGCGCCTTGCGACACCGAGCGGGCGGAACGCCGCGATGGTGGCGCGCGCCGCCAGTGGTCGCCGCGCGCTGCCCTCGCGCGCCAGCGCTTCCTTCAGCGCGCGCACGATCAGTCCGCGCACCAGCGCGCCGTCGCGAAAGCGCACCTCGGTCTTGGCCGGATGGACATTGACGTCGACCTCGCGCGCTTCGATCGTCACGAACAGCGCCAGCACCGGGTGGCGGTCGCGCGGCAGATAATCGGCGATAGGCGGCGCGCACCGCGCCGAGCAGCAGCTTGTCGCGCACCGGGCGGCCGTTGACGAACAGATACTGCCCGAGCGCGTTGGCGCGCGACAAAGTCGGCAGGCCGGCAAAGCCTGTCACGCCGCACGCCTTCGCGCTCGGCATCGATGGCGATGGCATTGGCGCGGAAATCCGGCCCCAGCACATCGCCGAGCCGCGTCAGCTGCGCGGCCTCCCCGGCCGCCGCGGCCCAGGTCACCGGCGCGCGTTCCTCGCCGGCCAGCGTGAAAGCGACGTCGGGCCGGCTCATGGCGAGGCGGCGCACCACCTCGCGCACCGCTTCCGCTTCGGTGCGGTCGGTCTTCAGGAATTTCAGCCGCGCCGGCGTGGCGTAAAACAGATCGCGCACCTCGACTGTGGTGCCCTGCCCGAGCGCCGCCGGCTTCACCGCCGACTTCTCGCCGGCATCGACGCCGATCGCCCAGGCATGCGGCTCGTGCTCGTGGCGCGTCGTGATGATCAGCCGCGCCACGGCGCCGATCGACGGCAGCGCCTCGCCGCGAAAGCCGAGCGTATCGATCGCCAGCAGATCGTCGCCGTCGAGCTTCGAGGTGGCGTGGCGATCGACCGCCAGCGCGAGATCGGCTCGCGTCATGCCGGCGCCGTCGTCGGTGACGCGGATGAGCCGCCGGCCGCCGCCATCGGTCAGCACGTCGATCTTGCGCGCGCCGGCGTCGAGCGCGTTCTCGACCAGCTCCTTCACCACGCTCGCCGGCCGCTCGACCACTTCGCCGGCGGCGATGCGGTTGATGATGGCCTCGGATAACTGGCGGACGGGCATGAGCGGCCTGATTCGCGTGAGCGGCGACTTTAGCCGCGCATAGCGCCGCTACGCGCGGCAGCACGGCGGCGCGCGCAATTGCCCCCGCTATTCAGCGGCTCAATCGAAGCTTGGCTTGCCCGAACGCAGGCTTTTGATGCTGCCGCGGTGCTTTTTCCCCTCGATGCGCTTGCGCTTCTGCGCCTTCGGCACCTTGGTCGGCCGCCGCATCACCGGCCTCACCGCCGCCTGGCGGATCAGGTCGAACAGCCGCTCGCGCGCATCGGCGCGGTTGCGCTCCTGGGCGCGGTGGCTTTGCGCGATGATGACGATGACGCCGTCTTTGGTCAGCCGCTTGCCGGCAAGCCTCATCAGGCGGACCGCGACATCGTTCGGCAGCGACGGCGAGCCGCGCACGTCGAAGCGCAACTGCACGGCGGACGACACCTTGTTGACGTTCTGCCCGCCCGGGCCGGACGAGCGCACGAAGGCTTCGATCAGCTCATCGTCCTGAGCGAGATCTCGGGCGTGACCTCAATCATCGGTCAACCTTGGAGATACTTCTTCGCCAGCACCTTGCCCTCTTCGACCGCCGGCTGGTCGAAGGCATCGATGCCCAAGAGATGCGCGGCGATGATGGTCTCCAGCATGAAATGCATCAGCAGTTCGCCCAAGCGACGCTTCGTCGAGCTTCGGCACATGGATGGTGCGCACCGGGCAGCCGTTCTTCGCGAGCGTCTCGGCGGTAGCGCGGCCCTGCGCGGCGACCAAGTCGCCGATCGTCTTGCCGCCGAAGCCAGCCTCGCCGGCACGCTTGGAAAGCTCGCCATCCATCTTCGGCCCGCGGCCGGCGGTATCGGTGGTGACAACCGTGAACAATTTGTCGCGCGGGCCGCCGATGAAAAGCTGCAACTGGCTGTGCTGATCGACCGGGCCGAGCGCGGCCAGCGGCGTCGTGCCCTTGCCGTTCTTGCCGAGGCTTTCAGCCCACAGCTGCACGTACCATTGCGTGAAATCGCTCCAGCCGGTCCGCATAGGCCATCATCGGCGCGATCGTCTTTCCGCTCGCCGCAAGCGCGACCGCCAGCGCGGCGCCGAGCGCCGCCGGCACCTCGGCGGCCGGCTTCTTCGCCAGCACCGGCGCCAGCGCCGCGGCGGCACCTTTGCGGATCGCGCCGATGTCGAGGCCGAGCATCGCCGCCGGCAGCAGCCCGACATTGGTCAGCGCCGAAAAACGTCCGCCGACGCCGGTGTCGTGATCGAGCATCGGCACGTGCGCTGCCCAGCAGATCGCGCAGGCCGTTACGCTTGCCGGCCTTGGCCGGTTCGCTGATGCCAAAGAAACTGGTCACGCGGCGCGATGCCTGCGCTCTTGAGCGCCGACAGCGCCGCGATGGTCTGCATCAAGGTTTCGCCGGTGCCGCCGGATTTCGAGATCGCGACAAAGCGCGTGGTCTTGAGTGGCAATTTGGCCAGCAGCGTCTCGAATGTAGTCGGGTCGAGATTGTCCATGAAATGCAGGCGCGGCGGCGCTGCAAGGCGCCGACGCCCGGCACGCCGTGGCCGGCCAGTTGCGCCAGCGTCTGGCCGCCGAGGCTCGAGCCGCCGGTGCCGAGGATGACGATGTCGGTGGCGCCGTCCGCCAGCTGCTGTCGCGGCCGCACGATCGGCAGCGAGGTCGTCGTGTCTTTTCCGGCTAGCGCAGCAGCGGCAGAGCGCCGTCGGCGTGGCGCGCGCGCAGCCAGTCGAGCGCCGCCTCGGCGCGCTTGAGCGTGCCGGCCATGCGCGTCGGCGCCGACGCCATGCGGTCCGATGCGCTCTTCGCGCGCGCTGTCGATGGATTGCTGCAGGGGCATTTGCGCTCCGATGTCATGCCGCGCTCGTCGCGGCATCTCGCTGAGGGACGCATGGCCTTGCCTACCTAAGCGGGATGGCCGGGACAAGTGTCACGACCGGGCCGGCCATAGGCCGGTCGTGCCCGGCCATGACAAGGTCTAGCTCGAGTTCCGTCGCGGTGACGCCCTTGGGCCGGCCGGCCACCGTCACCAGCATCCCCCGCCGTACAGCCGCTTGGCGACCCGCTTGGCGTCCTCGATCGTGACCGCGTCGATCAAGCGCCGAACGGCGCTGGATATAGTCGATGCCCAGATTGTCGACCTGGATCTGAATCAGCTGCGCCGCGATCTTGGACGAGGTGTCGAGCGCCAGCGCGTAGGAGCCCTTGAGATAGGACTTAGCCTTGGCAAGCTCATCCGCGTCCGGACCTGCCTCCGCCATGCGCTTGGTTTCGCTCTCGATGATGGCGAGCGCGTCACCGGTGCGGTCCGCCCGGGTGGCGGTGCCGCCGATCAGCACCGCAGCGCGGCGGAACCAGACCAGACTGTCCGACACGCCATACGCCAGCCCGCGCTTTTCGCGCACCTCGCGATAAAGCCGCGACGAGAAGCTGCCGCCGCCGAGAATGTGATTGACGATATAGCCGGCCATGAAGTCGGGATCGTTGCGGGCGAGGCCCGGGCCGCCGAAGGTCACCACGGCCTGCGGGACGTCGAGCCCGATCACGATGCGTGCGGCCCATTCCGGCCGGCACCGCCTGCGGCACCGGGCGCAGGTTGCTTTGCGCCGGCAGCGTGCCGAAGGCGCGATCGATCAGTGCGCCGGCCGTCTTGGCGTCGACGTCGCCGACAATTCGCGATCTTGAGCTCGTTGCGCGCGAACACTCGCTTGACGTAATCGCGCATGTCATCGGCGCGTAATCGCCGGCACGGTCTCGACCGTGCCTTTGCTTTCGCGCCCGTAAGGATGATCCGGGAACGCGATTTGCCACCAGCGGCGGCTGGCGAGGCTGTTAGGGCTGGTCGATTCACGCCGCAGGCCAGACAACACCTGACCGCGCACCCGTTCCAGCGCAGCCGCTTCGAAACGCGGCGCCGTCAAAGCGAGATGGAGCAGGTCGAACGCCTCGTCGCGATGCTCGGTCAGCGTGCGCAGCGTGCCATAAAAATTGTCGCGGCCGACCTGGAAGCCGAGTTCGATGGCGTGATTTTCCAGCCGCTCGTGGAAGGCCTTGCTGTCGAGTTCGCCGGCACCTTCATCCAGCATGTCCGACGCGAGATTGGCAGCACCGGACTTCTCGAGGCGGATCCTGGCTGGAGCCGCCGTGAAACGAATAGCTCAGCGCCACTAGCGGCCCGGACTTGTCCTGCACCAGCCAGGCCTCGATGCCGGACGGGCTGACGATGCGCTCGATGTTCATGGCCTGCACCAGCCGGCGCGGCGAGCGCGAAGCCGGCAGTAGCCGCAACAAATGCGAGCGCGCGGCCGATCATGAGCGCTTCTCCACGACCGGCGGGGCGGTATCCTTGATGAGATAACCGGTGACCGAGCGCTCGCTTGTCGAGCCAGTCGCCGCGCGGCGTCCTGAACCTGCGCCGCGGTGACCGCCTTGATGCGATCCGGCCAATGCTTGACGTCGTCGACGCGTCGAGCCGGTAGTCAATGACGAGCCGTACCAGCGCGCCAGCGAGGCCTGGCTGTCGCGGGCGTAGACCGCATCGGCGATCAGCCGCGTCTTGGCGCGCTCCAGCTCTTCGGCCGAAACTCCCTTGGCAATCAAAACGGCGATCACGTCGTCGACGCCGCCTTCGAGCTGCGGCAGCGTGACGCCGGGCCGCGGCGAGCCATGCACGCCGAACTTCGTCATGTCGAGCGCGCTGCCCTGTGTACCAGGCGCCGGCACTCACCGCGACGCCCTGATCCACCACCAGCGCGCGATAAAGCCGGCTGTTGGAGCCGCTGCCGAGGATATGCGCCAGCACTTCGAGCGCCTCGGATTCGCCGCGTTGCGCGGTGGCGACCGAAGGCACCAGATAATCGCGGCTGAGTGAACGGCTGCTCGACCCTCGGATCGGCCAGCGTCAGCGAACGAACCGCGGCCGGCGGCGGCTCCTGCGGACGTTGGCGCGGCCCGATATCGAAGCGCCGCGCCGACCTTGCCGTAGGTTTCCTCGGCGAAGCCGCGCACCTGATCGGTGTCGACGTCGCCAGCGATGACCACGATGGCATTGTTGGGGCCATAAAATCGCTTGTAAAACGCCAGCGCATCGTCACGGCTGAGTTGCTCCATCTCGTGGCGCCAGCCGATCACCGGCTTGCCGTAGGGATGGTTGAGAAACAGCGCGGCGTCGATCTGCTCGCCGAGCCGCGCGCCGGGATTGTTGGCGACGCGCTGGTTCTGCTCTTCCAGGATGACGTCGCGCTCCGGCAACACGACCTCGTCGGTCAGCACCAGGCCGGTCATGCGGTCGGCCTCGAACTCCATCACGGTCTTGAGCTGATCGGTCGGCACGCGCTGGAAATAGCCGGTGTAATCGCTGGAGGTGAAGGCGTTTTCCTGGCCGCCGATGGTGGCGACCACTTGCGAAAAATGCCCGGTCGGGTTTTTCGCGGTGCCCTTGAACATCAGATGTTCGAGGAAATGCGCGAGCCCGGATTTTCCCGGGGTCTCGTCGGCGGCAGCCGACTTTGTACCAGATCATATGGGTAGCGACCGGAGCGCGATGATCCGGAATCACCACCAGCTCGAGGCCATTGGCCAGCGTGAAATGCGAGACGGCCGGCCCGTCCGATTGCGCCGAGGCGGGGCCGGAACCGGCGGCGGCCGACATCGCCACGACGGCGAGCAGCACGACCAAACTTCTGGCCGCGGGGGCGCGCAAATGGCTCGGTGATGACATCGTTATTATTAGTTGTCGTTTGTAACCGGACGCCGCCCTCGACCGGTTACCTTAATTACTCTGCGTTCCGTGTTCGAGCTGGTAGTCAGTCGCCTTGGGTGGGGTGCGGTCTTTGCCGAGTCCGTAAGGCGCCGCAGCTGATGGCGTCTGGTAGCCGGACGGCGGATCGGTCAGGCTGGCGCGCGGCGGTTCGGAGGTAAATTTCCCGATCTCTTCCTCGCTGCTGCTCGACTTGAACATGCCGAACAGGCCGGTGGTCGAGCCAAGTTCGGACGGCCGCAGCACACGGCCGGACTCATTGTCGCTGGCGCCAGGCGCGGGTCCAGATCCCGACGCCCTTTGGGCCCGGATACTCTTGCCGAATTTGCGGCCCGGCGTCATTTGGTCGGGACGCAAGGGGCGGGCCTCTTCGTCAAAGGTGTCCGACGTATTACGATCGAGCGCGTCGGCTTCTTTCTTGGCTTTGATTTCGGGATCGACCGGCCAGGCCGGATTGCTGTCAGCCGCCGCACGTTCCGGCGCCGGCAGATCGCGCTTCGGCGGCACCACCAGCGGCGAACGTTCGCGATAGTCGATGCCGGCTTCGTTGCCGTTTCTCAGGCCGAAGCCGCGCATAATGCTGGTCATGAAATTGTCGTCGGCGGCGCTGGCTGGTCCGGCCGAGGCCGCGCCGAGCAGGCAGGCCAGCGCGCAACCCACCGCCATCCGCCGCGCCAAACTTCCGCTGTGTTGTCCGGTCATCGCCGATACTCGCCTACGCCTTGGCTGCTTAACTCTAAAGGGCCAGCCAGATCGTCCTGACTTCTTGCTTTTGATCAGGGCGCTTTTACGGCACGGCCCCCGAGCAGCGATTCATACAGCAAGCCCAGAACCCCAGCAACGATAGCTACATCAGCGAGGTTAAAAACATACCAGTTAAAGCGCCAATTGGCGGTGGATACGTGAAACAGCACGAAATCGGCCACCCAGCCATAGGCCAGCCGGTCGATGGCGTTGCCGATCGCCCCCCCGATAATCAGGCCGAGCGAGAGGGCGGTGAGTCGAGAACTGGCGCGCGACAGCCAGAGCCACAGCACCGCGACCGCCAGCAGCTTGAAGATCAGCAGGACCCATTGGCCGAGCGGCCCCTCCTGCTGGAACAGGCCGTAGCTGATGCCCTTGTTCCGGGTCAGCACGAAATCGATGAACGGCAACACGCGCACCACGCCGCGCGCGGCGAGGTCATAGACCGACAGCAGATAGATCTTGCTCGCCTGGTCGAGCGCGCAGGCAATCGCGGCGGCGATCAGGCCGAAGCGGGTGAAGGGGCCGGTGAGATAGTTTTTCATTCCGCGGCGCGGCGTGTCGCATCCCATTCGCGCAGCGCTTTGGCGTCGCGCGGCGTGACGTCGGGATATTGCGGATCGTCGCCAACGCTCGACAGGATTTTCCACGAGCGCGCGCACTTCTTGCCTTCGGCGAGCTTGGTCATCACCGCGACGCCCGGCACATCGGGCAGCCGAAACGCATCGGCCGGTCCCTCGCCTTCGACCAAAGTCGCCGCCGAGGTGATGCAGATTTCGGCGAGATCGGCGTCGACCACCGCGGCAAATAATTCCGGGTTGGAGATGTGAACGATCGGATGGGCCTCCAGCGAGGAGCCGATGCTTCTTGTTGCGCGCGTTCGATCTCGAGCGCGCCGGTGACGACGCTGCGCACGTCGCGGATTTTCTTCCATTTGGCGGCGAGCGCCTCGTCCCGCCACGAAACAGGCACGTCAGGAAACAATTCGAGGTGCACGGACGACGCATCGGCGCCATAGCGCGACATCCAGGATTCCTCCGCGGTGAAGCACAGCATCGGCGCCAGCCACGTCACCGAGCAGCGGAATAAATGATCGACCACAGTCAGCGCCGTCTTGCGGCGCGGCTCGAGAGATCGGATCGCAATACAGCGAATCCTTGCGGACGTCGAAATAAAACGCCGACAGGTCGGAGGTCATGAAAGAGGCGAGTGCTGCGAAGATGCGCTTGTAGTCGAATTTCGCGTAAGCCTCGCGGATCAGCCCATCGAGCTCGGAAAGCCGGTGCAGCATCAGGCGCTCCAGCTCCGGCATCTTTTCCGGCGCGACGCGGTCTTCCTCGCGGAAATGCGCCAGCGTGCCGAGCATCCAGCGGATGGTGTTGCGCAGCTTGCGATAAGTGTCGGCGGTGGTCTTCAGAATCTCGGCGCCGATCCGCAAATCGTCGGCGTAATCTGAGGCGCAGACCCACATACGCAAGATGTCGGCGCCGGATTGCTTGATGACATCCTGCGGCGCCACCACATTGCCGAGCGACTTCGACATCTTGCGGCCGTCCTCGGCCTGCACGAAACCGTGGGTCAGCACGATGTCGAACGGCGCGCGGCCGCGGGTGCCGCAGCTTTCGAGCAGCGAGGACTGAAACCAGCCGCGGTGCTGGTCGGAGCCTTCGAGGTACATCACGGTGTCGGGGCCGCCGTCGGCCTTGCGCTTGATGCCGGCGAGCTGCGGGAAATGCTTGGGGTCTTCCAGCACGAAGGCATGGGTCGAGCCCGAGTCGAACCAGACGTCGAGAATGTCGTCGACCTTTTTCCACGCTTCGTTGGCGAGCTGGACCCAGAAAGCGCTCGCGCGCGCCGTCTTTATACCAGGCGTCGGCGCCCTCTTTTTCGAACGCCTCGCCGACGCGCTGATTGACCGCGTCGTCTTTCAGAATGGTTGCGGAACCGTCGTCATTTTCCTTGACGAACACTGCGATCGGCACGCCCCAGGCGCGCTGGCGCGAGATCACCCAGTCTGGCTTGCTGTTGACCATGCCATTGATGCGGTTCTCGCCCTGCGGCGGCACCCATTGCGTCGCCTTGATGCCGGCGAGCGCCCGGTCGCGCAGGGTGTCGTTCTTTTTCGCGATGTCCTTATCCATCGCGATGAACCACTGCGGCGTGTTGCGGAAGATTACCGGCTTCTTTGAGCGCCACGAGTGCGGATATTGATGCTTGAGGCGGCCGCGCGCGATGATCATGCCGGCCTCGGCCAGCGCCTTGATCACCGCCTCGTTGGCGTCGCCCTTCTCGCCTTTGTCGTTGATGACGCGCTTACCTTCGAAACCGGGGGCCTGCCCGGTGAACGCGCCGTTTTCGTCGACGGTGTAGGGAATCGCCGTGTTGAGGCCGCGCTGTTCGAGCGCGCGCCCGTTCGCAGTCCAGACCTCGAAATCCTCGCGGCCGTGGCCCGGCGCGGTGTGGACAAAGCCGGTGCCGGCGTCGTCGGTGACGTGCTCGCCTTCGAGCAGCGGGACATAAAAACTGTATCCAGCGCCCTTTAAGGGATGAAAACAGTGCATCGATTTCAGAATGTCGGCCGGAACATCTCCGAGCCGCTCGTATCCGGCTGGCTCGACCTTGGCCTGCTTCAAAACATCCGGAGCAAGCTTATCCGCCAGAATGTAGGTATCGCCGACCTTTGCCCAGTTTCCCTCCGGAGCAGAGATGACGCGATAGAGACCATATTGAATTTTGTTTGAGAAAGAAATCGCCCGATTACCCGGAAGCGTCCAAGGCGTCGTAGTCCAAATGACTACGAACGATTTGAGAAGTTGTTTTACCCAGGCGTCTTGACCGCCCGATGCTGAAGCCACCGGAAACTTCACCCACACCGTATCGCTGGTATAATCCTCGTACTCGACCTCGGCCTCGGCCAGCGCGGTCTTCTCCACCACCGACCACATCACCGGCTTCGAGCCGCGATACAAGGTGCCGTTCGCCGCGAACTTCATCAGTTCGCGCGCGATCTGCGCCTCGGCCGGAAAGCTCATCGTCGTGTAGGGATGCGTCCAGTCGCCCTCGACGCCGAGCCGCTTGAACTCCTCGCGCTGCACGTTGAGCCAATGCGCGCGTAGGCGCGGCACTCCTGGCGGAACGCGATCATCGCCGCGGAATCTTTCAAATCTGGCTTCGGCTTGCCCTTGGAGCGATAATTCTCCTCCTCGATCTTCCATTCGATCGGCAGGCCGTGGCAGTCCCAGCCCGGCACGTAATTGGAATCGAAGCCGAGCATCTGCTGGCTGCGCGTCACCACGTCCTTGAGAATCTTGTTGAGCGCGGTGCCGATGTGGATGTTGCCGTTGGCGTAAGGCGGGCCGTCGTGCAGCACGAATTTCTCGCGGCCCTTCGCCGCCGCGCGCATCTTGCCGTAAAGGCCGAGCTTCTCCCAGCGCTTGAGCAGTTCCGGCTCGCGCTGCGGCAGCCCGGCGCGCATCGGGAATTCCGTCTGCGGCAGGAACAGCGTCTCGGAATAGTCGCGTTCGGGTTTGTCGGGCTTGTTCATCTTGCGGGCTGTGTAGCAGGCGGTTCTACAATGGAAAAGCTTAGATGGCGCCGAGCCGCGGAAACGCCTCGCCCGAACGCGCCAAGGCCGCGCGCGCCTGAGCACTATCGGCATCCATCTGCCGCTTCAGGCTCGCCGCGCCGTCGAATTTCTGCTCGGCGCGAATCCAGCAGATGAAGGCGACGTCGATGGTCTGGCCATACAGTTCGCCGTCGAAATCGAACAGGAATACTTCGAGCAGCGGCGCGCCGTTGTCGAAGGTCGGGCGGCGGCCGAAGCTGGCGACGCCATCGTGATGCTTGCCTGCCGACAGCGACGCGCACCGCATAGATGCCATGCTTGAGCGCGCAGGATTGCGTCGAGCCGCAGATTGGCGGTCGGAAACCCGAGCGCGCGGCCGCGCTTCTCGCCGTGGATCACCTCGCCCGACACGAACCATGGCGCGCCGAGCAGTTCCGCGGCCTCGACCACCTTCCCCGCCGCGAGCGCGGTGCGGATCGCGCCGGACGACACCGGGCGGCCCTCGTCCTCGAGCGGCGGCACGACATCCACCGCAAAGCCGAGCTGGGCGCCCTGCTCGCGCAGGAAATCCGGCGAGCCGGCGCGGTTCTTGCCGAAATGGAAATCGAAGCCGATCGCCGCGCCGCCGATGCTTGAAGCGCCCGACCAGAATCTTGCCGATGAAATCTTCCGCGGTGGTCGACATCAGCGCCGCGTCGAACGTCATGATGATCGCGCCGTCGAGGCCTGTCGCCGCCAGCAGCCGCATTTGGAGCGCTCATCGTTGAGCTCGAACAGCGGATCCTGCGGCCGCAGGAACAATCGCGGATGCGGCGCGAAGGTCAACGCCGCCGCCGGGCGGCCGAGCGTCGCGCGCGCGCTGCTGCGCCGCCGCGATCACCGCGCGGTGGCCGCGATGCACGCCGTCGAAATTGCCGATCGCGACGACCGCGCCGGTCAGCGCCGATAGCGCGTCGTCACGCGCCACGACGAAGGCTTTCGCCGGGTGTTTGGGCTGGGTCATCGGGGCGGCTGGCTGTGAATGGCGGCAACCTGCTGATTTCGGCCCATTCCGTCAAGCTGCGATGGTTAGCAGCGCGGTTAACAGTCCCTGATTAACCGGTTGTTCAAATGCCATTGCTAGTTTTCCGCCACTTGGTGGGGAGGCCCCAGCGGGGTCAACGCGCATGGCTGTCGACCCGTCGATGCCAGTGCTCATCGTGGACGACTACAACACGATGATCCGCATCATCCGCAATTTGCTGCGGCAGCTTGGCTTCGAGCAGATTGACGACGCCAGCGACGGCTCTGTCGCGCTCGCCAAGATGCGTGAGCGCAAATACGGCCTGGTGATCTCCGACTGGAACATGGAGCCGATGACCGGCTACGAATTGCTGCAGCGGGTGCGCTCCGATCCCAATCTCTACGCTGACGCCGTTCATCATGGTCACGGCAGAATCCAAAACCGACAATGTGATCGCCGCCAAGAAGGCCGGCGTGAACAATTACATCGTCAAGCCGTTCAACGCCGCGACGCTCAAGAGCAAGATCGACGCGGTGTTCGCCGATCCGCCGAAAGCGGCCTGACGTTTTCTCACCACGCCAGTTTCCGCATGATCGCTTTCGGCGCCTGACCGGCGGCCGAAAAGATTCCGACGCAGCGCTGCGGAATCTGTCGCCCTTGCCGAGTTCCTCGGCGTGAATGCCGGCGACGACGAACAGGCAATCGATCCCGAATGACATGGGCGCCCGTCAGGTCGGTCCGCACCGAATCGCCGATCGCCAACACGCGCTTGAGCGGCACATCGCTGCGGCCCGCCTTGCGCCAGCGCCCGCTCGTAAATCGGCCGGTACGGCTTGCCGGCGATACAACACCTCGCCCCCCATCGCCGCATAGAGATCCGCGATCGCCCCCGCGCAATAAATCAGCCGGTCGCCGCGCTCGACCACGACGTCGGGATTGCCGCACACCATGAAGGTACGGCGCGCCAGCATCTGCTCGAGACGTGGACGGTAATCGTCGGGCTTCTCGGCCTCGTCGTCGAACAGGCCGGAGCAGACCACGTAATCGGCTTCCGCGAGCGGAGCAAAGCGCACGTCCAGCCCCGCGAAGATCGGACGGTCGCGTTCGGGACCCATGTGGAAGATCGACTGCCGGGGCCGCGACTGGATCACCGCGCGCGTGACGTCGCCCGACGACACGATGCCGTCATAGACATCGCGCGGGCACGCCGAATTTCGCGATCTGGCGCACTACATCGGCATTGGGCCGCGGCGCGTTGGTGATCATCACCACCTTGCCGCCTTTGGCGCGGAACGCGGATCAGCGCGTCGCAGGCGTCGGGATGCGCGGCAACGCCATTGTGAACGACGCCCCACACGTCCGACAGCACCAGTCATAATCGGCGGCGAGCGCGGAAAAATGCGCGGTCACGGCTGGGATGGCGCCATTCATATGGTTGAAGGCTCGCGGTCGAAAAGCGTTCAATGCGCCGCGCCGGCGCCGAGCAGCAATTCGCCCTTGTCACCGGAGACATTGTCATTTGGCCCGGGCGGCGTCGCGAAATCGGCGCCGAGGGCCTCGGCGCGCACCGGCCGCGGCGGCGAGAACAGGAAGCCCTGGCCGAAGCGGACGTCGTAGTCGAGCAGATCGACCACCATGCTTTCGCTTTCGATGCGTTCCGCGATCAGGTCGATGCCCGAGCGCGCCAGCATGATCGGCAAGGTCCTCCGGATGGATGTCGCTCTGCGCGCCGCTGGCGTGACTGAGGAGCAACTTGGCCGGCACCTTCAGGAAACGGAACGCGCGGTCGTGCAACTCCTTCGGCTCCATGCGCAGATCGGTGATGTGATCCATCGAGAAACGGAAGCCTCGCTCGGCCAACGCCGATAGCGCTTCATGCTCGATTGGCCCGAAGGCGCGATAAGCGGCTTGGGTAAATTCGAACATCAGCGAAGAAGCCAGCGCGCGGTTGGCGTCGGCGAATTCGAGGAATTGCTGAAACGCTACAGGATTGGCGAGGGTCGCCGCGCTGATATTGCAGAACAGTCCGACCTCGCGGTTTTTCAATTGCAGGCGGCGCACCACCTGCACGCAACGGAACAGCAGCACGTTGTCGATCTTCGGCATCAGCCCGCTGGATTCCGCGAATTCGATGAAGTCGGCAGCCGGCACCACTTCGCCGTCTTCGGTGCGCAGCCGCGACATCGCTTCGTAGAAGCGCACCTTGCGCTGCGGCAGGGTGACGATCGGTTGCAGGTAGAGGTCGATGCGATTGCCGTCGATCGCGCTGCCGATCACCACGCCGATGCTTTCGCGCGTGAGGCCGAGGAAATGCCGCGAGGCGGGCGCGACATCGGCTGTGGAAGCGGCGCCGGCCGGCATCTCGCTCATGGCGTGGGTCATCGGAGCCGGCGGAGCCGCTGTGTCGGCGGCGCCGAGGGTCAGAACCGAGGACGAACTCGAGCCCGCGCCGGTGCGCTTGTAGAGGTCGGTCTCGTGGGCCGCGACGGTTTCTGCCAATTGCTTGACCAGCCCGCCGAGCTCGCCGATCTCGGCGGCCAACGGATCGGTGGCGCCGCGCGCGCGGCTGACCGAATTCTCGACGCGGCTTTCGATGGCGTTGAGCCGGCGCGCCATTTCGCCGACCTGGCGGGCGAGGTCGGCGGTGCCGCGCGACAGGTCGGCGATCTGGTCGCCGAGGTCGCTGCGGTCGCGCAGCCGGCTCGTCACCGAATTGTAGAGCGCCATCGACGGTGAGCAGCGCCACGCCGATCACCGCGGACATCGGGCCGCTGATCTGCAACGCCAGAAACAGGACGGCAGCGATCGAGCTCGCGATGAGCACCATGCAAATGGCGATGAACACGGCGCTGATGCGTACCATGGGCTCGTCCTGCCAGGCGGCTGCGCTTCTGCTTCTGCTGCTGCTGATTCGCGGCCGCGAACGATAATGTTCACGACGCCGCTCCTCCGCGCAACCTTCAATAGCCTACAAACTAACGGCTTTTCGACAAGTTCAGGGCTGCGGCGGCAGGATCGCGTAGTGGATCGTCACGTTCTGCCGGGAATACCGGCTCGCCTGCGGCAGTGTGACGGGCGGCTGGAGTTGCGCTCCGGGAAACGCTTCCGCGATATCCGGCGGCAGGATGTTGGCCGTCCCGCTTGGCTGCCAGGCGAACAACGCGCCGCGGCGTTTCAGATCGGCCGGATCGACCCACGGGCTCAAGCTCAGGTCGCCATGGACGATGACATGCGGCCGGTCAGCCGAATAGACCGCAATATTATTGGCGGCAAATTCCCCGGGCCCGTGACCGGCGGCGGTGCCGCCGACGTAGTGCAACACGGTTCCGGTTTTCTCGGTCCACTGCCGGGTCACGGTTTCCGCCAATTGCCGGCCGGGGAACAAGTCCGCCCTTGGCCGGTCGCGCAGCAGGGATTCGAACACTTCGACACCGGCATAGATCGCCGGCATCGCGACAAAGATGACAACGAAGCCTGCCGCGAAGCGCCGTAGATAAAGTTGATCCGTCGAAGGCTTGAGCCACATCAGCACCGCGAGCGGCGCGAACGACCACAGCGGATAGCCCCACATCGCGACCGGCAGCCGGCCAAGCAGAAGCGCAACCAGCGTCGTGATGGCGAACGGGCCGATCGCCAAGGCTGTGACATAGCGGCGGTCGAAGGATGACTTTGGCGCAGCAAGCCGCGGGCGCTGCCACGGCGGAAACAGCGTCGCCAGCAAAAGGATCGTCGGAATCAGAAAAAAGATCTGGCTGGCGCTCCAGCGCAGCGGGAACGCGAGGTAGTCGTACCAATGGACCGCCGCGATCGCGCGTTCGTCGACATAGTGGAACGGCTGGAAGCCAGTTCCGGCAAGCCACCACAGATTGGGCGCCAGCACGATCAGGAATGTCGCAGCCATCGCATAAGGACCGGCGCCGCGCCACGACCGCCGCGCCACCGGATCGAACAAAAGAACCCAGCCGATCGTGCCCGCCAAAGCGAACGCAGCGTATTTCGACCAGAACGCCAGCGCCAGGAACGCACCGGCGGCTATCCAGTCGCTCATGCGTTGACGCGTGATCGCGCGATAGACGAACCAGCCGGTTAGCGCCCAGAACGGCAACTGCATCTGGTCGTGGGCGAACTTGACCGCCGAGAAATTAAAAAAGTGCAGCCCCTCGAGCGCCAGTACCGCTGCCAGCGCAAGCTCGGGTTCGACAACTTCTCGCGCGAGACGCCAGACGAAATAAAGGCATGCCACCGCCGAGAGCGGTCCGAGCAGATAGACAACGTCGACGTGCCCGATAAGGCGGTACGCCCCGTCAGCGAGCCACCACGGCAGCGGCGGATGCTTCCAGTACCCGAGCTGCCACTCCTTGCCGAGCGCGAGATCCTCGACCAGGTCGAGCCCCAAATTGGCGCAGACCAGCATCGGCAGCATGGTCCACACGACGAGATGGATGCCGAGGACCCACGCCAAAATAGCGCCCGGACGGCGGCGAGCCAATTCAATTGACCGGCCAAATATCGAGGTTTTCATGCGTTGCCCGCCGCGCCGCTGACGCGCGTCAGGCCACCGCCTTGATGACGGCAGCGAGCTTGCTGAAGATTTCGTCGATCTGCGCTTCGCTCACGATCAACGGCGGCGTCACCGCCAACGTATCGCCGGACGGACGCACCATCATGCCTTGGTCATGGAACATCTTTTCCATTGCGTCGAAGCCGCGCTTGCCGACCGCGTCCGGCTTCGAGGCAAGGTCAATCGCCGCGGTGAGGCCGACCTGGCGAATGTCGAGCACATTCGGCAAGCCCTTGAGCGACATCGCGGCGTCGGCCCATTTCGGCTCAAGCTTCTTGGCGCGCGCGAACAAGTCTTCGTCACGATAAAGATCGAGCGCGGCGATACCGGCCGCGCAAGCCAGAGGATGTGCCGAATACGTGTAGCCGTGGAACAGCTCGACGACGTGCTCCGGTCCTTTCATGAAGGCGTCGTAGATTCCCTTGCGCGCGATCACCCCGCCCATCGGCACGCTGCCAGAGGTGATGCCCTTGGCGAAACAGATCATGTCCGGAATGACGCCGTAGCGTTCGGCAGCGAAAGCGTGGCCGAGACGGCCGAAGCCAGTGATGACTTCGTCGAAGATCAGAAGAATTCCGTGTTTGTCGCAGATCGCACGTAATCGCTGGAGGTAACCCTTCGGCGCCGGCAGCACGCCAGTCGAGCCTGCCATCGGCTCGACGATTACTGCGGCGATGGTTGAAGCGCCATGCAGCGTGACGATGTTTTCGAGTTCATCAGCGAGATGCGCGCCCCACTCCGGCTCGCCTTTGGTGAACGCTTGCTTCTCGCGATTATAGGTCGAGGGCAGATGATCGACGCCGGACAGCAGCGAGCCGAAAAATTTCCGGTTGTTGACCATGCCGCCAACCGAAATGCCGCCGAAGCCGACGCCGTGATAGCCACGTTCGCGGCCGATCAGCCGGGTGCGCCCGCCCTGCCCGCTGACGTTCCAATACGCGAGCGCGATCTTGAGCGCGGTGTCGGTGGCTTCCGATCCGGAATTGCAGAAGAACACATGATCGAGATCGCCGGGCGCCATTGAGGCGACGCGCGAAGCCAACTCGAACGCCTTGGGATGGCCGAACTGGAAAGTCGGCGAGAAGTCGAGCTCGGCCGCCTGCGCCTGGATGGCGGCGACGATCGGATCGCGATTGTGGCCCGCGTTGGTGCACCAAAGACCGGCGGCGGCATCGAGCACGGCGCGGCCTTCCGGCGTGTAGTAGTGCATGTCCTTGGCGCGCGCGATCATCCGCGGCCGCGCCTTGAATGCGCGATTGGCCGTGAAGGGCATCCAGAACGGCTCCAGGTCGTTGGGGACGCTTGTGGTTTTGGCCATGGTCTTTGCCGATGCCGTTGCCGGTGACATGGATGCTCCCTGTGCCGTCATGCCCGCGTAGGGCGTCCTCCAGTAAACGTAAGCCTCGCGAGCGTCTCTGGCGCGTGTGATGACTGGAATATCCGCTTTCGCGGATAATGACAAAAGAGAATATGGCTGCTAGGACGCCCGCACCCAAAGCACCGCCGATGGCCGACAAACCCGCCAAATCTCAAAAATTGAAAGCCCGCCTACCGCGCGGCCTAGCCGACCGCGGCCCCGCCGAAATTGCCGCGACCCGCGACATGGTGGAAAAAATTCGCCGGCAGTTCGAGCGCTATGGCTTCGAGCCGGTCGAGACGCCGGCGATCGAATATACCGACGCGCTCGGCAAATTTTTGCCCGACCAAGACCGGCCGAACGAAGGCGTGTTCTCGTTCCAGGACGACGACGAGCAGTGGCTGTCGCTGCGCTACGACCTGACCGCGCCGCTGGCGCGCTATGTCGCGGAAAATTTCCAGAACATCGGCCTGCCCTATCGCAGCTACCGCTATGGCTATGTCTATCGCAACGAGAAGCCGGGACCGGGCCGCTACCGCCAGTTCATGCAGTTCGATGCCGATACGGTCGGCTGCGCGTCGATGGCCGCAGATGCCGAGATGTGCATGCTCGCGGCCGACACCATGGAAGCGCTTGGCATTCCGCGCGGTCAATATGTGGTGAAGGTGAACAACCGCAAGGTGCTCGATGGCGTGATGGATGCCGTGGGATGGGCGGCAAAGAAAACACTGCTAAGCGTCTGACGGTTCTTCGAGCCATCGACAAGGTGGATCGGCTCGGATTTGACGGCGCCGCACAACTGCTAGGGCCAGGCCGCAAAGATGAAAGCGGCGACTTCACAAAAGGAGCCGGCCTGAGCCATGAACAGTTGAACCGAATTCTTAACTTTACTGGTTGGGGCGAGAAGGGTTCGGGGTCGGGCAGCATTACTGGATCAAGCGAAGTCGCTATAGCGAACTTCGAGGAGCTGCTCAGGGCAGCGCCTTGGGCAAGAAGGCGTTTCAGAACTAAAACAGATCAAGTCTTTGATTGAAACTTCAGGATACGAAGGTCGCGTGCTAGGTGGATCCCTCCGTCGTCCGCGGCCTCGAATATTACACCGGCCCGGTTTACGAAGTTGAACTGCTGATCGAGACGAAAGACGACAAAGGCCGCGCCATTCGGTTCGGTTCGGTCGGCGGCGGTGGACGCTATGACGGCCTGGTGTCGCGCTTCATGGGCCAGCCCGTGCCCGCCACCGGCTTCTCCATCGGTGTGTCGCGCTTGCGGGCGGCGCTGACGCTGATCGGCAAGCTGGATTCCAAGCCGCCGGCTGGGCCGGTGCTGGTCACAGTGCTCGATGCCGCCAATGTCGCGGGCTACCAGAAAATGGTGGCTGAGCTGCGCAACGCCGGTATCCGTGCCGAGCTTTATCTCGGCAGCAAGAACCACGGCATCGGCCAGCAACTGAAATACGCCGACCGGCGCAACTCACCTTGTGCGGTCATTCAGGGCGGCGACGAAAAAGCCAAGGGCGAGGTGCTGATCCGCGACCTGATTGCGGGCGCGGCGCCCAGCGATACCCAGGACCGCGACGAGCACCTCAAAAAGCAGGCGCAGGCGCAAACTGCCGTGCCGGAAGCCAAGCTGGTCGAGGCGGTCCGCGACGTCCTCAAGCGCCACAAGCACACCTAGCGGAACCAAACGCCACACGCCGAATTGTCTGGACGCCCTTCCAGAACAAGAAAGCGCAAGACGTGGCGGCCGACTGGTATCCCATCCCGATCAAGATGATCCGGCACACCGGCTGCCAATGGGTCGCGCCCCGCGCGCCTGGCGAAAAGCCCGTTGCAGAGGTCGTCACCGATCCTGCGGTCGCATCGGAACCGGCACAACAGCCCGCTTGTCAGCGGGAAGCCGACGCTTCAGACAAGTAATCGGCCGCCGCGCGGCCTGCGGCTTCGGATAAGTCCATGAAGTTCCTGACGGTTCGGCACGCCACCATTTATCGCTATGGCCGACCGGTATTTTTCGGCCCGCACCGGCTGATGCTCCGGCCGCGCGACAGCCATGACCTGCGGCTGACCGGCGCCGATCTCACGCTCTCCCCGCCGGGCCAGATTCGCTGGCTGCATGACGTGTTCGGCAATTCGGTCGCGCTGGTGGATTTCTCGGCGCAGGCCACCGAACTAACCATCGTCAGCACCCTCGAACTTGAACGCTATGGCCTGTCGCGGCCTACCTTTCCGATTGCGCCGGAAGCACAAAACTATCCGTTTGTCTATTCCGCCAATGACCGCACCGACCTCGGTCGGCTGCTCGAGCGGCATTACCCCGATCCGCAGAACGTAGTGGACGGCTTCGCGCGGCGCTTCGTCACCGAAAGCCCGATGTCGACCTACAATTTGCTCTCCAACATGAACTTCGCGATCAAGAGCGAGTTCGCCTACGCCGAACGCTATGAGGAAGGCACCCAGTCGCCGATCGAAACGCTGGAGAAAAAAACCGGCACCTGCCGAGACTTCGCTTTGCTGTTCATCGAGGCCTGCCGCACGCTGGGTTTCGGCGCACGGTTCGTCACCGGCTATCTGTATGATCCCAAGCTCGATGGCGGCACCGACACGGTACAAGGCGCCGGCGCGACCCACGCCTGGGCCGATGTCTACCTGCCGGGCGCCGGCTGGGTCGAATACGATCCGACCAATGGATTAATCGCCGGCGAAAATCTCATTCGCGTCGCGGTGACCCGCGATGCTTCGCAGGCCGTTCCGATTTCGGGATCGTTCGTCGGCTCGGGTTCAGATTTTCTCGGAATGACGGTTGACGTCACCGTCAGTGCGCGGTCGTAACGCTCAGACCACGACCAGACTGCCGTGGCCAGGAACAAGCGTGGCCCCCTCGACGGTATCGAGACGATGACCGAGCACCTGTTCCGCGGCGTCGAAGCTGTCGAGCACTGAAAGATATTCGACCAGTTTATCGTTCTTGAATTTCATGAAGTGTGCAATTCGATAACTGATGGTACGGCCATCGGCGCTGTGCTTGGCGTGCAAGCGGCCGAGAATAGCGGCGCGGTCACCGTCGATCAGTTTGATGTCCGCGACGAATTTGCGCGTCGGCAGAATTTTCGGCACTTGCCGGACTATGACGTCGAGCACGGCGGCTTTGCCGCTGCGCTGTCCGCAGAATGGCAGCAGATCAACCGGCCCGCTGATCGACCAGGAAATGTTGTCGTCGATGTAGGACGCCACCGTGTCGAAGTCGCGTTTAGCGAGCGCGTTGTAAAAGCCCTCAACGACCGCGCGCGTGACTTGGTTGGCCATGGATGTCCCCGCCTGACCATAGTGAACGCCCGCCGCGTTGAAATTGTCTTACCGTTCAATAGCTTATGGAACATTCTGACGCGCTATGGGCTCGTAATCCAGACGAAATTTATTAACGACGACAAAGATTTGGCCCGGTTCGCCGTTAAGCGCACTGGCGACGAAACGTCGAATCCTTAAGACCGCCATGCTAAACGGCGCCCGCGTCTTAAAAAAATAATGGGAAGGCGATGAACGCGAGCGGCCCAGATAGCGGGAGCAAGCAGGATGTGCGCGCGGAGGCGCTGGTCGCCTCCTATGAACGCGCCGGCTATCGCCGTATCGCGCCTGCGATCCTTCAGCCTGCCGAGCCGTTTCTCGATCTGTCTGGCGAAGACATCCGCAAGCGGCTTTACCAGACCACCGCGCCCGGCGGCGGTGAATTCTGCCTGCGGCCCGACCTGACGATCCCCGTCTCGCGCGACTATCTCGCCTCGCCCGTGGCCAGCAAGCCGGCTGCCTTCTGCTATCTCGGGCCGGTGTTTCGTTATCGCGCCGACAGCAGCGCCGAATTCATGCAAGCCGGCATCGAGTCGTTCGGCCGCGCCGACCAGGCTGCCGCCGATGCCGAAATGCTGGCGCTCGGCGTCGAGGCCACCGCGCACTACGGTCTTGCAACGCCCGATATTGCGATGGGTGACGTCGCACTGTTTGCAGCTTTGATCGCCGCACTCGACCTGGCGCCGGCGTGGAAGCGGCGCCTCGTTAAGGATTTCAACCGCAAGCGCAATCTGGCGCAGGACCTCGACCGCCTTGTGCTTGGCGGCACCAACGGCCGTCCGGAATATCAGGGCGTGCTCGCCGCGCTCGCCGGCTCTGATCCGAAAGGCGCGCACGCACTAGTCACCGATCTCTTGTCGATCGCCGGCATCAACGCGGTCGGCGGCCGTTCAATCGGTGAGATCGCCGATCGCTTTCTTGAACAGGCCGCACTCGGCGCGAGCGCCAAGCTACCGCGCGATCTGCGCGCTCTGATCGAGCGCTTTCTCGCCATTGCGGGCAATCCTGACGACGCCGCCGCCGAATTGCGCGCGCTGGCGGCGCAAGGCGGCATCAAGCTCGATGCGGAAATCGACGCGTTCGAAAACCGCACCGGGTTTCTTGCTGCGCGCGGTGTCGACGTATCGCAAATCAAGTTTTCGACCGCGTTCAGCCGCGGCTTCGATTATTACACCGGCTTTATCTTCGAACTGACCGATCCGGCTCGCACCGGCGATCCGCTGGTCGCCGGCGGACGTTATGACGGCTTGCTGACGCGGCTCGGCGCTCCGGCGCCGGTAGCGGCGGTCGGTTTTGCGGTCTGGATCGAACGCCTCGCGGTTTACGGGAGCGCAGCATGAGCGGTCCCCTGGTTCTCGCGGTGCCGGCCAAAGGCCGCCTGCAACAGAATGCCGAAGCGTTTTTCGCGCGATCCGGCCTCAATCTCATCAAACCGCGCGGCGCACGCGATTATCGCGGCACCATTGAGGGGCTTGATGGCGTCGAAGTCGCCTACCTGTCGGCGTCCGAAATCACCGGCCAGTTGGCGCAGGGCGCGGTGCATCTCGGCATCACCGGCGAGGATCTGGTGCGCGAGATGATTCCGGATGCGGATTCGCGCGTCGTGATGATTTCTGCGCTGGGTTTCGGCAATGCCAATGTCGTCACTGCCGTGCCACAAGCCTGGATCGACGTCCGCACGATGGCTGACATCGACGACGTCGCCACCGCGTTCCGACATCACCACGGCCGCAAGATGCGGGTGGCCACCAAATACGTGAATCTCACGCGCGGTTTTTTCTCGAATTGCGGGATCGTCGATTACCGTATCGTCGAGAGTTCCGGCGCGACCGAAGGCGCCCCCTCCGCTGGTAGCGCCGAACTGATCGTCGACATCACCACGACCGGCGCGACGCTCGCCGCGAACGGCCTCAAAGTGGTGGAAGACGGCACCATTTTGCGCTCGCAAGCCAATCTGGTTGCGGCGCGCACCGCGGCGTGGGGTGAAAGCGAGCGCGAGGCGGCGCGGATCATGCTTGATCGCATTGCCGCGCAGGCCCGTGCGCTGGCATTCCGCGAAGTACGCGCACGCTTCTCCTCTTTTAGCGATGACACGCTGGCGAAGGCCGCGCAGCGGTTCGGCGTCGTGGCGCCATTCGGCGGACCGACCGTTTCCGGGTTGGTCACGCTGCACTGTCCTCCGGATCAGGTCTATGCCCTGACCGATTTTCTGCGCGAGCAAGGCGCCGAAGCAGTGGCGATCGCCGACCTCGATTATGTTTTCTCGCGTGACAATCCATTGTTCGCCAAGTTGGCCGCGGGCCTTTGAGCGGACCGGCTTGCTAACTCGGCTTTCCGGGGTCGCGGCTTCGGAACACCACAAAGTGCGAAAGTGAAAAGTTCACGACGAAGCTCGCGCCGGCCGCTAAAAACTTGCCGGCCCATACGGGCATGAAAAATCCCGCCGCAAGCACCGTTGCGGTATTGGCGAAAAAGCCCAACGACTGCATCAACGCGAAACCGGCATATTTCCGCGCCTCGAGCTTGCGGCCGGATTCCGGCCCGAACGTAATCATCGTATTCAGCACGTAAGAACACGTGACCGCGACCGACCACGAAATACAATTCGCCACGATGATCGACAAGTCGAGATAGTAATAACTGAAAGAAAAAACCGCGAGATCGATGGCAAAATTGATGGTGCCGACAATCCCAAAACTGATTGCCTTGAGCACCACGGCGCGGTCGTGCCAGGCTTTGTTCAAACGAGTGAGAAATCGCGGCGGGGAAGACGTCATGACGTCGCCCGCTTAGCACACCCATGACAGCCGCCCCAAGCGCGGCTTCCCGCAGGCGACAGTGCCCAAACGTTGCGCTATAGATCGCCGCGCGCCAACCAGGTCCGGAACCGATACCGATGCCGACCAAAACCAAGAAAACAAACAACTGGGCGGGCGCGTCCGAATTGTCGATCGTCATTCCGTTGTTTAATGAGGCGCGCAGCCTCGCGACTTTGCATGCCGCTATTAGCGACGTCGCGCGAAGGCTCAAGACCGACCGCGGCCTTCATATTGAGGTGATCTATGTCGACGACGGCAGCGCCGACGCCACCTATCGCATCGCCAGCGAGCTGCCAGCGGACGCGATGGATGTGCAGGCCGTCGCACTGTCGCGGAATTTTGGCAAGGAAGCTGCTTTGCTCGCCGGCCTCGACCACGCGCGGTTTGATGCCGTGATGTTCATGGACGGCGACGGCCAGCATCCGCCGGCAATGATTGAGACCTTGGTCGCGCATTGGCTCGATGACGGCTACGACGTGGTTTACACCGCCAAGACCGGACGTGCCGGCGAATCGCGCTTGCGCCGCGTCAGCGTCCACGGCTTTTACGCCCTGATCAACTGGCGTGCGCATCATCAAATCCCCGAGGACGCCGGTGACTTTCGGCTGCTGTCGCCGCGCGCCGCGGCGGCGCTGCGGCGGATGCCGGAGCGCAACCGCTTCCTCAAAGGAATGTCGAGCTGGATCGGCTTTCGGCAGATTCGCGTCGATTACGAGCCAGCGTCGCGGCTGCAAGGCCAAACCAGCTGGAACTGGTGGCGGTTGATCTCGCTGTCGATCGAAGGACTGACTTCATTTTCAGTGACGCCGTTGCGGATCGCCAGCATGCTGGGCCTTCTGATCGCCGCCAGCGCGCTTTTCATAGGTTTCTGGATCTTGCTCGAAACCTGGATCTACGGCGGCGACGTGCCCGGCTATCCTTCGGTGATGGTTGGCGTGATGGTGCTGGGCGGCGTCCAACTCGTGATGATCGGCGTGCTCGGCGAATATATCGGCAAGCTATTGGCGGAAACCAAAGGGCGGCCGGTCTATTTTGTTGCCGACCACCAGACTAAGACCGCCGGTCAACGAAGCAAGGCGCGTGCGGCGCCACGTGCCGCAGAATGAGGCGGCGATGAATCCGCGCAGGATTATAGTGTGCGCGGACGATTACGGCCTCACGCGTCCGGTCAATGCGGCGATCCGTGAGCTTCTGGCGGCCGGCCGGATCAACGCCACATCGGTGATGGTGCTGGCGCCCGCCTTTGATCAACTCGAACCCGACGCGCTGCGTCAATTGCAGACCGCCAACCGGTCGATCCAGATCGGCTTGCATGTCACGCTGACGGCGCCGTTTCAGCCGCAAACATCGGGTTTTGCGCCACTGCGCGAAGGTGCGTTTCTTCCACTGCCCGATACGTTGCGCGCCGCTATTGCGCGGCGCTTTCGTGTTGACGGATTAGCAGCCGAGATCGCTGCGCAACTGCGCAGTTTCGCTTTGGCGTTCGGCGGGCCGCCCGACTTCGTCGACGGCCATCAGCACGTCCATCTGTTTCCGCAAATCCGCGACGCGTTTTTGGAGCAAGTGGCGGTAGCCGCGCCCAATGCCTGGGTGCGCCAGTGCGGACGCGCGGTGCCTCTAACGAAACGCATGCACGACCCGAAAGGGTTACTGCTCGATATATTGAGTGTCGCATTTCGCCGCAAAGCACGGCGGCTCGGCCTGCGGAGCAATCCGGCCTTTGCCGGCACCTATGATTTCGATGCAGGCTTGGATTACGCCAAGCTTTTTCCGAAATTTCTCGAAGGGTTGCCGGATGGCGGGCTGGTAATGTGCCATCCAGGCGTTGCCGATGCCGAGCTCACAAGACTCGATCCGCTCACGCGCCTGCGCGACCTTGAATATGCTTATTTCGGGTCCAACGATTTTGCGCAACTGCTGGCAAACAACACCGTCACGCTGGCGTAACGTTGCCGACGGTCAGATCACCACGACTTTGACGCCGACTTGCACCCGGCCATAGAGGTCGATGACGTCCTCATTGCGCATGCGGATGCAGCCGGACGATACCATTTGCCCGATCGTCCATGGCTCGTTCGAGCCGTGAATTCTGTACAGCGTCGAGCCGAGATAAATCGCCCGCGCGCCGAGCGGGTTGTTCGGGCCGCCGGCCATGAACTGCGGCAGCCACGGCTGGCGCCTAAGCATTTCTTCCGGCGGATGCCAGTCAGGCCACTCACGTTTGGCGGACACCGTGTGAGTGCCCGCCCAGGTGAAGCCCGGACGTCCGACCCCGATCCCGTAACGCAATGCCTTGCCGCCGGCCTCGATCAGGAACAGGAAGCGTTGCGGCGTGTCGATCACGATGGTGCCGGGCGCTTCATGGCTCGGATAATCGACTTCCTGCCGCATGAAGATCGGATCGATCGCACCGGGGTTTGCCGGATTGTAGAGCGGCTCATCCGACGGCGCATTGACGTAGAGCGGCCGAGTATCGGGCTGGGTCGCCGGAGCCATCACCCTTGGCGCTGGCCCACGGTCGCCAAACAGGAATTCGATGAAGCCGCCGCCGAGATCGGCTTGGCCGCGGCCCTGCGGCGTAGCGACGACCATCATCGGGGTGCGCGACGGCACAACGACCATTTGCTGCGCACTTGCGCCAACGCTTGCAGCCATCATCCCAATAGCCGCAATAACCAACCGTCGCATCACGATACCTGTCACAAGCGCCATTACGCTCACTTGGTCCTTGGCGCCATTACATCGGCAACAGACCACCGATTGGTAAACCGCGCGCGATTGCGTGCGCGGTTGTCGTCCGTAAGCGCCGATCCATTCAACTAGAGTTTATTTTGAGTAAAACGCGGCCGTGCATGGTAAACGCGCGGTTAGCGAGACAACCTGCAACGTCGCGTTAATCGCCGCTGCGCTAGAATTTTCCCGACAGTTTTTGGGGGCACTCGTGCAGCGTAAAGTTTTTCGCATCGAACAGATGATGGCAAAACCGCGGGCTGCGGCAATGGCGCCCCATGCGACGCCGCGACGCGCCGAGCCGGCGCGCCCTGACTTGCAAAAGGTCGAGCACGAACTCACGGCAATCTACGACGCAATTGAAAACAGCCGGCGCGAGCTGGCGACACTATCGGGTGGCGACAATCAAGCTCATTGCATGACGCGCGCCGGCGACGAGCTCGGTGCTGCGATCGGCGGCATGGAAAAAGCGACCCAGCAGATTCTCAAAGCCGCGGAGGCGATCGATGAAGGCGCCCGCGCGCTGGCGGCTTCGCTCAAGGACGACTTCAAGCGCGGCGTCGCCCAAGACATCCAGGATCAGGTGGTGCAGATTTTCGAAACCTGCAACTACCAGGATCTCTCCGGCCAGCGCATCAGCAAGGCGATGAATACGTTGAAATTCGTCGAAGACAGTGTCATGCGTGTTCTAGCGTTGTGGGGCGGCATCGATGCGTTGCGCCGCCATGCCGCGAAGGCCCATGGCAACGACAGGCTTCTCAATGGCCCCAAGCTTGACGGCGACGCCGGCCACGCCAGCCAAAACGAGATCGACCGTTTGTTCGGCTGACCGGCTGGTTACCGCCGTCTGATGACGATGAAGCAGGCCAGCGCCGTGGCCGCAAACGCCGCCGCAAGCCCCAGCGCCGCGGTATCCGACGCGCGCTCGACCACGAATGCCATTACCAGCGGCGATACCGCCTGCATCACCATGAATGGGCCGGCCAGCCGCCCGATCAGCCGGCCGTAGCCGGAGGCGCCGAACAGCGCGAGCGGTACCGCGCCGCGCGCGATCGTAATGAGACCATTGGCACCGCCAAACATCACCGCGAATACTGCCGCGGTCGCGACGGAAAATCCCAGCATCGCCAGCATCAGAAACGCCGACAGCAAAACGGTGAGTGCGAACCGCGCCAGCCAGAGTGGATGCAAATTGCGGCCGAACGTGAATTCGATCAGCCGCGCCCCGACTTGCGCCGGGCCAAACAGGGCCCCGATCCACACCACCGTGCCGGCATCGATGCCGGAGCGGGCAAAGATCGCCAGCAAATGTGCTGAAAGCCCCGACGGCACGAAGGCATAGGCGGCGAAGGCCGATGCCACGAGAACGAAAAACACTCCGTGCGGAGGCATCACCGCACCCGGCTTGACGCCTTCGGGCTTCGGCACGGCGGGATGCTCGAAGCGTTCGCGCGGCAGCAGGAAGGCGTGCAGCGGCGCCGCGATCAGCGCCAACAACAAGGCATAAATCAGATAAGTGCTGCGCCAGCCGACCGTCTCCAGCAAGGCGTGGGTGGCCGGCCAACTGACGGTCGACGCGAACCCGCCAGCCAGCGTCAGCGCAGTGATCGGCCGGCGCGCAGAGGCGCCAAAAATCCGGCCGAGTGTCGCGAAGGCCGGATCGTAAAGCCCGGCCGCCAGGCCGACGCCGAGCACCATCCACACCGCAAGGTAAGCGATCGGATGTGATGCATGGACGATGAGGAAAAGCCCGAGCGCGCCGACCAGCGACCCGATCGTCATCACCACATGCCCACCAAAACGGTCGATCGAGCGGCCAACCAGCGGCGCCACCAATCCTGCAGTCAGCAGTCCGAGCGAAAATCCACCCATCGTGAATGCGATCGACCAGCCGCGTTCGGCGGCGATCAACGGCACGATCAGCACCGGCGTATAAAAAATCGTGCCCCACGCCAGAATTTGCGTGACGCCAAGCACCGGCACGGCACGCCAAGGTCCAGCCAGCAATGAGGCGAAGCTGAAATCGCGCGACGTTGTCACTATCGCGCGGGCGCAGGCGCCGCGGGCTTGGGTTTGGCGGCTGGCCGCGCCGCCGGTTTTTTCTTCGGCGGCGGGCGCTTGGCGCCCTCCGCACCGCAACGCACGTAGACCATGGTGCCGTAGCGGCCCTGCACTTCCGGATCCATCCAGCGCAGGATCAAGACACGGCCGTTGAACGAAACGACCTCACGATCCTGGATACCGCCGGGCTCGCCATCGGGGCCGATGTAAGTCTTGCCGCCAAGCCCGCCTTTCAGACGCAATTCTTCGGGCGTCGCCTGATCGGCGAGATGCATGATGACGCCGCCGGTGGGCCCGGCGGAAATGACGTAAGGCTGGCGGCACTGCGCTTGGGCGGCCAGCTCGGTGCGTTCCTGATCTTCCGGCTTGTGATAGGCGGCAAGGCCGTAGCGGCCGACCACATCCTGCGGCGGAAAGGCCGGCGGCAGCACCGGGACCGGCGCTGGCGCCGCTTCTGGCGGCGGCGAGGAGGACAATGACGGAAAAGACGGCATGCTGGAGCATCCGGCAACGGCAAGACCCGCCACGGTCACCAACAATGGAATGGTCGGCAGTCGGAAAAGTCGCATGAAAACTCCAGTCGAGAGGCGCAATTTTGCGGGGCAAACACAGCAAGCGCAAGCGCGGCGAACCACTCGCGCTTCGGTCTCTGGTTCGAAACATAAGCTACTCAAGTTAGCGCCCGCTTTAACGGTGCTAATGGCTTCAATAATAAGAGTTTTTGCGTCGCTACGCACGTCGAAGTATCGGGCAAAACCAGGTTCCTTGGCGCGCTGAGTCGGGCGGGAATCCGCACCTGTCCTAGTGAGCAAGTCTCGTCGTCAGCCACTTCGCCGTGCGTAACAGCGCCGCATCGCCGCCGAATGCACCGACCAACTGCACGCCGATCGGCAATCCAGCTTCGCCGGTCAGCAATGGCAAGGTCACCGCCGGTAGGCCTGCCAGTGTCCACAACGAGTTGAAAACCGGATTACCCGTCGCAGTGCCCTTTGGCGCGATGCCAGGCGCCGAGGGTGTCAGGATCGCGTCGTAATTTTTCAGGATTTCGCTGAGGCCCGCGCGGTAGCGCACGGCGTTGTCGCGCGCCTCGCGGTATCGCGCTTCCCCATGAGCTTTGCCTTCGGCGAGGAGGTCGCGCAACTGTCGGCTTGATTTGGTTTCATCGCCGCTCGCGACCAGGCGGCCGAGGTTGCGCTCCATGTCGACGCTCATAACGACACGATGGTCGGACCAAGCGTTTGCGAAGTACGGCGGCAAATCGACCAGTGTCACCGCATCTCCAAGCTTCTGAACGAGTTGTTCGAACGCCACGCGCGCGTCGGCATCAGCCTTGTCCCAGACCGGCGTCCGCACGAAAGCGAGACTCGGCGCGTCCGTTGGGCCCGCAGCAACCGCGGCACGAAACTGCAGCACGGCCGACCGGCGGCTGTCCGGATCGTCGGCATCGTAGCCGGCGACCACGTCGAGCATTAGCGCACAGTCGATAAGCGAGCGCGCAAACACCCCAACATGATCGAGTGCATGTGACAGCACCAAGGTGCGCGCGCGCGAGATCGTGCCGTGCGTCGGCTTGAAGCCATAGACGCCGCAAAAGGACGCGGGACGAATGACCGAGCCGTTCGTCTGCGAGCCCGTGGCCAGGGGAACCATTTGCGCGGCGACCGCCGCCGCCGAGCCGGACGACGAGCCACCGGGCGTACGTTCCGGATCATGCGGATTACGCGTCGGCCCCGGATAGAAGTAGGCGAACTCGGTCGTCACGGTTTTGCCGATGATCACCGCGCCGGCGGCACGCAGGCGTTCGACCGAAGCTGCGTCGCGTTTCGGGCGATTTCCCTTGAGCAGCGGCGAGCCGCTCTCGGCAGGATAGTCGCTGGTATCGAAGATATCCTTGATGGCAACCGGTACGCCATGTAACGGCCCCAGCGGCTCGCCGCGCTTTTGCCGCTGGTCGAGCGCGCGCGCCTGCGCCAGCGCGTGGTCGCGGTCCAGATGGACGAAGGCGTGAACCTTTGGCTCAAGCGCGGCGATGCGGTCGAGGCAGGCTTGCGTGAGGTCTTGCGCCGACAATGCGCCGCGGGCGATTTCGGCAGAGGTTTGCGTGGCGGACAGCGCCGCTAAATCTGAGTCAGCCAATTCGAGAGTTCCACTCTAGTTGCCGGGAGATAGTTTGGGACCAGAGCGTCGTGCCCGGCCAGAGACATAATGGCCATGCAGATGATGACGATCAACATGTAACGGGCGCGTAAACGTCCGCTGGCAGGCGCCCTGAGGCCTTCCGGCTTTCCGACCAGACCTATACCTATCGTTGTGACCGCCAGTTCAGAGGAGACGTCCGTGCCAGGCCTGCTTTCGACTCTCGCCACCATCTGGCGGCTCGCCAGCCCGTATTTCCGCTCCGAGGACAAACTGGCAGGCCGCGTTCTGCTCGCGGCAGTGATCGCCATTGAACTCTCGATTGTCGGAATCTCGGTGCTCCTTAACCAGTGGAATAACGCCTTTTACAACGCGCTGCAGGACCGCAACTGGGATGCGTTCGTCAATCAGCTGCTGTATTTCTGCGCACTCGCCGCCGCCTACATCGTGCTCGCGGTCTATCAGCTCTACCTGAACCAGTGGCTGCAGATCCGCTGGCGGCGCTGGCTCACGCGTGAATATCTCGAGCATTGGCTGATCGGCGCCAATCACTACCGCATGCAGTTGCTTGGTGACGCCGCCGACAACCCCGATCAACGCATCGCCGAAGATATTCAAATGTTCATCGAGCGCACCTTGACCATCGGCGTCGGGTTGCTGAGCTCGATCGTCACCCTCGGATCCTTTGTCGTCATTCTGTGGTCGCTGTCGGCCGCCGCTCCGTTTCATTTCTTCGGCCGGGTTATCGACTTTCCCGGGTATCTGGTATGGGCGGCGTTGATCTACGCAGCGATAGGCACCTTGGCGACCCATCTGGTTGGCCGCGCCTTGATCGCGCTGAGCTTCATGCAGCAGCGCTACGAAGCCGACTTTCGTTTCAATCTGGTTCGCGTGCGCGAAAACGGCGAGCAGATCGCGCTGCTCGAAGGCGAACCAGCGGAACGTGATCGGCTGCTCGGACGCTTCGCCAATGTCGTGGCGAATTACATGGCCATCATGTCGCGACAGAAGAAGCTCACCTTCCTCACCGCCAGTTATTCGCAGGTTTCGATCGTATTTCCCTATATCGTTGCCAGTCCGGCCTATTTCGCCGGCGCCATTCAACTCGGCGGTTTGATGCAGACCGCTTCGGCCTTCAACAGTGTACAAGGCGCCTTATCGTTTTTCATCACCGTGTACCGCTCGCTCGCCGAATGGCGCGCGGTGATCGAGCGGCTGTCGGGTTTCGACCGCGCCGTCCAGGCCGCAAGGGCGCTGGCAAAGACCCAGCCGGCAATCACACTGGCGCCGAACAGCGCCGGCACGCTCGCCTTCAACGATCTGGCGGTGCGGCTGCCGAACGGCGCGGCGCTGGTCAATGCCGACGGACTGACCATCGCGCCGGGCGAGCGCGTGCTGGTCAGCGGCCCGTCGGGCTCCGGCAAGTCGACGCTGTTCCGGGCATTGGCCGGCATCTGGCCGTTCGGTTCCGGCACCGTCGCCATGCCGCGCGGCGCCAGAGTGATGACGCTGCCGCAGCGGCCGTATTTCCCGATCGCCTCGCTGGGCTCGGCGGTGATCTATCCGGCGGAGCCGGGCAGCATCGACGCGCCAAAGATCGCCAATGTCATCGCGGCGGTCGGATTGCCGGCGCTGGCAGCGCGGATCGAGGAGCAGGCCCACTGGAACCGGATGCTGTCGCTCGGCGAGCAACAGCGGCTCGGCATCGCGCGCGCCATTTTGCATGCGCCCGATTTCCTGTTCCTCGACGAGGCCACCGCCTCGCTCGACGAACCCGCGGAAGCCGAGCTTTATCAGTTGCTCGAACAGCGATTGAAGAACACGACCATCGTGTCGATCGGGCATCGCAGCACGCTCGCCGCATTCCATCAGCGGCGGCTCGCCATGACCCGCGACGGCGACCACTACGATTTACGGGAAGCCAAGCTCGCGCCAGCAACCTGACCACCAAAATGCGACGGGCGGCGGCTCCCTTTAAGGAACCACCGCCCGCGAGGCAGTGTAGAAAAGATAATGCTGGCTTATTTAAGCGCCTGCAGCGTCGTGTCGAACTTCAGAGTGGCGACGAAGCGCGAGTCTGCAGTAGTTGCCAGCACCGGCGTTGAGGCACTGGCTCGCGAAGGCGCCTGGTCGGGGCCGGCGTTGATGTTCGGTGATTCCCAGTAACGCAGGTCGAGCGTGACCGCCTTGTAGGCGAAGGCAATGCCGACATCCCAGTAGGTATCGCTGGATGAAGCCGAGTTGGCGTTGACGCCGGCGCTGTAGTACTCGCGCCCGAGCTCGGCGTTGATGGTGGTGACGATACCGGGGCCCCAGGTCGGGAAGCGTTACGGTCACGTTGCCCGCGTAGTAATAGTGGCCGGCGCTGCCAACCCATAACGCCGGCGCAACCCGCGCCGACGCACTTGCCGTTGAAATTGCCGTTGCCGATTTCGAATACGCCACCGACGCTGAGCCAATCGTTAAATTTGTACGATCGGCTTGATATATTCTTCGCGGAAGTTTGCCGACGCCGTTCACGTCCGCCGCCCGGATATTCGTACTAGATGTAGTCCGATATCGAGGCCGAAATTGCCCCAAGTGAAGCGGGCGCCGCCGTAAATATCGAACTCGGCATTGGCGAGACCGGTCCACAAGCTCGAACCCCAAACGCCGACATAGAGCTGGATCATGTCGTTGATGGTGTAGCGGGGTTCGAAGTACGCCTGCACGGCGGGCTTATGGTTGGATTGCGAAACGCCGCGCAGCACGTAGTCCGTGGTGAACGCGGCGCCGAAGGCGATGTCCCACGGACTTGGCGCGGCAGCCGGCGCAATCTTCGCGGCCTTCACCGGCATATCCGCTGCGAATGCGGGCGCCGCGGACACGGCGAGCGCGGCGATCATCAAAGCAACTTTCTTCATACCCCTGCCCCTGTTTAGGTTTCGACCGGCACTGTGCCGGTACGGTTTGCCTATCTCTGGGGCGTCACGAGTACGGTTTTGGACAAAACCCGTAAGCCACAGGACGTGCATTACCCGCGATTTAAAAGGGTTGCCGTCATTTGCGACAAGACGAAAACAGCAGCAATTGCTGCCTTTTTAGGCGAATCGGCCCGGCTGCAACCGATTTACGAAAAATGGCTGATCGCTGTGGCGGCGAAGCCACAGACTCGCGCGGCGAGTTTTCCCCAGGCTGAGGCGAAAAACCGCGCCGTTTCAGGCTGCCGCCTTCTTCCGATTGGCAGCGAGTCGCTCGTCGACCAGCGCCACCTGCGCGTCGATCGCCGGGTTGCTCATGCCCTTTTGTTTGGCGATCAGCTGCACCAGCTTGTCGGCGCGCTCGATATTCGGCGCGCCGTTGTTGAGCGCGCGCGCAGCGGAGGCCGGACGTGTCAGTGATTGCGCCGCCGCGGCGTATTTCTCAAACGGCACCAGGTCATCTTTGTTCGCGCCGAGCTTGAGACAAAGATCAACGACGAAATTGTAGACCGATTTCGATTCCTCGATGTTGGTGTGCACGGCTTCCTGCGCGGTGCGCATGCCGTCTTTGGTAATGCAGCGATAATTTCCGGCGAGCAGCATCGACCATTTGGCGAGGGGCACGAAAATCGAATCGTACACCTTGAGCTTCACTGGCAATTCTATCTTGCCTTCCGGCGCGTCGAACCGCGCCGCTTCAACGTCCTTCTCAAGCTGGCGCACGATCGCGGTGTCCTTGTCGTCCTCGAAGCGCGCGCATTTGAAATTGGTCGGCAGCGTGACAAGCAATTCGTTGGCCTTGCCGTCGGGCGGGCGGATCGCCTGAGGGTCGGGGCTGTTGAGGGTGATCTTCTTCGGATCGACATTGTCCCAGACGCGCGGATCGGTATAGGCAGCTTCGAGCGCCTTGTAGTCGAGGCCGGGGATGCGCTTGATGTAAGGCAGCGGCGGCATGTTCATGATCGACATGCACGGCACCCTGTGACTTGCCGACCGCGTCGAGCAACTGGCGCACGCCTTCGGAGCGGTATTGTGGCTCCTGCATGCAGAGCCCGATCAAGTCATAGTCCTTCGGATTGACGCCGGCCGCGCCGCCGGCCGTCACCTTGCCCGGCAGCTTTTGCGATTCCAGCAGCACCGGATCCTTGCGGCCGCGGATCGGCAGCTTGACCTTGAATCCCTCGGCGTTGATGAGGTCGGCTTCCGCCGGCAGGCAGACCAGATGGATCGAGTGTCCGCCAAACAGCAATTTAGAAGCCAGCAGCGACCCGTAGGACGCTCCCATCAAGAGAATTTTGTAGGCCATGACGCTTCGCTCCCGTGTAACTATTGATTTTGCGCGATGCTATTCGCCTCGTTGTCGCCATGCAATCGGCTTGAAATCGCCTCCTGGTGCCCCTTGCCGCGCTGCGCAAAATTCTGCAAACAGCCCGCATGATTTCCGTCGTCAATTTGTCGAAGACCTACGCCTCCGGATTTCGCGCGCTCAAATCGGTCAATCTCGAGATCCGGCGCGGCGAAATCTTCGCGCTGCTGGGGCCGAACGGCGCCGGCAAAACCACGCTGATCAGCATCATCTGCGGCATCGTGCGCGCGACCGAAGGCAGCGTCAGCGTCGACGGCCATGACATCATCACCGACTACCGCCTTACCCGCTCGCTGATCGGCCTGGTGCCGCAGGAAATCACTATTGCTCCGTTCGAGACCGTGTGGGCGACCATCACCATGTCGCGCGGGCTGTTCGACAAGCCGAAGAACCCCGCCTATCTGGAGAAAGTGCTCAAGGACCTGTCGCTGTGGGACAAGCGCAATGCGAAGCTCGTGACGCTGTCCGGCGGCATGAAGCGCCGCGTGCTGATCGCCAAGGCGCTGGTCGCACGAGCCGCAGATCCTGTTCCTCGACGAGCCGACCGCGGGCGTCGACGTCGAGTTGCGCAAGGACATGTGGGACGTGGTGCGAGCGCTGCGCGCCTCCGGCGTCACCATCATCCTGACGACCCACTACATCGAGGAAGCCGAGATGATGGCCGACCGCGTCGGCGTCATGAGCAAAGGCGAGATCATCCTGGTCGAGGAAAAGGCGGAGCTGATGCGCAAGCTCGGCAAGAAGCGTCTGACCTTGCAGGTTCACAATACGCTCGACGCCATCCCGGCCGAGCTGTCGAATTTCAAGCTGACGATCGGCGAAGGCGGCCACGAGCTCATCTATGAATACGATACCAAAGCCGAGCGCACCGGCGTTGCAACGCTGCTCGGCGAATTGAGCAAGGCCGGCATCCGGATTCGCGACCTCAATACGACGCAGTCTTCGCTCGAGGATATTTTCGTCGGCCTGGTGAGCGAACGATGAACCTCCGCGCCGTCGCCGCCATCTACACGACCGAAATGGTGCGCACCGGCCGCACTTTGGCGCAAAGCATCGTCTCGCCGGTGATCTCGACCGCGCTGTATTTCGTGGTGTTCGGCGCCGCGATCGGCTCCCGCATTTCGCAGATCGAAGGCGTCGACTACGGCTCCTTCATCGTGCCTGGCCTCATCATGCTGACGCTGCTGACGCAGAGCGTGATGAACGCCTCGTTCGGCATTTATTTCCCACGCTTCATCGGCACGATCTATGAACTGCTGTCGGCGCCGATCTCGTTCTTCGAGATCGTGCTCGGTTTCGTGGGCGCGGCGGCGACCAAATCGCTGATCCTCGGCGTCATCATCCTCGCTACCTCGTTTTTGTTCGTGCCGCTGCACATCGCGCATCCGTTCTGGATGATGGCGTTCATGATCCTGACGTCGATCACGTTCAGCCTGCTCGGCTTCATCATCGGCATCTGGGCCGACGGCTTCGAGAAGCTGCAAATCATCCCACTGCTGATCATCACGCCGCTGACGTTCCTCGGCGGCACGTTCTATTCGACCAGCGTGCTGCCGCCGCTCTGGCAGACGGTGACGCTGTTCAATCCGGTGGTCTATCTGGTGTCGGGTTTCCGCTGGAGCTTCTTCGAGATTTCCGATGTCGGTGTCGAAGTCAGCGTCGCGATGACGTTGGTATTTTTGGCGTTGTGCCTCATCGTGATCTGGTGGATTTTCAAGACCGGATACAAGCTGAAAAATTGATTTCCTTGTCATGGCCGGGCTTGTCCCGGCCATGATGGCGAGCAGACGTGCATCATCCGCCCTGTTCTTTGCGGCGAGGGTGCGCCCGTCCCCTTTTTCCTTTCCCGCCAGGTTTAGTCCCCTTGGGCGGTGGATGGAGCGCCGGGAGGCTCCCTTAGCAGGCCTTGCGATCGGCCCACTGCGCGCCTGGCAAGGCACGCGCACCTCTTCGATCGGGATGCTGTGCCTTCAGGCGCTCTACCGCGGCGATGCGTTTCGCCGCTCCGCGCTCATCGTCATCAGCCAGCGTCTCTAGATGACGCCCGCCGGAGCGCGGCTACGAGGAGGAGTCTCAGAAGCGGAATGTCACGCGATCAGCTTGTAGGCCGGGATCGTCAGGAACGGCAGGAAGTCGCGGGACAGCGACAGGTCGCGGAACAGCCGGATCGCTTCCGGGAAACGGCCATTGGCAAAGTTGCGCGAGCCGACTTCGGCTTTGACGCGCTCCATCTCCTCGTGCATCGCCTTCTCGAAATAGGCGCGCGACACTTTGATGCCGCCTTCGAGCTCGGCACCATATTTGAGCCACTGCCAGATCTGCGCGCGGGAGATTTCGGCGGTCGCGGCATCCTCCATCAGGTGATAGATCGGCACCGCGCCGCGACCCCGCAGCCACGCTTCGATATATTGCACGCCGACGCGCAGATTGAGCCGGAAGCCGGTATCGGTCTTGCTGCCAGCGTGGATCTGCAGCAGTTCCTCCGGCAACGCCCGCACGTGCAGCCGCTCGCGGGCGAGCTGGTTCGGCTGCGGCATCATGCGGTCGAACACTTCCTTGGCGACCGGCACCAGATCGGGATGCGCCACCCAGGTGCCGTCATAGCCGTCGCGCACCTCGCGCTCCTTGTCGGCGCGCACCTTGTCGAACGCGGCGTCGTTGGCTTCCTTGTCGCCCTTGATCGGGATCTGCGCCGCCATGCCGCCCATCGCGAAGGCGCCGCGGTGATGGCAGCTCTTGACCAGCAGCGCGGCATAGGCGCCGAGGAATGCCTCGCCCATCACGACCTGCGAGCGGTCCGGCAGGACGTAATCCGGATTCTTGGCGAAGGTCTTGATGAAGGAGAAGATATAGTCCCAGCGCCCGGCATTCATGCCGGCAATGTGGCCGCGCATCTCCCACAAGATTTCTTCCATCTCGAAGGCGGCCGGCAGCGTCTCGATCAGCACCGTGGCCTTGATGGTGCCGTTGGCGATGCCCAGTTGCTGCTGCGCGAACACGAACACGTCGTTCCACAGCCGCGCCTCGCGATGGCTTTCGAGCTTGGGCAGATAGAAATACGGCCCGGTGCCCTTGGCGATCTGCGCCCTGGCGTTGTGGAAGAAATACAAGCCGAAATCGAACAGCGAGGCTGAAACAGGCGCGCCGTCGACGGTGAGGTGCACCTCGTCGAGATGCCAGCCGCGCGGCCGCAGGATCAACACCGCCGGCTTCGGACCCACCACGTAACGCTTGCGGCTTTGCGGATCATTGAAGTCGATGGCGCCAGCCCAGTAGTCCTTGAGGTTGATCTGGCCTTCGACATTGTTGACCCAGGTCGGCGAATTGGCGTCCTCGAAGTCCGCCATGTAATGGGTGGCGCCGGAGTTGAGCGCGTTGACGATCATCTTGCGGTCGACCGGCCCGGTGATCTCGACACGGCGGTCCTGCAGATCGGCCGGGATCGGCGCGACCCGCCATTCCATGTCGTCGCGGATCGCCTTGGTGTCCGGCAGGAAGCTCGGCAGTTCGCCGGCGTCGAAGCGCTTCTGCCGCGCGGCGCGCGCGTCGAGCAGTTCGTGCCGCGTCGCGTCGAACTTGCGATGCAGCGCGGTGAGAAATTCAAGCGCGTCGGCGCTGAGAATATCCGCGTAGCGCGCGCGCATCGGCCCTCGCACCGCATAAGGAGTTGGTGGCGGAGGCGGCGGCACGAACGCAGCCGGCTTTAGCACCGGCTTCACAGCCGATTTTGGCGCTGCGGCCTTTTTGGCGGAAAACTTGCCGGCCGGCTTTTTCGGCGCGGGCTTTTTAGCCGCGATTTTCTTGACGGCCCTCTTGGCGACGTTCTTGCCGACGCGGCCCTTGCGCGAACGCGAAACTTTCGAAGGCTTCGCTTTGGCTTTTTTGTTTTTGGTTTTGGCCTTGGATTTTTTCTTGCGGGTGGCCCCCTGACGCGCGGCCGCCCGTTTTACTGCCTTGCGTGCCTTCATCGCTTGCTGGTCGGCCCCGCGAAGGCGCCGAAGAAGCTGGTCCAGAAACCTTCAGGTTGACGTGACATTCGCCTGGTGCGGCGCTTGCCCATCTTTTTGGCCGCTTTCTTGCTCGCTGTTTTGCGCGCAGGCGCACGCTTTGCCGTCTTCGCTTTTGCCGTCCGCTTCTTCGCCTTCGCCATAGCTGCTCTCCGGGTCAATGTGTCTGGTCTGGACCATTCGGTGCTCAAACGCGCCACCGCACGATGCTGGCTGGTTAGGCCAATATCGCCGGACCGTCCTGGCCACGACCGGCTTGCAATTCCTTCAGTGCATCCGGCAGCGGGCCGCCGGTCGCCCAATCGATCAACTCAACAGTATGAACAACCGGGATCGCCGTGCCGGCGGAAATTTGCGTCATACAACCGATATTGCCGGCAGCGACGACATCGGGATTGGTACGTTCAATATTCGCGATTTTGCGCGCGCGCAACCTCCCGGCGATCTCAGGCTGCAGGATGTTGTAGGTGCCAGCCGAACCACAGCACAAATGGCCCTCCGGCACCTCTTTCACCGTGAATCCGAGCCGCGCCAGCAATTCCCGGGGTACCCGGTCGACCTGCTGGCCGTGCTGCAGCGAGCAGGCGGAGTGGTAGGCGACCGTCAGGCCGGGTGACTGATTCGCCGGCAGCTTGAGGCCCGCGAGGTATTCACTGACGTCGCGCGCCAACAGCGACACCCGCGCCGCCTTGCCGGCATACGCCGGATCGGTGCGCAGCATGAAGCCGTAATCCTTCACCGTGGTGCCGCAGCCCGACACCGTGATGATGATGGCGTCGAGCCCCTCGCCGTCCATCTCGCGGACCCACGCGTCGATATTGTTACGGGCCTGCGCCAGCGCCTGTTCCTCGCGGCCCATGTGATGCACCAGCGAGCCGCAGCAGGCTTCGCCTTGCGCGATCACCACCTCGATGCCGCAGCGGTTGAGCACGCGGATGGTGGCGTCGGTGGTCGAAGGCGACAGCACCGGATTGACACAGCCGGACAGCAGCGCAACACGGCCGCGCTTTTTTCCCTGCGGAGCATAGACCGTGCCGGCGCGGTCTTGCGGCGGCGCCGGACGCCGCGCCGGGGTCAACCGCAACATGGCGGCGACGCGGTTGAGCCCGAGCAGATTGAGCAGCGGCGCCAGCGGCCGCGCCACCAGTCCGGCGACCAGCGCCATGCGGAAGCGGTCCGGATAAGGCAGCACCCAGGCCAGCAAGGCACGCAAGGCGCGGTCCATGATGGGCCGGTCGTAGGTCTTTTCGATGTGCTCGCGGCCGTGGTCGACCAGATGCATGTAGTGCACACCGGCCGGGCAGGTCGTCATGCAGGCAAGGCACGACAGGCAGCGGTCGATGTGCTTGACGACCTGCTTGGTGGCGGGCGCCGCCTGCTCGAACATTTCCTTCATCAGGTAGATGCGGCCCCGCGGTGAATCGAGCTCATCGCCGAGCAAGACGTAGGTCGGACAAGTCGCGGTGCAGAAGCCGCAATGCACGCAGGCGCGCAAAATTTTGTCGGTCACCGCGATCTGCGGATCGGCCAGTTGCGCCAAAGTAAAGGAGGTTTGCACCTAGACCCCCGCCCACATGCGGCCGGGATTGAGCACGCCTTTCGGATCGAAGCTGTCCTTAACGCGCTTCGACAACGCGGCGACGCCGGCATCCTGCGGCGGAAACACTTCGAGCGCGGCGCGCACCGCAGCCGGCGCGCGAATGAGCGTGGCGTGGCCGCCGGCCTGCGCCACCGCGCTACGGACCGCGTTAGCGTCCGGCTCGTCAGCGAACGGCATCGCCACCCAGATCAGCCCGCCGCCCCAGTCGTAGAAAATCTGCGCGGCCGGCGTGAGTTGCGGCGACGATCTGGTGGCCCTTGGTCGGCGCGGTCGAAATCCGCCACAGCGGCCGCGCCCTCGCCTGCTCGGTGGCGAATGCTTTGACGTCGCGGATGCTGCGCCACAGCGCGCGAGAATTTTTTTCATCGAGCGTCTCGATCTTGCCGAACGGCTTCATCACCGCAGCCAGCGCCTTCTTGCGATGCGCGACCGATGGCGCGAAGCCCTCGAGCCGCAGCACGGTCGAGGCCTGCGCATCCGGCAGGCCGTCGAACCAGGACGCGACGTGGTCGGGCAGATGCGCGGCGCCGGAGACGTCGAATGGCGAGCCCATCGCCGCCGCCATTGCCGCAGCGGCCTGCGCGTCGTCGAGCCCGGTAACGACGATGGTAGCTTCGGTTTCCGCCTTCGGCAGCACCTTGACCGTGATGTCGGTGATCGCGGCGAGCGTACCCCATGAGCCGGCCAGCACCTTGCACATGTCGTAGCCGGTGACGTTCTTCACGACGCGGCCGCCTGACTTGATGCTCTCGCCGCGCCCGGTCACCGCATGCACGCCGAGAAAATGATCGCGCGCCGCCCCGGCCTTGATGCGGCGCGGGCCGGACAGATTGGCGGCGATGGCGCCACCGATGGTGCCCACGCCGGCCTTGCCGCCGAGCAGCGGGCCGTAATCCATCGGCTCGAACGCCAGCTCCTGATTGTTGTTGTCGAGCAGTGTCTCGATCTCGGCGAGCGGCGTGCCGGCCTCGGCCGACAGCACCAGTTCCTCCGGCTCGTACAGCGTGACGCCGGTGAGCCCCGACAGGTCGAGCGTGAGATCGGTCTGGCTCGGCCGTCCGATCGCGCGCTTGCTGCCGCTGCCGGCGACCTCCAAGGCCTTTTCGTGGCCGAGCGCCCATGAAACGGCGTCCTCGACCTCTTTGGCGTCGCGGGGCTTCAGCGTGTCGGTCATCAGAATCTGAGGGATGTCGGGGAACGGCAGCTTGCCGCCGGAGACATGCAGCCGGCCGAGCTCGGCGCAGCGGTGCAGCACCGGAAACACCTTGCCGGGATTGAGCAAGCCCTTCTCGTCAAAGGCACATTTGACGCGCTGCTGCGCGTTGAGGTCGATCTCGGAAAACATCACCGGCATCAGGTCGCGCTTCTCGACGCCGACGCCATGCTCGCCGGTCAGCACGCCGCCGACCTCGACGCAGAGCTTGAGGATCTCGGAGCCGAATTCTTCGGTCCTTTCCAGTTCGCCCGGCACATTGGCGTCATAGAGAATGAGCGGATGCAGGTTGCCGTCGCCGGCGTGAAAGACATTGGCGACGCGCAGCCCGTAATGCACCGACAGCTCTTTCATCCGGGCCAAAACCAGCGGCAACTTGGCGCGCGGAATGGTGCCGTCCATGCAGTAATAATCGGGCGAAATGCGTCCGACCGCCGGAAACGCCGCCTTGCGGCCGGCCCAGAACAGCAAGCGCTCGGCGTCCGACTGCGAAATCTTGATGTTCTTGGCGCGGCATTTTTTGGCGATCGCCTCGACGCGCTCGATCAAATGGTCGACCTCGGCCTTCGGCCCGTCGAGTTCGACGATCAGCAACGCCTCGACGTCGAGCGGATAGCCGGCGTGGACGAAATCCTCGGTCGCCTTGATGGCCGGACCGTCCATCATCTCCATGCCGCCGGGAATGATGCCGGCGCCGATGATGCGGCCGACGCATTCGCCGCCATCCTCGGACGACTTGAAGCCGACCATGCATGGCGCGCGCGGTTTCGGGCTTTTTCAAAATGCGCACCGTCACCTCGGTGACGACGCCGAGCAAACCCTCCGATCCGGTAACGAGGCCCAGCAGATCGTAGCCGCCGCTGTCGAGATGGCTGCCGCCGAGCGTGATGATCTCCCCGTTCATCAGCACCATCTCGCAGCCGAGCACATTGTTGGTGGTCATGCCGTATTTAAGGCAATGCACGCCGCCGGAATTCTCCGCGATATTGCCGCCGATGGTGCAGGCGATCTGCGAGGACGGATCCGGCGCATAATAAAAGCCGGCATGCGCCACCGCATTGGCTGACCGCGAGATTGGTAACGCCGGGCTCGACCACGGCGATGCGGTTCTCGAAATCGATCGTGCGGATGCGGTTGAACTTCGCCATGCCGAGTAGCACGCCGTCCTCGAGCGGCAGCGCGCCGCCCGACAGCGAGGTGCCCGCCCCGCGCGGCACCACCTTGATGCCTTCGGCATAGCAATAGGCCAGCACCTGCGAAACCTGGCGCGTGGTTTCCGGCAACACGACCACCATCGGCAGTTGACGATAGGCGGTCAGCCCGTCGGATTCGAACGGCCGCATTTCCTTTTCGGTCGCGATCACGCCCTCGCCGGGCACGATCTGCGACAGCGCCGCGACGATTCGCTTGCGCCGCGCCAGCACGTCGCCGTCCGTCGGGGGCATTTTGACCGGCATTATTGGCTCGTTTCCACCCTGTTGCGCCTTGAGGATACAGCGAAATGTGCGTTGACACATAGGGCCGCCGCCGCCATTCGAATAGCGGGCACGGCGACCGGGAGTGACACGATGAAGGCGGCGATTGCAATGGCGGCGGCGATTTTGGCCGGCTCAGTGCTGGCGGCGCGCGCGCAGGACGTCGGCGCCGGCGAAAACTCATTTAAGAAATGCCTGCCCTGTCACGCGGTGGGCGAAGGCGCCAAGAACAAGGTGGGGCCGGAGCTCAACGGCATCGACGGACGCCATTCCGGCACCGCGCCCGGATACAGCTATTCGCCGGCCAACAAGAATTCCGGCATCACCTGGGGCAAGGATGTTTTCCTGGAATACATCCGCGACCCGAAGGCAAAAATCCCCGGCACCAAAATGATCTTCCCCGGCATCAAGAACGAAAAGGAAGCCGGTGACCTGTGGGCCTATCTCGCCCAGTTCGACGCCGAAGGTAAAAAGAAATAAACGCGTCAGTGCTTGCTGCTGTCGCGCGGCAGCACGAACTGCGCCACCAGGCCGCGGGCGCGCGCGTCCACCATGCCCAACGCGCGCAACGCCAGTAGCGTCGCGCTCTGCACCGCCTCGCGCATCTTGCCGGGATCGTCGCCGCGATGCGGGGCCAGCGGACCGATCAATCCTTCCAGCAAGGCGCCGATAATCGCGGCGGCGGCCAATGCGGCGTCCTGGTCCGGCAAATATCCGCCGGCCATCGCCGCCTTGATCCGCGTTTCGAGTTCGATGCCGAGCGATTGGCGGAAATCCAGCCGCACAGCATCGATGTCGCTATCGACCGGCTCGGCAATTACCGCCCAAGCGAGCCGACGTTCTTGCAAGGCGCGCACCGCGAAGGTGGTGATCGCGGCGGTCAAGGCCGACAGCGGGCCCGGTGCCGCATTCGCTGCTTGCTGCATGGCGCCGAGCTCGCGCGCGGCGATCGCCGCCACCAGTTCGGCAACCAGGTCGGCCTTCGACGGGAAATAGCGATACACCGTGCCGGTGGCGATGCCGGCGCGTTGCGCGACCGGCACGATCTGCACCGCGCCCATGCCGCCATCGGCGGCGATCGCACTGGCGGCGTCGAGGATGGCATCCTCGCGCTCGGCAAGCCGACGCACGACATTCTCGGTGCGACGATAGGGCATGAAACGAGTGAATGATGATTCACGCGAAAGAGGCAAGAGGCACAAAGCTGCCGTTCGTTCCCGCGGACGCGGGGACCCAGTTCTTGGGTCTGGATTCCCGCTTTCGCGGGAATGAGCGGTGTGTGGATCAGCCCTTCGCGGCTTTCGCCTTTTCCCGCAGGCCCGTGATGGTCAGCGCGGGCGACAGCGCCTCGGGATCGATCTTGAGGTGGATGATCGCAGGCTGGCCGGACGCCACTGCGGCCTTGTAGGCCGCCGCGAAGTCCGAGGTCTTCTCGACCAGCACGCCGAAGCCGCCGAACGCCTGGGCGTAGGCGACAAAATCCGGATTCTTCAAATCAGTCGCGACCGGGCGGGCCGGATAGTCGCGCTCCTGATGCATGCGAATGGTGCCATACAGGCCGTTGTCGGAAATCACGACGACGAACGGCAGGCCGTATTGAACGGCGGTCGCGAACTCCTGTCCGTTCATCAGGAAGTCGCCGTCGCCGGCGATGCAGACCACCGGACGTTGCGGATAGAGCCGCTTGATGCCGACCGCCGCCGGCACGCCATAGCCCATCGAGCCGGAAGTCGGCGCGACGTGCGAGCCGTATTTGCGGAAGCGATAGAAGCGGTGGATCCAGGCGGCGAAATTTCCCGCGCCATTGGTAATGAAGGCATCAGCCGGCAATTCATTGCGCAGCCATACCATGACCTCACCGAGGTTGACCGCGCCGGGCACCTGAGTCGCCTTCTCGGTCCACGCCAGATAATCGTCGTGCACGGTCTTGGTATCGCCGCGCCACGGCATTTCGGCCGGCGGCTGCAAGCTTCGAGCGAGGCGCAGAACGCAGTCGGCGCGGCATGGATCGCAAGATGTGGATGATAGACGCGGCCAAGCTCCTCGGCGCCCGGATGCACGTGCACCAATTTAGTTTGCACGTTCGGAATGTCGAACAGCGTGTAGCTCTGCGACGGCATCTCACCGAGCCGGCCGCCGACCAGCAGAACGAGATCGGCTGCCTTGATGCGCGCCAGCAATTTCGGATTAACGCCAAGCCCGAGGTCGCCGGCGTAACAGGGATGCAGCGCGTCGAACAAATGGCCGCGCCGAAACGTGGTGGCGACCGGCAACGCGAAACGCTCGGCAAACCGCATCATCGAGGCGCAGGCGGCGTCCGACCAGCGGCTGCCGCCGAGCAGCACCATCGGCTTCTGCGACGCCCAGATCAGCTTCTGCAGCCGGCTCATGTCGGTTAGGCCGGGCCAGATCTCGACGGCCTCGGCCCTCGGCGCGTCGGATACGCCGACGCGCTCGACCTGCATGTCTTCCGGTAGCGCAATGACGACCGGCCCCGGACGGCCGTTCATGGCGGTGAAAAACGCGCGCGACACCAATTCGGGAATCCGCGCCGGGTCGTCAATCTCGGTCACCCATTTCGCGATGGTGCCGAATACCGCGCGGTAATCGAGCTCCTGGAACGCCTCGCGTTCGCGCATCTCGCGCGCCACCTGGCCAACGAACACGATCAGCGGCGTGGAATCCTGGCGCGCGATATGGATGCCGGCCGATGCGTTGGTGGCGCCGGGGCCGCGGGTAACAAAACAAATGCCCGGCCGGCCGGTCGCCTTGCCGGCGGCTTCCGCCATAATCGCAGCGCCGCCTTCTTGCCGGCACACGGTGAGCTCGATGTCGCGGTCGTGGAAGGCGTCGAGCGTCGCGAGATAACTTTCCCCCGGCACGCAGAACACATGCTTGACGCCTTGCGCCACCAGTTGATCGACGAGGATTTCGCCGCCGGTCCTCACGTTTTCTTTGCCACGCATGCGCGAATTTCCTTAGCGAGCGACAGAGTCAGAAGAACTTCACCGGCGAGCCGGCGACGGTCGGGATCGCGAACATCAGTACGGCGCCGACAACGAAGCCAAGAATCCGGGCGTCCATCGCAAGCATTTTCGAGGGCGCGTTGCGACTCCATAGATAAATGCCGACGTCGAACACCAGCACCGAAATGAGAATCCAGAAATACGGTTTGAGCCAGAAATCTGCCACGGCGGGCACAGCAACCAGCAGGGCGCCGGCAGCGATGCCAGTCAGCACCATGTAGCCGAGGAAGATTTTGCGTAGCGTCATACGGGCGCGTCCGATGCTGGCACTATGCTATCAAAATTGAGTGCCCGGCAATCGGCCGCCCGCAACGGTAAAATCGCGGGCGGCACGATCACAAACGTCAGAAACGTCAGCGCTTGAGCGGCGCGAAGCCGACCGGCGTCATCAGCGTGGTCTTCTGCGCGACCAAGTAGCCGGCCTCGCGGTTGGCTTTGAGATAGTTCTGCCAGGCGGGATCCTTGGCCATGACGGCACGCTTCTGCTCGCGGTCGGCGGCGCTGTCATAGACCCAGCAGTGCAGCAGCGTATTGAGCTCGCCGCTTTCCGCCTGCAAATAGCACAGCGGCTGGCCGATATGTTTTAACTGCGACGGAAAGCCGAGCTCTTCGTACAGCTTGAGCTGGGCCGCAGTGCAACCCGGCTTGATCGTATAGGTCCTGGCATCGACGAGCACGGAATCCTCCTTGATTGATCGGCCGCAATCCACGGCACAAGGCGGACTCTTTCGGGCGAAACATGCGCGGTCAATAGCGTCAGGCGGTGCCCTGCTGTGCTTTCGCGCCTTGAACATTGTGCTCGGAGCGTTGCTCGGCCGGCTTGACCGGCTCGGACAGGTTGCTCGCCGAATTGAGCAGCGCAAGATGCGAAAACGCCTGCGGGAAATTTCCGACCAAGCGGCGGCTGCGCGTGTCGTATTGCTCGCTGAGCAAGCCGAGATCGTTGCGCAGCGACAGCAGGTATTCGAACAGCCGCACCGCGTCGTCGCGGCGGCCCAGCATCAGATAGGCGTCGACCAGCCAGAAGCTGCAGGCGAGGAAGACTCCCTCGCCTGCCGGCAGGCCGTCATCGGTCGCCAGCGTATCGTAGCGCAGCACCAAGCCATCGATCATGAGACTGCGCTCGATCGCCTCGACGGTGCCGCGAATGCGCGGGTCGCTCGGCGGCAGGAAGCCCACGGCCGGCAACAGCAGCAGGCTGGCATCGAGTTCTTTCGAGTCGTATGCCCGGATGAAGCTGTTCATGTCAGGATTGAAGCCGCGGCGGCACACATCGTCGTGGATGGCGGCGCAGGATTTCTTCCATTCGTCGAGCGGCGCTTTCAGGCCATACGCTTCGGCGCTCTTGATCGCGCGATCGAATGCCACCCAGGCCATCGCCTTCGAATAGGTGAAATGCTGCGGGGCGCCGCGCACTTCCCAAATGCCCTCGTCCGGCTTGGTCCAGATTTTTTCCAGGTGCTTGAGGAACTCAAGTTGCAGGTCCCAGCCGGATGCCGACGGTGCGATGTCACCTTCCCGCGCCTGATGCAGCGCGTCCATCAGTTCGCCGAACACGTCGAGCTGCAATTGGTTGTGCGCCGCATTGCCGATCCGCACCGGTGCCGAGTTCTCGTAGCCCGGCAACCACGGCACCTCCCATTCGGTCAGCCGCCGCTCGCCGGCGATGCCGTACATGATCTGCATCTGCTCCGGCGAGCCAGCCACCGCGCGCAGCAGCCAGTCGCGCCAGGCCTGCGCCTCCTCGTAGTAGCCGGCGTTCATCAGCGACAGCAGCGTCAGCGTCGCGTCGCGCAGCCAGCAGAAGCGGTAGTCCCAGTTGCGCTCGCCGCCGAGTTGCTCCGGCAGTGAGGTGGTGGGCGCGGCGACGATGCCGCCGGTCGGCGCGTAGGTCAGCGCCTTCAGCGTGATCAGCGAGCGTTTGACCGGCGCCGCGTCCAAGGCCCGGTGGTCTTGCAGCGCGCGGTCCATTTCGACCAGTAATCCTGGGTTCTTTTGAGCGCATCCTGCGGGTCTTCCGGCGCCGGCGGCTCCAGATGAGAAGGGGCATAAACCAGGGTGAAGGATTTGGTCTCGCCCGCCGCGACCGTGAATTCGCCGACCGAGCGCATGTTCTCGCCCCGCAATGCGCACCTCGCTGCGCAACAGCACCATGTCGGGGCCGGCGACGCCGCGGATGGTGTGGTCGTCGAGCCGCATCACCCACGGCACCACCGCGCCATAGCCGAAGCGGATCACCAGCTCGCTACACAGTGTGACGCGGCCTTTCTCGCCGCGCACCAGCCGCACCAGTTGCGATGTGCCTTCGCGCGGCGGCATGAAGTCGGTGATGGTGGCTGCGCCGTCCGCCGTGTGAAAGTGGTTTCCAGCACCAGGGAGTCCGGCTGATAGCGGCGGGTGACGCGCTTGATGTCGCCTTCCGGCGCGATCTTCCAGCGGCCGTGCTCGGGGCCGCCGAGCAGCGCCGCAAAGCAGGCGTCGGAATCGAATCGCGGCCAGCACAACCAGTCGATCGAGCCGTCGCGGCCGACCAATGCGGCGGTGCCAAGATCGCCGATCAGGGCGTAATCTTCGATGCGGGATGGCATGCGTTACTGTGCCGTGAAATCGACGACGACTTTAATGTCGTCCGGCCGGTTCTCGAATGCCTCGCGCCAGCGCGACAGCGGCACGCGGCGCGAAATCAGCCGCGTGAGCCAGGCGCGGTCGGCTTTTGCTAAAGCCTGCGCGGCGGCTTCATAATGCGTGCGATTGGCATTGACCGAGCCGAACACGACGTCGTTTTCCAGCACCGTGGTCCGATTGAAATCGCCGATATCGAACTGGATTTTCTGCCCGACCGAGGAGACCCCGGCGAGGCAGACGATGCCAGCGGGCGTGACGCGCGACATCGCGTCGGCGATCACCGGCACCGCGCCGGTGCATTCGATCACGACATCGGTTTTCAATGAGCCAAGATCGCCGGTGTGATAGGTGGCGCCAAGGCCGCGCACCAGCGCCGGCTTCGGACCGTCTTTGGCGCGATCGAGGATATGAAGTGCAAGTCCGCGCTGCTTGCCGATCATCGCGGCGAGCAGGCCGACCGGCCCGGCGCCGGTGATCAGCGCGCTCTTCGGTTTCCAGAACGCGGCGCGGCGCCCGATCCGCTCGATCTGGTCCCACGCCTTGGCGACGATGCTGGTTGGCTCGAGCAGCACGCCGAGATCGCCGAGCGCCGGGTCGATCTTCACGGCGAAGTCCGGCTCGATACGGAATTGCTCGGCGCCGTAGCCGTTGCGTGCCTTGATGCCGCGCTCGGTGTAGCGGCCGTTGAGGCACATGTCCCATTCGCCGCCCGCACATGCGGCGCACGGCACCGGGTCGGGCCGGCGCACGATGCCGACCACGAGGTCGCCGCGCTGGACGCTTCCACCGGGAGGCGCTTCCACGACCTCGCCGAGCGATTCATGGCCGAGAATGAGTCTCTGTTGTCCGGGCGGTGGCGCGCCATACTCGCCAGCGACGATCTCGCGGTCGGTGCCGCACACCCCAAGCAGCCGCGTGCGCACCAGCACCGCGCCGTCGGACGCGGGCGGCGGCGGCACCTCGTCGAGCGACATCGAATGGGCCTGCAACGGCAAAACGGTGAGCGCGCGCAATTCCTTAAAGCCTCACAATGAGTTGCGTCCCACCCCTTTATGGAACTCCGCAGACGGCGAAGGGTTCATTTTCGGCAAAAAGCCACCGCAAAGCTATGCATCGAAGGCTTTGCCAGCCGCGCCGGTGACACTGGCTCGCACGGCGGAAGCCGTGCATAGCTCGCGTGCCCGATAACCACCGATCAATCATGGCCCACCCCGCGCGCCGCTCTGCGTTATCCGCCCGGCAACTGGCGGTCGGCCTCGCCGGCTATTGCGCCTTCATCAACCTGTATTCGCCGCAGGCGATCCTGCCGCTGCTGTCGCAGGAATTCCATGTCACCGCCGCGCAGATCGCCGGCGTGATGACGGCCAGCACGCTGTCGGTCGCCTTGATCGCGCCGTTCACCGGCACCGTCGCCGACGTGCTGGGGCGAAAGCGCGTCATCATCACCGCAATGTTCATCTTGACGATCCCGACCGTGCTGGCCGCGCTGGCACCCTCGCTGTCGCAACTGATCTTGTGGCGCTTCGTGCAGGGGCTGGTGCTGCCGCCGATCTTCGCGGTCACCATCGCCTATATCGGCGAAGAGTGGCCGGCCCAGGAGGCCACCACCGCGACCGGCGTCTATACGTCCGGCGCCAGCCTCGGCGGCTTCAGCGGGCGGTTCATTACCGGCATCGTCGCCGACTTCGCCGGCTGGCGCGCCGGCATGATTACGCTCGCGGTTGCGACGCTGGCCGGCGCGGCCGCGGTCGCCTATTTGCTGCCACCCGAAAGGAAATTCGTGCGCTCGGAAGGGCTCGCGGCGTCGACAAGGCAGATGCTGCGGCACTTTCGTAACAAGCAATTGCTCGCGACCTACGCGGTCGGCTTCGGCGTGCTGTTCAATTTTATTTCGACCTTCACCTATGTCAGCTTCCAGCTTGCCAACCCACCCTACAACCTGTCGGCGGCGTGGCTCGGCATGATCTTCATCGTCTATCTGTGCGGCTCGGTCGCGGCGCCGTTCACCGGGCGCGCCGTCGCGCGGTTCGGGCGGCGCAGTTACATGATCGGCGTGATCGCGCTGTGGATCGTCGGCATCTGGCTAACGCTGGCGCCGTCGCTGAGCCTCATCATTCTGGGTCTCGCGTTCTGCGCGACCTGCGGCATGATCTGCCAGACAGTTTCCACCGGCTATGTGACCGTCACCGTCAAGGCTGGCCGCTCGTCGGCGGTCGGCCTATACGTCACCAGCTTTTATATTGGCGGCAGTTTCGGCGCCGCTGGCGGCGGCCTCGCCTGGACGTTCGGCGGTTGGGGCGCTTGCGCGGCCATGGTTTCGGTAATGCTGCTGATCATGGGCGCCATCGTGACATTCGCCTGGACCGCCAAGGCGCCACCCAAGGTGACGCCAGCAATCGAGCCGCCGTGATAAGAAGACAGATGGGGGAGCCAACATGACTTTGAGCAAAAGCCAGGCTGAATTCCTGCAATCGATCGATACGCCGACCGTGTGCAACCTGCTGGAGATCGTCGCGCCGGAGCGGCGCGGCTTCGGTTATACCGTGCGACACCTGCACTGCCCGTTCCCCGACCTGCCGCCGATGGTCGGTTTCGCCAAGACCGTCACCATGCGCGCGCAGGACCGCGTGCCGCTCGGCGAGGCCGGCTACATGGCAAAGCGGCTAGATTACCTCGATTACATCGCCGCGGTGCCCTCGCCTTCGATCGTGGTGATCCAGGACATCGACGAGATCGTCGGCTATGGCGCGTTCTGGGGCGAGGTGCAGACCAACGTCCACAAGGCGCTGGGCTGCCTCGGCACCATCACCAACGGCTCGATCCGCGACATCCCGCAGGTGGCACCGGGCTTCCAGATGCTGGCCGGCTCGCTGTCGCCCTCGCACGCCTTCGTGCATGTCGAGGACTTTGGCGTTCCGGTGAACATCCACGGCATGGCGGTACGAAGCGGCGACCTCATCCACGCCGACCGCCACGGCGCCGTAGTGGTGCCGCTCGAGACGATCGATCCAATGAAGGCGGCGCTGCCGGGCTTGACCGCGAAGGAAGCCAAGATCATCGAGGCAGCCAAGGCCGGCAAGGGCCTTGAGGCGATCAAGGCCGCAATCCGGGGCTAGCCTTTCGCGCTCGGATGCCATTGCGGCGCGTAGCCGCCTTTGAGCACCGCGAGGATCGCCGGCGGAGTCAGCACGTCGACCGTGATGCCGCGCGGTCGCGCGCGCGAATCTTTGTAACCTGACGGCGTCCAGGGCAGCAGGCGTTTGCCGCGCACCGCGTAAGACTTCTCATCGAGCACGATGAAGGCGCCGTCCGGCAGCGCGTCGATCTTACGCCGGTGCCGCCGTTTATTTTTGCCATCGAGGCGCTGCGCATGCAGCACGTCGTCCATGTCGGGCGCGCGGATTTTTCCCTTTAGCGGAAACAGCGCGGCGAAAGCTTGCGCATTCTTGCGCCGGCATTCGAAGCACGGCCGATGCCCAGCCGCCAAGGCAGTCGGCTCGTCGAGGAAAAATAGTTCGGTGTAATAGCGGCCCCAAACGTTGCGCTGGCGATTCTTGAATTGCAGCACGCAACAGATCCACTGCCGCGATGCCCAGCGTCGCGCACCGAGGGTCTTGTCATCACGATGGAATTTGCCGCCACGGTTGCCGAACAGCGTGCCGCGCGCGCGGGTGGCGAACAGGTTTCCGAACGGGTCGACGCGATTTTGCAGCGGCATCTCTACGCACCAAAACGAAATGGCCGGGCTTTTGGCCCGGCCATTGTAACGAAGTCTGAAAGAGTTAGCCCTGCGGCTGTGGCGCGACCTCGCCGGACGGCGGCGCGGAGCGCGGCTTGCCGGCCGGCGGTACCGCAGACGAGCGCGGCGCGGTCGGCTCGATCACCGTCTCGCGCACCGGACGCTTGCCAGCGATCAGATCCTTGATCTCATCGCCGGTCAGCGTCTCGAACTCCAGCAGGCCCTTGGCCAGCACTTCGAGATCGGCGCGCTTGTCGGTCAAAATCTGCTTGGCCTCGGCGAGACCGGATTCGACCAGACGCCGCACTTCGGCGTCGATCTTGCGGCTGGTTTCCTCCGAGACGTTCTGCTGGCGCGCGACCTGATAGCCGAGGAACACCTCGTCCTGGTTCTCGCCATAGGCGACCGGGCCGAGCGCCTCCGAGAGGCCCCAGCGGGTCACCATCAAACGGGCGAGCTTGGTGCCCTGCTCGATGTCGGACGCGGCGCCTGACGTGACTTTTTCCCTGCCGAACACCATGTCCTCGGCGACGCGGCCGCCCATGATGATGGCGAGGCGCGAGGTCATCTGCTCGAGCGACATCGATAGTTTGTCCCGCTCGGGCAGCTGCATCACCATGCCGAGCGCACGGCCGCGCGGAATGATGGTGGCCTTGTGCACCGGATCGGTCGCCTTGACGTTGAGCGCGACGATGGCGTGGCCGCCTTCGTGATAGGCGGTGAGAAGTTTCTCCTCGTCCGTCATCACCAGCGACTTGCGCTCGGCGCCCATCATCACCTTGTCCTTAGCGTCCTCGAATTCGAACTGGGTGACCATGCGCTTGTTACGCCGGGCCGCCATCAAGGCCGCTTCGTTGACGAGGTTCATCAGGTCGGCGCCCGAAAACCCAGGCGTGCCGCGCGCGATGGTCTTCAGGTTGACGTCAGGCGACAGCGGCACCTTGCGCACGTGGACTTTCAGGATGTTCTCGCGGCCGACGACGTCCGGGTTCGGCACGACAACTTGCCGGTCGAAACGGCCGGGGCGCAGCAGCGCTGGGTCCAGCACGTCCGGCCGGTTGGTGGCTGCGATCAGGATGATGCCTTCGTTGGCTTCGAAGCCGTCCATCTCGACCAGCAACTGATTGAGGGTCTGCTCGCGCTCGTCATTACCGCCGCCGAGGCCGGCGCCGCGATGACGGCCGACCGCGTCGATTTCGTCGATGAAGATGATGCACGGCGCGTTCTTCTTGGCCTGCTCGAACATGTCGCGCACGCGCGAGGCGCCGACGCCAACGAACATCTCGACGAAGTCGGAGCCAGAGATCGTGAAGAACGGCACATTGGCTTCGCCGGCGACCGCGCGCGCGATCAACGTCTTGCCGGTGCCGGGAGGGCCGACCAGTAGTACGCCGCGCGGAATGCGACCGCCGAGCTTCTGGAATTTTCCGGGATCGCGCAGGAACTCGACGATCTCCTGCAGGTCCTGCTTGGCTTCGTCGACACCGGCGACGTCCTCGAACGTCACGCGGCCATGCGACTCGGCGAGCAATTTGGCGCGCGATTTGCCAAAGCCCATCGCCTTGCCGGCGCCGCCCTGCATCTGCCGCGACAGGAAGATCCAGACGCCGATCAGCGCGATGAACGGCAGCCACGAAACCAGCAGCGAGACGAACCACGGCACATTGTCGGATTGCGGCCGCGCGGTGATCGAGACGCCCTTGGTGTAGAGTTTCTGCACCAGTCCCGGGTCGCTCGGCGAATAAGTGTTGAAGCTGCGGCCGTCCGAGAAAGTGCCGTGAATTTCCGGACCTTGGATGACGACGTCGCGCACGCGGCCCTGGTCGACCTCGTTGAGCAATTGCGAGAACGAGATGTCTTGCGAGGTGGTGCGCTGGCCCGGATTCTGGAACAGGGCGAACAGCGCCAACAGCAACAGGACAATGATGACCCAGAGGGCGAAATTGCGCAGATTGGCGTTCATTTCACGTCCTTAAATCCGCGCAGCGCCGCGGCTTGGGTACATGTGGCGACAAATCTTGGCGGCGTTAGGTCCGGTCCGGTCACAATGTAGGCACGACGTCCCACGCTGCCAATGGCAGGGACCTCGATTCTCCCTATTCTACCGCGCTTTCCCTGGGCCCGCCTTGTCTGGTCCCGGTTTGGTTAAGGCTTCGGAAGGCCGGTTTTCCGCCGGGCCGGGGCCTTTTCGACCGTCAATTGGCGGTTCGCGACCGTCACCAGCGCGCCAGCCAGGCTGCGGCGAAATTGCGCTTTGGCTGCATTTTGAGCAGCCGGAGCGGCTGCAGCGAAAAGCGCCTCCAGCTTGCCAAGCTCGACCGGCCCTTCATCGCCCAGTCGGGCGATGGCGCGGCCCAACACCCGCAACGCGATCTCGGCGGATAGCCGCGCGAATTTGTCGGCCTCGAAGACGATGGCGGACTTGTCCTCGGTTTCGCGACCAAACTCCGCCATCGCGCGATCGGTCTCGGCCTCGAGTGCCGCATCGGCGCGCCGCAGCCGCCGCGCCAGAATCGAGAGGCGGCGGGCATCGAGGCCTTCTTTCGCCAGCGCCGGCAACAGGCCGCGCAGCCGCGCGCGGGTGAATTTCGGGTCGCGGTTGGACGGATCGTCGGCGAATGGAATCTTCGCCGCCTTGAGCGTCGCGATGAGCCGCGCTTTCGGCACGTCGAGGAACGGCCGCAACAGGATCATGCCGTCGAGGCGGCTTCTTCGCGCCATCGCGCCAAGCCCGGTGATGCCGCTGCCGCGCGCCAGGCGGATCACCATCGTCTCGGCCTGGTCGTCCAGCGTGTGCGCGGTCAGAATTTGCGAGGCCTTGGCTTTCTTGGCCGCTTCGATCAGCAAACGGTAGCGCGCGTGCCGCGCGGTCTGCTGAATGCCGGTCGTCGGCTTTTTCCCGCTCCAGCGCAGAATGCGGTGGGGAACGCCCAATTTTTTGGCCAGCTTGGCGACCGCCGCGGCTTCGCGCTTGGACTCCTTGCGCAGGCCATGATCGACGGTGACGGCGGTCAGCTTCGGTTTGTTCTTGAGCGATTTCGCCCAGCGCGCCGCCAGCATCAGCAGCGCGGTCGAATCCGGCCCGCCGGAAACGGCCAGCAGCAGCGCCGGCGCGTCCTCGATTCCGGCAAACAGCGATTTCGCTTCGGCCGCGGAGATTGTTGCTACCCTAGCAGTGGGCACGTTTTTGTTCCTGCGTGACGCCGCGCTTCACGCTGGCCGATGCCTTGGGATATTTGCGCTCGACCTCGTTGAGCGACGCACAGGCCATATCCCTTTGCCCGAGCGCGGCGAGCGACTGCCCGAGCCGCAGCAGCGCATCCGGCGCCTTGCCCGACTTGTCGTAATTGCGCACCACAATGAGGAAGGAATCCGCGGCGTCCTGGTAGCGCTGGCGCTGGAACATGGTCTCGCCAAGCCAGTAGGTCGCGTCGGACGCGAGTTCGTTGTTCGGATTCTTCTTGAGGAAATCGCGGAACGCCGGCTCGGCCAGCGCATAGTCCTTGCGCAGCACATAACCGTAGGCGAGATCGTATTCATCCTTCGGCGACTGTGAGGGCGGCAATGTCGCCAGCTGCGCGCCGGGCGCGGCTGGCGCGCGTGGCGGCGGCTCACTTACCGCATTGCCCGACAGCGTCGACAGATCGAGCGGCGCGCCAGCGGCACGGCCGCCCGGGGCACCTACCGCGACTTCGGGCTCAGGTGGCGTGGCCGCGACCGGCCCGCCACCACCCAGGGTGCGCGGCGCGCCTGGCGCGTTGGGCGCCTGCGCGGGATCGAACACGTCGGAGCGCCGGCCGGTCGTGGGCGGCGGCGATTGCTGCGGTGTCGCCGTCGCGGGCGGCGCCATCGGCGTGCTGTGTTGCGGCGCCGGCGAACCGGTCGCCTGCATGTTGCGCAGCGCCTGCTCGAGCTGCTGGTTGCGGAATTGCAGTTGCTCGATCTGGCCGGTCATCTGCCGAAGCTGGTTCTCCAGCCGGTCGAGCCGCATGGTGGTTTCAGCATCGTCGGCCGGCTCCGCCTTGCCGCTTTGCGGCTCACCGCGGCTGAACAGGTTGTCGAGGATGCCGCCGGATGAATTGCGGTCCTGATTGCGGTCTTGCGCGCTCGCGGCTGCGGCGAGCAACAGCAGTGGCGCGGCAATCAGGGCCGCGCGGCGACAGTGCTGGAACCAGACGATCATGAGTGCCCCGCGTCAGAACCTCTTAGCATAAGAGCGGCTGCGTCGAAATTGTGACTTGGTCGGAAAGACTTGGTCGGAAAGAGTTTGGCCGAAAATGCGAAGGCCGGGCTTAAACCCGGCCTTCGTTGCACAATTCCGAGCCGCGCTCACGAACTGGCGTTGAGCACCGTGACCGCGCGGCGATTCTGCGACCAGCAAGAGATGTCGTCGCACACCGCGACCGGCCGTTCCTTGCCGTATGAAATCGTGCGCATCCGGTTCGCAGCAATGCCGTGCGCGATCAGATAATCGCGCACCGTCTGGGCGCGGCGAGCGCCGAGCGCAATGTTATATTCGCGGGTGCCCCGCTCATCGGCATGGCCTTCGATGGTGAAGGCATATTGCGAATAATGGCCGAGCCATTGCACCTGCTTGTCGAGCGTGGCGCGCGACTGCGCGGTCAGGTCGACCTGGTCGGTCTCGAAGAATACGCGGTCGCCGACATTGACGACGAAATCCTGTTGGCTGCCGGGCGTCGCCGCGCCGGCCGCATTGGCTTGCGCGTCATCGCCCGCCTTGTTGGCGCAGGCCGCGACGGAAAGCGCCGCCGTAAGCAGCGCCGCGAAACGAATGCCGCGGACAATCTTGTTCATGGTCATTCCGGTGTCTCCAATACTCACGCGGTTACCGGGCGCAGGCCTCGGTCTAGCAGGCGGTTCGTTAAACGAACGTTCCATCAACCTTGATGGGTCGTTGCCGTGCAGTGAAAAGTCTTCGGAACCCCGAAAACCATTTGGTGTGGTTAAAGGCCGGTAAAAATAAGGCGGCTGCCCGCGCTTACGATAATAGCGGCGACCAGGCCGGGTCGGACGCCAAGCTCGGCGTCGGAACTTTCAGTTCATTGCGGCCGGTGATGTCGATGGTGAACAGCGAAGGCCCCTGACCGTTGTCGCGGAAGAACATGATGACGCGCCCGTTCGGCGAGAAGGTCGGGCCTTCGTTGTGGAAGCCTTCGGTCAGCACGCGCTCCCCGGTGCCGTCCGGTTTCATCACGCCGATCGCGAACTTGCCGCCGGCCTGCCGCGTCATCGCGATGTAATCGCCGCGCGGCGACCATACGGGCGTCGAATAGCGGCCGTCCCCGAAGCTGATGCGCTGCGCTTGCCCGCCGCCGGCCGCCATCACGTAAATCTGCTGCGAGCCGCCGCGGTCGCTCTCGAAGCAGATGCGAGAGCCGTCCGGCGAATAAGACGGCGAGGTATCGATCGCCGCGGTGTCGGTCAGCCGCGTGGTGGCCTTCGAGCGCAAATCCATCACGAACAGATTGGAATTGCCGCCCTGCTGCAAGCTCATGATGACGCGCTGGCCGTCCGGCGAGAACCGCGGCGCAAATGTCATGCCGGGGAAATTACCGACGATCTCGCGCTGGCCGGTTTCGATATTGAGCAGGAAGACCCGGGGGTCGCCCTGCCCGTACGACATATAAGTGACTTCCTGGGTCGAAGGATTAAAGCGCGGCGTCAGCACCAGGTCGTCGCCGCGCGTGAGATAGCGCACGCCGGCGCCGTCCTGATCCATCAGCGCCAGCCGCTTGACGCGGCGGTCCTTTGGGCCCGTTTCGTCGACGAACACGATGCGGCTGTCAAAATAACCTTTGTCGCCAGTCAGCCGCTCGTAGACGGCATCCGAGATGATGTGCGCGATCCGCCGCCAGTTATCGGGCGTGGTGAAATACTGCTTGCCGTCGAGCTGCTGGCCGGCGAATACGTCCCACAGCCGGAATTCGGCTTTCAGGCGGCCGTCACTCTGGCGCGTGATGCGGCCGGTGACCAAGGCTTGCGCATTGATGACGCGCCAGTCGGGAAAGCGCGGCACAGCGTCGGTATTGGTGATTTTCTCGATATAGGCGGCCGGGTTGATCGGCGCGAACAGGCCGCTGCGTTGCAGATTGGCGGCGATAATGCCGGTGACGTTGCGCGCGACGTCGGCTTCGGAAGGCGCACCGCCGACGAAATCCGGCAGCGCGATCGGCATCGGCTGGACGTTGCCCGAGTGACGTCGAGGCGCATCACTGCGTTGGCGGTGCCGCGGCATCGCCAGCGCCAACGCGCCAGCTCCAGCACCAGTAAGCAACCGCCGGCGGTCGATAGGCAACGATAAATCCTGGGTCACGCACGCCATTTGATTTTTCATTTCAATATGTGGGGTCAGCCGCCGAGCATTTCATGAACGTCGAACTTGATTTCCATGTCCTTCCAGGTGTCGTAGTGCTCCTGCTTGAGCATCGTAAACGGCTGGCAGCGCAGCAAAGCGCGCTTGGCGCTCTCGAAAAGCGAGGGACCGATCATCGAATTGGGGGCCTCGACCAGAACCGGCTCGCGCGCCAGCACACCATCCTGCTTGAAGATCACGCGCAGAACCACGAACAAGTTGGCCGTATCGCTGGCGCCGATCGGCGGATTCCAGCATTGCGCCAGACGCGCGCGCAGCGCATCGATCTCGGATTGCGACAGCCGCTTGTCACTGCCGCTCGAAACTCCGAGTGAGGGCGCGGGATTGGGGGTCTCGCCGGCCGCGGCATTGCGTTGCGGATCACGCTTGTCGAGCAGCGCAGCGATCTTGTCGGTGTCGAATTTTGGCTTTTCCGGCGTCGGCTTTTTAGGCGGCAGCGGCTTTGGCTGGACCTTGGCCTCCTGCTTCTGCTCCTCCAGCTTTTTGAGCTTATCGCCGATGGCGTCGGCCGCTTGTTCGGCGGGCGGCGGCGGGGCGGAGGTCGGCCTGAACTTCTTTCTTCTCGGTGACTTTCGGCGTCGGCGCTTCGACCGGTTTCGGCGCTTCGACCTTTTCGACCAGCGGCGCCGGCTCTTCTTTCTTCGGCGCGTCCTTGGCGCCCTTCATCATTTTTGAAAATTGGTCGGCGGTGACCAGATCGACCGGCAAGGATTCCGCCGGCGTCACTTCGAAGGCTTTGCCGGAAAACGACACGAGCGCCCACAGCAGCACGCCGGCGTGCAGCGCCGTAGAGATCGCGGAGGCCGTCTTCATACTGCATCATTCGAACCTTGTTCGAACTCGGTGACCAAGGCGACCCGATGGAAGCCGGCCGACGACAGCCTCCCCATCACCTTCATCATCGTACCGTAATCCACTTTCTTGTCGCCGCGCACATAGACGCGGGCTTCGGTGCCACCTTGCGCCTCGGCAACCGCCTTGAGCTTCTCGACCAGATCTTTCACGTCGATCTCGGAGTTCTGCAGGAACACCTGGCCCTTGTCGTTGACCGAAATCGTCAGCGGTGTCTTGTCCTGGTCGAGATTACTTGGCCTGGCTTTGCGGCAGGTCGATCGGCACGCCGACCGTCAGCAGCGGCGCCGACACCATGAAGATGATGAGCAGCACCAGCATCACGTCCACCATCGGCGTGACGTTGATCTCGCTCATCACCTTGCGGCGATGATGGCGGCGATGTCCGATGACTCGGTGTGCCCGCGTTGGCAGCCATTTTAACCTATTTTATTTTCGCGCATGATCTTGTCCGAAAACCGGTTTCCCACTTTTCGGGATCATGCGCCCGTCCCGCGCTCGTCGATCTGCCGCGATAAAATGGCGGCGAACTCGTCGGCGAACCCTTCCAGGCGCTGCGCCTGCTTGTTCACCTCGGCGGCGAACTTGTTATAGAAAATAGTCGCCGGTATGGCAGCCACCAGGCCGATCGCGGTCGCAAACAATGCCTCGGCGATGCCGGGCGCCACCACCGCCAGCGAGGTGTTTTTCGAGGCGGCAATCGACTGAAAGCTGGTCATGATACCCCAGACCGTGCCGAACAGGCCGATAAAGGGGCCGGCCGAGCCGACCGTCGCCAAAACCAGAAGCCGGCGTTCCAACCGCTCGACCTCGCGCGCGATCGTCACGTCCATGACTTTTTCGATGCGGGTCTGCAGCCCGGCAAAAGAGCGCGCTTGCCCCTCGAAGCTGCGCTTCCACTCGCGCATCGCGGCGACGAACAGCGCGGCCATCGAATGCGCCGGCTTGGCCGACAGCGAGCGATAAAGTTCTTCCAGCGACTGGCCCGACCAGAACGCCTGCTCGAAGCGGTCCATGGCGCGCTTAGTGCGATTAAAGAGAACGGTCTTGTCGATCGCGATGGCCCAGACCCACACCGAGCAGACCAGCAGCCCGATCATCACCGCCTTGACGATCCAGTGGGCGTGCCAGAACAGCGTGAAGAGCGAAAGGTCCGATGATGTGAGCGGCAGCACCGACTGTGCCACGTCGGCAGGATTCATGCGGCGTCCTTTCACGCGAAGTCGGCTGGAAACTTGGCCAAATGAGGGCGCAAGTCGCGGTTCCAGCGGCCTAGCAAGGCTGATTATGGTTAAGGCTTCGTTACCGCGGGCGCGAAGCCTAGCGGCGCGCCGAAAGCGGCAGGGAATCGAACAGCGTAGGCCCGCCGGGCTGGGCGCCCTCAATCGTCAGCAGCCGCAGCTTGGTGGTGACGCCGCCCGGCGCGGAAAACCCGCCGGTCTTGCCGCCGGCCGCCAGGACGCGATGGCATGGCATGACGATCGGCGTCGGGTTCTCGCCCAGCGCGCGGCCGACCTCGCGCGACAGCGTGTGGTCGCCGAGCCGTTCGGCAATCTCGCCATAGGTCATGGTCGCGCCCGGCGGGATGGTGCGCGCCACCGCGTAAACCCGGCGGTTGAACTCGGGCGTTTCGGCATCGTCGATCACGACACCGGTAAGGTCGCGCGGCTCGCCGAGCAACAAGGCGACGATGCCGTCGATGGCGCGCTGCACCTCGGGCGGCGGCTCGGTCTCACACGCATTCGGCGCCTTCCGCAGCAGGCGCTCGCGGGTGCGACGCTCGGTGTCTTCGGAAAATTGCACGGCGCGGATGCCGCGCTCGCTCCACGCGATGCCGCAGCATCCCATCGCGGTGTCGAACAGGGCGAATTGATAAGCCGTCATAGTGCTAGTTTAGGCACGCGCGGAAGGATTGCCACCCGCTTCCTGATCGAGCTTCATGGCTTCGCGCAACGGCTTGGGGATCGGCCGGGCCTTGCCGCCTGAGACGAAGGCGACGCGGACATCGGCCTCGATCAGCGTATCGCCGCCCCGCTGGATCTGCTGATGCAACGTGATCGAGGCGCCTTTGACCTCCTGCGGCCAGGTTAGGACGTCGAGTACATCGTCCATCACGCGCCGGCTTGAGAAACTCGATCGACATCGAACGCACCACGAAGGCAAAACCGGGCGCTTCCTTTTCGGTCTGATCGAACAGCGCGCGATGACCCGCGCCGAGCAACCGCAGATAATTGGTGCGGCCGCGCTCCATGAAACGCAGATAGCTGGCGTGGTAGACCACGCCGGAAAAATCGGTGTCTTCGTAATAGACCCGCACCGGCATCCCATGCCGGCCGTTGCGGATGTCGCCGTCGAGCGCGTCAGTCATCATCATCTTGCACGAACAACCCGAACTGGGATGTGTCGCGCGACGGCTCCGGCAGGCCGAGATGCTTGAAGGCGTGGCTGGTCAGCAAGCGCCCGCGCGGCGTGCGCTGGATGAAGCCCTTCTGAATCAGGAACGGCTCGATGATGTCCTCGATGGCGTCGCGCGGCTCGCTCAACGCGGCGGCGAGCGTATCGACGCCGACCGGGCCGCCGCCATAAGACAGCGCGATGGTCGAGAGATAGCGGCGGTCCATGGCGTCGAGGCCGGCGGCATCGACCTCCAGCTCGGACAACGCCTTGTCGGCGATCTTGCGGTCGATCGCCTTGTCGCCATCGACCAGCGCGAAGTCGCGCACCCGGCGCAACAGCCGGCCGGCGATGCGCGGCGTGCCGCGGGCGCGGCGCGCGATCTCGTTGGCGCCGTCCGTCGTCATGTCGATGCCGAGCACGCGGGCGCCGCGGTTGACGATCTGCTCGAGCTCGGCCTCGGAGTAGAAATTCAGCCGCACCGGAATGCCGAAGCGGTCGCGCAGCGGATTGGTGAGCAGGCCGGCGCGCGTGGTGGCGCCGACCAGCGTGAAGGGCGACAGGTCGATCTTGACCGAGCGCGCCGCCGGACCCTCGCCGATGATGAGGTCGAGCTGGAAATCCTCCATCGCCGGATAGAGGATTTCCTCGACCGCGGGATTGAGGCGGTGGATCTCGTCGATGAACAAAACGTCGCGCGGCTCGAGATTGGTGAGCAGCGCCGCGAGGTCGCCGGCCTTGGCGATCACCGGGCCGGATGTGGCGCGGAAATTGACGCCGAGTTCGCGCGCAACGATCTGCGCCAGCGTGGTCTTGCCGAGGCCGGGCGGGCCGACGAACAGCACGTGGTCGAGCGCTTCCTTGCGGGAGCGCGCGGCCTCGATGAAGACGTCGAGATTGGCGCGCGCCTTTTCCTGGCCGATGAATTCGGCCAGCCGCTGCGGGCGCAGCGAGGCGTCCGCGTCGTCGTCGCGCGGTTCGGCAGTGACGAGGCGGCGCGGGGTGGTGCTCATCGCGCCAGCTCCTTGAGGCCCTGGCGGATCAACGTCGGCGGTATCGGCGGCCTCGCCCGCATTGCGCGCCGCGGCGGCGATCGCGGCGGCGGCCTGCGGCTGACCGTAGCCGAGATTGACCAGCGCCGAGACCGCGTCGCTCACCGGCTTCGGCGCGCGCTGTTCGTCGAGCGCTCCGGACAGATGGACCACCGCCGGATCGAGCGACGGTGAAGGCGGGCGCCTTGTCCTTCAACTCGGTGACGATGCGCTCGGCGACCTTGGGCCCGACGCCGGGCGTGCGCGACACCGCCGCCTTGTCGCGCATCGCAATCGCAGAGGCGAGTTCGGACGCCTTCAGCGTGCCGAGCACCGACAGCGCGACCTTGGCGCCGACGCCCTGCACCGTCTGCAGCAGGCGGAACCATTCGCGCTCGCATGTCGCGAGGCGAAGCCGAACAGCTTGATCTGATCCTCGCGCACGTAGGTTTCGATCGACAGCGTCGCCGGCCTCGCCGGGCGACGGCAGCGCCTGCAGCGTGCGCGCCGAGCAATGCACCTGATAGCCGACGCCGTTGACGTCGAGGATGATGTAATCCTCGCCGTAGCTGTCGACGATGCCTTTGAGTTTGCCGATCATTGGGCCGCCGCCATTTTGCCTTGAACACGATGCTGGCTGCGATGATGCGCGTGGCGTGATGGCGATGGCCAGCGCGTCGGCGGCGTCCTCGCGACTGCGGATCGGCCTTCGGCAGCAGCACGCCGATCATCATGCGGATCTGCGCCTTGTCGCCGTGGCCGGCGCCGACCACGGTCTTCTTGACGACGTTCGGCGCGTATTCCGCGACGCTCAGGCCGGCGCGCGCCGGCACCAGCATGGCGATGCCGCGCGCCTGGCCGAGCTTGAGGGTCGCCGCCGCATTGGCGTTGACGAAAGTATTCTCCACCGCGGCCTCGTGCGGCTGGAACTGCTCGATCACGCGCGCGAGCCCGTCATGGATCAGCACCAGCCGATCGCCGAGATCAGTCGCGTTCGCTGGTCTCGACCGAGCCGCAGGCGACGTAGATCAGCCGGTTGCCGTCGGCCTCGATCAGCCCCCAGCCGGTGCGGCGGAGCCCGGGGTCGATGCCGAGAATGCGAATCGCCTGGCGGCCCATGGTCCCGTTGATACCGCCGCCGCGCGTTACTGCGCCTAGCGCACCGTCGCCCAGCGGCAAACCGGCGGTTTACCGGGCTTTTCATCAGTGCTTTGTTGCATCCGTTATGCCTTCCTCCCCCCGCCGTGCCAACCGCCGCGCCGTCATTATCGGCGGCTCGATGTCGGGCCTGTTCAGCGCGGCGTTCCTGCGCCAGATCGGCTGGGACGTCGACGTCTACGAGAAGTCCAGCGTCGAACTGGTCGGCCGTGGCGCCGGCATCACCACCCACCCCGAATTGTTGCGCGCGCTGGAGGACAGTGGCGCCGGCACCCGCGACCTTGGCGTCGAGGTGCCGAAGCGCTTCGCCATCGACCGGGAGGGCCGCATCACCGACGAGCGGCCGCTGCGGCAAATTTTGACGTCATGGGACCGACTGCAAAGCCTGCTGCGCGAGACCATCGACACCGCGCATTACCATCTCGGCTGGGCATTCGAGCGCGTCGAGCAGAACGGCAGCGGCGTGCGCGTGCACTTCAGCGGTGGCCGGTTCGAGGACGCCGATATTCTGGTCGGCGGCGACGGCATGCGCTCCAGCGTGCGCGGCGACGTCGCGCCAGACATCCAGCCGGTCTATGCCGGCTATTACATCTGGCGCGGTGCGCCGAATGAAGCCGACCTCGCACCGAAGACGTTGAAGGAAATCTTCCCATATTTCGTTTTTTATCTGCCGCCGCGCCAGGAGGTCATCACCTACCCGATCGCCGGCTTCAACAACGACCTGCGGCCCGGACACCGCCGCTACAATTTCATCTGGTACCGCGTCGCCGACGCGGCGCAATTGCGCGAGATGAATGTCGACGAGCACGGCGTGCAGCACGAGCATTCGGTGCCGCCGCCGCTGATCCGCAAAGACTTGATCGCGCAGATGCACGCCGACGCCCGCGACATCCTGCCGGAGGTAATGCTCGACTGCGTGATGAAAGTGAAGCAGCCTTTCGTCACGCCGATCTATGACTTCACGGCGCGTTCGATCGTGTTCGGCCGCGTCGCCATGGTCGGCGATGCCGCGGCCAACCCGCGTCCGCATATGGGGTTCGGGGTCGCCAAGGCCGGCAACGATGCACAGGCACTGGCCCATGCGTTGCGCGATCACGACGACATCGACGCGGCGCTCAAGGCTTATAATGCAGCGCGCCAGCCGATCGGCAACGTCATCGTCAATCACAGCCGCAAGCTCGGCACCCACATGGGCGTCAACCTCAAGACCGAGGAAGACCGCCGCATGCATGAGCGGCTGCAGAGCGACGGCGCGATGCTGGATGCGATCGCCGTGCCGAATTTCATGGATGCGTATCGATGAGCATCACTCCCGATTACGCCCGCAACATGCGGCTGATCGGCTACTCCGATCAGGGCGGACGGCCCGACGGCGTGCAGATAATGGTGCATCGCGGCTTCGCTTATGTAGGGCATATGTTCTCGAAGGGATTCTCCATCATCGACGTGCGCGATCCGAAACATCCAAATCCCGCAAATTTTATCGCGGCGCCGCCGGGCACCTGGAACATCCACTTGCAGACCCATGACGACCTGCTGCTGGTGATCCACGCGAAGGACATGTTCGCCGCCGCCGAATTCGCCGACGAGAAGGCCTATTACCAGGGCCAGCTCGGCAAGGTGGTCGGCACCGCCGACGCCAAGCCCAAGGCGCGTGACTGGACCGCGGGCCTCGCCATCTATGACATCTCAAAGCCCCCCGAGCCGCGACAGATCGGCTTCATGCCGGTCGAAGGCGGCGGCGTCCATCGCGTCTGGTACACCGGCGGGCGCTGGGCCTATGCCTCGGCGCTGATCGATGGCTTCACCGACTACATCTTCATCACCATCGACATGGCGGACCCGAAAAATCCGCGCGAGGCGGGGCGCTGGTGGATTCCCGGCATGAATCAAGCGGCGGGCGAGACGCCGGACTGGGCGCCGACCGCGCGGTTCGGCCTGCATCACGCCATCATCGACGGCGACACGGCTTACGCCGCATGGCGTGACGCCGGCATGGTGGTGCTGGATGTTGCCGATCGCGCCAAACCGAAGCTGATTTCGCATCGCGACGGTGCGCCGCCATTCGGCGGCGGCACCCACAATTGCCTACCGTTGCCGGACCGCGATCTGCTGGTGGTGCTCGATGAGGCGGTGCTCGATCACCAGGAGGATGGCGTCAAGAACGTCTGGGTGTTCGACAATCGCGACAAGACAAAGCCGGAAATCATCTCGCGTTTTCCGCAACCCGCGGAAGCCGACTACAGAAGCAAAGGCGGACATTTCGGCCCACACAACCTGCACGAAAATCGGCCCGGCAGTTTCGTATCGTCGGAATTGATCTTCGCGACTTGGCAAAATGCCGGCGTGCGGGTGTTCGATATTCGCAATCAAACCGCGCCACTCGAGGTCGGCGCCTTCGTGCCGCCCGCCCCGGCGCGCATGATGGACCATCGCCCGAACCGCGCGCGGGTCATCCAGTCGGCCGACGTGTTCGTCGACCAAGCCGGGCTGGTTTATGCGACCGACTACAATGCCGGGCTGTATGTTCTGGAATTCAACGGCTGAGCGCTAGGCGCTCATCTTGGCGAGCGTGGCTTCCGACATCTCGAAATTGGCATAGACGTTCTGCACGTCGTCGTGCTCGTTAAGTGCTTCGAGCAGCCCGAACAGCTTTTCCCCCTTGTCGTCATCGACCGGCACGGTGTTCTTCGGCTTCCAAACCAGCGCCGACTTGCGCGGCTCGCCGAACTTCGCTTCCAGCACCTTGGCGACGCCGGCGAGCGAATCCAGCGCCGTGTAAATCTCGTGGCCGTCATGACCGGAGGTCACGTCTTCAGCCCCCGCCTCGATCGCCGCATCCAGCATGGCGTCGGCGCTCGCCGCCTTGGCGTCGAACTCGACGACGCCGACATGATCGAACATGAAGGACACCGCTCCGGTCTCCGCCAGGTTGCCGCCGCTCTTGGTGAAGGCGGCGCGCACGTCGCCGGCGGTGCGATTGCGGTTGTCGGTCAGCACCTCGACAATCACGGCGACGCCGCCGGGACCGTAACCCTCGTAGCGCATGTCCTCGTAATTCTCGGCGTCGTTGCCGGATGCCTTCTTGATGGCGCGCTCGATGCCGTCCTTCGGCATGTTCTCGGCGCGCGCCGCGATCACCGCGGTGCGCAGCCGCGCGTTCATCGCCGGGTCCGGCAATCCGAGCTTGGCCGCGGTGGTGATTTCACGCGCCAGCTTGGAGAACAGCTTGGAACGCGCCTTATCGGCGCGCCCCTTCTTGTGCATGATATTCTTGAATTGGGAATGACCGGCCATAACCCCGAACCGCGCTTGAACTGCCCGCGGCTATATAGGCCGGACTTTAAAGAAAAGAAATATCAGGCGGCGGCAGCCGCGTTGCCGCGCAGCAGCGCATCGATCCGCGCGCGCAACAACACGACATTGCGATGGACCCGCGCGCGGTAGCGCATGACGGCGTCGCGGTCGACCTCGAAAAATTCGTGTTCTGGGTAGCTGCGGCCGAACATGTCGGTCAGCAGACTGCGGAATTCGCCCGTCGCGGCGTCATCGGCATAGCCAACACTGTCGGCGGTCGTGAGCGCGCACAGCAGCGGCGCCAGTGAGCGCGCGAACACCGTCTTGTGGCGCTGGATCGACTCGATGGCGCGGTCGAGCGGCAAATCGCGCAAGGTATCCTCGCCGACCGTGAAGATGCCGCTGTCGCGGGCCTGGCCAAGCGGAAACTGGCCGATTAGCCAGTCGCCAAGATGCACGACGTTGTCGCGCTTGCGGCCATAGAGCAGCACGTCGTCTTCATTGCGCGCATACCAGACATCGAGCCGGTCGATCAGGCGGCTGAACGCGGCGCGCGGCAGCACGTCGCGATCCAGTGTACCGAAGATGCCGATCGCGACGCGGCCGCTTTTGACCAGCGCGAGCGTCTGCTCGGCGAACAACGGATGGAACAGACCCTGCCCGGTGCCGAGCACGACCAGATCGTAACGGTTGCGCGCGGCGCCGAGGTCGCCGAGATTGACATGATGCACGTCCGCCTCACCCGGCAGCAGCGCATTGATCATCTGCCCGGCGAGCCGCTCGGCGAACGACATGTTGCCGCTAAGCACCGCAACGCTGCACGGCGCCAGGGGCATGATCTTCTTCGCAGGCGCCAGACGCATCACCATCTCGCCGTCACCGAGCGGCGCGCTGGCCTGGATGCGGAAGCCGGAGCGATCGATCAAGCGAACCAGATCGTAGAAGCGCGCTTCATCGTTGGTGCGGGCGCTGACCAGCAGCGGACGTCCGATGCGCGCCAACTCGGCCAGCAAACCCGCGGCTTGCGGCCCGACTGCAAAGGCGCCAAGCAGCACGACGATGTCGGCTTTGGTGGCGAGGCTGCCCGACAGCGCGTCGACCCGGGAGTTGCGATAGGCGCAGCCGAGCGGCAAATGCGATTGTAGCGAGGCGGCGCCGAGCTCCAGCACGCGAGCGCCGGCCGGAATGAATTGGGCGGCAAGTGTGGCGCGGGGATCCCCGGTGTGCGGCCACGCGGCCGCTGCGGAATCCGTTTCGCGCGCGATTTTGGGAGAACCCATCGCTGCCTGCCGTGCTGCTCGGTGCCGGACCGCGCACAAACCGGCTGCGAATCGATGAGGCAAGCTACGACAGGCGTCGACTCTGAAACAGAGTCCGAAATGCAACACTTAAAAAAATCTAACCCCAGAATCCTGGCCGAGTTTCCTCCAAAATACCGCCCAGCCGCACGGCGCCGACCCGCGTCGCCAGACCGGTGCGGTCATCGGTTTCGACCGCAATGGCGCAGAGCGTGGCCGGACCGTCCGCCGCGGCGAATTTCGAGCCGGGTAGCTTGCGCAGGAACCGCGACATCGGCTCCTCCTTGTTCATGCCGATCACCGACTGAAAGTCGCCGGTCATGCCCACGTCGGAAATAAAACCGGTGCCGGACGGCAAGATGCGGTGATCGGCGGTCGGGGCATGGGTGTGCGTTCCGACCACCAGCGAGGCGCGGCCGTCGATGAAATAAGCCATCGACTGCTTCTCGCTGGTCGCCTCGCAATGAATGTCGACGATGATGGCGTCGGCATCCTTGCCGAGCGCGCATGCGCCGAGCTCGCGTTCGACCGCGCCGAACGGATCGTCGAGCGGGTCCATGAAGATGCGGCCCATCACGTTCATTACCAGCGCGCGCTTGCCGTTCTTGGTGTCGATGAGTGCGGCACCGCGGCCCGGGGTACCGGCCGGATAATTCAGCGGGCGGATGAGTTTCGGCGCGCGCTCGATGAACACCAACGCCTCGCGCTGATCCCAGGCGTGATTACCGAGCGTGATGGCGTCGGCGCCAGCGTCAATCAGCTCGTTGTAGATGACCTCGGTGATGCCGAAGCCGCCGGCAGCGTTCTCGCCGTTGACCACCACGAGGTCGAGCTTCCAGTCGGCGATCAGGCCGGGCAGCCGCTCGTTGACAATGGTGCGCCCCGAACGCCCGACCACATCCCCGATAAACAGAATCCGCATCTCACGCCTTACGAAAATCGATGATCTCGCGTTCCGTTAGCACGAGATCGAGCCGCGCGTCGCGCTCGGTCGCCGGTACTTCAGAGATTTCTTGGCATGCGAAGGCGAGGCCAATCGCAACCACTCTCTTTTTGCCGCGCAGCCGGTTGATCGTCATGTCGTAATAACCGGCGCCGTAGCCGATGCGATGGCCGCGACGGTCGAACGCGGCGAGCGGCACCAATAAAACGTCGGGATCGACTTCGGGCTGCCCCGGCTTCGGCTCGCGGATGCCCCACTGGCCGCGCGCGAAATCATCGCCGAACGCATAGGTACGCATCATCAGCGGCTTGCCGCGGCCGGCAATGGCCGGCAGCGCGAGTTTAGCGCCAGCCTCCGCGAGCTTGCGCATCAGCGGCAGCGGATTGATTTCGGTCTTGAGCGGCATAAAGCCGGACACGATGGCGCCCGGCGTCACGCTCACAGGAAATGCGCGGCCAGCGATCGTCTCGGCGCCGGCCATGCGCTGGGCCGCCAGCATCGCGTCGCGCCGCGCCAGCGCCTCGTTGCGCGACTTCGCCTTGGGCGTTTCGGATGGAGCGGGATCGGTCATGAAAAGTGCGGAGCCGCAATGGCCGTTGGAGGACTGATCCCGGGAACCTACTGAAGTAGGTGGGCGCCATATGACCGGAACCACGGCCCCGGCCAGGGACAGCTCCCGTTAGGATCGTAAGGCCCCGAGTATTTTGCCTCCTGACGCACCTCGCAGCCCCGCAACTGCAATGTAGTGCGTCGCGCTCCTTAACGCCACTCACCCCATCGCGACGCCGTTGCCGTTACCGAGCGTCTGATTGAGCTTTTTGGTGATGCCCTCGAGCCGCTCGGCGGCCGAATTGAAGGCGCCCACCACGGCGTCCGAAGCCGCCTTGGCGCGGTCGGTCGACACGATACGGGCGTCCTGCAGGGCGGTAAGTTCTTCCTGCATCCGCCGCATCTGGCGCGCAGCTTCGGCGTATTCGTCCGCGACAGTGAGCGCCGCCATCACCGTGAGCCGGGTGTCGCCGATCTCGCCAAATTTCTTGCGCAGGTCGTCGATGCGCTGATCCATGTTTTTAGCGAGCGCCTGCAGATGATCCTCCTGGCCGTCCTCGCAGGACAGTCGGAACGTGCGACCGGCAATGGTGGCGGTGACCTGACCCATTCAATCACCCATTGACGTTGAGGACGGATTGAATCGAGGCGATGGCCGTGTCGAGCCGGCGCGCGATCTCGCGATTGGCGTCTTCGAGTTGCCGGGAGCGTGCCGCCTCGCCGTCGAGCGCGGCGGCCAGCCGCGTGCGGTCGACGCCAAGCGAATGCAACTGGCTGGCGAGATTGTCCTCGCTCCGATCGGCCTCGCGCCGACGCTCAACCGCGGCGTCGAGCGCGTCAAGCGCTAGCGCCAGACGTTTGACCGCGGCGTCGATGGCGCTCGGCTCGGTCATCGCCTCATCCGTGCTTTGCGTGCGTGAATAATGTTGCGACAACAAACATTTAGCCCAAGAACTTTACGTTCCGCACGACCGGCGCGTCAACGCCCGGCGCAGGATATGCCCTGCAGAATTCCGAGCCTGTGCATGGCCCCTTGCCGCTCGCCCGCTCACATTGACTCAAGGGGCTCACATGCTATCCGTGCCGCGAAACAGGCACCCTTCATGACTTCATCTGCCACGTCGAGCGCGCCCCGCACCGATCCGGCGGGCGCTGCCGTGCCGCATGAACATATGGCCAATGCGATTCGCGCACTGGCGATGGATGCGGTGGAACAGGCCAAATCCGGCCATCCCGGCCTGCCAATGGGTGCGGCCGACATCGCCACCGTGCTGTTCACCCGCTTCCTCAAGTTCGATCCGGCCGATCCGGCCTGGCCCGATCGCGACCGCTTCGTGCTGTCCGCCGGCCACGGTTCGATGCTGATCTACGCGCTGCTCTATCTGCTCGGCTACGGCTCGGTGTCGATCGATGACATCAAGAATTTCCGCAAGCTCGGCTTCAAGGCGCCGGGCCATCCGGAAAATTTCGTCACGCCGGGCATCGAGACCACCACCGGTCCGCTCGGCCAGGGCCTGGCGAACGCGGTCGGCATGGCGATTGCCGAGCGACATCTCGCCGCGGTGTTCGGGCGGGAAGCGGTCGATCACAAAACATACGTGCTCGCCTCCGACGGCGACCTGATGGAAGGCATTTCGCAGGAAGCCATTGCGCTGGCCGGCCATCTCAAGTTGTCGAAGCTGATCGTGCTGTTCGACGACAACGGCATCTCGATCGACGGCGCGCTGTCGCTGTCCGACAGCGTCGACCAGGTTAAGCGTTTCGAAGCAGCCGGCTGGATCGCATCGCGCATCGACGGCCATGATGCGGCTGCCATCGCGGCCGCGCTGGAGAAAGCGCAGTCGAGCGACCGTCCGGTGATGATCGCCTGCAAGACCAAGATCGGGTTCGGCGCGCCGACCAAGCAAGGCTCAGAAAAATCGCACGGCTCGCCGCTCGGGGCCGACGAGATCGCCGGCGCCCGCAAAAATCTGGGATGGGATCACCCGCCGTTCGAAGTGCCGTCCGACATTCTCAATGGCTGGCGCGCGGCCGGGCAGCGCTCAAAGCGCGCGCGCGCCGACTGGGATAAGCGCATGAACGCGCTCGATGCCGGCAAGCGCAGTGAGTTCGAGCGCCGCATCAAGGGCGCACTGCCGAAGCAGGCGCTGGCCGACGCGGTAAAGGCGGTAAAGGACAAGCTCGCCGCCGAGCCGAAAGCGATCGCGACCCGCACCGCCTGCGAATTTGCGCTGGAGAGCCTGATTCCGGCGCTGCCGGAAATGATCGGTGGCTCGGCTGACCTCACTGGCTCCAACAATACGCGCACCAAGTCGATGAAGGCGATCAGCGCCGCGGATTTCTCCGGCCGCTTCATCCATTACGGCATCCGCGAGCACGGCATGGCCGCCGCGATGAACGGCATGACGCTGCACGGCGGCATCATCCCCTACTCCGGCACGTTCCTGGTTTTCTCGGATTACTGCCGTCCGGCGATCCGCCTTGCTGCGCTGATGGGCGAGCGCGTCATTCATGTGATGACGCATGACTCGATCGGACTCGGCGAGGACGGCCCGACGCATCAGCCGGTCGAGCATCTCGCCGCCTTGCGCGCTATCCCCAATCTCCTCGTGTTCCGCCCGTGCGATGCGGTCGAGACGGTCGAGTGCTGGCAACTGGCGCTCGACGCCAATGACCGGCCAAGCGTGCTGGCGCTGACGCGGCAGAACCTGCCGCAACTCTCGACGGACTTCGCCAACAAGAACCGCTGCGCCGCCGGCGGCTATGAAATCGCCGCCGCCAACGGCAAAGCTGAAGTCTCGCTGTTCGCCACCGGCTCGGAGGTCGAGATCGCGGTCAACGCCAAGAAACTGCTTGACGCCAAGGGCATCGCCACCCGCGTCGTCTCGGTGCCTTGCTTCGAGCTGCTGTTCGAGGCGCCGGAGGCGACCCGTCGCGCCGTGATCGGCGACGCCAAAGTGAAAATCGGCGTCGAAGCTGCCGTGCGTCAGGGCTGGGATGCCATCATCGGCTCGGATGGCGGCTTTGTCGGCATGACGTCGTTCGGCGCCAGCGCGCCGTATAAGGACCTCTACAAGCATTTTAACATTACCGCCGAGACGGTCGCCGAAACCGCTACCAAAAAGCTCGACAAAGCTTAAATAGAAGCCATCGAGGGCGTGAAACGGAAGGAACCGGGACGATGACGGTGCGTATTGCCATCAATGGATTTGGCCGGATCGGGCGCAATATTCTGCGCGCCATCGCCGAATCCGGACGCAAGGACATCGAAGTCGTCGCCATCAATGATCTCGGCCCGGTCGAGACCAACGCGCACCTGCTGCGCTTCGACAGCGTGCACGGCCGCTTTCCCGGCGAAGTCACCGTGAAGGGCGACTCGATCAGCGTCGGCAACGGCGCGATCAAGGTCACCGCGGTGAAAGACCCGGCGACGCTGCCGTGGAAGGATCTCGGCATCGACATCGCAATGGAATGCACCGGCATCTTCACCGCCAAGGACAAGGCGTCGATGCACCTGACCGCCGGGGCCAAGCGCGTGCTGATTTCAGCGCCGGCCGAAGGCGCCGACATCACCGTGGTGTACGGCGTCAACCACGACAAGCTGACCAAGGATCACAAGATCGTCTCCAACGCGTCGTGCACCACCAATTGCCTGGCGCCGGTCGCCAAGGTGCTCAACGACGCGGTCGGCATCGACAAGGGCTTCATGACAACGATTCATTCTTATACCGGCGACCAGCCGGTGCTCGACACCATGCACAAGGACCTCTATCGCGGCCGCGCGGCAGCACTTTCGATGATCCCGACTTCGACCGGCGCCGCGAAAGCCGTCGGCCTGGTGTTGCCCGAGCTCAACGGCAAGCTCGACGGCGTCGCCATCCGCGTGCCGACGCCGAACGTCTCGGTGATCGATTTCAAATTCGTGGCGAAAAAGGCCACCACCAAGGACGAGATCAACGGCGCCGTGAAACGCGCAGCCCAGCAGCAGCTCAAGGGCATCCTGAGCTATACCGACGCGCCCAACGTGTCAGCCGACTTCAACCACGACCCGCATTCGTCGATCTTCCACATGGACCAGACCAAGGTAATGGACGGTACGTTCGTGCGCGTGATGTCGTGGTACGACAACGAGTGGGGCTTTTCCAACCGCATGGGCGACACCGCCGTAGCCATGGGCAAGCTGCTCTAACCCTATCCGCAGATTTCCGATGCCGGGTTTTCGAACGCTTGATCAGGCCGACGTGAAGGGCAAGCGCGTGCTGGTGCGCGTCGATCTCAATGTTCCGATCGACAACGGCAAGATCAGCGACACCACGCGGATCGACCGTTCCGCCGCAACCATTGCAGAAATCGCGGACAAGGGCGGCAAGGTGATCCTGCTGTCGCATTTCGGCCGGCCAAAGGGCCGCGACCCAAAAGATTCGCTCAAGCCCATCGCGCAGGCGGTCGGCAACCTGCTCGGCAAGTCCGTGGCGTTCGCCAGCGATTGCATCGGCGCCGTGGCCGAGCAGGCTGTCGCGGCGATGAAACCCGGCGACATCCTGTGCCTGGAAAACACGCGCTACCACGCGGAAGAGGAAAAGAACGGTCCCCAATTCGTCGCTGCATTAGCGAAGCTCGGCGACATTTACGTCAACGACGCCTTCTCGGTGGCGCATCGCGCCCACGCCTCGACCGAAGGGTTAGCGCACAAGATGCCGGCCTTCGCCGGCCGCGCCATGCAGGATGAGCTTGAAGCGCTCGACAAGGCGCTCGACGCACCGAGGAAGCCGGTGATCGCCGTGATTGGCGGCGCCAAGGTTTCCACCAAGCTCGAACTGATTGAAAATCTGATCGCCAAAGTCGACGGCCTGGTAATCGGCGGCGGCATGGCCAACACGTTGTTATTTGCACTCGGCCATGAAGTCGGAAAATCGTTGTGCGAGCGCGACATGGCCGACACCGCGCGCCGTATCCTCGCCAAGGCGGAAGACCGCAAATGCGCGATCATTCTGCCGGTCGACGCCATCGTCGCCTACTACTTCGAGGCCAACGCGCCGGCCCATGACTACGGTATCGACGCCATTCCGCCCGACGGCATAATCCTCGACGTCGGCCCGCAATCGGTCGAGCGCATCAAGGCGGCGATCGACGATGCGGCGACGGTGGTGTGGAATGGCCCGCTGGGCGCCTTCGAGATGCCCCCATTCGACAGGGCCACGGTGGCGGTTGCCCGACACGTTGCGGCACGAACCAAGGCCGGCAAACTGGTTTCGGTAGCCGGCGGCGGCGACACCGTGGCCGCGCTCAACCATGCCGGCGTGACCGGCGATTTCACTTATGTTTCGACCGCCGGTGGCGCCTTTTTGGAATGGATGGAGGGCAAGCCCTTGCCCGGCGTCGCCGCTTTGCGGATAAAATGAGCCAAGCTTAAGGAACTCAGGAGGCGACGATGAATCTCGCAGAACTAAACAAAGTGGCGCAGGCCATGGTCGCGCCGGGTCGCGGCATTCTGGCCGCCGACGAATCCTCCGGCACCATCAAGAAGCGCTTCGATGCCATCGGAGTGGAGTGCACCGAGGACAATCGCCGCGACTACCGCGAGATGCTGTTCCGCTCGGCCGAAGGCATGAAGCAGATCTCCGGCGTCATTCTGTACGACGAGACGCTTTGGCAAAAAGCCAAAGACGGCACGCCGCTGGTCGACATCATCAAGAAGGCCGGCTCCCTGCCTGGCATCAAGGTCGATGAAGGCACCAAGCCGCTGCCGGAGTGCCCCGGCGAACTGATCACCGTCGGGCTCGACAAGCTCTCCGATCGCCTAGCGAAATATTACGAAGCCGGCGCGCGCTTCGCGAAATGGCGGGCGGTGATCGATATCGGCGCTGGCATTCCGACCTACGCGGCGATCCATGCCAACGCGCACGCGCTGGCGCGCTACGCCGCGCTGTGCCAGGCGGCGCAGATCGTGCCGATCGTCGAGCCGGAAGTGCTGATGGACGGCGAGCACGACATCGACCGCTGCGTAACGGTCAGCGAATGGCTGCTCAAGGAAACCTTCCAGGAGCTCTACTACAACAAGGTCGCGCTCGAAGGCATCGTGCTCAAGCCGAACATGGCGGTGCCAGGCAAGAAGTCGTCGAAGAAAGCCAGCATCGATGAGGTCGCCGAGAAGACGGTGAAGTTGCTCAAGAACTGCGTGCCGGGCGCGGTGCCGGGCATCGCCTTCCTGTCGGGCGGCCAGTCGAGCGAGGACGCCACCGAGCATCTCGACACCATGAACAAGATCGGCAATCTGCCGTGGGCGCTGACATTTTCCTATGGCCGCGCGTTGCAGGCGGCGCCGCAGAAAACATGGGCTGGAAAATCCGAGAACGTCGCCGCCGCGCAGCGCGCGTTCTCGCACCGCGCCAAGATGAATGGGCTGGCTGCGCTCGGGCAGTGGAAGGCCGATCTCGAGAAAAAGGCCGCTTAAGCCAATACCCAGGACATAAAAAAGGCGGCCGTTACGGCCGCCTTTTTCTTTTCAAAAATCCTGAGGATCAGTTGCAGTTCTGCGTGGTCGTCGAATTCGAACCCAGCAGCGTATTCGTCTCTGTGTGCTGCCGGGTGCAATCGACACCCGCGCCGGTCGTCTGCGTCGTGGTGCGGGTCTCGTTGCCCAGGATGCCGCCGATGCCGACGTTATTGTGTTCGACCGTCGTCGAGGTGGTCGGCTCTTCAATCACAACCGCGGGCGGAGCCCTCTCCAACACCACCGGAGCCCGGCGTTCTTCGATGATCGTCGTCTGCGCGCTGGCGGCAAGCGACCCGAAGGCCGTCACGGCTAGCGCCAATGTGAGTACATGAAGCTTCATGGTCGCTCCTTTGAGTGGAATTCTGCAAAGGAAACGCACGGAGCCGCCCGCGGTTCCATGCGTTTCCAGCGTGGTTTAGTTTTGCTTAGTCGCAATTGGTCTTCTTGATGGTCTTGGAACCCTCAAGACCTTCCTTGTGGATGGTCTTGGTCGAGCAGTCGCCCGAGCCGGTCGTCTCGCGCTTCTCGATGCGCACCGCAGGATCGCGTTTTTCGATCGTCACCGACGTGGCGGGACGCTCCTTCTCGATCGTTACGGACGGACTGGCCCGCTCCTCGATCACGGTGGTCTGCGCGTTAGCCGCCAACGCACCAAAAGCGGTCGCGGCAAGCGCGATAGCCAGTACATTGAGCTTCATGGTCGCCTCCTGCTAAAGAACTTGTTATCGACAACGCGACCCCTGCTCCGACGTTCCCTGTTCCATTTGCATCGAGGAAAGAATCCCGTGATCGATCTTTACACTTGGACGACGCCGAACGGCCGCAAAGCCTCCATCATGCTCGAGGAAGTCGGCCTGCCCTACACCGTTCACGCCATCGATATTTCCAAGGATGAGCAGTTCGCGCCGGACTTTCTTAAAATCGCGCCGAACAACCGCATCCCCGCGATAGTCGATCGCGATAACAAGATGTCGCTGATGGAATCCGGCGCGATCCTGATTTATCTCGCCGACAAAACCGGCAAGCTGCTGCCGAAGTCCGGCGAAGGCCGTTACCGCATCATCGAGTGGCTGATGTGGCAGATGGGCGGACCGGGGCCGATGCTCGGCCAGGTGCATCACTTCGTGAAATACAATCCCGGCAAAGCGCCTTACGCCGAGGAGCGCTACACTCAAGGAAGCGCACCGGCTCTACAAGGTACTCAACACGCGCCTTGAAGGCCGGCAGTTCGTCGCCGACGAATATTCGATCGCCGACATCGCGATCTGGCCGTGGATCTCGCGCTTCGAGTGGCAGACCATCGACCTCAAGCAGTATCCGAACGTGAAGCGCTGGTACGAAACCATCGCGGCGCGGCCGGCGGTGCAGAAGGGCTACAAAGTCCCGAAGGATATGGGGCCGATCCCGATGCCGTGATGCGAGATCATTTGATCTCGACGATCTCGGCTTCCGACGTGCCCGCTTGAACAGTGTCGCCGATCTTGCGGCCGGTGAGCGCCCGCGCGACCGGCGACACATAAGACAGCGTACCGGTTGCCGGATCGGCCTCGTCCTCGCCGACGATGCGCCAAGTCTGGCGGCGGCCGTCGTCGCGCTCGATGGTGACGGTCGAACCGAAATGCACCTGGCTGGCGTCGGCTGGTGGCGCGACCAGGTCCGCGTTGGCGCGGCGTTGTTGCCAATAGCGAAGTTCCCGGCCGGCGTGGGCGAGCGAGGCACGATCGGCCGCGGCTTGCGCGGCCGCATATTCCTGTTGAAAGCGCTGCAGTTCGGCGTCAATCAACGCCAGGCCACGTCCGGTGACATAGTTCGTCTGCGACGACACCGGCCGTTCCGGCAGGCCGTCGACGTCGTCGCTTTCTTTGGTGAAGGCGCGACTCATACTGATTAAAAATAAGCGCAGGCTCCCAGGTTCCATTCGACTGAATGGAACTTTTCCGGTCACAATTCCGGCATCATCGGCCGTCACCTCACAAGGGCACGAGGGGAATCTCTTCACCCAACACAAGATGCGGGGACCGCGGGGGCGGCTTTCCGCCGTGGGACGATGCGGAATGCGCCGACTGATTTTGCCGACGTGCTTGTTCATTGCTGCCTGGGCTCATCCCGCCGGACCTTTGTTCGATACGGTGCCCACCGAAAATTCCGGCAACGTTTCGGTCGTGGCGAAATACGCGTTCGCCGAACGGGACGTATCAATCGACGGAACAACCGGGTCGCGGGTTTCTGAAACGCCCGCGGAAACCACCGAGCAGTCAATGACGTCGAGCAGCGACATTACGCTCGATAATTCGCACGCCGTTTCCGACTCCCAAACCGAATTCACCCAAATGCCAGCGGTCCCGCTGCCGCCGCGCCGCGCGATTCCGCACAGCCTGGTGTGCGAGGAGTTGGCGCTTGCCGCCGCCGATAACAACCTGCCGGCGCCGTTCCTCATCAAGCTGATCAATCAGGAAAGCCACTTCAACCAGAACGCGGTGAGCCGCGTCGGCGCACAGGGCGTCGCGCAATTCATGCCGGAGACGGCTGCGAGAATGCGCCTCGACGATCCGTTCAATCCGCTCAAGGCGGTGCATGCATCGGCGCAGCTGCTGCGCAACCTGCTCGAACAGTTCGGCAACAAGCTCGGCCTCGCCGCTGCTGCCTACAATGCCGGACCCAAGCGCGTGCAGGACTGGCTTGCCAAGAAAAATACCCTGCCACAGGAAACGCGCGACTATGTCGAGCGCATTACCGGCCGCAAGGCGGAAGAATGGAAGGCCAGGGAAGTCGCCGCGAAGTTTCGCGTGCAGGCCAACGCGCCGTGCCAGCGCCAGGCTGGCTTGTTCGCCTCGAACGGGCCGCAGAGCATCCCGTTGCCGCCGCGGCATCCCGGCAGCGAGCCGACGGTGCAAGTAGCGGCGCAAGTGGCAGCGCGGACCGGCAAAACCCACAAGCTCGCGGCGGAGAAGCCCGTTACCGTGGCCAGCGCCGATACCGAAACGCTGGTCATCAACATCAAGCCGAAAAAGCCGCAGCCCGGCGCAAAAGCCAAGTCCGTTACCAAGTCCGTTACCAAGTCCGTAGCCTTGCCGGTTACCGTGGCGATCGCTGCCAAAAGCAGCGCCAAAGAACCGACCAAGAATCCGACCCAGCGCAAGGCTAAGGCTGGCAAGCCGAAGTCCGTCCAAGTCGCCGAAGCCCGCAAATAGCGGCTGCCCTCTTTCCGTCCGATTGCGCTACCATGCCGGGGTCATGGCATCGCGACCGAAACAGGCCGAACCACGCCCGGCCCCGCGGCTTTACCTCGTCACGCCGCGCCTCGCCGATATCGCGCAATTCGCCGGCGGCCTGGCGGCGGCGCTCGGTAACGCCGATGTGGCTGCCGTGCTGTTGCGGCTGGCCGACGCCGACGAGCGCACGTTGATCAACCACATCAAGGTGATCGCACCAATCGCGCAAGACCGCGGCGCGGCGCTTCTGGTGGCGGGGCACGCCGAATTAGTGGCGCGCTCGGGTGCTGACGGCGCGCATCTTTCGGGAATCGATGCCTTCACCACCGCGCTCGCAATGCTCAAGCCCGATCGCATTGCCGGCGCCGGCAACCTGCCGAGCCGCGACGACGTGATGACCGCCGCGGAAGCTGGCGCCGATTACATTATGTTGGGTGAGCGGAACGAACACGGGCGCGATTTCGCCGCCATCACTGAGCGCGTGAGCTGGGCATCGGAGGTATTCGAACTGCCCTGCGCCGCCTTCGCCGCAAGTCTGGACGAGATCGCGCCGTTAGTCGCCGCAGGCGCCGATTTCGTCGCGCTCGATTGTGTGTGGGACGACCCGCGTGGGGCGGCAGAAGCAATCGTCGACGCCGCCGCGCGCATGCGGCTGCCCGAGCCCGTGCAATGAACGCCGCGATAAAAGTCCTGGCGATGCTCGCCGCAGCCGCCGTTGCGACACATCCGGCGTTTGCCCAACCCAAGAAGTCGACGCCGATGCCGCCACCGGCGACGGCTCCCGCACCCGCCGCCGACAGTGCCGACCCCGCCTTCGCCGCCTATCAACGCGGCTATTTTCTCACGGCATTTGCCGAGGCGACCAAACGCGCGACGCAATCCGACCCGCAGGCGATGACGCTGCTCGGCGAGCTCTACGCCAACGGCTTCGGGGTCGGCCGCGACGACGCCAAGGCAGCGGACTGGTACAAGAACGCCGCCGACCGCGGCGACCGCGAGGCGATGTTCGCGCTGGCGATGTTCCGCTTCGAGGGCCGCGGCGGGCCGCGCGACCGCGACGCCGGCGCCAAGCTCTTGGCGCAGGCCGCCAAGCTCGGCCACCCGGCCGCCGCTTACGACCTCGGCCTGCTTTATATGCAAGGCCAGCAATTTCCGCAGGACTTCCAGCGCGCTGCTGAACTGCTCGACATTGCCGCCAAGGCCGGCAATCCGGAATCGCAATACGCGCTGGCGACGCTCTACAAGGACGGCCGCGGCGTCCCGAAAGACGAACGTGAGGCGATGCGCCTGATGCGGCTGGCCGGCAGCGCGGGGAATGTGGATGCGATGGCCGAGACCGCCATTGCGCAGTTCAACGGCGCCGGCATCGCGAAGGATGAAGCGGCGGCGACCGAGCTGTTTCTCAAGGCGGCGCGGCGCGGCAGCGCCATCGCGCAGAACCGGCTGGCCCGCATTCTGTCGGCTGGACGCGGCGCTCCCGCCAATGCGGTCGAAGCCATGAAGTGGCATATCATCGCCAAGGAAGGCGGAAGAGCCGATCCCGAGCTCGATAAATTCATGGCCGCCCAGAAGCCCGACGATCGCGCCGCCGCCGAAAAGGCCGCCAAGCTCTGGCTGTCGACCGCCGCCCGCGCCAATCCCTAAGCCCATCTTACCAAGCCTTGACGTAGCAGGCGTGCGCGGGCAGACCACGCCGCCATGCTGCGTTCCGCCCTTCTCAACGTGATGATCGCCGCCGCGCGCAAAACCGCGCGCGCGCTCAAGCGCGATTTCGGCGAACTGGAGAAGCTGCAAGTCTCGCTCAAGGGCCCGGCGAATTTTGTCAGCGCCGCGGACCAGCGGGCCGAAGAAACGCTCTACCAGGAGCTGATCAAGGCGCGGCCCGGTTACGGCTTTCTCGGTGAGGAAGGTGGCAAGCGCGAAGGCGCCGACAAGAGCCACACCTGGATCGTCGATCCGCTCGACGGCACAACGAATTTCCTGCACGGCATTCCCCACTTCGCGATTTCGATCGGGCTGGAACGCGAGGGCGTGATCTTTGCCGGCCTTGTTTACAATCCGATCACCGACGAGATGTTCACCGCCGAACGCGGCAAAGGCGCCTTCCTCAACGAGCAGCGCATTCGCGTCGCGGCGCGGCGCCATCTCGGCGAGGCGGTAGTGGCCTGCGGATTGCCGCATCGGGGGCGCGGCGATATCGCGCTGGGCCGACGCGAGACGGCCGCGCTACAGGAAGAGGTGGCGGGGTTGCGGCGCTTCGGCGCAGCGGCGCTCGACCTGGCTTATGTCGCCGCCGGGCGGTTCGACGCTTATTGGGAGCGCAATATTTCGCCGTGGGACATGGCGGGCGGCAGCATTTTGGTGCGCGAAGCCGGCGGATTCATCAGCGATCTGGACGGCGGCGAGGACATGTTCACGAAGGGTCATATCGTCGCCGGCAACGAAACGCTGCAACGCGAGGTGCTTCGCCTGCTAAAAGCGGCCGGCAAAGCGTAACTCCCACCGCAATTTTAACTCAATCCACCGGTTAACCCTCTGCCGGGGCCGATAGCGCTGTTTCACCGTCACGCGACTGTGGCATATTGGCCGGATCGCCGACGACACATGGAAGCCTGATGGCGTCCGAAACCGACCCGCTGAAACTCTCCTCGCCCCGCATCTTCCTGTTGCGGATGCTGGTGTTCGTCGTGCTGTGCGGCTTGATCGCCTTCGTCTTGCACAAGCAGATCGAAAACGCGTTCCTCGCCAATCCCGGCCTCAATGCGCTGATCATCGGCGTGCTGGTGATCGGCGTCTTGCTGGCGTTCCGGCAAGTGATCCGGCTCTACCCGGAAATTTCCTGGGTCAATAATTTCCGCCTCGCCGATCCCGGTCTTGCGGTGGATCGGCCTCCGGTTCTGCTGGCGCCGATGGCGGCGATTCTCGGCGCGCGGATGGGACGCATGGCGCTGTCGGCGCAATTGATGCGCGGCATTCTCAATTCGATCGCGACCCGCCTCGACGAGGCGCGCGATATCGGCCGCTACATGACGGGCCTGCTGGTGTTCCTCGGTCTGCTCGGCACGTTCTGGGGCCTGATCGAAACCGTGACGTCGGTTGGCAACGTCATTCAGGGCCTCAAGGTCGGCGGCGATGCCTCGAGCATGTTCGACTCGCTGCGCGAAGGCCTCGCAGCGCCGCTCGGCGGCATGGGCATCTCCTTTTCGTCGTCGCTGTTCGGTCTGGCCGGCTCGCTGGTGCTGGGCTTCCTCGATCTGCAATCGAGCCAGGCGCAGAACCGTTTCTACACCGAGCTCGAAGATTGGCTTTCGACCACGGTTTACGATCATGGCTCCGACATGGCCGGCAGTGTCGGCACGGCCGGAATATCCGGCGAACTGCGCGGCGCGATCGACCGCCTGCGCGATGCAATCGGTGAAGCCGGGTCGAGCAAGGCCGCGACCAGCGCAATGGCCAATCTGGCCGAAGCAATCCAGGGCCTGGTCCATCACATGCGCGGCGAACAGCAGATGATCCGTGACTGGGTCGACGCCCAGTCCGGCCAGCACAGCGAGATCCGCAAGCTGCTCGATCTGCTGGTGCGCGAAAACGCCGATCGCCGCTGAGCGCATGAGGTAGACGATGGCGCTTGCCCGAGCCCGCCGCAGCGAAACCGGCATGAATTATTGGCCCGGATTTGTCGATGCGCTTTCGACGCTGATCCTTGGCATCATCTTCATGCTCACCATCTTCGTGGTGGTGCAGTTTTATTTGCAGCAGGAAGTCGCCGGGAAGGACACCGCGCTGAGCCGGCTCTCCGCGCAACTCGCGCAACTGACCGAGCTCTTTTCACTCGAAAAGGCCAGCAAGGCCGACCTCGAGCAACAGCTCGCTCAAATGAAGGCGAGTCTCGCCGGCGCCGAAGGCGAGCGTGATCGCGTCAAGGGACTGTACGAAGGCGCCGGTATCAACCTGAAAGAGCAGGAAAACAAGATCAGCCAATTGAGCGGTCAGCTCGAGGGTCAAAAGCCGATCACCGACAAGGCGCTGGCGCAGGTCGAGGTGATGAACCAGCAGATCGCCGCGTTGCGCCGGCAATTGGCGGCGCTCGAAGAAGCGCTCAACGCATCCGAACAAAAAGACAAGGAATCGCAGACCAAGATCACCGACCTCGGTCAGCGCCTCAATGTCGCGCTTGCACAGAAAGTCCAGGAACTAACGAAGTATCGTTCCGACTTCTTCGGACGGCTGCGTGAAATTCTCGGCAATCGCCCTGATATCCGCATCGTCGGTGACCGCTTCGTCCTGCAATCCGAACTGCTGTTCGATGTCGGCAAGGCCGAGCTCAAGCCGGAAGCCAAGGCCGAGATCGACAAGATCGCCGCTGCGATCCTCGAGCTGGCCGCGAAAATCCCGAGCGACATCGCGTGGGTGTTGCGCGTCGACGGCCACACCGACGTGCGGCCGATTGCGGGGCCTGTCTTCAAATCGAACTGGGATCTCTCGGCGGCGCGCGCGATCGCCGTCGTCCAATATCTCGCCAGCAAAGGCATTCCGCCGCAGCGCCTGGTCGCCGCCGGTTTCGGCGAATTTCAGCCACTCGACGAGGCCAAGACCGAAGACGCCTACAAGCGCAATCGCCGCATCGAGTTCAAGCTCACAGAGCGATGAGCTTGGCGGTGAGCGCGAAACCCTTAACGCTCCGGCCGTATAAGCCCGCCGACGAAGACGCGGCGATCGAACTGTGGCGGCGCACCTGGCAGGCCGCCTACCCGCACCTGAATTTCACCGAGCGGCTCGATTGGTGGCGCGCGCGTTGGCGCGACGAACTCGTTCCGGTTGCGAAGATCGTGGTTGCCGAGATTGACGGCGTGGTGACCGGCTTCGTCACCGCTGATCCGGACACCATGTATCTCGATCAGATCGTCGTGGCGCCTGAACACTGGAGTGGCGGCATCGCCTCGGCGTTATTGGCCGAAGCCAAGCGACTGTCGCCGCGCGGGCTCGACCTCCTGGTCAACAAAGACAATGCGCGCGCGATCGGCTTTTACGAAAAAAATGGCTTTCGTTATGCTGGCGAGGACAAAAACCCGGTGTCGGGCCGCCCGGTCAATCGCATGACCTGGCGCGCTTAAGCCGTCTCGAACTGCAGCTTGGCGAGCCGCGCATAGAGCCCCCCGGCCGCGCTGAGCTCGGCGTGCGTGCCCTGCTCGACGATGCGGCCGCGCTCCAGCACGAGAATGCGGTCGCACGACAGCACGGTTGCCAGCCGATGCGCGATCACCATCGTGGTGCGGTTCTTCATCAGACTTTCGAGTGCCTGCTGCACCAAGGTCTCGCTTTCGGCATCGAGCGAGGATGTCGCCTCGTCGAGCAGCAGCAGCGGCGCATCGCGCAAAATGGCGCGGGCAATCGCGATGCGCTGGCGCTGTCCGCCGGACAAAGTCACGCCGCGCTCGCCAACCTGCGTATCCAGGCCCTGCGGCAGCCGCGCCACGAATTCGGTCGCGTGCGCCAGCATCGCGGCGTGTTCGACTTCGGTGTCGGAGGCATCCGGCCGGCCAAACCGGATATTGTCGCGCACGCTGGCCGCCAGGATGACGACCTCCTGCGGCACCAGCGCGATGCGCGCGCGTAAAGCGGCGGGATCGGCTCGCGCGACGTCGACGCAGTCGAAGGTGACGCGGCCCGATGCCGGGTCGTAGAACCGCAGGATCAGGTGAAAAATCGTGCTTTTGCCCGCACCGGAAGGCCCGACGATCGCGACCTTTTCGCCGGCCTTGATCGCAAAGGAAACCCCGTCGAGCGCCGAGACATCTTTTCGGCTTGGGTAAACGAAGCGCACGTTCTCGAATGTGACGTCACCGCGTGGCGGCTGCGGCATCGGCTGCGGATCAAGCGGCGCCTTGATCGCCGGCTCGACGGCGAGGATTTCGAACAGCCGCTCGGCGGCACCCGACGCCTGCGAAATCTCGCCCCACACCTGCGATAGCTCGCCCAGCCCGCCGGCGGCGAACACCGCATAGAGAATAAACTGGCCGAGCCGGCCCGGCGTCATGCCGCCGGCCAGCACATCCTGCGCGCCGACCCAGAGCACGATGACGACGCTGGCAAAGATCAGGAAGATCGCAATCGCGGTAAGCATTGCTCGCGATCGGACCGAGACTCGTGCGGTGTCGTAAGCGCGCTCGACCGCGCCGGAAAATCGTGCCTTCGCCATCGGCTCGTTGGTGAAGGCTTGCAGCGTGCGCACCGCGCCGAGCAGTTCCGACGCATAAGCTGATGCGTCGGCAAGCGTATCCTGCGCGGTGCGCGAGCGGCGGCGCACCGCGCGGCCGAACGCCACCAGCGGCAGTACAATCACCGGAATGGCGGCGAGGACGAACAGCGACAGCCGCGGGCTGGTTACCACCATCATCGCGGCACCGCCAAGAAACAAGACAAGATTGCGCAGCGCGATCGACACCGAGGCGCCGACCGCCGACTTGATCTGCGTGGTGTCGGCGGTCAGCCGCGACACCATCTCGCCGGTCTTGGCCTGATCGTGAAATTCCGGCGACAGGCTCGTCAAATGCGCGAACACGTCGTTGCGCACATCGGCGACGATGCGCTCGCCGAGCGTAGTGACCAGATAAAACCGCAATGCGCTTGCCGCCGCCAGCACCGCGACGACCGCGATCATCACGCTGAAATAGTTGTCGATCAGCTCGACGCCCTGTTGCGAGAAGCCGAAATCGATCATCCGGCGCACCGCGACCGGCACGATTAAAGTGGTCAGGGCGGCGACGACCAGCGCGGCGAGCGCCGCCAAGGCGCGACCGGTGTATCGCCTGACATAGGGGAGCAACAGAATGAGCGGTTTGACCCTAAATTTGCGGCCGGTTTGCAGCGGCGTGTCGAGCCCGCCGCGTCCGTCATTGTTCCCGGCCATGCTCATCCGACACAGTTTTCCGCTTCATCACGCGACTGCCGCCCGCGGGCGACAATGCCTAACGCGTCCCGCGGAGGCAAATTCCGCGACTTGTCTGACCTGGCCACGTCCTGTATAGACCCGCCAAATTCAGCAAACCTGAGCGCATTGGCGCCACCAGCGGAACACGCGTTATGAAGCAAGAAGGCCATCCCGATTATCACGCCATCAAGGTCGTCATGACCGATGGTACCGAATTCGTCACCCGCTCGACCTGGGGCAAGGAAGGCGACACGCTGCATCTCGACATCGACCCGAAATCGCACCCGGCCTGGACCGGCGGCCAGCAGCAATTGCTCGACCGTGGCGGCCGGCTGTCGCGCTTCCAGAAGAGATTTTCCGGCCTTGGCCTCAGCGGCACAGAGCCCGTCAAGGAAAAAGAGAAGAAGTAACAGCGGCTACCGGATCCAAGAAAAAGCCCCGCTCGCGCGGGGCTTTTTTTTCCGGCCGGATAAATTCCGCTCAGACGACTTCGGCGCCGAACGCTGCTTTCAGCAACCCGAGCTGATGCTCGACTGGATTGGCGATCGGCGGCCGCGCAACGTCGATTTGGTTGTGGATGGTGGCGTCGAGGCGGCGAACCTTGCGCTGCAATTTCTGCGCGCGGTCGATCAGCTCGCGCAGCGGCATCGGCAGCATCTCGATATTGCTCGGGTCGTGACTGTCGGTGGTCGCGAGCTTGACCTTGGTCTTTTCCTTGTTGGCCTGGGCCAGCGACATCTCGCCTTCCTTCACCGCGCGATGCAGCAGCAGCCAGGAGGCGAGCTGCATCAGCCGGGTGGTCAACCGCATGCTTTCGGTCGCATAAGCGAGCGACGCGGCGCGCTCGAGTTTTTTGGAGTCTTGGCGGCCATCGCCATCGAGATAGCTGGCGGTCTCTTCGACCAGCGCCATGCCGTCCCGAAATACATCCGCGAAGGCTTGCGAATTCGCGAGCCGCTCGCCGAATGATACCGGCTGCGTCTCGAACAGAGACTTTTCACTCATACGCTACGCCTCACCAACCGGGACTGTTACGCATCCCGTGACGACTAAGCATCGCGCGCGCCACCATTTCTGTCCAGACACCGCCGCGGCAAACCTTGCGGCATAGTTGCCATTCAAGCTTAAGAACGGCGCCGTTTCGGCAAATTTGCGGGGATTCAGCAAAAAAAGAGCCGCCGAAGCCGGCGGCTCGAAAGTTGATAACAGGGAGGCGTCAAACAGAGTGGACAGGAGCCACTCAATGTCCATGAAGATGGACAGCGCCAGTAATAATCGGGAAAGCTTAACGAGAGGTTAAAGTTTTAATCGAATGCCCGCCCCGGCGCGAAAATCAGCTCAGCGCTTGAAGAATTGGTCCGCCGCTGAGCGCGACACCTGCTTGGTCTTGATGTCGGCTTCGAGCCGCGCGATCTCGTCCTGCAGTATCTGGATACGGTCGTTGAGTTCCGCGACTGACAGCAAGGTCAACTCTTGGCCGATCTCGTGGGCGATCTTTTTCTTCGGGCGGTCGTCGTCGTCGATCGCGGCCATCGTCACTCTCCCTCATGGGAAATTTAGCGGGCGCAAAGCGGGTTGTCACATCCCGGCAGCACGCCTACACCACGGCGAACAAAATCGAGGTTCACATGACCGCCTTGCCCGAGAGAATGACCGCCATCGCGATCCGCGAGCCCGGCGGTCCGGAGGTTCTGGTGCCGGAGCAGCGCGCGGTGCCGAAGCCTGGCAACGGCGAAATTCTGGTCAAGGTCGAAGCGGCCGGCGTCAATCGGCCGGATGCCATGCAGCGGCAAGGACTCTATCCGCCGCCGCCGGGCGCACCGGATATTCCCGGTCTTGAAATTGCGGGCAGCGTCGTTGCGCCCGGCGACGGCGTGACGCGCTGGAAGACCGGCGATCGGGTGATGGCGTTGGTGATCGGCGGCGGCTACGCCGAATATTGCCTGGCGCACGAAAGTCACGCGCTGCCGATCGGCAATTTATCGGCGATCGAAGCCGGCGCGATCCCGGAGACGCTGTTCACGGTCTGGCACAATGTGTTCGAACGTGGCGGCCTGAAGCGCGGCGAAACCTTCCTGGTACATGGCGGCACATCCGGAATCGGCACCATGGCGATCCAGCTCGCGCGCGAATTCGGCGCCCGCATCATCACCACCGCCGGCTCGGCGGAAAAATGCGAGGCCGCGAAGAAGCTCGGGGCACACGTCGCCGTCAATTACAAGACCGAGGATTTCGTCGCCGCCACCAAGGCCGCGACCGGTGATAAAGGCGCCGACGTGATCCTCGATATGGTCGGCGGCGACTACATCGCACGCAATTATGAAGCCGCCGCGGTCGAAGGCCGCATCGTGCAGATCGCGTTCCAGGGCTCGCCGAAGGCGACCGTCGATTTCCGCCGCATCATGCTCAAGCGGCTGCACCACACCGGCTCGACGCTGCGCTCGCGTTCGATTGCCGACAAGGGCGCGATCGCCCGCGCCGTCGAGCAAAACGCGCTGCCGCTGATCGCCGCCGGCAAGGTCCGGCCGGTGATCGATTTCGACCTTCCCGCTCGCCAAGGCGGCCGAAGCTCACGCGCGGCTCGAAACCAGCGCGCATATCGGCAAGATCATCCTGACCGTCGGCCCGTCCTAAGCCTTTGACTGCGCTCCCAACCCGCACGCCGCAAGCACTTCCAGCGGCAACCATGAGCCGCGAATTAGGCACAATGTGCGGGCAAAACTGTCGGGCTTTCGAGAGTTTAGCGATATCATTCGCCAACGATATTATTCGCTGGGGGTCGGGCGAGCAGAAGAGATCGCCGCGCCGCGGCCGGGGGAAGTGATTTGGCTACTGATCGCCGCATGAAGGCCGCCGCGCTGGTGGCGTTCGTGCTCACCGCATCAATCTGGGTTGCCTCGGGTGCGCACGCCGTCGAGGCGGTGAACGTGCGTCTCGATGCGCCGGCCATCGACCTTACCAACGCCGTCACCCAGCAGAAAACCGAAACCGACCGCATTCAGGTTTCGACCGCGCCGGGCCCGGACAGCATCGTGCGCCGCATCGAAGTGCGCGCGCGCGAAGGTGGCACCAACTGGGCGGTATTCGCGCTCACCAACAATTCCGACGAGCAGATCGACCGGCTCATCGTCGTGCCGCATTACCGCATGGTCGGCTCCGGCGTGATCTGGCCCGATCTGGGTCTGTCGCGCATCGCCGCCATCACGCCATCCTCCGGCGACCGGCCCGAGCGGCAGGAAAGCGCGACCGCCGATATCTTTCGCGTGACGCTCGACCCCGGCACCGTCATCACTTTCGTGGCTGAACTGCGCACCGACAAGCTGCCGCAGCTCTATCTGTGGGGGCCGGACGCCTACAAGGACAAGATCAATTCCTTCACGCTGTATTACGGCATCGTCATCGGCATCGCCGGCCTGCTGGCGCTATTCCTGACGATCCTGTTTGTCGTTAAAGGCAGCGTGATGTTTCCCGCCGCCGCCGCACTGGGTTGGGCGGTGCTCATTTATATCGGCATCGATTTCGGATTCTGGGGCAAAGTATTCGATATGTCGGCCGGCGCCGAGCGGGTGTGGCGCGCCTGCGGCGAGGCAATCTTATCCGGCACGCTGCTGGTCTTCCTGTTCGCCTATCTCAATCTCAACCGCTGGCACGTGCGCTACGCTCACATCACAATGACCTGGCTCGCGGGTCTCGCCACGCTGATCGCGGTAGCCGTGTTTGACCCAGCCATTGCGTCCGGCATCGCGCGCATGTCGCTCGCCGGAATCGCAGTGTTCGGCTTTGCACTCGTGATCTATCTTTCGACCCACGGCTTCGACCGCGCCGTGCTTTTGATTCCGACCTGGCTCTTGCTGGTGGTGTGGACGGTCGCGGCAGCGCTCGCGGTGCTTGGCATCGTCACCAACGACATCATCGGCCCGGCGCTGCTCGGCGGCCTGGTTCTGATCGTGATGCTGATCGGCTTCACGGTCATGCAGCACGCCTTCGCCGGCGGCATCACCCACGGCATCGTCTCCGACGTCGAGCGGCGCGCATTAGCGCTCACCGGTTCCGGCGACATGATCTGGGACTGGGACGTCTCTGCCGACAAGGTCTTCACCAGCCCGGAGACCGAGCACATTCTCGGCCTCAAGCGCGGCACGCTCGAAGGGCCGGCGGCCGGCTGGCTCGAAGTGCTGCATCCGCTCGACCGCGACCGCTTCCGCGCCTCGCTCGATGGCGTGGTGGAGCAGCGACGCGGCCGGCTGACGCAGGATTTCCGGATGCGCACGCCGGACGGCCACTATCTGTGGTTCGCGCTGAAAGCGCGCCCGGTAGTCGGCTCCGATGGCGAAGTGGTGCGCATCGTCGGCACGCTGGTCGATGTTACCGAGTTCAAGAATGCCGAGGAGCGGCTGTTGTTCGACGCCGTGCACGATAACCTCACCGGCCTGCCGAACCGCGAACTGTTCCTCGACCGCATGGAAGCCGCGTTCGCCTTCGCGCGCTCCGATCCGTCGATCCGCCCGACCGTGATGGTGATCGACATTGACCGCTTCAAGCAGGTCAACGATTCGGTCGGCATCGCGGTCGGTGATTCGATCCTGCTGACGATGGCGCGGCGTTTAACGCGACTCCTCAAGCCGCAGGACACACTGTCGCGGCTGGCCGGCGACCAATTCGCGCTCATTCTATTGTCCGAAAAAGAGCCGGCCCGCATCGTCGCTTTCGCTGAAACCTTGCGGCGCACGTTGCGGGCGCCGATAGCCTTCAACGACCGCGAAATCTTCCTGACGGCCTCGATGGGCCTGGCGCTCGCCGACAGCCAGCCACACCGCACCGAGGAAGTGCTGAAGGACGCCGAACTCGCGATGTATTACGCCAAGCGGATCGGCGGCGACCGCATCGAAGTGTTCAAGCCGGCGATGCGTTCGCGCAAGACCGACCGCCTGACTATGGAATCCGAACTGCGCCGCGCCATCGAGCGTGAGGAGATCGTCATTCTCTACCAGCCGATCGTTCGGCTGGAAGACCGTGCCGTGGCCGGCTTTGAGGCGCTGGCGCGCTGGGATCATCCCAAGCTCGGCCGCCTATCGCCCGCCGAATTCATTAGTATCGCCGAGGAAATCGGCCTGATCGTCGACCTCGGGCTGTTCGTGCTCGACCGCACCGCGCGCCAGCTCGCGATCTGGCAAAAATCAAGCCGTAGCCGCGAGCAGATTTTTGCCAGCGTCAACGTCTCATCGCGGCAACTGTTGCGTCACGATTTGATCCACGACCTGCGCACCGTATTGTCGCGGTCTTCCGTGACCCGCGGCACGCTCAAGCTAGAGCTGACGGAATCGCTGGTGATGGAAAACCCCGAACATGCCGCGCAAATGCTGACGCGGATGCGAGAACTCGGCGCCGGCCTCGCGCTGGACGATTTTGGCACTGGACATTCTTCGCTGTCTTATCTGCAGCGATTCCCGTTCGACACCATCAAGATCGACCAGTCGTTCGTGCGCACCACCGCACGCGGCACGCGCCCGGTGATCCTGCGATCGATCATCGCGCTGGCGCACGACCTCGGAATGGAAGTCGTGGCAGAAGGCGCCGAAACCGATTCCGATGCCATCGAGCTTTATCAGTTGGGCTGCGAATACGCCCAAGGCTACGCCTTCGGCGAGCCGATGACGGTCGAGAAGGCAACACAGTTGCTGACCGGAGAAATCCGGATGGCTGGCGCGCTCAATTTAGCGCGCCAATAAAAATCAGGCGTGCCCAGCTTGGCTGGATAACTGACCAAGATCGATGCCGATTTTCCGCAGCGCTTTGTCGTATTTGGTGTCGGTATCGGTGCCGAAGATCAGTTCGCTGTCGGCTGCACAATGCAGCCAGCCATTCTGTTGGATTTCGGTTTCGAGCTGCCCCGGCGCCCAGCCGGCATAGCCGAGCGCAAGAATGGCGCTGGCCGGACCCGTGCCGCGCGCGATTGCTTTCAGGATATCGAGCGTCGCGGTGAGGCAGATGCCTTCGTCGATCGGCAGCGTCGAATTCTCGATAAAGAAGTCCGCCGAGTGCAGCACGAAGCCACGGCCGGTTTCGACCGGACCGCCTTTAAGCACCTTTACGGTTTCCGCTGTGGCCGGCAGCTGGATGCGGTCGGCGGCAGGAATGACTTCAAGCTGCACCAGGAGCTGCGGGAAACTGACATTGGCCACGGCGTGATTGACGACGATGCCCATCGCGCCTTCGGTCGAATGGGCACACACATAAATCAGGCTGCGCTGGAAACGCTCGTCGCCCATCGTCGGCATGGCGATCAACATCTGGCCGTCGAGATAGCCTCGCGCTTTCTTTTTGGCAGATAGCTTGCGGACCTGGCGCATGAAAAAGGTTACCTGAGGATCGCCCGATTGAAAACGAAGGCCGGGGAAAAAGGTTCAATCGCCCTGCTTAACGATTAGACATGAAAATTGTGGCGAAACCTGCGTGTTGCCCGATTTGCAGCTGCCGCTGCTCACAATGAATTCAGTGGAATCGGGCGGGTGGAATGCCTAAACGACCTGTCATGAAAGCCGTTCGCGAATCGCTGGCGCCCGTGCTCATCGTCACAATGTGGGGCGCTGCGCTGTTGCCGTTTGCGGCTTACGCGGCCGATACGTCGCCTTGGGCGAACGACATCAAGTCCACGATGCGGCTGGTCGCCGGAACGCCGCGTAGCGGCGAATTGCGCGCCGGCATCGAGATCAAGCTGCAGCCGGGATGGAAAACCTATTGGCGTTATCCCGGCGATTCCGGCGTGCCGCCGCGCTTCGATTTTTCCGGTTCGGACAATCTGGTTTCGGCGCGTGTGCAATATCCGGCACCGCACGCCTTCAATGACGAGACCGGGACCTCGATTGGCTACAAGGAAAGCGTGATCTTCCCGCTGCGGATTACGCCGCGTGATGCATCAAAGCCCGTCACTCTCAGGGCCAAAGTCGAGTACGCCGTATGTGAAAAACTCTGCGTACCTGCCGAAGGCCGCGCCGAGCTGACGCTGCCCGGCGACAGCGGCGCACAAGATGCTGCACTCGGGAAGGCATTGGCCGAAGTGCCGGTCGTGGTTTCCGCACGTGAGGCGAAACTGACGGCACGTCGCGGCGCCAAGACGGCAAAGCCGTTGGTGATGCTGGACCTCAACGCGCCGAAAGACGGCAGCTATCAAGTATTCGTTGAAGGCCCAACCGCCGAATGGGCGCTGCCCATTCCCACTGCGGTGCTTGGCGCGCCGGCAGGACACCGCCATTTCAGCTTTGCGCTCGACGGCCTGCCGCCTGGCGTCGATCCGATGGGGCCTTTCGAGCTGACCTTTACCGTGGTGGGCGGCGAAAGACCGATTGAGGTCACCACCCATCTCGACTAGCTCGCCGAAAGCGCGCTAGTTTCCCGCCAACGAAACTTCAATCAACACCAAGAGGAATATTATGGCTATCAAGGTCGGCGACCGCGTACCCAACACAACCTTTCGCGTCATGACCGCGGATGGCCCAAAACCCAAAACCACCGACGAAGTTTTCAAGGGCAAGAAGGTGGCGCTGTTCGCGGTGCCTGGCGCTTACACTGGAACCTGCAGCAAGATGCATCTGCCTTCGGTGGTGCAGAACCTCGACGCGATCAAGGGCAAGGGCATCGACACTGTCGCGGTGACCGCGGTCAATGACGTGTTCGTGCTGGAGGCCTGGAAGAAGTCGTCCAATGCCGACAAGGTCGAATTTTTAGCGGACGGCAACGGCGAATTTGCCAAGGCCATCGATCTGACCTTCGACGGATCGGGCAACGGTCTCGGCACCCGCTCGAAGCGTTATTCGATGCTGGTCGACGACGGCGTCGTGAAGAAGCTCAACATCGAGGAAGCGCCCGGCAAGGTCGACGTCTCCGGCGGCGACGCGCTGCTCAAGCAGATCTGAGCAAGCGCATTTATTTGCGGGCGGGCGGCGACATCGCGCCGGCCGCTCCGGCTCTTGCCGCAACCAAGCCGTCGCGCGCCAACTGATCGGCGCGTTCGTTCATGTCGTGGCCGGCGTGGCCTTTGACCCAATGCCATTGGATGCGGTGCTCGCCGAGTGCGGCGTCGAGCCGCTGCCACAAATCGATGTTCTTCACCGGCTTCTTATCGGCGGTACGCCAGCCGTTGTCTTTCCATTTATTGATCCAGCCGGTGATGCCGCCGCGCAGATATTCGCTGTCGGTATAAAGATCGACCGCGCAGGGGCGCTTTAACGACTCCAGCGCCGAGATCGCGGCCATCAATTCCATGCGGTTATTGGTGGTATGGGCCTCGCCGCCCATCAGTTCTTTTTCGGTACCGCCGAACGAGAGGATCGCACCCCAACCGCCGGGACCGGGATTTCCTGAACAAGCGCCGTCAGTATGGATGGTGACCCGTTGGTCGGTCATAAGCCGTAATCGCCGAACGTCTTCAACGATTGGTGGAAACGTAGCTTGCGAAAATATTCCAGCGGGTCTTTCGGCCGCACCAGCGCGCCGTCCGGCACTGCCAGCCAGTCGACCAATCGCGTCAGCAGAAACCGTAGTGCGGCGCCGCGCGCCAACAGCGGCAAGGCGTCACGCTCCAGTTTCGACAACGCACGGACCTTGTCATAGGCCTGCAATAAAGCGCGACCCTTCGTGACATTGTAGGAATGATCGGCCTCGAAGCACCAAGCGTTGAGGCAGACGGCGACGTCATAGGCCAACGCATCGGTGCACGCGAAATAAAAATCGATCAGCCCTGACAATTTATCGGCAAGGAAAAACACGTTGTCGGGAAACAGGTCGGCGTGGATCACCCCGCGCGGCAGATCGCGCGGCCAACGCTGTTCCAGATGGTCGAGTTCGTCAGCAATGGTCGCGTCAAGGCCCGGCTGCACGCTATCTGCGCGGCCTTTGGCTTGACTATACAACGTGCGCCAGTTTTCGACCGACAGCGCATTGGCACGTTGCATTTTGAAATCTGCGCCGGCCAAATGCAGCCGCGCCAGCGCCTCGCCGACTGCCGCGCAATGCGCTGTCGAAGGACGACGTATCCATAGGCCATCGAGGAATGTCACCAAGGCCGCGGGCCGTCCAGCCAGCTGCCCCAGCAATTCGCCCTGCTTGTTATGGACCGGCAACGGGCAGTTGATACCGTGCTTGGCCAGATGCTCCATCAGCGCCAAGAAAAACGGCAGGTCGGCGGCCTTCACCCGCTTTTCGTAAAGCGTCAAGATGTAATGCCCGCGTGCGGTGTGCAGCAGGAAATTGGAATTCTCGACCCCCTCGGCGATGCCCTTGTAGGAGAGCACCACGCCAAGATCGTAACCGGCGAGAAACCCGCCGAGTTCGTCCGCACTGACGTCGGTATAGACCGCCACCGGCTACTCCGCGGCCTGGTTCTCACGCAGCGGACGCGGCAGCGGGAAGAACACCGCCTCCTCGGCGGATGAGACGGTTTCGACATTTACTTCATAGCGTTGCGCGAAGGCGCCGATAATTTCCTCGACCAGCACCTCAGGCGCCGAGGCGCCCGCCGTAATGCCGAGGCTGTCAATCGCACCGAACTCGTTCCAATCTATATCACTGGCGCGCTGCAACAGCGCCGCATGCTTGCAACCGGCGCGCTCGGCTACTTCTTTCAGGCGCTGCGAATTCGAAGAATTCGGCGCGCCGACCACAATCATGGCGTCGACTTGCGGCGCAACTCGTTTGACCGCCTCCTGCCGGTTTGTCGTGGCGTAACAGATGTCTTCCTTGTGGGGACCAACAATGGCCGGGAAGCGCGCCTTCAAGTGCTCGACGATCGCCGCGGTGTCGTCGACCGACAGCGTCGTCTGCGTCACGTAAGCGAGCCGGGTCGCGTCTTTCGGCGTAAAGGCCGCCGCATCGGCCAGCGTCTCGATCAGAGTGACGGCGCCCGGCGGCAACTGGCCCATGGTGCCGATCACCTCCGGATGCCCTTCATGACCGACGAGCACTATTTCACATCCGCGGCGGAAATGACTCTCGGCCTCCCGATGCACCTTCGTCACCAGCGGACAGGTAGCATCAAGCACGAAAAAATTGCGGTGTTTGGCATCGTCGGGCACCGCGCGGGCGACGCCGTGCGCGGAAAAAATAACCGGCGCATCAGTGTCGGGAATTTCCGAAAGCTCCTCGACGAATACCGCACCTTTGGAGCGCAGGCTTTCGACCACGAACCGGTTGTGTACGATTTCATGTCGCACGTAGACCGGCGGGCCGTAAATTTCGAGAGCGCGTTCGACCGAATCAATGGCGCGCACCACGCCCGCGCAAAACCCGCGCGGCGAGCAGAGCAGCACCTTCAATTTGCGTTTTGCGGACGCCGTCACCATCGGTTCCTCGAAAAACAGGCCCCGACATGGGCCGCACGCCCTATCCTGTCAAGCGCAAGACGGTTGCGCGGGGGGCTCCAGACCCCTATATTCCGGCCACTTTCCGATCATCGCCGATGATCCGGTGCTTCGCCCCAAAGGCGGGCGGAGCGCAACCTAGATTTGTCGGGAGAATTTAATGGCACAAGCAGTCCCGTTGATGCCGAAGGCCACCGCCGTATGGCTGCTCGACAACACCGCGTTGTCGTTCGATCAGGTTGCGGAATTCTGCAAGCTGCATCCGCTGGAGGTCAAGGCGATTGCCGATGGCGACGCCGCGCAGGGCATCAAAGGCCTCGATCCGATCCAGACCGGCCAATTGACCCGCGAGCAGATCACCGAGGCCGAGGCCGACCACAGTAAAAAGCTGACCTTGACCCCGCCGAAGGTGGACGTGCCGACCGCCGATCGCGGCGGCAAGAAGGGCCCGCGTTACACGCCGGTCTCGCGCCGCCAGGATCGGCCGAACGCCATTCTGTGGCTTGTGCGCAATCATCCGGAATTGAAGGACGCCGCCATCATGCGGTTGGTCGGCACCACGAAGAGCACCATCTCGGCGATCCGCGAGCGTACCCACTGGAATGCGCCGAATCTGGCGCCAATGGATCCGGTGACGCTCGGCCTCGCGACGCAAACCGATCTCGATTTCGAGGTTAATCGCGCCAATAAGGAAAAACCGCCCGCCGCCGACACCGGTGCGACGCTGTTGCCCGCAGCGGAAACGACTGCGCGCAAGGAAGCCGAAGTTGCGGCCGCCGAAGCCGAAAAGCCCGCCGGCGAAATCGACGTTGGTGCAGTATTCGCCAAGCTGAAACAACTCGGCGGCAAGAATGAAGGCGGCGAGGAGCAATAAGCGCTGCGTTTCGTCTGCCTAGTGTCATACAGGCTTATCCGTACCAATACGGATCGCGGACAAATTTAATATCCTTTTCACGCGCAGCGGCGAGATTGTCGGCGTTCTGCGCGCTGCCCTTTCCACACGCGGCACGCACCTCCGGCCGCGCCGCCCACCCCACCTGGGCTCGCGCGGCCGGAATTATTTTGGGCGTACAGCTCAGCAGCCGGACGAGGCGCTGCCGCTCAATCCCGCGCCGGAACTGTTGGTGGCGCCAGTGGCGGGGCTGCCCAGCGACGAATTAATCCCCCCGCTGCTGTTGGTAGTCTGGCTGGTGCCGGCAGTCGGATTATTAGCCATGCCATTGGTGCCGGCTGTCGAGTTAGTGCCGAGCGTCGAATTGTAGCCGCTGGCGCCAGCCGAGGCCGAATTGCAGCCCGGCTTTAGCGTCGAGGCGCTGGACGGACTGGTGCCGAGCGTGCCGGACGAATTGCTGCTGGTGGCTGCGCTGTTCGTGGTCCCTGCCGGAGTCGTGGTGCCATTCGGATTCGTCGTGCTCGAAGCAGTCGGATTGGCCTGGGTCGGTGCAGTGCCGGTCGCGCCGCTGCTACTCGACGTGCCGGCGCCGGACGACCCGCCGGATGCGCCGCCAGAGGCGCCGCCGCCGCTTTGCGCCAGCGCAAGCCCAGTGGTGGCAGCCAGCACAATGGCGGCGAGCGGCGCAATGAGGTTCGTGTGGGATCGCATGGGGTGTCCTTCCTGATCTCGTTGGCCCCCGCTAGCGCCAACGATCGGGCCGACACCCGGTTCCGGGAACCGGAGCAAAGAAGATGCCTCAGTGCCGATGCCGACGCGGCGCCTGCGCCAAGCTGAAGCGCGGATTCTGCTCGCAATAACCGCCGACGCCCCGCACGGTGGCCTGGCACTGGGCAAACGTCTGGAAGCCGCAGTTGGTGCCGGCCGGGCCGTCGTCCCCAGAGTATTGCGCGCACCAGGGATATTCGCGCGCCAAAGCGTGGGTCGGCGCTAACAAAGGCAGCGCGGCAATGGCCGCTAGCAAAAAAATCGTCTTACGCATCGTTTGGCTCCTGTTTTAAACAAGACCGCGCCGGTCGTATCTAAACGACCAGCGCGGCTTTTTGTTCTCGGATCTGGGACAAATCAGCCGCGTCGGTGCCGCCGGCGTGCATCCGCATGGCGGTAAATCGGATTTTCCGCACAATAGCCGCCGACGCCGAATACGGCGGCGCGGCATTGCGCAACCGTATCGAAGCCGCAATTGGTCGAGTTGCCGCTTCGCCCGGTGTATTGGGCGCACCAAGGATAGGGCTCGTGCCCGGCGGCCTGCGCGGCTCTCGCGAAAGGCAGAGCCGATGCTGCCAGCATTCCGATCATCAACAATTTTTTCATCTGGTGTTTTCTCTTGAGTGGGTCGCAGTCCTTCACCTAGCGATCAGGGGCGTCTAACCAAGGACGCTTCACGCATGTTTGACGATCCTCACCGGGTCCATGTCGTCATCGTCAGGTTCTGCGCGGCGTCGAGCGCCTGGGTCGCTCCGGGCTTCATGCTGTGCCGCATCATGATCTGTTCCGGGGTCTGCGCCGGCACGCCGGGAAACACCGGACGGCCGCCGGGCAGCTTGATGCCGGGTGCACGGGTCAGATGAAACGCGTCATAGTCTTCGAGAAACATGCCGAACACCTGCGTGCCGCCGATCACCCCGAGCGTGCCGCCGGACAGACCGAGCGCCGCCCAGGCTTCCTCGATGCCGGCGCTCATCGGATTCCACAACAGGGCTTTCTTGTTGCCGGGATCGGGCTCAAACGATGGGACGCTGCGGGTCAGGATCAGCCGCGGTCGGCCCGGCGAATGCGGCTGCTGCTCGTGCGAATGCTGGCCGTGCGCAACCGCCGCGACGGTGTCGAGCCCGTCGGCGAAGAATTTCTGGTCGGCTTCGAATTTGAGCGAATCCGGCATCACGCCGGTCGCGTCGGCCAGCATGCCGTCTTCCGATACGATGGCGTAACCTTCGATGCGGTCGGGTCCTGCCATCACTCGCCCTCCCCACGTGCGGTGCCATTAATATTGGCAAGATAGCGCGCGATCGATTGGTCGAACACCACCTTGGCGCCGGTTTGGATAACGCGGTCGAAATAATGGCCGTAGATGGTGTCGAAGAAAAACGGCGCCATCGCCTTGGCGATCCCGTTAATTTCGCGCGCCGACAGCGGGATCAAATTCGGATAGCTGCGCATGAAGCTGAGGAATTTGCGGTCCATCGTTACCGTCAGAATATCGCCGGAACACACCACGCCGCGGCCCTCCGCGCCCTTGCCATAGTGCAACACCGTGCCGCCGGGAAAATGCCCGCCGCAGCGGATCAAAGTGACGTCCGGCAGGATCTTTCGCGTCTCGCCCTCCCAGAACATGATCGAGGCGTCGGGCCGCTGCACCCATTTGCGGTCGTCAAGATGCAGATGGATCGGCGCGTCGAAGGCGCGGCTCCACTCCACCATCGTGGTGTAGAAATGCGGGTGTGAGATCGCGATGGCCTTGAGGCCGCCAAGCGAGCGGACTAACGCGACGGTCGCCTCGTCGAGCTGCGCGATGCAGTCCCACAGCACATTGCCGTCCGGCGTCTGGATCAGAATGGCGCGCTGGCCGATGGCGAAATGCGGCTCGGTGCCGATGCCAGTGATGCCCGGTTCGTATTGCTGGAATGAATTGCGGTATTTGCCGCGCATCTGCTCGAGCGTGGTCCAGCCTTGCCCCGACGGCGGCACGTATTGCCGCTCCTCCTCGCAGATCACGCATTGCACCGGCGTGCTGTTGCTGCCGGGATATTGCGTGCCGCAGGCGGTGCAGATGAAGGCGGGCATTGAGTCACCGGACCTTGGCGTCATAGTCTGAATGTGAACCGATCTAGAACCATAACAAATTTCCGTCGATTTCTGTCGCTAACGCGCGATAGCGAATTCCCCCTGCATCCCGGCCCAAAACAAAGCCGGCGCTATTCTCCGCGCCGGCCCGATCTGGCTGCTCCACTTCGCGAACGCCTCTAGAAGCGCCCCTCATGAGCAGGTGAACTGAGTATCAAATGATGCGCGTCCTCAATACGCCTGCAACACCAGTACGCCACCGGGGCCGATCATCAAGCCCCAAGTCTCATCGGCGCCCAGTACCACCTCATCGTTCACGGCCGGCTTGCCCGGTTGCCTGAGCGAATACCGGTATTTGCCGGGAGCGACATCGAGTGTTGGGCCGTCCGGTTTCTTAGTGCCAGCGCCAGCCGCGACGTTGAACGGCTTGTTGTTGAACGTGATCGTAGCCGCGACATCGTTGATGTTGCCGAACAAAACGCGGGCCTGGCCTGGTTTCGGCAGCACGCCATTCTTCTGGGCTTCGCCTGGATTCTTCGCCATCAGACTCACGCTGGTCTCGCCGTCCTTACGGCCGAGCGTGAGCAGCGCCGGGCCTTCCGGCGCCGCCCAGGCGACAACGGCGCTGTCGGCCGTGACGACGGTCTTGCCGTCTTCCTTCCAGCTCAGCTTGCCAAGCTCGCGCCGGTAAAAGCCGAGCACATCGCTAACGCTGAGCGGGACGCTCGCCTTGAGCTCACGGCGGAATGGCGTCTGGGTGCCGTCGGTCATGGTGTGGCGCTTGGGCGCCGGAAGGCCGCCAAATTCCTCGGCCACGAGATCATCGGCGCCGGCGGGCGGCGACGGGGCAGCGGCTTTCGCGTCTGCCTTGGTGTTCGCGCCGGCGTCCGCGACCTGGAGCGCAGAGCCGGTCGCCGATACGTTAGTCTTGGGACCCATCCGCATGATCGTCAGTTCGACGGATTTTCCGCGGCCTGAGAAGTTGAGCTGCACCATGTTGGCGTTGTTGATCACGGAGGAGCCGCCGCTCATGCCCTGCTCTTTCATGACGTCGCGATAAAAATCCGCGACGACCGCAGGCCTCGATGGACTGTTGAACTCGAGGCTGCCGGCCGCGCCATCGAATTCGATATCCACGGCGTTGTCCGGCATCGGGATCGGCGCGGCATTGCCGGCGAGCTTGCGCAGCGGCGCGTCAGTGCCGCGCGGCGCGGGCGCAGCCGCCGGCGGCTGCGGCGCGGTCATCGCGCCGGCGTCGCGCAGCATCTGCTGCATATCCTTCATGTCCTTCATGGCGTCGGCGAGCATGTCGGACGGCTTACTGGCGGCAGCGGGCTTGACCGCCCCCGGCTTGGTCAATTGCTGGACCAGGCTGACGGTCGTCAGATCGTATTGGTAGCCGAGCTTGAGCACCGCCGGGCCTTCCGGCGATACGAAGTTCAGCACGGCCTCGCCCGCGTTGGCGGCGACGCCCTGCGCATCTTCCTTCCAGCCGCGCGAGCCCAGTTCCTTACGATAGAACTCCAGCACGGCCTCGCGCTGCGCCGGCACGGTGGCATTCATCGAATGCTGCGTCGTGCCGCCGGTGCCGCCCGCCGTCTTCATCGGCTTGGGCTTCGGCAGGCCGAACACGTCGCCATCGAGCTGGACTTGCGGCTCGGCGAAGATCGGCACCCTGATCTCGATCGCGGTCTTGTTGTCGTCGCGCTTACGCAGCGTCAGCAGGATCGGCCGCTGCTTGTCACGCGCGAAGTAGGCGCGCGTGCCCGGCGCGGCCGGATCGTCCGGCTTCGTATTCGGCCATAGCGCCGCGATATCCGACGCAGACAAGAGCGCCCAGCCTCCCTCGGCCAGCTCCTTGCGGTAGAATTCGAGCGTGGCCTCCGGCGCCGCGGCAGTGACGGCGTTGAGATAAGGCCGGTTGGTGTCGAACACGAGATCGGTCGCGTCAGCGGGAACGGCGAGCGCGTGTGTCAGCCAGGTCGGTGAGTAATAGACGCTCGATTGGTCCGCCTTGCCGGCGGTCATCGTGAAGGAGACCGTGGCGGCGTAGCGGCCTTTTTTGAAAAACAGCAGCGTGTCGTGGGCATCGAGCGGCGCCACATATTCCTTCCAGCCGTCGGCCTCGAGAAGTTTCGCCGTCGCGGCGACCGTGTCCTTGACCGAACCAGGGACGGAATAGACCACGCTGCCCGACGTCGAACGCTCTGCGTTGATGACGGCGCCCTCGAGCCGGGGCAGCGTGCTCATGTCGGCCTGCGCGACGCCGACATTGTCGCTGCGGCGATAAGAATCCTGAAGCTCCGCCAGCTTTCCGGGTGACAGGCCTTCGAATTTGACCTTGGTGCGGCCAGCCTCATCGCGCTCGAGTTCCAGCATCGCGAGCGTATTGTCGCGCAGGTAGTAGGCGTAAGCGCCGCGCTTGGTCGGTTCGCCGGCGGCGGCGCCCTCCGGCTGCACGGCGTTGCGCCGCTGCGACCACAGCGACCAGCCGAGCGGGCCGAGCGCCTTGCGGTAGAAGCCGAGCGTCTGCTCGACGGGTTCCGCCGTGGAGAGCATCAACAGCGGGCGATTCGGGTCGTATTCGATGGCGGCGGCGTCTTGCGGGAACGGAAGATCGTTCTTCAGTTCGACGGCGGTGTAGCTCACGCTGGTGGCGTTGTTTTGCGCCGGCGCAATGTTGATGAAGACGCCGAGGCCCTGCGGCCCCTTCTTGAGCGACATCATCCGCATGTTCGGATCAGCGGCCTGCGCGGAGTGCGGCGCCACATAGGGCTGCCAGCCCGCAGCGGCGAGGGCCTTTTCGATTGCATCGGCGGTCTGTGCCACCGTCTGCGTCGAGGTAAAGATCGTATTCGCGGGACTGGCGAAGACTTCCTTGGCGCCGGGCGTGCGCGGAAGCTTGCTGGCGTCGAACGCCACAGGATTGGCGGGCGTCTCAGCCTTCTTCGGTTCGTCGGATTTCGAACAGGCGGCCACGCATAAAATCACGCACAGCGCGAGAGCTGGGATACGCGCGCGGTTCACCCAGTTCCGCTCGATCAGGACTTTGCCCCACATGGTTGTACTCACTTTTTCCTGTTGCTATTTCCCACCGCGCCCTGCATCGCGCAGCGACTTCGCCACGCGGACCACGACGCTGTCCCACGCCTCCTTGCGGGCGGCCGGGTAAACCAGATTGACGCAGATCACGCGGTCGCCGGCGAAGTTGCAGCGGTCGTAGAAGATCGCGCCGCCCTCGACGCCGGAGGCAATGAAGTTGTCGCGCTTGGCCGAGGAGAAGGCGAGCGTCTTGCCCTTGTAGCGCTCCGCCAGCGTCGCCTGCGGCGACAGGCCGTCGATATTATAGAAGCCGAAGGCGCGCATCTCCGCCGCGCCGTCCTTCGAGGTGGAGGTCCCGCCATCGCTGTTGTCGGACTCAGCGAACGGCGGGAACAGGTCGCCCGGATAATCGACCGAGAAGGCATAGCGGACGTTGGTGTAGGTTTTCCAGGCGGTTTGTGCGTTCGTGGGAAGTGGGGTCAACACGAACAACATCGCGACGGCAAACAGGAAGAACTGGATTCCCGCCTTCGCGGGAATGACAGACGTGGACGCTGGGCGGATCATGCGCCGAGGCCCTTGGCCTTCAACGCGTCCTTGATCTCGTCGAGCACCTTGGGCTCCTCAATCGTCGCCGGCATGGTCCACGGCTCCTTGTCGGCGATCTTCTTGATGGTGCCGCGCAGGATCTTGCCGGAGCGCGTCTTCGGCAGCCGCGGCACCGTGAACACCAACTTGAACGACGCCACCGGGCCGACCTTGTCGCGCACCAGCGCGACGATCTCCTTCTCGATCTCGGCGGCCGGCTTCTTGACGCCGGCCTTGAGCACGATGAAGCCGGCACGGCACCTCGCCCTTCAACTCGTCGGCGATGCCGAGCACCGCGCATTCGGCGACGTCGGGATGCGAGGCCAGCACCTCCTCCATGCCGCCGGTCGAAAGCCGGTGGCCGGCGACATTGATGATGTCGTCGGTGCGGCCCATCACCCAGACATAGCCGTCGTCGTCGATGTAGCCGGCGTCGGCGGTCTTGTAGTAGCCGGGGAATTCCGCGAAGTAGCTCTCGACGCAGCGCTCGTCCTGCTGCCACAGCGTCGGCAGCGCACGCCGGCGGCAGCGGCAGCTTCACCACCAGCGAGCCGACGGTGCCGCGCGCGACCGGCTTCGACGCCTCGTCGACCACCTGCATGTCGTAGCCCGGCATCGGCACCGAGGCCGAGCCGTGCTTGACCGGCAGTTGCCCGAGGCCGACCGGATTGCCGGCGATGCACCAGCCGGTCTCGGTCTGCCACCAGTGGTCGATCACCGGCTTCTTCAGCACCTTTTCCGCCCAGTCCACGGTCGGCGGGTCGGCGCGCTCGCCGGCCAGAAACAGCGTGCGGAATTTCGACAGATCGTATTTGCCGATCAGCGCGCCGGTCGGGTCTTCCTTCTTGATGGCGCGGAACGCGGTCGGCGCGGTGAACAAAGCGACCGCCTTGTGCTCGGCGACGACGCGCCAGAACGCGCCGGCGTCCGGCGTGCCGACCGGCTTGCCCTCGTACATGATCGAGGTCGCGCCGTGAAACAGCGGCGCATAGACGATGTAGCTGTGGCCGACCACCCAGCCGATGTCGGAGGCGCACCACCACACCTCGCCCGGCTTGACGTCGTAGAGATATTGCATCGACCATTCGAGCGCGACCATGTGGCCGCCATTGTCGCGCACCACGCCTTTCGGGATGCCGGTGGTGCCCGAGGTGTAGAGGATGTAGAGCGGATCGGTGGCGAGCACCGGCACGCAGTCGGCGGTCTTCTGGCGTATTTGAGCGGCGTGCTGCCACGGCCTGCGCCCAGTCGTGGTCGCGGCCCTTGAACAGCTCGGCCTTTTCCTGCGGGCGTTGCAGGATCAGACAGGCTTTCGGCTTGTGGCGCGCCAGCGCGATCGCGTCATCGAGCAAGGGCTTGTATTTGACGACGACGGCCCGGCTCGATGCCGCACGAGGCGGACAGGATCAGCTTCGGCTTGGCGTCGTCGATCCGGGTCGCGAGCTCCTTCGCCGCGAAGCCGCCGAACACCACGCGAGTGGATGGCGCCGATCCGCGCGCAGGCCAGCATGGCGACGATCGCCTCCGGCACCATCGGCATATAGAGGATGACGCGATCGCCTTTGTCGACGCCGAAATCCTTGAGTACGGCGGCCAGCGTCTTCACCTCGGCGAGCAATCGGCTCATAGGTGAAGGTGGTGATCTTCGGCCCGCTCTTGTCGCCGCCGAGCGGCGAGTTGTAGATCAGCGCGAGCTGTTGCGCGCGGCCGCGTTCGACGTGGCGGTCGAGCGCGTTGTAGCAGGTGTTGCAGGAGGCGCCGGGAAACCAGCGGCCGTAAAGGCCCTGTGAGGCGTCGAACACGCGTGCCGCCGGCTCGTATCCAGTCGATGGCGCTGCGCCGCCTCGCCCCAGAAGCCCTCCGGGTCGCGCTGCCAGCGCGCATAGGTCTCGGGGTATCGGCTGGCGCTGGCGTCCATGTTTCCTCCGGGCTCTCCGGCGATTGTGGAACGGCGGCCGGATTCAGACAAGCTATGCGCGCACGAGGCTGGTTTGGAGCCCAGCCATTGCGTAGAAGGCGCCGTGCAACTGTTCGCCAATCCGCTGTTCCTGGCCGCCGCGATCGTCGCGGTGACGCTGCTCGGCATCTCCAAAGGCGGCTTCATCGGGCTCGGCGTCAGCGCGGTGCCGCTGCTGTCGCTTGTGGTGACGCCGCCGCAGGCCGCCGCCATCCTGCTGCCGATCTTGCTGGTGCAGGACGCGGTTTCCGTGTGGGTCTATCACCGCGACTTCAGCCTGTGGAATTTGCAGGCGCTGATCCCCGGCGCGTTCGCCGGCGCCGTGCTGGCGACGCTGGTCGCGGCATCGGTGTCGGCCGAAGCCATCAAGCTCGCGGTCGGGCTGATCGCGATCTTTTTCGTGGTGAGCCGGCTCGCGACGCGCTGGATCGAGCATCATCTGCCGAAGCCGGGCATCGCCAGCGGCGTTTTCTGGGGCACCGTCGCCGGCTTCACCTCGACGCTGGCCAATGCCGGCTCGCCGCCCTACCAGATCCACATGCTGCCGCAGCGGCTGCCAAAGATGACTTTCGTCGGCACCACCTCGCTGTATTTCGCCGCCACCAACGTGCTGAAGATCCCGTCTTATTTCGCGCTCGGCCAGCTGACATGGGCGAACCTCTCGGTCGGCCTCGCGCTGGTGCCGCTCGCCATCGCCACCAATTTCCTCGGCGTCTGGCTGGTGCATCGCGTGCCGGTCGAGACGTTTTACCGCATCGCCTATGGACTGATTTTCCTACTCGGCGTGGTGCTGGTGCGCAGCGCGGCGATGGCGCTGTGGTTGACTTGATTTTGTCATGGCCGAGCTCGTCCCGGCCATCTCGGTTAGGATGGCAAAGATTTTGCGTCCCTGAGCGGGATCGCCAGGTCAAGCCCGGCGATGACAATTGAGGATTTGCTCGCTAGCCTTCATTCGCCATGGCGAACTCTCCCTACGATATCGATCTCGACCGCAATCCGGCGAATTTCCAGCCGCTGACGCCGCTCGGTTATCTGGAGCGCGCGGCTTCGGTGTTTCCCGATCACACCGCGATCATCCACGGCACATTGCGCCGCAACTACCGCGAGTTCTATGCCCGCGCGCGGCGGCTCGCCTCGGCGCTGGCGAAACGTGGATTGAAGCGCGGCGACACCGTGTCCGTGATGCTGGCGAATACGCCGGCCTGCCTCGAATGCCATTACGGCGTGCCGATGATGCAGGGTGTGCTCAACACTCTCAACACGCGGCTCGACGCCGCCATTCTCGCGTTCACACTCGATCACGCCGACGCCAAGGCCGTCATCGTCGACCGCGAATTCTCTAAGGTGATGAAGGAAGCCTTGTCGCTCGCCAAGGTGAAGCCGCTGGTGATCGACTACGACGATCCGGAATATTCTGGCAGCGGCGAGCGGCTGGGGAAAGTCGAGTACGAGGAATTTCTGCGCGAGGGCGATCCGGCTTTCGCCTGGGCCATGCCTGACGACGAGTGGGACGCCATCACGCTCAACTATACGTCGGGCACCACCGGCGATCCGAAGGGCGTGGTTTATCACCACCGCGGCGCGTATCTCTTGGCGACCGGCAATATCGTCACCTGCAATATGGGCAAGCATCCCGTGTACCTGTGGACGCTGCCGATGTTTCACTGCAACGGCTGGTGCTTCCCGTGGTCGATCTCGGTGGTAGCCGGCACGCATGTATGCCTGCGCGCGGTGCGCGCGCCGGCGATGTACGATGCCATCGCCGACCACAAAGTGACGCACCTGTGCGGCGCGCCGATCGTGATGGCGACGTTGCTCAACGCGCCGGCTGCCGAGAAGAAGCCGCTGCCGCACGTCGTCGAATTCTTCACCGCCGCGGCGCCGCCGCCGGAAGCCGTGCTCGCCGCGATGAAGGACGCCGGCTTCAACGTCACGCACCTCTACGGCCTCACGGAGTGCTACGGCCCTGCGGTGGTCAATGACTGGCACGAGAGTTGGGATGCGCTGCCCGCCGCCGAGCAGGCCGCCAAGAAAGCGCGCCAGGGCGTGCGCTACGGCGCCCTCGAAGCGCTCGACGTGCGCGACCCCGACACGCTCGAACCGGTCAAGCACGACGGCGAGGCGATGGGCGAAGTGATGATGCGGGGCAATGTGGTGATGAAGGGCTATCTCAAGAACAAAGCATCGACCGACAAGGCCTTCGCCGGCGGCTGGTTTCATACCGGCGACCTCGGCGTCATGCATCCCGACGGCTATATCCAGCTCAAGGACCGCTCCAAGGACATCATCATCTCCGGCGGCGAGAACATTTCATCCATCGAGGTCGAGGACGCGCTCTACAAGCATCCCGCCGTCGCCGCCGCCGCGGTGGTGGCGAAACCCGACGAGAAATGGGGCGAAACGCCCTGCGCTTTCGTCGAGCTGAAGCCCGGGCAAAGGCGAGCGCTGAGGACATCACCGCATGGTGCAAGAAGAACCTCGCCGGCTACAAGGTGCCGCGCTACGTGGTGTTCGCCGAGATTCCGAAAACCTCGACCGGCAAGATCCAGAAATTCAAGCTGCGCGAGATGGCGAAGGCGGTGTCGCCACTATAGCGGCGTCGGCTCGCCCGATCCAAGATAACGATTGCCGACCGCGGTGAGCCCGCCGTCGACCGGGACGACCGCCCCGGTGATATAGGCCGCCATCGGCGAGGCGAGAAACAGCGCCGCGTCGGCAATTTCTTTCACGTCGCCCATGCGGCCGAGCGGCACCGCGCGGTTTACCGCCGCTTCGGCTTCGGGCGTCGGCGCCAGCCGCTTCATGCCCTCGGTGCCGGCGATCGGACCCGGCAGGATCGCGTTGATGCGCAGGCCGTCGCTCGCCCATTCCAGCGCCAGCACCCGCATCAACATATCGGCGCCGGCCTTGGCGGCGCAAACATGCGCCTGCAGCGCACGGGCATCGACCGCCTGCGGCGCCGAAATGGTGATGATGGAGCCGCCCGGCTTCTTCAAATGCGGGTGCGCCGCCTTGAGCACGTGGAACATGCCGATCAGGTCGATGTCGATCACTGCCTTGAAACCGTTGGGCGACATGCCAAGAACGCTGGCCGGGAAATTGCCCGCCGCGCCCGACACCAGCACGTCGAACACGCCGAGCGCGTCCCGCGCCGCCTTGAGCGCGGCACCGACCGTCTCGTAATTGCGGACATCGGCTGCCTGCCCGAATACCTTGCCACCATGGCGCTGGAGCGCCGCAACCGCAGCGTCGACCTTGGCCTGATCGCGGCTCATCACCGCGACCTTGGCCCCCGCTTTGGCGAAGGCCTCGGCGATGGCGAAATTGATGCCACTGGTGCCACCCGCGACGAAAACCGTTTGTCCATCGAACCGCATGATCAAATCCGCCGCGACAGGAAGATGAGGACGCAGCCAACGACCGCCGTCGCCAAGCCGTAGGTGATCCAGCGCGACGAATTGATCATGAAGCTCGACGCCGGATACGGAAAAATACCGGCGCCCTGCGCTGCCCAGATTAGCCCCGCCAGCGTAACGAGAATGCCGACAACCAAAAGCCCGTTGCGCATCATTTCTTCTCCGCTGGTTTCGGCTTTTTCAGCTCGACCAGTTCCGCGTTCGTTTTGTCGAGCGCCGTTTTCAGCGCCGCGACGTCCGCCTTGAGCGCGGCAATGTCGCGCGTCGCCGAGGTGAGATCGGCCTGCGCCTTGCGGCCCTGCTTCACCAGCTCCTGCTGGAGATAGTCGACATTGGCCTGCAAGCAGGAGGTGCGGCGCGCCATGTCCTTTTCGGCCGTGCAGACTTCGAGGCCGCGAATGTCCTGCGCCATCACCGGCGCGCCCAGCAGCGCCAGCAGGACCAAAAAAATGCTTCCCGCCCGCGTCACTTTTTGATCCCGACCTCGCGCACGATCGGCCACCACAGCTCTTCCTCGCTCTTGACGAAGGCGGTCGTCTCCGCGGGACTCAATGCGTGTGGGTACGAGCCGAGCACGGCGAGCTTCTGCTGCACTTCGGGATCCGCCAGCACGGTGCGCAGATCGGCGCTGACTTTCTGCACGATCGCGTCGGGTGTGCCGGCAGGAGCCATCAGGGCAAGCCAGCCTTTGGTTTCAAAGCCGGGTACGGTTTCGTTGACGGCGGGCAGGTCCGGATAGTTCGGCAGCCGCTTCGCCGATGCGACCGCCAGAGTCTTGAGCAGTCCGCCCTGCGACGCGCCGGCGACGCTGGCGATGCCTTCGAAGATTATCGGAATGCGGCCGGCGGCGACATCGTTGATCGTCGTCGAGGCGCCTTGCGCGCTGATGAACGCCAGTTCCAGTTTGGTTCGGCGGGCAAACAGCTCTCCGGTAAGATGCGAAATGCCGCCGCGGTTGCTGGCGCCGAATTGCAGGCCGCCGGGCGTCTTCTTGATCAGCGCCATCAATTCGGCAAGCGTGCTGACGCCGAGCTTCGGATTGACTGAAATCGCGATTGGCTGCTCGGCGATCAGCCCGATCGGCAAAAAGGATTTGTCGAGATCGAGCGGCATCTTCTCCTGGGTGACCGGCGTCACCGTGAAGGTCGAGGCCTGCGCCATATAGAGCGTGTAACCATCCGGGATTGCGCCGGCCGCGGCCTGAGCGGCGATCAGGCCCTGCGCGCCGGGCCGGTTGAGGATGACGATCTGCTGTTTCCACAAATTGGCCAGCCGATCGGCGACGACCCGCATCGCGACGTCCGGGCTGTTGCCGGCCGCGGCCGGCGAAATGATCTGCACCGGCTTGTTCGGATAGTCCTGCGCTTGCGCCGCGCCGGTCAGAACGAGAATTGCGACGGCCGCAATGATCGCGCGCATGATGGCCCTCCCGATTGAGATTTCTTTCGGTGGAAACTAGCATGCCGCCTACATCGCGCCATGCCGGATTTCCGCTCCTGTTTGGCGGCTTTTCAGTCCGGGAAATCGTGTAAGGAAATGACATGGCGCACGACGCTCTCAAGAAAAAGCTGATCGCGGCGGGCCAGGTGCTGGCCGCCGCCGGCCAGGGCGATTTCACGCGGGGGCATATCTCGGTGCGAATGCCGGGCAAGCCTTCGCTGTTCTACATGAAGCCGCACAGCGTCGGCCTCGACGAAATCACGCCGAACAACATCCTGACCATCGATCTTGACGGCAATGTCGTTGCCGGCAAGGCGCGCCGGCACAGCGAGGTCTATATCCATTCGGAAATCTACCGGGCGCGCGACGACGTGCATTGCGTAATCCATAGCCATCCCACTTACGCGGTGGCGCTGTCGGTCAGCGGGCGGGCGGTCAAAGCCTACAGCCAACCGGGCGCGCTGTTTTACAATGACGTCGGAAGTTATTCCGACACCATCAATCTGATCCGCACACCGGAAATGGGCGTGCGAGTCGCGCGTGCGCTCGGCTCGCATCGCGCCGTGCTGATGAAGAACCATGGTGTCGCTGTCGCCGCCGGCTCGATCGAGGAGTGCGTCGTCACCGCCATCATGCTAGAAAACGCCGCGATGATTCAGATGATCGCCGAAGCCGCCGGTTCACCGGCGCAGGAATTTCCGCGCGACGATATCGCGCAACTCAAGCGCGACGTATCGCGGCCCGATCAGTTCGCGGTGAATTTCGATTACCTGGTACGCCGACTGAAGCGCCGCGCGCGAACCTAGCGGTCGCGGTCGAACGGCGACAGCATCCGGTTCTTGCCGGCATCGAAGTCGCTGTTGAAGTTGCGCTGCGGGCCGAGCGTCATGATGGTGCCGCTGCCGAGCTGGAGGGTTGTCGTGCCATCCTTGTTCGGCTGCTTGCCGTATTTGGTATCCGGATCGGTGTATTTTGCGCTGCCGTCGCTGTTGGTTTCGCCCGATCCCTGAAGCGTAAAAGCGTGCGCCGCCGGCGCCGCCAGAACGAGCGTGAAGGCAAGCAGGCCGAGACAGAGTTTGGAGTGCGGCGCCATGATCCCCTCGTGAGCCCGATTCAAGCTTCGATCTGGCGGGCATATTATGGCGGCAACACGGCAAAAGCTATAACCGCCATATAATGGCGGTCGGAAAACCCGGCTTGAAATTGTCTTAGTTTAGAGGAGAATCCACACGTCGATTTGCAGGAAGCCGAGGGGACATCCATGACGCGCACGCGTCTTGCACTTACCAGCGCCATTGTAGCTGCACTGTTCGCCGGCCTGACGGCCGCCGCCAGCGCCAAGCCGGTGACGATCGGCGCGGAAACCAATCTGCGCAAAGCGCCAGGTACCAAAAGCGAAGTCGTCCTGCTGATCCCAAAGGGCGAGACGGTCGAAGTCGGCAATTGCGACGCCGGCTGGTGCGAGGTCGCCTGGAACGGCCAGAACGGCTACGTCATCGCTCGCAACCTCGGTCTGGCGAGCCGCTCCGCGACGGCGCAGCGCCGCGCGGTGCGCCGATATGCCGACGAGGATGAAGAAGTCGATGGCGGACCGCCAACCGCCTATGAGGACGGACCCTACGTCGCCGGGCCGCCGGTCTATTACGGCTATTACCCGTACCCCTATCCGTATTGGTATGGCGGCCGGGGCTGGTACGGCGGCGGCTATCACCATCGCCGCTGGTAATAACTGCGCCCTCTCCGCTTCAGCTGGTCTGAGCGGAAAGCGGCATCGAATTTGCATTGTTGTGGGGGCCCGGCGGCCCGTCGTTTTTTTATATAGCGGCGGGATCGTTGTTCGACCGTCAGGCGTTTGGAACCGAGACGCCGGAGAGCAGGAGCGAAGCCGTGCCCACCGAACTGCCACCCTCGCGCCAAAACCGGACGCAGCCGATCACGCGGAAGCAGAGCAAAATTTCGCTGCTGTTCAATATTTTCATGGTCGCCAGCGCGTTGGCGCTGACCTATGTCGTGCTGGTCACCGAGCAGCGCTATGGCTTCGGGCCGCGCCACGACAATGTGGTGACCATCGAAATCAGCCCCGACCGCGGCACCGTTCACTAGCGCTTCGCACGGGTCCCCCAAAACAAAACCGCCGCCTCGCGGCTGCGAGCCGGCGGTCGAATCCAAAAACAGCGATCGAACGGTCGGCGCGGTCAGTGCACGCTGGCGCTGTCGCCCTGCCGCAAACGTGTGATTTCGTCTTTTACCTGCAACTTGCGGCGCTTGAGTTCGCGTATCTGTAAATCATCGCTCGCCGGATGAGCCAGGCAGTCGTCGATTTCTTGTTCGAGGGCCTGGTGCCGCTTTTCGAGTTCCGCAAGATGCGATTGCATCGACATGAAGGATGTCTCCTCAATCCGTTGGATCTTACGACATAAGTTTACATCAGAATCGGCGCAAGGGCGACACCCTGTGGCGCGGTGCCTGTTTTCGCGGCTCGGCCAGGCGCGGAAAACCTCAAGTTCCAGCACGGCTTGAACGCTATTGTGGAAAACGCGATAATTCTGGAACTCGGTCAGTCTCCGGCGATTTTCCGCGCCCGTGACGGGCGGCGGCCCTCGAGACTCAAGCGGTGGCAATGAGCAAAGAGGAAGAACGGGAATTGCGGGAGCAGTTGGCGCGCCTGCAACAGGAGCATCGCGACCTCGACGCCGCTATCGCTCGCCCTGCAAACCTCGCCCGGTTTCGACCTGATCCAGGTGCAGCGGCTCAAAAAGCGCAAGCTGATTTTGCGCGACCAGATCCGCCGGCTCGAGGATCAGATCACGCCGGATATCATCGCCTAGCCGCCAGGTTAGCCGCTTCGTGCGCGCTTGCGCGCATACATCGCCTTGTCGGCGGCATTCGATCACCTGCGCCGGGGTGTCGAGCGCGCGCCGAGCCGGCAATGCCCGCCGAGGCACCGACCGACAGCTTCGCCGCCCCATGCATGACCGTGGTGTCTGCCACCGCCGCCTTCGAGTTCGCGCGCCTTGGCGAGCGCGTGGGCTGGCGCTGGCGTTCCACATCAGCACGGCGAATTCGTCGCCGCCGAGCCGCGCCACCACGTCTGAGGCGCGCACTTGCGCGACCAGCCGCGCCGCCACCGCCTTGAGCAACGCGTCGCCGGCGCCATGGCCGTGCGGTCGTTGATCGCCTTGAAGCCGTCGAGATCGAGGTAGATCAGCGCCGCCTCGGTGCCGTAGCGCTTGACGTAAGCCAGCGAGCGCTTGAGCTCGCGCTCGAAGCCGCGGCGGTTGAGAATATCGAGCAGCGGGTCGACGTCGGCGCGCGCGTCAAGCTCGGCGATTTTCGCGCGACGCGCTCGGGTTGAGATCGCTGCTTGAGCCGCTCGATCTCGGCGAGCAGCATGAAGCCGACTTGTTCCAATCGGCTTTTCGCACCGCTCATAGCTGAATCGTGTTGACCGTCCGGCTTTCGATCGTCGCCGCGCACGTGGGCATAGACGCGCGGATTGCGGGCGGACAGCATCTGCAAGGCGGCCAGCACCGCGTTGGCAGGCTCCAGCACCGTCATCACCGGCACCGCGCTTGGCGCCCGCAACGACGACCAGACATCGTCGGGGAATTCCTTGACGCTGGCCGGCACGGTGATGACCGGCGCGGCCGACATGCGCGGAAAGCACCGGGCCTGCGCCGTTCGAACGGCCGATATAGGCGATCACCACCGTATCCGGCACTTCCTGCAGCATGCGATGGAAAATACCGGCACCCGCGCACCGGCTCCTTGTGGATCGAGCAGGTCACGACTGCTCATCATGTCCGACAACGTCACCGAGCGCCTTGGTGAAGGCTTCCGGATTGTCCTTCTCCGAGCCGCGCCACAGAATGATGCGCTGGCGCGGCACCTGGAAGTGGCCGGTGATCTCGGCGACGCGGCGGTATTTCGCGGCGACATCGTCGAGCGCGCCGCCGTCACGATAGACCTGCTTGTCGATATAGGCGCCGCTCTCGAGCACGCGCCAGGAATCATTGTCGATGACGTCGGCGAGCAGCAGATTGCCTTTGGCGTCGAAGCCGAACTCGACCTTGAAGTCGACCAGCGTGCCGCCTTCGAGCTGCCACGCCTTTTCCAGCACCAGGAATGCCTGACGTGCGAGGCGCGACATCTCCGGGTAGAGCTTCGCCTCGTCGTCGCGGCTGAACACTTCGGATGTCGCCAGCGTGAGAAACGGCTCCTGGCCTTGCAGGGGCTTGGCCGGATTGAACAGTTGGATCTTCCCGCCGTCCTTCGCGACGATCATCAGCGGATCGTCAGCGACCAGCGGCTTGCCCTTCCAGTTCTTATCCTTGGTCTTGAGGAAGAACTCGACGATCAGTTGCGGAAACAATTGCCCCTTGGCGAAATGCGGATTGCGCTTGAGATAGGAGCCGTGCGCCTCGCGGCGCACCACGACCTCGTAGGGCAGCATCGTGCAGTTCGGCGCGACGAACGAGGTCGCCGAGTCCTGCTCGATGAAGGCGACCGGCAAGCCGCACGCCTTGAGCAGGCGAAAGACATTGGACGTCGTCGCGTTGGCGAAGCGCGCCCTTGTCCGGGATGATGTCGTGCTTGGCGCCGTCGCCGGCGGTGATGTCGTCCTTGGAAATCACGGCGACCAGATCGGAGCCTCCCTTGATCTGGAAGACTTTTTTGGTCTTGCCCTCGATCACGAGCGTGCCGAGCGACTGTTTGGTGGTTGGGCGATCCGATATCTGAACGTTCACGGCAAAGTTCCCAATCCGTTCGTTGGAAACGAACAGGTTTACACCAAACTGGGGGGCGACAAGAAGCGCAATTTACGGCTGTGGGTTATTTTCAAGCCAGGTCAGACCGCCTGAAACTAGCGCAGTACCGGCGCCGTGGTATCGCGATTGTAATAGATGGTTGCCAGAAGCAGCGTGACGAAATAGGTCCAGCCGACAAAGGGGACGAAGCGCACGATCAGGGCCTGGTAGAGCGTGCGCCTTGCTTCCGACCCGAGATTCTCAGCGATCGCGGCGACCGTCTCGGGCCGCACCGTCGCCCGCATCACCCGCTCCAGCTCGAACGCGGCCAGGCCGTCACGTTGCGCCTTTACGGCGGCGGCGGCATCCTTGAGCGCGGCCGCGAGCGCGTGGTCGTTTCGGAGCTGCTCGAACAGCGCGACGCGGCGCTCGAGCCCCAGCGTTTCGAGCACGATGGTCAGCAGCACGTCGTCGGCACTGTCGCCGCGCAGCGGCTCAATCTGCGCCAGCGGCCGTTTGACCGCCGCTTCGACCTCCACCACCGTCGGCGCCAGCCTGATCACCAGCGGCCGGATCGTCAGCGCGAGATCGAGTTCCCGCATCGGCGACACCAGGAGCCAGTCGTCCTCGCTGACCCGGCCATTGAAAATGGCGGCAAGGTCGCGCGCCAGCGGTCCTTGTTCGGCGCGGAACCGACGCACCGCCCGAGCGCTATGCTCGGGGCCGTCCGCGACGGTCAGGCGCAACAGATTGTCGGCGCGGCGGCTGAGCTCGCCGACGTCGCGCCGGGCGTTCTGCGCCGCCTGGCTGATCGTGGTCGCGGTAAAGGTTTGCGCCGCCACCAGCCGGGGCGCCAGTATCGCTGCAGCGGCGAATTGGCCGCTGATCCGCAGGAAGGCCCGCCGCGCCGCAACCATCGATACCCTCGCGAAATGCTTACCTATTGCGCAATTGTGGACTCTTAAGTCCATTTCTGCTACTGCCGCCCAACTCAAGAGCCCGCTTTTGCGGGCTTTTCGACCCGAACAACCCGGACCATCAGGCTGAAGGAGCATTCGTTTGCAGGTTCTCGTCCGTGACAATAACGTCGATCAGGCCCTCAAGGCGCTCAAGAAAAAGATGCAGCGCGAGGGCATCTTCCGCGAGATGAAACTTCGCGGCCATTACGAAAAACCCTCTGAAAAGAAAGCACGGGAAAAGGCGGAAGCCGTCCGCCGGGCCCGCAAGCTGGCGCGCAAGAAGATGCAGCGCGAGGGACTTCTGCCGATGAAGCCGAAGCCGGTGATGGGCGCCGGCGGTCCTGGCGGCGGCCGTGGCGGCCCTGGTGGTGGCGGCGGCGGCGGTGGATTTGGTGGCGGTGGCGGCGGACGCCGCTTCGGCTAAGGATTTCGGTTCGGGTTTCAATGGCGCGGGCAAAGTGGCCCGCGCTATTATTTTGTGCGGGGCGCAACGAAAAACGTGACCATGAATATTCGCAAAGCGGCGGCTCAGGATGACGACGCGATCTGGCGGGTGATCGAACCAACATTCCGCGCCGGCGAGACCTATCCGATCCCCCGCGATATTTCGAGAAACGAAGCCCTCGCCTATTGGCGCAGCAGCGGGCACGAGGTGTTCGTCGCCGAGGATGGTGGGGCGGTCGTCGGCACCTACTATCTTCGCGCCAACCAGCGCGGCGGCGGCGCTCATGTCTGCAATTGCGGCTATATCGTTGCGCCCGACGCGATGCGCGGCGGCGTCGCCCGCGCGATGTGCGCGCATTCGCTCGATCACGCCAAGGCGCTCGGCTTCACTGCGATGCAGTTCAATTTCGTGATTGCGAGCAATGAGCGCGCCGTGAAGCTGTGGCACAGCCTCGGCTTCGAGACGGTTGGCCGGCTGCCGGGCGTCTACCGGCATCCCAAGCTCGGCCTGGTCGACGCACTGGTAATGCTCCGAAAGCTTTAGGCGACCGGATACGCCATGGTGCTGAGCAATGCCAGCGCTGCCTGGCGGGTGTCGAGCCGCGTGTGCTGCACCACGATCGGCACGTTGGACGAAATCACGCTGGAGAAGTCGGTACCGACCGGGACCGGCGCCGGCTCCTTGAAGTCGTTGAAGCGCAGATGCAGCGTACGCCGCGCTCCGCACTTGAACACATAAGGCCCAACCGGCTCGCGGTTGGCGAAATAGACGGTGATCTCGATCCCGGCGTCCTCATCGCCGGCATTGAGGATGCAGAGCGTCTCGTGGCTGATCAGTTCGCGGGTGGTGCCGGTCGACTGCGGCGGAATATAGCCTTCGGCGACCGCCCAGACTTTGTGACCGATCGGTGCCGTCATGGCGCCGCTCCATTGCCGATGAAGCCGCCAACGCGACCAGTATGCCGCTCATGGGCAATGTTGGCGTTGGCGCCGAACGGATGTCCGCCGAAACCGTGCCGCATCATGTCGACGGCGCGTGCTGCATCATGGTCGCTGTCGCGCGAGGCGAGCAGTTGCACCACGGCCTGGGTAATCACGGGGATCGGCACTTCCATGTGCAGCGCGTCGTCCACCAGCCAGTTTACTTCGCCGGTGTCCTCGATATACGGCGCGGACGATCCAAGCCCTTGCCGCGCGCTATACATTTTTTCCATCAATTCGATCAGCCAGGAGCGGATCACTGACCCGTGGTCCCAGCATTGGAGAATTTTCGTAACCGGCAGCGGCTCACGGTAATGCGCGAGCAGATCCATGCCCTCGCCGATCGCCTGCAGCATTCCGAACTCGATGCCGTTGTGCACCAGCTTGACGAAGTGGCCGGCGCCTGGCTTTCCTGCATAGACATAGCCGCCATCGACCGCGAGCTTGCGGAGAATTGGCTCCACGGCTGCGACCGGTTCGGCGTCGCCGCCGACCATAAAACAGGCACCGTCGCGCGCGCCAGACGGCCCGCCGGAGGTTCCGGCGTCGATGAAATGAATGTCCTTTTCCTTGAGACGGGCGTGGCGACGGATGGAATCGCCCCAATATGAATTGCCGCCGTCGGCAATAATATCGCCGGCCGCGAGAACGTCGGACAATTGTGCGAGCAGCGTATCGACCGGAGGTCCAGCGGGCACATACAGCATGACGAAGCGCGGGCGTGGCAGCAGGGCCACGAGCTGACCGAGGTCGGTGGCGGCTTTCAAACCGGCACGTTTCAAATCTTCGGGGATGGCGTGAGCGTCGAGCCCCACCACTTCAAAACCTTTTTCAAGCGCGTTTTCGGCCAAGCCGCCACCCATCTTACCGAGGCCGACGATACCGAAACTGCGGATTGGATTGGACATTCAGGCAATCTCCAAAAGGAAACCGCCCCCGTGACCAACGCGCCGCAGTCAGCTTGGTTGCATGGCCGGCGCTGTGTTGGCTGGCTTACAGCGCCGCCTACAGCGCTTTGACGATCGACTCGGTCATCTTCTTGGCGTCGCCGAGCAGCATCATGGTGTTGTCGCGGTAGAACAACGGATTGTCGATGCCGGCGTAGCCGGACGCCAGTGAGCGCTTGATGAACATCACGGTGCCCGCCTTCCAGACCTGCAACACCGGCATGCCATAGATCGGCGAGGTCTTGTCCTCTTCTGCCGCCGGGTTGGTGACGTCGTTAGCGCCGATCACGAAGGCGACGTCGGCCTGGGCGAATTCCGAGTTGATGTCCTCAAGCTCGAACACCTCGTCATAGGGCACATTAGCTTCGGCCAGCAGCACGTTCATGTGGCCCGGCATGCGGCCTGCCACCGGGTGGATGGCGTACTTGACCTCGACGCCCTCCTTCTTGAGCCGGTCGGCCATCTCGCGCAGAGCATGCTGTGCCTGCGCCACCGCCATGCCGTAGCCCGGCACGATGATGACCTTCTGCGCATTTTTCATGATGTAGGCGGCGTCTTCGGCCGAACCGAGCTTGACCGGGCGCTGCTCGACCGCGCCGCCGGCGCCGGCCGCCACCTCGCCGCCGAAGCCGCCGAGGATGACCGAGATGAAGCTGCGGTTCATCGCGTGGCACATGATGTAGGACAGGATCGCGCCGGACGAGCCGACCAGCGCGCCGGTGATGATCAGCGCCGAGTTGCCGAGCGTAAAGCCGATGCCGGCGGCCGCCCAGCCGGAATACGAATTGAGCATCGAGATCACGACCGGCATGTCGGCGCCGCCGATCGGGATGATCATCAAGACGCCGAGCAGCAAAGCGAGGCCGGTGATCAGCCAGAAATCCATCTGGCTTTGCGACACGTAAAATCCGTAGATGAAGAACACCAGCGCCAAGGCGATCGCGATATTGATGATGTGGCGGCCTGGCAGCGTGATCGGCTTGCCGCTCATGCGCGCGGACAGTTTCAGGAATGCGATGATCGAGCCGGTAAACGTCAGCGCGCCAATCGCGACGCCGAGCGACATCTCGATCAGGCTGGCTTGGTGGATATGGCCTTCGGTGCCGATGTCGAATGCCGCCGGAGCATAGAAAGCGCCGGCCGCGACCAGCACCGCGGCCATGCCGACCAGCGAATGGAAAGCCGCCACCAATTCCGGCATCGAGGTCATCGGCACACGGCGCGCCGTCACGGCACCGATGCCGCCGCCGATCACGATGCCACCGACCACCAGTGCCCAGCCGACTGGGTCCGACGGCGGATGCGAGCCCAGTGTGGTCAGCACGGCGATCGTCATGCCGATCATGCCGAATTGGTTGCCGCGCCGTGACGAATCCGGGCTCGACAGGCCGCGCAGCGCCAGAATGAAGAGGACGCCGGCGACCAGATAAAGAACTGCCGCGATGTTGGCGTTCATGCCCGGCTCATTTCTTCTTTTTCTGGTACATCGCCAGCATGCGCTGGGTGACCAGGAAGCCGCCGAAAATATTGACCGAGGCAAAGATCAGCGCGACGAAGCCGAGCGCGCGCGCCCATAGTGGGCCCTGGTCATTGGTGGCGAGCGGCACGCCGACCGCGAGCAGCGCGCCGACCACGATCACCGAGGAGATCGCGTTGGTCACCGACATCAGCGGCGTGTGCAGCGCGGGCGTCACCGACCAGACGACGTAATAGCCGACGAACACCGCCAGCACGAAGATCGACAGCCGGAACACGAACGGATCGACGGCGGTGGCGAGGTGGTCCATGGCTCAAGCCTTCGGCATAAAATTGGGATGGATGACGGCGCCGTCTTTCGTCAGCGCGGTGCCCTTGACCAGCTCGTCGTCCCAGTTGATCGCCAGCTTCTTCTCTTTCTTGTCGACCAGTGTGTCGAGGAAGGTCAGCAAGTTCTTGGCGTAGAGCGCCGACGCCGAGGCGGCCAGCCGGCCCGGCACATTGAGATAGCCGACGATCTTGACGCCGCCGGCCACCGCGACTTGCCCCGGCTTGGCGCCTTCGACATTACCGCCGCGCTCGACGGCGAGATCGACGATCACCGAGCCGGGCTTCATCGAGGCGACCATGTCTTTGGTAATGAGCTTCGGCGCCGGGCGGCCGGGAATGAGAGCCGTGGTGATGACGATGTCCTGCTTCTTGATGTGCTCGGCGGTCAGCACGGCCTGCTTGGCTTGGTACTCTTTCGACATTTCCTTGGCGTAGCCGCCGGCGGTCTGCGCGTTCTTGAATTCCTCATCCTCGACCGCGAGGAATTTAGCGCCAAGGCTTTCGACCTGCTCTTTGGTCGCGGGGCGCACGTCGGTCGCGGTGACGACCGCGCCAAGCCTTCTTGCCGTAGCAATAGCTTGCAAGCCGGCGACGCCGACGCCCATGATGAACACTTTGGCAGCGGGCACGGTGCCAGCCGCCGTCATCATCATCGGCAGCGCACGGCCATATTGCTCGGCGGCGTCGATCACCGCGCGATAGCCGGCGAGGTTGGCCTGCGATGACAGCACGTCCATCGACTGCGCTCGGGTGATGCGCGGCATCAATTCCATCGCAAACGCCACAAGCCCGGCTTCCGCCATCTGCTTGAGCGCCGCCTCGTTGCCGTAGGGATCCATGATGGCGATGACCAGCGCGCCCTTCTTGTAGTCGGACAGTTCGTTCGGCGCCGGGCGGCGCACCTTGAGCACCACGTCGGCGCCCTTGACGACGGCTTCGCCGATCGTCGCGCCGGCCGCCTCGTAATCCTTGTCGAGAATGCCGGACCGCGCGCCGGCGCCGCGCTGCACCACGACCTCGGCGCCGAGCGCCACCAGCTTCTTCACCGTGTCAGGCGTTGCCGCGACGCGCGGTTCGGCCGGGTCGGTCTCGGCGGCAATCGCGATCTTCATGAAGCCCCCGGAGGCGGCGGCAGCGGGCGAGAGGTCAGACGAAGAAATAGGCCAGCAGGATCAGGATGATCGGAATCACGATCACATGCCATTTCACCAGCTTGAGAAACATCAAGTAGGTCTGCTCGTGGGCCGCATAATCGTTGCCCGGAGCGGTCGCGTATTCGACGTTGCCGTGGTCGGCCATCGCGGAATCTCCATCCGATCAGAGGCCGGAATTAGCGCACTTATGGCTCAAGGGCAACGCCGGACGGCGGCAAAGCTCACAGCCCCGCCCGGCCCAGCGCGGCCTTTTGCCGGGCTTCGACCTTGCCGACGCTGAAGTCGGCGATCGCCTGATTGAACAGCTTGTAGAAATTGAGTTCCGCGGCGAGATGCAGGAACACCGCGCCGAGCCCGATGGCGGCGCGATCCATGAAGACGAATTCGCGCGGCACCGTGACCGGACCTTTGGCTTTCAGCGCCTGATGCACCTTGAAGGCTTCGCGGCGGCCGTAGGACGATGGCTTGATCCCGTCGGCGATGGTGCGCACGCGATTGTCGAGCAACGGGCCGTAGATGAATTTCGCCCAGATGTTGAGGGTGTCGATCAGGTCCTTATTGAGGCGCTTGAAGCCCCAGGTCTCGTAGGCATGCACGACCCGGGCGTCGTCGCCCTCCTCCAGCCCGCGATACAGATCGACCACACCGCCGACAAAACTCGGCGGGAAAATCCGGATGCAGCCGTAATCGAGCAGGTTGATGCCGGCCGGCCGTGAGGTTTTCCGCGGACTGTCTCCACCCTCGTCAAAAACGCTGTAATTGCCGAGATGCGGATCGCCATGGATGACGCCAAAGCGCGAGAACGGCAGCCACCAGGCGGTGAACATCGCAGTGGCGAGCCGGTTGCGGACAGTGAGCGTGTCGTCCTTGTGCGCGAGGAGCTTGCGGCCCTCGAGCCAGTCCATCGTCAGCAAGCGTCCGGTCGACAGCTCCGGCCAAGCTTCCGGTACCCGCACCGACTTTTCATCCTTAAGCATGTCGCGGTAGAGCGCGATGTGCTTCGCCTCGCGGACGTAGTCGAGTTCTTCGCGCAATCGCGCCGCGATCTCCTGCCCGATCTCACTGGCATCGATCGCCGGATTGAAGCGCTTGCGGATCGAGAACAGCAGATGCAGTTGGCTCAAGTCGGCTTCGACCGCGGATTGCATGTCGGGATATTGCAGCTTGCAGGCCAGCGCGCTGCCGTCCTTTGCTTGCGCGCGATGCACCTGGCCGAGCGAGGCGGCGGCGGCCGGCGCATGTTCGAAGCTTTTGAATTTCGCCTGCCAGTCGGCGCCGAGTTCGGCCTGCATGCGCCGTTTGACGAAGCCCCAGCCCATCGGCGGCGCCTGGCTCTGCAGTTTCATCAGCTCGTTGGCGTATTCGACCGGCACCGCGTCGGGAATGGTGGCGAGCAGTTGCGCCACCTTCATGATCGGCCCTTTCAGCCCGCCTAGCGCGGCGGCCAGAGCCATCGCATTGCCAGGCCGATCCTGCCTGCGGCCGAGTGTCCGCGAGGTGGCGATGCGCGCCGCGACGCCGCCGACATTCACGCCGACGCGGGCGTAGCGCTTGGCGCGAGCGGAGAGACGATTGCGTTCGCGGTCGGCGCCACGCGCCATCAGGCGGCCTTGTCGAGCGCTTCGAGTTCGCTGATCAGGTTAGCGATCACCGACAGCCCGCCTTGCCAGAATTTCGGGTCGCGGGCATCGAGCCCGAACGGCTTGAGCAGTTCGGAGTGGTGCTTGGTGCCACCGGCCGACAGCATCGCCAGGTAGCGCTCGGCAAAGCCCGATGCCGATTTCTCGTAAACCGCGTAAAGCGAATTCACCAGGCAGTCGCCGAACGCGTAAGCATAGACGTAGAACGGCGAATGGATGAAGTGCGGGATGTAGCACCAGAACGTCTCGTAGCCGGGCTTGAGCTCGATCGCCGGCCCCAGACTTTCGGCCTGCACCGACATCCACAGCTCGCATAATTTCTCGGCGGTCAGCTCGCCGTTGCGACGCTCGGTATGAACCTTGCGCTCGAACGAATAGAACGCGATCTGGCGCACCACCGTGTTGATCATGTCCTCGACTTTGGCGGCGAGCATGGCCTTGCGCTGCTTCTTGTCGGTGATGCCGGCGAGCAGCTTCTTGAAGGTCAGCATCTCACCGAACACGCTGGCGGTTTCGGCCAGCGTCAGCGGCGTCGGCGCCATCAGCGCGCCGTTCGGCGCCGCCAGCACCTGATGCACGCCGTGCCCAAGCTCATGCGCCAGCGTCATCACGTCGCGCGGCTTGCCCTGGTAATTGAGCAACACATAAGGATGCGCCGACGGCACGGTCGGATGCGCGAAGGCGCCGGGCTGCTTGCCGGGCCGCACCGGCGCGTCGATCCAGCTTCCTCTCAAAAAAACGGTCGGCAACCTCCGCCATTTTCGGCGAGAACGCGCCATAGGCGGTCAGCACGGTGTTGCGGGCATCGGTCCACGGAATGGTGCGCTGCGTCGACTTTCGGCAGTGGCGCGTTGCGGTCCCAGTACGGCAGCGTCTTCTTGCCGAACCATTTCGCCTTGAGCTTGTAATAGCGATGCGACAGTTGCGGATAGGCTGGCGCGCACCGCGGTGACCAGCGCATCGACCACCTCCCGCTCGACCCGGTTCGACAGATGCCGCGCGTCGGCAACGTCCTGGAAACCACGCCAGCGGTCGGAGATTTCCTTGTCCTTGGACAAGCGTGTTGGTGATCAGCGCGAACTGCCGCAGATTTTGCTTGAAGGTCTTGGCCAGCGCTTCGGCGGCTTCCTTGCGCTTCTTGCCGTCGGCATCCTGCAACAGATTGAGCGCCGGCTCGATCGGCAACTCTTTGCCGCCGATCTTGAAGCGCAACGCGGCGATCGTCTCATCGTACAGCCGGTTCCAGGCCGAATAAGCGGTCATCGACTTTTCATGGAAAAGCTCTTCGACGCGGTCCTCGAGCTGGTACGGCTTTTCCTTGCGCACGTCCTCGAGCCAAGGCCGGTAATGGCCGAGCGAGGCTTCCGCCGCCATCGCATCGTCGAGCACCTTGTCTTCGACGCGGTTCAATTCGAGCGTGAAGAACAGCAGATGCAGCGACATCGATGTAACGCGCTCCTGCACGTCGCCATAGAATTTGGCGCGCACCGGATCGGTGGTGTTGCCGGCGTAGGTCAGCGACGCATAGGACACGACGCGGCCGAGCAGGTCGTCGAGCGCCTCATAGCGCTTCACCGCCTCGGCGAGCTTGACTGGGGCGCTTGCCGCCATCTCGCCTAGCCGGCCCTTGAAATCCTTTTCGAAGGCAATGCATTCCGCCTCCGACCTGTCGAGGTCGCGCTTGAGCGCCGGGCTGTCGATCGCCGGATAAAGGTCGGCCAGATTCCATTCCGGCAGCTTGCCGATCCCGCCCGGCTTGATGGCGGCGGGCTTGGGCGCGGGCTTACGGGGTGTTTTCAGCGCGGGGATCTTGCGGGCGGTCGATCGGGCGGGCATTGCGTCGTTTCGTCCTTGCTGGCCATTTTGGCGCTGGATTTGGCGCGTCAAAATGGTCGTTTTCAATAGCGAGCCGGCTGGAGATCACACTTAATGGCCCATTAAGGCCGTTCGGCGACATTGCACCAAATCGGCACACGTCAATCGGTTTGCCCGGGTGGAGTTTCAATGTCGCAAGTCGTGTTGATCGTCGATGACGATCCAGTGCAGCGCCGCCTCCTCGAAAACATGGTGCAGCGTTTCGGCTACGAGGCGATGACGGTCGCTAGCGGCGACGCAGCTGCCTCCATTTTGTGCGGACAGGCCGGCGCGCGGATCGACTGCATGGTGCTCGACCTGGTGATGCCGGACCTCGACGGGCTTGGCGTGCTCGCCCGCATGCGAGACGCCGGCCGTGCCGTCCCGGTGATCGTGCAGACCGCGCATGGCGGCATCGACAACGTGATTTCCGCCATGCGGGCCGGCGCGACCGATTTCGTGGTCAAGCCTGCCAGCGCCGAACGGCTGCAAGTCTCGTTGCGCAACGCGCTCGCCACCAAGGCGCTGGCCGGCGAACTGCAGCGCCTCAAGCGCAGCCGCGACGGCACGCTGACGTTCGCCGACATCGTCACCCGCTCGCCGACGATGAAAACCGTGTTGCGCGGCGCCGAGAAGGCCGCCGCCTCCGCTATCCCGGCGCTGATCGAAGGCGAATCCGGCGTCGGCAAGGAAATGATCGCGCGCGCCATTCACGGCAGCGGGCGCCCGCCGCGCCAAGCCATTCGTCGCCGTCAATTGCGGCGCCATGCCGGAAAATCTCGTCGAGTTGATTCTGTTCGGTCACGAGAAGGGCTCGTTCACCGGCGCCACCGAAAGCCACACCGGCAAAGTTCATCGAGGCCGATGGCGGCACGCTGTTCCTCGACGAGGTCGGCGAACTGCCGATGGCGGCACAGGTGAAATTGCTGCGCGCGCTGCAGGAAGGCGAAGTCGAGCCGGTCGGCGCGCAGGAAGCCGATCAAGGTCGACGTGCGCATCATCTCCGCCACCAATCGCGACCTGATCGCCGACGTGAAAGCCGGCCGCTTCCGCGAAGACCTGTTCTATCGCCTGCACGTTTTCCCGATCACGGTGCCGCCGCTGCGCGCGCGGCTCGAGGATATTCCCGAACTGGCGCGGCACTTTCTGGCGCGCTTCGCCGCCGAGGAAGGCAAGCGCATGCAGTGCGGTGAGCGCCGAAGCGCTGGCTCTGCTCGGCTCATTCAACTGGCCGGGCAATGTGCGGCAGCTTGAAAACGCGATCTTCCGCGCCGTCGTGCTTGCCGAACGCGACGAGCTCGGCATTAACGAGTTCCCGCAGATCGCGGTACAGACGCGGCTCCATGAAGAGACCGACCCGCCATTGGTTGCCGGCGTTTCAATCGTGCCGGAGGGCGCGACGCCATTAACCGTAAGCGGCCCCTCGCTGCGCCTGACCGATCCCCGCGGCGACGTCCGCCCGCTGGAAGAGCTGGAGCGCGAGGCCATCCGTTTTGCCATCGAGCATTATCGCGGGCAAATGTCGGAAGTAGCGCGGCGCCTGCAAATCGGACGTTCGACGCTCTACCGCAAGCTGGAAGGTCTCGGCCTCGACGCTAACCTTGCCACAGAGGTTACCGAACACGCGGACGGTTAAATTCCGCGATTTACCAAACTCCGGCACGTTAGCCGTAATCGGAATTGGTTTTCGAAATCCATCGAATGCGACGGAAATAGATCGCATACTGAGCGTTGCTTGCTGGTGGATTTGAAGTTCTGGAGTTTGTCTGATGCGTAAAACCCGTTTGCTGGCCGGCACCATTCTGGCGCTGGCGGCCACTTTGCCGGCCGCCGATGCGCTGGCCGCGCCCAATTCATTGCGCTCTGCGCCGCCGCCGCCGGCCACCCTGCGCGGCCAGCCGATCCGCGACAACGCGCAGACCATTTCTCCCGCGCCGGCGCCCGTTGCGCCGCGCGTTCAGGCCGAACCGGTGCAAGAACGCGTTCAAGAACGGATTCAGGAGCGCGTGCAAACGCCGCCGGCCGCCGCGCCCGCTGAAGCCAATAGCGGCACCGGGATCAAGGACGCGATCGAGCGGCTGTTCGCTGCCAGCGACGCGCAGATCTCCGAAAAGCTGCGCGACATGGTCGGCGCCAAGCATCTCGAAAAATTCATCACACGCCAGCCAGAGCGCGGCGCGGCCGAGAACTTCTACAAGTCGCGCAACTACGCGCCGCTGTGGATCGCGGACGGCCGCCTCACCGCGCGCGCCAAGGCGACCATCGCGCGGCTGCAGCAATGCCGGCGCCGACGGGCTCGATCCGGCCGATTATCCGGTGCCGGAATTCGCCAACGTCGGCAGCGCGGAAGGCCTTGCCGAAGCCGACGTCAAGCTGACCAATTCGGCGCTCGACTTTGCACGCCATTTGCAGGCCGGCCGCATCGCGCCGACTCGCGTGTCCGCCGAAGTCGACTATGGCGCCAGTCACACGCCCGATCCCGCCGACATTCTGCGTAAGGTTTCGGACGCCAGCGACATCAACGCGGCTTTCGACAGCTTCAATCCGCCGCAGGCCGGCTTCCGCGCGCTCAAGGACAAGCTCGCCGAGATGCGCGCCAACGCCAGCGCCGACGAGAAGCCCAACCGCATTCCCGATGGACCGGCCGCTCAAGGTCGGCATGAAGGATACGCGCGTTCCGCAATTGCGCGCCGAAGCTCGGCGTCGAGGGCAAGGCCGAGGATACGACCTATGACGGGCGGCTCGCCAACGCGGTCGCGCATGTCCAGGCCCGCGCCGACATCAACGGCAACGGCGTGCTCGACAATAAAACGATCGCCGCCATCAACGGCCCAAAGCCGGGACCAGCAGGCCGAGACCATCGAAGCCAATATGGAACGCTGGCGCTGGCTGCCGCGCGACCTCGGCCGGACCTACGTGATGGTCAACATTCCCGACTTCACGCTCAAGGTGGTCCACGACCAACAGCATCGTCTGGCGCACCAAGATCGTCGCCGGCAAGCCGCAGACGCCGACGCCGCTTCTAACGGCGCGCGATGGACAACGTGCTGGTCAATCCGTCCTGGTACGTGCCGCAGTCGATCATCCAGAACGAGTTGCTGCCGCTGTACGCCAGCGATCCGCAGATTTTCGACCGCATGGGCCTCGAAGTGAAACAGCGGTCCCGACGGCAACATCAATGTGGTGCAGCCGCCCGGCGCCGCCAATGCGCTCGGCCGCATCAAGTTCAACTTCCCGAACAAGTTCCAGGTCTATCTGCACGACACGCCGGAGAAGCGGCTGTTCGCCCACGATAAGCGCGCCTTCAGCCATGGCTGCATGCGGGTCGAAGACCCGACCAAGTTCGGCGAGGTCATGCTGCATCTGGCGATGAACGGCCCGACGCCGAGCTCGCAGCAGATCAACTCGATGTTCGGCCACGACGAGAAGACCTTCAAGCTGCAGAGCCGGCCGATGGTGCATCTGACCTATCAGACGGCCTTACGTCGATGACGCCGGCAAGCTGGTGATCCGCGACGATCTCTACGGCTTCGACGCCCGCATCCACGCGATCCTGACCACCGACGAACGCAAAGTCGCCGACGTCTCGCCGCCGCAGGACCCAAGCAGCGGGAGCTGGCGACCGCCAAGAGCAACCAGGAAATCCTGCGCCGGGTCGAACGCCGCGAAGCCAGCAACCCCTTCGCGTTCTTCGAGCAGATCTTCCGCTGATCATCGGCTAAAGCCGAAAAGGGAACTTTGCGGGCGCTCCTCAAAAGACGCGCCCGGCCCGTTTTTGCCATAGTCCCTCGGTAGTCCTCCACTCATTGGGGGGCCGGCGACCGCGCTAATCCCGCGTTAACCGATCCCGACAAGACTGCATCCTCGCTCGTTGTCCCGGCGTGCTTCCCGGGAAGATGGCCGGGGACGGCGGAATCCGGGACGGGACAGTGCCAGTTCGTATCGCGCGCGGACCACTCTATTGTTGTGAACTTGGCTCGTGCCGCTCGCAGCACGAGCGCCGCAGCGGCACTTCTCCTGATCGCCAATACCGGCTTGCAGACCGCGGCCGCCGAAGGCGACACCCGCACCATTTCCTTCCATCACGCTCCACACCGGCGAAGACATCACCGTCACCTACAAGCGCAACGGCCGTTACGACGATGCCGCGCTGTCGAAGCTCAACTGGTTCATGCGCGACTGGCGCAAGGACGAGCAGACGACGATGGACCCGCATCTGTTCGACCTGTTGTGGGAGGCCTACCGCGAGGTCGGCGGCCAGCGAGCCGATCCAGGTGATCTGCGGCTACCGCTCGCCGGACACCAATTCGATGCTGCGCGCCCGCTCGAGCGGCGTCGCGCAATTTTCCCTGCACACGCAGGGCGACGCGATGGATTTCTATATTCCCGGCGTGCCGCTCGAAGACGATCCGCGAAGTCGGCCTGCGGATGCAGCGCGGCGGCGTCGGCTTCTATCCGACCTCCGGCTCGCCGTTCATCCATCTCGATACCGGCTCGGTGCGGCATTGGCCGCGCATGACGCATGACCAGCTGGTGCAGGGTATTCCCGAACGAGCGCACCGTGCATGTGCCGTCCGATGGCGTGCCGCTCGCCGGTTACGCACTGGCGCTGGCCGACGTCGAGCGCCAGCGGCAAGGAGCCCAACACCGTGTCGCTCGCCGCGGCGCGCAACGCCGGCGTGATCGACGACGAAGATCGCGCCGCCAGCCCGCCGAAAAAACGCGGAATGCTCGCCAGTCTGTTCGGTTTCGGCAAAAAGCAGAACGAGAAACCGGCGGCACCGGTGCGCGAGACGATCGCGATCGCCTCGGCGCCGCACGCGCCGCCGCCGATCACGGTCGCGACCGAACGCATCGTGCCGATGCCGAAGGGCCGCCCGGTGGCAGTCGCCGCCGTAACGCCGGTGCCGGCGCCGCGTCCGGTCGCCCTCGCTTCGCTTGAGCCTAATGTGATTGCAAATCGCGGCCTGTGGCCGCTGGTCGAGACCGGTCCGGCGTTGCGAGGGCCGGTTGAGGTCGCCTCGGCCGATCCGGCGGTTACCGGCGCGACTTCAGCGCTGGCCTACGCGGCCGACCGCGCCCCGCCGGCGCGCCGGGCGAACCCGATGGGCACTGCGTTGGCGCAGAAGGCCGATCGCGCCGATAGCGCGCAGCGTTGAACAGACCGGCGGACGTCTGGGCGGCCCGTGGCTGCGCGCGCTGATCCTTACGCCGAGCGTCAGCGGCGCGATGACGACAACGCGCCTCGGCGTGCTCGATCCGCGTCCGCTCACCGAGTTCATGCGCAAGCCGTCGTCGGCTTTGGTGATGACCTTCGCGCAGGATCCGCATTACGGCATGGTGGCCGGCCGCTTCAGCGGCAGCGCGGTCGTGTTCCTGGCGACCGCGACCTTCGGCACGCAGCGGACCGCGTCGCTCTCGCAATAATCTGGCCTAGTTGAGCATGCCCAGCGCGTGCATGTAGGTTTCCAGCACGGCTTCCTCCTCCTTGCGCTCGTCGACATCCTGCTTGCGCAGCCGCACGATGGTGCGCAACGCCTTGACGTCGTAGCCGGTGCCTTTGGCCTCGGCATAGATGTCGCGGATGTCGTCTGAGGTCGCCTTCTTTTCCTCTTCGAGTCGCTCGATGCGTTCGACGAAGGCCTTGAGCTGATCCTTGGCGAAGCGGGTTGCGGGTTGTTCCTTGGCGGCGGCTGCGGTGGCAGGCATCGCGATCTCCTTCATGACGAACGGTTCTAGCCGTCAGTCATAGGAAGAATTTGCATCCAAGTGCTGCGGGGTTACGCGAAGCCCCCGACATTCACACCTGTGCACAAACGAGCGCCTGCTCAGTGCTTGGGGCTTGCCTTTTCGAACGCCGCCTTTTGCTCGGCCGAGGCGTCTTTTTGATACTTCTTCTTCCACTCGTCGAACGGCATGCCGTAGACGACCTCGCGGCTCTCTTCCTTGCTCATTGGCAGGCCCTTGGCGTCGGCGGCGTCCTTCATCCAGTTCGACAGGCAATTCCGGCAGAAGCCAGCCAGATTCATCATGTCGATGTTCTGCACGTCGGTGCGCGATCGCAAATGCTCGACCAGACGGCGGTAAACCGCGGCTTCGAGCTCGGTGCGGGTCTTGTCATCCATCGCCAATCCTCCGTGCGCTATAAAGATAGTGAGATGCGCGCCGCCTTGCCATAGCGCCGATTTTCTGAGCCTATACGGGACACAAATGAGCGACCACCGCGCCTTTCTCCGGGCCCTGTTCGACGCCGCCGTGGCGGCGGCGCACCCCGCCTCGACGCTGCCGGCGCTATTGCCGGCGGCGCCGAAAGGCCGGCTGATTTTGCTTGCGGCCGGCAAAGCCGCCGGCTCGATGACCGAAGTCGCCGAAGCGCATTATCTCGATACGCTCAAATTGTCGCCGCAGCGGCTCAGCGGCATCGCGGTGGCGCGCCACGGCTATGGCCGCCCCGCCCGGCGCGTGACGATGATCGAGGCCGGCCATCCAATTCCCGATGCCGCCGGCCTACAAGCCGCTTCGCGCGCGCTCGAACTCGCGGACAAAGCCGGCGCCGACGATCTGGTGCTGGTGCTGATGTCGGGCGGCGCCTCGGCCAACTGGATCGCGCCGGCCAAGGGTCTGGAATTTTCCGACAAGCAGGCGGTGACGCGCGCGCTGCTGCGCTCCGGCGCCAATATCGGCGAGATCAACACCGTGCGCCGACACCTCTCCCGCATCAAAGGCGGGCGGCTGGCGCGGCACGCGCGTCCGGCCAAGGTGGTCACCCTGGCGATTTCCGATGTGCCGCATGACGAGCCCGGCAGCGATCGGCTCCGGCCCGACGGTGCCCGACCCGACGACGCTCGCGGACGCGCGAGAAATCGTCGCGCGCTACAAGCTGGTATTGCCCGACTGCGGTAACGCGGGCGCTCGACGATCCGGCCAACGAAACGCCGAAGCCCGGCGATCCGGTGTTCGCCGGCACCTCATTCACGCTCGCGGCGCGGCCAGCCGACGCCTTGCGCGCGGCAGAGGGAAAGATGACATCCGCCGGTTATGAAGGCGTGATGCTCAGCGACAGCCTGGAAGGCGAAGCCCGCGAGGTCGCCGCCGAACACGCCACACTCGCGCGCAAGCTCCAGGCGCAGGGCAAGCGCGCCGTCATCCTGTCCGGCGGCGAACTGACCGTCACGATCCGTGGCAAGGGAAAAGGCGGGCCGAACCAGGAATATGCATTGGCGCTCGCTGCAGCGCTCGACGGCGCCCGCAACATATCCGGGCTGGCCGCCGACACCGACGGCACCGATGGCGGTGCCGGCAGCGCTGACGATCCGGCCGGCGCCTTCGCCGACGACGACGACCGCGCAGCGCGCCAAAGCGCTCGGCCTCGATCCCGCCGCCTTCCTTGCCGACAACAATTCGACCGAATTCTTCGCAAAGCTCGGCGATCTGTTACAGACCGGGCCGACCTACACCAACGTCAACGACTTTCGCGCCATCGTCGTTGACAGGGCGTAGAGGTTCACGCGAAATCTCAACCGAATTCGAAGCCATCGTGACCGCGCTCCGCACCGCCTTCCGCAAAGCACTGCCTGCCGCCGCTGCCGTGGCGGTGCTGCGTGCTGTCTTCCTCCCGGCGCAGGCCGATTTCCGGCTCTGCAACAATACCGGCAGCCGCGTCGGCGTCGCGATCGGCTACAAGGATGCCGAGGGCTGGACCACCGAAGGCTGGTGGAACATTTCCGCGCGCTCCTGCGAAACGCTGCTGCGCGGCGGGCTGGTGGCGCGCTACTATTACATTTACGCGGTCGATTACGACCGCGGCGGCGAATGGTCCGGCAAAGCCTTCATGTGCTCGCGCGACAAGGAATTCACCATTCGCGGCACCGAGGATTGCCTGGCGCGCGGCTACGACCGCACCGGCTATTTCGAGGTCGACACCAGCGAGCAGCGCTCCTGGACCGTGCAACTGACCGACACCGCCGAGCAGCCGACGGCGTGAGCCGCCGCGCAGCCCGCAGCGCTCGCCGGGCACCGACGCCGCCACCGCCGCCGCCTACCGGAGCGCCTAAACAATGAGACGTCTGCGCCGCGCCAAGATCGTCGCCACGCTCGGCCCGGCGTCGTCGAGCGCCGAGATGATTTCGCGGCTGTTCCAGGCCGGCGCCGACGTCTTCCGCATCAACATGAGCCACACCTGCACGACCGCATGCGCGAGCTGGTCGGCATGATCCGCGGCGTCGAGAAGGAATTCGAGCGGCCGATCGGCATCCTGGTCGATCTGCAGGGACCGAAGCTGCGGCTCGGCACCTTTAACGGCGGCTCCGCCATGGTCGCCAAGGGCGACAGCTTCGTGCTTGACGCCGAGACCGCACCCGGCGACGCAAGCGCGTACTGCCTGCCGCATCCGGAAATTTTCGCAGCGGTCGCAGCCCGGCCATACGCTGCTGCTCGACGACGGCAAGGTGCGGTTGACCGTGACCGAAGCCTCGGCCAAGCGCATCGCAACGCGCGTCGAAGTCGGCGGCAAGTTGTCGGACCGCAAGGGCGTCAGCCTGCCGGATTCGACCATTCCGTTTTCAGCGCTGGCCGACAAAGACCGCTCCGACCTCGAAGCCGCGCTCGAAACCGGCATCGACTGGATCGCGCTTTCTTTCATCCAGCGTCCCGAGGACATCGCCGAGGCGAAGAAGATCACGCGCGGCCGCGCGGCCATCATGGCCAAGATTGAGAAGCCGCAAGCCGTTAAGCGGCTTGGCGAAATCCTCGACATTACCGACGCGCTGATGGTGGCGCGCGGTGACCTCGGCGTGGAAATGCCGCTGGAAAAAGTCCCCGGCGTGCAGAAGCAGATGACGCGCGCGACGCGGCTCGCCGGCAAGCCGGTCGTAGTCGCGACCCAGATGCTGGAATCGATGATCAATTCGCCGGTGCCGACCCGCGCCGAAGTCTCCGACGTCGCCACCGCCATCTTCGAAGGCGCCGATGCGGTCATGCTGTCGGCCGAGATGCGCCGCCGGGCAATATCCGGTCGAGGCGGTCGCCACCATGAACCGCATCGCCGAGGAGGTCGAACACGACCTCAATTACCGCTCGATCATCACGGCACAGCGCGCCGAGCCGGAAGCCACCGGCGCAGACGCCATTGCGGATGCGGCGCGCCAGATCGCCGAAACGCTCGACCTGTCAGCAATCATCTGCTGGACCTCATCGGGCTCAACGGGACTACGGATGGCGCGGGAGCGGCCGAAGTCGCCGATCGTCGCGTTGTCGCCAAACTTGACGACCGGCCGGCGGCTGTCGCTGGTCTGGGGCGTGCATTGCGTGGTTACAGATGACGCGCATGACCAGGACGACATGGTGGAGCGCGCCTGCCGCATTGCCTTCCGCGAAGGCCTTCGCCAAGGCCGGCGAGCGCGTCATCATCGTCGCCGGCGTCCCGCTCGGCACGCCGGGCGCGACCAACATGCTGCGCCTCGCCTTCGTCGGCGACGACAAGGCCGACGATATCTAACGCGCCGCCGCCGTTACCTGATCGATGGCCTCGACGACCCGCTCCGGCGCGGCGTATTGCACCATGTGGCCGACGCCGGGCAGCACGGTGAGCGTTACGTGCGGCAGCTGGCGCGCGATGGCGCGCGAATGAATCTCGGTCGAGACGGTTTTGTCGGTGTCGTCGCCCGAAATGATCGCGACCGGCGCACCAATCTCGCCATAGCGCGGCGCTTGCGCGGTCACGAAGGCCTTAAGATCCACCAGGTCCTGCGCGTTGGCGATGAATTCCGACGGCCGCAGGATCATTTCGACGCCTGTCCGCCTGCCGTAGTCCGGCGGCGGATTTTGCGGCGCGAACACCGCTTTGACGCCGGGCGCGATCAGGAAATAGCCGACGGGCAAAATCATGGTGTGCGCGACCAGTGGACCAATCACTGGCGTAGCAACGAGATTATTGATCCAGCTCACGCCACCCGGCCACGGATGCGTCACCGGCGCCAGCAAAACCAGCCCGGCGACCTCTCGCGGGTAGGCCAGCGCATAAGCGGTCGCCAGCGCGCCCGCCCACGAATGGCCCAGGATTACTGCGCGGCCGACGCCGAGACGACCGAGCGCCTGGTGGACAATCGCCGCCTGCCGCGCGGGCGAGGCATCCTGGCGGCCGCCGGGACGATCGCTCCAGCCATGCCCGGGCCGGTCGACCAGAATGACGCGGTAACGCGCCGCCAGTCTTTCGCCGAGCGCCAGTCGCATGTCGCCGAGATTGCCGCTGGCGCCGTGCAACAGCACGATCGCGGGCGCATCGGCTGGCCCCAGTTCGAGAACGTGCAGACGACCGCCCTCGACCTCGACGAATTTGCCGGCTGGCGGATAGGCGCGCTCGATCGCCGCCGTGCCGATCGCGGTGACCACAGCGAGCGCCGCCAGAACCAGCGCGATGCCGAGAAAAATCATGAGGGAGAGGCGCAAGGGATGGGACACATCCCTCTATACGACACGAAGCGAGAGTTGGATCAAATGACCGGGATTAAATATCGCGGCCTTCGACCTTTTCGGTCAAAGTCTTGACCAGATCCGGGATGCGTTCGATGCGCGGATAAACATCGAGAGCGCGCCGATAGACTTCCAGCGCATGCTTGTCGTCGCCAACTTCCTGCAGGATGAGGCCGAGGCCCGACAGCGCGCCGAAATGGCGCGGCTCGCGGCGCAAGACTTCGCGGATATCGGACAGCGCGGCGCCGAATTCCTTTTTCAAGTAATAAAGCGTCGCCCGCCGGTTCCAGGCCTCGACATAATCCGGTTTGATCTTGACGATGGCATCGAGCAGCTTGATCGCCAGATCGATATCCTTGGCTTCGACCGCAGTCTTAACGCGGGTCATCAGGATATTGGCGGTATCGCTGCGGGTAACGAACCACAGCGCCCAGATGCGCTGTTCGATGGCTTTCGCGGATGTTTCGTCCGGCGCGAGTTTCAGCGCTTCGAACAGAAAATCGAGGTTGCGGGTCGGGTCGCCCTTTTGCGGCTTGGGCAAGTTGGCCGGCGGCTCGATCAGCTTACCTTTGAGCTCGCCATCCGGCACCGCCTTCGGCGCGGCATTGGGCTGTTGCGCACCTGCAGGCACCAGCGCGGCCGTGCAAAGCAACGCCGCCAACAGCAGGCTCGGGAATCGAATGCCCATGGACGCTGAGTCTATGCGCTCCAGCCAGTCAGGCAAAGGCAGGGATGCTCAAAGCCGCGTGAAGCCCCTGGAGCGGCTTTGCCTCTGCCAGGCTCAACCCTGGCGGGCCTTGAAGCGGCGCTGGGTCTTATTGATCACGTAGACCCGGCCCTTGCGGCGCACCAGGCGGTTGTCGCGATGGCGCCCACGCAACGATTTCAACGAATTACGGACTTTCATGGCAGGTCTCAATTGAATTTTGGGGTCAATGTTGGCCGGTTCATACGAACCGGAGCCCTACCTGTCAACGCGGTGGTCCAAACAGGGTGACACGGCCAGAAAAGCAAAGAGGCCTCGGCCTTTTCGGGCCGAAGCCTCCTGAATGCTTCGAGGCTCAGACGTGATCTGGGGCGCGTTTACGCCCTGCCCTCAGAGATCGCCACCCATGACTGGTCCGATCAGCTCCCACCGCTCGCCGGTGAAACGCTGCAACTGCATTTGCTGGATCGGATAAAAATCCGTCGCACTGGTATTGATCTTGATGCCTGGCAACAACATGCCGAATACAACATCTTTCAGGTTCGCCGCCTGCCGCATCACGTTTTCGCGGGTGAGGTTGTCGCCGCACTGCTTGAGCACCTGAACCATGGTTTGCGCGACGCTGTAACCATAGACCGTGAAGCTCGACGTCTTGTCGCCGTCCGGAAAATACTGGTCCATGAACGCCAGCCATTCCTTATAGCCGGCGTCGTCTTTCCAGGCTGGGTCGGTTGAGTCCTTGAGGTAGTAGCTCGACACGATGTCCTTGGAATTCTCGAGTCCGGCGGGCTTGAGCACGCCACCGACCGACTGCGAAACGTTGTTGAGGAGATGCAGCGGCTTCCAGCCGATCTCTGCCGACTTCTTGATCGCTTGCGCGGCAAATTTCGGCGTCGTCACGTTGAAGAACACGTCGGCCCCGGAGGCCTTCAGATTGACGATTTGGGAATCAATGGTGGGGTCAGATGTTTCGTAGGGTTGCTCGGAGACAATCATGGCCGCGGCTTTGGCGCCGAGTCCGTCTTTCATGCCCTTGACGTAATCCTTACCGTAGTCGTCATTTTGATAAAGAATGCCGATCTTGGCGTTCGGATACTTCTCCAGGAGATATTTCGCGTAGATCCGTCCTTCCGACTGGTAGGCTGGCTGCCATCCCATGGTCCAGGGAAACTCTTTCGGATCTCCCCATTTCGTGGCACCCGTCGCGACGAAAAGCTGCGGCACTTTCTTGGCGTTCATGTATTTCTGAATCGCCGTGTTGGACGGAGTACCGAGGCTCTGGAATATCAACAGGACTTCGTCGCTTTCGACCAATTTGCGCGCCTGTTCGACCGCTTTCGGCGGACTGTAAGCGTCGTCATAAGAGATGAAATTGATCTTGCGGCCGTTTACGCCGCCGTCCGCGTTGACCTTCTTGAAATAGGCCGCGATCGTTCTGCCGATCAGCCCATAAGCCGACGCCGGGCCGCTGTAGGGCATGATGTTGCCGACCTTGATCTCGGTATCGCTGGCGCCGGGATCATATTTTTTCTGCGCCAATGCAGGCGACAGCCCGAGTCCAAGTCCGAGCATTGTGATCGTCAATAACCGAAGTCCTTGGCGTTTCATTGCACGTCCTCCCTTAAGTTCTGTCGCGCGATTTTCCGCTTGAGCGTGGTCGCGATCAGTTGAACCAGTCCGGCGGCGCCGGACGGCATCAGATAAATGACCCCAATAAGAATGACGCCATACACGGCGCCCGCAAGCCCCTTCGAGATGTTCTCAGCAATATTGGGCACGAACAGGACGAACAGTCCGCCGAACAGAGCGCCAGGAATCGAGCCAACGCCGCCAACCACCAGGCCGACGAACAACGCGATGGCGAATGCGAAGGTGAAGCTGTCGGGGGCGACAAACTGGATGACGATGGCGCCCATCGCACCGGCAACGCCGGTATAGAATGCGCTCACGCCAAAGGTCAGAGATTTGTAGAAGGCGATGTTGATGCCCATCGCGCGCGCCGCAATAGGATTGTCGCGGATCGCTACTATGGCGCGCCCGCTGCGGCTGTTGACGAGGTTGGCGGCGGCCGTGAACATCGCAACGACGACCAACAACGTCAGATAAAAGAGCCATTGGTCCGAGGACAAAGGCAGGCCGAACGGCGCGTCCGGCTTCATGATGACGATGCCCTGCACACCGCCGGTCCAGGCTTCCAGCGCGGTTGACCGAAGGATCTGCGGCATTGCCTCAGCGAGCGCGAAGGTTGCGAGCGCCAGATAGATGCCTTGCAGCCGTAACGCCGGTAACCCGAAGAGGAATCCGAAACCCAGGCAAACAACACCGGCCGCCGGCACCGTCCAGTAATAAGCGATGTTGAAACGGTCCATCATGATCGCTGCGGTATAGGCACCGATCGCAAAGAACGCAGAATGGCCGAGAGAAAATTGGCCATTAAAGCCGGTCAGCAGATTGAGCCCGAGAATGGCGATGGCATAGACCATTGCCAGCGTCAGCTGGAACAAAATGAAATTCTTGACGACCAACGGCAGCACCGCTGCGACGCAAAGCGCCGCTACCGCCAGCATGAGGTGCGGTCGCGAGGACACCGTGCCTCTGTTAGGAACATCAGCCGGATTCATTTAGACCCTCGTCACGATGGTGCGGCCAAACAACCCGCTCGGCCGTATCGTCAGTACGGCGACAATCAGCGCCAGCGCGATGGTAAACTTCAGCTCCCGGCCGACATAGGGAATGAACGTTCCGGCGAGATTCTCGATCACGCCGACCGAAAACCCACCGACGACCGCGCCGAACGGCGACGTCAGTCCACCGACGACCGCACCGGCAAATCCGTAAAGCAGGATCGAGAGCATCATGTTCGGTTCAAGGAAAACCACAGGCGCAATCATCATGCCGGCAATCGCGCCGATCGCGGCCGCCATCCCCCAGCCGAGCGCGATCATCCAGCCGGTCCGGATACCGACAAGCCGCGCCGATTCTGGATTTTCAGCGGTCGCGCGCATCGCCAAGCCGATGCGCGTATAGCGAAAGAATGCAAACAGGAAGACGACCAATACCATGGTCACGCCGATCATGCCGGCGTCGTGCGACGAAATCAGACCGTTGCCCAAAAGCGGAGTGGTGCCGAACGGCGTCGGGAAGCTCTTGATTGAGTAGTCCCATATGAAACCGGCGCCGCTGTGTAAAATCGCAAATAAAGCGATGAAAATAACGATGTGACTGAGAATTGGCGCGCGCCTGAGCGGCCTGATAATGGAGCGCTCGATCAGGACGCCGCCGACAAATGAAATAGCGACCGTCAGCAAAAACGTCGGCCAATAAGGCAAGCCCCATTGCAGTATCTGCCAGGCGATGAACGTCGAAAACATCGCCATCTCACCTTGCGCAAAATTGAGATGATCGATCGCCTGGTAAATCATGACGATGGCCAGCGCCATGCAGGCATAAATACTGCCAGTCGAGAGCCCGGCAAAAATCTGATGAAGCAGCAGTTCCATACGCCCTCTTAATATCCGAGATAGGCGCGACGCACGTTTTCGTCGCGGCCGATCTCGTGGGCGGGCCCGTTCATCACAATCTCGCCGGTCTCGAGCAGGTAAGCGTGGTCGGCCAGCGCAAGGGCCGCGTTGGCGTTTTGCTCCACCAGCAACATGCTCACGCCCTCGGTGTCGTTTAATTCGCGCAAAATCGCATAAACCTCCTCAACGATGAGCGGCGCGAGACCGAACGAAGGCTCGTCCAGCAACATCAACCGCGGGCGCATCATGAGCGCGCGGCCAATCGCCAGCATTTGCTGTTCCCCGCCTGACAAAGTGCCGGCCTGCTGGCGAGAGCGCGCGCGCAGCTTCGGAAAATAGCGATAAACGCGCTCCATATCCGATGCGATGCCGCGCCGATCGCTGCGCGACATGGCCCCAAGTTGAAGATTTTCTTCGACCGTCATGCGGCTGAAGGTCCCACGGCCTTCGGGGACATGAGCAATGCCAAGACGGGCCAATTCTTCGGTTGCACGGCCTTCGACCCGCCGGCCGGCAAAGCTCACTTCGCCGGTCGTCTCGATCATTCCGGACAATGCACGCAGGGTCGAGGTTTTGCCGGCGCCGTTGGCGCCGAGAAAGGCCGTGATCCCGCCTTCCACGATGTCGAAATCGAGACCATGCAAAACGCGGGTCACGCCGTAGTAAGCGCGAAGGTTGCGAGCCGACATCAGAACATTGCTCATCGGCTGGACGACCCCAAATAGGCCCGTATGACTTCGGGATCCTTTCGCAATTCTGCCGGCGTGCCGTCGGCGATCTTCTGGCCAAAGTCGAGCGCGACCACGCGGTCGGAAATCGACATCACAAGATTCATGTGGTGTTCGACCAGCAGCACGGTGATCTGGAGTTCATCACGGATTCGGCGGATCAGGTCGCCGAGGTCGCCGACCTCGTTGTGATTGAGGCCACCGGCCGGCTCGTCGAGCAGCAATAGCCTCGGCCGCGCTGCGAGAGCGCGCGCGAGCTCAACACGTTTCTGTGTGCCGAACGGAAGATCGGCGACGCATTTATCAGCCACGTTGTTCAATTGAAGATAGTCGATTAACTCCCGCGCCGTCTGCTCGAGTGATTTCTCCTCGCGCCGGATCCACGGCAAATGCAGCGCGTCGCTAAGAAAATCGCTCCGGCTGCGCGAATGTCCGCCGACCCGTACATTGTCGAACACCGACATCGTGCGAAACAGCGCCAAATTCTGAAAAGTCCGTGCGATCCCGAGAGCTGCAATGCGGTCAGCGGACTGATCGAGAATGCTCCGGCCTTCGAATTCAATAGCCCCGGCATTCGGCGTGTAGAGACGCGTCAGGCAATTGAATAGCGTAGTCTTGCCCGCGCCGTTGGGGCCGATCAGGCCGAGAATATGGCCCTGAGCCAAATCGAAAGAGACCCGATCAAGGGCGATGATGCCGCCGAAATGGATGCTGATGTCCCGCGCCGCGAGTAACGGCTGAGACCCGAAGCCGGGCGCCGGACACCATGCCTGATGCGCACCCGCCGCCGACAAACGCATTTCAACGGCCCCTCAAATGCGACTTCCTTGATCGCTATCGCGCCATTCGCCAAAGCGTGGCACAAACCAGCACTTTTGCGCCAGTTCGACTAGTCTCCCGGGGTAAAGGTTTATGCCGCGCAGCACCGAGCGATTTCTGACCACCCATACCGGCAGCCTGCCCCGCCCGGATGATCTCATCCGCATGATGTACGCCAAAGAAAGCGACGTGCCGGTCGATCCGGCGGCGCTGGCAGCGCGGGTCAAGACGGCGGTCGCCGAAGTGGTGAAAAAGCAGGCCGACGCGGGGATCGACCTCATCAATGACGGCGAGATGTCGAAGCCGAGTTACGCGACCTACGTCAAGGACCGCCTCGCCGGGTTCGGCGGCACCGGCAACACCTTCGTCTATCAAGATCTCGCTGAATTCCCGAAACTCGAGAAGCGGGTATTCGGCGATCCCGGCCGCTCGCGCCGCAAGACGCCGGCGTGCAACGCGCCGATCAGCGTGCGCGATCCCAAAGCGGCGCAGACCGACGCCGATAACCTCAAGAGCGCCCTCGCCTCCGTAAAGTCTGTCGGCGGCTTCATGAGCGCGGCCTCGCCCGGCGTGGTCGGGCTGTTTTTCCGCAATGAGCACTACTCCAGCCAGGAAAAATATCTCGAAGCGATCGCCGAAGCGATGCGGCAGGAATATGAGACCGTCGCCAAGGCGGGCTTCGTACTGCAGATCGATTGCCCCGACCTAGCGATGGGTCGGCACATTCAATATGCCGACCTCAATCTCGCCGAGTTCCGCAAAAAGGCGCAGTTGCATATCGAGGCGCTCAACCACGCGCTGCGCAATATTGCGCCCGAGCAACTGCGCATGCATCTGTGCTGGGGCAATTACGAAGGCCCGCACCACTGCGACGTGCCGCTCGCCGACGTCATCGATATCGTTTTCACGGCGCGGCCGACCGCAATCTCGCTCGAAGCCGCCAATCCACGTCACGCCCACGAATGGAAACTGTTCGAGACGGTGAAGCTGCCGGATGGCAAGGTGCTGATCCCCGGCGTAATCGAATCGAAATCGAATTTCATCGAGCATCCGGAGCTGATCGCGCAACGCATCGCGCGCTACGCCAGGCTGGTCGGTCGCGAGAATGTCATTGCAGGATCCGATTGCGGCTACGGCACCTGGGTCGGACAGGCCGCAGTCGATCCCGACGTGGTGTTCGCCAAGCTTGCGGCGATGGCGCAAGGCGCGGCGTTGGCGAGCCGTGAGTTCTGGAAATAATCGAACGTGTTGCAGCGCGGAATTTTCACTCGCGTTATGCGCGAGTTTGGCGGTGGCTGAGTCGCCGGCAATGCAAATTAACTACGTCACCACTCCCACAATCATTTGGGGGACAACGGCCCAAGGCCGATTGCGCCACATGACAACCGCCATTTAGATTCCCTTTACGATTTGCTCCTAGCGTCGCCACGGGTTGGGATAGGGAGCCAAAGTCTTGCTGTACGCAGCCACATTGCATTTGCTCGCCGGAGTGATTGCCGGCTCGATTTTCAAAGCAAGAACCTTGTTGCTATTGCTCTGCCTTGTCGTCGCTGAAGCGGTCTTCCTCGCTGTTGTGCAAAGCAGCATCATCGCCGTCTGGGCGCTCTCCAATGTCATCGTCCTGCAGATCGGTTACGCCGGCGGCGTGTTCGGCCGCGCCGCTTTGGAGCAGGCCGGCTATCTGCTTCCCGGCGTACGGACCCGGCGGGCGCCCTAACGCCAAAAGCGTTGCGGCGGCATTCGCCGCCATGACCTGATCCCCTTCTGTGTTCTTATTGCCCTGCTACAGGGCAATCAATGTCGTTGTCTTGCAGCGATTAATCGTAATTCGCGCGTGGCGCGTTATTTTGGCCCCGACCAACCGCGCAAAAATGATAAAGTTTTTCCATCGCGTCGCAATTGTTTCGAAGCCTTGAAGGTCACTGCGTCGTAACCGCCCCTAGACTGCCTTGGACCGTTCGATCGACAAAAGATGAACATGCTGAGCAACGAAATATCGGCCGTTCCGGGAGCTGGCGCGCGGGTGGCGATCGCCGCCCCGGAGCTTACCGTCGTCATTCCGACCTTCAAGGAACGCGGCAACATCGAGCAGCTGGTGACGCGGCTGCGCGACGTCCTCGCCGGACACGATTGGGAAGTCATTTTTGTTGATGACGACTCTCCGGATGGGACGGCGGCCGTGGTGCGCTCACTCGGAGAAGGCGATCGCCGAATCCGTTGCATCCGCCGGATCGGCCGTCGCGGGCTGGCCGGCGCCTGTATCGAGGGCATGCTGGCGAGCCAAGCGCGGTTGGTTGCAGTGATGGACGCCGATCTGCAGCACGACGAAGCGCTGCTTGGCGCCATGCTGAAACGCTTCGCCGCCGACGATGTCGATCTCGTCGTCGCTACCCGCTATCAGGATGGCGAGACCTCGCTGGGGTTTAACTCAACGCGCGCCCGCGTCAGTCATTGGTCGACCTTGGTGGCGCAGCGCCTGCTGGGCGTCACCCTGAGCGACCCGATGAGCGGTTTCTTCATGATGCAGCGCGCAGCCTTCGAAGAGCTGGCCCCGACGCTTTCCCCACAAGGTTTCAAGATTCTGCTGGATATCGCCGCTACAGGCCGAGGGCGGCTGCGCGTTGCCGAACTGCCTTATGAATTTCGCAGCCGGCAGCACGGCGAAAGCAAGCTGGACGGCAAGGTCGCGCTTGATTTTGTCGCTCTGCTGGTCGCCAAGCTCAGCCGGGACACGATCACCTATCGTTTCCTGTTGTTTTGCCTGGTCGGCCTGAGCGGTCTTGCGGTCCACATGGCGATCCTGCAATCCGCCCTCCAGATCGACGCGTTGCGCTTTGTATGGGCGCAGGCGGCGGCAACAGTCGGCGCTATCGCGTGGAATTTCATCCTCAACAACGCCTTTACCTACCGCGACCGCCGCTTGACCGGCACGAAATTCTGGACCGGGCTTGCAGGATTCGAACTGATCTGCGCCGTCGGCGCGCTATCCAATATCGGCGTCGCCAGTCTGGTGTTCAACACCGACAGCAAATGGTGGGTGGCGGGCCTTCTCGGTGCGTTGATCGGGACGGTATGGAATTACGTGGTCAGCGCCGTGTTCGTCTGGCGAGGCTAGCGCAGTGGTCGGGCGCTCGGTGCTGTCATCCCTGATGATGGCGCTTGAAGTGCAGAGGTTAGCCGGTGCAGAATCCTTTCGCGCCTGATTTCAAAGCATAATTTGGGTTCGTTTCGCCAAAACGACAACCAATAATAATGTTACCCATCACAAAATACATCTTCCGGCAGGTTCGCCAACCGGTTTCAGAGCATAGCTACTGACGCGGTGAAATTCGCGCTACCCCGCGCCAACGGTCGTGGTCCTCCGTCAGTGCAAAACTATCAGACGCCACGACCCGATTTCGACCGCATCGTTTTGCCTCATAAAGAGCGATATCCGCCCGCCGCAACAAGCGATCGATGGTATCGCCCGGCTCTCGTTGCGCAACGCCAAAACTGCAGGTGAACTTTATCTCGGTCGTGCCGACGGGAACCAGGATTTGCGCAATGGTTCGACGAAACTGATCGGCCCACTCAATGGCATCGTCGAGCTCTCCCTCGATGATAAAGGCAAACTCTTCGCCACCCAACCGCCCTGCGGGAAGGTCGAGCGCTTTCGCTTCAAATCCGACATGGCGCAGCACCAAGTCACCGACTTCGTGTCCATAGGAGTCGTTAATAGCCTTGAAATTGTCGAGGTCACAGACCGCGATCGACAGCGGTCGGTCAATCTCCCAGCTATTAGCAGCCCCTTCAAAAAACGCCCGTCTCGTTGAAAGACCCGTTAACGAGTCCGTGGTCGCGAGTTGAATGAGATTGCTCTGCAGGGTCGTCACGCGCTCGGCGACCCCGAGTTTGGCCCGCAACTCCTCCGGAGCCGGCGGCTTGGTGATAAAATCATCCGCGCCGTTTTCAAGCGCCTGAACGCGCTTGGCCTGTTCGTCATTCGACGACATCAGGACGATATATAAAGGACGGTGATCTCCCGCCAATGCGCGGGCGTCGCTACACAGTTGTAATCCTGAGCCGGTCTGCAATTCGGCGCTGGTGATCAGCGTTCGAACACCAGGATTTTTGCGCAGGCAAGCAAGTGCTTCCTTGCCATCGCCATAGGTCGTCACCTGATGATTCCACGGCTGGATCATGTCGGTCACAATCCGACAAACGGTCCGGCTCGGTTCAACCAAAGCGATCTGCATGTGGTCTCAACTTAAATAAGCTGGAGGCCAGATGTTCTCTTATAGGTTCTAAATCTTCGCTTAGAACAATGTTCAAATACGTTGAGCAGATGCGTCTCGGTTCCATTGTCGATAGTTGCTCGCCTTAATGCGGCGGTTGTTGTGGTTGCCAAGATCGCATCGTTAATGATTCATGAAGCATGCCCGCATCAATCGAAGAGGTCGGGTGACACTTTGTTGAACCCTCCCCCTTACATCAGTCGTGTACGCGTAACCATTTAAGGGGTTTTCCAGATGTCTAAACTCATCCGTTTCTTCAAAGACGAATCCGGTGCGACGGCAATCGAGTATGGCCTCATTGCCGCTGGCATTTCGGTCGCGATCATCGCGGTGGTCAATGGCTTGGGTACCAAGCTCAACACCACCTTCTCGAGCATCTCGACCCAGCTCAAGTAACATCCAGAAATTCCTGGGTGTTCAAGGCTCCGATCATTTGTCGGAGCCTTTTCTTTTGCGGTGATCACATCCCGAGATGCCATTGGGGCAGAGACGCGAGGGCAACACACGACCCAATGCGCAATCCTCGCTTTAGGCTTGATCGGGATGCTGCAATACTGCGAAGGTGAGCCTATCGAAAACCCGTGTTTGATACTAGGAACTTACCGATGCACGAGTCCGCAATGGACAAATTTGGCGTCTTCGTCGACGCCTATCTTAGTCCACATGCTGGCACCGCATTGGACGTTTTGGACGTGGGCAGTCGTGCCATCGCTGAGGATGCGACGCATCGAGCGGCGATCATCGCCCATGGCTGGCGCTATATTGGTCTAGACATTGAGGACGGCGAAAATGTCGATCTCAAAGTTTCCGACGGATACGATTGGGAGTTGATCGAAGATGATAGTTATGACGTGGTTCTCTGCAGTCAGGTTCTTGAACACACGCGATATCCTTGGCGGCTTACACAGGAAATAGCGCGAGTACTACGCCCACTGGGGTTGGCATTTCTGGCGTCACCTAGCTCCGGGCACGTGCATCGTTATCCAGAGGACTGCTTCCGCTACTATCCCGATGGTCTGAGCGCGCTCGCAAGCGCCTCCGGGCTTATGGTTGTGGAGGCCCATGTTCAGAGTCGGTTGGTTTATCGTAGCAATTTGTGGCTCGACGCGCTGTTGATCGCCCAAAAACCAATGAGGGCTCCTAATGATGCCGGGCGGGAACGAGCTCGACTGCAGTTAAGCCGACTCGCCTCGAAATCGGACCTGCGGCCCGAAAATCTTGGAAGCGTTGACTTTTCACCACGAGCGCCCCGCCCAAGCCCCTTGCCAGACTTTTCGACTCTTGCCCCGAAAACCATATTAAAAGATCGCGATGCCGCGTTAGCCAAGACATTTGATCCGGTTCGACGATTTTGCGAAGCACGGAGATATTTTTCACATGCCATCAAAGTTCTCACGCGTGCAGTTTAAGCGTTAAGGTGGGCTAATTTCGTCCGGGTTCATTTATGAGTACACGCCCCAACAAATCGGCAAGCCTGCGGGCTTAATTCCAGACGAATAAAGAACCTTTCCAGGCGATCTTGAGGGCCGCCCGAATGGTGCACGACGGAGTTGGACTCAGTATTGCGGTGGGCCCAATCGACGTCAGTCACGATCGTGACAACTTGACGAAAAAGAGTTTCGGGCCATTCGTCAGTTTGTAGCGCTCTGCGATAGTTAGCGCGGCTTAAGCTTGTATTCGTGACGGACTTCTTTCATCCAACCCATCAGTATTTTTCCTCACGAGGGAAGCTGATGAGACCCCAACCCGGCGTTTCCTGGTTTCGTCGCGTGCTGCAGAACTTTGCCACCAGCAATCGTGGCAACGTCGCGCTCGGCTTTGGCCTAGCCATGGTTCCCATCATCGGGCTCAGCGGCGCCGCCGTCGACTACAGCCGCGCTAATTCGGTCAAGGCAGCATTTCAGTCGGCGCTCGACGCCACCGCCTTACGGCTCTCCAAGGAAGCGGCAACCGAAAATGCCGGCCAGTTGCAAAGCAATGCGTTGAATTACTTCAACGCGCTTTTCACGCGGCCGGAAGCGACTGGCGTCGCCATTGATGTCGCCTACACCAATAGCGGCGGTTCTCAAGTGGTAATCAATGGCTCGGCCTCAGTCGCTACCAGTTTTATGAAAATCTTCGGATACGATTCGGTCACCGTGAATGGCATTGCGGCGGCTAAGTGGGGCGCCTCGCGTTTGCGGGTCGCGCTGGTGCTCGACAATACCGGATCGATGGCGGACTACAACAAGATCGGCGCTCTTAAGACGGCAACCAACGGCCTGCTGTCGCAACTGCAATCGGCTGGCAGCGTCAGCGGCGACGTCTATGTGTCGATCGTTCCTTTCGTCAAAGACGTCAATCTGGGAGCCGGCAATTACGATGCGCCCTGGATCGATTGGACCGAATGGGATGCCGCGAATGGGACTTGCAGCAAGACAAGCTACAGCAGCTCGCAGAAAACTTGCGAGGCTCACGCGGGCACCTGGACCTCCGCAGCTCACCAGACCTGGAACGGCTGTGTGGTTGACCGCGGCAACAAAAACGCGCCCGACCCGGCGAACTACGACACCAATATCGTCGCGCCAGTGAGTGGCAATACCGCGACCCAATTTGCCGCCGAACAGTATGTCAATTGTCCGCAGACTTCGATGGGGCTTGGCGATAACTGGTCAATGATGACGACGCTGGTCAACAGCATGTCGCCGGCCGGCAATACCAATCAGGGGATCGGGCTGGCGCTCGGCTGGATGTCGCTCACAGGCGGCGGGCCATTCACGGCGCCGCCGCTGGACCCAAATTACAAATACCAGACCGTAATCATCCTGTTGACCGACGGACTGAACACCCAAAATCGCTGGTATAGCAGCGCATCTTCGATCGACGCCCGTGAAAAGATGACCTGCGACAATATCAAGGCCGCCGACATCACTCTCTACACGGTTCAAGTCAATACCGACGGCGACCCGACCTCGGCCCTGCTGAAAAATTGCGCGAGCAGCTCAGATAAATTTTTTCTGCTCACGTCGGCCGATCAGATGGTGACGGCGTTCAACGCCATCGGCACCAATCTGAGCAAGCTTTTCCTCGCGCAGTAACCCGTCTCACCAGCATCAATTTTAATCAAAAGTCGAATTCGCACGACATTTCAAGATTGAGATAGTTTGCGATTAGTATTTCACCAATTCCATAATTCCTACGAACTAATACTTATCGCGAACAGGCCAACATAGGCCGTCGCCATACGGGATTGCGCGTCATGCGGGCTAGCACGATTGTAATGATTGGTTTTTCTATCGGTTTCGGGCTGCTTGCCGTTTTCATCGCGCAGGCCTGGCTCAATAACCAGGCCGACCTTCGCGCTAGTCACGAGCAAGACACACGGGAACTAGCGACACAGACGATTGTCGTCGCCAAGCGGCCGCTGCGGTTTGGCACCGAGCTCAACGCTGACATGTTGCGAGAAGTGTCGTGGCCAACAACCGATCTGCCGGCCAGCGCATTTTCCAAAATTTCCGATGTACTTAAAGACGGACGCCGCGTCGTGCTCGCCGCGATGGAGCCGAATGAGCCGGTCCTGGCGCTGAAGATTACAGGGGCTGGGCAGCGCGCTACGCTTTCCTCGTTGGTGCAACCAGGCATGAAGGCGGTCACAATCCGTGTCAACGATGTCGAGGGTGTCGGCGGATTTGTATTGCCCGGCGACCGTGTCGATGTGGTGCTGACCCGAAACAGTAATGGCGCAGCAAGTTCGGAAGTCGTGCTGCAAAATGCCAAGGTGCTGGCGACCGACCAAATTGCCGATGAGCGCGCTACCAAGGCTTCGGTTGCAAAGTCCATCACGCTCGAAGTCGACACGCTTGACGCGCAGAAAGTCTGGCTCGCGGCCACGGTAGGCAGCCTGTCGCTGCTGCTGCGCAAGGCAGGCGAAACCGCGGAGTCGAAGACCCGCAAAATTTCGCTGAAGGATCTCAGCAAGGATCTGTTCGGCGATAAGGGAGACACCGCAACGGTGGTCGTAACGCGCGCCGCAGCCAAGCAGGAATACAGCGTTCCAGTGGAAGGCCGGGGGACGACCGGAGCAACCGCCGAAGCGCGCTAAGCCACTGTGTCCCATAGAGAAAAATTAAGGTCTCTTATGAGCAATATCCCGACCGCCGTCGGTTTCCGCGCTCTCGTCATCACCCTGGTGATGGGTCTGAGCGCACTGTCCGCCGGCGGCGCGCAGGCGCAAAAGCTGATCCAGATCAGCGGCGCCAATCGCACCGCCATGGTGACGGTGACGATCGGCAAATCGCAGGACGTGCGAGCCGACGCCGGCTTTGTCGACGTCATGGTCGGCGATCCCGAAGTCGCCGACGTCAATCCGCTCACCGACCACACCTTGTCCATCCTCGGCAAGAAGATCGGCACCACCCGTGTGTCGGTCTATGCCGAAGGCAAAAAACTGGTCGGCATTTTCGACGTCGAAGTCTCATACGACATCACGCGGCTGACCAACGAACTGCGGCGCCGTTTTGCCGGCTCGCACATCCAGGCTTCTTCGGTGAACGGGCGCATCATGCTATCGGGCGAAGTCGCCGATGCGGCGTCGCTCGACAGTGCCGTGATGATTGCGCGTCAGTTTGGCCCCGACATCATCAACACGGTTGCCGTCATGCAGCCGCAGCAGGTGATGCTCGAGGTCCGTTTCGTGGAAGTTTCCCGCACCGCCGGCCGTGAATTGGGTGTGCAATGGAATCGCTTCGGCGGCCGTAGCCTGACTAACGTCGGAAACGGGACCGCTGCAGCCAATTTGCCGATCACACCGGGCGGCGGTGGTCCATTCCAGAATCCAAACGTAACTTCGGGGGGAACCAATACCCAGGCCAGCGACGTCATGCGTTCGTCAATCGCTGCGGCGGGCGTGCTGTCGGGCGCATCACCGTTCGGCTTTCTGCTCGGACGCATTTCCAGCGGTGGCGCTACCACCGACGCAATGCTCAACGCTCTGGAGGCGCAAGGGGTCGCCCGCAGCCTAGCGGAACCCAATCTGGTGGCGTTGTCCGGCGATACCGCGAGCTTTCTGGCGGGCGGTGAATATCCCATTCCCGTTGCCGGTTCGTTTGGCCAGATCACTGTCGATTATAAAAAATACGGCGTCGGCCTGGCTTTCACGCCGACCGTGCTTAGCAAAGGCGTCATCAATCTGAAAATCGAGCCCGAGGTGAGCCAGATCGACACCACGCACACGGTGTCGGTCGCTAACGGCATTTCCGTTCCAGCACTGATCGTGCGCCGTGCCTCGACCACGGTCGAATTGCGGGACGGCCAAAGCTTTGCGATCGGCGGGCTATTGCAGAACAACACGGAGAACCAAGTCGAACAAATGCCGTGGCTCGGCAGCGTCCCAGTGCTCGGCGCACTGTTCTCCAGCAAGTCCTACCAAAAAAACGAAACCGACCTCGTCATTATCGTGACGCCGCGCCTGGTGAAGCCAGCGCGTCCCGGCGATCCGCTCAAGACGCCAGCTGACAGCACCTTGCCCCCGAACGATGCCGACTTCTTCCTAATGGGCAAGACCGAAGTACCGCGCGGCCGAGCAAAGGCCGTTGGCGATCTTGCCATCGTCAATCCGACCAACGGCCACATGCTCGACCTGCCAAAGGGGGGTACCCATGCTTCGCTTCAGTAAGGCGCTCGGCGCTGCGATCGTGCTGTTGGGGGGTGGTGGACTGCTCGGCGGCTGCTCCAATGGATATCTCGACCAGCGCGACGCGGTTTCACGGTCTGCCGGCGATGCCATCGCCACCAACAAGGTGACGCAGATGGTCGACCCCTGGCCGGCCTACAGCGCGAACACTCAAATCGGATTCAACGGACAGAAGATGCAGGGCGCGGTGGAACGCTACCGCGAAAATCGCGTGACGCCGCTGAGCGGTACTGGCACTTCGACGACGTATCAGCAGGTGCAGCAGAGCAGTTCGGGTAGCGGCCCCTCGAACGCCGCGCCGGTCGGCGCGACCGTGACGCAGGGCGTCAAGTAGGCCTCACAATTCCCATGTCTCTTGCCCAAACCGACACTGTCCATCGCATGCGCATCGCCGTGCTCACCGCCGACGGTGACTTTGCACGATCGGTGCAAGCTACCTTCGGTGCCAACACCCGGATCGATCTCCAGTTGGCCCAAGGCTGCCTGAGCACCCCGCTTAACGATGTCGATTTTGGCGACGCGACGGTCGTGATCGTCGACATCGATGCGACTAGCGACGACGAAATGCTGGCGATGCAGCGGCTGACCACCCGGCTTTCGTGCGGGCCGCCGATCATCGTTGTCACGCAGAGCTTCGATAACGACGTTGCGCGCGCGCTATTGCAGATGCGGGTCGCCGACTTTCTGGTCAAGCCAGTTGCTCCGGTCGATCTCGTGCGCGCCTGCGCGCGCGTCGCCAAGAAAAACGACGCCATTCGACCCGAAGCCCAGATTTACACGTTCCTGCCCGCGTCGGGTGGCGCTGGCGTCACGACACTGGCGGTGCAAACCGCAATGTTGCTGCTCAAAAGCCGCGGATCGCGGCGGCCGGCGACTTGCCTGGTCGATCTCGATTTTCAGCACGGTGCCGTCGCCGACTATCTCGACCTCGAGGCGCGGCTCAATTTGAATGAAATCGAGCCGCGGCCTGAACGCCTCGACCGGCAACTGCTGGAAGTCATGTTGTCACATCACGAATCCGGGCTTGCCGTCATCGCCGCGCCTAACCGCCCGGCGGAAATGCGCTCATTCGACCCCGCCGTGGTGACCCGGTTGCTCGATCTGGTCTCGGGCAATTTTGAATACGTTGTTTTCGACATGCCGCGGACCTGGTTCTCCTGGACCGACAGCGTCCTACTCGGGTCAAACAACCTCTTCATCGTCAGCGAGGCTACGGTGCCAGGCCTGCGTCACGCCAAACACCTGGTCGGCGCCATTACCGAGCGGCTGAGCGATGGGCCGCGCCCACGGGTGATCGTCAACCGCTTCCAGCAGAAGATGTTGTCATCGAGCTTGCGCCGCGCCGATCTCGAAAAGGCGCTCGGCGACGCATTCGTTGCCGCAATCCCGAACGACTACGCACTGGTGCGCGAAGCGATCGACCGCGGTGTTCCGCTCGACGACATTAGGCCGGGCAACAACATCACACGACAAATAAAGAAGCTGGTGCTGCCACAGACGGAGAACGCCCCCACGTTTGTAAAGTCGATGCCGTTCCTGAAAAAACTGCGCCTGTCGTTCGTGCAATAGCCCGGAAGGATCGGTAAAACCATGGCCGGCCGCTTCAGCGCACGACGCACGATGTCCCGCGCCTTTCCGGCGCTTGAAACTTTTGCCCCGCCGCCGCCCGCGGTGTCAGTGCCGGTGACGCTGGAGGAACCGCCGGTAGAGAGCGCGGCAGCTGACGCATTGCGCAGCGACCGCTTGCTCGACGCCAAGGTCCGCCTGCATCGCAAACTCATCGAGGAAATCAATCTGTCGGCGCTCGAAAAAATGCCGCCGGAGGAAAGCCGTTCGCAAATCCAGCGGTTAGTTGCGCAATATGTCCTGACGGAGCGCCTCGCGCTCAATACCGAAGAGCTCAATGAATTTGTCTCGGAAATTCTCGATGAAATGACCGGCTTGGGCCCGCTCGAACCCTTGCTGAAGGACCCCTCGGTTAGCGACATCCTGATCAATGGCAACGAATGTGTTTACGTCGAGCGTTACGGCGTACTCGAACCGCTGCCGGTCCGCTTCAAGGACGAGCAGCATCTGCTGCGTATCATTAACAAGATCGTTTCGGCGGTCGGACGCCGCGTCGACGAATCGCATCCCTTGTGCGACGCGCGATTGCTCGACGGGTCACGCGTCAATGTCGCGGTGCGACCGATCGGCGTCGACGGCCCTCTGGTGTCGATCCGCAAATTCTCAAAAAAACCGTTCAGTCTCGAAAAGCTGGTCGAGGTTGGCGCGCTCCGGCCGCCGATGGCCGAGCTGCTCGGCGTCGCCGTGAAAGCTCGCATCACCACAATCATTTCCGGCGGCACCGGGTCCGGCAAGACCACCATGCTCAACGCGCTGTCGGCCTTCATTTCGGAGAAGGAGCGCCTGATCACGATCGAGGATGCGGCCGAACTGCAATTGCAGCAACCCCATGTCGGTCGCATGGAAACCCGCCCGCCCAACATCGAAGGCAAAGGCGAAATCCGCCAGCGTGAACTGGTCAAGAACGCGCTCCGCATGCGGCCCGACCGCATCATCCTCGGCGAGTGCCGCGGCGAAGAGGCATTTGACATGTTGCAGGCGATGAACACCGGCCACGAGGGCTCGATGGCCACTATTCACGCCAATACTCCGCGCGACGCCATTTCGCGGCTGGAACAGATGATCGGCATGGCCGGCCTGCCGATGACAGTAGCATCGATCCGGGGCCAGATCGCCGCGGCGATCCAGCTCATCGTGCAGTTACAGCGCCAGTCCGACGGTAAGCGCAAGGTCACCAGCATCGCGGAAGTGACCGGGCTCGAAGGCGACATCATCCAGATGCAGGAGATCTTCAAATTCGTGCGCACCGGCACCGCGCCCGATGGAACGGTACAGGGCCATTTCCAGGCGACCGGCATACGGCCTCGGTTTTTGGCGCATCTTGCCAACCACGGGGTCGAATTGCCGGGCAGCCTGTTCGACCCGTCAATTCGGAACTGAGCGATGTTTTTGCTGCATCAGGTCTCGGTATTTTACGCGATGGTCGGCATTTCAGCCGCGTTGCTGGTTGAGGGTGCCTATCTGCTGTTCTTTATGCGGTCGTCTTATCGCAAGAACATCAATCGCCGTCTGCAGCTTGGCGAAGGCAAATCGGACCGCAAAAGCGTGCTGGTTGAGCTACGGCGTGAGCGCGGCCTCACAGGGGGCGGTGACTATCGCCTGCCGATGGTCAGCTTCAATCAATTGCTGCTGCAGTCGGGCGTCACACTTGGCATCGGGCGGCTGCTGATCCTCGCTGCAGCCTCCGCGGTCGCCGCGCTTCGGCACCGCCAAAATGCTCGGACAGCCGCTGATTTATGCAATGTCGGCGGCGCTGTTTTGCGGCCTAGTGCTACCGCTGATTGTGCTGAAATTCCTGCGCGGCCGCCGCCGGAAGAAATTTGGCGCGCAGTTTCCCGATGCGATCGACATCATCGTGCGCAGCCTGCGCGCCGGCCATCCGGTTCCGATTGCCATCGCCATGGTAGCGCGCCAACTGCCCGATCCGGTTGGCTCGGAATTCGGCATTGTGACCGACGAGATCACCTACGGAGCCGCGCTCGAATCCGCGATGCGCGACCTGTATTTCCGCGTCGGTGCCGAGGATTTGCCGCTGTTCGTCACCGCGGTCGCGATCCAGAGCTCGACTGGAGGAAATCTCGGCGAGATTCTGGAGAATCTGTCCTCCGTCATTCGTCAGCGCTTCAAGATGCGCCGAAAAATTCGGGCGCTGGCGGCCGAAGGCCGCGCCTCAGCGCTGATCCTGTCGTCGCTGCCGATCGGCATTTTCATCATGGTGCAGATCGTTACTCCGGATTTCTACGCCAGCGTCTGGGACCAGAGCCTCACGAAAATCGCGCTTTGCGTAGCCGGGGCCTGGATGGGAATTGGCAATTTCATCATGTACCGCCTGGTCAACTTCAAGATCTGATCGATGAATCCGTTGCGCAACATTCTTGCGCCGCTATTCGGCGGCGACGCCAGCGCGCTGGTGGGCCTGATGGTGTTTCTGGCCAGCTGCCACGCTGGCATTTTCGGTTATGGTTGCGGTGCGGGTGCGCAGTTCGGTCCGTCGCCGCGCTGCGCGCATTCTCGATGAGGGGCCGCGGGTGGGCAATCCGTCCCGATCACTGCGACATTCGAGCCGCAAGGCCGTGCAGCATCTCATCGAATACACCACCCAGCATTACAGCTCCACCAACCAGGCCAACATGAAGGTATTGCGCAGCCGCTTGGTGCAGGCCGGTTTCTTCGACCCGCGCGGCGTGGCGCTGTTTTTCATTGTACGCACCGCCTTGGCGGTCGGCGTCGGCACGCTACTCTTTCTGACGCTGCCGACCAGTGGCTCGATCAGCAACTCGATCTTCTGGCTGCTGGTGATGGCCGGCGGTATTGCCGGTTATGCGGGTCCGAGCCTCTACATCGACAAGCGCATTGCGGCGAGAAAGTTGGAGCATCGCGCTGGATTCCCGGACTTCATGGACCTGCTGGTGGTGTGCGCCGACTTAGGGCTTTCGATGGAGGCGGCGTTCGACCGGGTCGGCCGCGAGCTCGGCGAAAGTTATCCATCGCTTACGTCAAACATCCATATCGCCAATCTCGAAATTCGCGCGGGGCGCAGCTTGGCCGAGGCGCTCGATCACTTTACCGAGCGCGTCGGGCTTGAAGAAGTGCGGTCGTTCACGACGCTCATCACCCAGTCTCTTGAACTCGGGTCAAGCATTACCGACGCCTTGCGGATCTATAGCGAAGACATGCGACACAAGCGGTTATCGCGAGCCGAAGAGAAAGCGTATGCATTGCCGGCGAAGCTCGCGTTGCCGATGATGGTCTGCATCTTTCCGGTCCTTTTTGTGGTGATCCTGCTGCCGGTCTTTGTTCGCCTCCACACCGGAAATTTTTGAAATATCCAAGCGGTAAAATGATGAGCGTTTCGCCGCCAAAATATTAAGAGAAGTTTCCTAGATTCCGATCCATCGTCGACACGGCTTGGTCGCTAGGGTTTCGTCATGCGTAAGAAATTCGCTCGATTTTTATTTGTCGTGATGGCAGGCGTTTGGGTCGCGGGCTGCGGCACCGCGAAAAATACCGTGGCGCTCGATCAATCGGCGCCCGCCGATCAGCAGGAAGCGGGCCAAGAAGCGTTGGCTGAGGCGACGCCCGCGGATGCCGCCGTATCGCATGACGGCTTGTTGGGTAGCGATCCGAATGACGATCTAAATCTCGGCAAAAAGCAGTATCGAGCCGGCGATTACGGACTGGCCGAGCAGCATTTCCGCCGCGCCGCGGAATCGCATCCGGCGGACGCCGAAGCCTGGCTCGGTCTGGCCGCGTCCTACGACCGGCTGCGCCGCTTCGATTTTGCCGACCGAGCTTACGCGCAAGCGATCAAGATCATCGGGCCGACCGCCGAAATTCTCAACAACCAGGGCTACTCTTACCTGTTGCGCGGCGACTACAAGTCCGCGGACAAAAAGCTCAGGGCCGCGCTGGCCAAGGCACCCAACAATCCATATGTCCAAAGTAATTTGCGGCTTCTCGCCGAGAGCTCTCACGAGGGCAAGTCTGTCGAATAGAACAGCACCCTGATGGTGCTGAGCGGGTTGGTCGCGGGGCCAAATGGGGAACGTTCTCATCCGGCCGGTATTGTCGTGATATGAGAACTTCCATCGCCAAAAAAGTATTTGAAGTATTGGTAGTAATCGCGGCGTCGCTTTACTTTGTAGTCGATGCGGTGACGCTGTCGATCTTAAAGCCTCTGCTGCGGGAGATTACGACCTTTGGCTTTTTCCAACGGACCGCCCGCTGGATTGCGTCATTGGGCCGCTATCCCACCCTCATTTTATTTTTAGTGCCGTATGTTTTGTTGGAACCTATCAAACCGTTCAGCGCCTATCTCGTTGCGGCTGGTCATTTCAGAACTGGCGCTCTGATCCTGATCTTAGGTGAAATTCTAAAAATCATGATCGTCGAGCGCATTTTCCACATCGGCCGAAAAAAGCTCATGACAATTAAGGCCTTCGCTTGGGCCTTTAATTTCGTCGTTGGATGGCTGAACTGGCTTCGGGGGCTACCCCCCTGGCAGGCCGTCAAGCGCCGCGTGCGAACAATTTCGATTCAACTATCACGCCCGCGACTTGTGACTCGGCGACACGGCGCAAGACGACAACTTGCACTTGCCAGGACTAGGGCGCGCCGCTCAGCCCGCACCTAGCTTTGCGCGTTGGTATTATTTTCGGGGCATTCTTCCTATCAACACTAGGACCAGGGTCCGTCCTTGACGATTACGTGCACTACCTGCACGAGCACAATGAGAACGCACCCGACACCACGAAGATAAAAATGGGGGCCGCTTGCGGGGCCGCCAGAGTGATAAGGCCCCAGGCGTACGCGATCCAATCGAAAACGAAAACGGTGAACCCTTTCGACCAGGATTCCGCGATCCACGTCACTTCGCCAATGCTAACTTCCGCCTGAAAAAAGCTCCCTGTCCACAGCCGAACAAACGTGTACCAAAGCGCGCGAGCTGCCGAAACTCCAGCTTAGGGTTGAGTTCGTCATAGCTCGGTGCGCCTCGGTGGGAACAACGCGATAGCGCCTAAGGGGTTGCATAAGTGGGATGCCGCGCGTGTGGCTCCCGTACCGAGCTAGCCAACGAACCCCAGAAGAAGCCAATCGCCGGGTTTGGAGCGATCGATGGGAACGGAGACGGAGCCGCAAGCGTTAGTGCTGTCGGAGTTGCGGGAGTTTGATATGGATATGGACGGCGTCGGAGGATTTTTGGGTTATTGCTTAGCGGTCGTCCTGCTGCTCACCACTGCCGTTGTTGGCTACGAGGTTCTCATCGTACCCCCGACGACCGTCTCGACTATCAAAAACGACGACGTCTCCGCCGTGTCCAAAAAGCCAACGCAGACCAGGCTCGCCGCCCGGTCGCGGGTAAAGCAGTCCCGGAGCGCTGCCGCCCGACAGCTGAAGCCATCCCATGCCAGACAGGGCGTTCAGTGGCCCCTTACCAAGTCGCACCTTGCTTCGGGCGCAGCTTACGCTCAGGAACCGGTAGCACCGCATCGGTAAGAAAAATTGTTTTTCGATTTTGACTGAAACAACATTCCTCAACAGGAAAACGCCCGACCAACTGGCCGGGCGTCTTTTAGTGAAACGTCGATTTATTTATTGTAGTCGAATTGCGGCATCGCCTTGAGCTGATCTTTAGTCGCGTTTAGTACCGCGTGGTCGGGGTAGTTACGCTTTTCCTTGGTGGCCGACGTTTGGCCCGTGCCGGTTGTACTGGCGGGTTTTGCGTTAGAACTGGTTGTGCTGGCAACGGGTTCGTCGACCCACTTCAGTTCATCGTACTTTACCGCAACATCATGCTCGGCCATCCCGAGAAAGCCACCCACCGCAACAGCCACGGTGTCGATTTTCCCGGCCTTGTTGAGCATCAACTCTTTGATATCGCCGATTTTTTCGTTCTGCGCGTTATAGACATTCATATGGATGAGCTTTGAAGCTTGCCACTCGCCCATTGCCGACGCAGGTCGTGTGGTGTTTGCGTTTTGCGCCATCGCTGCTGTTGACATAGCAACGGCCAGCAAAGTTGCGCCTAGATATCCGAACCGCATTGAAGGTCTCCTGTTGAATGAGCCCCCAATCCCCTAACGGATAGCAGGCCATAGAGTTTCAAAGAACGTGTTCGGTCCGGCAAGAAATGTGGAGACGACCTGGGGCGTGAGGTTGACGGGCTCTGAAAGGGAACTAGTGCCCTAGTCGGTCATTAGCAACATTGAATCGGACTCAGGAGGAGCGGTCGCATGACCATAAAAGTTACCCCGGACACCCCTGACCGGTTGCACATCGATCCCAATGACGATGCGGTTATGCGTCACTGGGTCAAAAAAACGGGAAAATCAAAACAACAGATTGAAGCCGCGATCGTCAAGGTCGGCAACAACGCGGAGAGCGTTGAGCGGGAACTCAATTGCACAGAGTGACAGAACATAAGCCCGCGGGTTTAATTCCAAACGAATAAAGAGCCTTCCCAAGCGATCCTGAGAAGGCTCTTTATCTATTTAGCGCAGAACAAACTTGTCAGTGCATCGTATGAACGATGAAATACCCGCCGCCCAACAGGACAACTGGAATTCCAACCCACAAAAGAATAAGTGGCATCGTTTCCTCCATTGTTGTCATCGTTGTCATCGGCTCGATAACCTTCGTATCCATAAAATGTTCTTCATCGCCGCAGAAAAATTTTTTGCATGGCGTGGGAACAAATGAACCAGCTTTTGCAGCGGCGTTACTCCTGGTTTCGCAAACCGTCAGAGTGGCGCTAGGAATTCTGCAATAGCGAAATCAAAGCCACCCTGAGATCGTTTTGAAAAAAGGCTTCTGCGGCAGGTGTAGGGCAAGGCTTGGAGCTCAGCCATTGCAATTTATGGGAAACTTATTTGATCGTGGTTTCTGGACCTGGATAATTTCGAGCGTGCGCAATTCAGGGCAAAGCTTGCGATTGGTTTTTGAAGCGCATCGAGTTTCGCGTGATGGACTTCCGTCCAATAGGCCCGCTCTTGGTTTCGTACTGAGCCTAACTATCCGGGCTTTGTTAGGTGGCCGCGATGAGATGGCGCGACGGTCTCTTTGCCCTACGGTAGCCGACCAATCCGGACCCAATCAGCGTTCCAAGCATCATGGTCCAGGCAGCCGGCAACGGCGTCGCCACAATAGGATCGTATCCGATCGACTCTAACATGGCGTATTCCGGGCTGGCGCTGGTGAAAGCATCGGGACCGCTGCAAATGTACGCTGATTGGATCAGACATGGTCCCGTGTTGCTTGGGGACGGGTTACTGGGACCGGTGAAATCCCCATAGTCGCTTCCACCGCCGGATTGATTAAACGCCGCAATGCTCGTGACGCCGCCGTCGACCGAGAGATAAGCGGTCGCCGATGAGCTTGTTGTGTAGCTCGGCGTGTTCACCGCGGAATAGCGATAGAGATCGAGACCGCCGTAAGAGTTTGAAAATGGACTGCCGTCGCCAACCGTAGACCCCTGACCGCCCCCGCCGAGAATTTCGATGATCTCGTGCTGAAAAACACTGATTGTCGTCGAGTAAGTTGGATTTGCCAGGATCACGCCATCGAATTTGTTCGCCGCAGGTGTGCCAGTAAAATTTCCGCTGGCATCGAACTGCCCTAACGTGGGAATCCCCAAAGCCCTTAGGTTGACGGTCGTCGAAAGGACTGTTTTGGCGCCGTCAGCATCGTTTCCGTGACTTAAGTTAGCAACGGCCGTGGACAGCACGGTATTTGTTGGGTTAGCCGTGGAATTCGTGGCGAGAAGGGTTGTGTAAGTGCTGTAGGAATTTGTGGTGACAGCAGTGTCACTCTGTCCGCCACCAACACTGTTGCTCGTTCCAAACAGTATTTTGACGGTGATGGGATTGCTAAATAGTGATGCTATCGAGTTTGACGCCGTCTGAATGGCGGCTTCGATCGCGGCGGCGTTTCCGCTGCCCGTAATTGAACTAAGAAACGTGTCCTGGATCGTGAGCGCGTTGACCGACGTGGCGGTGAAACCCAACGAGAAAATGGCCGACGCCAACAATTTCAATGAACGCGGCGCAGACCTGCTCAATACGCGCATGACTAACCCCCAACTTCCCTATCCGTATTGGTAGTGTGCGGAACGCGCACTCAACAGTGCAAATGAAATCCAATCGCTCGTACAAGATTTCTGATTACGCGACGTTTATGCCGTCGATGTAAAACCAGAAGTTCGCGCACTTAGCCGCCTTCAGCGGGTACTTCTTTCGGCGTTTGTGTCAAAAGAAAAGGACCGCCGATGCCGGCAGTCCTTTCCAAGCTCAAATCGAAAGTGCGTTAGCTTGCGACGATCGTCTTGCGTGTCCTGCGCCGTGCAAGTAGTCCCATCACGCCCAGGCCGCCCGCAAACAAGGGTAATGCCGCGGGCAACGGGGTTGCTTCCACGTCGCTGAACGCCCAGACCTCTTGACCGTTGCTAAAAAAGTACTGATCCCACATTCTGCCAGGTTCCCGTTTCCTGTACGGTGGCTATGACGGTGATAATACCCGTGATGACGCCGCCTGTTTCACCGTCGGACACAAAATGAATCCCAGTGCCGTCGTAATATATCAGGTCGCTGGCAGGCTCACCCGTGGAGGCCAACAGTATGCCGTAAAAATTGTTTAATCGAGGTCGCTGGGTAACGCCGGCCAGTGGACCCGTATACGAGAGTGATCTCCACTTCCGTTTCTGGGATGAAGTGCGGGATTGAACTGTCCCGGGATATACAACCCATCGCTGCTCCCAGCCGGAATTGCGACGCATGGTGGGTTCGGCAGCGCACCGCAAGTGGCGGCGTTAGCCGGCGAGACCATCCACGACGAAGCGCAGCACAGCAGCACTGCCAATGTGATTTTTTTCATAGGACGCCCCAACACGTAGCCACAGGCGTATTTAGGGACCTGCAGTCGCCAGAGTCCACATAAATTTAGTATATACGCGAAGCCCGCTCTAATTCGGCCGCGCCCGACGGTTCCCGGCCTCTTTATCTGCGCAAAACGCCGCTTATAGGCACAAAAAACGCCGCCTAACTGCGACCCAATGATCCACGCGGGACTTTGGCCAAAACGAGAAAGACCGCCAGCGTGGCGGTCTTTCGTAGTTTGGGGGCTGGCTATAGAGATCAAGCGGTAATATTTGCTTTGCGCCGCTTGCGCCGCGCCGCAACGAAGCCGAACACGCCCAACCCGCTGGCCAACATTGGCAGTGCCGCCGGAAGCGGCGTCGTCGCCGGAGCCACGGCGTCAACGTCATCATTGACGGTGAAGTTGTTCACCAGCAGATGCTGAGCGGTCGCTCTCGTATACCCACCATCGAGATCGATAGTGACGAAGTCAACCGTAACGCCTCCGACGATGCCTGACTTGCGCCCAGGTCTTGCCTGTGTTCGGCGAATTCACTCCGCCGAAATCCGTTGCTTTCAGAACGCAAATCCGTCGAAGACAGATCTGCGTAATTGCCCGTGTTGCCCGGCGTGTTTATTCGGATTGGGATTGGTTGAATCTGCATCGTGCCAATCCACGAAAACGGTACAGACAGAAAGACCGCCCTTTAAAGGCGGTCTCTCCGAATCCAATTTAAGTGTTTTGATCAGGCTGCGAGTGCAGAGGCGTTTCGCTTTGATCCGCGATAGGCAAAGAAGCCAAGACCTGCGAAGCCACTCAGCAGCATTAACCACGTTGAAGGTAGTGGAGTGGCCGCATCCGCGATTTCAATGTTTACGGAATCGAGCGTCAGAGCCTGAGCGCCATTGCCGCCCCAACCACCGTCTAAGATGAAGAAAACGTCAGCGCGGCGGTCTTTTTGTTTCGAAACTGTGACGCCGCGATCAGGCGACCGCTTTGCGCTTCTTGCGCCAGCCGATAAGAACCAAGCGCGCTCAGCCCACCAGCGAACAGCGGCAAAGTTGCCGGCAAGGGGGTAGCCGCCACATCGTTTAAAGTTACTTCGCCCAAGCGAGCAGTTCCGTAGCTGGAACCGCCCGCTACCGAATTTCCAAATCTCTGAGACAGACGGAATGTAATCGTGTCTCCAGCGACCGCGTAGATCGTATTGGAAAGTCCCGTCAGGGCGCCTTCAAAGTAGGAGTTCGGTATCGAGAATTCGATGTTACTACCCACACTAACGATCACGACGTCCGGGGCGGCGACCGAACCGGGTGCTCCCGGAGTAAAGGCGTCGTGGTTCCCGAGCTCAAAACCGAAGGTCGAACCTGACGGAGAGTGGTTCAACCCGAAATAAACGTTTGCAAATAGTCCGGCGATGCTTCCCGGCGGCGGGCCATTGCCCTGCAAAAAGCCGTAAGCGTTCCGGCCTGATCAGTCAGATATACGTTGTAGCCAATGGCGTTTGAAACGTTCGAAGGTGACCCAAAGTTGCCGGTATCAGCTGCCGAGTCATAGCCGACCGTTGCTGTCGAGGCGCCGTAACCAGCATCGAGCACGCCATCGACGGTAATGGCTTGTGCAGGCGCGGCGAACGCCGAGGCCAGCAAGGTGGCTCCCGCCAGGAGCGAGAAAGTCAATCTCATCGTACTAATCCCTATTTCGATGCTGAGACCCGCCTCTGCCACTCGGAGGCCGCCCCGCCGTATATTAATCACGTAAACTTTATCGAGGGCAAGGGAAATTAATACACAATTAATGCCAAAAAGGCCTCAAACCTCAACGGTTTCAGCCCCTTACATTCCTTGCAAGATTGACCAGTGCGCAAACCCACCTCGCCTCATCCGGCTCGGCGCTGACCGAGCCTGCCCTCGCACCAAGGTAAGTCGGGACGCTGCAGCCAGCGCGACTAAAAAGGCTATTCAGCCGGCTAGTTATCGGCTGCTAGCAGCAATCCGGGGCCGTCCGGCTCCCGTCAAATTCGGCCAAGCCTTCACAACCGCGCCGAGACGATGAGGCTGCAGAACGGCGGCGATCTCTTCATAGGGCAAAGCCGGGCTGAAGAAAAATCCTTGAACCATTGTGCCGCCCGCGTCGGCGACAAATTCGAAATCCTCAGCGGTCTCAACTCCTTCAGCCACGGTTTCAAAGCCAAATTGTTTTGCGAGGCTTAAGGTCACTCGCACGATCGCTTGCTTTTCCACGTCTCGTTGAAATGTTGGTAATCAGGGAACGATCTATCTTGAGTGTGTCGACCGGAAGTCGCGCCAATATCGCTAGATTTGAATAACCAGCGCCAAAATCATCAACCGCAAAGCGGATGCCGCAGTTTCGCAAAGTTGCAATTCGTTCGAAGACCGCCTTCGGATCGCGCATCGCAACCGACTCGGTAATCTCAAACTCCAGATTGGCAGCTGGAAAGCCGAACTCTTGGAGTGCCCCTAAGGCACGAGCCGAAAAGCGCGGATCTTCCAACTCAACCGCCGAGACGTTCACGCTCAGTACGATATCCGAGCCGGTCGCAATGAGTTTCCCCATTTCCATAAGGGACCGCCGAAAAACAAATTGGCCTAGGTCACCAATGAGGCCGGCCTCTTCAGCAATTCCGATAAATTTGTCCGGCGGGATATTCCCCAGTTTGGGATGCACCCACCGAACCAAAGCCTCTACGCCACAAATGCGACTATCCTTGCAGGAGACCTTGGGCTGGTAATGCACGCTAAGCTCGCCGGTCCGGAGCGCGTTCCTGAGTTCGCTTTCAAGAAAGGTTCGTTCCTTGGCTAATTCGCCGATCTCTTCGGTATAAATCGCAAAAGTATTTCGGCCGCGCCCCTTTGCTGCATACATCGCCAGAGTCAGCATTGATGAGCAATTGCTCGTAAGTATTTCCATCCGCCGGATAAGACGTGGCGCCGATGCTTGCGCCAATCGTCAATTGAGGACCGCCAACTTCGAAGGGCTCTCGCAAAAGCTGCGATCAAATGCTTTGCCATGTCAGCGACAACTGTCTTATCCTTCATGCCGGGCATCAGCACGACAAACTCGTCACCGCCCACGCGAGCAACGGTCGATGACATGGCAGCACTCACAGCGGGCGTATTTTGCAGTCAGCTCGCTTAAGCGGCCCGCGACTTTCTTCAGCAATAAATCACCCGTTCGATGACCGAAAGTGTCATTGATCGATTTGAACCCGTCTAGATCGATGAAAAGCAGCGTTCCGCAAGTTGATCCGCGCATAATTTCAGCGGCGTCGTTCTTGATTTTCTCGCGGTTGGACAAACCCGTCACGGTGTCGAAAAACGCCAGCTGACTGATTTTTTTCATGCTTGCGCGAAGATTGCCGAGCATCTGTTCGAAGGCGACGCTGAGGCTATAAACTTCGCCAACGCCTTGCGCGTTAAATGGGACGTCGACATCGCCGGCAGCGACGGCTTTTGCCGCGGAGGCGAGCGTCGAAAGTCCTCGAATGGCGCGCCTGACGCCAAACAAGATGGCTATCACCAGCAAAACAAGTGTGGCCGCCGCCGAAATGAGAAATTGTCTCATTAATGACTGGGTCTGCTCTGCGCCAATTTTAAAGATTTTGTCGCGGGTTGCCGTGAGCACCGAGGCATCGGTAAACGTGCAAATCTTCAAGGATTGTTCGTAACCGGCGCAGCGCGCTACGTGCGCGTTGTCATCGGAGCGGGCCAAAACGTGCTCATGGGAATCGGCCACCGCAAATTTTACGCCTTGCGGCCCCGCCGCTGAAACGATCTCGCCGCCCTGCAGGAGGACAACTCCCGCATTCGACAGTGCGGAGAAGTGTTCAAGCGTGGGCTCAGCCTTTGCGAGTGGGCGAATGGCGAGCAGTGCGCCAATCAATTCGCCAAATTCATCGAAGACCGGCTCGATCGCTGTGTAGGCAATCGTAAGCCCGGTTGACCACTTTAATGTCGTCAATAGACCGGACGGCAGACTGTCAACCGATAGATATCCTTGAGGGCGCGAACGACTGTTATTCTTTAGAATGCGTCGAAGACCATCTCCAATCAAAGGCTGGATCTGGGCGTTTACGGCCAGGAGATCCGGTGGTGCATTGGCACCAATCACTCGGCCGCCTTCGTCAAAAGCGATCAAAGCTCGTATGTCCGATGTCTTCAGCACCTGAACGAGCAATTCTCTGATGGTGATATCGTTTGCCGAGGCGACAGCCTTGGCAACATCAGAACGTTCCGCAACTTGCCGCAGATACTGCGACGTCTCGGCCCCTAAAACCTCAAGACGCGCGCGCGCCAATTGCGCTTCGCCGTCAAGCCGATCAGAAAGCTGTCGTTCGGACCAGCCGCCAAAGGCATCCGCCTGAACTTTCAGCCCGAGATCAAGACGGATAAGGGCGATGCTCCCGATCGCGGCAAACGCAATTAGACCCGTGGCAAGTACAATGCTGACGAGCCGCGTACCGATCGATGGCGAGCGGAACATGCGCGTCCGCAGCAAACCTAAAAAGCGACGCCAAAACCCGCCGCCTGAAAACGGTTTTTCAAAAATCATTTGTATGTTGACACACTACGCCATCCCAACCGGATCCGGATGTTCCGGTAACTGCGGCGGATGTTCGGATTATTCAATAAAGATCGTATGAACGCGGGGAAATACGAACTCGTTTGGTTGAGAAATTTCCTTCACAAAAGGCGTATGTGAGGGAGCCGCCTAACGTGACTTAAACGGATTAGAAACCATACCGGTGCGTAACGGATGGTTCATTTCATTGGTCCTATCCTCGCGCGGAAATTGGTCTGAAATGACATGAAAGGCTTGAGTATGGCGCGCGTAAGTTTAAAGGCCCTGGGTTTTGCGTGGCTGTTTCATTGTGCGCTCGGCACGGCATGGGCAGAGCCGGTCAAGTTAGACATTGTTGGTACGGGCGACGGAATGGAAGTGTTGCGCGCGCTTGGCAGCGCGTTCAGCGAGCAGCACAAGTCAGTCGATATTGTGATCCCGCCAAGCATTGGATCCGGCGGTGGCGTTGCTGCGGTCGGCTCGGGTAAGTCCGTGCTGGGACGCGTTGCACGGAAATTGACCGACACAGAAACTGCGAGCGGGATTGTCTATCGCCCGATTGCGCGGCTTCCGGCAAGCTTTTTCACGCATCCTGACGCTGGCGTGACGTCCCTCACCTCCGCGCAGCTTCTGGATATTTTTGCAGGCCGCGTCACCAATTGGAAAGAGGTCGGAGGCAAAGACGTGAGGATAAGAGTGGTTCGTCGCGAAGATACCGACAGCACGCTCACCGTCCTGCGTGCGTCAATGCCGGGCTGGAAGGATCTCGCAATTTCGGAGAAGTCGAAAACCGCCACTACGACCCAGGAAGCAGTCAATACCACGCGAGAGGTTTCAGGTGCTATTGGATTTGGACCGTTTCATAAATCGCTCGAGCAAGGCCTGACGGTTATCAAGATCGATGGTCACTATCCAACCGATGACAGTTATCCTTCGAGTGTCGAACTGGCACTTATTTTCACTGAAAAGACTTTGAACTCCTGACGCCCGTGACTTTGTCAATTTTGTCGGAACATCAAAATCCAAGGATGTTATCGCGGCGCTCGGCAGCGTTCCGGTCAAGCCTTAGTACGAGAGAGCGGCCTCCCGACCACGTCAAGTTGACGCCTAGGCTAGGTCTTCTTCTCGCGCGCCGCTTCGTCGGGTCTTCTTGGAATCGTGACAGCCGCCTTGGTCTCCCTCGGCCCACGACGGATACCGATTGGAGAAGGTCCTGGGACGGGTATCGCGGTAATAGGTCGCGGCGAAAACACGGTTGACTTGAGTTGTCGGCCGCTGCGCAAGACCTGCATCACCCGATCGAGCAGCGAGGGGGTTTGATTGCTCGGCAAAAACGGATCGGCGTAGCAGCGCGCCGAGTCCCAGCGCGCCTTCTGTTTGACGGCGTCGACCAGACCGGCGGGACCCGCAACGTAAACCGTGTCCTCTGGGCCCAGCAGCGGCAAATAATGCGTCGGTCGTCCCGCTAGAACCGGAGGCGAGGCACCGACTTCTAGGGTTGCAATGACATCACGGACCCCATCATCGATCAGCCATTCGATCGCCGGCGCCATATAGAAGCTTTCTCGATCCCGACTTCCTACGACGATGAGCAAAGGGCGTTGGCGTTGTTTTAAGCGCGCCGCTCGCGCCAGCGCCCATATCGGAGCCCATCCGGTCCCGCCAGCAACCAGCACCAGGGAGCCATCGCCGTCGCGAAGATAGGCCTGGCCAAATGGTCCTTCAATTTGAACGCGGTGGCCTACGGAGATTGTGGCGCCCAGTTGTGAGGAAATGAGCCCGCCCCGCAAACGCCGAATATGAAGCACGATCTCATCTTGGTCTAATTCACCATTGAGTCGGCAACTCGGGCTGTATTCACGTGCGGGAAAACCGGCAAATTTTGCGCGAACATATTGTCCCGGGCGATATTCGAACGCCGATTGCAAGGCGATGACCACCTCGACGACATCTTGTGTCAGTGGGTTGATCTCGGAAATAAGCCCGCCACATTTTACCGGCGCCGAGATAACGTCGAACGCGATCTGAGCGTCTCCGGAAACCGTTGCCTGGCAAGCCAGAACGGTGCGACCCACGGCAGTGCCGTTGGCGTCGACCTTACCGGCCACGACCGTTACCCGGCACGTCTCACACTGTCCGGAACGACAATCGTGGGGAATGATCATCCAGCCGCCAAGTGCGGCATCGATCAGGGTTTCACCCGGCTTGGCGCTGACAGTGTGCCCGTTGATGATAACGCTGCACGCGCTGCTCATTAGCGTCCCCAATTCTGCAGCCAACGTGTTCGCGTTGTTACTCGGTCACAACAATGCGCACCGGCCGGGTATGGCGGGTGTGGCGAGTCTGAGTGTGATCGAACACCGAAACCCACATGTAGAGATCGCGCCCCGGATAGAAGTCCTGGTCATATTTACTGCCGGTTTTGAGATTGCGACTGGTCACGAGCGTCCAGTGGCCGTCCGCCCAATGAGCGGCGCCCTTAACGTCGTAGCGGTCGCCCTCATGCTTTCCGGTGATCAAAACCGCGGGGATGATGGTACCGATCGGAATCTTGGCATCGTCTTCTGGTGAATAGGGGACGGTCTCGTCCAAGAACATCCACCATTTCGAACCCTCATCGACGCTTCCGCCCGGGATAGGATTCCAATGTCCCATACCCTTGTTGATCGCCACATAATCTTTCGGCAACCGAAGAATAGGAACAGCACCGCCGGTGTATTCCGACGGCTTCAGAAGTTTGAAATTATAGGTGTAAGGCGTATCCCCCGGATCGCCCCAGTATCCCGCCTGGTAACGGTTGATGAGTGCGGCTTCGTTCGCCGTGGGTTCGCGCGGCGGCCCGATGTACATATCATCGACTTCTCCCAGCAAACCGCCACGCGACGCTTTCCATTGCCACATGTCGACCATGTGGCCGTCGGTGTAATGGAGGCCGCGGCCATTGCGCGATCCCGGATAGTTGGCGAGCGGTTTGGGGCCCAAATGAGCGACGCCACCGTTACCAAACGTCGCGGTTTCCGAAAAGATGACGGCAAACTTATCTTCGTAAAAGGTAGTCACATCATCGATGAACGGGTTATTGCCGATGATATGCCACCCGTCCGCCTCTTTTCTTAAAGGTAAGCGTCGCACTGACTGCGTCGGATCTTCCCAGCGGAAAGCAAAATAGATCTTTGTGCCGTCATGAACGGCGCGCACTTCAACCGTGGATTCACCGGTGCCGCCGAGATTGGCCCCCTGTTGCGTAAGAATCCTCACGGGGCGCGCTTTCGCCCATGCAGGGTCCTTAAGTAAGTCGCTAGGTTTCGGCGGTGTGGCAACCCGCGAGACGACAAGTGTGGCGCGCGTTGTCCAATCGGTTGCGGCGAGAAAGGCAATAAACAACACGCCGGAAAGCGCGCCGATCAAGAGTGGTTTCGGCTTCACTGCTTGCGTCAGGACAAGCCTCGCCGGCCGAAAAACGCGGAACAGTTGCTGCCATCCGCCGTAGAAGTAGTGCGGACGTCACATGGACGAAAATATAAGCTAAGCCCGATGAAGGCGGCCGTCGAGTGCAGATAGACCCACCAGCCTCCCCATCCCAGATAAAGCAGGACACCGGTGCAGGTCAGGAAAACAACGAGCGCGTAGACGAGCCAATGCAAGATGACGTTGACTGCGCCCCACTTCATTTTGCGAGGGGCCGGCATCGCCAACAGACGGGTTTTTTTCAGCGCGTTTCGTTGCGCGAGGCCGCTACGCACCATGTAGAGCAAGTAAGAAGAGCCGCAGAAAAATAGGGTAAGGCCGGCGAAGAAGTGCCATGTCCAGATTTCGCCTTGCGGCAAAATCGGCGACAGCCATTTGGACACCACGGCGTGGAGCCCATCGGCGGCGATCCTTAGTCCGGTAAAGAGGCTCACGGTAAACGCGATTGCGGTGGCCCAGTGCAGAACGATTGTGCCAACGTCAGTGCGTGGCGGCGCGTTTCGGTCTGGCGCGGTATTCGGGATCGGACGCGAGAATTCCGTGTCACGCTCCGGTGGGGCCGCGTCGAAGGAAGCGTCCCGGCTATCGTCCATTGTTTCCACCCGCGCCCGAAGGCTGCAGCACTGCTTTTCAGGAAGAATGTGCTGGGTGCCGAATGTGCAGTGCGAAATCGGCCCGTCGATTCTATCGGCCTTATGGTTAACGAAACCTTACCGCACCCATTCGGCTCGCGATCAAGGCTCCACAGGGGTCGAAAAATTCGCCGCTCGTCTGACGGCAGCTCTCTCAGTCATCCGCAAATGCAGAAAAGGAAAGACCGCCAACGTGGCGGTCTTTTTTGCAGAGCTGAAGGCAAAGGCGTTAGGCGGCGATAGTTGCCTTACGCTTGCGGCGCCGTGCGATAAAGCCGACCACACCAAGACCACTTGCAAACAACGGGAGTGCGGCGGGAAGCGGCGTCGCGGTGGCACCCGTACCAGCGATGATTGTTTCATCAACCGACATGTTGAGGCCGATCGAGGCATCAGCGAGCGACAGGGTGATCACGTAGGTATCATTCGCCAGCGGATCAAAGCTGAAGTTCGGATTCGGCGGAGAAAACGGCGGCACAAAGAACCGCAGATTTTCGCCGTTTTGAAATCCAACGTCGTTGATGGTTGCTTGGTTGCCCGGAACATTGCCGTTGCGGGTGTTGGTGCCATCGAACGCGCTATTGTCCGGCAAGGCCGTGAACGGATTGAAGCTTAGCGTCTGTCCAGTACCAACGTTGAAAATGCTGAGGTTGGTTGCAACCTGGCCCAGATTCAAACCGCTACCGGCCAGATTGACCGAGAACTGAATATTCCACTTCGCGCAAAGGCCCGTGCAGAAGTCAGCGGGCGTCGTATAGAAGCCAGTGCTCACGTTGTAGATGCTAGTGTTGCCGGTCGGGGCAACCTCATTGCCTTTGCGAAGATTGACGCCCAGTCCGAGTTCAACTCCGGGCACCGTGTTGACGGTAAAGCCGGAATTGTTGGGCTGATTGCCGCCGCCGTAATAAAGGCCCGGCGCCGCCAAAGACGTATTGTCGATGACTGCTGCTTGAGCCGAGCTTGCGACCCCCGCCAGCAGAGCAATAGTCAGTATTCCAAGAAATTTAGTTTTCACGGTTACCTGCCCCTACCGACTTTTGACGCCGGGTAGGCCTCCCATTGTTATAGCCACAACTTCAGATAGCATGAATTGGTCGGTAGCCACGAAGATCTTGCGGCTAGCTGCGGTTTCTCATGGAACTTCCCCCTCAGAGTTCCATCTTACGCAGACTTATCAACACACCAAGGCCCCAAATACGAAAGAGCGGCCACAACGACCGCTCTTTTGTCATTCTAAGGCCCCGCTGGACGCTTCTTCCTGCGCCGTGCCATCAAGCCGATGACGCCCAAACCGCCTGCGAACAGCGGCAGGGCTGCTGGCAGCGGGGTGGTTTCCACATCGCTTTGAACCAAGAGAGTATCCGCGGCTAAGCCAAAAAGGACGCCGATATCCTGGAAGGCGCCTGTCTCGGGTAACGAGTTTATCACTCGGAACAAAGCCACCGGCACATCCGCAAAAAAGACGCCGTTAGCATCCGATGCGAGATTGATAATTCCGCTTCCATCAACCCAAGCCCAATCGCTTACGGTGTCCGGGAAACCCGGTTCGGTTAAGCCGATCGCATCGTTCGGGCTAAGGATGATGCCATTGACGACCAGTCCGGTCGAAAACGCGTGGCCTTCGAACACGCTACCTTCAACGAGAGAATAAGAACCCGCATTAGGTCCGGCGTTAATTTGAACCTGGTCACTTAGCAATGCTGGGATAGCATTGGCTGGTGCGACCGATATCAAAGCGCCCAAGCACGCCGCTAGATAAAAAACTGCTCTCGACGATTTCATGGGACCCCCATCACTACTCTTACCCGCCACGGAAGCATTTTCCTGCAAAGCGGACAGGGCGTCAACGCTCCTAATCGCCTCCATACTATTTTGCAGCGCAACAATTGAAGTCTTCTGCAAACGCTAGCTGGATTGGAGGCCAGCGCCAACCGGCTCCCCACCGGGAAGCTGCAACGAATAGTTTCGATTTCGGGATGCCCAAAGTGAAAAACCGCCCCGCGGCGGTCTCTCGTGTTCGTAGTCTATGTTTCTACGCACTTAGGAAGTTTTCGACGCCTCAGCGTGGCGGGATTTCCTGCGCCGGGCCAACCAATTACCCCCACCCAGCACGCTCCCCATCAAGGGCAAGGCAGCCGGCAATGGCGTGGTACTCGTCGAGCCGCTGAAATCGACCTCGTTTTGACCAGTGCTATCGGTCGCCATGATCAAATAATCGCTGTCAACTCTCCGTGGAAGAACAAACTGCTGGTCGTGCCCGGACCGATGTCAAAACTCGGATCTGATATGTCAGTGTTGCTATGGAAAAAGAAACATTGAGTGTCCGATCCAAGGCAACTACCGGCGATATCTACCCTCGACCAATTTGGCTGCGTGGTGAAGGCAGCGTCGCCAGGTTGGTGCGAGATGATAAAGCCCCATACGTAGAGGCTGCCTGAAACGTTATGAACCGTGTAATCGAATTGGGTTTCCGTAATGTAGGGCGCTTGTACCGAGAACGCCTGAGCGGAACTGCTAATGACCGACAATCGCTGCGCCGGCCAGCAATACCGCACGAAACGAGCCCTTCATTTCCGCCCCCGAACAATAGCGACGTCATCAGCGTAATGCCGACGCCAGCGTCGCACAAGCCGCCAATGGCGAAGTTCTTGAAGTCGCATCCGGAAAGTGCCCCTTTTCGGCCTCCCTCAGCCCGGGACCCCTTCTGGCACCTAATTTTATGGAGATTTTGTTGACATCTGATCCCCGGAAAAGGACAATTTCCGTGTGGCATTCAGGGGGATGAGGCGGGCGATGAATATCAATTTTTCGCGGATGAGAAATTTACTGCTGCCGGCGTTTTTGGCGGGCACAGTTTTGGTCCTGGCACCAATGTGGCTTCGGCCGCTGTCATAACGATCAGCTCTGGACCGCTTGAGACGATCTACTCTCAAGCGAATACTAATGGGGTCGGGCACGTCACAATCAATATTTTAGCCTCGGCGACAATCTACAATAGCGCGTGGCTCAATTTGAGTTCAAACGCTTTGATCGACGCGATGTTTGCAGCCAACCCCGACGACGCGGCATCCAAGATTGTCGACGCGTTCTTTGTCGATAGCATCACAGCCTGCGGCTCCGGGTCAGGACCCAATATCGTCGGCTGCGCCAACCGGCCTGGCCATGATCTGGTAGTCAAATCGTCCTACGCAGCGACCGATACCAACGAAATAGATCTCGGACACGAGCTCGGTCATAATCTGGGTCTCGACCACGTCGCCGATCCCACCAACTTAATAAATCCGGTGCTGTTGGGAGGGACAACGCTGACCTCGTCCCAATTTACAACGATTTTGGGAAGCGCGCTGTTTCAGGTCGACCCCAACGGCGACAATGATTACTTCATCAACATCCGTCCGATCCTGATCGCCGCCAGCACGCCACTACCGGCCGCGTGGGGCATGATGACTCTCGGATTAGGTGTCGGTGGGTTTGTGCTGAAGCGACGCAAAGCCAAGGCTGGTTCGCAAAAGGGCTAAGCCACTTAGAGCGAGGTTGATGTCGAGTAGCCGGAGACGGATGATCCTGGCGTCGCTTGGGCTGGTTGCCCTCAGCGCCGGGATCGCTCCGGCTAAGACACAAGCCGTCATTCCGAAAGATTGGATCAAAATCACAGCCGGACCGGTGCTGACACTCGCCGCTCCTCCCGGTACGTACTTTCAAACCGCACAAGGTGCGGATTCATTTGTTGGAACGCTGGCCGGTCCCGGTTTCGAGCTTCAACTGGACTATGGCGCGTTCTCCGACCCACTCACGGACAAAAGCCGCTTCTCTGCATACTCCGCGAAAAACGCAACCATCGATGGCAAAGCGGCCCTCGTGGTGCGCGGGACGTCGTTGGACCGACGCATTGAATTGGTAGGATTGCATGTCCCCAACCTCGGTCAATCCGGTCGCGGTTCGTCGAGCTTGACCATCATGGGAACGATTTCTGACCCCAAAGAGGAAGCCGTGGTGCGCCAGATGTTCGGCACCATTCAATTTACTTCGAACTAGACCCAAGTCACTCAGAATGAAGTGACCCCTGCTCCCGCTTCATTTCGCTGATCGACCACACAGCCATCGTTGGAAGCTGCGGCACCCGAGCTTTAAGGGCTTAGCATAAAAGCGTCTAAATTTAGGGTCACACGACGCAATGCGACCGCGTGCAACCATACATCGTTGACACATGCTTCCACTTTGGGGTTAGTGGCCTTGTGGCGATGAAGAAATTGCTAGGGACGCAAAATGTTCAACAGAAACAACGTGGGAGCTGCGGCCTTAATCGGGGCTGCGCTTTTCGGAACGATTTCAACGGCCAATGCAATTGTCGTTGATGGTGTGTTGGATGCCGGTTACGGGGCTTCGCAATCGACGGTAATTTACGATCCGGCAGCACCAACAGGTAACTTTCAAAGTGCGACCAATGCATCAAACACGGTCGGCTACAACATCTATCTGACCGATCAAGCTGGCACTTTGTACGGCTTCTTGCAGGGCGGGCCCGGTACTTCTCTGCCGTTTGCTAACCTTTATTTTGGGCTCAACCACGATCAAGTCAACGGCTCGATTTTTGGCTTTGAGCTCGGCAGCGCAAATCCCGATGCTTTCACTCCGGGCGCCGGTGGGTCGGTTCCGGCCCCTGCCACTCAGTTCGTAGCCGTCGGCAATAATATCGAATTCGCGATCCCGAACTCTTACTTCGAAGGCGGCCTGACGGGCTTAGCGAATACGACTTATGCGCAAAATGGAGACATCATTACGCTGCGGCTCTCGCAGAGCTTGGGCTACTCGGTAGCGGGTGGTTCGACTTTTTATGATGTGAACACCCGTCTGGGTGAAGTCGTGCTCGCGGACGTTTCGGCAACCCCGCTTCCAGCGGCCCTTCCGCTATTCGCGTCCGGTTTGGGTGCGATGGGCTTCATCGGTTGGCGCAAGAAGCGCAAAGCAATCGCTGCCTAACTCAGTAGAATTAATTTGGAAAGACCGCCGCGTTGGCGGTCTTTCTCTTTTTGTACTGTTGCCTGGATAGGTTGGTCGCGATTGGCACATCGCGTCGTTCGCAGTGTTGCAGCAATGCGGCCGCTTTCGGAGTAGCGGGACTCTGATAAGTCGTCGCCCGAGACCCTTATACGTTCCCCCCTCGTCAGACCGCAACTTTCTGAAGAAATCCCACCACTTTTTCCCTCAATTCATTGGCGGCCGCCTCAACGGATTCCGACGCGGCGAGTACGGTCTTCGCAGCATTTGAGGTCTCGGCAACAGCGCGATCTACCTGGTCCAGGGTCGCACGAACATCCCGAGTTCCGGTTGTGGCATTGGCAACATTAAAAGAAATATCCTTGGTCGCGACATCCTGCTGTTCCACGCAAGTCGCGACCGCCGACGTATGTCGGTTTATCTCGTCCATGCGATTGGCATTCCGATGAATGGCATTGACCGCGGCGGTAGCTGACATTTGTGCAGCGGATATCTGAGATGCGATTTGTTCAGTTGCCTGAGCGGTTTGGACAGCGAGCGACTTTACTTCTGATGCCACTACGGCAAAGCCCTTACCGGCCTGCCCTGCCCGGGCCGCTTCTATTGTTGCATTGAGCGCCAAGAGGTTGGTTTGCTCAGCGATCGCATGAATGGTTTTGACGATGTCGCCGATTTTTCCGGCAGACTGGGCCAAATCAGATATTTCAACATTTGCCGTATTAGCTTCCTTTACGGCTATCTCGACCAGACCATTCGTTGCGTGCAGTTGTTGGCTGATGGATTGGGTCGATGCCGACAACGCTCGCGCGGACGTCGCAGCCGCCTCAACACTGACCGCAGCGCTGTTCGAGGTCTCAACGGCACTTGCCGTTCGTTGCGCGGTCTGATGTGAGGATGACGACATCGACATTGCAGTTGACTTCATGGTCGATGAGCTGTCGCCAACCGTTTTTAAAACGGTCTCGACACTCTCACGGAATGACACGATTGCATCATCAATAGCCAACCGGCGTTTTTCTTGTTCAACCATGCTGGTGCGCTGCCGCTCGGCAAGTTGCCGTTGCGTGATGTCTTCGTGGGTCGCGACCCAACCGCCATCTTGCATCGGATGATGGCGAATTTCGAAAATGCAGCCATTCAACAGTTCGACAATGGTTTCTGACGGCTTGTCGGAAACTTTGATGGAGTCACGCCAGCTGACGTATTCCTCCTTGCTCATCTTCGGGCTGCTGCCGACTTTATACCGCAGGTCGATAATCTGGCGGAGCGTATAGCCCGGCCGGACTCCCTCATGCTCTATGCCATACAATTCGAGATAGCGGTTGTTGCAGAACATGAGCCGCCGCTCGCCGTCGAACATACATATCCCTTGGGACATGTTGTTGAGCATCGAGGCATACAGCGTGAGGATGCGGTCCGCTCGAGCGGAGCGGCGAACATAAAGTATGACCGCAAGCAGAATCGTGAATATTGAAAAGCCAATGAGGACGTGAGGATATTCACTAACGAAGCGAACGAGGGCGCCAAGCATAAAATTTATTTCCCGGCGACAAGGAGGCAACGAATTTCAAGGTGCGCTTGCGAGTTCCGACACTATGGGGGTCGGATAAAACCGAATGCGTAAAACTGCGGCAAATGAATTAAGCATCAGTTAATGATGTTTGTTTGCACACCTGAGCCATATGTACGCGGCGAGGCAGAACTGGAGCTACGCAAAAAAAGAGACCGCCTTTGACGGCGGTCTCTCCCAACTCAATCAGGTGGTTTTAATTAGGCGGCCGCGCGAGCGGCAGCCTTCTTGCGCTTCCGGCGCCAACCGAGCACGCCCATCGCGCCAAGCCCGCTGGCGAACAGCGGCAGAGCCGCGGGGAGCGGTGTCGGTGCGGCGGCTGCAAACACATCGCCGTTGACGGTGAAGTTATTGACCAACATGTGCTGGTCGCCGGCAAACCCAGCGTCGAGGTCAAGCACGACATAAGCAACGGAGGTCAGTCCGACGTTGGCGAGTAGTTGTGCCCACGTATCTCCAGGGTAGGTAGAGGTGTATCCACCAAACCCGTTGCTATAAAAACGCACGTCAGTCGACCCGGCCAAGTTACCGGTATTGCCCCACGTGCCGTCCGGATTTGGATTAGCGAAACTGCCCCCGCCGATTGGAGTACCCCAATATGCCCAGACTTGATTGTCCGCGTTGTCGGCAATGCCGAAACGCGGAGCGCCGCCGGCGAATGTCCCGGCCAGCATGTTGTAGTCGGCCGATAGCTGCGTGATGCCGCTCAGCGTTAAAGCGGCACCCGGAATGATGTACATGCCGCTGTAACCCTTCCCCGTCGCGGCATATGACGTCAGATCGAACGAAGTTCCGTTGTTGAAAGTATCGCCGTACGTTCCAAACGTCGCGGCATGTGAAGGCAGCGAACCGGCCACGGAAATGGCTGCAGCTGCGAATGCCCCCAATAGTGATTTTCTTAGCATTTCAGTTTATCTCCCACAGTACGCCACGCGGCAGTTCATGCTGGCTGAAGGGTTTAGTGTCAAGACGCGCCGTGTTGAGCGATATGTTAAAAGACATATGACTTCGTACGAGTTCATTATTTTTCGGCTGATTAGGTAACAGGCATGGCGCTGAGGCCTTGAGCCGCATCAAGTTCGTCTGACAATGCCTTGGCAAGCTGCCTTACCAACGGTTCCGTCGCCATGGTGTGGTGATCGCCCGGCACGATACGTACGCGCACCTCACCTTCGACGAAGTCCTTCCAGCCTAACGTAGAGTCCAAGGCTAGATGGGACAACAGTTGGATTTCAGCGCGTATCAGGGTCAAGGACGCCCGTAATTGGCCAGCTTGATAAGAGCGGATGGCGCGAAGGTGAGCGTCATACCGCCCGATTAACTCTTTTTCATCGCCGCGAAGATGGAACATAGAAGCTGCGCGTTCCCGATAGCCAAACACCGCCTTAGACCATCGCACCGCCAATCGCGAAAAATGTCGCAACTGGTCGCGCTGTGGAGCATGGACCCACTCGTCGCGCATACGCTGCGGGATTGCGCCTAGGATCCGGTGCATCACCGGAAGCGCCTTGCCGAAGGTGAGCCGCCACCCCGGCCTGCGCTGGTCGATAATGACGAGCAAGCCGATTTCATGGCCCTGTTCTACGAGTTGGCGAGCCACCTCATAGGCGGCCGTTGCACCGAAGGAGTGACCGCCCAGATAATACGGCCCGGACGGTTGCTGAGCTAAAATTGCCTCAACGTAACGTGCAGCGATCTGCGGCAGGGTGTCGGTGAGTGGAGCATTTGGGTCCCGCCGAACGCCAAGAAAAGGCCGACGCGAGCCCATTTGCATTGCAAGGTTGTACAAATGTAGGACGTCACCACCAACGCCATGCAGACAAAAAAACGGCGGAAGGTCGCCGTGTGGTTGGAGTGCGACCATCAGATCCGACTTCCCATAAGTCACTTTGTCTTCTGAAAGTGCTTGTGCAAGACCGGCGATTGTTAGGCCGCCCGCAAGCACGTCCACGGTGAGGGAACGACCGAACTTTGCTTCGATGCTCGCGAAAAGGCTGACGAGAGCCAGGGAATCGCCTCCGAGATCGAAAAATTCCGATTGCACGCCGATCGAAGATACCTGCAATAAGTCCTGCCAAATTTTGGCGATTTCCCGCTCTAGTTCCGTTTGTGGGGGACGGTTGACTAGAGGCTGATTCTCTTCACGCCTTGGCGCTGGCAACGCCTTGCGGTCAAGCTTGCCGTTGGGCGTTAGCGGCAACGTGTCTAACCAGACAAAGTGTGTTGGCACCATGTTGCGCGGCAATTGCCGTTCCAGGGCCGCACGCACATCCGCCGTCGTTAGCTTTCCGTCGGGTGACTTCAGGAGATAGGCAACCAGACGGGGAACGCCACTATCGGAGCGGAGTTCAACAACGCCGGCGGCTATGCCCGGAAGTAACAATAGCGTTGCTTCGATCTCGCCTGGCTCAACCCGAATGCCGTGGATCTTGATCTGATGGTCGACCCTGCCCAGGTATTCCAGCTCGCCATTCGCTCGCCAGCGCACGCGGTCGCCAGTCCGATAAATTCGATCCAGACCGAATGGATTGGCGATGAAACGTTCGGCGGTCAAATCGGGGCGGCCGAGATAGCCCTCTCCGACTCCTGCGCCACCGATAAACAATTCACCTTGGGCTCCCGGCGGCACCAAGTCGCGCCCGCTATCGAGGACATAGAGCGTGGTGTTCCAGATCGCCCGACCGATCGACGGCTCAAAACTATCAGCCGGTTCGACCTTGGCCCCAGTCGAATAAACTGTGGTCTCGGTTGGGCCGTAACAATTGAGCAGTCTCACCCCGGGGACGGCCTCGAACACAGCGTTGGCGAGTTGCCCGCGTGAGCCTCTCGCCGGCCAGAAGAATGGTTGTGACCCCTGAGGGCACGGTGCTCCTACGAAGCAATTCTTCGAGTAATGAGGGACCGCTGTTGATAAGGCGGACTTTGTCGCGCTGTGGAGATAAGGGCAGCGTGAGGAGATTTTCCACCAAGATGATGCAACCGCCAAAGACCAGCGGTAGAAACATCTCGAAGGCTGAGAGATCGAAATTGAGCGAAGTGGAAAACAGTATTCCGTGCAGCTCTTCACCCGAAACGAGCGAGTGGCCCCACGACACCAGGTTGACCAGATTGCGATGCTCAATCCCGGTAGCCTTTGGACGACCCGTAGACCCGGACGTGTACAGCACATATGCAAGATCGCTGGGGGCTGCCGCCTCGAATTCGACCTGCTCGGCCCCATCGCCGGCAGCCACCTCCTCGAGCACTAGAATGGCGCCGCTGTCGGCAAAGGTGGGGGCGATCGCGGCATTGGTTACAATGAGAGGGTTTCGGCGTCCGCCACGATGAAGTGAATCCGTTCGGCGGGATAAGCTGGATCGAGGGCGAGGTAGGCACCCCCTGCTTTGTGAACGGCCAGAACGGCGACTACCAGCGCAGGCGTGCGGGGCAGTGCGATGCCGACAACGACGCCGGGCCTGACACCAAGCGCCGCCAGCCGCCGTGCTAAGCGCAAAGCACGATCATGAATTTCGGCGTAGCTTAATTGCTGCTCGCCGGAAATCAGCGCGATGGCGTCCGGCGACCGCTCAGCCTGCGCGGCGCAAAGCGAAACAAGCGTTGCATTTTCCGCCAGTGTGACGATCTCGCCGACGCCGAGCGTCAAGACCTGGTCGCGGGTTCCGCGAGACATGACGGGCAACGAGGCCAAAGAACACGTCTGATCATCCAAGCCTCGTAGCAGAATGTCTCTAGACTTGACGCGAGGCGCGCCGCCATTTCAGCAGAGATCAGCCCGGGATCGGTGTCGACGGTTACGGCTAGATGACGCGCCAGCCCGGTGTCAGCGATCGTAACCGCCCACGGTCTGCGAAGCCGTAAGATAGATTGGTCAGCTCGACAGGAAGTTTCTCAAACGCGAAATCATAATCAGCCGGAATGTAGTTGATGATGACATCAAACAGACCGTGATGGCCTTTTCGCGTGGCTCCAAGCTCGCGGGCCAGTTCCTGGACCGGGAAGTGCCGGTGCGGATAGTTTCGTGCCCTGATTGCATCAATTTGTCGAACAGCATCTGCAATCGTCGTTGTGGGATCGAGCGTCAGAAGCATCGGCGTAGGCCCCGCCAGTAGGCCAACCGTTTGCTTCGCTCTTTCGTCGGGACGGTTCGCAAGCTCGAGACCCAATACAAGGTCGTAACGATCGTACAGACGCGCGAAGGCGACGTAGCTCAACGCAATGAGGACACGGAATACCGATGACTCCACGTTTCGCGCCGCTATCTCCAAGCGCGCGAAAGCGTCGCGTTTCAGCTCGAAACGAATACGACCGTGAATTCCAGACTTGGCCCGTTCGGTGTTTCGCCGGTCGACATCGAGAAGGGGCCCCGGCCATTGAGCGAATTGCTCCAGCCGATAACTGCGGTCCGCCTCATGGATGGCTGAGCTCGTATAGCGACGCTCGGTCTCCAACAGCTCTTGCGGCGTGCTCGCGTCAAGTGCAGCTAGCGGTTCATCAAACCGCAACGCGCGATAACGACGCGCGGTACGCTCGCTGAGCAATCGGCGGCCTGTCGCGTCGATGATGATGTGATGATATTTCTGAAACCACAGCGTTCGATCGTCGGCGAGGCGGATCAGCGCAAAACGAAACAGCGCGGAAATCATCCAACGATATCGGGCGGCCCATTTCCGTCCGCATCCACTGCATCGGCTGCGCGCGCGGATTTTTTCTTGCGAAGATCAAAGGACCGAAAGATTAAGCGGCGCCCGACGTAAATGCTGCGGTAGCCCGAGACCGGGGCTTTCCGCAATCGTTTCTCGCAACGCTTTCTCGAATAGACCGACCCGTAAGATTGCCGCGGATCTCAAGAAATTGACCTGTGTTGTAGATCGGCTTGCCAGCAAACAACTGCTGGTCGAGCCAGATGGCAGTTTGGTTGGCGGAGAGATCAGAAGGGAGAACGAAGGCCATTTCGAACCAGTAATGTCGTATAAGCTCAGAATGTTCGTACAGCCACTTGGTAGCGGCTAGCCCCCCGCAGTGCAGCAGGCACTAGGCTTCACAATGCTTACAGTGCCGCTGCAGGTCATTGTTAACCCCCTGAAACCCAAGTCATTTTTCGCTATTGTGTTGAGAGTGAACTCAGTCTGCTAGCATCCAACCGTGGCGCTTGAGTGGTTTTCGTTATGAGAAAAGTTGTTCGGCAGATAGCGCTGACAGCTGCATTGATCATTTTGAGTGCAGTATCGGGGTGGACACCGGCGCAGGCGACATATGTCACCTGGAATCTGGCGTTGCCCACCGGCACGATCAATTCAAATAGCAGCTGCGGCGCCGCGAGCCTTTGCCAGAAATACCTGTCTGGCACGTACGACATTAAAGCGAATGCCTATTACAATTCAGGCATTACGAATACGACCGTAAGTAGCTTTACCAGCCACAGCACCTGGACCTCCGAGAAGCTGTACGGAAAAAGTCTGGCCGGTGACGAGAAGGGTCTGGGGATAGCCAGCGATCCTACGGGCGATGGCGAAATATACGGAACGCATTTCATCCAGATTTACGTCGGCGACGCCTTGGCGCAGGGGCTGACCACCTTCCTCTTCGCGATGGGCAGCGACACGCAGAAAGAAGCGTGGAGCGTTTATGGCTCCAATACCTCGGGCAACGGAAGCACACTCAAGTTATTGCTGACGGGTCATGACGAAGTCACGCATGTCCTGCCGACCGGCTATAAATATTATGATTTCTTCTACAATAGTTCGCT
>CAWHOK010000004.1:0-220925 GCA_963830995.1 uncultured Alphaproteobacteria bacterium | reverse complement strand
CAGAACGTAAGATTCTGAGTGGCAACGCGGAAGCCGACACTTCCTCCCCGTTCGACGGCGTTGTCCGCACCAAGAATCTCGTCCTGCGGTTTCCACTTGACATCCAAGTGATGACAATGTTCACTTGAATGCCAAGTGAAGAAAATGCCCATCCAGATCCTGCAAGGCACTCTCGACCTCATGATCCTCCGCACCCTTGCCACGATGGGCCCGCAGCATGCCTATGGCATCGCGAGCAGGCTCCAGCAGGTCTCGGAGGACGCCTTGAATCTCAACCAAGGCACCATCTATCCGGCTCTCGTCCGGATTGAACAGCACGGCTGGACCCGTGGCTCCTGGGGCAAGACGGAAAACGGTCGCGAAGCGAAGTATTACACCATCACCCGGGCGGGGTTGAAGGCGCTCAATGAAGAAACCGAACGCTGGCGCCAGATGGCCGGCGTGGTTGAAAAGCTGCTCGCGGAGGAACAGTAACCATGGCGCATTGGAGAAGAATCATCGCCCGCTCCGCAGTCTGCTCGCCAACAAGCGCGCCGAAGAGGACCTTGCGCGCGAAGTCGCATCGCACCTCACCCTCCTCGCCGACGACTTCGAACGCCGCGGCATGTCGCCTGAAGAAGCACGGCTAGCCGCGCGACGTGCTTACGGCGGCGTGGAGCAGGCAAAACAGGCACATCGCGACGAGCGCTCTCTTTTGTGGGTCCAACAGACCATGCAGGACCTGCGCTATGGCCTGCGCACATTGAGCAAGAGCCCCGGCTTCACCATAACCGCCGTGCTCACGCTTGCCCTCGGCATTGGCGCATGCACGGCCATCTTCAGCCTGGTGAATGCGGTGCTCATCCGCTCCTTGCCGTACGGTGATCCAGGCCGGCTCGTCTATCTCTACACGCCCAATCCGCAATTCAAACTGCCGGCCGAAGTCTTCGGCCCCGCCTACGCCGATTTCTACGACCTGAAGCAGCGACAGCCACTCCTTTCAGGACATGACCGCCTTCGATCAGTCTGTCTTCAGTCTGGCTTCGCAGGGCGCGGCGGAACGCGTCAGCGCGGCGCGTGTCGATGGCGATTTCTTTCGAACTTTTCAATCCGCTCCCGAACTCGGCAGGGACATCACTCCCGATGACAACCAACCGGGCCACGAAAAAGTCGCCGTCATCAGCCACGCGCTCTGGCAGTCCATGTTCGGGTCGGCCGCTGACGTTCTCCATCGCTCGCTGTTGCTCGACGGCAAAAATTACCAAATCGTCGGCGTCATGCCGCAGGGGTTCGAGTATCCGCACAGTACCGATCTGCCCTATGGAGAATCGCAATACAAGACAACGCAGGTCTGGATCCCGCTGGCCCTTACTCCGCATCAAATGGCCGACCGTGACAATGCGAGCGGAAATGCCGTCGCCCGCCTCAAGCCCGGCGTCTCCATCGCCCAGGCGCAGGCGGAGATGGCCACCATCATGACGCGGCTCGACAAGCTCCACCCCGCAGATGCACGGCTGGGGCGCTCTGTGAAGAACTTCGTTGACAGCACCGTGGGCCACGTTCGTTCTCTGCTTTGGCTGCTGCTCTGCGCCGTGTCCATCGTGCTTCTGATCGCCTGCGGCAACGCCGCCAATCTGCTGCTGGCCCGCGCCGCCGGCCGCATGCGCGAGTTGGGCGTTCGCGTCGCGCTCGGAGCGGGACGCAGTCGCATTGTTCGCCAGCTGCTCACGGAGGCTCTGCTTATCGGCCTCGCCGCCGGAGCATCGGCATCGCCTGCGCATTCATCTTTCTGCGCATCCTTCCGCTCCTCAATCCTGGCAACATCCCACGCCTCAATGAGGCCTCGCTCGATATGCGCGTGCTGCTCTTCACCGTCGCCGTCTCGCTGCTTACCAGCGTGCTCACCGGCGTCTTCCCCGCACTGGCTGTCTCGCGCATCAACCTCACCGACTTCCTCGCCGCCGCCGGCAGCCGCAGCGTCGCCGGCGCGCATACCCGCGTGCAAAGTACTCTCATCGTCATCGAATCCGCGCTCGTCGTCGTGCTGCTGGCTTCAGCGGGCCTGCTCATTCGCAGCTACATCAATGTCGAGTCGGTCGACACCGGTTTCTCGCAATCCACCGTCACTCTGAACATCGGGCTCGATCCGCGCTATAGCCACCGCACAGGCGTGTCGAATTCTTCCGAAATCTCTTCGCAAGATTGCAAGCGCTTGCCCGGCGTAGAGGCAGTGGGAGCCATCAGCAACCTGCCGCTCAGCAATTCCGAAGACCTGAGAATGTTCGCGGTGGACGGCTATCCAAACCAAAAAAGTCAATTGGCCGAAGCGCGCTGGGCGACGCCCGATTATTTTCGAGCGATGAGAATTCCACTTATTGCCGGGCGGCTGTTCACCGCCGACGAGAAACCCGACTCGCACGCCATCATCATCAATCAGAGTTTCGCCAGAAAATATTTTGCCAATCGCAACCCCATCGGTGGCCGCGTCAGCAGACAGGATGACCACACTCAATGGAGCACCGTCGTCGGAGTCATCGGCGACGTGCGTCACACCAGCCTGGAAGAACCCGCCGAGCCGCAGATCTATCATCCCGACATGGAATTCGGCGGTGGATACATCGCCGTCCGCTCCTCGCTTCCGGCAAATCCCTCGCAGCCGACATTCGCACCATTCTTCACTCCCTCGATCCCAACCTCGCCGCCGGCGACATTCAAACCATGGGCGAACTTGGAGTCTGCAGCCAGCGCGCAGCGCCGCTTCCAAACCTCGCTGCTCACGGTCTTCGCCGCCATCGCTCTGTTCCTCGCGCTGGTCGGCCTCTATGGCCTCATGGCCTACTCCGTCAGCCGCCGCACGCGCGAAGTCGGCATCCGCATGGCCCTCGGCGCGCAGCGTGGCGACGTGATGCTGCTTGTGCTCAAGAAAGCCGCGCTCCTGCTTGCGCTGGGTCTCGTCTCCGGGCTCGTTGCCTCGTGGTTCGCCACGCGCGCCATTCAGGCATTTCTCTTTGGTGTCGGCCGGCACGACCCAATTACAATCCTGTCCGTCTGTGCTTTGCTCGCGGTCTCCGGCTTGATCGCGGCCATTATTCCCGCTCGTCGCGCCGCCTCCATCGATCCCATGCAAGCACTTCGGACGGAGTAGGAAAGGCCCTGCAGGGCCCCTGGCGACCACCTGTACAGAATGACAATCCAATCCGCAAACCGTTTGGCCAGTCGTGTGGCGTTTCAGACCTATCGTCGCCAACTCGGAGTGACGCAGTTTTGGAGCTACATCCTGATTGGCGGTAACCACCCAGAGTCCCAAGCAGCAGGGACCCTCCAATCGCGCCGCCTGGCTCGTTCGGTGATTAAATCGGCGATTTTCGCGCTATCCGAGCCTTTGGAATAACAACCGATTTCAAAGTCGCCGGCCGTCCGGACGCTTCGGGGAGGTGCCCTAGATCGGCTACACTGGCTGAGCATGAATCGCAACAATCCCGAACGACTGCAGCCGGTGAAAAGCCTCTTATGATCCCCAAATGGATCCGAACTAAGTCGATGCTGGTATGTGCCTTCGCCTGTTCAGCTCATGGAATGTTTGGCGCAGGTCGATGCAGCGACGCTCTGGCTCAACGTTCGGTGTGCGAGCCTGCAAATGCCTTTGCCGGCAATCTGATCAAAAGCCGCCATCTGGAGGCCGTTTCTGTAGTGCAGGATGTGAGCACAGGAGCTCTCGTTCTCTTCGCGCCCCCGAACGAGCCAAGCTGGATGTTTCCCCTCCTGTGCTGCCCCTATCCTTGTCGAAAGTTTTTCTTGCGGCATCCTGGTGGGACCACAACGAGCCTGACCTGAAGTTTGAAAGTCTTCATGGATCGGAGAATGCGGTGAACCCCGCATACCGCAAAAGCGTGAACGTCCATGAAATCCTCGTCGGAGGAAGCGATTCGGCCGGAAAACAAATGGCAATTGCCTTACGCAAAGCCGTCGGGACAGAAGTGTGCTTGCCGATTTGCGTCGATATGGCTTCAACAGGGGAAATAATCATTTTGGGCGGATGTTGATCCTCAGTGGAGGAACAGTTGGCGCCGCGGCCGCCGAAGCATCCCTGAGTGGTCTGAACGATGAGGAATGGAGCTCCGCGTTGTCGATCGGTGAGAGCCATATGACAATCTCAGCGCTACAGGTTTCCCGATTCTTCCAGGCGGTCGGCCATGATGGTCTCTCGTGTTCGCCTGTAGCCTTGCGTATGCAAGACGGTCACAGCCGCACACGGAATGAGTCGTGCAGCGCCCCCACACGCATGATGGCCGAAACTGCAGCGAAGCAGCTTATGAGCGCGTTGCTGGATACGGTGAAGCGGGTACTGCAAGCGGAATTTCCGGCACGCTGATAGGTACCGGCTGGAGCATCGGAGGGAAGACCGGGACCGGGGGCGTGGCCGGGGCTCCTTTCGAAGACCAGGATGGATGGTTCGCTGGGCTTATCTTCGATGGGAGCCTGAAAGCTCGATACACAGTCGCCACCTTTGTGCGGCACGGAGGCGCGGGTGGCGGCAAAGCCGCTGAGATTTCCGCAGAAGAAGCTCGATTCCTAGCTGGCGAGAGCGGCACTAAATCAGGTACCGCGAGTTTGCCATAGAAAATTCGTCAGAGGCAATCCGGAACGTGGGACTTAGTTGGCGGGAATAGGCAATGCGCTGATTGAGTTGGAATCTGCGGGATCTCTGCGTTTCTGGGAGGTTTGTGGCCGATACGGAAATAGGCCGATTTTGGGGTTGTGTCCGGTTGAGCGGTTATTCGGCCACTTGCCGGACACATAGATCGATTTGGACAGCTCAATGAGTGGACTCGAACCGTTCCTCTAGGAAACCTCCTCGCAAGACAACGAGCACAGTGACGAGAATTGGTCGGCGTGGAGTTCCTATTGACCGTCTATAAGAGAACTGCTATGTTCTTATAGCCGCTCTATAGGAGAGCATATGGCGTCACCTCAGTCCGATCTTCTGCAAGGAACGCTCGATTTATTGATCTTGAAGTCGCTTGCACTCGACGAGTTGCACGGCATGGGGGTCTCGCGCCGTATTGCACAAATAACGAATGGGACCTTTGAGGTCAAAGCCGGCTCGTTATTTCCTGCTCTGCACCGGATGGAGGAAGCGGGATGGCTCTCGTCTTCCTGGGGTGAATCGGAAACCAACCGGCGTGCCAAGTTTTATCGTCTGACCAAGACCGGCAGGCGACAGCTCCACACCGAGTCAGAGCGATGGGAGCGAATCTCCATCGCGATGGCGAGCGCCTTGCGAGCGACGTAGGAGGCTGATTGTGGTAGATCATTTGCGCGCCTTCTGGCGAAACATCTTCAAGCGGGAGAGTGCAAACGCCGACCTTGACGAAGAGGTCCGCGGCTATCTCGAAATGACGGCGGCGGAAAAGGTGCGGTGCGGGATGGCTCCGGAAGAGGCCCTTCGCGAGGCCCGCCGGGAACTTGGTGGCGTGGAACAAGTGAAACAGAATGTTCGCGATATTAGAACAGGAGTTTCCATGGATACCGTGATGCAGGATATTCGATACGCCGTTCGGACCCTTTCGAGGAACCTGGCTTTCTCGTCGGTGGTGGTCCTCACGTTGGCCTTGGGCATTGGCGCAAATACCGCCATTTTCACTATCGTCAATGGCGTTCTTCTCAAGCCGCTACCGTACCCTGAGCCAGATCGCCTGCTCATGCTTTGGGAGTCGTCACTCACCGATCGCAATCTCGGAACGGTAGCGCCCGCGAACTTCTACGACTGGCGCGAACAAAGCCATTCTTTTGAGAAGATGGCAGCAATTGACCCATATCCGGATTTCATCCTCAACGGCTCGGGCCAAGCTAGGCGCATGGCCGGCGCGGCGGTGAGTCATGACTTCTTTTCGCTGTTGGGAATTCACATGGTGGTCGGCCGAGACTTTCTTCCGGAAGAAGATCACCCCGGTTCCAATCACGTTGTTGTTCTGAGCTATTCCACTTGGCAACGCTTCTTTGGTGGTCGCACGGCTATTGTGGGGAGCGTCGTCCGCCTCAATGATGCCGATTACACCGTCGTCGGCGTGCTTCCGCGCGACTTCTCTTTTGTAAGCAAGGCATCAGACTACCAATCCCGCAACCGGTTCGATCTGTGGACACCATTGGCCCTTGCGTCTCCACCAGAGGAGTGGCAGCGTAGTACCCATCCGCTTTGCGTTTTTGCCCGGCTCAAGCCCGGCATCTCGTTGCAGCAGGCTCAGACCGACCTCACCCAAGTCGCCACGAACCTCCAGCGCCTTTACCCGGCTGCAGACAAAGGGAGAGGCATCACGGCTGTCCCGTTGGGTCAGTACGTCGTAGGTGGAGTTCGCACCGCGATGATCACGCTTCAGGCGGCTGTTGTCATGGTGTTATTGATCGCGTGCGCGAATATCGCGAATCTGATGCTGACCCGCGCGGCCGGACGCCGGAAAGAGATTGCGCTGCGCGTCGCTCTTGGCGCGAGCCGAAGGCGAATCGCTCGACAACTGATAACGGAATGCATGGTCCTCGCTGTAATTGGCGGCTTGCTGGGATTGGCGTTCGCACTTCTGACCGTGCCTGCAGTGGTGCATCATTTGCCGGCAGACTTGCCTCGAGCATCGGAGATCGCAGTGGACTGGCGGGTGCTCACCTTTACCAGCCTGCTCTCCATCCTGACGGGAATCGTCTTCGGACTGGTTCCTTTGCATCAATCCCGTCGGGTCAGCGCCAATGACTCGTTGAAACAAGGCGGAAGATCTGTGGTATCTGACCAGTCCCGATGCGGAGTCCGCTTATTGTCGGGCAGGTCGCTGTGGCGCTGGTACTCCTTACCGGAGCAGGCTTGATGACCAAAAGTCTATGGAAGCTCACGCGTGTTTCTCCCGGATTTCAAACCGAGCACATTCTCACCGCTCGCCTTTCCCTACCGCCGCGGTATACGAATGGGTACAAGTACGGGATGGGCCAGCATCGGGAGATCACCGCCTTCCAGCGCAAGCTGCTCGACCGCATACGCGAGATTCCGGGTCTGCAATCGGCCGCCTTCACCTCGAATCTGCCACTGAGCGGCGTCGATAATTCGCGATCCTTCGATATCGAAGGGCGCCCGCTAAAGCCGGCCGGAGCCTACGATCTCACGAAATACCGGCCGGTCAGTGCCGGCTATTTCGAAACAATCGGAATTCCAATCGAGCGCGGACGTGGTTTCGAGGTCGGAGACGCCGAGGATAGGCCGTTGGTTGTGGCAGTCAATGAATCGATGGCGCGCAGGTTCTGGGGTGCCGCGAACCCGGTGGGACAGCGGGTCCGGTTTGACAACGGGGAGTGGCGGACCATCGTCGGTGTGGTGGGGGATGTTCATCATGAAGGGCTGGGAGCCAAACCCGACCCTGAAATGTACGTTCCCTATGGACAGGTTCCCAATGTCGAAGCCCGCCCTGTGATTGTCCTCCGCACGTCCGTGGAACCAGCGAGTGTGACGAGTGCTCTCCGCAAAGCGGTTGCCGATGTCGATGCAAACGTACCCATGGACCAGGTCGAAACCATGAAGCAGATCGTCTACGGCTCCGTAGGGGAGTCGCGCTTCGGAACGACTCTTCTTGGCTTGTTCGCGCTACTCGCGCTCTTTGTCTCTGCGATTGGACTCTACGGAGTCATGAGCTACGTGGTCAGCCAGCGCACGCGCGAGTTCGGCATTCGGATGGCGGTCGGAGCCACTCGCGGAGCTATCCTTCGAGTTGTCCTCGGCAAAGCGGCCAAGCTCGTAAGCATCGGAATATGCCTCGGCTTAGTTGGAGCAGTGCTGCTTGCACGGGTAATCGCCAGCCTTCTCTATGGAGTCAAGCCGTTCGATGTGGCAACGCTGGCGAGCGTATCTATTCTCCTGGCCTCTGTCGTTCTCTTGGCGAGTTTTGTTCCCGCGCGGCGGGCCTCAAAGGTCAATCCGATGGACTCCCTGAGATATGAGTAACCAGAAATATGGAAAACGCCTTTGTGATCGTAGATCATGTTTTTCGCCAACAGGGCTGGCTCTGCTCGGTTGGAGCATAATGCTCACTCGCTCATTGACGACTAAGAACGATCCACCTGGCCGAATAGTCGCCTATCCGGACAGAACTCCATTTTCGGAGTTATCCCCGTGTAGGCGATCATACGGCAGCTGTAGGGTTATGGTGTGCCTCTGCGGCGGTGAAATACTATCATCGAATGAGCCCAACCCAGCTTGGTCGCCAATTCCTTGCCGACTTGATGCGCCTGCCGCTGATATTCAAACTCTTTGTGCTGTATGGAGTGGGAGCAGCGGGATGGAAATGGTGGACGGCCCGGCGGCAGGCCGCAGTAATCGTTGCGTCGGCGGAATGGCCTATTCACAAGGCGCGGGTGGTGTGGGCGCAGGTATCGGACTGGCGACATGAAGGAGAGGACGGGCCTTCTTATTTGGAAGGCCTGCTTACCTATAGCTACACAGTTCCTGGTCACGACTTGGAAGTGGAGAGTACCGCAAACGATTCGAGGACGAGGATGAGGCGGATGCCTGGGCGCGGGCGCTGCGCGACACATTTGTGGACGTGCGGGTTGATCCGGCTGATGTAACCCGTTCGGTATGGCAGGAGACGCCAATTCTGGCAACGCCTTCGCTTCGCGTGCCGGAGCTTGAGGGCTCACGATTATACGAAACCGAAACATGGGGTGCCCGTGAAGTATTAGCCGCTGCCGTCTTCTGCGTTGCGGCAGTGGGAGCTTTCCTCGCTGCGTGGATTCAACTTTCATGCATTACGGGCAAACCGTTGATATCCGCAGAAACAAACGGAGCTGCGTTCTTTGGCATGCACATCGGCGCCCTGGTTTGTTGGATCACGGTCACCTTAGTCGCACAGCGAGGAAAATGGTCGAGATGGACCTGGCAGAAGTCACTTAAGGCGGGAACGACAGGCATTGCAATGAAAATTCTGGGATTCTACACGACAGTTGTGTTCTTGTACGGGTGGGTGGGAATGGCAGCCCATGACGGAGATTCTCGATACCTCGGCATTTTGATGTTCTCGGCGATTTGGTTGACCTTTTATATAGGCGCCGCTGCCGGCGCCCTGCAGGCCATGCAGCATCGAGGGAGCGACGCTAGCTGAGATGCTTAGGCAGGCTCTCCGGAATGAGCGACAGTAGGATACCGAACAGTCGCCAAATCGATTGCCAAAAACCGTCGTTAACTACTCAGTTATCCATGAACACTAGGGAGTAATCACGAGTTTACTACCCGCTCTTCCACATGTTTATTCTCCAGCCCCATGGACAGAGCCTCCCAAGCGTATTACTGTCGGGCTTAAGACAACATTCTTATGCCAGACCGGCCGTATGAACGCAACCGTCCCAGCCCGATTCCTGCGCCGGAAGCACTGCGGAGCCTTTCAATCTGGAGCAAGCAATGATCCTGCGGCAAGCCATCATGAACGATGCACCCTCGCCTCACACGCCATCACCGTTGCCCGCGGATGCAGCCGCAACCGTAACTCGCACAGATATCGTCGACCTCGCCAGCCTGCAGCTCCAACCCGTCGAAAGGCCTTGGCAACACAGGCTCGCCGCATCCCCGTTCACGATCTGCGAAGTTGACCTGAATCGCACTGCACAAACGCGCCCCCCTTCTCGCTCCTCTCAACTGCCGGCGAAGCTTCACCACCGGTCAACGGGGCAAGATGGTCAAATCAATTACTTGAGCATCTTGACCATCTTCGTGAAACAAACGACCTATTTGGCAACGTTGCCAAATCCCAATCTGAAGGCAAATCATACCGCAGGCCGCACCGTGCCACATATTCTCTCCCAAACTCCCGTGGACGACTTTGTCGAGAATGGGGCGAAAAGCCGGCTCCCCAGCTACTTCCAGAACCCCACCTTGGCCCACACTGGCTGCCACTGCATATCCAGCCAACGCATGGATGCCGCCATGCAGCAGTTCATGCGCCGCCGTCAGCCGCAAAAGACTCTTCGGCAAGGACCGTCCCCACGCTCTTTGGTCGCCAATCGATGCAGACATCCACCAACCCGCATGACTTACCACGCATACCACGCATATCACGCACCATTTCCGTCGGCCGGAAATTACGGGTTTCGTGGACACGGGGAACAACAAGCTGACGGAGAGGGCCGAATCTTTATGTAACTGCTTCTGAAACGCGGTTATGGGTAACTGAACCTTTTTACCGTATGAGTATTTCGGTTCGCTTTCTGGTTCGCCAGGATGGAAGTGGTACACGAATCCGGTAACGAGAAACCCTACCCCACTCGTTGGCAGCCGTCCAGCACTTCGCTCCAGGCTTTCATCTGCTTCTGGCTCGTGCTTAGCGCATTTTCGCCCGGGGCGATGATGAGAGACAATCAAGCGAAGGTCCGATACTCGCTTTCGGGGGATCCGCATGAGTTCAGTAGTATCGGTCAACGTCGGTCTGCCACGCGATGTCGAGTGGCAAGGCAAGCTGGTTCATACCGCCGTCTGGAAGAAACCCGTTTCTGGCCGGGTGATGGCGCGTCGCCTGAATCTGGACGGCGACGGCCAGGGGATCTCGCAGGCCATGGCGGGGAGCACCGGGCCGTGATGGTCTACCAGATCGACTCCTACCGCTACTGGCAGCAACAACTGCAGCGCGACGATTTCGAGTACGGTCAGTTCGGCGAAAACCTGACCGTGGATGGCCTTCCCGACAATGAAGTCTGCATCGGCGACCGCTATCAAATAGGGAGTGCGCTGTTTGAGGTCACACAGCCGCGGGTTACTTGTTACCGGGTCGGCATCCGCATGGCCAATCCGCAGATGTCCAGCCTGCTCGTATCTCACAAGCGGCCCGGGTTCTATCTCCGGGTTCTGCAGGAAGAAGAAGTCTGCGCCGGAGATGTAATCGTTAAAGTTGCAGATGGGCCCGAAAAGGTCACAGTCGCGGAGGTCGATGCGCTGCTCTATCTGCCTGGCCACCCGCGCGAACAGTTGCAACGCGCTTTAAGGATTCCAGCGCTCAGCGCGGGCTGGAAAACCTCACTGCAAGCCCTGGTAGCCGAAGAGGGAACCAGCAAACAGGGCAATGCGGGACTCGTGTCCACTTCTCCTCCGCCTTCCTGGCGGGCTTCCGGCCGCTCCGCGTGGCGGCCATTCAACCGGAGTCCGCGGACGTGCGCTCCTTCGTACTCGAACGGCCGACGGCGCCCCGCTGCCGTCGGCCCTCGCTGGGCAGTTTCTGGTTTTCAAACTCCAGTTGGATTCACAAGGCGCCCCCACCTTGCGCAGCTATTCGATGTCCGGACCGCCGGGCTCCGGGACCTATCGCGTCAGCGTAAAGCGCGCGGAAGGCCCAGGGAGCCGCTTCTTCTATGACCGCGTCCACGCAGGCGACATGGTTCAAGTCAGCGCACCCAGAGGGCTTCACGTTGCCCGAAGGCGACAGTCCGGTCGTGCTGCTGAGCGCCGGCATCGGGGCCACGCCGGTGCTCTCCATGCTCTACTCGCTCGTTTCCAACACAAAGCGTGAGGTTTGGTGGTGTTATGGAGCACGCAATGGTCGCGAACATCCCTTTGCCGCGGAAGCGCGCAAGCTTTTGGCTGACTTGCCTAACAGCCGTTCCTTTATTGCCTACAGCCAACCGGGTGAAGGAGATCAACAGGGTAGGAACTACGACGCCCACGGCCACCTGACGCTTTCGTCATTGGAAGAACTTCATTTGCCAAAGATGGCGGACTTTTATCTTTGTGGGCCCCCGGCTTTTCTCACAGCAAGACGCAACCGTCAACCTGGCCGCCACCGCCATGGCCCGCATTGTCTCAATGTGACCGAAGCAAGGTCCGCATGGTCACCGGCTGCGTGTAACCCTAGGATCAAGCTTGGCTTGCAGCGCGTTATCACCCGCGCCAAATCTGATTGAAGCCTGGCTGGGACGGCCCGTAATGCGAATGGAAAAGCCCACTGCCGAACCGACCAGGACGGGCGCCGCCGATGTTGAGACGTTCGCGCGCAACGTCGCGCGCTTGGTCGAGGAAAGCGGCAAGGCGCTCGCCGCCTATATGAAGCCGCGCGAGGAAGGCAAGATCAAAAGCGATGGCTCCGACGATGTGGTCGATGTCGTGAAGACCATCGGCCAAGTCGCAGAATACTGGCTGTCTGACCCCAAACGCGCCGTTGAATTGCAGGCCAATCTCGGCCGCGCCTATCTCGATCTATGGGCCGGCACCGTCAAGCGCTTGAGCGGCGAGAAGACCGAGCCGGTAATCGCGCCCGACCCGGCCGACAAGCGCTTCGCCGATCCCGAATGGTCATCCAACCAGTTCTTCGATTTTCTCAAGCAGGCTTACCTGCTCACCGCGCAATGGGCCGACAGACTGGTCAAGGATGCGGATGACGTCGACCCTCACACGCGGCAGAAGGCGCAGTTTTATATCAAGCAGATCGCCAACGCGGTCGCGCCGTCGAATTTCGTCCTCACCAATCCGGAACTGCTGCGCGAGACGCTTTCATCGAACGCGGAAAATCTCGTGCGCGGCATGCACATGCTTACCGAAGATATCCAGGCGGGTCACGGCAATCTGAAAATCCGCCAGTCCGATCCTTCCATGTTCGAGGTCGGGCGTAATCTCGCGGTTACCCCAGGCAAGGTGATCTATCAGAATGATTTGATGCAGCTGATCCAATATGAAGCGACCACCAAGGAGGTTCTGAAGACACCGCTGCTGATCGTGCCGCCCTGGATCAACAAATTCTACATCCTCGACCTGACACCGGAAAAATCCTTCATCAAATGGTGCGTCGACCAGGGCATCACGGTCTTCGTGATTTCATGGGTCAATCCGGACGCTCGGCAGTCGGCCAAGGGCTTCCACGAATACATGCGCGAAGGCCCGCTCGCCGCGCTCGATGCGATCGAGAAAGCCACCGGCGAGAAAAAGGTGCACGCGGCCGGCTATTGCGTCGGCGGCACGCTGCTGGCGATCACGTTGGCCTATCTCGCCGCCAAAAAACAGAACCGCGCGATATCGGCGACGATGTTCGCGGCGCAAGTCGATTTCACCCACGCTGGCGATCTTCTGGTGTTCGTCGACGAGGAGCGCATTGCCGCGCTCGAGACGCACATGAAAGAACAGGGCTACCTCGAAGCGTCGAACATGGCGACGGCATTCAACATGTTGCGCTCGAACGACCTGATCTGGCCCTACGTCGTCAATAATTATCTGCGCGGCAAAAAACCATTCCCGTTCGATATCCTCTACTGGAATTCCGACGCCACACGCATGCCGGCGGCCAACCATTCGTTTTATCTTCGCAACTGCTACCTCGAGAACAATCTCGCCAAAGGCAAAATGGAGATCGGCGGCATCACGCTCGATCTCTCCAAGATCACGGTGCCGGTCTACAATCTCGCCACCCGCGAAGATCACATCGCGCCCGCAAAATCGGTGCTGGAGGGCTCCAAATATTTCGGCGGTCCGGTCAAATATGTGCTGGCGGGATCGGGCCACATTGCCGGCGTGATCAATTCGCCGGCCAAGACGAAATATCAGTACTGGACAGGCCCAAAGGCCGCCGGCGACGACCTCGCGAAGTGGATCGCCAAAGCCGAAATGCACACCGGCTCGTGGTGGCCGGACTGGCTCCGCTGGCTCAAGGCGCAAAACGCCAAGACCGCGCCAGCCCGCGAGATCGGCGGCGGCAAAATGAAGCCGATCGAGGATGCTCCCGGTTCCTACGTTAAAGTCCGGGACTAAGGCTTAATCTCTTTCCGGGTGGCCCGCGCCGCGACTATCAGCCTATTGGGGTATTGGCGCAGACCTTGCTAGAGTCCGGTCCGTCATCCGCAATCTGTCGTTGGCCCAGATCAAGGTGCTTGGACGCGATGAAAAAGCCGCGGTCGCTACCGGCATGCGCCTGCTCGACCGCGTCGGGTTGCATGAGCACGCCGCCAAGTTTCCGGGCCAATTATCCGGCGGCCAACAGCAGCGTGTTGCTATTGCCCGTGCTTTGGCCATGGACCCCATCGCGATGCTGTTTGACGAGCCGACCTCGGCGCTCGATCCGGAAATGATTCAGGAAGTGCTAGATGTGATGGTGGCGCTGGCCAAAGACGGCATGACAATGATCGTAGTCACTCACGAAATGGGCTTTGCCCGCAAAGTCGCCAACCGCGTTGTCTTCATGGACAAGGGCGAAATCGTCGAGGATGCGCCGACCGCGGACTTCTTCGGCAAGCCGCGCAGCGAACGGGCGCAATTATTTTTGTCGAAAATCTTGCAACACTGAAGGCAACAACGAACGGGAGAACAAGATGTCGCGCGAACTGATGTGGCTGACGCTGACGGTGATCCTGACGGGGGTTTTGTGGATTCCTTATATTGTTGACCGCATCCTGGTCCGCGGGCCAGCCGGTGCGATGGCCAATCCCTCCCGCCGTGACAAGCCGCAGTCGGCATGGGCGCAACGGCTTTATTTCGCCCATACCAATGCGGTCGAAAATCTCATGATCTTCGCACCGCTGGTGCTGATCCTCGACGCGCAGGGTCATTCGACGGTGGCCACGGCCACCGCCTGCGCCGTCTATTTCTGGGCGCGGGTGGCGCACGTCATCGTCTATACGATGGGCATCCCGGTGTTGCGGACGATAGCATTCACTGTCGGCTTCCTCGCACAAGCCGCGCTCGCCTTGGCCGTACTCGGAATACTCTAGGTCAGGGAAATAGAGCGACCTGGTCGATGCCCATCGTCTCCGGGTAACCGAGCATCAGGTTCATGTTCTGGATCGCCTGCCCGGACGCGCCTTTGACCAGATTGTCGAGCGCCGCGATGATTATTGCCCGGCCCTCGACCCGATCATCGGCGACACCGATGAAGGTCATATTGGAGCCCCGGACATGCCGGGTCTGCGGCGTCTCCCCGAACGGCAGGACATGCACGAACGGTTCCTTCGCATAATACTTTAAAAGCACCGCATGAAGGTCGGAGGATGTCCGTCCCCGCCTGCCCCGCACATAAATGGTGGAAAGGATGCCGCGATTCATGGGCACCAGATGCGGTGTAAAGCTGACGACCACCTCGCGGCCTGCGGCCCGCGAAAACTCCTGGTCGAGCTCGGCCATGTGCCGATGGGCGCCGACGCCGTACGCATGGAAGCCTTCCGAGACCTCGGAGAACAGCATCGACTCCTTTGCCGCGCGACCGGCGCCGGTCATGCCGGACTTGGCGTCGATTACGATTTCGTCGAGATCGATCGCTTTGGCCTCGATCAGCGGAATGAGCGGCAGTTCAGCGCACGAAGTGTAACAACCCGGATTTGCGACCAGCCGCGCCTTCTTGATGTCGCGCCGGTGCACCTCGACCAGTCCGTACACCGCCTCCTTTTGCAATTCGACGGCCTGATGCTCGTGACCGTACCATTTCGCATAAGACGCGACGTCATGCAGCCGGAAATCGGCGGAAAGGTCGACGACCTTGGTAGCCGGTGCCTTCGCCAACAACTCCTTAATGACCTTCTGCGTCGTGGCATGCGGCAATGCGCAGAATGCCAGATCAAGCCCAGCTTTCGCCCAATCGAGACCGTCGATGGAAACAAGCTTCGGCAATTCATACGGCGAAAATTGCGGAAATACCTCGCGCATCTGCTGCCCCGCCCGCCGGTCGGCGGTCAGCAGCACGATCTCTGTTCGCGGATGGCGCAGCAGCAGCCGCACCAGTTCGGAGCCGGTGTAGCCGGAGGCGCCAAGCACGCCGATCTTCGCTTTAGTAGCCATAGGTCAGTCCTCATCCAGTGTCTTAAAGGACCACCGGAGCCAGGCCAACAGCACATCGTTATCTGGAGGATAAGTGCCGCGGACCATATCCGGCGGCAATGGGACGATTACGCGCGCGAACGCGCCCCTGCCGCCGTGATACGGCGGCGGCGGAATTCGATCTGGGCAGTCGCTATAATCATGGCGGGTGAAATAGGCCCTCATTCGCCGACCGTCAAGGCCACTCAATTCCCGCTTTCGGGAGAATTGCGCTTTGTTCAGCTCGGAAAATAAAGTGCGGACCGCCGGATGAACTTCCGGCGGGTTTTGTCTTGCGTCACATCAAAATTTTCATGCCGTAATAACCGGAGCCCAACAGGCCTGCGGACCAGAGGATTGCCGACGAAATATTGGCAATTTGGAACGGCCAGAACGGCATCCCCAGAATCCCCGCTGCGAGCGGCACTGAAGCGCGCAGCGGCCCGAAAAATCGGCCGATGAAAACCGCGTAAATGCCGTAACGCTCGACCAAATTATGGCCGCGTGGGATCAGGTCCGGATAGCGCGACAGTGGCCAGGTTTTGGCGACCTGCCCTTCGAACGTCACACCGACCCAAAACGACAGCCAATCGCCAAGCACCGCGCCCAGCGTCGCCGCCAGAAAGATCGGAATAAACGGGATGCCGCTGACGCCGATCAACGCGCCGATGCCAAACAGCGCGACGGTCGCCGGCAACAGCAACGAGATCAGCACGAGCGACTCGCCGAAGGCGAGCCCGAATACAACCGGCCATGCCCACATTTCGTTGCGTTGGACAAACGCAACCACCTCGTGAGCCAATGCTTCCAAATCCATGAAGGGGGGTTCCGTCGCGTCTGTATTGTTAGCGTGGCCGGCGTAACCACCCCTGTGACCTAGGTCACTGTGGCAGGGCCGGCTCTTCCTTCGGGAAAAGGTGACTAACCGCTACCAGTCCCATGATCAAGATCGGAACCGCGAGAAACGCCCCGACCGGGCCCCACAGCCAGGTCCAAAACACCAGCGATAGGAACACGGTGAGCGGATTGAGTGTCAGGCGCCGCCCCATGATGCTGGGTGTGACGAAATGACCTTCAAGCGTCGTGAAGCCGAGATAGAGCACCGGAGCGACCAGGGCATGCGTCAGTGACGGGAACGTCACCAGCCCGACGCCCAGCAGCACAAACTGCATGAGCAGCGCCCCGATGTAAGGCACAAAGTTGAGAACGAAACCCAGCACCGCCCAGGCGATCACGTTTGGCAGGCCGACGAGATACGCCACCACCCCGGCAGTAACGCCGACGACCAGATTGATGATCGCCACGACACTGAGATAGCTCGTCAGGTTGTGCTCGATATCGTTCATGATCTTGAGCATGCGCAGCCGCGACTTCGCGCGCGTCGAAAAACGCCACCAGCACGTGACGTAACTGGTTGCGGCCGGCAAGGAAGAAGAACAGCGTGCCAAAAAAGATCACGATCTGACCGATGGCTGGCGTTGCGACCAAGAACAGCGGTTGGATAATTTGAGCGATGTCGAAGCCCACCGGAATGGCATCCCGCCCTTTACCTTCGGCGAGAAACGCGTCGCGGATATTGCCGAGAACTGCGAGCGGCTGGTCGAGCACGTGCAATTTCGTCTTGATGTTCGCCGTAATCTCCGGCGCTTTGCCGATCCAGTCGACCACCGGAGATGAGAGCAGCGCGATGACGCCATAGAAAACGCCGATCACGAGCAACCACAGCGCGATAGCCGAAAGTACGGGCGGGATGCCGAGCCGGTCAGCACGGTTCGACAACGGACCCAGCATCAGTCCCATCACCATCGCCGCAGCCGCCGGCAACAACAATGGACGTCCGAAATAGAGTGCGGTGACGAACATGATGAGGAAAATGCCAATGGTCGCCGCCTGCGCGGAAGTTCGCCATAGCACGGATACTTCTGCGAGCGGCTTTGGGTCGGTCAGCCCGAGCTGATAGAGCCGCCGTTTCGTGCGCCGAACATCCGCTGAGCCCTCGCGCGAACGCTCCGCCTCACGTTGCCTGCCTGGATCGGCCACCACACCCTCTCGTCATTCTTATTTGCAACAACGGTCGTATCATCATTTGGTTGCCTGCTCCCGCTCGACACGCGCCAACTTCAGCATTTGCGGTCACTTTTGCGACGCTATCGTGGCATAGTCGACGCAATCGATTCGCACCCGCAATAGATTGATATGGCCAAATCCGCGACCAAGAAAAAAACGATCAAGCAGCAGGATCTGTTCGACCTGCCGTCCTCCACGCGCAAGGCAGCCGCCGGCAAGTCGTCAAAAGCGTCGGCGAAAACCGCCGCTCGCACCAAGAGTACGGCCCGATCGAACGCTGAAGCCAGCTACACCGCCAAACACATCGAAGTGCTGGAAGGGTTGGAGCCAGTTCGACGCCGGCCTGGCATGTATATCGGCGGCACCGATGAAAAGGCGATGCACCACTTGTTCGCCGAAGTCATCGATAATTCGATGGACGAAGCGCTAGCTGGCCATGCCTCCTGGATCGAAGTCGAGATGGAGGCCGACGGCTTCGTCAGCGTCACCGACAACGGTCGCGGCATTCCGGTCGATCGCGCACCCGAAATTTAAGAGCAAGTCGGCGCTCGAAGTCATCATGTGCACGCTGCACGCCGGCGGCAAATTCGACTCCAAAGTCTATGAAACGTCTGGCGGCCTGCACGGCGTCGGCGTTTCGGTCGCCAATGCGCTTGTCGGCACGCATGGAAGTCGAAGTGGCGCGCGACCAGACGCTTTACACAATGGCGTTCGAGCGCGGCAAGCCGAAGACCAAGCTGATCAAGGCTGGCCGCGCGCCTAACCGGCGCGGCACCAAAATTCGCTTCAAGCCCGATCCGCAAATTTTCGGCGAGAAGGCGGCGTTCGATCCGGCGCGCGTTTTCAAGATGGCGCGCTCGAAGGCCTATCTGTTCGGCGGCGTCGAAATGCGCTGGCATTGCGCCAAAGAATTGCTGCGCGGCGTCGAGAATGTGCCGGAAAAGGCGACCTTCCATTTCGCCGACGGCTTGAAGGATTATCTCGCCGCCAGTCTCGAAGGCGCGACTTTGGTGCATCCGGATATCTTCACCGGCAGCGCCGGCAAGACCGGAAGCACGGCGCGGCCGAATGGGCGATCGCCTGGACCGCCGACACCGACGGCTTCCTCTCTTCCTATTGCAACACGATCCCGACGCCCGACGGCGGCACGCACGAATCCGGCCTGCGCAGCGCGCTACTACGCGGCCTCAAGGATCACGCCGAGCGCATCGGCCAAGACAAGCGCGTTGCGCCCGTCACCAGCGACGACGTGATGAACGGCGCCGGCTGCATGCTGTCGGTGTTCGTCCGCGAGCCGGAATTCCAGGGCCAGACCAAGGACCGGCTCGCCACCGCCGCGGCACAGAAGATCGTCGAGAACGCGATCAAGGATCCGTTCGACCACTGGCTGTCCGGCAACCCGACGCAGGCCAACAAGCTGCTCGATTTCGTCGTCGAGCGCGCCGAAGAGCGGCTGCGCCGCCGCCAGGAAAAGGACATCGCGCGCAAGAGCGCGGTGCGAAAACTGCGGCTACCCGGCAAGCTCGCCGACTGCACCAATTCCGCAGCCGAAGGCTCCGAGCTGTTCATCGTCGAGGGCGATTCCGCCGGCGGCTCCGCCAAGCAGGCGCGCGACCGCCGCACCCAGGCCGTGCTGCCGCTGCGCGGCAAAATCCTCAACGTCGCGTCCGCCGGCAAGGACAAGCTGGCGCAGAACGCGCAGCTTGCCGATCTGGTACAGGCGCTTGGCTGCGGCACCGGCGCGCATTACCGCGACAGGACTTGCGCTACGACAAGATCATCATCATGACAGACGCCGACGTCGACGGCGCCCACATCGCGTCGCTGCTGATCACCTTCTTCTACCGGCAGACGCCGAAGCTGATCGACGACGGCAAACTCTATCTCGCGGTGCCGCCGCTGTACCGGCTGTCGCATGGCGGCAAGATTTTCTATGCGCGCGACGACAAACACAAAGACGCAACTGCTCAAAAAAGAATTCCACGCCAACGCCAAAGTCGAAATCAGCCGCTTCAAGGGGCTCGGCGAGATGATGGCGGCGCAGCTTAAGGAAACCACCATGGACCCGAAAAAGCGCACGCTGCTCAAGGTCGTGCTGGCGGAGAAAGAGCGCAAGCCGACCGCTAAGATCGGTCGAGCGGCTGATGGGCACCAAGGCCGAAGCCCGCTTCGACTTCATTCAGGAAAACGCCGAGTTCGCCGGCGAGGAATTGCTCGACGTCTAAGCCCTACTCGAATTTCAAATTCGCGGCTTTGACCACCTCGAAAAGCTCGCGATATCGTCGTCAATCCGCTTTTTGAACGCATCGCCGGACGGGCCGCCAGGCTTGACGGCCATCGCTTTTAGCTTTTCCTGAACGCCAGGATCGGCGAGCGATTTCGCGAGCGCAATTTTAAGTTTCTCGACGATCGGTGCCGCCGTGCCCGCCGGCGCAAAAAAACCGCTCCATAATTGGGTATCAACCTGTGGCAGGCCGATCTCGGCCATGCAGGGGACATCGGGTAATTCCGGCGAGCGCTCGGCCCCCGTCACCGCCAGCGCGCGGGTCTTGCCACCGCGAACAAGCGGAATAGCTGGCGGGCCGTCGGAGATCGCGAATAGCGTCTGGTTCGAAACCACGCTTAAATTCGATTCATTGCTGCTTTTATAGGGGATGGCTTGCGCCGGCATGCCGGTCTTGAGCTTGAAGAGCTCGGTGGCGATCGTGAACGCTGGCGACGAAGTCGCATAGTTCGCCTTATCGGGATTGGCCTTCGCCCAGGCGATCAGGTCCGGCACGGTTTTAGCCGGATGATCCGCCGGCACCACCAGCACCAGTGGAAATGAGGCAATCATGCTGAGCGGGACAAAACTTTTCGTCGGATGGTAACCGAGCTGAGGATAGATGGCGGCGGCGATCGACATTTGCCCGGTGGCGCCGACCAGCAGCGTGTAGCCATCCGGTGGCTGGCGCGACACAAATTCCGAAGAGAGCCGTCCACCCGCGCCCGGCTTATTTTCAATGACCACCGTGCCGCCGATATTTTTCTCGAACTCATGGCCCACGAGTCGGGCAAACAAATCGTTGCCGCCGCCGGCGGCGAAGCCGACCACGATGTGGATCACGCGCTCGGGGTAATGGTCGGCCTGGGCGTGGCTTACCCTTGCCTGAAACAGGCCCGACATCATTAGCAGGCTGACGAAGGCCGCTCTTTTGAATGTCATCTGCTCCCCACCTTCGATTTCCAATCAAGCGGACAATGCGAGCTACACCCAACGTAGGAGCAAACAAATTTACGACTACGCCTATAGGATCAGTCGATAGGGAGACCGGTATAATTTTCTGCCAGCGAGGTCGCGGCAGCTTTCGATGTCGTTACGTGGTCGAGTTCGGCTAGTTGGCGTTTCATGTCGAAACTGTCGTAGTCGCCGCCGTTGAAGCGGTGCAGCATCTGCGTCATCCAGCCAGAAAACCGCTGACCTTTCCAGACACGGCGCAGGCAGGTCGCGGAATAATTCTCCAGCGCATCGCTCCGTTTGTTGCGAAAGAACGTCTCAATCGCGCGCGAGAGCACGTAAACATCGGCAATCGCCAAATTCATGCCCTTGGCCCCGGTCGGCGGCACGATATGAGCCGCGTCACCGGCAATAAACAGCCGGCCGAACTGCATCGGTTCGGCGACGAAGCTGCGCATTGGCGTGATGCCCTTCTGTAAAATCTTGCCTTGCTGTAGCGGGCGCACACCGCCGAGCCTGGTGTTCAATTCCTCCCAGATTCTCGCATCGGGCCAATTGTCGAGGTCTTCATCGGGTTCGCATTGAAGATAAAGCCGAGATAGTTGCGGGCCTCGCATAGAAAACAAAGCGAAGCCGTTCTGATGAAAGCAATAGATCAATTCTTTGTCGGGCGGCGGCGACTTCGACAAGATTCCGAGCCAACCGAATGGATAAACCCGGTCAAAACCCTCCCACGCGCCGGATGGCAAGCTTGGGCGGCAGACCCCATGGAAGCCGTCGCAGCCGGCAAGGATGTCGCACTCGATCTCCTGTCCCTGGCCGCCTTGGCTGAAGCGGATTGTCGGCTTGGTCAGAATATCGTCGACGCTGACATCCTGGACTTCGAACAAAATCTTACCGCCGTCGGCGATGCGCCGGGCGATCAGGTCGGTGACAACTTCCTTCTGATCATAGATATAGACGTGCTTGTCGATCAGTGCCGCGAAGTCGATCTTGTGCGCTTCGCGATTGAAGGAAAGATAAATACCATCGTGCACCATGGCTTCACGCTGCAAGCGTTCGCCAACGCCGGTATCGATCAGTAAATCCGCAACCCAATTTTCCATCAGGCCGGCGCGCACGCGGTTCTCGCAATAAGAGCGGCTGGCCTGCTCAACGATGATGGATTCAATGCCGGCGCGGTGAAGAAGATGCGATAGCATCAGCCCGGCAGGACCGGCGCCGACAATACCGACCTGGGTGCGCATGGGCTTCATGAACCGAGCCACTCCGCCATCACGGCGTTGACCGCCGCCGGTTGTTCAATGGTCGAAAGGTGACCGCAATTGGCGATAGTTGCGAGCCGTGAACCGAAGATGCCATCGGCAATTTCCTTGGCCATTTCTGGGAGTCGTCAGCTCATCGCCCTCGCCGACCACTACCAGTGTCGGACATTTGATGCTCGCCAACAGCGGCCGCGAATCCGGTCGCGACATGATGGCCCGTTGCTGGCGCACGAAGGCCTCGGGTCCGGTGTCGTCCGCCATCTCGCGAACGGTACGCACCAGCGCTTCATCCTGGTGACGGCTAGGGTGCAAAAAACGCGGCGTCAATGTTGTGACCACCTCGTTCAATTTACCCGCCTGCGCCATTGCTATGAATTTTTCGCGCCCCGCTGTTTGTTCCGGCAAATCCGGCCGCGCCGAAGTATCAAGCAACGCCAGACGCGTGATGCGTTCGGGTGCGAGCCGCATCATCGCGAAAGCGATGTAGCCGCCCATCGACAATCCGGCGAGCGCGAAGTGCGGCGGCGCGTCCGAGAGAATGCGCTTGGCGACCGCCGCCATGTCGGCATCCCGCCGATGATCGGCGACGATGATGGGCCCATGTGACCACAGCGCTGCGATTTGCGGGACATACAAGCGCGCGCTGCAAAGCAGGCCGGGGACCAGTATCAGCGGGTGGGGGTCGTTCATTGCGGCCTTTTGTGCCGAGAGAATAAGCGTTAACGCGGCTTAATGCACTGAGGAAGCATTGACTTTCGACCCTGCGACCCTATGTTCCGCCCGAACGGTCTGAATGAAAGATTCGGCCGCCTTTCCCGCGCACCGCAACCCGTTTTTTAATCCGGCGCGAGGCTCCGGGCGGTCCCCAATCGAGGCTTTATGTCCTTTTCGCATCTCGGCTTGTCCGACAAAGTTCTCGGCGCTATCGGAGACGCCGGCTACAAAATCCCGACCCCCATTCAAGAGCAAGCTATTCCGCACGTGCTGGCGCGCCGCGACGTGCTCGGCATCGCCCAAACCGGCACCGGCAAAACCGCGGCCTTCGTGCTGCCGATGCTCACCATGCTGGAACAGGGCCGCGCACGGGCGCGCATGCCCCGCACGCTCATTCTCGAGCCAACCCGCGAACTCGCCGCGCAAGTGGTCGAACACTTCGAGAAATACGGCAAAAATCACAAGCTCAATGTCGCCCTCATCATTGGCGGTGTGTCATTCGGCGACCAGGACAGCAAGTTGCTCCGTGGCGTCGACGTGTTGATAGCGACCCCGGGCCGCCTGCTCGATCATTCAGAGCGCGGACGGCTGCTGCTATCCGGTGTCGAACTCCTGGTCATCGACGAAGCCGACCGCATGCTCGACATGGGTTTCATCCCCGACATCGAGCGCATCGGCAAACTGGTGCCGTTTACCCGGCAAACGTTGTTTTTCACCGCGACCATGCCGCCGGAAATCCAGCGCATTGCCGACACCTTCCTGCACAATCCGATGCGGGTCGAAGTCTCGAAGCCCGCCACTACCGCGACGACCATCACGCAATTGCTGGTCGCCACCGGCCGCGAGGATCACGAGAAGCGCGAAACATTGCGCCGGCTCATCAATTCGGCCGAAAATTTCAAGAACGCCATCATCTTCTGCAACCGCAAGCGCGAGGTGGCGACGTTGCACCGTTCGCTGGTGCGTCACAAATTCAATGCGGTTGCCCTGCACGGCGATCTCGATCAGTCAGCCCGCACCGCCGCGCTCGATGCCTTCCGCAAGGGCGAAGCCAAGCTGCTGATCGCCTCCGATGTCGCCGCGCGCGGCCTCGATATTCCAGAAGTCTCTCACGTCTTTAATTTCGACGTGCCGCATCACCCCGACGATTATGTCCACCGCGTCGGTCGCACCGGCCGCGCCGGACATAGCGGCACCGCGATCACCATCGTGGCGCCGCCCGACCAGAAAGCCGTAGCCGCGATCGAACGGCTGACCGGGCAGACCATTCCGTGGGCTGGCGAGCCGTCAGCGCCCGCTGAAACCTCGGGTCCGCCCTCAGGCGAGCGTAACGGCCATCGTGGCGGCAACCGGCATCGCGAACGCAGTTCTGGCTCCAATCCCCGCGGCGGACGGTCGCAGCAACGCCGGCCGGAGCCAGCGCGCCCCCGTCGCCCAAACTGCTCCGCGGGCGCGCCCACCGCAGCCGGAAGCCTCAGCGGACAGCGATCATTCGCATTTGCCAGCGTTTCTGCTGCGCCCCGGCACCCTGAAAGCCTAGGCGCTCTCTGGCTTTTTTAAACATATAACTGTTGCCCGCAGCGCCATTATTTACCGGCGATTCACCCCTCTCGAATACCGTCCCCGAGGAAGACAGCGCGGCTCCCTGCCGCGTGGCTGAGGCTTTGCGGGCAGAACGTCCGTAACGAGGGGTTAGTATGACCGAGCACGCCGACGAGCATCAGCGCACGATGGCGTTTGCCGATATTGCGCTCGGGCAAATCAGAGCGTTGCGCCAGGCTGCTTCGCCCCGTAACTACGAGATTTGGTACACCTATGCGACCGGCTATAGCCCTTCGCTCAATGCCAAAATCAATGAGACGCTGAAAGAGAAAGGCGCGCTGGCCGACGCCGATCTCGAGCAGATCTACGAGACCTATCTCTCGCCGACCCGGCTGTCCGAGAAGATCGACAAAGTCGGCAGCCAGGTGATGGGTGAGATCGAGCAGGTCATGGCGATGATCGACTCCGCCGCCGGCAACGCCACCAGCTACTCGGAAAACCTCGCCAACGTTACCGAAAAGCTCGGGCAGTCCAAGGACCGTGAGGGTCTGCGCGCCATTGTCGAGACGCTAGTGCAGTCCGCCAAGGACATGGAAGAATCCAATCAGAAGCTGGAAGCGCGTCTCAACGCCTCCAAGCAAGAGATCAACGACCTCCAGGTCAACCTCGAGACGGTGCGCACCGAGAGCCTGACTGACCCGCTGACGCAACTCGCCAACCGCAAATATTTCGATACCACGCTCGAGCAGGCGATCGATGACTCGCGCACCAAGAAAGAAGCCTTGTCGCTGATCATGACCGACATCGATCACTTCAAGGCCTTCAACGACAATTTCGGCCATTTGACCGGCGACCAGGTGCTTCGACTGGTGGCGCTGTCGGTCAAGCAGAACGTCAAGGGCCTCGACACCGCGGCGCGCTACGGCGGCGAGGAATTTGCGATTATCCTGCCCAATACGGTGTTGCGCTCGGCGATTACCGTCGCCGACCATATTCGCCGCGCGGTGATGACCAAGGAATTGATGAAGCGCTCGACCGGCGAGCATCTCGGCCGCGTCACCATTTCGATCGGCGTCGCCACCGTGCGCAAAAGCGACACCATGCAATCGCTGATCGAGCGCGCCGACGCCTGCCTCTATGCAGCCAAGCGCCATGGCCGCAACCGGGTAATTTGCGAAACCGATCCGGAAGTCCTGGCCGCCGCCGCGGCGCAGGTTGCTTAAACCGGAAGTCGCGTAACTACTGCACCGCGTCCTTCGACGGCGTCAGTTGCACCGACTTCGCCGCAGCCACAAGCCGAAGTCTGGTTCGGATTGTTGAAGATGAATTGCGCGGAAAGCTTCTCGCGCTTGTAATCCATCTCGGTGCCGAGCAGGAACAGCACCGCCTTCGGATCAACCATGATCTTGACGCCCTTGTCCTCGACCACCTCGTCGGTAGGCTTCACGGCTTCGGCATATTCCATGGTGTATTCCATGCCGGCGCAGCCGCCATTCTTGACGCCGACGCGAACCCCCTCAACCGGATGGTCGGCATTCGCCATTACATATTTGATGCGTTCGGCGGCGGCATCGGTCAGCCGCATCACCTGGGGCCGGGGTCTGGGCGTAGCCATCGTCATCCTTCTCGATTCGTACTCTATCTGGTGGTGGTTAAGAGCTTCAGCAATCCCCGTCAAGACTCACCACATATTGAGCACCAGCCGCGCCTCATCGGACATCCGGCTCGGGTCCCACGGCGGATCCCACACCACGTCGACCTTGACCGGTCCGACGCCGGTCACGCTCGACACCGCATTCTCCACCATGATCGGCAGCTCTTGCGCCGAGGGGCAATTCGGCGAGGTCAAACTCATGTCGACCTTGATCGCGCGGTCGTCGCGCGATATCGATCTTGTAAATCAGGCCGAGTTCGTAGATGTCGGCCGGAATTTCCGGATCGTAGACGGTCTTGAGTGCCGCGACGATATCGTCGGTCAGCCGGGTGAGTTCCGCTTCCGGCAGGGCCGACGCTATCGCGGCATTCACCGGGGCCTTCGGCTCGGTCGTCTTGGTGGCGTCGTCATTCATACGAATCTCTCATCGAAAATCTCATGTGAAGAATTCTTGCGCCTTGACTAGCGAAGCCGCCAGTTTATCGACTTCGTCGGTCGTATTATAGAGGCCAAACGAGGCCCGGCAGGTCGCGGTTAAGCCGTAACGCGCCAACAGCGGCATCACGCAATGGGTGCCGGCGCGCACCGCGATCCCGGAACGGTCGATGATGGTGGCGACGTCATGCGGATGCGCGCCCTTCATCTCGAACGACACGACCGGGCCTTTGTCGCGCGCCTGTCCAATGATCCGCAGCGAATTGATCTTGCCGAGCTGCTGGTGAGCGTATTTCACCAGCATCGTCTCGTGCGCGCGAATGCGCGGCTTGCCGATGGCGTTGACGTAGTCGATCGCGGCGCCGAGTCCGATCGCCTGCACGATGGGCGGCGTGCCGGCTTCGAATTTATGCGGCGGATCGCCATAGGTGATGCGGTCCTCGAACACGTCGCGGATCATCTCACCACCGCCGTTGAACGGCGGCATGTCAACGAGCAGATCGTATTTGCCGTAGAGCACGCCGATGCCGGTCGGCCCATAAACCTTATGTCCGGTAAAGACGTAAAAATCGCAATCGAGGTCGCGCACGTCGACGTCGAGATGGACCGCGCCCTGCGAGCCGTCGACCAGCACCGGAATGCCGCGCGCATGCGCCAGCCGCACCACTTCCTTGACCGGCACCAGCGTGCCGAGCGCGTTCGACATCTGGGTGATCGCCACCATTTTGGTGCGCGGCGACAACAGCTTCTCGAACTCCTCGATCAGGAAATTGCCTTCCTCATCGACCGGCGCCCATTTGATCACCGCGCCGTGGCGTTCGCGCAGGAAATGCCAGGGCACGATGTTGGAATGGTGCTCCATGATCGAGAGCACGATCTCGTCGCCCGGCTTGATGCGCTCGCGGCCGAACGTATAGGCGACCAGGTTGATCGCCTCGGTGGCGTTGCGGGTGAAGATGATTTCTTCGTGCCGCTCAGCATTGAGGAAGCCGCGCACCTTCTCGCGCGCGCCCTCGTAAGCCTCGGTCGCGGCATTGGCGAGGTAATGCAGGCCGCGATGCACGTTGGCGTATTCTTCTGTATAGGCCTTATGCAGGCGGTCGAGCACGGCTTTCGGCTTTTGCGCCGAGGCGGCGTTGTCGAGATAGACCAGCGGCTGGCCGTACACCTGCATCGCCAACGCCGGAAAGTCCGCGCGGATGCGGTTGACGTCGTAGGTACTGTTGGTCATGGGCTTGTTCATGAGTGCCGCGCCCGGAGCCAATTCACCGCGGCATGCATCATCGCCTCGCGAATGCCTTCATGCGCGACGGTTTCGATCACCTCGCCGACAAAAGCCTGAATGAGCAGCGTTTCGGCTTCCTTCTCAGGAATGCCGCGCGCGCGCAGATAAAACAGCAACTCCTGGCTAAGCGCGCCGGCGGTCGCGCCATGGCCGCACTGCACGTCGTCGGCGAAAATCTCCAACTCCGGTTTGTTGTCGGCTTCGGCTTCGTCGGACAGCAGCAAAGCGTTGCTCAGCATCTTGGCGTCAGTTTTCTGCGCCTGCGGTTCGACAACGATCTTGCCCTGGAAAACACCGCGGCTTTGGCCGTCGAGCACTGATTTGAAACGCTCGCGGCTCGTGCAGCCAACCGCGGCATGTTCGATGAATAATGTCGTATCGGCATGCTGCCTGCCGTTAAGCAAGCTGACGCCGCCGAGCGCCGCTTCGGTCCGCTCACCGGCAAAGCGCACGAAGGTCTGATTGCGCATCACGGCGCTACCAAGGTTCGTATTTTGCGTAAAGGCGAAGCTGTTGAAGACCGCCTTTTTCCCGACATGGGCCATCAGGCTGCCAACATGAATGCCCTGCGCCTGCATTAGCTTGAAATGATCGATCCGGGCCTCGTCGGCGACGACGAGTTCGAGCGCGCTATTGACCTGCGCATCGCCCGTCTCGTGGTGTTCGATCACGGTGGCGATTGCGCCCTGCTCGATCACGACCAACGAGCGCAAAAACACAGAGGCGGGCTGTGCCCCGGCAAAAATCAACAAAATTGGTTTTGCCAGGCGCGTCTGCGCGGCAACGTGGATGACAACGCCGTCGCCCATCATCGCGGTATTGAGCGCCACTGCCGGGTCTTTGGTTTCGAATACCTTGCCGACGTGCTTGGTGACGAGTGCGTCACCCTTCGCCAGCGCTTCCGCCATCGAGCCGATCGTCAGGCCCTTCTCCGGCGACAGATCGCTATGCTCCGGCACAAACATGCCGTCGGCAAACACCAGTTTGCGGCAGTCGAGCCGCGCCAACAGCGCGCCGGCCTTTGCCGCTTCCGCCTTGGCCGCACTATCAGGCGCTCCTGCCAGCGGCTTGGCGTCGCGCATCAACGCGCGCAGGTCCGTGTATTTCCATTCCTCGACGCGGCGATGCGGCAGACCCTGCGTGTCGAAACGCTTGAAAGCGTCTTCGCGTAGCGCCGCCACTGCCCCCTTGCCCGGCAGTTTCGCCTTGGCGAAGCTGAAAGTCTCGGCGAGCTTCTGCTCGGCCGCGGTCTTCATGGTGCGGATATCCGCCGCCATCAGGCTGCCTCGTCTGAGTATTGCGCGTAGCCCTTGGCTTCAAGCTCGAGTGCGAGCTCCTTGCCGCCAGACTTCACCACACGGCCTTTCGAGAGCACGTGCACCACGTCCGGCACGATGTAGTTGAGCAGCCGCTGGTAATGCGTGATGACGATCATCGAGCGTTCCGGCGAGCGCAGCCGGTTGACGCCGTCGGCGACCAGCTTGAGCGCGTCGATGTCGAGGCCGGAATCGGTCTCGTCGAGCACCGCCAGTTTTGGCTCCAACATCGCCATTTGCAAGATTTCATTGCGCTTTTTCTCGCCGCCGGAAAACCCAACATTGACGGCGCGGCGCAACATATCCTGGTCGATCTGCAACTTGGCGGCAGACTCGCGCACCTTCTTCATGAATTCGGGAGTCGTGAGCTCGGACTTCGCCGCGCGTCTTGCGCTGCGCGTTCAAGGCGGTGCGAAGGAACGTCATGGTGGCGACGCCGGGAATTTCGATCGGGTACTGGAATGCCAGGAACAGGCCTTTGCACGCGCGCACATCGGCGTCCATCGCCAGCACGTCCTCGCCGTTGAAGAAAACCTGACCCTCGGTCATGACGTAGCCGGGCTTGCCGGCCAGAACGTAGGCGAGCGTCGATTTGCCGGAGCCGTTCGGACCCATGATCGCCGCGACCTGACCCTTTTCGACGGTCAGCGTTAGACCGTTGAGGATCTTGCGGCCGGCCACTTCGACGTGAAGATTCTTGACTTCCAACAACGACATTTCAGTTCCTTAATTGATCAGCCGACGCTGCCTTCGAGCGAGATCGAGATCAGTTTCTGCGCCTCCACGGCGAATTCCATCGGCAATTGCTGCAGGACGTCCTTGACGAATCCGTTGACGACAAGCGCAGTCGCGTCCTCCGCCGTCATGCCGCGCTGGCGGCAGTAAAACAGCATGTCCTCGGAAATCTTCGAGGTGGTGGCTTCGTGCTCGAACACCGCGGACGAATTTTTCGCTTCGATGTAAGGCACGGTATGCGCGCCGCACTGGTTGCCGATCAGTAGCGAGTCGCAATTGGTGAAATTGCGCGCATTGACCGCCTTGCGGTGCGCCGAAACCAGGCCGCGATAGGTGTTGTTGGATTTGCCGGCGGCGATGCCCTTGGAGATGATGCGGCTCGTCGTGTTCTTGCCGAGATGCAGCATCTTGGTGCCGCAGTCGACCTGCTGGCGACCGTTCGAGATCGCGATCGAGTAAAACTCGCCGCGCGAATGATCGCCGCGCAGGATACAGCTCGGATATTTCCAGGTGATCGCCGAGCCGGTCTCCACCTGGGTCCACGAAATCTTCGAGCGCTCGCCGCGGCAGTCGCCCCGCTTGGTGACGAAATTGAAGATGCCGCCTTTGCCGTTGGCGTCGCCGGGGTACCAGTTCTGCACCGTCGAATATTTGATTTCGGCGTCGTCATGCGCCACCAGTTCGACCACCGCGGCGTGCAGCTGGTTCTCATCGCGCATCGGCGCGGTGCAGCCTTCCAGATAACTGACATAGGCGCCCTTGTCGGCGATGATCAGCGTACGCTCGAACTGGCCGGTGTTCTGCTCGTTGATGCGGAAATAGGTCGACAGCTCCATCGGGCAGCGTACGCCGGGCGGCACGTAAACGAACGAGCCATCGGAAAACACCGCGGAATTCAATGTCGCAAAGAAATTGTCGGTGACCGGCACCACCGAGCCGAGATATTTCTTCACCAATTCGGGATGCTCGCGCACCGCTTCCGACATCGGCATAAAGATCACGCCGGCTTTTTTCAGCTCTTCCTTGAAGGTGGTGGCGACCGAAACGCTGTCGAATACCGCATCGACCGCGACGCGACGCTCCCCTTCCGGACGTACGACGCCGGCAAGCATTTCCTGCTCGCGCAACGGAATGCCGAGCTTCTCGTAGGTCTTGAGAATTTCTGGGTCGACCTCGTCGAGCGAGGCGAGCGCGTTCTTCTTCGGCGCCGAATAATAGTAGGCGTTCTGATAGTCGATCTTCGGATAATCGACCCGCGCCCAGGTCGGCTCGCGCATCGTCAGCCAGCGACGATAAGCTTCAAGCCGCCAGTCGAGCATCCATTGCGGCTCGTTCTTCTTCGCCGAGATGAAACGAACGGTATCCTCCGACAGGCCCTTCGGGGCCTTGTCGGATTCCACGTCAGTGACGAAGCCATATTTATACTGGTCAACGTCGATACTGCGGACCTGTTCGACGGTCTCGGTAACGGCCGGCATTCTTTCCTCCGCTCACGGTTTCAAGGACCGCGGCATCGATTAAGTCGGTTACGGGTGTTCGCTTTGTCTAAGCGGCAATTCCTGTTTTGCTGGAATGAGCCTTAGATAGTGATGAAACCACGATTTTCCAAGCATTTAGCAGTCGTTCGATGTCGGTTTCGGTCGTGGCGTAGCCGATGCTGGCCCGAATAGCGCCGCGCGCCAGCGCCGGATCGGCTCCCATCGCGGCTAGCACGTGCGATGCGGAAACCTTGCCGGACGAGCAGGCGGAACCCGAAGAAACCGCAATGCCATTGAGGTCGAACGCGATGATGGCGGTTTCCGCGCTTCGACGCCGGGCGCGGCGAACAGGGTTGTGTTGGGGACGCGTTGTTCGCTCTCGCCGAAAATCAGAACATCACCGCACAAGGCGCGAATTCCGCGTTCTAGCGCCGAGCGAAGGTCAGACAAACGCCGAGCTTCCGATGTAAGCGCCGATGTAACCGCCTGCGCGGCGGCGCCGAAGCCAGCGATCGCCGCGACATTTTCCGTGCCGGCGCGCTGACCTCGTTCCTGTCCGCCGCCAGTGATAAGTGGCTGCGCGATATGGATTTCTCCGCGCCGAATAAGCGCACCGGCGCCCTGCGGGCCGCCGATTTTGTGCGCCGAGATGCTCATCAGATCGGCGCCAAGCGTTTCGATGTCAACGGCAATTCGCCCCACCGCTTGCACCGCATCGACGTGCAAAATGCCATTGGCGGCATGCACGATCGCCGCCAACTCGCTGATCGGCTGAACTACACCGGTCTCATTATTGGCGAGCATCACCGAAACAAGCGGATGCTCGGCCCGAGCAATGGCTTGTTTCGCCACGTCGAGATCGAATTCTGCCGCCCGGCGTCACCGGCAATTCTTCGATCCCTTGCGCCGCGGAAAACCGCCCGCCGCTCCGCACCGACGGGTGCTCGATCGCCGAGACAAACAACTTGTCGCGCGGCGTCTTCTGCCCCGCGACTTCCAGATGCGGCGTCAGCGCCAGCATGTTGGCTTCGGTGCCGCCGGAGGTGAAGGTGACGTTGGCCGGCTTGGCGCCAACCAAGGCCGCCACCTGCTCGCGGGCGCGCTCGATCAGGGCGCGGGCGGCACGGCCTTCGCCGTGCACCGAGGAGGCATTGCCGCCAAGTTCCAGCGCCGCGACCATCGCCTCGCGCGCCTCGCGCCGCAGCGGCGCGGTGGCATTCCAGTCGAAATAGGCCCGTTCGTTCATCGGTTTATCGCTCGATCAGCCGCCGCTTGGCGGGAAAAAGCTTGCTTTTGGCCCTGCCGGTCATGTTAGAAGCCGACAGGTTTGGCCGACTTATAGCGTGGGTCAGCCTGGTAAACAGCGGAAATCGCTATAATTGGAATAATTCCAAACTAAAGCACGAACGGCCGTTCCGGCCGGATGACCCCGCCGCCGCAACGGCGCGCGGCGACCCCATTTCGAGGTTTCAGGCATGCCCGAAGTCATTTTCACCGGCCCGGCCGGCCGCATCGAAGGCCGCTACCACCCGGCGCGGCAGAAGAACGCGCCGATCGCCATCATCTTGCACCCGCACCCGCAATTCGGCGGGACGATGAACCACCCGATCATCTACCAGCTCTATTACGCCTTCGTGCATCGCGGCTTCTCGGCGCTGCGCTTCAATTTCCGCGGCGTCGGCCGCTCGCAGGGCTCGTTCGACCACGGCACCGGCGAATTGTCGGACGCCGCCTCCGCGCTCGACTGGGCGCAGACCATCAATCCGGAGGCGAAGAGCTGCTGGATCGCCGGCTTCTCGTTCGGCGCCTGGATCGGCATGCAGCTTCTGATGCGCCGCCCCGAGATCGAGGGCTTCATCTCGATCTGCCCGCCGGCCAACCTCTACGACTTCTCGTTCCTGGCGCCCTGCCCGTCATCGGGCCTGATCATTCACGGCGACAAGGATGCGGTGGTGCCGCACAAGGACGTCACCACGCTGGTCGACAAGCTCAAGACCCAGAAGGGCATCGTGATCGAGCAGAAGGTGGTGCCCGGCGCCAACCATTTCTTCGACGGCAAGGTCGAACCGCTGATGACCTCGGTCACCGGCTATCTCGACAAGCGATTGAAGACGGAGCGCAAGCCGAGCGCGGCGTAAGCCGCCGCGCCCGATCTCTCAGCAACCCGTCAGTCGGCTTTTCTCCACCGCCAGCCCGAACAGCGGGCGAAGCCGTGTTCCGAGAATGCTGCCGCCGAATGCGGCGACCAGCCACAGCCAGCCGTGCAGACTCGCGGACGAAATGCCGCTGAAGTAAGCACCGATGTTGCAGCCATAGGCGAGCCGTGCGCCGTAGCCGAGCAACAGGCCGCCGACGATCGCGGCAATCAGCGAGCGCAACGGCACGGTCCAGGTAGTCGAGAATTTTCCGGCCAATCCCGCCGCCAGCAAGGCGCCTAGGATGATGCCGAAGTCCATCACTGAGGTGATGTCGGCGAATACGCTCTCCCGTAACGCCTGGGCGCGCGCGGCGCCCTGCCAGTAGGGCCACGATGCGACATCCGCACCGGTCGCGGCGACGATCTTTGAACCCCACAGCGCGAAGGCCGATGTCACGCCCCACGGCCGGCCAGCGAGATAGAGCGTGGCGAAATTTCCAATCGCGAGCGCGATGGCTCCCGCAACGAGCGGCCAAGGCCCGTGCAGGAAACGTTGAAAGCCGCGTCGCGACGTGTCGTTGCCGCTGACCAGCGCGCCGTGCTTGCGCTTCTCAACCAGCACCGTCATCCCCGCGATCGCCGCTAACACCAGCAAGCTCAAAGCGAGCGCGGGCGCCCAGCCAAACACATTGATGAGATTGACGACGCCGATGTTCGGCTGCGCCGACCACCACGGCAGTTGCAGCGCACCGAGGGTCGAGCCGGCGATGAAAGCGGCCAGCGTCACCAGCATCCGCGAATTGCCGCCGCCAACCGTATAGAGCGTGCCGGAGGCGCACCCGCCACCGAGCTGCATGCCGATCCCGAACAGAAAGGCGCCGACCAAAACCGACACGCCGACCGCGCCGTATTCGCCGTGCACCGCCTGACCAAACAATGTGCCGTGCGCGATCGCCGGGAAAAACAGCAACGCGGCGACCGCCAGCATGACCATCTGCGCGCGCAGCCCGGCGCCGCGGCCATCGGCGATAAAGACCCGCCATGCGGACGTGAAGCCGAACAAGGCGTGGTAAAGGACGAGGCCGAGTCCGCCACCCAGTACAAACAGTGCGCCTTGGCGCCACGAATAGGCGGCGCCGAGGGCAAGCGCCCCGGCAATCAGCAGCGCCGCAGCAATGGCCACCACGGTCTGGTTGGTGGACGGAAGTTGAGTGGACTTCGGCGCGAGCAGTCTCGCGTCGACGGAGAGATCGGTCATGGGCGGAATTCCTGAAAATCAAAGAACTAGGCGATGTAGAATGTTGTTTTTCCAAGGGCAATATTTGGCGATCAAAAAAGAAGGTTGTGCTCTGTAGGACGACAGCAAGAGAGAGCGTGTGCTGGTGCGCGGTCGCAGCAGAGATTTTCTTTCGCGGGCCAAGTCGTTGTCTTTGATGCGTGAGAGTCTAACGCGCGGCGTAAGGCGCATTGATTCCTCATTTTAGAATGCCGCCCCAAAGTCGTGGGCCCATCGCCCTATAAAAAACGCCCGGCAACCTGCCGGGCGTTTTGTTGTGAGGCACGGCCGCTTAGTCGTGGTGGTCGTGATCCCAGTGGTGACGGCGGTGATGCTTGACGATCACCACTTGGGCGTGATGACGGCGCCAGTCGCGGTCGTGATCGCGGTCTTTCTTGATGACCACGGTCGTACTCTGCGCATTGGCGGAACCCGCCGGGACGGTCAGGCCGACGATCCCGAGTGCAGCGATGGTAAAAATCAGTTTGCGCATGTTCATCCTCCAGAATGTCCGGCGCGGATGCACCGGTTCGGAGGGAAAGCCGCGGCAGAACGATCCGTTCCAAGTTTCTTATTGAACGGTCATTCATCTGCTGTGTTTTCAATCGGTTGCGGCGGCAACGCGAACGCAACCGGGCGACCGTCCCTGCGCCAACCGTTTCAGCCGCGTGATGCCCGGTGGGCGGCTTTACCACATTGTTGCCCGCCGCTTTTAGGCGCTAGTATCCCCCCAGAAAAACAACACACGGGGGAGACTTCTCACATGACACATCCGATTTCCCGCCGCGCCGTGCTGGCCGGCTCCGCTGCCGCCGGCGCGTTCGGCCTCACCGGCCTGCCGGCCTTTGCCGACGTCAACTGGAAGAAATACGCCGGCACTAAGCTCGAGGCGATCCTCGCCAAGGGCCCGCGCGGCGACAACTTCCAGAAGTACCTCAAGGAATTCACCGATCTGACCGGCATCCAAGTTGAGTCCGAGCAGATCCCCGAGCAGCAGCAGCGCCAGAAATGCGTGATCGAGCTCTCCTCCGGCAAGCCGAGCTTCGACGTGGTGCACCTGAGCTACCACGTGCAGAAGCGGCAGTTCGAGAAGGCCGGCTGGCTCGCCGACCTCACGCCCTTCATGAAGGACCCGAACCTCACCGCTCCGGACCTCGCCGAAAGCGACTTCTCGGCGGCCGGCCTCGCCTACGCCAAGAACGACAAAGGGCAGATGCTGTCGCTGCCATGGTCGGTCGACTACTTCATCCTCTATTACAACAAGGACATCTTCGCGAAGGCGGGCGTGTCGGTGCCGAAGACGCTCGACGAGATGAATGCCCTCGCCGACAAGCTGACCGACACGAAAGCTGGTGTGTACGGCTATGTCGGGCGTGGCTTGAAAAATGCCAACATGACGCTTTGGACCAACTACTTCCTCAACTACGGCGGAGAATTCCTCGACGCAAAGGGCAACATCCTGACGGACGGTCCGGAGTTGATCGAGGCGACCAAGTGTTACGATCTCTCCAACAAGTTCTCGCCTCCGGGCGTCGCCGGCTTCAACTGGATGGAATTGCTCGCCGCCTTTGCGCAGGGGCGCGCCGCGATGTGGATCGACGGCGTCGGCTGGGCGCCGGGCGTTGAAAATCCGACGCAGTCCCGCATCGCCGGCAAGGTCGGCTATGCGATGGTACCGGCCGGGCCGAAGGGCCGGTATTCGGCGACCTACGGCGACGGCATCGGTGTCCCGGCGGCCTGCAAGAACAAGGAAGCCGCGTATCTCCTGTGCCAGTGGGTCGTCTCGAAGCAGCAAGGCGCGCGGCTGGTACAGGCCGGCGGCGGCGTGCCGTTCCGCAACTCGATCCTCAACGATCCGGAAGTGCAGAAAGGCGTGACACTGCCGAAAGAATGGTTCCAGTCGGTGCTCGATGCCGGAAAGATCTCGAAGCTCGGCCTGCCCGTTATCATTCCGGTCGCCGAATTCCGCGACCTGGTCGGTGCCGCCGTCACGGCGACGCTTTCCGGGGCCGATCCCGCGACTGAACTCAAGAAGGCGCACGAACAGTTCCGCCCGATCCTGGAGCGCAGCGAAAAGACCTGAGCGACCCAATTTCGGTCAGACATATGCAGAAACACGTCACGCCCGGACCGGCAGCGGCTGGCCCGGGCGTATCTTTATCCGGCCCTGTGGAGCGCGAATGGCGCCGGCCTTCCTATTGGCCGTTCGTCGCGCCGGCGATGATCGTCGTGTTCGCCGTCATCATCTTCCCGTGGGCCTACACGATCTGGATGAGCCTGCAGCAATGGAAGATCGGCGCAGCGCCGAGCTTTATCGGGCTCGACAATTACTTACGGCTGCCAAACGATCCGCGCTTCATCGAGGCGGTCGGACACACGCTGCTCTATACACTGCTGTCGGTCGCGTTGCCGCTGATCCTCGGCACCTTCGCGGCGGTGGTGTTTCACTCGAAATTTCCGATGCGCGGCTTCCTGCGCGGGCTCTACATCATGCCGATGATGGCGACCCCGGTGGCGATCGCCTTGGTGTGGACCATGATGTTCCACCCGCAGCTCGGCATACTGAATTATCTGCTGTCGCTGGTCGGCATCCCGGCGCAGCTCTGGGTATTTCACCCCGCGACGGTGATCCCCTCGCTGGTGATGGTCGAAACCTGGCAATGGACGCCGTTGGTGATGCTGATCGTGCTTGGCGGCCTCGCCTCGATCCCGTCCGAGCCATACGAGAGCGCGATGATCGACGGGGCGACGCCCTGGCAGATCTTCCGCTACATCTCGCTGCCGTTGATCACACCGTTTCTGTTCATCGCCGCGATGATCCGCATGATCGACGCGGTCAAGAGCTTCGACATCATCTTCGCCATCACGCAAGGCGGTCCCGGTTCGGCGTCGGAGACGATCAACCTCTATCTCTATAGCGTCGCTTTCATCTATTACGACGTCGGTTACGCCTCAGCGATCGTCATCGTATTCTTCGTACTGATTGTCGCGCTCGCCGCCGCATTGCTGCATTTACGCCAAGGCACGCACTGGAACGAGACGGGCGGCGAGCCATGACGCTGCGGCGGATCCTCAACCGGATCGGACTGGCGGTCGCCTTGTTCGTAATCGTGTCGCCGGCCGTGCTATTCTTCCTGTGGATGCTGTCGCTGTCGATCAAGTTCGAGATCGACAACTCGTCGTATCCGCCGGTCTTCATCCCGGACAAGTTTAACTGGGACAACTACGGCGCGGTGCTGCGCTCGAACCGCTTCATCACCTATTTCTTCAATACGCTGATCGTCACCGGCTCGGCGACGCTGTTCGCGCTACTGGTCGGCGTGCCGGCCGGTTACGGCATGGCACGCATGCGTGCGCATAAATCGGCGGTGCTGATCCTGATCGCGCGCATCACGCCGAATTTGTCCTACCTCATCCCGATGTTCCTGGCGTTCCAGTGGCTCGGTCTGCTCGGCACGCTGTGGCCGCAGATCCTCGCGCATCTGGTGGTGACGGTACCGATCGTGATCTGGATCATGATCGGCTATTTCGAGACAACGCCAATGGAGCTTGAGGAAAGCGCGATGATCGACGGAGCCACCCGCTGGCAGATCTTCCGTCACGTCGCCTTGCCGATCGCGCGGCCAGGGATCGCGGTGGCATTCATCCTGGCGGTGATCTTTTCGTGGAATAATTTCGTGTTTGGCATCGTTCTGGCGGGCCGCGAAACCCGCACGCTGCCGGTTGCTGTTTATAACATGATCTCGTTCGACCAATTGAGCTGGGGCCCTCTTGCGGCGGCCGCACTTCTTGTCACATTGCCGGTGCTGGTGCTGACCGTATTCGCGCAGCGCCAGATCGTCGCCGGGCTCACCGCCGGCGCAGTCAAGGGCGGCTAGATTTCCAGAATTCCCATGCTCCTCGTCAGAACTTACCTCGATAAATCTTCCATTCACGGCCTCGGCGTATTCGCCGCCGAATTCATCCGCAAGGGAACCAAGGTCTGGCGCTATGTCGAAGGATTCGACCGCGCCTGGTCGCCCCGCGAATTCGCCAAGCTGCCGCGGCCGGCGCGCGACTTCATCCAGAAATACGGCTACCGGGTCGACGGCGAAATCCTGCTGACCGCTGACCACGATCACCACATCAACCATTCGACCAGAGCCAACACCTACTGGAAGACCGGCCACATCGTCGCGCGGCGCGACATCCCCAAGGGCACCGAGATCACCAACGACTACCGGATGCTCGACAAGGCGTTCTGCGCGGCGTTCCTGAAGAAGGGTAGCGCATCAAAGCGCGCGCCTTTATAAGCGAACGATGAGCCAGCCATCATGAGCAAATCGCCCCGCGTCGTCTTCACCTTCAAACGGATCGCCGAAGGCGACTGGCAGATCATCGCCACCCGCGAAGGCACCGAGACGCAATACGTCAACGGCTTGAAGAGTAAGGCCGAGGTCGACGAATGGCTGCAAGGCAGCCGCCGTCTCGCCTGGCTGCGTGCCAACGGCTACGCGAAATAGGTCGTACTAGCGCAGCGGCGGGTCGACGTGCCAGCCGAGAATGGCGAGCATCACGAAAAATCCAACCACGTAGGCGATGGTGACGTGCCAACCGTGCTTGAGCCACAGCCCGACCGATTTCGCTTCCGGATACTGGTTCGATAGCGCGACGCCGGCTGAGGAGCCGAACCAGATCATGGAGCCGCCGAAGCCGACGGCGTAGGCCAGATAACCCCAGTCGTAGCCGCCCTGCTTGAGCGCCAGCGCTGTCAGCGGAATGTTGTCGAACACGGCGGAGACGAAGCCGAGGCCGAGCGCGGTCTGCCAGGCGGCGGCCGGCAGCTTCTCCACCGGCATCATCGAAGCCGCGGTGACCAGCGACAGCAGGAAGATCGTGCCCTTGAAGGTCTCCGGCATGATCTCCCAGTCCGGCTGGCGCCACGGCGCGGTCACCAGGATCACCACCCAGACCGAGGCGCCGAGCAGCGGCCACGCATCGAGCAACGCCGGATACCGGACGTTGGCGGTGATGTTGACCGTGAGCGCGACGATCAGAATGGCGGCGACGATGAACACTCGCGCGCCATCGATCTGCAGTCCCTTGCGAGCATCCTTGACGATCGGCGAATAGCGGTGCTGCTGCAAGGACGCCGGCACCGCGAAGATCAGCAGCGCGACGCCCGCCGCGATGAAAGCTTCGACCACGCTGAGCGGGCTGACGCCGGCGATCCACATCATCGTCGTCGTGGTGTCGCCGACCACGCTGCCGGAACCGCCGGCATTCGACGCCGCGACGATGGCGGCGAGATAGCCGATATGGACTTTGCCGCGGAATACGTGACGCGCCACGGTGCCGCCGATCAGCGCCGCCGCAATGTTATCGAGGAAGCTCGAAATGACGGCGACCAGCACCAGCAGCACGACGCCGCCCTTCCAGTCGTCCGGCAGCAGCGCCGGCATCTCGTCGGGAATACCGCTTTTCTCGAAATGACGCGCCAGCAACGCGAAGCCCATCAGCAACAGGAACAGATTCGCCAGGATGACCCACTCGTGTTCGATATGCAGACCGAGCCCCGACAGGCCAGCGCCCTCCTTGAAGCCGCTGAAAACGAGCTTGTAGATCGTAATGACGGCCAGCCCGCCGACCGCGATCGGCAGCGTATGGCGGTGAAATAAAGCAACGCCGAGCAAGGTCAGCGCGAATAAGATGAAGTCGACGGGGACACCGAAGAACATGACAGGCTCGATCACGGCGACCTCATTGTTGGCTGGGCATGGGAAGCGACGGATCGAAAACTGCCTAACAGGCGTGCAATGAGCAAGCGCCAAACGCGCCACCGTTCAACGTAATGGACGGTCCCTGCCGCCGTCCCTGCGGCCAAACGGCATACGATGGAGGCTCGGCGGTCATTGCTGCCGTCAAGCCGACCCGCTACGATTGCACCATAAGAAAACACAGGGAGGATACAATGAAATCAGGCTTCAGGCTTTGCAGTCTTGCCGTTTTGGCGGCCGGCGCCATGGCGCTGGCCATGCCCGGCACCGCTAACGCCCAAAAGAAATATACCTTCGGCTACGACCAGCCGCATTCGACCGCTTATGGCATCGCCGGTGACATGTTCAACGCCAAGCTCATGGAATTGAGCAAAGGCACGATGGGCATCGAGCAATTCCCCGGCGCGCAGCTCGGCCAGGAGCCGGTGATGCTGCAGAAAATCCGGACCGGCGACATCGACTTCATCATTACCTCGACCGCAAACGCCGCTTCGGTTGCGCCGCAAGCCGGCGTGTTCTCCGAACACTTCATCTTCCGCGACAAGGGCCACCTAACCCGCGTGCTCGCCGATCCGGCGGTCACCAAGGAATTCCAGGCGATGATCAAGGATTCGGTGCAGGGCGCCCACGTCCTCGGCCTGATGACGATGGGCATGCGCAACATGTACAGCAAGAAGCCGATCAACTCGGTCGCCGACATCAAGGGCGAGAAGATCCGGGTGCAGGCGACCATGACCGAGGATGCCCACTTCCCGGCCTATGGCGCGCAGACGGTGCACATGCCGTTCGGCGAGGTTTACACCTCGCTGCAGACAGGCGTGGTCGCCGTCGCTGAGAACGGCGTGAACGTCTACATGGCCAACAAGCACTACGAAGTGGCACCCGTGCTCTCGATGACCGAGCATGAAGCCAACAACAACTGCATCTGGGTGTCCGACAAGACCTGGAACAGTTTCACTGACGAGCAAAAGGGCTGGGTTGAAGCGGCGGCGGCCGAAGTCTCACAGAAAGAGCCGGCTTTGGCGCTCAAACTCGAAGAGGACTCCGGCGTGCAACTCAAGAAGATGGGCGTCACCATCAATGAGAAGGTCGACAAGGCCGGCTTCATGAAGGATGCCCAGCCGGTGCAGGATGACATCGCCAAGAAGCTCGGCCCGCACGCGGTCAAGCTGCTGCAACTCGTCCGCGACGTGAAGTAGTCCGTTTCGTCGTCTGAAAATCGGGGCGGTGGCGTGAAAGCGTCACCGCCTTCGGCATACGGCAAGCAATTTCGACGAGGTTCTCCGATGAGCGTCATTCTCGAAGGCGCGGCCGCCAAGCCGCCGCTGGTGATTGCCCGGCATCGCCATCTGAAATGGAAGGCGCTCGATCCGCTCGAGCATGTCTTGATGATATTTTGCGGGGCGTCGATCATCGGCTTCACGTCTTCGGTATTTCTCGACGTGGTGACGCGCACGCTCCACTACCCGTTTCTTTGGCTGCAACTGGTGACGACCGGGTTTTTCGCCTGGGGCATCTTCATCGGCATGGCCACCGCGACACGCCGCATCGATCACCTCAACCTGGTCGAAATCACCAAGGGCATGAGCGGCCCATCACGCACGTTCATGGAAGTCTTTAACCGTCTCATCGTCCTCGCGGTCGCACTCGCGATGCTAGTGTTCGGCATCCAGAACTTCATGAACGACATGGGAAGCTACCGGGCTCCTTCTCTCATCCCCCTCTCGACCTATACCGTGAGCGTGCCGATCGCTGGCGCACTAATCGCGCTGTTCGCCCTGGAGCAAATCATCAACGGGTGGCGTAACGGATTCGAAGGGCCGGAAGACGCCGACGATTTTGCAGGAATCGTGAAGTCATGAGCAACGGCTCAATTCTCCTCCTGATGACCGCCTGCTTTATCGGCTTTGGCTACATGGGCGTGCCGGTCGCCTTTGCGTTGATGGCGGGCGTGCTTGCCGCCTGTGCGCTGACGCCGATCAGCATGCAGTCGATGGTCGGGCAGATGTTTCATGGCATCGATTCCGAAATTTTGCTGGCGGTGCCATTCTTCCTGCTGGTCGGCGAATTGATGACCTCGGCCAACGTCACCAACCGCATGATCCGACTGGCGCAGACCATGGTCGGCCATTTGCGCGGTGGCCTGGCGCAGGTCGTCACGCTATTCTCAATGTTCTTCGCCGGTATATCGGGGTCGTCCACCGCCGACGTCGCGGTGCTCAGCCGCACCGTGGCTCCGGAGATGACCAAAGAAGGCTATGATCGAGCCTTCACCGCGGCGCTGATCGCCTGCGCTTCGACGATGGCGAACCTCATTCCGCCGAGCATCATGGCGGTGGTATACGGGGCCACGGGCAATGTCTCGATCGGGGGCCTGTTTCTCGCCGGCATCGTGCCAGGCATCGTGGTCGGCATCGGCCTGATGATCTATTCGCATTTCTTCGGCCCGGTCGGCATCAAGAAGGCCCGCGCCTCGCTGTGCGATTTCGCCGATGCCGCGCGCGGCGCGGTGCTACCGCTGATGATCCCGGTTATCATCATGGGCGGCATCCTGACCGGCTGGTTCACCCCGACCGAAGCCGGCATGGTCGCATCGGTCTATATTCTGGTCGTGCTGGTGCCCTTGCTCAGCCCGAGCCACATCCACCACCTGCCGCGCGACTTCGTCTATACCGGCCTGCTGTATTCGATTCCGCTCGCCTTGGTCGCGGCCGCCTCTGCGTTCGGCTGGATGCTGGCTTACCTGCGCGGGCCGGACCTCGTTTCCGGCTGGATCGAGGTGATCGCCGGGCATGACGGACGCATCATCATGCTGCTGCTGGTGCTGCTGTTCATCGTGATCGGCGATTTCATGGACGCCGTGCCGGCCATCATCATCTTCATGCCGATCGTCATTAAGCTCAACGAGCTCGGCAACATCAATCCGCTGCACATGGGCGTTGTGCTGATCACCACCCTCGTGTTTGGACTGATCACGCCGCCTTATGGGTTGTCTTTGTTGGTGGCATCCAAATTCGTCGGCGTCGCCTTCTCACGCGCGATGTTCGCGTCGCTGCCGATCTATGTGGTGTTCTTCGTTGCGATCGGCTTTACGGTGATGTTTCCGGACATCGTGCTCTATCTGCCCAAGCTGCTGCTGCCGGAATCGATGGGCTGCTTCAAGGGGCCGGCCGGGGCCTATATCTGCCCGCCGTAACACTCGCGCGCGGTCAGGCCTGCACCGAATAGCCGCCGTCGACCGTGATGGTGGCGCCGGTGACGAAGCTTGATGCCGGTGACGCGAGAAACACCGCGATGCCGGCGAAGTCGTTCGGCGAGCCCCAGCGTTGCGCCGGGGTGCGCGCCAACACCCGCTCGTGCAGGCCTTCGACCTGTTGGCGCGCCTTCTGCGTCAGTTCGGTATCGATCCAGCCCGGCAGGATTGCGTTGACCTGAATGTTGTCTTTCGCCCAGGCGACCGCCATCGCGCGCGTCATTTGCACGATGCCGCCTTTGCTCGCCGCGTAAGGCGCCGCGTAAGACGAGGCGAAGTTGGACATCATCGAGCCGATATTAATCATTTTGCCGCCGCCGGCTTTCAGCATGTGCGGATAGGCGGCCTGCGAGCAAAAGAACGCACTGGTCAGATTGGTGTTCATCACATGATGCCAGTCATCGCTGGTGAGGTCCTGCGGCTGCTTGCGCACGCTGGTGCCGGCATTGTTGACTAGGATATCGAGACGGCCGTGCTTCTCGGCAGTGCGCTTGATGGCGTCCTTGCAGGAGGAACTCTTTCAGCACATCGACCTCGACGAATTCGGCGGCCGGCCCAAGCGCCTTGAGCGCCGCCTGCGCCTTGGTCTTGTTGCGGCCGGCGATCACCACCGTCGCGCCCGCATCCGCGAGCCCCTTGGCCATGCCAAGCCCGATGCCGCCGTTGCCACCGGTGATGAAGGCCACCTTGGATTTCAGGTCGAAACTTGCCATCGCCCATCGTCTCCCTGTTGCGAAGCACGCTATAAAACCGCACGAGCTAGGTCCAGACGCGAGTACGGAAGATGACGACGCTGTTCGATTTTGTGACGGTCGCCTGTTTTCTCGCCATGGCCGGCGCGTTTTTCTTCCTCACTGCGCGCGAGCCGCGAACGATGCTGAATCTGCTGGTTGCCGGAACGGCCTTCGCCGCCGCCAATCAGCTCGGCAATGCGGATTACGTCATATTGGGATGGGTCGTGCTGGCCGCCGGCGCCGGCTACGCCGCCTCCATCATCCGCAAGGGTTAGCGATTAAGGCCGCGCAATCACGCCGCCTGCCATCGGCGCGGCAATCCCCGTCGTCTTCGGGAACGTGATCGGCTTTTTCGTCACTACCCGCGCGGCGAGGAATGCGAAGGCCTGTGCCTCCAGCGCGTCGGCCGACCAGCCGGCATCGTCGGCGGTTTCCACCGTCGCGGGGGCAAGGCGGGCGGCCAGCATCCTCATCAGCGTGCCGTTGCGCGCGCCACCGCCGGCAACGATCCAGGCCCTGGGCACCGCCGGCAGATGCGGCACGATGCGCGCCACCGCCTCGACGGTCAACATCGACAGCGTCGCCGCGCCGTCCGGCACCGAGAAATCCGGCAGGCCAATATTGGAAAATGCAAAGGCGTTGCGGTCGAGCGATTTCGGCGGTTTGAGCTCGAAGAAGGAATTGTCGAGCACTGCCTTGATGAACTTGCCGTCCGGCTCGCCGGTCGCCGCGACGTCGCCGCGGTCGTCGTAGGGCGCGCCGGTGCGGGCGCGCATAAAGTCGTCGATCAGCGCATTGCCCGGCCCGGTGTCGCAAGCAACCGGATCTCCGCCGTCGACAAAGGTGACATTGGCAACGCCGCCGATATTAAGCACCGCGATCGGATGCGGCCGAGCGAGATCACGAGCTATCGCCTGATGAAATACCGGAACGATTGGCGCGCCCTGCCCGCCGCCTTCGACGTCGGCCTGCCGGAAATCGTAAGCCACCGGCAGCTTGAGCCGGTTCGCCAGCGCGGCGCCGTCGCCAATCTGCACGGTAAGCTTAGCCTGCGGCTTGTGCAGCACGGTCTGGCCGTGAAAGCCGACGATATCGACATGGTCGACGTTTTCATCCGCCATGAATTTCTCAACGGTCTCGGCGTGCACTCTGGTGACGAAGGCGTCGGCCTCCTTCAGCACGCCGGGCCGCGAAATTCGGTCGTTAAGCGCGGCGCCGTCGGCCAGCGCCTGGCGCAACAAGGCGCGCTCGTCATCCGAATAAGGCCGGTAACCGACCGGGCCGAGCGCGTCGATTCGCTCGCCGTCGGTATCGACCAGCGCCACGTCGACTCCGTCGAACGACGTCCCGCTCATCAAACCGATTGCCCGCACGCCTTCCCCGCCCGCATTCTTGAATCCGGTCCCGGACCTGTTACACCACCGGCCTGACAAGGCCAGTGTTATGAGCGCCTATAAATCCGATTTCCTTAATATTCTGGCGAACCGGGGATTCATCCACCAGGTTTCCGAGCCCGACGCACTCGACGCACTTGCGGCCAAGGGCGCCATCACTGGCTATATTGGCTTCGATTGCACCGCGGCATCGCTGCACGTCGGCTCGTTGCTACCGATCATGATGCTGTATTGGATGCAGCAAACCGGTCATCGGCCGATCGCGCTGATGGGTGGCGGCACCACCCGCGTCGGCGATCCTTCTGGCAAGGACGAGAGCCGCAAGATACTGACCGAGGCCGATATCGATCAGAATCTCGGCAGTATTCAGAAAGTGTTTTCGAAATTTCTGAAATTCGGCGGCGGCGGAGCCATGATGGCCAACAATGCCGACTGGCTAAATTCGCTCAATTACATCGATTTCCTTCGCGATGTCGGCCGACATTTCTCGGTCAATCGCATGCTGTCGTTCGACAGTGTGAAGATGCGGCTCGACCGTCAGCAGGAACTGTCGTTCCTCGAATTCAATTACATGGTGCTGCAAGCTTACGACTTCGTGGAGCTCTACAAGCGCGAGAAATGCATTTTGCAGATGGGCGGCTCCGATCAATGGGGCAACATCGTCAACGGCATCGACCTCGGCCGCCGCATGATGAACGCACAACTGTTCGCGCTGACCTCGCCGCTGATCACGACATCGTCCGGAGCCAAGATGGGTAAAACCGCGGCCGGCGCGGTCTGGCTCGATGCCGGCATGGTGAGCCCCTACGACTACTGGCAATATTGGCGCAATACCGAGGACGGCGACGTCGCGCGCTTCCTCAAGCTGTTCACGGTGCTGCCGCTCGACGAGATTGCCCGGCTCGCTGCACTCAACGGCCAGGACATCAACGAGGCCAAGAAGGTTCTCGCCACCGAAGCGACCGCGCTGGTGCACGGCCGCGATGCCGCCACGCAGGCGGAGGACACTGCGCGCAAGACCTTCGAGGAAGGCACGCCGGCCGATACATTGCCAATGGTCGAAATCGAGCTCGGCATCGGGGTTCTCAACGCGGCAGTGGCAACCGGCGCAGTATCCTCAACCAGCGAAGCACGCCGCCAGATCAAGAGCGGCGGCATCAAGCTCAATGGCGCCGTCGTCACCGACGAGAAAATGACCATCACCAAAAACAACGCGACGCCGGACGGCGCTCACATTCTCTCGTTCGGCAAAAAGCGTCACTTCCAGCTCAAATCGAAATAGCGCTCAGCGCGTTTTGGGCTGGGTGAAGGTCGGATCGAACATGCCCGGCGTCGGCAGCAGCTTTCGCAGCAGCCCAGGCGCCACCGCCGAAATCGGATTGACGGTGATGCGCGGCGCGCTGGGTGGGCCAACCGCCTCGTAATTGATACCGAGCAGCCCTTCATTACTGCCGCCGCCGAGGAAGATGCCGACGATCGGAATCTGCCCGAACATGTTGTTGATGGCGTAGAGCGGAACGAAGGTGCCCCTCATGCGGACCTCGTCACGCGCGTAGTCAATTTGCCCGTCGACGGTGGCGCCAACCAGCGGCCCGCGCACTACGCCGCCGCTGATCAGCATGCGGCCGGGTTGCCGCGTGAAATCAGCGCGCAACTCGGTAAAGTCGACGCCGGTGCGGACCGAGCCATTGGACGCGCCGGATACCACGCGCTCCAACGCCGGTTCGCCGCGCACCGCAAAATTGCGGATGTTGAGCTGGCCGAGCTGGTTGGTGTTGTCCTGGGTCGGCGGATCCATCGCCACCCACATCTGGCCGCCGAAAATACGCGGATAAGTATCGGTGAAACGAAACAGCGAGCCGGCATCGTCGGTTTCGAGATAGATCAGTGGATGATTGTCGCGCGGCCGCGGCCGGATGTCGCCGATCAGCGGCGCGTCGCGCCCGATCTTGGCGTTCAGGTTAAAGTTGCGGATGTGGCCGCCGCGCCGCGACAGCTTCAAGTCGAGCCCGCGCAAGGCTTCGCCGTTGTGACCCAGTACGGCGCCGATCTTGATGTCGAGATCGAAATCCGACTGGTGGGGCTTGCCCTTCGGCGGCGGCACGTTGCCGAGCGAGGATTTGACGAAGGCCCGCCCATCATAGACGTCGCCGCGCATCACGACACGAAGCACGCCATCACTGCCGCGGTCGACCTTGAGAGAGGTGCGGTCGCCTTCTGACAATCCGAACACCGGAAAATTCGCCGTCATCAAATCGCCGTTGCTGTCGAGCTCAACCGATCCCTTGGCCAGCGCGCCTTGGCCATCGATGGTCAGGTCATCGAACCGCGTCGACCTGGCGTCCTTGGTGAGCGCGAAAGTTGCATGCGCGGCCTTGCCCACGGGCTTGACCCAACCGGGCAGCAGGTTGTCGATTTTTGCAGGCGTGAAGTCGGCATCGACTATCAGACGACCGGGCTTGTCGTCCTGCCCGATCCGCCCAGTCAATTTGATCGGCACCGATCCGGTAACGGCCGGGCCGAAATCGATGCCGACACGGCGGCGCGCTGATTCATCGAGCGTCGCGTTCAACGTCAGTTCGGAATCGGATGCGCCCGCAGCTTTGCGAAAATCGAGCGCGGCGGCGATGCCATTGAGCTTAACGTCGCCTTTGACCTGGTAACCGCTGGAATTAGCCACAACGTGGAGACTTTGCGCTTCGAGCTTTTGACCCATCAAGACCCGGTCGGCGCCGAAATTCGACAGATCGATCGAAACCGCATAATTCGTGCCGCCAGCGTCGCCGCCCGGTCCCAACACGACATTGAGCGACGTTTCCGCCGATAGTGTGCCGCGGCTGCTCGATGGATCGAGCACGATGCCGGCGGCCGACCGCAACGGCTCGATCGCAAGCAACGCCGCCGCTGCCGGCAGCGAGCCGTCGATACGAAAACGCGCGGTTGCAGGCGCCGCGCGAACGTGCGTATCGAGCACCTCGAACACGCCGCCGGTGATGCTGAGGCGGCGGCCGGGCGCGGCCTCGATGGTGCCACGGCCGAGCGCAACATTGGCGGTGCGGCCGGTCACGTGCACCAGCAAGTCAGCGTCGCGGATCGGCGGCAAGGATGGAATCGGACCGAATGTGGTACTGCTGGTTTCGATATCGATCGACAGCCCATCATCCGGAATGGGTAGCGCCGGGTCGGTTAAAACCGGCAGAGGGACGCTGCCGGCCACCAGAATACGTTCGACCGTACCTGCCGAGATGCGGTCGTCGACCCAGCTGCGTACCGGAGCGGCAATGAAGGCCGGCCAAAGCCGCTTCATCAGCGATACCGGCATCCGTGTGCCGGCAACGCCGAACGCCAGCCGAGGCTCGCTACCGGAATAGTCGAGGCTGCCGTTGACCGCGACGGCGACATTATAGCCGGGACGCACGTCATTGCGGCCCAGTTCCGCCTGATCGAGGTCAATACGTTGGCGCGTCGCGTCGAAGCGCGCGCGGATATTGGCGCGGTTGAGCGCGAAAGTTTCATCCCCCGGCTCTTTGCCGGCAGCGAAAATCACCGGGTCGATCACCGGATCGCCGCGCAGGATTTGTAGCGTCCACGTGCCGTTCTGTTCGCCAGGTTCCACCCGTGCCACCAGCGTAATCTGCGCGCCGGTGGTCTGGACCTGGAACGGCACGGTCAGCGCGCGCTGCTGCCCGTCCCAGGTGAAACGAACATCGGCCCTTTCAACCTCAAGCGCCGCGGCGAGGTTATCCGGATCGCGAAAGTAGCCGGCCTCGGCGAGGATCTGTCCGCGCGCGGCCTGCAGCGTGCCATCGGGCAAGAACTCGCCGCGCAGGCTGGCCGACAGCGGCAGGTCGGACTCGACGAAGCCTGCGCCAAGGCGCAACGCCAGCAGCAGATCGTTGGCCGAAACCTTGCGCGCTTCGACGCCGACCGCCCGCAGGCCGTCCGCCAGCGGCCGCAACGCCGCGCTCAGCTCCCATGGCCTTGCCGGATTTTCCGACGCGAGGCGAAAGATCACGCCGCCCTGCGCCGGGCGGGTCAGGCTCATATTGATGTTGCTGAACGTCCAGCGTTTACCGTTGCGCTGGTCGTCGACAGTCAGATTGCCGTTCTTGAGGCCGAGCTCATGCAAGTCGTGACCGTCGAGCCCGGTCGCTCCGATGCCGTCGATCCACGCCAGCAGCCCGGTGAAGTCTTCAAATCCGCCGCGCACCAGTGCCGCGGGCGTCGTTGATTTCGCATTTTGCCGCTTCGGCAAGGCGCTGGCCGGCGCGCTCGCGATCGGTCGTGAATTGGCTCCGGCAAACACCGTAACTTTCCCGTCGGCTTCGATGCGTACCGCCATTTCGGCGCCGACCAGATTGAGACTTTGTGCGCGCATGTTGCCGGTCAGCAGGGCTAAGCCGGACAGTCCTACTTCGGCCTTCGGCGCGCTCGCTACCACGACGCCGTCGGCATCGCGCACCACGATGTCGCGCATGCGCAATGCGGTGCCGCCGTTCTCGTCACGCTCGAGCTGAGTACCGCCGACCGTGACGGAGTGTTTGCTGCCGAAATTCTGTTCGATCGCGGCGGCAAGCCAAGGCGTCGCAACATCGAGTTCGATTGGGCCACTGGCGAGACGCCACCAGAAGCCAAGGACTAACACCGTCGCGATACCGATCCCGCCGCCGAGCGTCCAAGCGGTGCGGCGAAACCAGCGCTTGCGCATCAACCGATAAGCCGCCCGGCGCGCCCGGCTCCAACGCCTGCGGCTACGGCGCGCAAAACGGCGCGCGCGGAACAGCTTGCTGCTCCCGCCCAGATGCCCGTGGTGTGCCGCGTGTCCCGATGCGGCATGTCCCGCAGTATCGGGATGAGGTTTTTTGTGTTCGGTTGTCATGCCCTTGAGGGCGCCCCTCCGACAGCCAGTTTCGGGAATATCGCCGCCGGCGGGCGATTCGCCTATGACGGATGACCGAACTAAAATCGGCCAAACTATCCGCAACGCCACCCGCCGCCCCCGAACCCCCAGATTCACGCGTTGAAAGCGACGAAAGGAAGGCATTTGGCGTCCAATTCCAACAAGCTCGATTTTGGCAAGCGGGCGCCTGCCTTCACGCTGCCGACTGACGGCGGCGGCAGCGTTTCGCTTAAGGACTTCAAGGGCGGGAAGCTGGCGATCTTTTTCTATCCGAAAGCCGACACGCCCGGCTGTACCCGTGAGGCCATGGATTTCTCCCGGCTGCGGCCGGCCTTCGCCAAGGCCGGAACCGCGATTCTTGGTGTTTCGGCCGATCCGGTTGCCGCGCAGGACCGCTTCAAGGCCAAGCACGCCTTGACGATCGCGCTTGGGTCCGACGAGACGCACAAGATGCTCACCGCCTACGAGGCTTGGGGCGAGAAATCGATGTATGGCCGCAAATTCATGGGGGTCATCCGCAAGACCGTGTTGGTCGACCAGGGCGGCCGCATCGCGCGGCTATGGACAAAAGTGTCGGTCGATGGTCACGCCGAAGAGGTATTGGCCGCGGCCAAACAGCTCTGAGCGGCCCGGCAAAGCCGCAATCGGCGGGGAATTTCCGGTTTTTTAACCATAACCGGCTGAAATCACTCCGTTGGTCCCCGGCCCGTTCGGACCGGCGGGAGCGTCGATGTCGTTGAATTCGTATTCCTCACCGTACGAATACCCGCCGCACCAGGCCCCGGCGCACTCCCAAGCCCGCCCGCAATCGGCGGCGGCCGTCTCGCGCCACGTCCAGCGCCGCTCCGGCGATTACACGCTGTTTCATGCCGGCCGCCAGGTTCGCATCGGGCCTGTCGCATTCTGGATTTTTGTAGGCACACTGGTGGTGATGGGCGTGTGGTCGCTCGGCACCGGCACTTATTTCGCATTCAAGGACGACGTGTTGACGCGGCTGATCGGCCGCCAGGCGCAAATGCAATTTGCCTACGAGGATCGCGTCGCCGAATTGCGCGCGCAGGTCGACCGCATCACCAGCCGACAACTGCTCGACCAGGAGCAATTCGAGCAGAAGCTCGATGCGATGCTGCGCAAGCAGGCAACCATCGAGCAGCGCATGAGCCAGATCGCCGGGGAAGCCGGCGCCACGGTGCCGCGCGGCAAGGGCCGCACCGCCCCGAGCAAGCCAACGCCACTTTCAGAAAACGATTCCATCGTGTCGCAGCCGGAGCGGCAGTCCTGGTTACCCTGGCGCAATAAAGTATTGGCGGGCGATCTCAATGGCACGCTCAATCGCGTCGCGCTCTCGCTCGAACGTGTCGAGCAGGGTCAGGGTGCCGCACTCACCGCGGTGGAGGAAAGCGCCGACGCCAAAACCAACCGTATCCGTGGCGTATTGGGCGAACTCGGCATGGATCTGGGCAAAGCGCATGACGTAACGGGCGCAATCGGCGGGCCTTACGCACCGGTCAAACCCACGGCCGCCACCACATTCGAAGGCCACCTCAAGCTGGTCAATGCCGCGCGCGCGCAGGCCGACCGCATGGCGCAGACGCTGCTGGCGGTGCCGGTGCGAAAACCGGTCGAGGGTGACATCGACATGAGCTCGCCGTTCGGCCAGCGCATGGACCCGTTCCTACGCGGCCCCGCGATCCACACCGGCGTCGACCTGCGCGGCGATACCGGCGAGCCCGTGCACGTCACCGCCAACGGCACCGTGGTCACGGCGAGCTGGCAGGGCGGCTACGGCAACATGGTCGAAGTCGATCACCACAACGGATTTTCCACCCGCTATGGCCATCTCTCGAAGATCGAGGTGAAAGTCGGCCAGCGCGTGCGCATCGGCGACGTGATCGGGCTGATCGGCTCGACCGGCCGCTCGACCGGTCCGCACCTGCACTACGAGACGCGGGTCAATGACAGCGCGGTTGATCCAACCAAGTTCCTGAAAGCCGGCGGCAAGCTGGGTCTGCTGCAGGACCTCTAGGCCTTAGGCAACCTGCCTAATCCACATCCTCGACGTTCTCCGGGCCGGTACCGAACGCCTTCTGCGCCAGCGCCGCCTGCATGAACTCGTCGAGATCGCCGTCGAGTACGCCGCCCGTATTGGAAGTCGACACGCCGGTGCGCAGGTCCTTCACCATCTGATAGGGCTGCAGCACGTAAGAGCGGATCTGGTGGCCCCAGCCGATGTCGGTCTTGGCTTCCTGTTCGGCCAACGCCACCGCCTCGCGCTTCTTGATCTCGCGCTCGAACAATTTGGCGCGCAACATGTCCCACGCCATCGCGCGGTTGCGGTGCTGCGATCGATCTTGTTGGCACTTCACCACGATATTGGTCGGAATGTGGGTCAAGCGCACCGCGGATTCCGTTTTGTTGACGTGCTGGCCGCCTGCACCTCCCGAGCGCATCACGTCGGTGCGCACGTCTTTTTCGTCGATGTCAATTTTGATGTTGTCGTCGATCACCGGATAGACATTGATGCTGGCGAATGACGTGTGGCGGCGCGCGTTGGCGTCGAACGGCGAAATGCGCACCAACCGATGCACGCCGTCTTCGCTCTTGAGCCAGCCATAGGCGTTGCGGCCCTTGACGAGCAGTGTCGCCGACTTAATGCCAGCGCCCTCGCCTTCTGCCTCATCAACCAGTTCGACCTTGTAGCCGTGCGCCTCTGCCCAGCGCATATACATGCGCTCCAGCATGCCTGCCCAATCCTGGCTCTCGGTGCCGCCGGCCCCGGCATGAACCTCGAGATAGCTGTCGTTGCTGTCGGCTTCACCCGACAGCAACGCCTCGAGCTCGCGGCGCGCGACTTCGGCCTTGAGCTTGCGAAGCGCCGCCTCCGCTTCAGCGACCGCCTTTTCGTCTTTCTCGGCCTCGCCGAGCTCTATCATGGTGAGCTGGTCGTCGAGCTCCTGCTCGATCCGTCCGATCGACTTCAATGCATCATCGAGCGCATCACGCTCGCGCATAAGCTTTTGCGCGCGCGAGGTATCGTTCCACAACTCGGAATTTTCAGCTTCTTTGTTCAGCTCGGCTAGGCGCTGCGTCGAGACATCGACGTCAAAGATGCCTCCTCAGCAATCCGAGCGATTGCTTGATGTCAGCGACGAGGGTTTGCGTTTCAGCGCGCATGGCGTTTCCGGAATGACAATTGCAGCAGTTGCGACGATGATCAGGATTTAGTCGCGATTTGGCAGACACGCAACGAGTTTCGTCGGCCCGCGCCGTTGACAAAGGCGGGGTCGGCCCGCATAGAAACCCGCGCCGCTTGCGCGCGAGGCCATGCCGTGCCTGCAATTGCCTATCATCATGTCGGCTCGTTTCCGCGCTATTTCCAATATGCGCTGGAAAACGCGCGCGCCTTCAATCCCGACGCCCGTATTTTCTGGATCACCGACCGCCATCATGCCGATGTGTCGGCGCTCAAGGTGGAGGTGCGGCTGATCAGCGAACTAGGATGCGAGCGACTGACCGAATTTCACCGCCGCTATGTTCACATCGCCTCCTATCGTATCGAACGCCTATTGCCGGCATTCGAAAGGTTTTTCCTGTACGAGCAACTGCGTGCGCAGGAAAACGTCGATGTGATGTTCTGCCTCGACAGCGACTCGATGATATTTTGTGATGCCGCCAACCTCGTTCCCTATATCCCGGAGCGGGCGTCCTTTTCCCACAACGGCGCCGCTTTCCTTGTCATGCGCGGCACGCTCGACCCATTCCTCGATTTCATCATTGCCAAATACCAAGACCAGGAACTCCTCGACCATTTCCGCGCCCGGGTTGCTGCCGCGATCAAGGTCCGCGGCATGGACAATCTCACGGATATGAATTTTCTGGATTTTGCACTGACCACGGCCGGTCCGAATGGCATGCTGGCTCACCCCTATCCGGCACATCTTCCGATCGGGCTTGTCGACTACTGTATTTTTGGGTTCGGCATCGACAAGCTGGAAAGCATTCCGTTGCGGCGACATCCGCCGCGCAAGCGGGTATTCTGGCGTGACGAGGGCGGCTTGATGAAGCCCTATTTTCGCGCGCTGTCAGACCAACATCTTGTTCCCGCGCTCACCATCCACTTTCAGAACGGCGCCAAACGAAAAATGCAGCGCTTCAATCAGATTACAGGAACGGGCCTGCTGCCGCGCGCGTTGCGGCTCTGGTACTATAATTTACTGATGAACTGACGCGACGCTATGCAGGCAACACATGCGCATCTTCATCGCGGTGACGGTATCGTTGCTGCTCGCCCTCAATGCGGATGCCGCGCCGCTGCGCGCCACCCTTGAAAGCTTCGAATTCTTCGGCACCTGGGCGGTGTCCTGCGAGCAGCCGGCCGCACCGGACAACGTAGTACGGACAGTCTATGTCGCGGCGGACGGCCAAATCGAATTCAGCGAAACTTTCGGCGACGATTACGAACCGAATATCTACGGCGTGCTGGCGGCCGATACGTACCCGCACCACACCATCGTTCTGCGTGTCGACCTCAACGGCGAGGCTCGGCAGCGCCTGACTATGCGACGAAAGGGCGGACGGGTCCGGACCGTCACCAATCAGAACATCGATGACGGCAGCTTCGTGGTGCGGAATGAAACCGTAGTGAAGACCGGCCAGGCAACGCCATGGTTGTCGCACTGTTCCGAAACGCACGAGACGAAAAACTTAGAAAATCAGTAGAGGCCGCCGGTGCCGGAGCGCACCGCGCGGTCGGCATCGGGCGAAACGCCGCCGCCGCGCCCTTCGGCATCACCATAGCCGACCACGGAATAATTATCCGGCGGCGCGGTGCCCGGCTTGAAGGCTTCAAGGATCGGCCGCTCGGTGCCCGGCCCTGCCCGCATGCCCGACTTGAGGTCGACGCGGATCAGCTTGATGCCCGGCGGTACGCGGAACGGCGCTGCCGGCTTATCGGCGAGCGCGCCTTTCATAAAGTCCTTCACGATTGGCGCGGCGACGTGACCGCCGGTTGCGCCGCCCGGGAACGAGAGGTGGCGAGGCTTGTCGTAACCGATATAGACGCCGCATACGATGTCCGGCGTGAAGCCGACGAACCATGCGTCTTTCTCGTCGTTGGTGGTACCAGTCTTGCCGGCAACCGGCCTGCCCACTTCTTTCTGAAAGCCCACCCCTGCCGCGGTGCCGCGCAGGACCACGCCCTCCATCATCGAGGTGATCTGGTAGGCGGTCATCGGGTCGAGCACCTGCTCGCGACGGTCGACCAGCGAAGGCTCGGTCTGATTATTCCATTTGTCGGCGTCGCAGCCACGGCATTCGCGCTCGTCGTGTCGGTAAACGGTGTGCCCGTAACGGTCCTGAATGCGGTCAACCAGCGTCGGCTTCACGCGGCGGCCGCCATTGTCGAACATCGAATAGGCCGTGACCATGCGCAGCAACGTCGTCTCACCGGCGCCCAGCGCAAACGACAGATACGGCGGCAGATCGTCATAGACGCCGAACCGCTTGGCGTATTCGGCAATCAGCGGCATGCCGACATCCTGCGCCAGCCGCACGGTCATCACGTTACGCGAATGCTCGAGGCCGAAGCGCAGCGTCGACGGACCATAGAAATTGTTCTCGTAGTTTTCCGGCCGCCAAACTCCCTGCCCGGCGCCCTGGTCGATCTCGATCGGCCCATCCAGCACCAACGTCGACGGCGTGTAGCCATTGTCGAGCGCGGCAGCGTAAACGAACGGCTTGAACGAGGAGCCGGGTTGCCGCAACGCCTGCGTCGCGCGGTTGAATTGACTCTGGTCGTAGGAGAAGCCGCCGACCATCGCCAACACGCGACCGGTCCAGGGATCCATTGCCACGATGCCGCCCGAGACTTCCGGCACTTGATGCAGGCGGAATTGGCCGGGGGTCTTGGACGGCTCGACATAGACTACGTCGCCGGGCTTGAGCACCTGGCTGACCTTGGCCGGCACTTTTCGGTCGACCTTGGCCCATTTGACCCCTTCGATCGGCACGATGCCGACCGCGCGCTCGTTACTGACAGCGCCGCCAGGCTCCCGCCCGGGCTGTAGCCCGATGCGTGCCGACTGATCGCCGGTTTCCAACACCACGGCGAGCCGCCAGGGCGCAACATCGCTGAGTGCCTTGACCTCGGCGAGCTTGACGCCCCAATCGCCACTCAGGTCGATTTGTGAGACCGCGCCACGCCAACCCTGCGCTTCGTCGAAGCGTACCAGTCCATCCACTAAGACGTTGTGCGCCAGCACCTGAAGCTTGGTGTCGAGCGTGGTGCGAACCGACAGGCCGCCTTCGTACAATTTCTTTTCGCCGTAGTGTTCGTAAACTTCGCGGCGCACTTCTTCCGCAAAATAATCCGCGTTGAACAGGCGCGTGCCGGAAAGGCGAGTTGCGACGTTCAGCGGCTGCCGCTTAGCCTTCTCGGCGTCGGCGGCCTTGACGAAGCCGTCCAGCGCCATCTGATCGAGCACCCAGTTGCGGCGCTCAATGGCCCGCTCGCGCTGACGGAACGGATGATAGTTATTCGGCGCTTTTGGCAGCGCCGCGAGGTAGGCGGCGTCGGCGATCGTGAGTTCGTGCACCGACTTGTCGAAATATGCGAGCGAAGCGGACGCTAAACCATAGGCGCCAATACCGAGATAAATCTCGTTGAGATAAAGCTCAAGGATCTTGTCCTTGCTGTAGGTGCGCTCGATCTTGAGCGCCAGCAACGCTTCCTTGATCTTGCGCTGGAATGAAACTTCGTTCGACAGCAGGAAATTCTTCGCGACCTGTTGCGTGATGGTCGAGGCGCCCTGCGGGTGGCGGCTCGAGCCGAAATTCTGCGCGTAGTTGACGGCGGCGCGCGCGATGCCGGTAAAATCAAGCCCGCCGTGCTCGAAGAAGTTCTTGTCCTCGGCTGCAAGGAAGGCATTGATCACAAGCTTCGGCACCGCCTGGATCGGAATATAGAGACGCCGCTCCTTGGCATATTCCGCCACCAGCGAACCGTCAGCGGCGTGCACGCGGGTCATCACCGGCGGCTCGTAGTCCTGCAATTGCGAGTAGTCCGGCAAATCCTTGGAGAAGTGCCACAGCATCCCGGCGGCCGCCGCGATGCCGACCACGAACAGGATCGTGCCGGCCGCGAACAAAAAGCCGAAGAAGCGCAAAGCGAGCTTCATTGCCGCAGAATCTCCCGCAGACGGGGCGCTACGGCCCGGCCGCCGCGAATTCTAAACCGGAAAAATGACAGGTTTCTCAACACCGCACCATCGGGGCTGCCAGCCCCGGAAACCCTTTGGTCGCCCGGTTTTATGTTGAAACTGAGGCCAGTAAACCCCTTCAATTCGGCCTCCCGGACAGCCCGGCGCCCGCCATTCGCGGCGCTAGAAAGGTGTCGACCGCCCTAGTCACCGCGTCCGCGGTGCGCGAGCGCCAATCCGCCGACAGCAATTCCTTGAGGTCGTCTTTGGTCGAGACATAACCGAGTTCGACCAGGACCGAGGGCACGTCTGGGGCGCGAAGCACCATAAAACCGGCCGACTTCGTCGGATGCTTGTGCATGCGTGCCGCGGTCTTGAGTTCGGCGACCAGGGTCTGGGCAAATTGCATGGAAAACGTCTTGGTTTCGCGTTGCGCGAGGTCGATCAGGATATCGGCGATATCGTTCGGCTCCGAGGAAAGATCAACGCCCGCGATGACGTCCGCCTTGTTCTCGGATTCGGCGAGCCGCGCCGCCTCGCTGTCGGACGCATTATCGGACAGCGTATAGACCGTGGCGCCCTGCGCCGCGCCTTCGTTACGCGGCAGGTAGTCGGCGTGGATCGAAATGAACAGCGAGGCCTTCAGTGCGCGGGCAAACCGCACGCGCTCCGGCAGCGGCACGAAGGTGTCGTCGCTGCGGGTCATGGCAACGCGATATTTTCCCGCCTTCTCGATCCGCTCGCGTAGCGTCTTGGCGAAATCGAGCACGATCGATTTTTCGGTTTCACCACTGGAGGCCTTAGTGCCGGTATCGATGCCGCCATGGCCCGGATCGATCACGATCAGCGGACGCGGGTCGCCGCTTGCGGCTTCGGCCGGCTTGGGTGGAACCTTGCGGACCGCATGATTGTCGAGCGCGATCGTGCGCAGGAAACTTTCGCGGTCGGTCGAGGCCAGATCGAGCACCAGCCGCGCCGGCTGGCCGTCTGCTGGTTCCAATACGAACGCCTTCTCGACTCGCGCCGGCTTTTTGATGTCGAGGACGATGCGCGAGCCGCCCTGCATGACCAGTCCGAAGCGGAATGCTTTTACAAGGCCACGCCCGGTTTCACCGACTTTCGGCGGCAGTTGGAAGGCGACCTGCGGCAGATCGATAACGACGCGGTACGGGTCGGCCAGGGTGAAGGCGGCAATGTCGATTTTCTGGCTGAGGTCCATGACGAACCGCGTCTGGTTGTCGTCGCCGCCCAATCGTACGTCGCTCACCACGGGTAGGTCGCTCTTGGCCGAAACCGGCACAGCCGCGCGCGGCGCGGCGCTCGCCAGGCCGGCCGAAACGGGCAAGCCTGAAAGTAGCGCGATAACGATGATGTCGGCGCGAAGCGTCACGAATCCGGACCCTTTCGCGTGATTTTACTCCATTCCGGCCGTGCCGGGGCCCGGAACTTGAGCCTCTGGCCTAATCGCGGCGTAACTGTTGCGCGGTTGCACAGGCTTTGCTTGCCAGCGGAAGACTCCAGCCGTATGTAGAAGGTGCTGACGGTTCGACTTTCCGGTTTTGCCGCGTTCGGGCATCCGGCAAGCCGCTTCAGGGTCGCCTCCCAAGGAGAGGGCGAGCTGGCGGTTGCAGGTGATGCCCCTAGTCAGGACGACCGGATCGGCGCCGTTCTTCGGAACACCGGCTCTAGTGCCGTTCGCGCCTTGAACCCGAAAGCAAAGAGAAACCCACGACCAGCCTTCGGGCGGCCGTAGCGCCAAGGTTATAAAGTTCATGCTGCCCCTTTCGCAGCAACTACAATTCAAGACCTCACGTTGTCGCGAGCACCACGCGGCGGCGCGGCCCTTTACCGGCCGCTCCGAGCCGCGTGACCACGCGCATCATTCCTTCAACCACAATCAAGCCGGCCCGCACTCGCGTCGCCTCGCGCCGTATTCGTCGCGCCAGGAATTCTTCAACGACGCCAACGGGCCCGCTCTAGTGAGATTCCGTTATGGCCAACAAAATGTTGATCGATGCGACCCACCCCGAGGAGACCCGGGTGGTCGTCCTGCGTGGCAACCGCGTCGAAGAATTCGACTTCGAGTCCGCTAACCGCAAGCAGCTTCGCGGTAACATCTACCTCGCCAAGGTCACGCGCGTAGAACCGTCGTTGCAGGCAGCCTTCGTCGATTACGGCGGCAACCGCCATGGCTTCCTGGCGTTTTCGGAAATCCATCCCGATTATTACCAAATCCCCGTCGCCGACCGGCAGGCGCTGATCGAAGACGACGCGCGCCAGCACCGCGACGACGAAGCCGAGCACGAGCGCCGCTCCGGTCGGCGCGGCCGCGGCGGACGCCATCGCGGCCGCAGCACCCACCGCCGCGACGAAACGGTGCGCGGCGATCCACAAAACGCCGACGGCGCGCTGGCGTCGGGAGAGACGCCGGTGCCTACAGGGGGATTTCCAGCTGACACCATGCATGGCGACACGCCGCCGCCCCAGTCCGCCGAGGCTGTGCCGTCCGGCAGCGACGACGTGAACGCAGCGCCTTTGCATGACGAAGGCCACGAGGCCGACCACGATCACGCCGCTCATGACCATCACGATCCCGAGGCGTCAGAGCATCACCACGACGATGGCCATCATCACGCCGAGGCCGGCTCGCAGGAGGCAGCGGCGAATGACGGCAGTGAACAGCCGCATTCCGAAACCGCCACCGACGTGCCTGCCTTGCCTTCAACCGAGGGAGAGAACGGCGGCGAGCATCACGAGGAAGACACTGTCGAGTCCGTTGGCGGTGCCGACGCAATGGAAGAAGTGCAGGAGCGCGCGCCACGCGTGCGGCCACGCCAGTATAAAATTCAAGAAGTTATCAAGCGCCGGCAGGTCATGCTGGTGCAGGTGGTCAAGGAAGAGCGCGGCAGCAAAGGCGCGGCCCTCACCACGTATCTCTCGCTTGCCGGGCGTTATTCGGTGTTGATGCCGAACACCGCGCGTGGCGGCGGCATCTCCCGCAAAATCACCAGTTCCGAGGATCGCAACAAGCTCAAGGAAATCGCCCAGGATCTCGAAGTGCCGGAAGGCATGGGCGTGATCCTGCGCACCGCGGGCGCCAGCCGCACCAAGACCGAGGTCAAGCGCGACTTCGAATATCTACTGCGGCTCTGGGAAACCGTGCGCGACCTGACGTTGAAATCTACCGCGCCGAAGCTCGTCTACGAGGAAGGCTCGCTGACCAAGCGCTCGATCCGCGATCTCTACAACAAGGACATCGATGAGATCATTGTCGCCGGCGAAGGCGGCTACAAAGACGCCAAAGACTTCATGCGCATGCTGATGCCAAGTCATGCCAAGAATGTGAAGCTTTACCGCGACACCCAGCCGGTATTCACCCGCTTCGGCATCGAGAGCCAGCTCGACGCGATGTTCTCGCCAACCGTGCAGCTGCGTTCCGGCGGCTATATCGTTATCAACCAGGCCGAGGCGCTGGTGGCGATCGACGTGAATTCGGGGCGCGCCACCCGCGAGCATCACATCGAGGATACCGCACTCAAGACCAATTGCGAGGCGGCGGAAGAAGTCGCCCGGCAGTTGCGATTACGCGATCTCGCCGGACTGATCGTGATCGACTTCATCGACATGGATGAAGGCCGCAATAACCGCACGGTCGAGCGGCGGCTCAAGGAGGCGCTGCGGCACGACCGCGCCCGCATCCAGGTCGGCCGCATCTCGCATTTCGGCCTGATGGAAATGTCGCGTCAGCGCATCCGCACCTCGGTGCTGGAAAGCTCGACCGAAAAATGCCCGGTGTGCGGCGGCTCCGGCCATGTCCGCTCGGTATCTTCGGTAACGCTCGCGCTGCTGCGCGCGATCGAGGAAATGCTGATCAAGGGCGCGACGCACAATCTTATTGTGCGCACCCGCGCCGAGGTGGCGCTCTATATCCTCAACCAGAAACGCGGCCACTTGCGCTCGCTGGAAGAGCGCTTCCAGATCAATATCACCGTGAACTCGGATCCGAGCGTGGTCGGCACGCAATCCTTCATGATCGACCGCGGCGAACTGGTGCACACGCCGGACGCGGCGCGCGCCATTGCGGCGGCGCAGGTGGGCGCCTTGCCCCCGATCGTTGAGGACGAGGACGACAACTACGTCGAGGAGGTCGACGCCGAAGCGGAGGCCGAGCCCACGTTTGAAAGCGGACCCGCTTCCTTCGATGCGGAGCCGCCGGAGAGTGAACAAGGGTCCGAGCACGAAGTTGAAGCATCGCAAGGCCACGCTGAACCCGCCGCACATGATGGTGGCAGTGCCGAAGACGGCGAACACCGCAGGCGGCGACGCCGTGGCGGTCGCGGCCGCGGGCGCAGCGGCGAAGGCCGTGGCGGTGAAGGTCGGGGCCGTGAAGGCCGGGCGCCTCGAGAGGGCGGCGGATTTACCCCTGAACCGGCGACGCAATATGCCGCGCCGCACGAGGGTCCCGACGGCGGCCAGCCGTCGGAAGATGGACATCAACAGCCGCAGGTCACAGGTGCGCCGATGGGAGAACCCGGCGACGCAGGTGCGCCACGCCGGCGGCGGCGGGGCCGACGCGGCGGCCGGCGCAATCGGCAGGATCGCAACGACGGCCGCGGCGGCGAGAGCAGCTTTGCGGCCAATGACCAAAATGGCGGACAGAACGGACAGCGCAGCGAAGGCGGCTATGACAGTCCACCGACGAGTTCGCATGCCGAACCGCCCGCTTATGCGCCGCCAATGGATGCGCCGCGAGCCGAACCTCAGCGGGTCGAACCCGCCCGCGCCGAAGCCGCCGGAGATGGCGAACCGCCACGGCGGCGTTCAACGGTGCGCGAAGCCGCGCCGGTCGGCCAAAGCTGGGCAGCAGCGCCAGTTTCCGCCTCGACACCCTCGGCCGCTCCTGTGGTCACCAGCGCCGGCGACGAGCCTGCGCAGCCCAAGCGCGGGTGGTGGGGCAAGCGGCTGCTCGGCGGCAGCGACTGAGGCCAACTAGCGCTTGAGCCAATCGGCAATCCGCTCGACCGCCTCGCGCATTTCGGCGGGCGAGCCGGCATAGCAGAACCGCACAAAACCCTTGCCGTGCACCGGATCGAAATCGAGTCCGGGCGTCGTCGCGACGCCCGCCTCCTCCAGCATACTCTTGGCGAAGCCAAGGCTGTCGCGCGAGAATTTTGAGATGTCGGCGTAGAGATAAAATGCACCGTCGACCGGCAGGAATTTGTCGAGCCCCGCGTTCGGCAAGCCGTGCGTGAGAATTCTGCCGGTTCTCCTCATAGCCGTGTTTGACCGCCTCCATTTCCTCGCGGCCGTCGAATGCCGCTTGCGCCGCAACCTGCGACAAAGTCGGCACCGAGATCGCCAGATTGCCTTGCAGGCGCTCGACCGCCCGCACCAGCCGCTCCGGCACCACCATCCAGCCGACCCGCCAGCCGGTCATGCAGAAATATTTCGAAAACGAATTGATGACGAGCGCGCGATCGGAAAACTTCACCGCGGTCTCGCCGCGAAACGCATAGTCGAGCCCGTGATAGATCTCGTCGGAAATGACACGGATGCCCTCACTCTCCGCCGCCGCCACCAAATGCGCGAGATGCTCGGCATCCATCATGGTGCCGGTCGGATTAGCCGGACTGGCGATCACTACGCCGGCGAGCGGTTTCTTGCGATGCGCCGCGACCAGCGCATCGCCGGTCAGCACCCAGCGAGTCTCGCGCGAAGTTTCGATCAGCACCGGCTCGCAGCCGAGCGCGGTGAGAATATGTCGGTACGGCGGGTAGCCCGGACTGGCGAGCGCGACACGTTCGCCCGGCTCGAATAGCGCGAGAAAAGCCAGGATAAATCCGCCGGATGAGCCGGTGGTGACGACGACGCGCCCCGGATCAAGCGGCAAACCGTACTGCTCGGTGTAATGACGCGCGATGCGCGCGCGCAACGAGGGAATGCCGAGCGTTTCGGTGTAGCCGATCCGCCCATGCGCCAGTGCCGCCTGCGCGGCCTGGATGGCGCTGCGCGGCGCCGGCGCCGCCGGTTGACCGACTTCCATATGAATGACGCGGCCACCTTTGGCCTCGATTCGCGCCGCTGCAGCCATCACGTCCATGACGATGAACGGCGGCACCTCGGAGCGCCGGGACGGATCGAGCAGCCGTTTTGCCGTCTCAAGCATTGCCGTGTAGCCTTTTTTCGCCCCGCTTACGCCGCATTCCCCCTGCTTGTTTGCAGCATTATTCGCAAGCAGATGTGAATGCGCCCGCGTTGACCCTCACCGGCCGCGTCACTAGTTTGCGGCGATCCGGTACCACCCAAAAGTCGAAACTTGGTCGAACACTTGGTCGAGAACGGCACACCTATCAGGGCGCGGCGCATGACGCCAGCAGTGCGCGCGATCGCATTGCTGACCGCCGGCGCACTGGTGAGCGCCTCAGCGCCCGTGCCGAAGCCGGTCCACGCCCAATCGGCAAGCTTGCCCATCATACGCGACGCCGAAATCGAGCAGTTGCTGCGCGATTACGTGCAGCCGATTTTGCGAGTCGCCGGACTGGCGGCCCAAAACGTAAAGGCCGTCATTCTCAACGATCAGTCTTTCAACGCCTTCGTAATGGACGGCCGTCACATCTTCATCAATTCCGGCGCGCTGTTCGATGCCAAGACACCGAATGAGGTGATCGGCGTGCTGGCGCATGAAACCGGCCACTTGGCCGGCGGCCATCTGTTACGGCTGCGCGAGGAACTGGCTCGCGCGCAAACGCAGTCGATCATCGCGATGCTGCTCGGCATCGGCGCCATGATCGGCACGTCGCGCGTGACGGGCGGCGGAACCGGCGCCGGCGGCATCATTGGTCCGCAGGAATCGCATTCGCCGCTCGCTGCTCGCGTATATCCGCACCCAAGAAGACCAGGCCGACCACGCCGGCGTGAAATTCCTCACCGCGGCCGGCCAATCGCCGAAGGGCATGTATGACACCTTCAAGCGGCTGGGCGACGAGATGTTGTTCAATTCGCGTTTCGTCGACCCTTACGTGCAGACCCATCCGATGCCGGCCGAGCGTGTCGCAGCGCTCGAAGTGCTGGCCAAGGCCAGTCCCTTTTGGGACAAAAAAGATTCTGTCGAATTGCAGCTGCGTCACGACCTGATGCGCGCCAAGCTGGCGGGTTTTCTCGACCGCCCGGATACTTTGGCGCGGCGCTATCCGTTAAGCGACCAGAGTCTGCCGGCACGTTACGCCCGCGCGATCTCGACTTATCGCCATTCCGATTTGCGCAAGGCGATCGCGGAGATCGAGGGCTTGATCGCCGCGCAGCCGAACAACCCCTATTTCTACGAGCTCAAAGGTCAGGCGCTACTGGAGGGCGGACATCCGGCCGAAGCCATCGCACCGTTACGGTACGCGGTGGCGCATGCGCCGGCTCCGGCCCTCATTCAGATCATGCTCGGCCAGGCGCTGATCGCGACCAACCTGCCGAGCCAAGCCGAGGAAGCCATCGCGCTGCTGCGCACCGCGATCGTGCGCGAGCCCGAAGCGCCGGATGCCTATGCGCAGTTGGCGATGGCCTATGGCCGCAAAGGCGACGTCGCCCAAGCCGACCTCTCCTCCGCGCAAGCCGCGTTCGCCCGCGGCGACCTCAAGACCGCCCGCCAGCTTGCCGCGCGTGCGAAAACCAGGCTTGCGATCGGTTCGCCGGCCTGGGTGCAGGCCGACGATCTCGCTACTGTGAAGCCTCTCGCGGGTGCAAGATCCAATTAATTAACCAGCCGCCGTTACGAAAGCGGCCCATGACAAGGATGATCACGATGATTTCCCGCCTGCGCCTCCTCGCTGCCCCACTCGCGTTTGTGGGGAGCCTGACGCTGATCGGCCTTGCCGCACCGAACGCGAGTCGCGCCGACGAATTTGCCGCGCCGCAACGCACAGAGATCGAGCGCATTGTGCGCGACTATCTACTCGCCCATCCGGAAGTTCTCCAGGAGGCGATGACCGAACTGGAAAAGCGCCAGGCCGCCGCGGAAACCGAGAAGCACACCGCCGCCGTCAAGCAATATTCGAAAGCGCTGTTTAGTTCGCCCAATCAGGTCGTGCTCGGCAATCCGCAGGGCAACGTTACGATGGTCGAGTTTTTCGACTACAATTGCGGCTACTGCAAACGCGCCATGACCGACATGACCGACCTTATCAAGAACGATCCGAACCTCAAGGTCGTGCTCAAGGAATTCCCGGTGCTCGGGCCCGGCTCGGTCGAGGCCGCGCAGGTCGCCACCGCCGCGCGCATGCAGGATAAGACCGGCAAAAAATACCTCGACTTCCATCTCAAATTATTGGGCGGCCGCGGTGAAGCGAACAGATCTCGCGCCTTGGCAGTGGCGAAGGAAGTCGGCTTCGACGTCGGCCGGATCGAAAAGGACATGGAAAGCGCCGAAGCCAAAGCCAGCATTCAGGAGAGCTTCAAACTCGCCGAAGCGCTCGGCCTGAACGGCACGCCGAGCTATGTGGTTGGCGACGACGTGGTAATCGGCGCCGTTGGCTTGCCGGCGCTCAAGGAAAAGATCAATTCAGCGCGCTGCGGCAAACCATCCTGCTGAAAACTTAGCCGCTGTTTGACGTTCCTAACGCCGCAAGCACGCCGCTTGCGGCGTTTTTATATGGCATAACGCCCATTCGGGAACCCGGCAGGCGCTCAGCCGTTGAGGCGCTCCATAGGTTCGGGGCGAACCATGTATTCGATCGGCATTGAAGAAGAGTTTTTTGTGTTCGACCGGCGCACCCGCCGGGCGGCGAAGCGCGCCGACAAGAAATTCATGGCCGCGGCGAAAAAGGGTCTCGGCGACCGGCTGATGACGGAAATGTTGCAGTCGCAGATCGAAGTAGCGACGCCGCCGTGCGCGAATATGGAGGAAGCGCGCGAGCATCTGGCACGGTATCGCACAACGCTGGGCACCGTCGCCGCCGAACGCGGCCTTGGCATCGCCGCGATCGGCACGTTCCCGCTCGCGCTGTGGTCCGAGCAGACCGTAACCGCGAAGGCGCGCTACGACGCCATCCTCGACGACCTACAGATGATCGGGCGGCGCAACATGCTGTGCGGCATGCACGTCCACGTCGAAGTGCCGGACATCTCGACCCGGGTCGACCTCATGATGCGGCTGTCGCCTTATCTGCCGCTGCTGCTCGCGCTATCGACGTCGTCGCCGTTCTGGGAAGGGCATCCGACCGGGCTGCGCGGTTATCGCCTCGCCGCCTATGACGAGCTGCCGCGCACCGGCTTGCCGCCGCTACTGCGCACCCACGACGACTACCGCGAATTCGTCGATGCGCTGGTTGGCGCCAAGATCATTCCAGACGAGAGCTATATCTGGTGGGCGCTGCGTCCCTCGAAAAATTTTCCAACGCTGGAATTGCGGGTTGCCGATGCCTGCACGCGGCTCGACGACGCGCTGGCGATCGCCGCCTTGTTCCGCTGCCTGGTGCGGGCGCTCGACCGCGACCGCGCGCTCAATGCTGGTTTCGACCGCGTCGGCCGCGCGATTACCGTAGAGAATAAATGGCATGCGCAACGCTATGGAATCGCCGCCACTTTTGTGGATGCATTCCGGCGCATGCCGTCTTCACTCGACGAATGGCTCGAGGAAGTCCTCGATTTCGTCGCCGAGGACGCCGCCGCACTGTCCTGCGAACGCGACATTTCCCGCCTGCCAAAAATCGCCAAGGAAGGCACCAGCGCCGACCGGCAGATCGCGGTCTATCACGACGCGCTCAAGGCGGGACGCAAAAGGCTAACGGCGCTTAAGGATGTGGTGGACTGGGCGGGAAAAGAAACCCTCGCCGTATAGGCTTCCCCTTGCCGTCGCGGCCACCTATAAAGCGGGCAACCCTTTAGTGTGTGCAATTGAAAGGGCGCGACCGCGCCACTGCTCATGGCAAAACCGATCTACGTTCTCAACGGCCCCAATCTCAACATGCTCGGCACTCGCGAGCCCGAGAAGTACGGCCATTCGACTCTGGCCGATGTCGAGAAACTGTGCCGCGCCGCCGCCAAGCAAGTCGGTCTCGACATTGTTTTCCGCCAATCCAACCACGAAGGCGAGATCGTCGACTGGATCCAGGAAGCCCACAAGAAAGCGGCGGGCATCGTTATCAATCCGGCCGGCTATACCAATACCTCGATCGCGATCCTCGACTCGCTGCTGGCTGTGCAACTGCCGACCATCGAGGTGCACATCACCAACATCCATAAACGCGAAGAATTCCGGCACATGTCCTTCATCTCGAAAGCCGCCACCGGCGTCATCGCCGGGCTCGGCGTCGAGGGCTACGGACTGGCGATCCGGCGAATGGCCGGGCTGGTCGGTGTCAAAACGAAAAGCTGAGCGATGGCCTCTCCCCCGAAAAAGCCCGCGGTCGATCATGCGCTGATCCATGAACTGACCAAGCTGCTGGACGAAACCGGTCTGACCGAAATCGAAATCGAGCAGGACGGCCAGCGGGTGCGGGTCGCCCGCGGCGCCCGCGCCGCCGCTGTTGCGCCGGCCGCCGCCGTGGCGGCGCCGCGCTCGGTCGCGGAATCGGCATCGGCGCCGCTCGACCCGGCCAAGCATCCGGGCGTGGTGAGCTCTCCGATGGTCGGCACCGCCTATATGGGTCCGGAGCCCGGCGCCAAGCCTTATGTCGAGATTGGCGCCAAAGTGAAGGCTGGCGAGACACTGCTGATCATCGAAGCGATGAAGACGATGAACCAGATTCCGGCGCCGCGCGCCGGAACGGTCGTCCAGGTGCTGTTCGAAGACGGCCAGCCGGTCGAATTCGGCCAACCGTTGCTGATCATCGAATGACGGCTCGCGAAAGCGGCGGTCGCCAGGTCAATTATAATGTTCGATAAAATCCTGATCGCCAATCGCGGGGAAATCGCATTGCGGGTCATTCGCGCCTGCAAGGAACTCGGCATTCCGACCGTCGCCGTACATTCGACCGCCGACACCGACGCCATGCATGTGCGCTTCGCCGACGAAAGCGTCTGCATCGGCCCGCCGGCCGCGAAGGACAGCTACCTCAATATTCCTTCGATCCTCGCGGCCTGCGAAATTACCGGCGCCGACGCGGTGCATCCAGGCTACGGATTTTTGTCGGAAAATGCGCGCTTCGCAGAAATCCTCGCCGAGCACAAGGTGCATTTTATCGGCCCCAAGGCCGAGCATATCCGCATCATGGGCGACAAGATCGAAGCGAAGCGCACCGCCAAGCGGCTTGGGATTCCCGTGGTGCCGGGCTCGGAAGGTGGGGTCGGCAGTGACGCTGACGCGATGAAGATCGCCAAGGACATCGGCTTTCCGGTGCTGGTGAAGGCAGCGGCCGGCGGTGGTGGCCGCGGCATGAAGGTCGCGAAAACCGCCGAAGAACTGTCCAACGCCCTTTCGACCGCGCGTTCCGAGGCGAAGTCGGCGTTTGGTGACGACGCCGTCTATCTGGAAAAATATCTGCAAAAACCCCGCCACATCGAAATCCAGGTGCTGGGCGACGGCAAAGGCAACGCCATTCATCTCGGCGAGCGCGACTGTTCGCTGCAGCGGCGCCACCAGAAAGTCTGGGAAGAAGGCCCCTCGCCTGCGCTCAATGCCGGCGCGCGCGACGTGATCGGGGAAACCGTCGCCAAGGCGATGCGCGACATTTCCTATCTCGGCGTCGGCACCGTCGAATTCCTCTACGAGGACGGCAAATTCTATTTCATCGAGATGAATACCCGCATCCAGGTCGAGCATCCGGTCACCGAGATGATCACCGGGATCGACCTGATCTTCGAGCAGATCCGCGTCGCGGCCGGCGCCCCCCTCAGCCTCAAGCAGAGCGACATCCGTTTCCACGGCCACGCCATCGAATGCCGGATCAATGCGGAAAATCCGGTATCCTTCCGCCCCTCGCCCGGCAAAATCCTGCACTATCACGCGCCCGGTGGGCTTGGGGTACGGATCGATTCAGCCGTCTATCAGGGCTACACCATTCCGCCGTTTTATGACTCATTGGTCGGCAAGCTGATCGTGCACGGCAAGACGCGCACCGAATGCCTGATGCGGCTCAACCGCGCCCTCGACGAATTGGTGGTGGACGGCATCGAGACGACGCTGCCGCTATTCCGCGCGCTGGTGCGCGAGAAGGACATCATCGACGGCAACTATCACATCCACTGGCTCGAGCAGTTTCTGGCGCAGGGCGGCATGGACAGCTAACGCTGGAACCTTTTTTCCCGGCCGGCGTTTCCTTCCACCCCATCCATGTGGCATTTTTCTCCAAGGGCCCTTTTTATAAGCTGGCATGGCTTCATTCACTGAAACCATCGTCCGAACCCGTCAGGGCATTTTGCTGGGGATCGGCTGCAACGTCTACATTACGAAGCCGGTGGACTACGACAATTTTGCCCACGCCATCCGCCAGCTCGGGCTGTTCTTTTCAGTCATCCAGGTCCCCTCGCCGGAATAATAAAATGCCGAAAAACGTCCTCTACATCGATGACGATGCCGGCCTGTGCAAGCTGGTCGAGCGCGGCATGGCGCGCGAGGGCGTTCGGGTGGTTACGGCGAACGATGGAGAGAGCGGCATTAAGGCGATGACTGCGGAGGAATTCGACGCCATCGCCCTCGATCATTACATGCCCGACCTCGACGGCCTGGCCACACTGGAGCGCATCCACCGCATTCCCAATCATCCCCCGGTCATTCTGGTCACCGGCGCGCAGGACAGCCGCATCGCGGTTGCCGCGCTCAAGGCCGGCGCGTTCGACTACGTGGTCAAGGATGCGCAGGGCGAATTCGTTCCACTGCTGTTTTCCGCGATCCAGACCGCGGTCGAGGCGATGCGGCTGCGCCGGTTCAAGGAAGCCGCCGAAATCGAAGTGCGCGAGGCGCGCGACCGTTTCGAGGCGCTGGCGGCCGAACGCGCGCTGCTGATGCGCGAGGTCAATCACCGCGTCGGCAACAGCCTTCAGCTGATCGCATCGTTGCTCACGCTGCAAAGCAATGCGACGCCGAGCAAGGACATCAAGGCGGCGCTGGCCGACGCCACGGGGCGCGTGCTCGCCGTCGCGCAACTGCATCGAAGACTCTACACATCGGACGACGTCCAGCAGGTATCGGTTGATCAGTATCTCACCGGACTGGTCGAGGACCTGCGCCGCTCGTCAGAGAGCAACCAGCTCGCGCAGCTCACTATCACGGCCGAACCGGTTAACATTCATCCCGACCGGGCCGTCGCGATCGGCGTCATCGTCAACGAGCTGGTGATGAACGCATTGAAATACGCCTATCCAGGCGACAAAGGCCCGATCCGCGTCAAGCTGACGGCCGATGACGGCACGTCCGCCACGGTTTGCGTCGAAGACGATGGCGTCGGTTATGTGGAAGCCGATGGCCCGACCTCGACGGGGCTCGGGCGGCGCATCGTCAAGGCGATGGCGGCGAAGCTCAACGGCTCGATCGCGCACGATAGCAAGCACGACGGTACGCGCATCACCGTGTCGTTCGGGCTCGATGTCAAAAAGCCGAAGAAGGAATCCGCAGCCGCGAGCTAGCGCGGCCGCTCAGTGCGACAGCGGCGCCAGCCGGCTGATCAGCGTGCACACATCGGCCGGATCATACGGCTTCGACAGAAAGATCGAGCGCGGCACCAGCGGATTGAGATCCGAAGCAGTAAAGCGTCCGGAGGCATAAACGATCGGCAGATCGGGACGCAGCTCACGTGCGCGCACCGCGAGTTCGGCGCCGTCGATGTCGCCGGGCAGGTTGATGTCGGTGAACAGCACGTCCACCGCGCCGCCGGACTCCAGGTAGCGCAATGCGTCGTCGGCAGTCTCGACCGCGTGCACGTTGAAGCCTTGTTCGGTCAAAGCCTCGCGCACTAGATCGCTGATGAGAACTTCGTCTTCGACCAGCAGTATCTTTGTTGCAGGCATCGCGCGTCCCAACACCATAAGCATGGCCCCCGCCTCCCCTTTGGCGCCGGCATCGGGCCGGCTCCTCCCCTTCAGGCGGGCAACGTCCGGGGACACTTTGTGTTCAAACTTTCTGCAATTTGCCGCCTTCATAGTGACCAACCGGTTAAAGCCATCTCCCCAACGGCCGCGGGATACCTTAAATTCGCATAGTTCCGCCCGAGCGATTTGAGTCCATATGGCCAGCCGCGATACCGCTTTTGTCGAGATCACCCCGGAAGTGCTGCTCAAGGCCTATGCCTGCGGCATCTTTCCGATGGCGGAGAGCGCCGAGGATCCGACCCTGTATTGGATCGAACCGGAACAACGAGGCATCTTTCCGCTCGACGGGTTCCACGTTCCGGTACGGCTCGCCCGCACCGTGCGCTCCGACCGCTTTACCGTCGCGGTCAATCGCGACTTCGACGCGGTAATCGACGGCTGTGCCGAGCCGAAAACCGGCCGGTCGCGAACCTGGATCAACGCGCGAATCCGAAACCTCTACCGCAAGCTCAACGAGCGCGGCAATTGCCACAGCATCGAGGTCTATGATGGTGACCATCTGGTCGGCGGTTTATACGGCGTTTCTCTTGGCCGCGTTTTTTTCGGCGAGAGCATGTTTCACCACACCCGCGACGCCTCGAAAGTCGCGTTGGTTCATCTGGTCGCACGCCTGAAAGCCGGCGGCTATCGCTTGCTGGATACTCAGTTCGTTACAGATCACCTGCGCACGTTTGGCGCGGTCGAGGTGCCGCGGCGGCAATATCATAAACTTCTCGAAAGTGCGCTGGCCGGCCAAGCCGACTTTGCCGCGCTACAGATCGATCGGCCGGTTACCGGGGCCGCCGCGCTGGCGATTTTGCGCGCTAAATAATTTCAGCGAAACGGCGACAGGAAATTCGGCGCAGCCGGTTGCGTGGTGCGCCGCTGCGGCGCCGGCCGTTGCTGTGCCGGCTTAGCCGCTGACTTCGGCTCTGGCTTGGCGTCTGGCGGCGCTTCAGCAACCGCGGGCGTCCCACCTTTACAGTCGGTGAGCCATACGTCGTAGATCGGGTGCTCGACCGCGTGCAGGCCCGGGCTGGCCGCGAACATCCAGCCGGTGAAAATACGTTTCACCTCGCCTTGCAGCGTGACTTCATCGACCGCGACGAATGAATCGGTGTTCGGGGTTTCGGTCGGTGGGCGCGAATAGCAAGCGCGTGGTGTCACCTGCAGCGCGCCGAATTGCACTGTCTCGTTGATCGCGACGTCGAAGCTGATGGTGCGGCCCGTGATCTTGTCCAAGCCAGAAAACACCGCAGTGGGATTGGCGATCTTCTGCTCCGGCGGCTGCACGACGATTTCATCGCCGGGCTGCGGTGCGACGTTGGCCGGTTGCTGCGGCTCGCCGCGCGGCTGGCGTTGGCCCGGCGGCAGCCCGGGCAGTGTCTGAGGAGGAGGTGCGGGATTGGCCTGCTGTTCCGGAACTTGCGGTGCGAACTCTTACGCGCTCTCGCGTATCGAGTGGTGCGGCCGGGGCGCCGGGTGGCGGCGGCAAGGGCTGCGACTGGATTCCCTGCCGACCCGGCGGTGGCAAATCGTCTAGGTCACGTGGAGGTGGCGCATCGTTTCGGCGGGGCGAATTCGGCGGGGACAAGCCACGCGGCACGTCGCCCGGCGGGCGTGGCGGAGAGTCGCTGAAAATCGAGCCGAACTGAGCCGATACCGGCGCGGCGGCAAGCAGCATCGCCACAACTAAGGATGCGAAAATCAGTCTTGCCATGAATTCAAAATCGGATTTCGACCGGCTAGCCCGCGTTTCTGCACTCGCGCTGTCGGCGGCGTCCGGTTAACACGGCGATTACGGCGGGGAAAGGGCGCGCCTAATGACGTTCAATCCGGAGAACCCTGATTTCAAGGCGTCCAAGCCTTGTAATCGCCAGTCGCTTGCGGCCGGCGGCCCTGCGCGAGCGTGGAGCCGCTTGGCCGCACGGCGCCCGGCGTGCCGGTCATGTTCTGCCGGTGCGGTTTTTGCCAGGGACGCGATTTATATTTTTCATGCACCGGAGCGACATCGACCGTGTGGTGCATCCAGCCGTGCCAGGACGGCGGGATGCTCGAAGCCTCGGCATAGCCGTTGTAGATGACCCAGCGCCGCTCAAACCCAAGCGCGCGGTCGATCTTGCCACCGCGCGTGCGAAAATACCGATTGCCGAACTCATCGTCGCCGACGAATTCCCCGTGCAGCCAGGTCCAAAGCTGGGTGCCGAAGGTCTGTCCGTTCCACCAGGTAAAAATCCGTAGCAGGAAACGTTTCATGGCGCGCTGCGTTTAGGGTCAGGGAAGCTAAGGCGTTCTGCCATCTCGTCACGAGGCTGTCCAGACCGTAGGACGCTTCGGGAGCCGCATTCAATCCGCATTGCGACTACACTATCATCACTGATGGATTCGATTAGGTCGGTATTGCTCGCCGTCAAGAACGTGCTGGATTGGCTGCCCGACCAACTGGTCGGCGTGCTGATCCTGTTGCTCGCGGCTGTCATCGCGTTCTCATTTCACAAAAGCGTGCGCAAGCTTTTGCGGCACACGCTGGCTACCCGTTATCCCGCCGTCTTATCCGTGTTCACCCAGATGCGCGGAGTGACGCGGCTCGGGCTGCTTATTCTGGTGATGATCGTCGCGCTTCCGGTCGCGCCGTTTCCGCCAGAGACGGCGGACTGGCTGGCGCGGCTATTGTTGATCGCAGTGATTGCGCTGATCGGCTGGAGCGCCATGACCGCGCTTCAGGTTGCAGCCAATCTTTATTTGAGCCAATTCCGGCTCGACGTCGAAGACAACCTGCTGGCGCGCAAGCATATCACCCAGATCCGGGTGTTGTTGCGCACGGCCGACGTGCTGGTTTTGATCGTCACGTTCGGCGCCGCGCTGATGACCTTCGAGCCGGTGCGGCAATATGGCGTCAGTCTTTTTGCATCGGCCGGCGTCGCCGGCATCGTCGCCGGCCTCGCCGCGCGGCCGGTGCTGAGCAATTTATTCGCCGGCGTCCAGCTGGCGATGACGCAGCCGATCCGCATCGACGATCAGGTCGTTGTTGAGAGTGAGTCCGGGTGGATCGAGGAAATTACCTCGACTTATGTGGTGGTGCGGTTGTGGGACTGGCGGCGGATGATCGTGCCGCTGACCTATTTCATCGAGAAACCCTTTCAGAACTGGACGCGCGAAGGCTCCGAACTGATCGGCAGTGTTTTTCTCTACGTCGATTATTCGGCGCCGGTTGAAATCATCCGCGAAAAACTCAAGGCAATCGCCGAGGCGTCGAAGTTTTGGAATGGCAAGGTGCTGAATTTGCAGGTCAGCGACGTCAAGGAGCACACGATCGAGCTACGCGCGCTGGTCAGCGCCAATACGGCGGCCGCGGCGTGGGATTTACGGTGCGAAGTGCGGGAAAAACTGATCGAATTTCTGCGGAACGAGCATCCGGAGGCGTTGCCGCGCACACGCCAGGAACAAGCGCCGGGCAAGCGTGGAAAAACGCCGAACAAGGCCGAGCCCGCCGCCGACAAAGGCCGGGCAAAGCGACGCAAGGGCAATGTACGTCCTGCTCGTCGGCGCTGAATTCACAGCCGCTGGTATCGCGCGGTCTGCGATTTCGCAGCGCGGCATGCGCGCTAAGCGGTTGAATCAATTTCGAGAATCACGACGCGGCAGGAATTTATCCCGCAGGTTTTCCAACGGCTGTCCCCTTCATGACCGAGGCGTACATCGGTGCGGTGTTCGCCATTTCGCCCGTATTCCGGTCATTTGTCTGTCATGTTCCAAGGAATTCAAACCTAGTTCGGCGAGCAAAGAAAACTGCTTCCCGTCACCTTCGGATCGCTCAATACTGACCGTGGTTTCGCCGCTTCGTTCCCGCATTTCACAGCAAAACCACCAGACTTAGTGTTTGATTCACCATTAGCCACTAAATCTAGTTGACGGGTACGGCGAGTCCACCTAGCTTTAGTGGCGTCAGTTCGGTCGAGTTTAAGGTTCCTCCGAACCTCCATACATAGGTCGTCGCGGCCCGCGCCCGAAAAGGCGTTTTGGGAGAGGGATTTACGTCGCGTTTTCGGGCCTCAAAAACCCGCGAGTACCGGTGCCGGACCAGAGTACCGGGCTTATCTGAGGTGGGATGGCGTCGAACCGAGAACGAGCAGTCAGGCGGGGGACAGTCCGCCGGGGATATAATCGCCAGCTGAACAGCTGGCCCACGGTCATGAAGGGCACGGGGAAATGCGGATTGAACGGCGCTACACCAAAGAAAACCAGTCGGCCTATGCAGACCTGACCTTCCGTCATGTCACCAGCGAGATCCGCAATCCCGACGGTTCCGTGGTGTTCAAGCTCGACCAAGTCGAGGTGCCGGAATTCTGGTCGCAGGTCGCCGCCGACGTCCTGGCGCAGAAATATTTCCGCAAGGCCGGCGTTCCCGTCTCGCTGAAGAAGATCGAGGAGAACACCGTCCCCTCCTTCCTGTGGCGCTCGGTCGCCGATGAGGCGGCGCTCGCCGCGCTGCCCGAAAAGGACCGCACCACCGGCGAGCATTCCTCCAAGCAGGTATTCGACCGCCTGGCCGGCACCTGGACCTATTGGGGCTGGAAGGGCGGCTATTTCGACAGCGAGACCGACGCCCAGGCCTTCTTCGACGAGCTGCGCTACATGCTGGCCGCACAGATGTGCGCGCCGAACTCGCCGCAATGGTTCAACACCGGCCTGCACTGGGCCTACGGCATCGACGGCCCCGGCCAGGGCCACTATCTACGTCGACCCCTTCAGCAAGGTGCTGGAGAAATCGACCTCGGCCTACGAACACCCGCAGCCGCACGCCTGCTTCATCCAGTCCGTCACCGACGACCTGGTGAACGACGGCGGCATCATGGACTTATGGGTGCGAGAGGCCAGGCTGTTCAAATACGGCTCCGGCACCGGCTCGAATTTCTCCAAGCTGCGCGGCGAAGGCGAGAAGCTGTCCGGCGGTGGCAAGTCATCCGGCCTGATGAGCTTCCTCAAGATCGGCGACCGCGCGGCGGGCGCCATCAAGTCGGGCGGCACCACGCGCCGCGCCGCCAAGATGGTGATCGTTGACGTCGATCATCCGGATATCGAGACCTATATCGACTGGAAGGTGATGGAAGAGCAGAAGGTGGCGGCGCTCGTCACCGGCTCGAAGATCAACCAGAAGCACCTCAAGGCGATCCTGAAGGCCTGCGTGAACTGCGAAGGCTCGGGCGACGACTGCTTCTCCGCCGACAAGAACCCGGCGCTCAAGCGCGAGATCAAGCTCGCCCGCCGCTCGATGGTGCCGGACAACGTCATCAAGCGCGTCATCCAGTTCGCCAAGCAGGGCTACAAGGACATCAATTTCCCGACCTACGACACCGACTGGGATAGCGAGGCCTATCTCACCGTCGCCGGGCAGAACTCCAACAATTCGGTGCGCGTCACCGACGGCTTCCTCAAGGCCGTGCAGGACAACGGCACCTGGGACCTCACCTACCGCAAGAACGGCAAGGTCGCGAAAACCGTCGAGGCGAAAGATCTGTGGGAGAAGATCGGCTACGCCGCCTGGGCCTCAGCCGATCCGGGCCTGCAATACCACACCACCGTCAACGACTGGCACACCTGCCCGGAAGGCGGCGAAATCCGCGCCAGTAATCCGTGCTCGGAATACATGTTCCTCGACGACACCGCCTGCAATCTGGCCTCGCTCAACCTCCTCACCTTCCGCGACAAGGAGACCGGCGCGTTCCAGACCGCGAGCTACGAACATGGCGTCCGCCTGTGGACCGTGGTGCTGGAAATCTCGGTGATGATGGCGCAATTCCCGTCGAAGGAAATCGCCGAACGCTCGTTCGAATACCGCACGCTGGGGCTCGGCTACGCCAATATCGGCGGCCTGCTGATGACCTCCGGCATTCGGCTATGACTCAGGCGAGGGCCGCGCCATCGCCGGCGCGCTGACCGCGATCATGACCGGCGTGAGCTACGCGACCTCGGCCGAAATGGCGCAGAAGCTCGGGCCGTTCCCCGGCTATGAGAAAAACCGTGACCACATGCTGCGCGTGATGCGCAACCATTGCCGCGCCGCCTATGGCGAGAAGAACGGCTACGAGCAAGTCGCGATCGCGCCAGTGCCGCTCGACCACGCAACGCTCAACGCTACCGCGCACCCGGCGCAGAAGTTCTATGCCGACCTCTCCGAGCACGCCAAGACCGCGTGGAACCGCGCCATCAATCTCGGGCAGAAGCACGGCTACCGCAACGCGCAGGCCACCGTGATCGCGCCGACCGGCACCATCGGCCTGGTGATGGATTGCGACACCACCGGCATCGAGCCTGACTTCGCGCTGGTGAAGTTCAAGAAGCTCGCCGGCGGCGGCTATTTCAAGATCATCAACCGCGCGGTGCCGGATGCGCTGCGCACGCTGGGCTATTCCGAAGCCGACATCGCCGAGATCGAGGCTTACGCCGTCGGCCACGGCAATCTCGGCCAGGCGCCGGCCATCAACCACGGCACGCTGAAAGCCAAGGGCTTCACCGACGAGGCGCTGGCCAAGATCGAAAAGGCATTGCCGACCGCGTTCGACATCAAGTTCGCCTTCAACAAATGGACGCTCGGCGAGGAGTTCTGCGTCAAGACGCTCGGCATCGCGCCGGAGGCTTTGGCCGCGCCGAACTTCGACCTCTTGGCCGCGCTCGGATTCGGCAAGCGCGAGATCGAAGCCGCCAACATCCATGTCTGCGGCGCCATGACGGTCGAGGGCGCGCCGCACCTGAAAGCCGAGCACTATCCGGTGTTCGACTGCGCCAATCCGTGCGGCCGCACCGGCAAGCGCTATCTCTCGGTCGACAGCCACATCCGCATGATGGCGGCGGCGCAGCCGTTCATCTCCGGCGCGATCTCCAAGACCATCAACATGCCGAACGAGGCGACGGTCGAGGATTGCAAGGAAGCCTACCTCCTCTCTTGGCAGCTCGCGCTGAAAGCCAACGCGCTTTACCGCGACGGCTCCAAGCTGTCGCAGCCGCTCAACTCGCAACTGATCGCCGACGAGGACGACGAGGACGACGCGCTGGACTCGCTGATGGCGCTGCCGATGGCGTCGCGCACCACCGCGGTTGCCGAGAAAGTCGTCGAGAAGATCGTCGAGCGCATCACCGTGTTGCGCGAGCGCGAGAAGCTGCCGGGCCGCCGCAAGGGCTACACGCAAAAAGCCGTGGTCGGCGGCCACAAGGTCTATCTGCGTACTGGCGAGTACGACGACGGAAGGCTCGGCGAGATCTTCATCGACATGCACAAGGAAGGCGCGGCGCTGCGAAGCTTCATCAACAACTTCGCCATCGCGGTATCGCTGGGCCTGCAATACGGAGTGCCGCTCGACGAGTATGTCGACGCCTTCACCTTCACCCGCTTCGAGCCGTCCGGCCCGGTGCAGGGCAACGACACCATCAAGTTCGCCACCTCGATCCTGGACTACGTGTTCCGCGAGCTGGCGGTGAGCTACATGGAGCGCTTCGACCTCGCCCATGTCGACCCGTCGGAGAGCGGCTTCGACGCGCTCGGCAAAGGCGAGACCGAAGGCCGCGCGCCGGCGGCGACGCTGGTGTCGAAGGGCCTGACGCGCTCGCGCAGCGACAAGCTCAGCGTGGTTTCGTCGTCTGGCGCGGGATCATCGGGGGCGGCGGGCGGCAATGTCACGGCGATCGGCTCGTCGGCCGCGCGCGGCGAGGCCGTCGGCGCGGTGGCGCTCAAGAGCGAGCCGGAGCAGAAGCTCTCCCCGACCGAGAAGCTGGAGGCCCTGCAATGGCAGCAGCCGAAAGTCGCGGCCGCCGAGAAGCGCGCCGAGGCCAAGGCCAAGGGCTACGAAGGCGACCCCTGCGGCGAGTGCCAGAACTACACGCTGGTGCGGAACGGCACCTGCATGAAGTGCGATACGTGCGGCTCCACGACGGGGTGTAGCTGAGGTTACAACGCGACGTCACTTGAAGTGCCGGAGATAGTTTGCCCGCGATGAATTAAAACGACCGGGTTGCGGGAAGTTAATGCGCCGACGGCGCGCTGAGATGGGAACAACGCGAGTGGCGGTGGGCTTTTTGCTCGCCGCCACTCGGTTAGGCGAACATTTCGTAAATCAACTGCGAGATGAGTCCGACGACGTACGGCGATCTGTCCGCCTGGGCCACGGATATGACGGCGTAGCCCTCAACTCTTCGCAGATTCCGTCCCCGATCAGCGACCTTCCCACTCTCATCCTTCCACATTTAATCGCCCTTTAACCAAATGCCGCAAAGGTAGGCAGGCCGCCGCTGCACGCCGGGTGTTTCCGCCGTGCCGGGGAGACGGCGTGTCGTGTGCGGGTTTGTGGGCGTATGGCGTATCGCGTTGCTGCGCATTCGGCGCGTCCGGCCCGCCGTGGTCCGCCCCCCTCAGCGCTTTCCCGCAATGCCTTGATCGCCGGCGCGGCGCTCGGCTGTTTCGCGCTCGGCGCGGCCGGCACGGCGCTGCTCGGCAGCGGCCCCGGCTCTCCCGTCCTGTTTGCGGGGAAGCCCCGCAGCGCGCTCAAGGTCGCGCTGATCGATCCGGTGGCGCCCGAGGTGGAGACGCGCGATCCGCGCGTGGCGCTCGATCTGCCCGCCGATGCTGTCGTTGCCGCGCCGGTGCAGCTGGCCGCCGTCCCGTTGCCGCGCGAGCGGCCGGCGCAGGTGGCCGAAATCTCGCTGCCGCCCGAGCGCCTCTTGCTGGCGTCCGCCGATCCCGACATCACCGGCTCGCTCGGCGAGCCCTCGCGCGCTTTGGGTTACGCGGCTCCGCTAGACCCCCCACCCCGACCATCCCCCGCAAGGGGGGAGGGAGAAGAGAAAAAGCCAGCGGCGCGCGGCGCGGCCATCGCGGGCCTCGTCGGCGGCCTGATGCATCCGGTCACCGCCGCGAGCAACAGCATCGACCCGCCAGCAGCCGACAAGAAGCCGTCGCTGGTGTCGCGCGTGATCGCCAGGCTCAAGCCGCGCACGCCGCAGGAGAAGCTGTGGGGTGACGCCAAGCCGGTGCGCCTCGCCTCGCTCGGAGGAACCGACGTGATGCCGCGCGGCGGCTACGATCCATTGCCGCGCGCGCCCTACGACAAGCAGACCGCGGTCTACGTCATCAGCGACAAGAAGGTCTACCTGCCGGACGGCACCACGTTCGAGGCGCATTCCGGGCTCGGCGACAAGATGGACGACCCGCGCTACGTCCGCGTGCGCATGCGCGGCGCGACGCCGCCGCACGTCTATGACCTGACGCTGCGCGAGAGCCTCTTCCACGGCGTCGAGGCGATCCGCATGACGCCGCTCGGCGGCGAGGAGGCGATCTTCGGGCGCGACGGCATCCTGGCGCACAGCTACATGCTGGGGCCGAACGGACAGTCGAACGGCTGCGTGTCGTTCAAGGACTACGACGCGTTCCTCGAGGCGTTCAAGGACGGCAAGATCACGCGGATGGCGGTGCTGGAGCGGCTGGATTGATTAGGCTTTTTGCCGGTCATTATCGATCGGCAGCACCTGCCCGGAGATCGACTTCGCCGCCGGCGACGCCAGGAACACCGCGAGCGCCGCGATGTCCTTGGGGTCGATCATCGCCTTGATCGACTGCGCCGCCATCGCTTCGGCGCGCACGTCCTCCATGCGACTTGCCGGAGATCTGCGCGCGGCCGGCGAACACCCGCTCGATGCGGTCGCCCTCGACCGCGCCGGGCGCGATCGCGTTGGCGCGGATGCCCCATTCGCCGAGCTCCATCGCCAGCGTCTTGGTGAAGCCGATCACGCCCCATTTGGTCGCGGCGTAAGGCGAGCGATTCTGGAAGCCGAACCGCCCGGCGATCGAGGCCATGTTGATGATGCAGCCGGCCGCCGATTTTTTCAGGTGCGGGATGGCGAGCCGCGTGACGTCGAACATCGCGGTGAGGTTGACGGCGACCACCTTGTCCCAGTCGTCCGGCGGATATTGCTCGACGGGGAGCGTCATGCCGGCGATGCCGGCATTGTTGATGAGGACGTCGAGGCCGCCGAGCGCGGCCACCGCCTCCGGCACCATGCGGCTGATCGCGGTGCGGCTTGCCATGTCGCAATGCGCGGCGATCAGGCCGGGGATTTCCGCGCGGATCGCGGTCAGCGCCTTCTCGTCGATGTCGCAGACGATAGACCTTGGCGCCGGTCGCGGCGAACGCCCGCGCGAATTCGCGGCCGATGCCGGCGGCACCGGCGGTGATCAGGACTTTTTGCGACACTTAGTCTTCCTTCTCGGTGGTGAAATACAAGGGATAGCCCTTCTGCTTGCCCATCTCGGTCGCCTCTTTGGCCTTGGTGTCGGCGACGTCCTTGGTATAGACGGCGATCACGCAGGCGCCCTTCTGGTGCGCCGTCATCATCACCTTGTAGGCCTGGCTCTCGTTCATCCGGAACACGGCCTTCAAGACCTGCACGACGAATTCGCGCGGCGTGAAGTCGTCATTGAGCAGGATCACCTTCCACAGCGGCGGCCGCTCGGTCTTCGGCTTCACCTTGACGCGCCGCTTCACCAGGGTTTTTTCGACCATCGCATAACCTCGCAGCCGCCCATCTTACTCCGCCGGCGGCGGCATGACATAGTCCGCCGCCTGCAACGGATCCCACCCATGCCGACCATTCTGCTCACCCACACGCCGCATATGCGGGAAAACTATTACGGCGAGCGCGCGCTGGCCGAGATGCGCAAATTGGGGACCGTGCGCCTCAACCAGACCGATAAGGTGCTGGAGGGCCGCACGCTGGTCGACGCCGCGAAGGGCTGCGAGATTATCGTCACCGACCGGCAAACGCCCGGCCCGGCTGAATTTTTCCCGCAGGCGCCGGACGTCGTGGCGTTTTTGCGCTGCGCGATCGACATCCGCAATATCGATGTCGCCGCGGCGAGCCGCGAAGGCATTCTGGTGACGCACGCCACCGCCGGCTTCATCGCCTCGGTCGCCGAAATGGCGGTCGGTTACATGATTGACCTCGGCCGTCACGTCAGCCTCAACACCGCTGAGTATCACGCCGGCAAGGAAGCCGAGCCGCGCATGGGCCGCCAGCTCAACGGCGCCACGCTCGGCATCCTCGGCTATGGCGCGATCGGCGAATATCTGGCACGGCTCGGCGTCGCGCTCAAGATGACCGTGCTGGTGTCCGATCCGTTCAAGAAAATCAGCGAGCCTGGCGTGCAGCAGGCGGATTTTAACGACGTGCTGGCACGTTCGGATTTTGTCGTGTGTCTCGTTATCGCCAATGAGCAGACCGAGAACCTGATTAACGCCTCGGCGTTTGCCAAAATGAAAAAGACCGCGTTCTTCCTCAATCTGTCGCGCGGCAATCTGGTCGACGAGACCGCTCTCGCCGCCGCGCTCGACGCCAAGCAGATCGCCGGCGCGGCTATGGATGTTGGCCGCGCCCAGGACCAGAAGCCGTCGCTGTTTTTGGCGAAGCGCCCCGACGTGATCGCGACCCCGCACACCGCGGGGCTGACACCGGAGGCGGCCGAGCATCAGGCCTTCGACACCGTCAAGCAGGTGGCCGAACTGGTGGCCGGCCGGATGCCGCCGCAGGCCGCCAATCCCGACAAGGCGACGCGCCTCGCGCGCCTGCGCAAGCATACCTGAAGGAACATAGTTCCTGCTGCCGCGTTAGCGCTCCGGCAGTCAGGGGGCTTTCATGCCGATCAATCGCAATATGCTGTTTCTCGCGGTGGGTGCGCTTTGCGTCGTCGTCGCCATCCTTGCTTTCAAGGTGTACGATGACAACCGCGAGCCGAAAGGCGTCCAGGTCAATATCGGACCGAGCGGGATTTCGGTTCAGAAAAAATAGCGCGGCCTAATTTTTCCGCCGCAGCCAGGTGTCGATGCTCCACGGCCCCGGCCCGACCACGGCGACGTAAAGAAACACGAAGCAATACAGGATCGCCGAATCGCCTTTATTGATAATCGGAAAAAAACTATGCGGCGCGTGGCTTAGGAAATAGGCGAATGCCATTTCCCCCGACGCAATGAAAGAGGCCGCGCGAGTAAACAGCCCCGCCGCGATCAGCGCCCCGCCTACCAGCTCGAGCGCGCCCGAGCACCAGTAGAGCGAGAACAATTCATGGGGCGACGAGGGTGAAGGAAACCCGAAAAGTTTCGATGAGCCGTGCTCGAAAAATAACAGCCCGATCACGAGGCGCAGGATACTGAGCATGGCGGGCGCAAAAGCCGCGACCGAAGCGGGCGACAGACAGGGCGCGGCTTGCGGCGTTTTGCCGGAAGCGGTCAGATTGGATTGCACGGATATGTCCTTGTGATGCCCCAGGCGAGCCTTTAGCGAATTCGACGCGCCAGCGCATATCACAAAAATCTGAACAGGCCGCTTCGTCAAAGTGCCTGTTACGTCAGGCTTGCTGCTTCACTCCGGCCACTGGCCGGCCGAGGATGCGCACCGGGGATCGGGGCCAACAGGGAATTCCCACGGAGGAATTCCGTCGGAGGAGGCCTATGGAACTTCGCGCCCGGAAGATCGTCCGCTTCGCCCGCTCCCGCCCCGTGATCGAATGCGCCCAGTGCGGCGAGCGCCTCTATGTCCCGGAATGGTCGGAGTATCTCGACAGCCGCCGCGTCCGCCATCTGTGGCGCTGCTAGGAATGCGACTACAGCTTCGAGACGACGATCCGCTTCGCGGCGGCGTGACATATGGCTACAGCGAAACGAAATGGCGGCGCTGCGCCAGGCGCGGCAGCGCTTGCGATGGCAATTCGACCACCCAGTTCGCGGCCCCCAGCACCAGGGCTGGAATCCGCTCGACCGTGGCGACAACGTTGCGCACCTGCGTGGTGACGACATTGCCACTGGACGCCGGGACGGCTGGTTTCGGAGCGACGGGCTGCATCAACTCAGCCAACCGTAGTGGCGGCTGTACAGGCTCTGGTGCGCGCGCGACAACTTTGCGGACCGGCGCGACGGCTGGCATCCGCTTGGTTTCGGCGAAAGAGGTCGCCGGACTCTCTTCCGGCTCTGCCGCGGCCAACTTCATGCGCACAGCATCCTGATCGGCGGCAAGATTGGCCTCGCGCTGCGCTTCCACGTTCTGCGTGACAAAGTCGGCGACCAGCGCGTGCTCGTCGCGCAGCATCTGCATCGTCTCGATTCCGGCAACGCTGGCCTGCCCGGCGGTATCGGCCGGCGCAGATTCCAGTTGAACAAATAGCCCGGCGCAAGCCGCGCTGACGGCTATCGCGCCGACAACCTGATGAATAAACCGCATAACCCTTCCCTCGCCCGATCAGATCATCAAGAGTTCCGGGCTGAAGGAAGGCGCGATCGAGGCAAGATTCCGGCGGTGGCCAACCCGCCGAGCCGGCGTTATGCTGTGTCCATGCAAACTCGCCGACAAATTCTGGCTTTTGGTTCAGTTGCCTTGGCCGCTACGGTGCCAACCAACACCTGGGCCGCGACCATGAGCAGCGCCAATGCCTATGCTTTCTCATTCGCGGCGCTCGACGGTAATTCCATTGTGTTGGCCGAGCACGCCGGACATCCCATTCTGGTGGTGAATACCGCCTCGCTTTGCGGCTATACGCCCCAATATGCCGGCCTGCAGGAATTGTGGACCCGCTATCGCGAGCGCGGCCTGTTCATCGTCGGGGTACCGTCGAACGACTTCGGCGGCCAGGAGCCGGGCGGCGCCAGCGAGATCGAAAAAACCGCGCTAGGCGATTATCACGTTACCTTCCCGCTGGCGCAGAAAGCCGCGGTGAAAGGTCCGGAAGCCCATCCGTTTTACCGCTGGGCGGCGGCGCAACGGCCCCTGGAGATGCCGCGCTGGAATTTCCACAAATATCTGATTGCCCGGACCGGCGCGCTGAAGGCCGGTTTCGCCTCCGCGGTCGAGCCCGCCGACCCGCGGATTATCGCGGCGATCGAGACCGAACTGACTGTCTAACGCCTGCACCCGAATCACACCGCCTACAAAATTGCCATTCGCCCGTCAAATTGCGCGTTGACGAATCGCTGCCGGGGTGACGAACTGGCAAGTGAAATTTGGCACACGCGGGCCGGCGGAGTTGTAGGCCGACCCGTTGCGAGGTTCCTCCCGCGTGGCGTTCAAACTTAGGGCGGCCGCAAGGCCGCCCTTTTTCATGTCCGCCCAATTGGTGCTGCTGAAGTCTAGCTGCGCTTTTTGCGCCGCGCCGCACCGCCACGCACCTTCTTGGCCATGCGCTTGACGCGGCGCTTGGTCCCACGCCGGGCCGTAGCCGCGCGCTTTGAGGATTTCCGCTTGGCTCCGAAGCGCCGCCGCTGCGCGGCGAGCTGCTTGCGCAGGTCGCCCAAGGTAGCGAGCAAATCGTCGATCGTTTCCTCCGCCGACCGTGCGCCGGGGCGCACATAGTCGCGTACCACGCCACGCGCGCCCCGCAGGGCACGCTCAATCATATTGCGTTTGGCCATGTTGAATTCCTGTTGGATTCGTCGCCGTCAGTCCCGCAACGGAACTTCAACGCGGCAGGAACCAAATGGTTCAATGCAGCCATAAAGAGTGGATTCGTTTTTTAAGCGGCGCCGAACCGGGTGCGCGCCGACATATAACGGCGCGCGGCGCCCGCCACTTTGCCTTCGACCGCAGCGGCCGGCAGCGGATCGATCGCTTCCATCAATTGCAGGAAGGCGCTGCCTGGCAGCGGCGGCGCGAACACATAGCCTTGTGCCGAGCGGATGCCGAGTTCGCGCAGATGCACCACCTGCTCGAAATTCTCGACACCTTCGGCCACCACGTCCATGCGCATATTGTGAGCGAGATCGACCAGCGTCTCGACGATGGTGGTGGAGTTGCGATCGGTGCCGATCGCGTCGACGAACATCTTGTCGATTTTGATGATGTCGACGCCGAGCTTGAGCATGTAGGACAGGCCGCTGTGGCCGGTGCCGACGTCGTCGATGGCGATGCGCACGCCCAGACCCTGCAACGCGGCGATCACACGGCGGGTCTCGGTGAGGCTTTCGATCGGGTCGCGCTCGGTCAATTCCAGCACCACCTGCGACAGGTCGATTGGGGTTCCGGAAAATATTTTCCGCACTTCCTTGATGATGAACTCGTCGCGAAACAGTTGCGCCGCGAAATTGAACGATATTTTCAAGGCCGGCCGCCGCCCGATTGCACTGCCTGCTTCGATGCAGACCCGTTTCATCAGATCCCGCGTCATCGCGAGGATCATGCCGCTGGATTCCGCCAACGGAATAAAAGCACCCGGCAGCACCAGCGTGCCGTCGGGCTTTCGCCAGCGCACCAGCACTTCCGCGCCGCGCAACTGACCGGAGCGGATATCGACGATCGGCTGGTAGTACGGAACGAATTCCCCGGCTTCAAGCGCGCGTTCGATTTCGGCGACTGGATTGCCGACCTGGCGTTTGGCAAACAGCACGGCAAAGCCGAGCAGGACCAGCTCGATGATGACGCTGGCAAATAAACTGAGCCACTGCAGGTCGGCATGCGTGGCGAGTACGCGCTCGCGCGACAGTGAAATTTCAATATTGAACCCGTATTTGTCGGATTGCTGCTGGGCAATGAAATTGCCTCTCATGGACGCGGGGGGCCGCTCGCCGCTTTGGCCGACCGGCGCGCTGTCGCGGGTCGTCATCGCGGCGTAAGCGCTGAGCGGGCCGCCTTGGGTCGAGACCTGCGGCACGAACAGTTCGGATGGCACCAAAGCCGCGATGTCGTTGACCCCACCGGCGCCTTTGCGGCGCAGCCGGACCATGCGGTTGTTGTCGCCGAGCTGCACGACCTCGATGCTGAAGCCGTCGGCACCGGCAAGCTTTTCCGCGGAGAGCAGTTCCCGCTTGCCGAGCGGCAAGCCGAGGTGGGTGCAGAGCGTATGGCCTTCAGGATCGACGATGCCGACTTCCTTGAGCGGCACGGTGACAAACGCGGCATGGCGCATCGCTTCGAGATTCGCCGACACGCAGGAGCCGACCCCGCTCGCGGCGAGGTCGTCGAGCGCAGCGATCACCTGCCCGACCCGAGCTTCAGCCAGCGTGATGGAGCGCCGGGCCGAACTGGTGACATCTTCCTGGCCTTGGCGATCGACCAGCGTGTCAACCCATTTATTGAAAGCAAGCAGCGGCCCGCCGGCCAGCAGGGCGCCGGCGACGGCCGCAAAGACGTATTTCCGGGTGAAAATCTCCACGCCCGACTTACCCCACCCCAGCAATCCGGCAGAGTGAGCATGCCGCCGTAAAGGCGGGCTTAAGCATAAGGACGCCGGAGCGGGCTCGGCCGCGCATGGTTAGCAAAGGGTAAATGACCGTGGCTGCGGCTCGTTAAGCGTTAGTTCTTCGGCAGATCAATCCGGATCGACAGCTCCTTGAGCTGCTTCGGCGTCACTTCCGAAGGCGCGCCCATCAGCAGATCCTCGGCGCGCTGGTTCATCGGGAACAGCACGACCTCGCGCAGGTTCTCCTCGCCGGCCAGCAGCATAACGATGCGGTCGATGCCGGGCGCGATGCCGCCGTGCGGCGGGGCGCCGTATTGCAACGCGCGCAACATGCCGCCGAATTTCGCCTCCAGCACGTCCTCGCCATAGCCGGCGATGGAGAAGGCCTTCTTCATGATGTCGGGACGGTGATTACGGATCGCGCCGGACGACAGCTCGACGCCGTTACAGACGATGTCGTACTGGAACGCCTTGAGGCTGAGGATCTTCTCTTGGTCGTTCGGATCGAGCGCAAGGAATTCCTCGGCCGGCACCGCCGGCATCGAGAACGGATTGTGCGAGAAGTCGATCTTCTTGTCTTCCTCGTGCCATTCGTACATCGGGAAATCGACGATCCAGCACAGCTCATAACGATCCTTGGCGATCAGCTTGAGCTCCTCGCCCACTTTGGTGCGCGCGGGACCGGCGAATTTCACGAAGTCTTTTGGCTTGCCGGCGAGGAAGAAGCAGGCGTCGTTGACGCCGAGCTTGAGCTGGTCGGCGATCTGCTTGGTGCGCTCCGGCCCGATATTCTTGGCAAGTGGCCCGGCGCCGCCTTCCTCGCCCTCGCGCCAGAAAATATAGCCGAGCCCGGGCTGGCCTTCGCCCTGCGCCCAGGAATTCATGCGGTCGCAGAAGGCGCGGTTGCCGCCGGTTTTCGCCGGGATCGCCCACACTTCGGCCTTCGGGTCGTTGGCGAGGATATTCGCGAAAATCTTGAAGCCGGAGCCGCGGAAGGCCTCGCTGACATTTTCCATCACGACCGGGTTGCGCAGATCCGGCTTGTCGGTGCCGTATTTGCGCAAGCTCTCCGCGAACGGGATCATCGGAAACTTCTTGGTGACCGATTTGCCGTTGGCGAATTCCTCAAACACGCCGCGAATGACGGGTTCTACCGCGGCAAACACGTCTTCCTGAGTGACGAAGCTCATCTCGAGGTCGAGTTGGTAGAATTCGCCTGGCGAGCGGTCGGCGCGCGCGTCCTCGTCGCGAAAGCATGGCGCAATCTGGAAATAGCGGTCGAAGCCCGCCACCATGATCAGCTGCTTGAACTGCTGCGGCGCCTGCGGCAGCGCGTAGAATTTTCCCGGGATGGATTCGGGACGGCACCAGATAATCGCGCGCGCCTTCCGGCGACGAGGCGGTCAAAATCGGTGTCTGGAATTCGAAGAAACCTGACTCCTTCATGCGGCGGCGGATCGAGTCGATCACACGTCCGCGCAACATGATGTTGTTGTGCAGATGCTCGCGGCGCAGGTCGAGGAAACGGTATTTCAGCCGGATCTCTTCCGGGTATTCCTGCTCGCCGAACACCGGCATCGGCAATTCGGCGGCGGGGCCCAGCACCTCGATCTCGTTGATGTAGACTTCGACGAGACCTGTCGGCAATTCGGGATTTTCCGTGCCGGCCGGGCGCTTCCTCACCTTGCCGTCGATGCGCACCACCCATTCGGCGCGCAACTTTTCCGCCTGCTTGAAGGCCGGACTATCCGGATCGGCCACCACCTGCGTGAGGCCGTAATGGTCGCGCAAATCGATGAACAGAACGCCGCCGTGGTCGCGGATGCGGTGGCACCAGCCCGACAGCCGCACATCTTTGCCGATGTCGCAGTCGCGGAGCGCGCCGCAGGTATGGGAGCGATAACGATGCATGAAAAGCGAATCCGGCGCGCGGGTTTAGGAAAGCGCGCGAAAAACGCATGGGGTGCCTGCTTTGTCAAGGCAAGCCGATTTTTTCGTGGCTCGACAGCGCGGCAGCGATTGGTAGGCTCGCGCAATGGCCAAAGCCGCTCGCCGCAGACGTAAATCCGCCGCCGCCTCGCCCGGCGTTGAAATGTCGACGGCTCAGGCAACCGTTGCCGCGCTCGTCGCCCACGGCCTCGACGCGATTTACGCGCTGCCCGGCGTGCACAACGACCACTTCTTCGACGCGCTGCATGGCGCGTACGACCGCATCCGAACCGTGCATACCCGCCACGAACAGGGTGCCGCCTATATGGCGCTCGGCGCGGCGCTCGCTACTGGCAAGCCGCAAGCCTATTCCGTCGTGCCGGGGCCGGGTCTGCTCAACTCGGCCGCGGCATTGCTCACCGCCTATTCGATGAACGCGCCGGTGCTGGCACTGATCGGGCAAATTCCGAACGGCGCGATCGGCCGTGGGCTCGGTCACCTGCATGAGATCCGTGACCAAGCCGGCATCATTGCGCGGCTGGTCGATCATTCGGCGCGCATCGAGGCGCCGGCCGAGGCGCCGCAACTCGTTGCCAAGGCGTTCCGTGCCCTGGCGAGTAGGCGGCGCGGCCCAGCCGCGCTCGAATGCGCGATCGACATGTGGGGCAAGCGCGGCAAGGTCACACCGGTCGCGCCTCTGCCGCCACGCAAACCCACCATAGATCAGGACGCCGTGCGCGCGGCGGCCAAGCTGCTCGGCAAGGCGAAGCGCGTGCTAATCGTGTGCGGTGGCGGTGCGCAAGACGCCTCGAACGAAGTCACGCAACTTTCGGCAATGCTGCAAGCCCCCGTGCTCGGCTACCGGCGCGGGCGCGGCATCCTCGATGGCCGCGATCCGTTCAGCGTCACACTGCCGCTCGGCCGCGAGCTATGGGGCGAAGCCGACGCGGTGCTCGGTGTCGGCACCCGGCTGCTGATCGGCCAGAATGCGTGGGGCATCGACAAGAATCTCAAGATTGTGCGGGTCACTTGCGATCCGCATGAGCCGGCGCGCCTGCACAAGCCGGATGTCGCATTGATCGGCGACGCTGCGCCGGTGTTGCGCGAGCTGATCGACGCGCTGGACCGCACCAACATGCGCCGCCCCTCGCGCCGCGACGAAATGCAAGAGCGTCAAGTCAAGCTGCGCAGCCGCTTACAAAAGCTGGCGCCGCAACTCGGCTACGTCGAAGCGATCCGCGACGAGTTGCCGGAGGACGGCATCTATGTCGACGACGTGACGCAGATCGGCTTCGCCGCCCGCATCGCCTTCCCGGTGTACAGGCCGCGCACGTTTCTCTCGCCGGGCTTCCAGGACAATCTCGGCTGGGGTTACGCGACCGCGCTCGGCGCGCAACACGCGCGGCCCGACGTGCCGGTGGTATCAATCAACGGCGACGGCGGCTTTCTTTTTACCGGCAACGAATTGGCCACCGCGATGCGCCACAACATTCCGCTGACCGCCATCGTTTTCAACGACGGCTCGTTCGGCAACGTGCGGCGAATCCAGCAGGAGCAATTCGGCAACCGGCTGATCGGCTCAGACCTGACCAATCCGGATTTCGTCAAATACGCGCAAAGTTTCGGCGCCGTCGCCGAGCGCGCCCGCGATCCCAACCAGCTTCGCTCGGCGCTGCGCCGCGCCTTGATCCGCCGCGAGCCGAGCCTCATTGAGGTCCCCATCGGCCCGCTGCCAAGCCCATGGGAATTCATCCACATGCCGCGAATTCGCGGAAAATAATGCGTTTGGCATGAACGGCCCGGACTGCGATAGACTCCTCCCATGACGCCCATCACCACCACCGCCGAACTGGCCGACGTATGCACGCGAATGGCGCGGCATTCGTTCGTCACGGTCGACACCGAATTCCTGCGCGAAACCACCTATTACCCGCTGCTCTGCGTCGCCCAGATGGCGACCGACGACGAAGCCGTGGTCGTCGACGCGCTGGCAAAAGGCCTCGACCTCACGCCGTTTTTCGACCTGATGAACAACGACAAGGTGTGCAAGGTCTTTCACGCCGCGCGTCAGGACATCGAAATCGTCTGGAATATGGCGAAGAAGATTCCGCACCCGATCTTCGACACCCAGGTCGCCGCCATGGTGCTCGGCTATGGCGACTCGATTTCCTACGACCAGCTGGTGCAACGCATCACCGGCGACACGCTCGACAAATCGAACCGCTTCACCGACTGGACCCGCCGGCCGTTAAGCGAGGCGCAACTCGTTTACGCGGTGGCGGATGTCACGCATCTACGCGATGTTTACCGTAAGCTGGCCGCCGATCTCGCCGCACGTTCGCGCACCGAATGGGTCGAAGCGGAAATGAGGATCCTCACGTCGCCCGAGACCTACCGCATGGACCCGGACAACGCCTGGGAGCGGCTCAAGAGCCGGGTGCGCAAGCCGAAGGAATTGGCGGTGTTGATCGAAATGGCGGCCTGGCGCGAACGCGAGGCGCAAACCCGCGACGTGCCGCGCGGCCGTGTTCTCAAGGACGACGTGCTCGGCGATATTGCCGTGCAGGCGCCGACCACCGTCGAGCGGCTCGGCAATTTAAGGTCGCTGCCGAAAGGTTTCGAGCGCTCGCGCTGGGGCGATGCCATCATCGCGGCCGTCGAGCGGGGCCTCGCCCGTGACCCCAAGACGCTGCCGCGCCTCGACCGGTTCCGGCCGGCCGCCAACGGCGCCGCCACAGTCGAATTGCTGAAGGTGCTGCTGCGCATGACCTCGGAACGCCACGGCGTTGCCGCCAAGGTGATCGCCACGGTGGACGATCTCGACCGCATCGCCGCCGACGACGAGGCCGACGTGCCGGCCCTCAAGGGCTGGCGGCGGGAATTGTTCGGCGACAAAGCGCTGGCGCTTAAGCACGGCCGGCTGGCGCTGGCGGTCGAAAAAGGGCGCGTGGTGCCGGTCGATCTCTAAAGCTAGTTCTCAATTACCGGATCGCGACCGATGACGCGCGCCAACGCACGCAACCGGTTGAACAGCCGGTCGCCGCCGAGGCGGGCGAACTTTCCCGGCAGCCGCAATACCAGCTTGCCGCGTTTAACCTCGGCCGGCGTCTTGAGCAGCACGCCGCCCTGTCCGGCGGTAATAATGTAAGCGAGCCGCATCGCCGCGCCGAGCACGCGGGCGCGATCCAGCATGCGGGTGGTGGCTAATTCACGAAGCCGCGGTGATAATTCGTCTTCGCTCAATCCGGCGTGGCGGAAATATACGGTCAACGCAAGGAACGCGCGGCCCGGGTGATCGATGCCGACAAAGGCACCGTGCGCAATGATATTCATCGATTGCTCGCCGCGATAATCCGCGTGCGCCCGCCAGCCGATATCGCCAAGCAGGCACGCGGCATGACGCAGCCGCCGCTCTTCGGCGGTCTCGTCAAGCCCCGACGTCGCAATCAGCCGGTCAGTCCAAGTCACCAGCTCCTCGCCGTGCAGCGGCGACCGCGAGCGCAAGATGTTGAGCTCGCTGGCCGCGGCGATCAGCGGATCGCGAGCACGTTCGCTTGCGTTGAGGAGCGAGTAGAGAAGGCCTTCGCGCACGCCGAGCACGGAAACGATCACCTGGCGAGGCTCGATCGCCCGCACCAAGTGCTCCAGAACAAGCGCCGCATAAGGCAACAGGTCACGGCGCGCGGAATTGACGACTTTGATTTGCGACAGCGAACTTGGATCGACGCGATGCACCAGTCCCGTGAATTCCACCGCCTCGCGCGCTGAAATTCGGTAGTTGTGCATCACGTGGAACGGATAGCCGGTCTGCCACATGTGAAGTCGCGCCAGCGCGCGCCAGGTGCCACCGACTGCATAAAAGGTGCGGCCTTTTCCCCGCTTCAGCAAGGGAAGCCGATCGAGTGCTTCCTCGACCACCTGCTCGGCCTTCTTAATCGACTTGCCGGCGATATCCTGCAGCGCCAAGCCGCCTAACGGCAGCGTCAGGCCGGACCGGACGCGCGAGTCCCTGGACGTCGACCAGTTCCAGCGAGCCGCCCCCGAGGTCGCCTACGATTCCATCCGGCCGGTAGATGCCGGAAACGACGCCAAGCGCCGTAAGCTGCGCCTCGCGTTTGCCGGGCAGCACCGCGACACGCGTGCGGCAGATACGTTCGGCCTGCGCGATGAAGGCTGGCCCGTTGTCGGCGTCGCGGCAGGCCGCGGTTGCGATCGCCCACAGCCTGCGCACGTGCAGGGTATCGCACAGCGCGCGAAATCTCTTGAGCGCGCCAAGCGTCTTCTCGATGGCATCGGACGCCAGCAGACCGGTCGACTGCACCTCGCGGCCAAGCCCGGCTAGAACTTTTTCGTTGAAGATCGGCGTCGGCGAGCGAGTCAAACCCTCGTAAATCACCAGACGCACGGAGTTCGAGCCGATATCGATGACGGCGACGGGCGGGCCATGATCGAGCCGCCCCTTGACACTGGCCGCGCGCCACCACTTCGCGCGGCTCTTCGCGCGTTTTTTGGTCCTACGCGCTTTCACGCCGGCGAAGGAGGCGCGGCGAGGATTCTTTGAGCGATTTACCACGGCCGGACAGGCTCGGATTTGTCATGAAATATTTGTGGGCGTTGAACGGTTCGTCGCCCGGCGCCGCCGTTATGCGCGTCGAGGAGCCGTCGGGCAAGAGCGACCAGCTTTGCTCGTTATCCTTGAAATTGGCCTCCATGATCTGGCCGAGCACCTGTTCATGCACGGTGGCATTAAGGATCGGACATAAGACCTCGACGCGCCGGTCCAGATTGCGTGGCATCAGGTCGGCCGAAGAAATGTACATCGCCGCTTTCGGGTGCGGCAGCGCATGGCCGGCGCCGAAACAGTAAATGCGGCCATGCTCGAGAAAGCGCCCGACGATGGACTTGACGCGGATGTTCGCGGACAGGCCCGGAACGCCCGGCCGCAGGCAGCAGATGCCGCGAACCACCAGGTCGATCGGCACACCGGCATTCGACGCGTCATATAACGCATCGATAATTTCCGGGTCGACCAGCGAATTCATCTTCATCCAGATCGCGGCGGCCTTGCCCGCTTTGGCGTTGGCGGTTTCGCGCGCGATGTGGTCGAGCATGCGGCTGCGCAAATTCAAAGGCGACACCGCCATTTTCTTGAGCTCATCCGGCTCGGCGTAGCCAGTGATGTAGTTGAATATACAGGCGACGTCGTGCGCGATCGCGGGATCGGCGGTGAAGAAAGAGAGGTCGGTATATATGCGCGCCGTGACCGGATGGTAATTGCCTGTGCCGACATGGACGTAGCTCGCCAGCGCGCGGGCCTCGCGCCGCACCACCAGCGATAGTTTGGCGTGGGTCTTGAACTCGATGAAGCCGTAAACAACCTGCACGCCTGCCCGCTCGAGGTCGCGGGCCCAGCGGATATTGGCTTCTTCATCGAAGCGGGCCTTGAGCTCCACCAGCGCGGTGACGGATTTACCGGCTTCCGCAGCCTCGACCAAAATCCTGACGATCGGCGATTCTGCCGAGGTGCGGTACAACGTCTGCTTGATCGCCACCACATTGGGGTCGCGCGCCGCCTGCTGGAGAAACTGCACCACCACGTCAAACGATTCATAAGGATGATGGACCACCAAATCCTTCTGGCGGATGGCAGCAAAGCAGTCGCCATTGTGGTCGCGAATGCGCTCGGGATAGCGCGGATTGTATGGCACGAATTCGAGATCCGGCCTGTCGATCTGGCTGAGCTGGGACAGTTCGTTGAGGGCGAGCACGCCGTCGACCTGGAAAATTTCGTCGTCCGCGACCGCCAGCGCGCGCTGGACGAACAGGCTCAGTTCGGCCGACATCGCGGCATCGGTTTCGAGCCGGATCACCGACCCGCGGCGACGACGCTTGAGCGCGGTCTCAAACAGCCGCACCAGATCCTCGGCCTCTTCCTCGATTTCCAGGTCGCTGTCGCGAATGACGCGGAAGGCGCCCTGGCCCTTGACGGTATAGCCGGGAAACAGGCGGCCGGTGAACAAAGACGTCGCATGCTCGAGCGAGATCACGCGCACGGAAGGGCCGTCGCCGGCAGGTAGGCGAATAAACCGCTCGATTTTTTGCGGCACGCGAATAAGCGCATTCATCGGCCTGCCGTTTCGGGTGTGAACAAGCTGCAAGGCAATCGAGAAGCCGAGATTGGCGATGAACGGAAAAGGGTGGGCAGGATCGATCGCCAGCGGCGTCAGCAAAGGAAATATGTTGTTGAGAAACCGCTCCTCGAGCCAGGATCGTTCCGACTTGTTCAGATCGGTACTTTCGGCAATGACGATGCCGGCTTGCGCCAACGCCGGGCGCAATTCCAGCCAGCGCGCCTGCTGATCGCTCGCCAGCTGCGCGACGGCATCGCGAATGCGCACGAGTTGCTCGCTCGGCGTAAGCCCGTCGGGACTTTGGGTTAGGATGCCTTCGCGGATCTGCCCCTTGATCCCGGCCACCCGTACCATGAAAAATTCATCGAGATTGTTGGCGGAGATCGAGAGAAAGCGGACCCGCTCCAGCAACGGGTGCTGCGGATTGGCGGCCTCCTCCAGTACCCGACGATTGAAATGCAGCCAGGACAGTTCACGGTTGATGTAGCGTTCGGGGCGGCCCCGCAAGGGTGCTTCTGCCAGCTCTGAGGCTACTGAGCGGGCGGACGCCCCGGCGACGGGATAGCTTTCTCCCGACAAAGCAATAATTTGTGCGTGATCAGACATAGGAATTACGCGGGACAACATGCTTGAGGCACGTGCGGCAACATTAAAACGCTATTACAAAAATATGACGCCTGAATGACAGTCTGCGCCGCAAGGCGCGGAGCCCGTCAAACCGGGACGTCGCGGAACAGTTCTGCCGCGAGCGCGCGGGTCACCGGCCGCTGCTGCCGCATCGCCTCCTGGTCGAGCCGCGCGACTGCCGCCCGCGCTCCGGCGAACGAGCGTTCGATCCGCTCGGTCAGAAAGCGCACCAAATTTCCGTCGAAATCAAGCTGACGATCGGCCGCCAATTTTACGATCAGCGCCCGCAACAGAAAATCGTCCGGCGCCGTCAGGCCGACCGCCGGCAGCGCGCGCAGCCGCGAGCCGAGATCGCGGATTTCGACCGGCCAGCCGGCCGGCAACGTGCGCGCGGTCAACAACAGGATGGCCCGGTCCTCGCGCGTCAGATTAAGCAGATGAAACAAAGCGCGCTCGTCGAGCCCGTCAGCCGACAGGTCTTCCACCACCAACGCGCCGGTCGCGAGTGCCGCCGGCAAATTGGCCTGCGACAACAGCCCTGCCGAAAGAATCCGGGCGCCAGCCCGCTCGGCCCAGATCGCCGCCAGATGGCTTTTCCCCGACCCTTCCGGGCCCGCCAACACCATCACGCGCTCCGGCCAATCCGGCCAGCGCTCGATTAACGCCAGCGCCGCCGTGTTGGACGGGCCCTCGATGAAATCGTCGCGGGCAAAACTCTCGGCGTGATTTAGCGCAAAGGCGAGCTGACGCGGACTGGCGTGACCCGCCATTGCTAGCGTGGGCGGCCGGTATAAAGCGAGCTATCCAGATAGCGCCGCAGCGCAAAGCGCACCAGCACGCCAATAGTCGCCGCCAACGGTACCGCGATGAGCAGGCCGACGAAGCCGAGCAGATAGCCGAATGCCAGCAGCGCGAAGATCAGCCAGACCGGATGGATGCCGACGCTTTCGCCGACCAGCTTGGGAGAGAGCACATTGGCTTCGACGAATTGTCCGACCAGAAAAATCACCGCCACCGTGACGATCGACGTCCATGCCGGCCAGAACTGCGCGACCGCGACGCCAACCGCCACCACCAGGCCGGTCATCGAGCCGACATAGGGGATGAACGTGATAATCCCCGATACGAGCCCGATCAATAGGCCGAAATTCAGCCCAGTGAGCGTGAGCGCCACCGCGTAGAACGAGCCGAGGATGAGGCACACCGCAGTTTGCCCGCGTACGAAGCCCGCGATCGCGACGTCGGTCTCGCGTGCCAGGCGGCGGACCGTGCCGCGCTGATGCACCGGCACCCAACTGTCGACGCTGCCGATCATCTCATGCCAGTCGTAGATCAGATAGAACGCGACGACCGGCGTGATCACGATCAGCGAAAACAGCGAGATCAACGAGCGGCCGCCCGACCACAGCGAACGCAGGAACGCGGTGAGCCAGCCGGCGCCTTGCGTGACAAATTCACCGACCGATTTGGTGTCGACGTTCATCCCCTCACCGATCAACTTCTGCAGCCAAGGCCGGCCCGGATCGGTGATCAGCGTTTGCACGCGGGCGACATAGCGCGGGATGTTGTCGATGAACGAAGATAGCTGGCCGCCAAGGATCGGCGCGATCAGCAAGACCACCAGCACAAAAGCAAAAACCACCAGCGCAATCAGCAAGAGCGCGCCAACCGCTCGATTGATTCCAAGCCGCTCCAGGCGGTCGGCGACCGGCGTTAGCAGGAATGCGATGGCAAGCCCCATGATGAACGGCAGCAGAATTTCGCTCAGCATCCAGAGCGCGAACATCAGAAACACGAAAGCGGCGACCCAGAACATCACCTGCCGCTCGACGGTGATGGCGGTATTCATCGATCTGCGTCGCGGTGCGCGTGTCACTGTTCGGCTACCGCTGAATTCATGTGACGCACCCATTCGCGAACATATGCGGCGATCGACAGCAAGGTCGTGACCGTCACCACCGCCATCAGCACGTCCAGCAATGGCTCGGCGCCCACTTCAAAGCTGAGCGCGCCCAGCACCACGCAGGCGAGGACGATCTGGGCCACGGTATTGAGTTTCGATACCAACAATGGCTTGACCTTGAGCGGGCTGCCGACCAACCGGGACAGCATCACCGCGCCGACGATCATGATGTCACGAGAAACCACCAGAATGACCAGCCAATATGGAATAGTCCCTGCAATCCCCAGCGCGACGTAAATAGAGACAATCAAGGTTTTATCGGCCAACGGGTCGAGATAAGCGCCGAGTTCCGAGGTCATATCGAAACGCTTGGCCAGAAACCCATCGACGGCGTCGCTGACGCCCGCCACCAGGAAAAGCACGAAAGCCACAGACATCTTGTCGCCCATGATGGCCCAGACCACGACAGGAACGAGCAGAATGCGCCCCAGAGTTATGAGGTTTGGAATACTCAACGATCAATGTCCCGGCTTCGGCGCGCCTCTAATCAAGCCACAAACGCGCCCTCCCGCGGCCGAGTATAACGGCGATCCCGCCATTGCACACACCGCGATTCCGCCGTACGACGCGCCCGAACGGGGGCCGAAATGGCTGATCAGAAGCGTGGTTTGACCTACGCGCAGGCCGGCGTCGATATCGATGCCGGCAACCGGATGGTCGATCTGATCAAGCCGCTGGTTCGCGCCACGGCGCGGCGGGGCGCCGACGCGGAAATCGGCGGGTTCGGCGGCCTGTTCGACCTCAAGCGGGCCGGTTTCACCGATCCGGTGCTGGTGGCAGCCACCGACGGCGTCGGCACCAAGGTCAAGATCGCGATCGACATCGGCCGCCACGAGACGATCGGCATCGACCTGGTCGCGATGTCGGTGAACGACCTGGTCGTGCAAGGCGCCGAGCCGCTATTTTTTCTCGACTACTTCGCCTGTGGCAAACTCGACCCGGAGATGGGCGCCGCCGTCGTCAAAGGCATCGCCGCCGGCTGCAAAGAATCCGGCTGCGCATTGATCGGCGGCGAGACCGCGGAAATGCCGGGCCTCTATCAAGGCAGCGATTACGACCTGGCCGGCTTTGCGGTCGGCGCAGCGGAGCGTGGCCAGTTGCTGCCGCGCGGCGATATTGGTGTGGGTGACGTTCTGATCGGGCTGGCGTCGTCCGGCGTGCATTCCAACGGCTATTCGCTGGTGCGCAAGGTGGTCGAGACGTCGGGACTGAAATGGGACGCGCCTGCCCCTTTTTCGTCCGGCAAGACGTTGGGCGAAGCCATCATCACGCCGACCAAGCTCTATGTGAAGTCGTGCCTCGCTGCGATCCGCTCGACCAAGGCGGTAAAAGCGCTCTGCCATATCACCGGCGGCGGTTTTCCCGACAATATTCCGCGCGTGCTGCCGGACAGTCTCGGCGCCCGCATCGATCTTGCCAAAATACCGGTACTCCCGGTGTTCAAGTGGCTGGCGAAGCAAGGCGGCATCGCGCAAAACGAGATGCTGCGCACTTTCAATTGCGGCGTCGGCATGATCGCGATTTGCGCGCGCGCCGATGCTGACAAGGTGATGGCGGCGTTCCGGGAAGCCGGCGAGACGGTGTTCGCGATCGGAGAAGTCACCAAGACCGCCGGTGACGCACGGGTCACCTATGACGGCAAGCTGGATTTGAGCTGATGGCCCGCAAACGCGTCGCCGTTCTGATTTCCGGCCGCGGCTCCAACATGGCGGCGCTGATCGAAGCTGCCAAAGATAAAAACTATCCAGCTGAAATTTCTCTGGTCGTTTCGAATGTCGCCGACGCGGGCGGATTGCAGACGGCAAAAGAGGCCGGAATCGAGACAGCTGTCGTTGACCATAAGAAGTTCAAGGATCGCGCCGGCTTCGAGCATGAGCTGCAAAACGTCTTGGCGCAGCACCCTATCGACATCGTGTGCCTGGCTGGATTCATGCGGATCCTCACCGCCGAATTTGTCGGCCACTGGCAGGGCCGCATGCTCAATATTCACCCCGCGCTGCTGCCGGCCTTCAAAGGGCTCGATACTCATAAGCGCGCGCTCGCGGCCGGCGTGACGCAGCACGGCGCAACGGTGCACTTCGTTGCGCCGGAGATGGATTCCGGGCCGGTCGTCGCGCAGGAAGCCGTCGAGGTTCGCTCGGATGATAGCGAGGCGACGCTTGCGGCGCGGGTGCTGGCGGTGGAACACAAAATCTATCCGAAAGCCCTGAAGCTTCTGGCCGAGGGCCGCGTGCCGGCCGCGGAATAACCGTGCCGGAATGGTGTTTTGTAACTGACGAGCCACTTCAAAAAAACGGAAAACGGGAGAGAAAACATGGCGAGCGATCCACGACCCATCATTCCGGCGCTCGGCCGGCATTACGCCTTAACGTCGGACCTTGCCTATCTTCTCGTCCGCGTCGCTGTCGGCGGGTTCGTGTTTCTTCACGGCTGGACCAAATTTACCGGGATGAACCACGCCGCGCTTACCGGCTACATGGGAAAACTCGGGCTCGAGCCGGCCGGTTTTTTCGCCTACTACCTCGTCTTCAATGAGACGATCGTGGCGCTGCTGGTCGTCGTCGGCCTGTTCACCCAACTCGCCGCGCTTTCGCTGGTCGTCGAGTTTGTGGTGCTCCTCGTCCTCGTTCACGTGCCGCGCGGCTGGGGCATGGCGGTGAACGGCGTGGAATTTCCGTTGTTCTGGCTGCTGATGCTGATTGTCATCCTGCTGCGCGGCGGCGGCCCCTGGTCGCTCGACCGCAAGATCGGCAAGGAAATCTGAACTGGAAAAGGCGGCTGCGTTACGGCGCCGCCGCCTTTTTAATCCAGACTTTATTGTCATGGAACGCGGCGCCGCCGTAGGGCGCGATAGCGTCGGCGCCGGTCAGCGTGTTGATGCCGCAACCGTCAATGAATGACGCATTCGGCCAGATCAACTCCGCGATCAGCACACCCTGCCGCACGCCCTCGAACAGCCGCGCGTGCAAGCGTACTTCGCCGCGCTTGTTGCCGAGCACAACGAAATCGCCATTGGCGATAGTCAGCGCGGCGGCATCTTTCGGGTGAATCATCACCTCAGGACGCCGCTCTTGCGCCAATGAGGTCGGCGTCTCGTTGAACGTCGAATTGAGAAAGCCGCGCGCCGGAGAGGTCGCCAGCCGGAACGGATGCTCGTCGTCAGCCACCTCGATCGCAGTCCAGTAATCCGGCAACACCGGCATCTCGGTATAAGGGCCGCACCGGTATGGGCTGCGGAACGGCACGTTCGGCCAGCTCGGTTTGAACCGAAATTTCTTGTTAGGCCAGTTGAAGCCATCGATGTAGTGTGCGCGCTCGAACGGCGGCTGGGCGTCGATCCAGCGCTGGCTCTCGAGATTGGCGAGCGTCCCCCACCCCGATTTCTGCAAGGTCCAGTCGATCAATTCGCGCGCCGTCATGTCGAATCCTGGATGGCTGGCGCCAACGCGCTTGGCGAGCCCGCAGATCACCTCATGGTTCGAACGGCTTTCGCCACGCGGTTCGACCAGTTTCGGCCCGAGCAGAATGTATTGGTGACCGCCGCCCTGATAGAAATCGTCGTGCTCGAGGAACGTGGTGGCCGGCAAGACGACGTCGGCCATCGCCGCCGTCTCGGTCATGAATTGTTCGTGCACGCAGACGAACAGGTCCTCGCGCGCAAATCCGGCTTTGACCTTGTTCTGGTCGGGCGCGACAGATACCGGATTGGTGTTCTGGATGATCATCGCCGTCACCGGCGGGCCGCCCAGCAAGGCCTCGGCATCGCCGGTCAGGATGGCGCCGACGCGAGACTGGTCGAGCATCCGCACTTTTGTATCGCGGGCGTCGTGCCCTTCGATCATCGACTTGTTCCAGTGGTAGATGTCGGCGTTGTTGTGGAACGCGCCGCCGCCTTCGTGGAGCCACGCGCCGGTAACGGCCGGGATGCAGCTCGCCGCGTGCATGCTGACAGGCCCGTTGCGCGAGCGTGAGAAGCCATAGCCGAGCCGGAAATAGGCGCGCTTCCGTTCGCCGATCAGCCGGGCGAATTCCTCAATGGTCTCGACCGGCGTGCCGGTGATGGCGCTCGCCCATGCCGGGCCGCGCGTTTTCAAGTGCGCTTCCAGTTCGCGCGGCGCGTCGGTGTATTTGTCGAGGTAGTCCCAATCGGCCTTGCCGTCGCGGAACAGGCAATGCATCACCGCGCAGGCCAGCGCGCCGTCGGTGCCGGGCTTTACCAGCACCGGCAGATCGGCCTGCTCCATGGTCGAATTCATATAGACGTCGACCGCCGCGATCTTGGCGCCGCGCTCCTTGCGCGCCCGCACGGCGTGGGTCATCACATTGACCTGCGTGTTGGCAGCATTGGTGCCCCAGATTACCACCAGATCCGACTTAGCCATTTCCCGCGGATCGGGCCCGGCCACCCGGCCGGTGCCGGCGGCAAAACCGGTGTAAGACGCATTGACGCAGATCGTGGAGTGGAAGCCGGAATATTTCTTGACGTGGCGCAGCCGATTGATGCCGTCGCGCATCACCAGGCCCATGGTGCCGGCATAATAATAAGGCCACACCGTCTCGGCGCCGTGGCGCGCTTCGGCCGCGAGGAATTTCTCGGCGACGACGTCCAGCGCCGTATCCCAGGACGCGGCCTCGAATTTACCCGCGCCCTTCTTTCCGACGCGGATCAGTGGCCGCGTCAGCCGATCCGGATGATGTTCGCGCTCGGCGTAGCGCGCCACCTTGGCGCAGACCACGCCCAACGTGTAGCCGTTTTCCTTGGCGCCGTGCACGCGGCCGATCGTTCCATCGGCGAGCAGCTCGACTTCCAGCGCGCAGGTCGAAGGACAGTCGTGCGGACATGCAGATGCGCCGATCCGCACCGCACCCTGCATCCGAACGGATTCGTTCATGACATCCCTAGTGGCGGGCGGTCATGCCTCTTCCAAAGAGACATGATGACGGCGGCGCCAGACATAGCTCCAGATTAACACGGTCGCCGCGCCCACGATCTGCGACATCAGCTCAACCTTTTCAGGCGAGGTTTCGCTGAAAAAACCCTGCACGATTGGGTCGCTGGAGAAAATGTCGCCGGCGACCCAGCCCAGTATGGCGGCGCCGCTCCACACCAGGATGGGAAAACGTTCCAGCAACGCGAGAATGATGGCACTGCCGGCAATCACCATCGGGATGCTGACGGCAAGCCCGATGGTGAGCAGCACATAGGCGCCTTTGGCGACGGCCGCGACCGCCACGACGTTGTCGAGACTCATGACGATATCGGCGATCACTACGATGCGCACCGCGCGCCACAGATCGGCAGCCGCCTCGGGCGTGTCCTCGGCGTCGTGCGCCTGCGGCGCCAGAAGCTTGATCGCGATCCACATCAAGGCAATCGAGCCGGCCAGCTTAAGATAAGGCAGCGTCAGCAGCTTGGCGATCACGATGGTGAAGACGATCAAGAGGATCGAGGCAAAGCCGGCGCCGATCACCATCCCCCACAGCCGCTCGCGCGGCGGCAAGGCGCGGCAGGCGAGCGCGATCACGACCGCATTGTCGCCCGACAACAGGATGTTGATCCAGATGACCTGGAGGACCGAGAGCCAGAAACTCGGTGATGCCATTTCCGCACCGAACAATTCCACCCCGATCCTCCAAAGACCACGCGGCTTATGCCGACTTTTCTGAATGCGCGATCGTAGTGTATAGGGCGGCCGGCCGGCTTGGCTAGCGCGCCACCACGGCTTTCACGGGATCATCGCGCTAAGCGGCCCACCGGCGCCGGCCGCGCACCCAATAGGCGCTGAAAACCACGCCTCCGGCTCCTGCCGCCGAACTGACCAGGCGAACTCGTTCATGCGTGATCCAGGAAAGCTGGCCGGTATTTTCCTCGATGACCGGATCGCTGGCGATCACATCGCCGGCGATCCAGCCGAGCAGCGCCGCGCCCGCCCACGTGATGAGCGGAAAATAATTCAGCAACGCCATGATGATCGTCGCACCGGCAACGATAGCGGGAACGCTGACGCCGAGCCCGAACACCAGCAGCGCATAATTGCCTTTGGCCGCGGCGGCTACCGCGATCACGTTGTCGAGGCTCATGACGATGTCGGCGAGCGCGATGATCTTTACCGCTCGCCACAGGCCTTCGGCCGGCACCCCGTGGCTGCCGGCGTTCTCGTCGGGCAGCAACAGCTTCACCGCGATCCATAACAGTGCGATGCCGCCCGCGATCTTGATGTAGGGCAGCAGCATCAGCGTTGAAACGATGCTGGCAAAACCCAGCCGCATCGCCAGCGCGACCGCAGTACCAATCACCATACCGCCGAGCCGCTGCTTTGGCGGCAGACTGCGGCACGCCAGCGCGATCACGATGGCGTTGTCGCCGGACAGCAGAACGTTGATCCAGATGATCTCGACAACCGAAATCCAGAATTCCGCCTGGGTATATTCGGACAAGCCGCTTAAAAGTTCGGTCATGCCTTCATCTCAGGGACCGCCTGGATTGCCGGCCAATCTTCCACGAGCTCCATAGCGCGCTGCCGGTGCCCATCGCACCGACAATCAGAAGCGGCCATTGCAAGGACTCGGCGTATTCGGACATTTCCACGCTCATTTCCTTAAGCGCAACGATGTAGGACGCTCCCCAGATTCCGATCAGCGCGGACCAGGATTCGAGAACGCGGCGCGGTGCCGGAATTTTCACCATGATTGACCGCCATTGCCGCCGGCCAGCGGACGGCAAAAAGACAAATCGCGCGCGAGCCGATGCTCACGCGCGTGTTGGCATTGTCTTACGTCCGGCGGCGATGAAGGACGTGTCGAATTGTCGCTTGGGCCGCGTCAGATCGCCGCTTCGCGACGATTCGACGCGCGAAGAAATGCCGCTAGCCGACGATGTCTTTGTCGGAGAAAAACTGCGCGATTTCCTTTTTGGCGGCGTCGGGAGCGTCGGAGCCGTGCACCGAATTTTCGCCGACCGATTTGGCGTGCGATTTGCGGATCGTGCCTTGCGCCGCCTTGGCCGGATCGGTCGCACCCATCACCTCGCGATATTTCGCGATGGCGTTTTCGCCTTCCAGCACCTGAACCACGACGGGGCCTGACGTCATGAACTCGACCAGCTCGCCGTAGAACGGGCGAGCTTTGTGAACTTCGTAGAATTTTTCGGCGTCGGCACGGCTCATGCGGACGCGGCGTTGCGCGACGATCCGCAGCCCCGCCTTCTCGATGATGGCATTGATCGCGCCGGTCAGATTGCGCTCGGTGGCATCGGGCTTGAGGATGGAAAAGGTACGCTCGACCGCCATCGGGGATCCTTCACGTTCGCCGTGCACATGCCGGCTGTTGCAGTGCCGGCGCTTATAGCGACGCACCTTATGGGCGGCAACAGGCGCCGTTGCGCCAGTCTAATGCCGCGTATGGGTTGTTTCTTTCGCCGCGCTGCGCCAAAAGGCGCGCATGTTGACGATCGAAGACCTGTCGGTCCGCGTCGCGGGGCGGCTATTGCTCGACCATGCCAGCGCCCGCATCGTGCCGGGTTCCCGCGTCGGTCTGATCGGCCGCAACGGCAGCGGCAAGTCCACGTTGTTCAATGCTATCGCCGGCGATCAGGCGACCGAATCCGGTGAGATCGAAGTCTCGCCGCGCTGGCGCATCGGCCGCCTCGCCCAGGAAGCGCCGAACGGGCCGGAAAGCCTGCTGGAGGTCGTGCTCAAGGCCGATCTCGAACGTGCCAGTCTGATGGAAGAAGCCGAAACCGCGCATGACCCGCATCGGATTGCCGAGATTCAAACCCGGCTCGCCGACATGGGGGCCTACGCAGCTCCGGCACGCGCCGCTTCCATTCTGTCAGGCCTCGGCTTCTCGACGGCCGATCAGGAGCGGCCTTGCTCGGAGTTTTCCGGCGGCTGGCGCATGCGCGTCGCGCTCGCCGCCGTGCTGTTCATGCAGCCTGAGCTGTTGCTGCTCGACGAGCCCACCAACTACCTCGACCTCGAAGGCACGCTGTGGCTGCAAGATCATCTTGCGCGCTATCCGCACACGCTGATCATCATCAGCCATGATCGCGATCTGCTCGACAGCTCGGTCAACTTCATTTTGTCGCTCGAAGCCACCAAGCTGACGCTCTATCGCGGGGGCTACTCGGCTTTCGAGAAAGCCCGCGAAGATCGCATGCAACTTGATCAGAAGATGATCAAAAAACAAGAAGCGCAGCGCAAGCACCTGCAAGCGTTTGTCGATCGGTTCAAGGCCAAGGCATCGAAGGCCAGCCAGGCGCAGTCGCGCGTCAAGATGCTGGAGAAGCTCAAGCCGATCGCCGCTTTAATCAACGACGAGGTGCGCCCGATCAATATTCCAGAACCTGAAAAGCTGTTGTCGCCGCCGATTATCGCGTTGGACGACGTCAGCGTCGGCTACGAGCCGGGACGCCCGATTCTTTCCAACCTGTCGATCCGGATCGACAATGACGACCGTATCGCGTTGTTGGGATCGAACGGCAACGGTAAGTCGACTTTGGTGAAGCTCATCGCCTCCCGTCTTGCGCCGTTCGAGGGAACGGTCACCCGCGCGGAAAAACTCAAGGTCGCCTATTTCGCCCAGCACCAGCTCGACGAACTCGACCCGCAAGGATCGCCTTACAGCCATCTCCGCAAACTGGTTCCGGATGAGCCGGAGGCGAAAGTACGCGCCCGGGTCGGCGCCATCGGCTTTTCCGGACAGGCCGCCGACACCAAAGTCGAAAAATTATCCGGCGGCGAGAAAGCCCGACTGATGCTCGGCCTTGCGACCTTTGCCGGACCGCATCTACTAATCCTCGACGAGCCGACCAATCATCTCGACATCGACAGCCGCGCCGCACTGATCGAAGCGCTTAACGACTATCCGGGCGCCGTTATTGTGGTATCGCATGACCGGCATCTGCTGGCAGCCTGCGCCGACAGGCTCTGGCTGGTGTCCGGTGGCGAGGTAAGCCCGTTTGACGGCGACCTCGACGACTATCGCCAGCAGGTATTGTCGGACCGCAGCGAACGCGGCGCCGAACGCTCGGCCAAAAATTCGCCCGGCGCACGCAGCGAAAGACGCAAGGCCTCCGCCGGAAAGCGCGTTGAAACAGCGCCACTGCGCCAGAAAGTTCTTCGTGCCGAGGCGACGCTGAAACGTCTTGCCGGAGAGATCGAACGGCTCGACAGGTCGCTCGCCGAATCCGGCCTATTCGCGCGCGAGCCAGCCCGCGGCGCCGCGCTCGCCAAGGAGCGCGCCAACAATGTGGCGGCACTGGCGCGTGCGGAAGAAGAATGGCTGGCCGCCAGCGCGGAGTTCGACGCCGCGATGGCTTGAACTCCTAGCGCGCCGCGGTTTTCGGCTTGGCGGCTTTCTTTTTCTTGACCGCTTTCGGCGGCGGTGGCGGCGCGGCGACGCGCTCTATCTCTTTCAGGCGGCCCGCAGAAAACCGATAGATGCCCGGCCAGGTCCCGGTCATATAGGTCAGCACGGTCGCGCGCACGCTGTTTGCATCGGCGCTAATTTCGACATTGCCGGGTTGGCCGGCGCGCTGCACCACTTGGCATTCGGTCATGCCGAGGCCGACGCCGCCGGCGACCAGCGCGGGAGCGGCATCCGGTCCAGAAGCATTGTCCGTCGCTTGCGGCGGGGCGGGCGCGGCAGATGCACCGCCAGCACACGCACCGCTGGCATCGACGTAATCCTCCGGCGCGACCGGCGCGCTCGATATGAATGCGCCTTCGGCGTTTTTAATCGGCGGCGAGGAATCTGTTTTGGGCAGCAACTCGGGCATAGCGAGCTTGCTTAACTTGCCGTCTTCAAAAACATTTGAGCACCCCGCCAACGCGACGGTCAGCACGACGAGTGGTGCAAGTTTCACGGCCGGGTATTTCAAGATGCGTAGGTCCCCAATAGTCGATAGGCCATCAAGAGAGATTTTGCGTCAGCAAAAGGGCGAGGGCAACGCGTCCTCACTGGGTCATTGGCAGATCGGCCAGTGGCCTAGTGCTACAGGATCAAGCCTTTTTCGCCCACCGGCCGCCCTCATCAAGCTGCCAGTAGGTCCCCTCGAAACCTTGAGCTTTTGCCTCAGTCCAGTGTTCGCGCGCAGCCTTGAGCGCATCCTCGTCCTCACCGTCGAACAGCACAACGATGCGCTCGTAAGCTCCGGCATCGGCAGGGACCGGAGCGCCGTCGATCAGGAAGCGCACGCTGGCGCCGTTGGGGTTGATTTCGTTCATCGTCAGCAGCACCGGTTGGGAAGCCGCTTCCGGCTCGCGCCAGGTGCCGTGCGGCAGGAAGCCGTCGTCTCGATAGGTCCACAAATGTGCATCGAGCGCCTCGATGCGCTCCTCGGAGGCGCCCTGCACCACCGCTTTCCAGCCGCGCTCCAACGATTTTTCCAGCAGCGCCGGCAGCACTTTTTCGACGGGCTGGCGATGCAGATGATAAAACAGGATTTCGGTCACGCCGTATCAGCCCTCGTAGTGTTCCGCCACCAGCCGATCGAGCAGCCGCACGCCCCAGCCCGAACCCCAACTTTTGTTGATATCGGTCTGGCGCGAGTCGAAGCCGGCGCCGGCGATATCGAGATGCGCCCAAGGCGTTTTGTTGGCGACGAAGCGCAGCAGAAATTGCGCGGCAGTGATGGCGCCGGCCCAGCGGCCAGATCCGGTATTCTTCACGTCGGCAAATTTCGAGTTGATCAGCTTGTCGTATTCAGGTGCGAGCGGCATCCGCCAGACCAGCTCTCCGGTTTCGAGCCCCGCCGCGGTCAGCCGCTCGGAAAGTTTGTCGTCATTGGAAAACAGGCCGGCGTGCTCGTGACCGAGCGCGACGATGATGGCGCCGGTCAGCGTCGCCAAATCCACCATGAATTTCGGCTTGAATTTGGTCGCCGCGTACCACAGCACGTCGGCCAGCACGAGACGGCCTTCGGCGTCGGTATTGATGATCTCGATGGTCTGACCCGACATCGAGGTGACGATGTCGCCGGGACGCTGCGCATTGCCGTCCGGCATGTTTTCGACCAGACCGATGACGCCGACCGCGTTGACCTTGGCTTTGCGGCCGGCGAGCGCGTGCATCAGGCCCACCACGCAAGCGGCGCCGGCCATGTCGCCTTTCATGTCCTCCATGCCGGCGGCCGGCTTGATCGAGATGCCGCCGGTGTCGAAGCAGACGCCCTTGCCGAGGAAGGCGACGGGCGCATCGTCTTTCTTGCCGCCGTTCCAGCGCATCACCACCAGACGGCTGTCGCGCCGCGAGCCTTGCCCGACGCCGAGCAGCGCGCCCATGCCGAGCTTGGTCATCGCCTTGACGTCGAGTACCTCGACGCTGACACCCTGCTTCTTCAACGCGAGCGTGCGGCGCGCGAACTCTTCCGGATAAAGAACATTGGCCGGTTCGTTGACGAGATCGCGCGCGATGACCACGCCTTCGGCAATCGCGTCGTGTGCTGCAAATGCTTTCTTCGCCGCCGCGACGTCGGCAACCGCGATTGAAATTTTGCGCTTGGCGGGACGATCGTCGCCATCCTTACGCTTGGTCTTATAGCGATCGAAGGCGTAGCTGCGCAGTCTCGCGCCGAGCATCAGTTCGGCGGCCGCCTCCGGCTTGACGGCTGAACCAGGCAGATCGGCGAAGATCACGGCCTCTGCCGCCGCGCTCGGCAGCTTGCCGGCGGCGATGCCGCCGAGTTTGAGAAAATCCTTCGCCGTCAGGACGCTGATCTTGCCGGCCCCGATCACGATCAGCCGTGTCACGCCCAACCCCTGCGGCACGCTCAGGTCGAGCGCCGATCCGCTCTTGCCGGTGAAGCGCTCCGCCTTGGCGGCCCGCGCCACCAGATCGCCGGCCGGTGCCAGGGCCTTGGCCGTGGCGGAGCCGAATTTGATGGCATCGTCGCACAGCACCACCAAAACTCCCTTGCCGACCGCAAAGGAGGAAAATCCGAAAGTCACCGTGTCGGCCATTGAACGATCCTGCGGCTTGAAATGCTCCGGCGGGGAGCGCGGCACCCTTTGCGCCCATATGGACCGCCGCCCGCCATCCTGCCTAGGGCCAAATCGGGCTTTCCGCCGCCATTTCTCGGCTGTTTTCGGCTGACGTCGCGCCGACCGCCAACCGGGCCAGAGGGCCACCGCCGATCCGGTCGAATCGGGGCCGAATTGCTCGATTCCGGACGTAAAGCCCTGCCCGGATTTAACTTTTTATTGTTCATATTCAACGGGTTTGCCTTCGACCGGCCATTTTGTGGACGGATCAAGATATACCAATAGGAGCTTGGGTTTACGCCCGAGCGGGCGTCCGGTTGGGGAACCGGGCGTGCATCGTCATGCGCATTTTGGGGGACGTGGCTGCGGATGGGTTCGATCGGCCGCTATATCTTTCGCACTACCTTTGGTGCGTTTTTGGTGGTGCTTGTCAGCCTCACCGGCGTGATCTGGATCACGCAGGCGCTGCGAGACATCGATCTGATGACCAATCAGGGCCAATCCATTTTGGTCTTCGTCGGCATCACCAGCCTTATCATTCCATCGCTGATGCTGATCATCGCACCGATCTCCTTGTTCATCGCCGTCGCGCACATGCTGAGCAAACTATCGGCGGATTCCGAAATTATCGTGATCAACGCGGCTGGCATTTCACCGTGGGTACTGTTCCGCGCCTTCGTTCCGGTGACGCTGGTGGTATCGGTTTTGCTCGCCATCACCAGCGCCTATTTCGCACCCCAGGGCCTGCGCATGCTGCGCGACCGGCTTACCGAAGTAAAAGCCAATGTTGTAAGCAACATCGTTCAGCCAGGCCACTTCATCTCGATCGAAAACGGCGTCACCATGCATATCCGGGCTCGACAGCCCGACGGACAGTTGCTCGGCGTGTTTCTCGATGACCGGCGCAATCCCGAGGAGCGCGTCACCATTCTCGCCGATGCCGGCGATCTGCTCGAGAATGAAAGTGGCACCTTCCTCGTTTTACGCTCAGGCACGGTGCAGCGCTATCAAGTAAATCGGCGCGACCCCAGTTTCGTGGTGTTCGATCGTTACGCGCTCGACCTCTCGCGTTTTGCCGCCGGACCATCCGCAGTGAAATATTCCATCCGCGAGCGCTTCCTCTGGCAGTTGATCGCACCAGATCCGAACGACCCTGCCCTGGTCGCGCAACCGCGCCAATTTAGCGCGGAGATGTATGATCGTCTGCTCGGCCCGGTTTACCCATTCGCATTTGTCATCATCGCGTTTGCCTATCTCGGGCTGCCGCGCACGACGCGTCAAAGCCGCACCACGTCGCTGATCGGCGCGGTCGGAGGCATGGTGCTGCTGCGCCTGATTGGCTTCATTTCGACAGTAGTGGGCGTTCGTTTCCCGGCTTTTCTAGCCGTGCAATATGTGGCGGTGGCAGCCGCGATCAGCGGCGGACTATTTGTCATCCATCGCGGCATTATCATCGAGCCGCCAGCCATTCTGGCCAATGGCATCGCACTTCTCACCGAACGGTTTTCACGCCGTTTCGCAGCCTCCTAGGCATCCATGCAAATCCTGGGCGGAACACTCGGCCGTTATTTCGGATTACGCTTCTTGAGCGCGTTCACCGCTGTATTCGTCGGAATCGTCGCGCTGAGCACGCTGGTAGACTACGTCGAAATGATGCGCCGCACCTCGGACATCCCCAATGTTTCCGCGTTGCTGGTCGCCAAAACCTCGATCTTCCGCGTGCCACAAGTGGCCGAGCGTTTGATCCCGTTTTGCGTGTTGATTGGCGCGATGTCCTGTTACCTCAATTTGTCGCGCCGGCTGGAGCTGGTGGTGGCACGCGCGGCCGGCATGTCGGCATGGCAGTTCATCGCGCCCGCGGTCGCGGTGGCCTTCGTGATCGGCATTGCGACCACCCTGATCTACAACCCAATGGCTGCGCTGATGCAGGAACAATCGAAACGCCTGGAGGCGGATCTGTTCGGCGAAGCGCCGGCGGGCAGTTTTGCAACTCCGACGGGCGGGGCGTTCTGGGTTCGTCAGCGAACCGACCAGGGTCAGGCGATTATCAGCGCCAAATCGAGCCAGCAGCAGGGCTTTCAGCTCAATGGCGTGACGGTGTTTGCCTTCGACAGCAATGGCAGTTTCACGGCACGTTACGAAGCCAAGTCCGCCGCGCTTGAAACAAAACAGTGGCGGCTCACCGATGTGCACATCTACCAACTCAATACGGCGCCTAGCGACGAGGCCGAACTGACACTTCCGACCAATCTCACGCGCGAGCAAGTGAGGGAAAGCTTTGCGACCCCAGAAACCGTGCCGTTTTGGGATCTGCCGCAGTATATTTCTATCGCCGATCAAGCCGGACTTGCGGCTCCAGGCTATCGACTGCAGCTCCAAAAGCTTTTGGCGAATCCGTTCTTGTTCGCAGCGATGGTTTTCCTTGCCGCTGCGGTCAGTTTACGCTTCTTCCGCTTCGGCGGCGTGCAAAAACTGGTTTTGAGTGGCATCGGCGCCGGGTTTCTGCTCTACGTTATCGCGAAAGTCACCGACGACATGACGAAGGCCGAGCTGATGTCCCCGGTGGCAGCGGCTTGGTCGCCCGTGCTTGCCGGCGGCATTACCGGTTTTGTCGCTTTGTTGTATCAGGAGGACGGGTGATGGCTGGGTTGCCGACCGCTCGTCCATCCGCGCGTCGCGGCCGTTCGCACGGTGCCATCCCTATTGTTGCGTTAATTGCGTGGGCGCTCGGCACCGGTTTTGCCGCCGCGCCAGCGAACGCCCAGGTTTTGGCTTTTCCTCCGACACCCGCTCCGATCAAACGAGCCACGCTGCCCAGACAGGGTGGCAAAGATCAGATGCTCGTTCAGGCGCGGCAGATTGATTACGACTACACCAACCATCGCGTCGCCGCGGTGGGCAACGTGCAGATTTACTACGCCGGCTCGACGCTCGAAGCCGACAAGGTGATCTACGACGAGACCACCAAGCGGCTGCACGCCGAGGGCAACGTTCGGCTCAACGAAGACAACGGCAACGTTACATATGGCGACCTGATGGATCTGTCGGACGATTATCGCGACGGCTTTGTCAACTCCCTGCATGTTGATACCGGTTCGAGCACGCGCATGGCGGCGGCCCACGCCAATCGCACCGGCGGTAATTTCACCGTGTTCGACAGCGGCGTCTACACTGCCTGCCTGCCCTGCAAGGACGACCCAAAAAAGCCACCGCTCTGGCAAGTCAAAGCGGCGCGCATCGTCCATGACCAGGGCGAGAAGATGATGTATTTCGAAACAGCGCGGCTGGAATTCTTCGGCACGCCGGTCGCTTACATGCCGTATTTTTCCACGCCCGACCCAACTGTCAAACGTAAAACCGGTTTTCTGATGCCGACGCCGGGTTTCAGCACAATCTACGGCGCCAGCCTCGCGGTGCCTTACTACTGGGCGCTGGCGCCGGATTACGACATGACGTTAACGCCCGTCTTCACGTCGAAGCAGGGCGTGCTGATGCAGGGCGAATTCCGACAACGCCTGCTCAACGGCGATTACAGCATTCGAGCGACCGGGATTTATCAACTCGACAAAAATTATTTCGATCCGTCTACGCCGGGGAACCGCAACTTTCGCGGCAGCATTGAGAGCAAGGGCCAGTTCGAGCTAAATGACAGATGGGTTTGGGGTTGGAACGGGGTCGCGCTGTCCGACCGCTCTTACCTCCAGGACTACCGGCCCAGTATTTCAGATTATCGATCCGGCGGCGATCCGACTTTGCTCGGTCTGCCCGGGATTAACGAGGCGATTTCGCAAGCCTATATCTCGGGCAAAGGTAGCCGCAGCTATTTCGACGCGCGCACAATCTATTATTACGGGTTCTCCAGCGCGGACACCCAGAAGCAGTTGCCGCTCATCCGCCCGGTGATCGACTACAATTACACATTCGATCATCCGGTCCTTGGCGGCGAACTCGGCCTGAAAATGAATTTCGTCAGTCTCTCGCGCAGCACCGCCGATTTCGACGCCATCACGGCGGCGGCCACCGCCAACGGTCAGTGCGCGCAATCGGCCGACCCAGCCCTGCGGACTTCGGCCAACTGCCTGTTGCGCGGCGTGCCGGGCGACTACACCCGCTTTACTGCGGAGTCGACGTGGCGGCGCAGCATCACGGATTCATTCGGCCAAGTGTTTACGCCGTTCGCTTCGGTCCGCGTCGATACCGCGGCGTTGTCAATAACCAACGAGCCCGGGGTTTCCAATTATCTACCGACCGGCGACAGCCAATTGGTCCGTGCGATGCCGACCATCGGCATCGAATACCGCTATCCATTCATTAACGTGCAGTCTTGGGGCACGCAAACTTTCGAGCCGATCGCACAGGTTATTGCGCGCCCGAACGAGCCTCAGATTGGCCGCTGGCCGAACGAAGACGCGCAAAGCTTGATCTTCGACGACACTAATTTGTTCAAGGTCGACAAATTCTCCGGCTATGATCGCGTCGAAGGCGGCGGCCGCGCCAATGCCGGTGCGCAATATACCGCCCAGTTCAACCAGGGCGGCACGATCGGCGCCATGTTCGGACAGTCCTACCAATTGTTCGGCCAAAATTCGTTTGCGACGCCCGGCATGACGAACACTGGCCTCGACAGCGGGCTCGACAGCGCACGCTCCGATTATGTCGCGCGCTTCACTTTCGCTCCGAACCGCACCTACACCTTCACGTCACGGTTCCGTTTCGACAAAGACACTATGGAACGCCAACGGATGGAACTTCAGGCCACCGCCAACTTCAACCGGTGGACATTCTCAGGCATGTATGGCGACTACGCGGCGCAACCGGATATCGGCTTTCTGTATCGGCGGCAGGGTTTACTCGGCAGTGCCCGTTACAAACTCGACGCCAATTGGGTGCTGTTCGCCTCCGCGCTGTATGATCTCAACGCCCACAAGATCAACCAAACCACGTTTGGCGCCGGCTACATCGACGATTGCTTCATTCTGGCGCTCAACTATTCGACATATTATTCGTACGATGTGACCGGCGTAACCAGCCCGAAACTCGTCAACGCCGTGATGCTGCAACTTGGCCTGCGCACCATCGGCGGTTCGGCACTTACAACAAATATTTCGGATACCGCAATCCGTTAAACAGCGGTACGAAACGCCGATGCTGGTTAGATCCGGGCGGCTGGACTCGAAGATGATGGATGTAGCTATGAGACGTGTATGCTACCTGGTAATTTTGCGCGGTTGGCTTGTCGCGGCGATTGTCATGTTCGCTGGTATCGCCATGCCGCATCTAGCGTTCGCGCAAGTCGTAGTGATCGTCAATGGCGCGCCCATCACCGCACTCGACATCGAGCAGCGCACCAAGCTCGACCAGTTAACGACCAACAAGAGTCCAACGCGCCAGCAAGTCCTCAATGAATTGATCGATGACAAGATCAAGTTGTCGACTGCCCGACGCTACAGCTTTGAACTCAGTGACTCGGAAGTCGATGAAGCCTATGGCAACATGGCGCGGCGCACGCACATGACGGCGGACCAACTGGGGAAAATGCTGTCTGCCCGCGGCATTGGCGAGAAGGCTTTCAAAGCCAAGATTCGAGCCGACGTTACCTGGTCCCAACTGGTGCGCGGAAAATTCGGCTCCACGCTGCAAATTGGCGACAGCGACGTCAACAATGCGCTGCAAACGCGCAAGACGGATGATAAGGACGCCGTCGGCTACACCTACACGCTTTACCCGGTCATCCTGGTAGTGCCGAGCAATACCGGCGAGGGCGTCGTCGAAGCCCGCCGGCGCGAGGCCGAAAATTTACGCAGCCGTTTTCAGACTTGCGCCGATGGCCTGAAGCTTGCGCGTGCGTTGCGCGATGTCGCGGTGCGCGAGCCGATTTCGCGAAATTCGGCCGATCTGACGCCGGCATTGCGTGAATTGCTCGACAAATTAGAGGTCGGGCGGCTCACCACGCCGGAGAGCACCGCCCAAGGCCTGCAAATGTTTGCGCTGTGCGAAAAGAAAGAAGCTAAATCCGACTCCCCGGTTAAGCGCGAGGTGCGGGACGAACTGTTTAACAAGCGTTTCGACGCAGAAGCCAAGAAGTATCTGGACGAATTGCGCAAGCAGGCCATGATCGAGTATCGCTGACGGCGACCGGCCCCATTCATGCTTCCTCTCGCGCTCACACTCGGCGAACCGGCCGGCATCGGCCCGGATATCGCCTTATTAGCGTGGCGCAGGCGCGACGAACTCAAGCTGCCGCCGTTTTATCTAATCGGCGACGCGCGGTTTCTGGCCCAGCGCGCGCAGTCGCTTGGTCTTGATATGCCGATCCAGGAGAGTGCGCCCATCGAGGCGACTAGCATTTTTGCCCGGGCGTTACCGGTCACCCCACTCGATCTCCCTGTTACGGCCGCGCCCGGCGCCGCCGATGCGACCAGCGCGCCGGCGGCGATTGCGTCGATCGAGAAAGCGGTGGCCGACGTCCTAGCTGGCCGGGCCGCCGCTGTCGTCACCAACCCGGTGGCTAAAAATGTGCTCTATGGGTCGGGCTTCGCCGAGCCGGGTCACACAGAATTCCTCGCCAAGCTCGCACAGCAAACCACCGGAAAACCGGTGCGCCCCGTGATGATGCTGTGGTCGCCCGAATTGGCGGTGGTACCGGTAACGATTCATTTGCCGCTCAAGGACGTGCCCGGCCGCCTAACCACAGATCTCATTGTCGAGACCGGGCGCATCGTCGCACGTGATCTTGCCGTGAAATTCGGGGTCGAACGGCCACGCCTGGCAATCGCCGGCCTTAATCCGCACGCCGGAGAAGAAGGCGCCCTCGGTGAGGAGGATCGCACCGTGGTCGCGCCGGCGGTCGCGCGCCTGGCGACCGAGGGCATCGATGTTCGCGGCCCGATGCCAGCCGACACGATGTTCAACGAGCGCGCGCGGGCATCTTATGATGTCGCGCTCTGCATGTATCACGATCAGGCGCTGATCCCGATCAAGACGTTGGCATTCGATCACGCAGTCAATGTGACGCTCGGACTGCCATTCGTGCGCACCTCGCCCGATCACGGCACGGCCTTCGACATTGCCGGAAGCGGCCGCGCCAATCCATCGAGCCTGATTGCCGCGCTGAGGCTGGCGGCGCGTCTTGCGGGCAAGACGCCGGCGCTTGCCACCGCGCGCTGATGGCGCAGATCGACGACCTGCCGCCGCTGCGCGAGGTAATCCGCCGGCACAATATCGCAGCGAAAAAATCGCTCGGACAAAACTTCCTGCTCGATCTCAATCTCACGGCGCGGATTGCCCGCGCTGCGGCGCCGCTCGAAAACGCGACGGTGGTAGAAATCGGGCCAGGTCCCGGCGGGCTGACAAGGGCGCTGCTGGCGCTCGGCACCAGACGCGTGATCGCGGTCGAACGCGACCAACGCGCCATCCTGGCATTGCAGGAAATTGCCGCGCATTACCCCGGTCGACTTGATGTAGTTGAGGGCGACGCTCTCGACTTCGACCCGACCTCGCGGCTCGATGACGGGCCGACGCGTGTGGTCGCCAACCTGCCTTACAATATCGCGACTGCCTTGCTGGTTAGTTGGCTGACGGCGGAGCCCTGGCCGCCCTGGTACGACCAATTGGTGCTGATGTTTCAGCGCGAGGTTGCCGAACGCATTGTCGCTGGGCCTGGCAGCAAAACCTACGGCCGCCTTTCGGTGCTTACCGGATGGCGCAGCCAGGCGAAAATCCTGTTCGATATTGCGCCGTCGGCCTTCGTGCCGCCGCCGAAAGTCACGTCGTCGCTGGTGCAGCTCATTCCGCGCGCCCAGCCGCTCGCCTGCGACGGTACAGCGCTACAAAAGGTGACCGAAGCGGCGTTCGGCCAACGCCGTAAAATGCTGCGGCAAAGCCTGAAATCGCTCGGTCGCGACACCGCTGCCTTGCTGACGCAAGCCGGTATCGACCCGACCGCGCGAGCCGAGGATATTCCCGTCGAAGGCTTCGTCGCGCTGGCGCGCTCGCTCGCGGCTACCGGGTGATATTCTTTAGCTCGGCAAGCAGGCGCCGTGTGGCTTTTACGAACTTCGCGCGCCCTCTTCGCTTAGTCCGTTCGGCGCCAAGGATGTGCCGCAGATCGCGAAATGAACGGTCAAGATCGCGATTGATGAGCACGTAATCGTATTCCGCCCAGTGCGGAATTTCCTTTGCGGCATTTATCAAGCGTCGCCGGATCGTTTCGCCACTGTCCTCGGCCCGTCGTTCGAGTCGGGTCTTCAATTCTCGCGCCGATGGCGGCAACACGAATACACTGACGACGTCGGCGCGCATTTTTTCGTAAAGTTGCTGTGCGCCCTGCCAGTCAATGTCGAACAACATATCGATGCCGCCGGCGAGCGCGCGTTCAACCGGCCGGCGCGGCGTGCCGTAGAAATTACCGTGGACCTTGGCGAATTCCAGCAGGTCTCCCGCCTTGCGCATTGCGGCAAAGTTCGCGCGCGAGATAAAATGGTAATGTACGCCATCGACTTCGCTCGGCCGGCGCGGCCGCGTCGTCACCGAGATCGACAGCTTCAGATTACGGTCGGCATTGACGAGGTTGCGCGTCAGCGTTGTCTTGCCCGCGCCCGAGGGCGACGACACGACGAACATGATACCCCGCCGGGGCTGCCGCCTGGTGCTCATTCGAGGTTCTGCACCTGCTCGCGAAATTGCTCGACCACGCTCTTGAGCTCTAAGCCGATATTGCTCAGCTCAACGTCATTGGCCTTGGCACATAGCGTATTCGATTCGCGGTTGAGTTCCTGCGCCAGAAAATCGAGCCGGCGCCCGACCGCACCTCCATCGGCGAGCAGCTTGCGGACCTGGGCCACATGAGTGGTGAGCCGATCGAGTTCCTCGCGGATATCGGCTTTGGTGGCGAGCAGCACGGCTTCCTGGTGGAGCCGATCGGCGTCGAAACGTTCGCTGGCCGATAACAGCACCGCGACCTGCTCGGCTAACCGCGCTTTTATTGCTTCGGGCCGCCGACCGGGGGCGGCCTCGGCGCGCCCAGTCAGAGCCGCGATTTCATCGAGCCGGGAGCCTAAAATGCGCCCAAGCGCCACGCCCTCTTCGCGCCGGGATTTGACGAGTTCGGCCAGCGTTTCGGCAAAGCTGGCCACCAGTGCAGCCTCGGCAGCGTTGCGGTCTTCGGCGCGCTCTTCCTGCTCGCCGATCTCGATCACACCTTTGAGCGCCAGGATGCCCTCGACATTCGGCACCGGTGCGCCAACCCGCGCCCGCAAGCGGGCGATGGTCGCCAGCACGGCTTCAAGCACCGGCTCGTTAACGCGCACGCTTTGGGCGATGCCCTTCCGCTCGATCGTGAGGTTGCCGTAAACGGTACCGCGCGACAGCGCCTCATTGGCGCGCGCGCGCGCCAGCGCTTCGATGGCGTCCCAGCCGGGCGGCAGCCGCAGCCGCACGTCGAGACCCTTGGCGTTGACCGACTTGAGCTCCCACGCCCAGGCATACGTTCCGACGACCCCATGGGCGCGCGCGAAACCGGTCATGCTCGACAACGCCATCGGCTTAAATCTCCATCAGCGCTTGACGCTGGGACGGCGCGTGCTGGCCGCTGCCGCCGGCGGCGTCGGATCGACGGGCGGCGCGACTCCCGCCGAAGTCTGCCCCTGTTCGATGGTGCGGAGCCGGGCGACATTTTTCTGATGTTGCTCGTAATTGTCGGAGAACACGTGGCCGCCTGCACCGTCGGCCACGAAGTAGATTTCCTTGGTGCGGGCGGGATTGGCCGCCGCTTCAAGCGAGGCGCGGCCCGGATTCGCGATCGGACCCGGCGGCAGCCCTTCTATTACGTATGTGTTGTAGGGCGTGTGCTGCTCGATCTCGCTTTTGAGGATCGGCCGACCCAGCGTGCCTTTGCCGCCGGTCAGGCCATAGATAATGGTGGGGTCCGACTGCAGCCGCATTTTCTGCTTGAGGCGGTTGACAAATACCGCAGCAACCCGCGTGCGTTCGTCCGGCCTGCCGGTTTCCTTTTCAACCAGCGAGGCGAGCGTGAGCAATTGCTCGGGCGTCTTGACCGGCAAGTCCGGCATGCGGCGTTCCCATACTTCCTGCAATATGCGCGAACTCGCCTGCTGCATGCGCTGGATTATGAGCTCGCGCGAGGTGCCACGGGTGAATTTATAGGTTTCCGGCAGCAGCGTGCCTTCGCGCGGCACTTCCTTGATGGCCCCCGACAACGCGTCATTTTCCAGAAGGCGCGCAACAATCTGTTCAGAGGTAAGGCCCTCCGGTACCGTGACGGCGTGCTGCACCACCTTGCCTTCGACGATGGTGTCTACAACGTCGCGCACGCTGGCGTGCTTGGTGAACTGATATTCGCCGGATTTGAGGCCGTCGCGAGCCTTCAATACGACGGCGCTGCCGACGAAGACCCAGGGCTGATCGATCACGCCCTCGCGCTGCAGCAGGTCGGAAATTTCGCGCACGCCAATTCCGCGCGGAATATTGACGACCTTGTCCTGCTCCAACGGTCCGGCCTGTTCAAAACGCCGTTTGCCGACCATCAGCGTGCCGCCGATGACGACCGCGACGACGATGAGAATCGTGAAGACCGCATTGCCGGCGATCACTAGTGGGTGGCGCACGCGGCGCGACCGGCGCGTCGGCGTCGGTATTCGCTCGGGCTCGAGCGCGGTGCGTGGGCTGCGCGGCGAAATTCGCCTAGCATCGGCAGCCGGGGCGCCGGCCGCATCCGGCCGTCCTGAGAGCGGCGGATACGGCTCGCCGGCGCGCGCATCAATCCAGTTGGACGGTGCGGGTGGCGGGTTAAATGACGGGCGACCGGCAGCAGTCTTGCCGGCGTCGTTTGATTGAGCGCCCGCCGCTTTGGCGGCTGACGCCCCTGCGCGGCCACGCGCCAAACGGTCGGCAAGGCTTAATGCGGCAGCGCGGCCCGCAACCGGCGGGACCGATGACGTTGGGTCAGGATGCGAGGAATCCCGGCCGTCGTCGTCCTGTGGCGGCATCGAATTCACGCGCGCACTCTTAATGTCGAGAACGACAAATCAAGCCACTCCGGTTCACACGTACCCTCGCCACCAAACAAGCCGTACGGCTGCACCGTTACAGGCGGCCTGACGGCAAAACGCAAGGCGGTAACGCAAGTTAGAAACAAATATGGCGAAAGGTAGGGTCACCCTTCGCGGAGCGGCTAGTTCACAAACCGCCGGAATACCAGCGACGCATTGGTGCCGCCAAATCCGAAGGAATTCGACAGCGCGATATCGATGTCACGTTCTCGCGCCTTGTGCGGGACGAGATCGATCGCGGTTTCCACCGATGGATTATCGAGATTGATGGTCGGTGGCGCCACACCGTCGCGAATCGCCAGGATCGAGAAAATTGCCTCGACCGCACCGGCGGCACCCAGCAAATGGCCGATGCAGGATTTCGTCGACGACATCGCAATGCGGCCAGCGGCATTGCCGACCAGCTTCTCGACCGCGCCCAATTCGATTTCATCGCCCAGCGGCGTCGATGTGCCGTGCGCATTAATGTAATCGACTTCGGCCGCCGAGATGCCCGCGCGTTTGATCGCCGCGTTCATGCAGCGTAGGGCACCATCGCCGTTCGGCGCAGGTGCCGTAATGTGGTAGGCGTCTCCGGATAGTCCGTAGCCGATCAGCTCGGCGTAAATTTTGGCGCCGCGCGTCTGGGCGTGTTCGAGCGATTCCAGCACCAAGACGCCGGCGCCCTCGCCCATTACAAAACCGTCTCTGTCCTTGTCATAAGGCCGCGATGCCTTGGTCGGCTGTTCATTGAAGCCGGTCGAGAGTGCGCGCAACGCCGAAAAACCCGCAATCGCCATGCGGTTGACCGGGGATTCAGTTCCGCCGGCCACCATCACGTCGGCGTCGCCCAGCGCGACCATGCGGGCGGCATCGCCGATCGCATGAGCGCCGGTCGAGCATGCCGTGACGACCGCGTGGTTCGGCCCCTTGAGGCCGAATTCAATGGACACATAGCCGGACGCGAGATTGATGATGCGGCCGGGAATGAAGAACGGGGAAATGCGGCGTGGACCGCGTTCGTGGAGGGTGACGGCCGCCGACGCGATACCTTCGATGCCGCCGATCCCAGAGCCGATCACGACGCCGGTGTTGATCTGATCTTCGTTGTTAACCGGCTTCCAGTCGGCGTCGTCGAGCGCCTGACGCGCCGCGCACATGGCGAATACGATGAATTCGTCCACCTTGCGTTGATCCTGGGGTGACATCCACTGGTCGGGATTATAAGTGCCGTTGCTGCCGTCACCGCGTGGGATGCTGCAGGCGATCTTGCACGCAAGGTCGTCGACGGGGAACCGCGTGATGCGGGCAGCGCCGCTTTCGCCTTTGATCAATCGCTGCCAGGTGGTTTCGACGCCGCAACCGAGCGGGGTAACCATTCCCATCCCGGTGACCACCACACGCTTCATGACCAGGCTCCGGGCAAAATCTGCGCGCCGCTATGCTCCGTAGCATCGGGCATAGCTCACCTGCCTGCGACTTGCGTTGCGATAGGACGAGCCGGGGCGTGGATCAGCTTTTGGCGTTCTTTTCGAGAAATTTGACCGCATCACCGACGGTTAGAATGGTTTCGGCGGCGTCGTCGGGGATTTCACAGCCAAATTCTTCTTCGAAGGCCATGACGAGCTCAACGGTGTCGAGGCTGTCGGCGCCAAGATCATCGATAAAGCTTGCACCCTCGGTCACCTTTTCGGGCTCGACGCCCAGATGCTCCACGACGATCTTTTTTACCCGCTCGCCAATGTCACTCATCGTTCCAACCTCGTGCGTTTTGGATTGGGCTGCAACCGGAAACCCGTTTGCCGCCATTGCGGTTCGGCCTCGTCGTGGTTTTCGCTGTGAGACGCGCGCCAATCGCGGATCGCTCTGGACTATCCGCTATCGAGCCGCCCCAGCCGGGCCAAAGTTCGGTTACCATACTTCAAAACCGTTGACTAGCATTGCGAAGCGTAGCGGCGGAACACTGGAAAAGCCAAGCCTTTCCCATTTTTCCGTCAAATCATGGCCATTCCGCCGTTGACGTGCAACGTCTGTCCGGTGACGTATGCGGCCTCGTCCGAAGCGAGATAGACCGCCGCGGCCGCGATGTCTTCCGCACCGCCGAGCCGCCCCGCCGGCACCCGCGCCAAGATCGCTTCCCGCTGTTTCTCGTTGAGCTTCTCGGTCATTGGCGTCGCGATAAAGCCCGGCGCGATGCAGTTCGCAGTGACGCCGCGCTTGGCATATTCCTGCGCCACCGACTTTATCATGCCGATCATGCCAGCCTTGGCGGCGGTATAATTGCTCTGCCCGGCATTGCCGGTCACCCCGACCACCGAAGTGATGCCAATGACCCGGCCAAACCGGCGACGCATCATGCCTTTGACAGCAGCGCGCGCCAACCGAAAGGTCGCCGAGAGGTTGATGGCGATCACTTGATCCCACTCGTCATCCTTCAATTGCACAAACAAATTGTCGCGCGTCACGCCGGCATTGGCGACGAGAATGTCGAGCTTTTGCATTTGCTGTTCAGCGGCGGGAACCAGCTTTTCGACATCTTCCTTGTCCGCGAGATTACATGGCAGAACGTGGACGCGGTCGCGCAGAGACGACGCGATCGCATCGAGCGCTTCGCGCCGCGTGCCCGACAGCGCGACGGTCGCGCCCTGCGCGTGCAGGACACGCGCGATTGAGCCGCCGATGCCGCCGCTGGCTCCGGTGATCAGCGCGGTCTTGCCGGTCAGATCGAACATGTCGCGCGTCCTTTTCCGTTCGTCTAGCCGCGCGCGGCCTTGAAGGCCGCGATATCATCCGGTGTACCGATCGCGGTTCCGGTGGCCCCGTCGGCAATGCGCTTGACCAAGCCGCTCAGCACCTTGCCGGCGCCGATCTCGTAGAATTTCGTCACGCCCTGCTCCGCCATATAGGTGACGCACTCGCGCCATCGGACGGTGCCGGTAACTTGCCTGACCAGCAAGCGAACAATTTCAGCAGGATCGCTGACGGCCGTCGCCGCGACATTAGCCACTAGCGGCACCACCGGCGCCCTGACATTCACTTCCGCCAGGGCCTTTGCCATCACGTCCGCCGCCGGCTGCATCAGGGCGCAGTGGAACGGGGCGGACACGGTCAACATCATCGCCCGTTTGGCGCCTTTGGCCTTGGCGATTTCGACCGCGCGCTCGACCGCTGCCTTGTCGCCGGACACCACGACCTGACCGCCGCCATTGTCATTCGCGGCTTGGCAAACCTGGCCTTGTGCTGCTTCCGCAGCGGCAGCCGCTGCCTGATCGAGTTCCAGCCCGATCAGCGCCGCCATCGCGCCCGTGCCGACTGGCACCGCCTTTTGCATGGCGCGGCCGCGGGTGCGCAGCAACCGCGCGGTGTCGGCCAACGGCAACGCGCCGGCCGCCGCCAGTGCCGAATATTCGCCGAGCGAATGGCCCGCCACGAATTTCGCATCGCGCTTGAGATCGACGCCGGCTTCCGTCTCCAGAACCCGCATGGCCGCGAGTGAAACGGCCATCAACGCTGGCTGTGCATTCTCGGTGAGCGTGAGGGTGTCCGCCGGGCCTTCGAAAATGATGGTGCTGAGTTTTTCGCCAAGCGCCTCATCGACCTGCGCGAACACGTCACGGGCCGGGGCAAAGGCATCGGCCAGCGCCTTGCCCATGCCGACGGCCTGGCTCCCTTGGCCCGGAAACATGAAAGCAACCGTCATCCCCCGCCCTTTTTGTTCGAATTCGGGCCGAAAAACACCGCGTTCTCCGCCCTGTCAAGCTGCACGGTTCCCGCGGTAACGATTGGACAACCCTCCACCGGTATGGTTCCGCCATCCTGAGAAAGACCGGCTAATGAGCGACTTGGTGACCGAGGACGACCTTGCCCGCTCGCGGCAGGATCCGGTATTCCGCCAACGCTTCTATGCAGATCACCTCGACCAGCTGCTGGAAGCGCTCAACCGCGCCCGTAAAACCACCAATCCCAACGCCGAGCAGTCCCGCCAGATCAAGGAAGGCGTCGACCTCGCGGTCAAATTGGCAGACCGGCTCAACACCAAATCCAAGGCCGCCGGAACCGAAGCCGCCTGATAGGCCCGCTTTGCCTTGCTTTCGCCGCGCTATTCCCTATAAAGCGGCCGCTACCGTTGATCCCTGCTGGAAACTGAACGGATGACCTTCGGTCATGAAGGTAGGGCCTAAAAGCCCGGCATCCCGTGTTTCCACCTTCTGAGCATTCGAGCCTTTCCCGAAGGGCTCGAGGGGCTAGGCGCCGGAATCAGCGACATTGGGACGACAAGGAAAGGCTTTTCATGCCGCTATACGAACACGTCTATCTCGCGCGCCAGGATCTCTCCGCGCAGCAGGTCGAGGAGTTGACTGCCCAGCTCACCGGCGTCCTCGAGCAACTCGGCGGCAAGATCGCCAAAAACGAATACTGGGGCGTCAAGTCGCTGACCTACCGGATCAAGAAGAACCGCAAGGCGCACATGACGCTGTTCAACATCGATGCGCCGCCGGCCGCGATCAACGAGATCGAGCGCCAGGAGCGCCTCAACGAAGATGTGCTGCGCTATCTCACCGTGCGCGTCGAAGCGCATGAGGAAGGTCCTTCGGCGATGATGCGCAAGTCCGATCGCGACCGTGACGAGCGTGGCGACCGAGGTGACCGTGGCGGTGGCGGCCGTTTCCGCGACCGTGACGACCGTCCACCGCGCCGTTCGCGCGAAGATGGCGATGGCGGTGACGATGGACCGGCAGCCGCAGCGGTGGAGGAATAATCATGGCATTTTCATCGCAAGGTGCTGGTGGCGGTAGTGGTGGTGGTGGCGGCGGAGGCCGTCGGCCGTTCTTTCGCCGGCGCAAGACCTGCCCGTTTTCTGGCGCCAATGCGCCGAAGATCGACTACAAGGACGTCAAGCTGTTGCAACGCTACGTGTCGGAGCGCGGCAAGATCGTGCCGAGCCGTATCACCGCGGTGTCGGCGAAGAAGCAGCGCGAACTGGCGCAGGCGGTCAAACGCTCGCGCTTCCTCGGCCTGCTGCCGTACGTAATCAGGTAACGCAACGAGGTCGGCCGGGACACTGGCGCGACCGATGGTTGGGGCGAAATTTCTTCGTCCCTAACCGCTCGAAAGGAGCGGGACAGCTCGGATGGTGCAGATCGTTCTCATTGGCATTGGTGCCGGCGCGGCCGCGGCGTTGCTGTTCGCCTCGATCGCGTCCGGCTCGCTATTGTCGATTTTCCTGTTCTATCTGGCGCCGCTGCCGATCATGATCGCGGTGCTCGGCTGGACGCATTGGGCCGGCGCGATTGCCGCGGTCGGCGCCGCCGCGGCCTTGGCTTCGATGTTTGGCAGCGTGTTTCTTCTGGCATTCACCGCAAGCACCGCGTTGCCGGCGTGGTGGCTCGGCTACCTTGCGATGCTGGCGCGGGCCCCCGCGCCAAACACGACACCGGGCGCGGCGCCGGCGGCGCTCGAATGGTATCCGCCGGGACGGTTGGTGCTGTGGGCCTCGGCGCTCGCTACGGCGGTAGTCATCGTCGCGATCTTCAATTTCGGCACCGACATGGAAAGCTATCGCGCAGGCATCAATGACGCGCTCGATCGTTTGATCCAGGTCCAGAACGCTGATGGATCGGTGCAACCGCGCGGCGCACAGAGCCCCCTGTTCAATTTCCTCGTTGCTGCCATTCCGCCCGCAGCCGCGGTGCTGGCGACCATCACCAATGTCGTCAATCTCTGGCTGGCCGGGCGGATTGTGAAATTCTCCGGCCTGTTGCGGCGGCCGTGGCCCGACCTCCCAGCTATGAGTTTTCCCCGCATTGCCGCAGCGGCGCTCGCCGCCGCCGTAGTCGTCAGCTTTATCGGTGGCATCTTTGGCATCGTCGGCAGCGCCGTCGCAGCCGCCGTGTTGATAGCATTCGGCGTGCTGGGCTTTGCGGTTTTGCACACCCTGACCCGCGGCATGAATGGACGAACGTTCTCGCTGGGCGGCGTTTATGCGGCCGTGATTGTGTTCGGCTGGCCGGTCCTCGCTTTGTGTTTGCTCGGCCTGGCGGAAACACTGTTCGGCGTGCGCTCGCGATTTGCGCAAAGGCGCGGTCCGCCGGCCACCACATGAAACCTTTTAAACCCTTTTTCCCTGGAATGATGGAGACGTGACATGGAAGTGATCTTGCTCGAACGCATCGGCCGGCTCGGCCAGATGGGCGACACCGTCCGCGTCAAGGACGGCTACGCGCGAAATTTCCTGCTGCCGAACGGCAAGGCGTTGCGCGCCACCAAGGACAACAAAACCCGCTTCGAAGGCATGCGGGCCGAACTCGAAGCCAAGAACGTCGCGGCGAAGGGCGAAGCAGGCAAGTACGCCGGCAAGCTCGAAGGCAAAACGCTGATCGTATTGCGCCAAGCCTCGGAAACCGGCCAGCTGTTCGGCTCGGTGTCGCCGCGCGATATCGCCGGCCTGTTGACCGCAGACGGCGCCGAGGTCAGCCGCTCGCAGGTCGTGCTCAACGCGCCGATCAAGTCGATCGGTCAGTACAAGGTGCCGATCGCGCTACACCCGGAAGTCGAAGTGATCGTCACGATCAATGTGGCGCGCAGCGCCGACGAGGCCGAACGGCTGGCGCGCGGTGAGGACATCACCGTCCGCCGCGAACAGACCGAAGAAGAAGAAGTCGCCGAGCAAACCGAAAAGGCCGCAGAGGCGCTGTTCGATCCCGAAGTTGCGGAGCAGCGGCGCAGCAAGGCCGGCGACCCCGACACCGGCGACGAAGAACCGGCAGAGGCGGAAGCGGCCGCTGGCGAGAAACCCGCAAAGGGCAAGGCAAAGAAAAAGTCAAAAGCGAACGACGCCGAAGCGGAGTAATGCGGCGGCGGCCAACGGTGCGAACGCTGGCTAGTCCGATTTCGGCTCGGCCGGTTTGGCTTCCACTGGCTTTGCTTCTATCGGCTTGGCTTCCACGGGCTTTGCTTCGGCAGGCTTGGCTTCGGCAGGCTTGGCCTCAATCGGCTTGGCATCCGCCGGCGTCATCCCACTTGAGTTAGCCGCGGCAGGCTTTGCCTCGCTCGGGTTTTTCTTGTCGGACGCCGGTTTGGTGTCCTTGCCGTCCTCGGCTTTCGGCGGCCGTTTCGCGGTCCGAGCCGGCTTGGCCGCCGGCGCGTCCCCTGCGGCGCGCAGGTACTTGGCCATCGCCGCCGCGGTTTCCCTGCCCGAGGTGTAGTGCTCGCGCAGGAAGCCTTCGAGGCCCAACATGCCGTTCGAACGCGCCAAGCCCTGCGGCGACTTGTGGCAAATCCCGCAGTCCGAGGCGAAAAGCTGGGCAGGTGTCTTCCCCGCATCCAGATTTTGCGGCCCGTCCTGTGCCGAGGCCGGCGCGGCCGCCAGAGTCGCCATCCCGATCAGTAAAAGCTTTATGCAACGTCCAAACCCGGACATCTGGTATTAACCCCGTGAATAATGTGGCTTTTCAGGCTGCTTGTTCGCGCGCCGGATGGTCACCCCGCAACTCGGAGTGATACTCCAAAACGGCCCGATTGTGACCCTGGGCCTGGCCGCTATTCAAAATATTGCTGAAGCGGCGGAACTTTGTTTTAATCGCCCTCGTTGCATTTGGGGGGCTGCGGTTTTAAAGCCGCGCCGTATTCAGTGACGGGGGCGGCCGATGGACCGGTTGCTTCGTTTTTTACTGACGACATTTATCAGCCGGGGCATTTTCCGGGTTACGACCTCGTGCGGCACTACATTCACCTGCGGCGATGGCACAGGCACACCGGTTGCCGTCCGATTTGTGACGCGCGCAACCGAATGGGGCATCCTGACTGATCCCGAACTGAAGTTCGGCGAATCCTATATGGACGGCACATTAGTCGTCGAACGAGGTACCATCGCCGACGTTCTGGAGCTGGTGCTCGGCCAGCCGGTCGAAGCGCCACAATGGGGCCGCCTCCAGTGGGTCTTGCGGTACATCCGTCGACGCTTCCAGCAGTTCAACCCACGCACCCGGGCGCGAAAAAACGTCGCGCATCATTACGACCTTGACGGGCGGCTCTATTCGCTGTTCCTCGACGCCGACGAGCAATATAGCTGCGGCTATTTCGAAACCCTCGATCAGTCGCTCGACGACGCCCAGCTCGCGAAAAAACGGCACCTCGCCGCCAAGCTTTTGATCAAGCCGGCCGAGCGGGTCCTCGACATTGGCTGCGGCTGGGGCGGGCTCGGGCTGTATCTTGCCGAACTGACCGGCGCCAAGGTGATCGGCGTCACGTTGTCGAAAGAGCAATTCGGCATCGCCAATTCCCGTGCGGCGGAACGTAACCTGAGCGATCGCGCCGAATTCCGCCTCAAGGATTACCGCGATCTCACCGAGCATTTCGACCGCATCGTCTCGGTCGGCATGTTCGAGCACGTCGGTGTCAATCATTACGATACCTATTTCAAGAAATGCGCCGAACTGCTGGACGATGACGGCGTCATGCTGCTGCATTCGATCGGCCGCTCGGAAGGACCGGGCATCACCAATCCATGGATCGCCAAATATATCTTCCCTGGCGGCTATATCCCGGCGCTGTCCGAGGTGTTGCCGGTCATCGAGCGCAACGGCCTGCTGGTGACCGACATCGAAATCCTGCGGCTGCATTATGCCGAGACACTCAAGCACTGGCGCGAGCGCTTCCTGGCGCATCGCGAGGAGGTCGAAAAGATCTACGACCAGCGTTTCGTGCGGATGTGGGAGTTCTATCTCGCCTCCTCGGAGATGTCGTTCCGCGAACAGGACATGATGGTGATGCAGATCCAACTCACCAAATGCCAGGGCGTGGTGCCGATGACGCGCGACTACATCACGCGCGAGGAGCAGCGCCTGCGCAGGCTGGAAAGCGAGCGCCGCCCGCCGCTGCGTCTCGCAGGCGAGTAACGGGTCAAGCCCGGCCACAACCAATTCAGCGTTATTTTAGGCCGGTGGGTAACGGGGAAATCGGCGGCGGCGGCGCACTCCGGAGTCGTAGGCAGCGGTCAATTCCGCCACTGTCTCGCCTGAAAGCACATCACCAATCGGACCTTATGGCCCCCGCTGAATTCGACTGCCCTCAAGCAGGTCGCCGACCCTGCCGCTCCGGCGTTCCGCTCCGCCCCGCATAATATCGAGGCGGAACAGGCGCTATTGGGCGCGATTTTGGTCAACAACGAAGCGTTCTATCGCGTTTCGGATTTTCTCGAGCCGCGGCATTTTTTCGAGCCGATCCATCAGAAAATCTACGAGCTATCCCGCGACCTGATCCGCGCCGGCAAGATCGCGACGCCCGTCACGCTCAAAACCTTCCTCGACGCCAATGTCGACATCGGCGGCATCACGGTCGCGCAATATCTGGCGCGGCTCGCCGCCGAGGCCACTACGATCATCAATGCGCAGGACTATGGCCGCACCATCTACGATCTGTCGGTGCGGCGCGCGCTGATCATCGTCGGCGAAGAAATGGTCAATGTCGCTTTCGACGCGCCGGTCGATTTCTCGCCGCGGGACCAGATCGAGGAAGCCGAGCGGCGGCTCTATGAACTGGCTGAGACCGGCCGCTACGATGGTGGCTTTCAGCGCTTCGCCAATGCGCTCACCACCGCCGTTGACATGGCGGCGCGCGCCTACCAGCGCGATGGAAAACTGTCCGGTATCGCCACGGGGCTCGACGACCTCGACCGCATGATGGGCGGATTACAGCAATCCGACTTGATCATCCTCGCCGGCCGCCCCGGAATGGGAAAATCCGCGCTCGCCACCAACATCGGCTACAACATCGCAAAGACGTGGCGCGGCGAAGTGCGGCCCGACGGACATACCGTCACGGCCAACGGCGGCATCGTCGGCTTTTTCTCGCTGGAAATGTCGGCCGAGCAACTCGCGACCCGCATCATCGCCGAGCAGACCGGCATCCCGTCGAACCAGATCAGGCGCGGCGGCATCACCGAAGCCGACTTCGAACGCATCAAGGACGCTACCATCGAGATGCAAGGACTGCCGTTCTACATCGATGAAACCGGCGGCCTGTCGATCGCACAACTCGCCGCCCGCGCCCGTCGCCTCAAGCGCCAGCGTGGCCTCGATCTCATGGTGATCGACTATCTGCAACTGCTGCAGGGCTCGACGCGGCGTTCTTCGGAAAACCGCGTGCAGGAAATCACCGAGATCACCACCAAGCTCAAGGCGCTGGCCAAAGAGATCAATGTGCCGATTTTGGCGCTGTCGCAACTGTCGCGTCAGGTCGAAAGCCGCGACGACAAGCGGCCGCAGCTTTCCGACCTGCGTGAATCCGGCTCGATCGAGCAGGACGCCGACGTGGTGATGTTCGTCTACCGCGAGGAATATTACCACCTGATGCGCAAGCCGCTGGAATCGAACCGCGAGAAATTCGCCGAGTGGCTGTCGGAAAGCGACAAGGTCCACGGCAAAGCCGAAATTATCATCGGCAAGCAGCGCCATGGCCCGACCGGCACCGTCGAATTGCAATTCGACGCACAGGTCACGCGGTTCTCGTCGCTGGCGCGCAGCGAGCGTGTGCCTGAGCGGATTTAGACTTTCGTTACTGCCGCGCGCAGGCGCTGACGCAGGCGCGGGACTCCCCAATACAAGGCTTGACGCAACTGCGATAACTCACCGTGCATTGATGCCGGCAGGACAGGCTGCCTTTTCTGCCGGTTTTTGGGCACGCGGCGTGGCAGGCATCTCGGCTCCCAGCGCAAGGCAGTTGGCAGCTCCCCACAGCGGCAGAGCATTTCTGCACACAGCTCACCGCGGCTTGAGACGGGGTGGCGAGGGCCACAACCGCGCCCACGACCAGCAAGGCAAAAAGCAGCTTTTTCATTCTTTCCCCCATATCACGCATTCTAGCAGCCAACGTTCGATTTGGAAGATTGGCGCCAGCGGTCGTCCATGGACGACCTGTCTAAGGGACGATAAACCAAGCGCCATGGCGATGCCTGAACCCAAACCGGCTCCGGTTGTTGAAGCGCCCGCTCCGGCCGGCAACGTCACGACCTTTGGCCCGCCGCAGGCCGAAGCTGGCGGCACGCTGACCGTCGACCTTGGCGCGATCGAAGCTAACTGGCGCGCGCTTGCCCGCCGCTCGCTGCCGGCCGAATGCGCCGCGGTGATCAAGGCCGACGGTTACGGTTGCGGCATCGAGCCGGTCGCCGCCGTGCTGGCCAAAGCCGGTTGCAAGACTTTTTTCGTCGCGGATCTTTATGAGGCGCGGCGCGTGCGCGCGGTCGTTGCCGAGCCGGTGATCTACGTGCTCAACGGCTTGATGCCGGGCACCGCGCCGGCTTTCGCCGACATCTATGCGCGGCCGGTGATCGGCAGCCTGACCGAACTGGCGGAGTGGGATGCCTTCGTCTCGGCCAACGACTGGCGCGGCGGCGCGGCGTTGCATGTCGACACCGGCATGAACCGGCTGGGGATCTCAGCTGGCGAAGCGGCGGCCGCCGCGCCGCGCATCCGTTCGGAAAATCACGGCATCACGTTGCTGATGAGCCACCTCGCCTGCTCTGAGTTGCCCGACCATCCGCTCAACGACAAGCAGATCAAGCTTTTCCGCGAGGTGCGCGCGCTGTATCGTGGTATCCAGTCGTCGCTCGCCAATTCATCCGGAATTTTTCTGGGCCAGGCCGCGCATTGCGACATGGTGCGACCGGGCGCGGCGCTGTTCGGCGTCAATCCGACGCCGGGCCGCAACAACCCGATGCGCCCGGTGGTCGAACTGCACGGCCGCATCGTGCAATTCCGCAATGTTCTGCGCGGCGAGACTGTCGGCTATGACGCCGGCTGGACCGCCAAGCGCGCGACCCGTCTCGCCATCGTCGCGGTCGGTTATGCCGACGGCTATCTGCGCGCCGCCAGCGCGTCCGACGCGCGAACCGGCGCCGAGGCCATCGTCGCTGGCAGCGCTGCCCGTTGGCGGGCCGCGTCTCGATGGACCTGCTGGAGATCGACGTCACCGATTTGCCCGACGGCGCGGTCAAGCGCGGCGACATGGCAACGCTGATCGGCGATGACATCACGCTCGATGATCTCGCCACCAAGGCCGGCACCATTGGCTACGAGGTGCTCACCAGCCTCGGCCGCCGCTATCACCGGCGCTACCGGGTCAGCTGACCGGCCGGCGACCAGCCAAATTCCCCATCAAATAACGCTCTTTTAAGTTTTGTTCTTGTATTGTTCTTTTCGAGCTTGTAGGCTGATTAAGCCCGATTCCGAGGGGAATTCCGATGTCCCGGCGCAACTTGAATTTCGTTTGCCAAAACTGCGGTGCCGCCAGCGGCAAGTGGCAGGGCAAATGCGAAGCCTGCGGCGAGTGGAACACGCTCGCCGAGGAAGGCGCCAGCGCCGCCGGCCCGCCGGTCGGCTCGAGCGGCCGCCCTTCGCCGAAAGGCCGCCGCTTCGCGCTCGAACCGATGACCGGCGAAACCCAGGAAGCGCCGCGGCTGCCGTCGGGCGTCGCTGAATTGGATCGCGTCACGGGCGGCGGCTTCGTGCGCGGCTCGGTGCTGCTGATGGCCGGCGATCCCGGCATCGGCAAATCGACTTTGCTCATTCAGGCCGCCGCGACCTTGGCGCGCTCGGGCCATCGCGCGATTTATATTTCCGGCGAGGAAGCCGTGGCGCAGGTGCGACTGCGCGCCGAGCGGCTCGGCCTGTCGGATGCCGCGGTCGAACTCGCGGCTGAGACCGCGGTCGAAGACATCATCGCGACGCTTGGCGAAGGCAAGACCCCCCGGCTGGTCGTCATCGATTCAATTCAGACGATGTGGACCGGCGCGGTCGAATTCCGCGCCCGGCACGGTGACGCAAGTTCGCGCCTCCGCGCAGTCGCTGATCCGTTATGCGAAGAAATCCGGCGCTGCGGTGATCCTGGTCGGCCACGTCACCAAAGACGGCCAGATCGCCGGCCCGCGTGTGGTCGAGCATATGGTGGACGCGGTGCTGTCATTCGAAGGCGAAGGCTCGCACCAGTTCCGCATTCTGCGCGCGGTGAAAAACCGCTTCGGCCCCACCGACGAAATCGGCGTGTTCGAAATGACCGGCGCGGGCTTGCGCGAGGTCGCCAATCCATCGGAACTGTTTTTGTCGGAGCGCGATCTCGGCTCACCCGGCACCGCCGTGTTCGCAGGTATCGAAGGCACCCGCCCGCGTGCTGGTGGAAATCCAGGCGCTGGTGGCGCCAACGTCTTTGGGCACGCCAAGAAGAGCCGTGGTCGGCTGGGATCCAAGCCGGCTGTCGATGGTGCTTGCCGTGCTGCAAGCCCATTGCGGCGTTAATCTTGGCGGTCACGACGTCTATCTCAACGTCGCTGGCGGACTGCGCATCCAAGAACCCGCCGCCGATCTCGCTGCCGCCGCGGCCCTGGTCTCCTCGCTCGCCAATTCGCCGTTACCAGCCGATGCGGTCTATTTCGGCGAAGTTTCGCTTTCCGGCGCGGTGCGCCCGGTGGCGCATGGTCAAGCGCGGCTCAAGGAAGCCGTTAAACTTGGCTTCACCCGCGCGATTGTTCCCGACGCGGCCCGGACTGATGCGGCCGAGGGCTTTAAGCTCACCGAAGTCGGCAACCTGGCGGCCTTGGTCGCCGATATCGCCGCGCGCGGCAATCGACCGGCGAAACTCCGAGAAGCGGGGTGACGGCACGCCACCGTCCCGCTATACACTGCCCGCAAGGCATCCGGACCTCCTGACCGTTCCTGCCGGGCGCTGAAAATACCATTGGATCAACCGCTTGTGCCGATAATGCCCCCCTCGTCCGGAGCAACGGAATCGCCTATGCAGATGTCCGTCCGGGCGACCGGCCCCAGCCTTTTGCACCACGGTTAGCGCACCCGATGCCGGTCACGCTTCTCGACATCCTGTTGCTGGTGGTCATGCTGATTTCCGGCCTGCTCGCGATGATCCGCGGCTTCATGCGGGAAATCCTCTCGATCGCCGCCTGGGCGATTTCCGCCATCGCCGCGATCTATCTCGCCGGCCGGCTGGCACCGATCGTGAAAGCCAACATCAATGTCGGCGACACACCGGCCAATGGAATCGCCGCGGCGGCGGTGTTCCTGGTGGTGCTTTTGCTGGTTTCGATCATCACCGTGCGCGTCTCCGACATGATCCTCGACAGCCGGGTCGGCGCGCTCGACCGCACGCTCGGTTTCCTGTTCGGGCTGGCGCGAGGCCTGGTCATTGTGGTGGTCGCGTTCCTGTTTTTTGCATGGCTGGTGCCCGATCGCAGCCAGCCAGAATGGGTTAAGTCGGCCAAATCCAAGGTCGTATTGCAAAGCACCGGACAATGGTTGATGTCGATGTTGCCGGACGACCCGGAAAGCACCATCTTGAAGCGGTTGAAGCGACAAAAGCCTGAGGATCAGGAGCCGCCCGATTCCGATCAGCGCACCACTGCTCCAGCGCCGGCCCGTGCAACCGCGCCGCCGCCTGCTGCACCCGCCGCGCCGCCAGCCGCAGCGCCACCGCGACCGATGCAAGACGTTATCAAGAGCGCTCCAACTGGAAATCAGTAGATGGCCGACCGAATAGCCGACAACGCCGAAGCGGCCGCCGACGTGTTCGATCCGAACGCCGACCGGTTGCGCGAGGAATGTGGCGTGTTCGGAATTTTCGGCCACCCCGACGCTGCCGCTATCACCACCCTCGGCCTGCACGCGCTTCAGCATCGCGGCCAGGAAGCCGCCGGCATCGTCTCATTCGATGGCAAACGTTTCCACTCCGAGCGCCGGCTTGGCCTGGTCGGCGACGCCTTCGCCAAGCGCGAAGTGATCGACCGGCTGCCCGGCACCAGCGCGGTCGGCCATGTGCGCTATTCGACGACGGGCGAAACCGTGCTGCGCAACGTGCAGCCGTTATTTGCCGAACTGAACGCCGGGGGCTTTGCAATCGGGCACAACGGCAACCTGACCAACGGGCTGTCGCTGCGCCGCGAACTGGTGCGCGAAGGCGCCATGATGCAGTCGACCACCGACACCGAAGTGATTCTGCATCTGGTCGCAAAATCCAACCGCAACCGCTTCGTCGACCGTTTCATTGACGGCCTGCGCCAGCTCGAAGGCGCCTATGCCTTTGTCGGCATGACCAACAAGAAATTGGTCGGCGCGCGCGATCCGCTGGGCATCCGCCCGCTGGTCTACGGCACGCTGGATGGCTGCCCAATCCTGGCGTCGGAAACCTGCGCGCTCGACATCATCGGCGCCAAATACATCCGCGACGTCGAGAACGGCGAAGTCATGATCTTCGACGAGGACGGCGCGCAGTCCCACAAGCCTTTCCCGCCGATGACGGCGCGGCCCTGCATCTTCGAATACATCTATTTCTCCCGGCCGGATTCGATCGTCGGCGGCCGCAACGTCTACGACGTGCGCAAGACCATGGGCGCCGAGCTGGCCCGCGAGGCGCCGGCACAGGCCGATGTCGTGGTGCCGGTCCCGGACTCCGGCGTGCCGGCGGCCATCGGTTTCGCGCAAGCCTCCGGTATCCCCTACGAGCTCGGCATCATCCGCAATCACTATGTCGGCCGTACCTTCATCCAGCCGACCCAGACCATTCGTGACCAGGGCGTGCGGCTCAAACATTCCGCCAATCGCGCGGTGGTGGCCGGCAAGCGCATCGTGCTGGTCGACGACTCGATCGTGCGCGGTACGACATCCCGCAAGATCGTGCAGATGATGCGCGATGCCGGCGCCAAGGAAGTGCATTTCCGCATCGCTTCGCCGCCGATCACGCATCCGGACTATTACGGCATCGACACGCCCGAGCGCGACAAGCTGCTCGCGGCCACCCACGACCTTGAAGGCATGCGCAAATTTATCGGCGCGGACACGCTCGCATTCCTTTCGGTCGACGGCATTTATCGCGCCATGGGCTTGCCAGGCCGCGATCCGGTGCGTCCGCAATTCACCGATCATTGCTTCACCGGCGACTATCCGACCGCGCTGACCGACCAGAGCGGCAAGGACGCCTCGCCACGGCAGTTGTCGCTCTTGTCGGAAGCGGTCTGACCCGCATCCCTTCCTGATGACCAAGCCACTCGCCGACCGCGTCGCGCTCGTTACCGGCGCCTCGCGCGGCATCGGCGCCGCGCTGGCGCTCGAACTGGCCAAGACCGGCGCTCATATCATCGCGGTTGCGCGTACCGTCGGCGGACTCGAAGAACTCGACGACAAGATCAAGGCTGTCGGCTCCAGCGCCACATTGGTGCCGCTCGACATGAAGGATTCCGACGGCGTTGCACGGCTCGCATTGGCGCTGAACGAGCGCTATCAGCGCCTCGACGTGCTGGTCGGAAATGCCGGCGTGCTCGGCGCACTGTCACCGCTCGGCCATGTCGAGCCGAAGGACTGGGACCATATCATCGCGGTCAACGTCACCGCCAACTGGCAATTGATCCGCACGATGGACCCGCTGCTAACGCGCGCGCCTGCCGGACGCGCAGTGTTCATCAGTTCGGGGCTCAGTTGGCAGGCCAAGGCTTACACAGGACCTTATGCGGCGACCAAGGCCGCGCTCGAGGCGATGGCGCGCATTTATGCCGCAGAAACCGCGTCGACCAAGGTGCGCGTCAATCTGTTCAATCCCGGTCCGACCCGCACCCGCATGTACGCCAGCGGTTGGCCCGGCGTTGATCCCGATACGCTGCCGACGCCGGAGGCGGTGGCCGAAAAGATCGTGCCGCTTTGCCTGCCGAGTTGCATGGAGACCGGCAAGCTCTACGATTTCCGCGCCGGCAAGTTTCTCGACTTCAAGCCGCCGGCTTGATTACCGCTGCCGCTTAGCCCGGCCTCTTAAACGGATTGTCCTTTTCGCGCAGCATCAGTCTGATCGGAGTGCCGGGCAGATCGAACGCTTCGCGCAGCGAATTCACCAGATAGCGCTTGTAGGCGTCGGGCACCGCGTCGGCACGGGTGCAGAACACCACGAAGCTCGGCGGCCGGCTTTTCGCCTGCGTGATGTAATTGAGCTTTAGCCGGCGGCCCGTCACCGCCGGCGGCGGATGCGCCTCCAGCGCGGATTCGAACCAGCGATTGAGCGCGCTGGTCGGCACGCGCTTATTCCAGATCGCGAATGCGTCGAGGATCGCTTGCATCAGCCGGTCGAGGCCATCGCCGGTCAGGCCCGATACCGCGACCAGCGGCACGCCCTTTCATTTGCGTCAGCTTATGATCGGCCTGTTCGCGCAACTTGCTGATGGCGCCGACCTTCTTCTGGTTAAGATCCCATTTGCTGACCGCCAGCACGATGGCGCGGCCTTCCTGCTCGACCAGATCGGCGATGCGCTGGTCCTGCTCCTCGAACGGATGCTCGCCGTCGATCAGCACGACCACGACTTCGGCGAAACGCATGGCATTGAGCGCGTCGGCCACCGAAAGCTTCTCGAGCTTCTCGTCGACCCGCGACCTGCGGCGCATTCCGGCGGTGTCGAACATGCGAAATTTGTGGCCGTGCCAGGCGAAATCGACCGCGATGGAATCGCGCGTGGTGCCGGCCTCCGGCGCCGTCAACAGCCGGTCCTCGCCGATCAGCCGGTTGATCAGCGTCGACTTGCCGGCATTTGGACGTCCGACAATGGCGACGCGGATCGGACGGTCATCGTGATCCGGCACGACGTCCTCCGCCGCGGCCAGATCCGGCAGCGCCTCCCGCAACGCGTCATAGAGATCGGACATGCCCTTCGTTATGCTCGGCTGAAATCGGGATCGGCTCGCCGAGGCCGAGCGCATAATGCATCAAGCCGGCCGCTTTCCCCGGCTTTGCCTTCGCTCTTGTTGGCGACCACCACCACCGGCTTGCCGGCTTTGCGCACCAGTTCGGCAAAGCCGCGATCGGCCGGGGTCGGCGCCGGCGCGCGCATCGATCATGAAAAATATGGCGTCGGCGTCGCGCAATCGCCGTTTCGTGTCTGCGCCCGCATGCGACCCGAAAGGCTCTCCGGCGCCGACTGCTCGAGGCCCGCGGTATCGACCACCTTGAATTCGAGATCGCCGAGCCGGCCCTCGCCTTCGCGGCGGTCGCGCGTCACGCCCGGCCGGTCGTCGACCAGCGCCACGCGCCGGCCGACCAGCCGGTTGAACAGCGTCGATTTGCCGACATTCGGCCGGCCGACAATGGCGACGGTGAAACTCATGGAACGACTAGGTAGCCGAATTTACCGGCGAAAGCTTCCGGCCGTTCAACGCTGGAAGGTGCCGGGCGCCGGTGACGCCGGCCACGGCGCACTGGCGCCGGATTGTTGCTGCGGCTGCTGCGGCGCGGCCTTGGCTCTGCGCGGGCTGCGTCGTCGTTGGCGCGGGCGTCGTGGCAACGGGGGGCTTCGGCTTGCGCGCAGCTTTGGGCTTGGGTTTCGGCTTTTCGGCTTCGGCAGCCTCTTTGGCCTCTTGCGCGGCTGGGTCCGGCTGCGCGGCCTCCGGACGGCGGCTGATAGCCCTTGACCAGATCCGGCGGCACACCCTGGCTTACGCCCGGCACGCCTTCGGGAAACACCGGCCGGCGATCGCCGGGAAGCTTTTTCTTCTCGTTGAGATGAAAGATGTCGAGCTTGTCGACGTCGAAATCCGCGCAGGCCGGCCAGCACCGGCGCCACCATCGACCAGTGCGGCCATCGTCAGGACAAGGCGAGGATCGGCGCATCGCACGAGCCTCAACTCTTGCCATTGGCCGCGATCAGCGCCGACAGTACATCGACGCGCGAACGGGTGCCCGCCGGCGTCTCGCCATCGTTGGCGACCATGTCGATATAGCGGCGCGCGGCGGTCGGCGTCGCCATTGCGCCAGGCCGAAAGCGCCAGCAATTCGCGCGCGGTATGGCGGAACGCACTGCCCGGCTCTGCAAGCGGCTCGAGCCGGCGCCGCATCTCGGTGAGCGGCGCGCTGTCGACCAGCAGCAGCCCGGCGCGCACCGCGGCGAGATCACTGCAACGTTGCGTCGAGCGAACCGTCGGCGGCGAGCTCATCATAAGCGGCGGCTCACCGCCTTGGCGATCGCGCTGCGAGATTTCGGCGGCGGCGCGCAGCTGCGCCAGCGCGCGATAGCCGGCCGGCGCCTCGGCCAGCGAGCTTGGCGAAAGCGGCTTCGGCCTCGGCATGTTTGCCCTGTTCGCTGAGCGTCGCCGCGGCCTCGAATTGCGCGCCGGCCTCGGCGGCTTTCTGCGCCATCCAGTAATCGTAGCCGCGCCACGCCGCGATACCGCGCGACGACGAGGACCGCGAGCGCGATGATCAGATGGCTGTAGCGCTCCCACAGCTTCTTGAGCTGGTCGCGGCGGACTTCCTCGTCAACTTCATGAAAAATATCGGCCACAACGTCGTCTCCGGAAGGCCTGCGGCAAAGCGCATCTGCCCGCGTCAGGTGCAGGCGCGGCGTAACCTAATGATGTGGCGTATGCAAGGCAAAGGCGACCTAGGCCACCTCATTTATCAGGGCTTTAGGGCTTTTTCGCCTTCATCGGATAGACGTGTTCGGCGCCGGGAAAGCGGCGCGCCCGCACGTCGGCGGCGTAGTCCGCGACCGCCTTGTCGATCGCGGGGCCGAGGTCGCCATAGCGCTTGACGAATTTCGGCACGCGCGGCGACAGGCCGAGCATGTCCTCGAGCACCAGCACCTGGCCGTCGCAGGCCGGGCTGGCGCCGATGCCGATGGTCGGGATCGCGACGGCGCCGGTGATCTTGCTGCGCCAGCGGCTCGGCCACCGCCTCGATCACCACCGAGAAAGCGCCGGCCGCGGCCACCGCCATCGCATCGTCCTCGATGCGGCCCCAGTCGCTTTCCTCGCGGCCCTGCGCGCGGAACGAGCCGATGGTGTTGATCGACTGCGGCGTCAGGCCGACATGCGCCATCACCGGCACGCCGCGCTCGGCGAGGAAGCGCGATGGTTTCCGCCATGCGCTTGCCGCCCTCGACCTTGATGGCGCCGCAGCCGGTTTCCTTGAGCACGCGCACCGCGCTCATGAAGGCCTGCTCCTTCGACGCCTCGTAACTGCCGAACGGCATGTCGACCACGACCAGCGCGCGCGCCGAGCCGCGCATCACCGCGCGGCCTTGCAGGATCATCATGTCGAGCGTGACCGGCACGGTGGTTTCCAGCCCGTGCATCACCATGCCGAGCGAGTCGCCGACCAGGATGACGTCGCAATGCTGGTCGAGCGATGCGCGCGGTATGCGCGTGATAGGAGGTCAGGCAGACGATCGGCTCGCCGCCTTTGCGCGCCAGAATATCGGGCGCGGTCAGCCGCCGGACCTCGTTTTGCACCGACATGGATCAGGTCCCGAACACTGGCACGCCGATGATCGACCGGATGGAAGGTGAAGCCGAGCGCCAGATAGATGAAGATGCCGACCACCACCGCGATGGCGTCATTGGTCCAGCCTGAGCCGGTCGACTGGATATTGGTGACCTCACCCCGCGCCTCGCGCCGCTTGACCGCAATGCGGGCATAGACCGCCCAGGCCAGAAACGAGCCGAACAGAATGATCGAACCGAGATCGCCATTCGACAGCAGATGCGCGAAGGCCCAGATCTTCACGGCGGCCAGCATCGGGTGCTTGGCCCATGTCTTGATGTGGCCGGGGAGATAGGCGGCGATCACGAGAATGACCGAGAACAGCATCAGGCCGATGGTGATGTGGCGCAGGAACTGCGGCGGATACCAGACGTCGATCCAGCCGGTGCGCCGGTACAGGCCAAACCCGTAAGCAATCAGGACGACGCCAGCGGCCGAGGCGATCGCGAACAATGCCCAATACGCCTTGCCGAGATGCGCATGGCGGCAGCGCGCGCCTCGCGGGCGGTGACGAACACATGCGCACCGAGAAACACCACCAGCCCGATAATAAGGATGGCTAAACCCATGCTGGACTCGCGCTGTAAATCTCGGTTCGATCGCGCGGAGTAGAGGCGATGGCGCCAGCCATTGCAAGCACGCCGCCGCATGGCAGACTGCCGCCGGCCGCAATAGAATTAAAGCCGGAGCAGGACCGATGATCAAACGTATCGTTGTTGCGCTTTCGTTGCTGGCATGCGCCATAGCGCCGGCCGTGGCACAGGTTTGGCCGCACCAAAAACGTGCGCATCATCGTGCCATTCGGCGCCGGCTCGACGCCCGACATCGTCGCGCGGGTGATCGCCGAGCAGTTACAGCAGACGTCATGCCGGCATCGCCTTCGTCGTCGAGAACAAGCCCGGCGCGTCAGCGGCAATATCGGCACCGACGTCGTCGCCAAGGCCGAGCCGGATGGCTCGACGATCGGCGATTTCGATCGGCGGCCCGCTTGCCATCAACACGCTGCTGTTTTCCAAGCTGGCCTACGACCCGGCGCAAGGACATCGCCGCCGATCACACAACTGATCACGCCAGCCGAGCGTGCTCGCGGTCAACCCGACACTCGGCGTCAATAATGTCGCCGAACTGGTCGCGCTGCTCAAGAAAAATCCCGGAAAATATAATTTTGCCTCGATCGGCAATGGCTCGCTCTCGCACCTTGCGATGGAGGCGATCGCCATCAAGGCCGGAGCGAAGCTCGTGCACATTCCCTATCCGAGTTCGCCGGCCGCGATCACCGCGGTTATCCGCAACGACGCGCAGATGGCCTGCCTGCCGGCGATTTCCGTGACGCCGCAGGCCGCGACCGGCGCCGTCAAAATCCTGGCGGTCTCGACGGCCAAGCGCTCGCCGTTTCCTGCCCGATGTGCCGACGCTGAAAGAGTCCGGCATCGACGTCGAAGCCGACGCCTGGAACGGGCTGATCGCGCCCGGCGGCACGCCGAAGCCGATCATCGAGGCGATCAACAAGGACGTGGTTGCGATCCTCAATTGCCGCAGGTGCGCGAGAAACTGGCGGCGCAATTGATGGAGCCGGTCGGCAATTCGCCCGAGCAATTCCGCGCACTGATCGACGGCGAAATCGCGCGCTGGGCGCCGGTGATCAAGGCGGCGGACGTCAAGGTGAACTGACTTTAGGGCGCCTTCTCCCGTACATCCTTGATGTCGGTGAAGGCGAGCCCCGGCGCTCGCTCGCGGGTGTAATCGAGGATGAACTGGTTGCGCGCCATGAAGACGCGGTCGCCGTCGAGATCGTCGGCGACGCTGGAATAATTCGCCTCGACGAATTCGTCGAGCATCTTGCCGTCCTCGGCGGCGATCCAGCGCGCCAGCTGGAACTCCGGCGTCTCGTAGTCGATGTCGAGGCCGTATTCGGCGTCGAGCCGCGCCTTGAGCACGTCGAGCTGCAGCGGGCCGACCACGCCGACCAGTGCCGGCGCGCCGTCGAGCGGACGGAATACCTGCACCACGCCCTCCTCCGCCATTTGCTGCAGCGCCTCTTTCAGTTTCTTGGCCTTCATCGGATCGCCGAGCCGCACCCGCCGCAATATTTCCGGCGCGAAATTCGGCACGCCAACGAATTTCAGTTCCTCGCCTTCGGTGAGCGTATCGCCGATCCGCAACGTGCCGTGGTTGGGGATGCCGACGACGTCGCCGGCAAAGGCTTCATCCGCCACCGAGCGGTCCTGCGCGAAAAAGAACTGCGGCGCCGACAGCGTCATCGGCTTGCCGGTGCGGACCAGTTTCGCCTTCATGCCGCGGTCGAGCCGGCCGGAGCATAACCGCGCAAAAGCGATGCGGTCGCGGTGGTTGGGGTCCATGTTGGCCTGGATCTTGAATACGAAGGCTGACATGCGGGGCTCAGAAGGCTCGACGGTGCGCTGGTCGGACTGCTGCGGCCGCGGCGGCGGCGCGAACTGGCCGAGCGCGTCGAGCAGATCGCCAACCCCGAAATTCTTGATCGCCGAGCCGAAGAACACCGGCGTCAGATGCCCCTCGCGGAAAGCGCCGAGGTCGAACGGGTTGCAGGCTTCCTTCGCCAGCACTCAATTCGTCCGACAGCTCCTTGGCATCGAACAGCGGATTGAGCGCGGCGATCTCGGCAAGCCCCATCTCCTGCGCTGCGCCGGTTTTCGGCCCGTCGCCTTCCAGCAGCCGCACCCGCCCGCTTTCCAACTCATAAGTACCGACGAAATCGCGGCCCCGCCCGATCGGCCAGGTCACCGGCGCGGTATCGAGCGCCAGCGTCTTCTCGATCTCGTCGAGCAGTTCGAACGGGTCGCGAGCTCTCTCGGTCCATCTTATTGATGAACGTGAGAATCGGAATGTCGCGCAGCCGGCACACTTCGAACAGCTTGCGGGTGCGCGCCTCGATGCCCTTGGCGGCGTCGATCACCATCACCGCCGAGTCGACCGCGGTCAGCGTCCGATAGGTGTCCTCGGAGAAATCCTCGTGGCCCGGCGTGTCGAGCAAGTTGAAGACGCGGCCATTGAAGTCGAAGGTCATCACCGAGGTGACCACCGAAATGCCGCGCTCGCGCTCGATCGCCATCCAGTCCGAGCGGGTCGAGCGGCGGTCGCGCTTGGCCTTGACCTGGCCGGCCAGATTGATGGCGCCGCCGAACAGCAAGAGCTTCTCGGTCAGCGTGGTCTTGCCGGCGTCTGGATGCGAAATGATCGCAAATGTGCGCCGCCGTTCGACCTGGGCGGCGATGGGCGACAGCTTTTCCTCGACTTTCAGCGGCTCATGCATTGCAGCTTCCTTGCCGCGCATGTGGCAGGGAAAGTGCGCCGGATCAAGGGCGGGCCGAAACCGATTCGGACATAGCAAAGCGCCCGTATTCTTGACCGGCGCCGGGTACGCCGTAGTCCCCTTTCTCCGGTCCCTCCCGAAAGAGGGCGCGCGGAACGCCGGGCCCCGAAAGACCCGCGGACCTCGCCGCCTCACAGCAGCGAGGCGTGTCGAGGTCGGAAAATGTCAAGGCCCCCGTTACGGCTGTCATCTGAATCTTGTAAACTGAGCGCAAATCGACCGGACGCTCATCTCGGCCCAGATCCGCAACCATGACAAACCGCTGTGTATCCAGTTGCGCCCTGCTCGGCGCGGCGCTGCTGGCGGCGCCGATCGCCGCCGCGTTTGGCGGCGAGCCTCACGTTCGAATCGATAGCGATCCGGTCCTCAATGCCTCGCATGTGCGTGCCTCGATCGACATCGCCGCGCCACCTGCCGCCGTGTGGAAGGTGCTGACCGACTGCGCCCATGCGCCCCAGATCGTTCCCAACCTCGAGAGCTGCCGCGTCCTCAAGCACGATCCCGCCGGACACTGGGAGGTGCGCGAGAATGTCATTAACCCGCCGTTGCTGCCGCGCATCCGCACCGTGTCGCACAACGACTTCGAGACCGCGCGGCGGCTCTCGTTCCACCGCATCGAGGGCGACATGCGGGTATCCGAAGGCGAATGGCGGCTCGACCCGGTCGCCGGCGGCACGCATTTGTCCTACGACGCGCGCTTCGCGCCGGATTTCTTCGCGCCGAAGTTTCTGGTGCGCCAGGCGGTGAACCGGGATTTCCCAAAGCTGCTACGCGCGCTGGAGCGGGCCAGCATCGCTGAGGCCGGCAAGTCGTAGCGTTACGGCCTCCGAGCGGCGCTAAAGCTTGGAATATTCCTCGGGCTTGAAACCGACCAACAGCTTTGATCCGACTTCCAGCACCGGCCGCTTGATCATCGAGGGTTGCGCCAGCATCAGCGCGATCGCTTTCTTCTCGGTGATGTTGGCTTTGTCCTTATCGGGCAGTTTCTTGAAAGTGGTGCCGGCGCGATTGAGCAGCTTTTCCCAGCCGGCCTTCCGCGCCCAGCCTTCCAGCTTGGCCTTGTCGACGCCTTTGGTCTTGTAATCGTGGAAGGCGTAGGTGACGCCCTTCTTGTCGAGGACGGCACGCGCCTTCTTCATGGTGTCGCAGTTCTTGATGCCGTAGATGGTGAGTGCCATGGGACTGCCCTAAATCTTTGGTCAGACGTTACTTGAGCCCACCACAGAAAGGAAAGGCATGAGGATGTTGACGCGGCGCTGTGCTGTTTTGGCTCTTGCCGCGACGGTCGCACCGCCGGCTTTGGCGCAGCCGATCGCGAGCTGGCGGGCCAACGCAGCCTTGCGCCTCGCCGATATCGAAAAAAGTTCTGGCGGACGGCTTGGCGTCGCTGCGGTCGGTAGCACCACCGAGCAGATGCTGCGGCATCGCGCCGATCAGCGTTTTCCCATGTGCAGCACGTTCAAATTCCTCGCTGCTGCCTTCGTGCTGGCGCGGGTGGACGCCGGACAGGAGCGACTCGACCGGATTGTGACCTTTAGCAAGAGCGATCTCGCGCCCTATTCACCCGCCACCGAAGCGCATGCCGGCAACGACGGCATGACGGTCGCGGCGCTGTGCGAGGCCGCCGTCACCCTGAGCGACAACACGGCCGGCAATCTGCTGCTGGCGAGCTTCGGAGGTCCGGCCGGCCTCACCGCCTTCGCCCGCTCGCTCGGCGACCAGGAAACGCGGCTCGATCGGACCGAACCGACCTTGAATGAAGCCATTCCGGGCGATCCGCGCGACACCACCACGCCCGCAGCGATGCTTGAGACGATGCGCGTGCTGCTGCTGCGGGATTCGCTTTCGCCAGCCGCGCGCGATCAACTGCTGGCCTGGCTGCGCGGCAACAAAGTCGGCGACAAGCGGCTGCGCGCCGGCGTCGGGCCGGGTTGGACGGTAGGCGACAAAACCGGCAGCGGCGCCAACGGAACGGCAAACGATATCGGCGTGCTGTGGCCGCCCGGACGCGCGCCGATCCTCGTCACGATTTATTTTACGCAGAACACGCTGAGCGAGGATACGCGCAACGCCGTCATCGCGGATGTCGGGCAAGTCATCGCGGGCGGCTGAGCCGCATCACTTCCGCCGCCGCTCGGCGGCTGCGGAAGTGTTGAGCGCGGCGGCGGCGCGGATGAGCGCCTTCAGCGTCTTTTCATTGATTTTGTCGCCTTCGTGGAAATCGATGGCACGCCGGGTGTTGCCTTCGAGGCTGGCGTTGAAGAGGCGTGACGGGTCCTTGAGCGAGGCGCCCTTGGCAAACGTCATCTTCACGACGCTCTTGTAAGTCTCGCCGGTGCAGATGATGCCGTCGTGCTCCCACACCGGAACGCCGCTCGGATTCGACGGCTTTCGCCATTTTACTTCTTCGACGAAGTTGGGGTCGGCTTGTTTGATCAAGGCACGGATGTAAGCGAGCATCTGGCCGCGCCAGTCGCTGAGCTCCTTGATTTTAGCGGTTATTAGTTGAGAAGGAGATTTGGTTTTCTGCAACCCGCTCTTCTTCATCCCCACCATCACTCCCACTCAATCGTGCCCGGCGGTTTGCTCGTCACGTCATAGACCACGCGGTTGACGCCCTTAACCTCGTTGATGATGCGGGTCGCCACCATGCCGATGAATTTCATGTCGAACGGATAGAAGTCCGCGGTCATGCCGTCGGTCGAGGTGACAGCGCGCAGACCAACCACGAAATCATAGGTGCGGCCATCGCCCATCACGCCGACGGTCTTGACCGGCAGCAGCACCGCGAAGGCCTGCCAGATCTCGTCGTAGAGCCCGGCGCGGCGGATTTCCTCGATGTAGATCTCGTCGGCGAGCCGCAGGATGTCGCATTTCTCCTTGGTGACCGCGCCGGGAATGCGGATCGCGAGCCCCGGCCCCGGGAACGGATGACGGCCGACGAAAGCCTCCGGCAAGCCGAGCTCGCGGCCGAGCGCCCTCACCTCGTCCTTGAACAATTCGCGCAGCGGCTCGACCAGCTTCATGTTCATACGGTCGGGCAGCCCGCCGACATTGTGGTGCGACTTGATGGTGACCGAAGGCCCGCCGGTGAACGACACGCTCTCGATCACGTCGGGATAGAGCGTGCCTTGCGCCAGAAACTGTGCGCCGCCGATTTTCTTGGCCTCGGCCTCGAACACGTCGATGAATAATTTGCCGATGGTCTTGCGCTTCTGCTCGGGATCGTCTGACGCCGTCGAGCGCCTTGAGGAATTGCGCCTCGGCGTTCACGTGGACGAGCGGGATGTTGTAGCTGTCGCGGAACAGCGCCGCGACCTTCTGGCCTTCGGCGAGCCGCAACAGGCCGTGATCGACGAAGACGCAGGTGAGCTGCTCGCCGATCGCCTCGTGAATGAGCACCGCGGCGACCGCACTATCGACGCCGCCCGACAGGCCACAGATCACCCTGCCTTTGCCGACCTGCTTCGCGGATTTTCTCGATCGCCTCGTCCTTGAAGGCGCGCATGGTCCAGTCGCCGGAGGCGCCGGCAATCTTGCGCACGAAATTGCGGATGAGCGCCGCGCCGTGCGGCGTGTGCACAACCTCGAGGTGGAATTGCACCGCGTAGAACTTGCGCGCGTCGTCGCCGATCATGGCGATCGGCGAGTTCGGCGCCTTGCCCAGCACGCGGAAGCCGTCGGGCAATTTCGTCACCCGGTCGCCGTGGCGACATCCAGACCGGATATTTCTCGCCCTTTTTCCAGACGCCCTCGAAGATCGGCGAGTTGTCCGTCACCTCGACCTCGGCGCGGCCGAATTCGCGGTGGTGGCCGGCTTCGACCTTGCCGCCGAGCTGCTGCGCCATCGCCTGCTCGCCGTAGCAGATGCCGAGCACCGGCACGCCGGCCGAAAAGATCGCGTCCGGCGCAAGCGGCGCGTCCTTATCGAGCACCGAAGCGGGGCCACCGGACAGGATCACGCCCTTTGGCCGCATCGCGCGCGAAGGCTTCCGCCGCTTTCTGAAACGGCACGATCTCGCAGTAAACCTTTTCCTCGCGCACCCGCCGCGCGATGAGCTGCGTCACCTGCGAGCCGAAATCGACGATGAGAATCTTGTCGTGCATCGCAGCCGGCCGCAGGCGCCGAGTTTGGCGCGATTTGAGGCGGCTTTGTGCGGTTGAGGGCGGGTGCGGTCAAGCTGGCGTCAGGCTCCGGTTAACTACAGTCGGCATTCGAGCCATCCAGATAACCCTCCATTAGCCCGTCCGTGAGAGATAAAACCGCAGGATTTCCGCCGTGTCCACAACGTTTGGAGCCAGATCTTGGCCTACCATGCCGACCGCATGGCCTTGCTGCCCGCCTCGCCGCCGGTCTCGAGCTGGCGCCGCGCCGGGCTGTTCCGCGAGGCGCCGGTCGACAAACTCGCGCGCTGGACGCTCGGCGCCGCCTGGGCGCTGTCGCCGGCGCGGATCGGTGGGCTGCCGGCGCTAGGCAAGATGTGGCTGCGCGAAATGCTGGCGCCCGATCACGCGCTGCCCGATCCCGAGCAAGCGCTCGACGATCCCTACGGCCTCGCCGGCATCGTCCACGACCTATCGCTGCCGACGCTGCTCGCCGCCTACCAGCGCGGGCTTTATCCGCTCGCGCATATCGCGCCGCTGAAATGGTGGTCGCCGCCGCAGCGCACCGTATTGTTTTTCAACGAGACCCATATCGCGCAAAAACTTGCGCCGAGAACTGCGGCGCGGCCGCTATCGCGTCACCTTCGACCGCGACTTCGACGCTGTGATCGCCGCCTGCGCCGGACCAGCCGGCGCTGGCATCTGACCTGGATCACGCCGCGAGATTATGCACGTGTTCGCCGAGGCATTCGATGCCGGTCACGCTCATTCGTTCGAAGTCTGGAACGAGAACGGCGAATTGGCCGGCGGCGGCTATGGCCTCGCGCTCGGCAACATGTTCGTCACCGAGTCGCAGTTCTCGCGCGAGAAGAACACCTCGAAGATCGGCTTCGCGGTGCTCAACTGGCACCTGGCGCATTGGGGTTTCGTCTTCAACGACGGCAAGCTGATGACCCCGGCGCTTGGCGATGCCGGCTTCCGCGACATCCCGCGCAGCGATTTCCTCACGATGCTCGCGCAGGCCGGCCGCGCCGCGGGCAAGAGCGGCCGCTGGCAGGCCGAGGCCGACACCGAGGCGGTGGCGGCATGGCAGCCGGCTTCCAATCCCGACGCCGAACCGTGCGGCTATTAACCAAGCCTGAGATTTCCACGCGACGACCGGCGCCTTGGCGATCATGCTGGCGGTCCGTCATGGCGGGCTCGACGCCGGCCATCCGCACCTTGGCGTGTACCGAGTCGAGCGCGGGTGCCCGCGTGAATACGCGGGCACGACGTTTTTTCCTCAACATCGGAATCGCCTGGTCAGTACGGGCCGCTGCGCTCGACGACGTTCGGGATCGGCGCCGGCGGCACCGGATGATCATCCGTCCGCTCGACACGCCGCATGATATCCACCGGCGCCGGCGCGGCGCGCACCATGTCAGGGGGCGGTAACGGCGGCGCGGCTTCGGCGCCCAGTGCGCCTGACGGCGCGGTGGCAGCCGTAGGGTCGGCAGGCGCAGGCGTCGCGCTGTTCTGCAGCACCTCACGCACCGACGCGAGCCAGCGGGCATCGACTTCGGGCGCGTCCGCGCCGCGCGACGACGGCCACGGCGTCATCCTTCGGTTCGTCCACCGCCGGCGCCGCCTGCGTGGCTTGCTCCGACTTCGGCGCGACAGCGGCAGGCGTTTTCTTCGCCACTTCGACCTTGTCGGCCTTGGCCGCGATCAGAGCCTTGGCGGCGAGTTTTGCTTCAGCGGCCTTGACCGGCGCTGGCTTCGCCGGCACCGGCTCGGCCAGCAGTGTCTTGAACGCCGTCACGGCATCGGTATCGACGGCCGCGCAGTCGCGCTCGAAGCTGACGACGTCGCGGCGCACCAGCGCGCGCAAGGTCGCAGCGTCGGCCTTCTTGTCCAACATGCCAATGATATTGGCGCGCAGGCTCTGGCAGCTCGCCTCGACCGAGAAATTCGAGTGGTAGATCGAATAGGCGCTGACGAGGCCGATCGGGATGCCGATCAGCGAGCCCAGTAGCTGAACGGCGCCGGTAAAGCGCGACAGCCGCGAGCGCGGCACACCGTGGCCGGCATGCAAATGCGCCTTGGGCGCGGCTCGTGATCGCGTGTCGCCACCAACATGTCGGAGAAATCCTTGGGAACGGAGAACCGAGCGGCAGTCACGAGAACTTCGCGGGGAAATTGAGCCGGGATTGCGGCGCAATCGGGGAATTGCGCCGCGGATCAGCCGCCCGGTCAACCGCCTTTGCGCAACAGGCTGACGAAAAAGCCGTCGGTGCCGGTGGTGCGCGGCGTCATCAGCAAGCCTTCATCCGACAATCTCGCCGCTTTGCAGAACACCGCGGCATCGCCGCCCAGCGCCTTGGCGACCTCGGCCGGCGGCACCGCGGAAAATTCCGGATGCTGCGCCATGAAGGCGCGAACCTGCGCGCCGTTCTCCTCGTCGAGCACCGAGCAGGTGACGTAGGCGATCCGCCCGCCGGCCTTGAGCAGCGGCACCGCGCGCTCGAGCATTTCGGCCTGTTCCTTGCCGCGCTGCTCCAGCGCGCCCGGCCGCACCCGCCATTTGGCGTCGGGATTGCGCCGCCAGGCGCCGGTGCCGGTGCAGGGCGCGTCGATCAGCACCAGGTCGCATGCGGCCATTGAGATCGTCGATCTCGCCGCCGACCGATTTCGGGGTGCGGACCTGCACGTTGCGCGCGCCAGAACGCGCCAGCCGGTCGTGGATCGGCGCCAGGCGGCGCTTGTCGTCATCGGTGGCGTAAAGCTGGCCCTTGTTATCCATCATCGCCGCCAAAGCCAGCGTCTTGCCGCCTGCGCCGGCGCAGAGGTCGACCACCTGTTCGCCCGGCTTGGCGCCGCTGAACAAAGCCGCGAGCTGCGATCCCTCGTCCTGAACTTCCACCATGACCTTTAAGAAAGCCAGGCTCCGCATGGATGGCGGGGCTTTTGGCGTCGGCAGCCGAGATGGACGCGCAAGCCCCAGGGCGACCAGCGCGCCGGTTCCTGGCTTGCAGATCGACAGCGCGGCTGGCCGCGTCGCCGCGATCGGCCTTCAGCGTAGTTCGACCCGCAGGTCGAGCGGCGCGCGCGAGGACAGCGCCGCGCCCTCCTCGGCCCGGTCGTCGCCGAAGCTCTTGGCCAGATATTCGGATCGAGCCATTCCGGATAGTCGCCGCGCACACGACGGCGGCGCGCCGTCGACATTCAGCGCCGTCGAGACGCGCTCGCGCTCGTCATCGGTGAGCGCCGTCGGGCCGTATTGCGAGCCGTCGGCCAGTTTGGCAATCGGCGTCGATATCGAGTCCGCGCTCGCGCTTGAGCATGCCGAGCAGGATGGCGCGCGGCGTGTCGACGCGCATCACGATAAGCGCTGGACGCGCGCCGCCGCAGCGCGTCGTAGATCAAGCCCGGCAATCGCGGCGCGGTCGCCCGACCCGGCAAAGCGGTGCGCCAGGCCCCAGCTCTTGAGCGCGTCAGCCGCGGGCCGGCGCTCGGTCTCGATGGTGCCGAACACTTCGATCGCGGCGGCAAGCCGTGCGGCCGGGGTCATGACGCAACAAACACAAGCATGGATTTATGGCAGGCCGGCGAGGATGCGGACCATGAAGATGATCCAGGCGATGCATAGCGTGAGGCCGCCAATGCCGAAGATGCGCGCCGCGCAGGCTCACCTTATTGCTGGTGGTGTGCACGAAGGCATGGCCGAGCCGAGACAACACGAAAATCCAGGCCAGCACCAGAAAGATGATGTCGGCGTGCCGCGTAATGATCGACAGGATCGTCGAGCACGTAGAACAGCACCGGCAACTGGAACTGGTTGTCGAAGCAGTTCGCAGACTTGCTGGGCACGCGGCGACCAGTTCGGCTCGCCGAGCGCGATGTCCTCGTAACGCACTGCCGCTCTTGAAGTCGGCGCCGCGCAACGGCGCCAGCCAGAACAGCAAAACAAAGGTCAGGATGACTTCGACGAACAGCGGCAGCAGGACGAATTGGATCGGCATGAGGAGAACCCTTCAGTGAACGTCGATAACGTCGCGAACTACACCCGGCTCGGATAATTCGGGCTTTCGCGCGTGATCAGCACGTCGTGGACGTGGCTTTCGCGCAAGCCCCGCATTGGAGATGCGCACGAACTCCGCCTTGTCGTGGAAGTTCGTCGAGGTTCTTGGCGCCGACATAGCCCATCGCGGCGCGCAGGCCGCCGGCGAGCTGATGCAGCACGGTGGCCGCCGCGCCCTTGTAACGGCACCTGCCCCTCGACGCCTTCCGGCACCAGCTTGAGCGCGTCCTTGATGTCCTGCTGGAAATAGCGGTCGGCCGAGCCGCGCGCCATCGCGCCGACCGAGCCCATGCCGCGATAGGTCTTGTAGGAGCGGCCCTGATAGAGAAACACCTCGCCCGGCGTCTCGTCGGTGCCGGCCAGCAGCGAGCCGACCATCGCGCAATCGGCGCCGGCGGCTAAGCGCCTTGGCGAGATCGCCGGAATATTTGATGCCGCCGTCGGCGATCACCGGGATGCCGGCTTTCTTCGCCGCATCGACGCAGTCCATGATCGCGGTCAGCTGCGGCACGCCGACGCCGGCGACGATACGCGTAGTGCAGATCGAACCGGGGCCGATGCCGACCTTGATGGCAGTCGGCGCCGCAGTCGATCAGCGCCTTGGCGCCTTCCGCAGGTGGCGACATTGCCGGCCACCACCTGCACCTTGTTCGACATTCTCTTGATGCGATTGACGGCGTCGAGCACCATTCTTCGAGTGGCCGTGCGCGGTGTCGACCACGACCAGATCGACGCCGGCGGCGATCAACGCCTCGGTGCGGGCGAAACCCTTGTCGCCGACCGTGGTCGCGGCGGCGACGCGCAGGCGGCCCTGCTCGTCCTTGCAGGCGTTCGGATTGGCGACCGCCTTCTCGATATCCTTCACGGTAATCAGGCCGACGCAGCGGTATTGATCGTCGACCACCAGGAGCTTCTCGATGCGGTGCTGGTGCAACAGGCTTCTTGGCTTCGCTCTGGCTGACGCCCTCGCGCACCGTGACCAGTTTATCCTTGGTCATCAGCTCGGCGACTCTTTGGCATCGGATCGGTGGCGAAGCGCACGTCGCGGTTGGTGAGAATGCCGACCAGCTTGCCGGCTTTGCCGTTGCCGCCGCCTTCCACCACCGGAACGCCGGAAATGCGGTTGTCCGCCATCAGTTGCAGCGCGTCGGCCAGCGTCGCGCCGGGCTCGATGGTGAGCGGGTTCACCACCATGCCGGATTCGAATTTCTTGACCTGGCGCACCTGCGCCGCCTGCTCGTCGCGGCTCGAGATTGCGGTGGATGACGCCGATGCCGCCGGCCTGCGCCATGGCGATCGCCATCTGCGATTTCGGTCACGGTGTCCATCGCCGAGGCGATGATCGGAATGTTGATCGAGATCGAGCGGGTGATGCGCGAGCGGATGTCGGCGTCGGCGGGCAGCACCTCGGACAGGCCGGGCTTGATCAGCACGTCGTCGAACGTAAGCGCTTCGCGCGGGCTGCCGTTATTGTTCGCCATTCGCCAACTCCCATTCGCCCGGCGGCGGGTCGGTGCCGGAAAGGCTTAAAAATAAGCCTCGGCGGGGTTTCCCCTGCCTTTTGTCGGCCCGCTTTTGGGTTGGCGTGGGTCGTTAGCATGAGAGGCCGATGATTCCTAGGGCAATCGCGGATGGCTGTTATGAACGCTGCCAGCCGCCATTTCGCCCCACATCCGCTGTGCTATTCAAGAGCCCATTGTCGCCGCTCCTGCCTGCTGGATTTCATGCGCCCTGACCGCATCGTGCCGCTGATCATCGCGGTCGCCCTGTTCATGGAGAACATGGACTCGACGGTGATCGCGACCTCGCTGCCGGCGATCGCCGGCCGATATCGGCACCAATCCGCTGGCGCTCAAGCTCGCCGTCACCTCCTATCTGCTGTCGCTCGCGATCTTCATCCCGGCCAGCGGCTGGACCGCCGACCGCTTCGGCGCCCGCACCGTGTTCCGCGTCGCCATCGGCGTGTTCATCCTCGGCTCGATCGGCTGCGCGCTATCGGGATCGCTGACCGATTTCGTCATCGCGCGCATCGTGCAGGGCATGGGCGGCGCGATGATGACGCCAGTCGGCCGCATGGTGCTGGTGCGGACCATTTCGAAGCGCGAGCTGGTCAACGCCATGGTCTGGGTGACGACACCGGCGTTGATCGGCCCGGTGATGGGCCCGCCGGTCGGCGGTTTCATCACCACTTACGCGAGCTGGCACTGGATTTTCCTCATCAACGTACCGATCGGACTGCTCGGCATCGTTTTTGACCGCCCGCTACATCCCGAATGTGCGCGGCGAAAAACGCGAACGCTTCGACCTGCTTGGCATGTTTCTGGCCGGCCTTGGCATCGCCGGGCTTGCGTTTGGCTTATCGATCGCGGGGCTGAATTTTCTGCCGTGGAGCGTGGTCGCCGCGCTGGCCGCGTTCGGCACGCTTTTCACCGTTGCATATCTCGTTCATGCCAAACACACCCGCATGCCGGCGCTCGACCTCAAGCTGTTCCGGCTGCCGACGTTTCATGCCGCCGTCGTCGGCGGCTTCATCTTCCGGCTCGGCATCGGCGCGCTGGCGTTTTTGCTGCCGCTGATGTTGCAGCTTGGCTTCGGCATGACGCCGTTTCAATCCGGCCTCATCACCTTCGCGACGGCACTCGGCTCGCTAGGCATGAGGTTTGCGACCACGACGCTGCTGCGCCTGTTCGGCTTCCGCCATGTACTGGTCTATAACGCGCTGATCAGCACGTCTTTCCTTGCGGCCTGCGCCGCCTTCACCCAGTCGACGCCGATTCTGGTGATGATGGCCATTTTGCTGGCCGGCGGTTTTTTCCGCTCGCTGGAATTCACCAGCATCAACACGCTGGCTTACGCGGAGATCGAGCCCGCCCGCGCCGGCCGCGCCACGTCGCTGGTCGCCGTCGCGCAGCAACTGGCGGTGTCGTCCGGCGTCGCGATCGGCGCGCTGGCAGTCGAGGTTACATTGCGCTTGCACGGCCACGAGGCGTTGCAGGCGGCGGATTTCCCCCCGGCGTTTCTTGGCGTCGCGGTGCTGTCGGCCCTTTCGGTCCTGATCTTCATGCGGCTCGCGCCCGACGCCGGGGCCGAACTCGCCAACCGATTGCCCGACCCCAGCAGCAATCCGGCCGAAACCAGCGACCAGAAGGTCGCCTGAACGCCGCCAGCGCTTCCTCGCCGCCGGGCGTTAACCATATCGCCAAATATTAAGCTGCGATTAACCAGCTAGCGCGTTGAGATATCTGGACAAGTCAGCGCCGGGGCCGATAGCGTCGGACAGCTATAGTAAACGAGTAATGTAAATGCGTGTGCCTGGCCTCTGGCCAAAACGGGTTTTTATTCTCGGCGTTTTCGCGGCCGTGGCCAGCATTGGGACGGCGCAGGCCGGGCAATCGCCATCCCGCGAATTGCGGGCATGCGGCACCCAGGTCGAAAGCCTGGCAAGCCAGCGCATTGCAGCCTGCACTACGCTGATCCAGTCGCCGCGCCTGCACGGTAAGCCGGCCGGCATCGCCTACAGTCTGCGCGGCCTCGCCTATCTCGACCGCGGCGACATCGCGCATGCGATCGCCGACCTCAATAAGGCGATCGAACTCGCGCCGGATTTTGCGCCCGCCTACCAGAACCGCGGCAATGCCTGGTACGCCCGCGGCAATTACGGCCAGGCGATTGCCGATTACGACGCCGCGATCCGGCTCGATCCGGAAACCGCCTCGCCTTACATCAACCGCGCTACCGTGCGGCGCGACCTTGGCTACAACGACGGCGCGCTGGAAGATTATGCCAAGGCGATTTCGCTCGGCGCCCGGCGCGCCAGCCCCTACAGCGGGCGCGGCCAGATGTATCTGCGCCAGGGCGACAGCGCCAAGGCAATCGCCGACTTCGATCAAGCGATCGCCTTCGAGCCGACGGCGGCGAATTATATCTTGCGGGCGCAGGCGCGCGACCAGGCCGGCAATGCCGACCGCGCGCTCGCCGATTACGCCGAAGCGGTGAAGCTCGATCCGAAAAATCTGACGGCGCTTAACGCGCAAGGCACGATCTGGTCACGCAAGGGCGACTACGACAAGGCGATCGCCATGTTTGATCATGCCATCGCGGCCGACCAGAATGCGTCGACATCCTACAAATTGCGCGCGATGGCCTACGCCGCCAAAGGCGACCGCAAACGTGCGGTCGCCGACATTACCCGTGTGTTGAAATTTACCTGGGAGATCGACGCGCTGAAGCTGCGGGCGCAGTGGCGGTTCGACGACGGCGACATCAGTGGCGCGATGGGAGACGCCGGCAACATCGTGAAGGCCGACGCCAACGATGCGACCGCCGCGGCGCTACGCGGCGCAGCCGCCAGCCGCAAAAAGGATTACGCGCGCGCCGTCGCTGAGCTCGACGTCGCGATTAAGGCCGATCCGAACAGCACTTTTGCGTTAGCCGAGCGCGGCATGGCCTATGCGGGCAAGTCCGACAGCGAGCACGCGCTCGCCGACCTCGACCGCGCGATCTCGCTCGGCGCGACCAATGCGACGGTTTATCGCTCGCGCGCGATGGTGTTCAAGGCCAAGGGTGACAGCGCCAAGGCGATCGAGGATTTCGGCCAGGTGCTCAAGCACGAACCGAAGGACGCCGGGGTGCTGTTCCAGCGCGCCGCGCTGTATCAGGCCAAGGGCGACGACGAAAAGGCCATTGCCGATCTCGACGTTGCGCTCGCGCTGGAGCCGAAAAATGCGCAGGGCTATTACACGCGCGCGCTGGCCTTTGAGCGAACCAAGAATGCCACCAAAGCGGCAGCCGACCTAAAGTCGTCCTTGGCGATCAATCCCAAGCTTCGCGATGCCCATAAGATCCTGGCCCGGCTCGGCCCGGCGCTGCGCGAGGAAGCGGCCGCCAAGGCGAAGGCTGAGGCCGCAGCGGCCGCCGAAAAGGCAAAAGCAAACGCCGCCGTGGCAGCCGAAGCCGCGGCCACCGCAAAAGTAAAGGAGGCCGCTGCGAAGGCTAAAGCCGACGCTGACGCGAAGGCCAAGGCGGAAGCCGACGCTGCCGCCGTGATCGCGGCCGCCAAAGCCAAGGAAGCGGCTGCAAAGGCCAAAGCGGACGCCGACGTCAGGGCGAAAGCCGAGGCAGAGACCGCTGCCTCGATCAAGGCGAAGGAAGCGGCGGCCAAAGCCGAGGCTAAGGCCAAGGTGAAAGCAGAGGCCGAAGCCGCTGCGATTGTTGCCGCCAAGGAAGCCGCGGCAAGGTTCAAGGCCGAAGCCCGGGCGAAAGAGATTGCCGCCAAGGCCAAATCCGACGCGGAGGCTGAAGCCAAAGCGGATGCCGAGGCGGCGGCCGCCGTGGCGAAAGCCAAGATCCAGACTGTCGCTGCGCCGTTACCGCAGCAGCGGCCCGACGACGCGCCGAAGCTCGCGCGGCTGCACGATGCGCGCGACGCCCGGGTCTTACCGATGCGGGAAGTGACGTCGAGCGTGACGATCCCGCGCCAGGTGATGGCCCCGAAATCCGCCGAGAAGAAACACTCCGAACCCAAGTCGGCCGTGCGCAACTCCGGCAAGAGCGCCAAGAATGCTCGCGACACCAAGACCAAGGCCGGTGAACGCCAGGCCGCCGAGCACAAAATCGACGGGCGCCAAACCAGCCGAAAAGACAAGAAGGACAAATTCGCCGACCGGACGCCGACGTCGGGCCGCGATGCCACGCATGAGCAGCCGCGCCGCGCCGACAAGTCACGCACCGCCTCGGTGCGTCAGCGCGACCGGCAGACGGAACGCAAAACGGTGCACAGCCGCGTGAAGGAGCGTCCGCGCGCCGTCGCCTCGCGCGACGAGCGCTACCACGAAACGCGCTTCACCGACATTTTCCGGGACAAGCGCTAGCGCCGGAATCCGGTCGCCAACAAATAAAGCTCGGCGGAATCCGCGCGGCTCGCCGCCGGCTTGACGTGCTTCACGCTGGCGAAGTCGCGCTTGAGGTCGGCCAGCAATTTCGGCTCGGTGCCGCCCTGGATCACCTTGGCGAGGAAGGCGCCGCCGGGCTTAAGCACCTCGCGGGCAAATTCGGCGGCGGCCTCGACCAAAGCTACGATCTTGATGTGGTCGGTTTTGCGGTGGCCGGTGGCGTTCGCCGCCATGTCGGATAGCACCAGGTCGGCCGGCCCGCCCAGCAGTGCCTTCAGCCTGTCCGGCGCGGCCGGATCGAGAAAATCCAGCCGCAGAAAATCGACACCTTCGATCGCCTCCATTTCGAGCAGATCGATGCCGACCACGTGCCCCTTCGAGCCGACCCGCTTGGCCGCGACCTGGCTCCAGCCGCCGGGCGCGGCGCCCAGATCGGCCACCCGCGCGCCATGCTTGAGGATGTGGTGCTTGTCGTCGATCTCGGTCAACTTGAAGGCCGCGCGTGAGCGATAGCCTTCGCGCTTGGCGCGCGCGACATACGGATCGTTGAGCTGGCGCTCAAGCCACAGCTTCGACGACAGCTTGCGGCCTTTGCCGGACTTCACCCGCACCTTGAGCGGGCGCGTCGTCCTTGCGCGCGGTCATGACGCGCCCGCCCGCTGATCCCACACGCGGTCCTCGCGCATCATCGATACCAGCATGCCTTCGCGCAGCCCGCGGTCAGCGACCCGCAACCGCGGGCATGGAAACGCGCGGCGGATTGCGTCGAGGATGGCGCAGCCGGCCAGCACCAGATCGGCGCGCTCGGCGCCGATGCAAGGGCTGGCGACGCGCTCCTGATAGCTCATCGACAGCAGGAGCTCATTCACCGCAGTGATTTCGTCAGCCGTCATCCAGCAGCCGTCGACCCGGTTGCGATCGTAGCGCTTGAGGTCGAGATGCACGCCGGCGATGGTCGTCACCGTGCCGGAGGTGCCGAGCAGATCGACCCCGTCGAGATCGCCGCCGTACGCGGCGACGAACGGCGCCAGCATCGTGGAGACCTCCTGAACCATCGCCTCATACTTTTCGCGGCTGACGTCGTGGCCGCCATAGCGTTCCGCCAGCGTGACGACGCCGTGCGCCAGCGAAATCCAGCCGCGGATCTGCGGCGGCGGCGGGCCATGGCCGGTCTGCGGCGAACGGCCGAGCCGCGCTAGTTCGGACGAGCCGCCGCCGATGTCGAACAGCACGACGCCGGACGCCTGCGGATCGATCAGCGGCGTACAGCCGGTGGCGGCCAGCGTCGCTTCAGTTTCGCGGCCGATGATCTCGAGATCGAGCCCGACCTCCTGCGCGATGCGGGCACGGAATTCCTCGCCGTTCTGCGCGGCGCGGCAGGCCTCGGTGGCGATCAGCCGCGCCCGGGTCACGCCCTTGTTCTTCATCTTGTCGCGGCAGATCGAAAGCGCCGCGACCGCGCGCACAATCGCGGCGTCGCTGATGCGGCCGGACGCCCCGATGCCCTCGCCGAGCCTGATGATCCGCGAAAACGCATCGACCACCCGGAAACCGTCCGCGGTCGGCCGCGCCACCAGCAACCGGCAATTATTGGTGCCAAGATCGAGCGCGGCATAGGTCGCGCCGCCGCGGTCGGCGCCCTGCTGGGGCCCACCATTCGGTCCGGACGATCCGCGATCCCACCCCGCGCGCTTTCGCGCCCGCTCAATGGCAGGATCGGGGCCGAGGTTGACCCTCGTCCCGTCACTCATCGTAAACCTTCCTGCCGCGCGCGCCGGGGTCCTTGCCAACCGGGTCGCGGCACCTGTTTCCTACGATCCCGCTCAGTTTAGCCGCGCATGCGGGCCATGCAACCCGCCGTCCAGGCGCGCGTTCTTGTGCAACCGGCCAGCGTCCTTTATGTGAGGACGGCACACCCACCGCAAAGCCTCAGCCCATATGAACGACAAATCCGACGACGCAGCGCTCGCGCTGATGAAATTCGGCATCGGCCAGCCGGTGCTGCGCACCGAGGACCCGGTGCTGGTGCGGGGCGCCGGGCGCTATACCGACGACGTCGATCTGCCGGGACAGCTTCATGCGGTGATGGTGCGCAGCCGCGACGCCCATGGCGTCATCCGCGCTATCGACACCAAGGCGGCGCGCGCCATGCCCGGCGTACTGGCGATCTACACCGCGGCCGACCTGACCGCCTACGGCAAGCTCAAATGCGCGTTGCCGCTGAAGAACCGCGACGGCTCGCCGATCAAATCGACGCAACGCGCGGCGCTGGCGTCTAACAAAGTGCGGTTCGTCGGCGACCCGGTCGCCTGCGTGGTGGCGGAAACCATCGCGCAAGCCAAAGACGCCGCCGAGGCCGTGGCGCTCGACATCGAGCCACTGCCGGCGGTGACGACGGCGAGCGAAGGCGCCAAACCCGGCGCGCCGCAGCTGTACGATGAATTTCCGGGCAACATCGCGCTCGATTATCACTACGGCGATACGGAAAAAACCGCCGCTGCGTTCGCGCATGCCGCCCATACCGTCAAGCTCGACATCCGCAATACCCGGCTGGTGGTGGCCGCGATGGAGCCGCGTTCGGCGATCGGCGAATTCGGCAAGGACAGCGACAAATGGACGCTGACCTCGTGCAGCCAGGGCGTGTGGGGCATGAAGACCGCGCTGGTCGACATGCTCGGCGCCACCGCCGACAAGGTGCGAGTCCTCACCGGCAATGTCGGCGGCTCGTTCGGCATGAAGGCCGCGGTCTACCCGGAATATATCTGCATCCTGCATGCCGCGCGCACGCTCGGAAAGCCAGTGAAGTGGACCGACGAGCGCTCCGGCTCCTTCGTGTCCGACCACCACGGCCGCGACCACGAGATGACCTGCGAGCTGGCGCTCGACGCCGATGGAAAATTCCTCGCCTTGCGTCTCAATGGATTCGGCAATGTCGGCGCCTATCTCAATCCGGTGTCGCCATTGATGGCGACGCTCAACGCCGTCAAGAACAGCGCCAGCGTCTACCGCACGCCGCTGATCGAGGTGTCGAGCAAGATCGTCTACACCAACACGACGCTGGTGGGCCCGTATCGTGGCGCCGGCCGCCCGGAAGGCAATTATTATATGGAGCGGCTGATCGACAACGCCGCCCACGAGATGGGCATCGACCGCATCGAGTTGCGCCGCCGCAACCTGATCCGCGCCAAGGAGATGCCGTACGAAGCCGCCTCCGCGATGAAATACGACAGCGGCGATTTTCCGGCACTGCTCAAGCACGCCGTCGAATTGTCCGACATCAAGGGCTTCAACAAGCGCAAGCGCGAGAGCAAGAAAGCCGGCAAGCTGCGCGGGCTCGGCGTCGGCTGCTTCCTCGAAGTCACCGCGCCGCCGAACAAGGAAATGGGCGGCATCCGCTTCGAGAAAAATGGTGACGTCACTATCATCACCGGCACGCTGGACTACGGCCAAGGGCACGCCGCACCGTTCGCACAGGTACTGGTTAGCAAGCTCGGCGTGCCATTCGATCGCATCAAATTATTGCAGGGCGACAGCGACGAGTTGATCGTCGGCGGCGGCACCGGCGGCTCGCGCTCGATCTCGGCGAGCGGCGCTGCCATCGTCGAGGCTTCCGCCAAAGTCATCGAAAATGGCAAGCAGATCGCCGCCCATGTGCTGGAGGCGTCTGCCGGCGATATCGAATTCGCCAAAGGCCGCTTCACGATCGCCGGCACCGACCGTTCGATCGGCATCATGGAGTTGGCAGAGAAGCTGCGCGGCGGGCTGAAATTGCCGGAGGGAATGCCCTCCTCGCTCGACGTCAAGATCGCGCCCGATCCGGTCCCCTCCGCGTTTCCAAACGGCTGCCACATCGCCGAGGTCGAGATCGACCCGCAGACCGGGGTAACGCATGTCGTCAAATATTCCGCGGTCAACGATTTCGGCACGGTGATCAACCCGATCATGGTCGAAGGCCAGACCCACGGCGGCGTCGTGCAGGGTATCGGCCAGGCGCTGATGGAAATTGCGGTCTATGACACCGACGGCCAGTTAGTCACCGGCTCGTTCATGGATTATGCGATGCCGCGCGCGCATGACGCGCCGCTGTTCGTGACGGAGAGCCATCCGGTGCCGGCGAAAAGCAATCCGCTCGGCACCAAAGGCTGCGGCGAAGCGGGCTGCGCCGGCGCGCTCGGCTCGGTGATGAACGCGGTGGTCGATGCGCTGTCCGATCATGGCATTCGCCACATCAATATGCCGGCTTCGGCGCCGCGGGTGTGGCAAGCGCTGCAAAACGCGCCGCAGAAACCGGCCTGAGCACCACAGCTTCGACCGATTGTCGAGCTATCTAAAGCGCAGGAGGCTTCTCTCATGCAAAAAATCGTCACCTCGCTGTTCTTCCAGGGCAATGCCGAGGAGGCGCTCGCGCTTTACACCTCGCTATTCAAGAACGCGAAAATCACCAGCAAATCGCTTTACGGCGACGCGGGACCCGGTCCGAAAGGCAGCCTAATGGCGGCGACCTTTGAGCTCGACGGGCAGGAATTCTTCGCCATCAACGGCAAGGCGCCGTTCAGCTTCACCGAGGCGATGTCGCTGATGGTGCGCTGTGACACCCAACAGGAGATCGACCGCTACTGGGATAAGCTCAGCGGCAATGGCGGCCAAGAGATCCAGTGCGGCTGGCTCAAGGATAAATTCGGCGTGTTCTGGCAGATCGTCCCGGTCAAGATGGCCGAGTGGATGAAGGACGCCCGAAAGGGCAACGCCGTGATGGCCGCGCTGTTCAAGATGAAAAAGCTCGACATCGCCGAACTGCAGCGCGCCTACGACAGCGCCTAGTGGTCAGCGACCGCTGCATAGCCAACCCTCTGAATTTGCACTGGATTGGACGGACACCCCGGGCCATAGTCCGCGCGCCGGATATGACCCAAGCCGCCGAACAATTCCCCCTTCGCGCCACTGTTGGTGACGCCCGCCTTGTCAGCGTGGTAAGCGCCGCGCATTTCGTATCGCACTACTACATCCTGCTGTTGCCGCCGCTGTTCGTTTTTGTGCGCGCCGACTATGGCGTGAGCTACACCGAACTCGGCTTCGCCCTTGCGGCGTTCAATGTCATCTCGGCCACCTTGCAGACGCCGGCAGGATTTCTGGTCGACCGGCTCGGCGCCCGCATCCTGCTGATCGGCGGATTGCTGCTGGGCGCGGCCGCTTTCGCGACCGCCGCCGCGGTGGATTCGTTCTGGGTGTTGGTCGTAATGTTTGGTTTCGCCGGCCTCGCCAACACGGTCTACCACCCAGCCGACTACGCGATGCTGTCGCATCACGTCGCGCCGGAGCGCATCAGCAAGGCATTTTCGATTCACACCTTCGCCGGCATGCTCGGCTCGGCGGCGGCACCCGCCAGCCTGCTGCTGATGCAGAATTACTGGGGCTGGCGCGGCGCGTTTCTCGGCGCGACGCTGCTTGGCGTCGCCGCGGCCGTGCCGTTGATCCTGCAGCGCGAGGAGCCGCCGATCGGCGGCGAAGCGAAACCGCACGCCGCGCCGGCTGGCGAAAAAACCGGCTGGCGGTTGTTGCTGGCGCCGGCGATCCTGCTCAACCTGGTGTTCTTCGTGCTGCTCGCTCTGAGCGCCGGAGGCTTGCAGTATTATTCGGTCGTCGCACTCGGCGCGCTGTACGGCACGCCACCCGCCGCGGCGAACGCGGCGCTGACCGGCTATCTGCTGTTCTCGGCGATCGGCGTGCTCGCCGGCGGCGTGCTGGCGACCCACACCAGCCGCCACGGCGCGGTCGCGGCCATCGGACTCCTGCTGGTGGGCGCGCTCGCGGCGTTGATCGCCGGCGTCGACCTCGGCAACCTGCTGCTCGTCCTGGCGATGTCGGTCGGCGGCTTCTTCAACGGCGTCATCATGCCATCGCGCGACATGATCGTGCGCGCGGTGACGCCGCACGGCTCGTTCGGCAAGGTGTTCGGATTTGTCACCACCGGCTTCAACATTGGCGGCATCATTTCGCCGCTCGTGTTTGGCGCAATGATGGATCACGGCCAGCCGCAATGGGTGTTCCTGTCGGTCGCCGCGCTGAGCTTGCTCAGCATTCCGACGGTGGTGAAGCTGCCGAAGTGGCGCGGCTGACCGGCAGACCCGGCCGCGGACTTGTCAAAACCGCCGATTTGCCCCATGTCAGGACACCCTGGCAGGCGGGGCAGCTCCAAAGCCCTTGTTCCATTGGGGGATAGTTCAACGGTAGATTAGCGCACAATCAATTTAAATATCTGAATTCAAACGCGAACGGTTTTACAACGGTTCGCTAAATTGCGACCAGAAACGTTGAACGATTTCAGAATTTGTAAAATACCTCGCGTAATTGAGGGGGTTCGGAAATGCATACGGCGCAGGCACCACGACTGGCGACCTCCAAACACAATGTGAAATTTTTGAAAAGGATGCCGAAGTTCGCGGCGATCAGATTTGGACACGTAAGAGTGAATCCGCAAGCTGCTTGTCATTTTTCATCGCGATTCATCAAGCTTCTTACATGCATTGGGAAGGTAGCCCGAAGGGTCTACTTTCTGGTGTTTGTCCGCCTTCTGGTCCGACGCCAACTCAATACATCCGGATATTTCTGAAATACGCGCAAGGCCACCCTGAAGAATTGCATGAGAGCGCAATAGTTGGAGTATTAAGGTCACTTACTGCTGCATTTCCGTGTCCATAAGCGGTTAGTAAGTGTTTGCCCCATTACGTTCCGATTCTTCCGTCTCGCCTTTTGACTGCTCTCCTCGCCAACAACCGCTGATCCGTCGCCTTGCTGTAGTGCGCCACCATTGTAGGTGAACGGCCCGTGACAGCTTCCACCTCTTTTGCACTTGCAACCGCTCCCTTTCGCGGGAGAGGTCGGAAGTGGACGGCTAAGACTTCAACACGAACGATTTGCGAAGCGTCTGCGCGGCATTTTCGACGGCGAAGCTGTCGCTACTGGATGCACGCGCTAACGTCGTGAGGTAGGCATCCCAACCAATACGCGGCGCGGCTTTTACAAAAATCGGCCGATCGACGCGCGACGCCCTTTGGACAAGCTCGGCCAACTCGATGGCCGTCTTTTCGGTTTTCTCGGCCTTGGGCTTCTTGCGCTTCACAAGAATGCTTACGGCAACGGCTCGCATTCCGCCACAAAGGTCTTCTTGCCGGCCTTGTAGTCCCGTATTTCTTCCGCCGTCACGTCCGTTGCATAGCAACGCGGTTTAGCACCGCCAGGACGGTCATAGGCGCTTCTGCGCCCACAACGGCTGCCATTGCGCGCCAAGTCGCCCGGACAGGCGCAGGGACGCCCTGTGTGGTAGATGGCTAAACATTCGCGCACGATCGCTTGCGCAACGTCTTGGTCGGCAGACCTTTGAGCAACGGCGTTTGGCGCGAGAGCGCAAAAAGCTAGTAAAGTCGCTACGACAAGTAGCCCGATCTTGGTGCCCATGCCTTTTATATTGCCCTATTTCGCGCCCGCCGCTAATGAGAACAGCCGCCGAACAGATTTGTAAAACTTCGGCGTAATTGTAAAACCCAACACAGCTTCCTATAGGGATTTCAGTCCCTTAGTTGGGGGATAGTTCAACGGTAGAACATCGAACTCTGACTCCGAGAATCTTGGTTCGAATCCAGGTCCCCCAGCCACCTCCTTGAAATCCAATGGTCAGTCCAGGCGGCACACGCGGAATGATCGCGGTCGACAAGATCGGCTGCAAAATTCTGTTTCTCAATCCGCAGACCTACGAAACAGAAACAGCGCTGGATGGCTTTCAGCGCACGGTGCATGAGCTCTTGGTCATTCCCGAGCGCAACGTGGCCTACGTGCCGATCTTTGGCGACGGCATCCATGGCCGCAATCCGAACCCCGGCCATACGTTGTGGGCGATCGACCTCATCGGCCGCAAACGCCTCGCCGAAATCGACTTGCGGCCTTACATCGCGCCGCACACCGTGCGGCTCGGGCCGGACGGCCTGGTTTACATCACCTGCGAGAACAGCGCGGTGATCGCGGTGATTGACCCCGCGACCAACAAGATGATCGATGCCATTCCGTCCGGCTCGACCAACGGCCACCGGCTCGCCATCCCCGACGATGGGCAGCGCCTCTACACCGACAACGAGGAGGACGCCACCGTCTCGGTGATCGACCTTCCCCAGGCGCAAGCTGCTCGGCAAGATCGAGACGCCGCAGAAACTCGCGGGTATTGCCGTATCGGGCGACGGCAAGACCGTCGTCGCCGTGAGCGACGAGCAGCCCGTCGTGTTCCTGATCGACACAAAAGCCGGCCGTGTCGTGCGCGAAGCGCGACTTGACGGCGTGCCGAAGGCTGCGCAAATCGCCCGCTACGCACCCGACAACAGCTACGTCGTAGTGACGAGCCTCAACAGCAACACGGTTACGATCGCCGATCCGTCATTCGGCACACAAGCCGCGATTGCGGTCGGCGATCAGCCGATGGACATGGCATTTCGCGGCAATGAATTGTTCGTGGCCTGCCAGGGCGACGGCTCGATCCACGTCATCGATATCCCGAAGCGGCGTGCTAAGCACAGTTTCCACGCGGGCACCGGCTGCGAGTCGGTCGGATTTTTCTAGGCCGCCCCGAGGCACTTCGATACGCCGCTCGCATCTATTGGAACGTCATGCGATCTGTCAGAGCATTGTGTCTTGGCGTCATGGCCGCGGCCTCACTTGCCGGGCCGGCCTATGCTCAGGAAACCGATAATTCATTGAAGAATTACTCCATTCACGTTTTTCAAAACGAAAACGAGGGATGGACGGGTTTTGGAGTCTACCTTGGCAAGGGATATTTCCTGACCGCAGCGCACGTCGCCGGGCTTTGGTTCTGGCGTTGGCCCCAGGCCGAAGTCGGCGGCACGAAATACCCGACCCGCGTCGCCAAGGACGGCCACTTTCATCAGTTGGACGTGACGCTGTTGTCAGTCGACGAGCAGTTGCTTCCCGTCAGCCTCGCGTTGCGCCGGATGCCGCTCTGCAAACGAGCGCCGTTTCCCGGCGAGCCGGTGATTGTCGCAACGCCGGAGGGCACGACGCGCTCGCGGGTGCTGCCGGCCCGTTTGTTGCCATTTCGCTGGCGGATCAAATATCCGACCATCATCCAATACGTGGAGGAGAGCGGCGCTTCCGGATCCGGTGTTTTTGACGCCAACAAAAAATGCCTGCTCGGCATCATTTCTGGAATTATCCCGAGCGGACAGACCAAAGAAAAGAACGGCGTTAAAAAGCCGATTTATTTCGCTAAATATTTTGTGTCAGTTTCAAAGATCAGGGACTTTCTTCCGGCCGACGCGCGGTTCTGAGCGGATCCCCGACCCGCCGTCGCGCTATTTTCCGACTGACAGCTTGATCATCGCAGTCGAAGCGCGGCCCTGCAAATCCTTGAGATCGATACGGATGACGTGATTGCCCGGCGGTACGTCGGCCTTGCTCATCTCAATGCCATTCTCGGTGAGATGAGATTTCAGCCGTGTCGTGAGATCGACGGCGGGTGACTTGAGATACGTGATCTTGACGCTGTCCTTGTCGATGCTGGCATTGTTGCGCGCCGTGAATGTCACCTTGAGCGACACCGGCGATACGCTCTTGGTGTCGGGCGCCGGCTCGATCTGTTCGATGGCGGGACCGCGTGTAATGCCGCGCAAGGTCAGCCCGGCGTCGGCCGGCGACGGCAGCGCGGCTTCGGCCGGCGTGATGAGTTCTTCAGCCGCCGCCGGTCCCGCAAGCGCAAGCGCCATACCAAAGACTGTCGTCGAGAAATACCGCATGGTCGTCACTTTCATCGCGCTGCGCTGTTACCTTGGCAAGGTTGAACCGCTAATGAATGAGCCCCGATAGCCCCGTATAGAGGGAAACCGCGACGGAACCCGCTGCAATTGCGCCGGACACCAGCCCTTCGATCTTCTTCACCGTGGCGTCGATTGCATCTTTCGGCTCGTCATCGTCATCATCATCGTCGTCGCCCTTCTTTTTCATCTTCTTGGCGATAAAGCGCGAAATCAGTTCGACCAACAGGCTGACTTTCGGCGACGGCGAGCGCGCCACCATCAAGCCATGGCGCAACACGCACCCGGTGAAGAAGCCGAATCCGATGCTCGCGGCATATTCGGCATATTCCTGCCAGCCCTGCGCGTCTTGGGGGAGAACCGGGACGCCGTCTGCCTTCGCCACCAAATACGACATCGCAAGAATCGACACCACCGCGATCAGCAGGCCGGTGCCGAGATCCCAGAACAGCCAGCGGTCGACCGACTTGCGATAGAGGAAGCCGAGCACCAGCGGCACCGCGATCGACACGATGCGTAGAAAAAGCAGCGGCAAGTCGAACATGATGATGATCAGATAATGCGCGACCACCAGGATAAAAAAAGTCAAGCTGACCGTGAGCCACACCGGCAGCAGGGGAATGTGATCGTCGACCGCGGCTGCCGCCGCCGCGGCTGTCTGCGTGACGGTGCTCGTTCCCGGCGCGACTGCACTCACCGGCTCGTCCGAATCCGGATCGATGCCCGCTTCGGAAAGCTTTCCCTCGAGAAGCTTGATGCGCTTGGCGGCCACCTTCAGCTTCGCCATCAGCGGCTGGATGACGAAGAAATCCCGATTGCAGTAGCGGCAAGCGATAGCGCCATCCTTGATGACCTCGGCGCAATACGGACAATTCATGGTCAGCCGCCGTCCCCGATGATGGTGTAAGGCGCCCAGAACAGCGGATGCGCATAGGTGAATACCGGCTGGCCTTTCTCGTCGACGAAACCTTTGCCGTCGATCAATGACACCATCGCCTGACGCAGCGCCTGCGCGCGCGACAGCTTGGCGTCCGCTGCCTGGCGGCGGAACAGATCGGTGACGAGTTCGCGCGCCGATTGCGAATGCACCGACCAGTTGGTCACCAGGATCGCGCGAGTGCCGGCATAAAAGAAGGCGCGACCCAGACCCGAGGCTGCCTCGGCGCCCGCGCCGGCGCCAGCGCCGGTGTTGCAGGCCGACAGTACGACCCAGTCGGCGTCGAGCTTGAGGGTAAGAATTTCTTCCATTGTCAGAAGACCGTCACCGTCGACATCGGCGACTTGCGGCGCCGACAGAGCGAGCGCCGGCTGGGTCAGGCCGTTAAGGTCGCCCGGCACCAAGCCGTGGGTGGCGAAGGCGACGATCTTGAAGCCGGACAGATCAATAGTCTTCACGTTCTTTTCGTTGGCGGCTTTGCCCAGATAGAGCGTTTTCGAAGGATCGGCTTCGAGCGCCAGCGCGATCGAGCGCAATTCTTCGGCAGTATCCGGAAGCCGCGGCAGTTGCGCGAGTTCGGCGCTATCGACACCCTGAGTTTGTGGACTGGAACGACGCCGCAGTGGAACGCCGCGCGTTGTCGCGGCATCGGCTGATGCCAGTTGGAGCTTGGCGTCAGCCGCTTCCGCCGCCTGCTTTTCGCTGAAATACGGGTCGCCGAAAGCGATCAGGTTGCCACGCGCCGTCCGTCCCGGCGGCAAGGCTCGCAACGTGCGAAGCGCCGCCGCCGAAGGAACGCTCGTCACAGCATGGGTTCGCGCCAGCCACGGCACCTCGCGGTAGCCGGAGAACATCGCGCCCGCGCCGTCCGTGGCCTGGCTCGGCGCGGTGGGCAGCAGCGAGAGGGGCAACAGGCCGAGCGCGCCATTTGTCACCACCACCAGACTTTCGGCTTGCTTCCATCCGCTCTCGACCGGCTTGAGCAGCAACGAATAAAGCTCATAGCCAAGCGCAAGGTCGTACGGCGGAATATCGGAAATCATCGCCGCTTGTGGCTCCAGCGCGTCACGCAGGCGGCGGACTTTGGCTTCGAGATCGAGCGCGGTGACCGGGATAGCGGCAAATGCAACCGCGCCATTCTTCGGCACTGCCCACACGAAGCTCGCATCGTGGCCGAAATAAAACGACAGCAAAGCCTCACCCGGCCGCAGCGCGGCCTTGATCTGGTCGACCGACGGCGGCTTCGGGTCCACCAGATCCGCATAGGATGGAAAGCGCCGGTTGATGTCTTGACGCGCTTTAGCGCGATCTGCACGCAGCGTCGTGATCGCGGCATTGATCGCGCGTACACCCTGCTCATCGCGCTCAGCCGATGGCAGCGCCAGCACATTATTCAGGGTGCCGAGCTGGGCGTTGATCTGCTTGCCGAGGTCTTGCTCGGTACGAACCAGTTCGGCGAGCGCCGGATCCTTGGCCGTCATGCGTGCGCTTGAAGCGGTCAACGCCTGCTGCACCGAGTGACCGCGCACGGCATCGGCAAGGCCGAAGGTTTCGGTCGCGCTATCGTCACGCTTGAGCGCGCTGCGCGCCAGAACCCCGATATAGGTCTCGACCACGCTTTGCAGCGTCTGGCTGCGCGCCGCGATCGTGGTGGTGTCGTCATCTTCGGCGTTTTCGCGGGCCGCCGTCATCATGATGGGGATCGCCGTCTTGAATTCCTTGATCGCTTCGGCATCCCGCCCGGCGCGAGCATAGCCGACGGCCAGAGTGCCGCGCGCCGATGCGGTGTCGAAATGATTTTCGCCAAACCGCGCGACTTGCTTCTTCACCAAGGTTTGCGCCGCGGCGATGCCTGCCTCGACTTGGCCCGATGCATAAAGCGCGCTGATGCGTGAGCCATTGAGCAGGAATACGTCGCGGCGCGGCTCGTCCCATTTCGCGATGGCTTTCTCAAGCTGGGCGTAAATCGCGACCGCTTCACTTTCCCTGCTCTGCAGGGTCAAAACCCCGCCCAGTTGAGAAAGAATATTAGCGGTAGTCGGGGAATCGTCTCCAATGCCCAGCGATTGCTGCACCTCAAGCGCCGAACGGTCGAGCTTCTCCGCTTCGGCATAGCGGCCTTGTTCGACCAGGATGCTGGCCAGGCCTGCAATAAAAGTCGGAGTAGAAGGGTGATACTTGCCGACCGACTTGAGAACATTAAGAAGCGCGCGGCGCGCGTCCGCTTCGGATTCACTTAACCGTCCCTGCTTGGCTTTTACGCGTCCAAGCGACATTGCGACATGATCGGCGTTCATTGCGACCTGACCCGCCGGCACAGGAAAATCGAATTTGGGGATATCGGCGATAGACCTGCGCCGGAACGCTTCGGCACGGATATAGGCGGCCTCGGCTTCTTTATACTGGCCGCGCGCCTCGAAGATTAGTCCGCGCGCGGTGTCCGCATCGGATTCCCATGAGTTGCCGTATTTGACATAAGCCTCGCGCCACAACGGGTGCGGGCTGCCGCGCGCTTCCGATACCAGTCCGGCAACGCGACGCGCGAAGGCGTCGGCCTGAGTAATGTCGCCGATCGATACCAAGGTCTGTGCGATGTTGCGCGATGAGTTGATCATCGAACCGCGCACGCCCGGCTGACTGCCATCGCGCAAAATATCCTGATAGGTCGCCATCGCGTTCTTCAGATCGCCGAGCTGCTGATACTGAATGGCGACCAACTGTCGAATCCGTGAGACCTGTTTGAGGTCGATCTTGCCCTTGCCGATCTCAAGCGCTTTCGTGGCGTCTGCCAGCGCGTCGGCATTGCGAGCGAGAAAACTGCGGTAATTGGCGCGATCGTAATAAAATTGAACGGCCTTGGCGGTGTCGGCGCCCGCCGGCGGCGGGGCATCCGCTTTCATCTTGGCTCCAGCGATCCTTGACGCGTCGGGCTTTTCCTGGTCGAGGATCGCGGTGATGTCCGCAATGGTGCGCGGCGGCGCGACGAATGCCACCGGCGCAAGTGTTGCATCGACCGGACCGGTATCTGCCTTTGGCGCCGCGGGAGCGGCCTTGCCGGCCGAGACTTGTTGCTCTTCCTTGAGGACGCAGGCACGCACCTGCGGCGAGGCCTTGGCGCGGCACTGCTCGAGCACGCCAGTATCTCCGCGCCGGCCACCCATGCATTCCTGCACAATCGGCCGGCCCACGGTCTGCTTGCAGTTTTCGACAATCTGTTCGTGAGAAGCCGCGAGAGCCGGCCGCAACAGGCTCACCGAGGCCAGCGCCGCGCAGGCCATGACTGTGGCGCGGAAGCGCAAGCCATCTTCGAGATCGATCACGTCATTGCCCCCGCATCGCAACGCCCAGCCCGCGCCGCGGCCCACTATCGCAGCGGTCACCGCCGCCGATTCCGCAGGGATTTTTGACCATCGGGAGGGTGGCAGCAAGCCAACCCATGGCCGTTTGTCGCGGCTGGCGTCCGTAGTGATACTTAGCCGGCCGCGGCTGCACTATCACTATACCAGCATTGAGGATCGTGCATACGTGTTTATAAGTATTAGCTTCTCGATATACAGTATAGCGCAGAGAACTTCTTAACTTCGGCGTGTCAGGTTGCCCGCAACAAACAGGGGGCGCCAATGGCCGACGCCGATGAGTTCACCGTACATCTGGCGCGCGTGCGCGACCGTTTCGACTCCAAGCTCGACGGCAAAATTGCCGACAGTTTCGCCGATCTCGATGCCATGTCCACCGGCAGCGCTGGCATCACCGACATCATTGTCACCGCCCATCGCCGTTTGCATGAAATCTGCGGCATTGCGCCGACGCTTGGCTTCGAGGCTACCGGCAAGGCGGCCCGCGCCGGCGAAACCATTCTGCGTCAGCCGGCAAAGACCAAGCGCGCCCTGTTGCCAGAGGAATTGACGGCCCTGGGGGGAACACTCGACGCACTGCGGCAGGCGGCGCAGCGCGATCGGCAATTTAATACCGGCCGGGGATAGACCAATGACTTTCTTGACGCGCGGCTGCGCTGCGCTTTCGCTCGCTTTGGTTTTGGCGACGGGGGCGCAGGCGCAAAGTCCCGCAAAGCGCGTACCGCTCAGCGCACCACCTCTGCCTCCGATCTTTCAGCCGCAGCTTGGACCGGGTCCGGTTGTGCCGCTACCGGGGCTTTTGGCCCAAGCCAGCGTACCGCAACGGACAACAACGCTGATCGCTGCGGTCGCACTATCCGACATCGGTTTTGCTGATGGCATCAGAATGGGCAATCTCGGGGCGCAGCGCGACATTTTTCTGCCGCTGCCGCAAGGCACCGACTTCACCGCAACAGAACTTTCCCTCACCTTCGACGACCTCACAGCTTTCGATGCACGCCGCAATCTCGAGGTCACCGTCAACGGCCGCAGCGTCGCCGCCATCGCGCTCGACGGCCGCGGCGTCGAACGCACGATGCGCATCGCGCTTGGCAATACCAAGGTGCGCGATGGCTTCGTCAAGCTTGGTTTCAGCTATTCCGGGGTAGCGACGCAAGACCGCTGCATCGACGTCCGTTACGTCGGCGACAGTCTCACCATCCGCCCGGAAACCGCGCTATCGGTCGAATTTGACGCCGGCACCTTGCGCGACGTCGCGACTATCGCCGCCTTGATGCCGCGAGACGTCAGCGTCGTGCTGCCAGCGCACGCTCTCACCGCGCCTGAAATCGCCACCGCGTTGACGGTGGCACGCTCGCTCGCTGCGACCGGCCGCCGGGCGAGCTTTCGCTCCGGAGCGCCGGAGAATCCGGGCACCCCCGACGCTGACGGCCGCCTGCGGTGGACCCGCGGCACCGTCGTGATCGGGGCATGGGATGAAGTGACCGGCGCGATTTCTGCTCCGAGTGCCACCGCTGCTGTTCCCGCCGCTGCCCCTGCTCCATCCAACCCGCCGGGCACATTGAGCGCGATCCGCGTCGGCGGCATGCCGGCGCTGCTGGTGTCCGACGCCGGCGCGCCGATGCGCGCCGCGCGGTTGCTCGGCAACCCCTCGCTCGCGGCGGCGCGCAACCTCGCTCAAGCGGAAGTCGGCGCCGTCGCAGGACCCCGGCTTTCGAGCGATCGTGTCACCTTCGATCAGCTTGGTATCACTTTGGCGCCCGCGGCGGTATTCGGCCGCTTCGATTTCGCCGTCGCCATCGATACCCGCAATTTACCCGCCAATACCAGGCTCTCTCGCCTTGCGCTCGATCTGATGGTGGCGCCGGACTCCGGTGGAGAAAAGGCCGTTGTCAGCGTCTTTATCAATGAGCGGCTGCTGACCTCCACGATCGCGCTCAGCGGCGAACCGACCCGTATCGACATCGCGGTGCCGGCAGGCCTGTTCGGCACCGTCGCCAATATCCGCGTCATGGTGCAACGGCGCAGTGCGGCGGGCGAATGCCGCTTCGAACCGCAGGGCTACCCGGCGCAAATTCTCGGTTCGAGTGCGGCAGTGTTGTCACCGGCCGACGAAGCGCAGGATTTTTCTGACCTTGCGACGCGCTGGACCGACGGCGTCGAAGTCCTGCTGCCGCCCGACACCGCGACGCAACCGCGTCTGGTGCTCGCGCTGCTTTCCGATCTACTCGGCGCCCTGTCGCCGGAAGCTGCCCCGGTTACCGTGAAGTTTGCCGAACCGGGCGCAATGCCCGGCGCGCCCTTTATCTCCGTGAGCGCCACGCCGCCGCAGGGTGCGACGCCGCGCGTTCGCTTCGATCGCGGCCGTGTCGCTGTCAATGACCGCTCCGGGCGCGCGCTGCTCGACCTCGGCGGCTTCACCAGCGGCGCAGTCGCTCAACTTGTCAGCGCCGGCGGTCACCCCGGCATCTGGCTCAAGCCGCTGGCGGCCGACGGTGCGTTGCCGGCGCCGGTGTCGTTGAGCCTCGACCGCGGCGACGTCGCCTTTATCGACGGCACTGGCCTGGCGCTGGCGATGTCGACCACACGCGACACGCTGGTCAATATCAGTTATCCGGATCAGGTGAACTGGACGACGGTTGCCGGGCGCTTCCACGCCTGGATCGTCGGTTCGCTGTGGCTGTTCGCCACCATCGCTTTCTTGTTCGCGCTGCAACGCATGCTCCGCCGCCGCCCGCGCGCCGTAGACGAATAGCATTCACGATGGCGCTATCCGTGTCCGACCGTGCGTTAGGCGACCTGTTGGTGGGACGGCGTATCATTACGTTGCCGCAGCTCGATGAGGCGGCCGGGCTTGCCGAACAATGGGATGTGCGGCTCGGTGATGCCATTCTGTCGCGCCATTGGTTCGACCCCGCCAGTTATTACCAGGGCATCGCTACCTACTACGAGCTTCCGTTCGTCGATTTGATCGCACAGCCGCCGGACGAGAGCCTTTTGCAGGCCGCCGATGCCGACACCTACGCGCGCACGCTCACCATCCCGTGGATGCGGCGCGACGGCCAGATCGTAATCGCGACGGCCGATCCCGGTCCGGAGACCGTGCTGTTCGCGCGGCAACGCTGGGGCAATTTGATCGAGTTCGTGGTCGTCACCAAGTTCGACATCGTCTGGTCAGTTCAGACCGTGTTCGCCGGCGCGCTATCGCGCCGCGCGGTATTTGAGCTCGCCGAAAAAGACCCGGAAATGTCGGCGCGGACGGTAGTGACGCCAGTTCAAGCGATTTTGTTCTATCTATTCTTCACGCTCTTGTTCGGCGGCTTCGCGCTCGCACCGATAGCGACGCTGATCGCGCTCAATGTGTTGTTGAGCGTTTTCAACCTCGGCAACTTCCTGTTCAAGGGCGTCCTCGTCGTCGCGGGCGGCGGCCGCTCGACAGGCTGGAACCACGAAATCGAGATCGCGGCCCGCGCGCTCCGCGACGATCAATTACCGGTCTACACGGTGCTGGTGCCGATGTTCCGCGAAGGCGCGGTGCTGCCGAAGCTCGCGCAATCGCTGCGCGCGCTCGACTACCCGCTCGGCAAACTCGACATCAAGATCGTGCTGGAGGATGGCGACACCGAGACCATCGAGGCGGCGCGCCAGCTCGGCCTTGAAGGCGTATTCGAAGTCATCCGCGTGCCGCCCTCGCAGCCACAGACCAAGCCGAAAGCTTGCAATTTTGCGCTGCGTTTCGCGCGCGGCGAATATCTCGTCGTCTATGACGCGGAGGACCAGCCGGAGCCAGACCAGTTGCGCAAGGTGGTGGCGACATTCCAGCGCTCGGCGCCGGAAGTCGCCTGCCTGCAATGCCGGCTCAATTATTTCAACGCCGATGAAAATTGGCTGTCGCGCATGTTCACGCTCGACTACTCGCTGTGGTTCGACCTGATCCTGCCCGGCCTCGAGCGCCTCAATATTCCGATTCCGCTCGGCGGCACCTCAAACCATTTCAGGATCGACGTGCTGCGCGAATTGCACGCTTGGGACCCATTCAACGTCACCGAAGACGCCGACCTCGGCATCAGGATTTCGCAGAAGGGTTATCGCGTCGGCATCGTCGAATTCGACGACCTACGAAGAAGCGAGCTGCCACGCCGGCAACTGGATCCGCCAACGCTCGCGATGGCTCAAGGGCTACATGCAGACGCTGCTGGTGCACACGCGCCGGCCCGGCCATCTCATCCGCACCACCGGCCTCGCCGGCTTTCTCGGCTTCATCTTCTTCATCGGCGGCACGGTGATGTCCGGGCTGTTCAATCCGCTGTTCTGGCTACTGTATGCGGTCTGGCTTGTGCTCAAGGCCGACGGCTTCGACGCGGTGTTTCCGCAATTCCTGCTGTTCATCAGCCTGTTCAATCTGCTGGCCGGCAACGGTGCCTTCATCTTCCTCAGCATGATCGCGCCGATGCGGCGAGGCTGGCTATCGCTCATTCCTTTCAGTCTGACGGTGTTCGGCTACTGGGTGCTGATCTCAATCGCCGCGTACAAGGGGTTGTGGCAACTCATCACCGCTCCGTTCTACTGGGAGAAAACCCGGCACGGCGTGTCGAGCCACGTCTCCGCGCTCCTGAGGGAGGCGCCGCGATGATCCGCGTGCTGGACGGCGCCCCGGTCGCATTTTTCAGTTTCGTCACCGCGCTGATGCTGGCGAGCGCGGCGATCTGGCACGGCTTTTTGCCGAACGACGCCATCTCGCTATGGGCCGGCGCAATTATTGCCGGCGATGGCCAGATTTCGATCGGCCGCATCGTCGCCGCCTATCCGACTATTCCATTCCTGGCCACTGCGGCTCTGGAATATATCGCGCCAGCCGGCACGCCGACACCGGCATTGCTGGCGGCAACGCTGATCGGTTTGCTAGCCGGGATCTGGTTCGTCGCGCTACGCGGCGTCGGCCTTTCGCTCGTGGTGGCGGGCGCAGCAACCGCAATGCTGATTTTCCACCCCGCGCTGTTGCGCGCGGCGATCGGCGGCCCCTCAGAAATGCTGGTCGCCGTATCGCTGTTCGTGCTCGCCAACGCACTGTTCGATTTGCGCGCACGCGGCGCGGCGCCGGAGGTCATGGTGGTCGCGCTGATGCTGCTGGTGCTCGCCTTCTCGCACCCGATGGGCGCTGCAATCGCCTGCGCGGCGGTCCCCTACCTCGTGTTTGCGGTACGGCCGGCGCTGGTGGCGAATTCAGCGTTTAACGTGGTCATCGCGCTGATTTTTCCGACGCTGTTTTCGGTCGCCGCCTTCGCCTATGTGTCGTGGGTCTTTCCCGGCAGCGGCTGGAGTTTTTACGCGGCCCCCGCCGAAAGCTTGGCGGCTTGGTCCGCAGGCGTCACCGATTTGTTCGGCGGCGGCTTCACCGGCGTGGATGCGCTGGATGCCGCCTTTGCCTTCATCATTGCGCTCGCACTGGGCGCACCGCTTGCGCTTGCCACCGTCTGGCACATCCGCCGCCGCCAGCCGCTGGTCGCGCCGGCCATCGTGCTGGCGGCAGCTACCGTGACCGCAGCGGCGATCAGCGTGGCTACCGGATGGTTCGGCGACCCCGCTGCCGTCGCTGTCGCCGCGCCGGTGCTGAGCGCCGTCATGCTGATCCGCATTCCGGAAGCGCGCGCGCCGCGCGGTCGCATGTTGACGTTGCTGGCGCTCGGCTGGCTGGGTGGTGCGCTGGCGCTCGCGCTGGTCGACCCCCGCGCGGTGGCCCAGCTCGGCAGCGCCGGACTGCAAGGCGACCGTAATCGCCTCGAAGCCCTCAATCTCGGTCACGCCATCGCCGGGCGTGACGGCATTTTAGTCGATACCGACAATGCGCCGGCCGTCGTGGTCGGCCGCGGCGACGCAGTCGGCCTGCTCTCGCCGGGCGATGAGAGATTCTTTCTCGCGCTGTTATTCGGACGGCTCAACGCACACTTCGTCGCGGTGCCCGACCCGCAGACTGCAGCCGGCCAGCAAGATCGCATCAACCGCAGCTTTCCCTCGCTGTTCCGGCTCGGACGGCCGGATTACCGCCTCGTCTATCGCAATACCTCCTGGCGTCTCTATGAACGGATATGAAAACATGACACTCACGACGCATCCCCCGACCGAAACCAAAGCACGCGTGGTGCTGGCGCCGCCGAAACCAGCGCAAGCCGCCAATGGCATCAACATCCTGGTTGTCGACGATTCCGAGGACTCGCGCGAACTGACCGAAGCCGCCCTGCGTAGTGCCGGATACAAAGACGTGCGAGGCGCCGCCTCGGCGCGTGAGGCGTTCAAATTTCTGGAAATCGAGCGCAGCAAGACCAACGGCAAAACCACCGCCGGGCCCGTGCCGATCGATATCGTGCTCCTCGACATTGTGATGCCCGATATCGATGGCATAGAGGCCTGCGCCCGCATCCGGAGCGACGGCCGTTACGGCGACGTCCCGATCATCATGGTGACTTCCCTGGCCGATATGGACAGCCTGTCGCATGCGTTTCTGTCCGGCGCGACCGACTACATCGCCAAACCGGTCAACCGCACCGAGCTGCTCGCCCGCGTGCGCGCCGCGCTCAAACTTAAGGCCGAGCTCGAACGCCGCCAGGAACGCGAGCGTGAATTGCTGACATTCCTTTCGAGTTGGGGCGACCGCCGCGCCACGCTGTGGATCGACGACACCACCGGCCTGTTCGTCGGCGAGGTGGCAGAGGCCTATCTGACGTCGACCACCGCGCAGAACGACGACGAACTGGTCTCAGTGATTACGTTGGCGATCGACCGACTGGACGTGGTGCGCTCGGCGCAGGGCGAGCACGCTTCCCGCGCGATTCAGAGTAAGGTGGCCCGCGCGATCCGCGCCGTCACGGCAACGGTGGGCGTTGTGGCGGCGTCCTACCGCAACGGTCTGATGGTCGTCATTGCGCCGGATTACGGCGGGCCAGCGGCCGAAAAACTGGCGCAGTCGTTGCAAGCCGCGGTCGCTCAGCTTGGCCTGACCAACCGTGAAACCATCGCCGTCGACCGCATGACGGCCAGCATCGCGGTGGTGACAGGCCGGGTCAGCCGCGGGGTCAATCGGGTTCGCCTGCTCACCCAAGCTATCGCAACCGTTCAGCGTACCAGCGCCGATGGCGGCAACCAGGTTCTGATCATGCACGTCTGACGGTCGCAGGGACTGGATGGAAATGGGGATGGGGCGAAGATGATAGGCGCGGTACGGCTAATCGGATTGGTGCTGTTGATTGTCCCCGGCGCGGCCTGGGCCGGCGCTTGGACTCTGCCATTCGGCCAAGGACAAGTAACGATCAGCGGCCTCGTCAGCGAGGCAACCCGCGCCTATGACGGGGCGCGTGACGGCCAGCCGACGCCGCGCTATCGCAAATTCGAAACTCAGGCGCTGATTGAATATGGGCTGAGCGACACCTTCACCCTGATGCTGGCGCCCGGCTTGCAGCACATCGATATCGCCGCGCCAACCGACGCAAGACGCAGCGGTGTCGGCTATACCGAATTCGGCGGGCGTTACCGCATCCTGCAATTGGACGGCTGGGTATTTTCCGCGCAGACCTTGTTGCGCGTACCCGGCACCTCGCAAAGTTCGAACCCGGCGGCGATCGGCTACACCGACCCCGAAGTCGACATGCGGGCGCTGGCGGGCAAAAGCTTTACGCTCGGCGGCCTGCCCGCCTTCGTGAATTTCGAAGCGGCACATCGCTTCCGCGCCGGCGAGCCGCCCAACGAATTCCGCCTCGACGCCACGTTCGCGATCCAGCCGGCACCGCGGTGGTGGCTGCTCACGCAGTCCTTCAATGTCATATCGGAAGGCGAAGGTGGGCCGCAGTTTCCCAGCTACGACTACTCGAAGCTGCAGCTCAGCGCGGTCTACGAATTATCGAAACTGTGGTCGGTGCAGTTCGGCGGCTACGCGACGGTAAGCGGACGCAACGCGCTTAAGGAAAATGGCCTGGTGTTCGGGTTGTGGCGCAAATTCTAACGTGCGAAAATTCTACCGCGCGTAACCTCGCACGCCGTGCTCCAGGCGCAACGCAAGACGTTCTCGGCTGACTTGCCCTGAACGGTAAAATCGGTGTCGTGCGGGCCCCCGGCCTCCGGATTTGTAAACCAACGCCAGATCAGAATACCGCGAATGCGCGGGTGGTAGAGTGCACTTAGCCAGTCTGATAACACCGCAGCCTGTAATTCCGGATCGGTCACCGCTTCGCGCTCCTCCGCGCTTTCCCACGGTTTCTCTGCGGCGCCACGCGCCGAGCGCAACCCGATTTCGCCGACGATGATTGGCTTGGCAAATCGCCTCGCCAACGCAATGACGCGAGCGATTTCCAGATCCATCGCGGCCTTGCGCATCGCCCGGTCGGTATCGGCGCCGAGCGGCGGATAAAGCGAGACGCCGACGGCGTCGAGCAATGGCCAAAACGAAATGCCATCGGCCTCGTCGGCATTGTGCGCGACATAGAACAGGGTGCCGGGAAATATCGTTCGGGTTTCGGCAATCAACGCGTCCCATTCCGGACGCTGCGATGTTTTCCGCAACTCAGTCCCGATCACTAGCGAGCTTGCGCCTTCTTCCGCAGCAATCTGTGCCACCGGCAACAGCGCATCCCGATAGGCTCTGAACCAACTCTGCCAATCTGCCTCGGTTTGCGGCTCGATCGCCCCGGCCCAGCTTTGCGGGATCCAGACTTGCGGCTTGACCACCGCTTTCAAGCCGGTCGCCCGAACCTGAATGATCGCCGCCCGCAATTGCGCATCCGACATGTCGCGACCACGGGCGACGAGGGGGCTGAGCGGCGTCGGCTGCCAGAAGAACGGGACGATCGCCAGCGCATTGGCGCCTGCTGCGCGCGCGTGTTCAATTGATAATGCTGCGGAGGGACTTCCGAACGGAAATCCATCGGTCATGACGATATTGAAGCCCTGGAAACGCTCGAGCGGTGCGCTCTGTGCCGAAGCGCAGAGAAAAATAAGCACGAACGCCGCATAAAACTTCGATCGCATAACGCTCATGAGCGAAATATCAGCTGACCGGGACCGGCTGTTGGGTTGCCCCGACCACACAGCCCCGCACCGAGGCGGCCAGTGTCAATGGATCGAACGGTTTGGCGATCACGCCAGCGGCGCCGAGCGACAAAAAATGTTCGATTTCGCGCGTCTGGGCCCTCGCGGTCATAAACACGATCGGGATGGAAGCAGTGTCGGACGCATCGCGCAGCCGGGTCATGGTTTCCGGTCCGTCCATCACCGGCATCATCACATCCATTAAAATAATGTCGGGCTTCCATTGCGCCGCCTGCGTCAGCGCGTCGGAACCGTTGTCGCAACTTTTAAGCGTGATTTCAGGATCGAGCGCGAGCGACATCTCGACGACTTCGCGAATGTCAGGTTCGTCGTCAACGTGGAGAATCCGCAACGGCATCAGACGACCTCCTCTGTATTTATTTTTATCTGACGGCTTTCCGCCGCATCGAAGGTCGGCAAATCCACCCAAAACAGCGTGCCCTGCCCGATCGCGCTGTCGAAGCCCACGGTACCGCCGAGGCGGATCACGATCTGCTTGACGATGCTCAGGCCCAGTCCCGTACCGCCTTTCTGGCGCGAATCGCTGGCGTCGGCCTGGGCGAACTTGTCGAAGATGCGCGGCTTGAAATGATCCGGGATGCCAGGTCCGTGGTCGCGAACGGTGATGCGCACCGTTGAGGCCCGCCGCGAAATGGCGACTACGACTTCCTCGTCGCGCGGTGAGAACTTGATGGCATTCGACAGCAGGTTGGTAACGACCTGCACCAGTCGGTCGGGATCGGCATGAACAAAGGCATCGACCGAGTCCGCGTCGAGCCGCAATCCCAGGCCATACTCGCCCGCCAGCGAGCGGGTGTCATCCATTGCCCGATCGACGACAGAACGCATCTCGACTTTCTCATACCTGAATTCGGTACGACCGGATTCGATCTTCTCGATGTCGAGAATATCGTTCACCAGTCGCCCCAGCCGTTTGGCGTTGTTGCTGGCAATTGCGACCAGCCGTGCGGCGGCCGGGGGCAATTCGCCAGCACCGCTCGCGGTCAAAAGCGACAGTGAGGCGGAAATCGAAGTCAGCGGCGTTCGTAATTCGTGGCTGACGGTGGAGACGAATTCATCCTTGAGCTGCTCGGCCTGCTTGCGTTCGCTGATATCGACGACGACGCCGAGAAACAGCAGCCCATCGCGAATGTGGATCGGCGTCAACTCGATCTCGAGTGGGAATTCCGAGCCATCCTTGCGCAGGCCGAACATGTCGCGGCCCTTGCCCATCTTGCGGCTGACCGGCTGTTTGGTGAATTCGGCGCGCATTTGACCATGCGCGGCGCGCAGATCGACCGGCAGCAAGATTTCGACCGGCTGCCCGATCAGGACTAAGCGCCGATAGCCGAACTGGCGTTCGATCTCGCTATTGACCATGACGATGCGACCGCCGCGGTCCACCATCATCATGCCGCACGGGCAGGCCTCGACAGCCAGCCGGAATAATTCTTCGGCCAGCCGCTGGTCGGTGACGTCGCGCAGGATCGCCGAACAGCCGACCAACTCGCCGGACGGCGAGCGCATCGGCGAAATATCGCAAATGACGTCGACCGGCCGCCCGCCTTTAGCCAACCGCGAGGTCGCGAGATTGTCGACGCGTTGGCCGTTGTTAAGCTGGCTGCGGATCGTTTCAATCTCGCCGCGCTGGTCGATCGGCACCAAAATCGCGATGTCGCAGCCGATAATCTCCTGCGATGAATATCCGAACAGTCGCTCGGCGCCGGAATTCCAGCCCGTGATGATGCCCGCCATGTCGGTGGTGAAGAAAGCCAGATTGAGCGACTGCACCGCCGAGGCGAACGGAGCCTCTGGCAATTCGCCGTTGCCGGGTGAAGGTCCAAGCGCGGGCACCAGTGTGCCGGCGGTCGAACGGATCGTTTGAAGAAGGCGCTGCATCGCAGCTTATGCCTAGCGAAGCGGCGTGTAGGATGAATGAAACGCGCCCCTGTCGCGCTACGTACAAATACTATGGCCGCGGTGATGGGATACCGGAAGTCGCGAAACAAATCGGCCGCCCATCAGGGCGGCCGACCAAGCAACGTTGTACCAAATGATTTTAGCGAGCGGCTTGCAGCTCAAGGCCGGCGACACCGGCGGCTATATTCAGGCCGGTTTGTCCCGTGACCGACAAGGGCTGCAACGTGACGGTACGGTTCGAACCGCCGATCAGAACGTTGGCGCCGACGCCGGCACCGACCGTGGCTTCCACCGTAGCGCCGCCGTACTGGCCGGCCAGCGCGCCGTGCCGTCGATTGGTCGGCGCTAAAACCGCCCAGACCATTTCGCCGCCAGAGGTGGCGCCAAGATCGAGGCCGAATTTAGTAATGGACCCGGTATAGACTTCACGGGGGCCGCGCTCCGAGGGCGTAAAGATGCAACTGACGCGCTTTTTCGAAGCGATGATCATGCCCATGCCTGCCGAAACATCGCAGGTCAGATTACCGACCTTGGTCCGATTGGCCTGTGCCGACGCCGGAACTGGCGCCGCAAATACCGCGGCAAGCGTCGCTGCAGCCGCTATCGTGGCAATGGATTTCGTCATGGGTGGTCTCCCGCATGGTGGTGCTTCCCAACCAATACAAGAGTTGCCGGAAAGTTCCATCCGGTCAAAAAACACAGATTTTATTGGGGTTACGCGTTAGTGACGCGCTGAATTGAATATTCCGCCACGCATTTGGCGGCGTAATTCAGGCTGGCGGAAGCGGACAATGGACTAAACGCCGGGTCGCAGCCGTCCGGCACCTTCCGCGCGGCCGGCATAATCGACGGCGTTACGTCGCGTACTGTCTTGGTCTGGGTGCTGTGGTTTTTGGCAGAAACTTGCAGTCGGTTGGCCTTAGCGGCGCGATTGACGATCTGGAGGCCGGCCGATGCTGAACCTTCGGCGCTGGGCCACACATTCGACGACAGGCCGACAGGGACAACCGACGGCGCGACAAAATCCAGCGCCAGGCCGATCATCAAAGCCGCCAAAATATAGCTCGTCAAAGCGCGCATCGTATAACTCCGATCTGCCTAGCAAACCCGGCAAGTGGCGGGTTGGTTCCGACGCAAATGAAGCGCCGCTACTGGACGCTCACCACCTGGGTTGGTGGAAGGCCGATTTCGCAGCGCACGCCTTGCGGATCGAAGCGCCAGTCCACTTCGGCATTGAGAGCGCGCACGAGATTGTGTTCGATCACCAAGGTTCCGAAGCCCCGTTTGCTGCGTGGGGTGACGGCGGGTCCGGCCTGTTCGTTCCAGACCACATCGAGACCTTCGCCGGTCGCGTCCTTGTTCCAGCTAATTGAAACGGCGCCATCCGGAACCGACAGCGCGCCGTATTGGGCAGCATTCGCGGTGAGCTCATGCAAGGCAAGGCCTAGCCCTTGCGCCGCTTCCGGGCTGAGCACCACCGAGGGGCCCTCGACGGTAACCTGGGTATCTGGCCCATCGACATAGGGCCCAAGCTGCGCCTGCACCAGTTCGTGCAGTGACGCCCCATACCAACTTTCGCGTACCAGCAGATCGTGTGAGGCAGCGAGGCCTTGTACGCGCGCGTTGAAGTGAACGAGGAAACTATCGACCGAGCCGACATGCGTCGCGGTCTGGCGCGCCATCGCCTGTATGACCGCCAGCAAATTTTTCGAACGATGTGTGAGCTCGCGCATCAACAGGCGCAGATGCGCCTCACCTTGCTTGCGCCCCGTGATGTCGACCAGCACGCCGGTGAGCCCCTCGATCTGCCCGTCGCGGTCGCGCAGTGGCTCGAGATGGAGATCGTACCAACAAATGGAAGCGCCTTCTCCTACCGAGACCTCGGAGTTGCGCGGCTCGCCGGCGGTGAGCACGTCACGCTTGAGCGCGACGATATGAGCACGGGTGCTTTCCGGTAGGATGACGTCGTCATCGCGGCCGAGTACCCGGTCGACCGGGTGATTGAAGATCGGGCCGCTGGTCACCATATAGCGCAGCGCGCGATCCTGGGAAAAGACAGTCACGTTCGAGCTGCGCAACGCGGTCTGAAACACCGCGAGTTGCTCGCGCCGCGGATTCGAATCGTGCGTGACCTCACCAACCGGCGATGGATCGTTTTGGCCGGCGCCTTTGGCGGGTTTACTGCATAATGTTTCACGCATGACGGAAAGCCAACGCGCGAACGGTGCCGGTGTTTCACGCGGCAGGTGCGGAACCGGCAGCCACGTCAGGCATTGTTAAGCCGACCGGCCATTTCCCCCTCCCCCTCGTGCAAGGCCGGCCATTTAAGGCGTAGTTGGCGTCGGCCAGCTACGCCTTTTTCTTCGCGCCGGTGGCAAACGGGATGGAACTTTGGCCACTGCGTCGCGTTGAGAACAAGGGTTTTAAAAGGGCGATGACGATGCGTAACGCTTCCACTGTCAATGTGGGCGATTGCTATAGCGCTGGCCTGTCGCGCATTTGATGGACGCACGAGCCATGCGGCTCAATCAAATCATTTCCTATTTGATCAGCCAACTGATTGGCCGGCTGTTGTCACGGGTTTTGGCCGCCGCCGTGATCGGCCTGTCCGGACTTATCGCACTTTATCAATTTATCGTGGTAGGCACCCTCGCGCTCGAAACGCAAGTGGGTTTCTTGTACGCGCATCTCATCATTGGCGGCATGTTTGCCGTCACCGCTCTGGCGGGCATCATTGCGCTGGTGGCGACACGGGCGCGGCGATTACGAAGCGCTCGTACAGAGGAGGTGCTGGACGAGCCACGCATCACGCAGCTCGCCATGCTCATAGAAGCCGTTTTGCTCGGCTATTATTCACTGTCGAAAAAGACGCCGCGTTCTTAGAACCGCCGCTACGCGCTGACGCGGCGATCGCGCCGCTTGGCATTGCGTTCGAAGAACAGCGCCTGGCTCAGCACTGCCGATACCGTGGAAGGCTGGAACGGCTTGGCGATCAGAAACGCGGGCTCTGGCCGTTCACCGGTCAGAAAGCGTTCCGGATAGGCGGTGATGAAAATCACCGGCACTTCGAAAGAGCGCAGCATTTCGTTGACCGCGTCGAGACCGGAGCTGCCGTCCGCCAACTGGATATCGGCAAGGATCAACCCGGGCCGCTTGGCCTTGGCGAGCGCCACCGCTTCAGTATGGGTGCGGGCAACGCCGAGGACACGGTGGCCGAGGCTTTCAACCAGCCCTTCGAGGTCGAGCGCGATGAAGGTTTCGTCCTCAATGATAAGAACGTCGGTGGCGATTTCGGCGGCCAGTTCGCGCCCCGAATCCTCTACCAGCTTGCGCACGGCAAGAACGTCGACGTCGAGCACCCTGGCGGTGTCGTCCTCGGACAGCCCTTCAAGCGCGACCAGCAAAAATGCCTGACGCGGCTTTGGCGTAATTTGCGCCAGGCGCTTCTCGACCGGCAGGTTGTCTTCGGCAGGGGTCGCCTTGGTGTTCAGCGAAACCGAATTCCAGATTTTGGTGAAAAGCCGATACAGGCCGACGCGTGTCGATGAACCGGCATCCAGCGATGATGGATCCGCGATCAAGGCCTCCAGCGTCGCCGCCACATAGGCATCCCCGGAGGCCTGATCGCCCGCCAATGCGCGGGCGTAACGCCGCAAATAGGGAAGATGCTGGGCAACTGATTGTGATGTCGACAAAAATCCCTCCCGCTTCAATTTGATATCGCGTAGTCGGCCTGGCCCCTGTCCCGGCTCGAATATCGTGCTTGCGTAGCAGATTGCCAATGCGGCGTTCGGAAAAAAGTTCCATCTTTCAGGGAACCAATTGCTGGGCCAGTTGTTTTCCTCTGCTAACAGGTGGGGAACTGCGCAGATGCGGCGTTATCGCGGTGCACGGCGAGGGAGCGAGCGATGAATGACCGCGACAAACCCGGGAAACCGATGGAACCCAATCCGCGTAAGAAAAGCTCCGCCAAATTGACGCGGGATGTGCAGGCCAAGCTGGGGCAACAGCTTCGTTCGATCTATGACGACGTCGTCAGCCAGGGCGTACCCGACCGCTTCGCCGAGCTGATCAACCGCCTCGATAATGGAAACAAGGACAAGCACTAATGCCGCCGATCGACGAGTCGGTCCGCCAAGCTGTCCTCAACGCGGTGCCCAGCCTCCGCGCTTTCGCGATCTCGCTCTGCGGGAACGTGGATCGCGCTGATGATCTCGTGCAGGAGACGTTGCTGCGGGCGCTCGCCAATATCACTTCGTTCCAGCCCGGCACCAATATGTCGGCCTGGTTGTTCACGATCCTGCGCAATCATTTCCGTTCGGAATATCGCAAGCGGCGGCGCGAAGTCGAGGACGCCGACGGCAGCTACGCCGAGACGCTCAAATCGCATCCCGAGCAGCACGGTCGCATGGAATTTTCGGAATTCAAGGCGGCGCTTGCGCAATTGCCCTCTGATCAACGCGAAGCATTGGTATTGGTCGGGGCGTCGGGATTTTCCTACGAGGAAGCCGCTAACATCTGCGGATGTGCGGTTGGCACTATCAAGTCGCGGGTCAATCGCGCCCGTACCCGGCTAGCCGAATTGATGGCGATTGACGGCGTCGACGATTTTGGGCCGGATCGAACGACGCGCGCAGTGCTGGCCGGTCACAATCGCTGATTCAAACGGTTTAAGTTTTTCGCGGCCGCCCGATTTTCTTCCGGCGGCATTATTTTTGGCAAAAGAAAACGGGCCGCAGTTTCGCCGTGGCGCGGCTGTTTCAAGCCCTGACTATGTGACCGTTACGGTCAGTTCCAAAAGATTGTTCCCGTGCTAAACTATGGTGGAACGCAGCTTTTTCGGCGGCGTTGCCCTGTGTCACCGCGTCTCTGGAGGGGATCGATTATGGCGCCGCGTCCGAACTGGAAAGGCTTTCTGAAACTGTCACTGGTGTCGTGTTCGGTCGCGATGTATTCGGCCACCACCACCAGCGAGCGCATCCGCTTCAACATTATCAATAAAAAGACCGGCAATCGCATTCGCAATGAAGTGGTCGATGCTGAAACCGGCGATCCGGTCGACAAGGACGATCGCGTCAAGGGCTACAAGCTTGAAGGCAATGAGTATCTGCTGCTCGAAGACGAAGAGCTCGACAATGTCGCGCTGGATAGCACCCATACCATCGAGATCGAGGAGTTCATGCCGGTCGACGAGGTCGACCGTATCTACCTCGATGAGTCTTTCTACATCGTGCCGCAGGACGACGTCGCACAGGAAGCCTTCGCGGTGATCCGCGACGCGATGGAGAAGGAAAAGCTCGCGGGCTTGGCCCGCGTTGTCGTCTACCGCCGCGAACGGCTGTTGCTGCTGCGGCCACGCGGCAAAGGTCTGATGGCTACGGCATTGCGCTATAAAAACGAGGTGCGCAATGAAAAGGACTATTTCGGCGACATCCCAAATACCAAAGTGTCGGCCGATATGCTCAAGCTGGCGGTGCATATCCTTGAATCGAAAAAGGGCCACTTCGATCCAGGAAAGTTCGCGGACCGCTATGAGGATGCGCTCAACGATTTGATCAAGGCCAAGCGCGCCGGCAAGAAGCCGCCGGTCGTCTCGGAAGAGCGACCGAGCAATGTCATCAATCTGATGGATGCGTTGCGAAAGAGCGCGCGCGGCGACAGCGGCAAAACGCATTCGCGACGCGCCGCCAAAAAGGCGCCCGCGAAGAAACGCGTGGCACCGAAGCGCAAGGTACGCAAGGCGGGCTAAATGGCGGCCGGGCTCAAGACCTATAAAGCCAAGCGCCGCTTCGACGTGACGTCCGAGCCCAGCGGCAAAGTGCATGGCAAGCGCGGCCATGCCTATGTGATTCAAAAGCATGACGCCACGCGGTTGCACTACGACTTGCGGCTCGAGCTCGACGGCGTGATGAAAAGCTGGGCAGTGACCCGCGGCCCCAGCCTCAATCCCGACGACAAGCGCCTCGCCGTCGAGGTCGAAGATCACCCGATCGAATACAACAAGTTCGAAGGCACTATTCCGAAAGGCCAATATGGCGGCGGCACGGTGATGATCTGGGACCGCGGCTCGTGGGAGCCTAACGAAGATCCGCATCGCGGCCTGAAAAAGGGCCACCTCACCTTCCGTCTGGAAGGCGAAAAGCTGCAGGGCGATTGGCACCTGGTGCGGATGCATCGCCGGGCGGGCGAAAAGCGCAACAATTGGCTGCTGATCAAATCAAAGGACGACACGGCGCGCGGCGCCAAAGGCAAGGATATTCTCGAGGAATTGCCACTTTCGGCCGTGAGCAACCGCGACCTCGACGAGATCGCCGCCGGAGCACCAAAACGCAAGCCAGCAGCGAAGAAAAAAAAGCCTGCCCAAAGAAATCCGGCTGAGAAGAAGAAGACAAAGAAGTCTGCAGCCTTGCGCGCGGCCATGCCGGCACGCCGCTCCGCCGCGCTGCCGGACTTCGTCGAACCGGCGCTGGCCACTCTCGCTGAGAAAGCGCCGGCAAGCGACCACTGGATTCACGAGATCAAGTTCGATGGCTATCGCCTGCAGGCCCGACTCGACCACGGCAACGTGAAACTTTTGACCCGGCGCGGTCTCGACTGGACCGAGAAGTTCAAGCCGATTGCACAGCGGATCGCGAAGGTCCGCGCCCAGTCGGCCCTGATCGACGGTGAACTGGTGGTGGAAGATGAGCGCGGCGTGTCGAGCTTTTCCCTGCTGCAACAGGACCTCAAGGACCAGCGCACCGACCGCATGACTTTCTACGCGTTTGACCTGCTGCATCTGAATGGCGAAGACATGCGCAAGCTTCCGCTGGGTGAGCGCAAAGCTCAGCTGACGGCATTGCTCGGCCGTGACAGCAAAACCGGCCAGCTGCGCGTCAGCGAGTCGATCGACGACAGCGGCCCAGTACTGCACAAGCACGCCTGCCGCATGGGCCTTGAAGGCATCATCTCGAAGCGCGGTGACGCGCCTTACCGCTCCGGTCGCGGCCACGACTGGCTGAAGATCAAATGCTCGGACCGGCAAGAGTTCGTGGTTACGGGTTATGTGCCCTCAACAGCCGACGCCCAAGCGATCGGCGCGCTGGTGCTGGGCTATTATGAAAAAGGCGGCCTGCGGTATGCCGGACGGGTCGGCACCGGCTACACCCACAAACTTGCACGCGACCTGTTCAGGAAGCTCAAGGCGATCCGCCAGGACAAGACGCCGTTCGAAACGGTTCCCGCTGAAGAGCGCGGCAAGAATGGCGCGTTGTGGGTGGCGCCGAAATTCGTCGGTGAGGTCGCCTTCCACGGCTGGACCCATGGAGAACGCGTGCGGCAGGCTTCGTTCCAGGGTTTGCGTGAGGACAAGCGGGCGAAAGACGTGGTGCGCGAACGCAAAATGCTCCCCGCCGCAGCGAGCAAAAGCAGGGCTGCAAAACGCTCCTCGCCGCCAAAACCCGCGGCAAAAGCCAAAGGCAAAACAGATGAGATGGCCGGCAACGTCCGGCTCACTCACCCCGACCGTGTCTATTGGGAAGACGTCGGCGTCACCAAGCGCGATCTGGCGGACTACTACACGCAAGTCTGGAAATGGATGCAACCGCATCTGGTTCACCGCGTGATCGCCATCGTGCGCTGCCCGGAAGGCGCGGCAGGCGAATGCTTTTTCCAGAAGCACGCCTCCGCCGGGGTCGAGGCCAAATTCTTGCGTCTGGTGCGCGAGCCGGACGGTGATAAGGCGATCACCGCCGACGACCTCGACGGGCTCATCGCTCTAGCGCAAAGCGGCGGGCTGGAAATTCATGTTCGCGGCTCGAGCGCCGATGATCTCGAGAAGGCCGACCGGCTGGTGTTCGACCTCGATCCGGGCCCCGGCGTCACATGGCGGGACATCGTCGCTGCCGCGCGCGACGTGCGCGAGCGGCTCGCCGACATCAAGCTTAAAACTTTCGTGAAAACATCGGGCGGCAAGGGCTTGCACGTCGTGCTGCCGATCAAGCCGACGCCGTGGCCGGAAGCGAAAGATTTTTGTCGCGCCGTCGCCGAGGCCATGGCGGCCGACAGCCCCGACAAATACGTCGCCAGCGCCACCAAGGCGAAGCGGCCTGGCCGCATCTTCATCGATTATCTGCGCAACAGCCGCGAAGCCACCGCCGTAGCGCCCTACTCGACACGTGCGCGCGCCGGCGCACCGGTCGCGGTGCCGGTCGATTGGTCCGAGCTCGGCAAACTAAAAAGCGCCGACCAATACACCGTGCTCAATTTGGCGCAGCGGCTCGGGAAATTGCGCCAGGATCCTTGGGGCCCGATGGCGAGAATCAAGCAGGCGCTGCCGAAGACCAAACGCTGACCTCCACGGATGGAACGAGTTCCCTCTCTGCAACGTTAGAACGGTGGCCCACATTGCCCGGCCGTTAAAGGATGCGCATGGCCACGAAAAAGTCTGCGGCTAAGCCTCAACACGGCCTGGCCTCAACGCTGCATGAAAAATTCAGTTATTTCGCACAGGCCACCGCGCACCTAAGCGGCCATCCGGTCACGTTCCTCCTGGCGGTCGCCGTCATTATCGTCTGGGCGGTAACAGGCCCGATCTTTCATTACAGCGACACCTGGCAGCTCATCATCAATACCGGCACCACCATTGTCACCTTCCTTATGGTGTTTTTGATTCAGAACACGCAGAACCGCGATACCCTGTCACTTCAGCTCAAGTTGTCGGAACTGGTGTTCGGCGTGAAAGGCGCGAAGAACAGTTTTGCCGCGCTCGAAGACCTGTCGGACGAAGAACTGGAAGCCTTGCACAATGAAAGCCGCCGGCGCGCGACAGCGCTCGATCACATCCAGCGCAAACGCCACGCGCACCGCGCCAAAACATCCAAGCGCACCAAGTAGCATGTGGTTCGGCGCCTCGAATCCGCTATAGTCAAAAAGCTCGTATCGTGAGCCTTTGAACTTTTATGGGAGGGTGGATGCGTGGTGCCGCGGTATTCGCTCTTGCGGTCGTGGCTTTGCCAGCCGGTTCATTGACCGCGCAGACTTTGACGCCAGAACAACTCAAGGGTTTCACCGGGCGCGCCGCCTATTACGACCTCAAATACAAAGGCCAAGTCTCGGCCGGTGAGGCCTACGATCCGGCCAAATTCACCGCGGCGCACAAAACCTTGCCGTTCGGCACCCGCCTGCGCCTCACCGATCCCAAGAGCGGGCGCAGCGTCATTGTCGTTGTCAACGACCGCGGCCCATTCACCGACAAATTAGTGATCGACGTGTCGCTCGCCGCCGCCCGCGCTCTCGACATGGTCAAGCGCGGTACCATCGAGATCGAGGCGGTGCCACTGGTCGATGCGGTCGAAGCCGTCCCGGCCAAATAACCGGCCCTCGTAGCGCATCATCCGCACCATGCGTTAGATTGCGCCCGCGCGGGAGGCCCACCGCGTCATGCGCCTTCCGGGCCACTGCTCAAGATTAGGGATTTCACGACATGCCTGCCAAGCGCCCAGCGCCACGACTGGCGTCGCTGACTGAAGAACAGATGAACGCACCACAGCGCGCGCTGGTCGACGCGCTGCGCTCCGGCCCGCGCGGCAAGTCGCTTACCATTCGCGGGCCCTTTGCCGCCTGGCTGCACGCTCCTGTGCTCGGTGACCTGGCGCAAAAACTGGGCGCGCATGTGCGCTACGGCACTTCGCTGTCGCCGCGCCAATCCGAATTCGCTATCCTTTGCACGGCGAAGCTGTGGCGTGCCCAATATGAATGGTTCGCGCATGCGCCTATGGCCGAGAAAGCCGGCGTTTCGCTAAAGACCATTGCCGATTTGCGCGCCGGTCGTGTGCCGTCGAAGGCGCCAAAGGACGAACGCGCGATCTATGACTTCATCAAGGAGTTGTACCGCACCAAACGCGTCAGCGACCGCACCTATGCGAAAGCGCGCGGCTTCCTCACGGATGCCGGCATGGTCGAGCTGGTCGGCATCCTGGGTTATTACGTACTGATCTCGATGACACTCAACGTGTTCCGGATGTTGCCACCGCCGGACGCCGAGCTGGCCTTTCCCGAGACGCGCTGACGTCAGTGCTTCATGCCGCCCATGCCTGGATTCATGCCGGCGTCGGCGGGTGCTTGCGCGCCAATGCCGGCGACCGAATAATCCACCTCGACCTTCCCGGCCTTTTCGAATACCAGCGTGACTTTAAACGCTTGGCCCTGCGTCAGCGGTTGCTTGAGCCCGACAAACATCACATGCAGCCCACCCGGCTTAAACGTGACGGTCTGCCCCGGCTTGATGTCGAGGCCTGAAGAGAGCGGCCGCATTTTCATCACGCCGTTATCCATGCTCATTTCATGCAGTTCGACTTTGTCGGAGACCGCCGAGGCCCCGCCGATCAGCCGATCGGATGTGATGCCTGTATTCGTGATTGTCATGTAACCGCCGCCGATGATTGCGCCTTTTGGCGTCGCGCGCGCCCATGGCGCGGAAATTTGCAGTGCACCAACCTTGATGTCGGCGCCGAGGACTGGCGCCGCAAGCACGGCGGCGATGACTCCTATCAGGATGAATTGCAGCTTGATCATGGAAACTACCCGGAAGATAGGACGCGCCCGCGGCGGAACCTATGCCGGCAACCCTCTCACGTCCACGCCGGCTGAAGGATTGTGACCAGGCGCCGGGATCATGTTAAATTCGTAGCAATGAACAGCGAACAACCTTCAAAAGAGCGAGGGCGGCTGCTGCGATTTCGTCATCGCCGTAGCACCGACCTGCCCGATCCGGCGGTTGCGGACCTCGGCAAATATGAAGGCGGCGAGGAGCATGACGATTACCGCCATCGCATGGTGACGAATGTGGCCGCCTTTGTCTTCCTGATCGTATTGGTCGGCGCCGGCGTTTGGATCGCCGACACCATGGCGTCGAACCGCAAAAATCAGGACTGCGTCATGTCAGGACGCCGCAATTGTGCGGCGGTGGACATCCACCGCGAACGCTAACTCGCTCACGTTTCGCCGAAAATCGGCGGTTTCCCCCGAAAAGCCCGGCATTGAACTTGCCGGGTTGCTTCGCTATACGCTCAACCAACCGCATGCGGGCTCAAAGGCCGGGTCGGGGGCCGAGGCGCGCGCGGCACGCAAATTGCCCCGGACCATTTAGTACTCCATACAAATCAGAGAGTTGCCGATGTCTTCGACCTTCGACACCGTTGCCAATATTATCGCCGAGACCTGTGACATCCCGCGCGAAACCATCACGCCGGAGAGCCACGCCATCGACGATCTCGGTATTGACAGTCTGGACTTCCTCGACATCGCCTTTGCGATCGATAAGGCGTTTGGCATCAAGATGCCGCTCGAGCAATGGACGCAAGAAGTCAACGACGGCAAAGCTACAACCGAGCAATATTTCGTTCTGAAAAATCTCAGCGCGCGCGTCGATGAACTGGTCGCAGCCAAAAAAGCCTGACGGGGGCAGAGTCGCAGCGACATGCGCCTGGAGTATTTTCAGCTGATCGACCGAATTGTCGAGTTCAAACTCGACGAGCGCACTATCCGTACGCAAGCAACGGTACCCACCGAAAATACGATCTTCGAAGGTCACTTTCCCGGCTTTCCGTTGATGCCGGGCGTGCTGCTGGCCGAAGCGATGGCGCAGACGTCGGGCTGGCTGATTATCGGCGTGCAGAAATTCCAGCGCATGCCGTTCCTCGCCGGCATCAAGGAACTCAAGCTGCGGGATTTCGTAAAGCCGGGTGAAACGCTCGACCTCAGCGCCAGCCTTGCCCATGAAGGATCCGGCTTTGCCGTGACGCAGGCCAAGATCGAACGGGGCGGCAAACGAATCTGCAGTGCGACCATCACGTTTCGCGTGATCGAATTTCCCAACCCTGAGTTCGTTGCGTCCATGGTCGGCTTCGCCAAGGCCATTGATTTCCCGGCAGAGTTGTTCGCCGAAAGTGCGCGATCATGACCGACGCCGCGCGCGAGGCCTGCATTACCGGAATTGGGATTGTCTCCTGTCTTGGTGAAGGCCCGGAGGCGACTTGGCAAAAGCTGATGTCGGGTCAGACCACGGTCGACGACAAAACCTTTGCGCCCTATTCCTATCATCCGCTCGTCGCGTTGGACCTGGACAGGCAAATTCCGAAAAAAGGCGACCAGAGGCAGATGGAAGCCTGGCAGCGGATCGGCACTTACGCCGCCGGGCTTGCGCTGGATTCCGCCGGCATCAAGGGCAATACCGACATCCTGTCGCGTACCGACATGATCGTGGCAGCCGGCGGCGGCGAGCGAGACGCCGCGGCGGATGCCGGAATCCTCACCGCCTTGCCGAATGCCGCAAATCCGGATGTTGCGCTGAACGAAAAACTGATGAGCGAAATTCGTCCGACTTTGTTCCTGGCGCAATTGTCGAACTTGTTGGCGGGTAACATCTCGATTGTGCACGGCGTTACCGGCTCATCGCGTACGTTTATGGGCGAGGAAGATTCCGGCATCAATGCCGTGCGTATCGCGCTGGCGCGCGTCAACGCCGGTCAAAGCGAGGTCGCGCTGGTTGGCGGATCGCACAATGCCGACCGCAAGGACCTGCTGATGTTGTACGAGTTCGGCGGCGCCCTGCTGCGCGGCGGCTACGCCCCGGTCTGGGAACGCGGCGAACGCGGCGGCATGGCGGTTGGCTCGATGGGCGCATTTCTGGTGATCGAATCCCGCGCGCATGCGAAAAAACGCGATGCCAAAGTGCTGGCACGGCTCACGGCCGTGACCGCAGGCCGTTCCAGCCGCAAGCAGGACCCGGTCGCACCGGCGCTGCGCAAGATGTGGCAGGACATCGCCGCCAGGATCAAACCCGATCAGGCTGCGGTGCTATCCGGCGCAAGTGGCGTCGAACCGGCAACCGGGCGCGAGAAGGCATTTTTGGCCGAGCATGCCGATATTCCGGTGCGCGCCACCGGCAGCTTTATCGGACACGCGTTAGAGCCGCAATTTCCCATGAATGTGGCGCTTGCGGCTCTCGCCTTGAGCCATGGTACTTTGTTTCCGCCTCGCGACGCCTCGGGTTTCGAGCGGCGGATGGACGGCCCGCTCAAGCAGGTGATAGTCACCAGCGTCGGCTATTGGCGAGGCGAAGGACTAAGCCTGGTCGAAGCCGTATAAGGAGAACGGTATGGCATCCGCGCGCGACAAATCCGGCCGTCCAATCGTCGTCGTTACCGGTACCGGCGTCGTCACCTCGCTCGGCGCCGGCAAGGCCGACAACTGGAAAAAGCTTGCCGCCGGCGAATCCGGCATTCGCGCCATCACGCGCTTTTCAACCGACGGGCTTAAAACCACGGTCGCTGGCACCGTCGATTTCCTGGATACGGAACCGCTTTGCGCGCCAGCATTGTCGCTACGGTTCGCTGATGTCGCCGCCGAAGAAGCGGTCAGCCAGTCGGGCATCGGAGCGAAGGGGCAATTTCCCGGCCCGCTGTTTCTGGCAGTCGCGCCGATCGAAGTCGAATGGGCGCAGCGCAACGAACTCGCCAAGGCGTCCGGCGCCAACGCTGACGTCAGCTATGACGATCTGGTGCGGGCCAGCGCCGGCGGCGGATTCGAGAAATTCAATGAGCTGTTCATGTTTGGCAGCATTGCCGATGAGTTGGCCGGCAAATTTGGCACGCAAGGCTCGCCCATTTCGCTGTCCACCGCTTGCGCTTCGGGCGCCACCGCCATCCAGCTTGGCGTCGAAGCGATCCGCCGCGGCGAGGCTGACGCCGCGCTCTGCATTGGCACCGACGGCTCGGTGAATATCGAGTCTCTGGTGCGTTTCTCCCTGCTCTCTGCGCTGTCGACGGCCAATGCGCCGCCACAAGCCGCGCCGAAGCCCTTCTCAAAAAACCGCGATGGTTTCGTGATGGCCGAGGGGGCCGGCGCGCTGGTGCTGGAAAGCCTGGACAGCGCCAAAGCGCGAGGCGCCAAGATTCTCGGCGTACTGGCCGGCTGCGGTGAAATGGCGGACGCCTTCCATCGCACCCGCTCAAGCCCAGATGGCAAGCCGATTATCGCCTGCATGCGCAATGCGCTCGACGACGCCGGCGTCACGCCCGATCAGATCGACTACATCAACCCGCATGGCACCGGCACGCCGGAAAATGACAAAATGGAAGCGCTCGGCGTCATGAGCGTGTTCGGCGAGCGGGGTAAGATTATTCCGATGTCGTCGAATAAATCGATGGTCGGCCATACGCTGTCGGCGGCCGGTGCGGTTGAGGCAGTGTTCACATTGCTGACGATGGAACACGGCCGGCTGCCGCCCACCATCAATTATCATGTGCCGGATCCCGCTATTCCGCTCGATGTGGTGCCGAACAGCGCGCGCGACGCCAGCGTGCGCTATGCGATCTCCAATTCGTTCGGCTTCGGCGGCCAGAATGTCTCTCTGGTAATGGCGCGCGAGCCGGCGTGACAGCCACGATGCGCGCGCTCACTTTGGTCGGCGACCGCAAGCTTGAATTGCGCGACGTCCCTACCCCGCCGCCGCCCGGCGCCGGCGAGGTGCAGGTCCGCGTAAAGGCGGTCGCGCTCAATCACCTCGATCTGTGGGGTTTCCGCGGCATGGCTTTCGCCAAGCGCCAGTTGCCGCTGGTGGTCGGGGTCGAGGCGGCGGGTGAAATTGCCGCGGTCGGGCCCGGTATCAATCAATTCAAAATTGGCGATGCCGTAGTGATGTACGGCGCGAAAACCTGCGGTGTGTGTAAAGCCTGCCGTGAAGGTCGCGACAATTTGTGCGAAAACGTCGCCGGCATCATGGGCTTTCATATCGACGGTTTCGCCCGCGATCTCCTCAACATCGAGGCGCGGCTTGTCATCCCGGTGCCCCAGAGCGTCAGCCTGCGCGATGCAGCCTGCGCGCCGATCGCGTTCGCCACCGTTGAACACATGCTGTTCGACAATGCCAAGCTCCAGCCCGGCGAAACGATCTTGGTGCAAGCCGGCGGCTCCGGTATCGGCACCGTCGCGATCAAAATGGCGAAGGCACTCGGTTGCATGGTGATCACCACCGTCGGCGACGACACCAAGGCGGAAAAGGCCAAGGCGATCGGCGCCGACCATGTCATCAATTACAAGACGCAGCGGTTCGAGACGATCACCCGCAAGCTCACCGGGAAAAAGGGCGTCGACGTCGTGTTCGAGCATGTCGGCGGCGAAGGGTTTAATGGCTCGCTGCTGGTGCTCAAGCGCGGCGGTCGTCTCGTTACCTGCGGCTCAACCGCCGGCCCGACTGTGACTTTCAACCTGATGCAGCTGTTTCAGCAGCAGTACAAAATCTTCGGCTCGTTCGGCGCCTCTATGCGGAATATCCGAGACAGCCTCGCCAAGATGGCGAAGGGACTGCTGCCTGTCATCGATCTGGAAATTCCGGTTGCCGAATTCGAACGCGGACTGGAGCGGATCGAGAGCCGCCAGGTGTTCGGCAAAATTGTCCTCCACTTCTAACCCGCCATGCCTCGCTCCAACAGCCTAGGCGTTCGTCTGTTCGGCCTCACCGACGCGGCGGCCGGACATGCGACCGCCGGCCTGTTGCGCTTGTTTCGGCACACCAACCGCAAGCGAATGGCCAATATTTGTGGCGCGCTGATGCGCAAAGTCGGGCCCTGGCTGCCGGAACACCGCACCGGTCGCGACAACCTCAAAGCCGCTTTTCCGGCAAAATCCGATGCCGAAATCGAACCCATCCTGCTCGGCGTGTGGGACAATCTCGGGCGCGTCGCCGCCGAATTCGCGCAGATCGACCGTATCAAAGCCTACGATCCTGCCGGGTCGGGCCCCGGCGAGATTGAATACAGCCAGGAGACCTTTGACCGCTTTCATGCGCTGCGGCTCGATGGCAAGCCTGCGTTGCTATTCACCGCGCATCTGGCCAATTGGGAGCTCAGCGCGCAGGTCGCCAACACCCATAAGCTCGACATGATCGTGCTGTATCGCCGGCCCAATCTAGGCGCGGTCGCCGACGCGATCACCCGCATTCGTGCCGGCAGCATGGGCGAACTGATGGCAACCGGGCTCGACGCGCCGCTCAAGCTTGCGCGTGAACTGGAGGCCGGCCGTCACGTCGCCATGCTGGTTGATCAATATTACACGCGCGGTGTCGACGTGACGTTTTTCGGTCGCCGCACGCGCGCCAACCCGTTGATCGCTCGCCTCGCCCGCCAGGTCGATTGTCCGATCCACGGCGCGCGTATCGTCCGTTTGCCGGGCGACAAATTTCGCGTCGACCTGACGCCCGCCATCGACCCGACCCGCGATTCCGAAGGAAAAATCGACGTCGCCGGCACCATGCAGACGATCACCAGTGTGGTCGAAGGCTGGGTGCGCGAGCATCCCGAACAATGGCTTTGGCTGCACCGACGTTGGCGGGACGAAAATGGTGCGGCCGCTAACGGCCGGTCTTGATCTTCGTCCACAGCCGGTTGATCAGGCGCTGCGTCTTGGCATCGTGGGCGTGAATGACGTAAAGCCTCGCCATCGTCGCCGCATCGGGATAAACGCTCGGATCGTTTAGCACCACCGGATCGATGAGTTTCTGGCTGGCCAGATTGCCATTGGCATAGGCGACCAGATTGCTGTTTTTCGCCGCTACCTCAGGCCGCAGCAGATAGTCGATAAAGGCGTGCGCCTCCGCCACATGTTTGGCGTCTTTCGGAATGGCGAGATTGTCGAACCACATCTGCGCGCCTTGTTTCGGGATCGCGTAAGCGATCTCGACACCGTTCTTGGCTTCCGCGGCGCGTTTCTGCGCCTGTTTGATGTCGCCCGACCAACCCACCACCAAGCAGATCTCGCCGCCCCCCAGCGCATTGAGATATTCCGAGGAATGAAACTTCCGCACCGATGGACGTATCGCCATCACCAGGTCCGCCGCCTTCTGTAAATCCTTGGGGTCAATGGAGTCCGGATCTAGCCCCAGGTAATGCAGCGCGGTGGTGAGAATATCGTCGGAGGAATCAAGCATATACACGCCGCAATCTTTGAAGCGCGCGAGGTTCTCAGGCTTAAATACGATATCCCAGCTGTCGATTTTGGCATCCGGACCGAAACGCTCGCGTAATGCCTTGACGTTGTAACCAATGCCGGTGGTGCCCCACATGTAATTGACGGCGTATTGATTGCCGGGGTCGTAGAGCGCTAGCCGTTGGGCGATGTCCGGCCAAACATTTTTAAGGTTCGGCAGTTTCGACTTGTCGAGTTTCTGAAAAACTCCGGCCTTGATCTGGCGCTCGAGAAAATAAGCGGTCGGCACCACGACATCGTAGCCGGACTTGCCGGCGAGCAGCTTGGTTTCCAGCGTATCGTTGGAATCGAAGGTGTCGTACTGCACCCGGATCCCGGTCTCCTTGGTGAAGTCTTCCAGCACCCGCGGATCGATGTAATCGGACCAGTTGTAGACATTGACGAAGCGCTGCTGGGCGAACGCGCCGTTTGTGAGAACCAGGCAGCCCACGGCGGTCAAGGCTGCGGCAAAATGCCGAAAGTGCATTGGAAAGGTCATGTGGCAGCGCCGAAGAGATCCGAGCGAATCACTATTGAAAGCCAAAAACCGGCACAAGGCGACTGTTGTAAACCGGACTCACTCCGCCGCCGAACGGTTTCCCCCGGAATTTCGCGTGGAACGGACCCAAGAATCAGGTAGCCGTTCGCGAGTTGGTTGGAGATTTCATATAATCGAGGGCACAAACATGCGCCGCACCGTTCTGCTGGCTGTGGGTGCGTTTGTCGCGTTGGCGTCTGTCTCTTCAATGGTTTTGGCGGCCGATCTGCCTCAGCGGCCCATCTACAAGGCGCCGCTTTACAATCCTGCACCGGTTTTTAGCTGGACCGGATTTTATGTCGGCGCTCATGCCGGCTACGGCTGGAGTCATTTCACCGGCGCCGATCCTACCGGCCTCGGCGGCGGCGATGCTGACGCCAAGGGCTTCCTTGGCGGCGCACAACTTGGCTACAACTATCAATTCAGCAACTTCGTCGTCGGCCTCGAAGGCGAGTATTCATTCTCCAACGTCAAAATCGAAACGCCGCTATTCGGTGGCACTCTCTCCCTCAAGAACGACTATTTCATCACCGCCGCCGCCAGGCTCGGCTACGCTTTCGATCGTGCGCTGCTCTACGTCAAAGGCGGCGCGGCCTGGACCCGCGACAAATGGGCTGGCAATGACGGCATCGGCGGTACGGTCAGCGGCAACTTCAATCGCCATGGTTGGCTGCTTGGCGCCGGTCTCGAATACGCCCTCTGGAACAACTGGTCCGCCAAGCTTGAATATGACTACATGCGGTTCGGCTCGATCACCGAGTTGCTGACGGCGACCGGTACACTGGCGGTCACAGGCCCGGTAGACGTCAAGCTCCGCACGCAGATGATCAAGCTCGGCTTTAATTACCGCTTCAACTGGCTGAATTAGCCAAGCTTGGTCGGCAAGCCGGCGGCTTTCCATCCGAGAATGCCGCCGGCGAGATGGCTGTCGTAAGCATAGCCCTGCTCCTGCGCGGCGAGCGATGCGGTGACCGAACGCTTGCCGGAGCGACAGGCGAACACGACCTGCTTACCGGCCGGATCAGGAATGGTGGACGGGTCGAAGCTCGACAATGGGACATGCACGGCATCGGGGTAACTCTCGAGCGCCGTTTCGTTCGGCTCCCGGACATCGACCAGCAGCATACGCCCCTCGGTAACTCCGCGGGCGACCTCCGCCGCCGTCAAATCGTGCACCTGCCGTTGATCGGCACCGTCAGTCATTATGCAGCCTTTCCTTGCGGACGCGATTAAACCGTCACTTGGGTGCCGATTTCAACCACTCGCCCGGTCGGAATCTGGAAATAGTCGGTAGCGTCATTGGCGGTGATGATGGCCCGCGTTCTTAGCAGGTCAGACCGTCGTCTACACCGTGACCTGGGTGCCGACTTCCACAACCCGCCCGGTCGGGATCTGAAAGAAGTCGGTGGCGTCGCTGGCCGAGCGCGCCAGGGCTATGAACAGGCGGTCCTGCCAGCGCGGCATGCCGGAATGAGCGGCAGGACGGAGCGAACGCCGCGACAAGAAAAACGACGTCGACATGATGTCGAAGGTCCAGCCGAGCTTGCGCGCCACCGCCAGCGCTTTCGGCACATTCGGCTGCTCCATGTAGCCGAATTTCAGCGCCACCTTGCTGAAATGCTCGGACACCGGCGTGATGCGCACACGTTCCTCTTCCGCCACGCGCGGCGTATCGGCGGTGACGATGGTGAGGATGACGTTGTTCTCGTGCAGCACCTTGTTGTGCTTGAGATTGTGCAGCAGCGCGGTCGGCGCGAAATCCGGATCGCTGGTGAGAAACACCGCGGTGCCCGGCACCGTGTGGGGCGGCTTTTTCGCGAGACTGCGGAACAGGGTGTCGATCGGCACCTCGGTGCGGCGCGTCTTGTCCGACAAAATCCGGGTCCCGCGTCGCCACGTCAGGATCAGCAGCACCATCGTCGCACCGAACAAGATCGGCGCCCAGGCGCCTTCGAACAATTTAAGAAAGTTGGCGGAGAAGAACGTGACGTCGACGATGATCAAAGGAAGAATCACCAACAGCGTTTGCCAAAGTTTCCACTTCCACAATTTCCAGATCACGATGAATGCCAGCAGTCCGTCGACCACCATCGTGGTCGCGACCGCAATGCCATAAGCCGACGCCAGCGCGCTCGATGTACGGAACAATCCCACCAGAAGCAAAACACCGACCAGCAAGGCGACCGTGACGCGCGGAATATAAATTTGCCCGACATGGGATGCCGAAGTGTGCAGGATGGCGAGCCGCGGCAGCAGACCGAGCTGGATCGCCTGATGCACCAGCGAATAGGCGCCGGTGATCACCGCCTGGCTGGCGATCACAGTTGCCGCGGTTGCTAGCACCACCATTGGCAGCAACAGCGCGTCTGGCACCAGGCGAAAGAACGGGTTTTCAATCGCCATCGGGTCGGCCAGTACTTTGGCGCCTTGGCCAAAATAGTTGATCAGCAGTGATGGCAAGACAAGAGTGAGCCATGCGATCTGAATCGGCTTGCGGCCGAAATGGCCGAGATCGGCGTAAAGCGCCTCACCGCCGGTGACGCAGAGAAACACTGCGCCAAGCGTCACCAGGCCGATGCCACTATGGTCGAACAAAAACCGTACGCCGTAATACGGATTGATCGCCAGCAACACATGTGGGTCTTCGTTGATATGCATCGCGCCGGCGATCGCTAGCGAAACGAACCAGACCACCATGATCGGGCCGAACAGCGCAGCGACCTTGGCAGTGCCGCGGCTTTGCGCGGCGAACAGAACGAACAGAATGACTACCGCGAGCGGCACCACGTATTCGCTCAGCGTCGGGTTGATCAGCTTGAGGCCTTCGATCGCCGACAGCACCGAAATTGCCGGCGTGATCACGGAATCGCCGAGGAACATCGAGGCGCCGATCACGCCCAGCACGAATACCAGCGCCGAACGCCGCCCCAGCGCGCGGGACGCCAGCGCGGTGAGCGACAGCGTGCCGCCCTCGCCGTTATTGTCAGCGCGCAGCAAAATCAGGACGTATTTGAGCGTGACGACGATGATCAATGCCCACAGAATGAGCGAAAGCACGCCCAACACAATCTCGCGAGTTACCTCATTGGTGCCGTCGCTCGCTGCAATGGCAGCCTCCCGGAACGCGTAAAGCGGGCTGGTGCCGATGTCGCCATAGACGACGCCGATGCTGCCAAGCGCGAGGGCGACGAATTTAGGCGGTGTGTCTTGGACCGCGCCATTGGACGCGGTCCCTCCGCCCGGCTCATTCACGCGATCGCTCATGCAGGTTGTGCCGCCCGGGGCCCTTGAAAGGCGGGCCTTATAACACCGTCGCGGCGGCGAGGACACCGGCGTTTCCGGACAAAAACAAGTTGTCGAACAACGTTTAGCGGCGGCTCACGGCTTGAAGTCGGTTGGAATCGGCGGTTCTTCCCGCATCAATGTGATGGTGACTCGCCGGTTCGGCGACATGAACGGATTGTCCGCGAATAGCGGCTCGGTATCGGCCTTGCCGGCGACCATAAAAATATGACCCGGCGGCACACCCTCCGCGTCCAGAATCTGGCGCACCGCATTGGCGCGGTCGGCCGACAGTTCCCACGGACCATAGCCCGGCCGCGGCGGAACTTTGCTGGCGGCGGTGTGGCCGGTGATCGCAATGCGGAACGGCATCGCCTTGAGCGCCGGCGCCATCTTTGCAATCAGCTTGCGGGTGCGCTCGTTGGGATCCTTGGCGCCGTCCTGAAACATCGAGCGACCGTCCTGATCGACGATCTCGATGTTGAGGCCCTGCTTGGTCTCCTCGACCATGATGTGCTTGGACGCTTCGGTGATCTCCGGCATTTCCTGCAAGGCCTGGCGCAGCGAGGCGGAAGCCAGCGAGAACTTGGCGTCATTCTTGAAGCGCGCGCCATAGCTGCGCTGGCGGTCATTGTCATCGGGCGTCGGCGTTGCCGACGCCTCTTCGGGATTGACCACCGCGGCGTTCTTCAGCTTGGGACGGGTCGGCAGTCCGAGTACTTCGATGATGCCGGAATAGCGCACGCGATCCTGTACGCCGAAAGCCTCTCGCATCGAGCCGGCGACGACCTGCAGTTTCTGCTGGTCCTGCGTGGAAAAGGCGACCAGCATCACGAAGAAGCTGACCAACAGCCCCATCAGGTCGGCGAAGGTCACGAACCAGCCGTGACCGCCTGCATGAGATTCTTTGCGCCGCGCCATGGTGAAATCCGGACCGCGCTAGGCCGCTGCCAGCTCGGCCGCTTCGTCTTCGGTATGGCGGTGCTTTTCCGGAAGATAAGCCAACAACATCTCGCGCACCAGCGTCGGGCTCTTGGCTTCACGGATCATCAGGATGCCGTCGATCATCAGCGTGCGGTTGATCTCTTCATCGACCAGCTTGAGGTGCAGCTTGTCGGCCAGCGGCAGGCAGAACAGATTGGCGACCGCCGCGCCGTAAAAGGTGGCGAGCAAGGCGCCGGCCATGAAGGGGCCGAGCTTGGAAGGATCGGTCATGTTGGCGAACATCTGCACCATGCCGATCAGCGTTCCGATCATGCCGAAGGCGGGCGCGCAATCGCCGATCGCGCGATAAATCTTCTGGCCCTCGTCGAGATGGGTCAGGAAGTTGTCGCGGTCGCGCTCGAGATTGTCGCGAATAAAAGTGCTGTCGTAGCCGTCCGCGACAAAACGAATGCCCTTAGCGAGGAACGCGTCCTCGATCTCGACCTTTTCAAGCCCGACCGGACCCGACTTGCGGGCGATCTCAGCCAGACCGGCCAGTTCCTCGACCAGTTCGCGCTGGGTCATGCGGCGCATCGTGAAGGCGAATTTAGCGCCCAGCGGGAGGCCGTGTTTGATGGAGGACAGCGGGAAGCGGATCAGGGTCGCAGCGAAGCAGCCGCCGAAGATGACGATCGCCGCATGCTCGCTGACGAACATGTGGAGGTCGCCGCCCATCATGATGACGAGGCAGGTGACGCCGACGCCGGCCAGCAGGCCGAGACTGGTTGTAATGTCCATTCTGGAACCCCACGCAACGCCACGCACTCAAAGCGGCGCCAAGCGCGCTTTGCCCGGTTTCGACCCTAGACGGCGCGGCTTAAAGAGCCGTAAAGGCTAACCGAGTGTGAAAACGCAGGATGACCCATCCGGGGAAACCTGTAAGAATCCAGCCAAATAGCGGCCAAAACCGCGGCAGAAATTTGGGAGAGAGACGTCATGCGTGAGATCGGCCACTTCATCGGCGGCAAGGCCGTCAAAGGCGCCTCGGGCCGCCAGGGCGACGTGTTCGATCCCAATACCGGCGAGGTGCAGGCCAAGGTCGCTCTCGCCAACAAGGCCGACGTCGAGGCGGCCATCGCCAACGCTGCCGCGGCGCAGCCGGAATGGGCGGCCACCAACCCGCAGCGCCGTGCCCGGGTGATGTTCAAATTCCTCGAGCTGATCGCCAAAGAGAGCGACGAGCTCGCCCGTATACTGTCGTCCGAGCATGGCAAGACCTTCGCTGACGCCAAGGGCGACATCCAGCGCGGCGTCGAGGTGGTCGAATTCGCCTGCGGCATCCCGCATCTGATGAAGGGCGAGTATTCGGAAAGCGCTGGTCCCGGCACCGACCTCTATTCGGTGCGCCAGCCGCTCGGCGTCGTTGCCGGCATCACACCGTTCAATTTCCCGGCGATGATCCCGCTCTGGAAATGCGCGCCGGCGATCGCCTGCGGCAATGCTTTCATCCTCAAGCCGTCGGAGCGCGATCCCACCGTGCCGATGCGCATTGCGGAAATTTTCCTCAAGGCCGGCCTGCCGCCGGGCATCCTCAATGTCGTCAATGGCGGCAAGGAAGCGGTCGATACGTTGCTGACCGACTCGCGCGTGATGGCGATCGGCTTTGTCGGCTCTTCCGACATCGCGCAATATATTTATTCGACAGGCGCAGCGCACGGCAAGCGTGTGCAATGCTTCGGCGGCGCCAAGAACCACATGGTGGTGATGCCCGACGCCGACATCGACCAGGCGGTCGACGCGCTGATCGGCGCCGGCTACGGCTCGGCCGGCGAGCGCTGCATGGCGATCTCGGTCGCGGTGCCGGTTGGCGAGAAGACCGCCGACATCCTGGTCAAGAAACTCATCCCCCGCGTCGAGGCGCTCAAAATCGGCCCGTCGACCGATACCCAGGCCGATTACGGCCCGATGGTCACCAAGGAACTGCTCAACAAAGTGCGCCGCTACATCGATACCGGCGTCAAGGAAGGCGCCAAGCTGGTGGTGGATGGCCGCGGCTTCAAGATGCAGGGCTACGAGAACGGCAATTTCATCGGCGGCTGCCTGTTCGACAACGTGACACCCGAAATGAAGATCTACAAGGAAGAGATTTTCGGCCCGGTGCTCTCGGTGGTGCGCGCCAAGGATTACGAGGAAGCGGTGCGGCTGCCGTCCGAGCACGAATACGGCAACGGCGTCTCGATCTACACCCGCGACGGCGACACCGCGCGCGACTTCACCAATCGCGTGCAGGTCGGAATGGTCGGCGTCAATTTCGCCATCCCGGTGCCGCTCGCCTATCACACCTTCGGCGGCTGGAAACGCTCCGGCTTCGGCGACCTCAACCAGCACGGCCCGGATTCGGTTCGCTTCTACACCAAGACCAAGACGGTGACGCAGCGCTGGCCGTCCGGCACCAAGGAAGGCGCCGAGTTCGTCATCCCGACCATGAAGTGAGGCGTGCCGGAATGCGTGGGCCACGCATCGCGGCGGTAGCGGCCTGTGGTTGGGTGCTGGCGGCTTGCGCCGCTACGCTCGACACAAAGGACGGCACTGTGGCAACTTTGGACAGCATGGCGGGCCGTTGGATACTGTCGGCGCCGAACGCGCCTCCTTGCGGAATCAATTTCAGCGGCGGCGCTGGCGCGCACGAAGGCGGCGTGTCGCCAGAAGGCGGTTGTCCGGCCGGTCTTTACCGCAGCCGCCGCTGGATGCTTGAGCAAGCCGCGCTGACGATCGCGGACGAGGACGGCGAGCTGCTGGCGCAGCTTAATTTCGCCTCGGGCAAATTCGACGGCCGCTCCACCGCCGGCACGCCGATAACGCTGACGCGGTAGGGCTATCCGCGGTGTCTGGATTTCGTCTTGCCGCTGGCGCAGAAGGTCGGTGTGGCTCTGGAATTCTGGGGCAATTCGATGAACACCGGATTTTTTCGCGGCGCGGCTTTCGCCGTCGCATTATTTGGCCTGTCGCAACCGGTACCGGCCGCGGTGCTGTACGATAACGGGCCCGATGGACACCGTGGGCTGGAGCATCCTTGCCAGTAGTGCGGTTTCTGATTCTTTCACACTGTCGCAAGACTCGATCATGACCGGCGCTACCTTCGGAGTCCAATCCCCCCGCGGGTTCACCGTCAGCAATGTGGATTGGTCGATTACGACCGTGCCTAACACCTATCCCGCCAACAACTGTCCCGAGGGGTTGGAACATGACGATCTACAGTTTTTCGACGGGCAACGTCGCCCTTGGGGCCGGCACCTACTATCTGGTGCTGCAACAGGCAGGTGGTTCCGGCAACGAGTTCTATTGGACCTCTAGTGGTGGTCTTTCCACGGCGACATCAAATGCCGCGAGCGGCATTAGCTCGGAATTGTTCCTGGTCACCGGCTTCGTCGCCGCGACGACTCCGCTGCCGTCGACCTGGGTGATGCTGCTCAGCGGCTTACTCGGTCTCGGCTTGTTTGCGTATCGCGGGACCAAAAAGAGCCGGGCCGCTATCGCGGCTGCCTGACCGAGACCCGATCGGATTTCAGAGAGACCGCCGCGGGGCGGTCTTTTTTTGCGCTGACGCTGGGGGCCAATGGCCGGGACAAAGCCCGCGCCGGCAGGCTAATCTCGCCCGCCACGTTATTCAGCCTTCCGGGAAATTCGCATGTCCGACTATCAACTTCTCTGTTTTGCCCAATCCGGCAACGCCTATCGCGCCGCGCTGATGCTCAATCTGATCGGCGCCAACTGGAAGCCGATGTGGGTCGATTTCTTCAGCAAAGGCGTGCAGCGCACGGCTGAATTCCGCACCAGCACCAACGAAATGGGCGAAGTGCCGGTACTGATCGACGGCGACAAGAAGCTGACGCAGTCGGCCGTGATCCTCACCTATCTGGCGCGCAAGACCGGAAAATTTCTGCCGAAGGGCGAGAAGGAAGAACTGGAATTGCTGCGCTGGATCGTGTTCGACAACCAGAAGGTCAACGGCTTCCTCGGGCCGTTTCGCTTCCTGCGCGTGCTGGCCAAGCCGGCCGGCGATCCGGCGGTGCTGGCATTCCTCAAAGGCCGCATCGACAACAATCTCGGCATCGTCAACAAACGGCTGGAGAAGGCGCCGTTTTTGCTCGGCGAGCGGCCGACCATCGCCGACATCTCGATGTGCGCTTATCTCTACTTTCCGGCGGACGAGTTCGGCTTCGATATCCGCAAGGACCATCCGGCGATTGCCGCGTTTCTCGACCGCATGAAGGCGCTGCCGGGCTGGGCGCACCCCTACGATCTGATGCCGGGCTATCCGTTCGGCACCCAATTGCTCAACGGCAAAGCCACGCCATAAAGCTGAAAGCGACGAGCGGAAATGCCGCCTGTGTGGCAAATGGCAGGCGTCATTGACTTGGCCGCATGAGCACACGATCATCGGAGAACAAAAGCTTTCGGCGCCGCCTGCTTTTGACATTCACGGGTGAAAATGGCGTGCGGCCGATCTGTCCGGAAGCCAAACGAGGGGAAGACAACACATGCTCCTGAAATCGTCGATACTCGCGATAGCAGCATTGATCTTTGCGACGCTCGCGTTTGATTTTTCGGTTTCTGCAACGGAAGCGGTGAAGACTACCGTGCTGGCGCAGGGGAATTCGTCGGAAATGCAGAAGCAGACCGGCGCAAAAAAAACCACAGGCCCCATCGCTGTCAAACCCATTCGTGGCGTGTCGAAGCTCGCGACCCATGATTGCCGGCTTAATGGGACGGTCGTCGAAATATCCGACGACCGGTGCGGATCGTCGCACCAGTATTGCAAAATTAACGGGGTTGCGCAGTGCATCGACTTCAAGGACTGACATGACGTGCGCGGCCGTAACCGCAGGTATGTGATAACCCGCCACTCGTTGGCGCTCGCGCTGCTGTTGGCCGGCTTGGTCGTTGCGGCGAGCTCGCTTCCTTCGTTGTCAGCGCCCAAAACGACCACAACCGACGATCCAGACAAGTGTGAGCCGGTCTGCAATCATTGCCCGTCCAAAAAAACCAGCCAGTGCACTGCCGACTGCCTGGACTGCCGCATCCGCAGCTTTGCTCCAACGCAATTGGCCCCGGCGCCGGCAACCATGCCGGCCGGAACGGCACCGCTCCCCGCGCAAAAAGCCGAGTAGCCGTCTAGGCCCCGGTTTCACTTATCGTGCTTATGGCAATCGTCGGATGGCATTGCGAGCGCCGTCAACGCGCAAGATCGTGATGGGTGGCGCCGGCCTAGTTGAGCCGGTTGGGCCGCTCGCCGGTTTGATCGGTGGTTTCGCCCGGCAGCGGCGCGACCACGTCGCTCGGCGCCGCCGGCGCAGCGGCCGCCTGCGCGGCAGCCGCGTCCTTGCGCTGATTTTCCTTGTAGGACAGCCAACCGAGTGGCAGGCAGACGAGATAAGTGAACGTCCCCAGCGTGAGGACTTGCCACGGGTAGCTGATCAGCAGCGCGAAGAACAACACGATGGCGACAAAGGCCGGCAGCACCATTTCCGGCGGCACTCGCTTGCCGACCCGCTTTCCGGAAAATACCGGCAGTTTCGACACCATCAGCAGCCCAATGAACAGCGTGTAGAGGAAGGTGAGCCAGATCACCACGATGTTGGCGGCGAGGCCGAGGAAGTTGAGATAGATCGGCAGCAACATCGTGATGGCGCCGGCCGGCGCCGGAATGCCGGTGAAAAAATTGTCCGCCCAGGCTGGCTTGTTCGGATCGTCGATCATCACATTGAAGCGCGCCAACCGCAGCGCCGAGCAGATCGCAAACACCATCGCGGCGATCCAGCCGACCGACTTGAGCTCGTTGAGGCCCCAGAAATAAACGATCAGCGCCGGAGCGACGCCGAAATTGACGAAGTCGGCGAGGCTGTCGAGCTCGGCGCCGAATTTCGAGGTGCCCTTGAGCAGGCGAGCAATGCGGCCGTCGATGCCGTCGAGCAGCGCGGCAAAGACGATCGCCGCGAGCGCCAGCTCGCCGCGGCCTTCGAACGCCAGGCGGATCGCGGTCAGGCCCGCGCACAGCGCCAGCAGGGTGATGATATTCGGCAGCAAGGTGCGCACCGGCACCGGCTGGAAACGCCGGCGCTTTTCAGCCGAACGGCTTGGGTCAAAAGGCGGAAATACCATGCGATGAATATAGTCGGTTGCGGGCCCAGCCGCCACGGCGGCGAAATCGTCCCGGGCAGCAGCGTTAACCGGCGCGGAACGCGCGCCCGCTGTCCGCCACCCGCAGATCAGCGATGACGGTTTCGCCGGCGATCGCGGTTTGCCCGACCGCGACCTGCGGCACCACACCTTCCGGCAGATAAATATCGAGGCGGGAACCGAACCGGATCATGCCGAAGCGCTCGCCGGCCGCGATGGTCTGCCCTTCCCGTACGTAACAGACGATGCGCCGCGCCACCAAGCCGGCGATCTGCGTCACCGCGATACGCGCGTTCGCCGACGCGATCACCAGCGAATTGCGCTCGTTGTCGGCGCTCGCCTTATCGAGGTCGGCGTTGAAGAACTTGCCCGGCTGATAAACGATGCGCTCGATACGGCCCGCGAACGGTGCGCGGTTGATGTGACAGTCGAGCACGCTCATGAAGATAGACACCCGCGGCAGCAGCTTGTCGCCGAGGCCAAGTTCGTGCGGCGGCGCGGCCGAGGTGACCATGCTGATGCGGCCATCGGCCGGCGCCACCACGATGCCGTCGCGCACCGGCGTCACCCGCGGCGGGTCGCGGAAGAACAGCACGCACCAGATCGTCAGCACCGTGCCGATCCAGCCGAGCGGCGTCCACGCCCAGAACAGGACCAGGCTGGCGAACGCGAAGGCGCCGATGAAGGGATAGCCTTCCGGCGTGATCGGGACTGCCTGAGCGCGGATCGAATTGAGGATCGACATTAAGTTCTACTCCGCAGCGTCGATTGACGGCATGGCCGGCTCGTTGGCAGCCTCCATCATAGCATCATCCAACGCGGGCGGATTGCGGTTGGGAGCGGCGGGTTCTTCGCCGATCAGCGCCAGTTTCTCGCGTGCCGCTTCCGCCTCGCGCTGTCTGTTCCACATGCTGGCATAAAGCCCGCCGCTGGCGAGCAGGCTTTGATGGCTGCCGCGCTCGACGATCTCGCCCGCCTCGAGCACGATGATTTCGTCGGCGCCGACGATGGTGGAAAGGCGGTGCGCAATCACCAGCGTGGTGCGGCCGCGCGATACCCGCTCGAGTGCATCCTGGATTTCCTTTTCGGTGTGGCTGTCGAGCGCCGAGGTTGCTTCGTCGAGCAACAAGATCGGCGGCGCTTTCAAGATGGTGCGCGCAATGGCGACGCGCTGCTTTTCGCCGCCCGACAACTTGAGTCCACGTTCGCCGACTTCGGTCTCGTAGCCTTTCGGCGACAACTTAATGAAGTCGTCGATCTGCGCGAGCGCCGCGGCTTGCTCGACCTCGGCGTCGCTCGCGGCCCAACGTCCGTACCGGATGTTGTAGCGGATGGTGTCGTTGAACAGCACGGTGTCCTGCGGCACCATGCCGATCGCCTGCCGCAAAGATTCCTGCGTGACGGCGCGGATGTCCTGGCCGTCGATGGTGATGCGCCCGCCCGACAGATCGTAGAAGCGGAAGATCAACCGCGAGATGGTAGATTTGCCGGCGCCGGACGGCCCGACCACCGCGACGGTGCGGCCTGCCAGCACCTCGAAGCTGATGCCCTTGAGGATCGGCCGCTCCGGCATCGTAGGAAAACCGCACGTTCTCGAAACGGATATGGCCACTCGACACCTTGAGCGGCGGCGCGCCGGGCGCGTCCTTGATCTCCGCCTCGCGCGACAAAATCGAAAACATCATCTCGATGTCGATCAGCGCCTGCTTGATCTCGCGATATACCATGCCCATGAAATTCAGCGGCTGGTAGAGTTGGATCATCATGGCGTTGATCAGCACGAAATCGCCCACCGTGTTGGTGCCGTTCTTGATGCCGAGCGCGCACATCACCATCGCGGCGCCCAAGCCCACGCTGAAGATCGCTGCCTGCCCGGCATTGAGCACGGCGAGCGAGGTATAGGCCTTGACGCTGGCGTCCTCGTAGCGCGCCATCGAGCGGTCGTAGCGTGACGCCTCGCGCTGCTCGGCGCTGAAGTATTTAACGGTCTCGTAATTGAGCAGCGAGTTCGATCGCCTTGACGTTGGCGTCGGTGTCGCTGTCGTTCATCTTGCGGCGAATGCCGATCCGCCATTCGGTCGCGTAATAGGTGTAGATCATGTAGATCGTGACGGTGACCAAGATCGCCGCGACGTAGCGCCAGTCGAACTGCCACAACAGCACTCCGACAATCATGGCAAGCTCGATGATGGTCGGGATGAGCTGCAGGATTACCATGCGCACGATGGTTTCGATGGCGTTGCGGCCGCGCTCCAGCACACGCGTCAGGCCGCCGGTCTTGCGCTCCAGGTGAAACCGCAGCGACAGCTCGTGCATGTGGATGAAGGTGCGGATAGGCGATCCGCCGCACCGCGTGCATCGACACCTTGGCGAAGATGCCGTCGCGCACTTGCGTCAGGCCGGCCATCAGGATGCGCATGCCGGCATAGGCGATCGTCATCGCAATCGGCGCGGCCATCACCCAGGCGACCCACTCGTTCGCCGCGACCGGGGCCGAGCCCTGCCCGCTCAAGGCATCCGTCGCCCATTTGAAGGTGAATGGCGTCGCCATGGTCGCCAGCTTGGCGACCAGCAGCAGCAGGAACGCGACCGAGCACGCGGCGCTTGAGGTCGCGCGGTCGGTTGGCCAGATATAGGGCCACAGATTGACCAGCGTGCTCAGCAGCGCGCCGCGGTCGGCGGAAACCCGCGGCTTGGCGGGATGGTGGGGATCGGCATTCATCTGAGACGAATCATATAGGCGGTTTTCCGCCGCTTATCACCCCGAGCGGGCGCTGCCGCAGCGGTTTTCCGGCGCTTTGCCGGGCACGCCTTGACGCTGTCACACGCGTCCTCCACATGCAGGCCATGAAAGGCAACACGAAGACCAACAATAAAATCCGAAAAATTTGCGTTTACTGCGGTTCCGGTCCCGGCACCGACCCCGCCTTCATCAAGGCGGCGCGCGAGTTCGGCAAGACCCTCGCCGAGAACAAGATCGGCCTCGTCTATGGCGGCGGCGCGGTCGGCATGATGGGCGAAGTGGCGCGCGCCGTGCTCGAACATGGCGGCGACGACGACCGGCATCATTCCCGGAATTCCTGGTGCAGCGCGAGCACGCCAAGCGCGACGTCGATAACCTGATTGTCACGCGCGACATGCATGAGCGCAAACGCAAGATGTTCGAGCACGCCGACGCCTTCGTGGCGATGCCCGGCGGCATCGGCACGCTGGAGGAACTGGTCGAGCAGTGCACCTGGGCGCAACTCGGCCGGCACAAGAAGCCGATCCTGATTGCCAATATCGAGAAGTTCTGGGAGCCGCTCTGCGCGCTGCTCGATCACATGAAGCAGACTCAATTCATCCGCGGCGGTCTTGAGTTCGATCTGCTGGTGGCCGACAAGGTCGCCGACATTTTGCCGATGCTGCAAATGGCGATTGCGCCGTGTCGGAAGTCCGAGAAAAAGCTGACCGCTGCCAAAGCCGAGCAGCTTTAATGCTCAGGCCTCGATGAAAGTCACCGCTTCGATGCGGTTGCCGTCGGGGTCGCGGACGAAAGCGGCGTAATAGCGCGGATTGTATTTCTTGCGAAAACCGGGCGCGCCGTCGGTTTCGCCGCCATTGGCAAGCGCCGCCGCGTGAAAGCGCATCGACAGCCGCCGCGTCCGACAGCGCGAAGCGCGACGTGGGCGCCGCTGTCGTCCGGCAGCGCCGGCATATTCAAGCGGCGGTTGATCCAGAACTCCGGATATTTCTTCCGTAGCCGATCGCGGCATCCGGCCACGTCGCGCAACTTCGTCATGCCGAGCGGGGCGAGCAACGCGGTGTAGAACCGCTCGGCCGCCTTAAGGTCGCGTACCGCGATGGAGACATGGTCGATCATCGCGCCAGTTTAACACGACAAGGGCGCCGCCTTTAGGCGACGCCCTCTATTTCATCATGACGTCGAACGAATTACGCGTGCGCGACCGTTGAGCGATGACGCCGGCGCGGCTCGTGCACGCGGGAGCGGACCGGACGGCGGACATAGCTGCCGTCTTGGTTCATCGCGGGAGCGCGCCAAACCAACAGGAGAAACACCAACGCCGAAAAGGCGAAGGTCGATGCGATACCCGCCAAGAACATGGTCATGAGCCGCCCTCCTTATTTCCATCCGAGGCGATAACGCGCCGAAAACAGGCTGGTTCCGTGGCAAGTTGCGACTGGCGTTACTCAATAAATCTCAAATAAAAGTGTGTTGCGGCGCAGCAGACACGTTCCAGATCGCTGAGTTATCTCGACTTCATCGGCGCATCACGCCGGCGCTTTTGACCTAACAGTTTGTAAATGATCGAATCCATCAGCGCCTGAAACGACGCATCGATGATGTTGGGCGAGACGCCGACGGTGGTCCAGCGCTCGCCGGTCTCGTCCCGACTCTCGATCAGCACGCGCGTCACCGCTTCGGTGCCGCCATTGAGGATGCGCACGCGATAGTCGGTCAGCTCGAGCCCCTCGATGTATTTCTGATACTTGCCGAGATCCTTGCGCAGCGCGAGATCGAGCGCGTTGACCGGGCCGTTGCCTTCCGCCGCCGAGATCAGCAGCTCGCCGTCGACCTTCACCTTGACCACCGCCATGCGACACCGTGACGCGCTCGCCCTGCGCGTTGTCGCGCTGCTCGACATTGACGTCGAATTTGTCGACGTCGAAATAATCCGGCACCTTGCCGAGCATGCGCCGCGCCAGCAGTTCGAACGAGGCATCGGCGGCCTCATAGGCATAGCCGATCGCCTCGCGCTCCTTCACCACTTCGAGCAGGCGCGCGATGCGCGGGTCGTCCTTGTCGACCTTGATGCCGATGCGCTCGAGCTCGGCGAGCACGTTGGATCTTGCCGGCCTGGTCCGAGACCAGCACCTTGCGCTGGTTGCCGACGGCGTCCGGCGCGACATGCTCGTAGGTCGCCGGGTCCTTCATGATCGCCGAGGCATGGATGCCGGCCTTGGTGGCGAAGGCGCTCTCGCCGACATAAGGCGCGTGGCGGTCCGGCGCGCGATTGAGCATCTCGTCGAGCGTGTGCGAGACATGCGCCAGCTCGCGCAGCTTGTCGTCCGACACGCCGATCTCGAACTTGTCGGCGAATTCCGGCTTCAGCATCAGGGTCGGGATGATCGAGACGAGATTGGCGTTGCCGCAGCGCTCGCCGAGGCCATTGAGCGTGCCCTGGATCTGCCGCGCGCCGGCACGCACCGCGGCGAGCGAATTCGCCACCGCCTGCTCGGTGTCGTTATGGGCGTGGATGCCGACATGTTCGCCGGGGATGACCTTGCAGACCTCGCCGACGATCTGCTCGACCTCGTGCGGCAGCGTGCCGCCGTTGGTGTCGCACAGCACGACCCAGCGCGCGCCTGCGTCGTAGGCGGCCTTGGCGCAGGCCAGCGCGTATTCCGGATTGGCCTTGTAGCCGTCGAAGAAATGCTCGCAGTCGAGCAGCACTTCGCGGCCTTTTGCCTTGGCGGCGCGCACGCTGTCGCGGATCGAGGCGAGGTTTTCCTCGTCCGTCGTCTCCAGCGCGACGCGCACGTGGTAGTCCCAGGCCTTGGCGACGAAGCAGATCGCGTCGGCCTTCGCCTCGAGCAGCGCGGCAAGCCCCGGATCGTTCGACGCCGAGCGGCCGGGGCGGCGCGTCATGCCGAAGGCGGTGAAGGTGGCGTGCGCGAGCTTGCGATCCGTCGACGAACAATTCGGTGTCGGTCGGATTGGCGCCGGGATAGCCGCCTTCGACATAATCGATGCCGAGCTCGTCGAGCATGCCGCGATGGCCAGCTTGTCGGCCAGCGTGAAATCGACGCCGTTCGTCTGCGCGCCGTCGCGCAGCGTGGTGTCGAACAGATAGAGCCGCTCGCGGGCCATTGCGTGTCGCTCGACGATCAGCCAGTAGAAGACATAGAGCGCGACCAGCGACGGCGCGCGACCAGCACGCCGTATTTGAGCACGATGTAATAGAGCCAGTGGCGCGGGAACGGGGTGTCGGGCTTTGTCCATGAGGCGCTCCCGTTTTCGCCGCCGCCGAGCGGCTTGTGCAGCGTGGTGTTGGCGAGCCATTCGTCGCCGAGCGTGACGGTGTTGCGCTGCTGCGCGACGTAGCCGCGCTTCTCGAAAAAGCCGCGCGCGGTGTCGCTGGCATCGACGATGAGCTTGTCGGCGCCGCGCGCGGCGGCGAGTTTCTCCAGCGCGTCGACCAGCATGGCGGCCGACGCCCTGCCCGGCGGCCGCCGGATGGACGTAGAGCATGTCGATCTTGTCGGTGCCGTCGAGCGAGGCAAAGCCGACGGGCGAGCCGCCGAGCGTCGCGACCAGCGTCAACTGTTTGGCGAGCTTGCCGGCAACGCGGCTTCGTCGTCGGCGGCGGCAGCCCAGGCCTCCTGCTGCGCCTCGGTGTAGTCGTCGCCGGTCAATTCCGTGACGCTGGCGCGGAAGATCTCCGAGCAGCGGCGCGTCGTCCGGCAGCATACGGCCGCAGCGCGAGCTTGGGATGCGGCTTCGCGCGCTCATCGCGCGATCTCCCAGGTGGTGCCGTCCTTGGAATCCTTCAGCACGACGCCCATGGCGGCGAGCTCGTCGCGGATGCGGTCGGATTCTTTGAAATCTTTCTTGGCGCGCGCGGCGTTGCGCGCGTGCAATCAGCTCGTCGACTTTGTCCGTGATCGACGGTCAGTCGACAGGTCGCTGACTCATGCGGCGCTGTTCTGAGATGCCGACGCAGATCGAAGCCGAGCGCATCAAGATCGCCTGATGCAGCAACTCGCGTCACCGTGAACTGCCGCATTGCGAAGTTCGATGCAGCTCCGCGATCGCCTTCGGCGTATTGAGATCGTCGCACAGCGCATCAAGTACCGCTGGTGCGACCGTCGCCCGACCTCTTGAATCGGTGCCATCGCGCGCCAGCTTCGAAGGCATACCACTCGTCCAGCGTCTTCCAGCTCTCTTCCAGACCCTTGCACCGTCCAGTCCATCGGCTGGCGATAATGCGTGCGCAGCATGTTGAGCCGCACCACCTCGCCCGGCCAATCCTTCAGCAATTCATGGATCGTGACGAAATTGCCGAGCGCACTTCGACATCTTCTCGCCTTCGACCTGCAGGAAGCCGTTGTGCATCCAGTAGTTCGCCATCACGCCGCGTATGGAAGGCGCAGCGCGACTGCGCGATCTCGTTCTCGTGGTGCGGAAACACCAGATCGATGCCGCCGCCGTGGATGTCGAAGGTCTCGCCGAGATGCTTCCACGACATCGCCGAGCATTCGATGTGCCAGCCGGGCCGGCCCGGCGCCTCGATGCCGCACGGCGACGGCCAGGCCGGCTCGCCGGGCTTTGACGGCTTCCACAGCACGAAGTCCGTCGGGTCCCGCTTGTAGGGCGCGACCTCGACGCGGGCGCCGGCGATCATCTCGTCGAGCGAGCGCTTCGGACAGCTTGCCGTAGTCCGGCATCGACGGCACGTTGAACAGCACGTGGCCCTCGGCGACATAGGCGTGGCCGGCCTGCGACCAGCCGCTCGATCAGCGTCTTGCATCTCGCTCGATGTGCTCGGTCGCGCGCGGCTCGACGGTCGGCGGCAGGCAGCCGAGCGCCGTCGACGTCGGCCTTGAAATTGCGCGTAGGTCTCCTCGGTCAGCTCGCGGATCGCATCGTTCGCGGCGCTCGGTTCCTCGGCGCGCGCGTTGATCTTGTCGTCGACGTCGGTGATGTTGCGCACATAGGTGACGTGGTCGGCGCCGTAGAGATGGCGCAGCAGCCGGAACAGCACGTCGAACACGATCACCGGCCGCGCGTTGCCGATATGGGCGAAGTCGTAGACCGTCGGCCCGCACACATACATGCGCACGCGCGCCGGATCGATCGGCGCGAACGCCCGCTTCTCGCGCGTCAGCGTGTCGTAGAGCTTGAGCTCCATAGGACACGTCCCGGCCTGCTGGCCGGGCGTCCTTGATCTCGATGGAGAAAAGACGGCCGCAGCCAGCGTGGTGCGCTAGCGAATAATCTCGCGGCAAATGCCGCAGATCTGGTTAAGGCCGTTCATGGCGCGGCAGAATGGGCAAGGCGGCGGGCGCCGTCAAGGGTTTCGCAGCCCTGCAACGCCGCGGCCTTTGCGATCCAACCGGTTAACGGCACCTTTACGGTTTTGCTCGCATTCTAACGCTTCGCCACCTCCTCTTGCGTGGCTCTCAAAGAGCGAGCGAACTCATG
>CAWHOK010000003.1:0-512339 GCA_963830995.1 uncultured Alphaproteobacteria bacterium | reverse complement strand
GCCTCGAACACATTCTGGGAATTGCCAGCGCTAGTGTTGTCGGCGCCGAGCGCGAGCGGTACGCCCGCTCGCTTGAGCTTGCGCAGCGGCGCGATGCCATTTTTAAGTTTAAGATTGCTGGTCGGACAGAGGCAACCGCGCACCTGCTTTGCCAATTCGCGTGATCTCCTCGTCGCTGGACCATATGCCGTGCGCAATGTACAACCCACTGTCGAAGGCACCCGTCGCTTCGAGGTAGTCCAGCACCGCACCGCCGTAATCGGCATAAAGCGCTTGCGCCAAATAAACCTGCAAGTTTTGATTCGTTGACGTGGGTAAAGAGCGGCAGGGCGTAGCGTGCCGACAGGCCGCGACTTCGCTCATCAAGTCGAACGGCATCGCTGCGGCGAACCCGGCGCGATGCCGAAGCTCAGCCGGTCGCCAGAGGCAGAGAGCACGGACGACCGAAATCAAGGATGCGGCCTGTCTCCGGCGGCGTCGCCGATAGCAGCGGTGCAAGTTCCGCCGGCAGGGCCTCGAGAATACCCGGCAGGCAGTCGATTGGCGGGGGTTGCCAACTTGCAGAGCGAGAAGCAACCAATGCCGGCATCCGTGTACGCCTGGATCGCCGCCTCGACGCGGGACTTGAGCCCGGGACCGCAACCGAGCATGTCCTGCACCTGGTGATCCCGGTTCTGCAGACGTCGATCGCTCCGCGAGCGTGCGCAGCCGTACCCCACGTGTCGCAGATCGGCTTGGTTATCATTGCGAGGGCGATCCAGATTTCGAGCGCAATATCCTTGAACATGCCGCGGCAAAGCACGCGGGAGAGTGGTAACGCGCGTTGACGAGCCCGGGTATGACGAGCTTTGGATGGCCGTCCACATCGTCGCTCGCGTCGAACCACCGTGCCGGGCGTGGACGCGCGGCAAGGCGATCGCCTTCGATCAGGATATCCAGCGGCTCGGGCGCGGATGCGGCATCCGGAGAACCAGTGCAGCAGAAATGACTCAATCCGGGTGTGTTGTGGCTGCCATGGGTCCAGGAGTTGCCGGCGCGCCCACCGTCACGCACGGTGGAGCGAACGCTCGGCATGGCGTGAAAGACACGCTCGGGGGTTGCCGGGATATCGACCGTCTCCGGCACGCGGTGATCGACGCCGCTGCCGATAGCATCCTTGGAGGCGGTCCAGATCGCGGTCGCGAATGAATGGCGGTTCGCGAATCCCCTTGGAAGCGAATACCGTCGCGGCCCGTGCCGGCGCGTTCTCAAGAATGTGGACATTATATACGTCCGGTATGTCGCGGCTACCCGGAATTTGTGAGTACTGGGTCCGACCGGACGAAGCCGGCCCTTGGCCTACCACTACAGTTCCTCGTGAATGAGCCATCCCAGCCCTGGACGAAGCGGCCTTCGACTGCCCGAAATCGACTAGCGGGCTCAGTGGCCGGCCGCAATCCTGCACTAGGTCGACTTGCACACCCGCATCTCCCCGGCGAGCGAATCGACTGCAACCGCGGCGGTAGCCGCGCCGTAGGAAAGTAAAAGACGGTCTTATACCGCGCATCTTGGCGCCGTCCCAGTCGAGATCGGGCGTCTTGTAGGAACCAGTCGAGGAGAGCGAGAGCGGCCCATGTAGCACTCCATGGCGAGTTCTCGAACTCCAGCACCTTGTTTGAACCCGGAGCCCGATATGGACGCGATTGTCGCGGAAATCGATATCCTCCTCTGCGCCGAATATTTCTTCGCCGCGAAAGCGATCATTCTTTCGCTTACGTGGTCGCCGCATCGTAAGCGCCCGGCCGTTCAGGTCCGAGCTGGTTGAACCGGCGGTTGGAGAGGTGTTCGACACTTTACCGGTAGAGGTCGTGGGCATGGCGATACGGTCGATGTCGACCTTGACACCTCAGCGACGACCTGTGCCATTTGACAAACAGGCCCTGTCCCATCTCTGTCCCGCCGTGGTTGAGGCCGATCGAACCGTCTCGATAGATGCCATCATCTCGCCGCCTGATCGACATCGCCTTGATGTGAAATCCCGCGGATTTTCATGGAAATGGGCCAAGACTGCGCTCGATGATCCGGCTGGTACGGTTAAAGGTCTTTTTCTCCTTGCGGCGGCGCCCCCACTCGCTATCAACGAGCACCTGCGCAACACACCGGGCCACTACATTGTCTTTGATGTCTGCCCGTAGGGCGTCACGTTCGAGGTCGCGTCGCCATAAGAGTTCACGTCGCCCACCTCCTCGCAGGTCAACCCAAGAGTTCGCGCGATCCGCTCGATCACTCCTCCATCACCAGGTCGCCCTGCTGACCGCCATAGCCTCGAAACGCTGCGTTCGAACGGTGTGGGCTTGCAGCGACGCCTGTCACGGCGATTGCCGGGAATCCAGCAGCCGTTATCGACAGCGTCACGGCGCGCGTCAGCATCGCGGCAGTGCGGTCGAGCGCGCAACCACCGTTGGCGGCAAGAGGCGCTTCGAGCGCTAGCATCGCCCGTCGTTGTCGAAGCCACCTGTAACGAATCAGGAAACCGTGACGTTTGCCGGTGACAATCATGTCGATGTCACGTGGTAGACGGATTTTGACGGGCATCTTCGTTCGTTGCGCAAGGATGGCAGCGATACCGCCAACCACGACGCATTGCTTTCTTTGCCGCCGAACCCGCCGCCCAACCTCCGCGCGGTCGAAGTCACGCTATTCAGATCGAGCCCTAGCAACGGGCGCAGATGACTTGGCCCTCCGTTGGGTGCCGGGTTGCGGAATTGATGACGATGCTGTCGTCCTCGCCTGGAATCGCGACGGCGACCTGAATCTCCAGATAAGCGCGCCCTTGCCCTCCCATAGACAACTGCCGCGGAGGCGGTGCGGTGCGTCGCGAGCGCGGTGACTGGCGTGCCGGCCTCAAGGATCATCCGCGCATAGACAAACCACTGCTGATCCAGCGCTTGGGCAATGGTCACAATCGCCGGTATGGTCCGATCACCGGGACAACTAGCTTCGCGGCGGCCAAAGCTTGGTCTCGGGTGTGCGCGACAACCGCAGCGACCGGCTGTCCAGCGAAGATCACCTCGCCATCCGCAAACAGAGGCTCGCCCTTACCGATCGGTGCGATGTCGTTTTGCCCTGGCACATCCCTGGCGGAAATGACCGCGACTACGCCAGCCACCGCTTGCGCCCCAGATAGATCAAGACGCGCGAGCGTTCCATGCGCAACCGGACTAACCACCAGTGCTGCATGCAGCATGCCCTGCGGCTCTGGAATATCGTCGATAAAAACCGCTGACCCTGCAACGTGCTTGTGCGCGCTGTCGTGGGGTTGAGGGGTGCTGACGCCGCTATTGAAGGGGCCCCGTAAGGTTTTCGTATTCATAACTGGTCCAGTTCCAACGGCGCATGGCCATCAGGTGAACCTTCTTGCAGCACGCGCAAGCACGTCCGCAGCATCAGGCTTTTCGCCACTGCTAGGCGATAATCGTGGCTCCCACGCCAGTCCGTCACCGGATCAAACTCCTCTGCTAGTGTTGCAGCGGCGGCGGCGAAAACCGCTTCGTTGACATCGCGGCCGAGGAGTGCCGCCTCGGCGCGCGTCGCACGCTTGGGAACTGATGCCATGCCGCCAAACGCAAGCCGCACGTAATTGATTTTGCCGTGCGTCCTGCCCAACAGAAACGCGCTTGAAACGGTCGAAATGTCCTGATCACGCCGTTTCGAACCTTGTCGACATAGAGAGAACAGCCCTCACCTAGTTTCGGAATGATGATGGCCTCGATCAATTCGTCCGAACGAAGCGCCGTTCGGCGATAATCTAGGAAATACGATTCTGCTGCCACCTCACGAGGTCCAGCGGACCCGGAATTGAGCTTAATGCGCGCTGACAGCGCGAGTAGGACCGGCAACATGTCGCCAATAGGCGACGCGGTGCCGATATTGCCGCCGATCGTTCCAAGGTTGCAAATTTGTACTGAGCCAAAGCGCGACAGATATGTCTTAAGGTGCGGAAAGGCGCGAACAAGAATGCCCATCGCCGATTCGTATGTCGCCGCAGCGCCAATCACGATCCCATCAGCGGTTTCGGTGCAGACCTTGAGTTCTTCAATGTCCCCCACGTAGATGACGCGCGGGAATATTCTCCCGGCGTTGACTGATTACGAGATTGAGATCGGTCCCTCCGGCGAGAATTTTAGCGTCTTCGAAACGTTGTCGCAGCGCGAGCGCTTCATTCAGCGTTTTCGGCACATGGAATTCACACTCGACGTTCATAAACGATGCCGACGGCCCCGCCTTCGCTGACCGCAACTGTTTTCCAAGCCGTGACTCTGCCTCGCTGCCCAAGCCAGCCGGCTGTCCAATTGCCTCAACCACTGCGGAAACGATTGGACGATATCCAGTACACCGACACAGGTTTCCGGCCAGGTTGTCATGGATCGCGGAACGGTCGACCGACCCGCCCTCCGCGACATAAGCGAAGGTCGACATCACAAACCCGGGCGTGCAGAAACCGCACTGGGTTCCTCCACCGGCGGCAAATGCCTGCTGGACGGGATGCAAATCTTCATCGTGAAGCAGACCTTCAACGGTCCTGATGCCGCGGCCGTCGACTTGCCCCACGGTGGTCAAACAAGCGTTGATGGCGCGACGCCTGACGCGCTCGCCGTCACAGTCCTCGAGCACCACCGTGCAGGCGCCGCAATCGCCTTCCGCGCACCCTTCCTTTGTTCCGACCAGCCGCTGATTTTCGCGCAGCCAGTCGAGCAGTGTCCGTGTTCCGGGCACATCAACCAATCGGACCGCGCGTCCGTTCAAGACGATTGTCGGTGATCGCACTTCCATGGCCGCCGCGTCTCCACCGCAGGCGTTCCTGTCCCGCGCGCGGCTTATTGTCATGCTTCCCAGGCCGTCAGGCCAATAGAAAAATTGCACTACCTGCGTCGATAAATTGCTGGCGCCGAGCGGCTGCTTCGAGACGGCTGTTAAAACGCCCGCTTCAGGGCTTTGGCAAAAACTCGTTTGTATAAATTCCCGACAAATCGCTGTCAGTTGCAAGACCAAATGACTCTTTCAGGACCTTGATAGTCGAATCCCATGTCCGATTTATCTAGATTGGCCACAGAATCGGCGGACGGCCCGGATGTAAGCCTTGCGCCGGAGTGGCCTATATCAGGTAGATCCGATCGGGCAATTCATCGCGCCTCGCCTCAGTGCGAGGGAAGTGCTTGGAAAGTTCGTTCCCGCACAAATCGATTGCCGCGACGAAGCCGGCAGCAATGCGGCCATCGCGCGTATGCGAAATTAAGGCATCAACGGCTGCCTGCCATTGCGACTGGGGAACCCGTGCGGAAATGCCTTCGTCCGCGATAATCCGTGCATAACGCTCGGCTAGCGAAACAAAGATCAAAATGCCGGTGCGCTCTTTTTTGCTAGCGATGCCACGCAGTCTGAACTGCTCCATAGCCGCGCGGTGCGCCTCAGAACGCCGGACACTGCGCGGCATCAATGCGACCCGAATAGGCGGCCAGCAGAGGATGCCAATCAGGATCACAAATGCCAGGACTTGTAGCGAAAGGACTCGGTAAACCGGCGTGGCCGTGAAGGTCACAAGTGCCCAAGGCAGCACAAGCGCAGCCATCGCGGCGACGACCACTGGCAATGCCGTGGCGGTTGCCGATGAATGAGCCAGAACGCACACGATTTCGCCTGACGTTTTGGCCTCGGCGGCGCGGATTGAGCCCGATATGTGCTCACGGTCTGCTGCAGAAATGATCATCACCAACTCCCTGACGCGCCGCCGCCACCGGACGAACCGCCTCCTCCAGAAAATCCACCGCCGCCACTAGAGTATCCGCCGCTGCCACCTCTTGAACTGCCTGAGTTAACTAAAATATTCAGTGCGACGTTGAAGAAGAACCAACGAAACCCTGGCGAAGCAATGAGCAGCCCAATAACGACGATCACAATCAGAAAAATGACCCAGTTGACGGGATCACGAGTTGACTGATTGTCCAGCCGCAATGCCGGACGCTTTTCCCACTCAGAAGCATCGGTTGTAAGGACGGTTACGATGTCGTCTACGCCCCGGGAGATACCATCGCTGAAATCGCCGGCTTTGAAGCGAGGCGTGATCCCATTAGTTATAATGACCTTTGCCAGTGCATCGGTCAGCGTGCCTTCAAGGCCGTAGCCGACCTCGATGCGAACCCGATGCTCGCTCGGCGCGACGAGCAGCAGAACGCCGTTGTTCTTGGCGGCTTCCCCGAGCTTCCAGTTCCGAAACAACGCATTGGCATAAGGCTCAATCTCCTGGCCTTCGAGAGAGCTGACCGTGGCAACGACGAGTTGGATCCCGGATTTCGCTTCGAGAGCCACGAGCTTTGGCTCGATGGCGCTGCGCGCGTCGACCGAAATGACATTTGCTTGATCAACGATACGGCCAGTGAGCGCCGGAAAAGTCACCGCTACTGCAGCAACGACCGTCCACAGCAACACTGCGATCGCCGCGACGAATCGGTGTCCGCGCCCTGGGCAAGTAGATGGGTAGCCCACGATCATTAGCGGACCTGGCCGGCCTTCAGAACTTCACTTGGGGCGGCGTCTGTGCTGTGTCGTTAGCGGCGAACTCGGCCATCGGCTTGTTGGCACGGAAGAATGTCGCAGCCCAGAGAATTCCCGGGAAGGTCTTCAGGTCTGTGTTGTACACCCGCACTGCTTCGATGTAGTCGCGTCGCGCCACGGTAATGCGGTTCTCAGTACCTTCAAGCTGGGATTGCAGCGCGAGAAAATTCTGGTTGGACTTTAAGTCGGGATAGTTTTCGCTAACCGCCAATAGCCGGCCGAGGGCTCCAGAAAGCTGGTTCTGTGCGTCCTGAAATTGTTTCAGCTTGTCCGGATCGGTGAGTTGTGAAACATCAATTTTAACTTGGGTCGCTTTCGCGCGAGCCTCGACCACCGCGGTCAGGACTTCTCGTTCCTGCTTTGCATAGCCCTGCACTGTAGCGACGAGATTGGGAATGAGATCAGCACGGCGCTGGTAGTTGTTCTGTACGTCTGCCCATTTGGCCTTAGCCTGCTCTTCATCAGTCGGAATGCTGTTGTAGCCGCAAGCAGACACTGTGAGGCCGATAAGGATGGCCGCAAATCCGCTACGCATCATCATATACGTTGTCCTGCTCAATCAATCATTTGGAGGCCCGATCGCCAGCCGCGGAGTATTGTAGGGGCAACAAGATGCAAATGTCGTCGTTGGTTAAGAGGCCGGCATTAGTACGACGAGAGGTACAACATCAGCAGCACTTTCCCTAGCTAACCGTATTGAACTGCAAAGATATTTCTCTTCGAACATCACACTCCATCATTGGCGCCACGCAGAAACGTCGGTTGGTCACTTTACCTGCCGTTGATCAGACCAATCATTCGCGGGCGGAACCTAGGGGTGTCGGCCCGATTACGCAACTGAGATGACACACGATTTCCGCAGAGATAAAGTGACTGCACCAGCGGTGAAAATCTTGGAGACTTACACCATGTTGCGCCATTTCAGGCTTGCGGCGACTGCCCTTCTGACGGGCTTGATATTAAGTCATGCAGCGTTTGCGCAGGCTCCTGCATCGCGATTGGATGAAATTATCAGCCGCGGCACTTTGCGCGTCGGCATGACCGGCGACTACCGGCCCTTTACCTATCGCGACAAAGCCAATGCGGTCGCGACCTTCGAAGGCTTCGACGTCGACATGGCACAGGCGCTGGGCAAGGCGCTCGGCGTAAAAGTCGAGTTCGTGCAGACCAGCTGGCCCACGATGATGAAGGATTTCGAGGCCAATAATTTCGACATGGTCAGCGGCGGCGTCTCGATCACGCTCGACCGGCAAAAGAAAGGCTTTTTCACCTCACCGATCATGCGCGAGGGCAAGACGCCGATCGCGCGTTGTGGCGACGTTGCGAAATTCGGCACGATCGCCGACATCGACAAGCCTGCCGTCCGCGTCGTCGTCAATCCAGGCGGCACCAATGAAAGATTTGCGCGCGTCAATCTCAAAAGCGCGAATATTCGCGTCCATAACGACAACGTCACGATCTTCGACGAAATTGCTAAGGGCCAGGCCGACCTGATGATAACCGACGCCTCGGAAACGCTTTATCAGCAGAAGCTGCATCCGGGCGTGCTGTGCGCCGTCCACCCAGACAAGCCGTTCGACTTTTCCGAAAAGGCGTATTGGCTGCAGCGGGACGAGGCCCTGAAGGCCTTCGTCGATCAATGGCTGCACATCAGTCGCGAGGACGGCAGCTACCAGACGATCTTCGCCAAGTGGTTCAACTGATCGCCGGCTAGTCGCGGAGCCTCAGATCAGCGGCAACGCACTGACATGCCGCCATCGACCACGATTTCCGCGCCGGTGATAAAGCGCGCCTCATCGGAGGCCAGAAACAGCGCGGCATAGGCGGTGTCGCGGCCGTCACCCATGAAGCCCATCGGGATGCGCGCGATGCGCTGCTTGATCAGCGCTTCGACATCGCCGCCGGCGCGCTGGCCGGCGAGCCGCGCTTCCACCATCGGCGTGTGCATCTGTCCCGGCAGCACGGTGTTCACGCGAATGCCCTTAGTGGCGTATTCGACGGCGGTAACGCGAGAAAATTGCACCACACCGGCTTTCGAGGCCGCGTAGCCGATCTGGTTGGCCCCGGTATGGCGGATCGCCGAGGTCGATGCCGTGTTGACGATGGCGCCCGCGCCCTGCCGCTCCATCACCGGCAGCACATATTTGCAGGTGAGGAACACGCTGGTGAGATTGTAGTCGAGTTGTGCGTGCCAGCCCTCTTCCGAAAGCTCGACCGCCCCGCCCGCCGCCGAGCCGCCGACATTGTTCAGGAGGATGTCGATGCGGCCATATTTTTTCAGGCAGGCCTCGACCATCTTGGCCACGGACTTGCTATCGGTGACGTCGCATTCATAAGGCGTGATCTCGCCGCCGAATTCAGCGACGCGCTCAAGCGTCTCCTTCATCGGCTCGGCCGTCTTATCGACCGCGAAAATCTTGGCGCCCTCTTTGGCGAAAACCACCGCGGCGGCGCGGCCGTTACCCCATCCCGGGCCAACACAGCCCGCGCCAGCGATGAGTGCAATCTTGCCTTCGAGGCGTCCAGTCATCGGGCGCGCCCTTACAGGCTCTGCTTGGCGCCGGAGGCTTTCACCACCTTAGCCCACTTGTCGATTTCGCTCTTGATGAAGGCGCCGAAATGATCGGGCGTATCGCCCACCAGATTGGCGCCTTGCGGCGATAACTTGTCGATGACGCTTTTGTCCTTGAGGGCAGCGACTGCGGCCTTGTTCAGCTTATCGACGATGTCCTTGGGCATATGAGCCGGGCCGACCATGCCGTACCAGTTTTCAGCGTCGACACTGGCGAGACCCAGCTCGCCCATAGTCGGCACATCCGGCACCGACGGCGCGCGCTCCTTCGCAGCCACCGCTAGCGCCCGCATTTTGCCGGACTGGATGTGTGGCAACAGCACCGGCGTATCGAGGAACACCATCTGTACCTGGCCGCCGAGAATATCATTCACTGCCGGCGCCGCGCCACGATACGGCACATGGACGATCTCGATCTTCGCGTTGATCTTCAGCAATTCACCCGCCAGGTGCGGCATACTTCCGGGACCGCTGGAGGCAAAATTGAGCTTACCGGGCTGCGCTTTCGCCAACGCGATCAGGTCCGCGAAATTCTTGACCGGCAGCGACTCCGGCACCACCAGCAATTCGGGGACCGTCGCGACCAGCGTGATCGGAGTCAGGTCCTTGGCGGAATCGTAGGGCACTTTTTCGACCAGACTGGCGCTGATCGCGATCGCGCCGGCGCTCGCGACGCCGATGGTGTAGCCGTCCGGCGCCGCTTTCGCCACGGCGTCGGTACCGACCACGCCGCCGGCGCCGCCGCGATTGTCGATCACGATAGTTTGGCCGAGCAGTTCGGACATCTTTTGCGCGACCACGCGCGCGATGATGTCGTTGGGGCCACCGGGCGGGAATGGCACGATTAATTTGACCGGCCGGCTTGGAAAGTCCTCGGCACCCGCGGCAGCCGGCAGAGCCAGGCCGATGACGGCGATCAGCAGCAAATTGACGAGACGCATGACGTTCTCTCCCTGGCGGCCTGATAGTTGGCCAAGATTTTTTTCTCACGCCGTTTTAACAGAAAGCCAACCGGCTCGGGGTGAAAATGTGGCTCCGCTGTCATTCGATGTGTCTGAGTTGACGGGGTTTTCGGGGAAGCCTAAAGGCCCCCGGTGCAACATGAGAAAGAACAAGTCGCGCTGACCTCGATCGCCGCCTCCGCGGCGTTGACGATCGCCAAGGCCTTGGTCGGCGTCGCGACGGGCTCGCTCGGCATACTGTCGGAGGCTGGCCATTCGCTCATTGATCTCGGCGCGACCATTCTGACGTATGTAGCGATCCGGCTGTCCGGCAAGCCGGCCGACGAGCAGCACCAATACGGTCACGGCAAGATCGAAAGTATTTCGGCGCTGGCGGAAACCGCGCTGCTGTTTATTCTATCGGCGGCGGTGATTTACGAGGCGATCTCGCGGCTTCGTCACCACGAAGGCGCCGAGGTCCAGGCCACTGTCTGGGCTTTCGGCGTGATCGCCCTGTCGATCGTCGTCGACTTCTTCCGCGCTCGCGCGCTTACCCGCACCGCCAAAAAGACGTCAAGTCACGCACTCGAAGCCGACGCGCTACATTTCAGTTCCGACCTGTGGTCGTCGCTCGCCGTGCTGATCGGCCTCGCCGGTGTTCATTTCGGCATGCCTTGGGCCGACGCAATCGCAGCCCTCGTCGTTGCGGTGCTGGTTTGCATCGCCGGCTGGCGACTCGGCAAGCGCACCGTCTATTCGCTCACCGACGTCGCGCCCGTCGGTTCGTCGCAACGCATTACTGCGATCGCGCAGCGCGTGCCGGGAGTGGTAGCGGTCCGCCAGGTGCGCGCGCGAGGCTCCGGCGACAGAACTTTCGTCGAACTTGCCGTCGCCGTGAGTCGTACGCTACCGCTCGACCGGGTCGATGCGCTCAAGACCGAACTTACCGGGGCGATCCGGCAGCAGATGCCGGACTGCGAGGTCACCGTCATCACCGAGGCGGTGGCGCTCGACAGCGAATCCGTGCTCGATCGCGTGATGGTGATCGCGCGTAACCGGGTGCTGGCCGTGCACCACGTGACCGTGCATGAGAATTCGCGGCAAACTCGCCGTGGCCCTCGATCTCGAAGTCGATGGTTCGCTATCCCTCACCGAGGCACACGAGATCGCGGACGGGCTCGAGGACGCGATCAAGGCCGAACTGGGCGCCGAGGTCGAAGTTGAAAGCCATATCGAGCCGCTGCAACCGCAGGAAGCGCGCGGCCGCGAGGCGCCGCCGGAGCGGGTCCGCGCCGTGGAGATCGCGCTATCCGAAATTGCCGCGCAAAGTCTTGGCGTTCGCGACATCCACGACGTGCGGGTACGCGAAACCGACGACGGTGAGATCGTCAATTTTCACTGCCGGGTCGATCCGGCGTTGCCGGTGCAGAGCGTCCACGAGCAGGTTGATGAGGTGGAGCGCGAATTGCGCCGCAGGTCGCCCGCCGTTAAGCGGGTAATCGGCCACGCCGAACCCTCACGCTAACCGCCTTTTATTCGCCGCCTCGAACCCCTAAATCGAACCTTATGCGCACGGAAACCGGCCAGCTTATTCGCCTCGCCGACTATCGCCCGCCCGACTGGCTGGTCGAGACGGTCGACCTCGAATTTTCGCTGCATCCGACCCAGACCAAAGTCCGTGCGACACTGCGACTGAAGCCCAACCCCGACGCGCCTGCGGCGCCTCTGATGCTTGAGGGCGACGGGCTGACGCTGGTCTCGCTCAAGCTCGATGGCGTGGCGCTTCCAGCCGAGAACTTCGCGGCAACGCCCGATAGCCTGACCATTGCGCAGCCGCCGCGCCGCGCATTCCGGCTGGAGATCGAGACACTGGTCGATCCGACCGCCAACACCCAGCTTTCCGGCCTTTACCGCACCAGCGGCAATTACTGCACCCAATGCGAGGCCGAAGGCTTCCGCCGCATCACGTATTTCCCGGACCGGCCGGATGTGATGGCGGTCTATTCGACCCGCATCGAGGCCGACAAGACCGAGGCGCCGGTACTGCTGTCGAACGGCAATCTGGTGGAATCCGGTGAACTGCCCGGCCACCGGCATTTCGCGCTATGGCGCGATCCGCACCCCAAGCCATCTTATCTATTCGCGCTGGTCGGCGGCGATCTGGCGCACATCGAAGATAAGTTCACCACGATGTCGGGCCGAGAGGTGGTACTGCGCATCTTTGTCGAGCACGGCAAAGAAGACCGCTGCGCGTATGCGATGGATTCGCTCAAGCGTTCCATGCGCTGGGACGAACAAGCCTTTGGCCGCGAATACGATCTTGATATTTTCATGATCGTCGCGGTGTCCGACTTCAACATGGGCGCCATGGAGAACAAAGGCATCAACGTCTTCAACGACAAATACGTGCTGGCAAGCGGCGATACCGCGACCGACGCCGATTTCGCCGGCATCGAATCCGTCATCGCACATGAGTATTTCCACAACTGGACCGGTGACCGCATTACCTGCCGTGACTGGTTTCAGCTTTGCCTGAAGGAAGGCCTTACGGTTTTTCGCGATCAGGAATTTTCCGCCGACCAGCGCTCGCGCACGGTCGAACGGATCGGCGACGTACGCGGCTTGCGTAACGCGCAATTCATCGAGGACGCCGGGCCCTTGGCGCATCCAGTGCGCCCCGAAGCCTACAAGGAGATCAACAACTTCTACACCAGCACCGTCTACGAAAAAGGCGCCGAAGTCGTGCGCATGCTTGCGACCATCCTCGGCCGGCAAAAATTCCGCGCCGGCATGGATCTTTATTTCGAGCGCCACGATGGCCACGCTGCCACCGTCGAGCAATTCGTCAAATGTTTTGCGGACGCCGGCAACGCCGACCTGACGCAATTCATGCGCTGGTATTCGCAGGCGGGTACGCCGCAAGTGGCGGTGACAAGCCGTTACGACGCGAAGGCGAAAACGCTCACACTTGACTGCACTCAAACACTGGCGCCGACGCCGAACCAGCCCGTCAAGGAGCCGATGGTCATTCCTCTCGTCACCGGCTTGGTCGGAGCGGACGGTCGCGATCTGCCATTGCGGCTGACGGACGGCAAACCGGTCGAGCGCGGCGTGCTGCTGCTGACCGAGCCAATCGAGACCTTCGTTTTCACCGATATCGCGGCGCGGCCCGTGGTCTCGAGCAACCGCAATTTCTCCGCGCCGATCAAACTGACCACCGACCTGACGCCAGACGACCTCGGTTTTCTGGCCGCCCACGACAGCGATCCGTTTAATCGCTGGCAGGCAATCCAGGCGCTGGCGGTGCGGCGCTTGCTGGACAATGTCGCCGCGCTGCATGCTGGCAAGCCCCAGCGCAGCGACGCCCAGCTGATCGCCGCGCTGGGCTCGGTGTTGTCCGACACGGCGCTGGAGCCAGCCTTCGTTGCGCTCGCCATAGGTATGCCGGCCGAAGCCGATCTAGCCCGCGAGATCGGCCGCGACGTGGATCCCGACGCGATTTTTCGTGCCCGCACGGCGTTGCGCGCCGAAATCGGCAAAAACCTGGGCATGGCCCTGACGCAGATTTATGAGCGCATCACAGTCCCCGGCCCTTACTCTCCGGATGCCGCCAGCGCCGGGCGCCGGGCGCTGCGCAACATCTGCCAGGATCTGCTGGTAACCGCCGGCCGCAGCAGCGCTGTCTCGCGCGCCGCGCAGCAATACCAGACCGCTGACAACATGACTGACCGCTTCGCCGCGCTCGCCACGCTGTCACTCACCGACACGCCCGAGCGCGAGCGCGCGCTCGCCGACTTCTACGACCGCTATTCGTCCGACGCGCTGATCATCGACAAGTGGTTCAGCCTGCAGGCGATGATCCCGGAAACCGCGACGCTGGAGCGCGTCCGCAGGCTTGAAACCCATCCGGCTTTCTCGATGGCCAATCCGAACCGGATCCGCGCATTGATTGGCTCGTTCGCCCAGGCCAATCAAACTCAGTTCAATCGCGCCGATGGCGCCGGCTACGAATTTACCGCCGGCATCGTGCTGGCGCTCGACCCGAAAAATCCGCAAGTTGCCTCGCGGCTCGCCACCGCGTTTCGTAGCTGGCGCACCATGGACGCGCCTCGCCGCGTCAAGGCTGAAGCCGCGCTGCGGCGCATCAAGGCAGCGGTGGGCCTCTCGCGCGACGTTACCGACATCGTCGAGCGCGCGCTTGAGCCGGGCTGAATTTCAAAAGGCGCCCGGAAAGATTCAACAAGTCGCGCCGCGAGGCCGAAATAGATTCCTGTTCGCAACAGTTAAAAATTTATTGACGAAGACTCTCGACAAGAGTTGTCGCATCGATTCAAATCGAAAGTGATTCGGAGAGATGCGACTTTCCGGACAGGGTGGACGGGGACAATCCGAACGGAGGCCTGAATGGCGCGCGCCGGTGTGGCGAGTGCGTCTGCGCGTTCTGATTCCATCAAGGGGTTGGCCCAGTCGATTGCCAAACCGGCGTATCGTCGCCTCTTGAACGCCGAGCCGCTACTGCGGCGGGCGGTACCGGTGCTGATCGTCGCATTCCTCGCGACGATTTGCGTCGGCGCGGTGGTGCAGGTGCTCGATCACCGCCGCCAGACGCTATCCGAAATGATCTACGCCCTTGACGCCGTCGCCGATATCGCCGCCGGGCGGCTGGCTCGTCCGCTCAACGATAGCGCTGACGCGGCGCACCGCCCGCAAGAACTGCTGGCCAACGTCCTCCCGAATTGGGCCACAGTATCCGGCCGCACATTTCTCCTCACCAATGAAGATGGCATTGTCGCTGCTGTCACCCCGGCACTCGACGGCGCGATCGGGCGCCGGCTGATCGACATTCTGGGGCCGACCCAGCCGCTCACCACGTTCGGCGCCAGCGCCGGGGTGCTGGAAATATCGCTGCCCGATGGCACCTTGGCGCTGGCGACCGTTCGCATGCTCAACGCCCCATTCGGCCAGATCGCCGCCGTGCAGAGCCGCGGTGCCGCACTGTCGTCCTGGCGCTCGCTGACCACGCTGACCGTCACACTCTCCGCCACCACCGGCTTTGTCGTTCTCATCCTCGGCTTCGCGTTCCACTGGCAGGCCACCCGCGCCCGCGAGGCCGATGTCATTTATGAAACGGTGCGTAGCCGCATCGATACTGCGCTCAACCGCGGCCGCTGCGGCTTGTGGGACTGGGACTTGGCGCGCGGGCGCATCTTCTGGTCGCAGTCGATGTTCGCCATTCTCGGCCTGAAACCCAAGGACGAAATGCTGGCGTTCGGCGAGGTCAGCGCGTTGGTGCACCCCGACGACGTGCGGCTCTACGAGATCGCCGCGCAGGTCGCCGAAGCCAAGACCTCCAATATCGACCACGCCTTTCGCATGCGCCACGCCGATGGCCACTGGGTATGGCTGCGCGCCCGCTGCGAGCTGGTCCACCAGGGTGGCGATCCGGGGTTGCATTTGATCGGCATCGCGGTCGACGTCACCGAGCAGAAAAGTCTGGTCGAGCGCACCGTGGCCGCTGATCTGCGGCTGCGCGACGCCATCGAGACGATCCCGGAAGCGTTCGTGTTGTGGGACGCCAGTAACCGCCTGGTGTTGTGCAATTCGAACTTCCAGACGTTGCACGACCTCGCGGACGAGGCGATTACGGTCGGCGCCTCTTATGAATTGGTGGTCGCGGCCGGCAAAAAGCCGGTGGTGCGCAACAAAGTGACGACCGAAGGCCCGTCTTTGCCGGGCGCGCGGACCTTTGAGGCGCAGCTCGAGGACGGGCGCTGGCTGCACATCAGCGAGCGCCGCACCAAGGATGGCGGCTACGTCTCGGTCGGCACCGACATCACCGCACTCAAGACCCACGAAGAGAAGCTGATCCACAGCGAGAAGCGGCTGATCAGCACGGTGAATGATCTGCGCGTCTCGCAGCAGCGTTCCGCCGAACTGGCCGAGAAATACGCCGAGGAAAAAACCCGCGCCGAAGAGGCCAACCAGGCCAAGTCGAAATTCCTCGCCAACATGAGTCACGAATTGCGCACACCGCTCAACGCCATCATCGGCTTTTCCGAGATCATGGAGAGCGGCATGTTCGGCCCGCTGGGGGCCGACAAATACCGCGAATATTGCAACGACATTCACGGCAGCGGGCAATATCTACTCGACGTCATCAATGACATCCTCGACATGTCGAAGATCGAAGCCGGTCGCATCCGCCTCGATTTCGAAGAGCTTGATCTCGACGCTCTGCTATCCGACGCGATGCGCGTCGTCATCGCCCGCGCGCAGGACAAGCGCCTCACCGTCAAATCGCGGATCGCGCCGTCGCTGCACCTGCACGCCGACCGCCGCGCACTCAAACAGATCGCACTCAATCTGCTGTCGAATGCGGTGAAATTCACGCCGGAGGGCGGCAAAGTCACCGTTCGCGGCCGCCAGACCGGCGATTGCGCGGTGATTTCCATCATGGACTACAGGCATCGGTATTGCGAAAAGCGCGCTGGCTAAACTCGGCCGGCCGTTCGAGCAGGTCGAAAGCCAGCTTACCAAGAGCCATCAGGGCTCCGGGCTGGGCTTGGCCATTGCCAAATCGCTGGTCGAATTGCACGGCGGCAAGATGCGGATCCGTTCGATCCTCGGCCGCGGCACTATGGTCGTGGTGCGTCTGCCCTTGCAGCCGAACTGTCCACTACCGAAAGAGCAAGCTGCTTAGATCCGGTTAGCACCGAGCCGCTTCGGCTCCGGCGCCTCGCCCAAAATCCGCACAAAACTGACACGCACCTTCGCTTGCGTTTCCACCAGCGTGGCGTCGAGCGTGGCGAAATCCGGAACGTCGGCGGCCCGCGCCAGCAGCCGCAGTAGTCCCGGGCCTGCGGTCTTCGGATCGAATGGGCCGGGCAAGCACAGTCGCAAGATTTGCGTGAGATCGTGATAGAGCCGCGCCGCCGGCCGCAGCACCTCGGCGTCTTCCAGCGCGAGCACACCGAGCCGTTGCGCCTTGTCGAGCACGCGAGCGGTCGACGTGTCGAGGATGCCCGGCAATCGCGCCGCGTGTACAAGTTGCAAATATTGCGCAAGGAATTCAATGTCGACCAGCCCGCCCGCGGCATATTTGAGGTCCCAGCGCGCGCCCTCGCCTTTTTCCTGAGCGATCGCGCCGCGCATTTCCACCACATCGCCGGCAATCTGCGCGGGGTCGCGCTCGCGTTTCAGCACGGCCTCAATCGCCTTGCTTACGCGCGCAGCAAAAGCTGGCGGGGCCGACACCACCCGCGCCCGGGTGAGCGCCATGTGCTCCCAGGTCCAGGCCTCCGTCTCCTGATAGGACTCGAAGCTACCGAGCTGCGTCGCCACGGGACCGGAACGGCCGGATGGCCGCAGACGCATATCGACCTGGTAAAGCGCGCCATAATTGGTCTGGGCGGTCAGCGCATTGATCAGCCGCTGCGTCAGCCGCGCGAAATATTGGCCACCGTGCAGTTTACGTTTGCCGTCGGATTCCGGCCGCGTCTCGTCGAAGTCATAGATCAGGATGAGATCGAGATCGGAGGTTGCGGTCATCTCGTAACCGCCGAGCTTTCCCATCGCCAGTACGGCGGTTTGCTCCTTGCGCAAGTGGCCGTGCGCCTTAATGAAATTATCGGCCACCGCCCGATGCACGGCGCGGATCACCACGTCGGCAAGCCGCGCGAAGGCCTCGCCGGCCTGCGCCGCCGTCACCGTACCGGCAAGGATCCGCACCCCGATCAGGAACATGTGTTCCAGGCCGAAGCTGCGGATGCGCTCGAGTAGATCTTCCTCGTAGCGCGCCTCGCCGAGCGCGGCATCCAGCCTCGCGGCCATCTCGGCTTCTCTTGGCAACACGCCAAAAAAGCTCGGATCGACCAGCGCGTCCATCACTTGGGGATATCGCGCAAGGGTGTCGGCGAGCCGCGGCGCGGTGCCGATCACCAGCACAATCAGCCCCATCAGCGAACGGTTCTGCCGCAGCAGCGAGAGCAGTCGCGCGGTGCCATGCAGATTTCACGAGGAAATGATCGAACAATACCAGCGCCGCGTCGGGATTTTCCGCCCGTGCCAGCTGCTCGATCAGAGCGGGCAGCACCTCGGTCAATTGCGCCCGCGCCACTTCGCCGCGCAGCGAACGGTACCCCCCGGCGAGCCAATGACGAATGGTGGACGAAGCTTCCAGTGCCTTGCGAAAGCCCATTTCGGTGAGGCGGTCGAGCGTCGCCCGATCGTCGACTTTTTCCGGAAACTCCAGCGCGGCCTTGCCGCTTTCAGGCGCGAGCTCGAACAGCTTGGAATAGTGCCGCTGCACCTTCTCGAGATGGCCGAGCAAGACCGCAGCGAATTCGCCACGGTTTTTATAGCCAAGGAAGCGCGCGAAACGTTCGAGCCCTTCGCGGTCGTCCGGCAGAGTCTGGGTCTGTTCGTCGTTCACCATTTGCAGCCGATGCTCGACCGTGCGCAGGAACAGATACGCTGCACGCATGTCGGCACAGGCTTCCTGGCTGATCCAGCCGCCATCGGCGAGTTTGCCGAGCGTTGTTAGCGTGTCGCGGTCGCGCAGCGCCGGCGTGCGTCCGCCAGCGATCAATTGTTGCGTCTGCGCGAAAAATTCTATCTCGCGGATGCCGCCGCGCCCCAGCTTGATATTGTGCCCCTCAACCGCGATTTCACCGTGACCGCGGTAGGTGTGGATTTGTTGTTTCATCGCCTGAACATCGGCGACCGCCGCGAAGTCAAGGTATTTACGCCAGACAAAAGGCGATAGCTCGCCGAGCAACCTCTCGCCGGCCGCGATGTCGCCGGCGCAAGGCCGCGCCTTGATTATCGCGGCGCGTTCCCAGTTCTGGCCGGCGCTCTCGTAGTAAGATAACGCCGCCGGCGTTGAGATTGCGATCGCGGTCGAGGCCGGATCGGGCCGTAGCCGCAGATCCGTACGAAATACGTAGCCGTCGACGGTGCGCGCCGCCAAAAGCTTCACCAGCCGCTGCGTGAGCCGGACGAAGAATGCGGTCGTTTCATCGCCGACCTTGAGCGAGGACGCGGCCGGATCGAAGAACACGATGAGATCGATATCGCTGGAGTAATTGAGCTCGTAAGCCCCCATTTTTCCCATCGCCAGCACGATATAGCCCGACCCATCCTGCGGCCGCTTGCGGTCGGGCGGCGAGAGCTTTCCATTGCGCGCGGCGTCAGCGAGCAGGAACGACACCGCGCTTGAGACCGCCGCGTCAGCGAGCTCAGTCAGCGCCTGGGTGGCGCGCATCACTGGCCAGACACCCCCGATGTCAGCGAGCGCGATCAACAGCGCGGCTTCCGCCTTCATCCGCCGTAGCAGATGCATCACCTGCGCTTCGTCGGTGGCGGCAGTCACCGCCGCGGCCGTCTCGGCGAGCAATGTTTCGAGGTGCTGGTCCGGATCGGCTTGCAATAACCGCAACAGCCGTTGCGGTTCGGCACTCGTCAATTGCCAAAGATAAGGCGAAGCCTCCGCAAGGCTTTCCAGCAGCACGCGAACAGTAGGATTCCCCGATAGCAACGCGCGAATGGCTTTGCCCGCCGCGCTCATCCTGATCTCGCCGAGCCATACCTCGATGCGCGCGCGCGCGGTTTTTGGTGCCGCGAGCTGTGGCACCGCGGCAATACGATCGGCGAGGATGCCGGTTGAGGTGACTTTCGGTGCTGGTTTTTTCTGAACGGGGGATTTTCGCGTGCGCGATTTAGCCGCCTGCTTTGTCGCCGGGCGTTTTTTGAAGACTGGTTTGCGGACCGGCTTTTTGCCGCGAGGCTTTTTCATCCCGCACTCTGTACCGGCCCTCCCCGCGGCAACGCAATGATGCTTTTGAGCCCCGGTCTGTTGTCCTCGAAACTTAGCTCGCCGCCATGCAGCCGCGCCACCGCAGACGCGAGGCTCAGGCCGAGGCCGGAGCCCGGCTGCGAGCGGCTTTGCTCGAGCCGAACGAAGCGCTCGACCACCCGCGGCCGGTCGGCTTCCGGAATGCCGGGCCCTGCGTCGTCAACGGTCAGCACGATCCGCTCGCCGTCATTGAGCGCACGGACCACGATTTCGGGCGCTGCACCGTTTGCGGCACGCAGTTCTGGCCCGGCATATTTGATGGCGTTGTCGACCAGATTGGCCAGCGCCTGACTAACCAGTTCGCGATTGCCGCGCACCGGTGCCGCCGTATCGGCTTCGATCTTGAGCTGGATACCCCTCTCCTCGGCCAGCGGCTCATAGAGCTCGCCAACGTCACGCACGATCTCGGCGGCGTCGAATTCCGCCATGTCGTCCCGGCCATGGCCGGATTCCGCCCGTGCAATCATCAGCAGCGCATTGAAGGTACGGATCAGGCCGTCGGATTCTTCGATGGTTTGCTCAAGCGCGGCACGATATTCGGCTTCGGTGGTCGCGGTGCGCAAAGCCTCCTCGGAGTGGTTTTGCAGCCGGGTCAGCGGCGTCTTGAGGTCGTGCGCAATGTTGTCGGACACCTCAGTCAGCCCATGCATCAAGGCTTCGATGCGTTCCAGCATCCGATTGAGATTTTCCGCCAAGCGGTCAAGTTCGTCTCCGGTGCCGGCGATCGGCAGGCGGCCGCCAAGATCACCGGCCATGATGGTCTGCGTGGTTTCCGTCATGGCGTCGACGCGCCGCAGTACACGCCGCGTCACGAACACGCCGCCGATGATGCCGAGAATGATGACGATAGCGACCGACCAACGGCCGGCATCGAGCACGATATGATATAGCCGCTCGCGTTCGTCGAGGTCGCGACCAACCAGCAGGCGAAAGCCGCCCGGCAGTTGGAACACTCGGATCAGTGCATGGTGCTCCGGCCCTTCGGCATCGTCGAGCCGGCGATAGCCAGTTTCCGCCCAGCCCGGATTGTCGAGAATGCCCGGCGCCAGTGAGCCGACATTGCCGGCGAGCGACTCGCCGGCAAAGGTAGTCACCAGATAAAGGCTGGAGCCGGGCCGCCGTGAACGCGCGTCGATCACCACGACGAGACGGCGGATGCCGCCCTGGCGGTATTGTTCGGAGAGGCCGGTGATTTCGGCGTCGACGGTCTGGTTGATCTGCTCGGTGATCAGGCGGCGGGTATTGAGCGCAAAATACGCAAGCAGAAAGGCAGCAAACAGCGCGAATACGACGAGATAGACCAGCGTCAGCCTGAAGGTCGTCGTGCGAAGTAGCTTACCGAGCGCCTGAATCACGGATCATGTATCCCGCGCCGCGCACCGTATGCAAAAGCGGCTGGGAGAAACCTTTATCGATTTTCGAGCGTAAACGCGAGATATGCACGTCAATGACGTTGGTTTGCGGGTCGAAATGATAGTCCCACACGTTTTCCAGCAACATCGTGCGGGTCACGACCTGCCCGGTATGCTTCATCAGATATTCCAGCAGGCGGAATTCGCGCGGCTGCAAATCGATATTCTTGTCGCCACGGCTGACCTGGTGCGAAAGCCGGTCGAGCTCGAGGTCGGCAACCCGGTAGACGGTTTCTTCGTTGCGGCCGCCGCGGCGGCGCGACAACACTTCAGTACGCGCCAGCAATTCTGAAAACGAATAAGGCTTCGGCAAATAGTCGTCGCCGCCGGCGCGCAAGCCTTTGACGCGGTCGTCGACCTGGGCGAGTGCCGACAGAATGAGCGCGGGCGTCTCGATTCCCTTCTCGCGTAACATGCCAATCATCGACAAGCCGTCGCGCTTGGGCAGCATGCGATCGACGATCAGCACGTCGTATTCACCGTCGAGCGCCAGCGCCAAGCCTTCTTCGCCGTCCTGGGCTTGATCGGCGACATGGCCGACCTCGCGGAATGCCTTGACCAGATAGTCGGCGGCGTCGCGGTCGTCCTCGATGACCAGAAGGCGCATGGCAGTCCGATCCGGTTGCGGCTCGGCCAAGGATCCAGCCTTGCGGCCGGCGGCAGCGTGCCCGTTGAAGGTCTGATAGTTGGACATCGGTCTTACCATTTTCCAGCGAATTTCTCGATTGCCATCCAAAACATGCGCGAGGGGGTGACGGTGTTAACCGCCACCCCCTCAACGACCCCACCCCGGCGGGGGCGACGGATGCCAGGGTTGGAGCTCGGCGCAGCGGCAAATGGCCACCGCTGAATTGATGGGACGAGGATGGCGGTTGCCCGCCAGCCCCGTCCCTTGGGTTCGTGCCTCCGGCGGGGGCGACGGTTGCCGGCGGCGCGCCCCAATTCGTTATGCGCGGCCGACCGGCAGCGCGACGAACTTGATGTTGTCGCGGGATTTCACCCGCATCAGCACCGCGTGTTTGCCTTCCGAGCGCGCACTGGCAATTTCCTTGCGCACGTCGGCAGGGTTGTTGACCGACTTGCCGGCCACCTCGAGGATTACGTCCCCGGTCGAGAAGCCGTGGTCAGCGGCGACACCGGACGGATCGACCGCCGTCACCACCACGCCCTCACTGCCGCTGCCAGCAACCCGGCCAGCCGGAGCAAGCGTCAGGCCGAGCTTGCCGATTTCAGCGGCGCCATTGTTGTCGTTGTTGTTGCCGGTATCGGCACGCGCTTCCTTTTGCTGCGCCGGCAATTCACCGAGCGTGAGCGTAACGGTCTTCTCGCTGCCCTTGTGCAGGACTGAGAGCTTGACCGTGGCGTTTGGCGCCTTGCCGCCGATCTTCTTGGCGAGGTCGCGGGCATCCTTGACGTCCTGGCCATCGACCGCGGTGATAACGTCGCCCGATTCGATGCCCGCCTTCGCCGCCGGCGAGCCGGATTGCGGCTCAGCGACTAAGGCACCGCCAGTTTTTTTGAGGCCGAGGCTGTCGGCGATCTCGGCCGTCACCGGCTGGATTTGAACGCCGATCCATCCGCGCGTGACCGAGCCGTGATCCTTCAACTGTGCGATGACCGTCTTGACGGTATCGGAAGGGATCGCGAAGGCGATGCCGACCGAGCCGCCTGACGGCGAGAAGATCGCGGTGTTGACACCGATCACATTGCCCTCGGTGTCGAAGGTCGGCCCGCCAGAATTGCCTTTGTTCACCGGCGCGTCGATCTGGATGAAGTCGTCATAAGCGCTGGCGCCGATGTCGCGGCCGCGGGCCGAGACGATGCCGGCGGTGACAGTGCCGCCAAGGCCGAACGGATTGCCGACCGCGAGCACCCAGTCGCCGATGCGCGGCGAGCGCTCCGATAGCTTTACATAGGGGAATGAGCCGCCTTCGACCTTGATCAATGCCAGATCGGTCCGGGGGTCGGTGCCAATCACCTTGGCCTCGTGAATCGTGCCGTCGTCGGTGGTGACCTGAACGCTCTCGGCTTTCTCGACGACGTGGTTGTTAGTCACCGCGTAGCCGTCCGGCGTAATGAAGAAGCCGGAGCCTTGGCCCATGACCGTGCCACGGCCCTTGCCGCCGTGCTGGCCGCCATTCGGCATATTGGGCATGCCGAACTGACGGAAGAATTGTTCGAGGCCCGGAGGCATATCCTCCGGATTCATGCCTGAGGTTTCCGCGCCGCCATTCATCTTGACGCGCACCGACATCACCGCGGGTTTCACTTTTTCCACAATGTCGGCAAAGCCGGCCGGGGCCTGAACCTTCTTGGCCTGCTCGGTGAGGTTCTGCGCTTGCGCCGCAGGATAGCCGCCATTTGGCGGCAGATTGGGCGAGAGAACCAGAGCGGCAGCGCCAAGGCCGACGATGGCGGTGGTGGCGAGGGCTATACGGCGTACCGAAAAGCGGCGCCGGGTCGGTGCGTTGGGTGCGCTGAAGGTCATTGGGAGTCTCCATCTCATTTCTTTGGGCGCCCGAGGCGCACCGTCGAAAACGAAGATGGGGTTGACCGCCTTACAGCGGGCTGGCCGGAAAATTAATATTTAGTAAGGTGTGGAGGGAGTTTTTCAGTTGGACGATCAGTCGGTTATTGCGCACAGCAACCCAGACTGAAAAATATGGGCGATGTTCGCCTTCGCATTTAACCCATAAGGCCGAGTTCCTTGATGGCGTCCTCAACGCGGCGAAGTTTTTCCGGGTCGCTCGCCAGCGCACGACGCGCGTCGGCCGCGGCCGCCTGCGCCTTGTCGCGATCGCCGAGCACCACATAGACGCGCAACAAGCGCAGCCAGCCCTCGACGTCGGAGCCATCCTGCGCCAGCCGGGCCGCCAGGCCCGACACCATGCCGCGCACCATGTTGGTGCGCTCGGCTTCGCTCATGGCGGACGCCGCGGCGATATCTTGCGCGCTTGGCCCCTTGATCTCCGCGGAGGGCGCTGCGGGTTCCGACGGCGCCGCGCCGATCTCTGCCAAAGCCTGCCGCACCATGGGCACCCATGTCGCACCGCTCGGTGCTTTCGCCAGCATATCTCGCCAAATTACTGCGGCCTTGGCGGTGTCGCGGTCCTGCTGCGCCGCCATCCCGATGAAAAATCGCGATTTGAAATCGCCGGCGTCCAGCGCCAGCGCGCGATCGAAATCGGTCTTCGCCTCCGCCGTAACGATACCATTTGACGCCGCAACCAATGCCTCGCCGAGATCGGACAGTCGGTCGGCGCTCTCGCCATTAAGTCGCAGCGCATTGCGGCGCGCCTTCACCGCATCGTCGAAGCGGCCGAGCCGCATATAGACCGGCGCCAAGACTTCCCAGCCGCGGCCATCATCGGGGTTGCGCTCGACATGGGACTCGACCTGTGACACCAGGCTTTGGATCGAGCGGTTGTCCTGCGGCGCCACCGAACGCGCGGCGAGCGGCTCGCCGGGCAATTGCGGCGAGCCAAGCATTAAATACAGTCCAGCAGCCGCGAGCGGCACGAACACCAACCCGGCGATGGCGGCGGCACGGCGAAGAACATCGCTTTGCGCAGGTAGCGGCGCAGATTCTGCCGCCGCGGCAGCAGCGAGCAGCCGGCGCGAGACTTCGACACGAGCGGCCTCGGCCTCGGCCTCGCCGATCAAACCGGCGGCGCGGTCGCGCGACACTTCATCGAGCTGGTCGCGATAGACGGCGACATCGCTGCCCGCGCGCGCGGCGCGCTGGCGCGACAACGGCCACAACACGGCAAGGATCGCCGCCGCCGTCATCAATACGAACATCAGCCAAAGCAGCATCCGCCAATTCCGTGCGCGCCATTACGATGGGGATATAGCAGGAGCATTCGCGGCAGCAATGCGCAAGTTGGCGGCGCAAAGTTCGCGCGGCGGAACTACCCGGTTTCAGGCCGCGCGCGGCCCCCGGCTGTCGGGGGTGACAGCCACTTCGGCGGCCTTGGTGAGCATGGCCGCATAATCGGCGCCAAATACTTTGCCGCAAAATCGCGTCAGCGCGTCGATCTGCGAGAGCCGGAAGCTACGGTCGGCCGCGCCGCAATGGCGTAGCGCATCGAGCAGCGCGCCAGAGCCGCCATCGAGGTCGTGCTGGAGGTTCGAATAGGCGCGTTGGCTCATTTCATTAAGCGCCAGTTCGGCGGCGTAGTGGCGGCAGGCGCCGACGAAATCAATGAGCGCCTCGGTTTCCGCCACATCGACGGCATCCAGCACCGAATTAGCGCGGATTTCGCTCGACGGACGCGGCCGCAACAGGCGGCGGACCCGGCCCGGCATCGCCTCGATTTCGGATTTGAGAACTTCCGAAATTTGCCCGCGCAATTCGGCAAGCTCGCGGCCCCAGGCGCTATCGGCCGGCATGTCGAGCTCGGTGCGCAGGCCGCGCGCGGTGTCATGGATGATCTTGAGCAGCGCGGCGACGGCAACGCGACTGCTACTCTTGAGTTCAGTGCGTAGTTCGCGTGCCAGCCGGCCGAGTTCGGCCAGCACGATCGTCACCGCCAGTGCGTGCGGGGTCGCGGCGACGCGCTTGACGGAATCGCTACCAGCCGCCTTGGTCGCCAACCGGATCAGCTGCCACGGCGTCGCCAGGCGATTCATCACGGTCACCAGCGCATATGGGAAAACATCCCGGACACGTTCGCTCATTAGATCGACCAGCGCCCTGGCCTCGTCGAGCCGCGCGTCCGACAGATCGGCAATCAAGCCGGGCAGATGTCCGGCCAGAGTTGCCAACGCATCACGTGATTTCAGCACATGCATCAGGCAGGCCGCGTCATCCTGCGCGCGGGGCGTGCCGATCTGCGCGATCAGGCGGCGGACCGCGCGATCCCCTTCAGCTTCGGCGAACGCCGCAGCGATAGCGACCGAGACGCGGTCCTGAAAGCCGTGCGCCAGGAATTCGGCGTCGAGCGCCTTGTCGGCTTGCAGTGCCAGCACGACCTGGTCGGAATAGGTCTGGGCCTCTTCCGGCAATAGATCGCGCTTGATCCAGGTCCATAGCGGATCGAGCGACGCGCGCGAGATGCGGCCGGGATGATTGCGCTCGCCGCTATCGTCGACCAGAAACGGCTCGATCGGCTGGAAAAACAACCGCGCCGCATTGCCGTAGCGCGGCGCGGTCTCGCGCGTCTCGCGCAGGGTTTTGCGAAGCTCCTGAAGGACAAGATCGCCGCCCTCGACGTCCTCGCCGCGCACCAAAGAACGCTCGAGGCCGCGGATCAGCAAGGTCCGCGCCTCGGGTTTCAGATCACGCAGATATTGGCGCAACCGGTCGGCGGTTGGCCCGTCGCTCGCCATGGGCCTATTCCGAGTTCAGGTTGCCGGTGTTAGCGCCCCCGACGTTAAGAACTCGTTAAGCATGATGGGCCGAGCAAGCGTTCAGGTCAGCGGTGTCCAGGTGCCATCCGGATTACGGCAGGCGGTGCCGCGCGCGGTTTGCGGCGTCGCGTCGATATAAACCGTATGCGTGAACGATCGGCAATTGCGGCCGGCCTGCTGGTAGGCGGGGCCCGGCACGATCGAACCGTAACGGCCACTGTCGGGATTTTTCCAGGAGACCGGCGCGCCGGAGGGGCCGCTTTCGAGCGCGCTCATTTGCGCTTCGTAGGCGCGTTGCTTGTCCTCGTCGTCAAGCGAGGCGCCGATGCGGTTGCCGATCAGGCCGCCGAGCAGGCCGCCGACCGCGGCGCCCGCCAGCCGGTTGCCGGTGCCGCGACCCGCCACCGCCGCGCCGAGCAAAGCGCCGGTGCCGGCGCCGAGCAGCGTGCCGGAATTTTCGCGCGGGCCGGGACCGCTGCCGTCAGGGCTGCCGGCGCATGCCGCCAGCGACGCGGCAAAGCCAAGCACGATGATCGCGCGAGTAGCGTTTCGAACCGACATGAAGAATTCCCCCGGGAAAAATGACACCAATTCCCAATCACTCTAACCGAACGCAGGATTAGGGCAAAACCGGGGCTTCCGGCGCAACCAACCGGGGCATTAGGAGTTTACGGGTGGGATTTAGGAGGCTGGGGTGTTGAAGGCCTTTAGCGCTGCGAACGGGGCGCTTGACGAATTCGAGGGCAAGCTCGATGCCGCCGCTTTGCGCAGGTCGCAATGGATAGACCTGTGCGATGCAACGCAGGAGGAAAAAAACCTGGTCGAGCGAGCGCTCAAGATCCAGGTCAATCCGGTCAACGACTACGAGCCGTTTCAGGTGTCGAGCCATTTCAGCTCGGACCGCCAGCAACTGACGATGACGGGTTTGCTGCTGACGCTAAAGGAAAATAATGAAGCGAATCTCGTCAAGGTCACCTTCATTCGTGCAAAAGCCGGGCTTATTACTGTCACGGATGGCGGGCCGGTCGGCATGAGTTCGCTGATCAAGGAATGTGAAAATTGTTTCTCCAACCGTTCCGGGCGCGACGACATTTTCGCCGCTGTGCTCGACATGATCGTCGATCATACCGACAATATCCTCGATAAACTCGGGCACGATCTCGATCGCATCAACAACATGGTGTTTCAACATCATGCCAGCGCCTCCCGGCGCAGGTTCCTGATGGCGTCGCCACGCCGGCGAAATCGTCAGCTCGATGCGGTGTTGACAAACCTTGGACCTACCCGAGAAATCCTGGTGAAGCTGCGCCGCAGCGTCTTGAGCTTCAGGCGTATCATTGCGTTTCTGCGTGAGCACAAACGAGCCGACAAGCTCATTTCAAAGCTCGAAACCTTTGAGCGCGACCTCAAGTCGATATCGGAAGCCGAGTCCGATCTGTCTGCCACCGCCGGGTTCCTGCTCGACGGCGTGGTCGGCTATATCGGGTTGCTGCAAAACAAGGTGATGAATGTTCTCACCTTCGTCACCTTGCTCCTCACTCCGGCAATGGTGGTCGGCGCGATCTACGGCATGAATTTCAAATTCATGCCCGAGTTGCAATGGACCTACGGCTATCCCTTTGCACTCGGTTTGATCGTGCTCTCGACCACCGGTCTGTGGATCTGGATGCGGCGCAGCGGCCTCTAGCCCGCCGGCAGAACCAGTTCAGCCCGCAGCCCGCCGGAGGGCGCGGCGCCGAGCGTTAATCCGCCGCCATAGAGCGCCGCCAGTTCGACGACGATCGACAGGCCGAGGCCGGACCCCGGCTTGGTTTCATCGAGCCGGCGGCCGCGTTTCGCCACCTGCTCGCGTTCCGACGGCGTGAGGCCGCGGCCGTCGTCGTCGACTACGATGCGCACGATCTGGCGCTCGCTCGCCGGGTCGGGCCGCTCGCTCGCCACTTCGACCGACACCCGCGAGGTGCCCCATTTGCAGGCATTATCGACCAGATTGCCGATCATCTCCTCGAGGTCGGGCCGTTCGCCGCGAAACCGCGCCTTCTCATCCGCATGAACATCGATGGTGACGCCTTTATCGCGATGGATTTTTTCCATGGTGCGCGCCAGCGCCGTCACCACCGGGGCGATCTCGGTCAAACTGCCGACCACCGTGAGCCGCGCCGCCAGCCGCGCGCGCTCGAGGTGGCGCGCGACCTGGTCGCGCATGATATCGGCCTGTTCGAGCACCTTGTCTGCCAACGGATCGCGGCCGCGCGCGGTGGCTTCATTGACCATGACCGACAGCGGCGTTTTCAGCGCGTGCGCGAGATTGCCGACATGGGTGCGGGCGCGTTCGACAATTTCCCGATTGGCTTCGATCAGCGCGTTGGTTTCCCGTGCCAGCGGCGCGATCTCTTCCGGGAATTGCCCTTCCAGCCGCTCGGCGGTGCCGGCACGGATGGCGGCGAGGCTTTCGGAAATCCGCTTGAGGGGCGCGAGACCGAACCGCACCTGGAACATCGTGGTCAGCAGCAAGACCGCCGCCAGGGCGGAAAAGGTGATCACCAGAGCCTGATCGAAAGAGCGGGTCTCCTCGACGATTTCGGCGGCGTCACCTGCGACTGCAACCAGATAATGACCATCCTCGCCGAGATCGATATTGCGTTCCAGCAGCCGGAGATTTTGATCTTCGGGTCCGTTGACATAACCCTCGCGCGACCCGGCGGCCGAGGCCGGCACGCCACGATCCTGCAAATGCGGAAGACCGCCGTCCCACAGCGACCGCGACGAGCGCACCTCGGGCTTGGCGATATCGAGCTTGCGTCACCTGCCAGTACCAGCCGGACAACGGCAATTCGAACAACGGCTCGCCGAGCGATTGGGGGAATTTCTCGCCGCCGGTCTCCTCCGGCGCGGCGACGTCGGCCACCAGCGTGCGCAGATAGACGCCGAGCCGGCGGTCGAACGCGCGCTCCACCGCCTGACGGTACAGCGACGACAGCACGATTCCGGTGATGACGAGGATGACGACCGCCCAGGCCGTCGCGGAGAGGAACAGGCGCAGCGCGAGGGAATTAGCGCGCATTGATTACGCGCCGGGAGGGGTCAGTAGATAGCCGAGGCCGCGCACAGTCTGGATGATCTCGACGCCGAGCTTCTTGCGGATGCGGCCGACGAACACTTCGATGGTGTTGCTGTCGCGGTCGAAATCCTGATCGTAGAGATGCTCGACCAGTTCGGTGCGCGACACCACGCGGCCGGTATGATGCATCAGGTAATCCAGCAACCTGTATTCATGGCTGGTGAGCTTGACCGGATTGCCATCGACCGAAACCCGGTTGGTCCGGGTATCGAGCCGCACCGGTCCGCAGACGAATTCGCTTTTGGAATGGCCCACCGAGCGGCGCAACAGAGCGCGCAGCCGCGCCAGCACTTCTTCGAGATGGAAGGGCTTCGCCACATAATCGTCGGCGCCGGCGTCGAAGCCCTGCACCTTGTCGCTCCAGCGGTCGCGCGCGGTGAGCATCAGGACCGGCATAGCGCGGCCGGCCCGGCGCCAGGCTTCCAACACCGAAATGCCGTCCATTTTCGGCAGACCGATGTCGAGAATGACGGCATCGTAAGGCTCGCTTTCGCCAAGGTAGTGGCCTTCCTCGCCGTCGAATGCGCGATCGACTACGTAACCGGCTTCGGTCAGCGCGGTCGCGAGCTGGCGGTTAAGGTCGGGATCGTCCTCGACGACGAGGAGGCGCAAAGCGGTCTTCTCCGGTCAGCCGCCGCCGATCACATTGCCATTGGCGGCATCGACGGTGGCGCTGGTCACTTTGCCACTGCGCGAGAGCAGAGTCAGCAGATAGACGAGCCCACTGGGACTGCGGCAAAGCCGCGCCCGCACCACCTCAGACTTGGCTTTTGGGCGGATCGTGCGAATCGCTTGCGCCAGCGGCACCGCCTTGCCGGCGGAGAGTGCCTCGCGCTGCGCGTCCTTGCTCAGGCAGGCGTAATGCGCCGTTTCGGCAGCGGATGCGGGTGTCGCCGCGATCGCCAAAGAGACGGCAAACCAGCCAGCGCAAATCGCAATTCGAACGTGATGCATGCGTGTGGGGTCTAGGCGCGGTCCGGTGAACGCTGGCTGAACGCGCGGTTGACGCGAACGTTCCGTCAGGCGGTAAAACCGGAAAACGACGCGAAAGCGTCGAGCGGAACGCGCGGCGAGCGCCATCGATTGATTGGCGCGGCAGGGTCGGCGTGGCCGAGCGCCATGCCGGAATAAATCATCAAATTGTCGGGAAGTTGCAGGAAGGCGCGCACGGTGCGGTGAAACGACACCCAGGCCTGTTGCGGGCAGGTGTCGAGGCCGTAATCCTTGGCGAGCAGCGCGACGGTTTGCAGCATGCCGCCAATGTCGGCCCACTGCGCGGGGCCGTGCGCTTTTTCGCGGGCGAAGAACAGGCCGACCGGCGCGCCGAAGAATTGCCAGTTGCGGGCGAATTGCCGGTAGCGCGCCGGTTTGTCGGCGCGGGGAATATTGACGGCCCGGTAGAGCAGTTCGCCGACTTCGAAACGGCGCGCGTGGTAGGGCTCGCCGAGCGGCTCGGGATAGATCGTGTAGTCGGTGCCCTCGCCCTTGGGCAATTCGTTCATCCGCGGCGCGAGCTGCGCCTTGAGCTTTTCCAACGGTTCGCCGGCTAGCGCGTAAATGCGCCACGGCTGCATATTGCCAGCCGACGGCGCGCGCGCCGCGAGTTCGACGATCTCGCGAACGGTTTTTTCGGGAACGGGAGTTGGCAGGAAGGCCCGGCAAGAGTACCGGGATTGAACGGCCTCGCGCACATCCATGGAATCGCTCCGCAAGATTTACGGAGAGTGTGGCGGGTGTTGCAGATGGAGGGAAGATCGAGCGGAAGACTATTTACGCTTGGCGATCGCTTTAACGACATCTCCTAGAATCGTCGGCGCCGCCTGCCCGGTCATCAGCGCCTGCTTCTCCTTGGACCGCCCCGACACGTAGACGCCGAGCACGGCCAGTGACACCGGCTCGATCGCCGGCGGCTTTAGTAGTATGTAAGTCATATGCTATCCTTGAAATCGATGCGCCACGTCAAAACTTTCGCCGCTCTCGCCTGCCTTGCGGCAGGACCCGCCGCCGCGATGGTCGGCAACGCGCCGTCGGCGCTGCTCGAAGGCCGCCATGCGGTGATGATCGTTGGCTCGCTCGGCACGTTCTGTACCGGCGCCGCGATCGCCCGCGATCTGGTGCTGACCGCCGCGCATTGCGTGCAGCCCGGCGCCGAATACAAACTGGTCGAAATCGACGCCGCGCACGCGCCGCAATTCCTCGACGTGCGCAGCGTCAGCCGGCATCCGCAGTTCGACCTGCAGACGCTGTTGGCGCACCGCGCTACCGCCGATGTCGCGCTGCTCAAAATGGCGATGCCACTACCCGCCGACATCATCCCGGCGCCGCTCGGCAATTCCGGCCGCGCGCCGCAGCCGGGCGACCGCTACACAGTGACCGGCTACGGTCTTGCCGTGCGTCACGACGCCAAGACCGGCGGCACTTTAAGAGCCGCCGAACTGGTCGCCACCGGCAAGCCGGGCAACCTGCAAATTCGCCTAGTCGATCCGGCAACCATCGGCGCCAGCGCGGGGCTTGGCGCTTGCACCGGGGATTCCGGCGCGCCGGTCTATGAAGGCACCGCACTGATCGGCGTCGTAAGCTGGTCGACCGGACCCAAGCTCGCCGGCGGCTGCGGCGGCATGACCGGCGTGACGCCGATCACGCTCTACCGCGGCTGGATCGTGGATGAGGCGGGCCGGCTGGGCTCGCCGCTTTAGCCGACCCTTTTGCGCCGGTTTTGGACGTTTCGCCTGGTCAAAATGGCATTTTTGTAAGTCCGTGGAACCAAACCGCCTTGCCGCGGATTGTTTCCGCAGTCATTCACAGAGGGAACAAACATGTCCAAAATCACTACCCTTGCCGCCACGGCCGTCTTGGCCCTCGCGGCGGTCAGCGTTTCGCAGCCAGCCTCCGCCCGTAACGGCGGCGCGATTGCCGCTGGCGTCGGCGCAGGCCTTGTGGCCGGCGCGATCATCGGGTCGTCCGCCAATCAGCCCGCGTATTACGGCGGCCCGGCCTACTATCAGGCGCCCTATGCGCCGGTCTATCGCCACTGCTACCGCACGCGCGAATGGGATGGCTTCCGCTATCGCCGCGTTCGCGTCTGCGACTAAGCTTGCAAGCGACCAAAGCTGGGAGCCCGCTGCCTCAGGCAGCGGGCTTTTCGTTATATGCGCCCGTCGAATGGTCCGAAACCGCGACAACAGCGGCGTTATAGGCCTGCGGCGCATTAACGCTGCAAGCATACGTCACTATCTATTGCCCCCGACATAATAGAGGGTCTGATCTTGAGTTTCCACTGACTCGCGTGCGGCGGCTGAAGTTTCGCTGGGGGGCGAACATCATGTTGCGATTAAAGGTTCTTGCTGCGACCTGCGTGCTGGCAATGACGGCCGGCGCGGCGAACGCCAATACCCTCACCACATTCGACGTCGACGCTTCTTTTGGCAATGCCGCGGTCGATTTTTATCATACGCCGCAGCCTCTCACCGGCACGATGACGGTGGACGTGACGGCCGGCGTGGTCACCGACACCAATCTTTTTGTGCCGGGCTTCTCGGCTTTCTCGACCATCGTTCATTCCTATGAATTCTTTGCCGGCACCTGGACAATGACGCTGGCGAACGCGGCCGGCAACATTCTCGATTTTCTTTTCAACCCGTCGCCCGTGCCGACCGGCAGCCAGTTGGTCGGCTTGACCAGCGGCGTGATCGCCGGTGGCGAGGTGTATGTTGGCTGCTCGCCGTTGGCGGCCCTGTGCCATACTTGGGGCAACTGGGCATCCTATGGCCTCATGGAAGAATATTTCGGCGGCAATTCGCTGCGCGGCACGATCACTGCCGAAGTTTCGGCAACCCCGCTGCCTGCCGCGCTGCCGCTGTTCGCCTCGGGCCTCGGCATTACGGGTCTGCTGGCCTGGCGCCGCAAGCGGAAAACATCGACGGTCTAATCTCAGCCGAATCAAATCTCCCAAAAAAAAGACCGCCTCACGGAGGTCTTTTCGCATTTAAAATAGGATCGTCGATCAGCAGCGCGACATGCGCAAGGTCGCCGCGCGCCGCGAAAGTGAGAGCAGCTCGGTCATGGCTTGTTCTGGCGGCTCGCCCGCGGCTCAAAAAAATGACGCCCGGCGCGGCGCAAGCCGCATCGAGCGTCACTTTAATTCCAGCGACGCGAACGCCGCCGGCAGTTAGCTTGCAGCTTACTTCGCGGGCGCCGAGCCGGTGGTCGGTGCGGCGACCTGCGACTGCAGCTTCTGCGCCGCGTCGAGGTGCTTCTGTAGGGTCGGCAGCGTCTCCTTGGCGTAAGCGCCGGACGCGTCGCTCTGGCGCGCTTCCTTCTCGTAGTTCTTGATGTCGTCCTGGTGATCCTTGACCATGCCCTTGGCGAAGGTGCGATCGAACGTGTCGCCCGACAGCACCTTGAGCTTCAGGTACTCCGCCTTCTCCGTCATCGAGGCGCCGGACGGCGGCTTGACGTCGAGCTGGCTCGCGGCGGCTTTCGCCTTGTCGTTAGCGGCGCCGTGGTCGGTCACCAGCATGGTGCCGTAGTCCTTGACGGCCTGGCTCTTGCCCTTCTCCTGGGCGAGCTTGCCGAGGTCGACCTCGGCATAATTGCCTTCGATCGCGCTCTTGATGAATTTCTGGCTTTCCTTGGCGCCTTTGTCGGCGGCCAGCGCGGCTGAGACCGACAGCGCCATTGTCGCGGCGAGGCCGGCCATCACAATTGAGTTCCGTTTCATGATCACACCTTGAGTTCCATTGGCTGAGCGGCCCGCGGCGCGGGCGCTTCCCACAGGAAACGGCAAGGCGCTGGACTTGTTCCGTTACGAAGCGGCAATGATGTCGCCGCCCTGTAGCGCACCGTAGCCGGTGGCGAGCCGCTCTCCGCGACCTGCCGCTCGGCGGAACGCATGATGCGCGACACCACCGAAATCCGGCCGTCCAAGGTGATGCGCTGCTTTTTGGGATGCCCGCGCTTGGTCTCGGTCATGGATGGGCCATGCGTTAAAACGCGAGCCGCCCGGCTTTCGCCGGGCACCCGCGCCACAGATTCCAGTTTCAGATCAGGCCGCTGCCGTCAGGTGCCGTGGAAGAAGCCAAACCAGACGATCACGAACAGCGCGATCACGCCGAGCGTGCCCCAGGTCAGTACCCAGCGCACGCCGTCGCCGGTTTCGCCGGCGCGGGCCTCGTTGGTAGTTTCGACGGTGCGGCCTTGTTCGCGGGTCGGCATGAAGCGCTTCCCTCGGTTAGGCGCCCGGCGCACCGGGCGCTAGGGAACAACGCCGGCAACGCGCCGCTTGTTCCGTGCCCGAGGCCGGCCTCGTCTGATGCAATTGTGGAGTGTGCCGTAAAGCTACCCGAGCAGCGTGCTGTCAAGGACTATTTTCCCACTACTAGGAATGTTTTCCACAGACACCGAAAACGCCACACTCAACGTTATTTCGTGCCGGCGGCTTTCTTCTGCGGCGCGGGCGAGGCCGGCGCGGTGCGCACCGAGCCCCACGGGTCGGACGGCTGCTGCGCCGCCGGTATTTTTTTCGTGGAGGCCTGGTAGGCGCGGTCGATCTCTTCGCGCTTGGCCTCGGCCACCGGATCTTTCGGCGCGTCGACGGCCAGGTTGCTGATATCCAGTCCCTGGGCGTGGAGCACGCCGGTCGGCAGCACGAACAGCGCAGCCAGCATGAGCCCGCGCAATTTGCGTCCAAACTCACGAATGTCCATCGGCGTCATCCCGGGCGCGTTGCGAAGGTGGAAGTCTATCCCAGCCGCAGATCGCGGCAAAGTCGGGGCAAGGCAAAAAGCCGTGGCGATCCGTCAGAATATCTGTCTCGATTTCGGCTTGCCGTCGACCTTCGGCTTGTCCTCGGGCTTGCGGATCACCGGGCGCGGCAGCGCCCCGTAGTTGCCTTCGCCGCAGCGGTCGATCACCACCGCGCGGCGGATGCTGAGCACCTTGCCGGCTTCGAACAGCACCAGGAAATCGCCCGGCTCTGCGCCGAACGCCGGCCGGCCCCGCGCATCAAACGCCACAATGGTAGTGCGCAGGCAGGCGGCGAACTCGCCGAGCTGCGGCCCCGTGGCCTCGCGCAGTTCCGAAATCTGCGCGCCGGCCAGCGGCACCGCCTTGAATTGCACCGCCGCGGCGTCGGCGGCGAGCTGGCGGTAATCGGCGGGCGGCGGCGATGGCGCGGCACTCGGCAGCGGGATGCCGCCGCAGCCGGTCAACAGCAGCGCCGTTACAGCGGCGGCGGCATGGAATGAGGGCCCGCTCAACGCGGCGGCGCGTCGCTATGGCAGGCGCGGCTGCCGTCGCTGAACAGCCAGCCGCATTTGGTGCAGCCGCCGAGCGTGGCGCCGAGCGCCAGCAGGCACAGCATGATGATGAGATTTTTATGCCGCATCGGCGCGCAGCATAGCGCATTTCGCCGCGCGCCGCGAGACATCGCTATTCGGCCGGGATCTGCGTGGCGGGCGCCTGCGGCGCGGTGGCGGCGGTCGACGGCGCGGCGCCGGGGCCTTTGAGCGGCCGCTCTTCCATCGCGATGGTGAAGGTCAGCGCGAAGGCCAGCACCAGCGCCGCCGCCATGAAGACGAAGCGGAACGCGTAAGCCAGCTCACCCGCCGACGCCGAGCGCGCCAGCATCTCGACCGACATGCCGGTGACGCCGCCCAGCCCGCCGAGCACGATGGCGCCGAGCACCGCGACCACCAGCGCCGAGAACAGCGCGCGGAAGAAATTGGCGGCGCCGGTCGCGACGCCCATCTGCGAGCGCGTCACGGCGTTCTGCATGCAGACCGTCGAGATCGGGAACAGCGAGCCGAGCCCGGCGCCGACCACGAACAGCAACGTGAGCACCAGCGGCGTCGGCATCGAGGCCGGCCAGATCGACAGCGTCGCGAGGCATAAAATGCCGAGCGACAAGCCGGCGAGCGGCATGCGCTTGTAATGCGGCAGCCGCGTCATGGCGCGGCCGGACAGCGTCGAGAACAGCACCGTCGCGCCCATCAGCGGGATCAGCGCCAGGCCGGATTCGCTCGCCGAGAGATGCAGCACGGTCTCGAAATAGAGCGGCACGAAGATCGTCATGCCGACCAAGGTGCCCATGGCGCAGGCGCCGGCCAGCGCCGCGCAGCGCACTACCGGATTGCCGAGCACAGTGAGCGGCAAGAACGGCTCGGCGGTCACGACCAGCCGCCAGGCGAACAGGATCCAGAAGAACACCGAGAGGATGAGGAGCGCGCCGATCGGCGCGGAGATCCAGTTGAAGTTGCGGCCGCCCCACGACAGCGCCAGTAGTAGCGCGACCGCGGCCAGCACCATCAGCGCCGCGCCGAGCAGGTCAAGCTTGTGCTTGCGCGGATGGAACGGCACCCGCTTGAGCACTGAGGAGGTCATGCCGAGCGCGGCGAGGCCGAGCGGCAGGTTGATCCAGAAGATCAGCGACCAGTCGAAATGCTCGGTGAGGAAGCCGCCGAGCACCGGGCCGCCGACCGAGGAAGTCGCAAACACCGCGCCGATGTAACCTTGGTAGCGGCCGCGCTCGCGCGGTGAGACGATGTCGGCGATGATGGTTTGCGACAGCGCCATCAGCCCGCCGCCGCCGAGTCCTTGCAGCGCGCGCGCCCAGCACCAGCGCGGTCATCGACGGCGCCAGCGCGCAGGCGATCGAGCCGGCGACGAAGCCGCCGATCGCGATCAGCATCATCATGCGCCGGCCGTGGATGTCCGACAGCTTGCCGTACATCGGCGTCACCGCGGTCGCGGTGAGCAGATACGCCGTCACCACCCAGGACAGCGAGTGCAGGTCGCCGAAGTCGCGGCCGATGGTCGGCAGCGCGGTGGCGACGATGGTCTGGTCGAGCGCGCCGAGAAACATCGCCAGCATGATGCCGATGACGATGGCGCGGATTTCGGGATGCGTCAGGCGCACCGGCTCGTCGCTTTTGGCGGCGGGTTTCGCCGCTGCTTTGGGCGCGGCCGCTTTCGCTTTCGGCTTGGCGGTGGTGGACATGAAAATCGCGTCGGCAAACAATGGGTGAATCGAAACGGCAACCCGCAAATTTAACCCACTTGATGCATCGCCGGTTCCGCGCTGGCAATGGGGAGAAACGCGCAGCGGCTATGTTAGGTGCGGCGCGGTTAGGTCGTGACGCGAAGCATTTAGCGCGACACTCTCGGTACCTTCCCAGGCCAGCTCACAATATGCCGCTCGAGCTTATCGTCCGGCACGCCGCTCTCGCACACCGTGTCCTTGCCGCGCACCGAGACGCCGGCCTGGTGCACGGTCTCGCGGCTCCCCGAAATGAGATGATGCCACCACGGCAGGTCGCGGCCCTGCGCCACCAGACGATAGGCGCAGGTCGGCGGCAGCCAGACGATGCGCGCCACATTGCGCCACGACAGCTTGACGCAATCCGGCACCTTGGCTTTGCGCCCCGCATAGTCCTTGCAGCGGCAGCTCACGGTGTCGAACAGCTTGCAGGCCACGTTGGTGAAGAAGGTCTTGCCGGTGCCCTCCTCCTCCAGCTTGTTGAGGCAGCAGCGGCCGCAGCCGTCGCACAGGCTCTCCCACTCCGCGCGCGTCATCTGCGACAGCTTCTTGGCGCGCCAGAACGGGGTGGGGCTGAGGGCTCTGGCGGCGGCGGAATTGGGCATGCCAGTTCCTTAACAGACCGATGGCCAAGACGGCCACCGGGCTAAGCGTTTCGGCGCTTTTTGACCGCAATTTCCGTTCACCTTGGCGGTGTTCGCCCGCCCGTTCACCTTATTGTGCCGTTCCGCCCGGCGCCCTGATCGGCTAAAAACAACCGACTCGAAACGGCCCGCCCCGCGAGCCCGAGGTTCCCGACAAGGACTGCACGTTGCGCGACCTGTTGCCTGAAGACTGGAAGCCCGATTTCCGCAAATGGATGCTGGGGCTCGACGCCTGGGTGGATTCCACCATCTTCAAGGGCGGCTCCGGCGCGCGCGAGTTGTACGGCCGCTACGCCATCTTCATGGACCATTTCCACGTCGTCCGGCTGGCGGCGCTGGCTCAATGAGCTGGTCTCGGAAGGCGCGACGCTCGGCACGGTCGGCGCCGTGCTGATGCTGGCGCTCGCCACCCCGGCGTTCCAGATGACCTCGGACGACGACTGGCTCAAGAAATCCGACCTCGCCGTCACCTTCCTCGACCGCTACGGCAACGAGATCGGCGCACGCGGCATCAAGCATAATGATTCGATCCCGCTCGACCAGTTCCCGGATTCGCTGATCAAGGCGGTGCTCGCCACCGAGGATCGGCGCTTCTACGACCATTTCGGCATCGATATCGGCGGCACCGCGCGCGCGCTGCGTCACCAATGCGCGGGCCGGCGGCGTGGTGCAGGGCGGCTCCTCCCTCTCGCAGCAGCTCGCCAAGAACCTGTTTTTGTCGAACGAGCGCACGCTCGACCGCAAGATCAAGGAAGCCTTCCTCGCGATGTGGCTCGAGGCGCGGCTGACCAAGAACGAGATCCTGAAACTCTATCTCGACCGCGCCTATATGGGCGGCGGCGCGTTCGGGGTCGACGCGGCCGCGCAGTATTATTTCAACAAGTCGGCGCGCGACGTCAACTTGGCCGAAGGCGCGATGCTGGCCGGCCTGTTCAAGGCGCCGACCAAGTTCGCGCCGCATGTCAATTTGCCCGCGGCGCGCGCCCGCGCCAACGTCGTGCTCGATAATTTGGTCGAGGCCGGCTTCATGACCGAGGGCCAGGTGTTCGGCGCCCGCCGCAATCCCGCCACCCCCGTCGACCGCCGCGACGAACGCGCGCCGAATTATTATCTCGATTGGGCGTTCGATGAAATGCGCAAGCTCGTCGATACATTTCCGAAATCGATGAGCGAGCGCGTGTTCGTGGTTCGCACTGCGCTCGACGTCAATCTGCAACGGGTGGCGGAAACCGCGATTGAAAATTCGCTTCGGCAATATGGCCAAGAATATCATGCCAAGCAGGCCGCCACCGTGTTGATGGAAACCGACGGCGCGGTGCGCGCCATGGTCGGCGGCCGCGACTACGGCGCCAGCCAGTTCAACCGCGCCACCGACGCGATGCGTCAGCCCGGCTCCTCGTTCAAGCCATACGTCTATGCGACGGCGCTCGAGCGCGGCATGAAGCCCACTTCAATCGTGGTCGATGCGCCGATCTGCCTCGGCAACTGGTGCCCGCATAATTACGGCCACGGCTTCGGCGGCTCGATGACGCTGATCCAGGCTTTGACGCACTCCATCAATACGGTCGCGGTGCGTCTTTCGGTCACGATCGGCGATGGCAACCCGAAGCTCGGACGCTCGCGCATCATCAAGACTGCGCACGACATGGGCATCCGTACGCCATTGCCCGATACGCCGTCGCTGCCGATCGGCGCCGACGAAGTCACGGTGCTCGATCACGTCGGCGCCTATGCGACGTTCCCCAATCTCGGCAAAGCCGTGACGCCGCACGCCTTGCTGGAAGTCCGCACCGGCGCCGGCGAACTGATCTGGCGCTTCGATCGCGACGGCCCCAAGCCGCGGCAGGTGCTGCCGGCCGGTGTCGCGGCCGACATGATCAAGATGATGAACAGCGTCGTTGAAAACGGCACTGGCAAGCGTGCCCGCCTCGAAGGTGTTGCCGCCGCCGGCAAAACTGGCACTACCAACAATTACCGCGATGCCTGGTTCATGGGTTACACCGGCAACTTCGTCTGCGGGGTGTGGTTCGGTAACGACGACTACCAGTCGACCAACCGCATGACCGGCGGCTCGCTGCCGGCGATGACCTGGCACGCCATCATGGAATATGCCCATCAGGGCATTGAGCTCAAGCAATTGCCCGGCGTTCCGGTGCCGACGGCGCGGCAGGAATCGGTTGTCGCCGATGCTCGCAACAAAAATGCCGAGCCGCCACCGTTGCGCCCGGTCGCCTTGACCAAACGCGGCGCCGATATCCTGGTGCGGGTCGAGCACATGATGGACGACGCCAACAAGGCATTGGCGTCAAGTGGCGGGGCCACCGGGGAGCCTCGGCGCGGGGCTTCGCTGGATCGCAATGGGGCGCTGGCCTCTACGCTAGAAGGCGTTTCCATCCACCGCCCTGGCCAAAACTAACTCCTCGCCGCGGCGCGACCGGTCTATCCTGTCCCGGTCGGACACTTAACATTCGATCGGGTTTTCTGTGCGGCTTCTCATCGGATCGCTTTTTGCCTTCGCGGTCGCCACCCTGGTCGGACTCGGCGCTACTTATTTCGCGCTGAGCCGCGGCGCTGCCTTTGGCGCGCTGACCATTGGGGCATGGACGGCGTGGCCAAAGACCGGAACCGCCGAAGCAGATCCTTACGCGCGCGCCAGCATTGCGCGCACCGGCCAGTTGCCGATCGGTCTCGGTGACGGCGTATCGTTTTCGGCGCAAGCCGACGACAAGGGTAAAATTCTCGATGGGCGTTGCGACGTCTTGCTCACCGGCATCACTCCGACCGCGCGGTTCTGGACGCTGACGCTTTATAATGTGAGCGGTCAGTTGGTCGCCAATTCGGTCAACCGCTACGGCTTCACCAGCCAGGAAATCGTCCGTCACGCCGACGGCAGCTTCGAAATCGCGGTGGGCCCCCGCGCCAGCGCCGGTAACTGGCTGCCGACCGGCGGCGTTGACCGCTACCTTCTGGTCTTGCGGCTCTATGACACCGCGGTCGGCGTATCGACCCGCGCCGGACGCGAAGCTCCGATGCCCAATGTCATGACTGGGAGTTGCCCATGATGCGGTGGTTCCTGCTGTCGTTTGTCGGCATCGTGCTCGGCGCCATCGTCCATTTGGCGACGGTGATGCTGCTGCCGCGCACCGCAACGCAGGATGCCTATTCGCAGGCTGTCGCCGATCACGCCGGTCAATGCCGTCGCGGCGTTGCCTGCCCCCACTCCGGACGGTGCGGCGATGCCCTACATGGATCCGGCTTTTGTCGGCGCGATCTGCCGCTACGATCTGTCGCAAGGACCGCTGAAACTGATCGTGCCAGTCGTCACCGGCTATACCTCGGTGTCGTTCTACACCCGCTATGATATTTCCTATTACGCGATCAATGACCGCGCCGCCGGCCGCCGCACCATCGAGCTCGATCTGATGACGAGCGCGCAGCGGGCCGAAATTCCCGATGAGGAAGACGTTACCGCGGCCGACCGGCTGATCGTCGAATCCCCGACTTTGACCGGTCTGATTGCGATCCGCGCCTTGGCTCCCGAACCTGGCCTGCTGCCGATGGCGCGCGGCGCCATTGCCGCGGCGCGCTGCCAGCGTCAGGACGCGCCGAAACCTCAGCGCTAGCGCCCGAGCCCCACGACGCGATTGCGGCGAGGCGGTGTGCCGCTGCGATATTGCGCGATTTGCGCCTTTAACCGATTGAGCTCGTGCTCGACATCGACGGCTAGTGGCGACGGCGTCATCAGCACGAGCCGCTCCAGCGCGAAGCCATAGGCGCTGGCGCGCCGGGCCAGCGAATCCTGCACCAAACGGGCGATCGCAAAATTCTCATGGATGCGGCGCAAGGCACGGTCGCGCTCTACCGGGCTCAGGTTCGACAAGAACGGAAAGGACTTTTCTCGCTTGCGATCGATATCCCGCACGCGCCACGCGGTTTCGAAGAACTGCGGCATTCGCGTGCTGTCATTGCGGATGTCGTCGATTAGCTGCGCATAGCGTGCCGACGGTGAACGATAGCGAGATGACAGCAATACCCCCGCGTAGGCGGTGCGGTCATAGACGCCGATGCGGCCGGATTCGATAACGCCGTCTTCACCGGCCGCGGTGTCCCACTGGCGGCGGTCATAGCCTGGCTCGGTCAAAGGTGCCGCCAATTCGCGCAGCAGCCGCTCGTCGTCGGTGAACTCAAAGCTCTTGGTACCGACCGATCCGGTGAAGTCGCTCAGTGACGGCCGGTCGTCATAATTGTAGGTGTCGTCTGGCACCAACCAACGCGGCGGCCCGCCGAAATCGCGGCCGGCGCAGGATGTCAGCAACAGCAACGTGGTAATCGCGGCGGCGCGGCGAATCCGTGTTAGCCCCCGCATTGCTGGCTGAGGTGACATCTGCATCGATGGTTCGGCGTTCTCGTCTAGCGCGTGGCGCGACGACGACGGCGGCGGCTGGCACCGGCCTTTGGCTCGGCATCATCGGAGCCGTCGGGATTGCGATCGATGCGAACCACCGGAAGGATGATCACGGTCGCAGGCTCGGTCTTGCCATCGACGTATTTTCCGACTCGCGTGTAGCCGCCCTCGTCGGGAAATCGGATCACTTCGCCCATAACAGTCCCCCAAACGGTCCGCGGCGGAGCCAGTGTCCGGCCGGCCGGATCGGTCCTTGCCATGATTAAAGGCGGCGCAAGGTTAACGGTCTGCTAACGGGCGGCGATTATCGTGAGCCTCGATCCGAATTTGTGTGGCGTACCGATCATGACGAAATCATCGCCTTCCCCCAATCTCGAAGGTTTGCTCGATTTGGCCTGCCGCAACGGCGTGGACGTGCGTCCGACGCTGCTGCGTGTACTGACCGATCTGTATGTTCAGAAGCCGGTTCATAGCGCCGAGGAAGAAACCCAATACGTCGAGCTCGCGCAGCACCTGATCGAGGCCGCCGATGCCCCGACCCGCACCGCGGTGGCGGCCCGCCTGTCGAGCTATCCCGGAGCGCCCGGCCCGATCCTGAAAAAACTCGCGGAACTGACCGGCTATACGATCACGCCGCCCACGGCGCCGGCGGGCGATCCCGAAGCGAAAGCCGATAGCAATCTGATCGAACTTTTCCTGCAAGCGACGAGCGACGAGCGGCGCCTGATTTTGCTCAATCTCGACGGCCTCGCGCCCGGGACGCGGCGACCCCATTCGCCGGACGCCACTGGCACCTGCCGGCGTCTGGAGACAGCGGCGCTGGCGCGCGATAACGGCGAATTCGTCCGCATCCTGCAGCGCGCTCTGACCATCAGCCCTGCTTTGGCGCAACGCATCGTCGACGATATTTCCGGCGAGCCGATTGTCGTGGCCGCCAAGGCGCTAGGCATGACGTCGTCGATGCTTCAGCGCGTTCTGCTCTTTATCAATCCCACCATCGGCCATTCGGTGCGGCGCGTTTACGAACTGGTCAATCTCTACGACGAGATAAGCCCGCAGGCCGCCGAGGCGATGACCGACATCTGGCGTGGCAATTCGGCCAAGCGGCGTCCCGCCCACAAGCCGGTCTATTGGGACGACGAGCGCGGCAATGCCCGCGCCAGTGCGACGCCAGGGCATGCCCGCACCGTCCGCCGCAGCGACCAGCTCGCCGCACGGTTCAAGACCAGCGGCCGCTAAGCGACCACGTTATCGAGAAAATGGCGGCCGTCCCGGTCCTCGACCTCGACAATCCAGACATCCGGGTCGAACCGAATTTGCTTGGCCAGGGCCGCTTCGACGTCGGCATCGGCCGCCGGCTTTACGACCCCCAGCATCGCCACGAAAGCGCGGTCGGAAGGCTGCGCGCTATCGAAGCTCGTTTGCGGCGCAGGCCCATAAAGAATAGCGGTGCCGTCAAGTCGGCTGATCTTGATGAACAGCGCGCCGGCCTCCTCGGCGCCACGCCGGCGCACCGCGGCAAAGGCGCCTTCGACGTTGCAGCGGCGCAGATAGGCGGCCACCCAGATCGCGGATTTCAGGCGCATGAGCCGCCGGTTTTGAACGACCGGCACGGCGCCGGCCTGCCGGCTCTATCATAGATGTAGCGTGAACAGGACTCGAGCGAGACTGTTATTCGATCGGACGGCCGGTCATCGCTGCCAAGCCTTGAGTCAATCGGTCCGATATCTGACCGGTGACCGGCATTTTGTGGTCGCGTTCGAATTTCTCGATCGCGTTTTGCGTTTCAGGGCCGACCACGCCGGTCGGCTTGATCTGGCCATAGCCGAAATCGGCCAACGCGCGCTGAACGGCCAACACGCGCTTGCCGGGGGAAAGCAATTCGGCAATCGGATCGTCGTGCGGAATTTCCTTGACCGTCGCCGTTTTCGTCGCGCCAGCCAATGGGCGCGGGCGCGGTAAAGGCTCGGCAACCGGTGATGCGGCTGGCGCAACGGTGCGAGGAGCGATCATCGGCGCCGCCACGGGCTGAGCGGCCAGCGCCGCGGCAACCCGTGGGGGCAGGATCTGCGCGGCCTTCGGCGCAGTCGCGAAGATCGGTGCCGGGTGCGGGCCGTGCTGGAGGAACAGCGCGTTGATGAAAATCGTCAGCACCGCCGCGGAAGCCACCAGGCTTACAACCGAACTCACGCGGGTAACTGGCGATGACGCCAGCAAGCGCGGCCACGCGGCCGGTCGAATAATCGTCGCGATACGTCCTGTTACGCACTTTTCTTCACCTGTATGTCGGCCACGACGCCAACCGGCGCTTCGGCCATTCTTCTTTGTAAGTGGATCGGTTCCACCGACGGACGCTTGCCTTCGCAATCCAGCGGCAGCCGGACGGCCATGCGCGTTCCCTCGCCCAACCGGCTGCGGATTTGCATGTCGCCGCCGTGCAGCCGCACCAGGCCTTTGACGATGGAAAGCCCAAGGCCGGTGCCGTCGTGACGCCGGTCGTAGGATGCCCTCGCCTGGAAAAATGCCTCGCCGAGCCGCGGCAGATCGTCTTCACCAATGCCGACGCCGGTATCTTCGACCGCCAGCGACAGGTTATCGCCGTCGCGCATCGCGCTGACAGTCACGCTGCCGCCGCGATTGGTGAATTTCAGCGCATTGGAAACCAGGTTGAGCAGAATCTGAGTGAGCGCGCGGCGGTCTGCGACGATCTCCGGCAAATCCGGCTGCAACCGAGTCTTGAGCGCAATGCCATTCTCGGCCGCCTTCAACGCCAACAGATCGCAGCAACCGGTGATGACCGGCGCGGCCGCAAAGGGCTCCGGCGTGATCTCGAAACTGCCGGCTTCCATCTTCGACATGTCGAGAATGCCGTTGACCACCGAAAGCAGGTGATGGCCCGAGTCATTGATCAACTTGGCGTATTCGCGGCGGCGTTCGGCGTCGAGATCGAGGGTGCCGTTGGTGAGCATCTCGGAGAAACCGATGATGGCGTTAAGTGGCGTGCGCAATTCATGGCTCATGGTCGCGAGGAAGCGGCTCTTGCCGCCGTTCGCACGTTCGGACTCCGCGCGCGCTTCCTCCAGCGCTTGTTCCTGCGTCTTGCGCTCGCTGATGTCGCGCAGCACCGCGACCACTTCGCCGCCTTGCGCATCGGGGCTGTCCGCCATCCGATCGAGCAATCGGCAACGCATTTCGACCCATACGAATTTTACGGCGCGCGAAACTACATCATCGCGGCGGACGCGAAACTCGACCGATCGGACTTCATTTTCGGCGGCGGCATCGCTGAGCGCACGGAGATAGGCCGGGCGGTCGGCGACGTGGACGCGGTCGAATAGGCCATGGCCCGCGAGCTCGTCGCACCGGGACGCCGAACAGGCCTTGCGCTGCCGGCGAGACGAACAGCACCACGCCGTTTCGACCATGTCGCGCGATGACGTCGGTCATGTTGCGCGCCAGGAGCCGATAGCGGTCTTCCTCGGCGTAAAGCAGCCAGAAACTGGTGCGGGCGAGCGACTCGTGCGCCGAGCGCCAGACCGGTAGCGTAAAGCGCGGCCGATATAATGCCGAGCGCCGCCAGCGCGGCATGGCCATCGGCGGGCACCACGGCTGGCGGCAACAGTTGCGCTTTGGTGCAGACAATCAGCAAGCCGGCCGCGGCCAGCGCGAACGTCGATGCCAGCGCGACGACCCGGCGTGATGCCGACAGCGACGCTTCCAGCGGAACCACCACCAGCCAGATCGCCGCGAATGAGCCGATGCCGCCGGTGCACCACGCCACCACTGCGACCAACCCCGCCAGCATCAGTGAGGATAAGACATGCGCACTTTCATAGCGGCCGGTTCGCGACAGCAGATAGGCGAGCAGGATCGGCGCCACCAGCCAGAAGAACACCCCGATCTCTAGAACGCTCGGAACGCCGCGTAGCGCAAGATAGACAGGAAGCGTCGCACACGCCGCAAAGCTGCCCAGCAGCCTTGGCGCGATGAAGGCGCGATGACGCGCGGCCGTCAATGCATCCTGCCGCGCGCTGGGATGCACCAGCGCGTCGACATAGATTGCCATCGACGCGAGAAAACTCACTGTCCCGTCCCACGCCCGTAATGACGGACGCCCTTTTTTCGTTTCCCTTTATTTCAGGGGAAATCTTAGGCCAGCCCCGCTTAAGCGAACGCTAAAAGCGGGGCTGTGGCGGGCCTTGTTCCGAGCGTCGGAGCCAATATTGAAGGGGCGCACATAGGCATTTGGCGGGCATGGTGAAATTTCGGTTGCCGCAGACATGGTGAAATTTTCGTTGCCACGGTCGAACCGCCACCGGACCGGAAGAAAGGCCGAAAATTCGGCAGGCGACCGCTCCGGACATTGTCTAAACTTTTAGGCAAACCCTCCTGGCAATCCGAACGACAGCTTCAGGGGTGTCTGGTACGGTTTGCATCAAGGGCGGATAAAAAGCCGCCGGGGGCGAACGGACAGGGTCATGTTTTTTCTACTGCGCATCGCGTTCTGGCTTGGCGTCGTCTGCGTGCTGCTGCCGAATGGCGGCGCGCCGACCAAGGACGCCAATGTCGATACCGCCGGCGCCGTTTCCGCGGCGAGCGCCGCGGTGTCGGACGCCGCGGTTTCTGCGTCCGCCAGCCGGACGCCTGCGTGGTGGGCGGCAAGGTTGCCGTCGCGATCGGGCAGAAGGCTGAAGCCGGCGCCCGCACATTGTATGAGATGATCAGCACGAAATTGGCCGAGAAGTCGCACCGTCGACAAGGCCGATACGGCGCCGGTGGCGATCCGCGGCACCCTGACGCCGAGCGATATGGCGCCGGGCTGGCATGCGCCGGTGCCGCTGCCGCCGCGCCGGGAAGCGCGCGCCGGACGTCCCGCCGCCTAAAAGGTAGATATTCCGCCGATTCTGCCTTTGCCGCGCGCTCGCCGTCTTTCCATTTTGGCCTTGCAGCGCGCAGAGCCTATATATCTCCCGTCATGACGGCGATCGACGATATCCTCGAGAACTTTGCGCTGCTCGACCAGTGGGACGACCGCTATCGTTATGTCATCGAGCTAGGGCGCACCTTGCCGCCGCTGCCCGAGAGCGAACACGTCGAAGCCAATAAAGTGCGCGGCTGCGCCAGCCAGGTCTGGCTCATCACCCATACCAAACCGGACGGCGCCGCCGGTCCTACTTTAACCTTCGATGGCGACAGCGACGCGCATATCGTGCGCGGGCTGATCGCCATCTTGTTTGCGCTCTATTCCGGCAAGCGCGCCAAGGAAATCCTCTCGACTCGACGCGCGCGCCGTGTTCGACCGGCTCGGCCTGCGCGAAAATCTCACGCCGCAGCGCTCGAACGGTTTGCACGCAATGGTCGAGCGCATCCGCGCCGAGGCACGCGCGGCGCTGGCGCCAGCCGCCTGATCAGAGGTCGACCGAAAACGCCGCGTCAGGCGCCAGCCAGGTCCGCACTGACGCGTGGTCACGGCCGCGGGCTTGCACAGAAAATCCATAGCGGCGCGCCAGCCGGTCGAGCGCCAATTGCAGCACGATCTTGGCGGAACGCGCCGGCCAGCCGCGCTCGCGCTCGGAGTCTTCGAGGCCTTTGAGGAAACAGCAGACATCCAGCAACAAGCCGGAGAACTCCGGCCCGGCGGCTTCGAGCGCGTGCCGAACGCGCTGGCGCGCGGCAACCATCATCTCGGTGATATTACCGGCGCCGCTTCCCGCGCCGCGCCGCCCGGCAACCGGATCGCTCCAGTTCGTGGTGGTGCGGGGCATCAAATGGGCGCGGGTGAATTCCGCGCGCAGCCGCTCGCCAGCCTGCAACTGATGCGGCGCAATCAAATTACGGCCGTCGCGGCCGCGGCGGCGCGCCAGCCAAGCCAGCGGGCTCTCGGCCTCGTCGACGGTGACGCCGAGCCTGCCGCGCGGCGTCGTAATTTCACGCTGCGGGAAGCCTCACGTCAAATGTGCGCCCATCAGAGGGCGTCGCCCCCCTTACTTGGCGCGGCGGCGGCGCTGCTGGCCGAGCCCCATTTGCTTGGCGAGTTGCGACCGCGCGGCGGCATAGTTCGGCGCCACCATCGGGTAATCCGCGCCAAGGCCCCATTTCTCGCGATATTGCTCGGGCGTGATGTTGTACTGCGTGCGCAAGTGCCGCTTCAACGATTTGAATTTTTTGCCGTCTTCCAAGCATACGAGGTATTCCGGCGTGATCGATTTTTTCACCGAAACCGCAGGCTTCAGTGGCTCGGCCGGCGCATCGCCGGAGGTCCCGCTGACACGCGCCAGCGCCGCATGAACCTGGCTGATCAGGGCCGGTATGTCCGCCGCCGGCACCGTATTGTTACTGACATAAGCGGAGACGATTTCCGCCGTGAGTTCGATGAACGGCCCGCCCGCCGGAGTATCGCTCATGATTGGTCCTGCCCGTTTCTCAAAATGGCCGCGCGAATATCAGCCGAATTAATTCAATGATCTTAAATTTACTAGGCTAAACCCATCTTCGCAAGACGAAGCCACAAGATCTCCGCAGTATTTATTTAGTTCTGCTTTAGATCGCGCATAAAAACGCCCGCCGAAGCGGGCGCCTTTCATTCTGACGACCTGAGCGCTCAGGCGCTTTTTTCGAGATGCTCGCGTAGTTCGCCGATCGACGCGAAACGCAGGGTGCCTTGCGGAAGCTCGGCCTCAATCGAACCGTCGACGAACAACGTATAGCCCATGCCGTCGATCACGCCCGATTTGAGAATCGGCACCGCCCGCGTCTCGCTGATGGACGGCGACGATTGAGCGGCGATGTCGGGGCGCTTCGGCACGGCCGGCTCGCGCAGCACGCTCTCGCGCAGTGCGGGATCGCGCATCCCGGGCTCGGCACGTAGCGGTTTGTCGTCGGCCTGCATTGACTTGGTCGAATGCGTCTCGGCCGGCCGGTCGTTCGGCCACATGGCGTCAAAATAATTCGGCTGCGGCGACAGGCGCGGCGAAGCCGCGGGGGCGCGCCACCCGCTGTCTGGAGCGGTCATGGGACGGCTTGCGCCCGCGCCGTTGGCGCCCAACGTCGGCGCCGGCCGCGCCGGCTCGGAAAACTCGTTGCCGCCACGTCCACCAAATTGCGGTGCCCAATTTGATGCTTTCGCCATCAACGGCGCTTCTTCGGCTTCGGCATCGGCGAATGTTAGCTCCGGGTTGCGCAAGGACGGCGCGAAAGATACGTCCGCCGGCTCCTCATGCGGTTCCTCGGCCTCGCGCTCGCTCACAGGTGCGCTGGTTGAGAGCCCGGCCGGCGCAGTTTTTGGTTTGGACGGAAATGGAATTTTTCCGGGGCCTTGCCCGAGAGTTTGGCCAAGACCTTGGCCAAGACCTTCCACACGACCGCCGGCTTGATCGAACGCCTCGAGTGAACGGGTGGTTCGTCCAGCCGGCCGGGTGCCGAGCATATCGGTGACCCGCTGCAACTGCGCGATGACGGCGGCCAGCCCGGTGACGATCAGGCCGCCGGTTGCGGCAACGGTTCCAGCCAGGATGAGGGTATTGCCGAAGCTGAATTCTTTGACCGGTACGCCGGCAGCGATCAGGACGACGCCTACCACAACAGCGACGATACCGACCGCAAACATGAGAAACGACATACGCACCACAACCCTTTTCTGGACCTAACCAGAGCTAGTCCGTTGGTAATTCACGATTTTCGCTTCCTGCGCGTTCCGCGGCAACCATTAATATTACACTTACCAAACAGGCCCTGAAACTTGATTAACGCTGACGCGGCGCCGCTAAGCCGCTCTGCGGGTTCGTTATTTGGGTGAGGCGATCTGCCGTTGCCCGAAATCCCGCCGCGGCCTAATGAAACGGGGAACTCAACCGGACCCCGGCCGGTTTCACCATGGGGTCATCACAATCGACGTTCGAGTGAGGAGAAACGTATGTCGTTCAAACTACCCGATCTGCCCTATGCCCATGATGCGCTGGCGCCTCACATGTCGCGCGAGACGCTCGAATACCATCACGACAAGCACCACAAGGCCTATGTCGATAACGGCAACAAGCTGCTGGAAGGCTCAGGCCTCGAAGGAAAACCGCTCGAAGAGATCGTGAAAGCCTCGTTCGGCAAGAATGCCGGGCTCTTCAACAATGCCGGCCAGCACTACAACCACACCCATTTCTGGATGTGGATGAAGCCGAACGGCGGCGGCGACAAGATACCGGGTGCGCTGGAAAAAAAGATCATCAGCGACCTCGGGTCGGTCGCCAAGATGAAGGAAGATTTTGCTCAGGCCGGCGCAACTCAGTTCGGTTCCGGCTGGGCGTGGCTGGCGGTGAAGGACGGCAAGATCGTCGTCACCAAGACCGCGAACGGCGAAAGCCCACTGGTGCACGGCGGCAAACCGATCCTCGGCTGCGACGTCTGGGAACACTCCTATTACATCGATTACCGCAACCGGCGCCCCGATTATCTCAAGGCTTTTCTCGACCATCTGGTGAACTGGGATCATGTCGCCGAGATGTATGAAGCGGCGAGCAAATAACTGCGCGTCCTGCCGGGGATTCATAGGCGCGATGCGGCCGGCCAGTTGGCCGACCGCATCGCGGTTTGCGTTCTGGCGCTCGATCTCGTCGTTGCCTGCCTGACGTTCCGCGACTACGGCCTCGGCTGGGACGACTATACGCATTCTCAATATGGCGACCTGCTGCTGTCGCTTTACCGCTCCGGCTTCGCCGACCAGCGCGCGTTCTCTTTCGTCAATCTTTATTTCTATGGCGGCGGCTTCGACATGGCCGCCGCGTTGCTCGCCAAATTGCTGCCGTTTGGCCTATTCGAGACACGGCGTCTCGTCGGCGCGCTAGTCGGATTGATCGGCCTCGTCGCGACCTGGCGGCTCGCGCGACGTCTCGGGGGACCGAACGCCGGCCTGATGGCGCTCGTGTTGCTGGCGACCTGCCCGCTCTACGATGGCCATATGTATTTCAACGCCAAGGACGCGCCGTTCGCCACCGCGATGATCGTACTGCTCTACGGTATCGTTCGCGTCTTCGACGAATATCCGCAGCCGTCCCGCCGTACCGTCGTGGTATTCGGCGTTGCGCTTGGGCTCGCGTTCGGCTCGCGCATTCTCGCCGCCGTACTGGCGCCCTGCGGCCTTTCCGCCATGGCCATGATCGTGTTTGAGGACAGATTTTTCTACGGCACCCGCCGCGCCGCGCAGTCGGCACTGCAATTTCTCTGGCTGCTGCTGCCCGCCGTGCTGATCGGCTACCTCATTATGGGCCTGCAGTGGCCGTGGTCGGTGTTGTCGCCGCTCAACCCCGTGCTGGCGAGCGAATACTTCTCCAACTTTTTCGAAAAGCCGTGGCGGGAATTGTACGAAGGCCGGCTGATTTCCGTGCCCGACATGCCGGCCAGTTATTTGCCGCATCTGTTTGCGATAAAGCTGCCGGAAATCATGCTGGCGCTCGGGCTGGCCGGCGCCGCCGGTGTCATTGTCGCCTTCCGCCAGGGAAAACTGCCGCTGCATCGCGGCGCCGCGTTGTTTGCCGTCGTGCTGGCGGTCTTCTTCCCGATCGCCGCCGCGATCGTGGCGCGGCCGGCGCTATACAACGGGTTGCGCCACTTCATCTTTGTCGTGCCGCCGTTTGCCGTGCTGGGGGGTCTTGCCAGTGCGGCGTTCCTCGAGGCGGCGCGACCCTACGGCAAGGCAGCAATCGGCGCCCTTGCCGCGGCCTTCATGGTTGGGATCGCGCTTCCCATCAGCGACATCGTGCGACTGCACCCGTTCCAATACACCGCGTTCAACTGGACATCTGGCGGCGTCGCGATGGCGCATGATCGATACATGCTGGACTACTGGGGCCTTGCTTTCAAACAGGCCGGCGAAGCGCTGCGCGCCCGGCTCGACGCGCGCGGAGAAAAGCCGCCGGCCGGACGGCGCTGGGTCGTGGAAATTTGCGGTCCGCAACCGCCTGCCGAGATCGCGCTCGGGCCGCAATTCGAGACCACCTGGGACCGCAAGACCGCGGATTTCGCAATGATGCTCGGAACTTTTTATTGTCGCGACGATTTGCGTGCGCCTCTGCTGGTGTCGATCGAGCGCGAAGGCGTGAACTATGCGCGGGTCTATGACATCCGCGGGCGGCCGGCGCCGAACCTGCTGACCGTCCCGCCGCCCTGACCGCGCGCGAATTCAACCACGCTTTACCGCGCGCCTGGCTTCCTGCAAACATATCGGCGGTAGCTTGGGGACGACACGATGCCTTCGACGACTTACGTATTCGATGCCTATGGCACGTTGTTCGACGTGCATTCCGCGATCGCCCGGTATCGCGATCTGGCGGGACCCGAGGCCGACAAGATGTCGGAGATCTGGCGCACCAAGCAGCTCGAATATGCCTGGACCCTGACGCTGTCGGGCCAATACGTCGAGTTCTGGACGCTGACGGAGCGCGCGCTCGACTACGCGCTGGCGCGCGTGCCCTCCGTCAATAAAACCCTGCGCGCGAAATTGCTCGATGCTTATTTCACGCTCGGCGCTTTTCCCGATGCGCGCGACGCGCTGCGCCGGCTCAAGCAGCAAGGCCACAGCACCGCGATCCTGTCGAACGGCTCGCCGGCGATGCTGTCGGGCGCGATCGGCGCGGCCGGGATCGGCGGTGAGCTCGACGCCGTTCTTTCGGTCGACACCATCAAGCTCTACAAGCCCCGGCCCGAGGTCTACAAACTGGTGACCGACCATTTCAAAGCCGCCCAGGATCGCATCGTGCTCGTGTCATCGAACCGCTGGGACGTGATGGGCGCGATGAATTTCGGTTTTCGCGGCGTATGGGTCAACCGCACGCAGGCGCCGGCGGAACACGGCGCACCAGACCAGATGCTGAGCAACCTGTCCTCGCTTCCCGATCTGGACCTGAGTTAGCATTTGCCCTCACGGCTTTTTTGAACCTGACGGCAATGGCAAGCGCTTCCAATTTGTCCTAAAACCCCTCGAATTGTTGCGTTGATAGGAAGAAGACCATGAAGTTGCGGTTCGTGGCACTGGTCATGTGCTTGACCGTCTGCGCTGGTCCGGCGACTTCCCAAACCTTCAATCAGTTCGTCGGCTTCGGCGACAGCACAATTGACAGCGGTTGGTACCGAAATCTGGCGTTCCCGACCGGGAATGCCATCATCGATGCCGACCTTCCCGCAGCCGTCGCCAATGGCGGCGGCCTGTCAACTACAGGTCCCGGACCGGTCAGCTCGCAAGGGCTTGCCGCCTATTTTGGACTGAACGGCAATCCGGCCAATCAAGGCGGAACGAATTACGCAACCGGCGGCGCGCGAAACAATCAGGCCGGCTCGCTGCCGAACGCTGTACCGACCGTCACCCAAATCAATAATTTTCTTGCCGCCAGCAATGGCGCGGCCAATGCCGACGCTCTTTATCTTATCGGCTCCGGTGGCAACGACGTTTCACTGTATGTCGGCCAGGTCAACGCCGCTGCCATTACCTTGGCGCAAGGCGTTCAAAACGTCGTACAGTCGGCCGACGACCTGGTCGCAGCCATTGACCGGCTGCGCGCGGCGGGTGCACGCTATATTATCGTCCCCAACCAGCCCCAGTCCTTCGGCACCGCCACCGAGCAGACGCTGCGCGCCGCATACGACAATGCCTTGTGGAACGGCCTCGCCGCGACGGGCGTCAACTTCATCCCTTCCGACATCAACGCTGTCTTGCGCGCGGTCGTGGCCAATCCGGGATCGTTTGGCTTTTTAGCCGGCGGTGGGCCCGCTTGCGTGGCGCCAGCCGGGGTTCCCTCCGGTTACGCGCTTTTGTGCACGTCGCAAACTCTGGTGGCGGCCAATGCCGCGCAAACGCATTTGTTTGCCGATGACATCCACTTCTCGACCGCCGGCCAGAAAATCGTGACCGACTATGAATACAGTCTCATCGTCGCGCCGAGCATGATATCGATGCTGGCCGAAGCTCCGCTGAAGACGCGCGGCGCCCTGATCGCCACGATCCAAAACCAGATTCCCATTTCCCAACGTGAGCGTGGACCGACCAGGTTCAACACTTGGCTCGGCGGCGACATGTCGTCTCTCAAGATCGACAATTATCCCGGCTTCCCTAATGACCCGGGAATGCCGGCTTCACTCACCGCAGGCTTCGACTACAAATTTGCGGAAAGCTGGCTGGCCGGACTTGCGATAACGCTGGGGCGCCAGAAGGCCAGCTTTGGTCTCGGCTTCGGCGGGTTCACCCAGGAGGAGTTCACTGCAAGCGGCTACATCGCACATCAAATGGGGCCGCTTTGGTTTGACGTGATCGCGTCCTACGGCAGAACAAACTACGATGTGGGGCGCAGCGTGCCGATTGGCATCACGATCCAGAAAAATTCAACCTCGACGTCCGGATCCAACGTCTCGTTGTCCGGCCATGTGGGATTTAATTTCAGCACAGGAGCACTGACACACGGTCCACTCGTCGGAATGACCGCGCAGCACGTCCACATCAATGGCTTTGCGGAATCCGCCAATTTCACGAGCCTCGCCTTCGACGAGCAAACCCGTAATTCGGCAGTCAGCGATCTCGGCTATCAAGTGAGTTACGAAATCGGGATTTGGCGGCCGTTCGCAAAAGCGACCTGGGATCACGAATTTGTTTCGAACAACCGGTCGGTGACGGCGTCGCTGACGACGAGCAGCGCCCCGAGCTATTCCTTGCCCGCGGTCATTCCCGGACCGGATTGGGCCTCCGTGACTGCGGGCACTACCGTCAAGATGTCCGGCAACGTGACCGGGCTTGTCGCCGTCACCAGCATCATAGCGCAGAAGAACGTCGCGACCTATGGCGGCCAATTCGGCATAAACGTCTCCTTCTAAACGACGTTCCGCCCGACGATGTTCGTTATTGCTTCTGAAGCGGACATCGCACTGGGGCTTTCGTGCTCCGCTCTGCGCCAATAGGCGACATCGCATGCTTGGTCTGAAAAGAAAGAGGCCGCAACTGAGGCGGCCTCCGTGATGATTGTTTTTTTAAAATGAGTTTGTTCGTCCCCCGATCCTAATTAGGCGGGAGACACCAGCGGCTTGTCCTTCTCCACGACGTAGGTGGTCGCGAGCCTGACCTTCGTCTCGCTGGGCTTGCCGCCCGCGTGTGGCGTTCCGGCCGGAATTTGGTAGTGATCGCCCTGCTTATACGAACGGGTCGGTTGACCCTCGATTGGGATTTCCACGCTGCCTTCTAAAATATAGGTAAATTCGATCCCCGGATGCGTGTGCCGCGCGATCGTGCCTCCCGATTGTAACTCCGCTTCGACCAGTATCGTCACATAGCCCGGCGTCGGACCATCCGACTGCGACAGAATCTTCCGCGTGTAGCCGACTGTCGCTACGGGCGACGCGCCCTGCGCCGAGGCGTCGGTCGCCATGAACCCCGTCACCGCACAAATTGCGCAACCTGCAAAACCTCGCCGCGTCAGCATGACAACCTCCCCTGCCTGTCCGGATCGAGATTGGCCGAACCTTGGAACGCAAAGGATAAGCCGCCCTTGTTGGAGCGGGCAAGGTGGCTTGAGACCGTTATTCCACTTAGGCGTCAACGGCCACGGGAGACCTTGCAATTTGAAACCCCGGCAGAGAGATTTAACGCCTGTGTGCGTCGATCGGTTGGGCTGACAGTTCTCAAGCGGACAATCCGGCAGATCCGCGCAGTGCCCTAGCTCGCCAGTGCCGCCAGTACCCGCGCCCAGGAGCGGATGCCCTTGTGGTAGCAGGTCAGGTCGAATTTCTCGTTCGGCGAATGCACGCGGTCGTCGTCGAGCGCGAAGCCGACCAGCAGCGAATCCATGCCGAGCACGCTCTTGAAATCGCCGACGATCGGGATCGAGCCGCCGGCGCCGACCGTCACCGCCTTCTTGCCCCACTCCTCGCCGAGCGCCGTGCGCGCCTTGTTGAGCGCCGGATTGTCGAACGACAGCTGGATCGGCGGCGCCAGGCCGAAATTGCCGAACTCGACCTTGCAATCCGCCGGCACCCGCTGCTTGACGAATGCGCGGAAAGCTGTCGCGGATTTTCTGCGGGTCCTGCTCGCCGACCAGGCGAAACGAGACCTTGGCCGAGGCCTGGCCGGGAATAACGGTCTTGGCGCCCTCGCCGGTATAGCCGCCGATGATGCCGTTGATTTCGGCGGTCGGCCGCGTGGTGATCTGCTCGATCAGCATGCGGTCCTTTTCGCCGGACGGAATCTTCAGGCCGATGGGCCCGAGGAATTTCTCCGGCGTCAGGTCGAGCGCCTTGAGATCGGCCTTGATGTCGGCCGGCAGGTCCTGACACGCCGTCATAGAAGCCGGGAATGGTGACGCGGCCGTTGTCGTCCTGCATGGCGCCGAGGATCTTGGCCAGCAGCGCGGATCGGATTTTGCGCCGCGCCGCCGAACACGCCGGAATGCAGGTCACGGTCGGCGCAGGTGATCTTGACATCCTCATAGACCAGGCCGCGCAGCGAGGTGGTGACGGCGGGCGTCTTGGCGTCCCACATGGCGGTATCGCAGACCAGCGCGAGGTCGAGCTTGAACTCGTCGGCATTGTCGCGCGACGAATTTGAACAGATGCTGCGAGCCGCATTCCTCCTCGCCCTCGATCATCATGGTGATCGGCAGCGGCAGCTTTCCGGTGACCGCCTTGAACGCGCGGCAGGCCTCGATGAAGGTCATCGCCTGGCCTTTGTCGTCGCAGGCGCCGCGCGCGACGATGATCTTGCGGCCACCGGCCAGCGTTTCGATGCGCGGCTCGAACGGCGGCGTCTTCCATAGATTGAGCGGATCGACCGGCTGCACGTCGTAATGACCGTAGAACAGCACGCGCGGCCCGCCGGATTGCGGCGCTGCCATTCGCCTTGCCGACCACGACGGGATGGCCCTCGGTCGGCCGCACGGTCGCCTCGAAGCCGATCGAGCGCAGGTCGGCCGCGACATGCTCGGCCGCCTCGCGGCACTGCGGCTTGAAGGCCGGATCGGTCGAGATCGACGCGATGCGCAGCAGCGCGAACAACCGCTCGACGCTGGCGTCGATATCCTGGTCGATGCGGCTCAACACCGCTTCGAGTGTGCTCATGAATGGCTCCTTCGGCCGCTCGAAGCTAACAACGACGCCCGCCGCTGAAAAGTGTTCGGTTTTCCCGGTGTGACCTCTGTCACTGGGAGACATTTTTTCCGCTTGACATCGCCGTTGTTCGGGCGAGCAACCGCCTGACCGACGGCGACAATGCCGAGCAACATGCTTGTCATCGCCGAAAGCGGCGTTCAATATGTTCGCAATCCGCCGCCAGTGCGGGGTCGATGAGGGGTTCATGGACGAGTTGATCGGGCGCCTCGTCGCCAATGTCGGCATCGATCGGCTGGCCGCGGAAAAAGCCGTCGGCATCATCCTCGACTTTCTGCGCAAGGAAGGCCCGCCCGACAAGGTTCAGGCGCTCTTCGACCGCATGCCCGGCGCCGAAGCGCGATGGCTCAGCAGGCCGCTTGCGGCGGCATGTTCGCATGGGCGGCATCATGGGCGCCGGCACCAAGATGATGGCGGCGGGGCTCAGCATGGGCCAGGTGCAAGGCGTCACGCGCGAGGTGATCGGCTTTGCGCGCGAAAAGGCCGGCGAAGACGCGGTCGGCGAGATCGTCGGCGCGATCCCGGGTTTTAGTCAGTTCGTTTGACCGTTCGTGCCGTGCAGACGATTTAGAAGGTTACGTATCAATGTCGTATCCTCTCACCGATATCGAAGGGATCGATGGCAATATCGCCGCGATTCTCAAATCGGTGGGAGTCCGGTCGACAGGCGGACTGCTCGAAGCGGCGCGCACGTCGCGCGGGCGCAAATCGCTAGCGAAAAAAACCGCGTTGAGCGAAAAGCAATTGTTGTGCTGGGCCAACATGGCCGACCGCATGCGCATCAGCGGCATCAGCAAGGAATATGCCGATCTGCTGCAGGCGGCGGGCGTCGACACCGTGAAGGAATTGAAATACCGCAATCCCTCCAAGCTGGTAACGGCGATGGCCGACGCCAATAAAAAACGAAAACTGGTGCGGCTGTTGCCGTCGGAGAAAGTCGTGGTGCGCTGGATCGACCACGCGAAAAAACTACCGCTCAAGATTACCTATTGAATCCGTTCATTTTTCGCTCGCTTGACGGCGCAGGGTGGAAGCCGCAAGCAATGCGCATGACGGCGACAACGATCGCAGCCCGCCCGCAAACCATTGACGCGCTTCTGAAAAAGCGCCGGCCACTGGTGATGGGCATCCTCAACGTCACGCCGGATTCATTTTCCGACGGCGGTCAGTTCATCGATCCGCAAGCCGCAATTTCCCATGCGCGTCAAATGGTTGCGGACGGCGCCGACATCCTCGACATCGGCGCGGAATCCACCCGGCCTTACGGCGGCGCGCAGCCGGTGAGTTACACCGACGAGGTGTCTCGCTTGTCGCCGATCCTCCGGCGCCTTGATCGCGCTTGGTCAGCCTTTGTCGATCGATACATTGAAAGCAAAGACGGCGGCCTGGGCGCTCGATCAGGGCGCATCGATCGTCAACGACGTCTGGGGCCTGCAAGGCGATCCCGACATGGCTTCTCTCGTCGCCAAGCGCGCTACACCGGTCGTGTGTATGCATAATCGGCGCGCGGTCGAGGCGAGCATCGACATCGTCGCCGATGTTCTGGCGTTCTTCGCCCGCTCTCTGGAGATCGCGGCGCAAGCCGGCATCAAGCGCGAGCAGATCGTGCTCGATCCCGGCATCGGCTTCGGCAAGACGCCGGAGCAGAGCATCATCTGCATCGCGCAACTTGCCGCCTTCAAGAAATTCAGCCTGCCGCTGCTGCTCGGCGCCTCGCGCAAGCGCTTCATCGCCAGCGTGTCGCCGTCCGAACCGCAGCGAGCGCATCGGCGGCTCGCTCGCCAGCGTGCTTTACGGCGCGGCGAACGGTGCCGACATCGTGCGGGTGCATGACGTCGCGGAAACCGTGCAGGCGCTCAAGGTGCGCGCCGCGCTCGAGGACAAAAAATGACCGACCGCATCTTCATCAAGGGCCTCGCTTTGCACGCCTACCACGGCGTGATGCCGCACGAGGCCAAAGTCGGGCAAACGTTTTCGATCGACCTCACGCTCGACATCGATCTTGGTGCCGCCGCACGTTCCGACAAGGTCGCCGACACGGTTTCCTACGACAAGGTAGTCGACGTCGCGACCCAGGCGTTCGGCGCGCAGCGGCTGCGGCTGATCGAGGCCGCTGCCGGCAAGATCGCCGATGCGCTGCTGGCGAAATTTCCGCGGGTGCGCGGCGTCGAGGTCACCATCCACAAGCCGCACGCGCCGATCGCCGCCACCTTCGACGATGTCGGCATCACCATCGCGCGCAAGCGGCAAAGCTGACGTAAAGTGGCTGAGGCCTTGCTCGCATTGGGCGGCAATGTCGGCGACAGCCGCGCCATCCTCGACCGTGCGGTGGCGCTGTTGTGCGACGGTACAATCGTCAAGCTCAAGGCCCGCTCGGCGGATTATCGCACCCCGCCTTGGGGCATCGAGAACCAGCCGCCTTTCGTCAATCTCGCTATCGTGGTCGAAACCGCGCTGCCCCCGCGCGAGCTGCTGTCGCGCGCGCAGGACGTCGAACGCCAGCTCGGCCGCGACCGCGCCAAGGAACGGCATTGGGGCCCGCGCACTGCCGATATCGACATTCTCGCCTATGACGACGTGACGCTCGATACGCCGGACCTCAAGCTGCCGCATCCGCGGCTATTCGAGCGCGCCTTCGTGCTCATTCCACTGGCCGAGATCGCAGCCGACCGGGTCATCGGCGGAAAACGCATCGCTGATGCCGCAAAAAGCGCTGATGCGGCGGGGATCGAGCGTTTGCCGCCGCGATAACGACTGTGCCACTTTGCCTTCATGGCTTACGACACGCTCCCTTTGGCCGCCGAATTTCCGCCCACCGATCAGGCGCATTGGCGCAAACTGGTCGACGCGGCCCTGAAAGGCGGCGATTTCGACAAGCGGCTGGTCAGCAAAACCTATGACGGGCTGCGGATCGAGCCACTTTATCCCCGCGCCAAGGGCGCAAAGCCGGTCACAGGGCGTCCGGCGCAGCCCTGGCAGATCATGCAACGGATCGATCATCCCGATCCGATGCTCGCCAACCGGCAAGCGATCGAAGACCTCGAAAACGGCGCGACCGGGCTGACGCTGGTATTCGCCGGCTCGCTCAATGCCAACGGTTACGGATTAGATGCGTCGACCGCGACCATCGCCCGCGTGCTCGAGGGCGTCTATCTCGACGGCATCACCCTCGACTTCAATCTCAGCCCGCCGACCCGGACCGCGGTGGCGTTGTTCGCCGCTTACGTGAAAGAGAAAAAACTCGATCCGGCCACGATCGACCTTCGCGCCAGCCTCAACCCGATCGGCGGCTTCGCCGCTTCCGGTGCGAGCCCAATGCCATGGAGTGAACTGTCGAAAGTTTTTGCCAAGGGCGTGCGCGATCTGGCGGCCCAAGGCTTTCACGGCCCGTTCGCGGTCGCCGATGGCCGCATCATTCACAATGCCGGCGGATCGGAGGCGCAGGAGCTGGCTTTCGCGCTGGCCGCCGCGGTCGATTGCCTGCGCGCCCTGGAAGCAGCCGGCACGCCGCTCGAGGCTGCGCGCTCCATGATCTATTTCCGGCTGTCCGCCGATGACGACCAGTTCCTGACCATCGCGAAATTCCGCGCGATGCGAAAACTATGGGCGCGGGTCGAGGCCGCCTGCGGCCTGACGCCGAAGACGTGCGTCGTCGCCGCCGAAACCGCGTGGCGTATGCTGACGCGGCGCGACCCCGCGGTGAACATGTTGCGCAACACGATCGCGGTCGCCGCCGCCGGCATCGGCGGCGCCGACAACATCGCAGTGCTGCCGCACACCGCCGCACTCGGCCTGCCGGACACTTTTGTCCGGCGCGTGGCGCGCAACACCCAGCTTGTCCTGCTTGAGGAGTCCAATCTGGCGCGCGTCGCTGATCCGGCCGCCGGCTCCGGCGCCATCGAAGCGCTGACCACACAACTTTGCGAAACCGCGTGGAGCAAATTTCAGGCAATCGACGCCACTGGCGGCGCGTGGGCGGCATTGGAGAAGGGATTGATCCAGCGCGAGGTCGCCGCCGTGCGCGCCGAGCGGGAAAAGTCGGTTGTCCGACGCAAGGACGCGCTGACCGGCACCAGTGATTTTCCTAACTTGCAAGAAAAGCGCACGCCGGTGCTTGACGCGGCTCCGGTCAAGCCGCCGAAAGAAGCCACCGTTGCCATTTCCGCCGAGCCACTACCGAGCGTTCGTCTGGCCTCGCCGTTCGAAAAGCTGCGCGACCGATCGGACGCCATCGCGCAGAAGATGGGATCGCGTCCGAAAGTGTTTCTGGCCAATCTCGGCAAAGTATCCGACTTTACCGCCCGCGCGATGTTCGCCCGCAACTTCTACGAGGCCGGCGGCATCGAAGCGATGACGAATGATGGATTCAAATCGCGCGACGACATGCTGGCAGCGTTCAAGGCAAGCCACGCTAAGCTCGTGTGCATTTGCTCATCGGACAAAGTTTACGCGACAGAAGCCGTAGATGCCGCCAAGGCGCTGAAAGCCGCCGGAGCTACGGTGCATCTGGCGGGTCGGCCCGGCGAGCTGGAAAACAGTCTGAAACAGGCCGGTGTCGAAACCTTTATTTTCATGGGCTGCGACGTAGTGGCGACCTTGCAGACCGCGCATGATAAATTGACCGCATGAGTCAAATTCCGCACTTTGCCAAGGTTGATTTTACTGAGGCGCCGTTCGCAGCCGCCGCCGACGTGGCCGCGCCGTGGCAAACGCCGGAAGGCATCGCGGTGAAGCCGCAGTACAGCGAAGCTGACATCGCCGGGCTCGATTTCCTCGATACCTGGCCGGGTAAGGCGCCCTACCTGCGCGGCCCCTACCCGGCGATGTATCCGGCGCAGGCCTGGACGATCCGGCAATATGCCGGTTTCTCCACCGCGGAAGATTCCAACGCTTTCTACCGGCGCAATCTCGCCGCAGGGCAAAAAGGCCTGTCGATCGCCTTCGATCTCGCGACGCACCGCGGCTATGACTCGGACCATCCGCGCGTCGCTGGCGATGTCGGCATGGCGGGGGTCGCGATCGATTCGATCTACGACATGCGCACGCTGTTCTCCGGCATCCCGCTCGACCAGATGAGCGTGTCGATGACGATGAACGGCGCGGTGCTGCCGATCCTCGCGCTCTACGTGGTCGCCGCCGAAGAACAGGGCGTGCCGCAGGAAAAACTCTCCGGCACCATCCAGAACGACATCCTCAAAGAATTCATGGTGCGCAACACCTACATCTATCCGCCCGAGGCGTCGCTGCGCATCATCTCCGACATCTTCGCGCACACCGCCGCGCACATGCCGAAATTCAATTCGATTTCGGTGTCCGGCTATCACATGCAGGAAGCTGGCGCGACGCTCGACCTCGAGCTCGCCTACACGCTGGCCGACGGCGTCGAATATGTCCGCACCGGCATCAAGTCCGGCATGACGATCGACCAGTTCGCGCCGCGCATCTCGTTCTTCTGGTGCGCCGGCATGAACTATCTACATGGAGATCGCCAAGCAGCGCGCCGCCCGCATGCTGTGGGCGAAGCTGATGAAGCAGTTCAAGCCGCAGAGCGAGAAGTCGCTGATGCTGCGCGCCCATACCCAGACTTCCGGCTGGTCGCTAGCCTCGCAGGACATCTTCAACAACGTGACGCGCACCATGATCGAGGCGATGGCGGCGACTCAAGGGCAGACCCAGTCGCTGCATACCAATTCGCTGGATGAGGCGCTGGCCTTACCGACCGACTTCTCGGCGCGGATCGCGCGCAACACGCAGATTTTGTTGCAGCAGGAGGCCGGCGCCACGCGAATCGCCGACCCGTGGGGCGGCTCTTATTTCATCGAGCGGCTCACTGCCGATCTCGCCCGAAAGGCCTGGGGCCATATCGAGGAAGTCGAGGCGCTGGGCGGGATGGCGAAGGCGATCGAGGCCGGCATTCCGAAGCTGCGGATCGAGGAAGCCGCCGCCAAGACCCAGGCCCGCATCGATGCCGGCGCGCAGGCGATGATTGGCGTCAACAAATATCCGCCGAAGGACGAAGCGCCGATCGATGTGCTGCAGGTCGACAATTCGAAGGTGCGGGCGCAGCAGATCGACAAGCTCAAGCGGCTCAAGGCCGAGCGCGATCCGGCGGCGCTGAAGGAAGCGCTCGATGCGCTGACCCGCGCCTGCACCGGCAACGGCAACCTGCTGGCGCTGGCGATCGACGCGGCGCGGGCGAAAGCGACGGTGGGCGAGATTTCCGACGCCATGGAAAAGGAGTTCGGCCGCCATGTGGCTTCGGTCAAAACCATCACCGGCGTTTACAAGCGCGAGGTCGGCACCACCGCCGCCGTCGCGCGAGTGCACAAGCAGATCGAGCGGTTCGAGAAAGCCGCGGGCCGCCGCCCTCGCCTCTTAATCGCCAAGATCGGCCAGGACGGCCACGACCGCGGGCAGAAGGTGATCGCGTCGGCCTTCGCCGATCTCGGATTCGACGTCGATATCGGTCCGCTGTTCGCGACGCCGTCGGAAGCGGCCCGCCAGGCGGTCGAGAACAACGTGCATGTGCTCGGCATCTCGTCGCTCGCCGCCGGACATCTCACGCTGGTGCCGGAGCTCAAGCGCGAGCTGACGAAGCAGGGCCGCGATGACATCATGATCGTGGTCGGCGGCGTGGTGCCGTCGCAGGATTACGAGGCGCTGAAGAAAGCCGGCGCCGAGGCGATCTTCCCGCCCGGCACCGTGATCGCCGACGCCGCCGAGAAATTGCTGGCGAACCTCAACCACCGGCTCGGCTACGACCAGCAGCCGGAGTGATGCCGACCATCCTCGTCACCGGGTTCGGCCCGTTTCCCGGCGCGCCGTTCAACCCGACCGGATCGCTGGTGCGGCGCCTAGCGCGCACCCGGCATCCGGCGATGGCGCGGCTCAAGATTGTCACGCACGTGTTCCGCACCGGCTACGACGCGGTCGACCGCGATTTGCCGGTGCTGGTCAAGACCCACAGACCGGATGCGCTGCTGATGTTCGGCCTGTCGGCGCGGGCGCGCACGCTGCGCATCGAAACGCAGGCGCGCAATTCGCTCGGCCGCAATCCGGACGCCACTGGCAGGGTGCCGCCGGCGCGCGCCATCGTGCCGGGAAGCAGCGTCCATCTGGCGATGAAAACGCCGGCGCAGACCCTGCTCGCCGCCGCCCGCGCGGCCGGGGTGCCGGCACTGCTCTCGCGCGATGCCGGCAATTATCTCTGCAATTACCTGTGCTGGCGCGCGACCGAGGTGGCGGGGAAGCCGAAAGGCCCGTATTACGCGGCGTTCGTCCATGTGCCTGAACTGAAGCCGAAAAACCGCACCAGCCGGGCGGTACGCCGGGTGATCAACGAGGACGCGTTGACGCTAGCGGCGCGGGCGATGCTGCTGGCCTTGGCGGGGCTGGTTAAATGACCGCGAGTTTAACTCCGCCGCCTTGGTTCGGACCAAATCGCACCTAGTTATGATGGCGACCAATGAACCAAAACATGGATCAACCCGCCCGCCGCTCGCTCCGGAAACCCACCATGCTGGCATTGCTGCTGCTTTTCCTGGCGCCCATCGCAGCACGCGCCGCGCTTTATGCGATCAGCAGCGCGCCGCTGTCCTACCGCGACGCCGACTGGTCGAGCACCGGCAGCCTGCCGCCGGCGACATCCGACCCCGACGCGCGGCTCCTCGTCTTCACCGGCACCACCGGGGGCTGGAAGGGCGTGGTCGCGGTGCACAGCTGGGTAGTTTTCAAGCGCGACAAGGCTTGGAGCTGGACGCGCTATGACGTGGTCGGTTGGGGCAATCCGGTGCGCACCAATGGCTGGGCGCCGGATGGGCGCTGGTTCGGCAATTCGCCAGTCGTGGTCGCCGACGTGCGCGGCGAAGAGGCCGAGCGGCTCATTCCGAAGGTCGAAGCCGCCGTGAAGGACTATCGCTACAGCCACGCCGGCGACTACCGCATCTGGCCGGGCCCGAACAGCAACAGCTTCACCGCCGCGGTGCTGCGCGCGGTGCCGGAACTGCGGACGCAATTGCCGTCGAACGCGATCGGCCGTGACTACCGCGACGGCTTCTATGCCGGGCGGACCGACAGCGGCACAGGGGTCGAGGTCAACCTCGCGGGCTATGCCGGGGTGAAGATCGGCTGGGTCGAAGGCATCGAAGTTAATCTGCTCGGCCTGGTGGCCGGGCTTGATGTGCGCCATCCCGGGATCAAGCTGCCGGCGTTCGGCCGCATCGGGTTTGACGCGCCACCCGCCACCGCGAACGCCAAGGCTGCCCGCTGACCGAGGCGGTCACGCCGGCGCCACTGGTCGCCGCACGCCCGCAGCCCGCCCCGATTTGTTGCGGTTTTCCATTGCATCCAGCGGGCTGCGGGCGCACATTTTTATGACAAGGATTCGTGCGGTTCTGCATTGGGTTAGCCGCAAATCCAACCGGAGAATGCATTGGCCGGCACGGAATTGTTCATCGCCTTCCTTGGCTCGGTCGCCCTGCTGCTGTGGGGCGTTCGCATGGTGCAAACCGGCATCACTCGCGCGTTCGGGTCGTCGCTGCGCCGCATCCTTACCCTTTACGTCCGCACGCCGCTGTCGGCATTTTTCTCCGGCCTGGGGCTGGCCGGCGTCCTGCAAAGCTCAACGGCGACCGCGCTGCTGCTCGCGTCCTTCACCGCGCGTGGGCTGATCGCACTATCGATCGCGCTGATGATGATGCTCGGCGCCAATGTCGGCACCACGCTGGTCGCACAGGTGCTGTCGTTCGACGTCACCTGGCTGTGGACCGGCGTCTTGGCCCTCGGCGTCTTCGCCTTCATGGCGAACGAAGGTGACAGGCCGCGCGCCATCGCGCGGATCGCCATCGGGCTCGGCTTGATGCTGCTGTCGTTACGCCACCTCGGCGAGGCAGCGCAGCCACTGCGCGACAGCGCTACCTTCAAATCATTCCTGTCGGGGTTGGCGGGCGACCCGGTGATGGCATTTCTCGCCGGGACGCTGCTGACCTGGGTGATGCATTCCAGCCTGTCGATGGTGCTACTGGTAATGGCATTTGCCAGCGCGCACGCGATCCCCGAGCCGCTGGCGCTCGCGCTGGTGCTTGGCGCCAATGTCGGCGGCGCGCTCGCGCCGATGACAGGGCTGGCCGGCTCGCCGCCGTCGGGACGCCGCGTTGCGGTGGGCAATCTGCTGATGCGCACCGTCGCGGCGCTGCCGTTTATTTTCCTGGTGCGGCAAAGCGCCGAATTATTGGCGATGGTGGAAGCCAACCCGGCCCGCATTGTGGTGAACTTCCACACGGCGTTCAACGTGATCGCCGCACTGGTGCTGTTCCCATTCACCGCCATATTCAGCAAGCTGGCCACGACGTTGCTGCCCGACCGCCCGCAGGCGGAGGACAAATCGAAGCCGAAATATCTCGATCCCAACGTGCTCGATACGCCCTCGGAAGCATTGGCCTGCGCGCTGCGCGAGACACTGCACATGGGCGACCGCGTCGCTGAGATGATGTGGCAGGCGCTCGCTGCGATCGAGCAGTCCAATCTCAAGCTGGTCCGCGACGTGGAAGAGGCCGACAACGCCGTCGACGGGCTGCACGAGGCCATCAAGCTTTATCTGGTGAAGGCCTCGAAGGCTGAAATGAGCGAGGAAGAAAGCCGCCGCTATGTCGAGATTTTGACCTTCACCACCAATCTCGAACATGTCGGCGATATCGTTGACAAGAACCTAATGGAGCTGGCCGGCAAGAAAATCCGGCACAACTATACTTTTTCGTCCGAGGGGCTCGACGAGATCCGCCGCTTCCATGCGCTGGTAATGGAGAACATGAAGCTCGCCTTCAACGTGTTCGCCACCCGCGACATCGCGCTGGCACGCCGGCTGTTCTCGGAAAAAATCCAGATGCGCTCGGCCGAAACCGCGGCCTCGGAAAGCCACTATGGGCGGCTGCGCGACGGCCGCCAGGAATTGATCGAGACATCATCGATCCATCTCGACGTCATCCGCGATCTCAAGCGCATCAACGGCCACCTAACCTCGGTGGCCTATCCGATCCTGGAAGCCGCCGGCGAGTTGAGCGCGACCCGATTGGTCGGACAGCAGGAAATCCAGGCTAAACCCGCGGTGAATTAGGCCGAAGCGGCGGCCGGCGCCCACAGCTTGGGGCCGACCCGCAGGTACTGCTTGGGCCGCGCGACGTCGGCACCCAGCGTTTTGGCGGCATGCCAGCCCCAATGCGGGTCGTCGAGAAAGGCCCGTGCCATCGCCACCATGTCCGCCTTGCCCTGCGCCACCACATCGTTGGCCTGTTGCGGCGTGACGATCAGCCCGACCGCGCGGGTCGCAATGCCGGCTTCCTTGCGCACGCGCTCGGCGATAGCGACGTTATAGCCAGGCTCGCTCGGATTGCGGGTGTCAAAGGTGATGCCGCCCGACGAGACACAGATGAAATCGAGGCCCTCACCCTTGAGCGCCTTGGCGATGGCGACCGCGTCCTCCGGCGTGAGGCCGCCATCACCGTCGCGCCAATCGCTGCCGGTGATACGGGCGCCGAGCGGGATATTCTTCGGCACCAGTGCACGAGCCGCGCGCGCCACTTCGAGCGGAAATTTCATCCGGTTGGTGAAGGGCCCGCCGAAGCCATCGTTGCGGGTATTGGAAATCGGCGACATGAAGCTGTGGAACAGATAGCCGTGTGACATATGCAGCTCGATGGCATCGAAACCAATCCGCAGCGCGCGCTTGATCGCGTTCAGAAAAGCGTCGCGCACCCGAGCCATGTCGGCTTCGGAAGCCATCGCCGGCGTGTGCCAATCCGTGCCGAACGGAATCGTTGACGGCGCGACGGTCGGCCAGGGATCCTGACCTGCCTTGAGCGATAATCCGCCGTCCCACGGCAATTGTGCCGAAGCCTTGCGGCCGGCATGCGCCAACTGGATACCGAATTTGGCGGTGCCGCGCCGGCGGCACTGCGCGATGACGCGCGACAACGCCAGCTCATTGTCATCGGAATAGAGCCCGAGGCAGCCATGGGTGATGCGACCCATGCGCTCGACCGCGGTGGCCTCGACCACCACCAGCGCCGCGCCGGAATTCGCCAGCATGCCGAGATGCATCATATGCCAGTCGGTGGCGGAGCCGTCATCGGCTGAGTACTGGCACATCGGCGAGACCACGAGGCGGTTCGGCAATTCGAGACCGGCAAGCTTGAGCGACGAGAACAAGGCGGCAGTCATGGTCAGTCCTTGGATAAATCCGAACAGGTTGGTTTGGGAAACTTTGGCGAAGCCGGACGGCTCAGCGCGCCTGGATCGAGTTGAGATAGGCGATGATGGCACTAACCTCGCCCGCGTCAAACTCAAAATCCGGCATATCTGGATGCCCGGAAATGGTGCCCTCGCCCAGCGCCTCCTCCAGCGATCCGATGGGATAGCGGGTGCCTAGCGAGCGGAACGCCGGTGCATCGGCGCGCGGGCTTGCCCCGGTGCGCCCAACCGCGTGACAGGACGCGCATTCTTGCGTGAGCAAGGACTTCGCCGAGCTTGAGCTGCCCTTCATCGGCCAAAGCACTCCCCGCGAGCGCCAGCGCGGGGAGCAACGCCGCGGCAAACCGGACGATCATGAGGCCTTACGCCGCAGCGGGCTCGGCGGCGCGTCGCGGCCGGCCAATGTGCGCCAGGTGTCAGCGGCCTTCATCACGTCGCGCATGCGCACGAGGAATTGCCGCTCATCGTAATAATGCTTCCAGCGTCCGCTCTTGTAGAGCTCGACGAAATATTCGCGGCGGCGATCCGCGAGATCACTCCAACCCTGGGCGATCGATTTGAACCGACGAGCGCAGAGCTCAGTCGACATGCATAACCCGTGGCGTGTGCCGGGCCGCCGCGGTACGGCTGGCGGGACCGGCAGGGAAACAGACGGTTACGCACAGCTGTGGAAAACTGCGCTAGTCATAGCTGATTCGTTATAGATTTGAATAGCCTAGCTGAAACCCGGGCAATGGCTTTAAAGCCGAATGCGCAGCAAATGGGCAATTTCGCCGACGATGCCGCGCCGAAACAGCAGCACACAGGCCACGAAGATCACGCCCTGGATCACCAGCACCCATTCACCAAGCGCCGAGAGCTTGTACTGCATCGCCAGGATGACGAACGAGCCGACCACCGGACCGAACAAAGTCCCCAGCCCGCCGACTAGCGACATCAGCACAACCTCGCCCGACATCGGCCAATAGACGTCGGTGAGCGAGGCGATCTGCACGACGATCGCCTTGGTGGCGCCGGCCAGCCCAGCCAACGTCGTCGACAGCACGAAGGCCACCAGCTTGTAGCGGTCGGTCTTATAGCCGAGCGAAATGGCGCGCGGCTCGTTCTCGCGGATTGCCTTGAGCACTTCGCCGAACGGCGAATGGATAATCCGGTAGATGAACAGAAAACCGGCGAGGAAAATCGCCAGCACGACGAAATACATCGTTGTTGGGTTGCTGAGATCCAGCACGCCGAACAGATGGCCGCGCGGCACACCCTGGATGCCGTCCTCGCCGCCGGTGAACTTCATCCGCAGCGCGACGAAATACATCATCTGCGCCAGAGCGAGCGTGATCATCGCGAAGTAGATACCCTGGCGACGAATGGCCAGCGAACCGGCGATAGTGCCGAGCACGGCGGCGGCCAGCGTGCCGGTGAGGATAGCAAGCTCAGGCGGCAAGCCCCACACCTTGGCGGCATGGGCAGCGATGTAGCTCGCCCAGCCGAAATACAGCGCGTGGCCGAACGACAGCAGGCCGACATAACCAATCAGCAGATTGAAGGCGAGCGCGAACAGCGCGAAGCACAGCGCCTGCATCAGAAACAACGGATAGGTCAGGAACGGCGAGATCACCAGCGCCGCAACCATTACGGCGAACGCGATTGCCTGCCCGTTGGCGCGCAGCGGCGATACGGTCTTGGCGATGGGCTCGGCGACGCGCTCCATCACGCCCTCCGCCCGAACAGGCCGGCCGGTCGAACCAGAAGAACAATCGCCATGATGACGAAGATGACGGTGGCCGAGGCCTCCGGGAAGAATACCTTGGTCAGGCCTTCGACGACGCCGAGGCCGAAGCCGGTGACGATGGCGCCGAGGATCGAACCCATGCCGCCGATCACCACCACGGCGAACACCACGATGATGAGCTCGGAGCCCATCTGCGGCGACACGTTATAGATTGGCGCCGCCATCACGCCGGCGAAGGCCGCAAGCGCCACGCCGAATCCGTAGGTCAGCGTGATCATGCGCGGCACGTTGATGCCGAACGCGCGCACCAGACGTCGGATTTTCCGTGGCGGCGCGCAGATAGGCGCCAAGCCGCGTACGCTCGATCACGAACCAGGTGCCGAGACAGACCACCAGCGAGACCCCGATCACCCAGGCGCGATAGTTCGGCAGGAACATGAAGCCGAGATTTTGACCGCCGCGCAGCGAATCTGGCAGCACGTAGGGCAAGCCCGCAGAGCCGAAGAAGTTGCGCGCGACGCCTTCGATGATTAGCGCGAGGCCGAAAGTCAGCAGCAGCCCGTATAGATGATCGAGCTTATAAAGCCATTGCAGCATCGTGCGCTCGATGATCATCCCGATGATGCCGACCAAGACCGGCGCGATGATCAAGGCCGGCCAGTAGCCCAGCCCGCTATATTTCAGGATCAGATAGGCCGCGAAGGCGCCCATCATGTATTGGGCGCCGTGGGCGAAATTGATGATGTTGAGCATCCCGAAGATGACGGCGAGGCCGAGGCTGAGCAGCGCGTAAAACGAGCCGTTGATCAGGCCGATCAACAACTGCCCAAACAGCGCGGTCGAAGGGATGCCGAAAATTTCGAACATGACGGGTACTCAAAGGCATCGAGGGGCGGACCGCAGGTCCACCCCTCGTAGCTTCGTCTCAGCTCTTGTTGACCAGCGAGCAGCCCGAGTCCTTCGGATCGCGGAAAGCGTCCTTGGCCGGGATCGTCGCCTTGAGGGTGTAGAAGTCGCCCGGATGTTTGGATTCATCCGGCTTCTTCACCTCGAACAGATAGGCGTCGTGCCGCTTGCGGCCAGTGGCGTCGATGGTGCCCTTGCCGAACAGGATGTCGTCGGTCGGCGTCGCCTTCATCTGCGCGACTACGGCCTTGCCGTCGTCGAGCTTGCCTTTGAGGGCAACCGCCGCCTTGAGGTAGTGCTGGATGCCGGCATAGACGCCGGCATGAACCATGGTGGGCCATTTGCCCTGGCGTTCCTGTTGCCAGCGCTTGGTCCAGTTGCGGTTGGCGTCGTTCGCATCCCAGTACCAGGTCTCGGTCAGCGTTAGGCCCTGCGCGGTCGGCAGGCCGAGCGCCGCGACGTCAGAGGCGAACACCAGTAAGCCCGCGAGCTTTTGGCCGCCCTTGTTGATGCCAAATTCGGCCGCCTGCTTGATCGAGTTGATGGTATCGCCGCCGGCGTTGGCAAGGCCGATCACCTTCGCCTTCGACGACTGCGCCTGCAGCAGGAATGACGAGAAGTCGTTGGTGTTGAGCGGATGCTTGACGCCGCCGACCACTTTGCCGCCCGCCTTCTGCACGGCCGCGGTGGTGTCGCGCTCAAGCGCATGACCGAACGCGTAGTCGGCGGTGAGGAAGAACCAGGTATCGCCGCCGCTCTTCACCATCGCATTACCGGTGCCGTTCGCCAGCATCCAGGTGTCGTAGGTCCAGTGCACCGTATTGGCGTTGCACTTGGCTCCAGTGAGGTCGGACGCGGCCGCGCCCGAGACGATGAAGACCTTGTTCTTGTTGGCCGCGACCTGGCTGACCGCGAGCGCGACGCCCGAATTCGGCACGTCGATGATCATGTCGACCTTGTCGACGTCGTACCACTGGTTGGCGATGTTGGTGCCGATGTCGGGCTTGTTCTGGTGATCGCCGTTGACCAGCTCAACCTTCACGTCGGGATGATCTTTAGTGAAGTCGGCGACCGCCATCTTGGCGGCGGCGACCGAGCCCGGCCCGCCGAGATCGGCGTAAAGGCTCGACATGTCGCTGAGCACGCCGATCTTAACGTTGATTTGCTGTGCTTGCGCGCTGCCGCAGGCCAGCACAGCGGCAAGCGCCGCCAAGGCTATCGTACGTTTCATTTACACAGTCCTCCTGGTTCGTGCCGCTTGGCACTTTTTCTTAACGCGTCGCGATACTCATGAAACGCCGCAACCTTGGCGTCCAGTGCCGGTTTGAAGCGGCACTGGACGTTTATCGCGAACGTTTAGCCGCTAACCAGCGGGCAGCCGCCTTCCTTGAGCGGACGGAACGCCTGGTCCGCAGGGATGGTGGCCCGCACGTGGTAGAAGTCGAACTTGTATTTCGACTCCGACGGCTTCTTCACTTCGAACAGATAGGCCGGATGCAGCACGCGCCCGTCGGCGCGCACGGTGCCCTTGCCGTACAGCGGATCGTCGGTCGGCTCCTTTTTCATCTCGGCGACCACCGCCTTGCCGTCGGCCGCATTCTTGAGCGTGGCGACCGCCTTGAGGTAGTGCATCGTGCCCGCATAGACGCCCGACATATTCATGGTCGGGACCTTGCTATCGTCCTTGCGCAGCGCGGACCAGCGCTTGGTCCACGCACGGCTGCCGTCATTGAGATCCCAGTACCAGGTCTCGGTGAAGGTCAGGCCCTGCGCTGTCTCGAGGCCCAGTGCATTGACGTCGGAAGCGAACAGGAGAAGCGCGGCAAGTTTCTGTCCGCCCTTGACGATACCGAACTCCGCCGCCTGCTTGACCGAGTTGATGGTGTCGCCGCCGGCGTTAGCAAGGCCGATGACCTTGGCCTTCGACGATTGCGCCTGCAGCAGAAACGACGAGAAGTCGTTGGTGTTGATCGGGTGGCGCACCGCGCCCAGCACTTTGCCGCCATTGGTGGTGACCACCGCCGCGGTGTCGCGCTCGAGCGCATGCCCGAAGGCGTAGTCCGACGTCAGGAAGAACCAGGTATCGCCGCCGTTCTTGACGATCGCCTTGCCGGTGCCGTTCGCCAGCATCCAGGTGTCGTAGGTCCAGTGCACCATGTTGCCGTTGCATTTCGGGCCGGTGAGATCGGAGCTGGCCGGGCCGGAGGCCACGAACACCTTGTTTTTCGCCGCCGCCACCTGCGTGATGGCAAGCGCGACGCCCGAATTCGGCACGTCGGCGATCATGTCGACATGTTCGACGTCGATCCACTGGTTGGCGATGTTGGTGCCGACGTCGGCCTTGTTCTGATGGTCGGCGCTGACGACTTCGATCTTGAAGTTCGAATGATCCTTCATGAAGTCTTGCGCAGCCATCTGCGCGGCGATCACCGAGCCGATGCCGCTGTTGTCGGCGTAAAGCGACGACATGTCGGTCAACACGCCGATCTTTACGTTGATCTGCTGTGCGACCGCGGTGCCGCTGGCAAAGATGACGGCGAGCGCCGCCAGGCTTAATGCTCGTTTCATTGGCGTTGTCCTCTCCTCTGTTTATTTTTAAGCGAACGTCGTCCCCTTAGACTCCAAGATAATCATGCAACTTCTCGACATTGGCATCCAATTCGGAATTGGCGAACTGGTCGACGATCCGCCCGTTTTCCATGACGTAATAGCGGTCCGCCACCGTCGATGCGAACCGGAAATTCTGCTCCACCAGCAAAATCGTGAAGCCCTGCTCTTTGAGCGCGTGGATGGTGCGGCCAATCTGCTGAATAATGACCGGCGCGAGGCCCTCGGTCGGCTCGTCGAGTAGCAGCAGGCGCGCGCCGGTGCGCAATATTCGCGCTATCGCCAGCATCTGTTGCTCGCCGCCGGATAATTTTGTGCCTTGGCTGGAGCTGAGTCGCTCCTTGAGATTGGGAAACAGCTCGAAGATGCGCTCGAGCGACAACCCGCCGGGCCGCACCTGTGGCGGCAACAACAGATTCTCCTCAACGCCGAGACTGGCGAAGATCCCCCGCTCCTCTGGACAGAACGCGATGCCGGCCCGTGCGATCTTTTCTGGCGGCAGCGCGATCAACTCCTGGCCCTCGAAGCGCACCGAGCCTTCGCGGCGGCCGACAATACCCATCACCGATTTAAGCGTCGTGGTCTTGCCGGCGCCATTGCGCCCCAAGAGCGTCACCACCTCGCCCTGATGCACGTCGAAATTGACCCCATGCAGGATGTGCGATTCGCCGTACCAGGCTTGCAGGTCCTTGACGCTCAGCAGAGGTGCCCGCGCGTCAAGCATGCCCGGTCCCCATATACGCTTCGCGTACTTCCGGATTCTTCGACACGGTGTCGTAGTCGCCTTCCGCCAGAACGCGGCCGCGCGTCAACACGGTGATGCGGTCGCACAAATCGGCGACCACGGACAGGTTGTGCTCCACCATCAGCACCGTGCGGTCGGCGGCGACCCGCTTGATGAGCTGACTGATGCGGTCGATGTCCTCATGCGCCATGCCGGCGGTCGGCTCATCGAGCAACAGCATTTCCGGATCGAGCGCCAGTGTGGTAGCGATTTCGAGCGCACGCTTGCGGCCATAAGGCAGTTCGACCGCGGTCCAGCCGGCGAACGACGCCAGGCCGACATCGGTGATCAATTCCATCGCGCGCTCGTTGAAGCGGTCGAGCGTCTTGGCGGAGCGCCAGAAATCGAATGAGGTACCGCGCTGGCGCTGCAACGCGATGCGGACATTCTCGAGCACGCTGAGGTGCGGAAATACCGCCGAGATCTGGAACGAGCGCACGATCCCCAGGCGCGCGACGTCGGCCGGCGCCAGCGCCGAGATGTCCTGGCCCTTGAACTTGATGGTGCCGCGGGTCGGGCTCAAGAATTTTGTCAGCAGGTTGAAACAAGTGGTCTTGCCGGCGCCGTTCGGACCGATCAAGGCGTGAATGGTCCCACGCTCGACCCGCAGGTTGACGCCGTTGACGGCGACAAAACCGGCAAATTCCTTGGTCAAATCCTCGGTCTCGAGGATGGCCTCGTTACTCATTGTTGTTACAAACCATTCGTTCCCCAAGTCATATTCGCCACGTTTCGGGCAGGGCGGCAAGGGCCGCGAAAGCCACGTTTCAGAGCCAATTACGGCGTCTACCAATCGCCTTGGCTGATGAGACCATGATATTTCGTGCACGGCGCGCTCCCACCTTTGAAAGCTGGGGCGAACGTGAAATAGATGGCGCGGAATTCAATGAGCCTCTTTTCCCGCCTTGATTGGAACGCGGACCAGCCGGAGTCCGCCTATGCCTGGCTGCGCCTTTGGGTCGCAGTGGCGATCGGCACCATTGGCGGCGTCGGCATGTGGTCGGTGGCGGTCTCGCTACCCGCCGTGCAGGCCGAGTTTGGCGTCGACCGCGCCGGCGCGTCGTTCCCCTACACGCTGACGATGATTGGATTCGGCGTCGGCGCGATCGTGCTTGGCCGCGTGGTCGACCGGTTCGGCATCCTGCTGCCTTTGATCGTCGGCGCCATCATGATGTGCGCCGGCTATCTGCTCGCTGCCGCGGCGCCGAGCATCTGGATTTACGCGCTGGCGCAAGGGGCGCTGATCGGCACCGGCACCGCCGTTTATTTCGCGCCGCTGATGGCCGATATTTCGCACTGGTTTGTCAGACGTCGCGGCATCGCTGTCGCGATCTGCGCATCCGGAAATTATTTTGCCGGCGCGCTGTGGCCGACCGTGGTGCAGCACTTCAACAGTACGATGGGCTGGCGCACGACCTGCGTCGGCATCGCGATCTTCAGCGTCCTCACGATTATCCCGATGGCATTCCTGCTGCGGCGGCGACCGCCGGAGCACGCTTTCGACTTTAATCCCGAAGCCGGCGGCGGCAAGCGACCGGCGCTCGGAATTTCACCGAACGTCTTGATGACGATTCTGTGCTTCGCCGGGATTGGCTGTTGCGTCGCGATGTCGATGCCGCAGGTTCACATCGTCGCCTATTGCGGCGATCTCGGTTATGGCGTCGCGCGTGGCGCCGAAATGCTGTCACTGATGCTCGCGTTCGGCATCATCAGCCGCATCGGCTCGGGATTCATCGCCGACCGCATCGGCGGCGTCGGCACTCTCTTGATCGGCTCGATGCTGCAGGGCGTCGCGCTGGTTCTGTATTACCTGTTCGACGGGCTGACGTCGCTTTACGTGATCTCCGCGCTGTTCGGCCTGTTCCAGGGCGGCATCGTGCCGAGCTACGCCATCATCGTGCGCGAATATTTTGCGCCGCGCGAAGCCGCCACACGCGTCAGCATCGTGATCACGGCGACGATCACAGGGATGGCGATCGGCGGCTGGATGTCGGGTCTGATTTTTGACCTCACGGGCTCTTACCGAGTCGCCTTTGCCAACGGCATCCTCTTTAATCTGTTCAATGTCTCGATCGCGCTTTGGCTATTGACGCAGCCGGGCCGCCATGACCGCGCACTGGCGCGTGCTTGAATTCATAAGGAAACTGAAAATGACGATCTCAATGTATCAAGCCTCAGTGCCCGTGTTTAAACGCATGCTGAAAAATCTGTCGGCCATTCTCGACAAGGCCGCCGCGCATACGATGGCAAAAAAGATCGATCCGATGGTACTCGCCAGCGACCGCTTGGCCCCCGATATGTTGCCGTTTCCGAAACAGATCTTTATCGCCTGCGACATCGCAAAATTCGCTGTCGCGCGTCTTGCCGGCGTCGAGGCGCCGAAATTTGCCGATGACGAAAAAACATTCGACGAGTTCAAGACCCGTATCCAGAAGACCATCGACTTCCTCGACACCGTGAAGCCGCAGCAGATCGACGGCACGGAAGACAAGGAGATCACATTTCCGGTCGGCGGCAAGCCGATGACGTTCAAAGGCCTGCCTTATCTGCTCAATTTCGTGATGCCGAACGTCTATTTCCACATCACGACGGCTTACGCGATCCTGCGCCATAACGGCGTCGAACTCGGCAAGATGGATTATATCGGACGCGAGTGAGTTAGCGCGACCACCAGGTTTCGACACGCTTGATCGCAACCGCCAGCGGCGGCTGCAGGAACGTTACATCTAGCGCGATCAGGATGATGCCGAGCGGCAGCATCCAGAACCCGAGGATCGGCAGGAAGCCGAGGCAGCCGCCAACGATCAGCAGCAGTGCGAACGGCGTGCGGACCCAAGCGGACGAGGTGCGCAGGCACCGCACGGCGCGCGCGCCAAATTGCGGCAGGCGCTTTTCGAGCCGGCGTAAATAAGCATGCAGATTGGCGTGGTGAGACGCGGCCATGCCCGACAATAAGCAGGCACCGGCTTGCTTGTTCCTTAACCGCTCTTCACGAGCGCGGCATCGGCTTAATGCTTGAGCTTGGGGTCGGTCTTGAAGCTCGCCTGCGTTTTCTTCTTGATCTCGTCGAGCGTGACGCCCGGCGCCAGTTCGATCAGCGTCATGCCGCTCGAGCCCTTCTTGTCGATCGTGAAGACTCCGAGGTCGGTGATCACCATGTCGATAACATTGGCGCCGGTGAGCGGCAGGTTGCACTTATGCAACAGCTTGGGCTCGTCCTTGGCCGTGTGCTCCATGATGACGACGACCTTTTTGACGCCAGCGACCAAGTCCATCGCGCCGCCCATGCCCTTCACCATCTTGCCGGGAATCATCCAATTCGCGAGATCGCCGTTCTCCGCGACCTGCATAGCGCCGAGCAGCGCCAAGTCGATGTGGCCGCCGCGGATCATCGCGAAGGAATCCGCCGAGGAAAAATAGCTGGTGGTCGGGATTTCCGTGATGGTCTGCTTGCCGGCATTAATGAGGTCGGGATCTTCGTCACCCTCATAGGGGAACGGCCCGAAGCCGAGCATGCCGTTCTCGCTTTGCAGTTGCACGCTCATGCCCTTCGGAATGTAGTTCGACACCAGCGTCGGGATGCCGATACCGAGGTTGACGTAGAAGCCGTCGCGCAATTCCTTGGCGGCACGCTCAGCCATCTGATCGCGGGTCCAGGCCATGATTAAACCTCCGATCCGGCGCTATGCGGCTCGCGCTTGCGAACGGTGCGCACCTCGATGCGCTTGACGAAGTTCGGCACGTGGACGATGCGGTGAACGAACACGCCCGGTGTAATGATGGCGTCCGGTTCAAGTTCGCCCGGCTGCACCAGATGCTCGACCTGCGCCACCGTGATCTTACCGGCGGTCGCCATCGGTGGATTAAAGTTACGCGCGGTCTTGCGATAGACTAGGTTGCCCTCGGTATCGCCCTTCCAGGCGTGCACCAGCGAAAGGTCGGGCACTAGGCCACGCTCCATGATGTAGCGCTCGCCGTCGAACACGCGCTCTTCCTTGCCCTCAGCAATCAGGGTGCCGACGCCGGTCTTGGTGAAGAAGGCGGGAATGCCGGCGCCGCCGGCGCGCAACCGCTCGGCCATGGTACCTTGCGGGTTGAATTCGATTTCAAGTTCACCGGCGAGATATTGCTGCGCAAACAATTTGTTCTCACCGACATAGGACGCGATCATCTTCTTGATCTGCCGCGTCTCCAGCAAAAGTCCGAGGCCGGCGCCGTCGATGCCGGCATTGTTGGAAATACAGGTGAGGTTTTTCACCCCGGAATCGCGCAACGCCTTGATGAGCTCTTCCGGCATGCCGCACAGGCCGAAGCCGGCGGCCGCGACCATCATGCCATCCTTGAGAATGCCGTCGAGCGCCGCTTTGGCGTCGGGATAGACCTTTTTCATGAACTCAAAATCCTCACTCCACGATTTCCGGCTTGCATAGCGGCCTACGCCGAAAGGTCAACCCAAGCGGGTCGGCAGCGGCAACCCATGCGGATAATAGGTCCAGCCGACGAACAGAACCGCGAACACAACCGCAGCAACAATCGCCGCAAAACCGCGGCTGTTGAACGACAGTATATTGCCGACGATTGATGCCAAAAAGGCAATCACCGCCAGCACACCGACATAGATCCAGTCGACATTGGAAAGATCGATTGGCATGGCTTGATCCTCGCAAAATCGCCCCGCGCCAATTTAGCCGAGACCGGGCGTCGGCGCGACTACCGGAACGGCAGTATCTCGCATGCATGTCCTGGCTTGACCGGCCACGAGCCGCGCGTAACCCTGCCGTAAAATAGAGGAGAGCGATAATGCTCAAGACAATCGCAGGGATTCTCGGCGCAACGCTGCTGTTGGCGGGCGCCACGCAGGCGCAGGATTTTCCGGCCCGGCCCGTCACCATGGTCATTCCCTTCGCGGCCGGCGGGCCGACCGATGTGCTGGGGCGCGTCATCGCAGCCCGCATGGGCGAACTGCTGGGGCAGTCGGTCGTGGTCGAAAACGTCGGCGGTGCCGGCGGCATGACCGGTTCGAAGCGCGTCGCCGATGCCACGCCAGACGGCTACACGATGGTGCTCGGCACCGTCGGCACCCACGCGCAGAACCAGACGCTGTTCAAGCACCCGGCCTACAATTCGGTGACGGACTTCACGCCAGTCGGGCTGATCGCCGAAGTGCCGATCGTCCTGATCACCCGCAAGGATTTGCCGCCCGACAACATCAAGGACTTTCTCACCTACGCCAAGGCGAACGAAAGCAAGATGCAGTTCGGCTCGGCCGGCGCCGGCTCCGCAACCCATCTTGGCTGCGTGGTGCTCAATACTGTGATGGGCGTCAACATCGTCCACATTCCTTATAAGGGAACCGGCCCGGCGATGCAGGATCTGCAAGGCGGTCGCATCGACTACCTGTGCGAGATCATCACCACCGCCAAGCCGCAGATCGACGGCAATGCGGTCAAAGCCATCGCGATTCTGACCAAGCAGCGCTCCGCGGTGCTGCCCAACTTGCCGACTGCGATCGAGCAGGGCCTCGACGTGCAGGCCTATACCTGGAACGCGCTGTTCCTGCCTAAGGGCGCGCCGGATGCCGTGGTGAAGAAACTCAATGAGGCAATGGTCGCCGCGATGAAGACGCCGGCGGTGAAGGATCGCCTGCAAGGGCTCGGCGCCACTATCGTTTCCGATGCGCAGGCAACACCGGCCTACCTCGCTTCATTCGTCAAGAGCGAAATCGAGAAATGGGCCGCGCCGATCAAGGCAAGCGGCGTGCAAACCGACTGAGGGAAATCAAATGGCCGAGATCAAGATCTTCAATCCCGACGGATTGGCAAAGCCGCTCGGGCAATACTCGCACGTCACGCGGGTGAAGGCGTCGGAATATATCTTCATCGCCGGCCAGGTTTCCGCCGACAAGGACGGCAAGCTAGTCGGTGCCGACGACTTCGATGCCCAATGTGTGCAGACCTTTGCCAATCTCGAAACGGCATTGAAGTCCTGCGGCGCGGGCTGGGGCCATGTCGTGCAGTTCAATACGCTGCTGGTGCATTCGCAGGACATTCCGAAATTCATGAAATACCGACTGCGCGAATTTCCTAAGATGTTTGCGAACGGCGTTTATCCGCCCAATACTTTGCTGATGATCGACCGGCTGGTGAAGGAAGAATTCCTGATCGAAGTGCAGGCTACCGCCGCAATCTAGTCGACGAACACGGCCCCTTTGCGCTCGCGCGCGTATTTCGCCAGCGCGAGGAAGCGGTAAAGGCCATGGACGAATTTTCCATACGGCATGCTCAGGAACAGGCCGAGCACGACGCCCAAGTGGAGCGCCAGCGTGAGGCCCATCGCCGGCGTGTCGCGCAGCAGCAACAATAGAAACCCGGTCAGGCTGGTGAGAAACAACATCAGCAAAAATGCGGTGTCCATACCGCGCCGCGCGGTATCCATCAGCACCGGGTCGCGGCGGCCCTGCAGCGCGTAAAGCCCCGCGGGCCCGACCAGCAGCCCAATGCCACCGAGGATGCCGAGCACGACCGGCACACTGGTCCACGGATAAGGTGCCTGCCAGCCGAGAACGTAGTGATAGATGGTGGCCACGCAGGTCGCAGCAAAGCACAGCAGGAATCCGTAGAACGTGAAGTGATGATAAACGCGGCGCTGTGCCGAGGGCTGTTCGCTCTCGCTGGTGCAACCCGCCCCACCGCCGCCGAGATATTTCAAGCTCGCGCTGTCGAGACTGGCTCTTCCGATCGATCCTCCATCGATCGGCTGGCTCGCCCCGATGCCGCGCCAGAACGCGCGCAGGCTTAAAGTAAAAGCCGCAATCACATAAAGTATCACCGCACCAAACATCGCCACCATCGCGCCATGCGGCATAAGTTTGTAAAAGTTGCCGCTGTGGCGACCAAACAGCACGCTCGGCTCCTTGAGCCAGACGAACCCGGCGATGAAGCCGGCAACCGACAGCGCTGCGATCAAGGTGACGGCCAGGCCATTGCGCGCGAACAGGCCGCCCAACATCCGCGGCCGGGCATAATCGCGATAGCTGTCGTTGCGCAGTTTCGCCAGCGCTGCCGGCACATTGACGGCGAATTCATGCGGCGGCGAATACTGACAGTCTGAGTAGCAAGCGCCGCACTGGTGACAGAGATTGGCGAGATAGACGAGATCGGCATCGGCGAAGCTGCGGCGCATCTCCATCGCCGGGAACACCGCGCACAGCCCTTCGCAATAGCGGCAGGCGTTGCAGATCACCATCAGCCGTTCGGCCTCGCGCAGGTTTTCAATTTTTGCCATGCGCAGCCGCCTCCTCACCGGCAATCCGTCCGAACACCGAGCCGATGGTCATCCCGATCCCGGCCAGATAGCCCTTGCCGAGCACATTGCCGGCCATGATCTCGCCGGCGGCGAACATATTGGCCGACGGCTTGCCGTCGAGCATGATCATGCGCGCGGCGCCATCCACCTTGACGCTGAGATAGGTGAAGGTGATGCCGGGCCGCAGCGGATAGCCGTAAAACGGCGGCTGGTCGATCGTGCTAGCCCAGTGGGTCTTCGGCGGCACGACGTGCTCGGTGCGGCAATCGTCCAATTTGGTAGGGTCGAATGTGCCCGGCCGCACCGAGGCGTTGAAATCTTTTACGGTCGTTTCGAGCGCGCCGCCGTCGATGCCGAGTTTCGCAGCGAGTTCACGTACCGTTGACGCTTCGAACGGCGGGAAGATCGACGGCATGAAACTATGGATCGATTTGGCGTCGATGATGGAATAGGCGATCTGGTCCGGCTGCTGCGCGATCAGACGGCCCCAGATCGCATAGCGCTTCGGCCACAGATCCTCGCCCTCGTCGTAGAAACGACGCGCGTCCTTGTTGACGACGATGCCGAAGATGATGCAATCGAGCCGGGTCGCGATGCCGCCGTCAAATTTCGGCGCGCGGGCATCGAGCGCGATGGCGTGGCACTGGGTCGGGTCGCCGACGGGCATGACGCCCTTTTCCAGCAGCAGACGCAATACGTCGCCGCGGTTGTACGGCGTGCCGCGAATGATGAAATTGTCGGCGGCATTGCCCCAATGCTTCTTCAGCCATTCGATATTGGCCTCGAAGCCGCCCGCCGCGGCGACAAAGGTCCGTCCGCGGATGTCACGCGGCGTGCCCTGATGGGTCACCGTAACGGAAACGAAAAATCCGTCCTCGATCGTAAGCGCGATGACCGGTGTATCGTAGAGCAATGTGATGCCAAGCCTTGCCGCGGTGCGGTACAGCGCATTCACTTCGCCGCGGCCGCCGCCAAGAAAAAATGCATTGGTGCGCCCCAGGCTCAAGGTGCCGCCAAGCGGCGGGCCGAAATGCACGCCCTGCTCGCCGAACCAGCCCGGCAATTCGCGCGAGCGCTCGATGGTCAGGCGCGCCAATGGCTCGTCCGTCAGGCCGCCGGTGACGCGCTGGAGGTCGTCCCAGAACTCCTCTGGCGCATAGGTGCCGGTCATCACCGGGACGTTGCCGTTCTGCGAAACCCGCAAATTGCGGGTGTGGCGCGAATTGCCGCCGCGGTAGAATTCGGGCGCGGCCTCCAGCACGATCACACTGCGGCCGGCGCGGGCCGCCGTGATGGCGGCGCACAGACCGGCATTGCCGCCGCCGGCGATCACCACGTCGAAGGTCTGCGAAAAATCCATTAGGAGAAATGGCCCCGGCGCCGCCACGAATGGATTCGTCTTTGGCTATCTTGCCTTATACGGTAGCGCATATGCCGGACAAGTGCGCGCCGGCACGGGGGAAATCATGGGCGGGCTTTATCCGAATGACGCCTCGCTGCTCGACAGCGCCGGCCGTTTGCTGATCGTCGCTCTGTTCGTCATCCTGGCGGCCCGCAACCTGACAGCGTTCCACATTGAAGATCACGTCAAACGGCTGGGACTGGCACGCTGCCCGATACCGCGGCAGGTGTTCTGGGCCGGCATCGCGCTGGAGACCGTCGGCTGCGTTCTAGTGCTGCTGAATTGGCACCCCGCCATCGGCGTGATGTGCCTGATCGTCTTCACCGTGCTGGCCAGTTGCCTCATGCACCGATTCTGGGAAATGGACGACTTACCGAAGCGCATCGGCATGCAGAACGGCATGTGCGCCAATATCGCAGTAGTCGGCGGGTTGTTGTTGCTGCTGCAAAACGTGAGATGAGCGTGACTTACGCCAGCCACCGCATGCCGGTGTCGGTCGAATGGGCGCATTGCGACCCGGCCGGGATCGTGTGGAATCCGCATTTTTTCGAATTCTTCGACACCGGCACATGGCTGCTGTTTGAAACGGTGTTGGGCATCCCCCGACAAAATCTCAACGCGCACCTTGGCATCCTCGGGCTGGCGCTGGTCGAATCCGGCGCCAACTTCAAGGTGCCGCTGAAATACGGCGATCAGGCCGAGTTGGAATCCACCGTGACAGAGTTTCGTCGCGCGACCTTCGACGTGCGCCACCGCATCTACAAGGAGGGTGAGCTGGCGCTTGAGGGACAGGAGCGGCGGGTGTTCGCCGCGCGACATCCTGACGACCCGTTGCGCATGCGGGCGCTCACAATTCCGCCCGAGATCATCGAGCGCTTCACACTGAAGTAGCGCTCAGGCGATCTTCACGTATTCGAATTCGCCCGGCTTGTTGTCGATGCCGACCTTGGGCGGCGCGATCCAGCCGGCAAATTTTCCCAGCTCGGTTTCCGGCTTCATCAGGCTTTCGATGTAATCGCGGTCGCTGTCGGACGGCAGGAAGTCGCCCTTCTGCTTCTCCCACTCGGTATCATTCAGTTGCTTGCCCGCGATGTCGGCATGGATGCCCGAGAATTCGCCGATATGGCGGTGGAAGGCGACGTGCGGCAGCGTGATCTTGAACGGGATGCCGGCCGCCTCGATCACCTTATTCCAGCGTCCGATGCCGAGATTGCAGTCGACGACGTAATCGTCGCGCAGCCGCATGTTGAGCGCGGACAAAGCCGGGGCGTCCTCGTTCTGGATCTTGCCGCCTTTGAGCCGCAGCACCGGATAGGTGCCGCCTTCAAGCTGATGGTCGTCCTGCAGGCGATCCTCGCGGAAGCGGCCTTTAATCCCGGCGTGATAGGCGTTCGCCGCATTGGTCGATATCTCGTTGCCGAACAGATCGAGCGTCAGCGAGAAATGCATGTTGGCCTTCTTCTGCAAGGTCGGCAGGTCGATGACGCCGAGCTTGCGGACCTTGGCGCTGTCGTAGGGGTCGGTGATGCCGGCTTGTTTCATCGCATCGCAAGTACGCTGCACGACGCGGGTGACGCCGGTTTCGCCGACGAACATGTGGTGGGCTTCCTCGGTCAGCATGAAGCGGCAGGTGCGCGACAGCGGGTCGAAGCCGGATTGCGCCAGTGCCTCGAGCTGCATCTTACCGTCGCGGTCGGTGAAATAGGTGAACATGAAGAACGACAACCAGTCCGGCGTCTTCTCGTTGAAGGCGCCAAGCATGCGCGGCGTGTCGGCGTCACCCGAGCGGCGCTGCAATAGCGCTTCCGCTTCCTCGCGGCCGTCGGTGCCGAAATATTTCTGCAGCAGATAGACCATCGCCCACAGATGACGGCCCTCCTCGACATTGACCTGGAACAGGTTACGCATGTCGTAGAGCGACGGCGCAGTCTTGCCGAGATAGCGCTGCTGCTCGACCGAGGCCGGCTCGGTGTCGCCCTGAATGACGATCAGCCGGCGCAGCATGGCGCGATATTCGCCCGGCACGTCCTGCCAGGCGTCCTCGCCCTTGTGCTTGCCGAACGGAATCTTGCGGCCTTCGAGCTGCGGCGCCAGTAAAATGCCCCAGCGGTAATCCGGCATCTTGACGTAATCGAACTTGGCCCAGCCTTTCGGATCGACGCTCACCGCAGTACGCAGGTAAACCAGAGACTCCTGAAAGCCGTCCGGCCCCATGTCGTTCCACCAGTTGATGTAGCCCGGGTGCCACTTTTCCAGCGCGCGCTTGACGCGCACGTCGGTGCCGAGTCCGACATTATTGGGAATGAGACCGTCGTAATCGACGTTGACGATGTCCATGACTACACCCTTTCCTTATTGAACGCCGGCTTCACGCCGCTACCATAGAGCTTCAGTGCACCCTGCTCGCCGATCGCATTGGGGCGCTGGAAAATCCAGTTTTGCCAAGCCGTGAGGCGGCCGAAGATCTTGGTTTCCATGGTTTCCGGACCCGCAAAGCGCAGATTGGCTTCCATCCCGGTCAGCGCATCTGGGGAGAACGCAGGCGCGTTCTTCCATCATCACCCGCAGCTCGTCGTCCCAGTCGAAATCCTCATAGGCGAAGGTGACGAGGCCGAGGTCGCTGGCCTCCTCGGCTTCGAGCGGGTGGCCGACTTTGTCTTGGGCCGCCTTCTGCGATGCGCCATCGTCGAGAAACCGCGTCTGCAGTCGCGTCAGCCCGTTACCCATCAGATACGGGCCGAAATTGGCTTGGCTTAGCGTGATCGCAGCGGGCTCTTTGTTGTCGCCCTCGCGGGTGCCGATCAGCATTGCCGAGCGGTCGGCGGTGAATGCCAATTCGGCAAGCGTGCCGGCAAAGCAAGAACCCGGCTCAATCAGCGCCATCATGCTTTTCGGCGTGACGTCAAGCCGTTTGAACACCCGCTTCAGATAATGGCGGATTTCGCGTATCAGCCAGTCGCCGTCGCCCTTGAGCAGGAAGCCGTCGTAAGCGAGCACGGCCTGCGCATCGCCTTCGGTCTTGAACACCATCAGATTGATCGCCGCCTCGTTGCCGCGCAGATGCAGGACGGCGTCTTCCAGTTCCCGCGCCATCGCCAACGGCCAGAACATGCTGCCGAGCTTGTGCGCCGCTTCAACCGAGGCGGGCGGCGCGATGGAAGGCCCGCGCACCGTGATGGTCGCAATCGACTTGTCGCGGTCGAGCTCGACTTCGACATGGGAGTAAGAAACGCGCTTGTCCTCGATCTTGCGCTGCAGTGGCGCAAGCGTAATCCCCTTCCCGTCCTTCGGACGGTCGGATTGCTTTGCGATCTCCTGGGCGCGCGCTTTCACCGCGTCGTCCCATTTCGACAGCGGCACGGTCTCGTCGACCAGCTTCCACTCCACCGCCTTGGCGCCGCGCAGGCCCTCCTCGGTCGAGCAGAAGAAGTCGGCGCGGTCGCGCCGCACTTTGCGTTTGTCGGTGACGCGCGTGAGGCCGCCGGTGCCGGGCAGCACCGCAAGCAGCGGGGTCTCCGGCAACGATACGGTCGAGCGGCGGTCGTCGACCAGCATGATGTGCTCGGTGGCGAGTGCCAGTTCGTAGCCGCCGCCGGCGCAACTGCCATTCACGGCGGTGAGATAGATCTGTTTCGAGTTCTCGCTGGCATCCTCGATGGCGAGGCGGGTCTCATTGGTGAACTTGCAGAAATTCACCTTGTGGCCATGCGTGGCCTTGGCCAGCATGCGGATATTGGCGCCAGCGCAGAACACGTTGTTCTTGCCGGACTTGATGACGACGGCACGGACTTCCGGATGTTCGAAGCGCAGCCGCTGCACCGCGTCGTTGAGCTCGATGTCGACGCCGAGATCGTAGGAATTCAGCTTGAGTTCGTAGCCCTCGGTGAGCCCGCCCTGCGGGTCGACATCCATGATCAGCGAGGCGACGTCGCCGTTGATTTCGATTCGCCAGTGCTTGTAACGGGACGGATCTGTCTCGAAGTCGATCATCAAAAGCACAGGCTTAGCGCCTGCTCCCCGTTATGTATTATTTTGCATATTTCATAGCACTTCATCGGAGCTACAACAATGATGCCGCGACATATTGTCTTCCCGCAGCGGCTCAGACATAGTGGCCTAGAATTATAATGCAGATCGACAAAATGGCCGTAAAAACCGCCCGTCCTGCCCTCAAACCCCGGCCTGCCGGCGATGTAGCGGCCTATCTCGACCGGCTGGGCGAACGGGTGCGCCGGCTTCGCAACCAACGCGGCATGACCCGCAAGGCGCTGGCTCAACACGCCGAGGTTTCCGAGCGCTATCTGGCGCAGCTCGAAGGCGGCGACGGCAATATCTCGATCGTGCTGCTGCGGCGCATTGCCCGCGCGATGGGCGCTCCGCTTTCGCATCTGGTCTCCGAGCAATCCGATCCGCCGCTCGATGTTCTCTTATTCTCGCAATTTATCGAGCGGCTTCCGCCGCAGGCCGCCAAAGAAGCGCGCGAGCTGGTCCTGCGCCATTTCGGCGAAGCGCATGCCGACGCGCGGCGCTCGCACATTGCCCTGATCGGGTTGCGCGGCAGCGGCAAGTCGACGCTTGGGAAGTTGCTGGCGGATCGTCTCGGCTATCCTTTCATCGAACTCGACCGTGAAATCGAGAAGTTGACCGGCGCTTCGTTACCGGAAATTTTCGATATGTTCGGACAGGACACCTTCCGCCGCGCCGAGCGCGATGCCCTCAACGATGTGTTGGCGCGTCACGAGACTTTCGTGATGGCGACCTCCGGCAGCATCGTCACCGACCCGGCCACGCTCGAACTGCTGCTGTCGTCCTGCTTCACGGTCTGGATGCGCGCCGATCCCGAAGCGCACATGAGCCGGGTGGTCGCACAAGGCGATCTGCGCCCGATGAGCAGCAACCCCCGCGCGATGGACGACCTGATGTCGATCCTGCAAAGCCGCGAGCCGCTCTACGCCAAGGCTGAGGCTACGCTCGATACCAGCGGACGTTCGCCGCAGCAAAGCCTTGCCGAACTCATCAAGCTCACGCAGTAAAGCTCCGTATCATGCACGACACCGATATTCGAACCGCCGAAAAGAAAGCGATCAGCGCGATGCCGAAAATCACCTACATCGAGCATGACGGCACCATTCATACCGTCGAGGCGGAAGTCGGCTCGACCGTCATGGAAACCGCGCTGAAGAACGATATTTCCAGCATCGTCGCCGAATGTGGCGGCGGCTGCACCTGCGCCACCTGTGTCGTGCATGTCGACGGCGCCTGGAGCGCCATCGTCGGCCCGCCGTCGGAAGACGAGGAATACATGCTCGACGGCGCCTTTGAGGTGAAGCCGACCTCAAGGCTGTCCTGCCAGATCCAGGTCACCGAACAGCTCGACGGCTTGATCGTGCGCACGCCCGCCTATCAGGGCCGCTAATACACGCCCAGATGCTGGTGCAGGTCGATACCCTGCTTCGTAAGGTCGGCCGCCGTGCCGGACACCACGACGTTGCCGCTATTGAGGATCACGATGTCGTCGGCGATGTCGAATACCAGTTTGGCGTTCTGCTCGACAAGAATGATCGACAACCCCTCCTGCTTAAGCTTGCGAATGGTCGCCATCACTTCCGCCACGATCTGAGGCGCCAATCCCTCCGACGGCTCGTCCATCAGCAGGACTCGCGGATTACCCATCAACGCGCGACCGATCGCCAGCATCTGCTGCTCGCCGCCCGAGAGTAAACCGGCGATCTGATGTTGGCGCTCCTCGAGGCGTGGAAACGCTTCGTAAACCCGCTCGAAATTCCAGTGCGTATGCCTGGCGCTGATATGCGGCTCGCGCGCCGCCACCAAGAGATTTTCGCGCACCGTGAGGCTTTTGAAGACGCGACGGCCCTGCGGCACCAACGCCACGCCGCGCGCCGCGATCGCCTCCGGCGGCCTGCCGCTCACATCGATGCCGTCGACGCGCACCGTGCCATCGCGCGGCGCCAAAATACCCATCGCGACATTCATGCAGGTCGATTTGCCGGCGCCGTTGCGCCCCAGCAGGCCGAGGAGCCGCGCTTCACCCAACGCGAATGAAACCCCGTGCAGCACATGGCTGTCGCCGTAAAAAGCTTCGATCCCGGTGAGCGCCAGCGCCTCAGTGGCCAAGATAGACCTCCTTGGTGCGCGGGTTCGACACCACCTCGGCGCGAGTACCCTCGACGATCACCTCACCGAAATGCATCACGCTGATGCGATCCGCGAAATCGAGCGCGACGTCCATGTTGTGCTCGATCATCACGATGGTCACTTCGCGCGGGATGGCCTTGATCAATTTCTGGATGTCGCCCCGCTCGTCAATCGACAGGCCGGCATAAGGCTCATCGAGCAATAACACCTTCGGCCTTTGCGCCAGAGCCATCGCGATCTCGACGCGGCGGCGCTCGCCATAGGAAGTTTCCGACAGTGGCCGGTTGGCGATGCGGCCTAGATTAACCTGTTCGAGGGCGCCACGCGCCTTGTCGACTAGCTGCTGCTGTGCATCGAACCGTGCAAGCGGATTCCATCGCAATGGATCAAGGCCGAGCAGCGACAGCATGACGTTGCGCAGCAAGGTGTCGTTCGGAAACAGGGTGATGATCTGGTAGGTCCGCGACAGGCCGAGATGGGCACGGCGGCGGCTTGGCACCGATGTCAATTCGGTTCCGAACAGCGAGATCGAGCCGGCATCGGGCGTAATTTCGCCGGTGATCTGGTTGAACAGCGTCGTCTTGCCGGCGCCGTTTGGGCCGATAATGAGCCGCCGTTCGCCGGGAACGACCTCGATGGTCAGGTCGCGGGTGACGCGGAGCCCGCCGAAGGCTTTGCGCAAGCCGCGAATGGAAAGCGCGGTCATGGAACGTCCTCCCGCTTGGACTTGCCGCGGGCGCGACGCCACAGCCGTACCGTGCCCGGCACCAGGCCGTCCGGCATCAGGATAACGATGGCGACAAAGATCGCCCCGAGCAGGAAATTCCACCGTTCGATGAAGCCGGAAACCACGGTCTTCACGACGACGACCAACGCCGCGCCAACAATCGGGCCGAACAAACTCGCCGGGCCGCCCGCAATCACCATTAGCAGCACCTCGGCCGAAGACGTCAGCGCCAGCGTCTGCGGGCTAATGAACTGCGTGTAATAGACGAACAGGATGCCGGCGATGCTGGTGAGCAGGCCCGACACGAGGCAGGCATAAAACCGGATCATCCAGACGTGGTAGCCGAGCGCATTCATGCGGCGCGGCTGGTCGCGTGTGCCCATCAGCGCCGCGCCGAATGGCGAGCGCAGGAAGATCGCAACGACGCCGACAACGGCAACAAAAAACAGCAGCGTGGTGTAGTAGAACGCGACGGGCGAACTCAACGCATGGCCGAAAGGCGCCGGGCGGCTCGCCAGGCTGATCCCGTTGTCGCCGCCGGTCAGGCTGATCCAGCGGTAAGCTAGGCCCCACAAGATTTCGCCGAGCGCCAGCGTGATCATGATAAAGCCGATGCCGACCGAGCGCAGCGACAGTGCCGCAAACACCGCGGTCGACAACAGGCCGACAACAATGGCGGTAAGGATCGCGAGCGTGTGGCCGAAACCGGCGGCCAGCATGTAACCGGTGACATAGGCCGCGATGCCGAACAGGCCGGCATGTCCGAGCGACACCAAGCCGGCATAACCAACCAGAATATCCAGGCCCAGCGCGAAGATGGCGTAGAATAGGATCTGGCTCGCCACATTGATATAATAAATGCCGCCCATCCATTGCGGCAATGTCGCCAGCAATAATAACGCGATGGCGAGTGCTGGCGCCTTCACGATCATGGCACGTGCCTGCCGAACAAGCCTTGCGGCCGCAAAATCAGCACCAGCAGCATCGGCAGAAACAACACGAAGTACGCGAGTTCGGGCAGCAGCGCCTGGCCGAAATTATAGAGGAAGCCGACAATGATGCTGCCGACGAAGGAACCAAGCAGGCTGCCAGTACCGCCGAGGATGACAACGACCAGCGCCAGCGGCAGCATGTCCTGATCTAGCCCAGGATATACCGACAGGATTGGCCCGCCGATGATTCCGGCAAAGGCCGCGAGGCCGGCGCCGAGCGCGAATACGATTGTGAACAGTTGCGACACGCGTATGCCGACGACGCGTGCCATCTCGGGATCGTCGACGCCGGCGCGGATCATGGCGCCCAGCCGGGTCCGATCTAGCAGCAGCCAAAGCCCGGCCGCCACAACCATGGCGATAACGACGATCGCCAGTCGGTACATCGGGAAGGCAAGGGGGCCGAGCCGGATAAATCCGCCGAGCCCCGGCGGCGTCGCGACATTGAGCGGGTCGCCGCCCCAAGCCATCAGGCAAAAGTCAGCCACCATGAACGAAATGCCGAGCGTGACCAGAACCTGCGCCAGTTGATTGCCGGACAGCCGACGCAGCAGTAGCCGCTCGATAGCCACGCCGAACGCCGCCACAGCCAGTACCGCGACGACGATTGCCAGCCAAAAATCGAGCGTCAGTCCAACCAATCCGCCGGCGAAGGTCGCACCGACATAGGCGCCCAGCATGAACAGCGAGCCGTGCGTCAAATTCGGGATTCGCATCAGCCCGAAAATGAGCGAAAAGCCCGCCGACAACAGGAACAATAACCCGCCGAAGGTGATGCTGTTGGCTGTGAGCACCAGCCAAAATGTCATGGCCGCAGTTTTCCCACGCTCGTCATGTCGGAAAAAACCGCGGACGCCTGGACGGCGCCCGCGGCATGGCGTGCGTTATGATTTCAGCGGCGGATAGTCGCGCGAGTAGACCGGCTGCGAGAGAAACTTCTTCTCGTCATAGGTCCAGAACTGACTCACATTCGTGTAGGTCTTGAGCGTCTTATTGACGAGCTTGCCGCCCACCTTTTCGCAGCGTCGAATATAAAAGTTGCCGACTGCGTTACCCAAGTGATCAAACTTGATCGGCCCGCGCGGCGTATCGGACAGCGAAATCGACCTGAGCGTCTTCATAAACTCTTCTTTGTCGCCGCTCTTGCCATTTGCTTTGGTAAGAGCCGCATCGATCACCATGCAAGTGATGTAGAGGCCGGCCGCATAAAAGCCCGGTTCGACCTGATAGTTTTGTTGCATTCCCGCGACGAAACGCTTGTTGGACTCAGTCTGAGCGTCGAGTGTGTAAGGACAGCAGCTTATAAGACCGATCGCCTCGTCGCCGTAACTCTTCAACAGAGCGTCATCGCCCCCCGTTTGACCAGTCACGACCGGCAATTTTAGTCCGGCGCTGGCATATTGCTTCATAAAGCGCAGCGGATTCGAGCCGGCAAAACCCTGGCAGACACCGTCGCAATCGGCTATTTGGGCAACGAACGGCGTGTAGTCCGGAGTGACTAGCGGCGGCCAAAGTTTCTTCAGTATCCTGCCGCCCTCGTCCTCGAAGGTCTGCTGGAATCCGCCCATTTGTTCGTAGCCAAAGGCAAAGTCCTCGGAAATGGTAATCATCTTCTTGAGCTTCATTTCTTTCGCAGCGTAGTCTGCCATCGGGTGCATCGACTGTGACGAGCAAGCCGAGGCCCGCAGGAAATACGGATTCGGGCGGCGCTGCGTCACATCCTCCGCAGCGGCGAGACTCATCAGCGGCGTTTTCGCCTGTGCGATGTAGTCGGTGATCGCGAGCAATTCGAAGGCAGCCAGCGGGCCAACAATGATGTCGACCTTCTCGCGCTCGACCAGTTCCTGCGCTTTGGTCTTGGCGCCCGCCGGATTTCCGCCAGTGTCCGCGGAAATGAATTCAACTTTCCGCCCCGCAAAGGTGTTGTTCTTTTCTTTCAGATAGACCTGAACGCCCTGCTCCATCTGGATGCCGCCTTGCGCGAGTGGCCCAGTTTTGACGGTGAGCAGGCCAAGCTTGAACGGCGCCGCCTGCGCGATCGATGGCATCGGAAATGCCGATGCGCCGGCAAGCGCGGTCGAGCCAGCCAGAAACTTACGGCGCGTAAAACGACGACCCATTACACCCTCCCTTGAAACTTTTGTTTTGTATCTCCCGGCGCAAGTATCCAGCGTAAGGCCACGCTAAATCAATAGGATAAGCAGGATTTGTGGCCCCTCTACTGACGCAGGCCAAAAGCCCAACGAAAACACCGTCAGGTTTGCTGACTTTTGTTATCCCCGGACTTAACAGCGGCACGAATCCTTCGCTTGCCACGTCCTGCAAGGCGCGTAGGATTTTCATCAGATCGTTGATGTTCGGTTCGCCGGATATGAATGATCGCCATGGCTAGGATGGCCGGGGCGAAAGCGCTGGCAACGGTGATTTCGCTCCAGGTAATCAGGCTCTGGCTCTCAGTAACTGGGTACTGAGGCGGCGGGGTCAAATCCATCGCAGCAGACATGGATCCGAGAGCTTGTGACGGGCGCACGACGGTGTGCCCGTTATGGCTTTTGGGGTACCCCTTCCGCTAAATGCTGGCGCCGTCGAATTTCCTCACCTTAAACGATTCCGGATCGACGCCGTCGAGCGTGCGCACGTTGATCATCACCATTTCGACGCCGCCGGGCCCTTTGCCCTGCGCATGGGTCTGGATGCCGCAGGTCGAGCAGAACAAGTGATCGATCACGTGCTTGTTGAATTTGTATGTCTTCGTCGCGCCCTCGCCCGACACCAGCTTGAACTTGTCCTTCGTCGTGCCCGACAACAATGACCCGACCCTCCTGCACCGCGAGCAGTTGCAAGAGATGACTTCCTTGATGTCCATGTCCGCCTCGAAGCGGACTTTGTCGCACTGACAGCTGCCGGAATAATGCGTCATCGCCCTCTCCGCTCAGCCGAACGTGAAGGCGTCGTGGTAAGCGCCCTGCACCTGGCCACCAGGCACCGGCCCGCCGCCTGGCACGTGCATCATGTTGCCGAGCACCGCGCAGGTCGAACCATGCAGGCCGTGGCGCGGCACCGCCATCGGGGTCCCCGCTTCCCAGGTGTCGGTCTTCGGATCGTAGAGCTCGTTGGTGCCGAACACCCGCCCGGTCGCCTCGCCGCCGAACACGACGATCTTGCCATTGATGTAGGCGCAGGATGGGCCCGACCGCGCGGTCGGTAGCGGTGCGCGGAACGACCATGAGTCCGCCTTCTGGTCATAAACGGCGTTGAGTGACGGTATTGAAATCGTAGAAGTCCATGCGGCCGGCGATGGCGTGGATTTTTCCGTCCACCACCGCGACGCCCATGTGGTCGCGCTGGCCGACGAAAGGCTGCGTGCCGGTCGAACCGCGCATCGCGGCGCGGTCCGCGTACTTGTCGGTCGCCGGATCATAAACCTCGTGCCATTCGACCGAACGCACGTCGCGCCCGCCGAGTAGATGGATCTTGCCGTCCAGCACGATGGCCGAAATCGCGCCGCGCGGACGCGACAGTGGAGCAATCGAAGCCCATTGATCGGTCGCTGTGTCGTACACGAAACATTTCGAATGCGGGCAGCGGTTCTGCTCGACGAAGCCGCCGAAGGTGTAGATTTTTTTGCCAATCGCGGCGCCGGCAACGTGATTGCAGCGATGCGGAAATTCCGCCTTCAGCGACCAGCTTTTTGCGACGGAGTCATAGACTTGCGTAAAATTGCCATCGACGCGGTGTTTGGCATATCCGGCGACCGAATAAATCTTGCCGGCGCACTCCACGACCGCGTGCTCGCCGGTCGGGATCGGCATGCGCGGCATCTCGACCCACTTGCCCGGATTTGCGGCCTTCGGCGCAACACTTGTCAGGTAGCGCTGCTTCTCCACCGTCTTAGGAATATCGGTGATGCGTCTTGTCGTTAAGGCCCAGAAAAATCGGGAGGTCTTCTGCCATGATTCACCTTTTACGAAGCGTATGAAGGGACAGCGTCCTTGAGGAGCTTGCGCGTGAGATCGACGCCTTCGCGCGCAACCTCATAGGGCGAGCGCGCCCATAAGTCCGGGTTTGGCGCCTCATAGCTCAGGTAGCCGGTGTAGCCCTTTTCCACCAACAGGCCGAGCATCTCGCGCCATTGCACGATGCCCTTGCCCGGCGCCAGGCGGTCAGTTGGGCGTCGCACGCCCGCCGGCACTGCTTGCGCCGGCACGTCGCTGTACTGGAATACAGTAGATTTTCTCCGCGGGCAGGCTTTCAAAACCGCGGCCGCCGGCACCGCTGCGCGTCGACGTGATAGGCATCGACCAGATAGCCGCAATTCGGCTTGTCGGCGCCCTCGATCAATTCGCGCTGCACGGCGAGCGAATTGAGCACGTCGTGCTGCGAATTGAACTCGATCGCCAGCTTCAACTTGTATTCGGCTGCGATGTCGCCAGCACGCTTGAGATATTTAATCGACTCCTTGATCGGGCCCCTGAACCTGCCCCGGCGCGCTCATCAACATGCCGCAGTTAAGCGCTACCGCATTCTCGCAGGATTCCGCGGAACACCTTGAACAGTCGCTCGCTCTCTTCGCCGGTCGCGAACAACCAGCCATATTCGACGCCGAGAATGCCGACCGGAATGCCGGCCTGCTTGATCAGGTCGAGCACCTGTGCGTTGCTCATGCCGGCGTCGAAGCAGCGCTTGAAGTCGGTGCGGCGCAATTCGACAGCGTCATAACCGGCCTGTTTGGCGGCATCGAGCGCAATGGCCAACGGCGTCGTATCCACCGTCCACATATGCAAGGCCAGACGGCCGAACTTCTCCGCCATTTATTTGCCGTCGTATTGCAAGATGTAGAGACCCGCGTTGGTGTCGGTCATGTAGATCATGCCGTTCTTTTCGACGAACACGTCGCAGGACTGGATGACCTTGACCGGATTTGGGCGCTGATCGACGATTTTCTCCGGCGGGCCGCGGCACGAAGTAACCGGTTTCCTTCGGCTCAAACGGATTGCGGAGGTCGTAAACCCGCAAGCCCGCATTGTGATAGGTGGCGAACACAGTATCCTCGCTCTGCATTGAGCCGGGCCGGTTTTCGTGGATATTATGCGGCCCGAATTTGCGCGCCTTTCTTGCAGAAGTCTTCCTCCGCCGGCGTCGGCAGTGTCGCGATGGAAACCGGATTGGCCGGGTCGCGCACGTCGATCACCCAGGTATAGGCCAGGCCGTTGGCGCAATCGGCGGCGGTCGCCTCATCGGCGAGCACGAGCAACTTTCTTGCCGGGTAGCGGCAGCGGCGTATGCGCTCCGCCGCCGAAAGGCGGATGATAGTTACGGTGGCTGAGCAGCTTCGGATTCACCGGATCGCTGAGATCGTGAATGGTAAAGCCGCCGTCACGCCACGCCGCGTAGCCGAGATTTCCCGCGGTGATGAGGTGGTGCAGCGCCGTGCGTTTGCCGAATGAGGTCGGCGGCTTTTCGCCACCGCCACGGTGCATGCCTGGCAACCACCATTGTCCGGCCAGTTTCATGTTCGCGGGATCGGACACATCGATCACCGCCAGGATGTGGTCGATATAGCCGGCGAAATGTACCGAGGCATAGGCGTAACGGCCGCCTACCCACCAAATTCGATGCGCGCCGAGCCCGCCCGTATTCAGGAAACCGACTTCACGCGGGCTTCCCGGTTTCGAAATGTCGAAAGCGCGTATGCCGGCGCCGAATGGCTGGTCGGTCTGGACAGAATCCGCGAGCGGCTTGGAGTAGTAGTCGACTTGGCTGGCATATTGCGACATTGCCCAGATATTCGGGCCGTTCACAGCAAAGCAGAACATTGTCGTGGATTTGCAGGTGATGCGAACGGGTGTTCTTCGGCGCCGCGACGAATGCGATGGTCTTGGGATTGGTCGGGTCGCGCACGTCGATGATGGAGAATCCGTCGGCGAACATATGCCCCACATAGGCATAGCCCTTGTGTACCATGCACCTGGACGCCATCGAGCCGCCCACCCTGGTCGGAGCGCGAAACGAAACGCACATTTTTTGCGGCAGCGCCGGCAGGAAGGTTGGTCATGTTCAATGAACCCTAGGTGGTTGCGGAATGGCCGAGGCCCGGCCGGCGTAATGCCGAACCGGGCCTCGGGTCGTCAAGTCGCGCAGGTGTCAGCCGGTGGGCGCGGCGACCTCGTCGAGGCCTTTCTGCTTCGCTTCCGGGCCGAGTTGCGTCACCGAAACCGCCGCGATAACCAGCAAGGTGGCGAGGCAGACGAACACGGTGGTCAGGCCATAGCCGCTCTGCACCCACAGGATGGTCGGCATGATGAAGGCGGTCGCCAAACGGCCGACGCCGGACGCCCAGCCGAATCCTGACGCTCGCGCGTTGGTCGGGAAGACTTCCGACGTAAAGATCTGCATCGAGTTGCCCGCAACCTGCACGAAGAAGGTCATGATGAAGCCGGCCAGGATAAGCTGCGTTGCCGTCCCGGCATTGGCGAACACGATCGCCATCACCGCGGCGCCGAGGAACGCCGCGATGGAGGTTATCTTTCGCCCCAAATTATCGAGCGCATACATCATGAAGATGCTGGCGCACGGCACGGCGAAGTTCATATAGAGCGTATATTCAATGGACTTGGTGACGGTGAAGCCCTTGGCGTTCATGATGTTCGGCAGCCAGGCACCGAGTCCGATCGCAATTCCGAAGAACGCCGTGAAGCAGATCATGCCGGCAATGACGCGGCCCGGAAACTTCGTGAAGACTACGGCGAATGGATCGCTCTTGGTGTTGCTCGCCGCGTCGCTCGAAAGCGAGGTTAGCGGGGGCGTCGAGATGCCGAGCCGGTTCAGGACGTTGAGCGCATCTTGGCCGCGGCCGTGAGTCGCCAGGTAGCGCGGCGATTCCGGCAGCGTGAACCGGAACACCCAAACCACCAGCGCACCGATGCCGATGATCAGCCAGACACCGCGCCAAACGTTTTCGGGGTTACCTGGAAAGATCTGGGTGCCCAGCAACAGCACCGTCGCAGTACCGATCGGCCACACGCAGGCGCCGCCGATGAAGTGCACAATAGCGAGGATGCGCCCGCGAATCGCCTTGGGCGAATATTCGCCTGCATAGGCGAAGGCGAGCGGCTGCTCGGCACCGAGTCCCAGCCCGGCGATGAAACGGCACACGACCAGCAAAGTGACGCTGGGAGCGAACGCGCCGAGGATCGTGAACACGCCGAACAGCAGCAGATTGAATTGATAGATGAAGCGTCGGCCGAACCGGTCGCTGAACTGACCTTGGCCGGCGGTGCCGATGAACATGCCGAAAATGGTGGCGCTGCCGATGGCTGCGACTTCAGGCCCGGTCGCGAATTTTGATCCGATGATGTACGGCACGAGCGAGCCGAAAATCGTGAAGTCGATGACATCGAAGAAATAACCGGCGGCGATCAGCCCGACGATTTTGCGATGCAGCGGCGATATCTTCGCTTCGTCCAGCGCGTTGCCGACGAATGCCTCGATGGTTTGAGCCACGGCGTTTCCCCCTTGCACATATTTGTTGGTTTAACCCCGCGACAGAATATCCAGTTTGCGCGGACTGGCCAGCGCAAACTGTGGTGCAGCGCAACGCACCCGCGACGCCATTTTCGGTATGCGAAAGGCCATAATCACGTTGGCTGGAGCATCCGGGTGCCTTGCGGGGCCGTTGCCGCGACGAGGGCAGATGCTACGCTGGGCGAAACGCAGCCACAAAATTATGATCGGTTCCAGGAGGGCTCATGTCCAAATTCCGTGTTCGGGGAATTGCGCCGTCCCGCCGCCACGTCTTAAGGCTCGCCGGCTCCGCCACCGCCGCCATATTAGCTCCGGCAATCCTGCGGATCGGCTCGGCATATGCGGCCTATCCGGATCGTCCTGTTAAAATCGTCGTCGCCAACACGCCTGGCGGACCTTCCGATATCGTGGCGCGCATCACCGCCGCAGCGCTCGAGCAGCGGACCCACAAGACTTTCATCGTGGAAAATCGCGGCGGCGCCGGCGGCAATATCGGCATGGGTTTTGTCGCACATGCCGAAGCAGATGGTTACACCCTGCTGCTGGCGACCAATGCGTTTTCGGTTAATGTCAGCCTCTACAACAATATTCCCTATGACCCGTGGAAAGATTTCGTCGCGGTCAGCGAAGTAGCGACCTCGCCTAATACATTTGTGGTGAAATCCGAGCTGCCGGCGAAGAATATCAAGGAATTCGTGGCGCTCGCTAAAAATTCCGACAAGTTCAATGTCTCGAACTCCGCCCATCGGCACCACTCCACAGCTCGAAGCAGAGGTTCTGAAGTCCCGCACCGGCCTGAAGAATCTGGAGACCGTCGTATTCAAGGGTGGCGGCGATGCGCTTCAGGCGCTGCTCAGCAACACCGTCCAATTAAGCTCCGGCTCGCTGCCGCCAGCGGCGCCGCACATCAAAGCGGGGACCTTGCGTTGCCTCGCCGTGACCGGTGACACCCGCTGGCCCGACATGCCGGATGTGCCGACCATGGTCGAGGAAGGCTTCAAGGACTTTGTCTTCGCGACCGACACCTCCTTGATGGCGCCATCAAGGACGCCGCCGGAGTTCGTCAGCTGGATCGAGAAGGAAACGCTTGCCGTGCTCGGCACGCCCGAAATGAAGGAAAAGCTTTTCAATTCAGGCTTCCAGGTCCGCGCCAAAGGCAGCAAGGATTGCCACACCCGCATGGACAATGAGATCGCAGTGTTCCGCGACGTCATCGACAAGGCCGGGATCAAGAAGCTCTAGTTGCAGGTGATGATCCTTCAGGTGAGACGGTAGTGATTATCAAGAGCATCGAGCCGATCGCGGTGCGTTTGCCGATGATCAAGCCGGTCGTGATGGCCGGCGAGGAAGTCCGCGCCGCCGACAATATGCTGGTGCGCATTACCGCGGCTGATGGAACGGTCGGCTGGGGCGAAGCCGCATCGGCGCCGACCATGACAGGTGAAACCATCGAAAGCATGACGGCGGCGGTACTACGGCTAACGCCCATTCTTGTCGGCCGCGACGGCGCAGACATCGAAGGCGCCTACGTGGCAATGGACGCTCCGCTTTACGGCAACCATGGCGCCAAAGCGGCCATTGAGATCGCGTTGCACGATCTGGTGGGCAAGGCGACCGGACGGCCCGCGCATGCGCTGCTCGGCGACAAGAAGCGCAGCCGCATGCCGCTCTTGGGCATCATTGGCGGCGGCGACTACGCCGGGGATCTCGAGGACGCCACTAAAAAGAAGTCCGACGGCTACACCGCCTTCAAGATCAAGGTGGGCGTCGGCCGTGCCGACGCCGATGCCAAGCGCAGCCGGGACATCTGCAACGTGTTGGGCGCCGGCTTGCTGATTTCCGCCGATGCCAACCAAGGTTATGCCATCAACGACGCCATCGAATATGTGCGTGCAGTGTCCGGCTCCGGGCTTGATTTCTTCGAGCAGCCGGTGATGTCGCACGATCTCGGCGGCATGGCGGCCGTCGCTGCCGCCGCGAACGGCATTGCCATCGGCGCTGACGAGGGCATCCATTCGCTCGACGATATCCGCCGCCATCACGATGGGAAGGCTGCGCGAGGTGTCAGTCTTAAGTGCATCAAGCTCGGCGGCATGCGCGGCGTGGTCGAAGCAGCGCGCCTGTGCGAACGGCTCGGCATGAGCGTCAATCTTGCCTGCAAAACCGGGGAATCCACCATCGCTTGCGCCGCCGCCTTGCATATCGCCGCGGTTATTCCCTCGATTGCCTGGGCGGTGACGCTGAGCAACGCGGCACTGCGCGAAGATATCAGCGATCAGCCGATTCGCGGCATGCGCGGCTATATTGAGGCCATCGATCGGCCTGGACTCGGCATTGAGGTTGACGAAGCCCGCGTGCGGCGGCATCGCTTGGCGTGATGTCTCGCGCCCGATTGCCTCTTGTCTTTGCCGTTATATTCGCCTCCGCCGCGGCGGCGCAGGAGCGCTTGCCAACAGGTTTTGTTTATCTGCGCGACGTCGAGCCCGGCATCGCACAGGACATGCGCTACGCCGGCGCCAATAATTTCGTCGGTCATCCGCTGCCCGGCTACGGCGCGAGCGAATGCGTGCTGCGGCGCCAAGCCGCGGATGCGCTCAAACGAGTGCAGACCGATCTCGCTTCATCCGGCCTGACGCTCAAGGTCTACGATTGCTACCGCCCTGCCCGCGCGGTGCGGGCGATGGCGGCTTGGTCAAACGACGGCCGCGGTGACGGCGCGACCAAGCGCTTCTTCCCAACTCTCGCCAAAGGCACGCTGTTCAACTCCGGCTATATCTCCGGCGCATCGCTGCATTCAAACGGCACCGCGGTCGACCTCACCATCATCCCATCATCCACTGCCATGCCGACATTCGATCCCGCCGCTCATTATGGCGCTTGCACCGCGGCGGCCACCCAGCGCGCGCCCGACAATAGTCTCGACATGGGAACGGGGTTCGATTGCTTCGACACCAAAAGCTACACCCGCAGCTCTGCGATCGGGGCCGAGCAGCGGCGCTCGCGCGAAATTCTGCTCGCCGCCATGACGCGGCGCGGCTTCAAGAATTACTTTCGCGAGTGGTGGCACTTTGCGTATCCAATCGGACGGCCGCGCCAGCAGTTCGATTTGCCGATTCCGCCACGGGTCAAATGAGAATTGTGAGGACTACAATGGACTTCGACAAGGAAATAGATTTGGCAGACGTCGTCGCCGAAGTCACCGACGCCTTCAACCGTTACGAAGCGGCGCTGGTCAACAATGATGTCGCGGCACTCGACGGATTTTTTCGCGAGGATGCGCGCACGGTGCGCTACGGCGTCCACGAAAATCTGTATGGCTATGCCGCGATCAAGGCCTTCCGCGCGGCGCGCTCCCCGGTCGGGCTTGGCCGCAAATTACAAAAGACCCTCATCACCACCTATGGCCGCGATTTTGCGGTCGCGGCGACGCTCTATGAGCGTCCTTCAGCGCCGGGAAAGATTGGCCGGCAAATGCAGACTTGGGTGCGTTGCCCGGAAGGCTGGCGCGTCGTGGCCGCCCATGTGAGCCTGATTGATCCGCCGAAATAGGGTTTAACCGCTAGTGCGCGACCATTAACCTTAAGGAAACTTTAACGCGCTAAGGACGCCCGTTGCCGCCCGAGGCGCGATGACTCAAATCCTGAATTTTCTCAACGCCGATCACGACTGGAGTCTGGCCACCATCGCCGGGTTGTTTTGCTTCGCCTTCGGCGTGGCCACCGCCGTGTCATTCATCGGCCTCATCATCGATCGCGCCGCGAAAGAAAAGCTCTCGTTGCTCAACGACGCGCTCGATCACATGTCGCAAGGCCTTGCGATGTTCGACGATAACGGGCGCCTGGTGTTGTGGAATCAACGCTATGCCGAGATGTACGGTTTACAGGGGCGGATTCGGCTGGGCTTTAATTTGACCGAGCTCTTGCAGCAGCGCGTCGAAGCCGGGACCTTGGATGAAGATCCAATTGAATATGCGCGCCGCGCAGAAGCCGCCGCACGGTCCGGATCGGAATTCAAGCACCTCTTCGTGCTGCCGAATGGCCGCACCGTTGCCGGCTCCAATACCTCGAGGCCGGGCGGCGGTTGGGTTTCAACCCACGAAGATGTCACAGATCAGGAAATGGTGAAGCGGGAGCGCGCCGCCATCGAGCACGATCAGCAGCGCCGCAGCGCAATCGACTCCGCCATCGCCGAATTTCGTCCGCAGGCCGCCGGTCTTCTCGATGGCGTCAAGCAAAGCGTCAGCGCCATGCGCAGCACCGCGCATACGCTGCTGACCAACTCCCAACATACTTCCACGCGCGCGGTTGGCGCGGTCGGCGCCTTCGACGAAGCCTCGTCAAATGTAAACGCCGCGGCATCGGCGACGACCGAACTGTCCGCCTCGATTGCCGAAATCGGCAACCAGCTCGCCCATACCACGCAAGTCGTCAGTGTCGCCGCCGCCGAAGCGGAGACGACTGACGGCGAAATCGCCGGTCTTTCTGCTAATGCCGAGAAGATCGGCAAGGTGGTCGGGCTCATTCGTGAGATTGCGGCACAGACCAACTTGCTCGCTTTGAACGCTACCATCGAAGCGGCGCGCGCCGGCGAAGCCGGACGTGGGTTTTCAGTGGTTGCTTCGGAAGTGAAATCGCTGGCGGTGCAGACCGCCGCAGCGACCGAGGATATCGCAGGACATATTCTAGGCGTGCAGAATTCCACATCCGCCGCGGTCGTCACCGTTCAGAAAATCGCCAAGCGGATGCAGGAAATCAATCAATGCACCAATGCGGTGGCCGCCTCCATCACGCAACAAAGCGCGGCGACCGGCGAGATTTCTCGTAACGTGGCGAGTGCGGCGGAAGGCACCAGCCTGGTTTCATCGGTTTTAAATGAAGTCGCCGGCGCGACCACCAAGGCGCAAGAGTCGGCCGAGATCGTGCTGGGCGCATCTGTAAGCGTCGAAGCCGCGCTGGGCAATCTGCAGTCGCAGGTGGAACGCTTCCTCGCCAAGGTTTCCGCTTAAACCTTGGACGGCGATTACCGACGCCAGAGGGCCTGTATCCGATCCAGCCATGCCCGCACCATCATGCGGAAAGCCACCAAAGGCAGGTCGAGAGCGCCGGGCAACGGGTCGTCTGCGGCGTAAGCTGCAAACACCATCGGTCCTCGCAAGGATTGGAAATATTCTTTTGGCGAAAGCCGTCCGAGCCACATCTCATGGCAGGCCGAAACGCAATCACGCGATGCGTGCATCCACGTAACGCCGCTCTGTCCGCGGACCGGCGTAACTTCCTCGTCCATCGCGAGCCGCCACATCACATGGGCGAAATCGACGCCGGCCAACGGCCCGAGCGCGCACCAAGTCCAGGTGCGGGCATTGAAGTCGAGGATCTTGTAACGACCGTCGCGGGCGTCGAACTTGAATTCAATCTCGAACATGCCGCTGTAATCCAGTGATTGCAGTAACGCGCAGGCGGCTTGCTCGATGGCCCGATTGTCGACGGTCTTCACCAGCGTACTGGTGTAGCCGAATTCGACTGGAAATTGCCGCGCGCGGCATGCGGTCACGGCAGCGACGGGTACCCCGCGTTCCGCGACCCCGGCATAGGAAAACTGCGCCGCGCCGTTGCCGGGTATCATCTCCTGGAGCACGATACGGCTTTCGCCGACCAGCATCGCGGCATGATCGTACTGAGCGATTAGTGCGTCACGATCATCAACGCGCCAGGCCTTGTCCCGCGTGAGCGCATTCTTGAGGTCGCGAGTAGCGGGCTTGATCACCACCGGAAACTGGCAATCGAGCTTCGTCACATCGTCGCGATTGCGCGGCGTATAGCTACGAGGAAGGTCGATGCCAAGCGTCGCCGCACGCTCATAAGTGAGCCGCTTGTCGAAGGCCCACCGGCCGGTTTCCCATGGCGGAGTTGTGACGCGAAACAGCGCAGCCAGCGCAGCATGATTTTGCGAAATGAATTCTGCTTCGGAATCGCCTCCCGGAAACAACACCCAGCCCTTCAGGTCATTGCGGCGCGCGTGATCCAATAGCCATTGTACAGCGTGCGGATCGCGCGCACCGGGCCAAGACCAGGTGCGGCCAACATAGCGAGAATATCGCGGGATCAGCGGCTCGGCTGCGATAAAGGCAACGGGAATGCCGCGACGGCCGAGGCTTCGCGCCACCGCGAGACTGCCATGCGCACCGCCGAGGATGAGCGCCCCTGCCGAACCGTCACTACCAGACGGCGCGATGCTCGGCGAGGCGCCAATCATCCTCACGGGACCGTCGTCGCCTGAGCGGACACGAGATGGGGATTCCGCACTCGGCTGGAACTCGATCATGCCGCGCGCGAGCGCACGGTCTGCGTGACGCTGCGCGCGGCATAGCCAGCACCGGCGACGAAGCGCATGAGCGCTCCGATGCTGCGGACCGAACTGGCACCGACAAAATGAAGGCCGGGCACGGTTGATTCGAAACCCCCCGACAGCCGCGGATAGCCATCTACACAATCCACCTGCCGCACGATGTCGTCGGCCAGCACGCCGAACTTGGCGATGTTCATACGGTAGCCGGTCGACAACAGAATGTGGTCATAGCTCGCGGTCGCGCCGTCATCGAAATGGAGCGAGACCTCCGAGCCGTTATCGTGAGCGGCGGCGATCTTCTTGCCGGTGACGCGGCGCACGTCAGTCGCGCGCGGGCGCAGCCAGGCGGTCGCCGCGGGCCGCAGGCTCCGGGTGCTGAGCTTGGCACGCAAAAGATCCGGCAGCAGTCGGGTCATACCGGGCAGGTCGTTCAGCCAATTGAGCGGAAAGGGACCAACAGCAGACGGCGCCGCCATGATGCCATGCGCGGTCCAGAGTAATTCCTTGCCCTGGCGCGGCGTCTCCGAACCGATCCAGTGCACGTCGCCATTCGAAATCAGATCGACCTGCCCGCCGCCTTCTTGCGTCAGCACCGCGGATTCCACCGCGCTCTGCCCGCGGCCAATAACGGCGACGCGCTTGCCGGAGAAGATTCCGAGGTCGTCGTGTTCCGCCGAATGACTGAAGAGGCCCGGCGGCAGGCTTGAAAATTCCGCCGGCCGAAATTCTTGATGGCGCAAACCCATGGCGATGATAACGCGGCGCGCGTGCACGACATCGTCGTCTTCCAGCATCAAGCGGAACCCGCCCGGCGCATCTTCGACGCTCTTCACCTTCCGCGAATCGAGATCAGCAACCGCCTGTGACTGAAACCACCGGCCGTAGCGCACAAAATCTTCAAGCGTCATCTGCTCGCGCGGATGAAATCCGGTTTTCTTGGCGTAAGCATCGAGGGCGAAATGCCCGTTCGGGTCCGACAGGTTCGAGGCGCGCCAATGGGAGCGCAGCCGCATGCCCTTGGGCATGTTCCGCTGCCAGAAGCCCATCGGCTCGCCGAACACGCGGGTGGCAATGTTCGCCGCCTTGAGATGAGCGCCGACCGAAAGGCCATAGGGCCCGGCCCCGATGACTGCGACCTCGCAGTCATCGGCCCATTTCGCCGCTTGCCCGAATGTCGTGTGGAATTTTTCCGCCGTTAGCTGCGCAACCATGGTGGACCTGGGAATACTGCCTTCTCGCTCCGGCCGGACCATAAGGAACAATGATTACCGCTTTACAAAATCGGTCTGTGAATAGGCGTAAATGCCCGTTTCCACGGCTCTGGATGGTTAAAAAACCGGCGGGACCGCGCTAATGGCCGGAAAACTTGGGTACCCGGCGCTCGGCAGTGGCTTTGACGCCTTCCTTGAAGTCGTCGGTTTTGCGCAGCCAGGTCTGCTCCTTGAGCTCATGCTCGGTTGCCTGCCGAACACGTTGGGCGAGATCGCCGCGCAAGGTGGCGCGGGTCGAGATCAGGCCGAGCGGCGAGTTTTCCGCGATTTCTGCGGCTAGTTTGAGTGCCGTGACCCGAACCTCCGGTTGCGGCACCAAAACGTCGGCGAGACCCATCGCGTGAGCCTCCTCGCCCGGCACGCGGCGGCTGGTCGCGAACATCAGCGCAGCTTTAGTCGGCCCGACCACCCGCGGCAGAGTCACCGTCAGGCCGAAGCCCGGATGAAAACCGAGGCGGGTAAAATTCGCGCAGAATCGCGTTTCCGGGCAGGCGACGCGGAAATCCGCCACCATCGCGAGGCCGAGACCGCCACCGACTGCGGCGCCGTGCACCGCCGCGATGATCGGCTTTCTGGTTTTGAACAGCCGGACGCCCTCGAGGTAGAGATGCTTCACGGCGATATCGCGGTCGACGCGCTGGCCGTCCTTGTCGAGCATGCTGCCGTCGCCGAAATTCGCGCCCGCGCAGAATGCGGTGCCTTGCGCCGCCAGCACGACCGCGCGGCAACCCATGTCGTCGTCGAGTTCCTCAAGCGCAGTGGCGATTTCCTGGATCAATGCGATGTCGAAGAAATTATGGGGCGGGCGGCGGATCTCGATCAGTGCGACGTGGCCGGGTTTATCGACGGCGATATCCTTGAATGGGCCCATCAGTTTCCTCGTTATTCTGCCGCGGCGCGGCTTTGATCGCGGCGGTGCTTGACGATCAGGGCGTCCACCACCGAGACGCCGTTGCCCATGGCATGCACGATCACCGGATTAAGATCGATCTCGGCCACTTCAGCGGCATGATCGGCGGCAAAGTGCGACAGCCGCACCATCAGGTCGGCGAGCGCACCGATGTCGGCTGCGGGCGCGCCGCGAAAGGCGCCGAGCACTTGTGAGCCCTTGAGACTGGCAATCAGGGCAAGCGCCGCGGTGTGATCGAGCGGCACCGGCGCCAACGCCGTGCTACCCAACGCTTCGACGGCGACACCACCAAGCCCCACCATCAACAACGGTCCCCATTGCGGATCGGCCGTGATGCCGAGAATAATTTCGCGGCCAGGCGCCGCCATCGGCTGCACCAGCACGCCATTGATCGCGGCTTTCGGCGCATGACGTCTGGCACTGCTGACGATTTTGTCGTATGCGGCGCGCGCATCGCCGGCCACGACATTCAGCACCACCGCGCCGGCCTCGGTCTTGTGCGGGAGGTCGGCCGACTGCACTTTCAGCGCCACCGGCTTGCCGATCCGGCGCGCTGCGGCTTCCGCCTCGGCAGCCGATTGAACCAGCGCGCCACCGTCCCCGCCGATGCCATAGGCCGCGAGCAGCGGCCGCGCCGGTCCACTCGCCCAGCACCGGCGGAGCGTCGGCCAAGAGTTGGGCCGCTTTGACCCGGTCGGCTTTAAATGCGGCAGCCTGCGGAGATTTTTGCATCAGCCGCTCGCGCGTCGCCCGATAATCGGCCAGCGCCCGCATCGTGCGAGCGCAGGCATCGGCGTTGATGAACAGCGGAAAGCCGGCCTCGTTCAAAATCTCGACGCTGCGATCCGACGGCAGCGTGTAGGTCCACATGAACACCGGCTTCTTCGTAGCGGCTGCCAGGTCCTTGAGACGCTGTAGATCGCCTTCGAGAAATGCCGAGCGCCGGGCCGTGACCACGGTGATGACGCCGTCGATCACAGGCGACTGCGCGGCGAGACGCGCGAAGGCCGCGTAGCCGAGCTTGTGAACGCCCTGCGCAGTCGAATCGATCGGATTCTGCGACGTGCCATAGGACGGCAAATGCACGTCGATTTGCTTGCGGGTGTCGGCATCGAGTTCCGGCACTTCGAGCCCCGCGCGCACGCAGGCATCCGCCATCCAGACGCCGGCGCCGCCCGACGATGTGCAGATCGCCATCCGGCGGCCGGCCGGCCATTTTCCCTCGCAGGCGAGAAAGCCCGCGGCGATATCGATCATCTCGTCGAAATCATTGCCGGTGATGACACCGTAGCGCTCGAAGATCGCACGGTAGGCGTCGTAGGAACCCGCGAGCGCCGCGGTGTGCGACATTACCGCGCGCTTGCCCGGCTCGGTCTGGCCGATCTTGGCGACGATCAGCGGCTTGCCCGCCTGCAAAGCTTTCTGCGCGACGCGGCGGAATTTCTCCGGAGTCTTGATATCTTCCAGCAACACGCAGAAAGACGTCAGTCTTGCCCTCGTCGAGCATAAATTCGATGAAGTCGGAGGCTTCGAGGTGCGCTTCGTTGCCGGTGGTCACGATGTGGCGGAAGGTCAGGTTGCGCTGTCGCGCCCGATCGAAGAATGCAAACCCGAGCCCGCCGCTCTGCGAAATCACCGAGACCTGGCCGCGGCCGAGCGCGCGCGTCGGCACGATCGGTCCAGCATTCTTGTCCATGGCCGGACTGAAGGTCGGGCACAGTGCGGCCGCGATATTGGCGAAGCCTTCGCTATTCGGCCCGCTCACCGCCATGTCGTAGCGGTGAGCGGTAGCGCGGATTGCCGCCTGCATCCGCGCACCGATTTCGCCAGGCTCCTCGGCAAAGCCTGAACTGAGAATGACGGCAGCCTTAATGCCGGCCTTGCCGCAACGCTCCAACTCATCGGGAATATGCATCGCCGGAATAATGAGGATGGCGAGATCCGCCGGTGTCGGCAATTCGGCGACGGATGGATAGGCCTTGAGCCCCTGCACTTCGGCAGCGCTGCGGCTAACCGGATAAATTGTGCCAGCGTAAGGGTGGCTGAGCATCACTTCAAGGATGCGGCCGCGCAGCCCCGCCGTGTCGGACGAGGCGCCGACCACCACCACCGTTTTCGGCCACAACAATTTTCCGATGTCAGGCATGGTTCACCGCAGCCCAAGCCCGCGCGCGATGATGCCGCGCAGGATTTCGGTGGTGCCACCCTGAATGGTGAGCTTGGGGGCGAGCTTAGTCGCGAAGGCGAGCTGCTGCTCGAGCGTCGAGTGGTTGCTCGCTTCCGGCTCCAGAAACGCCGCCAGCTCGCGGACGCGGCCCGGCAGCTTCTGTTCCCAGATGGTGCCGACATCCTTGACGATCGAGGCTTCGACCACCGGCTCCTTGCCGGCGTGCAACATACCGGCCACTGATACCGACATGCGCCTCAGCGTGTGCAGTTGCGCGATCAACCGGCCGATACCTTCCGCGCGCGGATGTCAGGCTTTGGTCCGGTCGCGCGCAGCAATTCATTGAACACATAAAACGTTTCGAGAAATCGTTCCGGGCCGCTGCGTTCATAAGCCAACTCGCTGGTCGCCTGCTTCCACGCGCCATCGATCTCGCCGAGCACGTGATCGTGCGGAACGAAGCGCATCCTCGAACACGACCTCATTGAAATCGTGCTGGCCGGTCATCTGATAGATCGGATTGACGGTGATGCCCGGCGTTTTCATGTCGATCAGGAATTGCGTCAATCCGTGGCGGCGGTTTTCCTTGGTTGGCGGCGAGGTGCGGAACAGGCCGATCATGTAGTCGGCGATATGGGCATTACTGGTCCAGATTTTGCTGCCATTGATGCGCCAGCCTTCGTTGGTCCTGGTCGCCTTGGTCTTGGCGGCGAACAAATCGGAGCCCGAGCCCGGCTCGCTCATGCCGATCACGAAGCACAATTCGCCGCGGCAGATGCGCGGCAGGATGTCGTGCTTGATGTGCTCAGGCGCATATTTCAGCAAAATCGGCCCGCTCTGGCGATCGGCTACGAAATGCAGGCGCACCGGAGCGTTCAGCGACCCGGAATTCCTCGGTCACCACATAGCGCTCGAGGAAGCTGCGCTCGTGCCCGCCGTATTTTTTGGGCCAGGTCATGCCGATCCAGCCGCGGGCGCCAATCCGTTGGCTGAACGCGGGATCGTGGGAATCGCCGTGGCCCGGCCGGTCGGGCGAAAAGGTGCCTGCCGCAATTTCCTCAGCGAGGAACGCGCGCACATCCGTACGCAATTTCTCGCACTCGGGCGGCAGCCGGATCGGGTCGAATTGCAGATCGGTACTCAATCCATTCTTCCTAACGTGAGGCGATCAACGGCCAGAAACTATCGGCGCCGCGCTGCGCCACCATTTTTCCCAGCTCCACCGCCCAGTGGCTTTCATTGCCGAAATCATCGCGCCACGCCAGCATACGAAGCGTGTAGCGATGCAGAATATGCTCGTCAGTAAAGCCGATGGCGCCATGGACTTGATGGGCGATTGCCGCACCTTCAGCGGCGGCCTCCGCGCAACGGATTTTCGCGGAAACAGCTTCGAGGAAAATGCTGTCGTCGAACTCTTCGGTTTGCGCGATGGCATCCGCGGCCGACCCGGCCGCGGCGAGCGCGGCCGCGGTTTCGCCGGCAAGCCGCGCAAGATTCTGCTGCACCGCCTGGAATTTCGCGATCGGCCGCTCGAACGCGACCCGCTCATTGGCATAGCGCACGCTCATCGCCAGGATCGCTTCCAGCGCACCCGCAGTTTCAACGCTTCGCACCGTCGAGCCCATCAACATCAGTGCGCTCTGATCGAAGCCGGCCGGCGCACTGGCGTGCTGCAGCGGCTGGACACGATCGAACGTAATTTCATTGAGAGGTTCACCGGCGAGATTTTCTCCGTCGTCGGTCCGCAGCCCGGAAGTCTTGACGAGCGCAATCGCGCCGCCTTTCGCGCCGCTCGCATAGACGGCAACGTGCTCGCACTCGCGCGCGAACGGGATGCCGGTAACGCGCCCGCTCAGGCTTCCGTCGGAATTTAATGTCACGCGCTCGTCCGGTCGCGCTGGCGCTACCGTCATCGCACCGGCCGGCGCCTTAATGCCGGCGCGCGCCAGCAGCCAGCCGGCGATCAAGGTCTCCGCCAGCGGGATCGAAACCGCAAAGCGCCCGGCAGTGCCAAGGATCGCGAAACCGTCGGCCAAACTGGCGCCCGCACCGCCGAGCTGTTCCGGCACCCAGGCGAGCGGCAGGCCGGCCTCAGATAGATTGCGCCAAAGCGGCTCGACCCAGTTCCGATTTTCGGCGCGATTGACGGTTTGGGGATCGGCAAGATCCGCGAATATCCGTGCCGCCGTTGCGGCGACCATATTGTCGCTGACACTATTCACGATCGCGCCCGGTTCTGGCTGTTCCCGTCTAATGGTGATGGCAGGGCCGGCTATTGGCAAGCCGGAGATGGCGGCGGGCCGGTTTCGCGCCAATGTTAGCGATCAACGAGGTTGATCGGACAAAACACTCCGGCTAGCGTGACCGGCAGATAATAAAAAAGCCAATCGGACTCGCTGTGGGGCGACCGGGGAGGACATTATGTACTCGAACTACGTCAAGTTGATTGCCATTGCCTTGACCTTGGCCGCGGCGGGCGCCGCGCAGGCCCAGAGCCCGAAGTCGGGCGGAATTTTCAAAATCTATCACCGCGAAACGCCGCCAAGCCTCTCGATCCACGAAGAGGCGACCTTCTCGGTCAACGCACCGGCGATGGAGATCTACAATAACCTCGTCGTTTACGACCAACACAAGCCGCAGAACATCGATGGGCACGATCGCCCCAGATCTGGCCGACAGCTGGGCCTGGGACAACGCCAATACGGCGCTGACATTCAAACTACATCAGGGCGTCAAATGGCATGACGGCCAGCCGTTCACCGCCAAGGATGTGAAATGCACCTTTGACCTGATCCAGGGCAAAGCGCAGGACAAATTCCGCAAGAATCCCCGCAAGGACCTGTTCAGCAATATTTCCGAAGTCACCACCAATGGCGACTTCGAAGTGACGTTGCATCTCAAGCGGCCGCAGCCATCGCTACTGGCGATGCTCGCGTCGGGCTACACGCCGATGTATTCTTGCCATGTCTCTGCTGCGCAAATGCGCACCAACCCGATCGGAACCGGTCCGTTCAAATTCGTCGAGATGAAGCAGAACGAGTCGATCAAGCTCGCCAAGAATCCGGACTATTGGAAAAAGGGCCTGCCGTATCTCGACGGCATCGAATACACGATCATCAGCAACCGCGCGACCGCGGTGCTCGCCTTCGTCGCCGGCAAGGTCGACATGACCTTCCCGACCGAAATGACCAAGGCGCTGATCGACGACATCAAGAAGCAGGATCCGACCGCGATTTGCGAGATCGCGCCGATCAACGTCAGCAGCAATCTGATCCTCAACCGCGACAAGCCGCCGTTTGACAATCTCGAGCTTGCGCAAGGCGCTGGCGCTGTCGCTCGACCGCAAGTCGTTCATCGACATCATCTTCCAGGGCCAAGGCGATGCCGGCGGCACGATGCTGCCGCCGCCGGAAGGCGTTTGGGGCATGCCGCCGGAAATGCTCAGGACGATTCCCGGCTACGGCGACGTCAATAAGAGCCGAGAGGAAGCCCGCGCCATCATGGCCAAGCTCGGCTACAGCGCCGAGCAAGCCGCTCAAGATCAAGGTATCGACCCGCAATCTCGCCACCTATCGCGATCCGGCGGTCGTCCTGATCGACCAGCTCAAGACCATCAACATCGACGCCGAGCTTGAGCCGGTGGAGTCCAGCGCGTGGTTCGCCAAGGTCGCGCGGGGCGACTATGCGGTCGGCCTTAATCTGACCGGCAACGGCATCGATGATCCCGATCAGGCATTTTACGAAAACTATGCCTGCGGCTCCGAGCGCAACTACACCCACTACTGCAACAAGGACATCGAAGTGCTGTTCGACAAGCAGTCGGTGGAAACCGATGTCGAGAAGCGCAAGAAGATGGTGTGGGATATCGACAAGAAGCTGCAGGAAGACGTGGCGCGTCCAATCCTGATGCACGGGCGTTCCGGTACCTGCTGGAAGCCTTACGTCAAGAACATGACGATCATGAATAACAGCGCCTATAACGGCTACCGTTATGAGGATCTGTGGCTCGATAAGTAAGCGTTGCAGTTGCAATAGGTGAGCGTGCGCGACGGCCCGTGTGGCCGTCGCGACGTCTTGCAACGGCGCTTGCCGGTGGGGCGGCCAAGCGCGCAAATCCCCGAACACCATGGGAGGGTACGTTGGGGAGCTACCTGATCAGGCGCTTCATTTTGATGCTCCTGACGCTATTCGGAATTTCCGTGCTGATTTTCGTGATGCTGCGGCTGGTGCCGGGCAACATCGCGGACATCCTGTTCGATGCAGCCGGCATGATCGACGTCGCCGAGAAGGCGAATCTCGAAAAGGAACTCGGCCTCGATAAGCCGATCGTCATTCAGTATGTCAAATGGATCGACGGGCTGGCGCACGGCGACCTCGGCTATTCCTACGTTTCGGAAAAACCGGCGCTGGCCGAGATCGCGCCGCGCATCCCGATTACCGCCAAGCTGGCCGGACTGGCGCTGCTGTTTTCAGTTCTGTTTGGCGTGCCGCTCGGCGTCATCAGCGCGGTGAAGCAAAACACGCCGCTCGATTACATGCTTCGGATAGTAAGCCTGAGCGGATTGTCGTTACCCTCGTTCTGGCTCGGCCTCCTGATCCTGATGGCGTTTGTTGCGTACTCCGGCACCTTGCCGATCTACATGAACCCGCCGGTCGGATTCTGGAACACGCTAGCGCTGTTTGCTGTGCCGGCGGCGGCGGTGGGTTTCCGCTCTTCGGCGCTGATAATGCGGCTGACCCGCTCCTCGATGCTGGAAGTGCTGCGGCAGGATTATATCCGCACCGCCCGCGCCAAGGGCGCCTCGGCCCATACCGTCAATTATCATCACGCGCTGCGCAATGCGGTGCTGCCGGTCGTCACCGTGATCGGCATCGAGGCCGCGTTCCTGATGGGCGGCCTGATCGTCACCGAAACGGTTTTCAATATCCCAGGCGTCGCGCGATTCCTGGTCGAGGCGATCCGCTGGCGCGACTACCCGATCGTGCAAAATCTGGTGATGTTCATCGCGTTTATCGCGGTGACGATCAATTTCCTGGTCGACCTGCTGTACGCGGTGCTCGATCCGCGCATCAAGTACGCGGAACTAGGGACAAGCATGGCGCTTCTCGACCTCGCCCCCGCACCGGCGGAAATCGTCCGCCCCGACAGCGTATGGTCGCGCATTCGCGATCACTCACTTTCCCATCCGCTCGGGGTCGTCGGCGCGGTGATCATGCTGGTATTCGTGCTGGTCGCGGTATTTGCCAATGTTCTCACCAGCTACGATCCGATCGGCACCAACTCGGCATTGTCGCTGGCGCGCCCGAGCGACGCGCATTGGCTCGGCGCCGATGCGATGGGACGCGATATCTATGCACGGATCATCTACGGCGCACGCATCTCGCTGGCGGTCGGCGTCGGCTCGACCATTCTCGGCTGCACGCTCGGCGTCGTGTTGGGCTTGACGTCCGGGTATATCGGCGGCTGGGTCGATCTGGTGATCCAGCGCATCGTCGACGTGCTGCAATCGGTGCCGCTGTTGGTGCTCGCGCTGGTGATGGCCGCGTCGCTCGGCCCAGCACTCGACAACACAATCGTTGCGATCGCGATCCCGCTCGTTCCGTACGCGGCGCGCGTCATCCGCTCCAACACGCTGGCGCTGCGCGAGCAGCCTTTTGTCGAAGCGGCGCGGGCCGTCGGCATGAGCGAATTTCGCATCGCAGTACGCCACGTTCTGCCCAACACGCTGGCGCCGCTGATCGTGATCGCGACCGCACAACTTGGCGCTGCCATTCTCACCGAGGCATCGCTGTCGTTCCTCGGCCTTGGCGTGCCGGAGCCGCATCCATCCTGGGGCCGGATGCTGTCGGAATCGGCTGCGGAATATGTGCGGGTCGCGCCATGGCTGGTGATTTTCCCCGGCGCCGCCATCAGCCTCGCGGTGTTCGGCACCAATCTGTTCGGCGACGCGCTGCGCGACATCCTCGATCCGCGCTTGCGCAACTGACGGCCGCAGCGCGATGACCCTCACGACCAGCCAGCACGGCACAAGCCAGCCGAACGGCGACGTTACCAAAGCAACGCCGCTACTGGTCGTCGAAAACTTGCAGACCTATTTCGACCTCCGCCAAGGCGTAGTCAAAGCGGTCGACGGCGTGAGTTTTTCGCTTACACACGGCGAAACGCTGGCGATCGTCGGCGAATCCGGCTGCGGCAAAAGCATCACCGCGCTGTCCCTGATGCGGCTGGTGCCGGACCCACCCGGCCGCATTGCCGGCGGCACGGTGAAGCTCGCCGGCGTCGACCTGCTGAAACTCGACGATGCCGCGATGCGGCGGGCCCGTGGCAAAGACATCGCGATGATCTTCCAGGAGCCGATGACATCGCTCAATCCGGTGCTCACGATCGGGAGCCAGATCGCCGAGGTAATGCTGCTGCACGAGCCGCTAAACCGTCAGCAGGCTTGGCAAAAAGCGATCGAAATGCTTCGCCTCGCGCGCATCCCCGAACCGGAGCAGCGCGCCAAGGAATATCCGCACCAGCTTTCCGGCGGCATGCGCCAGCGCGCCATGATCGCCATGGCGCTCGCCTGCAATCCGAAAGTGCTGATCGCCGACGAGCCGACCACCGCGCTCGACGTCACCATTCAGGCGCAGATTCTCGACATCATCCTCGACCTGCAAGCGCAAGCTCGGCACCGCGGTGCATCCTGATCACCCACGATCTCGGCGTGGTGGCAGAAACCGCGCAACGCGTCATCGTGATGTATGCCGGCCGCAAAGTCGAGGAGGCGCCGGTCGAGGAATTATTCGCACGGCCGCAACACCCCTATACGCACGGGCTGATGGCTTCTATCCCGCGACTCGCGCTGATGCGCGGCGAAACCGAAACGGCACAACGGCTGCAGGAAATTCCCGGCATGGTGCCGGCGCTGACCAACCTGCCTGCCGGCTGCGTGTTCGCCCCGCGTTGCCCCCACGCGGAAGACCGTTGCCGCAATTTCTTTCCACCCTTCGAGGAGAAGCAGCCAAATCATTGGGCCGCCTGCTGGCGTTCGCGCGAACTCTACGGGGACAGCCATGGCTGACGTGCAGACCGCCAATACAGGTTCTGGTCTGGCCGTGGTCGAAGTGCGCGACCTCAAGAAGCATTTCCCGATCCGCAAGGGCTTGCTGCAACGCGCCGCCGGCACGGTGTTCGCCGTCGACGGCGTAAGCTTCTCGATCGCCAAGGGCGAAACGCTGGGGCTGGTCGGCGAATCCGGCTGCGGCAAATCCACCGTCGGCCGCGCCGTATTGCGGCTGATCGAGCCGACCGCCGGCTCCATCATGATCGATGGGCGCGATATCACGCACCTCAACAAGAAGGCACTGCGGCCCTATCGCCGCCAGATGCAGATCATTTTTCAGGACCCGTTTTCCTCGCTCGATCCTCGCATGTCGGCGGGCGACATTGTCGCCGAGCCATTGCGCATTCACGGCATCGCCAAAGGCCGCGAAGGCAAGGAGCGCGTCGCCGCGCTGTTCGACCGGGTCGGCCTGCGCAAGGCGCAGATGGCCAACTACCCGCACCAGTTCTCCGGCGGCCAGCGCCAGCGCATCGGCATCGCGCGGGCGCTCGCGTTGCAGCCCAAGCTGATCATCGGCGACGAACCGGTTTCCGCGCTGGACGTGTCGATCCAGGCGCAGGTGCTCAATCTGATGATGGATTTGCAGCAGGAAATGGGACTCGCTTATCTTGTTCATTTCGCACAATCTGGCGGTGGTCGAGCACATTAGCGACCGCATTGCGGTGATGTATCTCGGCCGCATCGTCGAATACACCGACAAGCGCACGCTGTTCAAACATCCGCTGCATCCCTACACGGAGTCACTGCTGCTGGCGGTTCCGGTTCCCGACCCGCGGGTAAAGCGGCAAAAACGCGTGTTGCAGGGCGACGTGCCGAGCCCGATCAATCCGCCGTCGGGCTGCCACTTCCACACCCGCTGCCCTTATGCGATTAACCGCTGCAAGATGGAATCGCCGCCGCTGCGCGAAGTCGCGCCCGGACATATGGTCGCCTGTCATTTGCGGTAATATCGGGCTCGGTAAGGCTGGGGACTGACAATGCAGTTAGGCGTGATCGGGCTTGGGCGCATGGGCGGCAACATCGTGCGCCGCCTGACTCGCGCTGGGCATACGTGTGTCGTGTTCGACCAGAACCCCGCGGCGGTCAAGGCGCTCGATGGCAAAGGTGTGACGACGGCGACAAGCATTCACCATCTGGTCGGCCAGCTCGCAACGCCGCGCGCCATCTGGGTCATGTTGCCATCCGGCGACATCACCGCGACGACCATCGGCCAACTGGTACCGCTATTGGCAAGCGGTGACGCGATCATCGATGGCGGCAACACGTTTTACAAAGACGACATTGCGCGCGCGAAATCGCTCAAGACCAATGGCATCGACTACTTGGATTGCGGCACCAGCGGCGGCGTCTGGGGACTGGAACGCGGTTATTGCCTGATGATCGGCGGCGACAAGGCCGCCGTCGATCGCCTCGGTCCGATCTTCGACAGCCTGTCGCCGGGTAAAGGCGCCATCGCCGCAACGTCAGGCCGCGACGGTCGCGATCCGCGCGTCGAGCGCGGCTACATGCATTGCGGCCAGGCCGGCGCCGGACACTTCGTCAAGATGATTCACAACGGCATCGAGTATGGGCTGATGCAGGCCTATGCCGAGGGATTCAATCTGCTGCGCGGCGCGGCGTCCGAGCAATTGCCGCAAGATCAGCGTTATCAGCTCGACCTCGCCGACGTTGCCGAACTGTGGCGGCGCGGCAGCGTGGTGAGTTCATGGTTGCTCGACCTTACCGCGATGGCGCTGGCGGAGGATTCAAAGCTTTCGGGCTATTCCGGCAACGTCGAGGATTCTGGCGAAGGCCGCTGGACCATCAACGCCGCGGTCGAACAGGGCGCGCCTGCGCCCGTCCTGACTGCGGCGCTGTTCGCCCGGTTCCGCTCGCGCGACAAAGACAGCTTTCCGGACAAGTTGCTGTCGGCGATGAGAAAGAAATTCGGCGGCCATGTCGAACAGCCACGCTAACGGCGCCAACGGACGCAGTTCCGGCCGGCCCGCGGTGCTGGTCGTAATGGGCGTGTCCGGCTGCGGCAAGTCGACCGTCGGCGCGCTGCTCGCCCAGCAGCTGAAATGGGAATTCGGCGACGGCGATTGGCTGCATCCGCCCGCCAATGTCGACAAGATGTCGCGCGGCGTTCCCCTGACCGACGACGACCGCCTGCCGTGGCTTAACGCCATCGCGGCCTGGATCGACCAGAAACGCACAAACGGGTGCGGCGTCATCACCTGTTCGGCACTCAAGCGTCATTATCGGGAAATTCTGGTCGGCGCGCGGCCCGACGTGCGGCTGGTCTATCTCAAGGGCGACGAGCCGCTGATCTCCCGGCGGCTTTCCACCCGCAACGAGCATTTCATGCCGGCAAGCCTGTTGCGCAGCCAGTTCGAGACGCTTGAGGAACCCGGTCCCGACGAGAATCCCATCGTTGTCTCGATCGAGCCGACCCCGCTGGATATCGCCTCCCAGGTATTATCCGCCCTGAATGGCCGGAACTGAGTTCTGCCGCCGTTTGGCTTCGATGCCCATGACGACAGCCATGGGCTGGAGTAGCATCACCGCCAAGCTGACCGGCGAAACCCACCGCGGTGGGAGACCCGGTGTCACAGGGGGAATTCAATGACAAAATATAAATTGCTGCTCGCGATCGTCGTCCCGGCGATGCTGGCTGCCGCACCGCTGTCGGCCAAGACTCTAGTGTTCTGCTCGGAAGGCAGTCCTGAGAATTTCTATCCCGGCATCAACACCACCGGCACCTCGTTCGATGCCAACAGCCAGATCTACAGCCGCATCGTCGACTTCGAGCGCGGCACCACCAAGGTGATCCCGGGATTGGCTGAAAAATGGGAAATCTCGTCGGACGGCACTGTCTATACGTTCCATCTGCGCCATGGCGTGAAGTGGCAATCCAACGCCAACTTCAAGCCGACCCGCGACTTCAATGCGGATGACATCCTTTTTGCGATCGAACGGCAGTGGAAGGACAGCAATCCGTATTTCAAGGTGACGAGCTCCAACCATTCCTATTTCAACGACATGGGCATGCCGAAGCTGCTCAAGTCGGTTGAGAAGGTCGACGATTACACCGTCAAGATCACGCTCAATGTGGCCGAAGCGCCGTTCCTGTCCGACCTCGCGATGGAATATGCCGGCATCCAGTCCAAGGAATACGCCGACGCCATGCTCAAGGCCGGAACGCCGGAAAAGCTCGACCAGGAGCCGGTCGGCACCGGGCCCTTCATACTGGTGCAATACCAGAAGGACGCCATCATCCGTTACAAGGCGTTCCCGGAATTCTGGGGCGGCAAGGCCAAGATCGACGACCTGATTTTCGCCATCACGCCGGACGCTTCGGTGCGCTGGGCCAAATTGCAGAAGGGCGAATGCCACGTCATGCCCTACCCCAATCCCGCCGACCTCGACGCGATCCGCAAGGATCCGAACGTGACGGTACTGGAGCAGCCCGGCCTCAATATCGGCTATCTCGCCTACAACACCACCAAGAAGCCGCTCGACGACGTGCGGGTGCGAAAGGCGATCAACATGGCCATCAACAAGAAGGCCATCATCGACGCGGTCTATCTCTCGACCGGCGTCGCCGCGACCAATCCCATCCCGCCGACCATGTGGTCGTACAACAATTCGATCAAGGATGATCCGTACGATCCGGAAGCTGCCAAGAAGTTGCTGGCGGAAGCTGGCCACCCGAACGGCTTCGAGACCGACCTGTGGGCGATGCCGGTGCAGCGGCCCTATAACCCGAACGCCAAGCGCATCGCCGAACTGATGCAGGCCGACCTCGCCAAGGTCGGCGTCAAGGCCGAGATCAAGAGCTTCGAATGGGGCGAATATCGCAAGCGCGCCCAGGCGGGCGAGCACCAGATGGCGCAGCTCGGCTGGACTGGCGACAACGGCGATCCGGACAACTTCCTCAACACGCTGCTCGGCTGCGACGCCTCCAAGAACAACGGCTCCAACATCGCCAAGTTCTGCTACCAGCCGTTCGAGGATTTGGTGCAGAAGGCCAAGCACGTCAGCGACCAGGCTGAGCGCACCAAGCTCTACGAACAGGCGCAAGTGGTGTTCAAGGAGCAGGCGCCCTGGTTCACCATCGCGCATTCGGTGCAGTTGAAGCCGGTGCGCAAGGAAGTGGTGGACTTCAAGCTCAGCCCGTTCGGCCGCCACACCTTCTACGGCGTCGACATGAAGTAAGGCGCAACGGCGGGGCGGCCTTCTGCGGCCGCTCCGCCGACGTTCCTCATGCTGCGGTTCTTGCTCACGCGAGTCAGCCTGATCGTTCCGACCTTCATCGGAATAACCTTTCTCGTTTTCGTTCTCGTTCGCCTGATCCCCGGCGATCCGATCGAAACCATGGCCGGCGAGCGTGGCATCGATGCCACCCAGCATGAGCGACTGCGGCACGAATACGGCTTCGACCGGCCCGTCATCGTGCAATACGGGCTCTATCTGGCGCGGCTGCTGCACGGCGATCTGGGGCGCTCGATCGTCACCCACAAGCCGGTGATCGAGGAATTCACCAGCCTGTTCCCGGCCACCGTCGAATTGTCGCTCTGCGCCATTTTGTTCGCGCTCTGCTTCGGCATCCCCGCCGGCATCATCGCGGCGGTGCGGCGCAATTCGATCTTCGATCACGGCGTGATGGGCGTGTCGCTCACCGGCTATTCGATGCCGATCTTCTGGTGGGGACTGCTGCTGATCCTGCTGTTCTCGGTCCAACTCGGCTGGACGCCGGTGTCGGGGCGCATCGCGGTTTTATATTTCGTTCAGCCAGTAACCGGGTTTCTGCTGATCGACACTTTGCTGTCGGGCGAAGCGGGCGCGTTCTCCTCGGCGATCTCGCACCTGATCCTGCCGACCATCGTGCTCGGCACCGTGCCGCTCGCCGTGATCGCGCGCATGACGCGCTCGGCGATGCTTGAAGTACTTGGCGAGGACTATATCCGCACCGCCCGCGCCAAGGGCCTGTCGAGCTTCCGTGTCATCGCCATCCACGCGCTGCGTAACGCACTGATCCCGATCGTGACGGTGATCGGCCTGCAAGTCGGCGTGCTGTTTACCGGCGCGATCCTGACCGAGACGATTTTTTCCTGGCCGGGCGTCGGCAAGTGGCTGATCGAGGGCATCAACCGGCGGGACTACCCGGTGTTGCAAGGCGGCACCTTGCTGATCGGCGCCATCGTGATGACCGTTAATCTGCTGGTCGACGTGACCTACGGGATGATCAACCCGCGCATCCGGCATACCCGATGAGCACGGACACCGCCCTCGCGCCGCGCGCCGCCCCGCCGCATCCGATCGCGGAATTCTGGGCCTATTTCAAGGACAATACCGGCGCGGTTGCCGGCCTCTCGATTATCGTCGCGCTGGCGATTCTCGCCGTCGCCGCCGATTTCGTCGCGCCGTATTCCCCGATCCTCACCAACAATACGGCCTTCCTGAAGCCGCCGTTCTGGCAGGCGGGCGGCTCGCTGGCGCATCCGTTCGGCACCGACGCGATCGGCCGAGACATGCTTTCGCGCCTCATTTACGGCACGCGGCTGTCGCTGCTGATCGGCTTTGCCGTCATCACGTTGTCGGTTCTGGTCGGCACCGTGCTTGGCCTGGTCGCCGGATTTTTTCGCGGCATGATCGAGATCGCCATCATGCGGCTGATGGACATCATTCTGACGTTGCCGAGCCTGCTGCTGGCTATCGTCATCGTCGCGATTCTCGGTCCCGGCGTGAGCAACGCGCTGCTCGCCGTCGCCATCGTCCTGCTGCCGCATTACGTCCGCATCGCGCGCGCCGCCGTCGTCACCGAAACGGCGAAAGACTACGTCACCGCCGCCAAAGTCAGCGGCGCCGGCAGCATCCGCCTGATGGTCAAGGAAGTGCTGCCGAACTGCATGGCGCCCTTGATCGTGCAGGCGTCGCTCGGCATTTCGACCGCCATTCTCGACGCCGCCGCGCTCGGCTTCCTCGGCCTCGGCGCGCAACCGCCTACGCCGGAATGGGGCACCATGCTGGCCGACGCGCGCGAATTCGTGTTGCGCGCCTGGTGGGTGGTGACGTTCCCGGGCCTAATGATCCTCATCACCGTGCTCGCCTTCAACCTGTTCGGCGACGGCCTGCGCGACGCGCTCGATCCCAAACTCAAGCGCTGACATCATGGCCGCGCTAGAAATCGAGAACCTCACCGTCGAGTTTCCCTCGGCAGGACCGCCGCTGCGCGCCGTCGAGGGCGTGTCGTTGCGTGTCGAGCAAGGCGAAGTGCTGGGCATCGTCGGTAAATCCGGCTCCGGCAAGAGCGTTTCGATGCTCGCGCTGATGGGCCTGGTGCCCTATCCCGGCGAAGTGCGCGCCGACCGGCTGGTTGTCGGGCCACACGATCTGCTGTCGATGCCCGAGTCCGCGCGTCGCAGGGTCACCGGCAAGGAAATGGCGATGATCTTCCAGGAGCCGGCCACCAGCCTCAATCCGTCCTTCACAGTCGGTTTCCAGATCATGGAGACCTTACGGCTGCACGAACACATGGATCGCAAGCAGGCGCACCGCCGCGCTATCGAGTTGCTGGAGCAGGTCGGCATTCCGGCGCCGGAAAGCCGGCTCGCCGCCTATCCGCATCAGTTGTCGGGCGGCATGAACCAGCGGGTGATGATCGCCATGGCGATCGCCTGCAATCCGAAGCTGCTGATCGCCGACGAGCCGACCACCGCGCTCGACGTCACCATCCAGGCTCAAATTCTCGATCTCTTGCTGTCGTTGCAGCGCGAGCGCGGCATGGCGCTCATTTTGATCACCCACAACATGGCCGTGGTCGCGGAAGTCGCACACCGCGTGGTCGTGATGTATGCCGGACAGGTGATGGAGGAACGCGCGACGGCGGATTTGTTCAAGTCGCCGCAGCATCCTTACACCGCGGCGCTGCTCGCGGCGCGGCCAGAAAGCCGGGTCGGCGAGCGGCTGGCGACCATCCCCGGCACTGTGCCGAGCCTGCTGGAACGCCCGCGCGGATGCCTGTTCAGCCCGCGCTGCGCCTACGCGACGGCGCGCACCATCAACGAGCGGCCGAATTTGCAGCCCTGGATGAACGGCATGGTTCGTTGCCACTACCCGCTCGGCGACCCGACCCGCGACGCGCGTATCAAGGCCGATCAGCAAGTTACTGAGAAGGCCGTGCCATGAGCCCACTGGTCGTCGCGCAAGACCTCGCCCGCGTGTACCGGTCGAAAACCGGCGTGTTCGGCAAGCCGCAGGAATTGCGCGCGGTCGGCGGCGTGTCGTTCACGCTTGAGGCCGGGCGCACCTTGGCGATCGTCGGGGAGTCCGGTTGCGGCAAATCGACTCTGGCGCGGCTGATCACCTTGATAGAGAAGCCGGATGCCGGATCGCTGACGCTCGACGGCGCCAATGCGCTCCATCCAACAGCGGAGGAAGCCAAGCGGCTGCGCCGCACCGTGCAACTGGTGTTCCAGAATCCATACGGTTCGCTCAATCCGCGCAAGAAAATCAGTGCCATCCTCGAAGAGCCGCTCGTCATCAACACGAACTTGGGTAGAGACGAGCGCCGCCAGCAGGCGCTGGCGATGATGGCACGGGTCGGGCTGAGCCCGGATTATGCGCGGCGCTATCCGCACATGTTCTCCGGCGGCCAGCGCCAGCGCATTGCGATCGCGCGGGCGCTGATGCTGCAGCCCAAGCTCGTGGTGGCCGACGAGCCGGTGTCCGCGCTCGACGTGTCGGTGCAGGCGCAGGTGCTCAATCTGCTGATGGACCTCCAGCAGCAATTCAAGCTGGCGTACCTCTTCATTTCGCACGACCTCGCCGTGGTGCGCTACATCGCGCACGACGTGCTAGTGATGTATCTCGGGCTGGCGGTCGAGCACGGCGCCAAGGAGCTGATTTTCGACAAGCCGCTGCATCCCTATACGCAGGCGCTGTTGGCCTCGACGCCGTCGCTCGGCCACGAGCGCCGCGACCGCCCCAAGGTGAAGGGCGAGGTCCCCTCGCCGCTCGACGTGCCGAAAGGTTGCGTGTTTGCGGCGCGCTGTCCCTACGTCACCGATTTGTGCCGCGCCGAGCGTCCGCCGTTGCGTCCAGTCGGAGGGCGGCTGGTCGCCTGTCACTACGCCGAGCAATTTTTGTGAGGTGGCTTAGATCCGGTGATGCAGCCGCCGGTCGATCACCAGCAAGACCGTATTCACGGTCGCCGCGAACACGACCAGCAGAAACGTCACCGCCATGATCAGGTCGACGTTATAGAGGCTCATCGCATTCATCAGTAGGTAACCGAGGCCGTGCTGGGAAGCGAACATCTCACCCAGCACAGTGCCGACCAGCGTCAGTGAAAAGCCAACCCGGATGCCGGTAAAAATTTCAGGGATGGCGGCTGGAAACAGGATCGAGCGCACCATCAGAGACGGACTGAGCTTCAGCACGCGCCCGGTCTTCATCAAGATCGGCTTAGTCGAGCGCACCGCGGTCAAGGTGAACAACGCGACGGGAACGATGCCGTGGATCGCGCCGAACGCGATCTTGGCCGATATGCCAAGCCCGAATGCCAGAAGGATGATGGGATAAAGCGTGATTTTCGGGACCGAATAGAGCGCGACCAGCATCGGCTCCATGGCATCGCCCGACAGGCGATGAAGGCCCAACGCAAACCCGACCAACAGACCCAGGACCACGGCGATGACCAGCGCCACCGCGAAAGCCCGCATCGACTCCGACAAGTGGGTCCAGAACAGCTCGGTCTGCGTCAACTTGCCGAGGAACGCCACTGTCTGCCACGGCGAGCGCATCGCGATCTCGCCGATCACGAGGTAAGCGAGCTCCCAAAACGTCAACAGGCCCACAATCAAAATGAGCGTGTCGCGAACGGGTTGCCGGTCGGTACTCTGCATCACTTGATCCCGCGCCGCGCCAGCAGGATGGTCTCCCACCGCGACAGAATTCCGTTGGCGAAGATCGACAGCAGCAGCACCAGTAGGATCAGCGGATACATCGTCGCGTTATCGAAATTCGTATAGGCAAAGCCGATCTCGTAACCCATGCCGGCGCGCGCCATGATAAATTCCGAGCCGATCACGCCGATAAAGGCGTAAGCGAGCGCAAGCTTCGCCGCGGTCAAGAGATACGGCGCGCAGAACGGCAGCGTGACCTGTAGCGCGGTCTGCACGGGGCTGAGCCGGTTGATCCGCGCGGTCTTCTTCAGGACGTTCGGCACGCGGTCGAGGCCGTTGAGCATGGTGACGATGACCGCAACGACGCCCAGCATGAAGCCGATCAAAAGCTGCGGACCGTCGCCAAGGCCGAAAATCACGATAAATAGCGGATAAAACGCAAAAACCGGGATCGCGTAATAAGTTGCAAACAACGGATCGAGAACGTTTCGCGCGGTCCGGTAGCCGTGAAGGATTGTCCCGGTCAATGCTCCGATCACGAAAGCCAGCACAAAGGCCGCCAGGACATTGAGCATCGTCTGCCCGATTTCGGGAAAGTACCGTCCCGCGATGACCATGCGGAAGAAATCTCGAAAGATGATATGCGGCGGCGGCATCGTGACGTGGTCGATCACGCCGACGAGGCAAAGCAGTTCGAGCAGCAGGATAAAGCCGACGATGACCGCGGCCTGATAGAGCTTGACCCTGCTCATGCGTTGCCCGCCATGCGCCCCATCGTCTTCATGGATTCCTCGCGCAACGATTTCCAGAGCCGACTGGTCAGCGCGCCGAAATTCTCCCGCTCGACGATGCGGCTGTCGCGCTCGCGCGGCCAACTGGTTTCGACCACGTCGATCAGCTTGCCCGGCCGCGCCGACATCACGCCGATGCGGTCGGCCAGCATCGCCGCCTCATCGAGCGCATGGGTGATGAGGAAGATCGTCGCGCCGGTGGTGCGCCACAGGCGCAATATTTCGTCGCCCATCAGCAGCCGGGTCTGCTGGTCGAGCGCGCCGAACGGCTCGTCCAGCAGAATGAGGCGCGGCTCGACCACAATCGTGCGTGCGATGCAGACGCGCTGGCGCATGCCGCCGGATAATTGCGCCGGATAGGTCTTGGCGAAATCCTGCAGTCCCATCATGGCGATGACAGCGGCTACCCGCCGCGATTTTTCATCGCGCGCCACGTTCTTTCCGCGCAATCCGAACTCGATATTCTCGCGCACATTGAGCCAGGGGAAGCAGGCGTCTTCCTGAAACACCACGCCGACGCCGTCCGGGATTTCCGAAATCGTGCGGCCCTCGAATTCGACACTGCCTTCGCTTGGCGTTGTCAGCCCGGCAATCAGCTCCAGCAAAGTCGACTTGCCGCAGCCGGACGGACCGACCACCGCGAAGAATTCGCCCTTTCTGATGTCGAGATCGATCGGGCCAAGCGCGTGGACGCCCGGCCCGCCGTCGCCGGCGGGGAAGACTTTAGTCACCCCGCGCAGCGCGACGTGAACTGCCGACACGGCCTAGCCTCCGATCAGCACCGGCTCACTTTACCTTCTTGAGGTCGTCCGGCAGGAACTGCGTGTCGATGATCTTGCGTCACGTCGATGTCGCCGGTGATGGCGCCGACGCTTTTCTGCACCTCGATGATCCGCTTCATGCCGTCGAGGTGGATGTCGCCCTCGCCCCAGTACGGAACGCCCTCGGTCAGGCTCGTGGTGAGGTTGCGGATGGCGCTGCGCGCCACCTCTGGCGTGATGTTGAAGTCCTTGGCGATCAGGTCGCCGGCCTCGTCCGGATGCTCGATCATGAACTTCACCGCCTTGCGGCGGGCGCGGATCACGCCGCGAATGAAGTCGCCCTTGGTCTTGATCGCTTCCTCGGTGGCGACGCCGACCACGTTGTCGAGCGGCGGCAGCGCCTCGGCGCCGGTGATCAGCACGCGGAACTTGTCCTTGTTCTTCGACCACAGCGGCTCGGTGACCGGCGCGACGTCGATCTGGCCGAGCTCGAGCGCCGGGATCATCGGGCCGAAGCCGCCGACCTTCACCAGCTCGGCGTCCTCCGGCTTGAAGCCGGCCTTCTTGAGCAGCAGGACGTCGAGCGCCTGGCTGGTCGAGCGCGGATTGGTGTAGCCGATCTTCTTGCCCTTAAGATCGGCGATGGTCTTGATCGGCGAATCCTTCTTCACCAGCCAGGCGAACTCGGCGACGGTCAGCACATTGTCGCTGACGATCTTGAGTGTCGGCGCCCTGCTGGATGGCGACCGCGATGGCGCCGGGATTGGCTTCGCCATAGGCGACGCCGGACATGGCGTTGCGCACCGAGGTGCCGCCGCCCTGCGAGGCGATCAGGCCGGTGATGTCGAGGCCTTCTTCCTTGAAGTACCCCTTGTAGAGCGCGACGCCGAACGGCATGCCGTTCGCCGACGAGCCGTAATTGCCGATCGCAAGCTGCTCGGCGCGCGCCGCTGTCACGGCGAACGCGGCGATCGCCAGCGTCGAAACGGCGACGCGAGCAAGACGTGGGCTAAGCATTATTTCCTCCCGATTGGTTCGGCCGGTGTTCCAGCGCCGCTTTTCATTTTTCGCGTTATGTGACGCAACAACGACGACGACATCCCTCGCGCATATTCCGGCGCCACGCGCGCATCGATCACGCAGGTCGCGCCGCCGCGAACCAGATCGCAGGCCGCCGACAGAGCCGTCTCAAACTCGGTCTGTATCGTCACGGGGCCGAACCCGCGCACGCCCTGCCCTTCGGCCAGCAGTGCAAGATTGAACGGCGGATCGCTCATGCGCAACCCCACCGAACGGTTCTCGATCGGCCGGCCGCGCTGGCGTGCGACGCGCTCCTGATGCAACTCGTCGTTGAAGAAAGACTGATTATTGGCAACGATCACGAGCAGCGGCACCTTGTGGTTGGCCGCGGTCCATAGCGCAGTCAACCCCATGAGGTAGTCGCCATCGCCGAGGACCGCCACGGGCAGCCGCCCACTGCCGCGCAATGCCATGGCCGCGCCGACCGCCATTCCGGGGCCCGAGCCGATGCCACCGCCGCCGTCGAAGCCGATGTAGTCCAGAACATGCTCAAACCGGCAGCAATCGCCTGGCCAGCCGAGCGGCAGGCGGATATAGGATGGCTTGTGTCTGGCGAGTCTGTCGATAATGACATTGGCGAGCGTCGTAATCGACAGCACATCCTTGTCGCCAGAGGCTTCAGGTTGAGCTTTCGCAACGGCGCGCGGCGGCCACGCCGACGCCGGTTTCGTGCCGATCTGGTCCAGCAACAGACGCACGAGCCGGTCCGGCATCGCCAGCATGGAAATCTCGGCGGGCGGCAGCGCCTGATAATCCATGCTCCAGCCGTTGTGGCTGTATTGGTCGAGCGAGCATTGGATCACGGTGGCGTCCGGCCAGCGGCCGCCGCAGGCCTGGCGCAGCGAGCCGCCGAGATCGATCCAGTCGAGACTGAGAATGACGTCGGCGTCCTTGATCGTCACGGCCGCCTCTGCGGTGACGAACAGCCCGGGCGGCTCGACATGCAGCGGATGCGTGGTCGGAAAGCTGGCGCCGGTCTTGAGATCGGTCAGCACCCGAGCGCCGAGACGTTCGGCGAGTTGCACGCGCTGCTTCCAGTCTTCCATGTCGCTGGAGACGCGCCCCACCAAAATGAGCGGGTGCTTCGCCTTGGACAGCACCGCCGCCGCGCGCGTCACCAGTTCAGCCGGCGGATCGCCGACCATCGGCGGCTGAAAGCGTGGCAGCGACGCGGCGGGATCGGGAACGTCGCTGATCTGCTCCTGGAACGCGGCGTCGAGGCAGACGAACACCGGCCCGCGCGGAAAAGTCATGGCGATCTGGTTGGCGCGCATGATCGCCTCGAGCGCGGCGCCGACCGAGCCCGGCTGGTCGTCCCATTTGGTATAGCCGCGCACCAGCGCGCCGAGATCGCGCGCGGTGTGGATCCAGTCGACCCACGGGCGGCGTTGCATGGCGTCAACCGGGCCGACCGCGCCAAGAATGACGATCGGCACCCGGTCGCACCAGGCATTGAAGATCGCCATCGTCGCGTGCATCAAGCCGACATTGCTGTGCAGAGCGACCGCCATCGGCTTGCCAGTGACCCGCGTCCAGCCGTGCGCGAGTGCCACCGCATGCTCCTCATGAACGCAGAGCAGGAGTTCAGGCCGCGTATTGCCCAGATAGTTGACCAGGCTGTCGTGCAATCCGCGAAAACTAGCGCCGGGCGTCAGCGCGATATATTCGAACTCGAGCGAGCGCAGCAGCGATGCGATCTGATCGCTGCCCCACACTTTATTACCAGGCGCTTTGCTGGGATCGGCGGCCGTCATTGCCTTGGCGTCTCCGGATCGAGACGCAAATCTACGCGATAATGCCCCTCAAGAAAGTGATGGTTTGGCTGGGACCGCAGTGCAGATGGTCCCCTGCTCTGTCCGTTTTCCCTGCTAACAGGGAATTTTACAGGGAATTGCGGAAAATCCCGGCTTCTGGCCGCCAGAGACTCCCAAACTGTGGGCCGTAGCAGGGCTTCGATGCAAATTTCCTACTAAGCGAAACAGGGAATTCTGGCTCAGGAGCAGGGAATTTCATCGGCAAACGAAATCAACTCATTTGAATCTTCTGCCCACACCAGGCACACATAAGTACGCCTTTATTGTCTCGGCGATCTTTTTCTAACACTGCACTTTTAGTTCTCGGCAATTCGGTAGCCAATTCCGGGTTCAGTCAGGATGATATTGGGATCATCGGGCTGCTCTTCGATTTTCTGCCTCAACTGGCCGACATAGACCCGAAGATATTGTGTGTCCTCGGTGTGTGCAGGACCCCACACGGCAGTCAGGATTTGCTTGTGAGTGATGACACGGCCCGCGTGCCGAGCGAGGAAAGACAGTAACTCGAATTCCTTGGGTGTCAGCTTCAGCTCGCGGCCGTCGCGCGTCGCGCGGTGTCGCACCGCATCGACCTCCAATCCTCCAACCTTCAGGACGGAGGTCTCGGCCTTGCGCTGCATTCGGTGCCGCATTGCAGTCCGCATCCTTGCCAGCAATTCGCCAACGTTGAAGGGCTTGTTGATGTAGTCGTCGGCGCCAAGATCGAGCGCCTCGATCTTTTCCGTCTCTCGCTCCCTCGCTGACAGAACGATGATTGGCAGATCGGAAAATTCACGGGCACGGCGGATCACGTCCTTGCCGTCGCCGTCCGGCAGGCCGAGATCGAGTAGCACGATGTCAGGGGTTTCGGCAGCGATCCGCTTGATGCCATCCGCGACGGTGCCGGCGCTCGACATTTCGTAGTTGTTGGCTTGGAGCGCCGGTTTGAGAAAGCGTAGGATCGCGGCTTCGTCGTCGACAACCAGCACGTGGATTTTGGAGGTCATGCTGGCCTGTCCTCACGCGGAAAAGTCACCGCAAAGCGTGCGCCCCGCCCAGCAGCAACCGGACTTTCCACTGCGATCGTTCCGCCGTGCGCTTCCATAATGCCTTTTGCAATCGCCAGTCCAAGCCCTGTCCCTTGGCTGGCATCCGCGTGGGACGGGCTCGAACCCGCCCCTTTGACGAACTTGTCGAAGATATTTGCAAGCGCATCACCGACGATGCCGGGCCCGTTGTCGGTAACGCGAACGGTAACCGCCGACGGCGCCGTCGTTGCATCGACGATAATGATGCTGTCGGGCCCGGTATGGCCCACCGCGTTGCCGACAATGTTTCCGAGCGCTTGCTCCGCCAAGGTGGCATCCGCACGCACCATCGGCAGGCCCGTAGGCCAACTCACCTCTAGGCGCTGCTTGGCACCATGCCGCCGCGCCGCACTGACCACCCGATCGACAACGTCGCGAAGATCGAGCCAGTCTCGCCGCAACTCAAGAGCGCCCGCGTCGATCCGCGTAATCGCCAACAGATTGCGGACCATCCCGTCGAGGCCCTCCGTCTCCTTTTTAATTTGCCCGAGCAAGTCATTCTTCGCCTTTGCATCGAGCTTGTCACCAAAGGCGATCAGGCTGGTCGCCGATCCGAGGATGGACGATAGTGGCGTGCGGAAGTCGTGGGAGACCGAAGCCAGCAACGTATTGCGGACGCGTTCGGTTTCAGTCGCGGTTCTGGCGTCGATCATCTCGCGGGACAATGAGGCCCGTTCGAGCGCAGCCGCCGCTTGCTCGACCAAGGTGTCGAACAGCGCCCGCGCCTCCGAATCAAGCGGTGATGCGTCTTTTTCCTTGGCGATGCCGACCACGCCAAGTGTCTTGTCGCCGATTCGGAGAGGCACGAAATACCACGGGATGATCGGTAGCGTGCCGGTATCGGCGCCCGCCGGTTCGTTGTGACTATAGGCCCAGCGCGCCGCCGTCATCGCGGCTGCGTCGAGCGCATCTTCCGGCGGCCACGCGGCGATCAACGAGACGTCGTCCGCTTTGGCCAGAAGCACTACAACCGAGCGGCCAAGGCTTGCATGAATCTCGCTCGCCGCCCCCTCGGCCACGGCGTCTAAGGTCGCTAGGCCGGACAAACGGCGCGTGAACTCGTAAAGTCGGCGCATCGCCCGCATGCGACTGGCGGATATCCGAGCCTGCTCACGGACGCGCCCTGCGAGAGCCGAGCTGACGACAGCGACGACCAGGAAAATGACAAGCGCCAACAGTTCGTACGGTTCGGCGATCGTGAAAGTGTAGAGCGGCGGAATGAAGAAGAAATTGTAGGCGAGGAACGACAGCACCGACGCATAGATCGCGGGCCAGATACCCCAACTCATCGCGGTGACGAGTACCGCCAGCATGAAAACCATCGAAAGGTTGGGTATCGGCGTGAGTTCGGTCAGCCCTTTTCCCACCAGCAACGCAACGGCAACTGCAAGAGTGCCATAGACTAAAGGCAGCGGGCCCTGCGGCAGGCGAAGCCGCCATCGAGAGCGAGCAACATCGCCACTTGCATCCGCCTCGCGGGTCACAAGATGAATTGCAATGTCCTGCGTCCGCCGCACCAGTTCGTGCGGCAGGGAGCGGCGCAGTAATTCATTAATGAAGCCGCCCCGCGAACGGCCGACGACGATCTGCGTGACGTTTTCAAATTTGGCGAAGCGCAGCAATTCGGCAGGTAGATCTGATCCCGTAAGCGTCTGCGTTTCGGCGCCGAGACTTTGGGCGAGTTTCATCGCCTCGTCGAGCTGCCGGCGCGCGACGGCGTCAAGGTTGGCGCCCGGCCGTTCGACCGTCACGGCAATCCACGGCGCATCCATCAGATCGGCCAGACGTTTTGCGGCGCGGATAACGGTCGGCGAGATGGCGTCGGGACCAATGCAGGCCAAAATGCGTTCACCGGCCGCCCAAGGCCCTTCGATGGCCTGCGCTTGCATGCGCTCGATCAGGCTGGCATCGACGCGCTCGGCGGCACGCCGCAGCGCAAGTTCGCGCAACGCGGTCAGGTTCTGTGGCTTGAAAAAATTCTCGACGGCCCGTGCAGCCGTATCCTGCACATATACCTTGCCTTCGGCGAGCCGCTTCAAAAGTTCGTCAGGCGGAAAATCCACCAGCACAACCTCATCGGCCTTGTCGAACACTGTGTCGGGCACCGTTTCACGCACGCGAACCTTGCTGATCTTCTGGACGACGTCGTTGAGGCTTTCGAGATGCTGGATATTCAGCGTCGTCCAAACGTCGATGCCGGTGGACAGCAACTCGTCGATGTCCTGCCAGCGCTTGGGATGCCGACTGCCGGGAACGTTGCTGTGAGCGTATTCGTCAACGAGCAGTAGGCTCGGCCGCCGCGCCAAGGCGGCATCAAGATCGAATTCCTTCATCACCTGATTGCGGTAAACGATGGGCTTGCGCGAAAGCACGTCGAAGCCCTCGACAAGCTGTTCCGTTTCGCGGCGTCCATGTGTTTCAATCAGGCCAGCAAGAACGTCGCGACCGCCGGATTTCTCGGCACGCGCGGCGGTCAGCATGGCGTAGGTCTTGCCGACGCCAGGGGCCGCGCCGAGAAAAATCTTCAGGTGCCCCCGCCCTTCTTTGTTGGCGAGAGCGAGCAATGCGTCCGGAGACGCCCGTTGCGTTTGGTCGGCGGCCATCCGGCTCCGATTTTACGACTTTACGGCATCAAGCGCGAGGTTGAGTTCAGCACATTGACGCGCGGTTCGCCCAGAAGACCGAGGGCGCGGCCCTGAATTTGGCCGTTGATCAAACTGCGCACGCGTTCTTCCGGCAAGCTCCGCGCTTTGGCAACGCGCGGCATCTGAAAGAAAGCGGCTTCCGGGGAGATATCGGGGTCGAGCCCGCTACCTGAGGTCGTCACCAGATCGCCCGGAACGGCCGCCACCGGGTTCTCCTTCTTGAGGTTGTCGACATCGCCCTTGATGCGGTCGGCCAGCGCCTTGCTGGTCGGGCCGAGGTTCGAGCCCATCGAGTTCGCCGCGTTGTACGGCGCGTCGACCGTCTTAGTTGAATCCTTGGGGTCCGGCGCATTCGTCGCGGAAGGCCGCCCATGAAAGTATTTGTCGTCGGCAAAGACCTGGCCAATCAGCGCCGACCCGACCACCTTACCGTCCCGCTCGATCAAGCTGCCTTGAGCCTGAGACGGAAAGACCACTCCGGCCAAGCCTGTCATGGCGAGCGGATAGAGCAGCCCGGTGATGACCGTGAGTTCGATCAGCAGCACAACAGCGGGACGGATTTCCTTCAACATGGCTCGTCTCCTTAAGCGAGATGCAGGGCGGTCACGGCGAGATCGATCGCCTTGATCGCGATGAATGGCAGGATGATGCCGCCCACGCCGTAGACCAGCAGGTTACGGCGCAACAGCGCGGCGGCGCCGATCGGACGATATTTGACGCCCTTCAATGCCAAGGGAATGAGCGCGATGATGATGAGCGCGTTGAAAATGATCGCCGACAGGATTGCGCTTCGTGGCGTCGATAGTCCCATTACGTTCAGGACCTGAAGCTGCGGATAGAATGCGACGAACATTGCCGGGATGATCGCAAAATACTTGGCAACGTCGTTGGCAATCGAGAATGTCGTCAACGCTCCGCGGGTCATCAGCAGTTGCTTGCCGATTTCGACCACCTCGATGAGCTTGGTCGGATTGGAATCGAGGTCGACCATATTGCCGGCCTCTCGGGCGGCCTGGGTTCCGCTTTGCATCGCAACGCCCACGTCAGCTTGCGCTAGCGCCGGCGCGTCGTTGGTGCCGTCGCCGCACATGGCGATTAGGCGACCATGGGTCTGCTCGCCACGGATGTAGCGCAGCTTGTCCTCCGGGGTGGCTTCGGCAATGAAATCGTCCACTCCGGCTTCGGAAGCGATCGAAGCCGCCGTTACGGGATTGTCGCCGGTGATCATCACCGTCTTGATGCCCATCCGGCGCAACGCGGCGAAGCGCTCCTTTACATCTGGTTTCACGACGTCCTTGAGATGAATGACGCCGAGCAACTTGCCGCCATCGGCCAAGGCCAGCGGCGTGCCGCCGGACCGCGCGATCCTGTCCACGGTGGCGCGGAATGTCGGCGGCTCCGCCACATTCTGCCCCGCCTGATCGCGCGCGAATTTCAGAACGGAGTCGATTGCACCCTTGCGAAGCTTGCGGCCATCCGCATCGACACCCGAGAGGCGCGTCATGGCTGAAAACTGGATGAACTTTGCGCCCTTGGCCGCAGGCTGCCGACGCACGCCATACTTTTCCTGCACGAGCGTCAGGATCGAGCGACCTTCGGCGGTCTCGTCAGCCGAACTGGCCAGCAGCGCCGCCTCGGCCGCTTCCTTCTCCGCCACGCCGGGCACCGAAATGATCTCGGTGGCGAGACGGTCACCAAATGTGATCGTACCCGTCTTGTCGAGCAGCAGCGTATCGACGTCACCGGCCGCCTCCACCGCGCGGCCCGACATCGCCAGCACGTTGAAGCGCACTAGGCGATCCATGCCCGCAATACCGACGGCGGACAGCAGCGCGCCGACCGTGGTCGGAATGAGAGTCACAAACAGCGCCACCAGGATGACCACCGAGATAGAGCCACCGGCATAGGCCGCGTAGCTCGGAATGGTCGCGGTCGCGAAAACGAAGATGATCGTCAGGCCAACCAGCAGGATATTGAGCGCGATCTCGTTCGGCGTCTTCTGGCGTTCGGCGCCTTCGACCAGCTTGATCATGCGGTCAAGAAAAGATGAGCCGGGCGACGATGTAATGCGAATGACGATACGGTCGGAAATGACGGTCGTGCCGCCTGTGACCGCCGAGCGGTCGCCCCCTGATTCACGGATGACCGGGGCGGACTCCCCCGTCACCGCTGCTTCGTTGACCGATGCAATCCCCGCGATAATTTCTCCGTCGCCCGGAACGATGTCGCCGGCTTCGCAAACGACCAGATCCCCAGCCTGCAAATCCTCCGCGGAGACGCCTTCAAAGACCTGGTAATTGTCAGGCATCAAAATGCGCTTGGCGCGCGTCTCGGTGCGGGTCTTGCGTAATGTATCGGCCTGCGCCTTGCCACGCCCTTCCGCAACGGCCTCGGCGAAATTGGCAAACAACACTGTAAACCACAGCCACAGTACGATCTGGAATTCGAAGGCGACCGTTGTCGCGTGCGTAACGACGTCGCGCACTAGCAGCACCGTGGTCAGTGCCGTGACGACCTCAAGCACGAACATGACGGGGTTCTTGGCGAGCGTCTTTGGATTGAGCTTGACGAAGGCCTGGCCGATCGCCGGCAGCACGATCTTCGGTTCGAGCAATGTCGTAGCCGCCGCCCGTTTGCGTAACTTAGAGGTCTGCATGGTGGACTCCGAAGGTCAGAACACGTTGCCAGCTTGCATCGCGAGATGCTCGACGATGGGTCCGAGCGCGAGCGCGGGGAAGAATGTGAGGCCGCCGACGATCAGAATGACGCCGACCAGCAACCCGACGAACAGGCCGCCGGTGGTGGGAAACGTGCCGAGCGAGGGCGGCACGGTCTTCTTGGCGGCGAGCGCACCGGCGATCGCCATCGCGGGAACGATCATCCAGAAGCGGCCGACGAACATCGCGATGGCGCCACTGACGTTATAAAATGGCGTATTGCCCGAAAGACCGGCGAATGCCGACCCATTGTTCGCCGTCATAGACGTGTAGGCGTAGAGCACTTCGCTGAAACCATGCGGGCCGGCATTTGCCATCGAGGCGACGGCCGGAGGATAGATCACCGCGATCGCCGTCCAGCCCAACATCATTAGCGGGAGGACAAGGATGGCGAGCATCGCCATCTTTACTTCCTTAGCCTCGATCTTTTTCCCTACGTATTCCGGCGTGCGGCCGACCATCAGGCCGGCGACGAACACGGTGACGATGACAAACAGCAGCATGCCGTAGAGACCCGCGCCCACGCCACCGACAACGATCTCGCCGAGTTCCATGTTGATGATCGGAATCATGCCGCCAAGTGCGGTGAACGAGTCGTGCATGGCGTTGACCGCGCCGCAGGACGCGGCTGTCGTGATGACGGCAAACAAGACGGAGGCAACGATGCCGAAGCGAACCTCCTTGCCTTCCATGTTGCCGCCAGTGATGCCGAGGGAATTCAGCGTGGCGGTGCCGTTGGCTTCGGCCCAATAGCAGAACGCCACGCCAGTCAAGAACAGGACGCCCATCGCAGCGAGGATCGCCCAGCCCTGCTTCTGGTTGCCGACCATGCGGCCGAACACATTGGTGAGCGAGGCGCCGAGCACGAAGATCGAGAGCATCTGCACGAAATTCGACAGTGCGGTCGGGTTCTCGAACGGATGCGCGGCGTTGGCGTTGAAAAAGCCGCCACCATTGGTACCGAGCATCTTGATTGCAACCTGCGACGCAACAGGCCCGACCGCGATCACCTGTTTGGTGCCTTCGAGCGTTGTGGCGTCGACATAAGAGCCGAGCGTCTGTGGCATCCCCTGCCAGACCAGGAACAGCGTATACGGCACGCAGATCGGCAGCAGGATATAAAGCGTGCAGCGGGTCATATCGACCCAGAAATTGCCGACGGTTTGGGCTGACGCGCGGGCAAAGCCGCGGATGAGTGCAATGGCCAGGACGATGCCGGTCGCCGCCGACAGGAAGTTCTGATGCGTCAGGCCGAGCATCTGGACGAGATACGATAACGTGCTTTCACCGCCGTAGTTCTGCCAGTTGGTGTTGGTGATGAAACTGATGGCCGTGTTGAAGGACAGTTCCGGCCCGACCGCGGCTTGTTCTGCCGGATTGAACGGCAGCACTGCCTGAAGGCGCATCAGCAGATAGATGACGAAGAAGCCGCCGACATGAAACAGCAACATGGCCACCGTATAGGCCAGCCAGTGCTGTTCGCTCTTCTCGTCGATGCCGCCAGCGCCGTAAAGCCCGACCTCGACCGGGCGCAGCAGAAACGACAGAAACGTCCGCTCCCCAGCGAACACGCGCGTCATGTAGCCGCCGACAAGTGGCGTTAGCGAGACGATGATCGTGCAATAAATGACAATCTGGAGCCAGCCGATGATGGTCATGTATCGCCCTCAGAAACGCTCGGGGCGCAGCAGAGCGTAGACCAAGTAGATCATCAGGCCTGCCGTCACGAGCGCAGCGAGTGAATAGTCGTAAATCATGGTTATGCCGTCACAGCTTCTCGCAAACGGCGGCGTAGCCGACGGTTGCGGCGAACAAAGCCAACGCGAGAGCAGAAAGGATGATGTCAGTCATGGCGCACCTTTGTCTCGATGGCGTGGACTTAGGCTGCGCGACGTAAAGGCGCGATACGAATTGCAGGGGCGGCACATCAAGAGGAAATAAAGAAGGAATTCCGGCCACCCTTTTTGGCGAAAGCTTTACGACGGCCTTATAAATTCAGGTCCAAGTTCAATGATGTGCGGATAATCTCGCTCGTTTGTCTCAGGTGTTATTTTGTTTTTGAAGCGGCTCATCGTTTCCCTATGACGGTCATCACGTCCCTTTCCTTTGCCTATTCTATTGTGACACGCCACCAAGTGAGCCTATCGTCTCACGTCAACAATGGAGTTTGGAGTATGGCCAAGGGCACCGTGAAGTGGTTCAACCCGACCAAAGGGTACGGGTTTATTCAACCGGCGAGCGGGGGTGGGAAGGACGTATTCGTTCACATCTCGGCCGTTGAAAAGGCCGGGTTGAGCACCCTCAATGAGGGGCAGACGGTTGAGTACGAAGAAGTACCCAACAAAGGCAAGACATCGGCAGAGAATCTGAAGGTCGTGTGACCGTCTGCTCTTGCACCGAAAGCGGGCATTGATCGGCAAATTGAATGTCCGCTAAGTGCCATAGCAGACATCGCCCGTGTCACATCGCCGGCCGGGTGAGTAGCGCCGGCGGAACGGAACACCAAGGGCCTGCGCCGTCTTCAGGTTGATAGCGAACTCGGGCCGCGCGGGTAGCTACCAGCTGGGTGAGCGGGTAGCTACCAGCTGGGTGATTAGCTCGGCGGACGTTGAACCTTGATCACACGGCGTGTCGCGTCTATGTATCGAGCGTCGGGGCATCGCAGGCTCCCGGCGTCTCACAGACGGTTCCCCGTCCAAGTCCTGCTCACGGCCCGCGCTCGACGCGGACGGGAGCACGATCATGAATGCGGAGCCATTTTCTATGTCTGAGCCCACAGCTCGCCTCGGCCGTATCGCTATCCTATCGCGGGGCGATGAAGCGGCGCGCCGCAGTGCCACGCCAGACACCACCCGGTTCAAGGCCGTCTTCGCGGCGCTCGCTGATGTCGGTGTCGATGCGGAATCGGTGGTCTACGAAGACGATGTCCTCGACGCCGTGCGCGAACAACTCGCCACGTTCGACGGCGTGCTCGTCTGGGTCAATCCGATTCACGAGGGGCGCAACCGCGCCAATCTTGATGCACTGCTGCGTGAGGTCGCGGCGCGCGGCATCTGGGTGAGCGCCCATCCCGATGTGATCCTCAAGATGGGCACCAAGGAGGTGCTCCATCATACCCGCACGATGAGCTGGGGCTGCGACACAGCCCTCTATCGAACAGCAGACGCGATGCGCACCGAATTGCCTGCGCGGCTCGCCGCTGGCCCGCGCGTGATCAAGCGTAACCGCGGCAACGGCGGCCAGGGCGTCTGGAAGGTCGAGACGCTGGCAAGTCCCCTCAACCGCCCGATGGTGCGCGTGTTGGATGCCACCAAGGACGCATCGGAGGAGCTGGCGCTGGACAAATTTCTCGAGCGATGCATCGAGTATTTCGAAGACGACTGCGTGATCGATCAGCCGTTCCAGGCGCGCCTGAACGAAGGTGTGGTGCGCTGCTACATGGCAGGGGATCGCTGCGCCGGCTTCGGCCACCAGAAGGTTAAGGCCCTGGTCGACGCACCGGCCGCGCGCGCCGAGGCCGGTCCGCGGCTCTACACCTTCAATACCGACCCGCGCTTCCAGCGGCTGCGGCAGTTGATGGAAGACGAGTGGACGCCGCAGCTGGCCTCCTTGCTGGACATCCCGCGAGACGATTTGCCGATGATCTGGGACGCAGACTTCATGCTTGGCCCGCCCAGCGCCGACGGCACCGACAGCTACGTGCTTGGCGAGATCAACGTCAGTTCCGTGTTTCCGATGCCTGAGGAGGCGTCGGTAGAGATCGCCCGCCGAGTTGCCGATCGGCTGCGGTCAAAGCCAAAGCTCTGAATGGTCCGACAGGATGTCCAAGGCAAGCTCGCCTCCTCTGTAACCGAGGAGACGACCATGCAGCGCGACGAATGACGCTAAGTGCCGAGGGCCCAAAGCCAAAAAGAAAGCCCCGAACAACCGGGGCTAGTTTATTGGGAGGAACGCGCCGCCACGCCTTGGCGGCAATATTTGCCATATCTGAGTCCCATATTTAGCAAGCCTAAATTGCCCGTAAATTCACCGATCTTTGCACGGTCAAAAAATGTCGCGAATGACTTTGTGACGGCCACAAGAGTTTGCTCATCCCGGAGTGCGTTTGTAGTAATGAAATAGCTTCACGACAGTTGGCCAAGACTCACGAAGGACCGATGCAATGGAAAACTTCGGAGAATTAAAGATTGAACTTCATGAAACGGAGGAGCGGCTACTCACTGAACTCAGAACATTGCGCCGTGGGCTTCGCGGAACCCCAGCGGGCTCGCCGGTGGCGGGGCCGCAGCTCACCGTCGGCCAGCGAATTGCCGACACGGTTGCCGCTACGATGGGCTCTTGGAGGTTTATCATCATCCAGTCCATCATTCTGATGTTCTGGATCGCTCTCAATGTCACCGCCTACGTACAGCAATGGGACCCCTATCCGTTCATCTTGCTTAACTTGGCACTCTCGTTCCAAGCTGCCTATGCAGCACCTTTCATCATGATGAGCCAGAATCGGCAGCAAGACATTGATCGCAAATCTGCCGAGGATGATTTTCAAATCAACATCAAAGCCGAGCTTGAGATAGAGCTATTACATCAGAAGATTGACCAGCTTCGTGAGACAGAGGTTTTGCACCTCACCGAGGCTGTTAAGGAGCTCACCGCTCTTCTGCGCAAGGCTAAAAACGGGCCCAGCCCAGCCGCAAGCCAGTAAGCCAAATGTCCGCTCTGGGTCATTCGCGACCGAGACATTTAACGTGCCGACTCAGGTCCGCTGTTACTCCAACAGCAACCATTCATGGCGCGGGGCTGAACGGACGCTAAGTGCCACTAGCAGACGTGCCGTCCAGCCCATCTAGAGTTATTCACAAAAGAGACGATAAGCGTCTAGCCGAAGGTGTATAAGCCACGCTCTAGCACGACTTACAGCACGGCATTCAAATGGCTGAAAGTAATTCACTCAACCAGTCTTCGGCGAGTCACGAAAGAAAATCCACTACTCGAACGAGTTTTTGGAAAATTACCTTAGGCAGCATCGGTGTCGTTTATGGCGACATTGGAACGAGCCCCCTGTACGCGCTTCGTGAGTCGGTGCTGGCAGCTGTGGGCCCCAATCAGCCCGCCAGTGAGCCAGTCGTCCTCGGCATTCTTTCACTCATTATCTGGGCGCTGCTTCTGGTGGTCACAGTAAAATATGTGACTGTCCTTCTGCGCGCCGATAATCACGGAGAAGGCGGGACGCTTGCGCTGATGGCGCTCGCAAATCGAGCGACCGGGGGACATACAGCGCCGATCATTATGCTTGGGATCGTCAGCGGCGCGTTGTTCTATGGCGACGCGATGATTACACCAGCTCTTTCGGTATTATCGGCTGTCGAAGGTCTGAAAGTAGTGGCCCCGGCTTTCGAGACCTATGTCGTTCCCCTCACTGTTGTCATTCTCATTGGTCTTTTCGCTGTTCAATCGCGCGGCACAGCACGGGTAGCCACTTTTTTCGGGCCAATAACCTTGTTGTGGTTTGCGATTATTGCGGGGGTCGGGTTGTGGCACGTGTTAAGTAACTGGCTGGTTCTGCGCGCCTTCAGTCCGATTTATGGCGTGAGCTTCCTCGCTACCCACGGCATGATTGGTTTGGTTACGCTGGGCGCAGTCTTCCTGGTCGTAACCGGTACAGAGGCGTTATATGCGGACCTCGGTCATTTCGGGCGAGGTCCAATTCGCTTTGCGTGGCTGACCGTCGCGTTGCCCGCACTCGTCCTGAACTATCTCGGTCAGGGTGCCCTCGTCCTTGCCGACCCTCAAGTCATTGAGAACCCATTCTTTCTGTTGTTTCCCGCATGGGGCCAGCTGCCGATGGTGCTGCTGGCAACTGCTGCGACAGTGATTGCCAGCCAAGCCGTCATTACCGGCGCCTATTCGCTCACTCAACAGGCCATTCAGCTTGGCTTGCTGCCGAGATTAGAAATTCGCCACACGTCGGGGTCTCTTTACGGCCAAATTTATATGCCCCGCGTGAATACGCTGCTTCTGATCGGCGTCCTGCTGCTGGTCGCGCTCTTCCGGTCGTCCAGCGCCTTGGCGTCGGCTTACGGTATCGCCGTTACCGGAACGATGGTGGTCACGACTTTGATGGCATACGTCGTAATCCGGAAAGTGTGGAAGTGGTCCTTGCTGGCGACGGCTGCGTTGATCGTGCCATTTCTTTTAATCGATTTGACGTTTCTCTCCGCTAACCTGCTTAAGGTTTTTGACGGCGGATGGATGCCTTTGGCACTTGGCGCCGTCTTAATGGCGATCATGTATACGTGGCGGCGAGGTACAGCCATTCTCCAGCGAAAGACGCGCCGAACCGAAACGCCGATCCAGTCGCTTCTAACGAGTTTGAAAAAGCGGCCGCCGCATCAGGTTACAGGGACGGCCGTTTTTCTTACCGGCGACCCAAACAGCGCCCCGACCGCACTACTTCACAGTCTGAAGCATTACAAAGTGCTCCACGAGCGAAACGTTATTCTAACCGTCGAAATTTCGCAGACACCGAATATTCCGGATAGTGAGCGCGTTGTTATCGAGCCGCTGGGTCCGGAGTTTTCACGGGTTTTAGTTCGATACGGATTCATGCAGCAACCAAATCTGCCCGATGCCTTGGCACTTGCCCGGAAGTTGGGCTGGAATTTTGATATCATGTCGACTTCGTTTTTCTTATCGCGCCGAACGTTAAAGCCAGCATCCGGATCATCTGAACTGCCTCGTTGGCAAGAACACCTTTATATCGGGCTAGCCAGGAGCGCGAACGATGCCACGGACTATTTTCGCCTTCCTACGGGGCGCGTTGTGGAAGTAGGAACCCAAGTCGCTGTCTGAGCTTGGTTGCGGGACCGATGGCTGCGAAAGAGGAAAAGTCCGCTTTGGGTCATTCCCGGTCCAACTAGCTCGCGCGAAAATCCACCCTTGTCCGCTGTTGCTCCAATAGCGGCCACTAGATCCCCCACTTGGGCGAAGTGGAATGCCTGCAGCTCTTGCGGGAAAAGTCTCTGGGCTTCAAAAAGCGAGAAACAGCATTGGAGTAATAATGCACCCGCCCCATCGTGAATCTCATCTCATCGAACGCATTGGCTGGCTACGCGCCGCGGTCCTTGGTGCCAACGATGGCATCATTTCCACCGCAAGCCTTGTTGTAGGCGTAGCGGCGGCCTCCAGCGCATCAAGTGAAATAATACTTGCTGGCGTTGCGGGGATGGTTGCCGGTGCGATGTCGATGGCGGCGGGCGAGTACGTGTCGGTCAGCTCACAAGCGGATACCGAAAATGCCGATCTGGCACGCGAACGCAGGGAACTGGCCGAACAGCCGCAAGCCGAACTCGATGAGCTTACGGACATCTACGTCAAACGAGGTGTTACACCTGCATTGGCGCGGCGGGCAGCCGAACAGATGACGGCCAAGGATGCCTTCGCAACTCACGTACGGGATGAACTCGGCCTTTCGGCTCACGTCGTAGCACGTCCGGTGCAGGCGGCACTAACGTCGGCCGTGACGTTCTCTGTCGGCGCAGCGCTGCCTTTAGTGATCGTGCTATTAGCACCAACGATCTTGATTGCGCCAATGGTTTCGGGCGGTTCTTTGATTTGCCTAGCGGTGCTTGGAGCTGTGGGAGCGCGTGTAGGGGGCGCTGGCATTCTCAAGCCAACAGTGCGCGTAACTTTTTGGGGCGCATGCGCAATGGCAGCCACAGCCGCTATAGGTACGCTCGTAGGCAGGGTGGTCTAGACATTCCCTCCGCGCCGATATTTTTTGTCCACGGCTGCAGGACTATCAATTGGGGAACTGGCTGGCAATGTTTGGACCCGTGGTACGGCCATTCGTGAAATGCACAATAAAAGTGCATTACCCAGTGGAACGATGTGATTAGACGGCTGTTGGGTGCCCGGGGGAAGGGAGCCAATGGCAAAAATCCTGATCGTCGAAGACGAAGCAACAATTTTGTTGCTCGTAGAGTCCGTCCTCAAACACGCGGGCCACGATACGCTGACGGCTAGTACTTTGACCGAGGCTCAGGCCATTATCGATTCCGACCAGCATCTCGATCTTGTCGTCACCGACATTCAGCTTGGTGAAGGCACCGAGGCCGGTATCCAGATCGGCCAAATAATCGCCCAGTCGCGAGCGGGTACGCCGGTCATCTATGCCAGTGGACGGGCACTAACTGACGGCATGCAACAGCTTCTGGTAGAGCCGAGCGTCTTCGTGCCGAAGCCCTACACAGATGAAAAAATGCTTGCTGCCGTAGAAGATATGCTCCGCGAGAGTGGGAAAAAGTAAGTGCGCGCACGTCTTTGACCGGCTCCTATTTTACCCGCGCTCGGGTCATCCTTCATTCGACAACGGCAGCAACGATCCCAAGCCCCAGCGATACCCAAACCACCTCTCGCGGAAAATCGAATGCGTAAGCGACAAGGCCCACGGCCCAAATTGCGCCGACAAGCCAAAGTGTGATTGCGAGCGAAGCAGGTAGCCGACCCATAAACGCCCCCAAGATTGGAGGCACTGGCGGCGGTGGGGACAGAGACTCCTACCGACGCTAGCGCGTCCGGTAGGAGTCATCAGCCTTGCGGCGGGTATCGGGGAACTCCAGACAGGCCGCCTCAGTGGCGTCCTATTTCGCTTTTTGGCACTTAGCGGACGTCGAGGAGCCGCTGATCATGTCCGCTATTTGAGGCGGAGCCGACATAGTGCAGACCTGTCACCATGTCCGCGAATGACCCAAAGCGGACGTTCGGCCCCAGAGACGCCGATCTAAAATCAATGTAACGTCCGCGCACGGTCCAGCAGATTGGCACGGCTGAATTTACATATGCGCTCTATGAATCAGTTGGCCCACGATGCCTGACGGTACCGCCACCGCGCATCTTTATCGCCCGAAGCTCGCCACGGTCCTGACCGAAGGTTATAGTTTCCGCTCCTTCCGTCATGATGTTATGGCGGCGCTTACCGTCGCCGTTGTCGCCCTCCCGCTGTCAATGGCCATCGCTGTGGCCTCTGGCGTGTCACCGGAACGCGGGCTCTATACCTCCATCGTCGGTGGTCTTGTGGTCTCCTTATTAGGAGGTAGTCGGTTTCAGATCGGCGGGCCTGCCGGGGCATTCATCGTTCTCGTGGCGGCGACCGTTGTTAAATTCGGCGTTGAGGGTCTGCTGCTTACGGTATTACTCTCGGGACTGATGTTGATCCTGATCGGGGTATCGCGGCTAGGCTCACTTATTCGCTACATTCCGCACGCAGTGACAGTGGGATTCACGTGCGGCATTGCAGTCACTATATTCGCCAGCCAGCTAAAAGATCTCAACGGACTGACATTGGCTGGAGTTGAGCCCGGCCCGTTTTTTCCAAAGCTCGTAGCGCTCGGCCAAGCGCTGCCGACATTTAACCCGTCAGCTCTCGGCGTCGGTATCGGCTCGGCGGCGCTGATCTTTGCGCTCCGGAGCTGGCGGCCAGCGTGGCCCGGAATGCTGATCGCTGTCATGGTCGCTTCGATTGCGGCGCTACTGCTGCACCTACCGGTCGAAACAATCGGCAGCCATTTCGGCGGCGTGCCGCGCGGCCTACCGATGCCCAGCTTACCGAAGTTTACGCCATCGCTTCTTCTGGAAATCTTGCCGGCGGCATTGTCTTTCACCCTTTTGGGCGGGGTGGAAAGCCTGCTCTCAGCCAAGGTTGCCGACGCCATGACCGGGCGCAAGCATCGCTACAACATGGAGCTTGTTGCGCAGGGTATCGCGAACGTAGCGTCCGCTTTCTTCGGCGGGATCAGCGTTACAGGAACGATTGCGCGCACGGCGACAAATATCCGCGCTGGGGCACGCAGTCCTCTAGCCGGTATAATGCATGCCGCATTCATTCTGATTTTCATGCTTGTCGCCGCGCCTTTGGCTAGCTTCATTCCGCTTTCGGCGCTGGCGGGCGTTTTGGTGGTAGTTTGCTGGAACATGGCAGAGAAGGGAGAGTTTCTGCGATTACTTTGCGACTGGCGCGCGGCCGTCGTGCTTACTGCTACTTTCGGCCTCACTCTGATTCTGAATCTCACCTTCGGCATTGTAGCCGGATGTCTATTGGCGGCGGTATTCGCCTTTTTTGGCCGCACGATCCCGAACGAAAACAACTAATTCGCCGCTCCGGATAACGAATCCTTCGGAGATGCCGATACTGTTAATAGGCAAAGGGCAAGCCAATGAATATCAAACGAAAAGACCTATTGGTTGCAATCGCTGTCAGCGCGGGCCTGTCCCTCAACGTCCAAGCAGCAACGGCGCAGCAGAACTCCTCGCCCCTTTCGTCCGAAAAGATTACGCAGATAGTGGCGAGCCCGGATCGCAGCGCGGCCGATCGCACCAACGATCTGCGCCGCAAGCCTGAGCAAATGCTGGGCTTCATCGGCATTCGTCCCAGTATCGTCGCGCTCGATCTCAGCGCGGCCGGCGGCTACACCACGGAGTTGCTGGCTCGAGCGATCGGACCCTCGGGCACAGTTTATGGCCAGAGCCGGCCGCAAGATCCCAACCGAGCGCCCACACCCCCTGCCGCGCCCGAGGGCAACAGCCACCCGACCGCCACGCCTAGCGCGATGCCGGTGAGCGCGCCGCGTCCGTCCGCCGTGGCCCTAGCCGAACGCGAGGGGAATCTTCGAAGCGCCGGAGTCCAGGCCGCGCCGATCGTCGCCGTTTCTCGACCGTTCGAAGATCCCGTTCCGCCCGAGCTCGCGGTTGAGCGCATCGATCTCGCGACCTTGATGTTCAACTATCACGACCTCGGACATCTTGGCGTAGATCGCGCGACGATGAACCGGGCCGTCTTCCGTGCGCTCAAACCGGGAGGTCTCTACGTTATCGCCGATCATTCGGGACGGCCCGGTTCCGGTATCTCCGAATCCGGAACCTTGCATCGTATCGAAGAAGCGTTTCTTCGACAGGAAGTCGAAGCGGCGGGATTCAGGCTGCTGGAGGAAGGAAATTTCCTGCGCAATCCCAATGACCCGAGGGATAAGAACACGCCGAACCCCCCGCAACCGAAGGACGAATTCGTGCTAAAGTTCGTCAAGCCCTGACGTCAGGACACGTCCAAAAAATTCCCGTCCTGCCTGATCCAGCGTTTGTAATGACCAGCTTTTGGTCACAAACCACGAGCGGGCAGCCTCCTTTCCAAGACAGTTTCTCTCAAACCGCTGGTACAAAAAGGCCCGGTCAGGTCAATCATCGCTGGATGAATTTTTCGGTACACACAGGTCAAGCCCGACGGCACTTTGTCCGCTCTTAGTCCGATAGCGACCGGTCAAGACAAGCGCCGCGAATGACGCGAGGTGCCAAGAACGGACTTGAACTCAGGTCGGAGCGCGTGCGAAGTTCGGGTGGCTAGTCCGTATCGCAATGGGGGACAACATGAGCGGCACATCACATATTCATCCTCCCGCCTGCGCCTGCTGCGCTGACCTGCTGAGCCGCCGTTTCGACCGCCGCCGTTTCTTGCATCTGACTGCCGGCATCGGTCTTCTTACCGCGTTTCCATCGCTCGCTTTCGCGGCGGAAGGCAATTACGAGGCAATGCTGCTGACCTGCATCGATCCGCGCTTCCCGGAACCCACCATCGAATACATGAAGAGCCGCTCAATGCTCGGAAAGTACAGCCAGTTCACGTTCGCCGGCGCTTCGATAGGCGTCGTGGCGCCGTCCTTTAAGGACTGGGCGCCAGCGTTCTGGCAGAACCTCGCCGCCTCGATGGAGCTGCATCACATCCCGAAGGTGATCGCGATGAACCACCGCGACTGCGGCGCGGCGAAAATCGCCTATGGCGCCGATAAGGTCGCCAATCGCGACATCGAGACCGAGACGCACAAGGCCGCGCTGATGGAATTCCGCAGGCAGGTCGCGGAAAAGCAGCCCAAGCTGCAGGTCGAGCTCGGCTTGATGGCGCTTGACGGCAAAGTCGAGATGTTCTCCTAGAGCTCAGGCGCGTCACGCGCCAAGGTCATTCTCTATATATCCATGTCGGGGCCAGCGCCGCCGTTTGTCCGCTGTTAGTCCAATAGCCGAATATCAACATCTAGACCACAGCCATGATTACGTGTGCCTGAATTTTGGCAGCAACCTCGCCGCTGCCATGTCTGTTCGCAATCGCGGACGCGGCGAAGTCGGTTGCAGCTTCCAGTTTTCCTGCGTCTCGGGCCTCGATTTCGTTGCGAAGCGGAGTTCCCTGACAATAAGCAATGGCAGGAGAGCGCGGCGAGGATGCGCGGCTTTGTTCGGCTCTCGTCTCGATCACCACACGGGAGAAGCCTGCCTCCTCCAACTCGCTGCGGATCAGTGCCGTATCGTGGTAGCCGTGCGGCGTGCGTGCCAGAAAGCGCGGCGGATCGTTCGGAAACATTTTTGCCAGAGCATTCGTCACATCATCCGCGAATACGTTCTCCTCGATGCGATCCCACACGTTGAATAAAAAATGTCCTCCGGATTTCAAGACTCGCTTTGCTTCGCGGTAACCAGATGAGCGGTCAGGAAAGAACATCGCGCCGAACTGGCAACAAACAAGATCGAAGGCCGCATTTTCAAACGGCAGCGCCAGAGCATCCGCTTGGCGCCATTTGATCCGAGTGTCGGGAGGTTGTCGCGATGCGGCGTAGTCGACCATCGGCTGGTTGAGGTCGGTTACGATATAGCTTGCGCCCGGGGACAGTCTTGGCGCCATTGCGCGTGTGACAACCCCACTGCCCGCGGCGGTTTCCAAAACCGCCCTTGGCGACAATGACGCTGCTCGTTGCGCAATATCCGAGGCGTACTGCTCGAAAATCAACGGCACCATATAGCGGTCGTAGTTTTCCGGAATCGAGCCGGCAAACACCTTGTCAGTATCTGACATTGCTTGCCTCCCGTCGCCGTTTGATGGTTCGCGGAGCTAGCACATAACCTCTTGGATTTGTTCGCTTCGGGTCATTGGCGACCTAGTGATTTCGCGCCGGCACCAACCCATGTCCGCTCTTAGTCCAATAGCGAGCAGATCGCGGACATGCCGAGAATGACGCTTTGTGCCGGGCGGCGATGGACTGAATCACGGCCATCAGCGGAAAGCTGAAAGCATCGTCCAAGCAAGACCGTAGCCAAACTGAGCCCCGACCTGACTGTAAGTCGCGATACCACTCGGATCATCGTCGGCAGCACCGGTCACAAGGCCAGGTCCAAGGCTTCGATCCGCGGCTCCGTCGCCGAGGTGTCAGAGTATTCGGCATTCAAATAGGAGACGCAAGGTTTGGAGCTGAGTTTTCTAGGAAGCCAGATGCTTTGCTGCGTTGATTTAACCGCGACATTGGGCCGGGGGTGCCTCCAGTCGCTTTCTGGCCTCCGACGAAAAGGGCCAACAGCGCTCGCGTTGCTCAGCGCAGACACCTCAGCGTGCATATTCACCTCGCCCAGAAACCGCAATTCCAAACCTTCCGCAGCCAAGCTGCACGTTTTGCATCCGAGAGCGCTTCGATGGAGCCAATGAGCGTGGTCTTGTTCGGCTTCAGGCCTACGAACCTTAAGATGCCCTGTTGGAAGCTTTTGATCCCATGACCAAAAAACCAGGTTCGATAGAACCATGATGGCATTCCCATCGTAACGATAGTCCTCGTCGTACGTCCATTGAGTTTGCCAGCGAAGATCCCCTCACCTGGATCGAAAGCAAAACCCGGACATGGCGCGGCAATGCTCACAAAACACTGCCTCGACCTGGCGCAGCATTTAGTTGCTCGGGACGAGGCCCCGGCGTCAATCGAGCGCGGCAGACGCAAGGCGCATGCGATGCAGACATAAACCGAGTGGACTTGACGTTCTTTACGTCCGTATCGAACTCATCTCAAACAAGTTTGCCGCTGCGAGAACTTGATCGAGCCGACCGCTGATGGCATGCAAATTGCTTCTTATCTGGACAATTCGAACAACGCCAGTCAGAAGCGATTCCGATGTCTATCCTTCGTGCACTGCATGCCGTTTTCTGAGCATCGCATTGATCGTTTTATCAAGCGCGTAGTCTACAGGGAGACCCACATGAAACGTTCCGACATCACCGAGAAGCTGCTCGACATCAAACGCGAGAAAGGCTGGACCTGGAAATATATCTGCGAGCAGATCGGGGGAATGTCTCCCGTTCTTATAACCGGCGGTGTGCTAGGCCAAATGAAAATGACCAAGCCGATGGCAGCGGCTGCCGCCACGCTGTTCGGATTGTCGAAGGCCGAAGAGAGGCTGCTGAACGAAGTGCCGATGCGCGGTGAGGGCCTAGGGATGCCGCCGACCGATCCGCTAATCTACCGCTTCTATGAGCTCGTCATGATCAACGGGCCAGCTTGGAAGGCGCTTATCGAGGAGGAATTTGGTGACGGCATCATGTCCGCAATCGACTTCGATTTCACGATGGAGCGCTTGCCAGACCCGAAGGGCGATCGCGTGAAAATTGGGATGTCGGGAAAGTTTCTGCCCTACAAGTACTACGGCGCGACCGGCAATCAGCAAATGCTTGGCTATAAGGAAGACTGATTAGCCTCGAACAAGCGTCGTTTGCTACGCCTGATCGAGCGTGAATATGCGCGAAGCCGCGAGACGCATCGCGGACTGGCTTAAGCGCTGGCCCTAGAACTCGACATCGAGCTCGACCACTTCGTCGGACTCGGCTCTGCGTCCGCGATCCATTCTCGCATCGCCGGCAAATTCATGCTCGCTTTGACGTAGGCCGTGCAATCGGAATTCAGCTTGACGTCGTAGGTCAGAAAGCGTGTCACAACCGGCGCGAACATTGCGTCCGCCATGCACGCTTTGTCGCCGAACAACAGCGGCCCCTTACTGGTGGCCAGGCATTCGTCCCAGATGGTGAGGACGCGCTCAATGTCAGCCTGCGCGCCGGCCCAGACCTTGAAGCCGGCGTGATGTGCCTTGATGTTCATTGGCAGCGCGGGCGCGCCCTAGTGCGGCGCCGCTTATGGCGCGGACATTATTTTCGCGCTGACTAATGTCTGCTTTTGACCCATAGCGGACATTACAAAAACTATCGCAGCTCTGGCGCGACCCTGATTTCAGTGCCGATGTAGGTGGTGCATATCGGGTACGTGAGGATGAGTGTGTTTAATGCGACCGTGTTCATGGAAGTGAGTATGGGGTTCACCCGGCGGTTCTGATCTGCTGTGCACATGCTTATGATGTTCGTCGTGCATGTGTGGATGCGAATCTGGGTCAAGCGCTGCGTATCTTTTCAGCACTAGCGCCGCCGTTTGTCCGCTCTTAGTCCAGTCGCGACCATTCACGGCAGGCATCGTGAATGACGCGATGTGCCAATAACGGCCCTATCCCCTATGCCCGCGATGATTTTCTCTTGAATTCCAGATGTAAATTTCAGATCGGATCGTTATCCCATCGATGCAGCGAATCGCAACGACTATGCCCCTCCATTCAGGCTATCGCGCGAATGAATGAGATTACGACATCGTTGAACTCACGCGGCTTCTCGATATTCACAAGGTGCCCTGCATCCGGGATGACGGTGAGCTTTGCGCCCGGAATCTTGTCGACCAAACCCTGCGCCATCTCCGGCGTCGTCAGCTTATCTGCGCCGCCAACCACAACATGCGTAGGCGCCTTGATGTCGCCGAGCGCGGCCATGTTGTCGCTCATCACCGTCGCCTCGATGCTCTTGATGTAGGACTCCTTATGCAGCCGCGACATGCTGTCGACCAGTTGCTCGAACGCATGCTTGGACGCATTCGGCCCGATCAGGGTCTTGGCCACCGGCACCGCGATGTCCTTCGGCTCGCCGCCGTTCATCAGCGGCTCCTTCCGCAGTCGGATGAACTCGCGCTTCTTCTCCTCGGAAAAATGCGCGAAGCCGGGATGAGTATCGCACAACGTCAGCGTCAGCAGGCGTTGCGGATAGCGTGCGGAAAAATCCATAGCGATGCGGCCGCCCATGGAGAGACCCACGATGTGCGCCTTGGCGGCTTTGAAATGATCGAGCACCCGCACGAGGTCGTCGGCGTACTGCGAGAATGTCAGCGGGCCCTCGTAATCGTCGCTCTCGCCATAGCCGCGCGCATCCCACGCCACCGCATGCCAATGCTCCGCGAAGGCTGGCAGATTGTCCCGCCAGTTGCGCTTATTGCCGCCGATGCCATGCATAAACACCAGCAGATCGCCTTCCCCGGCGTGATCGACAGCGATAGCGGGTTTCGGCGGGATACGGACAGTGCTCAAAGCGCTCATGATGTGACACCTCGATTTTTGGAATAGGCCCGCGCCAGCGGCGCGAGAGCGAAACCGTCGATCACAAAGACGACGATCACGATGACGAAGCAGACCGCGAACACCATGGTGGCGTCGGCGTTGGCCTGCGCCTGCAACAGCAGGTAGCCGAGCCCCGACTGCGCACCGAACAGTTCGGCGACCAGCGCGATCTTCCAGCAGATGCCGAACGAGATGCGCAGGCCCGCCGCGATAAACGGCATGATCAGGGGCAATGTCAGATGCGTAAATCTGCGCCAGCGATTGCGCGTCAGGCTGCGCCCCATCTCTTCGAGTTCGATGTCGATGTTGCGGAAGCCTTCCAGCGCGTTGGTCAGGCAGAACGGCAGGATGATCAGCGTCTCGATGAACACCACGGTCGGGTTGGAGACGCCGAACCAGATCACGCCAAGGATCGCCCAGCCGACCGAGGGGAAACTGTTGAGCACGAGCAGGACGCGCCGCTCGAGAATCGCCGCAAAAGTAAGTGACGTGCGCAGCGATCAGCGCAAGGCCGACCGCGAGCAGCATCGCCAGTGACACCGCGGCGATAACGCGACCGAAGCTCACTGCGAGATGGTAGAGCAAAATGGGTCGATCGAGAACTGCGCCAGCGCGCCCAATACCGCGACCGGGGTCGGCAGCACGAAGGCCGGCAGTCCCTTTGCCGTCAGCCACCAACCCGTCAGCGCGAGAAGGACGACGCCTTCTGCCAGGCCATGCTGAGCGGTGAACTGGCGCACTCGCTCGTTCATACGCGGTATCTCCGGTCCAACTTGCGCTGGAGTGGGCGGAATACGAACACCTCCATGCAGGCGACGAACAGCAGAATGAACAGGATCACCGCGAAGATCGTCTCGGTGTCGAATTCCTGCCGCGCGACATTGAGCAGATAGCCGATGCCGGCGTTGCCGCCGAACAACTCGGCGGTCAACGTCACCTTCCAGGCTACGCCGAAGCTGATGCGCAAGGTCGCAAAGACGTAAGGTACCATCATTGGCACGATCACTTTGGTCAGCAACTTGCCGCGTGTGCGCGTCAGGCTGGTGCCGAGTTCGATCAATTCGTGATCGAGTTCGCTTAAACCCGCCCGCAGATTGATTACCGAAAATGGGATCAGGATCATGGTGATCGCAAAGATGACGGTGGTGTCGTCCAGCCCGAACCAGAGGATGCCGAGAAACAGCCAGCCGATCGCGGAGAAGGCGTTTAGGAACGGCGTGATGCCGGGATTTGATCAACAAGCCGCGCCACTGGGATGAAATGCGCGCTGAAGGCCAGACAGCGCGCCGACGATGAACGCGAACAGGATTCCGCTGAGGAGCATGAAACAGCGAGATACTCAGTTGCAGGCTCAACAGCGGATCGGTGAAGAAAGCCCAGCATCCGCCGCGCCACGACGACCGGCCCCGGAATTTGGTAGGCCGGCACGAACAGCGAATAGACCCACCAAGCCTAGCAATGCCGCCGCGGTGACAATGTGCAGCACCCAGGGCCGCGCCCGCCGGTTTTGGCGGATGTGGCGATCAGTTCGGCCGGCCGCGACGTCCGTCACGCGACTAGTTTTGGACTGCCGGCAGCCCAAACGGTCTCGGCGACCGGCGGAGCATTCTTCAGGAGATCGAGCTCGATCGAGCGCTTCCACAGCAGTTCGATCGCCTTGATGTCGTTCTTGGTCAGCAGCACCGGAAATTCCGAGAACCGCGTGAACCAAGCCTTGAAGAATTCCGGATCGGTTTTAGTTTCCTGGCCGACCGCGGAAAACACCTCATCTTGATGCGCCAGCGCGTATTCAGTCCGATTCGTGCACGACGCGGAGAAATTCCTTGTAGGCGTCAGGGTTGGCGTCAAGCTTGTCGCCGTAACCGGCCAGCACCGCCGACACCATGCGCACGCCGAACTTCTTGGTGAGATCGCCCGCGGTCTGCACGATCGGCACGAACTCGCCGGTCTGCATCGCCTTGAAGGCCTGCGCGTGGATCAAAGTCGCGGCGTCGATACTGCCAGATGCGAGCGCGGCCGGCATGGCCGGTGCTGGCATTTCGAGAAACTCAACATCGCCGCCGCGCACATTCACGTTGAGGCCATGCACATCGGCCAGCGCGATGCGCACCAGCGTGATGCCGGCCGAGCCGAGCGAATAGACGCCAAGCTTCTTGCCCTTCAGGTCGGCAACCGTCTTGATCGGACTGCCCTTCTTCACCCAGATGCCCGAACCCTCCCCCGACGTGATAGCGCAAGCCGGTGCCGACAATGCGCAGGTCGAGCCCGCGCTCGCGGGCGCGCGGCACGGCGACCGCAGCGGTTTCAATGACGTCATAAGTGCGCGCCGCCGTCGCCTGGATCAGCGCCGAAATGTTGAGCGGCGTCGCCTCGATCGTCACTTTGTCCGACTTCGCCTTGCCGTGGCGCAACGCCCACAGCACCGCCTCGTGCGAGGGATCGGCAAGATAGCCAAAGGTGATCTTGGTTTGGGCGTGCGCAAAGGTCGGCGCCAGCAAGAGCATGCCGAACAGCGCGCGCATCAGAATGGATTTCATGTCGTTTCCTCCACATGTGTCTTTTCTATCGTTGCAAACAGTTCGAGCAGATCGCGGCGCATTTTGCGCAACTCAGGATCGCTCTCGATCAGCCGCGGCCGGGGGGCGCTAACGGTCACGGTTTCAACGACGCAGGCCGGCTTCATGGATAGGACAATGATGCGTTCCGCCAGAAACAGTGCCTCGTCGACATCATGTGTGACAAACACGATGGTCTTGCCGGAGCCCTGCCACAACTCGACCAGCTGCGTTGCGCAGCCGCATCCGGGTATTCGGATCGAGCGCGGAGAATGGCTCGTCCATAAGGATAATGTCAGGATCGAGCGCCATGGCGCGTGCAATCGAAACGCGCTGGCGTTCACCCCCCGACAGCATCGACGGCATCTTGTGACGATCCGCCGACAGGCCGACGCGCGCCAGCTGCCGCGCCGCGCGATCCCGACGCTCCATCACGCTCATCTTGGGACTGCGCATCTCGAGGCCGAACGCAGCATTGTCGAGCGCGTCCTTCCACGGCAACAGTCGCGGCGACTGGAAGACGTAAGCGAGACGCTCCCAGGTCTCCGCCGGATTGCGGCCATCGACAGTGACGACCCCACCCTGCGCGGACATCAGATCGCCGATTAGACGTAGCGCGGTTGATTTCCCGCAACCGGACGGCCCGAGCAAGCAAAGGAACTCGGCCGGGCGAATGTCGAAACTGAGCTGCTCATAGATGATGGCGCCGCCGAGTTGCAGCCGGACATTTTGGAACTCAATGGCGGGCGGCGGCATGCATCATTCGTCGCAATAAATGAGCCCGGAGTGTCGGCTGCAGCCTGATTGGGAGTCTTAGCTTACGCTAAAGCATTGCGTTCGAGCCGAACTTTAAGCGCGGGGCTTTTCCCCACAGTCGCCAGAACGTCGCCATTCTTTCTCTCATCAGCGGGAATGGCGCCAAAAAAATCGCAAGAGAGTAAAGATTAGAATGTGCTCATGGACCGATAGAAGCAGCCATGATGATATTTCCGTACTCGGTCATTCTGCGAATCCCGTTCCATAACGCTTTGCGTCGTGATCAGGCAACGGCCGGCAAGGCGGCGTTGCGTTCCGCTAGCATTTTTTGCACTTCCGCGGCCGGTTTTGGTTTGCTGAAGAAATATCCTTGAGCTTCGATGCAACCTTCCCGACGCAGATATTCGACCTCCTCGCGAGTTTCCACACCCTCGCCGGTTGTGATCATTCCCAGACTTGCCCCTAACGCCGTGACTGCCCGAACAATTGCCTTGGAATCCTCACTCTGTTGGAGATCATGCACGAACGAGCGATCGATCTTGATCTTGTCGAAAGGAAAGCTGCGCAAATAACTTAAAGAGGAATAGCCGGTGCCGAAATCATCCATCGAGATTCGAACACCCAGACTTCGCAGTTGATGCAAGATTTTTAGAGTTGAGGCGTTTTCAACGAGAAGAACCGACTCCGTAATTTCCAGTTCCAGCCGAGCCGGCGTGAGTCCGGAATGGGCCAAAGCGCTCATCACCATCTGGGAGAGATTGCGCATCTTGAACTGGGTCGGCGACAGATTGACCGCGATAGTGATCTCTTTCGGCCATTTCGTAGCCTCCATACATGCCTGTCGGATTACCCACTCGCCGATAGGCACTATCAAGTTAGTTTCTTCCGCAAGCGGAATAAAATCGAGCGGCGGGATAAGGCCGCGCTGCGGATGCTTCCACCGCAACAGAGCCTCGAAACCACAAATATTTTCGGTCTGCAAATTGATGAGCGGCTGATAGTAAAGTTCAAATTCATTGTTCGAGAGAGCATTTCGAAGGTCACCCTCAAGCGAGCGGCGCGCCTGCATCAGTCGATCCATTTCGGGTTCAAAGAAACGATAGGCACCTTTTCCTTCGGCTTTCGCACGATAAAGAGCCATGTCAGCACTTTTGAGTAGCTGATCAGGCTCTATTGCATCGCCCGGCGCCAACGCAATGCCGATGCTAACGCCAACCACAACCTGATGACCGTCCAGGTCGAAAGGCGCTCCAATGTCCTCGATAAGGCGACTTGCAAGCGCACTGGTGTCTTCCGCCTGATTCACATGGGTCTGAAGGATGACAAACTCATCGCCACCCAGTCGGGCGAGCATGTCGCCGTCCCGAAGGCACTTTCGCGTACGATCGGCCACATTGCGAAGCAGTTGATCGCCTGAGGCATGGCCCAAAGTGTCATTGACGTTTTTAAAGCGGTCCAAGTCAAAGCACAGCACCGCGAATTTTTGGTGGCGTCCTAGTTCACTGAGCCGAGTTTCCATCTGCTCCCGAAATAAAAGTCGGTTAGGCAAATTGGTCAGAGCATCGTGGAGCGCCATATGCGATATTTTTTCTTGAGCATCGCGTTGCTCGGTGATGTCTTCATGAGTTGAAACCCATCCGCCATTCGGCATCGGACTATTGATGACACGAATTGCCCGATCGTGGCTGGCGCTCACGACCCGAGTTTCTGACTTTCCTTCCTTAATTTGCTTTTGCAGATCCGCGACATACATCGCGGGATCGCCCATGAAGTAGCCTTGGGACGCCCGTGTTTTCACAATATCCAGAAACGGATATCCCGGCTTCACGACATCGGGGGACAGTTCATACATTTGCAAGTAGCGATTATTATTGACAACCAGCACTCCACTAGCGTCGAACATCGAGAGACCCTGCGACATGTGCGTCAGCGCCGCCTCGAGTTCGACCCGCATGTTTGTTGACCTCCGCTTCGGAACTAGCAACTAGATCCCGGCGTGCTTTCGCTATTTCGCTCGTCATCGCATTAAAGGAGCGCGACAAATCCCCGAACTCGTCACGGGCCCCCGTCAAGGAAGTGTCAGATATTTCAATGATATCTCCGCGCTCACGAATAGCGCGGACATGTGCGGCAAGACGTTTGAGAGGCGATGTAATGCTGCGCGAGACAAACAGTGCCGCTACAATTCCCAGCAAAATGGCAACCACCACGACAGCAATAATAATCGCACGACCTTGGTCGATCGCGCGCGCCGTTCGTATGACAGAGATGTCGTTACCGCTGCGCACCGCCACCGCAACGCCATTGAGCACGTCGACGTAGCGAGTTTCTATCTCGCTGAACTTTTTTAAGCGTGCAATGAGCCGGCCGTCAGCGTTTAGACCGTCCTTTCTCTTAGCAACCAGGCCGTCCGGCCCCATGAATGCTGATTGAAGCGCGTCTACAGACGTGCCGATGCCGGTCAATAGAACCGATTGGTCCCGCCCAAGGTCCGACGCAGCCAGTCTTTGGCGTATAACCGACACGGTCACGAAAAGCCGTTGCACCTCATCCTCAAGAAGCGTGAGGTCGAGCTCGCCTTCAACCGACAAAATAGATTGCGCCAAGTTGTGCGTTCGTGCCGTGATGCGGGCCAAATCGTAAGGTTGCTGCAGTTCTTCGACATCGAGCTGGGCAACGGAGGCGTGTTCTGTAATTTCTTGATCAAACTGCCGCGCAAGTTTGAGCATGTCCTCATCGGCAAGCCGTGCGTTGCGGCTGATTTGTGCATAGAGATCCGCGGCCGTTCGATCAGCTAAAGCCTTCGACGTTTCGGCTTTCAGGATTTCTTGCAAGATGGCGACGAAATCACTTTCTAACTGCTCGATAGGCTCGAAATTGGGCCAAACGTCCGCTCGGAGCGACAATACTTTCAGTTTTCCAATATGCGCGCGGCCTTCGACATCAAGCTTGGTCAGAGCTAATAACCGATCGGCACTTCCATCTTTATGACCAACATCACCCAACACCGTTAAACGCATGCGGTCAGCGTTGTCGATAAGCGCCAAGCTTTCTAAAAGCATCGGCGAGGTGATCTCAGATAGAATTGAAATCGAACTCGCAATACGCTCGAAGAAGATTAATCCAGCGGCACCACAAATCCCCACCATCACAGCTAGAGCCATGAACGTAATGAATATCTTCCGACTGATGGTTCTCAACGGACTCCAGTAGCCACTTAAAGCCCGAGCACGCAGGGCAACAGGAAAGCGTTGCTGCAAAAAAATACTCTTAAGCTCGCTGAGCATTTGCTGTTGTGGTCCGGCCTACGGTTGAGCGACTGCTCGATACACGGCGATTGACGTGCAGAAGGTTCCGTTACGTCCAATCTCAGATTTAAAAATCTAAAAATACCCTTTGGTGTGCAGCAGGACCTCGAGGCGCTCCTGCGCCTTTTGGGCTGCTTGTTGTGGCTCCATCTTCTCCACCGCAACATCGATCACCATGTCGCGCAGGATTCCGGAGCTCAGCACTTCCATAAGAAAGGGCTTCTTGGTCATGTCAGCCCAGTCGATAACGAGAGTGGGCTTGCCTTGATCATTGTCGAGATAATGCTGCTGCACCTCAATCCAGCCCTTCCAGCGTTGGATCATTTCCACATTCTGATACTTGGTAGAATTTCGCAGTGATTTGGTAATTGGGAAGAGATGGATCGGCACCGTCGAGACGTACTCAAGGTAGTTGTCGTCCTGATAGAAAAACTTGAGAAACTCGATGGCCTCTTTTTGATTCTTGGAAGCCTTGAAAAGCATCCACGGCTCTTCATCGACCTGCACGGCGGGTTCAACGCCACTTGGGCCGTGAGGCTTGACCCACACAGCGAAAGTCTTGTCGTTCGCCATATCCTTGGGCGCGTAACGCTCGATCATTCCGGCCCCTCGTCCATAGCCCTCGAACATCATTGCGGCTTTCTGTTCGTAGAGATTTTGGAACGTCTGCAGGTAGCCCTGCCCTTCCCACCCCGGAGGCGCATATTTGGCGAGTTCACGCCAGAACTCGAGTACCTCGATCATTTTGTGATCGGTAAGCTGCGGTTTATTGGCCTCGTCGAACAGCACGCCGCCATTAGCCTTGATCAGCTCACCCAAGATGATGTTGATGAAAAGGTTGTCGCCCGGGATGCTGATACCGTAGATGTCGATCTTGCCGTCCCCATTGGTATCTTGGGTCAAGGCCTTAGCGTTGGCGATAAGATCAGCCCACGTCTTGGGCGGTTGAAGGCCGGCCTTGTCGGCTAGGTCCTTGCGGTAGATTAAGAGCGACGTTCCCGCCGCGTGAACCAGGCCATATTGCTTGCCACCAACGTTGCAGACGCGCTTGACCTGTTCCCAAATGTTGTCTTCGCCGATCGCCTTGACAACCTCGTCGAGCGGATTGAGCAAGCCTTTCGATTGAAGTGCAGTACAAGTAATGGGCTGGCCGTGAGACAATTCAGGGGGGTTGCCGGCCGCGATTGCAGCGGTGATCTTGCCTTCGAGCTCCGCCCAAGCCAGACCCTGAGTTTCAATCCTCACGCCCGGGTTCTTCGCTTCGAATCTCCGAGCAATATTATCAACGGCTTGAATGGTCTGCGGCTCAGTTTCGGTGTGCCACACGCGCACCACTCGATCTTCCGCCAAGGATGCCGAAAGCATGGGGGCTGCGGCTGTCAGGAGACCCGCCGCCAGTAGCAGGGGTCGAAGTCCTGCGCGCATTGTCATGAGAAAATCCTCCGCCACGTTGCTCCTTCTCAGAGACCAGTGGCGTTGGACGAGGTGGCCCCTCTTCCCACGCAATTTGTCTGATCACTGTTTGAATGCAGGACACGTGCGCACTCAAAGATAAAGGAGACCACAAGGAACGTGGTTAGGATGAACGTGGCGGTGGAACTTAAACTGGCGATAAAACTACTTACTCGCTCGGCCCTAATGACTTAGGGGCAGCCAATTTTGAGATGACGGCGAGCCGACTATAGTCCAAACACGGCGGTGTGCTGGCCGATGCCAACGCGCAGTTGTTCCGTATTCGCTCCTGATGCGATCCATTCCATAAACCGTCATTATGCGATGAAGTATTTCGTTGGGCGGACTATCGCAGTAAGGAATGGCCAAACCATATCAAAATCGAGCACCACAAGACTGGCGCAAACCGTTTGGCACCCGCTCGAGGAAACGACAGCAGATGGCGCAGTAAAGTTCTATGAAGATGCTGAAGCCGTGCTCGCTAAGCTTCCAAGGCGCGGTATTCCCATGATTTTGCGCGGCGTCCGCGACGGAGCAACGAAGCCTTACTCTTTCAGCGGGATGCAGAAGATCGTGCACAAAATGCGCGACGAGATTGGTTTGCCCTCCATATTCACTCTCGACGCCTGCCGGCACGGTGGCATGACAGAAGTAGAAGAGGCCGCACTAACAGACGGCCAAGGTCGCTCACTCTCTGCTCACAAAACAGCCAGCGCCTATGCCGGATACGCTAAGCGCACGATGGAACGCACTTTATCTGCCACCCGAAAGCGTCATGCACATCGCCTAGCGAACGCGGCGGGAACATCTATTCAGAATGACACTCAAAATGGTGTTGAGAATGATGGGTGTGGAACGAAGAGCGACGCGAAATAATCTCGCTCGGTCAATGCACTGTTGGCTGGCTGGGGCGCCTGGATTCGAACCAGGGGATGGCGGAATCAAAATCCGCTGCCTTACCACTTGGCTACGCCCCATTACTGCAACAGAAGGCCGCTCTGCTATCCGAACCGAGCGGCGGGCGGACCATAGCGGCGCCTCTTGGTGCAATCAACGCCGCCCGCTAGGTTAGCGCGAGCCGACTAAATTAACACATGGCCTATCGCGCGCCGGTTTCCGACATCGCCTTTGCCCTTAAGCATGCCGCCGGCCTCTCGCAAGCGCGATCGCGGAGGGACTCTACGGCGACCTCGACGAGGCGACGGTCGATGCCGTGCTGGAGGAAGCCGGCAAATTCGCCAGCGACGTGATCGCGCCGCTTAACCGCGTCGGCGACACAATTCGGCACGCCGTTCAAGGACGGCAAGGTCACGACGCCGCCCGGCTGGAAAGAGGCCTACACCAGTTGGGCCGCCGCCGGCTGGAACGGCCTCGCCTCGCCCGAGGATTTCGGCGGCCAGGGACTGCCGCAGGCGCTCAACGCGGCCTGCGTCGAGATGTGGAATTCCGCCTCGATGGCGTTCGGCATCGGCCCGGTGCTGACCATGGCGGCGATCGACGCGCTGCACGCCTATGGCAGCGACGCGCTCAAACAGAAATATCTCGGCAAGCTCGATCAGCGGCGAATGGATGGGCACCATGCAGCTCACCGAGCCGCAGGCCGGCTCCGATGTCGGCGCGCTGCGCACCAAGGCCGAGCGCGCGCGGCGACGGCAGCTACCGCATCACCGGCAGCAAGATCTTCATCACCTACGGCGAGCACGACCTCACCGACAATATCATCCATTTCGTGCTGGCCCGGCTGCCCGATGCGCCGGCCGGCACCAAGGGCATTTCGCTGTTCCTCGTGCCAAAATTTTTGTCGACGCCGATCGGAACACGCAACGACGTGCGCGCGCATTCGGTCGAGCACAAGATGGGCATCCACGCCTCGCCGACCTGCACGATGGTCTATGGCGATCATGGCGGCGCGATCGGCTATCTGATCGGCGAAGAGCACAAAGGCATGCTCTGCATGTTCACCATGATGAATCGCGCGCGGCTCGCGGTCGGCCTGTCGGGCGTCGCGATCGCCGAACTGCGCGACGCAGCAGGCGATGGCCTATGCGCGCGAGCGCAAGCAGAGGCCCGAAGCCGATCATCGACTACCCGGACGTCAAGCGCATGCTGCTGACGATGCGCGCGCTGACGCACGCGGCACGCAGCATCTGCTACGCCACCGGCGTCGCGCTCGACCGCGCGCAACGCGGCAAGACTGACGCGGCGCGCAAGGCCGGACAAGACCGCGCCTCGCTGCTGACGCCGGTCGCCAAGGCGTTCTCCACGGATATCGGCATCGAGGTCGCTTCGCTCGGCGTGCAGGTGCATGGCGGCATGGGCTTCATCGAGGAAACTGGCGCGGCGCAGCATTATCGCGACGCCCGCATCGCCGCGATCTACGAAGGCACCAACGGCATCCAGGCGCTCGATCTGGTGGCACGCAAGGTGCCGCTCGACGGCGGCAAGACGGTCGCGCTTTACCTCGACGAATTGCGCGCCATCGTCGGCAGGGTGAAAGCCACCAACGATCCGGCGTTCGGCGAGACCGGCACGCGGCTGAGCGAGGCCATCGACAGCCTCGAGCGCGCGACCAAATGGCTGCTGGCGCAGAAGATCCTCGGACACCGCGCTGGCCGGCGCGACGCCCTATTTGCGGCTGTTCGGCAATGCCGCCGGCGGCTGCATGCTGGCCGACGACGCGCTCGCTTCCTTGCGCGACGGGCGACGGTTCCGTCCCGCATCGCGCTGGCGCGCTTCTTTGCGGAAAATCTGGCGGTGCAATCGTCCTCGCTGGAGCGCGTCGTGATCGACGGCGGCGCCAGTGTTACCGCCGCCGACGCAGCGCTGACGGCCTAAAGCGGCTTCAATCCGCCCTCGATCTCCGCGCGGCGCGGCTCGAGGAAAGGCGGCAGCACCAGTTTCTCGCCGAGCTTGTCCATCGGCTCGTCGACGCCGAAGCCCGGCCCATCGGTGGCGATCTCGAACAGAATGTGGTTCGGCTCGCGGAAATACAGCGAGTGAAACCAGAAGCGGTCGACCTTGCCGCTGTTGCGCACGCCCATCGAATTGAGCCGCTCCGCCCATTCGTCATATTGCTTGTCGTCCGGCGTGCGGAACGCGACATGATGGACGCCGCCCGCGCCGGGATGCGCGCGCGGCAGATCGGGCCGCACCGCGACGTGGAGTTCAGCCCCAGGCCCGGCCGCCGCTCCGCCCTCGCCCATGTCATAGACGTGAATGCGATCAGTGTTGGAGCCGGGATAGGCGTAGTCGCGCGCGGGGCGCATCTCCATCACTTTGGTCAGCACCGCGTCAGTCGGCGCCAGATCGGGCACCGTCATGACGATCGGGCCGAGCCCGCGAATCTGGTGCTTGGCCGGAACGACGCTCTTTTCCCAGGGGTGCGCTTCGCCCTTGCCACCATCGTCGACCAGCGACAGTCGCTGACCTTCCGGATCCTCGAAGTCGAGCGTCAGGCGGCCGTCGCGTTCGGCCAGTTCGCCCATGCGCGCGCCGGCCAATTCCAGCCGCTGCTGCCACCACTGCAGCGTCGTCTCGCCGCTGACGCGTAATCCCGTGCAACTGATGGTGTTGTTGCCACGCTTTTCCGGCAGCGTCGGAAAATCGAAAAAGGTCAGGTCGCTGCCGGGCGCTGCCAGCCCGTCGGCGTAAAACAGGTGATAGGCGCTGACGTCGTCCTGGTTGACGGTCTTTTTGACCAGCCGCATGCCGAGAATGCCGGTGTAAAACGCCTTGTTTCCCGGCGCATTGGCCGAGACCGCGGTGAGATGATGAATGCCGGTCAATTGCATGTATCGGCCCTTTCGCGCGCACGGTTGCGCGCCGGTTCCTCATCTAGGAACATGACACGCAAAATGCGAGGGCGAGCGCGCGCAGGTTTGCGCAGGCACAAGATGCCGCGTTAGAACACCGTGATGTCCACCCTCCTGATCTCCCACCCGGCCTGCCTCGACACATCTGACGCCGGCCGGCCATCCGGAACGGCCCGACCGCCTGCGCGCCATTGAGCGCGCGCTGGAGCACGAGAAATTTCAGACGCTGACGCGCGTGCAGGCGCCGATGGCCCAGGCCGAGACGGTCGCGCTGGCGCATCCACTTGATTACGTCGAAGCCATTCGGGACGCTTCCCCGCGCGAGGGCCTGGTGCGGATCGATGCGGATACCGCGATGTCGCCCGGCAGCTTCGAGGCGGCGCTGCGCGGCGCCGGCGGCGCCGTGCTAGCGGTCGACGAGGTGATGACGAAGAAAGCCGACAATGCTTTCGTCGCCACAAGGCCCCCCGGCCATCACGCCGAGACGACGCGCGCGATGGGTTTCTGCTTCTTCAACAACGCCGCGATCGCCGCGCGCCATGCGCAGCAGAAGCACGGCGCCGAGCGGGTCGCCATCGTCGATTTCGACGTGCATCACGGCAACGGCTCGCAGGATATTTTCTGGGCCGACAACAGCGTGATGTATTGCTCGACCCATGAGATGCCGCTTTATCCCGGCACCGGGGCAAAGAGCGAGCGTGGCGAGCACAACACCATCGTCAACGCGCCGCTCTCGGCGGGCGATGGCGGCGATGTGTTCAAGCAGGCGGTCGAGACTACGATCCTGCCGCGGCTGCGCGGTTTCAAGCCGGATCTGCTGATTATCTCGGCCGGCTTCGACGCCCACACCCGCGACCCGCTCGCCAATCTCAATCTGGTCGAGGCCGACTACACCTGGGTGACGCGCACGCTGATGGACGTCGCCGACGAGAGCGCGGACGGCCGCATCGTCTCATTGCTGGAAGGCGGCTACGACCTCGAAGGCCTGTCGCGCTCGGTCGCCGCCCACGTCACGGCGCTGATGCACGGCTAATTTATCGCGCCGTCAGCCCACCATCGATCGGCAGGTCGGCGCCGGTGATGAAGGCCGCATCGTCCGATAGCAAATAGGCGCACAGTGCCGCCACCTCCGCCGGCTTGCCCATGCGGCCGAGCGGGATGTCGTTGGCCAGCCGCTGATGCACCACTTCCGGCTTCTTGGTCGCATTGGCGATGCCATCGACCATCGGGCCGTCGATGAAAGCCGGACACACGGCGTTGCATCGCACCGGCGGCTTGAACCGAGCGCCGTACAGCGCCACCGACTTCGACAGCAGCGACACGCCGCCCTTCGACGCGCTGTAGGCCATCAGATTATGCCCGCCGATCAAGGCCAATACCGAAGCGAGGTTGACGATCGAGCCGCCTTTGACGCGCAGCAGCGGAAAGGCGTGCTTGCAGCCGAGAAAAGTGCCGTCGAGATTGATCGATATGACGCGCCGCCATTCGGCGAGCTCGAGGTTCTCGATGTTGCCGAGGCTGGCGATACCGGCCGCGTTGACGAGGCCGTCCAGCCGGCCATGCGTGCGGGCGATGTCAGCGATGACACGCTGCCAATCGGCTTCTTTGGTGACGTCGAGCGCATGATCGATGCCCGACGTCGCGGTGAGATCGGTGGCAATCGACGTGCCGCCGCCCTGCTTGATCGCAGTGGCAACCGCCGAGCCGATCGCGCCCGCCGCGCCGCTGATCAATACGATCTTGCCGTCCAGTTTCGCCATTCTCGACCTCTAGTGCCGCCAGCCCTCGCGCATCAGCCATGTCATCGCGTTCGGCGCAATCCGGTTCGCCCACCACAGCAGCTTGGCCGGCAGCGATACCACCACGATCGACTTGTTGCGGTAGATCGCGCGGATTGCGGCGGCCGCAACCTGCTCGGCGCCCACCGTCGCCCAGCTCGGCAAAGTATGGCGTCGGCCAGCCGCGCCGTAATCTTCCAGCATCGGGGTGCGCACGAAGCCCGGGCACAATGTCGTCACGCCGAAATTGCGGCGGCCCAGTTCGCCGGCCAGCGCGGTCGAAAATCCGACCAAGCCGAACTTGCTGGCCTGGTAGTGCGCGAGTTTGCGGCCGGAAGCGAGGCCGAAAATGCTGGCGACGTTGACGATGTTAGCCTGCGGCTGTGCCAGTAGCGCCGGCAGCAAGGCATGCGTGAGCCGGATCGGCGCCAGCAAATTGACAGCCAGGATTTCATCCGAGAGTTCGGCGCCGACGTCGGACACCGGGCCGTAATGCGCGGTGCCGGCATTGTTGATCAGAATGTCGAGGCGCTGCCAGCGGGCTACGATCGCCTCCGCGGCAGCGTCGAGCTGCGAAGACTCGGCCAGATCGCAGATCGACGTGACCGCCTCGACACCCAGCGCGCGCGCCGCTTTGGCAGTGGCGTCGAGCTTTGCCTGGTTGCGGCCCATCAGCCAGAGGTCGGCGCCCTCTCGCGCCAAGGCCAATGCGATGGCCTTCCCAATGCCGGACCCCGCGCCGGTGATCAACGCTTTCTTGCCGCGAATGACGTCCATCCGGTATCCGTGATTGATCGCGACGTGATACGAAAGCGCGGTGCGGCGCCGATCTAGCACACTCGCAGCCAGCGCCAAACGCCACTATATTCGCCCCTCACGACTCGACGCGGGATCAAGCCATGGCCGACACCGACATCAAGAAACTGCCCTTCGAGCGGGCGATCGAGGAACTGGAAACGATCGTCAAGCGGCTGGAAGAAGGCAAGGTGCCGCTGGAGGAGTCGGTCACGATTTACGAGCGCGGCGAAGCGCTCAAGAAGCGTTGCCAGGAGTTGCTGGCGCAAGCCGAAGCGCGGGTGGAAAAAATCACGCTGGATGCCGGCGGCAAGCCGACCGGGACCGAGCCGCTCGACGTTTCCTAGCGCCTGATGTGGAACCGCGGATTCTGTGCCTTTGAATTGCCCGCTCCGACCGATCTGGTGTAAGCCAGCCAAGGGCATTTGGAGTTGAATTTGGCCGAAACCTCTAAAACGCCGCTGCTCGACAGCGTCCAGGTTCCGCAAGACTTGCGCAAACTGACGCCGGAACAGTTGCCACAGCTGGCGGCCGAATTGCGCCACGAGACCATCGACGCCGTCGCCAAGACCGGCGGTCATCTCGGCGCCGGTTTGGGCGTCATCGAACTCACGGTGGCGTTGCACTACGTGTTCGATACCCCGGCCGACCGGCTGGTGTGGGACGTCGGCCACCAGGCCTATCCGCATAAGATTCTCACCGGCCGACGCGACCGCATTCGCACGCTGCGCCAGGGCGGCGGCCTGTCCGGCTTCACCAAGCGCGCGGAGAGCGACTATGACCCGTTCGGCGCCGCGCATTCCTCGACCTCGATCTCGGCCGGACTCGGCATGGCGGTGGCGCGCGATCTCGAAGGCCGCACCAATAATGTCGTCGCGGTGATCGGCGACGGCGCAATGTCGGCCGGCATGGCTTACGAGGCGATGAACAATGCCGGCGCGATGAATTCGCGGCTGATCGTCATCCTCAACGACAACGACATGTCGATCGCGCCGCCGGTCGGCGCCATGTCGGCCTATCTGGCGCGGCTGATTTCCGGCAAGACCTACCGGACGCTGCGCGACATCGGCAAGCAGCTTGCGCATCATTTGCCGAAGTTCTTCGAGAAGAAGGCCGAGCGCGCCGAGGAATTCGCCCGCGGTTTCTGGACCGGCGGCACGCTGTTCGAGGAGATGGGCTTCTATTATGTCGGCCCGATCGACGGCCACAACCTCGACCATCTGTTGCCGGTGTTGCGCAACGTGCGCGATGCGCAGGAAGGCCCGATCCTCGTCCATGTCGTGACGCAGAAGGGCAAGGGCTACGCGCCGGCGGAAACCTCCGCCGACAAATATCACGGCGTCGTCAAGTTCGATGTCGCGACCGGCACGCAGGCAAAATCCCAAGCTCGGCGCGCCGCAATACACCAAGGTGTTCGCCGAAAGCCTGATCAAGGAAGCCCGCAAGGACGACAAGATCGTCGCCATCACCGCGGCGATGCCGTCCGGCACCGGGCTCGATCTGTTCGCCAAGGAATTTCCCAATCGCTGCTTCGACGTCGGCATCGCCGAACAGCACGCCGTGACGTTCTGCGGCGGGCTTGCCGCCGAAGGCTTCAAGCCTTTCGCGACGATCTATTCGACCTTCCTGCAACGCGGTTACGACCAGGTCGTGCATGATATCGCGGTCCAGCGCCTGCCGGTGCGCTTCGCCCTTGATCGCGCGGGGCTGGTTGGCGCCGACGGTCCGACCCATGCCGGCGCCTTCGACGTCGCCTATCTCGGCTGCCTGCCTGGCTTTGTGCTGATGGCCGCGGCCGACGAGGCAGAACTTGTGCATATGGTGGCGACCGCCGCCGCGATCGACGAGCGGCCATCCGCTTTGCGCTATCCGCGCGGCGAAGGCCTCGGCGTCGCAATGCCGGATGAAGGCAAACCACTCGAGATCGGAAAAGGCCGCGTCCTGCGCGAAGGCCACAAAGTCGCGCTGCTGTCCTACGGTGCGCGGCTAGGCGAATGCCTGAAGGCCGCCGATGAACTGGCGGCGCTGGGTCTCTCCACCACCGTCGCCGATGCGCGTTTCGCCAAACCGCTCGATACCGAATTGGTGCTGCGGCTCGCCCGCGAGCACGAAGTGCTGGTGACGATCGAGGAAGGTGCGATTGGCGGCTTCGGTTCCTATGTATTCCAGACCCTGGCTGAGCACGGTATTTTCGACAGCGGCCTCAAAGTGCGCGCGATGGTGCTGCCCGACGTGTTCCTCGATCAGGATTCGCCGGCGGCGATGTATGCCAAAGCCGGGCTCGACGCCCGCGGCATCGTCACCAAGGTGTTCGAGGCGCTCGGCAAGGATGTGACGGCGGAGACCGTCAAGTTGGCGTGACGGGGCGTTTACGCGCCGATCGCCTGCTAGTCGAACGCGGCCTGTTCGACAGCCGCGCCAAGGCGCAAGCCGCCATCGAGGCCGGCCTCGTCACAGCCAATCGCGCGCCTGTGCGAAAATCCTCGGAAGAAATCGCCATCGACGCCGAGCTCGAGGCGAGCGCCGCACATCCTTACGTCTCGCGTGGCGGGCTGAAGCTTGCGGAGGCGCTCGATCATTTCCAGTTCGAACCGCGCGGACGCATTTGTCTCGATGTCGGGGCCTCGACCGGCGGCTTCACGCAGGTGCTGCTCCAGCGCGGCGCCCGGAAGGTGTACGCGCTGGACGTCGGCACCCATCAGCTTCATCAGAGCCTGCGCGACAATCCCGCGATCATCTCGATGGAGCAGACCGATATCCGCCATGTGACGGTGTTGCCTGAGCCTGCCGATCTAGTCACCATCGACGTGAGCTTCATTTCGCTCAAGCTCGTGTTGCCGGCGGCGCTAGCACTAGCGGCAAATCCGGCGCAGCTCGTGGCTCTGATCAAACCACAGTTCGAGGCCGGTAAAGCCAACCTCAAAAAGGGCATCGTACGCGATGCCGCCGTTCACCCCGCGGTTTGCGACGACATTACCAATGCCGTGACCGCGCTCGGTTGGCGCGTGGCCGGCGTGATCCCCTCGCCGATCGACGGTGGGGACGGCAACGCGGAATTCCTGCTCGGGGCAACGCGTGACTAGTCAGGTGACGATCGGTGAGCTTGGCCACCGCGGCGACGGCGTCGCCGACACCTCCGGCGGACCGCTCTACGTACCTTACACGCTGCCCAGCGAAGTGGTGACGGTAGAAGGCGTCCCTGGCCGTCCTGACCGTGCACGCCTGCTCGCGGTCGACGCCGCCAGCCCGCAACGGGTGACGCCGATATGCCCGCATTTCGGCCTTTGTGGCGGCTGCGCGCTGCAGCACTGGGCGCTGCCGCCGCAACAGGACTGGAAACGGCAATTGGTTACGGATGCATTGGAACGCGCCGGGGTAACGGCCGCGGTGGCCCAGACCGTCGACGCGCACGGCGCCGGGCGCCGTCGCGCGACTTTTCACGCCCGGCGCGGCAACAACGACATCCTCGAGGTTGGCTATGCCGCGCCGCGTGCGCATCACATCGTGCCGATCGACCGCTGCCCCATTCTCTCGCCATCGATGGCGGGCGCGATCGAGGCCGCTTGGGCGATCGCTGAGGCCCTCATGCCGCTCAAGAAGCCGCTCGATATCCAGGTGACCGCCACCGACAATGGCCTCGACATCGACGTGCGCGGTTCGGGGCCGATCAACGCCGAACGCGCGGGCGCACTGGCGCAGATCGCAACCAGGCGGGCGCTGGCGAGGCTGACGCGGCACGGCGAGATGATTGCGCAGAATGCGCCGCCCCAGATCGGCGTGGGCCACACCAAGGTTACGATCCCGCCCGGTGCGTTCTTGCAGGCCACCGCCGAGGGTGAAGCCGTTCTGGCGAAGCTGGTGATTGCGGCAGCCGGCACGGCCAAGTCGATCGCCGACCTTTTTTGCGGCATTGGGCCATTCGCCTTACGGCTCGCGCAAAGCGCTCGCATTGCCGCCGCCGACAATGACGCCGCGGCGATCGAGGCGCTCAAGCGCGCTGCGGCAGCAACCAGCGGCCTCAAGCCGATCGAGACCCTGGAGCGCGACCTGTTCCGCCAGCCACTGGTTGCCAGCGAGCTCAAGCGGTTCGCCGCAGTGGTATTCGACCCGCCGCGCCAAGGCGCCGAGGCGCAGGTCCGCGAGTTGGCAACCAGCTCGGTTTCCGTAATAGTTGCGGTGTCTTGCGACGCGACGACCTTCGCACGCGACGCTCGTATTCTAGTCGACGGCGGTTACCGGCTCGAAGCCGTGACGCCGGTCGATCAATTCCGCTACTCGCCGCATGTCGAGATCGTCGGGAAATTCGCGCGCTAGCGCCAATCCATCCCACCGCCGCCCCAGCGCTCGTTCCACAGCTTCTCGCCAATGGTGCAGGAGATGCGCGGCTTGTCCGCGCTGGCCGGAATAACGCGCCGTTCCGGTTCGCGCCCGGCGATTTCCAGAAGGAGCTTGGTACGGGTCGCCTCGACGAATTTTTGCCGCTCGCGGATCGGGACGACGAAAGCGCCGGGCCCGCCGATTACGCAATCTTCGTAGTAGATGTCGAGATCCTCGATATCCATGGTGCCGGGGTTCGGCCGTTTCAGCATAATCGGCAGGCCGTTGATGGTGATCCCGGCGGCGAGCACGTCCTCGCGGATCGGTACCACCGGCGGTCCGTTATTATTGGCGCCGTCGCCCGACACGTCGATCACCCGGCGCAACCCGCGATAGCCGCTATGGTCGAACAGCGGCTTGGCGAAGGTCAGCGCGCCGGAGATCGAGGTGCGCGAGGCGCGGCGGTATGGCGCGGCGGCAATTTCGGCGCCCACCGCGTCAGCCGATTCCGGGCCCTCGATCAGCCGCCACGGCATCACTATCTTCTGGTCGGTGAAGCCCGCCCACTCGAAATAGGTGACGGCGACCTTGCCGTTGGCGCCTTCGCGCAACGCCTGCAGGAATTCGCGCGAGGTCAGAGCGAGGATATAGCCCTCGCGTTGCAAGGCCTGCTCGTCGGGGTCCATTGAATAAGAGACGTCGACCGCTATCACCAGTTCGACGTCGACCGGGATGGCGTTTGGCCGCTGGTCGGCGAATTTGGGTGCAATGCCGGGAGTTCGCAAAACTTGCGAAAAACCCTGCCGCTGCCAGCGCGGCGCCGGCCATCACTGCCACTACGACAACACGGATCAGGGTTCTCATCGCGTCCGTCCCCTAAGTCGATGCTGCCACGGCGCCGCGTGAAAGAAAACGGCCATCCGGGTCGCCCCGGATGGCCGCAATTCATTGCAGGCCCGAGAAGGCTAGCTCGCCTTGATATGCTTCTCCCGCATTGAGCGAAGCACCGAAACCGCGAGCAGCGCCGTCACCAAGTCGAGGATAGCGACGATGATGAACACCGATGTCCAGCTTCCAGTCATCTGCTTGAGATAGGCCGCGGCCGGGCCGCCTAGGATCGAGCCGACGCCTTGGGCGATGTAGAGGAAGCCGTAGTTGGTCGCGGCGAACTTTGGCCCGAACGTATCGGTCAGGGTCGAGGGGAACAGCGAAAAGATCTCGCCCCAGCCGAAGAACACCAGCCCGGTCAGCACGACGAACAGCGCCGGCTGGTCGATGAATGCGAACAACACCAGGATCGCCACGGCTTCGAGTGAGAAGGCGATGAACATCGTCATCTCGCGGCCGATCTGGTCTGACACCCAGCCAAAGAATGGCCGGGTCAACCCATTGGTCACGCGCGAGAGCGTCAGCGATAGCGGCAGTGCCGCCATGCCGAGCACCATCGCCTGCGCGACGCCGTATTCACGGGCGAACGGACCGACGTTCGACGTCACCATCAAACCCGACGTTGACATCATGCTCATCATCAAGAAGAGCAGCCAGAACACAGGGTTTTTCAGCATCTCGCGCGGCGTGTAGCTACGCTTGCTCTGCACGGTCGTGGCGGTGGCCGGCGTATAGCCTGCGGGCACCCAGCCTTCTGGAGGAACCCGCAGCCATTGCGCCGCGATGATTCCGATGATGCCCTGGATGATGCCCCACACCACCAAGGTGTGCGCATAGCCGGAGCTCTTGATCATGCTGTCGATCGGAAAGCTGGTGAAGAACGCGCCGAAGCCGTAGCCGGCGGCAGCAAGGCCGGTGGCAAGGCCGCGGCGATCCGGGAACCAGCGCACCATCAAGCCGATAATGCCGACATAGATAATGCCGGTGCCAAAGCCGCAGATCACGCCATAGGTGAAATACAGTGCCCAGAGACTATCGACATAGCTCGACAGCACCCAGCCGCCGCCCGACATCAGGGCGCCGATCGAGATCAACAGCCGTGGGCCGAAGCGGTCGACCAGATAGGCCTGCATCGGCGAGCACCAGGTCTGCAAGATAATGAGCAGCGAGAACGTCCACTGCAATTCGGCGAGTGTCGTTCCGAGTTTTTGGTTGAGCGGCCCGGTGAACAGCGTCCACACATATTGCGGTGACGAGATCGCCATCATGGCGATCAGGCCGAGGATAAGTTGAGACCAACGATTCCAGTACCACGCGGACATGTCCGCGGAAGGATTTGTCGCCATAGCACAAGCCCCCTGTTGCCTTTGGTCGCCCCCCAAAGTGCGCAGGACATTATTTGCTGTTTCGCGGCAGGCCGCAACACGCGCGCCGCCGAAGTGTGGGAGGGCAAACGATCTCTTCGCGGATGCGAAAGGAAAAGTCGCGCGCGAAACTAATTCAGCTTTCGATCGGCTCGCTCGATTTGATCTCGATGCCGAAACCGCCGAGCCCGACATAAGTGCGCTTGCTCGACGCCAGCAGGCGGATCGAAGAAATGCCGAGATCCTTGATAATCTGGGCGCCGAGCCCGACTTCCCGCCATTGCCGCGAGCGCGCCGCTTCGGCTGCGGTGCTTTCCTGCGGAATCTCCGCAACTGGTACTCCCGCCGAGCCATCACGCAAGTAAACGATGACGCCGCGGCCTTCCTTCTTGAACCGGGCCAGCGCGGCGCGGATGGTCTTGGCGCCGCCGAACACATCGCCGATCACGTCGGCGCGATGCAGGCGCGCCAGCACGCTTTGGCCGTCGCCAATATCGCCATAGACGAAGGCCATGTGGTGCACTTTGTCGAATGGCGTGACATAGGCGTAGCCTTTAAGCGGGCCGATCTCCGAGGCGAGCTGGAATTCGGCAACCCGCTCGACCAGCTTGTCGCGCGATTGCCGGTAAGCGATCAGTTCGGCGATCGAGACGTAAGCCAGCTTGTGTGTCTTCGCGAAAGCGGCGACGTCGGGCCCGCGCATCACGGTGCCGTCGTCCTTCATCAATTCGGACAATACCCCGACCGGCGGCAGGCCCGCCAGCCTGCACAAATCGACACAGGCTTCGGTATGGCCGGAGCGCATCAGCACGCCGCCCTCGCGCGCTACCAGCGGAAACACGTGGCCGGGCCGCACGAAATCGCTGGCGCCGGTATTGTGATTGGCGAGCGCGCGCACGGTGTTGCTGCGCTCTTCGGCGGATATGCCGGTGGTCAGACCATGGCGCACGTCCACCGATACGGTGAACGCGGTGCCGAGCGGCGCGTCGTTCTCCGCCACCATCGGATCGAGATGCAGATGGCGGGCATGATCGGCGCCGAGCGGCGCGCAGACGATACCGGACGTATTGCGGATGATGAACGCCATTTTCTCGGGCGTGCACAACGAGGCGGCGACGAACAGGTCGCCCTCGTTTTCGCGGTCGTCGTCATCGGTGACGACCACGATTTCGCCTTTGGCGAAAGCCTTGATCGCGGCATCGACGCGCTGGTGGGTGTCCGGCACAGGTCTATCCTAACGCGACTTCAAGCCCGTGGCTTGTGCGGCCAGGCAGCGTTCTCGCCCATCTGGCCGCGATGGCGCAGGTAATGATCGGCCAGGACACAGGCCATCATGGCCTCCCCGATCGGCACGGCGCGAATTCCAACGCACGGATCGTGGCGGCCTTTGGTGGAGATATCGGTATCGCGGCCATAACGGTCGACGGTCTTACGTGGCGTCAGGATCGACGAGGTCGGCTTGACCGCAAATCGGGCGACGATCGGCTGGCCGGTCGAGATGCCGCCGAGAATGCCGCCGGCATGGTTCGACAAAAAAACCGGCCGGCCGTCGTTACCCATCCGCATCTCGTCGGCATTGTCCTCGCCGCCAAGAACCGCGGTGGCGAAGCCATCGCCGATCTCAACGCCCTTGACCGCATTGATGCCCATCAGCGCAGCGGCGATTTCGGCATCGAGCTTGGCGTAGACCGGCGCGCCCAAACCTGCGGGCACTCCTTCCGCCACCACCTCGATCACCGCGCCGACCGACGACCCGGCTTTGCGCACACCGTCAAGGTAATTCTCGTAGAATTTGGCTTGCTTGGCGTCCGGGCAGAAGAAAGGATTGTTGTTCACCTCGTTCCAGTCGAAGCGCGCGCGGTCGATCTTGTGCTCGCCCATCTGCACCAGCGCGGCTCGCACGGCCATCCCCGGCACGATCTTGCGCGCGATGGCGCCGGCGGCCACCCGCGCCGCGGTTTCCCGCGCCGAGGCGCGCCCGCCGCCGCGATAGTCGTGAATGCCGTATTTGACGTCGTAGGTGTAACCGGCATGGCCAGGCCGATATTTATCCTTGATCTCGGAATAGTCCTTCGAGCGTTGATCGACGTTCTCGATCAGCAGCATGATCGGCGTGCCGGTGGTGACCTCCCGGCCGCTCGCTTCGTCGATGAACACCCCGGACATGATCTTCACCGCGTCCGGTTCCTGGCGCTGGGTGGTGAAGCGGGACTGCCCCGGCCGGCGGCGGTCGAGTTCGCGCTGGATATCGGTAGCAGCCAGCGGAATGCGCGGCGGGCAGCCGTCGACCACGCAGCCGATCGCCGGGCCGTGGCTCTCGCCAAAGCTGGTGAACCGGAAAAGCTGGCCGAAGGTATTGAACGACATGAAGTTCCGCCTTTGTCCGGTGTGGTACCCCGCACCCATACGCCGGTCAAACAAACGCGCCCGACCGTGAACGGCCGTTAATGGAAACCTGAATGACCGTTAAGCTGCGGGAATATCACACGTTTTCATTTCTAGTCATTCTGCGTTCATTTCGGATCGGCTATTCGAGCAGCACTGGTTAGGGCGTGAAACGGAACGGGCAACCGAAACCAACAAGCCGCTGCCATTTGGATCCAAACGAGGAAACACACATGCGCAAACTTATCGCTCTCGCTGCTGCAGTTGGCTTCGCTGTTGCTCTCAGCGCGCCGGCTTCCGCAGCCGCCATCGACTTCTCGGCCGCCAAGAAAAAGGTCGACTGCACGGTGGAAAAGAACATGAAGAAGAAGGCCTGCAAAGGCATGAACAAGACCGACCTCGGCACGATCATCTTCTCGGCTGCGAAGAAGAAGGTCGATTGCTCGATGGAAAAGAACAAGATGAACAAGGCCTGCGCCAAGAAGTCCGATCTCGGCGCCACCATCTTCTCGGCCAAGAAGAAGAAGGTCGACTGCACGATGGAAAAGAACAAGATGAACAAGGCCTGCAAAGGCAAGATGTAATCTGTTCGTCTGACAGATTAAATACAAAAACGGCCGGACGAAAGTCCGGCCGTTTTTCTTTTTGCGGGCCGCTTTAGGCGTAGCGCGTCAGATTTCCGCCAGCGAACACGTAAACCACGCCCTGCGCGATATCGACCAGCGGCGCCGCGGCCGGCTTGGCGATGCCGAGATAGGCCATCAGCCCGCGCGCCGTGCCGCCATGCGCGGTCACAACCGCATCGCGCGTCAGGCCGCGATGCCACGCACCCATCCGCGCCGCCATCGCCTCATAGCTCTCGCCGCCGGGCGGAACGAAACGCCATTTGTCGTGCTCGCGCGCGGCAATGCGCTGTGGATCGCGGTTGCGCAACTCCGCAATGGTGAAACCCTCCCAGTCACCGAATGAAATCTCAGCCAATTGCGGATCGATCCGCGCACCCTCGCCCGGCAGGCCGAGCCCCTCACGAACCAGCGCCATCGTCTGCATCGCGCGGCCGAGTGGGCTGCTGATGTAGTCGAACGAAGCAAGTTTCATGCTGTCGCGCGCAAACAAGTCGCGCAGCACTCCGCCGCAATGCATGGCTTGTTCCCGGCCTCGGGCATTGAGCGGAATATCGCGCTGGCCCTGCAGGCGGCCGGCGACATTCCAGTCGGTTTCGCCATGCCGGATGTAATAGACGACCGGTGCCGCCATCGATAAAAGTCAGTCCTTGCCGACGTCGATGTCGGGCGCGTCTGGGTGCTTCATTCCGATGATGTTATACCCGGCGTCGACGTGGTGAACCTCTCCGGTCACGCCGCGCGACAGGTCGCTCAGCATATAAACCGCTGTGCCGCCGATTTCCTCGATCGTAACGCTCCGCCGCAGCGGGGCGTTGAAATCGTTCCATTTCAGAATGTAGCGAAAGTCCCCGATGCCGGATGCCGCCAGCGTCTTGATCGGCCCGGCGGAGATCGCGTTGACGCGGATATTTTTTACGCCGAGATCGGCGGCAAGGTAACGTACTGAAGCCTCTAACGCCGCCTTGGCGACACCCATCACATTGTAATGCGGTATCCACTTCTCGGCGCCGTAGTAACTTAACGTCAGCATCGCACCGCCGTTCGGCATCATCTTCTCGGCGCGCTGCGCCAGCGCGGTAAGCGAAAACACACTCACCAGCATGGTCTTGGTGAAATTCTCTTCGGTGGTGTCGACAAACCGGCCGTCGAGTTGCTCTTTTCCGGCAAACGCGACGGCGTGGACCAGAAAGTCGATCGATCCCCAGGCCTTGCGCACCACCTCAAACGCCGCATCGATGCTTGCGGAGTCGGTAACATCGCAATGGCCCGCGATCAGGGCGCCGACTTCTTTGGCCAGCGGCTCGACGCGCTTTTTTAACGCGTCACCATTGTAGGTGAATGCAAGCTCGGCACCCTGCTCGCGGCAGGCCTTAGCGATACCCCACGCAATCGAGCGGTTGTTGGCAACCCCAACGATCAGCCCGCGCTTGCCGCGCATAAGCCCCGAGGTTTCCGGCATCGAACTTCCCCGCCCACCGGATTAGCGCCGGCCGCCTGCTATGGCATAGCGTCCTAGGCCCCACAAGCAAACGGCCTCCGCATAAGCTCGTAAATGCGCGGTTTCCGGGAATATCACCGCGGCAATGGTGTTTGCTTTAACGACGACGCATGAACATGGCTCCTGCGAGCCGGCGCGCCGATTCAACTGTGTTCGGAAGCGGGCAAGGGATCAACATGGCGGTTGCGGGTTTTCGCAAAGATGTCGAGGCGACGATTCCAGCGTTGCGGCGCTACGCGCGCGCGCTCACCCGTAACCGCGACACCGCCGACGACCTGGTGCAGGACACGCTGGTGCGGGCGCTGCGTTCCGAACATCTGTTTTACGGCGGCGATATCCGAAGTTGGCTTTATACGATCCTGACCAACCTCAACCGCAACCGGCTGCGCTCGCTGGCGCGCCGGCCGACGCTGACGCCGATCGAGGATCACGATGCGCCGGACCTCGCCGGCCCCGAAGCCGGCGGCCGCGATATCGAACGCGCGCTGGCGACACTGGTCGATGATCAGCGCGCCGCGCTGCTTTTGGTGGTGCTGGAAGGCCTTTCCTACCGCGAGGTCGCCGAAGTGCAAGGTGTTCCGATCGGCACCGTGATGTCGCGTCTGGCGCGTGCCCGCGTCCAAATTAAATCTTTTCTCGACGGCGAGCGCCCTGCGCTGCGCCGCGTGAAATAAAGCAAGGTGAGACCATGATCGATCCCCATTCCCCCATCACCGACGACGAATTGCATGCCTATGTCGATGGCGAGCTTGCCACCGACCGGCAGGGCGCCGTGACCGAGTGGCTGGCCGCGCATCCGGAAGCAGCAGCGCAGGTCGCCGCCTGGCGCGCGCAAGCCGACAGCATCCGTGCGCGCTATGGCGCGACCGCCAATGAGCCGGTGCCGGAGCGGCTCAAACTTGAGCGCGTGATGCAGCGCGGCCGCAGTTGGGATCGCTCCTGGACCGCGGTTGCCGCGGCGGCGACTGTTGCCGCCTTCCTGTTCGGCGGCGTCGCCGGCTGGGTGGCGCGTGGCGCTTCTGCCGCGACGCCGAACAGCTTTGAAGTTGTCACCACCGATGCGCTCGACGCCTACAAGCTCTACGTGGTCGAAGTGCGCCACCCGGTCGAAGTGCCGGGTGACGAACGCGCCCACATGACGCAATGGCTGTCGAAGCGGCTCGGCACCGAGTCTGCACGATTCCCGACCTGCAACCGATCGGGCTCAAGCTGGTCGGCGGACGGCTGTTGCCGGGCGCCAACGGCGCCGCGGCGTTCTACATGTACGAAGCTGCGTCCGGTGAGCGCTTCACGATCTATTGCGCGCGCGCCGACCGGCCAGAGACCGCGTTGCGCTTCAAGGGCGGCGAAGGCAACGCAGCGTTCTACTGGGTCGACAACGACATTGCCTACGTCGTCAGCGGCCCAGCCGACCGGGAAAAGCTGGAAAAGGTGACCCAGGCTGCCTATGAGCAGGTCGACAAGGGAAGCGGCAAGAAGTCGTAAGACCTACTCGAGATCCTTGCGCGGATCGTAAGGCTTGCTGTCGCGCCACTGACGCATCAACTCCTTGAGCTCGGCGTCGCCGCCCTCCGGGCAGCACGATGCGGACAGTGGCGAGCAAGTCGCCGGCGCCGTCCTTGCCATGACAAGCCCTTGCCCTTGAGCCGGAAAGTACGGCCCGCATTGGTTTGCGGCGGGATCGCCAGTTCGACCGCGCCGTCGAGCGTGGGCACCCGCACTTTGCCGCCGAGCACCGCCTCGTACAGCGTGACCGGCAGATCGAGCCGCAGATCGGCACCATCGACAGTGAACACGCGATGCGGCGCGACGTGCACCGTTATCAGCGCGTCGCCGGCGGCAGCCTGGCGTGGACCGGAACTTGGCCAGCCCTGGCCTTTGAGGCGGATGGTCTGCCCGCTGGTGATGCCGGCCGGAATTTTGACATCGACGTCCTTGCCGGTCGGCAGAGTGCACGCGCTTGCTTGGCGCCATTGGCGGCTTCCTCGAGCGTGACCGTGAGCGCCGCATGCATGTCGCGGCCGCCGGCCGGCGCCGCGCCGAAGTCCTCCGGCTCGAATTGCTGGCCAAAGCCGCCGGCGCCGCCGGGCCGCGCCCGGCCGCCGGTACCGCCGAACATGCCGCGCAAGATATCCTCGAAGCCGCCACCGCCGCCGGCACCGCGAAAGCCGCCGCCGCCCTGCGCGCCGCCGCGCTGGAAGCCGTCCGGGCCCCAGGTGAAGCTTTCGAAATCTCCCTCGCGGCCGAAACCGCCGCCGCCGGGATGCGCGCCCTCGAAGCCGCGGAAGCGCGGCTTGCCTTCGGCGTCGATCTCGCCGCGATCGAACGCCTTGCGCTTGTCGTCGTCGCCGAGAATTTCGTAAGCCGCATTCAACTCGGCGAACCGCGAGGCAGCTTTCGGATCGGCTTTGTTGGCGTCGGGATGCAATTTCTTGGCGAGCTCGCCGGAAGGCGCTCTTGACCTCTGCCTCGCTCGCACCCTTCGATACCCCCAAGACCTCGTAGGGGTCGCGCATCCGCTCGATCTCCGGTAATACCCCCGCCGCCGAACGCGGCAACTCGGCATCAATGTGGGGTTCCAGCGCGCTGGATGCAACGCGCGAGACGAGCCGGTTATGGCCTAAGAGCGCGTCCAGGGCTTGAGCGAACGGACCTGCCATTTGCCCTTTTGCTCGCCTTTTTGGTCGCGGCAGGCCTCGCCGCGCATCCAGGATTCGCCGTGGTTGCTGACGTAGCTCGCCAGGAAATCCTGGCAGGTCGCACCCTCCTGGGCATAGGCCGAGGCAATCGGCGTCACCGTGCCGCGCGCGCCGCTTTCCGGATTTTCCCACGGCAGGCTGATGTCCTTGCCGCCGCGGCTGAGCACTTCGGTGACGGCAGCGCGGGTGAAGACCAGGTCGCGCTCCGGCGGCATCGCTGGGGCTTCGCGTGGCATTGGCGACCGTCGTGATCGAGCCGGTGGTTTCGGTTTTGTCCGACGGCCCGATCAGCGAATCGAATTGGTAGGACAGGCTGCATCCGCCGCAGGCAAGCCCGAGCGCCACGGGCAGCGCTAGCGCCGCGCAGCGCCATAGGCGCGCCTGCGCGGTTCCATTATAAAGGGACCGCTGGCGGTAACGCGGACCGCGGCCGATGGAACTTTAGAGCGTTGCGAACAATGTCTGACACGGCGCCGATTGAACACCCAAGCTGGTTAACGAGTGGTGATTTCACCCAAGCCGACGAGCCATTGCGGCTTTTTACGCACTGGCTCGACGGAGGCCACCGCATCCGAGCCGCGCGATCCGACCGCCATGACGCTTGCTACCGTCGATGCCGACGGCATGCCAAACGCCCGCATGGTTCTGCTCAAGGGCCTCGATGAGCGGGGCTTCGTCTTCTACACCAACATGCAGAGCCAAAAGGGGCGAGAGTTAGACGCCGCAAGAAAGCCGCGCTGGTGTTCCACTGGAAGTCGCTCAACCGCCAGATCCGCATCCGCGGCACTGTCGAGCGCGTGACGCCGCGCCGAGGCCGACGCCTATTTCGCCACCCGGCCGAAGCAGCGCGCAGATCGGCGCCTGGGCCAGCCAGCAGTCGTCGCCGCTCGAAAGCCGGCTGGCATTCGAGAAAGCCGTCGCGCTCTACGCCGCCAAGTACGCGATCGGCGACAGTGCCGCGGCCGCCGCACTGGATCGGGCTATCGCGTCGTGCCGCAGCTGATCGAGTTCTGGCAGGACCGGCCGTTCCGCCTGCACGACCGCATCGAATTCCGCCGCGCGGCGGATGCGCGCGTGGAGCAAGACGCGGCTCTATCCGTGAGCTAGGCTGTGCGCACGCGATCGCACCACCAGTTCAGAGCGGTTTTAAACAAAGATCATGGCCACTCCCGCCACCAACCAGCGAACGCCGCACGCTGCTGCTGACCGGCGCGAGCCGCGGCATCGGCCACGCGACGGTGAAACGATTTTCGGCCGCCGGCTGGCGCGTCATTACCTGTTCGCGTCATCCGTTTCCGGAAAATTGCCCGTGGGAAGCCGGACCCGAAGATCATATCCAGGTCGACCTCGCCGACGTCGAGAACACCGTGGCAGCGATCGCGGAGATCAAGCGGCGGCTGCCGACGCAAATCGCTCGACGCGCTGGTCAACAATGCCGCGATCTCGCCGAAGGCCGAGGGCGGCAAGCGGCTCGGCCTCGATCGAAACCGACGTCGAGCGTCTGGCGCCACGTATTTCGGGTCAATTTCTTTGCGCCGATCATGCTGGCGCGCGGGTTGATCGACGAACTCAAGACGGCCAAGGGCTCGGTGGTGAACGTCACCTCGATCGCCGGCTCGCGCGTCCACCCGTTCGCCGGCGCCGCCTACGCGACCTCGAAAGCGGCGCTGGCGTCGCTGACGCGCGAGATGGCGTCCGATTTCGGCGCGGTCGGCGTCCGCGTCAATGCCATCGCGCCGGGCGAGATCGACACCGCGATTTTATCGCCCGGCACCGACAAGATCGTCGAGCAGCAGATCCCGCTGCACCGGCTTGGCACGCCCGACGAGGTCGCCAAGATCATCTATGTGCTGTGCACGGACACGTCGTCATATGTGAACGGCGCCGAGATCCACATCAATGGCGGCCAGCACGTTTAGGCGGGCGCCTAGAGCCACTTCTTCCATTTGAAGATGAGGAGCGGCACCACCGCGGCTAGTACCATCAGGCCGAGCGCGAACGGATAGCCATACGCCCAGTCGAGCTCGACCATGCCGGCATGGAAATTCATCCCGTAGATCGAGGCCACCAGCGTCGGCGGCATGAAGATGACCGCCGCGATCGAGAAAATCTTGATAATGGCGTTCTGGTCGATGTTGACGACGCCAAGCATGGCGTCGAGCAGGAACGTGATCTTGTTCGACAGAAAGGTGGCGTGATCCGACAGGGACGCTGCATCGCGCCGCATTGACTGCAAATGCGACGCGGACGTCCTTTTTCCAGCGCATGGTTTCAGCCTCGCCGGAAAGGAACAGCAGCAGGCGGTTGATCGAGACGAGACTCTCCCGCACTTTCGACGATAGATCGCCTTTGCGGCCCAGCGCCTTGAGGATGTCCTTGTAATTGGCCGCACCCGCCTCGCCTTCCGGCTCGAAGATGTCGTGCGAGATCGCGTCCACTTCGAAGCCGGTGCGTTCAAGCAGGTCCGCACACCGATCCACTACCGCGTCGAGCAGATCGACCAGCACCGCCTGCCCGGTCGTCTTTTCCGGATGGCAGTACTTGCCCAGTTTGTGCTCGACGATAGCGAACGGTCGCGGATCGTCGTAGCGCACCGTGACCAGACGCTGACTCGCGAGGATGAACGTAACGGCAGTGGTCTTCGGCGTCATGGTGTCGGACTGGCACATCAGCGTCGCGGTCATGTAGCGCGCGCTGTTCTCGACATAAAGCCGGCTCGAGACCTCGATTTCCTGCATCTCTTCGCGGGTCGGGACCGCAACGCCGCACAGTTTCTCGACCGCGCGGTCTTCTGGCGCGGTGGGCGAAACCATATCGATCCATACCGCCGCCTCGTCGAGCGGCTCTGCCGGTTCTACCGGACGCCGCTCGAGCGAATTGCCTCGGGGGATGTAAACGGAAAGCATGCCGCACCATGCATTCGGGCCAAGACTTGTTCGCAAGTCATGGCCCGATCACGGCGTGCCGTGCAAGGAGTAAATAAGAAATCCCACGGTCCGATCGCGCAAGCGGCTGCGAGCGCCGCGGCAACGGGCGAGCGAAACCGGCTTAGTCGCGCTCGTTGAGATAGGACCGGCTGTAGGTCGACGCCTCGGATTCGCTCTGCGCCTGATACCGGACCGCCGCTGCTACCGCGGAAATTCCAATCTTGCCGTAGCGGCCATCGAGGTTGGCGCGCTGGCTGTGTGCGTTCCTGGCTGTTGTCGGCCGATTTAGTCGATTGCATTTTCATAAACTCGCTGGGTCTTGGGTCGAAGTTTGGGATCGAATACTGGGCGAATTCCATCCGCCCGGTTTTGCTATTTCCAGCACATTGCCGGCCGAGTGAGGCAAAAATGCGCGGTAAATCGTGAGCTATCGTGACATTTGGCTAACGCGGAACCGGCGGGAGCCGGTGTCGGCACAGTTGTGAGCCATTCGTCGATAGCGGCGGTATGGTAAACCCTCGATTAATATCTTACGAGCACAGTCCCCAATGCGCCTTCGCAGGTGCGGCATTCCTGCCACAGACAACAGGAAGCTGCCTGTGGAAAGCCTAGAAATCGTGGAAATGCCTATTCTTTTTGAGTTAATTGCGGCATCACGACTCTCGAATTTGGCGACCACAGGGCGAGAAAAAGGGGCTGAAATGGCGGCACGTGGAATTGGTTTTGTCCTGGTGGCGTTGATGCTTGGCGGCTGCATGCAGGCGACGCTGGAGCCGGCTTCGGAGGCCAATCTGAAGCCGCGCGACAAGCAATTGCTGGCGAAGGCGCCCTATGCCGACGTCAATATTCCCGAACCCTACAAGCGCCATATCGTCGAATATCACCGCAAGGAAATGCCCGGCTCGATCGTGATCGATTCCGACGCGCGCTATCTTTATTACGTGCTCGATGGCGGCAAGGCGATCCGCTACGGCGTGACCGTCGGCGAAGAAGCGCTGGCCTGGTCGGGTGTCGCCAAGATCAACCGCAAGGAAGAATGGCCGTCCTGGACGCCGACCGCCGAAATCAAAAAGCGCATGGACGTTCCGAACTTCGTCGGCCCCGGCCCGCACAATCCGATGGGCGCGCGCGCGCTCTATCTGTTCGAAGGCAACAAGGACACGCTCTACCGCATTCACGGCACCAATCAGCCGGAATATATCGGTCAGGCCATCTCGTCCGGCTGCATTCGCATGACCAATGAAGACGTCATCGACCTCTATAATCGCGCCAAGCCCGGCACGGTTGTGGTCGTGCTGGCGCCGCATCAGGGCGACTCGCCGACGAACCCGCAGCTGAAGATGGCGGGGCGCTTCGGTTCCGGAAACTAAACCGGCCTGACAGTTTCAAACGGCGCCGAGAAAAATCTCGGCGCCGTTTTTCTTTGTCTTCAAACGCCGAGTTGAATTCGCACGATTTCCGGCGGCACACCGAGCCGCAGCGGTACGATGCTGGTGCCAAGGCCGCCGGATACGATCATATGCCGGTTGTCTTCGACGATATGCCCGTAGGCAAAACGCGCCCCATACGCCGAAGGCACCCAGCCTTGCCAGAGCAATGGGACGCGGACTTGCCCGCCGTGGGTATGGCCGGCCAGCGTGATTGCGACACGGTCAGGGATCTGCGGAAAGATGTCTGGCTCGTGCACCAGCAGGACGACCGGGTCGCTGGTGGTGATCTTCGCCAGCGTTCCGGGCAAATCATCAACGCCGCGAAATTTCCCGTGGCCGAGGCGGTAGGCAAGCTGATCGCCGAGTCCGGCAAGCCAGAAGCGGTTGCCTTTGTTGCCGAGCAGCACCGCGCTGTTTTCGAGAACCGGAATGCGAACCGCGGCCAGTGCCTTGCGGACGCCGTCGATGTCGTACCACCAGTCGTGATTGCCGTAGATCGCATGGACGCCCAGCGGCGCCTTCAGCCGCGACAGTTCCGCCGCCCATTCGGCGTGCGGGACACGGCTGGTCACGAACAGGTGCGTGGCGAAATAATCGCCTAGCACCACAATGATATCGCAGCCGAGCGCGTTGCTGGCGTCGACGATTTCGCGCACCCGGTCGATCCCCATATTGGGGCCGCCGGCATGAATATCGGCGATGACGCAGATCGAAAGCTTCTGCGCCGCCGGCCAGCGCGGTGGCACGGGACGATAGTCGGTGATGCGCAGATCGAGTGCAGCTTCGCCGGCCGCGTAAGCCGTCGTGCCGCCACCACCGACCACTCCCGCGAGCCCGGCAAGTCCCAGCCCGCTTTTGAGCACGCCACGGCGGCTCACCGCGGGAGCGGGCCGTTTGTGCGGCAGGAAGGCGAGGCTTTCGCGGCTTACGGCCATGAGGCCTTGCTAGCCCGGAAGCCTAAACAGACCGTGCACGGCAAAATCTTAAGGCAATACAATCCTAAAGCTTGCCCGTGCCGCCCTCGGCTCCCGGTCCGTCCAGATTTGCCGGTCTTGGCTGCGGCAGAGGGATGCTCGCCGTCACCGGCGGCGGATCGCGCACCGCCCATTGGCAGATCCGATAGCCGCCGCGCCGCGCGGCCACATCGAGATGAATGTGGCTCTCGTGGTAACCGTCAGAGCCCGGTCCCAGCACGGTGGTGAACCGCGCGCAGGCGCCTTCGCGCAGCGTATCGCGCAAATCATGCGAGACGCGAACGTCGGTCGGGTCGATCACCGTGCCGTCGGCGAGCTTGAAGGCGCGCACGTCCAGCGCCAGGCCCTTGCCGTGCTCGCTGACCTTGGCGCCGAGAATGCGATTGCGCCCGCGACATTCGTACGAGTCAAAATTGGCGATCGAGGTAAGCGGCGATTCCGAAAACTTTGGCGTCACGTCATCTCGCAACCAGGCCGCGACCGACTCCGCCATCTCGCATCGCAGTTCCGGCGCCGGCAAGATATTGATCTGCGTGTTGTTCGGCAACTTCACCGCGGTGAGGCGCACCATGTCCTCGCCGCCGCACTCGCCAGGCCCTGCCAGACGCGGCACAGCTTCGACTACCGCGATGGCATCAAGCCGCGCGCGACAGGCCGACGGCTCGCTGGTGATCTCGGCGGGAAGCGACAGCCCGGCCGCGGCCTCGGCGTAACTCTGCGGCTCTGTGGCAATAACGGGCCGCGGGCGCGGCAGCGGAACATCGCCCGCCGCCGCTACGCCGCCCAGTGAAACGACCACCGCCAAACCGGCGAAAAGCGCCCTCACCCTTTTTGATCTCCGCTTTTCAAGCCAATGGCCGCATTTACGAGCCTTGCCACCGTTCTTACAAGTCGAACCGGCGAACCCGGTTCGATATTGGCGGTTGCGCGCGGCCAATCGAGGCTATTAACTTTACGCCTTGGTAAGCGCGGCGCTAAGCCGGCAGCCAAACGCGAGGGGACACGCCATGAAGGGATTGATGCAAGATTGGCCGCTGCTGTGCCATCGCATCATCGATCATGCCGCGATCTATCATGCCAACCGGCCGGTGATTACGCGCTCGATCGAAGGCCCGATTGTTACCACCAATTACGCCGAGATTCGCGCGCGCGCCCTCAAGGTGGCGCAGCGGCTGGACCGTGACGGCATCAAGCTTGGCGACCGCGTTGCGACGCTGGCCTGGAACACCTGGCGGCATCTGGAATCCTGGTATGGCATTCTCGGCGTTGGCGCGGTCTATCACACCGTCAATCCCCGGCTGTTTCCCGACCAGATCGCCTGGATCGTCAATCATGCGGAAGACCGCATGATGATGCTCGACACGACCTTTGTGCCCTTGATCGAAAAACTCGCCGACAAGCTCAAGACCATCGAGCGCTACATCATCCTCACCGACCGCGCCCACATGCCGCAAACCACGCTCAAGAATGCAGTGCCGTACGAAGAATGGATCGCCGAAGTCGATGGCGACTTCGAATGGCGGTCGTTCGACGAAGAGACCGCGGCCGGCATGTGCTACACCTCCGGCACAACCGGCGATCCCAAAGGCGTCGTCTATTCGCACCGCTCGAACGTGCTGCACGCTTTCATGGCGTCGCTGCCGGATGCAAAGAACTTGGCCGCCACCGACGTCGTTCTCCCGGTGGTGCCGCTGTTCCACGCCAATGGCTGGTCGCTGGCGTTCTCGGTGCCGATGGTCGGCGCCTCGCTCGTGTTGCCCGGCGCCAAGATGGACGGCGCTTCGATCTATGAATTGCTCGATACCTACAAGGTGACGTTCACCGCGGCGGTGCCGACGGTATGGCTGATGCTGCTGCAAGATCTGGAAAAGACCGGAGCCAAGCTGCCTTATCTCAAGCGGGTGGTGATCGGCGGCTCGGCCTGCCCGCGCGCGATGACGCAAACCTTCCAGGACAAATACGGCGTCCAGGTCATTCACGCCTGGGGCATGACCGAAATGAGCCCGCTCGGTTCGCTCGGCAGCCTGAAGCCGGAATATGCCGGGTTGACCGGCGAAGCCCGGCTCGACATCCAGCAGAAGCAGGGCCATCCGCCATTCGGCGTCGAGATGAAGATCACCGACGACGCCGGCAAGCGGCTGCCGTGGGACGGCAAGAAGTTCGGCCGGCTCAAGGTTCGCGGACCCGCGGTGGCGCGCGCCTATTTCAGAGCCGACGCCAATATTCTCGACGACGAAGGTTTCTTCGATACCGGCGACGTCGCCACCCTTGATCCGCACGGCTACATGCAGATTACCGACCGCTCCAAGGACGTCATTAAATCCGGCGGCGAATGGATTTCCTCGATCGACCTGGAAAATCTCGCGGTCGGCCATCCGAAAGTCGCCGAGGCCGCGGTGATCGGCGTCTCGCACCCGAAATGGGATGAGCGGCCACTCCTCGTGATCGTGCTCAAGAAAGACCAGATCGCCAGCAAGGAAGACATCATCGGCTTCATGCAGGGCAAGATCGCCAAATGGTGGATGCCGGACGATGTGGTGTTCGTGAAGGAAATCCCGCACACCGCAACCGGCAAAATTCTCAAAACCGCGTTGCGCAAGCAATTCAAGGATTATGTGCTGCCGGGCGTACAAGCTGCCGAATAGCATTGCGGCGGAGTAATCGCCGAATAGAATTGCAAATAGCATTGCTTGCGCGGCGCCGAGCCATTATCCCTCCCGTCATGTTGCGCCGCCCGTTCACCGAGGAGCCAATTTCAAGGCTCGCATCCTGGTCGAGCCGCCTGGGCTGGTTTTCGCTGGCAACGGCCGGGCTGTCGGTCATCATCCTGCGCTCCGGTTTTCTCGAGATCGTGCCTTCGCTGGCGACCTTTGCCGCCGCGCTGATCTTCGCGGCGCTCGCTATTTTGTTCGCCCTGGCGGCTTCGGTGCCGATCTGGCGGCAGGGATTGGGCGGCATCGGGCGCGCGGCGACGGGATTTCTGATCGGCTGCGCACTGTTGGCCTATCCTGGCTATCTCGCCGTCAAAGCGTACAAGCTGCCGGCGATCGCAGACATCACCACCGATCCAGCCAATCCGCCGCGCTTCGAGGTAGCAGCGCGTTTGCGGCCGCGTGGCAGCAGTGAGTACCCGCGCGCGCGCAACGCGCCGCTGCAGCAGGCCGCCTATCCCAACATCGTGCCGCTACAGGTGTTGACCAATCCGAAAATGACGTATGACGCGGTGATGTCGGTGATCACCAAGCGCCGCTGGGTGGTGATCGACGCGCGCCCTCCGGCGCCCGGCCGCCGTGACGGTACTATCGAAGCGGTGGCGCGAACAACCATCATGGGCTTTCGCGACGACGTCTCGATCCGCGTCAGTCCGCTCGGCACCGGCGCACAAGTCGACGTGCGGTCCGCCTCGCGCTACGGCTTCCACGACTTCGGCGCCAACGCCGCCCGCGTGCTGGCCTTGCTGGACGATATCGATGAGGCTGCCAGCGTCGCCGGACCAGAGCCGAAGCCGGAGCCGGAAAAGGTCGAGCGCAAGCCGCCGCCGAAACGTCAGCCGGCCAGCCGGTAACTGCCGTCGACCGAAGGCGCGCCGTCGGTATGGACGATGCCGCGCGCCACCAAATCCTCGAGGTGCGCCAGCACGGAAAGACCGGCGGCGCCGGTCAGCCGCGGGTCGAGCCCGATATAGATGGCGCGCACCAGGGCCGGGATGTCAGCCGCACCCTTGCCGAGCCGGTGCAGGATCGAAGCTTCGCGCGCGCGGCGGTGCTCGATATAGAAGTTCACGAAACGCGGCGCGTCCGGGATCGCCGGGCCGTGGCCGGGGAAGTAGAGAGCCTCGCTGCGCTTAGCCAGCTTGTGCAGCGAAGCCATGTAGTCGCTCATCGAGCCGTCCGGTGGCGCGACAATCGACGTTGCCCAGGCCATTACATGATCGCCGGCGAACAGGATGTTTTTGTCCTTCAGTGCATAGGACATGTGGTTGGCGGTGTGGCCGGGCGTCGCAACCGCTTCGATGGCCCAGCCGTCGCCGCTGACAACCTCGCCGTCGCGCAACGCCACGTCCGGCTTGAAATCGTGATCGGCGCTAGCGTCGAGCCGATTGTGCTCGCCGATATGCAGAGGACGCGCGGCGCGGTGCGGCCCTTCCGCGTAAACCGTGGCGCCGGTCGCGGCCTTGATCGTCGGCACCGCCGGCGAATGATCGCGATGGGTATGGGTGACGAAAATATGCGTGACGGTCTCGCCGCGCACCGCGTCGAGCAGCGCCGCGATATGGCGCTCGTCGTCGGGACCGGGGTCGACGATCGCTACTTTGCCGCGGCCGATGATGTAAGAGAGCGTGCCCTTGAAGGTGAACGGCCCCGGATTGTTGGCAAGCACGCGCCGCACGCCGGGCGCCGGCTCGTCCACCGTGTCCGGCTCCAGATCGAGGGTTTTATTGAAGGGAATGTCGTCGGCCATCGCTTCACCAATGGCCTTGTCCCTCGCGTGCCGTCAACGGATTTCGGCAGCCGTTGGCGTTTCGTTCCACCGGCCGCCTTGGTTGCGCCACGACTTCGCCGCCGCCCGCCCCCGAAATAGTCCGCCTCACTTGGTCTGCTGCGCCCGATGCATCCGACACCGGAGGGGACGATGCGCTTTATCGCGATGACGGTCAGCGGCTTGCTGTCGATCTCAAGCGCGGTTGCGGCGAACGCGCCGTCGCCATTTGCTTCGCTGCCATCGACCATCGACTGGATCAACGGCTACCGCGCCGAGCGGCCGGCCGCGCAAGCGCCGGTGGCGATTCGCGCGCTGAGCTACCACGGCGCCTTCAAGGAGCCGGAAGCCGCCGGCGTCTATGTCGGTTTCATCGCCGGCCTGATCGGCACGCATCCGGACAACGCTCAAACACTGATCCGCAGGATGCTGCCGGTGCGTGACGAGGACCAATGGGCGATCGTGCGCGGCATCGCCTATTCCGGCCATCCGCATTGGAAGGAATTGCTGCGGGGGGTCGCACCTGAAATGCCGAGCCGCGCGGCGATGATCGCGCAATATCTCGACGGCACGCTGCCGGTGCTCGATGAGTTGAGCATCACGCCAAGCCCGACCACATTCCAGCGCATGCGCGACGCCCTCAAGGTCGACTGGTTCGACAAAGGCCAGCCCAGGAAAAGGCCCGTCCTCGAGCCGACTCAGATGTTGCTCGACACGTTATGGGGTTATTACCTCGCCAGCGGTTCCTATGCGCCGGTCATGCGCATGGTCGAGCTGTTGCCTTGGTCGAAAAACAAGGACGACGTCGACCGGTTGACGGTCGGCAGCATGGCCAAATACACGCTGGCGGTGAACGCGGCGCGCGATCCAGAGCTGATGGCGGCGCTCAAACATGTCCGCGACGGCAAGCATCAGAACAAGGAAACCGCGGCGATCCTTGGCGAGATCATCGAAGCTGCCGAAACCGCCGACGCCGGGCGCATGCGCAAGGACGCGCTGGCCGCTATCGAACAGCTCAAGATGAAAGGCCCGGCCTACAAGCGTGAAATGTCGACTTGGGGCAAAGTCGGCCAGGGCGCGCTGGCGGTCGGCTGCGTCGCCGCGGCGGCGACCGGGCATATCGAACTCGGCCTGCCCTGCGTGATCGGCGGCGGCGCCACCAACGCCGCCGCGTATTACATCAATGACCGTTAGTCGATCGACAGGTTGGCGGCCTTGACCACCTTCTCCCACTTCGCAGTCTCGTCGGCGAGCACCTTGCCGAAGTCGGCCGCCGAGCCCGGCATCGGAATGCCGCCGAGCTCCTTGAGCTTCGCCACCATCTTGTCGTCCTTGAGCGCCGCGTTGATCTCCTTGTTGAGCAGATCGACGATGTCCTTCGGAGTCCCATGCGGCACGCCAAAACCGAAAAACGCGCTGGCTTCGTAGCCCGGCACGGTTTCTCCAACGGTCGGCACGTCCGGCAATTCTGCCGAGCGCTTTTCCGTCGTGACGCCGAGCGCGCGCAATTTTCCGGCCTTGATGTGGCCGATCGAGGACGGCAGGTTGTCGAACGTGACTTGCACCTGGCCGCCGAGCAGGTCGGTCAGCATCGGGGCCGAGCCCTTGTACGGCACGTGCACCATCTGAATGCCAGTCATCATCTTAAACAACTCGCCGGACAGATGGATCGAGGTGCCGTTCCCCGACGATGCAACGTTGATCTTGCCGGGATTGGCTTTGGCGTAGGCGATGAATTCGGCGACGGTCTTGGCCGGGACCTCCGGATTGACCTCCATCACGTTCGGCACGCGGATGAAGCCCGCGACCGGATCGATATCCTTGAGGAAATTGAAGGTCAGCTTCTTGTAAAGCGTCGCGTTGATGGTATTGGCCGGATTGACCAACAGGATCGTGTAGCCATCGGGCGCCGCCTTGGCGACCGCGTCGGTACCGATATTGTTGCCGGCGCCGGGGCGATTTTCGACGACGAAGGTCTGGCCGAGCCGCTCGCCCAGCCATTGCGCAAATATGCGCGCGCAGATGTCGGTCGAACCGCCAGCGGGATAGCCGACGATGATGTGCGGCGAGCGGGCCGGATAATCGGCGGCCTGTACGCTGGTCATGGCAAGCGGCACGCCGAGCGCCAGAATCATAGCGGCGCGTAACCCGAGGCCGGTCATTGTCGTCATGTAATCCTCCCTTGCCCCGGCCATTGGATTGGCCGGCCGTTTTTCCTGCCGCGACGTTACGCGGCGGCCCCAGCCTCGCACAAGAGAAAGTGGCGCAGGGCCGCGGTCGGACGCGCTGATAAGGCCGGGAATATCGGATGAAATGGTCGGAGTGGCAGGATTTGAACCTGCGACCCCCTCGTCCCGAACGAGGTGCGCTACCAGACTGCGCTACACTCCGACTAAGGGGCGGCTTATAACCCCGACCCACTGCAAGCCGCAAGCTGCGCGGCCCGGACAGGCGATGACGGTAGAACTCGGTAACCAAGACGATGAGCGCGGGCGCCGAGGCAACCGCCACCGCAGTGCGCGTCCTCGCGGCGGGCGGGCTGGTCGCGTTCCCGACCGAGACGGTCTACGGGCTCGGCGCCGACGCCGGCAATGGCGAGGCGGTCGCGCGGCTCTACGCCGCCAAGGGACGCCCGCAGTTCAATCCGCTGATCGCCCATGTCGCCGATCTCGCCGCGGCGCGACGGCTCGCCATCTTCGACGCCGATGCGGAGCGGCTTGCCAAAGAATACTGGCCGGGACCGTTGACGCTGGTCCTGCCCAAGCGCGCCAATAATGGCGTGGCGGATCTGGCGTTGGCCGGGCTCGACAGCATCGCGCTGCGCGTGCCGTCGCATCGGGTGGCGCGCGAATTGCTCGCCGCATTCGGCAAACCAATTGTCGCGCCGTCGGCCAACCGGTCCGGCCATATCTCGCCAACCAGCGCCGCGCATGTGATGGCGGACCTGCGCGGGCGCGTCGATCTCATCGTCGATGGCGGCCCCTGCGCGGTGGGCGTTGAATCCACCATCGTATCGTGCCTCGGAACCATCCCCTCGTTGCTGCGGCCCGGCGGCCTGGCGCGCGAAGACATCGAACGCAGGCTCGGCCATGCGCTGGCCGAGCCGCCAGCCGATTTGCAAGGTCGCGACGAAACGCCCCTGGCGCCTGGCATGCTAGCCTCGCATTACGCGCCCAAAGCCGCCTTGCGGCTTGACGCCGATCATGCGCGATCCGGCGAGACTCTGCTGGCGTTTGGTGCAGCCGCGGACACCGCCGCGCTCAATCTTTCGCCGCGCGGCGACCTGATCGAAGCCGCCGCCAATCTGTTTTCGTATTTGCGCACGCTCGACGCCGCGGGCGCCAAGACCATTGCGGTGATGACGGTGCCGCGCGAAGGTCTGGGCGAAGCCATCAATGACCGGCTGCAGCGCGCGGCGGCGCCCCGAACAGGTGACCCTCGGTCATGAATCTGCAAAGCAAACCTGTCCCGGCGGCCGAACTGCTGGCGCGCTTTGCGGCCATTGTCGGCCCCAAATACGCCATCACCGACCCGCAGATGCAGACGGCCTATCTGACCGAAATGCGCGACCTCTATCGCGGCCATTCGCCGATGGTGCTGCGGCCCGGCTCGGTCGCCGAAGTCGCCGCCATCCTCAAGCTCGCCAACGAAACCCGCACGGCAATCGTGCCGCAGGGCGGCAATACCGGCCTGGTTGGCGGGCAGATCCCGCACCACAATGAAATTGTGTTGTCACTGACGCGGCTCGACAAGGTCCGCGAAGTCGACGCCGTCTCCAACACCATGACCTGCGAGGCCGGCGTCACCTTGCAGCACGCCCGCGAGGCAGCGGCGGCACAGGACCGGCTCTACCCGCAGTTGCTGCCGTCTGAAGGCACCTGCACCATCGGCGGCAATCTTTCGACCAATGCCGGCGGTATTGCCGCGGTCGCACATGGCGTTTCGCGCAGCCACGCGCTCGGGCTCGAAGTGGTGCTGGCCGATGGCCGCGTCCTCAACAACCTCAACAAGCTCAAGAAAGACAACACCGGCTACGACCTGAAGAATCTCTTTATCGGCTCGGAAGGCACGCTCGGCGTCATCACCGCCGCTGTGTTGCGGCTGGTGCCGCGACCGCGCTCGGTCGAAACCGCCTATGCCGGCGTCGACGATCCGCAGGCCGCGATCGATCTGCTCAATATCGCGCAGGAGCGCGCCGCCGGCGAAGTGACCAGCTTCGAGATCATGGCGCGCCGGGGCATCCAGGCGGTGCTCGATCATTTTCCCAACATCCGCGACCCGCTCGGCAAGATTTATCCCTGGTACGCACTGATCGAGTTGTCGTCGCAGCAGCGCGATGGCTTGCGCACCACGATGGAAGATATCCTCGGCACTGGCGCGGAAAAGGGCCTGGTGCTCGACGCCACGATTTCGGAGAGCCTCGAGCAGACCAAGGGCTTCTGGCTGATCCGCGAACTGTTCGGCGAAGTGCAGCGCCGGGTCGGCGCTTCGATCAAGCATGACATTTCGGTGCCGGTCGCCGCCATTCCGGATTTCATTGCGCAGGCCAATGCCGCGGTGACCAAACTTATTCCGGGATCGCTGCCGCTGCCGTTCGGCCACGCCGGCGACGGCAACATTCACTACAACCTTACCCAGCCGCTCGGCGCCGATCCGGAGCAATTCTTGGCGCGCTGGGACGAGGTCAATGCGGTGGTGTTCGCCATCGTCAAGAAGCTCGGCGGCTCGATTTCCGCCGAGCACGGCGTCGGCGTGATGAAGCGCGACAAGCTACCGGAGTACAAGGACGCCGTAGCGCTCGACCTGATGCGCACGCTCAAGCGCACGCTCGATCCCAACAACATCCTCAATCCCGGCAAGGTCATCTAGAACAGCGAGGCCTGCCCGTCGTCCGGTTTGGCTGCCGGCTTGGCGCGACGGCCGCTCGTGCTTGCGGGCACCGGCGGCAGTTCGGCGACCGGCTCGATCAGCGCCGGATTGTCGTTGGCGACGCGATTGACGTGCGGGCCGACCGGATGGGCTTCCAGCAGGCCGTCCGGCGCCGGCACAATCAGCGTGGACGCGGTTTGCGGATCGGCAGCAGCGGCATCAAGCCAGAGCTCGAACGCCGACTCCGGCACGACCACCGGCATGCGTTCATAGATCGGAGCCAACGTTTGGTTGGCGGAAGTCGTCACAATCGCCGCGGTTTCCAACTCTTCGCCATTCGGCCCGGTCCAGATCTCCCACAAGCCGGCAAAAGCGAATGGCGCGCTGTCCTTGCGGCGGACGTAATAGGGCTGTTTGATTTTTCCTCGCGCCCGCCATTCGTAAAAGCCGTCGGCCGGAATCAGGCAGCGGCGGCGCAGCATCAGCGCGCGAAACGCCGGCTTGTCGATCACCGATTCGCCGCGAGCGTTGATCAGCAGCGCGAAATTTTTCGGATCCTTGACCCAAGCCGGCAGCAGGCCCCAGCGCACCAGCACAAACTCACGCTTGCCATCGACGAGCCGCACGATCGGGATCGGCTGGGTCGGGGCGATATTATAGCGCGGCGGGAAATTCGGCTGCTGCCGGTAGCCGAATATATCCCGCAATTGCTGAGGTGAGACTGTGAGGGTGTAACGCCCGCACATTTATGACGGCTCCTTGCGGCCCTGACTTAAGGCCGATTTAACCATCGCCTATAACACTGCAATGCGGGGGATGGGATTTTAGGCATGACGTCGCCGGCTGAGAAACGGGACAGCCCGATGGACGCTGCGCTATTGGCGCAGGCCAATATTAATCCCATTACCGGCCTCGCCACCGACTATCTCAATCACTTCAACGAAGCGATCATGCTGCTCGAATTGCTGTCGGCCTGCCCCGACTGCATCGAGGATTTTCTGGCATGGAAGCCCATGAGTTATCGCGAGCACTTCGCGGCGTCGCGGTTCAAGGATCGCGCGCTCGCCATTATCGCCTATCAGAATGCCGATCCGGTGGTGCGCCACTGCCTTGAGACGCTGGCCGACACCATGACCGCGGTGCTCGAGACGACGCGCGCCACAATGCGGGCCGATCTGCCAGCTGAAGCGGCGGCGAAGCTCGCCGAGCAATCGGCCACCTGGCTCAAGCCGTTGGTGGCGCGCGCCGGCGCCGTCATCAACGGCGAGACCACGACCGAGCAGGAGCGCGATGCGCCACAGGCTGCCGTCGACCTGTTGATGGAACGCCGATCCCCGTGAATGATCCGCGAGCCTATCCTGATCGCCCGTTTCTCGCGGTGAGCGCTGCGATCGCGCGAGACGGAAAAATCCTGGTGGTGCGCCGCGCCCGCCAGCCCGCGCTCGACCTGTTCACCATGCCAGGCGGCGTCGTGGAAGCCGGAGAAACCTTGACAGAGGCGGTCAAGCGCGAGGTGCGCGAAGAGACCGCGCTCGAAATCGAGCCTGAGGCGTTGGCCGGCCATCGCGAAGCCATCTTGCGCGACAAATCGGGACGGGCCGAACGTCACTTTGTGATTCTGTGCTTTGCGGCGCGCTGGCGCAGCGGCGAGCCCCGCCTTAACGAGGAGCTTGCCGAAGCGCGGTGGGTGGGCGTCGACGAAATTAAGGCGTTGCGCACCACCGAAGGCCTGGCCGAGATCGCCGCCGCTGCCCTCGCCCGGCTCGACGGGCCGGGGTCTTGACCTCCGCAGCCACAAATCGGCCTGCCTTGCCGGTCACGCGGAGGAGAGGCATATCTCGGTCATCGATTCCCATGAAACCTCTTATCGCCGCATCCGTCGCCATGCTTCTGCTCGCCGCGCCCGCGCGGGCGGTCGAGGGCGGCCCGGCGCCGTTTGACAACGACCTGCAACGCCTGTCGGAAATCCTTGGCGCGCTGCATTACCTGCGGGCGATTTGCGGAGCAAATGAAGGCGCCAAATGGCGGAACGAAATGCAGGCGCTGATCGACGCCGAAGCGCCCAGCGGCGAGCGGCGGCAAAAAATCGTGGCGAGCTTTAACCGTGGTTATCGCGGGTTCCAGCAGACTTATCGAAGCTGCACGCCGGCCGCCGACATCGCCGTGCGTCGCTATCTCGACGAGGGCGCCCGCATCGCCCGCGATATCACGGCCCGATACGCCAACTAATCCGATTAATCCCCAGAGTTAACCTTTAAACGACTTGCGGCTGGTTGGCCCGAGGTCGCATGCTAACGTCCGCGATGTGGGGCGGCGTCGGATGCGGCGCCTATTTTTCAGGTCGGGGATGAGAACTGTAGGGCGCTCAATTTCTTCACGCGAGCCAACGCCGGATCACGAACAGAAGCGGGCGGCGCTCGGTTATCTGAACGAAGCCTGGACCGAAGCCCGGCTCGATGGCATCGACGGCGACTGCCTGGCGCAAGCCTGCCTGTTCGCGGCGCTGGCCGAACTCGTCACCACCTATGGCGAGGAGGCGACGGCGGTCTACGCCGACAACCTCAGCACCCGCATCCGCAACGGCGAATTTTCGATCGAGCGGCCGCGCCAGTAATTGAAGCGCGGCGCTATTTCAGCCCGAAGTGGCGGTCGAGCACCGCGTCGATATCGGCCGGATAAAACGGCTTTTTCAGGAACGCGATAGCGCCTAATCCCACCGCGCGCTTGGCAACGCCCTCGTCGATCGTCGACGTCATCATCACGACCGCAACTCGCGGCGCCACCCGCTTGATCTCCGACAGCGTCTCGAAGCCGTTGAAGCCCGGCATGTTGTAGTCGAGCATCACGATGTCGGCTTTGCCGGCCGAAAGCAGATTGAGCGCGGCGATACCCTCCTCGGCCTCCGACACGTCGAGCGTATAGCGGGATGCCGACAATATCTTGCGCACGATGCTACGCATCGTTCCTGAAATCATCCACCACCAGCATCCGCATCGGCAGCTTCACCCGCACGCAGCGCTCGACCAGCGCGCGCGCCTCCTCGACGCCATCGGGTTTGTCGAGGACCGCATCGACACCCTCAAAGCGGCTATTGGCGCTGCCGCCCACTATCACGATTAGGGGCAGCGGCTTGAGCGCGCGGGCGCGTTTGATGGCGTTGTCGCGGTCGGGATCCGCCAGCGCGGCGTCCAGCACGACGATGTCGAAGCCGCCTTTGCTGAGCAGCGGCGCCACCTCTGTCGGCTCGGCTTCCAGACATTCGATCGGCACCGACGCCAGCGCCGCGCCCTGCCGCCATATCTCGCGGGCCGGCCGAAACGCCGAAATCACCAGCATGCGGAGCGATATGAGATCGCCGCTCATGTCCCCTCACCCAGGCGCCGCCCAACGGGGCGGACACCGGTATCCCCCGATCGTACTGGCATAAACACCGAACTCCGGCATTTTCAATTCCACAGGTCACATATGCTAAAAACGTCTGGGGAAAACTCAGACGTATGCCGATTTAGCTGGCGAGCGTTTCCAGAAAGCGAACGCGCTCGCCCTGCCCTGCCGCTACTAAAGTTCCATCCCACATAACCTTGTGGCCACGAATGAAAGTGCCGACCGGCCAACCGGTGACGCGCTTGCCGTCGTAAGGCGTCCAGCCGGCGCGTGAGGCAGTCCAGCGATCGGTGATGGTTTCCTGCCGCTTCAGGTCGACAACCGTGACGTCGGCGTCGTAGCCGACCGCAAGGCGGCCCTTGCGTGCGATGCCGAACAATCGCGCCGGACCGGCGCTGGAGAGGTCGACAAAGCGCGCGAGCGAAAGACGGCCGGCGTTGACGTGGTCTAGCATGATAGGCACGAGAGTCTGAACTCCGGTCATGCCCGATGGACTCGACGGGTATGGCTTAGCTTTTTCCTCGCGAGTGTGCGGCGCGTGATCGGAACCGAGCACGTCGACCACGCCCTGCTCAAGCCCACGCCAGATGCCAGTTTTGTGCGCGGCGTCGCGCACCGGTGGATTCATTTGTGCGCGAGTGCCGAGCCGCTCATAACATTCCGGTCCTTCAAGCGTCAGATGGTGCGGCGTCACTTCGACCGAGGCGACGTCTTTATGGTCGGCGAGAAATTCCATTTCTTCTTTGGTCGAAATGTGCAGCACATGGACTCGTGCGCCGGTTTCGTGCGCGATCTTGATGAGCCGCCGCGTCGCCTTCAGCGCGGCTTCGGGATCGCGCCAAACTGGGTGCGAGCGCGGATCGCCCTCGACGCGCAAGTTCTTGCGCTCGTTGAGACGCGGCTCGTCTTCGGCATGGAACGAGGCGCGGCGCCGGATGTTTTTCAACACCGCACGCAGACCGTCGTCATCCGCGATCAAAAGCGACCCGGTCGACGACCCCATAAACACCTTGATGCCGGCGCAGCCGGGCAGCCGCTCCAGTTCGTCGACATCCTTGGCGTTGTCGCGGGTCCCGCCCATGAAAAACGCGAAGTCGCAGTGCATGCGGTGATGGCCGCGCCTGACCTTATCCGCCAAGGTCTCAGCGCTGATCGTGAGAGGATCGGTGTTGGGCATTTCGAACACCGCCGTAACGCCGCCCATCACGGCGCTCAGCGAACCGGATTCGAGATCTTCCTTGTGCGGCGCGCCGGGCTCGCGGAAATGCACCTGGGTGTCGATCACGCCGGGCAATAGATGCAGGCCGCGGCAATCGACCGTCTCGCCGGCCGGTGCCCGCGCCAGGTCACCAATCGCCGCGATGCGACCGCCACGAATGCCGAGGTCGCGAACGCCCTCGCCGTCGTGGTTGACGAGCGTGCCGCCTTTGAGAACGAGATCGTAGGTTTCGGCCATATTCGGGCGCACTTGAGCTAGGCTCAGCAGCGCTTACGTTCCGCCGCAGGTTCTGGCAAGAGTGTTTCCATGCAAGCAGCGCTGCTCCCCGACCGCGGGGTGGTCAAAGTCGCCGGCGACGACAGCCGGACCTTCCTCAATGGCTTGATCACCGGCGACATGGCCAAAGTAGCGCCCGACAAGGCCCGCTTTGCCGCGCTGCTGACCCCGCAGGGCAAGATCATTGCCGATTTCATCGTCGCCGAGGTCGATCCCGCCGAGGGCAGCGGATTTTTCCTGGATTGTCCGCGCGCGCTCGCTCCGCTGCTGGTCGAGAAATTCAACTTCTACAAATTGCGCGCCAAGGTCATCGCCGAGGACCTGTCGGCCATTCTCGGTGTGATGGCGGTTTGGGACCAGCCCGCCTTGAGCGAATATGGCCTTGCCTATCCCGATCCGCGCCTTGTCGCGCTGGGCACGCGGGTGATGCTGCCGCAGCATCTGGCCACGGAAGCCGCTGCTGACCTCGGCGCAACCTTGGTCGACCAGACAGTTTACGAAGCACATCGCATCGCGCTGGGCATACCCCGCGGCGGCCTCGATTTCAGCTATGGCGACACCTTTCCGCACGAAGCCGACATGGATCAGCTCGCCGGGGTCGATTTCGACAAAGGCTGCTATGTCGGCCAGGAAGTTGTGTCACGCGTCGAGCATCGCGCCTCGGCACGCAACCGCGTGGTGCCGATCACCTATGACGACTACGCGCCGTCGAGCGGCCTTCCCGTAATGGCAGGCGAGAAGCAAGTCGGCGTCCTAGGCTCGACCGCGAACAAACGCGGGCTGGCGATGCTACGGCTCGACCGGGTCAGCGATGCACTGGCGGCCAACACTCCGCTGCTGGCGGGCGGCATCGCGGTTTATCCGGTGAAGCCTGGCTGGGCGCAGTTCGAATTTCCCGGCGGCGCCAAAACCGCGCCATGAAGGAGCGCATTACCACGCCCGTCAGGCACGACGACGGGCACCACCGTTGCCCGTGGCCGGGCCATGATCCGCTCTATGTCGCCTACCATGATGAGGAATGGGGCGTGCCGGAATTCGACGACCGCGCGCTGTACGAAAAACTCATGCTTGACGGCTTCCAGGCCGGGCTGTCGTGGATCACGATCCTGCGCAAGCGCGATAACTTTCGCAAAGCGTTCGGTGGCTTCCAGCCCGAGAAGATCGCCCGCTACACGCCGAAAAAAGTCGAGAGACTGATGCAGAATGCTGGCATCGTTCGCAACCGCGCCAAGATCGAGGGCGCGGTCGGCTCCGCGCGGGCGTGGCTCACGATCATGGACAGCGGCCCCGGCTTTTCCGCGCTGTTATGGGACTACCTCGACGGCACGCCAAAACAAAATCGTTTCCGCACCACGAAAGATATTCCGGCGGAAACTGAGCTGTCGAAAGCGATTTCAAAAGAGCTGGCCGCGCGCGGCTTCAAGTTCGTCGGACCGACCATCGTCTATGCCTTCATGCAGGCGATCGGCATGGTCAACGATCATCTGGTCAAATGCCATCGCCACGAAGAGTGCGCCAAGTTAGCGAAACGGCGGCGGCGATGAAGAAGCGAAAGCCGCAGGCGCGCGCCTGGCAGCGCATGTTGTCCGGCCGCCGGCTCGATCTACTCGACCCCTCGCCGCTCGACGTCGAGATCGAGGACATCGCGCATGGCCTCGCTCGTGTTGCGCGCTGGAACGGCCAGACCACCGGCGCGCACATTTATTCGGTAGCGCAGCATGCGCTGCTGGTCGAAGCGATCGCGCGGCACAAGATGCCGCGGCTCGATGCGACATCGCGCGCTGCGGTGTTGTTGCACGACGCGCCGGAATACGTGATCGGCGACATGATCTCGCCGTTCAAGGCGGTGATCGGCGACAGCTACAAGGCGGTCGAAGCGCGGCTGCTTGCCGCCATCCATCTGCGGTTCGGCCTGCCGCCGACCCTGCCAGATACCTTGAGAAACCTGATCAAGGCGGCCGACCGCAATGCGGCGTTTTTCGAGGCAACCCGGCTCGCCGGCTTCGAGGTGGCGGAGGCACGGCGGTTCTTCGGTCAGCCGGCGGTGCTGCCCTCGGCGCTGACGCGCGATTACCTGGTGCCATGGCCCGCTGACACCGCGGAAAAGCGCTTCGGGGGCCGCCTGACAGAGCTGACCAAGGCTGACCTTTTCACGCGGCGGCTGTCGCCATAGAAATGTCGCGCTCTCAGGTGATTCCAGCCGCATGATCCACGTCTGCTCACTCGCACGCCTGCACGACACCGTCGGTGAGACCGGCGCGCGCCATATCGTCACGCTGATGCGCGATCTCAATCAGGTGGTGCGGCCCGGCACTATCACGACGGAAAACCACCTGCTGCTGAGCATGGACGACATCGTCGCACCGATGAAAGGCTATGAAGCGCCGGCCGAGGAGCATGTCGCGCGGCTGATCGAATTCGTCAAAGGCTGGGATCGCGCCGCACCAATGGTGGTGCATTGTTATGCTGGCATCAGCCGCTCGACGGCCGGCGCTTTCGTTGCAGCCTGCGCCCTCAACCCGAACCGCGACGAAGCGCAGATCGCCTGGGCGATGCGGCGCGCCTCACGCACCGCCACTCCCAATGCGCGGATCGTCTCGATCGCCGACCAGTTGCTCAAGCGCGACGGCCGCATGATGCGCGCCATTTCCGTGATCGGCGATGGCGACATGGCCTATGAAGCCGATCCGTTCCGGCTCGATCTCGAATAGGAAACCGCGCTAGAGTGCCGGCCGCAAACCGGTGGGGGCTGGCGTGGCACAAAAAACTTACGGCGTGGTGACGCCGGACGTGCTGTTATCGCAAGACGGGCTCGGATTTCTCCAATCCATCATTGCCGGCAAGGCACCAAATCCGCCGATCAGCGAAATTCTGAATTTTCATCTCGCCGAAGTGACAGAGGGCCGCGCGGTGTTTGAGGGCCAACCCGACGCGCGTTATTACAACCCGATCGGGACCGTGCATGGCGGTTTTGCGGCGACGCTGCTCGATAGCGCGCTCGGCTGCGCTATCTTCTCAACTCTCGCTAAAGGCGAAGCCTGGACCACGCTCGAGCTTAAAGTGAATTACGTGCGCCCAATCAGCAAAGACACCGGCCTGCTGCGCGCCGAAGGCCGCATCATTCATCGCGGCCGCACCATCGCGACCTCGGAAGGCGACCTGAAGGATCGTGGCGGCAGGCTTTACGCGCACGCCACCACGACCGGCATGATCTTTCCGGCGGGCAGTTGAGACTTAGTTGGATTTTTCGGCGGTCAAAGTCGGCCGCAACTGCACCGGTTGCGTGCGCACGTGGGCACGCGGAGTGGCGGTGGATTCGTCCTGCGCGGCGAAGGTCACGCGGCCGCGATGGCGCGTGAAATCGCAATAAGCAAAACCCAGCCCCGAGATCGCGCCGCGGAACGTGTTGGCGTCCCGGCGCTCGAGATTGAAACAGGGCTCAAGCGGCAGGCCTCGCATCGAGGCGCAGACCCGCTCTTCCTTGACCTTGATGGTGCCGGCGGGAAGCCAGGCGTTGCGCACCGGGCCGTCGCCGCGAATCTGGATGGTGCCGACCACCGAACCGTCGGAAAACACGCGGCCGGCGCCGCGGGTGCCTTCGAAGCAGCTATAGGAAAACATCTTGCCGATGACGAAGTGACGGGCCTCTTCGGCGCTCATCTCCCCGGCAATGGCCGGCAATACGCCAGCCAACAGGCCGGCAACGGCAACTACGCCCCGCAACATGACCGCACTCCGACTACGCTACCAACGCTACAAACTTAGCGGATTATGCCCCACGCTTCGTCGCCAAATCCTAAAGATGTTTACCCGATCTTGACCACGATCCGACCCCTGACCTGCCCTTCCAGGATGCGGCGGGCCGCCTCAGGCACTTCGGAAAGGCCGATTTCGCTGGTGATCGCGGCAAGTTTTTGGCGATCGAGGTCGTTTTCCAGCCTTTTCCAGGCCTCCCGGCGCCGCTCGATCGGGCACATCACCGAGTCGATGCCGTAAAGGCACACCCCGCGCAAAATGAATGGAGCGACCGAGCCCGGCAGGTCCATGCCGCCCGCCAGACCGCAGGCGGCCACGGCGCCGCCGTAGCGGGTCATCGAGAGCAGATTGGCGAGCGTGGTCGAGCCGACCGAGTCCACCGCGCCAGCCCAGCGCTCCTTGGCCAGCGGCTTGCCGGGCGTAGCCAATTCCTTGCGCTCGACGATCTCGGAGGCGCCCAAGCCCTTGAGATAGTCGCCCTCCTGCGGCCGGCCGGTGACGGCGTGGACGGTGAAGCCGAGCTTGGCCAGGATCGCGATCGCCACGGAGCCGACGCCGCCGGCCGCCCCGGTGACCACCACGGGCCCGCTGGCCGGCTTCAGTCCGTGGCGCTCCAGCGCCATCACCGCCAGCATCGCCGTGTAGCCGGCGGTTCCGATCGCCATCGCGTCGCGCGCGCTCATCGTGGCCGGCAGCCGCACCAGCCAGTCGCCCTTGACGCGGGACTTCGCGGCATAGGCGCCGAGATGGGTTTCGCCGGTACCCCAGCCGTTGAGGATCACCTTGTCGCCCGGCTTCCACGCCGGGTTCGATGGAGCTCTCGACCGTGCCGGCAAAATCGATGCCCGCGATCATCGGGAAGCGGCGCACCACCGGCGCCTTGCCGGTGACCGCGAGGCCGTCCTTGTAGTTCACGCGTGGAATATTCGACGCGGACGGTGACGTCGCCGTCCATCAAATTGGCTTCATCGAAATCGGTGAGCGCGGCCTTGGTGCCACCCTCGGTTTTTTCGATCACAATCGCTTTGAAATGGGCCACGGCTTGCCTCGCTGGTCAGCGAAGCAGTTTTCGCCCGCCGCACTGACGGGCGCAAGTCTCGAGAGCTTGGCCTTAAGCGGCGGCCGGTGCGGTCCGCACCACCGGCTTCTCGACGATCGGCAAATTGATGATCGCAGAGGCAATGCCCAGTGCGACCGAGCCCCACCAGATCACGTCATACGAGCCGGTACGCTCGAACAGGTAACCGCCGAGCCAGACGCCGAGGAAGCCGCCCACCTGGTGGCTGAAGAAGGCAAAGCCGAACAAGGTCGCCATCCAGCGGGTGCCGAACATGATGGCCACCAGGGCCGACGTCGGCGGCACCGTCGACAGCCAGAACAGGCCCATGAAGGCGCCGAACACCAGCGCCGAGCCGGTCGTCACCGGCAGCATGATGAAGCCGAATACCGCCAGCGAACGCAACGCGTAGAGCACCGACAGCAGATAGCGTTTCGGCATCCGTTCCATGATCCAGCCCGACGAGATCGAGCCGATGATGTTGAACAGCCCGATCACGCTAATGGTCCAGCCGCCGGCGTTCACCGACAGGCCGCGGTCGACCAGATAGGCCGGCAAGTGCACAGTGATGAACAGCAGCTGGAAACCGCAGGTGAAAAATCCGAGCACGAGCAGCACATAGCTGCGGTGGCCGAACGCTTCACTGAGCGCCTGGAGCAGGGACTGTTTCTGTGCGCCGCCCGGCGCCGCAGCGACATCCATCGGCGGCGTGCGCACCGCGACCGCGAGCGGAATGATCAACAGCGCAAAGCAGCCGAGGATGATCAGCGAGTTCTGCCAGCCGAACCAGCTCAGAAAGCCGACGGTCAGCGGCAAAAACACGAACTGGCCGAACGAGCCGGCCGCGGTACCGAGACCGAACGAAAGACTGCGCCATTCCGGCGGCATCAGTTTGCTGAATCCCGCGATGATCAGCGTGAATGAGGTCGCGCCGACAGCCCAATCCGGTCAGGATGCCGGCCGACAAATTGAGCATGCCGGCCGTGGAGGAGTACGCCATCAACACGAAGCCGGCGCAGTACAGCACCGCGCCGACCGCCAGCACGACGAACGAACCGAAGCGGTCTGCGATCGCGCCGGCGAACGGCGTCACCGTGCCCCACGCCAGCACTTGAATGGCCAAAGCGAGACCGAACACATCGCGGCCCCAGCCGTAAACATGCGACATCGGAGTCAGAAACAAGCCGAGCGAGGCGCGCGGTCCGTAACCGACCGTGCCGATCAGGCAGCCGCACACCAGGATGACCAGCGGGGTCCGCCAGCCCACGGCGTGTCGGGGTCATTGCTTGCGTGGCCATAGGCGCGGTCTCCAAATCGGGTGGAGCGGGAACATATAGGCTGCCGCTATCCGCTCATAACGAATATTGGTGATGCCGCGCATTTGCGCCGCGCATGGCTTCGGTGATTATTGCGGAAGTTCGAGCTTGGCGGCCAATTCCGCGGTGATCTTGGCGTCGCCCCACTTCGGCTCGTCGGAACCGTCGCCCCAATTGCGCGGGCGATAGAAAGTATGCACGCCGAGCTTGAGGATCCGCTTCATCTCGCCGACCCAGCTCGGGTGCACCCAATAAGCGTGATAATGCGTGGATTTCGCCACTTCCGGCATCCACAGCTTGCCGTCAAGCATGTCGGCGGCGATACGCTTGGCGCGCAGCCAGGCATCCGGTTCGGTGACGATGTCGGGAATGCCATCGCAGGCGAAAGTGAACTGGCACGCCAGATGGCGGTGGGCGTTCTGGTAGACGACGCCGCAAACGTCGTTTGGATAGAACGGCGAGAACACCCGGTTCATCACGACCTGCGCCACCGCGATCTGTCCGCGCACCGGCTCGCCCCGCGCCTCGAAATAGACAGCGTTGGCAAGACACTTCTCCGCCTTGGCGCGTCCGGTGCCGGCGAGCTTGAGCCGCTCGGCTGGCGACATCGGGCGCTTGTCGTCGCCGGTCACTTCGCCTTTCGGTGCCACCGTCTCGCCGGACGGCTGGGTCATCAGCTCTTCGTGATTCGGCACGACCAGCGCCGAAAGCTTGATGTCGGGATCGGCCGGTGCGTGCGGCGCCATCACCATCGGCGCCTCACCCGGCTGCCACGGCGAGATCGCTTCCTGCAGTGAGCTCATCGGATCGATGCCGAAATAGAGCCGGCTGTCGCCGGGCTCCTTGGCGTCGCTTTTTCCCAGCGCAGCAAAATCGGTCGGCGGCAAATCGACGTAAGGCAATTCGACGTCCGGCGTCTGCGTTTTCAAATCGGACTGCGTTGGGATCGCGTATTCGCTATATTCATCGAAGCGCGTGTCACCCTCGGACGGCGCGGGACCCGGCTGCACCTCGTTCTCGACTGGCGGCACCACCACCGGCGGCAGCGCGGCAAGCGGTGGCAGCGGTTCGCGCGGCCGCGCCGCCAACGCATCGCCTTTATGTTTGCGATTGACGGAAGGAAATTGCATCGGCGCGCCGGGGTCGCCGAGCGCCTCGCGTCCGAGCGCACCCGTAATCTCGTTCGGGTCGACGCTGGCGAGTGCGTAAAGCGGCGGCGCTGGAATGCCGGTGCCGATCGGCCGCGGCAGGCTGAACATGGCGGCGTGGATCGTGCCGAACGGCGAAGCGATGATGTGCTTGTGCCAGCGCACGGCGACTTCGGGCTGGCGCGCCATCAGCGCGCCGAGATCCTGAAAACCGATCTGGTTTGGCAGGATCGAAAAGGCGAGCAGGCCGACGCCGAAAACGGCAAAAGGACGCTCGCTCCGCCTACGCACACCCGACATTACGCAACGCCACAACGCCCGCCCGTGTCCGGTGCAGCCGCCCTGATGGCGACAATCCGACACGGCTTTTTATGCTCTGATTAACCTTGCGAAGCTGTTAACCGCGGCCTGGCAGGGCCCGCAGGCCGCGCAAACTAAAGTGCAAATGGCCGCGCTCTGCGGCCCACTTATGGGACGAAGCTAAACATTAACCGTATCGCAAGCAGAAACCCCCAATAGTCAGGTGGTTTTGGCGCTTGAGGCTCCTGTCGATGCCGGATTTGCTGCCCACCACGATTGCCGGCGTTGCCATGGCAGCGGCCGCGCTTTCGATCGTCGCGTTGGCAGTCATGGCGCTGGTCTATCGCGGCGCGCACTCGCAAAGCCGCCGGATGGCCACCGCGATCGACAACATGTCGCAGGGCTTTGCCGTGTTCGATCCGCAAGGTCGCATCACGCTGGTGAACCGGCGTTACATCGAGATGTACAAGCTCGACCCGAACATCGTGAAGCCGGGCCTCACGTTGCGCGAGCTGATCCAGCACCGCAAGGATACCGGGCTGTTTTCTGGCGACGTCGACGCCTATGTCGCGAAAATCATGGAGGGCATGGCGCACGGCACCAAAAGCCTCGGACATTACGTGCAGGCCAGCGACGGGCGCATCGTTCTTGCCAAGAATGAAAAGGTCGCGGGCGGCGGTTGGGTCTCCACCCATGAAGACGTCACCGAACAGCGCAAGGCCGAAGAAGAGCGCGCCGCCATTCGCGATCAGGAGCAGCGCCGCGCCGTCACCGAAAAGGCGATTGCGACGTTTCGCCCCCACGTCGAAAAACTTTTATCGAGTGTAAGCGACAGCGCCGCATCCATGCGCGCCACCGCGGTCACGCTGTTTAGCTCCTCCGGCCTGACCACCCAGCGCGCCGAGGGTGCGGTCGCTGCGTTCAACGAGGCATCGAGCAACGTCGAGACCGCGGCAGTCGCCGCCGATGAATTGTCGCGCTCGATCGGCGAAATCAGCCGGCAGGTGGCTCACGCCACCGACATCGTCGGCATGGCGACCAACGAAGCACGCGCGACCGACAGCGAGATGGCGGGGCTGGCCGCTGGTGCGCAGAAAATCGGCGACGTCATCAAGCTGATCCGCAACATCGCCGGCCAGACCAACCTGCTGGCGCTCAATGCCACGATCGAGGCGGCGCGTGCCGGCGAAGCCGGCAAGGGCTTCGCGGTGGTCGCCTCCGAAGTCAAATCGCTCGCGGTGCAAACCGCAAAGGCGACGGAGGACATCGCCGCGCATATTCAAGCCGTGCAAACTTCGACCACCAGCGCGGTCGGCGCCATTCGCCAGATCGCGGCGCGCATGCAGGAAATCAATCAATACACCACGGCGGTGGCGTCCTCGGTCGAAGAACAAAACGCCGCGACCAGCGAGATTTCCCATAACGTCGCCAGCGCGGCGAGTGGCACCAGCCACGTCGTTTCGGTGTTGGGCGAAGTTTCCGGCGCGGCCAGCGAAACCCGCACTTCCGCCGAAACCGTGCTGAGCGCCTCGGAAACCGTGGAAGCCGCGGTTTCCAACTTGCGCGGCGAAGTCGAAGATTTCCTGAAGAAAGTTGCAGTGTGAAACACTGCAATCCGGAACGCGTTAGCGTATCCGGGACCTAATAAACTACGCCTGGCTTGCCGCGCTCTTGCCGAGCGCCGCCTGCGCGGCGGCGAGCCGGGCGATCGGCACGCGAAACGGCGAGCATGAGACGTAGTCGAGCTTGATCTCATGGCAGAACGCGACCGAGGCCGGGTCGCCGCCATGTTCGCCGCAAATCCCGACCTTGAGGCCCGGCCGCGTCTTGCGCCCGCGCTCGACGCCGATCTTCACCAGTTCGCCGACGCCCTGCTGATCGATCGACACGAACGGATCGCCCGGCAGAATGCCGCGCGCGGTGTAAATGCCGAGAAAGCTCGCAGCGTCGTCGCGTGAAATGCCGTAGGTAGTCTGCGTCAGATCGTTGGTGCCGAACGAGAAAAACTCGGCGGTCTCGGCCACTTCGCCGGCCAGCAGCGCGGCGCGCGGCAGCTCGATCATGGTGCCGACCTGGTAGTTGAGCTTCGCGCCCTTCTCCTTCATCACCGCCGCGGCCATCGCGTCGATGCGCGCCTTGACCAGATCGAATTCCATCTTGGTGGCGATCAGCGGCACCATCACCTCCGGCACCACCGGCTCGCCGGTGCGCTTGCCGGCTTCAAGCGCCGCTTCGAAGATCGCGCGGGCTTGCATCTCCGCGATTTCCGGATAGGCAATCGCGATGCGGCAGCCGCGGAAACCGAGCATCGGATTGAACTCCGCGAGGTCCTTGGCACGGTCGGCCAGCTTGCGCGGATCGGCGCCCATCGCCTTGGCGACTTCCGCGATCTCCTTGTCGCCATGGGGCAGGAATTCGTGCAGTGGCGGATCGAGGAGTCGGATCGTCACCGGTTTGCCGCGCATAATCTCGAACAGCTCAACGAAATCCGCGCGCTGCATCGGCAATAGTTTGGCGACCGCAGCTCGGCGCGATTTCTCGTCGTCGGCCAAAATCATTTCGCGCACCGCCTGGATGCGCTCCTCGTCGAAGAACATGTGCTCGGTGCGGCATAGGCCGATGCCCTCGGCGCCGAACTTTACCGCGGTGCGGGCGTCCTCCGGCATGTCGGCATTGGCGCGCACGCCGAGCTTGCGCACCTTGTCGGCCCAGCCGATCAGCGTGCCGAACTCGCCCGACAGCTGCGGCTCAACCATCGCAACCTTGCCGGCCAAGCACCTGCCCGGTCGAGCCATCAACCGTGATCAACTCGCCCTGTTTGAAGCTCTGCCCGCCTGCCGTCATCGTGCGGTTGGCGATATCGACCCGCACGCTGCCGGCGCCGGACACACAGGGCTTGCCCATGCCGCGGGCGACCACCGCGGCATGCGAGGTCATGCCGCCGCGCGTAGTCAGGATGCCCTCCGCCGCATGCATGCCGTGGATGTCTTCCGGCGAGGTTTCGACCCGCACCAGGATGACCTTGCGGCCGTCGGACTTGAGCTGGGCGGCTTCGTCGGCGGTGAATACGATTTCGCCGGATGCGGCGCCCGGCGAAGCCGGCAGGCCGGTCGCCAGTACCTTGCGCTCGGCCTTAGGATCGATGGTCGGATGCAGCAACTGATCGAGCGAGGCGGGATCGACCCGCAGCACCGCCTCGCTTTTTGTGATTAGCTTCTCGTTGGCCAGTTCGACCGCGATGCGCAGCGCCGCCTTGGCGGTGCGCTTGCCGGAGCGGGTCTGCAGCATCCACAATTTGTTCTGCTCGACGGTGAATTCGAGGTCCTGCATGTCACGGTAATGCCGCTCCAGCAGGTTGTAGATGCGCTTCAATTCGGCGAACGCCTTGGGGAGCGTGTTCTCCATCGAGGGCTTGTCGGAGCCTGACTCCTTGCGCGCCTCTTCGGTGATTTCCTGCGGCGTGCGGATGCCGGCGACGACGTCCTCGCCCTGCGCATTGATAAGGAATTCGCCGTACAGCTTCTTCTCGCCGGTCGATGGATTGCGGGTGAAGGCGACGCCGGTTGCCGATGTCTCGCCCATGTTGCCGAACACCATCGCCTGGACGTTGACGGCGGTGCCCCAGCTCCGCCGGAATATTGTGCAGGCGGCGGTAGGTGATGGCGCGCTGATTCATCCAGGAGCCGAACACCGCGCCGATCGCGCCCCATAGCTGCGCGTGGGGGTCTTGCGGGAACGGCTCGCCCTTCTCGTCCTGCACGCGTTTCTTGTAGAGCTTGACGAGATCCGCCCAGTCGTCGGCGGATAAATCCGTGTCGAGCGAATAGCCCTGCTGTTCCTTGTGGCGGTCGAGCAGCTCCTCGAAATGCTCATGGCCGACGCCGAGCACGACATCGGAATACATCGTGATGAAACGCCGGTAGCTGTCATAGGCGAAGCGCTTGTCGCCGGATTTTTTCGCGAGCGCCTCGACGGTCTTGTCGTTGAGACCGAGGTTGAGAACGGTATCCATCATGCCGGGCATCGAGGCGCGCGCGCCGGAGCGTACCGAGACTAGCAGCGGATTGACGCCATCGCCGAATTTCTTGCCGGTGATGCGGCCGACCTGGGCCAGCGCTTTCTCGACCTGGGCTTTCAGCTCCTTCGGATATTGCTGCTTGTTGGCGTAATAAAACGTGCAGACGTCGGTGGTGATGGTGAAGCCGGGCGGCACCGGCAGGCCGAGCCCGGCCATCTCCGCAAGGCCGGCGCCCTTGCCACCCAGCAGATTGCGCATGCCGGGTTTGCCTTCAGCTTTGCCGTCGCCGAACGAATAGACCCAAGTGCCCTTTGCGGTTTTCGCGGTAGGTTTAGGCGCAGCCTTGCTCACGGCCTGGCGCTTCTTGGCGCCACGCGCGGCTTTAGCCTTCTGGTTCTTCGCGGGCTTTTTGCTCATAGGCGGTCTTGGGGTTGCCCGTTAAGACCATGCCCCGCGTGGCCGCGCAACCCCGGCTATCTTACGACTTTCGCTAGTGAATAATGCCGAGCCCGATGACGCCGATAACGATCAGATAGGCCGCGACGATAAAGTTGAGCAATCGCGGAATAATCAGGATGAGAATGCCGGCGAGCAGCGCGACGATCGGTTGGAGGTGGGCGACGCCGATGACCATGGTATTTCCCCGTTGCAATAATGAAAGGATACGGGGATCACACTAGCCGGGCGGCGCAGCGGTTCCGCTAGCCCTCGATGCGGGAGAAATCCGCCACCGCGCGGGTCGCTTCGCGGATTTCGTTGAGCAGCTTGAGGCGGTTCTCGCGCAGCGCCTTGTCCTCGGCGTTCACGGTGACCTTGCCGAAGAAGGCGTCTACCGGCGGACGCAATTTGGCCATCGCGGTCATGGCGGCGGCGAAATCCTCTTTGGCGATGGCGGCGGAGGCGTCCTTGCGCGCAGTGGCCACGGCTGTGGCCAGCACTTTTTCTTCCGGCTCCTTCAGCAGCGCCGCATCGGGCGCGCCAGCATATGCCTTATTGTCCTTCTTCTCCTCGATGCGCAGGATGTTCGAGGCGCGCTTGACCCCGGCCAGCAGGTTCTTGCCATCGTCGGTGTCGAGAAATTTGCCGAGCGCCTCGACGCGACGGACGATCAGCAGCAGGTCGTCCTGGCCTTCCAGCGCGAACACCGCATCGACTAGGTCGTGCCGTGCGCCCTGCTCACGCAGTTGCACTTTGAGGCGATCGGCGAAAAACGGCAGCAGGTCGCCTTTGGCAAATCTGTTCAGTGGCAACCGCAGCTTGTTGTCGATCACAATGCGAATGACGCCGAGCGCCGCGCGCCGCAGCGCGAACGGGTCTTTGCTACCAGTTGGCTTCTCGTCGATTGCCCAGAAGCCGGTGAGCGTGTCGAGCTTATCCGCGAGCGCAACTGCCAGAGATACAGGATCGGTCGGCACACGATCGCCCGGACCGACAGGCTTGTAGTGCTCTTCGCTCGCCGCCGCGACGCTTTCGTCCTCACCTTGCGCAAGCGCGTAGTATTTTCCCATCAGACCTTGAAGCTCCGGGAACTCGCCGACCACTTCGGTCAGCAGGTCGGTTTTCGCCAATTGCGCCGCGCGTTCGGCCTTCGTCGGATCGGCCTTCACCAGCGGCGCCAGTTCTTTCGCGAGCCGCGTGATGCGCTCGATCCGCTCGGCCTGCGTCCCCAATTTCTCGTGGAACACAATCTGCTGAAATCTTGGCAGCCGGTCTTCAAGCTTGGTCTTGAGGTCGGTTTCGTAAAAGAATTTTGCGTCACTCAGCCGCGCGCGGATCACCCGCTCGTTGCCCGCAATAATCGCCTTGCCGCCGTCGCTTGCTTCCTCGTTCGCCACCAGGATGAATTTATTGACGAGCTTCTTGGTTCTGGGATCGCGCAGCACGAAGCATTTCTGGTTGGTGCGGATGGTGGCGCGGATCACCTCGCCCGGAATGGCGAGAAACGCCGGATCGAACGTGCCCATCAGCACCACTGGCCATTCGACCAGCCCGGCGACTTCGGCGAGCAGACCCTCATCCTCGACCAGTTCGAATCCCTGCGCGAATGCGAGATTCTTGGCGTCGGTGGCGATGATGTCGCGCCGCCGCGCCGGATCGAGCACCACCTTGGCGGCCTCGAGCTTGGCGACATAGTCGGCGAACCGCTTCACCTTGAAGGCGCTAGGGGCCATGAAGCGGTGGCCGCGCGTCTCGTCGCCTGCCTTGATGCCGTCGATGTCGAGCGCGAGAATGTCAGGCTCCTCGGTTTCCGGCCCGAACGTCGCGACGATCGAATGCAGTGGCCGCACCCAGGTCAGTGCACCCGAACCCCAGCGCATCTGCTTGGGCCACGGAAAGGCGCGCACTACCTTCACGACAATCTCGGCAATGACCTCGATCGCCGGGCGGCCTGTCTTCTCGATCATTGCGACGTAGAAATCACCCTTTTTGTCCTGCTGCACCTTGGCTTCCGAAATCGACTTTAGCCCGGCCGCCTTGACGAAGCCGGCAATCGCCTGCTCCGGCGCGCCGACTTTGGGGCCCTTGCGCTCGTCTTTCACGTCCGGGGAGCGCGCCGGCACGCCGTGCACCGACAGCGCGAGGCGCCGCGGCGTCACGAAACTGGCGGCGCTCTCATAGACCAGCCCGGCCTCGACCAGTGCATCGGTCACCATTTTCTTCAAATCGTCGGCGGCCCGCGCCTGCATGCGCGCGGGTATCTCTTCGGACAGAAACTCAAGCAGCAGATCGGGCATTGCGGACTCTCGGGGAAGGCGCGAAACGGGGGTGACTATAGTCACCGCGGCGATAAATTTCCCAACGAATATCGAAAAAATCTTCGGGAAAATCTGCAGGAAATATTCAACGGTCCGGCAAGGATTCCGGCGGCAAAACGGCGGGGCCATGTTTCGCCCGCCCGAAAACGTCGCTCTGCATTTTCAGCCGCTGGTCAGCCTGTCCGCCTGCCGCATCATCGGCTTCACCACGCGGGGTGCCAGCAATGGCATGCTGCGCGCGGCATGCCAGGCGGCGGCACAATGGCCCGATGATTTCACCCTTGGCGTCGCGATCGCCGACGCGCAATGGCGCGACGCCACGCTGGGGCTTCGCATCCTCTCAGTGCTGGGCGACACCGAGCTAATGCCGGCCCGGCTGGAGCTGGAAATCACCGAAGCCGCGCTCGACAGCGATACCTCCACGATCCACCACACCATCGAGGAATTGCGCGATTCCGGCGTGATGATCGCGCTTGGCAGAGCCGGCGCGGGTCCCGGCGCCGCGTTGCCGCCGTTCTGCTTCGATACTATCCGGTTCGATCCCGGCCTGGTAGCGCGGCTCGGCAACGACAAAGACGGCGAACGCATCCTCGACGCGCTGATCGCGCTCGCCGATGACCGCGGTCTCGTAACCGCTGCTGACGGCATCGTAGCGCCCGCGCAACGCGATTTTCTCAATGCCAAAGGCTGTGCCGAAGGCCAGGGCGAGCTGTTTGGCCCTGCGGTTGCGGCAAAAGAAATCCCGGCGCTGCTGCGCTTTCCGAGCTTGGTCGAAGCGGTCGCCTAGGCGCCGCCGCCCTCGGTCGCTAGCCAGGCCTCGCCGCAGCCTTTGGCGAGCTCGCGCACCCGCAGGATATAGCTCTGCCGTTCTGTCACCGAAATGACGCCCCGCGCGTCAAGCAGGTTGAAGACGTGCGACGCCTTGATGCACTGATCGTAGGCCGGCAGCGCCATCAAATGCTTCTTCTTTTCGCCGGCGGATTTGTCCCACCCGGCGGCGAGATATTTCTGGCAGGCAGCTTCCGCCATCTTGAATTGTGCAAACAGCATCTCAGTGTCGGCGTGCTCGAAATTGTGCCGCGAATATTCCTGCTCGGCCTGGAGGAACACGTCGCCGTAGGTCACTTTCTTGTCGTCGGTGCGGCCGTTGAAGTTGAGGTTGTAGACATTGTCGACGCCCTGCACGTACATCGCGAGGCGCTCGAGCCCGTAGGTCAGTTCGCCGGCGACCGGTTTGCACTCGAAGCCGGCGACCTGTTGGAAGTAGGTGAATTGCGAGACTTCCATGCCGTCGCACCAGCACTCCCAGCCGAGCCCCCAGGCGCCGAGCGTCGGGCTTTCCCAGTCGTCTTCGACGAAGCGGATATCGTGAATTTTTGAATCGATGCCGATCGCGGCGAGCGACTTGAGGTAAAGCTCCTGGATGTCCGGCGGCGACGGCTTCAGGATCACCTGGAACTGGTAATAATGCTGCAGCCGGTTCGGGTTCTCGCCGTAGCGTCCGTCTTTCGGCCGGCGCGACGGCTGCACGTAGGCCGCGTTCCACGGCTTCGGCCCGAGCGCGCGCAGCGTGGTCGCCGGATGAAACGTGCCGGCGCCGACTTCCATGTCGTAGGGCTGCAAGATCACGCAGCCCCACTCCGCCCAGTATTGCTGCAACACGAGGATGAGCGCCTGGAACGAGCGCGTCGGATCCAGGTTGTCGGAGCGAGCGAGATTGGTGGCCGGACGATTCAAATTTGCCGCCGTCTGAATACGAATCGTTAAGCACGGAATGAGGTTGACCCTAGAAGCGCCACTATTGACGGGTCAAGCCGCCCGCCGTTTACAGGAAATTGAACCTGGTTTGGTAGACCAGCATACGAAAATAAAAAATAGATAGTGTGGGAGCGACCGATGCTGGAATTTCAATTGCTGGGAATGGGATTTCTGACGCTGTTCTTCGGCGCCATGGCCTCCAGCCGCCGGCCGGTACACAAGCGCTGACGCGCTTTCGCGCGTCGTTTCCAATTCAGTAAGGACGATATTCGCCGGTCACCGGATCACGGCGCAGGGTCGGCAACGGCCGCGCGCGCGGGATTTTCACCGTGGCGCGCTTGGCGTTGTCGAGCTCTTCATTGATGCGGCGGACTTCCTTGACCACCCAGTGGATAGCCGCCGCGCCACCGAGCGCGACCATCGTCCATTTGACCAGCGGCGAAACCAGAAGCGGCGGCATCGGCAGCCTCCCGAATGATCTAAGCCCTGCAGTCTGCCGGTAAACAAGGCGATTTCACGGCTGATCAGGCGCGGCGATTTGGTCGTAAAAGGCCAGCATCGCGACAAACATCGCCTCAGGTGCCTGTACCGGCATGATGTGGCCGCTATCGATCTCGGTGTATTGCGCGCCGGGGATCGCGGCGGTGAAGCCGCGCACGAAATCCGGCGGGCGCAGCCGGTCATGGGTGCCGGCCAGCACCAGCGTTGGGCATTTGACGTTCGGCAAATCCGGCGTGGTGTCGAAATGCGCAAAGGCGCGGTTGATCGCCGCGTAGCTTTTCGGATCGTTGGCAAGCCAGCGCGCCTTGTAGGCGGCGAATGCCGCGGGATCACGCCGCACCTCGCCCGGGTATGAATTCTTCAGCGAGTTCCTCGACGCTCGAGGCCATGCCCTCGCGCTCGACCAGGTCGGCGCGCTGGCCCACATATTGACGGCGCGCGGCGCTGACGCCCGGCGCCGGACAAGCCAGCACCAGGCTTTTCACCTGCGCCGGTGCATGGACGGCAAAGCGAAGGGCAAGCGCCGCGCCGATTGCGACGCCGGCAATATGCACCGGCCGATCGGCGCCGAGCTTATCGAGCAGCGCGCCGAGATCGTCGATCTGCCGCTCGATCGAAAACTCTCCCGATATTTTATCGGATTGGCCGGCGCCGCGCTGGTCGTAGCGCAGCACGCGGAACCGCCACGCCAGAGCCAGTGCAACCGCCGACCAACTCTCCAGCGTGCCGCCGATCTCATGCAGCAGCACCAGCCATTCGCCGCCGCCATCGAGTTCGTAATTGATGCTGGTCGGGCCGAGAAAAATCGTCGCCATGTTTTTCGAAACGCCCTGCGGATGTTTGCCTAATCTTTACGTTTGGCGTGCTTTTTGCAACGCAACAGAGGCCGCCGTTCGAGGCGGTTGAAATGGAAGCGGCGCCATGGATCCCAAGCTCACGATGTTCTTTCTGTTGATCGGCGTGATTATTGGGCTTTCGCACCTAAGCGACAGCACCATGAGGCGGATGAAGCGGCAGCTTGCTGTCTGGCGTTGGCGCGGAATAGTGCCGGGCCGGCGCAAATCCTAGGCAACGAATCGTCGCGCTGCCGACGCAGCCTAAATTCGCGCCAGCGGCAAAGTCTCCCCCCCGCGTAAGATCGCTTCGGCTGCCGGCGTCGGACGGCCGTCCGCACCGTTGAGAACCAGACCCGGAAGGTGAGCAGACGGAGAGCGCCCGCCTTTTTCGGCGCGCAGCAAAATGCGGATTGGGTTCGCCCCCGCCTGCGGATGCACCGGCAAGGTCGTGACGGCCCCGAAGCCCGACGCTAACGCTTGCAACACCATCGACAGTTCATCGGCCCGCCAGATCAAGTTCAGCGTCCCGCCCGTCCGCAGCAAGCGACCGGCAGCCGAAACCCACTGTGGCAAGGTCTCCGCCGATCCCGCATAAGCCAGCCGCCGCGCCGGATCGGGCGACAATTGGGAACGCGCGGCGTCATGAAACGGCGGATTCATCAGCACGCGGTCGGCACGGTCATCGCCGGCTAGTCCGACGACGTCCTGCGTCAAAACCGCAACGCGATCCGCCAGCCCATTGAGCCGCGCGTTCTGGTCGGCCAGCGAGCAAAGGGCCGGATCGATCTCGACCAGCGTGACGCGAAGTCCGGCAACCCGCTTCGCCAGCGCCAGCCCGGCGGCTCCGACCCCGGCGCCGAGATCGAATGCGAACTCACCAGCCCGCGCCGGACAGGCCGCCGCCAACAGGATCGCGTCATGACCGACGCGGTGACCTTTGCGCGGCTGCCGCAGCCGCAAACGGCCGCCGAGCACGGCATCTTCCGATATTTCGAGCCCGGTCGGCTCAGGCGCCATCGGGGCGCAATTCGTGCGCGAGGCCGGCATCGGTCAGCACGCGGCGGGCAACCAAAAGGTCCTCGTCAGGGACAAGAATTCGCCGCGGCAACACGCCGAGCGAACCTTCCAGCACGCTCATGTTCTGATCGAACACCAGATGCTTGATCCTGGCGCCGTCGAGCAATGCCCCGACCGCCGAAACCAGCACCATGTCGTTGGTTCGGATCAATTCGCGCATCGTTTTATCGCCGGCGGCGCTCCTCGCCCGGCGCACGCTGCGCCAGATAAGCGAACAGTTTCACCTCGCGCCGCCCGCGCGTCACGGTGTCAAGGATGACGCCAGCCAGCACCGACAGAAACGCCAGCACCATCAGGCCGGTCGACAGCACCGCAGTCGGCAGCCGCGGCACCAGGCCGGTTTCCCAGAATGTGACGACGATTGGAATCGCCAGGCCGATCGAAACCGCCGCGAGCGCCGCACCGATCGCCGAGAAAAACGGCAGCGGCCGCTCGGATCGATAAAGTTTCAACACGGTGCGAAGAATACGAAATCCGTCGTGCCAGGTGTTGAGCTTGGATTCCGAGCCTTCCAACCGCGCATAATAAGGCGTCGGGATTTCCGCCGCCGGCAGGCCAAGCTCAAGCGCGTGGATCGTAAGTTCGGTCTCGATCTCGAAACCGCCCGACAGCACCGGAAAGGATTTGACGAAACGCCGCGAGAACACCCGATAACCGGACAGCATGTCGGTGAAAGCGCGGCCGAACACCTGGGCGACAAAACTGGTCAACAGCCGGTTGCCAGTCTGGTGGCCGGCGCGGTAGGCGGAACGTTCGCGATGCACGCGTGCGCCCACTACCATGTCGAGCCGTTCGCTGAGCAGGCGCTCGATCATGAGGCGCGCGCTGGGCGCGTCATAGGTCGCGTCGCCGTCGACCAGCACATAAATGTCGGCCTCGATGTCAGTGAACATCCGCCGCACCACATTGCCTTTGCCCTGGTGCGGCTCCTGGAACACCTCGGCGCCTGCCGCCAGAGCAGCTGCGGACGTGTCATCGCTCGAATTATTGTCGAACACGAAAATGGTCGCCGTAGGCAGCGCCGCCTTGAAGTCCTTCACAACCTTTCCGATCGAGCGCGCCTCGTTGTAGCAGGGCACCAGCACGGCGATCTTGGAGCGCGCGAAGCGACCGTTATTAGCCGCGGTTTTTTTGGCAACCGGTCTGCGCACGCCGCCCCTCTTTTCGTCTCGAATTCTGCGACCGCGCCATGGTAGCGCACAATTTCGTTATGCGCGCGTTCCACACTTGCCGCCCCGCAAACACATTTCTATGCTCGTTCGATCCGCGTAATCCTGGAGACGTCGTTTGGCCGTCGTAGTCCCCTTTGAAAGTGCGTCCGCCGCCTCGGTCGAGCGCCTCGCCAGGCAGGTGGCCCCAGACATGGAACGGGTTAACGTCGCCATTCTGGACCGCACCGGATCCGAAGTGACGATGATCCCGGAGGTCGCCAACCACCTGATTTCATCGGGCGGCAAGCGGTTGCGGCCGATGTTGACACTGGCGATGGCGCAGCTCTCCGGCTACGGCGCCGACGGCCATATCAAGCTCGCCGCCGCCGTCGAGTTCATGCACACCGCGACGCTGCTGCACGACGACGTAGTCGACGAAAGCGACATGCGCCGCGGCAAGCTCGCCGCCCGCATGGTGTGGGGCAACGAAGCCAGCGTTTTGGTCGGCGATTTTTTGCTCGGCCAAGCCTTCAAGATGATGGTGGAGGTCGGCAATCTGCGCGCGCTGGATATCTTGTCGTCAGCCGCCGCCGTGATTGCCGAAGGCGAAGTGATGCAACTCGCCGCCGCCAAGAATACCGCGACCAATGAGGACGAATATCTGGCGGTGATCCGCGCCAAGACCGCCGAACTGTTCGCCGCCGCCTGCGAGGTCGGCCCGGTGCTGGCCGACCGGCCGAAGGCGGAACAGACCGCCTGCCGCTCCTACGGCATGAATTTGGGCATCGCGTTCCAGTTGGTCGACGACGCGCTCGACTACGGCGGCAAGGCTGCCAAGCTCGGCAAGAATATCGGCGACGATTTCCGTGAAGGGAAAATCACCCTGCCTGTGGTGCTGTCGTTCCGCCGCGGCTCGGAGAACGAGCGCGAATTTTGGAACCGCACGCTCGGGCGTGGCGAAATCGCCGACGGCGATCTCGAAAATGCCATCGCCTTGATGGCGAAGCATCATGCCATCGAGGATACCATCGGCCGGGCGCAGCACTATGGCGAAATCGCCAAGGACGCGCTGGCGCTAGCGCCGGATTCCGCGATCAAGCAGGCGCTGGAAGAAGCGGTCGACTTCGCGGTGGGGCGCCGCCACTAAAGCAGGACCGGCCTCACCCACCAGTTAAGCTGCGCCGCGCGAAGCGCCCGCGCCGCGTTTTCCGCCTTATCGATGCTGTCGAACAGGCCGAAACAGGTCGCGCCGGAGCCCGACATGCGGGCCAACCGGCATCCGATCTGGCTTGACAGGGCCGCAAGCACGTCACGAATGACGGGTGCCAGCCGGCACGCTGGCTCAGTGAGGTCGTTGCCGCGCGCGGCAAGCCACGCGATGAACGGCTCATAGTCACGCGGCACGTCGTCAATGCTGGCGCGGCCGGCATGACCCACATCGAACGCAGCAAATACTTCGCGTGTCGCAATGGCGACGCCGGGATTGACCAGCACCGCGTGGAGCCTCGGCAATGGCAATGGCGGAGACAATTCCTCGCCGATCCCGCGCATCACCTTGGGCCGCATATCCAGACATATCGGGACATCGGCGCCCACCCCCTGCGCCGCTGCGTGCAGCCGCAGGTCGGTGAACGCCAGGCCGTTTTCGACCGCCAGGAGCCTTAGCGCCGCAGCGGCGTCGGATGAGCCACCGCCGAGCCCAGCTGCCACCGGAATGTTCTTCTCCAGCAAAAATCTGCCGGCCCGCAAACCCCGTACGCGCGAGGCCAACGCCACGGCGGCCTTGAGCACCAGATTGTCGGCTATTGCCCCGCTCGCCGCGGCGAACGGACCGGATACCGTAAGGAACGCATCGCCGCCGGGCTCCAGCGTCAGCCGATCGCCGAAGTCGGCGAACGCCACCAGACTTTCCAACGTGTGATAGCCGTCGGCGCGGCGGCCGAGGACGCGTAGCGTCAGATTGATTTTGACCAGCGCCTGTTCGGCGAGCGGCATAGAAATAACTTGCTCAGCCGCCGTTCGGGTCCTTTTTCGCAGCTTTGGCCTGCGATGACGTCTCGTCCGGCAAGCCGTTCTGCAGTTTTTCCAGAATCTTCGGCAGTTCGTCCGGGTCGGCCTTGAGGTCGCGCGCATGCGCCCACTGGAATTTGGCCTCGAGCGTGCGGCCGATCCGCCAGTAGGCGTCGCCGAGATGGTCGTTGATGGTCGGATCCTCGGGCTTGAGTTCGATCGCGCGCTCCAGTTGCTTGGTGGCCTCTTCGTAATTGTTGATGCGGTAATAGGCCCAGCCAAGCGAGTCGACGATGTAGCCGTCGTCCGGGCGTTGCGCGACCGCCCGCTTGATCATTTCCATGCCCTCGTCCAGATTCTTACCCTGATCGATCCACGAATAGCCGAGATAGTTGAGCACGTGCGGCTGCTCGGGAAACAACTCGAGCGCCTTCTTGAGGTCGGCTTCCGCATTCGGCCATTGCTTCGAGCGCTCGTTACAAATGCCGCGGAAATAATAGACCATCCAATCCGACTTGGTCGGCTGCGGATTGGCGGCGACGGCTTTGCTGTAGGCGTCGGCGCATTCCTTGAATTCCTTGCGGCCGCGCAAAATATTGCCAAGCGCCATCACCGCTTCCAGGTCGTCCGGATGCTGTGCAATCAACCCATCGAGCTGCTTCTTGGCCTCCGCGGTGCGATCGAGGCTGTCGAGATTGCCGGCCAGCTGGATCGCAGCGTTACGATGCAGCGGCGAATTCGCCGGCACCCGCTCGTAGGTTCGGATCGCGAATTCGGGCTTCTTGAGCGATTCATAAAGGTCGGCGAGCGACAACAGCGCCAGCGGATGAGTTGGCGCGAGATAAAGACTGAGCTGCAGATAGACGAGACCGAGGTCTTCGCCGCCGCGGCGGCCGAGCGAGGCGCCGAGGCCGTACAGCGCTTCGGCGGCGCCCGCCTGCGGCGAGCTTACCAGCGTCGGCAGCTTCTCGCCGGCCTTGAGCTTATCCATCGCGGCGACCACCAGCGGATGCCGCGGCAGCACTTTGTCGAACGCCTGGAATACCGCCAACGCCTCTTGCGGCGTCTTGTTGCGCGACAGCCAGCCGCCATAGGCCTCGACTACCCGCAGCGCCGAGGAATCCAGCTTGTAGGCCCGCGCCAGCCGCATGCCGGCGTCCTTGTTGTTGCCGGCAAGCTCCAGGATCATGCCGGAGTGCAGATCCTTGAAGATCGCGTACCAATCCGGGCCGGTAAGCTTGTCGATCGCCGCAACCGCGCCCTTGGAATCATTGGCGCCCACCATCGACCACGCCGTCAGCAGTGTCGCGGTCAGGTCGGTAATCGGCCCGCGGATCGACTGCGCGAGATTCTGGCCGCGCGGCGGGATATTGTCTTCAGCTTGATGTCACGCACGCCGACCACCAGGCGTGAAATCTTGTCGTTCTTGTCGTTTTGCAGAATCCGCTCGGCATAGCGCACCGCCTCGTCGATATCGCCGTCCGACCAGCAAGGACAGGAACGTGCGGTCGAGCAATTCGCCGTTCTTCGGATCGTGCTTGAGCGCCGCGCGATAATAGGCCGCCGCGGCGCCCGGTTCGCGCTGCTGGCCGGCGTGGCGCGCGGCGAGATAGCTGCCCGATGCCGTGAGGTCGGTGAGGTCTTGCGGCGAAGGGGCCTGCGCCGCCAGCGCGATCGGCATGGAAGCTGCCGTAACAGCGAGTACGGCGCGAGCCGCGATGCGAGAAAATCTCGAAGACGTCACGGGCGATGCTCCAAATGAACCGGAATGTGGCCAAGCTCGGCGCGAAAGCGCGCCGGTCGTCGGCACACGCAGAATGGACTTTTTGCGCCTGCGCCGCAACAACGCCGCCACGAACGCAGGATCGAGGTTGAAAACCCGATGTGGCGGCATCGTGGCCGATTCGCCGTGCGCGCTCACATATTCGGATAGTTCGGTCCGCCGCCGCCCTCGGGCGGAACCCAGGTGATGTTCTGATTCGGGTCCTTGATATCGCAGGTTTTACAGTGGACGCAGTTCTGAGCGTTGATGACGAATTTAGGCGCGCCGCCCTCCTCGACCCATTCGTACACACCCGCCGGGCAATAACGTGCCGATGGACCGGCGAAAACATCGTGCTCGGATGATTTCTGCAGCCCCATGTCCCTCACGACGAGATGCGGCGGCTGGTCTTCCTCATGATTGGTATTCGATAGGAATACCGACGACAGCCGGTCGAAGGTGAGCTTGCCGTCCGGCCTAGGGTATTCGATCCGCGTGCATTGCGCGGCGGGCTTGAGCGTCGCGTAGTCCGGCTTGCCGTGGCTCTGGGTGCCAAACAGCGAAAAGCCGAACGTATTGGTCCACATGTCGAGGCCGCCCAGCGCGATGCCGCCGAGCGTGCCGAATTTCGACCAGAGCGGCTTAGCGTTGCGCACCCTCCACAGGTCGCGTCCGATCGCCGAGGTACGCCAGGCCTCGTCGTAAAGACCGATTTCATCGTGCGAGCGGCCGGCGGAGAGCGCGATCGCCAATTGCTCGGCCGCCAGCATCCCCGACAGCATCGCGTTGTGACTGCCTTTGATGCGGGGCACGTTCATGAAGCCGGCGTCGCAGCCGATCAGCGCGCCGCCGGGAAACGTCAGCTTCGGCACCGACTGGTAACCGCCTTCGGTCAAAGCCCGCGCGCCATAAGCGAGGCGCTTGCCGCCCTCGAAGGTGTCGCGAACCAGCGGATGGGTCTTGAAGCGCTGGAATTCCTCGAACGGCGCCAGATGCGGATTGGCGTAGTTGAGATGCACGACGAAGCCGACCGACACCAGATTGTCGTCGAGATGATAGAGAAACGAGCCGCCGCCGGTCGAGGCGTCGAGCGGCCAGCCGAACGAATGCTGCACCAGTCCTTTTTTGTGCTTGTCGGGCGCGACCTGCCATAATTCTTTCAGGCCGAGTCCGAACTTCTGCGGCTCGCGGCCGTCGCCCAATCCAAACTTCGCGAGCAGCTGCTTGCCGAGATTGCCGCGCGCGCCTTCGGCGAACAGCGTGTATTTGGCGCGCAGCTCCATGCCGCGGGTGAAGCTGTCTTTGTGTGCGCCGCTCTTGCCGATACCCATGTCGCCGGTGGCGACGCCGGCCACCGCGTCCTTGTCGTCGTAGAGAACTTCGGCGGCGGCAAAGCCCGGATAGATTTCGACGCCGAGTGCTTCCGCCTTGGTGCGCCAGCCAGCGGCAGACATTGCCGAGCGACACGACATAATTGCCGTGGTTGCTCATCAGCGGCGGCATCAGAAAATTCGGCAGCCGCAGCGCGCTGGATGAAGTCAGGTAATAAAAGCGGTCGTCGGTCACCGGCGTTTTCACCGGGCTCGTCTCGTCGTTGCGCCAGTCCGACAGCAGCCGGTCGAGCCCGATCGGATCGATCACCGCGCCGGACAGGATATGCGCGCCGACCTCGGAGCCTTTCTCGACCACGACCACATTGATTTCGGCCGAGATCTGCTTGAGCTTGATGGCGGCGGCGAGCCCGGCGGGGCCCGCGCCGACGATCACGACGTCGAACTCCATCGCTTCGCGGGCGGGCAATTGTTCGGCGGCTTCGGCCATAGGCCCTCCAGTCCCCTATTCTCCACTTTTGCACAGGCGCGGCAATCACCACGCAGCGCGTGCTAAACTAGCGCCGATGTCCACCGCCAAAAAATCAGCCCGCGACCTGCTCGACTTCTACCGGGAGATGGGCGTTGACGCGCTCATGGGCGAGGCGCCGGTCGACCGTTTCGCCGGTAATGCGATGCTTGCGCCTGCGGCCGAGGGGAAAAAAGCGGTGGAGCCGCCGCGCGCGCCCGAGACCAAGATCGCGCCCGCGATCGTCCCCTCGCCCGACACCGCCGCGCTCGAAGCCCGCGACGCGGTGGCCAACATTACCACGCTCGAGCAGTTGCGCGCCGCGCTCGACAAGTTCAATGGCTGCGCGCTCAAGGCGACGGCGACGCAACTGGTATTCGCCGACGGCAATCCGCGGGCCAAGCTGATGCTGGTCGGCGAAGCGCCGGGCCGCGACGAGGACATCGAAGGACTGCCGTTCGTCGGCCGCTCCGGCAAATTGCTCGATTTGATGCTGACGGCCATCGGGCTCGACCGCACCAAGGTCTACATCGCCAACATCATTCCCTGGCGCCCGCCAGGCAACCGCACGCCGACCCCGCAGGAGTCGGCGATCTGCCTCCCTTTCATCCGCAAGCAGATTGAACTGGTCGACCCCGACGTTCTGGTCTGCCTCGGCGGGCCGTCGGCCACCACGCTACTCAACATCAAGGAAGGCATCACCAAGTCGCGCGGCCGCTGGCTCAATTTCGATACGGGCAAACGCGAAATCCGCGCGCTGGCGACCTTCCATCCGGCATTCCTTCTACGCAGCCCGCTGCAGAAACGGCTGGCCTGGCGGGATTTTCTGGCGGTGAAGAAGGCGCTTAGCGATACGCCACCAGACTAGCGCCGACCGCGATCAGTGCGACGCCGAGCCAATTCGGCATTGAGAGCTTCTCGCCGAGGAATACCGCGCCGAATAAGGCGACTAGAACCACTGACAACTTGTCGATCGGCGCGACCTGGGCAGCCTGTCCCAATTTCAGCGCGCGGAAATAACAGATCCACGACGCGCCGGTTCCCAACCCCGACAGCAGCAGGAATAAATAAGTCCGCCCGGAGACTTCGCCCGGCGATTGGAATTGCCCAGTCGCGAGCAGAATAAATCCGAGCGTGACAATGACGACCAGCGTGCGGATGAAGGTGGCGTAGTCGGAATTGATGTTCTCGACACCGACCTTGGCGAAGATCGCCGTCAGCGCGGCGAACACCGCTGACAGCACCGCCCAGATTTGCCAGGAATTGAACGCCGTCATTTAGCCCTGTTTCATGTAAGGCGGCGTGCCGCCTTTGAGGAAGTCCTCGCGCACCGGGGCGAAGAAATCGATCACCTCGGTGTCTTCCGGAAAGAATCCTTCATGCTCGGTGTTGCCGGGGATCACGGCGCAGTCGCCGGCCACCATGCTGCGCTTCTCGGTGCCGATGCGGAAATCCATCCGGCCCTTGATCATCCAGACGATCTGTTCGTGCGGATGCTGATGCGCGCCGCCGTGCGCACCGGCTTTCATCTTCCAGTACACCAGCATACCCTGCTTACCTGAGACGACGCGGCGCGTGATCTTGTCGTTGATCTGCTCCTCCGGCACCGCGGCGAAATTTTCGAACCCAGCAACGATCATGACGCTTACCCTCCGACAGCGAACTTGATAATGAACAATACCGCCAGCACCATCACGGCGGGAGAGGCATCCTTGATCCTGCCGGCCAGGATTTTCACCACCGCGTAGGTGATGAAGCCGAGCCCGATGCCGGTCGCGATCGAATAGGTCAGCGGCATGGTGATGGCGGCGACCACCGCCGGGGCATATTCGGTGACGTCATCCCAGTCGATCTCCGACAGGCCGCGCGCCATCACGCAGGCGACGTAGAGCAGCGCCGCCGCTGAGGCGTAGGCGGGGATAGTGCCGGCCAGCGGCGCGAAGAACAAAGCGAGCAGGAAGAAGATCGCGACGAATACCGCCGTCAGCCCGGTGCGGCCGCCGGCCGATACGCCGGCCGCGCTTTCGATATAGCTCGTGGTGGTCGAGGTTCCGATCAGCGCGCCGAACATCGCGGCGAAGCTGTCGGAAATCAGCGCCTCTTTCATGCGCGCCAGCTTGCCGTCCTTCATCAGCCCGGTGCGGTGGGTGACGCCGATCAGGGTGCCGGCATTGTCGAACACGTCGACGAACAGGATCGAGAAAATCACGATCAGGAAAGTCGCCTCGCCGATCCGCGAGAAGTCGAGCTGCAGCAGCGTCGGCGCAATCGAGGGCGGCATCGAGACGATGCCGGAGAATTTGGCGAGGCCGAACGGCAGCCCGATGATGGTGACAGCGAGAATACCGATCAGCGTGCCGCCGATGATGCGGCGGTAGTTCAGCGCTGCGATCAGCACGAAGCCGAGCAACATCAAAATCGCAACCGGATTGCGCATGTCGCCGAGCGTCACCAGCGTGGCGGGATGCGCGACGATCACCTTGGCCTCTTCCAGCGCAATGATGCCGAGAAACAACCCAACCCCGGCCGAAACGGCGAGCTTCAGGTTATGCGGAATGGAGTCGATGACGTACTGCCGAATTTTAAAAACTGAGATCAGGAAAAAGATCACGCCCGAGCAGAACACCGCCGCGAGCCCCTGTTGCCAAGTGTATTTGTAGGTGAGCACCACGGTGAAGGCGAAGAAGGCGTTGAGCCCCATGCCGGGCGCGAGCGCGAGCGGATAATTGGCGTAAAGCCCCATCACCAAGGTCGACACGGCGGCGGCGATGCAGGTGGCGACGAACACCGCGCCAGAATCCATCCCGGTTTTCGACAAAATCGCCGGGTTGACGAACACGATGTAGACCATCGTCAAAAACGTGGTCAGTCCGGCGATGAACTCGATGCGCACGCTGGTGCCTTGCGCGCGCAGGCCGAAATAGCGATCGAGTGTGGATTCCAATCCTGATTTACCTGATTTGTCGGTCTTGCTGGCCATGGCCGCCCCCAATTAATCCCCGGCCAAGAATAGCGCGCGGAGGGAGGCCGTTCCCGGCCCGCTTTCCAGTTGTCCACCGTCAGCGGCGCGGGCCGGCCGGACTGTTCGGCGCCCGCAACACCGCCCAGCCGATGCGGATCAGCGGCAGCACGCCCTGCACCGGGCGCGCGAAGGCGCGCGGTAATTCCGGCACGATCTCGGGAAACAGCGACTTCAGCGCGACCGGGGGCGCGCCCGCGGTTTCGGCGGCCGGCCACAACAGGACCGCGCCATTGGCACGCAAGCTTTCCGGGTCGGCCCACGGGCTGCGCTCCGGATGGCGGTCGAAATAAACACTCGGTCGGCTTGGCGCCGCGAGCGCGACCAGCGCGGCAAACCGGGCGTCGCCGGAAACATACGGCAGCGGCTTTCCGGTGCGGCGCTGGAAATTGTCGGCGAAAAATTGCCCCATCGCGTTGGCCGGCTGTCCGACCTTGAGATCGGCGCCGGGCGCCCACGGCAAAACCAGAATTCCCAGCACAACCAGCACAGGTGGCAACGTCAACAACCCGACCCAGGCCGAGGAAACCATCCGCTCGTTGAACAGCCGGATCTGGTCGCCGGCCAAAATGATCACCGCTAGCGCGCTGAACAAAACCAGCGGGGCGACCCGCTCCAGCGGGCCGAGGTGCCCGGTCCAGGCGACGATCACCACCGCGACCAGCGCCGGCGCGATCGCGAAGAACAATACAAAGAACCGCGCAGCCTCATCGACCGGAGCGCGGTCGATCTCCGGCGCACGTTCGCGGCGGCTGGCGCGCCAGCGGCTCGCAAGCAGCACCAATAAGGCGACCCCGATATGACTTAGAAGCAAAGTCAGTGCGATCCAGCCGAGCGGCGACAAAGCGGACTCGCGCGCGCTTTCATCGAGCGCCGCCCACACCACGGCATAGGAATCGCGCAGCCAAGCGGCATGCGGAAATATCACGAACAACAACAACACGATGGCTATCCACGGCTCGGCGTGACGCAGCGCGTCGCGGCCGCGTGTTGTCAGCGGCGTGAACATCACGATCAGGGCGAGCAGGATCAGGCCGACATAACTAGCGAGTAGCAGCAAGCCGAGCGCCAGCGCCAGCAAGAACCAATAGCCACGGGCGCCCTCGCCCAGCGCGCGCCAATAGTAGAGCAGCGCCAATCCCCACAGCGGCATGGCCAGGATCGCTGGCCCGAAATCCGGCGACGGCACGTTGAAGGAGCCAATGCCGACCATCAGCAGCACGGCGAGCACCGCATGGCGCGTGCCGACAATCGAGCGGCCGATCGCAAATACCGCCCAGAACGCGGTCACCACGCAGATTTGCGACAGCAGGTAGACGCCGAACATGCCGGCGAGGCGAAACGCCATCTCGCCGAGCCAGAACGCCAGCGGTGGCCCCAGATAGCTGCCGAGGCGAAATTCATGACCGATGACGAGCACGGTCGGCAGGTCGCCGGGCGGCGAGCTATAGAATAACGAGGGGATGACCACCCAGAGCGCGGCCTGGGTCAGCGCCGCCGACCAGAACACCACCGATGGTCTGCCACGCAGAAATTCGACGATGAGGGAGACGTAATGCATTGGCTCGCGCCGGATGACCCAGCCGGCAGGGATAGAGAAGCGGCGCTAGCGAGGCAACAGGCTTTCGATCAGCGCGTCCTGGTCCTCGACGAGACCGAGCCGCGCGGCGACCGGCGCGAAGCTCCTGCGGTGGTGGCAGGTGGCGCCAAGCTTTTGCAAGGCTCGGAAATGCTCCGGCACCGAATAGCCCATGTGACGCTCGAAGCCGTACCCCGGATGCGCGATGCCAACCCGCGCCATCAGCCGGTCGCGTGTCACCTTCGCGACGATGGAGGCGGCGGCGATCGAATGCACCAGCGCATCGCCACTCACGACCGCCTCGCACTCACAGCCGCAATCGATCTTGATATTGCCGTCGACGTAGACGAGGCATGGCTTGACCGCCAACGTCTTCACCGCACGTGCCAGCGCCCACAGCGAAGCTCGCAAGATGTTGTCGCGGTCGATCCGCTCGGTCGAGCCGAATGCCACCGAGACGTGCGCGGTGGCGCAGATTTTTAGGTAGAGCTTTTCACGTTCTTCGGCGTCGAGCTTTTTGGAATCGTTGAGGCCGCGCGGAATATTGTCGGGATCGAGCACCACCGCGGCGGCGACCACGGGTCCGGCGAGCGGTCCCCGCCCCGCTTCGTCGCAGCCGGCGACCGGCCAGATGCCACGGTTGATGGCGCGGCGCTCGCGCCGGAACGACGGCCGCAGTTCCGGCTCGTTGAGCGGCAGCCTCGGTGCAGCTTTCGGTTTTTGCGCGGTGGCGGTTCGAACTCATGCGGCGACACTTGCGCCAGCCACCCGCCAAGTCAAAGGCGGAACAATCGCAGCATTGAATCGCGGGGAAAACTTCTTTTCGTCAATCCGGAATTTGCAGCCGCCCGTCGTCCGCCATCGGAAAGTCCGGGTTGAAGGCAACTTCCCACAGATGCCCGTCCAGGTCGGCGAAATAACCGGAATAACCACCCCAGAACGCATCGTTCGCCGGCTTGCGCACCACGGCCCCCGCCGACCTGGCGCGCTTGATCACCTTGTCGACGTCGATCTTCGAGCGGCAATTCCACGCCAGCGCGACGCCGCGGAACGTCTCCGCCATGTTCTCGAACGCGACATTGGCGTCCTTGGCGAGTTCCTGTGAGGGAAACACCGAGATCGCGCAGGCGCCAGCCTGAAAAAATCCGACGCCCACCAGATCTTTCGCCTTGCGGCAAAATCCAAGTGATTCATAGAACGAAATGCTGCGCGGCAGATTGGCGACGCCGAGCGTGACCAGGCTCAGGTTTCCCTCGATCTCGCTCATGGGTGCCTCATGCAAACAGGCTCAGTTGCGCGCTGTTCGGCTTTGGACGGCGGAACAACGTGGTGTCGAGCTTGCGGCGACTGGTGTTGAGGCCGAGCTTTTCGCAGGCCAGTTCGAAGCGGCGGCCGATCAGCCAGGCATAGGGCCCCTTGCCGGTCTGCCGCGTATGCCAGGTCGAAGTCGTAATCCTTGCCGCCGCGCGTCTCGCGGATGATCTTGAATACCTTGGCGGCGCGGTCGGGGAAATTCGCCGTCAGCCATTCCTTGAAAATGTCGCGCACCTCGAGCGGCAGCCGCAGCAACACGTAGCCGGCTTCCTGCACGCCGGCCATCTTGGCGGCGTCGAGGATGCGTTCGATGTCCATGTCGTTGATGGCCGGAATGACCGGCGCGACCATCACGGTGGTCGGCACGCCGGCTTGCGACAGCCGCCGCAAGGTTTCCATGCGCCGCATCGGCGTCGCCGCGCGCGGCTCCATGGTGCGGGCGAGTTGCGGGTCAAGCGTCGTCACCGACAAAGCAACCTTGGCGAGGTTGCGCTGCGCCATGCGGGCGAGGATATCGAGGTCGCGCAGCACCAGCGCCGACTTGGTGACGATGCCGACCGGATGATTGGCGCGGTCGAGCACTTCGAGGATGCGCCGCATCACCTGATAGCGCCGCTCGATCGGCTGATATGGATCGGTGTTGGTGCCGATCGCGATCACCTTCGGCTCGTAGTTGGGCGCGGATAATTCCTTTTCGAGAAGCTCGGCCGCGTCCGGCTTGACGAACAGCTTGGATTCGAAATCGAGGCCCGGCGACAGGCCGAGATAGGCGTGGGTCGGCCGCGCGAAGCAATAGACGCAGCCATGCTCGCAGCCGCGATACGGGTTGATCGAGCGGTCGAAGCCGATGTCGGGCGACTGGTTGCGGGTGATGATCTTGCGGGTGGCGTCGACCTGCACCGTGGTCTTGAACGGCGGCAATTCGTCGAGCGAACGCCAGCCGTCGTCGAAGGCGATGCGGGCCAGCGGCTCGTAGCGGCCGGAGGCGTTGGTCTGCGCGCCGCGGCCGTGGCGGCGCTCGTAATCGACCGCAACGCCAAGCAGGCCCGTGGTGTCGTTAGAAGGCGCGCTGAAATCGCCCGCCGGCGCGGAGGGTAGCTGGGGGGACAACGCCGGCGGGCGTCTCAGGGCTGTCGTGGAGCGAGCCATGGCTAAATCCTATGTTACGATTGTGAACAAAACAAGAACAAACTGATACGCAACAAATAGGGCATTAGTCGTAGGGACCGCATCTAGGTACCCCATGATATGGTGCAACCCACTTCGGGAGCCTCCGTTCCAATGCTGAGCGCCATCATCGCCACCCAAGAATCGGAACGTGCCCTGGTGCCGACGCTGGCGGCGCTGGTGCCAGGCGCCGTAGGCGGCCTCGTCACCGAGGTAATTGTGGCCGATGGCGGCTCGCACGATGCCACCCGCGAAGTAGCCGACGTCGCCGGCTGCCGCTTCCTGGCGTCGCAAGGTCCGCTCGGCGCCCGGCTGAAGGAGGCCGCCGCAACGGCGCGGGCGCCCTGGCTGCTGTTCCTGCGCGCCGGCACGGTGCCGGAGCCGTCCTGGATGACCGCGGTCGAACGCTTCATCGGCGAGCAGCAAAGATCGGGAGGTGGCAAGCCGCGCGCCGCCGCCTTCCGCCACCAGCCGGCCGGAGGCTTGCGCGTGTTCCTGCGGCTGATGCGGCCGCGCCCCGAACAGGGGCTGCTGATCGCCCGCTCGCATTACGACGCGATCGGCGGCCACCGCGCCGCCAAGAAGACGGAGCTCGACCTGATGCGGCGCGCCGGCCGGATCGTCCTGCTGCCGGCGCGCGCCGCACCGCCACGGCAGCAATACTTGACTTAGTCAACTAACTGGTTGACTTCTGGCAATCATGACCTCCGCCAGCCCGGAACGTGTCGCAGCGGTACGCCGCTTCAACCGCTTCTACACCAAGCACCTCGGCGTTTTGCAGGAAGATTGGCTCAATTCGCCGTTCTCGCTGACCGAAGCGCGCGTGCTCTACGAACTCACGCAGCATCCTCACCTCACCGCCACCGCGATCGGCGGCGCGCTCGCCCTCGACGCCGGCTATCTCAGCCGTCTGCTGCGCGATTTCGAGAAGAAGGGCCTGATCGCGCGCAAGGCCGCTGCCGGCGACGCGCGGCAAAGTCCGATCTCCCTTACCGGCAAAGGCCGCAGCGCTTTCAAGCCACTCGAGCGCAGCTCGCAGGATCAGGTCGGCGGCGCGCTGGCGGCATTGTCTGTCACCGACCAGCACCGCCTGGTCGCGGCGATGGGCACCGTCGAGAATCTGCTCCGCATCGAGGACGGCGAGCGTCGCTACCGCCTGCGCGCGCCACGGCACGGCGACTTCGGCTGGATCGTTTCGCGCCACGCCGAGCTTTACGCGCAGGAATACGGCTGGGTCGAGCCGTTCGAGGGCCTCTGCGCGCAGATCGTTGCCGACTACGCCAACAAGCTCGACCCAAAAAAAGAACGCTGCTGGATCGCCGAATTGAACGGCGAGAATGTCGGCTGCGTGATGCTGGTCAAGGACGACAAGCCCGGCATCGCGCGGGTGCGGCTTTTGCTGGTCGATCCGGCGGCGCGCGGGCTCGGTCTCGGCGCGCGGCTGGTCGACGAATGCGTGAAATTCGCCCGCAAGGCCGGCTATCGCGGCGTCACGCTGTGGACCCACAGCGTGCTCAGCGCCGCCCGTCACGTCTATGAGAAGGCGGGCTTCACGCTCACGGGCAGCGAAAAGCGCAAGAGTTGGTCACAGGACGTGGTGGCGGAGTTCTGGGATTTGAAATTCTAGGTTCGGTCGTGGCCGGGCTTGGCCCGGCCATCCACGTCTTGCTTTGCTTCGCCAAGGAAAGACAGACGTGGATGCCCGCAACAAGTGCGGGCATGACGGCGCTACGCGCTCGCGCCCTTGGCCTTCGCCCGCCGCAAATGCTCGTCGAGCCGCGGCAGGATCTCGACGAAATTGCACGGCCGGTAACGGTAATCGAGCTGGTGCACCAGGATCTCGTCCCAGGCGTCCTTGCAGGCGCCGGGCGAGCCCGGCAGGCAGAAGATGAACGTCGCGCCGGCAACGCCGGCAGTGGCGCGGGTCTGGATCGCCGACGTGCCGATCTTCCGCTCGCTCACCAACAGGAACATCGAGGCAAAGCCTCCATCCGCTTCTCGAACAGCGGCTCGACCGCCTCCGGCGTCACGTCGCGGCCGGTGAAGCCGGTGCCGCCGGTGGTGATGACGACGTCGATCAACTTGTCGGCGATCCAGGCCTTCACCTGCGCGCGGATTTTCTTGACGTCATCGGTGACGATGCCGCGCTCGGCCACGATATGGCCGGCGGCGCGGATGCGCTCGACCAGCGTCGCGCCGGACTTGTCGTCGGCCAGCTCGCGGGTGTCGGAAATCGTCAGCACCGCGATCTTGAGCGGCACGAAGGCGCGCGTTTCGTCGATGCCGGCCATCTAATGAGCTTCTGCCGCCTGTGAAAGGTGTCGCAGGCCGCGATCTTGCCCGCCTTGAAGCCCGTCGTGAACCAGCGCTGGCGCTGTTCCGCGGAGCCGTGGGTGAAGCTGTCCGGCACGACGCGGCCTTGCGTCTGCTTTTGCAGCGGTCGTCGCCGATCGCCGCTCGCGGTCTGCAACGCGGCGTCGACGTCGCCCGGATCGATGAAGCTCTTGCGTGCATTGGAGCGGTTGGCCCAGACGCCGGCATAGCAGTCGGCCTGCAACTCGACCCGCACCTGGATCGCGGTTGGCCGCCGCCTTGCTGCCGGCCGCCTGCTGCGCCGATTGCGCCTTCGGCAGAATGCCGAGCAGGTTCTGCACGTGATGGCCGACCTCGTGCGCGATCACGTAAGCCTGCGAGAATTCGCAGGCCTTGCCGGTGCAGCCGCTGGAAGCGCTGCTCGATCTCGCTGGAAGAACGAGGTGTCGAGATAGATGCGCTGGTCGTTCGGGCAGTAGAACGGCCCCATCGCCGCTTGCGCCATGCCGCAGCCGCCCTGGATCGCGCCGGAGAACAGCCGCAGCCGCGGCGCGCGATATTGCCGGCCGCGCTCCTGGAAAATCGCCGGCCAGGTGTCCTCGGTATTGCCGAGCACGGCGGCGACGAATTGCCCGGCCTCGTCGGTCGGCGCGCCGGTGCGCGCCGGCCGGTTGCGGCTGCTGGTAGGGCTGCTGATAGCCGCTGCCGTCCGCCGGTGACAATTTCCGCGCCGCCGATCAGGACCGAGGGATCGATGCCGAACGCCCAGCCGATCATGCCGAGCACCACCATGGTGCCGATGCCGAGCCCGCCGCCGCCGATCGGAATGCCGAAACCGCCGCCACCGCCGCCGCCGCCGCCGCCTCCGCCGCGATCGTCCTCGACATTGTCGCTGCGGCGAAAGTCATCCCAGCGCATCGAATAATCCTCCGATGTCCTCGTTGCCGATCATTGCGCAAGCGCGCCGTCCGCGTCCAACCAACAGGCTTTCAGAAAGGTCCGCAAATGCTGATCCAGTGTCGGTGGATAGGCAGAATTTGCCCACTAAGGCCTTGGATTCATAAACCGTTTTTTCACCTTGCGACTCCATATTGGCGGCCTGTCGGTTGTAGGTCCCGCGTCGCCGACCGCGTCGCCTGAGTCAGAGTTCTGAGTCATGGTTGTGTCGCGTCGCGGGGCGCCCTCACAAAGGGCGCCCCGTGGAGTTTCAGAGTCCTCGCAACATCGCATCCTCGTCGGCGACTGCGTCGAGGAAATGGCGAAGCTGCCGGCGGCGTCGGTCGATCTGGTATTCGCCGACCCGCCTTACAATCTCCAGCTGCAGGGCGATCTCAAACGGCCCGACGACAGCCATGTCGACGCCGTCACCGACGACTGGGACAAGTTCGCCAGCTTCAAAGCGTATGACGAGTTCACCCACGGCTGGCTGAACGCCTGCCGCGCGTGTTGAAGCCCGCCGGCACCATCTGGGTGATCGGCTCCTATCACAACATCTTCCGTGTCGGCGCGATCATGCAGGATCTCGGCTTCTGGATCCTCAATGACGTGATCTGGCGCAAGTCGAACCCGATGCCGAATTTCCGCGGCCGTCGCTTCACCAATGCGCACGAGACGATGATCTGGGCGACCCGCGACGCCGGCGCCAAGGGCTACACGTTCAACTACGAAGTGCTCAAGGCCGGCAACGAGGACATCCAGGTCCGCTCCGACTGGACGCTGCCGCTGTGCACCGGCGAGGAACGGCTCAAGGGCCGCGACGGCAAGAAGCTGCATCCGACCCAGAAGCCGGAAGCGCTGCTGGCGCGCGTCATCCTTTCAAGCTCGCGGCCGGACGACCTGGTGCTCGATCCGTTCAATGGCACCGGCACTACCGGCGCGGTGGCCAAGCATCTGGGCCGCCGCTATATCGGCATCGAGCGCGATCCTGCTTACGCCAAAGCCGCCGAGAAACGCATCGCCGAAGTGAAGCCGCTCGAGGCGCCGACGCTCGCGCCATTCATGACCGCGCGCGAGGCGCCGCGCGTGCCGTTCAATGCGCTGCTCGAGCGCGGGCTGATTTCGCCCGGCGCGAAACTCACCGACTCCAAGAAGCGCCACCGCGCTTTGGTGCGCGCCGACGGCGCGGTGTCGTTCGGCGACAGCGTCGGCTCGATCCACAAAATGGGCGCGATGGCGCAGGGCCTGGATGCCTGCAACGGCTGGACCTTCTGGCATCTTGAAACGCCGAAGGGCCTGCAACTCATCGATGAGTTGCGCGCCAAAATCCGCGCCGAAACGGAAAAGGGCGCGGACTAGTCTGTCCGCGCCCCGTGGTTACCGGTCTGTGGCTTACCGGTCCCCCCGTCGGATGAAACCGATCCTGGAGTCTTAGCCGCGCAGCGGATCGGGCGCTGTGAGCACCATCACAGGTGTGGAAAATAAAATCTCGGCGTCGCTGCTGTGACCCGCGTCACATGTGCCGTCATCAAATCGTCACGCAAGTTCCAATTGCTCTAAAAGCAATTGCAGCGCCCGCGCCGCGAATGCGTTCATGTTACCGGCGCGATCGGCGCGGCCGGTTTCCAGCGTGATCGCGCGCTCGGTGGGGCCGACAACCCCGATACAGCTATGACCTGCGGCGTCGCCGTAACGATTGCCGGTTGGGCCGGTCGCGCCGGTTTCCCCGAGCCCCCAGGTTGAGGCATTGCGCTCACGGATGCGCTGCGCCACCAGCAGCGCGTAAGCCTCGGTCGAAGCGCGCAAGATCCCGTTTTTGCCGGTCATTTCGGCATCAGTGATGCCCAACAATGCGGCTCGCGAAACCTTCGTATAGATAACCGCGCCGCCGATAAAATAGGCGGAGGCGCCCGACACCGCGAGCAGCGCCGCCGAGATCAATCCGCCGGTCGAGGATTCCGCCACCGCCAAAGTTTCGCGGCGCTCCTTGAGAAGCGCCGCGATCTTTTCAGCCAGCGGCATCAGGTCGCGCATCCGCTATTTCGCCGCGACCACCATGATCTCGACCTTGTAGTCCGGCGAGGCAAGCTTGGCCTCGACGGTGGCGCGCGCCGGCGTATTGCCGGCCGACACCCAGGCATCCCAGGCCGCGTTCATCTCGGCGAAATTCGCCATGTCGGTGATCCAGATATTGGCCGACAGCAGCTTCGACTTGTCGGTGCCTGCTTTGGCAAGAAAACCGTCGATCTGCGACAAAATGCTCTTGGTCTGCTCAGCCGTAGATTTGCCCTTGGGATTCTCGGCAACGATGCCCGCCAGATAGACGGTGTCGCCATGCACTACGACCTTGCTCATGCGGGCCGCGACGTCGTGCCGTTCGATTTTCATTTTTGGTCTCCCTAATTGCCCATCCTGTTCGATCGACTCACCGACGCTCCAGGCCCTTTGCATAACCGCTTGGCGCCCGCGGATTGATGCCGAGTTGCCAGCTGCCCGAACTCAGGCAATCGGCCTGTCGCTTCTGACAGTCCACCTGGCATGCCGACAGTGTCGGCACGCTATTGGCCGAGCGGTTCTTGGCACAAAAATTCATGCACAGCTGCTGGTGCGATGAGCAAGTCGCTGCAAAGCCGCCAGTCGTCGCCCCGAGCCATAGCGTCAAAGCCGTCGCCGCCAACAGCATGTGGCGAGCCGCATTCCTTTTAGTCATATTCGCCTCCCTTTCGTTGCGCTTCCAAGCATGCCGGAACTTCGCCGCCGGCAAAAGCTTATTGAGCCAGCACCGTACCCCAGGAGGAGATGCGTCATGGGCTGGTTTTCAGCGGATATCGCAACGATGAACGACCTGTTCCTGCACACCTTGCAGGACATCTATTACGCCGAGCACCAGATCGAGAAAGCGCTGCCCGACATGGTCAAGAAGGCCAGCGACGCCGAGCTGAAAAAGGGCTTTCAGATGCATCTGAAGCAGACCCGCGGTCAGATCAAGCGGCTCGACCAGGCGTTCAAGAAGCTCAAGCAGAAGCCAAAAGGCACCAAGTGCCCGGCGATCGACGGCATCATCGACGAAGCCAACGACATCGCCAGCGACGTTTCCGACAAGGTCGTGCTCAACGCCGCACTGATCGCCGCCGCGCAGGCGGTCGAGCATTACGAGATCACCCGTTATGGCACGCTGGTGGCGTGGGCAAAGGCGCTGGGCCGCGCCGATGTCGGGCGGCTGCTGTTAGCAAATCTCAAGGAAGAAAAAGCCACCGACAAGAAGCTTAACGGCATCGCTAAGCGCAAGATCAATAGGAAGGCGGTTAGCCGCAAGCCGAAGCCGATGACCCGGCAGGAGATCGCGCGGCAGCAGGAAGTGTTGATACAGGCGAGCGCCGGAGTGCCGACGCTGTAAGTCGCGCGCTATCTGAAGCATTCATGGAACTTTCATCCCGCCGGCCCGTTCATAAGATGGGGCTGGCGGGAGAACCATTGTGAAAATTGCGCAAATCGCGCCTCTGATCGAAAGCGTCCCGCCCCGGCTGTACGGCGGTACCGAGCGGATCGTCTCATACCTCACCGATGAACTGGTCGCGTTGGGTCATGACGTCACGCTGTTCGCCAGCGGGGATTCCATCACAGCCGCCCATCTGGTGCCGTGCGTCCCTCAGGCACTGCGGTTGGATCCTAATGTCCGCGATCCAATTCCCTATTACATGTTGATGCTCGATCGCGTGCGACAGCGCGCCGCCGACTTCGACATCCTCCACTTCCATATCGATCAGTTTCAGTTTCCGCTGTTCCGTCCGATCGCCCACCGCACCGTAACGACCCTGCACGGCCGGCAGGATCTGCCAGACCTCATTCCACTCTATATCGGCTTCGACGACATGCCGCTGGTGTCGATTTCCAACGACCAGCGCCGCCCGATCCCGAAGGCGAATTTCGCGGCAACCGTCTACCACGGCCTTCCCGCTGGCCTGCACCGTCCGGCCGGAACAAAGAAACGGGATTACGTCGCATTTCTTGGACGTATCTCGCCGGAAAAACGCCCGGACCGCGCCATCGCGATTGCGCGCGCGCTCGGCATTCCGCTCAAGATCGCCGCCAAGGTGGATCGGGTCGACGAACCCTATTTCAAGACGCAAATCGAGCCGCTGATCAAAGGCGGCGGCGTCGATTTCATCGGCGAGATCAACGAGCAGCAAAAAACGAAATTCCTGGGCGACGCGCAGGCTCTGTTGTTTCCGGTGGACTGGCCGGAGCCGTTCGGCCTCTCGATGATCGAGGCGATGGCCTGCGGCACCCCGGTGCTGGGATTCCGCTGCGGCTCGGTGCCCGAGATCATCGATGACGGCGTCACCGGCATCATCGTCGACACGATGGAGCAAGCGATTCTGGCGCTGCCGCTGGTCATTGCACTGGACCGTCAAAAAGTGCGGGAACGTTTCGAACAGCGGTTTTCCGCCACACGAATGGCAAATGACTACGTCAGCGTCTATCGTAAGCTGCTCGCGTCCTCGCGTTCCGCCGACGCCCGGGAACGCGCGCCGCTCTCGCCGGACAATGCCGATGGAGACGATACGAGGGCCCGCATTGCTTAGGCAGCATCTGCCGCCGACGCCGGCCGAAGAGGTTCAGGAAACCCCGTTCTACATCGCGGGCACCGGCACCTCGACGCGGCCCCGCCGGACGCTCAAGCACGGCGACTGTTTTGCGGTGGTCGACAGTTATGCCGACATCGGGGCAACGACGGGCGCCTCGGACGGCCTATTTTTTCGCGACACGCGGCATCTCTCGCAGCTCGAGATTCTGCTCAACGGCCAGCAGCCGCTGCTGCTCGGCTCCAATGTCCGCGACGACAATTCGATCCTCACCGTCGATCTGACCAACCCGGATATTTATCTCGACCAAAAATTGGTGCTGCCGAAAGACGTGCTGCATGCCGTGCGCACGCTCTTCCTGTGGCGCGGCACCGCCTACCAGCGCCTGCGCATGGAGAATCACGGCGACCGTCCATTCGACGTGCGGCTGTCGTTTTCATTTGCCAGCGATTTCGCCGACCTGTTCGAAGTGCGCGGCATGCGGCGCAAACGCCGCGGCATCGCCACCGCCAAGATCGACGGCAATACGCAGGTCAGCCTGAATTATCAGGGCCTCGACGGCGCGGCACGCCGCACCGTCGTCGTTTTCGATCCGGCGCCCGCTCAACTCTCCGGCGGCCAGGCGTTCTATGCGTTCCAGCTGCAGCCGCACGAGTCCCGGTCCGTCTATATGACGGTGAAGTGCGAGGATGGTACCGACGATAGCCGGCCTTTGCTGTTTCGCAAGGGCCTGCGCGCCGCCTTCCAGGAGCGCAAGACCGCCAGCCGCGGCATGACGACGATTACAACGTCGAACCAGGTCTTCAACGAGGTGCTGTGCCGCTCGATGGCCGATCTTGCCATGCTGACGACCGACACGCCGCAGGGGCCCTACCCTTATGCCGGTATCCCCTGGTACTCGACCACATTCGGCCGTGACGGGATTATCACCGCGCTGCAAATGCTGTGGTGCGACCCGCGCCTCGCCAAGGGAGTCCTCAAGAGGCTTGCCGCGTATCAGGCCGTCAAGGTCGATCCGGTGTCGGATGCCGAGCCGGGAAAAATCCTGCACGAGATGCGCGGCGGCGAGATGGCCGCGCTCCATGAGGTGCCGTTCAGCCTTTACTATGGCAGCGCGGATGCAACGCCGCTGTTCGTATTGTTGGCGGGGCTTTACGTTGAGCACACCGGCGATATCGAAGCGCTGGGCGAATTGTGGCCCAACATCGAAGCCGCGCTGGGCTGGATCGACGGGCCGGGCGATCCCGACCGCGACGGCTTTGTCGAATATCATCGCGCCGACGAACAAGGCCTGGTCAATCAGGGCTGGAAAGATTCGCATGACGCGATTTTCCACGCCGACGGCTCGATCGCGCTCGGCCCGATCGCGCTCTGCGAGGTGCAAGGCTACGTCTATGCGGCGAAGCGCCTGGCCGCGCGCGGCGCGCGGCGGCTCAACAAGCACGCGCTCGGCGATGCGCTGGACGCCCAAGCGGCAAAACTGGCGCAACGGTTCGAGGCGGCGTTCTGGTGCGATGACATCGGCACGTATGCGCTGGCGCTCGACGGGCAGAAGCGGCCATGCCGGGTGCGGACGTCGAACGCCGGTCAGGTGCTGTTTAGCGGCATCGCCGCGCCTGAGCGCGCGGAAGCGGTCATGCGCGACCTGATGCGGCCGTCGTTTTTTTCGGGATGGGGAATACGAACGGTGGCGCGGGAGGAAAAGCGCTATAACCCGATGTCATACCACAACGGCTCGGTCTGGCCTCACGACAACTCGCTGATCGCGGCCGGATTCGCGCGCTACGGCCACAAGAACGCGATCGACCGCGTCTTTAAGGGACTGTTTGCCGCCGCGACCTACATGGATCTGCGGCGGCTGCCGGAATTGTACTGCGGCTTCCAGCGCGGCCGCGAGCGCGGGCCGACGCTTTACCCGGTGGCTTGCTCGCCGCAAGCGTGGGCCGCCGGCACGCCGCTGCTTCTTCTGCAATCGTCTCTCGGCCTCGAGTTCGACCCGGACCGTAACGAAATCCTGCTGCGCAAGCCGCGGTTGCCGCCGTTTCTCGAGGAGGTCACGTTGCGCAGCCTGCGTTTAGGCCCCTCGACGGTGGACCTGCTGTTGCGCCGGCACGACGACCACGTTTCGCTGCAGGTTTTGCGCAACGAAGGGCAGATCCGGGTGGCGGCGCTGTATTCCTGAGGGAACGCCAGCGGCGCTTTTAGTGAAAGGCGGCCGTCACCTCTTGCGCGCGAGACCGCCAACGCGCCCGGTCTGTTGAATTAAAGCTGCTTTCGACGCCGACGTGTAGGCACGAGGCACAGAAGGAATTGTAAACCCTGATTCTACCGAAAATTAGCGCCTGTATAAAATCGCTCAGTCAGAGATTTTGCTTTTATGGAAACTGCAGGACCGAAGCAGCAGGTTGAGATCATGCAATACCTTGTGCGGACTAAGCTCGCAAAACCAGGCAGCGGTACGTTCATGACTGACGCCGAGACGATCCCCGGAGCGTTTCGGAAAGCTCACAGGCTTCGCGCCCATGGCCTGATCGTCGAAGTAACAGATCCAAAGGGGCAAACAGTCGATGAACCTAAGGAGTTGAATTGGACGAACGAGGTGTATACGGCGGTATTCCCGTAATGGTTGAGCTATTTGAAACATAACTACTTTGGAGAGCATGCGAAGGTAGTGATTCGCTATCTTTCGAAGGAGACGACCATGCAATCCTCAGTCGTTAAACGTTCTGTTGTCCTCGCGGGTCACAAGACGAGCGTCAGTCTCGAAGAAGCGTTTTGGAAGGGATTGAAGGAAGTGGGACAGGGTCGCAACTCGACCTTGTCTGACCTCATCGCCGGCATCGATGCAAGGCGACTGCACGGCAATCTTTCCTCGGCGATCCGACTTTTCGTGCTCGATCACTTCCGCTCGCAAATGCCGGGACCATCTTCGATCGGTCATACCGGAAATGGCGCGGCAATGCCGCCTCAGACCACGGCGACAAATGCAGCGTGACGGGAGGAACTACCTCCACACCGTTGCTGTGTAGCGATCTCGCTACCATAGGTTCATGAAGACGGCCTCGCTAGGGGAAATGTCACCACTCCGCGGCCCGCGTTCAAGTCCGGCAGTCTTCGCTACAGGTTTTGCGCAACGAAGGGCAGATCAGGTCGTGGCGCTGTATTCCTGAGGAACGTTTTCAGCGGCGCTTTTTGCGAAACGCGGCCGTCACCTCTCTCTTTGTGATGCGCGCCCGCGGATTGCCGCGCTGATTGAGATTCTGCTCTTCGGTGCCGTCCCCCATCATGCCTGGATAGCGGGTTTTTGCCTTGGCCCGGCGCGATGCCTTGGATTTTGTCTTCTTTCTGGATGCTTTCGCTCTTTTGGCCATGGGAGCTCCTGTGTGATGCCGTCTTACTAACTCAGCGCCGCGAATTTGGTTCGGCATAGATGACGCTAGCGTCGAAGCTCGGGCTTCTCGTGCAACACCGCGCTGAGTAGCGAGTTGTGAATTTCTATTTTACCGTTGTAGCTGATGAAGCCCAGCTTGCGGAATTTGTTCATGAAGAAACTGACGCGCGAGCGCGTGGTGCCGATCATCTCCGCCAATGTCGCCTGGCTGATGTTCGGCTGGATCGGTTGCGCGTTGCCGTCCTTGGCAAAATTTGCCAGCAGCAGCAGAAGACGAGCCAGCCGCTTTTCGCTCGAATTGAATAATTGATCCACCAAGTCTTCTTCGATACGGCTGTTGCGCGTCAAAAGATAGGCCATGAACAATTCGGAGAATGCCGTCTCCTTGTGAAGCACTGCGATCATGGCGGCTTTCGATATTACCGTGATGGTGCATTCTTCCATCGCCGTCGTCGTTGCGATCCGCAACGGATGGCCGTTCAGGCAGCCTTCACCGAAAAATTGCCCAGGCCCCAGGATTCCAACCACCGCTTCCTTGCCTTGCTCGGAAACGACAATCAGCTTGATCCTGCCTTTTTGGATGTAATAAACCGCATCGGCGGCGTCGCCTTGCGTGAAAATAATCTCACTTTTCCGGAATTTTGCGATCGTTTTGCCTTGACCCACTTTGGCCAGGAAAGCGACCGGATCGAATAAAGCAGCCGCTGTTTCGGCTTTCTTTGCTCGCCTGACTTGTTTTACCCTCTTCGCCACGAGCGCCCTCCCCTGTGCCACCGGCTTGCAGGCATTTCGCCCCCGAAATGGATGCCAGCGCTTAGAGCCGCCATCGCCCTCTGTCTGATACCGCACTTTAACCCTACGCGTCTTCTCAGCAAGTCGTGATCAATTTTATACAGACGCGGATCGGGATCCGGCGTTAGCTCGATACTGGGGCCAATACCCCGAACTCCAGCTTCGGCTGCGGTTGCAGCGTCAAGTGGCACCTTCCCTAATCGGTATCGGAAGGCGATCGGCGGCGCCGGAAGCGTAAAGGCCATGTTCGAAAAACAGTTCACCGACCTGCAGAACGCCGTCGCGTTCGCGGACGCCATAATCGCCACCGTGCGCGAGCCTCTGCTGGTGCTCGACCAGGACCTGCGCGTCATCGCCGCCAGCCGCGCCTTCTATGCGCGATTCCAGGTCAATCCCGACGATACCAACGGCAAACTGCTTTACCGGCTGGGCGACGGGCAATGGGACATTCCCAAGCTCCGCGTGCTGCTGGAAAAGATCATCCCGGAAAAAGGCGTGATGGACGACTACGAAGTCGAACATGAATTTCCCGGTATCGGCGTACGTACGATGTGCTTGAACGCCCGCCAGGTATTTTATGAGACCGACAAGCGCGCCAATATCCTGCTCGGCATCGAAGATATCACCGAGCGGCGCATCCTGGAACGCGAGAAGGACGAATTGCTGCAGCAGAAGGAAACGCTGCTGGGCGAGTTGCAGCACCGGATCGCCAACAGTCTCCAGATCATCGCCAGCATCATCATGATGAAAGCACGAACGGTGGAGTCGGAGGATACGCGCCGGCATCTGCAGGACGCCCATAAACGGGTCATCTCGGTGGCGGCGGTGCAGCAGCACCTGCATGCGGCGGCAGCGACCGGATCCATCGAACTCAACCCCTATCTCTCGAAGCTTTGCGAGGCACTCGCAAGCTCGATGATCGGCGATAGTCGCTCCATCTCGCTCACAGTATTGGGCGATGGTGGCAAGGCTACTTCCCGTGATGCGGAAAGCCTCGGGTTGATCGTCACCGAACTCGTCATCAACTCGCTCAAGCACGCGTTCATTGACGACACAAAGGACGGACAAATCACCGTCTCGTTTGATGTTGCAGGAACCGACTGGAAGCTGTCGGTCGCGGACAATGGCGCCGGCAGCGGAAAAATGAACGGCGTCTTTGCCCAACCCAAATCCGGGCTCGGCACCGGAATCGTCAATGCGCTGGCGAAGCAACTCGACGCCAAGATCGACACGGTGAGCGGCCCGCAGGGCACCACCGTGACGATCACCCACGCCACGTTTTCCGCGAAGGGAGTCCGGGCGGCGTAGGAACGAGACGAGTTATTTCTCCTGCGGTTCCGAAACTTGCATCTCTGACTTGGTCGGCTTAGCCGATTTGGCTTTTTCGGCGGTGAGCAGCCGCTGAAGCGTTAGTTGCTCGGTCACGTCAACCGACGTTTCCAGCAAATTCTGGAATCGCTTGATATCGACGGCGTAGCTGAAGGAATTCAGCGCCATGGCGTCACCATTCAGTTTGAACGTTGGCCGACCGAGTTATGCGTCACCTCGAAATGACCCCGGCCGAGGCTGCGGCCGGGGTCGGCCCCGTGTGGCAGGGGGATTGGGTATTGAAGCCAGGGACCACCAAAAAAATAATTGAGCTGGCACACCGCGTCTGAGCAAAACTGAACACCCGCACGATTTTTCAGCGGGCGCGGACTTGCTGGAGTGAGCAATTTTGGACAGTTTGCTTAACGGAACGATGCCGCTCGGCGCATTGAGTGGGGCCAGCCCCAAGGCGGATGGAAAAATCCCGAACCCTGTAGCCACTCATGCTCACCAAATTTATGCTGCCCGTAGCGCTTCTCGCGACGCTCGCGTTGCCCATCAAATGACGGTTGAAAACTAGTGCATTGAAGGGATTGGCAGATCGGGAGCAGTCGGGTCGATAGCGGAAGGGTCCGGCACTATAGGCACCGAACCGATGCGAAGGCCGTCGGCATTCTTGACCACCACACGCCATTCGTTGGGGTGTATGCGAAGCGCCCTTAGATCATGAGCGAGTTTCGCGGCGGCAATCAAGGCTGCGGCATTATTGGGAAACTCTTCGCCCTCCGGGTCGTGAATGCACGTCCCGTCCTCTAGATGAAAGAAGTAGAGCATCTAGCGGGCATGCGCCCGAACTGGCTGGCTGTCTGAGCTAAAGAGACCACAGCGCGCTATGGGGAAACGTCGCCGCTCCAACGGTCCAGGCTTAGATGGGCCACGTGCTCGCAGACCTCGTACTTGAAGGTGCGCTCGTCTAAACCGGCTCGGTTAGATTTGGGTTCTGAGGCGACGAGTGACATTTCCAGCTTACAAGCCGGGCAAATAGGGCGCGGATCAATTTGAATTGGCTCACGCATTGCTCTCTCCCACATGGGCGGGAGAGTTTTAAGACTCTCAATCACTGGGCCCGAGGCTTCGCTGGTGATGAATTGATTATGCCGTAACAGATAACTCAAGTCGCCCGCACGCGCGGGATCAGGAGCTCAGCCGCCCTTGACGCCCTGCGTGTTGACGTAGAGCGAATACAGCGAGTGTGCGGCTGCCATGAACAGGCGGTTGCGCTTTGCGCCGCCGAAGCAAACATTGGCGCAACGCTCGGGCAATGCGATGTGGCCGATCGGCTCGCCCTGAGCCGAGAAGATTCGCACGCCATCGAGTTCCGCGGTCATGCCCCAGCCGCACCACAGGTTGCCGTCGATGTCGATGCGAAAGCCGTCCGGCGTGCCGCCGGCGCCGGCGTCGATCAGCACCTTGCGGTTCGAGATTTTGTCGCCGTTGACGTCATAGACGAGAATCTTGCGCGGCTCGGCGCGCGAACTCGACGACGTAGAGCTTCTTCTCGTCGGGCGAGAAGGCGAGGCCGTTCGGCGCGTTGATGTCGTCGGCGATCAGGCCGATTTTGCCGGTCTTGCCGTCGACCCGATAGACGTTCATCGGCAACTCGGCCTCTCGCATGTCGCCTTCGTAGTGGCTGAGCAGGCCGAAGCGCGGATCGGTGAACCAGATCGAACCGTCCGATTTCACCACCAGGTCGTTCGGCGAATTGAGACGTTTGCCGTCAAACTTGTCGGCGATCACGGTGATGGTGCCGTCGATCTCGGTGCGCACCACGCGGCCGAGATGCTCGCAGGTGACGAGCCGGCCCTCGCGATCGCGTGTATTGCCGTTGCCGTAATTCGACGGCTTGCGGAACACGCTGGTGGCGCCGCCCTCCTCGTCCCAGCGCAGCATGCGATTGTTGGGGATGTCGCTCCAGATCACGCAGCGCAGGTCGCCGAACCAGACCGGGCCCTCGCCCCAGCGCGTTCCGGTGTAAAGCCGCTCGACGCTCGACAGCGGCAGGTGATATTTCGCGAAGCGCTTGTCGAGCGCGCGGATCGACGGATCGGGATAGCGCAGATTCGGCGCCCAGTTCCCGGTTTCAGTTTCGTTTGGCAAAATTTCCTCCCCACTCCTTACCCAGTCCGTGAGCAATGACCTTGCGCATTACGTTCGGCAAGGCCTCCCCTGCGGCATCGGCCAGCTTAACCCAGCGCGCGCCTGCAGGCGCGGCGGTATTGCGCGAAACCTCGCCGGTGAACACCGTCAGCTCAAGCGGAAAATGCGTGAAAACATGGGTGACGACGCCGGCCTTGCGGCGCCATTTCGCCTGGAGCGGCGCGGCGTTGTGCGCGTTGGCGATGTCGAAATCCGCCGACCACTCGCTGCCCGGCACTTCCGTCATGCCGCCGAGCAATCCTTTTTCCGGCCGCGAGCGCAGCAGCACATGTCCATCCTCACGCAACGCGACGAAGGCGGCGCCGCGGCGCAACGCGCCTTCTCGTTTCGGCGCCTTGCGTGGGAAGGTTTCCTGATCGCCGCGCGCTCGCGCTTTGCAGTCGCTCATCCACGGACACAGCACGCATGCCGGCGACTTCGGCGTGCAGATCGAGGCGCCGAGATCCATCATCGCCTGCGCGAAGTCACCGTGCCGCGATTGCGGCGCGATTGAGTTAGTGAGGCGGCGGATTTCCGGCTTTGCGCCGGGCAGTGGTTGTTCGAGCGCGAACAGACGCGAGACAACGCGTTCTATGTTGCTATCAACGGCGACTACCGGCCGAGCAAAGGCGATGCTGGCGATCATGGCGGCGGTGTATCCCCCGATCCCGGGCAGCGTGAGCAGTTTGGATTCCTCGGCTGGAAATTTTCCGTGATGCTGCCCGGCGACGATTTTCGCGCAGGCGTGCAAATTTCGCGCCCGCGCGTAATAGCCGAGGCCGGCCCAAGCGCGCAGCACATCGTCGAGTTTTGCAGACGCAAGTGCCTGAACCGTCGGCCATTTTTTGAGGAAGGCGGCATAATATGGCGCGACGGTTTTCACGCCAGTCTGCTGCAGCATGATCTCGGAAAGCCAAACTCTGTAGGGATCCGAGCGCTCACCTTTGCGTGCGCGCCACGGCAAAATCCGCGCGATGGCGGTCGTACCAGGCCAGCAACGCATTGGGATTGGGCCGGTTTTTGTCCGCACGGTTATTCACACGCGCGCGCGTGCTCGACTCTTTCCTGTGCCGCAGTGCTACCGTCATGACCTGACTCTGGCACGAGAGCGCTCGCCATTGAACAAGCCTTCCCGCAGTTTTCCCCGTCCGCTCAGCGACTTGCTGTCGGCCGACCTTGAGCGAGCGCTTCGCCCAGCAAGGCTTTGCCTCGCGCGAGCTGGTCACCCGCTGGGCCGACATCGCCGGGGCAGAAATCGCCGCGCATTGCGAGCCGACCAAGATCCAATGGCCGCGCGGCGCCGGCGACGACGAGCCGGAACCCGCGACGCTGGTGTTGCGGGTCGAAGGCCCCGCCGCGCTCGAAATCCAGCATCTGTCCGCCGTGATCCTCGAACGGGTCAACCGGTTCTTCGGCTGGCAGGCGATCGGCCGCCTCGCGCTGCGGCAGGCCCCATTGCGGCGGCAGGAAAAACCATCCCCGCCCAAAGGCCCTGACGAGGCCGAAATCAGCGAAGTTGCCGCCAAACTCCCTGAAATTGACGATGAATCCCTGCGGCTTGCCGTCGCCCGATTGGGCGCCTCGATCAAAGCAAAGTGACGCCCTCGCAATTGCCACGGAGATTGTTTCCGGATAGCCACATTGCCAGTAAGTGCCCATCAGGAGCGTACTTTGAAGATCACCCGTCGAGAGTTTTGCCAAGGCACCGCAACAGCCGCGCTCGCCATTGCTGCATTCGGCCTTTCGCCGCTGCCGGGCCTCACCGATAGCGCGCTGGCGCAAACGGTCGCCGCCGCCGAACTGATGCAACCCAATCCGCTGGGCGAGATGGTGCTGGGCGACGACAAGGCGCCGGTGACCATCATCGAATATGCCTCGATGACCTGCCCGCATTGCGCGCATTTTTCCGAGACCACATGCCCGACGCTCAAGAAGGATTACGTCGATACCGGCAAAGTGCGTTTCATCTTCCGAGAGTTCCCGCTCGATCCGCTCGCCGCGGCGGGCTTCATGTTGGCGCGCTGCGCCGCCAAGGACGACAGCAAAAAATATTTCGTCATGATCGATACCCTGTTCGCCCAGCAAAAGACCTGGGTGGTGCAGCAACCGCTGGAGCCTCTCAAGACGATCGCCAAGCAGGCGGGCTTGAGCGAGCAGCAATTCAACGCATGCCTGACGAATCAGAAGCTGGTCGATGGGATCGAAGCGGTGCGTCAGCGGGCTGCAGATAAGCTCGGCGTGAACTCCACACCCACCTTTTTCATCAATGGCGAGAAGCGCAACGGCGACCTCTCCATGGACGATCTCAGCAAGGCGATCGCCCCCTATCTCAAGGCTGGATAAGGGTTTTTCGCTCCGAGCAAACTTGTCGGGCGCCGCCAATGGGGGCTAACCCCTGACGATTTCAGCCGAAACGTCTGGAAAACGTCTCGCGCCTGTTGCTCCCGGCAACGCGCCGATTCATTCTCCGCCCCGATGCAGCTATGCGTGATGTCCGGACCTGCTTCCGGACCAACTATCTCGGTCCAATGACCGGCAGCGGCGCGATTTTGCGCGGGGCAAGAATCAAGGCAAGGCTCAAGGCATGAAGCTCACTCGGCTTCGGCTGATCGGATTCAAATCGTTCGTCGAACCGACCGACTTTCTGATCGAGCCGGGCCTCACCGGCGTGGTCGGGCCGAACGGCTGCGGCAAGTCGAACCTGGTCGAAGCGCTGCGCTGGGTGATGGGGGAATCCTCCTACAAATCCATGCGCGCCTCGAGCATGGACGACGTGATTTTCTCCGGCACCAATAATCGCCCGGCCCGCAATACCGCCGAAGTGGCGATCACCATCGACAATGCCGAGCGCTCGGCGCCGGCCTCGTTCAACGACCAGGACACCCTGGAAATCGCCCGGCGGATCGAGCGCGAAGCCGGCTCCAATTACCGCATCAACGGCACGCGAGGTTCGCGCCCGCGACGTGCAGATCGTGTTTGCCGACGCCTCGACCGGCGCGCGCTCGCCCGCTTTGGTGCATCAGGGCCGCATCGGCGAGATCATCCAGGCCAAGCCGGAGCAGCGCCGCCGCGTGCTGGAAGAAGCCGCCGGCGTCGCCGGCCTGCATGCCCGCCGCCACGAGGCGGAACTGCGGCTCAAATCCGCCGAAACAAATCTCCTGCGCGCCGAAGACGTCATCGGCAGCTCGACAGCCCAGATGGACGGCCTCAAGAAGCAGGCCCGCCAGGCGATCCGCTATCGCACCGTCTCGGCGCAGGTCCGCAAAAACGAGGCGATGCTGTTCCATCTACGCTGGACGCGCCGCCAATACGGAAGTCACCGACGCCGAACACGCCAAGACCGAGGGTGTACGGCTAGTCGGCGAGCGGACCGCCGAGCAGACACAAGCCTCGACCCGGCAAGCCAATGCTTCCGCGGCGCTTCCCGCGCTGCGCGAGGCCGAAGCTCGCGCTGGCGCGGCGCTTGCACCGGCTCAATCTGGCGCAGCAGGAACTCGAACGCGAGGAAGCTCGCGCCAAGGACCGCATTGCCGAGCTCGATCTGCGCGCGGTGCAATTCGCCGCCGACGTCGAGCGCGAACGCCGTCTCGCTGCCGACGCCCAAGCCGCGCTGAGTAAACTGGCGGCCGAGGAAGAAACCATCAGACGCGAAGCGCGCGAAAGCGCGGGTCGCCGCACTGGCATCGACGATCGCGTTAGCGAGGCCGACACGCAGTTGTCGGCTGCCGAAAAGATTTTCGGTGAACTCACTGCCGAACTTGCCGATCTCACGGCCAAGCGCAACCAGTTCGAAGCGGGCGCGCGCGAGCATCAGGACCGTGCTGCGCGGCTCGCTGTGGAAATCGCCGAGGTCGATCGCGAACTCGCGACCTTGCGCGGCGCCGATAGCGCGCCGCTCGCGGCGGCCGTCGAGGGCGCGCAGGCCGCGCTGAGCGAAGCCGAAGCCGCCGCCATCGCCGCCGAAACCGCGCAGACCAAATTGCGCGAGGAAGTCGAAAGCGCCCGCACCGCCCTGGCTGAAGCCGAGCGCCGTACCCAGCGGCTGGAAACCGAAGCCAAGACGCTGTCGAAGGTGCTGGCGGTCGAAACCCGCAATCTATGGCCGCCAGTCATCGACCATGTCTCGGTCGAAAAGGGCTACGAAAAGGCGCTCGGCGCCGCGCTCGGTGACGATCTCGATGCGCCGGTCGATCCATCCGCGCCGATGCGCTGGACCGGAATCGCTGCCGACCCGTCTGATCCGACTCTGCCTGAAGGCGTCACCGCACTGGCGCAACACGTCCAAGCCCCTGCCGCGCTGGCCCGCCGCCTCGCCCAAATCGGCGTGGTCGACAAGGACGCCGGCGTCCGGCTCGCCCCCCTGCTCAAGACCGGCCAGCGGCTAGTCTCGCCGGAAGGCGACCTGTGGCGTTGGGACGGTTTCGTCGCTGCCGCTCATGCGCCGACGGGTGCGGCGCGACGCCTGGCGCAACGCAGCCGCCTCTCCGAGATCGAGGCGGAGTTGCCCGCCGCGCGCGATGACGCCGACGCCCGGCGCAAGGCGCTGGAAGACCAGCAGGCCGCCTTCCAGGCCGCCGCCGTCGCCGAGACCGAAACCCGCGCGCGCGAGCGCGAACTCAACCGTCGCACTTCGCGCTTGTCGGCCCTCGCCGAAGCGCATTCGCGGCTCGTCGGCAATCGTGACGAAGCGGCTGCCGCCAAGGCCGAGGCCGAGCGCGCGATGGCGGCACTGGCACCGGCGGCTGAGACCGAAACGCAACTTGCATCAGTGCGCGACGACATCGCCGGCAAGCGAGCGCGGCTTGCCGAACTGCGTGCCGAGCAGCAGGCAATCGTGCGCGAGGCCGAATTGTCCGACCGGCGGCTGCAATCGATCTCTGCCGACGCCGCCGGCTGGAACGAGCGCCGTGACGGCGCCAACAATCAGATCGCTACACTTGAGCAGCGCATCAACGACGCCAAGCGCGAACGCACCGAACTCGAGAACGCGCCGGCCATCTTTGCTGAAAAACGCAGCGCGCTGATTAGCGAAATCGAAGGCGCCGAGGCGAAGCGCCGCGCCGCCGCCGATGAATTGCAGGTCGCCGAGAACGCGCTGGCCGACGCCGACCGCGCCGCCCGCGCGGCGCTCGAAGCTGCCAGCGCCGCGCGCGAAGAGCTGGCGCGCGCCGAAGAACGTTTCGGCGCGGCAGAGCGCCGGCTGACGGATATCGGGCGGGAAATCCACGAGCTGCTCGAGATCGAGCCAGCCGGGCTGGCTGAACTCGCTGGTCTCAAGGACGGCGAAGCGCTGCCGGAACAAGCCGACATTGAAGCGACGCTGGAACGGCTGCGCCGCGAGCGCGAGCGGCTCGGGGCGGTGAACCTGCGCGCCGAAGAGGAATTGCGCGAGATCGAAACCCAACACGGCAAACTTGCCGCCGAGCGCGACGACCTGATTGGCGCAATCTCCAAGCTGCGGCTCGGCATCCAGAGCCTCAACCGCGAAGCGCGTGAACGACTGCTGGCCTCGTTCGTCATCGTCAATCAGCACTTCCAAAAGCTCTTCACCAGCCTGTTCGGCGGCGGCAGCGCCGAGTTGAAATTGATCGAAAGCGACGATCCGCTCGAAGCCGGGCTCGAAATCTTCGCCAAGCCGCCAGGCAAAAAGCCCTCGACTCTCTCGCTATTGTCGGGCGGTGAGCAGGCACTGACCGCGCTTGCCCTGATCTTCGCGGTGTTTCTGACCAATCCGGCGCCGATCTGCGTACTGGACGAGGTCGATGCGCCGCTCGACGACCACAACGTCGAGCGCTTCTGCGATCTGCTCGACGAAATGACCAAGTCGACCGACACCCGCTTCGTGATTATCACCCATAACCCGATCACGATGGCGCGGATGAGCCGGCTCTACGGGGTGACGATGGCCGAGCGCGGCGTGTCGCAACTGGTTTCGGTCGATCTCGATGCAGCGGTGAAGTTCCGCGAGGCGAGCTAATAGCGCTCCGGTGCTGTATTTATGCGGTTTCCCCTCCTGTAAAAATTCTTTGAAAAAATCTGGAACTGGCGGAACGAAAGCCCTGGCCCGCGGTTAACCGCGCGTAATAGCTGTCGGGCGGCTCCCCCCTTCCCCCCATAAGCCGTCAGGCGCTAAAGCCCCGGGTTTTCCCGGGGCTTTTTTTTACTGGTGGCCGGAGGACACCGACGTTGCGCCCTGCCCGAGGGAACTCCATCTAGGCTAGGCTACCGCGAACGGGGAGAAGGCTCATGTCCACCACCGGCTGGATCGTCCTAGGTGTCGTTGTCGTCGTCGTTCTGTGGGCGATCGCGATCTACAACGGCCTCGTCGCCATGCGGCAGCGGGTCAATCAGTCATTCGCCGACATCGACGTCCAGCTTAAGCAGCGTCACGACCTCATCCCGAACCTGGTCGAGACGGTGAAGGGCTATGCCGCCCACGAGCGCGGCACACTCGAAGCGGTGGTACAGGCCCGCAATGCGGCAATCGCAGCGCCCGGCGTCCAGCAGAAGGTGGCGGCCGAGAACATGCTCTCGGGGGCGCTACGGCAATTATTCGCGCTGTCGGAAAACTATCCCGACCTAAAAGCCAATCAGAATTTCCTGCAGCTGCAATCCGACCTCTCCGACATCGAGAACAAGCTCGCCGCCTCGCGCCGCTTCTTCAACAACGCGGTGCAGGAATACAATACTGGCATCCAGCAGTTCCCGGCGGCGCTGTTTGCTGCGCCATTCGGCTTCCACCAGCAGACCTTCTTCGATCTCGGCGAGACCCGCGCGCAACTCGATCAGGCGCCGAGCGTGAAATTTTAGCTAGGCGCGGTACTTCAAACCGAAGGACCGGCAATGGCCGCCTACGGTCTCTATACCCACATCCAGTCGAACCAGCGCCGTTCGATCGCGCTGCTGATCGGGCTGTTCTTTCTGGTCTACGTGCTGGTGTTCGCCGGCGCGCTGGTCGCGGAAGTATTTCTGCGCGGCGACATGCCGATCGAATTCCTGCTGCGCGCCGCCCGCTACGATTTCTTGCTGGCGTTGCCGTGGGCGACCGCCGGCACTGTGGTCTGGATTCTGATCGCCTATAAATTCCACCAGTCGATGATCGACGGCATGACTGACGCCAGCGGCAGTCACCCGCGCACAGGAGCCGCGGCTTTATAATTTGCTGGAAAATCTCTGCATCTCGCGCGGCATTCCGACTCCCGCGCTGCGCATATCGGAGGAACCCGGCCTTAATGCCTTCGCCACCGGCCTCAATCAGAAGCAATATTCCATCACGGTGACCCGCGGCCTGATCGATGCGCTCAACGATCAGGAAATCGAGGCGGTGCTCGGCCACGAGCTGACGCATATCCGCAACGGCGACGTGCGCATGCTGGTGGTCGCGGTGGTGATCGCCGGCGTGATTTCGTTTTTCGGCGAGATGGTGTTCCGGATTTTGATTCAAGGGCCGTGGGGCGGGTCGCGCAGCAGCAGCAGCAGCAGCGACAAGAAAGGCGGCGCGGGCATCGCCATCATCATCGCGTTGGTTCTGATCGCGCTGGCCTGGTTTCTGTCGGTCGTGATCCGCTTCGCGCTATCGCGGCAGCGCGAATACCTGGCCGACTCAGGCTCGGTTGAGCTCACCAAAAACCCCGACGCCATGATCTCGGCACTTCGTAAGATCGAAGGCCGTGGCGATATTCCGGCCGCCAATTCGGCGGTGATGGAAATGTGCATCGATAATCCGCGCGAGGGATTTTCGAACATTTTCGACACCCACCCTTCGGTCGAGGCGCGCTGCGCGGCTCTGGTGAAATTCGCCGGCGGCCACGATCCGGGGCCCTTGGCCGCGGTCGAAGGGCCCGGAAGTCCGCCGCAGGTCGAGCCGCCGCCCGGGCCCTGGGGTGCGGGTGAAGCACCCAAAGAAGCCGGCCCATGGGGATCGGCGTCGGATCAGACGCGGCCGAGCGGCCCTTGGGGGCCGAAGGCCTCCTAATGCCCTTCGAATGAGATCAGCGTGCGTACCGGCACGTCCATCTTGCGCAGTCTGTCGGCGCCGCCGAGCTCCGGCAGGTCGATGACGAAGCAAGCAGCCAGCACCTCGGCGCCCAGCTGGCGCAACAGCTTTACCGCACCCTCGGCGGTGCCACCGGTAGCGATCAGGTCGTCGACCAGCACGACGCGCTCGCCTTTCGCCACCGCGTCCTCGTGCATCTCCATCTCGTCGAGGCCGTATTCGAGCGAATAGGCGATGCTCACCCGTTTGTGTGGAAGCTTGCCCTTCTTGCGGATCGGGATGAAGCCGGCCGACACCTGATGCGCCACCGCGCCGCCGAGTATGAAGCCGCGGGCTTCGATGCCGGCAACCTTGTCGATCTTCATGCCGGCCCAGGGCTGCACCAGCTCGTCGACCGCGCGGCGAAACGCGCGAGCGTCGCCCAGCAGCGTCGTGATGTCGCGGAAGACGATGCCGGGCTTCGGATAGTCCGGAATGGCGCGGATCGATTGCCGCAGGTCGTTTTCCAGCGATGACGAAGCCATTGGTCAGCCTTACCCGTTGAGCACCCTGCCCGCCACCGCGTCGAGCTTCTTGAGCAAGGCCGGATCGCGCGCCTCTGGCGCGGTGATCAACGCGGTATCGAGCGCGCGGTCGGAGCCGAGCGGGCACGGCTCATGTTCGCGCGGAAAATCCCTGGCCAGCCGTGTGACCAGAAGCTGCGCGCGCTCCGCATTGGCGAGCAGCACCTTAATGATGTCCTGCACGGTGACCGCGTCATGGTCTTCGTGCCAGCAGTCGAAATCCGTCACCATCGCAACGGTGGCGTAACAAATCTCGGCTTCGCGCGCGAGCTTGGCCTCCGGCATGTTGGTCATGCCGATCACCGAATAGCCGAGCTGCTTGTAGGTCATGCTCTCGGCGTAGCTGGAGAATTGCGGGCCTTCCATGCAGACGTAAGTGCCGCCCCATTTCGGCTCGATCCCCTCCGCCTTGGCGGCGTCGCGCAGGCGCGCCCGTAGCAGCGGCGCGACCGGATGCGCCATCGAGACATGCGCGACCAGTCCGCGGCCGAAGAATGAGTTTTCGCGCTTGTAAGTGCGGTCGACGAACTGATCGACCAGAACAAACGTCCCGGGCGGCAGTTCGTCCTTAAACGAACCGCAGGCTGACAACGAAACCAGATCGGTGACGCCGGCGCGCTTGAGGACGTCGATATTGGCACGGTAGTTGATGTCGGACGGCGACAGGCGGTGACCTTTGTCGTGGCGCGACAGAAACACCACCGGCAGGCCGTCGATTTCGCCGATCCGAAGCGCCGCCGAGGGCTCGCCCCATGGGCTGTCGATGCGCCGCTCTTTGACATGGGTGAGGCCCGGCAGATCGTAGATGCCGGAGCCGCCAATAATGCCGAGTACCGTTTTCGCCATTACCCCTCGCTCCGCGTATCCCAAAAATCAAATGCCCGGCACAAACCGGGCATCAGCTTATTCAGTCCGCAAGCAAGCGGCTAGACGTGGCCTTTGACCGCAGACCACACTTTCTTTTTGGTGAAATACAGCAAGCCCGAAAGCACGATCAGGAAGATCATGACCTGAAAGCCAAGCCGCTTGCGCGCGTTGAGATGCGGCTCGGAAGCCCACATCAGGAAAGCGCCGACGTCCTTGGAATATTGCTCGAGATTGGCCGGCGCCCCGTCATCGAACGTGACCTGACCGTCTTGCAATGGCGGCGGCATGCCGATCGCGTGGCCGGGAAAATACATGTTGTAGTTCATGCCGGCCGGCATCGTCATGTCTTTCGGCTTTTCCGCGTAGCCGCGCAGCACGGCCGCGATGTAGTCGGGGCCCTGCTCTTGATACTGCGTGAAGATATCGAAAATGAACCATGGGAAGCCGCGTTCATAGGTGCGCGCCTTGGCCAACACCGACATATCGGGCGGCAGCGCGCCGCCATTGGCGGCACGGGCGGCCTGTTCATTGGGGAACGGCGCCGGGAAATGGTCGGCGAGCCGGCCTTCCCGCTCGAACATCTCACCGGAATCGTTTGGGCCGTCCTTGACCTTGTAGTCGGACGCCAGTGCTTCGGCCTGCGCGGCCGAGAAGCCAGGACCGCCCGGATCGGCCAGATTGCGGAAGCTCAATAGGTTCAGCGAATGGCAATTTGAGCAGACTTCCTTGTAGATCTTGAAGCCGCGCTGAAGCTGGGCCTCGTCATATTTTCCGAACGGACCGGCGAACGACCATTTCAGCCGCGGCGGCTGTGGCGCCTCGTGTTCATGTTCTTGCGCAAGAACGGGCGATCCCGACAGCGCAAGCGCGGCAGCAAGAACGGAAAGGCGGAGCGATTTCTGTAAGGTCATGATGTGGCTCCGCTCACGCGCCGGAACGCGTGGGTGGCGGAGCGGAAGCGCCGATCGGCACGTCGCCCATCAGCACCGATTCCGAAATCGAATTCGGCACCGGCTTGGTCTTTTCGAAAATTCCAAGCAGCGGGAGAACAATGATGAAGTAGCCGAAATAGTAGAGCGTCAGAATCCGCGCCGCGATCACGTAGATGCCCTCCGGTGGCTTGGCGCCGAGCCAGCCCAGGCCAAGGCAGCACACCACAAAAAGCCAGAAGAACTGCTTGAATAACGGCCGGTAGCGTCCCGAGCGCACCCGCGACGTGTCGAGCCACGGCAGGAAGGCGAGGATCAGGATCGAGCCAAACAACGCGCAGACGCCGAGAAGCTTGTTCGGGATCGCGCGCAGGATCGCGTAGAACGGCAGGTAATACCACTCCGGCACGATGTGCTGCGGCGTTACCGCCGGATTGGCCGGGATGTAGTTATCGGCATGGCCGAGGAAGTTCGGGATATAGAACACGAACCAGGCGAACACGATGCAGAACACCGCCATCAGGAACGAGTCCTTGACGGTGGCATAGGGCGTAAACGCCACGGTGTCCTTGTCGGTTTTCGGATCGATACCGGTCGGATTGTTCTGGCCCACCACGTGCAACGCCCAGACGTGCAGAATGACCACCCCGGCGATCACGAACGGCAGGAGATAGTGCAGCGAATAGAAGCGATTGAGGGTCGGATTGCCGACCGCGTAGCCGCCCCACAGCAGCGTCACCAGCGGATCGCCGATAATCGGGAAGGCGGAGAAGAAGTTGGTGATGACGGTAGCGCCCCAAAACGACATCTGGCCCCACGGCAGCGTGTAACCGAGGAAGCCGGTCGCCATCATCAGCAGATACAGAATGACGCCGAGAATCCACAATACCTCGCGCGGCTCCTTGTAGGAGCCGTAATACATGCCGCGGAACATGTGGATGTAGACGGCGACGAAGAACATCGAGGCGCCGTTCGAATGCAGGTAGCGCAGCAGCCAGCCGTAATTGACGTCGCGCATGATGGTTTCGACGGAATTGAACGCCATGTCGGCATGGGCCGTGTAGTGCATCGCCAGCACGACGCCGGTGATGATCTGCACGCCAAGCATGAACGACAGGATGCCGCCGAACGTCCACCAGTAGTTCAGATTGCGCGGCGTCGGATAGACGACGAACGATGAATGAATCAGCCCGGCGATTGGCAGCCGGCGCTCCAGCCACTTCATAAATCCATTTGTCGGCTGGTAGGTGGAATGTCCGCTCATGGTCGACCTTCAAAAACTCTTAGGCGTCAATCAGCCGATCTTGATCTTGGTATCGGAGAGGAAGGCATAAGGCGGCAAAAACAGATTCTTCGGCGCCGGGCCTTTGCGGATGCGGCCCGACGTATCGTACTGCGAGCCATGGCAGGGGCAGAACCAGCCGTCATACTCGCCTTGGTGCGCAAGCGGGATGCACCCCAGGTGCGTGCAGATGCCGATCAGGACGAGCCATTGATCGTGGCCTTCCTTGACCCGCGCCTGATCGGATTCGGGATCCGGCAGGCTGTTGACGTTGACCGCACGCGCCTCGTCGATCTCTTTTTTTGTGCGATGGAAGATGAAAATCGGCTTCGAGCGCCAGAACACCTTGATGATCTGCCCGTCGGCAACCGGACCGAGGTCGACCTCGATCGGTGCGCCGGCCGCAATGGTCGAGGCATCAGGGTTCATCTGCGAGATCAGCGGCACCAGGCTCGCCGCGGCGCCGACCGCGCCGACGGCGGCGGTGGCGATATAGAGAAAGTCGCGGCGTGTGTGCTCCGCCGAAGACACGGTCGTCACGTCTGGTCCCTCTCCCCGGCTGGCTAATGTTTCCGCCCACGGCTGGGGCCGAGGAGCAAGTCCTGCGGCAGCGGAGCGGACCGGTTGCAGCAATCCTCGAAGAAGGACCGCGCGTCGGCGGGGTTTTATTGGCACCCTTGGGAAGCAAGCGCAAGCCCAACTAAACGCAGTCAACACAAGCGCCAGAGCCCTATTTCCGACCTCCTCCCGGTGATAACAGGCCGGTCCCGACTTGACGCCCTTTGGCCTCAGCCATGCTCCGGATCGCGCTCTACCAGCCTGACATCGCCCAGAATACCGGGACGATTCTGCGGCTGTGCGCCTGCTTCGGCATTGAGGCCCATATCATTGAGCCGGCCGGATTTCCGGCGGGTGACCGCGCTTTTCGGCGGGCCGGAATGGACTATCTCGATCAGGTTTCGATTGTGCGGCATCTTGACTGGGGCGCGTTCGAACAGTGGCGCCGGGATGCCAAAGGCCGGTTGCTGCTTTTCACCACCTCCGGCGCGCAATCGTTTCTCGATTTCATATATCGGGACGGCGACATCCTGTTGTTCGGGCGAGAGAGCGCCGGTGTGCCGCAGGCGGTGCATGACGCCGCCGAGGCGCGGCTGATCATTACGATGCGCAAGGGCTTGCGCTCGCTCAATGTAGCCGTCGCCGTATCCATGGCGGCAGGCGAGGCGCTACGCCAGACCGGCGGATTTACCGTATAATTCCGCCCGGAGACGATGATGGACGCCGGACAACTGGAAGCCCGCAAGACGCGGGTGCGCGCCTGGTTCGAATCTCTGCGCGACGACATCTGCGCGGCATTCGAATTGCTGGAGCAGGACGCGCCAGCCATGGAGCGTTTGCCGGGTCTAGAAGCCGGCCATTTCGTGCGCACACCGTGGCAACGCAAAGAAGGTGGCGGCGGCGTGATGGCGATGCTGCACGGGCGCGTGTTCGAGAAGGCTGGCGTGCATTGCTCGACCGTGCACGGCGAATTCGCGCCGGAATTTCGCAAGGACATCCCCGGGGCCGCCGACGACCCGCGGTTTTGGGCCTCCGGAATTTCGCTGATCGCGCATCCGCGCAATCCGAACGTGCCGGCCGTGCACATGAACACCCGTTTCGTCGCCACGACGAAAGCTTGGTTCGGGGGTGGCGCTGATCTGACGCCTGTGCTCGACGCGCGCCGCACGCAGGGCGATCCGGACACCATCGCTTTTCATGCTGCGATGAAAGCGGCTTGCGACGCGCATCCAAAAGTCGCGCCCTACGACAAATACAAAAAATGGTGCGACGACTATTTCTTCCTCAAGCATCGCAACGAAGCGCGCGGCGTCGGCGGCATTTTTTTCGATTACCTGGAGAGCGACTGGGACGAAACTTTCGCGTTCACACAAGACGTCGGCCGCGCATTGCTCAAAGTGTATCCCGGCCTGGTTCGGAACAATTTTTTAAAGGCGTGGAGCGGCGCCCAGTTCGAAGAGCAATTGGTGCGCCGCGGGCGTTACGTGGAGTTCAACCTGCTGTACGACCGCGGCACGATTTTTGGCCTCAAGACCGGCGGCAACGTCGAATCGATCCTGTCGTCCCTACCGCCCAGCGTGAAGTGGCCTTGACCGCTGACCGGACCAGGCGGCCGAGAAGCCACGACGCTTCGCGTGGCGCACCAGCAGACCAAGCGCACCCAATCCAGTCGCCAACAGCGGCAATCCCGCCGGCAAAGGTGCCGTCGCGGGGGCTGCGTCGAGCAGCGGCGCTGACACGATCAGCTTGCCTCCATCCAGCCACGAATCCCACTGACCGTGGATCTGCCAAGTCTGGGTATAGAGGTCGAGAATCAGAATGCTGGTCGGCGGATTGATCGTGTTCGATAAAGGCACCGTTTCGGCGACCGTCAGGGTGTAGATCTTCCCAAGCGGCAGATCGTAAATGTTGTCGCTTGTCTGGATGTAAAAACTTGCGAGGTTCGCCGGGGTGACGGTGAACCCTCCGTGCCCCGCACTATCTCCACCTTGACCGTTGATGTCACCGGTCACCACACTGGTGAAGATGCTCGGGTCGCTCGTGTTGAGGCCATAAGCGTCCGCGACGGAGGCCAGGTTGAGCGTGAACACGCCGGCTCCTTCCACCACGGTCCCCGCGTCGTTATCGAACGTCAGGTCGTAGATGACGCTGGCGCTCGCCGGCGCGGCGAAAGCCGCCACCAGTCCCGCAGCAAGCGCGACGATACCTGCACGAAAGCGACTGGTCATGACGTCCCTTCCTTCGCTCGCAAAAAGGCGCGCGGATCATGCCGATTGCTTACAACAGGAGGACGCCGTGCCGGAGGTAAATTAGTGCAGCGCGCCGACAATCAGAAACAACCCACCACAGATTACCACCACGTCGAGGATCGCGGTGTGGACATGCACCGGCATGCGCTCGACGAAGGCCCTCGCGATGAAGGCGCCGGGCAGCGCGACCGCGCCGATCAATAGCGCGAAGGCGGCGACCTGCACGGTAATGACGCCGGCCAGTCCAAATACCGAAATCTTGACGATGCCGATCACGATCGAGATCGCGGCGTCGGTCGCGATCACCCCGGCGCCCTCGAGGCCCGCGGCCATCAGCAGCGACAGCAAAATCACGCCAGAGCCGGCGGTGCCTCCGACCACCACGCCATAACCGACGCTGCCGAGCGCCAGTCCGCCATCGCCGACGGTAACGTTGTGATGCTTCAGCAGACGCCGCAGCGGCACACTGAGAATAAGCATCGAGCCGATCACCAGCGCGGCGCCTGTGTTGTTGAGGCGGGTGTAGCCCCAGGCGCCGAGCACGGCGGTCGGCACCGCGCACACCAAAACGATGGCGGCCCGCCGCCAATTGACGTAGCGCAGAAAGGCCGCCACTCGGCTCGAATTGGTGAACAGCGCCGAAATGGCGATGATCGGCACCACCGGCTCGGCGCCGATCAAAGGCACCAGGACCAACGGCATCAATGCGCCGGTGCCGTAACCGGACACCCCGCCGACGAATGACGCGAAGATCGCCAGTGCAGCGACTGCGGTGAGCTGAAGGAGCGATACGTCGGCAAAGCCGGCAGCCAGATTCATTTTTTCGCCGCGCCGTCGGCGATTTTATCAAGCGTGCCCTTGTCGGACGGAAAACCCGCCGTGATCCAGGCCGCTTCCGCTACCCTGAGTGCCGCACCGAGCGCCGGGCCCTTTGCCATGCCGCGTTGCATCAGGTCGGCCGCCTTGATCGGAAATTCCGGGACGTCCCAGCGTTGCGGCAGTGTCGCGAGCTCATGCCAGTCTTGATCGTCCGCTGCCGCGCCGGATCGCGCCCAAGCCAGCAGCACCCGATCGGTGAAACGTTCGGCGCCGCGCCGATAGAGCAGTTCGCGGCCATTGTCGCTGGGCTTGATCGCGCGCCAGCCGTCGATCATCGAGATCAGCTTGGCGCTTTCGGCATTCGACAGCCGCAGCTTTTCCGACAGGCGCTCGGCGTCCTCGATCACCAGAACAGCAAGAGCGCCCAGCCGCCGCATCGGATCGGGCGGAACCGCCAGTGCCTCCTCAATCGCCGTCATCGCCGAGAAATGCACGACATTTGGGACGCTACTGAGCGCCAGCAGGAGCAGTCCGGCATCCGCCATCGTCTGCAGCACCGGCGCGGCACGCTCCGCCCCGAGCAACTTGAGGAATTCCATGCGGATGCGCTCGCGCGACAAGGTCGTAAGGCCGGCCCGGGCCGCAATGCAGGCGTGCAAGCCATCGGCGTCGAGCGCGCCTTCGCCATAACCGGCGTGGAACCGGAAGAACCGCAGGATGCGCAGGTAATCTTCTTCGATACGGGTTTTCGCCTCGCCGATGAACCGCACCCTGCGCGCCGCGAGATCGGCAAGGCCACCGACATAATCGTGCACGACGCCGTCGCGCGATGCCGACAGCGCGTTGATGGTGAAATCGCGCCGCTGCGCGTCTTCCTTCCAGTCGCGGCCAAACGCCACTTTGGCGTGGCGCCCGTAAGTCTCGACGTCGCGACGCAGGGTAGTAACTTCGAACGGCGCGCTGTCGATTACGACTGTAATGGTGCCGTGTTCAATACCGGTCGGCACCGCCTTGAAACCTGCCGCCTCGACCCGGCGTATGACTTCCTCGGGCACCGCGGTAGTGGCGACGTCGACCTCCCCGACCCTCATGTCGAGCAGCGCATTGCGCACCGCGCCGCCGACCGCGCGGGCTTCCTCGCCACTGCCATCGAGCACGCCTAGCAAGCGCGCCAATGCCCCTCCTGTCAGCCACGCTGCCCCCGCCAGGTTTGTCATCAGCGCGTCTGCCCCGGCACGAACTTGCCGTCCTCGATGTGGGCGGGAACGTAAGTCGAGCCGGGCGGCGCGCCGCTGAAATGCGCGAACACCAGAAAGCTGCCGAGCATCAAAATGAGCGCCACGGAGGCCAGCGACAGGATGCGCGTCAGCGGCCAGTGCGCCGGATCGAGCACCCCGGCCTTGCTCGCCCAGAGGAAGGCCGCGTACAGCACGAATGGCGCCAGGAACAGCGCGATTTCGGAGGCGACCGGGCGGATCATCGGTAAATCCGTTCGTGCAGATTGCGCAGGATACCAGCGGTGACGCCCCAGATGTAACGCTCGCCGTACGGAATTGCATAATAATGCCGTGTCATCCCCTGCCAGTCGCGCGAATGGCGTTTGTGGTTCTCCTGGTTCATCAGGAACGACAGCGGCACTTCGAACGTGTTGTCGACTTCCATCGTATTGAGCTTGAGCGCAAAGCCCGGCTGAAGCCGCGCGATCACCGGCACGATGCGGTAGCCGAGAGTGGTCATGTAAAGATCGAGATAGCCGAGCGGCGCGACCAGTTGGCGGTCTAGCCCGATTTCCTCCTCGGCCTCGCGCAAGGCGGCGGTCTGCGGCGTGTCGTCAGCCTTGTCGATCTTGCCGCCGGGAAATGAAATCTGTCCCGGATGATCGGGCAGGTGCGCCGCGCGTTGCGTGAGCAGCACGCTCGGCTCGTCACGCTCTATGATGGGCACCAGCACGGCGGCCGGGCGGATCGGCCTGATCTCGGCGATCTTTCGCATCACCGGATCGGCGTCGTGGTCGCCGCGTTTGGGTGTGACGCTCGCATCATTGAGGCCCGCCGGCACGTCGAGCGTCAAGCGGCTGCGCACGCGCTCGAAAAATTCCCGCGCTGAAAGATTCTCTCCGGCCGTCGTCTGCGTCATCAGGCGAACTCTCGCAGCGCGCTGGCTTCCGCCATAACGAAAAATTCAGAGCCGGAGGCGACGCCGAACATCATACGGCCTTCGACTTCCCGTTCCTCACCACGCTCGACCAGATCGTAGAACAATGCGCGCGTTACCTTAGCCCAGAGGTCGCGGCGCACGTGGAGGTACGGCTTGAGGCCACCAGTTGAAGCCTCCAATTCGAAGCGCAACGCATGATCCTTACTGCACTCCACCCAATCGTCGACATTTGTACGAAACTTGAGCACATCGCCCCCAACTTGAAGTTCAACGGCCAGAAACGGCGCGTCGTCGACCTGGATGCCGACCTTTTCCACCGGCGTCACTAGAAAATACTTGTCGCCCTCCCGCTTGAGCACGGAAGCGAACAGTCGGACCAATGCCGGGCGGCCGATCGGAGTTTTCAGGTAGAACCAAGTGCCGTCGGAAGCGATGCGCATATCGATATCGCCGCAAAACGGCGGATTCCACAGGTGAACCGGCGGCAGCGCCGAGCGTTCACGCGTTAGCGCGGCGGCAATCCCTTCAAGTCCGCCTTGGCCGCTCTGCCCTGCCTTCGCCATTGTTTTCCTACCGTATTCAGGAGGTTACGGCCTGTTCGCATCTTTGTGATGGGCCGTTCTGGTTGGCCAAGATAGCGTAAGCTCGCGACCAGAAGCTCGCCAGATTCGCGATCAGGCAGACTGGATCCCGGCTGGTGCGGTTGTTGCATAGACCTGACGCGGCCGGAAACCGGCGATGGCGAAGACCCCAACAGGAGCCTAGGCGATGTCTGGCGGTGAAAATCTCGAAAAATTCGAAGACATGATCGTGCGCGCCGCGGAATCGACGGCCGCTCACGTGCGCGCCGCCAAGGCCGCGATCGGCGCGGTGATTTTCGGTCAGGACAAGGTGGTCGAGCGGGCACTGATCACCGTGTTGTCCGGCGGACACGCGCTGCTGGTCGGCGTGCCGGGCCTCGCCAAGACCAAGCTGGTCGACACCATGGGCACGGTACTGGGGCTCGACGCCCGGCGCGTGCAGTTCACGCCCGACCTGATGCCATCCGACATTCTCGGCAGCGAGGTGCTGGAGGAAGGCGCCGGCGGAAAACGCAATTTCCGCTTCATTGCCGGCCCGGTCTTCGCGCAATTGCTGATGGCCGACGAGATCAACCGCGCCTCGCCCCGCACGCAATCCGCGCTGCTGCAAGCGATGCAGGAGCAGCACGTCACGGTGGCCGGGGCCCGCCACGATCTGCCCAAACCGTTCCATGTGCTGGCGACGCAAAATCCGCTGGAGCAGGAAGGCACCTACCCGCTGCCGGAAGCCCAGCTCGACCGCTTTTTGATGCAGGTGGATGTCGATTATCCCGAGTTGGAAGCCGAGCGGAAGATCCTGTTCGACACAACCGGCGCCGAGGAAACCCGCCCCAAGGCGGCCATGACGTCAGACGACCTGATCGCGGCACAACGGCTAGTTCGCCGCTTGCCGGTCGGTGAATCCGTAGTGGAAGCGATTCTGTCGCTGGTGCGCTCGGCACGTCCCGGTTCGGAAGCTGGCGACATCGGCAAGCTGATCTCCTGGGGCCCGGGCCCGCGCGCCAGCCAAGCCCTGATGCTCGTCGTGCGCGCCCGCGCCTTGCTCGACGGCCGCTTCGCGCCCTCGATCGACGACGTGCTGGAACTGGCCGAGCCGGTGCTCAAGCATCGCATGGCGTTGACCTTCGCCGCGCGCGCCGAAGGCGAGACGATCGGCAATGTAATCGCACGCCTGAAAACGCGCATCGGATAACCGGAATGGCTGAGGCCACGCGCAGCGATACCGAGAACCAAGCGGTACAGGCGGCTGTCGGCAAAAGCCGAAAGCTCGCCGCACGTGTTCCCCGACTCATCCTGGAAGCTCGCCGCGTCGCCGCGACCTTGATCCACGGGCTGCACGGCCGACGCCGCGCCGGGCCCGGCGAGAATTTCTGGCAGTACCGCCGATTCACGTCGGGCGAAGCCGCATCGAATGTCGACTGGCGCCGTTCCGCGCGCGACGACCATCTCTATGTCCGCGAACGGGAATGGGAGGCCTCCCATACGATCTGGCTGTGGGCCGACCGCTCGCCATCGATGGACTTCACGTCCAGCCTCACGGAATGGAGCAAGCTCGATCGTGCTCTGGTCGTGTCCTTCGCCCTTGCCGAAGTCCTGGTGCAGGGCGGCGAACGGGTCGGCATTCCGGAATTCATGCGGCCGACCGCGAATCGCAACGTCATTGAGAAAATGGCGGAGACGATCGTTCACGATATAAGCGAGAGACCCAGCCTGCCGCCGAACTTCGCGCCAGCACCGTTCTCGGAAGTCCTGTTGCTATCGGATTTCTGGAGTCCGATCGGCGAATTTCGGCGCGTCATCGGCCATTTGGCTGCGAATGGCGCGCGCGGTCACGTCGTGCAGGTTGTCGATCCGGCGGAAGAAAGCTTCCCATACTCCGGCCGGATCGAGTTCATCGAATCCGAAGGCCTTGGCAGCATCACCGCCGGCCGCGCCGAAACCTGGCGCACCGACTATCAGAATTTGGTCGCCAATCACCGCGCGGCATTACGCGCGGAATGCGAGCAATTTGGCTGGACTTTCACGGTGCATCGCACCGATCGCGGTCCGACCGAGCTCCTGTTCGCCATCCATGCTCGCATGGGCGCCGGCTCGCAAGCAGACACCGACCGTTGGCAAAGGCCGGCCGGGAGGGTGGCGTGATCCCGCTCGGTTTCGCACAGCCGCTGATCCTGATGGGCCTGCTGAGCCTTCCGGTGCTGTGGTGGCTGTTGCGACTGGTGCCGCCGCGGCCGCGGCGGATCGATTTTCCGCCGACCCGCTTACTCTTCGAAATCGCGCCGAAGGAAGAAACCCCGGCCCGCACACCGTGGTGGTTGACCCTGCTGAGGCTGACACTCGCTGCGCTGGTCATCATCGCGGCGGCCGGCCCACTATGGAATCCGCCGGTCGCGACGCGAGATCGCTCCGCGCCATTGTTGGTCATGATCGACGACGGCTGGGCTGCCGCGGCATCGTGGGACGCGCGGCTTCGCACCGCCGATGAATTGATGGCGCGCGCTGACGCCGACGGGCGGGGAATCGCGCTACTGCCGCTGTCGGAAACCAGCCGCGATATTTCGCTGCAGACGGCAAGCGCAGCCCGGGTCGCGCTAAAGTCGATCAAGCCCAAGCCATATACGCTCGAACGCAGCGACGCGCTGCCGATGCTGACGCGCTTTCTCGCCGGCGTACCCGACATCGAGGTCGTTTGGCTGTCTGACGCCTTGGACTCTCGGCAAAGGCGCCGACTTCATCCAGGGCCTGAAGAGCGCACTGGGCAGCCGCGCGCTGACTATCGTCGATGGTGGCGTCGCCGCCCCACGAGCATTGGCAGCTGCCGATAATGCGGCAGGCGCCCTAACCGTCAAGGTGCTGCGTCCGCGTGCCGATGGCGCCGACAACGGCATGGTGCAGGCGCTCGATCTAAAGGGCCTGCCGCTCGGCGAAGCCATCTTCCAGTTCGGGAGCAGCGCCACCGAAACCGAGGCGGCAATCGACCTGCCGGTCGAAATCCGCAACGACGTGGCGCGACTTGATATCGCCGGCGAACGCTCGGCTGGCGCCGTGCAACTGCTCGACAAGCGCTGGCGGCGACGCACCATCGGCGTCGTGTCCGGCTCCGCGGCAGACCGCTCGCAGCCGCTGATCGGCGCGACCTATTACCTTTCCCGCGCACTTAATCCCTTCGCCGATGTGCGGCTTGCAGAAGGCATCGCGCCAGCCGAAGCGGTCGGCCGCTTCCTCGAACAGAAGCTGCCGATGCTGATCCTGGCCGATGTCGGCAATGTCACCGGCACCGCGCGCGAGCGCCTCAACAAATGGATCGACGACGGCGGCGTGCTGGTTCGTTTCGCCGGCCCGCATCTGGCTGCCACTGACGACGACCTGGTACCCGTCAAGCTGCGCCGCGGCGGCCGCATCCTCGGCGGCAGCCTGAGCTGGGAGAAGCCGCAGCCGCTCGCCGCGTTTTCCCGCGACAGTCCGTTCAACGGCATGGCGGTGCCGAACGACGTCACGGTATCGCGCCAGGTGCTGGCCGAACCCGACGCCGAATTGACCCAGCGCACCTGGGCAAGTCTCGCCGACGGCACGCCGCTGGTCACCGCGCAGCGCCGCGGCAAAGGCCTCATCGTGCTGTTTCATGTCACCGCCGACACGCGCTGGTCGGACCTGCCGCTGTCGGGCGCCTTCGTCGACATGCTCAAGCGGCTGGTCGCACTGGCCGGCTCGTTCTCCGGCAGCGACACGGGAGCTGGCAACGCTGCGGGCGCCGCCGCAACACAGGTGGTGCCGCCGACCCGCATTCTCGATGGCTTCGGCGCCTTCGGCACGCCACCCTCGACGGCACGTCCGGTGCCAGCGAACTTCAACGGCCGTGCCAATGCCGACCATCCGCCGGGCTTCTACGGACCGCCTGAAGGACTACTTGCCGTCAACACGCTGGCGCCCGCTGACCGTCCGACGCAGCTCGATTTTTCGCCGCTCAACGCGCGTCACGACGTTTACCGTCAAAGCGAGCCGCTGGACCTGCGCGGCCCGATCTTCGTTGCCGCGCTGACCTTGCTCGCGCTCGATGCCCTGGTGGTGATTTGGCTGTCGGGCGGCGTCGGCACCCTGCGGTGGCCGCGCCGGGCCGCAGCTGCCGTCGCTGGCTATTGGCATCGCACTTGCAACGCTCGCCATTCCGTCGCCTTCGCATGCGCAGTCTGTCGCGACGACTTCGCTATGAAGGCGACGCTGCAAACCCATCTCGCCTACATCGTTACCGGCGACGCCGAAGTCGACGCCATCAGCAAAGCCGGGCTGCAAGGCCTCACGCTGTTTCTCGCGCAACGCACCGCGCTCGAAGCCGGCGAGCCGATCGGCCTCGATCCGGCGCGCGACGAGTTGTCGTTCTTCCCGCTGATCTATTGGCCGGTGGTGCCGAACGCCGGCAAACCGTCGCAACGCAAACGCTCGAGCGCATCGACACCTACATGAAACAGGGCGGCACTATTCTGTTCGACACCCGCGACGCGGTCGATGTGACGCCGGGCCCCGGCGGCGAAAACCGGTCGCCCGGCATGGTGGCGCTGCGGACCGATCCTGTCATCGCTCGACATTCCCGAACTCGAGCCGGTGCCGCACGACCACGTGCTGACCAAAACATTTTTCCTGCTGAAGGATTTTCCCGGCCGTTTCACCAGTGGCCAGCTCTGGGTCGAGGCGCTGCCGGCCGAGACCGAGGACGATCCCGGCCGCCCGGCGCGCGCCGGCGACGGCGTGTCGGCCGATCATGATCACGTCGAACGATCTGGCCGGCGCCTGGGCGATGCGGCCCGACGGCCAGCCGATGCTGCCGTTGGTGCCCGGCGAGCCGCGCCAGCGCGAACTCGCCTTCCGCGCCGGCGTCAACATCGTGATGTACGCGCTGACCGGCAACTACAAAGCCGACCAGGTGCATATCCCGGCGCTGCTCGAACGGCTGGGGCAGTAGGAACGCATAGTGAACCTCGGCGTCTCATTCGCTCCGCTGGTGCCCGCCTATGTGGTCTGGGCCGCGTTCGGCGTGGCGTTCGTGCTGTCGGCGACTGCTGCTGCTGGCGCGCAGCCGCGGCGCGCTGGTGCGCGCCATCGCGCTCGCCCTGATGGTGCTGGCGCTCGCCAATCCGTCGCTGACACGCGAAGACCGCGACCCGATCCCCTCGGTCGCCGCCGTCATCATCGACAAGAGCCCGAGCCAGGATTTCGGCGACCGCAACGACGCAGACCGAAGCCGCGCACGACCACTCTGGTCGAACGGCTCAAGCGCATCCCCGGCCTCGAAGTGCGCGTGTCGGAAGCCGGCCGCGCCGACGGCGAAACCGACGGCACGCGGCTGTTTTCGGCGCTGTCCTCGACGCTGGCCGACGTGCCGCCCGACCGCGTCGCCGGCGCCATCATGATCACCGACGGCCGCGTCCATGACGTGCCGGCCGACGCCGCCGCGCTCGGCTTTGCCGCGCCGCTGCATGCGCTGATCACCGGCCACGCCGACGAGCGCGACCGCCGCGTCGTGCTCACCAGGCGCCGCGCTTCGGCATCGTCGGCCAGTCGCAGACCATCGGCTTCCGCGTCGAGGATCAGGGCGCCGGCGCCGGCACCGCGCAGGTCACCGTCCGCCGCGACGGCGAGGTGCTCGAAACAGCGCGTCGTCGCCGTCGCGTACCGATAACAAAGTCACGGTGCAGATCCCGCACGCCGGACCGAACATCGTCGAGATCGAAGCCTCGCCGCTCGATGGCGAACTGACGCCGGTCAACAACCGCGCCGTGGTCTCGATCGACGGCGTGCGCGACAAGCTGCGCGTGCTGCTGGTGTCCGGCGAGCCGCATGCCGGCGAGCGCACCTGGCGCAATCTGCTGAAGTCCGACGCCTCGGTCGATCTGGTGCATTTCACCATTCTGCGGCCGCCGGAAAAGCAGGACGGCACGCCGATCAACGAATTGTCGCTGATCGCCTTCCCGACCCGCGAGCTGTTCCAGCAGAAGATCTCGGAATTCCAGCTCATCATCTTCGACCGCTACGCGCGCCAGGGCGTGCTGCCGCTGATCTATTTCGACAACATCGCCAATTTCGTGCGCGACGGCGGCGCGGTGATGGTCGCGGCCGGTCCGGATTACGCCATCCCGACCAGCATCTGGCGCACGCCGCTCGACGCCATCCTGCCCGCCGAGCCGACCGGCGACATGACCGAAACACCGTTCCGCGCCAACCTGACCGAACTCGGCAAGCGCCATCCCGTGACGCGCGGGCTGGAAGGCTCGGAAACCGATCCGCCGCACTGGAGCCGCTGGTTCCGCCTGGTCGACACCAAACGCAACACCGGCACCGCCGTGATGCAGGGCGCCGACGGCAAGCCGCTGCTGGTGCTCGGCCGCGAGGGCAAAGGCCGCGTCGCGCTGCTGTTGTCCGACCACATCTGGCTGTGGGCGCGCGGCTATGAAGGCGGCGGCCCGCATCTCGATCTGCTGCGGCGGCTGTCGCACTGGCTGATGAAGCAGCCCGACCTCGAAGAAGAAGCGCTGCGGCTGCATCGTGCACGGCCATGATCTGACGGTGCAGCGCCAGACCATGGCCGACACCGTCGCGCCGGTCACGCTGACCTCGCCGGGCGGCGCGCAGCGCACCCTCACTCTCAACGCCGATCGAGCCCGGCGTGTGGCAGCACGACGCTCGACCGCCAACGAACTCGGCCTGTGGCGCGCGACCGACGGCAAGCTCACCGCGCTCGCCAATGTCGGGCCCGCCAATCCGCGCGAATTCGCCGAAGTGACGTCGACCACCGAGGTGCTCGGCAAGCTTGCCGACGCGACCGGCGGCGACGCGCGCCGGCTCGAGCCGGCAGCGGCGTCGGCACTGACGGTGCCGCGCGTCGTCGCCGGTGCGCACCTCAACCGACCTATCAAGGGCGACGACTGGATCGGCATGAAGATGCGCGACGTCAGCGTCGTGCGCGGCATCGGCGTGCTGCCGATCTTCGCCGGCCTGATCGGCCTGCTGCTGCTGGTCGGCTCGCTCGCCGCGACGTGGGCGCGCGAAGGCCGCTAGAACTAGGGAGCGTCCCAATCCGGCCGGATCAGCCCTTCGACGCCCGGTCGAACGCGCCGGTCGACAAGTTCGGCCACCAGCAGCCGCGCCGGATCCACCGGGCCCGGCATCTGTCACCGTGCCCTTGGGAATGCGCTTGAAGCCGGTCTTGGCATAGATACGGCTCGTCGCCGACCAGCAGCACCAGTTTGTGGCCCTTCGCCTTGGCGCTATCGAGCGCGCGCTCTGATCAGCGCCGAGCCGACGCCGCGCGCGCGGAACGGCGGCTCGACCGTGAGCGGGCCGAGCAGCAGCGCCGTCGCTCGCCGATGGTGATCGGCGTCAGCCGCACCGAGCCGACCAGCAACGTGCCGATGCGCGCGGTGAACGACAGGTCGAGCAGATGCCCGCTGCCCTCGCGGATGCGAAAGGCGGTGCGCGCATAACGGCCCGGGCCGAACGTGCGCTCGTGCAGCCGCTCGATCGCGGCGCGTCGCCGGCGCGTCTCCGGCCAGATGGTCAGCGACAGTTCGCTCGACATGACGCTGCGCGATTAGCATTTCGCCCGATTCCGGTCCATTGCCGCATGCCCTTAGTGCGAAACCGGAGGGGGTTCCGCCGCGTTGAAGAACGACTAGATTGCGCCTGAACAGGAGATCGCGCCATGGGACTTCTGGTCGACGGCGTCTGGCAGGACGACAGGGCAGCGCACCAAAGACGGCCATTTCATCCGGCCGGACGCCGGTTTCCGCAACTGGGTGACGCCCGACGGCAGCCGCCGGGCCATCCGGCGAAGGCGGCTTTGCCGCCGACAGCCGGCCGCTATCATCTCTACGTCTCGCTCGCCTGCCCGTGGGCGCACCGCACCATCATCTTCCGCAAGCTCAAGGCGCTCGAAGACGTCATCTCGATGTCGGTCGTCTCGCCCGACATGGGCAGGACGGCTGGACCTTCGACAAGGACGAAGGCTCGAGCGGCGACGACGTCAACGGCAAGAGCAAGCTCTCGGAAATCTATGTCGCCGCCGACGCCGCACTATACCGGCCGCGTCAGCGTGCCGGTGCTGTGGGACAAGAAGAGCAAGACCATCGTCAACAACGAATCGTCCGAAATCATCCGCATGCTCAATTCGGCGTTCGACGCCTTCACCAACGTCGCAGACCGACTACTATCCGAAAGCGCTGCGCGCCGAGATCGACCGCATCAACGACCTCGTCTATCCAAACATCAACAACGGCGTCTATCGCGCCGGCTTTGCCACCACGCAAGCGGCCTACGAGGAAGCGTTCCGCGGCGCTGTTCGACACGCTCGACGAGATCGAGCAGAGTGCTCGGCAAGCAACGCTATCTCGCCGGCGCGCGATCACCGAAGCCGACTGGCGGCTGTTCTGCACGCTGATCCGTTTCGACGCCGTCTATTACGCGCACTTCAAGTGCAACTGGCGGCACATCTACGAATATCCGAATCTGTCGAACTACGTGCGCGATCTCTATCAGGTGCCGGGCGTCGCCGAGACAGTCAGCCTCGATCAGATCAAGCGGCACTATTACATGCAGCCAGCGCGAAGTGAACCCGACCGGCATCGTGCCGGTCGGGCCGCAGCTCGACTTCGCCGCGCCGCACGACCGCGCCCGATTTAAATAATCACCACCGTTCGCTGGGCGGCACTCCACGCAAGATTTCGTCGAGCCGCAATCGAGTCGAACGCGTGGTGCCGGCCGGCAAGGCATCCGACGCAAAAAACCCATGTTCGATAATCTCGTGGTTCGGTTGTGGCGCCGCGATCTGGCGGAATTCACGCACCACATAAAACGCGATGTGGTCACGCTTCGATCCTCCAGGATTTTGAAAGATGGCGTGCAAAACCGGAGCCCCGATGATCTCGATGTTGCCTTCCTCGCGTAGCTCCCGTTTAAGCCCTGCGAGAACGGATTCACCGGTTTCGACTCCGCCGCCGGGCATGTGCCAGCCCTCTACATAGCTGTGCTTGATCAGAAAGACCCGGCCTTGTGCGTCGAACACCGCGGCGCGGGTGCCGATCGTCATGCCTCGCGCGAAGCGCCAATAGAAATGCAGCACCCGGCGGATTGCCGGCTCCAGCCGTCGGCGTAGCGCACCAAGTGTCATGGCGATTGTTTGCCAGCGCGCGGCATCGGCGGCTAGCGCCATTGAATTCCCCATTTTATTGTTTAGAATACTTCTAAGAAATGGATACCGTACTGATATGAAACGATTTTCCGACCTTACTGAGCAGGAAGTGCTGGCGTTGGCCATCACCAATGAGGAGGAGGACAGCAGGATTTATCGAGGCTTTGCCGAAGGTTTGCGCGCGCAGTTTCCCTCTTCCGCGAAAGTGTTCGAGGAGATGGCGGCCGAAGAAGTGACGCACCGGACGATGCTCTACGACGTTTACCGTCAGAAATTCGGCGACTACCTGCCCCTCATTCGCCGGCAGGACGTCAAGGGTTTCATCCAGCACAAGTCGTCGCTGTGGCTGATGCGGCCGCTCGGGCTCGATGAGGTGCGCAAATTCGCAGAGAACATGGAAGTCCAGGCCGGACGGTTTTACCGGCAGGCGGCGGAAAATTCGCGCGACATTTCGATACGTCAGCTTCTGCTCGAACTCGCCGAGGCAGAAGCCGGCCACGAAAACCTCGCTCATAAACTCTCGGAAGAACTGCTCGACAAGGGCGCGCGCAGCAAGGAAGACGAAAGCGCCAAGCGTATCTTCATGCTACAATACGTGCAGCCGGGCCTTGCCGGATTGATGGACGGCTCCGTCTCGACACTGGCGCCGCTGTTCGCTGCGGCCTTCGCCACCCACAGCACGTGGGCGACATTTCTGGTCGGCATGGCAGCATCGGTCGGCGCCGGCATCTCAATGGCATTCGCAGAGGCGCTGTCCGATGATGGGGCGCTGACCGGGCGCGGTTCGCCGATGGTGCGCGGCCTCGTCACCGGCGGCATGACCGCGCTCGGCGGGCTCGGCCATACGTTGCCTTATCTCATTCCACACTTTCTTACTGCGACGGTGGTTTCGATTTTCGTGGTGGCAATCGAGCTGGCGGTAATCTCCTGGATCCGCATGCGGTTCATGGACACGCCGTTCCTGCAGGCGACCTTTCAGGTGGTGCTTGGCGGCGTGCTGGTCTTCATTGCCGGCATATTGATCGGCAGTTCATAGACCTCGGCGGGCATGGCTGGCGGCGCCAAGGCAAGGCATGATGGCGCCATGTTCACCCTCGCCCATTTCTCCGACCCACATCTCTCGCCCTTACCGACGCCGCCGTGGAGCAAGTTGATCAGCAAGCGGCTGACAGGCTTCATCCACTGGCAGCAGAAGCGGCGGTTCATCCATGACCCCGCCGTGCTGGGACGCATCATCGCCGACCTCAAGGCGGCGAAGCCCGACCACATCGCCGCCACCGGCGATTTCGCCAATATCGGGCTGCCGGCCGAATTCGAGAATGCGCGCGATTTCCTCACCGGGCTCGGGCCACCGCAGGATGTCACCGCGATTCCCGGCAACCATGACGCCTATGTGAAGGATTCGCTCGCGGCGATGGAGCGCATCTGCGCACCATTCATGAAGGGCGACGACGGCTCGCTCGAATACCCGATCGTGCGGCGCCGCGGCCGCATCGTGCTGATCGGCTTGTCGAGCGGCGTGCCGACCCCGCCGTTCATCGCCGCCGGACGGCTCGGCCGCGCGCAGCTCGGCCGGCTCGGCCGGGTCCTGCAGCATTATCAGCGCTCGGGGCTGTTTCGCGTCGTGCTGATCCACCACCCGCCGTTGACCAACGCCGCCCAGCACAAGCAATTGATCGACCGCCGGCATCTGGCGCAAGCCATCGCGAAGGATGGCGCCGAGCTGATCATCCACGGCCACGATCATAAGAACGCGCTAGTCTGGTTGCGCGGACCGCAACATCGCGTGCCAGTGGTTGGTGTGCCATCGGCTTCGGCGCTGCCGCGGCCGGGCAAGGATGCCGCCGGCTATAACCTGTACCGGATCGACGGCGAACCGGACCGCTGGACCTGTGAGATAGAATCGCGCGGCCTCGACCCCGCCGGCAATATCGTCACGCTCAAGCGCGCGGCGCTGAGCGCCTAATTGAGGTTGATGGTCGCCAGAATGAACAGCGCGACGATGCCGACGATTATGCCGAGCAGGAACACCGGGAAGGCGCCCCAGCGGCGCGAGCGCACCGTCGCATTTTTCTCATCGACGCGGTCGCCAACGCCGGCCAGGGCGCGGTCGCGCTCGACCAGGCGGCGCGCGACGTATTTGGTCACCGCGGCGACGATCGGCGGCACCTCGTAGGACTCCGCGAGCGTCGCCCGGCCATAGCGGCTGTCCTGCACGAAACGGTAAATCCGCTTGTCGCGGCCCATCTCGACATGGGCCACCGCGTCGAACCACAGGCGCGGCACGTCGCCCCGGCTGATGCCGCGGTCGAACAGATCGACGCCCTGCGGGACTTCCTTGAACAGCGGGTCGAGCGCTTCGTTGAGCAATTCGAGCCGCGCCACGTCGGCATCGCGCATGTCGACGATCACACCGGTGCGCTCCGCCGCCTCGATGCGCGCCTCGCGCACCGCATCGCGCAACGGCCGCGCTTCTTCGCTTTGCGGCTCAGGCTCTGGTTGCTTGCGACCCCACATGACGCGAATCTTACCAACCGGCGGGCCGGCCGCAAAGCGAAAAAACGTGATTTTTCAACGCATTCGATGGTTAACAGAACTTGAACGCGGCTAAACGCAGCGCCCCCCGTCGACCTCCATAATGTTGCCGGTGAGAAACTTCGCCTCCTCGGACGCCAGAAACAGTGCGGTGTCGGCGATGTCCTGCGCGGTGGCGAGCCGGCCGAGCGGCACGGTGGCGATGAATTTCTCGCGCTGGCCCGGCGCGGGACCGAGGAAGGTCGGCAGCAACGGCGTATCGGTCGCGACCGGCGCGATGGCGCAGACGCGAATCTTGTCGGGCGCCAGCTCGACCGCCAGCGTCTTGGTCAGGTTATGCACAGCGCCCTTGGTGGCATTGTAGGCCGAGAGGCCGGGCCGCGGCCGCAGACCGGCGGTCGAGCCGATATTGATGATGACGCCGCCATTGCCACGCAGCATCGGCACCACGGCCTGCGTGAACATGAAGAGGCCCTTCACGTTAACCGCGAAGACGCGGTCGAAATCCTTTTCGTCGATCTCCATCAGCGGCTTGTTGACGTGGGCGACGCCGGCATTGTTGACCAGGATGTTGAGGCCGCCGAATTTCGACGCGGTCTCGACCACGACCTCATCGATCTCCTTACGCTTGGTCACATCGCATTGGATCGCGACAGCAGCGTGTCCGATTTTATCGGCGATCTTCTTGGCGGCGGCACGGTCGACGTCGACCACGGCGACATGCGCGCCCTCGCGCGCGTAAGTCTCGGCGATCGCCGCGCCCATGCCCGAGCCAGCGCCGGTGACGATCGCGACCTTGCCTTGCAGACGCATAAAGATTTTCCCCGTTTATTTCTTTGGCACTACGCCATAGGGCCGCGCCCAGCCGAGCCCGTCCTCGGTCTTGCCGCGCGGATGGTACTCGGCGCCGATCCAGCCTTTGTAGCCGAGCCGATCGACTTCCGCGAACACGAACGGATAGTTGATCTCGCAATCGGCGTCAGGCTCGTGCCGTATCGGCACCGCCGCGCATTGCAGATGGCCGACAATGGAGAAGTACTTTTCCAAATTCTTGATCACGTCGCCGCGAATGATCTGCACGTGATAGAAATCGAACTGCAGCTGAACGTTCGGCTTGCCGACTTTGGCAATAATGTCGGCGGCTTGCTCGAGGCCGTTGAGAAAATAACCCGGCGCGTTGCGCGAATTGATCGGCTCGATCAACAGCTTGATATTTTTGGCCGCGGCAAGATCGGCCGCGCGCTTCAGATTGGCAACAAACGTTCTCTCGGCCTCGGCACGCTGGCCGTCGCTGACGACGCCGGACATGCAATGGATCGCGCTGTTGCCGATCGTCGTCGCGTAATCCATCGCAAGATCGAACACCGCTTCCCAGTCTTTCTCCCGGCCCGGCACCGCACCGAGGCTGTGCGATCCGCCATTGTCGTGGCGCGGCGTATTGATGCCAAGCGGCGTTAGCCCGTTACGCTTGACCGCATCCCGCAACGCCGCCGCCGGCACCTCATAACAGACCGGCATGTCGACCGCCTTGAAGCCGGCGGCCGCCACCGCGTCGAAGCGATCGAGCAGCGGACGATCCGGAAACAGGTAGCCGACATGGGCGGAAAATCGTGGCATCGCATTGTCCTTGCAGTCACGTCGAAGGCGCCTTGCGCGAAGGCGCGTGCCCGTATTCATTAGCGACCCGCATAGCTTTTCGCCATCCCGGAACGAACGACAAAACCATGAGCGCCAACGACGCCTTTCACATCGCCGTTTTGCCGGGCGACGGCATCGGCCACGAAGTAATGGCGCCGGCGCTCGACGTGCTGCGGCGCGTCAGCGAAACCACGCCGGGGCTGAAATTCCGCTTCAGCGAGGCACCGGCCGGCGCCAACGAATATTAAGCCACCGGCAAGTCGATGTCGGAGAAAACCGTCAGTTTATGCGAGGAAGCCGACGCCATCCTGCTCGGCGCTTGCGGGCTGCCGTCGGTGCGCTATCCCGACAATACCGAGATCATGCCGCAGGTCGAGTTGCGCTTCATCTTTGACCTCTACGCGGGCGTGCGGCCGGCGCGGCTGGTGCCTGGCGTGCCGTCGCCGATCGTTGGCGCCGACAAACACGGCATCGATTTCGTGTTGATCCGCGAATTGACCGAAGGCCTGTTCGCCTCGATGGGCAAGGGCGTCGTCACCAAAAACGAGGCGCGCGAGACTTTGGTGGTGACGCGCAAGACCACCGAACGGCTGTTCGACTTCTCGCTCAAGCTGGCCGAACGGCGCAAGAAGCGCGGCAAGCCCGGCCAGCTGACGCTGGTCGACAAGGCCAATGTGTTCAAGGCGTTCAACTGGCAGCGCGCGATCTTCGCCGAGCGCAAGGCGAAATTCCCGGACGTCAAGACCGAGCTGCTCTATGTCGACGCCTGCGCGGCTATGATGGTGAAGAAGCCGTGGGATTTCGACGTCATGGTGATGGAGAACATGTTCGGCGATATTCTCTCCGACCTCGCCGCCGGGCTGATCGGCGGGCTTGGCATCGCGCCGTCGGCCGATATCGGCGACAAGCACGCGGTGTTCCAACCGTGTCACGGCACCGCGCCGGACATCATGGGCCAGAGCAAGGCCAATCCGACCGCGATGATTTTATCGACGGCCATGATGCTGGATTGGCTGGCCGACAGGCACGATCATTCTTCGGCCGCCGAAGCCGCGATACGTATCGAGCGCGCCGTCGATCAGGCCTACCAGAGCGGCCTCAAGCCGATGGAATACGGCGGCAGCGACGGCACCAAAGCGGTGGCGGCCGCGGTGATGAAGGCGCTGGGCTAGAGCCCGACGAATTCCTTGATCGCCGCGAGGAACGCCTGCGGCTGCTCGAGCGGCGGGCAGTGACCACAGCCCTTGAGCTCGACATATTTTGCGCCGGGGATTTTGTCGGCGACCACCTTGGTGAGCGCCGGCGGCGTCGCCTGGTCGAGTTCGCCGCACACCACCAACGTCGGCACCGACAGCCGATGCAGCAGCGGCACCAGATCGGTCTCCTGCAACACTTTGCAGGCCTGCTGGAACGCCTTAGGATCGATTCCCAGCAGCACCTGCTTGCGCTCGTCGACCTTGCCCGGGTTGGCGGCGAGATAGGCCGGCGAATAGACGCGCTTCGCCGCGATCTCGGCGACGGCCTCGATGCCCTCGTTCGCGACCCGGTCGGCCATCGCCGCGAAAGCCTTGCGGCCCTCTTCGGGAAAACCGGCGGCCGCATCGCAGACGACCAGCTTCGCGATCATCTCCGGGTGCGCCAGCGCGAAAGCGAGCGCCACGGTGCCGCCGAAGCCGTTGCCGAACAAAATCGCGTCGCTGCCGATCCTCCATTCCTGAAAGCCGTCCTCGATGCGCGCGACATAGGCATCCATCAGCGCCGCAATCGCCGGCTCCGAACCGTGAAAGCCTGGCAAGTTGAACAGCGTGACGCGAAATTTCTTGGACAGCGCCGGCAGCACCGGGTCGAAGGCGAAACGGTCCGCCAGCAGCGAATGCAGCACGACAAGATCACGGCCAGGTTTATCGACCTGTCCGGTCTGCACCGCGGTCAGCGCGCCGTGCCCGGCGGTCAGCGTTCGCATCTCCATCGTGGTCTCCTTTACAGGGTCCCGGTCAACGATATCAGGTCGATCCCGTTCCCAAACGCGGTGGGCCAAGGCCCGTTGGCATAGAAACCCCCGTATCGCACCGCTTTATTACCTGTGTAAGATGCCGGCCGAAAAGACAAAAAAATCGGGAGGGAAATTCATGTCATTCCGCAGATTGATGGGCGTTGCCGCTACCGGCGCGATCATACTGGCGCTCGTAGGCAGCGCCTCGGCGCAGACCTACGGCTTCGCCACTATGCAGCCGGGCACCCTCAACCACACCTCCGCCACCGCGGTCGCCAAGGTGCTGAAGGAAAAGGCCGGCATGAACGTGCTGGTGCAGCCAACCGCCGGGGAATCCGTGCTGATCCCGCTGGTCAGCCGCGGCGAAGCGGAATTCGGCATCGCCAATATCTTCGAAGTGCTAGCTGCCAAAACCAGCAGCCCGAATATCCGCCTGGTCGGCTCGTTGCACCAGCTGCGCGGCGCGTTCTGGGTCCGCAAGGACACCACCATGAAGACGATGGCGGACCTCAAGGGCAAGCGCGTCGGGCTCGGCTATTCCGCGATGCGCACCATCGATCCTGTCGTCAAGGCAATGCTGGCGACCGGCGGTCTCACCGAAAAGGACATCACCCCGGTGCTGATCCCGAATGTCATTCGCGGAGCCGATGACTTCGCTTCGGGCGCCGCCGACATGTTTTTCTTCGCATTCGGAGCGCCGAAAGTGCGCGAGGTCGACGCCACGGTCGGCGGCATCCGTGCGCTGGAAATCCCCGAGGCCGGAATGGCGGCGGCCAGGAAGATCGTGCCGGAAGGCTACCTTTCGCCGGCGGTGCCCAATCCGTTCTTTGTCGGTGTCGATCACCCGATGGGCGTCTACACCTGGGACAACATGATCTTCGCCAGCTCGAAAGTCAGCGACGACGACGTCTACAAGGCGATCGATACGCTCGAGAAAAACAAGGCCGACCTGTTGGCGATCCAGCCGGCCTTGCGCGACTTCAGCGCCGCCGCGCTCTACAAGAAATATGACCTGCCGTATCACCCCGGCGCGCTGAAATATTTCAAGGACCACAATATCGAGGCCAAAGCGCCGCAGTGAGCGAGCTCCACGCCGAAACGGGGCCGGCGCGACCGACCGCTTCGCCGGCGGTCGCGCTATGGACCGATATTTTCCAGGCGGCGATGCTGATCTGCGTGGTTGGCTGGGTGCTCGATTTTCCGCGCCGGATGCTCGGCATCTCGCTCTATACCGAGCAGCTGCTCGCTGTATGCCTCGGCCTGGCGCTGGCGATCTCGTTCATCAACGCCAAGTTCCCGCAGCGCTGGATGGGCTGGGCCGCCGCCATCGTGGCGTTGGCGATCTGCGGCTACATCACCGCGCGCTACGAGGCGCTGACCACCGAGATCGCCGAGTTGCCGGCCGAAGGCATCGTCGGCAGCGCCATCCTCATTGTGTTGGTGCTGGAGGCGACGCGGCGCACCGCCGGCGGTGTCCTGGTCGCGATTATTCTCATTATCTCGGCCTACGTCTTCATCGGTCCGCACATGCCGGGCGATTTCGCCACCCGCGCGGTGTCGTGGCAACGCCTCGTCGTCTATTACGGCCTCGACGTCAACGGCATGATCGGCTCGATCCTCGCGGTCGCCGTGCTGATCGTCATTCCATTCACGTTGATGGGCCAGGTGCTCGGCCGCACCGGCGGCGCCGCCTATTTCGCCGACCTCGCGATGTCAGGCATGGGCAATTTCCGCGGCGGCGCCGCCAAGATCGCGGTGGTCGGCTCGGCGCTGTTCGGCCTGATTTCCGGCGCTGCGGTCAGCAACGTGATGGCGGTCGGCATCGTCACCATTCCGCTGATGTCGCGCTCCGGCTTTTCGCCGACCCGCGCCGCCGCCATCGAGTTGGTCGGCTCGACCGGCGGCCAGTTGATGCCACCGGTGATGGGGGCCGCTGCCTTCATCATGGCGGAATTCCTCCAGGTGCCCTACGGCACCGTGTGCCTTGCTGCCGCGATCCCGGCGATCCTCTATTACGCCGCGCTGTTCATCCACGTCGACCTCGAGGCCGCCAAAAAGAAAATCGGCGCGGCCCAGGTCGAGAACATGCCGTCGTTCGGCGAGGTGGTGAAGTCCGGCTGGCACTTTCCGATCCCACTCGCCTTCCTGATCGCCACACTGGCGTGGCCCGAACATTTCCAGATTCCGATCGAGCGCGCGGCCGTGTATGCGACCGGCATCCTGATCGTGCTGTGCCTCGCCTTCGGTTATCGCGGCATGCGGGTGACGCCACGCCAGATGCTGCGGGCCATTCTCGACACCGGCCGCGCCGCGCTCGATATCGTGCTGATCGGGGCCGCCGCCGGCATGGTGGTCGGCGCGCTGAGCATCTCAGGCATTTCGTTCGGGCTGACGCTGCAACTGATAACGCTGGCCGGCGGCAACCTGTTCTTGCTGCTGCTGCTGACCGCCATCATCAGCATCATCCTCGGCATGGGCATGCCGACCGTAAGCGTCTACGTGCTCACGGCGTCGCTGCTGGCTCCCTCGATCATCAAGCTCGGCGTCTCGCCGATGGCGGCGCATATGTACGTGATGTATTTCGGCATGCTGTCGATGATCACGCCGCCGGTCGCTATCGCCGCCTACGCCGCCGCCAATATCGCGCGGGTATCGGGCTGGACCACCGGCTGGACCGCGGTAGTGGTCGGATGGAGCACGTTCTTCATCCCGTTTTTGTTCGTCACCGAGCCGAGCATGCTGTTCAACGACACCTGGCTGTCGATTGCCTGGAATTTCTCGCGCAACATCCTGGGTATTTTCATCGGTACCGCCGCGATCGTCGGCTATTGCATCGGGCCGCTATCGCTGTCCTGGCGGATCGTGTTCGGGCTGGCCGGGCTCGCCATCCTCATTCCGCAACATGTATTCGCGGGCGCCGATATTCTCGACTGGATCGGGCTGGGTGCGGCTTTGATCGGGCTTGGCGTGCATTACCTGCAAACGCGAACGGGGCGGCAAAAGGCCGCCCCGCTGGTCATTCCCTGAAAGCAGTCAGTTGCCTTCGCGCCAGATGCCGAGTGCTTCCTGCGCCGGGCGGTCGGAGATCGAGAACAGCACCGCCTCCTCCGACGCGGTGTGCTGGTAGCGCTTCCACGGCGGCACCACGAAGACGTCGTTGACGCCCCAGTCGAAGTCCTTGCCGTCGATGTTGGTCGTGCCCTTGCCTTCGGCGACCGCGAAAATGGTGCCGTCGGTCGAGCGATAGGGCTCGCCCTTGAAGCCCTTCGGCAGCAGCGCGAGGTTGGCGCCCATGGTCGGCAGCACCGGCCCGCCATTGATCGGGTTGGCGTAGCGCACGCGCGCGCCATGGCTCTTGTCGATGTCGCCGGTCTTCTTCATGCGATCGAGCATCGGCCGCATCTTCGTGTACGGATAGTTGATCACCGGCGAGCGGTTCAGCGAGGCGGGCGCGCCGTCCGGCAGGACGCCGGAGGCGTAACGATCGAACGAGTCGCCGTCCTCGTGATTGGCGTTCTGCATCTTCTCGTCGAAGTGGTTGGCGAACGACGCCTGGAAGTGATTGACGGTCGGCATGTCGAGCACGTCGAGCCACATCACCGGCTCCTTGCCGGGATTGCCATGGTCGTGCGGCGCCCAGTTCGCGGTGATGATGAAGTCGCCGTGCTCCATCTGCGACTTCTCGCCTTCGACCGCGGTGTAGGCGCCCTTGCCCTTGAGCACGAAGCGGATCGCGGAGGCGACGTGCTGATGCGCGTCGGCGATCTCGCCCGGCATGATGAGCTGGATGCCGGCAAACAGCGAATTGGTGATGCGCGACTTGCCAGGCTCGCCCGGATTTTCCAGCACCAGCACGCGGCGCTCGGCTTCCTCGGCGGTGATGACCTCGCCGGCCTCGAGCATCAGTTTCTTCGACCTCGGGAAATTTCCACAGCGCCGGCACGCATCTGGGTCTTCGGCTCCGGCGTCACCAGGCCCCTGAGCACCTCCCACAGCGGCGCCAGGTGGTATTTGGAAATCTTGTCGTAATAGGCCTGCCGCGCGCCGGTGATGTTGTGCTTGTTGCCGGCCTGCGGGGTGTCGATCACCGCCGTCATGGGAGTTCCTCCGTAACCATTCGTTCTATTTGCAGCGACTATAGCGCAGCAGGAGCGGCGTCGATACCCGCGAAAAGCCGCGCATAGCGGCCATGTATTGGCGGCTATGTGTTGATCGAGCCGCCGTCGACCGCGATGGTCTGTCCGGTAATGAAATCGCTATCGCTCGAGGCCAGGAACACCAGCGCGCCCAGCAAATCCTCGGGATAACCGTCGCGCTTGAAGGCGCGGCTGTTGCGCACCGGCGCGCGCATCTCGTCGTGATGCGCGGTATTCTCGATGCCGGTGTCCGACAGGATCAGGCCCGGCGCCAGCGTATTGACCGCAATGCCGAACTCGCCGAGTTCACGTGACAGCGCGCGGGTGAACGAGACGATGGCGCCCTTCGACGTCACGTAATGCAGCATGTGCGGAATGCCCTTGTAGGCGGTGCCCGACGCGATGTTGATGATCTTGCCGCTCTTGCGCTCCTTCATGTGCGGTGCGACGTGCTTCACCATCAGAAACGCGCCGCGCACGTTCACCGCCATCACCTGATCCCACAGTGCGGTATCGATCTCGGTAACCTTGACCGGCTTGAGTTTGGCGTAGAGCGCTGCGTTATTGACCAGGATATCGATCTGGCCGAACCGCTCGATGGTCTGCGCGACGAGCGTCTCTACCGCCTTTTCGTTGCTAACGTCGAAGGTCGCGCTGGCGACGGAATTGGCTCCCGAGCGCGCCGCTATCTCCTCGACGAGATCCTTGCCGTCGGCGATGTCGGCGATCATCACCCGCGCGCCTTCATACGCGAGGGCTTGCGAATAATGCCGGCCGATGCCCTTGGCGCCGCCGGTGACGATGGCCACTCGTCCTTCAAGCCGCGCCATTCGCATTCCCGTTAATTGGACCGACCCGGTTTTGAACGACGGTTTTATCAGGTCACGGCCGCGATCCCAACGGCGCTGCCCACCATTGCGCGCGGCGGTGAACTCAGCGCAAGATTGCCCAAAGCGCGCCGCGACCGGCGGCCCAATTCGAGGGGGAGAACGCAATGGCCAACCATCTCAATCGCCGCAAATTCCTCGCCGCAACCGGGGCCCTGGCCGGCAGCACCGCCTTCCCGATGCCGTCGATCGCGCAGAACGCGCCGGTCAAGATCGGCCTGATGACCGTAAAAACCGGCCCGCTCGCCGCCGGTGGTCAGCACATGGAAGCCGGCATCAACTCCTTCCTCAAGGAAAAGAATTTCACACTGGCGGGACGCAAGATCGAACTGCTGGTCGCCGACACCGGGGGCAACCCAGCCGGCGCCAAGACCAAGGCGAGCGAACTGGTCGAGCGCGACAAAGTCAATGTGGTCATCGGGCCGTTCGCCGCATTCGAGTTGCTGGCGACGGTCGACTATCTCACCCAGAGCAAGATGCCGACGCTCGCCTTTGCCGGCGCCGAGGACGTCACCCAGCGCAAGGCGACGCCCTACCTCACCCGCATCTCCTACACGTCCGCGCAATCGCTCTACGTCATGGCCGATTACGCGCTCAAGGAATTGAAGCTCAAGCGCGCCGCCACCATCGCCGACGATTTCGCCTTCGGCTACGAGCAGGTCGGCGGCTTCCAGCGTGTGCTGGAGGACGGCGGCGGCCATGTCGTGCAGAAACTGTGGTCGCCGCTCAACACGCCGGACTATGCACCTTATGTCGCGCAGGTCCCCGAGTGCGATATGATCTGCGTCGGCCTCGCCGGCTCCAATCCGCTGAAATTCGTCAACCAGGCGCGCGGCCTCGGTCTCAAGCAGCAATTGGTCGGCGGCTCGACCACGGCGGACGATACCATCGTCGGACAGTTCAACGATGGCGCGATCGGCCTGGTCAACGCCAATCCCTATACGTTCGATCTCGACACGCCGGCCAACCATCGCTTCATCGAATCGATGCGCGCGACTTCCGGTCCCACGGTCGGGATCGGCCACTATGCCGCCTGCATTTACGTCAGCGGCATGGTGATCGAGGCGGCGCTGCAAAAAAGCGGCGGCAAGAGCGACATTCCGGAAGAGTTCGTCCAGGCGATCCGCTCGGTGTCACTGGCCGATACGCCGCGCGGCGCCATCAGCTTCGACGACCACGGCAACATCATCTGCGATATGTTCGTGCGCCGCATCGAGAAAAAGGACGGCAAGCTGGTCAACAAGACCATCAAGACCTATCCGAAGGTCAGCCAGTTCTGGACCTACGATCCGAAATGGTTCCTGGCGCAGCCGGTCTATTCACGGGACTATCCGCCGATGAAGACCTGACGCGGACGTCGCAACCTCAAAGTATTTTCATCGTCACCAAAGGACCCTCTATGGCCAGCGCCCTGTTTTCGCCGATCACGATGCGCGGATTGACCCTGCCGAACCGCATCGCGGTATCGCCGATGTGCCAATACAACTCGACCGACGGCACCGCCAATGACTGGCACCTGATGCATATCGGTCAATTTGCGCTCGGTGGCTTCGGGCTGATCATCGCCGAAATGACCAATATCAACATGGTCGGCCGCATCAGCTATAAATGCGCGACGCTCGCCACCGACGACAACGAAAAGGCGCTCAAGCGAGTGGTCGACTTCGCTCGCCAGTACGGACCCTCAAAGCATGGCCTGCAGATCGGCCACGCCGGCCGCAAAGGCTCGACGCAGCCGCCGGCGCAAGGCGCCAAGCCGCTCACCAAGGAAGAAAAAGCGTGGGAGACCGTCGCGCCCTCCGCCATCCCCTACGGGCCGGATTGGCACGTGCCGCGCGCGATGACGAAAGACGAGATGAAGGCGACGCTCGCCGATTACCTCAACACGGTGAAGCGCGCCGAGCGCATCGGCTACGACCTGCTCGAACTGCATGCCGCGCACGGCTATCTGCTGCACCAGTTCCTGTCGCCCCTCTCCAACCAGCGCACCGACGAATACGGCGGCTCGCTTGCAAAAGCGCATGCGCTATCCGCTGGAAGTATTCTCGGCGATCCGCGCGGCCTGGCCGAAGGACAAGCCGCTCGGCATCCGCGTCTCGGCGGTCGACTGGGTCGAGGGCGGCACCACGGTCGAGGATACCGTCGTCTTCGCCAAGGAACTCAAGGCGATCGGCTGCGACTACATGGACGTCAGCAGCGGCCAGGTCGACGCGCGGCAGAAAATCCCGTTCGGCGCCGTCTTACAACGTGCCGTTCAGCGAACGCGTGCGCAAGGAAACCGGGCTACCGACCATGTCGGTCGGGCTGATCACCGGCTATCGCGAAGCCGAGGACATCATCGCCTCCGGCAAGGCCGACATGATCGCGCTGGCGCGCGGCGCGATGTACGACCCGCGCTGGCCGATCCATGCCGCGATCGAGCTCGGCGCCGAGCCGCCCTTTGCGCCGCGCATGATGGCGGCGCATCCCAAGATGCGGCCGATGATCTTCCCGGACTACAAGCCGGCGGCCTAGAACCGCGCCTAGGCGCGTACCCGCTCGATGAACTTGGCGAAGCCTTCGAGCTGCTGGCCGACGATCTTGCGGGTCGCCTCGTCGGTCAGCTTCGACGTATCTTTGTCGAACTTGTTCTGCGCCATGCCGACGAAAATCTCTGGCGTGCCGAACACGAAGGCGTTGAGATAGGTCATCGCCATGCGCAGGTGATATTGCATGCGGCCACCGCCGAGCGGACCCTGCGAGGCCGACTGGATCGCCACCGGCTTGTCCTTGAACGGCTGCTCCTTCATGCGCGATACCCAGTCGAGCGCGTTCTTCAAGCCGCCGGGAATCGACCAGTTATATTCCGGCGTAACGATGATGATGCCGTCGGCGGCGCGAACCGCGACGGCGAAATTCTCGACCGCCTCCGGAAAGCCGAGCTTCCTGGATGTCGGCGTTGTAGAGCGGGATGGTTTCCCACGGCGGCGCGTTCGTGAAGCGTCATGCCGGCCGGCGCCAGCTCTGGCAGCGCGCGCATCAGCGCATGCATTGTAAGACTTCTTGCGTAGCGAGCCGCAAATCGTCAGAACTTTGAGTTTGCCGTCAGCCATAACTTCTTCCTATCGTAAGATTTTCTGTTTCAGTTTTGCGGGATGTTGGCTTTCTCGCGGACCGATTTCCAGGTCGCGACTTCCTTGTCGAGAAACGAGCCGAATTCGGCTGGCGGCATGTAATGCGATACCGCGCCGACCTTGATGAGTTGCTCGCGCATCTCGGGTCGCGCCAGGATGTCCTTGAGCGCCTTGCTGGTCTTGTCGATCGACCGCCGCGGCCGTCCCAGCCGGATAGACCAGGCCATACCAGCCGACCACGGAATAGCCCGGCACGCCGGATTCGGCGACGGTCGGCACGTCCGGAATCGTCGGCCAGCGCTGCGGCGATGCCGACCGCCAGCAGCTTGAGCTCGCCCGCCTGCACCTGCCCGTTCACCGCATGCACCAGCTCGACCGCGTAATCGACTTCCTTGGCCAGCAACGCCTTCACCACTGCCGGCGTTCCGCGATAGGCGACGTGAACTGACGTCGATGCCGGTCGATCTGGCGGAATAATTCGCCGGCAAAATGCTGGGTCGAGCCGACGCCGACGCTGGCGAAATTCAGCTTGCCGGGCTGCGCCTTGGCGAGCGCGACCAGTCCCTTGACGTTGTTGGCGGGGAAATCCTTGCGCGCCACGATGACGAAAGCGGAATCCGCCACCATCGCGACCGGCGCAAAATCCTTCACCGAGTCGTAAGGCAGCGCCTTGAACATCGCCGCCGAGACGGTGTGGCCGGCGCTGAGCATGACGGCGGTGTAGCCATCCTTCGGCGCCTTGGCGACAGTGTCGGAGGCGATCGTGCTGCCGGCGCCCGGCTTGTTCTCGACCACCACCGGTCTGGCCAAGCACCTCGCCGAGCGGCGGCGCCAAAATGCGGGTGACGATGTCGGTGCCGCCGCCGGCGCCGAACCCGACCAGCATGCGGATCGGCTTCTGCTGGCCAATCCTGCGCGGCTACCGGAGCGTTTACAAAAGCCGCGGCGATTGCAGCAATAGCGATGATGCAGCGCATGAGGTGCCCCTGCTCGGCAGCGTGATTAACGGCCAAGCAACGCGCGGCGACGCGGCGCTGTCAAGCGCCTGATCGAGTCTACTTCTCGTCCTCGATCGGATTTTGCAGCGATGCCGATGCCTTCGACCTCGACTTCGATGGTGTCGCCGGCCTTCATCCAGACCGGCTCCGGCTTGCGCGCATGGCCGACGCCCGATGGCGTGCCGGTGAACAGGATGTCGCCCGGCTCGAGCGTCATGCCTTCGGTGAGATAAACGAGAGATTCCGCCACCGGAAACATCAAGTGGTCGGTGTTGGACGACTGCATGGTGTTGCCGTTGAGCCGGCTTTCGATCTTGAGCCCCTTGCCGCCGCGCGGCAGTTCGTCGGCGGTCACCATCCACGGGCCGACGCTGCCGGTGCTGTCGAAATTCTTGCCCATGCCCCATTGCGTGGTGTGGCGCTGATATTCGCGGATCGAGCCTTCCTTGCCGCAGGAGTAGCCGGCGACGCAGTCGACGGCGTTCTCCATCGTCAGATGCTTGGCGCGCCTGCCGATGATCGACCACCAGCTCGCCTTCGTAGTCGAACTGGATCGATTTCTGCGGCCGCAGCAGCGGCTGCATTGTGCGGCGTCAGCGAGGACAGCATGCGGAAGAAGATCGACTGGAATTTCGGCATGTTGTCCTTCTGCGGACCTTCCTTGACGTGGTCGAGGTAGTTCAGGCCGAGGCAGATGATCTTGCCGGGCCGCGCGACCGGCAGCGCGATATTTCAGTCCGGCGAGCGGACGGCGCGCGGACGCCGGGGCGCGCTTGGCGAGCTCGGCGAGCGGCTTGAGGTCGCCGTTGCCGCGCGCAGCCATTCGCCGAGATCGGCCGGCGCCTTGGCGTCGGCGGCTTGCAGGTCGATGACCTGATCGTTCTCGACCACGCCGAGATGCGTGCCTTTATCCGACTTCAAACGCTACAATTTTCATGGATATCCCTGAACGGCTGCAAGACGCGCCGTCTTGAGGCGCAGGCGCGCCGCAGGCGCAATGCTCAGGATGGCGATCCGATTTGCGACCGGCGTTGCGCTCGACAAGCGTGAAAGCCTGGATCGAGAAATAGCCTTTCGGCGTCGGTCCAGCTCTCGACCGGCGTCCAGCCGACGCCGCGCGCCAAGCGCGCCCAGACAACTCGACGCTGTATTTGTAGCTGTTCTCGGTATGGATGGTTTCGCCGGCGCGGAAATCGATGGTCTCGCCGGCCGACCCGCACCTTCTGCCGCTTCATGCTGGCGAGATGCATCTCGATGCGGTTGCGCTCGCGATTGTAGAAGGCGTGGTGCTCGAAGCATTCGAGCTTGAAATTGGCGCCAAGCTCGCGGTTGATGCGCGTCAGCAGATTGTTATTGAATTTCGCCGTGACGCCCTGCGCGTCGTTATAGGCGGCGTTGAGAATTTCCGGCGCCTTGATCAGATCGGCGCCGATGATCAGCGTTGCGCCCTCGCCCGAGAATTTTGGCGGCGTTGCGCAAGAAACCCGGCCGCCTCGTGCGGCTCGAAATTGCCGATGGTCGAGCCCGGAAAAAACCCGACGCGCTTCGGCGCCGACGCCGCTGCCGCCGGCAGCATGAACGGCTGGCAGATGTCGGCCGCCACCGGCAGCACATTGAGTTGCGGGAAGTCGCGGCGCAGGTCGGCGGCTTCGTGCTCCAGCATCTCGGCGCAGATATCGACCGGCACGTAGGCGGCCAGCTGCGGCGCCTGCTGCAGCAGCAGCCGCACCTTCTTGTTCGAGCCGCTGCCGAACTCGATCAGCGCCGCGCCTCGGCTCAATCAATTTGGCGATTTCCGCGCCGTGGTCGCGCAGGATCTGTCATCTCGCAGCGGGTCGGATAATATTCCGGCAGTTCGGTGATGCGCTCGAACAGCTGCGAGCCGGCGGCGTCGTAGAAATATTTCGCCGGGATGCGCTTCGGCGTCGCCTTGAGCCCGGCAAGACGTCCGCGGCGAACGCGGAATCTGGCTCGGCGGCCGGCTGGCGGTGCTGGATTCGTGCTAAGTGCGACCATAACAGGGCTTTCGGCGCTTACGGGAAATCGGCCAGGCGCAGGCCGGTGAACTGCCAACGCGCCGGGGGGTAGAAGAAGTTCCGGTAGCTCACGCGTTCATGACCGGCCGGCGTGGCGAGCGACGAGCCGCGCAGCACCATCTGGCTGACCATGAACTTGCCGTTGTATTCGCCGAGCGCGCCCTCGGCGGCTCGGTAGCCCGGATAGGGCAGATAGGCGCTGCGGGTCCATTGCCAGACGAGGCCATAGGCATCGGCAAGCAGCCCGGCGCGCGCCGCGACTTCCCACTCCGTCTCGCTCGGCAAGTGCTTGCCGGCCCAGCGCGCGAAAGCGTCGGCCTCGTAATAACTGACATGGCAGACCGGCGCGGCCGGATCGACCGGCTTGAGCCCGCCGAGCGTCATGGCGTGCCATTGGCCGTCGTGCTGGCGCCAATAGCCCGGCGCCTGCCAGCCTTCGGCCTGCACCGCGGTCCAGCCGTCCGACAGCCACAGCGCCGGCTTCGCGTAGCCGCCGTCGGCGATGAATTCCAGCCACTCGGCATTGCTGACCAGCTGAGCGCGCGATCCGCACCTTCTGCAGCAGCACGTCATGGCGCGGCGTCTCATTGTCGAAGCAGATAGCCCTCGCCGTCATGACCGATGGTTCGAATGCCGGCCGGCACATCGGCAAACCGCCCTGCGCCTTGGCGCGGGCGCGGCGGCTGCCAGGCAGCATCGTACACCGGGTTGGTCGGGTTTTGCGCGAAGGCATGCAGGATGTCGGTGATCAGCAATTCCTGATGCTGCTGCTCGTGATGCAAGCCGATTTCGAGAATGCGGAAAAATTCCGCCGCCTTGTCGTCGGCGATCGTTTCGATCAGCCGCTCGACCGCGGCCTCGACATGCGCGCGATAGGCGGTGACCTCCTCGCCGTTCGGACGCGTGATCAGACCGCGCTGCGGCCGCGCATGACGCGGGCCGGCGGCGACGTAATACGAATTGAACAGAAACGGGAAACGTTCGTCGAACGGCTTGTAGGACAGGTCATTCGGCACCAGCAGAAATTGCTCGAAGAACCAGGTGACGTGGGCGCGGTGCCATTTGGCTGGGCTGGTGTCCGGCATCGACTGCACGATCTGGTCTTCCGCCGACAACGGCGAAACGCGACTCTCGGTTTCGGCACGTACCGCGCGGAATGCGTCGCGCCATACGCGGCGCTGCTCGGCAAGCGGCAAACGCTTCGATGCGGCTTTTGCGGCGTCGTTCCGCAAGAATGATGAAATGGCGGTAATCGCCATCAGTGACCTCTATGCGGATTTCGTGCCGGCCGACGCTATCTAGTCAAGTCTGCGGCGAATTCAATTGTTCCTGTAGGAGCGTGGTAGCGGGGACTGGGATCGAACCAGCGACCTACGGATTATGATTCCGCCGCTCTAACCAGCTGAGCTACCCCGCCATCACGGGCGGATATAGGGAGCGTGGCGAAACACTGTCAAGCAAACCGACCCCTTATTTCGGTTGCACATTGGGCTGGTTTTGCGGGCTGCCAGGCGGCGGAATCACCGGCATCTTGCCGCCCGGCGGCGTCGGTGCCTTGATGTCGGCATCGACACCCGACGGCGGGCAGATCACGCCGTCCGACTTCGCCAGTTTGTCGCTGAGCGTCGAGTCTTTGCCGTTCTTGTTCTCAATGGTGAGGTGATCACCGGAGCCGACGGTCGCGCGTTGTTGGGCGCAGGCTTTATTGTCCGGAGCCTGCGCCGAGGCAGCGCCAAAGCCCGCGGCCAAAAGAAGCATTGCAAGCGTCACCTTGCCAATCATGTTCATCGCTCCCCGCGGAAATCCGCGCAGACGATAACGCTTCTTGGAACCTTGAGTTCCCGCGTCAGGACGCGCTGGAAGCGGATCAGCAGGAAATGCCCGAGCGGCGGCATCGGCCGGCGCTCAACCAGCCGCACGCCGCCATGACGGGCCGCCCAGTCGGCTAGCCGGCCAAAGCGGAATTCCGGCCGCCAGCCAAGCCGGCGCGCCAGCGGCGCAAAACATTGCTCGAACACCGCGCGCGGGCCCGCTTCCGCACCGATGTGGTTGACCAGGATGATCTCGCCACCCGGCCTCACCACGCGGGCGAATTCGTCGAGCGTGCCATCGGGATCCGGCACTGCCGTAATCACATATTGCGCCACCACCGCGTCGAACGAGGCATCCGGCAACGCGAGCTTCGCCGCGTCCATCACCGAGAGCGCCTCGACATTAGCGAGATGCTGCGCGTCGACCCGCTCCTGCGCCTTGCGCAGCATCGGCTCGGAAATATCGACGCCGGTGATGCGGATGTCGCGGCGATAGTCAGGCAGCGAAATGCCGGTGCCGACGCCGACTTCGAGCAGGCGGCCGCCCGGCGGGCATGTAGCCTCGGCGGCGGCGATAGCGGCCCGGCGCCCAGCGTCGAACACCGCGCCGAACACGAAATCGTAGACCGGCGCCCAGCGTCCATAGGCCCGCGCGATGCTGTCGCGATTGAAGTCGGACGCCATTATTTGGCGGCGGCGAGCGTCGCGTCCGCTGGCGTTACACGATCGGCGGCCGACACCGCGCTGGCGATGAAGCCACCGCCGAGCACGCGGGCCTGGCCCTCGGCAGCGTCGTAGAAAACGCAAGCCTGGCCGGGCGAAACACCGTCCTCGCCGTCGATCAGCTCGACCTCGTAGCTTTCGCCGGCGATGCGCAGCCAAGCCGCGCGCGGCGGCCGCGTCGAGCGAACCTTCACGAACACTTCGCGTCTGTCGGCGGCCAACACAATATCGCCGTCGCCGATCCAGTTGACGTCGCGCAGCCGAATGCGGCTGGTGCGCAGCGCCTCGCGCGGGCCCACCACAACCTGGCGGCGTTGCGCATCGAGCCGCACCACATAAAGCGGCGCGGCAGAGGCGACTCCCAGCCCCCGACGCTGGCCCACCGTGAAATGAATGATGCCGGCATGCGTGCCGAGCACCTTGCCGTCGAGGTTGACGACCTCACCGGCCTCGGCCGCGCCGGGCCTGAGCCGTTCGATCACATCGGTATAGCGGCCGGACGGCACGAAGCAGATGTCCTGGCTGTCGTGCTTGTCGGCAATGGCAAGTCCATACTCGCGCGCCAGCGAACGGGTCTGCGCCTTGGTGCGCTCGCCGAGCGGGAAGCGCAGCACGTCGAGTTGCTGATGCGTTGTGGCGAACAGGAAATAGCTTTGGTCGCGTTCTTCTTCCCGCGCGCGATACAACCCCCGGCCGCCGGACGGCAAAGCGCGCGACGCCACGTAATGCCCGGTCGCCAGCACGGCGGCGCCGAGTTCGCGCGCGGTGACGAGCAAGTCAGCGAACTTGATCGACTGGTTGCATTCAATGCAAGGCACCGGCGTCTCGCCCGCGACATAACTCTGCGCGAACTTGTCGATCACCTTCTCGCGAAATCGGCTCTCGTAATCGAGCACGTAATGCGGAATGCCGATCCGTTCGGCCACCGCGCGGGCGTCGTAAATGTCCTGTCCGGCGCAGCAGGCGCCCTTGCGATGCGTCGCGGCGCCATGGTCGTAAAGCTGCAAGGTGACGCCGACCACGTCATAGCCCTCGGCCTTTAGAAGCGCGGCGGTGACGGAGGAATCCACCCCACCAGACATCGCCACGACCACGCGGGTGTCGCGCGGCGGCCGGTCGAGATCGAGGCTATTGAGCATGGCCTTTACCTAGCCAAGCGCACCTGCACGACGCAATGCACGGACGGGCCTCGGCAAAAACTGCCGGGTTGCGGCAGCCGGCACGAACTGGCGATGCTCACGGCCCGCAGCCTCCTTTATAAGCATTTGAAACAACTAGCTTAAATGTCGCGAGCCGACCGGCGAACTGGCCTGCCGATTGCAAACAATAAAGCGGATATCCAACCCCGAGGTTCCTCCGTGCCATCTGTTGCGTCCGATCCCAGTTCGATCTTGCCGCCCCCGATGCGCGGCAACGCCCCGGCCCGCGCCAATCCCAGCGTCGACCGCGACGACGCCACGCCGTTCTCCGATCATCTCGATAGCGCCGGGTCGGCACCGCCCCGCGACGATCGCTCGACCGAGCGCAGCGTGTCCGGCAGCGCGCCATCCAGCACGACGAAATCCGACGACACGCCGGACAAAAGCAGCAAATCAGCCAAGACCGCAGACGCCAACAAGGCGAGTGCCAAGGACAACGCAAAGCCGGACGCCAAAGTCAGCGCGCCGGCTTCCGATAACCCCGCTGCCGGTGACGCAAAGGCGGTGGATGCTGACACCACGGCGCAATTGATCGACGCCGTCGCCGTTGTCACTCAGCCCGCGGCAGCGACCGCCACTGCGACGAGCCAGGACGCCAAGCCGGAAGACGGCAAGGGCGACACGGATAAATCCGCCGGCAAGGCCGGCGATAAAGCCGCCGATGCGGCGACCGCAGATACAGCCGTCGCGGCTGCCGACACGACGCCGCAGATCAAAGCCACCGACGCCGCCGTCATCGCGGTCACGGTCGCGCCAGCCGTTGATGCCAAGCCGGCGCCGAAAACTTCGGTTCCGCAAATTCCGCGCACCATCACTGCCACCGGCAAAGCTGCGGCCAAGGCCGCGCCGCAGCTTGATGACGATGCCGCACCGCAAGGCACCGGCGACGCGGACGGCAAGGTTGCCGCCGGCGCCCCCGACGTTAAAAAAGCCGATAGCGAAAAGACCGAGGCCGCTTCGCAAACGTCAACGCAAATTGCACCGCCGCGCCTCGAAAAATTTGACGCCGTATTGGCTGGCAGTTTCGATACCCGCGCCGATCCTGCTCTCACTCCCCGGGGAGCCGATCCGGCACCGCAAACTGTGCAGGTCACGCCGGCCCATCAAGCTGCAACGGCTGCGCCTCTCACCGCCGCAGCGTCATCACCGACCGCTGCCATTCCGCTTGGCAGCCTCGCGGTCGAGATCGCGGCAAGGCGTTCGAGAACAAGCACCGCTTCGAAATTCGCCTCGACCCGCCGGAGCTCGGCCGCATCGACGTGCGGCTCGACGTCGACCGCAACGGCCAGGTCACCTCGCGCCTCACGGTCGATCGCCCCGAAACGCTCGACCTGCTGCGCCGCGACAGCGCCAATCTCGAACGCGCGCTGCAGGACGCCGGCCTCAAGACCGCCGACAACGGCCTGCAATTCTCGCTGCGCGATCAGGGCTTCAACCGTAACGACCAGGCGGCCAGCCTGCCGGACAGCGCCCGGCTGATCGCGCGCGACGACACCTTGCCCGCCATTTTCGAAGCAACCCCGCGCTATCGCCGCCCCACCGGCTCCGCCGGCGGGGTCGACATCCGCGTCTGAGGACAAACGTCATGACCACGCCGATCACCGCCACGCCGACCAGCACCACGCCGCCGACCAGTGGCGCCTCCAGCGTTTCCGGCGTCGCCGACAACCAGATGATCGCCAGCAATTTCACGACCTTCCTGCAATTGCTGACCACGCAGCTGAAAAACCAGAACCCGCTCGATCCGCTCGACACCAACCAGTTCACCCAGCAACTGGTGCAGTTCTCGCAAGTCGAGCAGCAGATGAAATCGAACGATGCGCTCACCACGCTGGTATCGCTGGAGCAGACTGCGCAATCGACCACCGCGCTCGCCTATATCGGGCAGACCGTGGTGGTGGACGGCTCGACCGCGAGCTTGAGCAGCGGCACCGCGAACTGGACGATCAACACCACCAAGCCGGCAACTGCTTCGATCACGATCAAGGATTCGACCGGGCAGACTGCCTACAGCGGCAGTTTCCCGGTCAATGCCGGCCCCAATGGCTTCACCTGGGATGGCCGTGGCAATGACGGCAAGCTGTGGCCGGACGGCAGCTACACGCTGACCGCGACCGGACTCGACGCCTCGGGTCAAAATGTGGCGATCTCGACCCAAGTGGAGGCCACCGTCGACTCCGTCGACCTCTCGCAGACTCCGCCAACGCTGCAGATCGCCGGCCAAAGCTATCCGCTGAACAAGATCACCAAGATCGTACGGCCGGGCGCTTAAAACGTTCCGAAAATTTCCCGCTACGATGCGCGCGCATCGGCGCGCGGCGGCGCGCGATTGAGCGACGTCGCCACGGCCCGCTCCAGCGCCGAGATGTCGTAGGGCTTGCGCAAAATCGGGAAGTCGCTGGCGGCCGCCTGCGCGGCATCGTTGTAGCCGCTGGTGAGCAAGATCGGGATGCCCGGATAACGCTCCGAACATTCCTTCGCCAGCGCGAAGCCGTTGAGCGTGCCTGGCATCACGATGTCGGAAAACAACAGATCGAAATCGATGCCCTGGCTGAGATGGCGCAGCGCCTCGGCGGCGTTTTCCGCCTTCACCACGCGATAGCCGAGCTGCTCGAGCAGCGTGCCCGTCACTTCGGCGACTTCGCGGCTGTCCTCCACCATCAGGATCGTGCCCAAAGCGTTGCCATCGACCTTGGCCGGCTCCTCGACCGCGGCTGGCATCTCCGCCGCGCCACGCGGCAGATAGATCGTGACCGCGGTTCCCTCGCCTGCCTTGCTGTCGATCGTCACCGCGCCGCCCGACTGCTGGGCGAAACCATGCACCTGCGAAAGGCCGAGGCCGGTGCCCTTGCCGACCGGCTTGGTGGTGAAGAACGGCTCGAACACCCGTTGCACCACTTCGGGGGGGATCCCGGTGCCGGTGTCGATCACTGCCAGCGCGACAAAGTCGCCTTCGATCTGCCCGGCTGCCGATCCGGGGCGCAGCACGACATTGCGCGCCGACACCGTGATCTTGCCGCCTTCCGGCATGGCGTCGCGCGCGTTGACGGCGACATTCACCAGCGCAAGCTCGAGCTCGCCGAGATCGACCTGGACCGGCCAGATCGAATCCTCGACGTCGCAAACCAGTTCGATATTGCCGCGCAGTGAAGCACTGAGCATCTCGCGCACCGCATCAATCCGGCTGCGCAGATCGACCGTAACCGGGGTCAAGGTCTGCCGGCGCGAGAACGCCAGCAATTGCCGTGTCAGTTTCTCGCCGCGGCCGGCCGCGGCGCGGATGGCCTCGATCGACTGTAGATCCTTCGCCTCCGTAAGCCGCTTTTGCAGCAATTGGGCGTGGCCGCCCATGATCATCAGCAGATTGTTGAAGTCGTGCGCGATGCCGCCGGTGAGCTGGCCGAGCGCCTCCATTTTTTGCGCTTGCGTGAGCTGTTCGCGCGATTGCTCCAGCGCCAGCTGGGCGGCGCGCTGCTCGGTGATATCGCGGGTGATCTTGGCAAAGCCGATCAGTTCGCCATCACTGTCGCGGATGGCGTCGATCCCTACGTCGGCGAAGAATTGCGTGCCGTCTTTGCGAACGTGCCACCCTTGCGCTTCATAACGGCCTTCGCGTGTGGCCGTTTGCAACGCCCGGATAGGAACGTCATTGGCGCGGTCCTCCTCGGTGTAGAATATGCTGAAATGCTGGCCGACGATCTCGCCGGCCTTGTACTGCTTGATACGCTCGGCGCCGATGTTCCAGTTGCGCACCCGGCCATGGGTGTCCAACATGTAGATCGCGTAGTCGTGCACGCCTTCAATCAGCAGACGATAGCTCTGCTCGCTCTCGCGCAGCGCGGACTCCATGCGGGTCTGCTCGGTGACGTCGCGGCAGACGCCGATTACCCGCAGCGGCGCGCCGTTCTCGTCACGGACGATTTCGCCGATGGTCTGCAAGCGGCGGACGTCGCCGTCAGGCCGCACGATGCGTTCTTCGCCTTGAAAGCTGTTGCCAGACCTCCAGTATCTTCTCGGTATGCTTGCGCACTTTTTCCCGGTCATCGGGATGAATGTATTCGAAGAAGCTCTCGGGGGTTCCGCTGAAATCCTCGCGGCGGCGGCCATAGATGGCGAAAAGCTGATCCGACCAGTTCAGTCGGTTGCCGCGAATATCCCAGACGAAGCTGCCGATATCGGCGATGCGCTGCGCCTCCCGCATCAGGACGTTGGCATCGAAAAGTTGCTCGTTGCTGCTGGCGAGTTGCGCATTGGCCTCTGCGAGATCCGCGGTGCGCTCCTGGATGGTCTGGTCCAGCTCGGACTGCATCCGGTGCAAGTTGTCTTGCGTGCGCCGGCGCACCGCCACATCGGCGCTCAATGCCAGAGACGGCAACGACGTGGTGATCATGAACGTCACCAGCATCAGGAATTCTTCGTTGAGCGTGGCCCGCGCGAACGGCCCGCCGTCCATCAGCGTGCCCCACACCGCGAAGGCCGACAGCACGACGGCGACCGTCGCGGTATCGCGCGGCGCCAGCCGCAGCGCCGACCACACCAGCGGTACGATCGCCAGGAACGCCAGCGGCCCGCGATAGTTCGTTTGCTCGATCAGCGGACTGAACGCGATAGCGCCGACACCGACCGCGCTGGCAAACACCGCCATCGAATCGAGCAGCGCATCGCCGATAATTTTCACGTTGCGCTGGCGCACCCACAACACAATCACCGGCGTCACCACCAGCGCGCCGGCCAGATCGCCCAGCCACCACGTCATCCAGATCGAGTTGCTTTGGCCCCAATCGGCCAAACCGGAAAAGCCCAGCGTGGCGACACCGATGGTCGCGCTTAGCATGGTGGCAACGCCGGCGCTCACCGCGAACTTGAGCACCGCGCTCGGCGACAGGAAGGGATTTCGCGTGCCGGTCCAGGCAGCGATCAGCAAGGCTCCGACCAATCCTTCCAGGGTGTTGCCGAGCGCAATTGCGCTCGCGGTATAGATCGTGCCGGCGGTGGTGACGTTGGCCGCCAGCGCGCCGAGGAAAATCGCCGGTAAAATCCCGTAGCCGCCGAGCAGGACGGCGGCGAGCGCAAAGCCGGTGGCGGGCCAGATCGGAGTAGTGCTGGCATTGATCGAGGCGAGCTGAAGCCCAAGCTTGGCCAGCACGAAATACGCGGCGGCAGCCCCTGCCAATTTCAGGAGGTAATAAAGGGCGCTTCGCCAGGTCACGGCCCGAATCGCAGGGAACCTTGTCAAAGGGCAGCCTCAAATCGCAGAATGACCAATATTACCCGGCGGCGGCGTCGCACTCTACCAAACCCAGCCATTTAAAAGGCCGCGCCGGAAGCCCCAACTGTAACCAAAAGGTTAGCGAAAACGAGGCAAACTTTTCCCTGTCCGACCGGCTCGCTTAGGCAAATCTTAAGCCGGGACAGTTAGTTTGCGGCAGTTCTAGTAGTCGAGTTGTGAGTAAAGCGAATGACCGAACCTCACCGCCCGAGGGTCAAGTATGTCATCGGGCCCGATGGCAGTCCGCTCACCATCGCGGATTTGCCCGCACCAGGCACCAAGCGCTGGGTCATCCGCCGCAAGGCTGAGGTGGTCGCCGCGGTCCGTGGTGGTCTGCTCTCCCTCGAGGAAGCCTGCGGCCGCTATACACTGACGGTCGAGGAATTCCTCTCCTGGCAATATTCGATCGACCAGCACGGCCTCGCCGGCCTGCGCACGACGCGCATCCAGCAATATCGTACCTGACCTTCAGTCAGCCGAATTTTTGTAACGCCGGCCGCGAGGCCGGCGTTTTCATTTTCGCCTTTCCGCTTCAAGTTATTAACCCGACGCTAACCATAAACTGGGCAAATTTTGCCGCGTCAGGTGCGCCCCGCGCCTGACTCAAGGGGCAAGGTCCAGTGCAGGGATTCTTCGGCTTTGTGAGGTCGCTTGGCGCGGCGCGCATGGCGGCGATGGCAGCAGTCACCGCCGCGCTGGTCGGCTTTTTTGCTTTCGTCATGTTGCAAGTGACGACGCCGCAAATGGTGCCGCTGTTCACCGACCTGTCGGTCGAAGACTCCTCGTCCATCATCAAGGATCTCGAGCGGCAAGGCATTACCTACGCGATGAAGAACGATGGCGCCATTCTCCTGGTCGCCGAAGGACAAGGTGGCGCGGCTGCGCATGAAGCTCGCCGAAGGCGGGCTGCCGAAAGGCGGCGGCGTCGGCTATGAGATCTTCGACAAGTCCGACGCCCTCGGCTCCACCACCTTCGTCCAGAACATCAACCACCTGCGGGCGCTGGAAGGCGAGCTTGCCGCGCACCATCCGTAGCCTCGACCGCGTGCAGGCGGCGCGGGTTCACCTCGTGCTGCCGGATCGTCCGCTGTTCTCGCGCGAGAAGATCGAGCCGTCGGCTTCGATCGTGCTCAAGGTGCGCGGCCAGCTGGAGACGCAGCAAGTTCGCGCCATCCGCCACCTTACGGCAACCGCGGTCAACGGCCTCAAGCCCGAGCGCGTCTCAGTGGTCGACGAAACCGGTCGGTTGCTCGCCGACGGCGCGCAGCAGGACGATGCTGCGACTGGCGGCGGTGCCGATGAGCGCAAGGCTGCGTTCGAGCGACGGCTGCGCGATCAGGTCGAGGCCATCGTCACCTCGATAGTCGGGCCCGGTCACGCACGCGTGCAACTCACCGCCGAATTCGACGTCAACCGCATCACCCAGACCTCCGACAAGTTCGATCCGGAAAGCCGCGTGGTGCGCTCGAGCCAGACCCGAGAAGAGCAATCGTCCAGCGGCGAGACCAAGGAAGGTCAAGTTTCGGTGTCCGGGGAATTGCCGGGTTCCGGCGCGAAAAATGAAGGCGGCGGCAAGTCCGATTCAAACCGCAAGACCGAGGAAGTCGTCAATTACGAGATTTCCCGCGTCACCAAGACCGAAGTGACCGAGGCGGGCCGCGTCAATCGCATTTCGGCCGCCGTGCTGGTCGACGGCATCTACGGCAAGAGCGAGAAGGGCGAGGTCACCTACCAGCCGCGTTCCAAGGAAGAGATCGACCGCATTGCCGCGCTGGTGCGCTCCGCCATCGGCTACGACCAGAAGCGCGGCGACCAGCTCGAAGTCGTCAATCTGCGCTTTGCCGAAACGCCGGGAGTGACGATCAGCGAACCGACCGGGTGGATGAGCTATCTGCAGTTCACCAAGGACGACATCATGCGCGCCGCCGAGCTCGGCGTGATGGCGCTGCTTGGCTTCATCGTGCTGTTCACCGTGGTGCGGCCGCTGGTGCGCCGCGTCATCACGCCGGAAGGCGCAACCGCCGCCGCGCTCGCCGGCACCGCGGCGGTCGCAGCTGTTGCCGGCCCTGCTGGCATCACCGCGGCTTTGCCCGGCTCCGGCAGCGTTCAGTTCAGCAGCGGCGGCGCCGGCAGCATCACCACCGCCGGTGGACCGAACGTCTCGATCGTCGGCAGCGACGAGTCCGTCGCCATCTCGAACCGCACCTCGGCCATGATCGATGTGGCCCAGGTGCAGGGCCAGGTTCACGCCCAGTCGGTGCAGAAAGTCGGCGAACTCGCCGAAAAGAATCCGCACGAGGCGGTGTCCATCATCCGATCCTGGCTGCACGAGGAGGCCGCGTAAGCAATGCCATCCGCCTATAGCGAGCAGAAGAAAACCAAGGGCGAAGCAGTGCGCGCCGATATCGGCGGCCTGATGGCCGAGTTGGCGAGCCGGCAGCAGGTCAATGAAGGCCGCCGGCGGCTCAGCGGCCCGGAACGCGCCGCGGTGTTGATGCTGGCGCTCGGCGAGAAATTCGCCGGCAATATATTCGGCATGCTCGACGACGACGAGCTTCGTGAAATCTCCGTGGTGATGTCCTCACTCGGCACGATCGACGCCGACTCGGTCGAGCAGCTGCTGCTGGAATTCGTTTCGCGGATGTCGGCGTCGGGCGCGCTGCTCGGCAATTACGACGCCACCGAACGTCTGCTCAAGCAGTATCTGCCGCAGGAACGCGTCGGCGGCATCATGGAAGAAATCCGTGGGCCCGCCGGCCGCAACATGTGGGAAAAACTGGCGAACGTGCAGGAAGAGGTGCTCGCCAACTATCTCAAGAATGAATACCCGCAAACCATCGCCGTCGTGCTTTCGAAGCTGCGGCCGGAACATGCGGCGCGCGTGCTGGCCATCCTGCCGGAAGACCTGTCGCTCGACTGCGTCAGCCGCATGCTCAAGATGGAATCGGTGCAGAAGGATGTGATCGAGCGGGTCGAGCAGACGCTGCGCACCGAATTCATGTCGAATTTGTCGCAGACGAGGCGCCGCGACGCCCATGAGGTGATGGCGGAAATCTTCAATAATTTCGACCGGCAGACCGAGACGCGCTTTCTGAGCGCGCTCGAAGAGGACAATCGCGATGCGGCCGAACGCATCAAGGCGCTGATGTTCACCTTCGACGACCTGGTCAAGCTCGACACCGCGTCGGCGCAAACATTGATGCGCAATATCGACAAGGACAAGCTGGCGATCGCGCTCAAGGGCGCCTCGGAAGCGGTGCGCGAATTCTTCTTCAAGAACATGTCGACCCGCGCCGCCAAGATGCTGGTCGAGGACATGCAGGCGATGGGACCGGTGCGGCTGCGCGATGTCGACGAAGTGCAGAGCCTGCTGGTCAACAACGCCAAGGACCTCGCGGCCAAGGGCGAAATCATGATCACCAAGAGCCGCGGCGAAGACGAGTTGATCTATTAATGAAAGCGACCGCCAAATATCTGTTCGACGAGGACTTCGCCACCGGCGAAAAGCCGACCATCACTATGGTCGAGCACGAGCGCCGGCGCGCCGACGCCGAGTCACAGGCCTATCGCAAGGGCTTCGCGGCTGCGCAGGCCCAGGATATGGCGGCGGCCGAGCAGAAAATCGCGTCGGTGCTGGCAGTGATCGGCGACACGCTGGAACGGCTGAGCCGCGGCCTGCATGGCGTCGAAACGCGGCTGGAAACCGAGGCGGTACAGGTTGCGGTCGCGGTGGCGCGCAAGTTGGCGCCGGAACTGATCGCGCGCGAGCCGTTCGTCGAGATCGAGCGGCTCGCCAGCGACTGCTTTCGCCAACTGGTGTCGACCCCACATATCGCAATCCGCATCAATGACGGCATTCACGCATCCGCCAAGGAACGGCTCGACGACATCGCGCATAGCCGCGGCTTCGAAGGGCGGCTGGCGATCTTTTCCGACTCCGAGATCGCGCCCGGCGATTGCCGGATCGAATGGCAGGACGGTGGCGTGATTCGCGACCGCGCCGCAACCGATGCCGCCATCACCGAGGTGGTCAACCGCTACGTCGCGGCGCGCAGCGCCGAAACGAATTGAGATTTCAGGAGACCTGACGCAATGAGCGACACACACGCCGCCGACACCAAGGTTCCGCTGCCGGAGCTCGAAGCAGGCGCCGAAATGCAGACCGTGAACGATGCCGGCACGCTGGCTCCCGCTGAGGCCGATACCGTCGACCGCGGCGCCGCCGATCTTGAAGCGCTGTTTGACGTGCCGGTGCAGGTCTCCGCAGTGCTTGGCCGCGCCCGGATGGACGTCGGCCAGTTGCTCAAGCTCGGACCCGGCGCGGTGCTCGAGCTCGACCGCAAGGTCGGTGAGGCGATCGATATCTACGTCAACAATCGCCTGGTGGCGCGCGGCGAAGTGGTGCTGGTCGAGGACAAGCTCGGCGTCACCATGACGGAAATCATCAAAGCGGACCGGAACTAGCGAAACGCTAAAGGGATAATGTTATGCGACTCCTGATCGTCGGAACGCTCAAAGGCCAGCTCACCACCGCGACCAAGCTCGCGATGGACAAGGGCGCCTCGGTTACCCACGCCGAAAGCATCGACCAGGCCCTGGCGGTGCTGCGCTCCGGCCGGGGTGCCGACCTGCTGATGATCGAGGTGACGCTCGACATCCGAGATCTGGTGACGCGGCTCGAAGTCGAGCGCATCCACGTTCCGATCGTCGCCTGCGGCATCACCAATGACGCGCGCGCCGCGGTCGCCGCCATTCGCGCCGGCGCCAAGGAATACATCCCGCTGCCGCCCGACGCCGAGATGATCGCCGCCGTGCTCGCCGCAGTGGCCGACGATGCGCGCGACATGATCTATCGCGATGAATCGATGGCGAAGCTGGTCAAGCTGGCGCAGCAGGTCGCGACATCCGACGCCTCGGTGCTGATCACCGGCGAGAGCGGCACCGGCAAGGAAGTGCTGGCGCGCTTCGTCCATGGTCGCTCGACCCGCGCGAAAAAGCCCTTTATCACCGTCAATTGCGCGGCCATCCCGGAAAATCTGCTGGAATCCGAACTATTCGGCCATGAAAAGGGCTCGTTCACCGGCGCGCTGGCGCGCCGCATCGGCAAGTTCGAGGAGGCCAATGGCGGCACGCTGCTGCTCGATGAAATTTCCGAGATGGACGTGCGGCTGCAGGCCAAGCTGCTGCGCGCGATTCAGGAGCGGCTGATCGACCGGGTCGGCGGCACCAAGCCAGTCGCCGTCGATATCCGCATTCTCGCCACTTCGAACCGCGTGCTGACCGATGCGGTGCGGGAAGGCAAATTCCGCGAGGATCTGCTCTTCCGTCTCAACGTCGTCAATTTGAAAATCCCGCCGCTGCGCGAGCGGCCAGCCGATGTCGTCGAGCTCGCGCATTACTTCATGAAGAAATACGCTGATGCGAACGGCCTGCCGCAGCGCATCCTGTCGAGCGACGCGCAACGCGCGCTCACTACCGCGCGCTGGCCCGGCAATGTGCGCGAGCTGGAAAATACCATTCATCGCGCCGTGCTGCTGTCGAGCGGGCCGGAAATCGGCATCGAGAACATCCTGGCGCCTGACGGCGCACGGATCGGCTCGGATCATGCCGCCGGCGCGGTCGGCCACGCCGCGCTCGCCGCCGAACAGGTCACCCGCAATCTGGTCGGCCGCACCGTCGCCGAGGTCGAGCGCGACCTCATTCTCGAAACGCTCAAGCATTGCCTCGGCAACCGCACCCACGCCGCCAATATTTTGGGCATCTCGATCCGCACGCTGCGCAACAAGCTCAACGAATATGCCGCCGATGGCGCGCCGATCCCGCCGGCTGGCGGCGGCGAAGCGCTGCGCGGCGCGGCTTAGCCCCGAGAGCGCAAAAAACGTCGTCATCGCCGGGCCCTGGCCCGGCGATTTCGTTTGTGGGCGCGTGATTGTAGGCCACGCGGCAAAGCCCTAGACTCCGCGAGTAACCTGCCGGAGCTTTTTCCATGCGCACTCATTTGACAGCCGCTTTCGCTTTGGCCGCCACGCTTGGGTCCGCCTTCGCCGCCGATCCGGCCGGCACCTACAAGATCGAGGGAACGAACCCGGGCGGCAAGGGCCACTACAGCAGCACACTAAGCGTGGAACGCACCGGCGAAACCTACCGGATCATCTGGGTAGTGGCCGGAACGCGCTATGTCAGCACTGGCATCGGTAACCGCGAGTTCCTCGCCGTCTCCTATCGTTCCGGCAACGACACCGGGCTCTCGCTCTACGGCGAGGACGGCGGCAATTGGAAGGGCTTGTGGACCTACGCCGGCGGCAACACAGTTGGCGCCGAACGTTGGATACGGCAGTAGCCGCGGGTTTATGGAGTCCGACGCTCGAAACCTCCTGATCGCCGCCCTCGGGCGCACCGCGGCCGGGGAGCGCAACGGCCTGCAAACCACCTATCGCCTGACGTCCGCGAAGCTGTTTGGCGTGTGCCTACGTATCTTGCGTGAGCGCGCGGAAGCGGAGGATGTCTTGCAGGAGGTCTATCTGACGGTGTGGCGCAAGGCGGGCGATTTCGACCCTGCGCGGGCCAGCCCGATGACCTGGCTGATTACCATCGCCCGCAACCGCGCGATCGATCGGCTGCGCGCCAAAGGCCAGCGCCGGCTCGATCCGCTCGACGCCGCCGCCGAGATTGCCGACGCCGCGCCGTCGGCCCTTGCCGGCATGGAAGATGCGCAAGCCAGCGCCAGGCTGCACGGTTGCCTCGGCGGCCTGGCCGAGCGCGAACAGAGCGCATTGCGCGGCGCTTATTTCGATGGCCACACTTACGAGGACATGGCAGCACGGATGGATACGCCGCTCGGAACAATGAAAAGCATGATCCGCCGCGCCCTGATGAAACTGAAGGCTTGCCTGGAGCAATGAGCGACACGACCCACCATAACGATTTGCCGGACGACGACGCGCTAGCCGCCGAGTATGCGCTCGGCGTAGGCACGCAGACGGAACGGCAGGCGGCCGAGCGCCGCATCGCCAGCGACCGGACCTTCGCCAATTTGGTGGCGCAGTGGGAGACGCGGCTGGCGCCGTGGTCTGATGCGATCGCGCCGGTGCAGCCGTCCCATGAGGTCTGGAGCCGGATCGACGCCGCGCTGCCGCAGCAGCGGGCCGTGCCGCACACCCGCGGCGTCGCGTTCTGGCGCGGCTGGGCGGTCGGTGCCACCGGCCTGGCGTTCGCCAGCATCGCCGCGCTGTTCTTCGTTCTCAACGCGCCAGCGGCAAGGCCGCTGGTCGCCTCGATCGACGGCGGCGGCCATCATCATTTCGTCGCCACCATCGACCCCGTGCGCGGCAGCATCGCCGTGGTGCCGGCGGCGTTTACCGCCGATGCCACCCGCGTCGCTGAATTATGGCTGATCCCGGCCGATGGCAAGCCGCGTTCGCTCGGCCTGTTGCGCGCCGACCAGGCCGTCACGCTCAAGCTTCCCCCGACCTTGCCGCGCAAGCCACCGCTGCCGCTGTTTTGGCGGTATCGCTGGAGCCGCGAGGCGGCTCGCCGACCGGCGCTCCGACGGGGCCCGTCATTGCCCAAGGCAAGCTCACGACTCTGTGAGGAGGTCCACGCATCCAGCCCACTCTCGCTCCGTATCTCCTGAAGTCTCCAGAGAGGGACGTCACGCAGATCAAACGGAGTGTCCAATATGAAACGTATTCAGATTCTCGCCATGGCGGGTGTTGCCGCCGTAGCGCTTGCCGCCAGCATGGGTTCGTTCGCGCCCACCGCTTATGCGCAAATGAAGGAAGACACCAAAATGGTTGGCGGCGCCGCGATGTATCCGTCGAAGAACATCGTGCAGAACGCCGTCAATTCGAAGGACCACACCACGCTGGTCGCCGCCGTGAAGGCCGCCGGTCTCGTCGATACCCTGCAGTCCCCCGGCCCGTTCACCGTGTTCGCGCCGACCAACGAAGCTTTCAAGAAATTGCCGGCCGGCACCGTCGACACGCTGCTCAAGCCGGAAAACAAAAAGACCCTCACCAACGTACTGACCTATCACGTCGTGCCGGGCCGTTTGACCGCAAAGGATCTGATGGCGAAGGTCAAGGAGGGCAACGGCAAGGCCATGCTCAAGACCGTCGAAGGCGAAGACCTCACAGTGACGCAGGACGGCAGCAACCTGACGATCACCGACGCCAAGGGCGACAAGTCCAAGGTGACGATCGCCAACGTCATGCAATCGAACGGCGTCATCCACGTCGTCGACACCGTTCTGCTCCCGGGCTGATCCACGATCGCACGGCTGGCAGACTGGCCCTCTCCCGGTCCATCGGGAGGGGGCTTTTCCCTTTGCCGCTCAGTGCATTGCCACATTAACCCGCCGCTAACCATAAACCGGGCAAAACTTGCCGGGTACGGGTAATCGCACACCGCGATCCGATAACCGGGCACCGTTTCGGCATCAGCAGCATGAGCGACGTTACCGCCGCACCTCCGAGTAGCGGCATCAGACTACCGAAACTCGCCGAACTCGTGGCGCTGTTGAAGCGCGGCGACCTCGCGCTGGCGTTCGGCGTCCTTACCATTCTGGTCGTACTGATCCTGCCGCTGCCGCCGCTGCTGCTCGACCTCGCGCTTGCCATTTCGATCATCATCTCGGTGCTGATCCTGATGACGGCGCTGTTCATTCACACCCCGCTCGAATTCTCCTCGTTCCCCACCGTGCTGCTGATCGCGACCATGTTACGGCTGGCGCTCAATCTGGCCTCCACGCGGCTGATCCTCGCGCACGGCCACGAAGGCACCGACGCCGCCGGCCACGTTATCGAGGCATTCGGCAATTTCGTGATGAGCGGCAATTTCGTGATTGGCATCATCGTCTTCACGATCCTGGTGATCGTGAATTTCGTCGTCATCACCAAAGGCTCCGGTCGCATCGCGGAAGTCGCGGCGCGCTTTCACCTCGACGCCATGCCCGGCAAGCAGATGGCGATCGACGCCGACCTTTCCGCTGGTCTGATTGACGAGAAAGAAGCCCGCAGGCGCCGCCAGAAGCTCGAGGACGAAGGCGGCTTCTTCGGCGCCATGGACGGCGCCTCGAAATTCGTGCGCGGCGACGCCATCGCCGGGCTGCTCGTCGTCTTCATCAACATCATCGGCGGCATGATCATCGGCATCGTCCAGCAAGGCCTCAGCTTCGCCGACGCGGCGCGTTCCTACACCCTGCTCACGGTGGGCGACGGCCTGGTGACGCAAGTGCCGGCGCTGATCGTCTCGACCGCGGCGGGCTTGCTGGTGGCGAAGGCCGGCGTATCCGGCGCGGCCGACAAAGCGCTGATGGCGCAACTGTCCGGCTATCCGAAGGCGCTCGGCATGTCGGCGGCGGTGATGGGCGTGATGTCGCTTTTGCCCGGCATTCCGATGATCCCGTTCCTCGCGCTGGCAGGCGGCGCAGGCGCGCTCGCCTATGTGTTTGACAAGCGCACGCGCGTGACCGCGGCGGCCGAAGCCAAGACCGCGGCGGCCGAAGCCAGCAAGATCGGCACCGCCGAGGAGCCAATCGCGACCGCGCTCAAGATCGACGACCTCAAGATCGAGCTTGGCTATGGCCTGCTGCCGCTGGTCAATTCGCCGGACGGCACCGATCGCTTGACCGAGCAGATCAAGGCGCTGCGCCGCTCGCTGGCCATGGAAATGGGCTTCGTGATGCCCGCTGTGCGCATCCTCGATAACGTGCAACTCGACGCCAACGCCTATTCGATCAAGATCAAGGAAGTCGAAGGCGGTGGCGGCAAGGTCTGGCCGGCCCAGTTCATGGTGATGGACCCGGCCGGCGGCCAGGTGAATTTGCCCGGTACCCACACCACCGAGCCGACCTTCGGCCTGCCGGCGACCTGGGTCGACGCGGCGCTGCGGGAAGACGCCTCGATGAAAGGCTATACCGTGGTCGACGCGGCCACCGTGCTCTCGACCCACCTCACGGAACTACTCAAGAGCAATATGTCGGAGCTGTTGTCTTATGGCGAAGTGCAGAAACTGCTCAAGGACCTGCCGAAGGAACAGGCCGAACTGCTCAAGGACGTGGTGCCATCGCTGATCACGGTGTCGGGCATCCAGCGCGTGCTGCAAATGCTGCTGGCGGAGCGCGTCTCGATCCGCGACCTTTCGACCATCCTGGAAGGCATCGCCGACGGCATCGCGATCTCGCGCAACCCGGCGATCCTCGCCGAACATGTACGCGCGCGACTGTCGCGCCAGATCTGCGCCCAGCACAGCTCGGCCAGTGGCTATCTGCCGCTGATCGCACTGTCGGCCAAATGGGAACAGGCTTTCGCAGAATCGATTATCGGGCAAGGCGACGACCGCCAGCTCACCATGCAGCCCTCCAAATTGTCTGAATTCATCGGTCTCGTACGCGAGCGCTTCGAGGCGGCGGCGCGCGAAGGCGAGGCGCCGGTGCTGGTGACGTCAGCGAATATCCGCCCGTTCGTGCGTGGCATCGTCGAGCGCTTCCGCGCACAGACGCCGGTGATTTCCCAGTCCGAAATTCATCCGCGCGCGCGGTTAAAAACCGTCAGCAGCATCTAGCTCACGCCATCTCGCCATCCCCGACTTCAACCAACCGTGATGTGCCCTGCGGAACCTACCGCTCGTTCCTACGTTTGCCTTGGGACGACGAGATTTCTAACCCGGTTCCCAGGGTCAGGATGCACGGCCATGAACTCCTCGATGTACACCGCTGATCGCACCACCCACCTGAAAATCGTGGTTGTGGCCTTGGTCGCCGCGACGCTGGTGGCCGGCTTCGGCATTGCGGCGACGCGCCTCAATCTCGGCACCGATATTCTCACCGCGCAAAGCCCGACGGTCTATCAGCCGGGCAAGACCGTGGTGTTTACCGCCCGCGAAGGCTCAACCATCCGCTGATCTTCGCGCCGATTTGTCTTATGACCTCCCAATTGCGCGCCCCTGTTCGGGGCGCGCTTTTTTTGGGCTTAGCGGATAACCACCGACGGTAGCCAGAGCGACAGCGCGGGGATGAACGTCACCAGCATCAGCACCGCGAACATGACGCCGTAGAACGGCCAGATGCCGCGCATGACCTCTTCGATCGTCGACCTTGCCGACCGCGCAGCCGACGAACAGCACCGCGCCGACCGGCGGCGTCAACAGCCCGATGCCGAGGTTGAGCATCATGATCATGCCGAAGTGAACCGGATCGACGCCGAACTTCATCACCACCGGCAGCAGGATCGGCGTGCAGATCAGGATCGAGCGGCGCCATGTCGATCAGGCAGCCGAGCACCAGCAGCATGAATATTGATCAGGATCAGGATGACGTATTTGTTGTCCGAGATCGTCAGGAAGAATGCCGTGATCTTCGCCGGCATCTGCATCAGCGCCATCACGTAGCCGAAGCCAGACGCGCAGGCGATCAGCGTCATCACCATGGCGACGGTGCGCAGCGTGCGATGTACCAGACCGCGGCAGATCGCGCCAGCGGTAATCGCGGTAGACGAACATCGTGACGCAAGAACGCCCAGACGCAGGCGACCGCGCCGGCTTCGATCGCGGTGAAGATGCCGCCGCAGGATGCCGCCGATGATGATGATGAGCGTGATCAGGCCCCAGGCGCATCGATCGTGATGCTGAACCGCCTCGCGCAGCGGCACCGCGTCGCCGCTCGGATGCCTGTCGCGGTAGGCGATGACCATGCACAAGCCGATCAGGGCGAAGCCGAGCAACAGGCCCGGCACCACGCCGGCCATGAACAGGCTGATGATCGAAATGGTGCCGCCGGTCGCCAGCGAATAGATCACCGCGTTATGGCTCGGCGGCACCAGGATCGCCTGCACCGAGCCGGTGATGGTGACGTTGGTGGCGAACACGCGCGGATAACCCACCTTTTCCATCTGCGGGATCATCACCGAGCCGATCGCCGACACGTCGGCGACCGAGGAGCCGGAAATCCCGCTGAGGAAGGTGGTGGCGAGCACGTTGACCGACCGACAGCCCGCCGCGCACCCGGATCAAGCCGACCAGCACGTCGGCGAAAGCGCACCAGCGGCGCGCCATGCCGCCTTCCGCCATGATGGCGCCGGCCAGCACGAAGAACGGAATGGTCAGCATCGCGACCTTGCTGACGCCGTCGGAGATTTTCAGCATCACCGCTTCGAGCGGGATGCCGATCCAGAGCGCGCCGGCCAGCGCGGCGAGCCCGAGCGAATAGGCGATCGGCACGCCGATGCAGAAGCAGAAAAACATGTGCCGAGCAGAATGAAGAATGTCCATGTGCGTGCGCCTATTCGACTGGCAGATGCGGATCGGCGCCGGCGTCCGCGGACGGCCGATGGTCAGATGCTCGATGACGAACAGCAGCGTGAATAATGCCGCCGAGCGGAATCGGCAAATAGGCGACGCCGACCGACAGAAACGGGAATTCGGCGATGGTGTTGTGCCAGGTCGCCTCGCACAGCTTGACGCCGTAGATCGATCATGAACAGCGCCATCACGGCCATCAGCAACTCGACGAGAAGGTCGTCCACCGCCGCGAAACTGCGGCGGCAGCATCGCCACGAAAAACGACCACGTTCATGTGGATGCCCAGCCGGTAGCAGGCGGCGGCGCCGATAGAACGTCAGCACGATGGTGAGCAGCACCGCGGTCGTTTCAGGCCACGACGCAGCGCTGTTGAGCACGTAGCGGGTGAACACCGCCCACGGGATCACCGCGGAAATCAGCACCAGCGCGGTGCCGGCGAGCCACACGCAGAGTCAGATAAGCGATGTCCATCGCTTGGCGGTAGAGAACCGCCGCGCCCACCGGCCGAGGCCAGGCGCTTGCTGCTTTCTTTGCCACTTTGATCCCCAAGCCCGCACGGGCTTCGCGCCTTCGAACCACTCGCATCATGCCATACCCGCGCGTCGGCACTGAGCCGGCGCGCGGGAACGGCAATCGAACCGTTGATTACTTCACTTCCTGGATGCGCTTGATCATGTCGGCGTATTTCGGACCGTACTTGTCCCACACCGGCTTCACCGCATCCTGGATCGGCTTCTTGTCAGCGGCAGAGAGCAGTGATGATCTGGATGCCGGCGGCCTTGGCCTTGTCCATCGCCTGCTTCTCGTAGACGTCCCACAGCTTGCGCTCTTCCAGCTGCGCTTCGCGGCCGAACTTCATCAGCAGTCGCCTGCTCCTCCTTCGACAGCGTGTCCCAGATCTTCTTCGAGAACACCACCATCTCCGGCACGATCAGGTGCTCGTCGATCGTGTAGAACTTGGCGACCTGGTAGTGGTTGTCGAACACGAAGCTCGGCGGGTTGTTCTCGGCGCCGTCGACCACGCCGGTCTGCAGCGAGGTGAACACCTGGTCGTAGCCCATCGCGCACGCCGTTGGCGCCCATCGAGTTCGCCATGTCGACGAACATCGGGTTGCCCATGACGCGGACCTTCATGCCCTTGAGGTCGGCCATGGTCTTGATCGGCTTCTTGGTGTTGTAGAAGCTGCGCGCGCCGGCATCCATCCAGGCACAGGCCGACGAGGCCCTTGCCGGCTGTTGGTCACCTTGTCGAGCAGCTCCTTGCCGATCGGCGCCGTCGATCACCTTCTGCATGTGCTCGGTGTTGCGGAACACGTAAGGCAGATTGAACACGTTGAGGTCGTCGACCACCGGGCCGAGCGCGCCGACCGAGACGCGGGCGAAGGCGATGGCGCCGACCTGGGCCTGCTCGATGGCTTCCTTCTCGCCGCCGAGCTGCATCGAGGGATACATCGCGACGCTGAGCCGGCCATTGGTGGCCTTTTCGAGCTTCTTGCCGATGTTCTCGACCGCGACCACGGTCGGATAGCCGGCCGGGTGAACGTCGGAGGCTTTGAGCACCAGTTTCTGCTGCGCCGACGCCGGCTGGCGCGCGAAGGCGGTCGCCGCCGCGAATAGCGACCGCGGCCAAGAGCTGTGCGTGATTTCATGGTAGTGTCCTCCCAGGTTTTGATTTTAGATTGCGACGCATCAAGTCTATGACGCACGCGCGGATTGCTCGCGAGCGGCTCGCGCGTGCTAATCATCATGTCATATGATGACCTCAGGCAACGTCACGGGTCAAGATGCCAGCTAAGCGCGCGACAAAAAATCTTGCGCTGCTGCAGCCGCTCGAGGCGCCGCGCGGCCTGACCGCCCAATTGGTGGCGCGGCTGACCGCCGATATCACCAGCGGCAAGCTGCCGCCGGGCTCGCAACTGCCGACCGAACAGGAAATGATCGCCGCCACCGGGGTGAGCCGCACCGTGATCCGCGAGGCGGTGGCGGCGCTTGCGCGCCGACCGGCTGGTCGTGACCCGCCAGGGCGTCGGCGCCTTCGTCGCCGAACATGTGCGCCGGCCGTTCCGGGTCGATTTCGACGAGCGTTCCTCGCTCGCGCGAGGTGCTCAACGTCATGGAACTGCGCACCGGGGTCGAGATCGAAGCCGCGGGGCTTGCCGCCGAGCGCGCTCAGCCCGGATCAGACTCAAGAAAATCGCCGACCGTTTCAACGCCATCCAGGACGCCATCGACCGCGGCGGAACCGCGGTCGACGAGGATTTCGCCTTCCATTGCGAGATCGCCGACGCCACCGGCAATCCGCAATTCCGGCGCTTCCTCGAATATCTCGGCCGCTTCATCATTCCCGCGCGAGACCGTGTGGGGCCAGACCGCGCCGACGCTCGGCAAGGCGCATCTCGGCATGTTCCAGCGCGAGCACGAGGAAATCCTCGCGGCGATCCAGGCCGGCAGATCAAGCAGGCGCGCGCCGCCATGCAGCACCACCTGCTCAACAGCCGCCAGCGCTATCAAAAGCTCGCCGCCGAGTTCGGCATCAAGTAAGCTAAACCTCCAAAGAGTAGCACGATGAAAAACGTTCTCGTCACCGGCGCGGCCGGCGGCATCGGCACGCGGCTGCGCAACCTGCTCAAGGGCGTCTATCCGCACATTCGCTGGAGCGACATTAAAAAGCCGGCCGATCTCGAACCCGGCGAGGAATTCGTCGCAGGCCGACCTGGCCGACTATGCGGCGGTCGAAAAGCTCGTCGACGGCATCGACGGCATCGTGCATTTCGGCGGCTACTCGGTCGAAGGGCCGTGGGAGACCATCCTGTCCGCCAATATCATCGGCGCTCGCAACATCTACGAGGCGGCCTATCGCAAGGGCGCGAAGCGCGTGGTGTTCGCCTCGTCCAACCACGCGGTCGGATTTTATCCGCGCAGCCGCAAAATCGGCATCAACGTCACGGTGCGCCCGGACTCCCGCTACGGCGTCAGCAAGGCGTTCGGCGAGGCGATGGGCGCGCTCTATGCCGACAAGCACGGCCTGCGCGTCACCTGCCTGCGGATCGGCAATTTTGGCGAAGCGCCGATCGACGAGCGACGCCTCTCGATCTGGCTCAAGCCGGAAGACCTGGTGCAGCTCGATCCGCATCGGTCTCGAGCACCCCGACATCAAGTTCGAGATTTTCTACGGCATGTCGGACAACGCCGCGGCGTGGTGGGACAACTCGCAACGCCGGTGAAATTCGGCTACAAGCCGATCGGCAAAGCCGAGGACTATCGCGCCGCGGCGATGGAAGCGCAGACAAAGCTTGCCGAAAGACCCGGTCGGCGACTTGCTGCAGGGCGGCACCTATCCGAGCGACGAATACGACGCCGATAAACGCGGCGGCTGATATGAGCGGGGCGCGCCACGACGACGACACCGTGGCCGTCCCGGCAAATGTGTCGGGCTATCAGCTGTTGTCCGACCCGCGGCTCAACAAGGGCACCGCCTTTACCGACGCCGAGCGCGACACCTTCGGCCTGCACGGCCTGCTGCCGCCGATGGTGGCCAGCATCGACGACCAGGTGGCCCGCCGGCTGGCGGCACTGCGCGAATTCTCCACCGACATCGAGCGCTACGCCTTCCTGCGCGACCTGCAGGACACCAACGAGACGCTGTTCTACGCTCTGCTGTCGCGCAACATCGAGGAGCTGCTGCCGATCGTTTACACGCCGACGGTCGGCGCCGGCTGCCGCCAGTTCAGCCGGCTGTTCCGCAAGCCGCGCGGCCTGTTTCTCAGCATGCCGCACCGCGACCAGATCCGACGGATCCTCGGCAATCCGCAATTCGACAATACCAAAGTCATCGTCATCACCGACGGCGAACGCATCCTTGGCCTCGGCGACCAGGGCGCCGGCGGGATGGGCATTCCGATCGGCAAGCTGGCGCTCTACACTGCCTGCGGCGGCATCGATCCCTCGACCGCCCTGCCCGTCATCCTCGACGTCGGCACCGACAACGAGGAGAACCTCAGGGACCCCCTCTATATCGGCTGGCGGCACGCCCGCGTGCGCGGCCAGGACTATGACGACTTCATCGAGGAATTCGTCGACGCCAGTCGATGAGCGCTGGCCGCACGTCATGTTGCAGTGGGAAGATTTCGCCAAGGCCAATGCAACGCGGCTGCTCGGCCGCTATGCGGACCGGCTGTGCACCTTCAATGATGACATCCAGGGCACCGCGGCGGTGGCGACCGGCACCCTGCTCGCCGCGATCAAGGTCACCGGCGTGCCGCTGCGCGAGCAACGCATCGTCATCTTCGGCGCGGGATCGGCCGGAAGCGGCATCGCCGCGCTGATCGTGGGCGCAATGATCGATGCCGGGCTCGACGCGAAAGAAGCGGCGCGGCGCTTTTATATGGTCGACAAGGACGGCCTGCTGCTCGAAGGCATGAAAGACATCGCGCCGTTCGCGCAGCCTTTCGTGCAGCCGCGCGCGGTGTTGTCGTCATGGTCGGTCGGCCGCTCGGATCGCGTCACGTTGCTCGACGTCATCAACAACGCGAAACCGACCGCACTGATCGGTGTGTCGGGCCAGGCCAATGCGTTCACCGAGACGGTGGTGCGCGCGATGGCGAGGAACAACGAGCGGCCGATCATCTTCCCGCTGTCGAATCCGGTCAGCCATGCCGAAGCGGCGCCGGACCAGATCGAGCGCTGGAGCGGCGGCGGCGCCATCATCGGCGCCGGCTCGCCGTTCCCGGCGCTACGGCGCAAAACCGGCCTGTTCCGCGTCGACCAGACCAACAATTCCTACATCTTCCCCGGCGTCGGCCTTGGTGCGGTGGCGACCCAGGCACGGCGCATCACTGGCACGATGTTCATGGCGGCGGCCAAGGCGTTGGCGGAATTGTCGCCCGCGAAGAACGATCCGACCGCCAATCTATTGCCGCCAGTCACAGCACTGCGCGAGGTGGCAACCCACATCGCGATTGCGGTCGGCCGGCAGGCGCATGCCGAGGGACTGACAGAGGGCGTCAATGCTGATGGGATCGAGGCTGCGGTACGCGCCCACATGTGGACGCCGCGCTATCTGCCGTACCGACGCGCGGGCGCGAACGGTTGAGTGCAGCCTGTATTTCGGTAATGCGCTGAGAATTGGCCGTCAGGCTCCGCGTAAAGCGGAGCCTCCAGCGCATAGCCACAATCCGCGCTGGATCACCCCCGTCCCCGGAGATGACGACGATAAGGATTTAGACCCGAACGCCTTGGCTGAAACGCATGGCGCCGATTCGGTCCAGTTCGGACTGTTCGCGCGCGGCATTCTCGGCGCGTTCGCGCGCCTGGTCGCGCTCGTCGAGCATCTCGACCTTCTTCAATTCCTCGAACGCCTCGCCAAGCATCGCCTGGGCGTCGTCGAGCTGGGTCTTGAGCTCGCCGGCCGAGCGCTTGAGGTTTTCGCGGCGTGTCATCGCCGCCTTGGCATAGGTCGGATAGGCGAAATGCGCGGGATCGTGGATATTGGCGCGGTCCTGCTCGGTCTTGATCTCGCGGTCGAGATCGCCCGCCATGCGGTCGAAATCGGCGATCATCGCCTCGATCTGCGCGACCTTGCGCCGCTTCTCGTCGACCTGAAATTTCTTCAGGCGGATGAGCGTTTCGCGTGACTTCATCGACTAGGTACTCCCCGAAGCCCCGGTCCTTCCGCCGACAGAGCGGATGCCTTACCGGCCCAATCCGGCCGGCGCGGGCGTTCTGGACCCTTCCGAGGGGAGATCGTGACCCAATAACGTTAGTTTTCTCTTTCCAACGGCTGGCCGTCGTTAGCCAACAGTGCCTCCAGCCGGGCATAGCCCTCCGCCATACTGGTTGATTCTTCCTTAAGCTGGGCGAGGTAGTCCTCCAGCGGCTTGTGGAGCGCGATCGCCTCGTCGACCTCGGCGCTTGAACCGGGGCGATAGGCGCCCGAGCCGAATAAGCTCCTCCATGTCGGAGTAAGTCGCCATCACCTGCCGCGCCCGGTTGATGGCCGGCAGGTAGGCCGGATCGGCGGCGCGCGGCATGGTGCGCGAGATCGACTTGAGGATATTGATGGCCGGGTAGCGGCCGCGCTCGGCAATCGCCCGCTCCATCACAATATGGCCGTCGAGGATGCCGCGCACCGCGTCGGCGACCGGCTCGTTATGGTCGTCGCCGTCGACCAGCACGGAGAAGATGCCGGTGATGGTGCCTTGCTCGGTGCCGGGCCCTGCCCGCTCCAGAAGCCGCGGCAGTTCGGTAAACACCGTCGGCGTATAGCCTTTGGCAGTCGGCGGCTCGCCGGCCGAAAGCCCGATCTCGCGCTGCGCCATCGCAAAGCGCGTCACCGAGTCCATCAGCACCAGCACGTCCTTGCCTTCGTCGCGGAAATATTCGGCGATCGCCATCGTCAGATAGGCTGCCTGGCGGCGCATCAAAGCCGGCTCGTCGGAGGTCGAGACCACCACCACTGAACGCGCCAGGCCGGAGGGGCCGAGGTCGTCCTGCAAGAATTCCTGCACCTCGCGGCCGCGCTCGCCGACTAGCCCAATAACCGAGACGTCGGCGGCGACATTCCTCGCCAGCATCGACAGCAGCACCGACTTGCCGACGCCGGAGCCGGAGAAGATGCCCATGCGCTGGCCGCGGCAGATGGTGATGAAGGTGTTGAGAGCGCGCACGCCCATGTCGAGCGGCTCGCCGACCCGGCGCCGCGCATGGGCCGGCGGCGGCGAGGAGCGGAATGGATAGGGCGCCGGTCCGGGCGGCAGTGGCCCATGACCATCGATTGGCTCGCCCATGCGTTGACCACGCGGCCCAGCCAGCCGTCGGCCGGCCGCACCGCACCGGCCGCCGACGACACCACCGCGCGGCAGCCGCGCTCGCACGCCATCCAGCGCCGCAAACGGCATCGCCAGCGCGTGGCCGCCGGAGAAACCCACCACCTCGCAGGAGATGCCGCGGCCTGGCGTTTCGATGGTCAGTCGGGAGCCGACCGACATCGCGTGCAGCGGCCCCGCCACCTCGACCATCAGCCCGCGCACGCCGACCACGCGGCCAAACATTTCGACGCCGTCGAGATCGACGATTTGTTCGGCAAGAGCTTTCAAGGTTGGGCTTTCACGGTCCGGTGGCCTTCAGCAATTCACTTGGCGGTTTTTTCGAACACGCCCACGCCACACACGTTCACTTGTCTTTAGGATTACTGATCAATCCTTGCCTTTAACCTCGTGTTTACCCGCGTCGTTAATCATTGGGTCACTCGTCTCGGGGACAGAGGCGAAGGCTCACGGGGTAAATCACAGATCCGGTGAGTCCGAATGAGTCGGTTAGACCCGACTCTTAACGTGGAGCGTGAACCGGGCCGTGGCAAAAAAACCACTCTACCGCAACATCTTAGTGCGATTCGGCCGTTTGAGGCCAGTGAATGGTTGCGGGCGGGAATCAGGTTTTGTTAACCATACCGGCATAGTCTCGAATCAGTTGTCCCAAAGCGTTATTTCAGAGGCCGCCACTGCGGCGTGCCGACCTGCCTAAGCGGCGAGGAAGGGGACTGGCATGCGCGTTCTACTGATTGAAGACGATAGCGCGACGGCGCAATCGATCGAGCTGATGCTCAAATCCGAGGCCTTCAACGTCTACACGACGGATCTCGGCGAAGAGGGCGTCGATCTCGGCAAGCTCTACGACTACGACATCATCCTGCTCGACCTGAACCTGCCGGACATGTCCGGCTTCGAGGTTCTGCGCTCACTGCGGGTCTCCAAGGTCAAGACACCGATCCTGATCCTGTCCGGCCTCGCCGGCATCGAGGACAAGGTTCGCGGTCTCGGCTTCGGCGCCGACGACTACATGACCAAGCCGTTCCACAAGGACGAGCTGATCGCGCGCATCCACGCCATCGTGCGCCGCTCGAAGGGTCATGCGCAGTCGGTCATCAACACCGGCGACCTCGTCGTCAACCTCGACACCAAGACCGTCGAAGTCAACGGCGCGCGGGTCCACCTGACCGGCAAGGAATATCAGATGCTGGAGCTGCTCTCGCTCCGCAAGGGCACCACGCTCACCAAGGAGATGTTCCTCAATCATCTCTACGGCGGCATGGACGAGCCCGAACTGAAGATCATCGACGTCTTCATCTGCAAGCTGCGCAAGAAGCTGGCCAACGCCTCCTCGGGGAAGAATTATATCGAGACGGTGTGGGGCCGCGGCTACGTGTTACGCGAGCCGGCCGAGGAAGAACACAGGATTCCCGCGTAGCACGCGTCCCGCGGGCCTAGTTCCCGCGTTGCGTCTGCGTTCATCTTGAGCCTTCTGGCTCTCTCCTCCCAACTTCAAAACCCCGCTTCGGCGGGGTTTTTTTACGGCTTCAGCTCGCTTTGGCGCGCTTTGACAAGCCGGTGCAATTCGACAAAGTTCGGCGGCTTGTAAAAATTGCGAAGGACACCATGGAATTCCGTGAACTGGGCGCGAGCGGCATCAAGCTCTCGCGCGTCGCGCTCGGCGGCCACGAATATCTGCCGAACGGCAATTCGCGCGGCTTCAATGAGGACTTCGCCAAGGCGATCACGCCGGGCCACTCGTTTCCCGGCTTCGGCGGCGAAAAGCGCAAGGCCGTGCTCACCGCCGCCTATGACGCCGGCGTCAATTTCTTCGACGTGACGCTTGACGCCGAAAAGGAAGCGCTCGGCCGCAATCTCGCGGAGATGCCGCCGCCCTACCCGGTCTATGTGCAGACCCGGCCGGAGGCGATGAACTACAGCTACGATCCTGGCAACTGCAAGATGACCGACCTCGCGCTGCTGCGCGCCGAGGTGCAACGCATCCTCAAGATCCTGCGGCGCGAGCGGCTCGAACTCATCAACCTCGGCATCCTACGCCCGGCGCTCGACGATCGCTACTTCACCGCCAAACTCTCCGCCAACGTCAAGGCATTGCAAAAGGAAGGTCTGATCTTGTTTGCCGCCGCCGACACTTTTTCGGGCGAGGCGGTGTACAGGGCGATGATCGAGAGCGGCGCGTTTGCGACGTTGAACGTCAATTTCAACGTCGCCGACGTGCTGCCCGAACGCGCGATCTTCCCGCTGGCGCGCAAGCGCAACATGCGCGTCGTGGTGCGCGAGGCCTATATCAAGGGCGTGCTGTTCCGGCTCGGCCGCGAGGCCGGCATCGCGGACGATGCGCTGCTGGCGCGCGCCGCGATGAAATGGCTGGGCTCGCGCCCCGGCGTCGACACCGTGATCATCGGCGCCGACACCGCCGCGCAATTTCGCGACAATCTGGGCGCCTTCGAAGCGGCCAGCCTCGACGCCGCCGAGACCGCCACGCTCGACACCTTGCAGGCGCATCCGGCCTTTGTCGCACTCAAGGCGCAGAAGGACACGGAATTCTCCGCCGGCTCGGCGATCGGGCAACGCGCCGCGATTTAGCGAAGCAGAGCTCGCTAGCCCTGGCCGAGCAACGGCTTGTAATAGGCCGTCGTGAAGCGCGGCTTCGCCAGCTTCGCCGGGATCGTGACGTCGCCCTTCTCCAGCCATTGCGTCTGGATCGGCGAGGCTTTGCCGCCCAGCGTGTGGATCGCCAGTTTGTTGTACTCGCGTGAAAAGCGCTGCCAGCGCGGCTCGGCGGGATTGGAGCTGAACGGGTCGAACGAGAACGACACGCCCGGTCCGCTGGAATAAAGCCCGAACGGCTTTTTCGCCTGCTCCGGGCGATTAACGAAATAAGTCGCCCAGCCGTTCGGCGCGTAGCCGGTCTCTTTCTGGAACGCCATCGTGAACTTGTAGGTCTCAACGATGACGTCGGTGAATTGCCCGAGGTCGTGCTCGTAATACTGAAAATCGAGGCGGCGCTCGTTGGCATCCGGCCGCCAGTATTCGTTGACTAAATCGGCCCGCGAATAGATCAGCCCCTTCGGCTGCGGCACCTCGACGCCTTCGAAACCGTGCTGGATCGCCAGCCGCTTGGCGAAGCGGAAATCCTCGCAGGCCGGCTGCGACACCTCGGGCGTCGTCGCGCCAGGGCCGGCCTTGAAGCGCTGGTCGAACAAGCTGGCGAGCTGGTGCAGGAACACGATCGCCAGCAGGGCGTCGCATTTCTCGCGAGCTTCGAGGATGCCGGCGGCCAGCGCTTCCGGACTGGCAAAGCCGGCAATCGACACATCGGACTTGCACAAGGTGGCCGGGCGCACTTCGAGCTCGCATTCGACCACGACGCCGGACAGCCCGAACGAGCACTTGAATTCGTAAAACGCCGCCCCGTCCTTGTGGTCCGACAGCGTTCGCAGCGCCCCTTTGTCGTCGACATAGGTGATCGCGGTGACGTGGGCGGAGAAATAGCCGGCCCCGTCGAGCGAGGACTCCTTGGTGTCGCCGACCGCGACCGAGCCGACCGTCGCCTCGCCGATCTCGGCCTGGAACGGGATTTCGACGCCCTTTCCCTGCAGCCACATGTTGAGCTTCTTGAGGCGGCAACCGGCCTGCACGCGCACCACCTGGCGGCCTCTGGCGTCGCGCTCGAGCCCGAGAATGTCGTCGAGCTTGCGGGTGCACACCATGGTGCCGCCGTCATTGATGATGGTCGATGTCACCGAGGCGAGCGAGCCGACCGCGCTGACCGGCGTCGGGAAGCGTTGCGAGTTGGCGACGACCGCCTTCACGTCGGCGTAGTTCAGCGGCTCGACATAGACCGCCGGCTTGGTCGAGCGGTGCAGCCCCCAATTGCTGAAGCTGCGGCCCTCGTTCTGCAACAGGCCTTGAACACTCGCCATGCTGTCCCCCCATAAACGTCTGGCGCTGCGCCCGACTTCCGTTCGCTAGCTACGGATTAAACCGCCTCCCGGTTTGCGGCTGGGAGAAAATATTCGTCAATTCGCATTGTCGCCCGGGTGTGACCTGGTTCACATCCTGAGCACGACGAAGTGCGGCTACTCCGCCGCCTGCCGGCTCGGCGGGCGCATCGTCTCGAGCCCATCCGCGGCGCTGGCGGAAATCGTGGTGCGCACCATCAGCCGCGGCTCTTCCGACGGCCACGGCCGGCCGCGATGCATAGTGGCGCGGTTGTCCCACATCACGATGTCACCGTTCTTCCAAGCGTGCAGGTAGCTCGAGCCGGGCGTGGTTGCCGCCGCAGTCAGTTCGTCGATCCACGCACCGCCGGCGGCGACGTCCATGCCGTCGACGCTCTTGGCATGCGAAGCCAGATAGAGCGCGCGCCGCCCGTTTACCGGATTGCGCCACACCATGCGCCAGCACACCGGCGGGAACGCGTCCTGCTCCGCCTTGCTGGCGAGGCCGGGCGCGATCTTGCCCTTGGAGTGCGAATAATCGTGCCAAGCGAACGAGCGGTCCAGCTTCGCCTGCAGCGCGCGGTCGAACCGCTCGAAGGCAAGCCGCATCGAGACGAATTCGGTCTCGCCGCCATGCGAGGGCACGATGCGCGCCGACAGGATCGAGGCCAGCGCCGGCGTGTTCTTGAACGATGAGTTGGTGTGCCAGAGCTGGTTCGCCTTGTTGCGCAGCGCATAGCGATGATCGGCCGGCACCACTTTGCCATCCGGCCCGAAATTCGACAGCGTGATGAAATGCCCGCCCATGCCGGCGGTGCCGACCGGCACCACTTCCGGCTCGCCGAACCGGCGCGTGAAGGCGAGCTGGGCGTCGTTGTCGGTATCCTGGCCGCGCAGCACCAGCACCGAATGTTCCTCGAACGCGGTGCGGACTTGCGCGTAAGCGTCGTCGCTCTGCGCGACATCTTTGAGCGTGACGCCGCGCACTTCGGCGGCAAAGCCCGGACCCAGCGGCAGGATTTCCATCGGACGTCTCCCCGGATTATTCGTTAGCGCGCGGCTACTCCGCGGCCTGGCGCGGCGGCGGGTTCATCGAGGCCAAACCGTCGGCCTCGCCTGCGGAAATCGTGGTGCGCACCATCAGCCGCGGCTCGTTGGCCGGCCACGGCCGGCCGCGATGCATGGTGGCGCGGTTGTCCCACATCACCACGTCGCCGTTCTGCCATTTATGCGCGTAGCTCAGGCCCGGCGCGGTGGCGGCGGCGGTCAACTCCTCGATCAGCCTGGCGCCCTCCTCCTCACTCATGCCCTCGACGCCATAAGCATGCGAGGCGAGGTACAGCGCGCCCCTGCCATTGACCGGGTTCTTCCACACCGCGCGGTGGCACACCGGCGGCAGCGCGGCGCGCTCCTCCGGGCTGGCAAGCCCCGGCGCGATCTTGCTGCGCGAATGGTTGTAGTCGTGCCAGACCCAGGCGTCGGCGAGCCGCGCCTGCATCGCCTTGTCGAGCTTCTCGAAGGCGAGCCGCATCGAGACGAATTCGGTTTCGCCGCCATGCGACGGCACGATGCGGGCTGACAGGATCGAGGTCAGCGCCGGCGTCGGCTTGAACGAGCTATCCGTGTGCCAGAGCTGATTCGCCTTGTTGCGCAGCGCGTAGCGGTGGTCGGGCGGCACCACCTTGCCGTCGGGGCCGATGGTGGTGAGTGTGATGAAATGCGTGCCGGTGCCGATCGAGCCGACTTTGGTGACTTCCGGCTCGCCGAACCGGCGCGAGAACGCGAGCTGACTGTCGTTGTTGGCCTGCTGGTTGCGGAACACTAAGACGGACTGCGCCTCGAATGCCGCGCGCACATCTTTATAGGCAGCGTCGCTATCGATGACCTGTTGGATGGTGACGCCGCGCACCTCGGCGGCAAAGCGCGGACCCAGCGGCAGGATTTCCATCGGTCGTCTCCCCGGCTATGGCGGGCTTAATGCTCGCGCAAAACGGGGAGCGGGGCAAGGAAGTTTGGGTCAGGACGAGAACGCCCCTTGCGCCTTCGGGGTCAGCCGGCGACGACTTTTAAAAAGATCGTGCTGCCACGAAAGCCTTCAAATTAGGGGCATCGCCGGATAGTGATCGCTAGCGCCATAGCCGAATGAATATGTAATCGGCCTGAAGCCGTAAAGATGTACGAAGATATCCTCCGCGTACCACCACTCCATAAAATTATAATACCGCTTGATGTCACTTCCGCGATCTCCCGCCCCGGCTACCGAGGGGCGTCTGTTCAATGTCGTTAGACGTTGGGGCAGGATGCGGTGGGTCGCGGAAGGGCGCAACGACGTACGCCCGCGCCGCGAAGGCCCAAGCGGCGAGAGGGCCCGGACGCTCGGCAGGCGTTCACTCGGGCGGAGCGGAGGAGACGCGGTAGGCGCCGGCACCTGGTGCAGCGCAAAGCCACCTCCGGACTTCCCGCAGCCGCCCATGGCGGTGGGTATTATTGTGTGCCCAACCGGGGAGCTCGCGGAGCAAGCCTCAAACCACTGCGCGCGACTGCCGGGGAACCGGCTCCTCCGGGGTGACTACGCTCGTGCATTCCAACTCACAATGCACGAGGCTGCGGGGCAGTAGCATTTCGGTTTGCGCATTCGGCGCAGGCTTGGATGCACGGGCCCCGGCGTTCCGCGCGCCCTCGGATTTTTCCGGGAGCGAGACGGAAGTTGGAATGCGGCGTACTCGGCGTCGGACAAAAAACACGGGCAATCGCGCACGTCTGCGGCCTGCCGAAGCGCGGGGCGTGACGCAGGTCACAGGGTCCGACTATGGCGACATTGTGCGGTTCCAACACACATTCCGATTTGATCAGGAACGAAGCCGTTATCGCGACGTTGCCGAATGGGATGTCAGGACGACGGAGACGGTTATGCGTGGGAAATTGCTGTCGAGTGTCGCGTTCGCCGTATTTTTGAGCGCCGGTTCCGCCGGCGCGCAGACCGCGACCGAAACGGCGGCCTCCCCGCCCGCGGTTCAAGCACCCGCCGCCAAGACAGTACGTCGGGTCGGCGAAAACGACTGGCCGGAGGCGAAAAAATCCACCACGAAAAACAAGGCGGCGCCGGAAAAAGCCACCAGCACCATCAAGACCGACCCGCTCAGCCTCGACGCCAAAAAAACTGATTCGGCCAAAGTCGAAACCACCGGCCAGGCGGCGGCGCCCACCGCCGCGCCGGCCGAAATCGACGGTGGCGAAGTCCGGCACGGCGGCGGAATCCAAGCCCGCCACCACCATCGAGCCGGACGGCGCCGCTAGCATCCGGCTCGGCACCGACGCCGCCGGCCGCGTCGCCATCAATGCCGAGCAGGAACGCCAGATCGGCAGCGCGATGCGCAAGCAGCACGCCGAGGCCGTCCAAGTCGATTTCGACGTCAAGGTGGGAACCGTGGTGCCGGGCGCGGTGCGGCTCGGCGCGGTGTCGCGCGACGTGGTCGACGTGCTGCCGCAGTTCCGCGGCTACAGTTATTTCGCGACGCGCGAGGAAATCGTCATTGTCGAGCCCTCGACCAAGAAGATTGTCGCGTTGTTGCCCGTAAGGGTGACCGCGGCCGCCGCGCGGCCTGGCGCCACAAAGAGTTGCGCGGCGTCAAATTCCCGGCCGGATGCCGAGCGGACGACGCGCGTGACGCGAAACCCACAACAAGATCCTGGACCCGTGAATATCGAGCGCGAGATCACGGTCGGCGCCGGCGGCGAGGAGACCGTGATCGAGCGAATAACGCCACGCTCCCGCTCGCGGGCCTATCGCACGCTCGAGCCGTCCGGCAATTCGGCCGTCATCATCAGGCGCGCGCCGCGCCCGGTGTTTGAGGAGGACGACGACTACTAGAGGTTTAGCGTTTGGCGTCGGCGGTCGCGCGCTGGCTTTCCGGCGCGGCCGGCGCCAGTGGTGGCGACACAATGCTCATGGCCGGCCTGCCGGTGCTGGCGATATAGACGCCGCGGTGCTCGCGCATCGGCCTGAGCGTGTCGGTTAGTCCCACCACCGTCTCGGCAGCGCCCAGCACCAGATAGCCGTCGGCCGGAATGGTGCGCGCCAGTTTGTTGAGTACGGCGGTCTTGGTCTCCTGGTCGAAATAGATCAGCACGTTGCGGCAGAACACCACGTCGAATTGCCCGAGCGAACCGTAGTCGCCGAGCAGGTTGAAGACGCGGAAGTTCACCATGGCGCGGATGTCGGGTGAGATCTGCCATTGCTCGCCGACTTGGGTGAAATAATCGACCAGCAATTGAATCGGCAGGCCGCGCTGCACCTCGAACTGGCTGTAGAGCCCGGCCTTGGCCTTCTCCAACACTTCGGCGGCGATATCAGTCGCCAGGATTTCGATCTTCCAGCCGGACAGTTCCGGCTTCATGCCGCGCAACATCATTGCCAGCGAGTAAGGCTCCTGCCCGGTCGAGGCGGCATTGCACCAGATGCGGATTCGCTTCTCCTTGGCGCGCGCCGCCATCAGCGCCGGCAGAATCATGTCGCGGAAATGCTCGAACGGCGTCTTGTCGCGGAAGAAGAAAGATTCGTTGGTGGTCATGGCGTCGACCACCGCGCTCATGAGCGGCGAGACCGGCGCGGCCTTGAGTTGCCGCACCAGGCCGGTCAGGCTTTCCATCGCGTGCTTGCGCACCAGTGGCAATAACCGGCTCTCCACCAGATATTGCTTGTCGGCCGAGAGCACCAACCCGGAGCGCTCGCGCAGAAGCTTGCGCAAGTAATCGTAATCCTGCTGGTTCATGCGACGCGCTCGCCCACAAACAAGCGTGTCAGCCGGCCCGCGATCTCATTGAGCGGCAGCACCGCCGAGACCAGGCCCGCATTGGTCACCTGCCCGGGCATCCCCCATACCACGCTGGAGGCTTCGTCCTGCGCGATCACGCTGCCGCCCGCCGCCACGATCGCCTGCGAGCCCTTGAGGCCGTCCGAGCCCATTCCGGTCAGCACCAGGCCGCAGACCCAATGCCCCCACACCGTCGCCGCCGTAGAGAACAACGGGTCGACCGCCGGCTTACAGAAATTCACCATTGCGCCGTCGTCGATCTCGATGACGGCAACGCCGTCGCGGCGCGCCACGCGCATGTGTTTGCCGCCGGGCGCGACGTAGATATGGCCGGCATCTACCGGCTCGCCCTGTTGGGCCTCGCGCGCCGGCCGTCCGCTGGCGCGCGCCAGGTGTTCGGCTAGGATGGTGGTGAAGGTCGGCGGCATGTGTTGGGTGATCAGGACCGGCGCGCGGTCAAACACCGGCGCCAGCTTTCCGACTAAGTGTGTGAGGGCCTGCGGACCACCGGTCGAGGCGCCGATCGCCAGCACACGCGGCGTCGTTTCCGGAAACGCGCGCAGCGCGCGCATCGGCGTTGCATCGGGCACCAGCGGCGGGGCCAGTGGCTTTCCCACGCGCGGCATCGTTTGCGAAGCAATGGTGGGGGCCGGCGCAGATGGCGTGATGCGATTGCGCTTGGCACGCAGGCCGAGTTGGCGGATTTTCTCGATCAGCTCGCGGCGGAAATTCGAGGACGCGCTGACTTCCCGGGTCGACGGTGGCTTCGGAATATAATCGGCGGCGCCCAGCGACAGCGCGCGCAGACTGATCTCGGCGTTCCGCCGCGTCAGCGTCGAGGCCATGATGACGACGAGATCACGCTTTTTCGCCAGCAACTGCGGCAGCGCGGAAATCCCGTCCAGATCCGGCATTTCAATGTCGAGCAGCACCACGTCCGGATCAGCGCGCTCGACCTGGCTGACTGCCTCGCGGCCGGTGCGTAGCGAGGCCACGACCTGCAGATCCTGCTCGGCCTCGACCCAGCGTGCGAACAATCCGCGAATGACCACGGCGTCGTCGACGATCATGACGCGAATGCGTCGGCCAACCGTGTTGTTGGCGGATCCCGCGGCGACGGCGATGTTCATCTTCTATGCTTGCTGGCTGGCCTGATGTGCGCTCAGATCAGTCCAACTTCCTGAAACTTCGCCTCGACGATCTCCTTGTCGAACGGCTTCATGATGTACTCATTGGCGCCGGCATGCAGCGCGCGAGCAATATGCGCGACGTCGTTTTCGGTGGTGCAGAACACCACTTTGGGCGCATCGCCGCCGGGTAGTCGGCGCAGCGAGCGCAGAAATTCATAACCGTCCATTTTCGGCATGTTCCAGTCGAGCAGAATTGCTTCCGGCAATGCCTTGCGGCACGCATCGAGCGCTTGCTCGCCGTCTTCCGCCTCGACGATTTGAAACTCCATACCTTCGAGAATGCGCCGCGCGACTTTGCGGATCACACTTGAGTCGTCCACGACCAGACACGTTTTCATGACACAGCCTTTCCGTTATCCATTTATCGTTGCAATCCGCATTACGCCGCCCTGGCCTTGTGGCTGATGTCGAGTACGCGGTCGATGTCGAGCACCACAAGAAGCCGCCCGTCGAGCCGGTGAATTCCAGCGGACACCCGGGCAATGCGCGGGTCGAGATTGATCGGATTGGATTCGCGCGAACTGTCGTCGAGCTTGAGCACTTCGCCGACATTATCGATTAAGAGCGCATAGGATTCGCCACGGGATTCCACACCGATTGCCATTGGTTGCTCGGTGAGCATTTCACTTTCAAGTCCGAGGCGGCGGCGCATATCGATCAGCGTCACGATGCGCCCGCGCAAATTCAATACCCCGGCGATTTCCGGCGGCGACAAAGGCACTCGCGTCAAACGCTCCGGCACGAAAACGTCCTGCACCCGCAGAATTGGTAGGCCAAACAGCTGGCTTCCGATCACCGCGGTGATGTACTCGCTCACAGTCCCGCTGACGGTTTCGAGGGTCATGCTCGCCTCACGCTGCCCGACTCATATCGACCTGTTCCTTGAGCGCTGCGATCAGGCCCTGGCGGTCGAACTTGGCGACGAAATCATGGAACCCGACCGCCCGGCCGCGTTCGACGGCTTCCACCGAAACGCTTGAAGACAGCGCAATAATCGGCAGCGCCGCAATTTCCGGATCGCCGCGCACGCTTTCAGCGAAATCGAAGCCGTCCATGTCAGGCATGTCGATATCGGTGATGACGACGTCGAACGTCTCCCCGGCCTTTAGCCGTTCGATCGCTTCATGCGCGCTGGCAAGCGCGGTGACGACATAACCGGCAGCCTGCAACACGGGCGCCAGCATGTTGCGGAAAAACGGCGAGTTGTCGATCAGCAGCAACTTGCGGGCTTGGTTTCGCTCAGGCTTGTCCCTGCCGCGGAACCAGTCGGCAAAGGCCATCGGCAGGAAATGCCCGACATCGATGATTTCCGCGGCTTGACCCTTGATGATCGCGGAGCCGATCACTCCGGCGGATTCGCCGGCAACCTGAATGCGCAGCCGTTCGTCGACAATGTCGACGATCTCGTCCACCACCAGCGCCATCGAGCGGTTACCGTCAGAGAATACCAGCAGCGGCTGCGCGCCCTCGCCCTTGACGCGCACCTGATCGTTCATGGCGATCAGCGGCATCAATTGGCCGCGGTACTGCACCATGTGGCGGCCGTTTGATAGTTCGATGGTATTGGCGTCGATTTCCTCGAGCCGCGTCACCAACGCGAGCGGCACCGCTTTGAGGTTCGGCGTGCCGGCGCGGAACACCAGCAAGGATGTGGTCGGTTCGCTGGTCGCCGTGCGGCGAGCCAGCGCAGCACCGGCGGCCTCTTCGGCCGCCAATTGGGTTGCGACAGTCGAGCCGAGCGACTGCACGATGCCGTTCGGATCGATGATCATGATCACCGAACCATCGCCCAGGATCGTATTGCCGGAGAACATCGGGATGCCGCGCAGCTTGCTCGACATCGGCTTCACCACGATCTCTTCGGTGTGGAACACGCCGTCAACGATAAGTCCGAAGGTCTGACTGCCGAATTCGATCACGACGACGAAATCAGCGCCGGCCTTCGACTGTTCCGAGCTGTCGAGGCCAAGCAGGGTCGTCAATCGCGTGACCGGAAGCAGCTTGTCACGCAGTCGAAGCACCGCCGTGTCCTTGATGTGCTCAATGCGGTGTTCGCTGTTTTCGCGGGCGCGCACCAGTTCGACCACCGAAAGCTGGGGAATTGCGAAGCGGTTGCCTCCCGATTCGACGATCAAAGCCGCGACAATGGCGAGCGTCAGCGGAATCTTGATGATGAAGCTCAGGCCTTGGCCGGCGACCGATTTGACGTCGATCGTGCCGCCGATCTGATCGATGTTGTTGCGCACCACGTCCATGCCGACGCCGCGGCCGGAAATGCTGGTGACCTGCGCCGCCGTGGAAAATCCGGGCGCAAAGATGAACTTGTGAATTTGTGCAACCGAGAGCTTGTCGATCTCAGCTTCGGAAGCTAGGCCCTGCGAAATCGCCTTGGCCTTGATCCGTTCGGTATTCAATCCGCGACCATCGTCGGTGATCTCGATGACGATCTGTCCACCTTCGTGATAGGCGGACAGCCGGATATGGCCGCGCTCCGGTTTGCCGGCGGCGCGGCGCTGCTCTGGCGTTTCGAGCCCATGATCGGCCGAATTGCGAACCATGTGCGTCAGCGGATCCTTAATAAGATCCAGTACCTGACGGTCCAGCTCGGTTTCGGCGCCCTGCATCTCCAGATCGATCTGCTTGCCCAGCTCGTTGCTGAGATCGCGTACGACCCGGGGCAGTTTCTGCCACGCATTGCCGATCGGCTGCATGCGCGTCTTCATGACGCCTTCTTGCAGCTCGGCGGTCACATTGGAGAGCCGTTGCAGCGGCACCTTGAATTCAGAATCGTCGTGATGCCGGCTGATGTCGAGCAGCTGGTTGCGCGTGAGGACCAGTTCCGAGACCATCGTCATCAGATGTTCGAGCGTATCGACGGTGACGCGGATCGACTGGCTCGCAGCCTTGGCCGGCGTCTTCCTCGGCCACAGGTTTATCAATCGTGGCTTTTAGGGTGACGGGATCGGCGGTGGTGGCGCGGAATGCGCGCTCCAGATCATCCAGCGACACTTCACCCGGACGCAACGGCCGTTCAAGCACCTGCGGCGTCAGAGTGCCGAGTGCAATTTCGGCGGCAGCATTCGGGTTAAGTGAACTTCGAGATGCGTTCGAGTTCGCCGATGAGGTCGGTGTCGGCGCCGTCCGGCTCTTTTTGATCGCGGTCGATCGTCTCGAGAATGAGCTTGATGCGGTCGATCGTGGCCAGGATGAGCGTGACCGCCTCGCCGCTGACCGGCAGGCCGTCGCGGAATTTTCCCATCAAGGTTTCGGCGGCGTGCGCCAGAGCTTCCAGGCGCGGCAGGCTCAGGAAGCCGCAGGTGCCCTTGATGGTATGGACGAGCCGGAAAATATTATCGAGAATCTTGGCGTTGTTGGGATCCTGCTCGAAACGCACGAGTTCGACGTCGACGACATCGAGACTTTCGTTGGTCTCGGTCACGAATTCGCGCAGCAGGTCGTCCATGGAAACGCCTTCAGCGCCGGGGCTTTGCCGGCTCAGCTCCTTTGGAGCACCGTCAGTGTGTCGGTGAAGGGTTTAATTTTGGTTGCGGAACGCGCGCAATCGGTGCGTCGTTAACTTATGATTAACCACGGCGACGCCCGAATTACGCGGCATGGCGCTAACTGGTGCTGACCACCACCGCGTCGCCGGCCATCGCCATGCTTACATTGAGCCCGCAAGCTCTGGCCAACAGGCCGGTGTAAAATGGCTGAATCTTGTGAGCGTCGACCGCTTCGCCACCCGGCTGTGCCGCCAGCAGTGGCGGAATCGCCAGCGGGATCTTGGCGTTGGTTCCCGCTGCCGTCACCTTAAAGCCCATGGTTTCGCCTGTGCCGACCGGATCGAGCGTCAGCGTACCGCCTCGAGGAATCGCTTGCCCGGCGATCAGCAGCATGTTGAGCAGCAGCTTGACGCGATTTTTCTGCAGCAGCGTGCGCGGTACATTCCAGGCGAGCTTGGTTTTGTCGTCCTCGAAAAAGCCCCGCGAAATGGTTTCGGCGTCGCCGGTATCAAGCTGCGCGCCGGCCGAGCCCGCCGCGCCAAAGGCGATACGACAAAATTGCAGTTTGGCCGAGGCGACGCGCGAGCTCTTAGCGATCAGATCGAGCGCAAATTGTTTGGTCGCCTCGTCCTTTTCCTCCTCCAACACTTCCAAGCCGTTGACGATGGCGCCGACCGGGCTGATCAGGTCGTGGCAAACCCGCGAACAAAGCAGCGCGGCGAGATCGAGGGCTTCAAGTGCGACTGCGGCCATAAATATCTCCGGGTTAGGGTAGCCGCCGGTCGAGCGAATCACCGATGATCGGCATCATGGGCGTGATACACCGCAGATGCGTATGCGCCAAGCAGCGTAGCGGCAGGGGGCCAACCGTTGACCCGTCAAATCACGTCCGTTCAAGCCACAGCGCTCCTTGAGGATCTCACCGCCATCGTGGCGCGGGCGGCCGCCATCGTGCGCGGCATCCCGCACACCAATGCCGGCCGCCGGCAAAAACCCGACGGTTCGCCCGTCACCGACGCCGATGAAGCTTCGCAGACGCTATTGATCGCGGCCGTGGCCAATCTGCTGCCGCAGATTCCGATCATTTCGGAAGAGGCCAGCAACCTCGTTGCGGCATCGGACCTGGCGGCGAGTTTCGTCGTGATCGATCCGCTCGATGGGACACGCGAGTATCTGGCGGGCAGCGACGAATATACCGTCAATGTTGCGATCGTCAGCGGCGGCGCGCCGTTGCTCGGCATCATCGCCGCTCCGGCACGCGGGCAGTTGTGGCGCGGCATTGCCGGCATTGGAGCGGAGCGATTGTCCTTGCGGGACGGTACTGCGATCGAACCGTGCGCCATTCGGGCCCGCCGATGGCCCAACAACGGCGCCACCGCCGTGGTGAGCCGCTCGCATCTCGATCCCGCCACCGAGGCCCGCTTAAACGGTTCGGCCTGATACGTCGCAATCCATCCGGCTCCGCGGTCAAATTTTGCCAAATCGCGGAAGGCAGCGCCGACGTCTATCCGCGGCTCGCCACGACGTGCGAATGGGATGTGGCGGCGGGCGACGCATTGCTCGCAGCCGCGGGCGGCGTGGTGAACTCGCCGAATGGCTTGGCGCTGCCTTATGGCCGCGTTCAAGAACGGTTTCGCGTACCGGCCTTCGTTGCCTGGGGCGACCCGGCGAAGGCGCGTGCGTTCTTGTCCGGCTAGCTCACGGCATGCGCTGAACCGCGGGCCACTTGCGCTCCGCCGCTTCTATCAAGCGATCCCGATCGGCAGCGAACGCCGCGCGCGCCTTTGCATCATAGAAAAGGTAAAGCCGCTGGCCGGATATCAGCCAGAACAACGGATGACCGGGCACCGATGCGCCACGCGCAATCGCTACCGGATCATAGCCGCCGAAGCGCGGGCTATAGACTTCCGGATGCTCGGCGAAAGCGGCGCGATTGCCTTCATTACGGAAGCGCCAGGTCGCGCCGTCGCGGGTGAATTCGAACTCCGGCCGACCGGACTCTGCCGAGCCATCGGCGAAGTAACCGACGGGATCAAAACCACTGATCGCCAAGCCGTTTAATGGATCGACCGATACCCGCTCGGTGGCAGCGGCCGCCCGATGCATCGACGCCAGATAGCCCGCGAACGCCATGACGCCAGCCAGAACAAAGGCCAACGGAAAGCAGGTCTTTCGCGATTGCCGTGCTAGCGTCATAGTTCTCGTCGAGTTTCCATTGATTTGGGTGGCAGGTTACGGGCGGTTTGCGATGCGACTTTACCGCCAGCTGCGTGAGTAACGGGTAAACGGGCGGGTTTCTCTTTCGATGGAGCTAACGATGCGCGCATGGTTGCGCTTTGCCGCTTTGGCGGCCTTGCTGCTCGCGGCCGGAACTGACTTCGCCGCTGCCCAAAACTCCCAGCCGGTGCCCGCGGAAGGACGCGGCGGCACTTATGCGCCGGGCGAACTGGTCAGAGAAGGTCACAAATTTTTCGGCACAGTATCGCGTGGGCTTGCGGAGATCATCGAGAAGGCCGTCAGCAAGTGGGGGCAGCCCAACGGTTATGTGCTCGGCCAGGAGGGCAGCGGCGCTATCGTGGTCGGACTGCGCTATGGCGATGGTACGCTCTATACCAAGAACGCCGGTGACCGCCGCGTATTCTGGGAAGGCCCTTCGGTCGGTTTCGATTGGGGCGGCGAAGGCGCGCGCACGATGATGCTGATCTACAATTTGCCGGCCACGGACGCGATCTATCAGCGTTTTATCGGCATCGATGGCTCGGCTTACTTCGTCGGCGGCTTCGGCATGACCGCGCTGACCATTAATGACATTGTTTTGGTGCCGATCCGCTCCGGAGTTGGCCTGCGGCTCGGTGCCAATATCGGCTATCTTAAGTTCACGCCCCGCGCGACTTGGAACCCGTTCTGAAGCGTTCGCGGTTAAGATAAACCGCCCAAAAAGCCGTCAGGTTTAGGTTAATCCGGGGTAACGCTGGCCGCGCGCTCGCGCGCATGTCATTGTGCTTGCGTAGTTTCCGCAAGTTTTCCGGGTTTTGGAGGCGCGCTTCATGATTGAACCGATCATGTATTTCGGGATCGGCTTTCTGGTGGCAGCCCTGATTGGGCTCGTCATCGTCCCTCTCGTGCATGGACGCGCGGTTCGATTGACGATGCGCCGGCTCGAAGCCGCGACGCCGCTGTCGATGGCAGAAATTCAGGCCGACAAGGATCAACTGCGCGCCGAGTTCGCGATGTCGACCCGCCGGCTCGAGATGAGCGTCGAGCAACTCAAGAATAAGACTACCAGCCAACTCGCCGAACTCGGCAAAAAGGGCGACGCCATCAACCGGCTCAAGGTTGAGCTCGGCGAGAAGACCGCCACGATTTTCGCGCTGGAAGCCCGCGACAAGTCGCTACGCGATCAGGTGCGCGCCAGCGAAGACGAATTCGCGGTGAAGACCGCCAACGTGCACGACGCCGAACGCGCGCTTTCCAGCAAGGAAGAAGAGCTGGCCAAATTGCTCGGCACGCTGGATGAGCGCTCGGTACTGGCGGACAGCCAGAAGATTGAGATCGTGGCGCTCAAGACCCAGGTCGAGGCGCTCAAGGAGCGCCTGACCGATGCCGGCAACGAGGTCAAAGCGATCGAGGACCGGGTCGGCCATGAGCGCATCGAGCTGAAGGAAGCCACCCGCGAACTGACCGAAGAGCGCGGCAAGGTCGACAATCTCGGCCGCCGCGTCGCCGAACTCGAGCAGCATCTGGTGGCGCAAACCACCGAAGCCGAAGTACTGGGCCGCCGCGCCCAGGACCTCGAAAGCCGGCTGACCGAGCAGTCGCGCCAGCTTACCCAGAGCGAATTCGAGCTCAACCAGCTGCGTGAGCAGGCCGAAGCCGCGCGCAAGACCGAGACCGACCTGCGCTCTACCATAGCCGAGATCGACGGCCGCACCAGTTCGACCACCGCCGGGTTGAAAGCTGAAAAAGCGCAGCTCGAGGCACAACTGCAACACGCTACCGAAGAGCGCGACCGCCTGTCGCGCGAACTCGCCAATTTCAAACGTGAAGCCGAGCAGACCTGGTCGTCCGAGCGCGTCGAGAACGCACTGCTGCGCGAACGCATCAACGACGTTGCGGCGGAAGTGGCGCGGCTCGCTTCTGCGCTGGAAGGCCCGAACTCGCCGATCGATGCGATCCTGGCGGCAGAAACCGCGCGCGACAAAGTCGTGGCGACGACCCTCTCCGCCGAGGGCGAAGTCGAGATTTCGGAGACGGCGCCGGCCTCTGGAAATCTTGCCGACCGCATTCGGGCCCTGCAAAGCCACGCGTCGCGTGCTGCGCAGTCCGACGAACCTACCCGGAACTGAAATAATTAAATCCAAGCGGCCAGCGCCTCTCAACCGCCGCGTCTGGCGTTTGCTTGACACTAGGCGGCGACCGCTCTTTATATCGCGCCGTTACGGACGGGCGCATAGCTCAGCGGGAGAGCGTTCCCTTCACACGGGAGAGGTCCAAGGTTCGATCCCTTGTGCGCCCACCATTCAATTCTGCCCCGAACTGGTGCGATGGCGTCAAAGGCCTGCGATGCCGCCTTTGGATTCAATGAAGGCGACGATCGTCTCTACGCCCTCGCCCTGACGCAAATTGGTCATCACGAAGGGGCGCGCACCGCGCATGCGCTTGGTGTCCGTTTCCATTTTGGATAATGACGCGCCGACATGGGGCGCCAGATCGATCTTGTTGATGACAAGCAGATCCGACCGCGTAATGCCGGGCCCACCCTTCGAGGGGATTTTCTCACCACCCGCCACGTCGATCACGTAGATCGTCAGGTCCGCCAATTCCGGCGAGAAAGTCGCGGCGAGATTGTCGCCACCGGATTCAATCAGCACCAGATCGAGCGCGGGGAACTTCGCACTCATGTCCGCAACAGCGGCCAGATTCATCGAAGCGTCCTCGCGGATGGCGGTATGCGGACAACCGCCCGTTTCCACGCCGGCGATGCGCTCGGCCGCCAGCGCGCCGGAGCGCACCAGGTATTCGGCGTCCCATTTGGTGTAGATGTCGTTAGTGATGGCGGCGATCTCGTATCGCTCGCGCATCGATTTGCACAGCGCGTCCATCAACGCGGTCTTGCCGGACCCGACCGGCCCACCAATGCCAACACGCAACGGCCCATTGGGATGCTTCATCAGCCCTAGCTCCGGAATAATCGGGTGTACTGCGTCTCATGCCTGGCGGCCGCGATGTCGGCACGAAATGCCACGCTGCCGATCTCGTCGAGCCTCGCTCCGAGGGCGCGTCGCGCAGTGTCCGCCACCGTGCCTTCAAGCGCGGCGAGAATGCGCTGGCCATCGGTTTGCCCAAGCGGGATCAGGCGAATGCCGGCGGACACCCAGTTCGCGAGCACCGCGTGAAGGTAAGCGGACAGCGCCGGTTCGAGCGGGATGTCATGCCCGGCGGCGGCGGTCGCGACCGCAACCGGATAGGCGATGCCGCCATCCCACACGTCCGCCAACAGATCGAGCGCCGGGCACGGCCACGCTGCGCGCGTCGCTTCGACAAAGGCGCGACCCTGCGCCGTGGTTTCAAGATAGCGCTCGCGCGCCGGCGCAAAAGCGGCGGCGAGTTCTGCCGTGGCGCGTAATTCGTCTCTCGCATCGTTTTGTGCCGCACGATGCGCATGTGCGAACAACACGGCGTCGCAGAATCCAGAACCGTCTGCCATCATCACGGCCAGCCAGCCGCGCAGAGCATCGGCGCTGGTTATGTCGCCTTCTTCCACGGCCCACTCAATTCCGCCGGAATAAGAGAAAGCGCCCACCGGGAAAGACGGCGACAGCCAGGTCATCAGCCGGTAAAGCGCAGGACCCATCACACGACCCGTCACCTGCTGCGAAACCGGCTGCGAGCGCGCCGCCGCAGCGTGGCGTAACGCGACGCTGCGTTTAGTGGCCATGACCGTTGCTTTCGTGGTCGTAGGCGCCGCCTTCCGGGTTGAACGGCGCCTCGATGAATTCCAGGTCGGCGCCGAGCCCGCGCAACATCTCTTCCAGCACATGGTCGCGGCGAATCCGCAATGCGGCGCCGCTCAGCTCCAGTTCGGTATGGCGATTGCCGATATGCCAGGCAATGCGTGTCAGTTCGCGTGGGCTGCCGGCGGAAATCTCGACCAGCGGTTCAGGTTTTCCCGTCACCCGCACGATCGAGCCATCCTCGAGCAGCAACCCGTCGCCGTCGCGCAACTGCGCGGGCTTCGGCAGGTCGAGCAGATAGGTTGCGCCGCGCTCGCCGACCAAGACGACCCGGCGGCGATGCCGGTCCTGGGCGTCGAGCACAATGAAGTCGGCCGCAAGGCCGGCATCCCAGCTGTTGGCCGCTTTGATTTCGGATACGCGTTTCATAGACCCGGCTTGGGTTGTCGTCAGAACAAGAAGTAGCGTTGTGCCATCGGCAAGCTCTCCGCCGGGGCGCAGGTCAGCAATTCGCCGTCCGCGGTGACTTCGTAGGTCTCCGGATCGACGTGGAGGTCCGGCGTGGCATCATTGTGAATCATGCTCTTTTTGGAGATCGAGCGCGTTTTCTCGACCGCGACGAATTCCTTTTCAACGCCGAGTTGGTCGCGTAGCCGGCTTTTCGCTGCCGCCTTCGAGACAAACACCAGTGACGACGCGGTGCGCGCCTTGCCGAAGGCGCCGAACATCGGCCGGTAATGCACCGGCTGCGGCGTCGGGATCGACGCATTAGGATCGCCCATCAGCGCGGCGACGATCGAGCCGCCTTTGATGATGATGTCCGGCTTGACGCCGAAAAACGCCGGCGACCACAGCACCAAATCCGCGAGCTTGCCCTTCTCGACCGAGCCGATGTGCTTCGACACGCCATGCGCGATCGCCGGATTGATGGTGTACTTGGCGATATAGCGCTTCACCCGCACGTTGTCGTTGTCGCCTTTTTCCTGGGCGAAGCGGCCACGCTGCTTTTTCATTTTGTCCGCCGTCTGCCAGGTGCGGATGATGACTTCGCCGAGCCGGCCCATCGCTTGAGAATCCGACGACATCATCGACAGCGCGCCGAGGTCATGCAGGATGTCCTCGGCCGCGATGGTTTCCTTGCGGATACGGCTTTCGGCGAACGCCAGATCTTCAGCAATCGCCGGATCGAGATGGTGGCACACCATCAGCATATCGAGATGCTCGTCGATCGTATTGCGAGTGAACGGCCGGGTCGGATTGGTCGAGGATGGCAGCACGTTCTTGAGGCCCGCGACTTTGATGATGTCGGGCGCGTGGCCGCCGCCAGCACCTTCGGTGTGGAAGGCGTGAATGGTGCGGCCCTTGAACGCCTTGATGGTGTCCTCGACGAAGCCCGACTCGTTCAGCGTGTCGGTATGGATCATCACCTGGATGTCGTAATCGTCGGCGACCGACAGGCAGCAATCGATGGCGGCCGGCGTGGTGCCCCAGTCCTCGTGCAGCTTGAGCGCACAGGCGCCGGCCTTGACCATTTCCTCCAACGCCGCCGGCCGCGACGCGTTGCCCTTGCCGGCGAAGCCGAGATTGACGGGGAAGGCGTCGGCGGCCTGGATCATGCGGCCGAGATGCCACGGCCCCGGCGTGCAGGTAGTCGCATTGGTGCCAGCCGCCGGCCCGGTGCCACCGCCGAGCATCGACGTGACGCCCGACATCAGCGCCTCCTCGACTTGCTGCGGGCAGATAAAATGAATGTGAGTGTCGAAGCCGCCGGCGGTGAGGATTTTCCCCTCGCCCGCGATCACCTCGGTGCCCGGGCCGATCACGATGGTGACGCCGGGCTGGATGTCGGGATTGCCGGCCTTGCCGACCGCCGCGACACGGCCGTCCTTTAGGCCGACATCGGCTTTGACGATGCCCCAATGGTCGAGGATCAATGCGTTGGTGATGACGGTGTCGACCGCGCCCTGCTTGTTAGTGACCTGCGATTGGCCCATGCCGTCGCGGATCACCTTGCCGCCGCCGAATTTCACCTCTTCACCGTAGATGGTGAAATCCTTCTCGACCTCGACGATCAGATCGGTATCGGCGAGCCGCACCCGGTCGCCGGTGGTCGGGCCGAACATATCGGCATAGGCAGCGCGTTTCATTTTCACCGACATGACGTTCCTCTAGAGCCTTCCCATCACGTCGCCACGGAAACCGTAGATTGTTTTCTTACCAGCGAGCGCGACCAGCGTGACATCGCGCGTCTGTCCGGGCTCAAAACGCACCGCGGTACCAGCTGCGATATCGAGCCGCATGCCTCTTGCCTTTTTGCGATCGAACTTCAACGCCGGGTTGGTCTCGAAAAAATGATAGTGCGAGCCGACCTGGATGGGCCGGTCGCCGCTATTGGCGACTGACAAGCTGGCGGTCTTGCGGCCGGCGTTGAGCTCGATCTCGCCGCCCTTGATGAAAAGCTCGCCGGGTATCATGACGGCAACAGTCCGGTGGCGAGGCCGACGCCGATCACCACGCAGGCAATGCCGCCCACGCGGACCAGTGGGCGCCAGCCGGCGCTGGCCAGGCCGAGCGTCGTGCCAAGGCCGGTCAAGTGCAGGATCGCGGTCGCCAGTGCGAAGCCGGCCATGTATTCAAAGCCCTTGAGGTCTTCCGCCACTTCGCTACCGTGAGCATGGCCATGAAACACGGCAAATCCGGCAATGATCGCCGCGCCAAGCCAGACCGGGAGATCGACGGCCAGCGCCACCAGCAATCCGATAGCCCCCACCGAGGCAAGGATGGCCGGCTCGACCAACGGAATGTGGACATGCGCCATACCGAGCGCGCCGCCGATCAGCATCACCCCGACGAAAGCCGCCGGCCACAGCCACAGAGCGCGGCCGCCCTTGAGCGCCGCCCATAGACCGACCGCGACCATGACGGCGACGTGATCGAGCCCGCTGAAGGGATGCGCAAAACCGGCAGCAAATGACGCGGTCGAGCCAGCGCCCATGTGAGCAAAGGCAACGCGTGGGATCAGCATAACCATCGCCGCGACCAGGACCGGACGAACGAAACGGATCATTACTCGCTCCTTATCTTATCGGCTCGTGAACGGTGACAAGTTTTGTGCCGTCGGGAAATGTCGCCTCGACCTGGATGTCGTGAATCATCTCAGCGATGCCGTCCATCACTTGCGCCCGCGTGATAACATGAGCGCCCTTCTGCATCAGCTCGGCGACGGTTTTGCCATCGCGTGCGCCCTCCAGAATGAAATCGCTGATCAACGCCACTGCCTCCGGATGATTGAGCTTGACGCCGCGATCGAGCCGACGTCGCGCCACCATCGCGGCCATCGCAATCAGCAATTTGTCTTTTTCGCGCGGCGTCAGATTCATGAGTATCTCAATTGAGCCAAAGCCGCGGCGCCGGCGCCCCGAGCACGGCCAGCACAGCGATCAAATCGCGGCGCAGCGCCGACGCGTCCCGCGCGCAAAGCCGCGCGACCGCGATGCCGTTCCAGGCAGAAATGCCAGCCGAACCTGAGAATGGGATGTCGAGGGATCGTACCGCGGCAATCGTTACCTCATCGGCCGGTGTCACCAGCACCGTGGCGATGGCAATTCCGCCATTAGCCACCGCAGGCTGCGCCAATTTATCCTCAATCGCGCCTTCGAGCCGCACGCCGTCGGCGAAGATCAATTTACCGTCGCGACGCACTCGCCAACGGTCAAACAGGCGGCCCTTCGAAACAGATTCGCTCATCGCGGTGCGGCCGAACACGACCGCTTCCGCCATCAGCAACGAGGCGCCGGGCGCCAGATCGACGTCGAAACGGCGAGACAGCCGCGCCCGGTCGAACAGAATAGTTTCCTGCGGCAGCCAAGCCAGCCGGCCGGTCTCGCCGACCGTCAAATTGACACCCACTTCGGTATCGGGCCCGGTCGAACGATAGATCTTTTCTGCGGCGGCCGTGCCGGCTACGAGGTGCGCGCCAGCGCCGACCGTCAGATCAATCGAAAATTTGTCACCGCCCGTCATGCCGCCGGCGGTATTGATGAAGACGGCTTCCAGCGGATCAGCGCCGGTATTGGGAAATCGCACCCGCAGCGAGCCGTCTTCATGCAGCCGGCGGCGGCGCGTCCGCTCATGCGACGCCGCGACCGAAAGTTCGATGCGCCCGACGGCGCGATTGGCCGCAAAGACTTCGGCTTGATGTTGAGCTTGCAGCCCTGCCGTCGCCACGTCGTTACCCCACCACCACCCTAGATCGCCAGCGCCCGTTTTAGCGCGTTTTCATCCATGCCGGCACGGTCGCAAGCATAGACCACCGCGCCTCGATCCATGACGGCGAAATTGTCGCCAAGCTCGCGAGCGAAGTCGAGATACTGTTCAACCAATACGATGGCCATATCTCCCAGCGAGCGCAAATAGCTGATGGCCCTGCCGATATCCTTGATGATCGACGGCTGGATGCCTTCGGTCGGCTCGTCCAGCAGCAGCACGCGCGGACGCATCACCAGCGCGCGGCCAATCGCCAATTGCTGCTGCTGACCGCCGGACAGATCGCCGCCGCGGCGGCCAAGCATGCTGCGCAACACCGGGAACAGCGTGAAAACTTCGTCCGGCAACGAACGCTTGTCGCGCGGCAGCGGAGCAAAGCCGGTTTCCAGATTTTCCTGAACGGTTAGCAGCGGAAAAATTTCACGACCTTGCGGCACATAGGCAATGCCGCGCCGCGCGCGCTCGACGGTGGCCAGCCTGCTGATATCATGGCCGTCGAACGTGATGGTGCCGCGGCTGACCGCATGCTGGCCAACCATTGCGCGCAACAGGCTAGTCTTGCCGACGCCGTTTCGCCCGAGCACACAGGTGACCTTGCCCGGCTCGGCCTTGAGCGTAACACCGCGCAGCGCCTGGGCCGCGCCGTAATACAGGTCGATGGCGTTGACTTCGATCATGGCGTCATCTTCCGAGATAAACTTCTACGACCCTGTCGTTCTGCGAGACCTGATCGATCGTTCCCTCCGCAAGCACCGAACCTTCGTGCAGACATGTTACTCTGACGCCCAGCTCGCGCACGAAAGCCATGTCATGCTCGACGACAACGACGGTCTTGTCGCGATTGATCTCCTTGAGGAGTTCGGCGGTCTGCTGGGTTTCGGCATCGGTCATGCCGGCTACCGGCTCGTCCACCAGCAGCAGTTTGGGTTCCTGGGCCAGCAGCATGCCGATCTCGAGCCATTGCTTCTGCCCGTGTGAAAGACTGCCGGCGACCCGGTCGCGCAAGGCAGCGAGCCGGATCGTCTTGAGCAATTGATCGATCCGCTCTTCCTGGGGCGCCGATGTTTCCCACAGCAGAGTCGCACGCACGCGGCGATCGTTCTTCAATGCCAGCAGCAAATTGTCTTCGACCGTATGCATGTCGAACACAGTCGGTTTCTGAAACTTGCGGCCGACGCCAAGCTCGGCGATTTCGGTTTCGTCGAGCTTGGAAAGATCGTGGGTTCCGCGCTCGAAATAAACGTCACCGGAATCCGGCCGCGTCTTGCCGGTAATAACGTCCATCATGGTGGTTTTGCCGGCCCCGTTCGGGCCGATGATGGCGCGCATCTCGCCCGGCTCGATAATGAACGACAATTCGTTGAGGGCCTTGAAGCCGTCGAACGACACGGTGACGCCATCGAGATAAAGCAGCGAAGAGGTGGTGCGCGGTTCAATCATCGGTTGTCTCATTCGGCCGCATGCGGAACCGGAGCGGCCGCCATGGCCGCCGTTTTCTCGCTGCGCGAGGCGCGCCAATATTCGTAACTGCCGACAACCCCGCGAGGCATCAGCAAAGTCACCGCGACGAACAAGCCGCCCAGCATGAAAAGCCAGTACGGCGCCAGCACACCGGAGGTGAAATAGGTCTTGGCGTAATTGACCAGAAACGCGCCAAGCACCGGCCCGACCAGCGTGCCGCGGCCTCCGACCGCCACCCAGATCACCGCCTCGATCGAGTTGCCGGGCGCGAATTCACTCGGATTGATGATGCCGACCTGCGGCACGTAAAGCGCGCCCGCCACACCTGCCATGCAGGCCGACAGCGTGAAGACGAAAAGTTTGTAGGCCTCGACCCGGTAGCCGAGGAACCGAGTCCGGGTTTCGGCGTCCCGGATCGCCACCAGCACTTTGCCGAATTTCGACGTTACCAAGGCACGGCAGATCAGAAAGCCGACCGCCAGCGCCAAACATGACGCGAATAACAAGGCATTGCGCGTCGCTTCGGCCTGCACGTTGAAGCCGAGGATGTCCTTGAAGTCGGTCAGGCCGTTATTGCCGCCGAAGCCAAAATTATTGCGGAAGAATCCCAGCAGCAACGCATAGGTCATCGCCTGGGTGATGATCGACAGGTACACGCCGGTGACGCGGCTGCGGAAGGCGAACCAGCCAAACACGAAGGCCAGCAGCCCCGGCACCAGCACCACCATCACCGCGGCATAGGCAAAATAATTGAAGCCGTACCAGTAAACCGGCAACTCCGGCCAATTCAGGAACACCATGAAGTCCGGCAGAACCGGATTGGCGTAAACGCCGCGGGTGCCGATCTGGCGCATCAGGTACATGCCCATCGCGTAGCCGCCGAGCGCGAAAAACGCGCCGTGGCCGAGCGACAGAATGCCGGCGTAACCCCAGATCAGGTCGATCGACAGCGCCAGCAATGCGTAACAGACATACTTGCCGAACAACGCGACTAGATAGGTCGACACATGGAGTGGCGAGCCCTCCGGCACCAATAGATTGAGCACCGGAATGGCGACCGCGAAGGCACCGAGCAGCACCAGAAAAACGACCGCCGCGCGGTCCAGCGCGCGAATGAGCGGGAACGACTTCATGCTTCGATCGCCCTGCCCTTGAGCGCGAACATGCCGCGCGGGCGCTTTTGAATGAACAGGATGATCAGCACCAGAATGGCGATTTTGCCGAGCACGGCGCCAGCGAACGGCTCGAGGAATTTATTGGCGATGCCGAGCGTCAGCGCGCCGACCAGCGTGCCCCAGAGATTGCCGACGCCGCCGAACACGACGACCAAGAAGCTGTCGATGATGTAGCTCTGGCCGAGATTGGGGCTGACGTTGTCGATCTGCGACAAAGCCACCCCGGCAATGCCGGCGATACCGGAGCCGAGCCCGAAGGTGAGCGCATCGATGCGCGCCGTGCGGATGCCCATGGCCGCCGCCATCGCGCGGTTTTGCGTCACCGCCCGCATTTCCAGGCCGAGCCGCGTGAAACGCAGCATCGCCAATAGCGCCGCGAACACCATCAACGTAAACACGACAATCCACAGCCGGTTATAGGTGATGGTGACCTGTCCGATTTCGAAGGCCCCCGACATCCACGACGGATTGCCCACTTCCTTGTTGGTCGGGCCGAAGGCGGTGCGCACCGCCTGTTGAAGAATGAGTGACAGGCCCCAGGTTGCCAGCAACGTTTCCAGCGGACGGCCATACAAAAATCGAATAATGCCGCGCTCGATGGCAATACCGACCGCGCCGGCGACAAGGAAAGCGAGGGGTATCGCGATCAGCAGCGAATAGTCGAACAGGCCGGGATTGTAGCTGCGGATGAGTTGCTGAACGACAAAGGTGACATAAGCGCCGATCATCACCATCTCGCCGTGCGCCATGTTGATGACGCCCATGACGCCGAACGTGATGGCGAGGCCGATCGCGGCGAGCAGCAGCACCGAGCCGAGCGACAGGCCATACCAGGTGTTCTGTACCGCGCTCCACAGCGCGAGCCGCTGGTCGATGGCGTGGATGGCGTCGGCGGCGACTTTTTTCACCTCAGGCGGCGCACTGGACGACAGGCTGCCAAGCATACGCAGCGCATCCTGGCCGCCGCGATCGCGAATGACGGTGATAGCCACGATGCGGTCTTCCGGCTTCGCATCGTCGCTGCCGACCACGATGGCGGCGCGCGCCTCGAGCATGGCCTGCTTGATTTTCGGATCTTTTTCTGCGGCCAGCGCCTTTTCCAGCGCCGGCAAGACGGCGGCGTCGCGCGACTTGAAGACCGACTGCGCCGACTCCAGCCGTCGCGCCGGACTGGGCGACATCAACGTGAGTGCCCCCATCGCGCCGCTCAGCATGCCGCGGATGCGATTGTTGAGACGCACATTGGCGAGGTCGGCGGGCGCTGAAGCGGCCGGCGTTCCGCTCTCGGCATCGGTCAACTTGCCGGCCTTATCCTTGATGAAGACCTTTTTCGCCTCGGCGCTGTATTGCAGCGCACCATCCGTCAGCGCCTGGAGCACCGCAGCCGATTTGGCGTCTGCAATGTCGGCGAGCTTGCCGATCGCATCCGCAGTGCTGCTGAAATCATCGGCAACAAAGCCCTGGAGTGCGTCCTCATAAGGACCGGCCGCGGCGGGAACCGACGCGCCAAGCACCGCGGACAGAACTACGAACGCCGCTGCGAAGCGGCCAAGAACAGAAACCATAGCGACCAACCCCGGCAGGAGAATGGTGGAGGCGGCGGGGCCGCCGCCTCCGTTCGCGAGTGAGTTAGCGTTGCGTCAGCTTCCGCCACCGCACTTCTTGGTAACCACGTTGTAGTTGCCGCACTTGAGAGTCACCCAATCAGCCTCGAGATCCTTCGAGCCGGGCAAGTAATCGGACCAGGCGTCGCCGGGTACCAGGCCGTTGCTCTTCCAGACCACGTCGAACTGGCCGTCGGCGCGGACTTCGCCGACGAACACCGGCTTGGTGATGTGGTGGTTCGGCAGCATTTTGGAGACGCCGCCCGTCAGGTTCGGGGTTTCGATGCCGGGCAGCGCGTCGATCACCTTGTCCGGATCGGTGGTGCCGACCTTTTCTACCGCCTTGACCCACATGGCGAACCCGATCACGTGGGCTTCCATCGGATCGTTCGTGGTGCGTTTGGCGTTCTTGGTAAACGCTTGCCAGTTCTTGATGAACTCGGCGTTGGCCGGAGTCTTGATGGACTCGAAGTAGTTCCAGGCGGCGAGATGGCCGAGCAGCGGCTTGGTGTCGAGGCCGGCGAGTTCTTCTTCGCCGACCGAGAACGCCACCACCGGAATGTCGGTCGCCTTTACGCCCTGGTTGCCGAGCTCCTTGTAGAACGGCACGTTGGCGTCACCGTTGATGGTCGACACCACCGCGGTCTTCTTGCCGGCCGAGCCGAACTTCTTGATGTCCGACACGATGGTCTGCCAATCGGAATGTCCGAACGGCGTGTAGTTGATCATGATGTCTTCTTGCGCGACGCCCTTCTGCTTGAGATAGGCCTCGAGGATCTTGTTGGTGGTGCGCGGATAGACGTAGTCGGTGCCAGCCAGCACCCAGCGCTTCACGCTGCCGCCGTCCTTCGACATCAGATAGTCGACGGCCGGGATAGCCTGCTGGTTCGGCGCCGCGCCGGTGTAGAACACGTTGCGCTCGGACTCTTCGCCTTCGTACTGCACCGGATAGAACAGGATCGAATTGAGCTCCTTGAACACCGGCAGCACGGATTTGCGCGATACCGACGTCCAGCAGCCGAACACGACCGCGACCTTGTCCTTGGAGATCAGCTCGCGCGCTTTCTCGGCGAACAGCGGCCAGTTCGAGGCCGGATCGACGACGACGGCTTCCAATTTTTTGCCGAGCAGGCCGCCTTTCTTGTTCTGCTCGTCGATCAGGTAAAGCATCGTGTCCTTCAACGTGGTTTCGCTGATGGCCATGGTGCCGGAGAGCGAATGCAGAATGCCGACCTTGATGGTGTCCTGCGCTTTGGCAGCCATCGTCGCCGCCAATGAAATTCCAATAGCGATCGAGGCTGCAAGCCAGCGGCGCCCCTGTGGTCGCGTGGCGACCGTCCCGTAACTGAACATGAATGACCCTCGCGTTTTGACGGCCAGACGCCGGATAGCGGACTGGCTCAAGGGCAGCATCGCAAGCCGTGTGCCAAACTCTGCCACGAGCAGGCCTCTGATATCGTTCTGGAATATTCGACGCCCAAATCGCAGGCCAAATAACCGGCAGCCGGCTGCTTAGTTTTTCGGCACGTCACAGTCGCATAGCGGTGAGCGTGCTCTAGCGGCCCAGAGCTCGGGCAGCCACAACGTCAGCGGCGGCCACACCGTGATTAGCCCGATTCTTGATCTCGATCCGGAAGTTCGACGTGTCAGTAGGTAGCTCGGCCGCCTGAAATGTCGAACACAAAGCCGGTGGTAAATGAGCATTCCTTTGAAGCCGCCCAGGCCACCAAAGCCGCGATTTCCTTGACGTCGACGGTGCGGCCACGCGGAATTCGGGCCACCATGTAATCGATATGCTGCTGCGTCGTTTGGCCGAGGATCGCCGTCTGCGCCACCGCGGGCGCGATTGCATTGACGGCGATGTCATAAGTGGCGAGCTCTTTGCCGAGCGATTTCGTCAAGCCAATCAACGCCGCCTTCGACGCGGAATACGCAGACGCGTTCGGGTTGCCTTCCTTGCCTGCAATGGAAGCGATGTTCACGATGCGCCCGTAATTCTGCTTGATCATGATCGGAACGGCGGCATGGCAGCAATTGAACGGCCCCTCGAAATTGACCTGCATGGTTTTTTGCAGATCCTCCAGGGAGTATTCCCACAGTTTGGCGGTCGGGCCGGCGATGCCGGCATTGTTGACCAGAACGTCGATGCGGCCGAAGTCCTTGAGCGTGAGGTCGAGTGCGCCATTCACGCTGTTCGGGTCGCCGACATCGACGCGATAATGTTTTACGTTTGTGCCGATCTCCGATGCCGTGCGCTTGGCCAATTCAGCATCGCGGTCCCAGATCGCCACTTTGGCTCCGGCACCGGCGAAACGTTCTACGATGGCCCTGCCAATTCCCTGCGCGCCGCCCGTTACAACTGCAACCTGCCCGGTAAAGCTGTCGCTATCGGCCACCACATGTCCCGCTTGCTGACTGCCGCAGTCCGGGAACGTTAGAAGGGAGCAGCCATAGGTTCAATAGGGATCGGCCTATCCAGCCGGAAGCACAGCCGTCGCCTCGATCTCAACTTTGGCGCGGTTTTCCAGAAGGCCCGCCACAACCACCAGCGTCATCGCCGGAAAATACCGGCCGATCGTCCGGCGATAGGCGTCGCCGACCTCGCGCTGGCGCGCGACATACTCGCTCTTGTCCGTCACGTACCAGTTCAGTCGCACCAGGTGAGACGCATCGCCGCCGGCGGCCGCCAGCACGTCGACGACGTTACGCAACGCCTGCTCGACCTGCGCGACAAAATCGTCGCTCTCGAACTGCGCTTGCGCATCCCAGCCGATCTGCCCGGCGATAAAAACTTGGCGGCCCTGCGCGGCAATGCCGTTGGCATAGCCCTTCGGCGCCGCCCATCCGGCCGGCTGGATCACTTCAAACTTGTTGGTCATATTATTGGTCATGGCGCCTTTTGCTCCCGCAATTTGAAGCGCTGAATCTTGCCAGTCTGCGTCTTCGGCAGCGCATCGACGAAGGTCACTGCCCGTGGATATTTGTAGGGCGCGATTGTCGCTTTCACGTGATCCTGCAGGACTCTTAACGCGCAACGCATCGCCCGTGATGCCCTGCTTGAGCACGACGAAGGCCGAGACGATTTGCCCGCGCTCGATGTCTGTTGCACCGATGACGGCACATTCCGCCACTTCCGGGTGTGACAGCAGCGCCGCTTCGACTTCAGGGCCGGCGATGTTGTAGCCGGCCGATACGATCATGTCGTCGGCGCGCGCGGCAAAATGGAAGCGGCCGTTTTCATCGCGCAGGAAAGCGTCGCCGGTGAGATTCCAGCCGTCGCTGACGTAAGCTTTCTGCCGCTGGTCGGCGAGATACCGGCAGCCGGTCGGGCCTCGCACCGCCAGCCGGCCAATCGTGCCGGCCGGCACGTCTTTCATGTCGTCATCGACGATCTTGGCTTCATATCCCGCCGACCGGCCGGCCGGTAGCGCCCGGCACGGCATCGCCCACGCGGCTGGTGATGAAGATGTGCAGCAGTTCGGTGCTGCCGATGCCGTCGAGAATCGGCTTGCCGGTTTTTCGCGTCCAGTCGTCGAACACCGGCGCCGGCAGAGTCTCGCCGGCGGAGACCGCGAGGCGAAGCGACGACAGATTGGCGCCCTTGTCCATCGCCGCCATCATCGCGCGATAGGCGGTCGGCGCCGTGAAGCAGATGGTCGCCTTATAGGTTTCGATGATCTCGACCATGTTCGCCGGCGAAGCGTTTTCCAAAAGCGTCGCGGTGGCGCCGAAGCGCAGCGGGAAAATCGCCAATCCGCCGAGCCCGAACGTGAAGGCCAAGGGCGGCGAGCCGACGAAAATATCGTCGGGGGTCACATTGAGAACTTCTTTGGCGTAGCCGTCGGCAACGATCAGCAAATCCCGGTGGAAATGCATGGTCGCTTTCGGCTCGCCGGTCGTCCCCGAGGTGAAGCCAAGCAAGGCGACATCGTCCCGACTGGTCTGCACCGCGTCGAACCTCACCGGCTTGCTCAGCGCGATACGGTCGAGTTCGGCGTCATGGTTCGAGGTGCCGTCGAAGTTGACGACCTGCTTGAGGAACCTGCTGGTCTTGGCGCAGGCCACCAGTTCGTCGGCGATGCGGCTGTCGGTCAACGCCAGGCTGATCTGCGCCTTGTCGACGATCTTGGTCAGTTCGCCGGCGCGCAACATCGGCATGGTATTGACGACGACGGCGCCGGCTTTCGTCGCGGCCAGCCACGCCGCCACCAGCGCCGGATTGTTGCCGGAGCGGATCAGAATGCGGTTGCCGGGCTTGACGCCGTAATTCTCGACCAGCACGTGGGCGAGCCGGTTCGACCAGTCGGCCAATTCCTTGTAGGTGCGCTGGCGGCCATTGCCGATCAGCGCCACGCGATCGCCGAAGCCGCGTTCGACGTTGCGATCGGTCAGCTCCACCGCGGCATTGAGCCGATCCGGATACTGGAATTCCGGGCGATCAAGCATCAGATCGGGCCATTGATCGGCGGGAGGAAGATTGTCGCGCGCGAAAGTATCGACATGCGCGGACTTGCCAAACGTGATTGCTTTTTGCGCCATGCTAACGACTCGCCGCCGATGACAGGACAGACCGGGCGATCACGACTTTCTGGACGTCGGATGCGCCTTCGTAGATCCGCAACGCGCGGATTTCGCGATAGAGGACTTCAACCGGATGACCGGAGCGCACGCCGTCACCGCCGTGAATTTGAACCGCGGTGTCGATCACGCGCTGCGCCGCCTCGGTCGCATAAAGCTTGGCCATCGCCGCCTCGCGCGTGATTCGCGCAGCGCCACTGTCTTTGGTCCACGCCGCGCGATAAACGAGCAGCGCGGCGGCGTCGATCTCGAGCGCCATGTCGGCAATGTGGCCCTGGACCATTTGCAGTTCGGCGAGCGGCGCGCCGAACAATTGCCGGCTCGCCGCACGGTTGACGGTTTCGCTGAAAGCACGGCGGGCAAAGCCAAGCGCCGCCGCACCGACCGTCGCGCGAAAAACGTCCAGCGTCGCCATCGCGATCTTGAAGCCTTCGCCGGCTGCGCCGATCAGCGCGTTGCCGGAAACGCGGCAGTTTTTGAACGACAGACGCGCCAATGGATGCGGCGCGATCACCTCGATGCGCTCGGCGATCGAGAGGCCCGGATTGCCGGCCTCGACGATGAAGGCCGACAGGCCGCGCGCGCCGGGCGCTTCGCCGGTGCGGGCGAACACCACGTAAAAATCGGCGATCCCGCCGTTCGAGATCCAGGTCTTCTCGCCGTCGAGCAGATAGTCATTGCCGTCGCGTCGGGCCGTGGTGGTGATATTAGCGACATCGGAGCCGGAGGCGGGCTCCGATAGCGCGAAGGCCGCGATTGCCCGGCCCGTGCCGGTTTTCGGCAGCCATGCGGCGCGCTGCGCGGGGCTGCCGAACAGCGAGATCGGCCCGGCGCCTAAGCCCTTGCATCGCAAAGGCGAAATCGGCGAGACCGGAGTGGCGCGCCAGCGTCTCGCGGATCAGCGCCAGACTGCGGACGTCGATCCCGCCGCCGGGTTCATGACCGAGGGCGGCGCCACCGGATTGATGACCGAGGGTCGTGTGTTCAAGCCAGCCGTCGCGCCCAAGCTTCGCCACCAACCCCCGACAAGCCGCATCAACGTCTTGATGGTCGACCGCTGTAAGGTTCGTCGCTGCCCAGGATTCGAGCTCAGCCGCCAGTGTGCGGTGGCGCTCCTCAAAAAAGGGCCAAGACAAAAAATTGCGGTCGAGCATTGGTCAGTTTCCGGCGAATTTCGGTGTCTGCTTTGCGACGAAAGCTTCGTAGGCGCGTCGAAAATCCTGCGTCTGCATACAGAGGGCCTGCGCCCGCGCTTCGGCCTCGATCGCCTGATCAAGCGACATCGACCATTCCTGATGCAGCATCGTCTTGGTCATCGCATGCGCGAAAGTTGGTCCGTTCGCCAGTGACTTCGCCAGCGCGACTGCCTCGCCTTCCAGTTTGGCGGCGTCGACAAGGCGGTTAAAAAAGCCCCAGCGGTCGCCCTCGTCGGCGGTCATCGTGCGGCCGGTGTACAGAAGTTCTGACGCTCGGCCATGACCGATCACGCGCGGCAGCATCGCGCAGGCGCCCATGTCGCAACCGGCGAGGCCGACGCGGGTGAACAGGAAGGCGGTCTTTGCCTGCGATGTACCGAGCCGGATATCGCAAAACAACGCGATCATGGCGCCGGCGCCGACACAAATTCCGTCGACAGCGGCGATGATCGGCTGCGGACAGGAACGCATCGCCTTGACGAGCTCGCCGGTCATCCGGGTGAACTCCAGCAACCCCTTCATATCCTTGTCTAAAAGCGGGCCGATGATGTCGTGCACGTCGCCGCCGGAACAAAAATTGCCGCCGTTCGAGCCGAATACAACGGCCTTTATATCGTCTGCTCGCGAAAGCTCGCGGAATGTTCTGCCCAATTCTTCGTATGCTTCGAAAGTGATCGGGTTCTTCCGCTCCGGCCGGTTGAGCTTGATGATCGCGATGCCCTCTTCGGCCCGCCAGTTGAAATGCTTCGGCTTGAAATCGGCCATCTTCATGCCCGCGTCCCTCCATTGCGAATACGGCTAGACAATCCGTCGAGATGGCGGATCACCGCCTCCGCATCCGCTGCGTTGAATTCCGACAAAAGCCGGTCGACCCAGCTTTCATGCGCCTTCGCCATCGCGGTGAATTGCGTCAGACCCTTGGGGGTGAGCCGCACCACGATCGCGCGCCGATCTTGCACCGGCGCCTGCCGCGCCACCATTCGATCCGTGACCAGGCGGTCGATAATCCCTGTCACGTTGCCATTCGACACCATCAGAAAGCGCGACAGTTCGGTCATGGTCATGCCACCTGGCTTGCGCTCCAGCGCCGCCATCACGTCGAACTGCGGCAACGTCACGCCAAACTCGACACGCAGGCGCTCGCGCACCTCGGCCTCGATCGCGCGCGCCGTTCGAAGGATGCGAATCCATAGCCGGAGCCGCTGCTTGCTCAGCGAGAGTGCGGGTCGGGGCCGGGTCTTCACAGTTACTGTCATGACTCGGCCCCCGTCACGGAAATGGCCTGGCCGTTGATCGAACCGGAGGCCGGCAGGCACAGCCATCGAACCTTGGCGGCGACCTCCTCCGGCGAAATCAGGCGGCCATCCGGATTGCCCTTGGCGAGTTCGGCGCGCGCCTGCTCCTGCGTGCGGCCGGTCTTTCTGGAAATCGCGGCGGCGGACACATCGAGCAACGGCGTATCGGTGAAGCCCGGGCACACAGCATTGACCGTCACGCCGCTCGGCATCAGTTCAGCAGCCAGCGCCCGCGCCAGCCCCACCACGCCGTGTTTGGCCGCGCAATAGGCGGCAACATACGGATAGCCCTTCAGTCCCGCGGTCGACGCCATGAAAACGATGCGTCGCGGGCCGGCCGCATTCTTGCGCGTCAGGTCGGAAAGCGCCGCCTGCACGGTGAGGAACGCACCGGTCAAATTGACGTCGATCATGCGCCGCCAATGCTCCGGGGAAATCCTGGCCGCCGGCGCGCTTTCGGCGGCGCCCGCATTAGCAATCACAATATCGAGTGGGCCGTGCGCCGAACGCGCCGCCGACACCATCGCCGCGCAATCCGCGGCGCTGGTGATGTCGGCAACAATGGCCGTTGCGTTTGGCAAACTCGACGCGACGTCGTGAAGCGGCGCTTCGCGCCGCCCCGCCAGCGAAATGGCAGCGCCTTCGTCCGCCAAGGCGCGGGCCACCGCGGCGCCGATGCCGGTGCCGCCGCCAGTGATCAAAGCGTGGCGGCCATCGAGAGCGCCCATCACACTTTCCCCGTCATCACGTCGGGCCGCGATTTGAGGCGGTGCAACTGATCACGGCCCGGCCAATACGGTTTCGGCCAAGTCGCGCCCTCGAAGCCGAGCGCGGCGGCGGCATGCAGCGTCCAATAAGGATTGGCGAGATGCGGGCGCGCCAGACAGACCAGATCGGCGCGGCCGGCCATCAGGATCGAGTTGACGTGGTCGGGATCGTAGATGTTGCCGACCGCCAGCGTGGCGACGCCCGCTTCGTTGCGAATGCGGTCCGAGAACGGCGTCTGGAACATGCGGCCATAGACCGGCTTGGCACGCTGAGAGGTCTGCCCGGCCGAGACATCGATCATGTCGACGCCGGCATCGGTCAAGACGCGCGCCACCTCGACCGCGTCCTCAGGAGAAACGCCCTCAGGCCCCACCCAGTCGTTGGCGGAAATGCGCACGGAAATCGGCTTGTCGTCCGGCCACACCGCCCGCACCGCTTTGAAGACCTCAAGCGGAAATCGCATCCGGTTCTCGAGGCTGCCGCCGTATTCGTCGGCGCGTTTGTTGGTGAGCGGCGTAATGAATGCCGACATCAGGTAGCCGTGTGCGTAATGCAGTTCCAGCCAGTCGAAGCCAGCGCGTTGCGCCATTTGCGCGGAACGAACGAATTCGTCGCGTACTTTGTCCATGTCGGCCCGCGTCATGGCGCGCGGCGTCTGGTTGTCCGGTCCCCATGCAACCGCCGAAGGCGCGATCAACTCCCAGTTTCCTGACGGCATCGGCGCATCCATCTTTTCCCAACCGAGTTGGGTCGAGCCTTTGGCGCCGGAATGGCCGAGCTGGATCGCGATCTTGGCGTCGGTTTCAGCGTGAACGAAATCGACGACCCGCTTCCAGGCTGCCTCGTGTTCGGGCCGATAAAGTCCCGTGCAGCCCTGCGTAATGCGGCCTTCCGGCGACACGCAGGTCATCTCCGTGAACACCAGCCCTGCCCCGCCCTTGGCCCGTTCGGCGTAGTGCACGAGGTGCCAATCGGTCGGCGTGCCGTCGACGGCGCGGTATTGCGCCATCGGAGACACCACGACGCGATTCTTGAGCTCGACGCCGCGCATTCGAAACGGCACGAACATCGGCGACCGGGCCACTTGCGGCGTACGCCCCGTCGCCTGACGTTCGAACCAGCGCTCGGCATCGCCGAGCCAGATGTTGTCGCGCTCGCGCAGGTTTTCGTGGCTGATGCGCTGCGAGCGCGTCAGCAGGGAATAATTGAACTGCACCGGATCGAGCTTGAGATAGCGTTCGACGTCCTCGAACCATTCGGTCGAGTTGCGGGCGGCGCTCTGAAGCCTCAGCACTTCGAGCCGCCGCTCGTCCTCATAACGGCGGAAGGCTTGGTCCATGCTCGGCTCGCTATGGAGATAGTTGGAGAGCGCAATGGCGCTTTCCAGCGCCAGCTTAGAGCCGGAGCCGACCGAGAAGTGCGCGGTCGCCGCCGCATCGCCGAGCAGAACGACGTTGTTGACGCTCCAGCGTTCGCAAAGAACGCGATTGAAATTGAGCCACGCCGAACCGCGCAAATGCCGCGCGTTCGAAATCAGCCTATTGCCGCCGAGATAGCGCGAAAAGATTTTCTCGCAGGCCGTGATGGTCTCCTCGGTGCTCATGCGGTCGAAGCCGGCGCGCCGCCAGGTCTCTTCCGAACATTCGACGATGAAAGTCGCGGTGTCGGCATCGAACTGGTAGGCATGCACCCAGATCCAGCCATGCTCGGTCTGCTCGAAGATGAAGGTGAAGGCATCGTCGAATTTCTGGTGCGTGCCGAGCCACATATATTTGCAGGCGCGCACGTCGATGTCGGGCTTGAAGACATCGGCATGCGCGGCACGCACCCGCGAGTTCACGCCATCGGCGCCGACGATCAGGTCGTAATCGGCATAGGCCGACAGATCCTTGAACTCGGTCTCGAATTCGAGCTTGACGCCAAGAGCGCGGGCGCGCTCCTGCAGAATGTTGAGCAGCCGCTTGCGGCCGATGCCGCAGAAACCGTGGCCGCCGGATTTGATCACGGTGCCGCGGTAATGCACGGCGATATCGTCCCAATAAACGAAAGACGCGCTGATCAGCGCCGCGCTTTCCGGATCGTTGGCCTCGAGATTGGCGAGGGTCTCGTCCGACAACACCACGCCCCAGCCGAAGGCGTCGTCTGCCCGGTTGCGCTCGACCACCACGACCTCATGGGACGGATCGCGCCGTTTCAGCGAAATCGCGAAATAAAGCCCGGCGGGACCACCTCCCAGACAGACCGCGCGCATGGCCGCTCCCGTGCCGGTATTATTATAACCCTATAATATTCAAACTTAAAGTATATGGAGTCAAGCGGGCTTTATGGCTTATCCGCCCTTCCCAAAAGGCTTTATTGCGGTTTGCAGTCCTTGGCGTAGGGATCGGGGTGGTTCGAGAACACCTTTTCCACGATCTCGGTCTGGTACTTGCCGTCGGCGCGCTTGGCGACCTTGGTCAGATAGAAGTCCTCGACCGGAAAGCCGTTGGTGTTGAACTTAAAGGGGCCGCGCAGCGATTTGAAATCCGCCTTGCGGAGCGCCGCCTTGACCGCGTTCTGGTCAGACAGGTTGCCCTTGACCGCGACCACCGCGCTGTTGATCAGCAGCGCGGCGTCATAGGCCTGCATGGCGTAGGAGGCCGGCACGCCGTTGTAAGCGGCTTCGTATTCGGAGACGAATTTCTTGTTCTGCGGATTGTCCATGTTCGGCGCCCAGGTCAGCATGCCATAGACGCCGGTCGCGGCATCCTGCAGCGCAGGAAGCGTCGCCTCGTCGGCGGTAAAGGCGGAGATCACCGGAATCTTCCCCTGCAGTCCCGCTTGGTTGAAGGTCTTGAGCAAATTGATGCCGAGGCCGCCCGGCATGAAGGTGAAAAGCGCGTCCGCCTTAGAGGCGGCGATCTTCGATACCTCGGGCTGGAAATCTGTGGTGTTGAGTGGCGCCAGTGACTCCTCGACGATCTCGCCCTTGAAGGTGCGCTTGAAGCCGGCGAGCGCATCCTTGCCGGCCGGATAGTTCGGCACCAGCGCATAGACTTTCTTGTAGCCGAGTTTGTTTGATGCCTGCCCGATCGCCTCGTAGATCTGGTCGTTCTGGTACGACGTCACGAAGAAATTCGAGGTGCAGCCTGCGCCGGCGAAGTTCGAGGCGCCGGCATTCGAGCTGATCAAAATCTTGCCGGCGTCGGTGATCGGCTTGTGGATCGCCACCAGGATGTTGGAGAAAATCGGCCCGACGATGAAATCGACTTTGTCTTTCTCGACCAGTTCGCTAACCTTCTGGATCGCGAGGTCTGGCTTGAGCGTGTCGTCCACCACGAAGAGCTCGACATCCTTGCCGCCCATCTTGCCGCTAAGGTCTTTGACCGCGAGCTCGAAACCGTTTTTCGATTGCTGGCCGAGCGCCGCCGCCGGGCCCGACAGGGTATAAATGAGGCCGATCTTGATCTTGTCCTTGTTATTATCTTGGGCGTTCGCGCCCTGCGTAACCAGCAAGAGGGCCGCAACCGCACCAATTCCACGCAACAAAGCCCGCATGACCAAATCTCCTGACAACACGGCGTTTCTGACGCTTATTGGCGGCGGAAATATCGGCGGAGTCAACGGGTACGGCCGCCCCATGCCGGGTTGCCCGCCGCAGGCAGAGACCACATTATAATGGCGTATCGAAAGCGTAAGGCGTGGCCATGAAGGCGATCATCGTCGGCGGCGGCATTGGCGGATTGACCGCGGCGCTGATGCTGCATGCGCGCGGGATCGGCTGCGAGATTTTCGAGCAAGCCGAGGAGGTGCGCGAGCTCGGCGTCGGCATCAATACCTTACCGCACGCCATCAAGGAGCTGGCCGAGCTGGGCCTGCTGGCGAAGCTGGACGCGGCCGGAATCCGCACCCACGAATTGTTCTATATGAACAGGGCCGGCCAGGAGATCTGGCGCGAGCCGCGCGGCACCGACGCCGGATTCGAATATCCGCAGTTCTCCATCCACCGCGGCCGGCTGCAGGCGGTGATTTACGAGGCGGTGCTGGAGCGGCTTGGCCATTCCAGCATCCACACCGGCCACCGGCTCGGCTCGTTCACGCAGGACGAGGGCGGCGTCACCGCCTGTTTCTTCGGCCGCGATGGCTCGCACCGCACGACGGTGCGCGGCGATATCCTGATCGGCGCCGACGGCATCCACTCGCTGGTGCGCGAGACGCTTTATCCGAAGGAAGGCCCGGCGCGCTGGAACGGCTCGATGCTATGGCGCGGCGCCATGGACTGGCCGAAATTCCTGACCGGGCGCTCGATGGTGATCGCCGGCGGGATGGCCGCCAAGGTCGTGGTCTATCCGATCGGCGAAGGTGCGCGCGAGGACCGACCGCTGACCAACTGGGCGGTGCTGGTCAAGGTCGGCGAAGGCGGCGCGCCGCCGCGCAAGGAAGACTGGTCGCGGCCCGGCAAGTTCGAAGACCTGATGCCGCACGTACAGCGCTTCAGCATTCCCTTCGTCGACGCCAGGGCGCTGATCGAATCGACGCCGGAGTCCTGGGAATATCCGATGTGCGACCGCGACCCACTGCCGCACTGGTCGCATGGCCGCGTCACGCTGCTCGGCGACGCGGCCCACCCGATGTATCCCGTCGGCTCGAACGGCGCGTCGCAGGCTATTCTCGACGCGCGCTGCCTCGCCGACCGCCTGCGCGACGCCGAACATCCAGGCCAGGCCCTATGGGCCTACGAGCGCGAGCGGCTGCCGATGACGGCACAGATCGTGCAGTCGAATCGTTCCGGCGGGCCCGAGGGCGTCATCGACGCCGTCGAGGCGCGCGCGCCCGACGGCTTCGACCATATCGACAACGTGCTGTCCTACGAGGAGCGCAAGGCGATCGTGCGCGGTTACGCTGCCAAGGCCGGGTTCGCCAAGGAGCAGGTCAATACGCCGGGCAAAGTGGCTTAGGCGCTACGCGCCTGGCGGCGGCGGTAGAAAATTGACTTCGTGCTGGGCCGACAGCGCCACCACGTCCGGCGGGTTCTGCTCTTTCATCGAGTGAATTGCACAGAACAAATCGTAAAGCTTTCGGGTCGGCGTCACCCAGAAAATACATTTGATGGCCTGGTCCGACTTGTTGAACAGGCCGTGCGGGATTCCCTTCGGCAGCTTGATGAGGTCGCCAGCGGTCGCGGCGAATTCCTTGCCGCCGATCAGCGCGTCCATGCGGCCTTCGAGCATATAGATAAATTCGTCCTGGGTCGGATGGATATGCGGCGGTACGAAGGTGGTCGGCGGGAAAGTCGCGTGCCAGGCGAACGAGGCTTCGCTCAGCTGTTTCGGCACGTAGGTCTGGCCGAGAATATTCCAGACAATCCCGTCGAGTCCGGAATTGGCCTTGGTGACGCCTGCTGTCATCGCTTGCATACGAACTCCTCCGCGCTCTGGCGTGAACTTAAAGGATCGGTTGTGGCGGCGCCAGCGATGCGGCCGCCTACAAACCGCGCTGGGCGGAATGACGCGCGAGGCTTTCCACTACGCGCGCCGGTCCAGGCTATCAGCCCGCAGCCGCGATCGGGTCGCTGTTCGTCTTGATGTTTGCGATTTTGCTGATCGGCATCGAGGCTGCGCCTATACCAGCGGTACCGTCGTGCCGTCGCGCGCTGCTGTCGCGATCGCCTCGATCACCCGCAGGTTCTGCAGGCCGTCACGGGCGGTGACGACCGGCTCCGCTTCGCCGCGTATCACCGCGCAGAAATTACCGAGCTGACGCGCCAGCGGATCGCTGCGGCCGATCGCGATCTTGGCGCTTTCAAACGGCACATACCAGGAGCGTTCCTTGGCGTAGGTTTTCAGGCGCATGGTCGGTATCGCCAATGAACCCTCGGTGCCGGCGACGACGTAACAGTCCTCGTCGGGATAGGTCGGGTACACCTTATCCTCCTGTGAGGTCTGCTCCCAGCTGCGCGCCGAGGCCGCGGTGTCCGACACCATGAAGGTGCCGAGCGCACCACTGGCAAAGCGCAGGGTAATCGCCGCGGTGTCCTCGACCGGGAAGCCGCGCACCGCGCCGGAGGCGATGGCTTGAACCGCGACGATCTCGCCGCATAGAGCGCGCAGGTTGCCTATTTCATGGATCATGTTGATCAGGATTGGTCCACCGCCGGCCTGCCGCCGCCACGGCCCCTCATCGAAATAGCGGTCCGGTTTACAGAACATCGCAGTGCCGACCACCGCGACCAGGCGTCCGAGGCGGCCACTGCGGATAATCTCGACAGCCTTGGCCATGATCGGGCTGTGCTGGCGATGGTGGCCGGTCAGCAGCTTGACCTTGGCGCGATCGGCGGCGTCGCACAATTTTTGCGCGGCCTCGATCGAATCCCCGATGGGCTTTTCGATCAAAGCCGGCACGCCGGCGGCGACGCACGCCAGGCCTTGTTCGATGTGGAGCTGATTAGGCGTCGCGATGATGATGCCGTCGGGCCGCTGCTGCGAGAATAGTTCGCTCAGCGATGAAAACAGTGGCGCGTCATGCTGCTTTGCGAGTTCGCCCGCGGCCGGCGCCGGATCGACGATCGCCGCCAACCGACACTCCTTGCTTTGGCGAATCAGATCGATATGGCGGCGACCGATCAGGCCCGCACCGGCCACCGCAATACCCACGCGCTCCATCGCGATCAGATTCCGTAAATCGCCGGATCCGGCGCCAGCCGCGATTGCGCGTTGAGGCGGATTGGCGCGTTGATGGCGCCAAATCCTTTATATTTGCGACGCTCGACGATCTCGAAGAAGAACAGGTCCTTGAAGCTCTGGGTATAAATTTGGAGATATTCGCCGGAGTCGTCCTTGTCGTAGAGGATATTATTAGCCTGCAAGACCTTCAGCTGATCGGCGGGCAAGTCGACTCGCGCCTCCAGGTCGTCGTAATAGTTCTCCGGAATGCGCAGTGTCTCGACGCCATTGGCTTTCAATTTAACCGCGGTGGCGACGATGTCATCGGTGGCGAACGCGATGTGCTGAACACCGGAACCGAAATATTCGTTGAGGAACCGCGACGATTGCGTCCGCTGGCTTTGTGAAGCGTTCAACGGGATACGAAGCGCGCCGTCGGCGGTTTCAATGACCTGGCTTTTCACGATGCCGCCGGGATCGTTTATGTCGACTTGCGGCGTTTTACGAACGTCAAGCAGCGAAGTGTAGAAAAGCAGCCACGACAGCATGTCTTCGTAGTGCATCGACTGCGAAATGTGGTCGACCACGGCCAGGCCGACGTCCTTGCCTTTGGCTGAAGATTTGGCCGGCGCGAAATCAACATCCCAGACCTTGGCCAATTCGCTGACCGGATCGACGAAATAAAGCAGGCTGCCGCCAAGCCCGCGCACCGCCGGAATTTCAAGTTCGCCCGGCCCGACTTTCCCGCGAAACGGCGTGTCGCGGAGTTTTTCGGCGCGGTCGAGCGTTTGCGCGGCGCTCTGCACCTTGAGGCTGATGGCGCACACCGAGGGACCGTGCGTAACGTAGTGCGAGTGGGCGAAGCCTTCCTTTTCCTTATTGATCACTAGATTGATGGAGCCTTGCGCCCACCGCGTCACTGCCTTGGATTTATGGTGAGCGGCGTCATGAAAGCCGAGGCCGGACAGAAACTGCGCCAATTCGTCGCCGGTGCGATCATCGACGGCGAATTCAATAAACTCGACGCCGAGGCATTTCGAGCGCGGCGGCAACGGGGGGAATCCCGGCACCGGGCTGCCTTTGTCGCGCATCTGATCCATCAGATAGACCAGCGAGCGCTGGCCATCGACCGCGACGGACCGCGGCGACCCGGCGCGGAACTGGTCGTTGAAGATCTCCAGCGAAACTTCCCCGTCGTAGCCCGTGGAGCGCACCGCCTCCATGAACTCAATCATCGGGAAATCGCCCTGCCCCGGGAAGCAACGGAAATGCCGACTCCAGGACAGCACGTCCATCTCGAGCCAAGGTGCGTCGGCAAGCTGAACCAGAAAAATCCGGTCGCCCGGAATCGAGCGGAGCGATTTAAGTTCGGTCTTTCGCGCGTAGGTATGGAAAGTATCGAGAACGAGCCCGATCGCCTTATGATCGGCACGCCGGACCACTTCCCAGGCGTCGCGGTAGTCATTGATATGGCGGCCCCACGCCAGCGCCTCGAAGGCGACGCGCATGCCGCGCTTTGCCGCGCGTTCGCCTAGTTCGTGAAAATCCGCCGCGGCGCGATCAATGCCCGCGAGTGAGTCGGGCGAGACATTGCTGCATACCATCAGCAGGTCGCAATTCAATTCCTGCATGACGTCGAATTTGCGCTCGGCGCGATCGAACGTCTTTGTTCGCTGCGGCTCCGGCATCCCCTCGAAATCGCGAAACGGCTGGAACGTCACGACCTTGAGGCCAAGGTCGGCAACCTCCTTGGCGACATCCTTGGGCGTGCCGCTTGAGGACAGCAAGTCGTTTTCAAAGATTTCGACGCTGCGAAATCCTGCCGCCGCGATGGCCTCCAGCTTTTCGCTCAAGCCCCCGCTCAGGCAGACCGTGGCAATCGAGGTCTTCATCTCGTCGTTCTCCGTCGTTGCGCGGTCAAAGCGCCTCGACCATGGTTGCATCGCGCGCGGCCAATGCTTTGGCAAAAGTACTGTGCATGCGCGCAACGTCGGGCTCAATGCCGGAAAACAGGCGAAATGCTTCGGCCGCCTGATGCACGCACATTCCGCCGCCGGTCAGAACGCGGGCGCCCTTGGCGGCTGCGGCCTTGATGAATGCGGTCTCGATCGGCGTATAGATGACATCGGCTGCCCAATGTGCAGCCGTCAATGCGGCAACCGGAACCGGGTTGCCAGGAAACCCGTGCATGCCGACCGGCGTGGCATTGACCACGCCATCGGCTGCGGCGACTTCGCGTTCGAGCACCGCTGCCAGCCGGCAGCGCGTTTCGCCATAGTCCCTGGCGAGGTCATTGAGCAATGTGGTGGCGCGCACCGTATCGCGGTCATACAGAACAAGAGTCGCGACACCCAGATCCATCAAGGCAAAAGCGACCGCCCGACCGGCTCCGCCCGCTCCGACCTGGACTACGGTCGCGGCTTCCGCGCTGGCGCGGCCAAGCCCTTCCTCGAAGCTGCGGCGAAAGCCACGACGATCGGTATTGTAGCCGGTGGTGCGGCCGTCCGGCGCAATCCTGACGGTGTTTACAGCGCCAATCTGCGCGGCCTCAGGATCGATGGCGTCGAGTTGCGTCAACACATCCTGCTTGAATGGAAATGTAACATTGGTGCCGGCAAAACCCGCGATCTTGGCCGCCGCAAGCAAGTCCGCGAGACGGCGTCCCTTCAATTGATCGACGTCCATCAGATGATAGTAGCCGTCGATCCCGGCCGCCGCGAAAGCATCCGCATGCAGGGCCGGCGAAAGCGAGCTCATAATATTGGAGCCGATCAGCCCAACCAACATCTTGCGCGGGGTCATGACGCCACCGCCGCTGTTGCCAGCCCACCGCCGAGGAATAATTGGGCGATGCGCGGGTCGGCCAGAATGTTCGGCGCGGTATCCTCGATGCGGGTCTGGCCCTGTTCCAGCACCAGCCCGTAGTCCGAAATCTGCAGCGCCTGCTTGGCGTTCTGCTCGATCATCAAAATCGTGATCCCCTTATCGCGTAAATCCTTGAGGATCGTGAAAACTTCCTGAACCATGATCGGCGACAAGCCGATCGAAGGCTCGTCGATCAGGATCAATTTCGGATCGAGCAGCAGACCGCGCGCCACCTCCAGCATCTTCTGCTGGCCGCCCGACAGCGTGGACGCCTGCGCCGTCGCCTTGTCCTTTAGCATCGGAAATCGCTGCATGATGGCATCCATGCGGGCCGGCAGGCTCGCCTGGTCCGATAGCGCGACGCCGCCGAGCTCCAGATTGTGCCGCACGCCAAGCTCGGGGAAAATGTTGCGGCCTTGCGGGATATAAACGACCGCGGCGTCGAGCATCTGCCGCGGCGAAAAATTCGTGATGTCCTTTCCATCCAGCGAAATCGTGCCGCTGCGCACCGGCAGCAAGCCAAATACCGTCTTGAACATCGTCGATTTGCCGGCACCATTCGGTCCGATCACGGTCGTGATGGCGCCGCGGTGAATGCTCGCACTCATGCCATGGAGGATGGTCATTTTGCCGTAACCGGCGTCGACCCCATCGAGAACGAGTACAGGCTCTGTTGGATTCATCGTGCGCCGCTCAGTGTCCGAGGTACGCTTCGATCACCGCCGGATTCCGGCGAATATCCTGCGGAGCCCCCTCGGCGATCAAACGGCCTTCCGCCAGCACCAGCACGCGCGTGCAGAGCGCCATGACAAATTCCATCTGATGCTCGATGACGACGAAGGTGGCCTTGCGCTCGGAATGGTACGCCTGCAACCGCTCGCGCAGGTGCCCGAGCATGGTCAAATTGACCCCGCCGGCCGGCTCATCGAGCAGCACCAGCCGCGGCCCGGCCATGAAGGCCATCGCGGCGTCGAGTAATTTCTGCTGGCCGTAGCTCAACATCCCGGCGGGCTCGTCGGCCAGATGCGAGAGACGGAAGAATTCGATCATTTGGTTGGCGGTGTCAGCGAGCCCGGCATCCGGGCGGCCGATCAAGCGTGAATACATCGAGCCCTGATGCTCCTGCCCGGCAAGAATCAGATTGTCCTGCACCGAGAGCTGCGGAAACACCTGCAGCAATTGAAATGTGCGGCTGACGCCGAGACGGTTGATGTTGCATGGGCGCATGCCGGTAGTCACCCGGCCATCGACCCGCACCTCGCCTTCGTTCGGCGTCAATTGGCCGAGGACACAATTGAAAAGTGTAGATTTTCCCGAGCCGTTCGGCCCGATGATGCCGAGGATTTCGCCTTCATGCACCTCGAACGAAACGTCGTTGACCGCCCTGATGCCACCGAAATGCTTGCTCAGATTGGAAACCGAGAGGACCGCCGTCATGGCTTGGTCCTCTCCGGCTGTAGCGCCGGCGCCGGCGAGCTGCGTTTCACGCTCGCCCGGACGATACGTTGCGCCAATCCAAGGATGCCCGTCGGGCTGAACGCCATCATCACCATGACCATCACCGCATAGAAGACGAGATAGTAGCCCTGAATGAAGCGGAGCCATTCCGGCAACAGGACGGCGACCAGCGCGCCGATAAAGGGTCCGAAGAAATATCCGCTACCGCCGACGATCACCATCAGCAGCAAATTGAGCGACAAGTTGAGCGCGAACGAGAGCGGCTCGATGTATTGCACCAGGGGCGCGAGGACCGCGCCGGCCAAGCCGCCGATGCTGGAGCCGATGGCGAAGGCCATCAGCGTATAGCGTCGCGTGTCGAGGCCGAGCGATAGCGCCCGAGTCGGATTTTCGCGCAAGGCAACAAAGGCACGGCCCCACGGCGAGCGCAGCATCCACCATGTGGCGGCCGCCAGCACAGTCAACACGCCGAGGCTGAAGTAGTAATACCTCACAGATCCGTTGGTCGACCAGCCGAATATCGTCGGACGCGGAATTGCGCTCAGACCATAAGTGCCGCCGGTCAGCCATTCCTCGTTGCGCATGACGAGAAACACCAAGGTCGTGAACGCGAGTGTGACGAACGCAAGATAGTGATGCTGCACGCGCAGCGCTGGGTAGCCGAGCACCCAACCGATCGTGAAGCACAGTAAGCCGGCCGCTACGAACGCGATCGGGTATGGGCAACCGGCCAGTGTGAGCAACGCGGTCGTGTAAGCGCCGATGCCGACGAATGCGCCCTGCGCCAGCGATACTTGCCCGGCATAGCCAAGCGTCAAATTGAGGCCCATGGCGGCGATCGTGAGCACCGCCCAACTCGAGCTGAGGTAGATGCCGTATGGCTTGAGGAAGAGAGGTAGCGAGATGGCAAGAGCGGCGCCGGCGGCGACCGCGACGACACCAAGCCGGTTCATACCGTGCGCTCCTCGACGCGGCCCAGCAACCCTTGCGGGCGCCACATGATGACCGCGATCAGGATGAGCAGCGGAAAGGCGCCGCGATATGTCGACGACAGGTAGGCGGCCGAAAGATTATCGAGGATGCCTAGAATGAAGCCACCGAAGATGGCGCCACGCACCTGATTGAACCCGCCGATAATGGCGGCGAGAAACGCCGCGACGCCCAAAACCTCGCCATTGATGAATTTAGCGAGATAAATCGGGCTGATCAGGACGGAGGCGATGGCGCAAAGCACAGCGTTGATCAGGAAAGTGTACAGCACCATCCGCCGCACCGGGATGCCGAGAATGCGCGCGAGCGTCGGGTTTTGCGCGGTTGCCTGCATCGAGCGGCCGAGCCGGGTTTTGTGTAGCAGGAGATGCAGCGCGACAACGGCCGCGATCGCCACCGCCAGAACGACCAGGCTTTGTGTCGAGATCACTGCGCCGAGAAAATGCAGGTCGATCGGCGGCGCCAGCGCCGGGAATGGCTGCGCGTTCGCGCTGTAGAGATTTTTCGTCATCTCTTTGATGAATAGCGATAGCGCGATGGTGGATATCACCAGTGGCAGCACGCCATGCTTGAGCATCGGATCGACGATGATGAGCTTGAACATGAGGCCGAGAAGCAGCGCCGAAAATGCGATGCCGATCAGGATGGCTAGCCAAAATGGTGCCCCCAGATACATCGCCTCCAGGATGAAAAAAGCCGGCAGCATGACAAATTCGCCCTGGGCGAAATTGATGGTCTGCGACGTCTGCCACAGCAGCGTAAAACCGACGGCGATGAGGGCGTAAATCGCCCCGGTCGCCAGACCGGATACCAAAAGCTGAATGAACGATGCCATCGACGCTCGCCGTTTGGCTCCCGCCCGGCAACACAGCCGGGCGGGAGATTTCAATGACGAAGAGCCTTATTGGCCGAGCTTCGGCAAAGTTTTGACGATCTTCTGCTTGCCGCCGACGACTTCGCCGAGGAAGCTCTCGCGATCAATGTCGCCGTTTTTGTCCCACGTCGCTTCCATCAGAATGTTGGGCTCGTCCTTCGGCGTGATGGTCAAGCCGTGAGCCACGTTGATGAAGCCCTTGCTATCGAACTTGCCCATCTTTTCGCTCACGTATTTGACGAAGTAGACGGCGGTGTAGCCCTTGATGCCGTTGTGATCGCAGACGTAGTTGAACCTCTTCTTAAACTTTTCCGCGAAAGCCTGCACCGCCGGAATGGGTGCATCGACGGTGAGGGCAACATGGCCCTGCGCGCCCTCAGCGGCACCGCCGGCGAGTTCGATCGTTTTCTGACTGAGTAGCGTCGTCTCGCCGACGATCGGAAGGTTGATGCCCTGCTTCTTGGCTTCTCTCAGGAAACGGGCGGACTCTTCTTCGTTGACGTAAGCGAATATCGCGTCGGCCGTGACCGCCTTCAACTTGATGACGTCGGCGGAGAAGTCGGTCTGGCCGAGTTCAGTAGAGATATCGGCGACGACCTTGATGTTGCGCGACGCCATTTCCTTCATGAAATTATCACGGCCAGGTTTGCCGAAATCGCTGTTGACCCAAATAAGGGCGACCGTCTTGGCCTTGAGACCGTCATGGATGTAGTTGGCGATCTTGGGCATGCTGGCCTGCTGGCCGAACGAGGTGCGGAACACGTAAGGGTTACCCTTCTGCGTGATCGTTGCCGCCTCGCCGCCGACGATTTCCGGAATTTCCGCGGCTTGCGTGAGCTGCATGTCGACCAGCACCGAGCCGGAATAGACCGGGCCGAACACGACGTAAGGCTTGTTGTCGAGCACCTTCTGGATCAAGCCGCGCGACACGCCCGCCTCGCTCTGCGTGTCAAATACCGGCATGTCGATTTTCTTGCCGAGGATGCCGCCCTTGGCGTTAATCTCCTCAACGGCAAGCTTAAGGCCATCGCGGAAATTGGTGCCGGACACAGCGCCTGGGCCGGATTCTTCGAGAACCGCAGGCATGTAGACAGTCGTCGCGGTCGATTGCGCAAACGCGCCGCCTGCGCAAGCGAAGCTCGCCGCGACAAGTGACACATATAATCCTGAGCGAAACATAGAAATCCCTCCCTGATGATAATGCCGGCCCGTAAAAGATGGGGCTTCTTTCCGTGCGAGACCCTTCCGGGCTGCCACGGTGCTATTTTTAAGCATGAAGGATGGGTCGCCATTACGTCAATGACCAAGACGTGCGGGCTAGACATCACCTTTCTGGTGGTCCGCCCCAATTGATCTTGTGGGCCCTCGCCGCTTCGATTACTACGACGCCACATATTCCCCCGAGTTAAAGGTGTTTCATGCGTTCTCGCGTTGCCGCCGGGTTATTGGCGCTATTCTGCCTTTTCTACATCGGCCAGTGCTTTGCCGAGATTATCTATCCGAACGATCCGGAAGAGCGTTTCACGGGTGGGGCGCCGCGCAAATATCTCGGCATTTCGTTGATCCGCCGCAGCACGGTGCGTTTCGAAGGAAAATACAGGCCGGGCGATATCGTCATCAACACCAAGGAGCGCCGGCTGTATTTCGTGGAGGACGGCGGTTCCGCGATCCGCTACGGCATCGGCGTCGGCCGCGCCGGCTTCCAGTGGGGGGGCGTGCACAAGGTCACCGCCAAGAAGGAGAATCCCGACTGGACGCCACCGCCGCAAATGCGGGCGCGTCAGAAGGGCCTGCCGGCCTTCATCAAGGGCGGCGATGAAAACAACCCACTCGGCGTGCGCGCGATGTATCTCGGCTCGACACTGTACCGCATTCACGGCTCGAACGATCCGGAGTCGATCGGCGAAGCCGAGTTGTCCGGCTGTTTCCGCATGACCAATGAAGATGTGAAGGACTTATACGAGCGAGTGCCGATCGGCACGACGGTTTACGTGCTGCGCTAGGCGCGCTCGCGCGTCATGTTCTTGGCCGCGAGTTCGTTGAGATAATCCTGCCAGTACGCGCGGTGATTGCGGCCGAGTTCGCGCAGATAGTCCCAGCTATAGATGCCAGTCGAATGCATGTCGTCGAATACCAGCCGCACGGCGTAATTGCCGATTGGCTGCACTTCCATGATGGCGACGTTGAGCTTACCGGGCACCGTCTGGCGCTGATCCGGTGAATGCCCTTGCACCTCGGCGCTCGGGCTTTTCACCCGCAGATATTCCGCCGGCAGGTCGAAGCTTTCGCCGGCCTCGAATTTTACCCCGAGAGTTTTGCGATCCTTGTGCAGCCGCAGTTCGGTCGGCCACGCGGACGGTTTATCCGTCGTCATTGCCCCGGGCTACCGAGGCACACCGCGACAATCGGACTGTTCGTGGAATCCGGAACGACGCCGCATGACACCGAGCGCTCGGTGAGCGCCGTCACGGCGCGCCGCGTCACCCCGCAATAGGCCGTCACCAGAACCTCATCCTGATTACATTCGGCGAGGCATGTCGTGCTGGCGCACTCGTTTCGCACCACTCGAACCGCGGTGGCTGGACCGCGCGTGCCTTGCGGCCCCTGCGGGCCCGTAGGACCGGGCGGGCCGGTCACGCCGCGCTCGCCTTGTGGGCCCGGGGGACCTGCCGGACCGGCGTCGCCCTTCGGGCCGGGATTTGGTTTGCCGCAACTGGCGAGCGTAAATGCCAAACCGATGGCGACGGCGAGCGGAACAAGGCGCATGGGTTTCTCCCGTATGCGGCGGTTTCTGAATGGGAGCACGCCGTCAGAATTCGATCAATGACCTATTGAGCCGTCAGCGATCGCTGAACGCCGCGATGGCCTGTTCGACGGCCGCGTCGTCGATATGACGATGCGTCACCAGACGCAATGCCGTCGGACTCCAGTCCCCTGCCCGAACACCACGGCCGGCCAGCGCCGAAATCCACGTCTTGGCATCTCTTCCGGTACGGCCGATGTCGACCATGACGATGTTGCTGTCGACGAGCTTCGGATCCACCAGCGCCGGATTGATGCCGTGTAGGCCTTGCGCGATCCGCTTTGCGCGTTTGTGGTCGTCGGCGAGGCGGTCGATCATGTGTTCCAGCGCAATCACGCCGGCCGCGGCAATGACGCCGGCTTGCCGCATCGCGCCGCCGACCATGCGGCGATAGGCGCGCGCCCGCTCGATGAACGATGCCGTGCCGCATAGCACGGATCCGACCGGCGCGCTCAGACCCTTGCTGATGCAGAAGCCGACGCTGTCGCCGTAACGGGAGATTTCCGCCGCCGGCACACCAAGTGCGACGGCCGCATTGAACAACCTTGCCCCATCGATATGAATCGGAATTCCCTTGTCGGCGGCGGCACTGCGCAAGGCCGACAGACAGGCGAGCGGCACGACCGCGCCGCCGGCGTCATTGTGCGAAGTTTCCACGCAAATCAGGGACGTGGCGATTCGGTTCGGAACGGTCTTCGGAGTTATGAGATCGCGCAACGCCGTGACGTCCGGCGCGCCGCGGTGACTCGGATAAATTCTCGGGAACAGGCCCGCAAGTTGGGCGACGCCGCCCAGTTCGCTGCGCATGATGTGGCATTCCGCGTCCAGCAGCACCTCGCCGCCGCGATCGGCATTCGTCAGCAGAGCCACCAGATTGGACATGGTGCCGCTCGCCACCAGCAAGCCGGCTTCCTTGCCGGTCACCGCCGCGGACATTTCTTCCAGACGTCGCACCGTCGGATCGCGATCGCGCAAATCGTCGCCGAGCTCGGCGCGGCGCATCGCCTCGCGCATCTCGTCAGTCGGCAGGGTGATGGTGTCGCTGCGTAGATCGATCATCGCAAGAAGCTCTTTCTCGGGTTACAGGACGGACAACTCATGACGCCGCAGCAGCCGGTACACCAGCGCCACCGGCACGGCGGTGAACACGATCAATATTGTGGCCGCCGCGGTAGCGACACCCGGACTTGTCCCCTCGAGCGCCTGAAACATCGTGACCGTCATGGTCATCCAGGGACCACTATAAAGCACAATCGTGGAGCTCAGTTCGGACGCCACCGTCACGAAGGTCAATACCGTGCCTCCAACAATGCCCCCCAAAATCAACGGCACCGTAACGCGCAGAAACGTCACCGACGGCGATACGCCCAGATTGATCGACGCCTCCTCCAGGCTTTGATCGATCTGGTACAGAATGGCGCTCGACGACTTCACAGAGAACGGCAGCTTCCGCACGATATAGGCGACTACCATGATGACCCACGTCCCCGTCAGGATCAGGAAGCCGCTGCTGTAGGTCAGCACCAGGCCGATGCCGAGCACGGTGCCCGCCACAGCGAAAGGCGAGGTCGCTACGATATCGAGAAGCGCGGACAGCCGGGATGGCCGCCGCACCAGCAGATAGCCGATGGGAACGCCGATCAAGGTGGCGCCAATCGCGGCCAGCGTCGACAGCAGCAGCGTATTGGTCAGCGGCCGGTACGACTGCTGGAGCAACTGCACGAAATTATCCAGCGACGCCTCGTAGTGCAGGACCGGGCCGTTGAAGCGCATGAATGAGATGGCGATCACGGCGATAAATGGCACCAGTGCTGCGCCGACGACCAGCCAGCAATAGACCGTGCCGAGCGCCCGCATGGCGCCGCTTACGATCAGCAAAGGCGGCGAGCGCCGCGCGCCGGTCACCGAATAACGCCGCGCCAGCACGTAACGCTGAATGATTAGCGCTACGACTGTGCAGAAAATCAGCAGCATGCCAAGCACGCCCGCTGACGCTGGATTGACCGCCGTCTCGCTGACGAAAAGCTTGAAGGCCTCGACCGCTAGAATCGGCCTGTCCTCCGCCAGCACAAACGGAACGCCGAAATTTTCCAGAGCCTCGATGAAGACCAGCAGGCCACCGGCTAGAACCGACGGCAAGACGATCGGCAGCGTCACCGTCCTGAAGGTGCGCGCGGGCGAAGCGCCGAGATTCTGCGCCGCCTCCTCGACCGAGACATCCACCGACTTGAAGGCCGCGACGGTCGGCAGCACGACATAGGGATAGAGCGTCAGCGCATAAGCCGTGACGATGCCTTTCATCCCGTAAATCGACTCAAATGGAATGCCCAGGCCGCGGAGAAACCCGGTCACGATGCCGGCGCGGCCGAACATCAGCACCAGCGCATAGGCGCTGACGAAGGACGGCAGGACCAGCGGGCAAGCCGCCAAGGCGAGCAGCACGGACTTGCCCGCCATCGGCAAGCGGGCGACACAGAATGCAAAAGGAACGCCAATGATGATGGTGACCGCGGCCGCAGCCGCCGCGATCGTTAGGCTATTAGTCAGGCCACTGAGAAAAAACTTGTTGGACAAGACGTGGGTGTAATTCGACAGCGTGAACGTCTTGCCAGCCGCGTCTAAAATGCTGGCATTGAAGACCTTCCAGAGCGGTATGAGAAAAAACAGGCCAAGCACCGTCACCGCGACCGCCGCGATGAAAAGCGTAAAAGCATGCCAGCGCAGGAATGCCCTCACCCGCCTGCCCTCCACACCACCGCGCGGGCGGGATCGTACGCGACCGTCATCGCGCTTCCTGCCGGTGCTCCTTCGGCCATCAATTGCACCACCGTGCCGCTGGGAAGCCGCATGTTCAGCCGCGTCGCAGCGCCGAGATATTCGACGTCCTCAAGACCACCGGCCAGCACGGCCCAGCCAGTCGGCGGCGCTTCTCCGACGGCCAGCAATCGAAGCGCTTCCGGCCGCAGCGACAATTCCACGCGATCGCCGGCCTCCCCTGTTTTGGTGCGGATGTGCATGCGGGTTCCATCAACGTCGACCGTGACGTGGTCGCCTTCGCGTTGCGTCACGACGCCGCTCAGCAGGTTGGTGGTGCCGACGAACTTGGCGACGAAGGGAGTCGCCGGCTGCTCGTAGATCGACCGCGGCTCCCCCACCTGCTCGAGACGGCCCGCGCGCATTACCGCGATGCGGTCGGACATCGACAGCGCTTCCTCCTGGTCGTGGGTGACATAGATGACCGTGATGCCGAGCGTCTTTTGCAAACGCCGGATTTCCGCGCGCATCTCGACCCGCAGCTTGGCGTCAAGGTTGGACAGCGGCTCATCCAACAACAGCACATGCGGCTCTATCACCACGGCGCGCGCGATCGCCACGCGCTGCAGCTGCCCGCCCGACAACTGGTGCGGCCAGCGCGTTTCGTAGCCGCCGAGCTGGATGAGCTTCAACACCCGCGAAATCCGTTCGCCGATCTCGGCCTTCGCTACATTTCGCGCGCGCAATCCATAGGCGACATTGTCGCCAACCGTCAGATGCGGGAATACCGCATAATTCTGGAACACCATTCCGGTGTTGCGCCGGTGCGGCGGCAAGGTATCTACCCGCTCATCGCCGAACAGGATGCGACCGCGATCGAGTGCGCAAAACCCTGCCACCATCCGCAATAATGTGGTCTTACCACAGCCGGACGGCCCGAGCAGCGTAAAAAACTCGCCGTCGCGAATCGCAGTCGAAACGTTGTCGACGGCGGGGACGCTACCGAAGCTGCGCGCAACTGCGTCGATCGTTATCGAGGTCACGCCCGACGCCTCTCAGGATATTCGCCTACCGAGTATTGCGCACGATATCTTGAATCTTCTGCAGCGTTTCGGTGCGTTTCGCCGTCCAACCTTCCTCGTCATAATTGGCGATCTTCACGTCCTTGAGGGCCGGCATCTGCACCGGCAGCTTGGTCAGGTCGAGGTCCTGCCGGGCGGCCCGCCGGAAGAATTGTCGCAAGATCTGCTCGCGAACATCCAGCCGCGTAATGTAATCGACGAATTGCTTGGCGGGTTCGGGATGCGGCCCGCCTTTGATGACGGCGACGCCTTCCATCTGCGCCACCGTGCCATCCTGCGGATAAATCACTTTCACCGGGGCCCCGCCGCCAGCCCACTGCAATCCCGCGTATTCGAGCGACATGCCAAGCGGAAACTCGGCATTGCCCACGCCCTGGAACACCAGGGTCGATCGATTGAGAACCTTGGTGTTGGCCAACAGACGCGAGACTTTTTCCCAGCCGGCATCGCCGCCCCACAACTGCGCCAGCATGGTGACGTTGGTGTAGGCGGAGCCGGAATTGCCCGGATCGGTGAAGGCGACTTTATCCTTCCACTTCGGATCGAGCAGGTCGGCCCAGGTCTTGGGGCCCGCGTCGGCGGGCACCAGCTTGGTATTCTGCAGGATCACCAGCAGATGCACATTGGTGCCGATCCATAGATCATCCGGATCACGAAACTGCGCCGGCACCGCGTCCTTGTTCTTCGACGCATAGGGCGCAAGCTGCGTCTTATTGGACTGCAGCAAGATACGGCTGACGCCCCACACAATGTCGCCCAGCGGCCTTTCGTGCTCGGACGCGATCCGGCGAAACAGAACGCCCGATCCCGCCTCGATGCCCTCGACCGCGATCCCGGTTTCCTTGGTGAACGCGTCGAACACGAAGCGATTGAGGTTGGCATCATTGGCGGAATAAACCACGACCTTGTTCTGCGCGAAGGCAGAGCCCGCGCTCACGATGGCGGCGGCTGCAAGCAACAGCACGGCAAGACGGCGGATCAGCATGTGTTCCTCCCTAACGCGACTGGCGTGGCGGTCTGCGCCGCCTCGTTGAAGCGTGACTATACGTGAGCATATCGCAAAAAGCCCAAACAAGAAGCAGTCACCGCGCCAGTGCGGCCTCGGCGGCTTTTGTCCCGGCACCGGCGATCACAGAATGCCCCAGATCGCGCAGGATCGCTTCGAGCTGTTGCAAATCGGTGAGAATGTCGTCGGGTCCGATCGCGCCCATGGTGCCAAACCGGATCACGCGGCCTTGCAGTTTGGTGCGTTGACCGGCGATGACGGTGTGGAAGCGCGAGTACATGTGGCGGACGATGGCGCCGCCCTCGAGGCCCTCCGGCACCAAAGCAACCGTCACCGTCGCGGATTGGGCCTTCGGCGGCGGCAGCATCGGCAAGCCGAGCGCGACACAGCCGGCCTGCAGCGCCGCAGACACGCGGCGATGCCGGATCAACACGGCGGGCAGACCCTCCTCGTGCATCATCGTCAGTGCTTCGCGCAACGCCGCGATCAACGGCACCGGCGGCGTGAATGCCGTCTCGCCCTTGAGCAGCGATGCCTTGGCCTTGCGCAAATCGAAATAGAAGCGTGGCACGGCAGTCGCCGCCTCGATGACCCGCATCGCCTTGTCGCTCACGGCGATCAACGCCAGCCCCGGCGGGCACATCAGCGCTTTCTGTGAGGCGACGACAAGAATATCGACACCCCATTCGTCCATCCGCAGATCGATGCCGCCGGCGCCGCTCACGGAGTCGACGATCAGCAGCGTTTCCGTGCCGGCCAGCAATTTGCCGATCGCGGCAATGTCGGTGACCACGCCGGTCGAGCTCTCATTGTGCACGCAGACTACGGCACGATAGGCGCGTGTCTTGATGCGTTGCGCGACAGCGGCCGGGTCAGGCACTTGACCCCATGGCACCTCAACGCGATCGACCGCCGCACCCATCCCCTCAGCAATGCTGACGAAACGCTCGCCAAACTGGCCGCATACGACCACCAGGATGGCATCACCCGGCGTCAGCACATTGGCGAGCGCGGCCTCCATGCCGCCGGTGCCCGAACAGCCGAGCGTAAAGATGTCGCCTTTAGCGCCGAACACATTGCGCAGCATCGCCGTCGTATCGCCAAGGATCGCGCGGAATTCAGGCCCACGGTGCGACACCACCGGCAAGGTCATGGCGTTACGTACCCGGTCGGGCACCTCGGTCGGACCGGGAAGCCGCAAGCGATAGTCAGCAGGAATGGAAACGGAGGCCATGGGCGCTCAGACTACTGACTTCATGCGGGCGATGCATGTCGTCATAACCTCATCGAGCGGCATACCCCACCATCGATTTGAGAATATCTCGACCTCAACATAGCCGTTGAAGCCCTGCGCTTCGACTTCTCTCCGGATGCGCGGAATATCGATGACGCCGTCCCCCATCATGCCGCGATCATTGAGCATGTCGGTGGTCGGCACCAGCCAGTCGCAGACATGAAAGGCCAGCAGCCGATTGCGGCCGGCGCGCCTAATCTGTTCGAACAGCTCAAAATCGAGCCATACGTGATAGACGTCGATCGCGATGCCGAGCATGCCGCTGTGCGATGGATCGAGCCGGTCGCAGATGTCGAGCGCCTGCCGCATCGTATTCACGCAGGCGCGGTCTGCCGCGAACATCGGATGCAGCGGCTCGATGCCCAAGGGCATGTTGGCGGCGCGCGCATATTCCAGCAATTCGGCGATGCCGTCCTCAACCTGGGCCTGCGCGGCCCAGATGTCCTTGCTCGGCGTGCTGCCCGGTCGCGAGTATTGCGGCAGGCCGCCGACTACCAGCACCAGGCAGGGCGCGCCGAGCGCCTTGGCTTCGTCGACGGCACGGCGGTTGTCATCGCGCGCTTCCATGCGGTGCGCGGCGTCGGCGGTAAACATGCCGCCGCGGCAATAACCGGACAGTTCGAGCTTGGCGTCGCGCACCGCCTTGACGGCGCTATCGAGCCCGACCGCCGCGACCTGATCGCGCCACGGATCGATCGCACGAATGCCGTGGCGCGCGCAGGCTTCGATGATGTCGAGCAGCGAGCCCTGCTTGCGTACCGTCGCGGTGTTGAGCGAGAGCCAATGATGATCGCGCGAGAGGTCGCGCATCAGGCGTCGATGCCGCGCGTCGCCATCACCGTGCGCATCCGCGACACCGCGGCCTCCGGATCGCGCAGTAGCCCGGCCTTGTCGGCGAGCCGGAAGATATCCGCGAGATGCACCGTCGAACGTGCGCTTTCCTGGCCGCCAACCAGCGTGAAGTGATCCTGGTGGCCGTTAAGATAGGCCATGAAAACCACGCCGGTCTTGTAGAAGCGCGTCGGCGCGCGGAAAATATGCCGCGACAGCGGCACGGTCGGCGCCAGTATCTGATGAAACGTCTGGGTGTCGCCGGCCGCGAGGCTCGTCAGCGCGGCGGACGCCGCGGGCGCGATCGAATCGAAAATGCCCAGCAGCGCGTGCGAGTAACCCTTGTCGTCGCCGGCGATCAGCTCGGCGTAGTTGAAATCGTCGCCAGTATACATCAGCACGCCCTGCCGCAGGCGGCGGCGCATCGCGATCTCTTTATCCTTGTCGAGCAGCGAGATTTTCACACCGTCGACGTTGTCGGAATGGCCGTTGATGATATCGACGGCGGTGTCCATCGCCGTCTCGAGGTTCTGCGCGCCCCAGTAACCGGCCAGCGCCGGATCGAACATGTCGCCCAGCCAGTGGATGATGACCGGTTCGCGCACGCCGCCGAGGATGTGGTCATAAACCTTGGTGTAGTCGTCCGGCGACTTGGCGACCCGCGCCAGCGCGCGCGAGGCCATCAGCACGATGCGGCCGCCAACGGCCTCGATCGCCTCGACCTGTTCCTCGTAGGCGCGGATCACATCGTCGAGACTTTTGGCGTCCTGCGGCGCCAATTGGTCGGTGCCGCAGCCGGAAAACACCGTGCCGCCGCAGATTTTCGCGGCCGCGACCGAGCGTTTGATCAGTTCGAGCGAGGTCGGCCAGTCGACTCCCATGCCGCGTTGCGCCGTATCCATCGCTTCGGCGACGCCGAGGCCGAGGCGCCACAAATGCTCGCGGAACGCGATGGTCCGGTCCCAGTCGATATTGCAGTCGAGCAACGGATCATTGTCGGCTTTCGGGTCGGCCACCACGTGTGCCGCCGCGAAGGCGGTACGGTTTAGCTTGCTCTTGGTACGCGTCGGAAAATTCCTCGGCTCGGAAAGGTGAAATATCTCGATCGAGCGATCAGTGCGCGGCAGCTTGATCGACAACGCCTGGAATGGCTTCTGCGGCTTGTTCATGACGTCACCTCACAGCACCGGAACGTCGACCCAGCGCCGCTCCTTCCAGCTTTGCGTCGCGGCTTCGACCAGTTGCAGACCCTTGGCACCCTCACGCAACGTGTACTTGTACGGTTCGCCGTCGATCATGTGACGGATGAACATCTCCCACTGCACCTTGAAGCCATTGTCATATTGTTTTTCGTCAGGCACCGGCTGCCACGATGCATAGAGGTCGAGCATCTGTTTCTGATCCGGATTCCAGACCGGCCGCGGCGTCGCCTGGCGCGGCTGCATCATGCAGTCATGCAGCCCGGCAATCGCCGAGCCGTTGGTGCCGTCGACCTGGAAGGTGACGAGATCGTCCCGATAGGGCCGCACGCACCATGATGAATTGATGTTGGCGATCACGCCGCCGTCGAGCTGGAAGGTAGCATAAGCGGCGTCATCGGCGTCGGCCTCATAAGGTTTGCTGTTCTCATCCCAGCGCTTCGGAATATGCGTGGTGCCGAGGCAGGACACCGCCTTGACCTCGCCGAAGATGTTGTCGAGCACGTAGCGCCAGTGACACAGCATGTCGAGGATGATGCCGCCGCCCTCGTCGAGCTTGTAATTCCATGACGGGCGCTGCGCCGGCTGGTCGTCGCCCGGAAACACCCAGTAGCCGAACTCGCCGCGCACCGCGAGCATGCGGCCGAAGAAGCCGTCGTCGCGCAGCTTCTTGAGCTTGAGAAGCCCCGGCAGGAACAGCTTGTCCTGCACTACGCCGTTCTTGATACCCGCCTTCTCCGCCAATTGGCAGGCCTTTAGGGCCTCCGCCAGCGTCGTCGCGATCGGCTTTTCGCAATAGACGTGTTTGCCAGCAGCGATCGCCTGCTCCAGCAGCTTTGGCCGCATCTGCGTCGTCGCGGCGTCGAAGAACAGCTCGTCATCTTTGTTCGCGAGCGCTTTGGCAAGATCGGTCGACCAGCGCTCTACCCCGTGCTGCTTGGCGAGCGCCGAGGTCTTCTCCGCATTGCGCCCAATCAGGATCGGATCCGGCATCACTACGTCGCCGTTCTTGAGCTTGACGCCGCCTTGCGCGCGGATCGCCAGCACCGAGCGCACCAGATGCTGATTGGTACCCATGCGTCCGGTGACGCCGTTCATAATGATGCCAAGCCGCCTGGTACTCACGTGCCGTACTCCTTGACCTTTTGTTGTTGTGCGGCGCGCGGCCCGACCTGATCGGGGCGCACGCCGCAGGCGAAGCCCGAGACCGTAAGCGAGCGGGTCGAGAGCGCGCCGTCGCGGATGGCGAGCCGCACTTTGCCGCCCTGCTGGATGTAAAGATCTGGATGCGCGGTAAGAAACGCTTGCGCTTCGGCGGCCGGCGTTTCGGCAAAGCCGTCGACATAATAGTGCCCGTTGCGCTCGGCGTGTTCGAGGCCGTGGAACGCCACCAGCGCGTTATCCTGCTGCACGGCGAGACCGGTCTGGCAGGTCAGATCCTCCGCGGTGACGAAATATCCGTTGCCCCATTTGGCGGCGCGAACGCCGTTGAGCAGTGACTTATAGATGCCCTTGCACGATTTCGAGGAAACGCCGTGGTAGCCGAGTTTCTTCGCGCGCAGGAACGCATCGTAACTGTCATCCGCCTCGTCGATGATGAAACCCGTCTCGCGGCCGAGCGTGCCGAGGTCGGAATTCCAGGTGTCCTCGCGCGCGAACGGCTGCTCGATATACAGGAGGCGCTTCGCCAAAGACGCTAGCGCTAGATCGGTGCGGATCGCTTCGATAATCGCCTTGAGGTCGGCAAAGCTGCGGTACTGCTCGTTGGCGTCGGCGGTCGCGCGATAGTCGGTGTCGCCGAGCGCAGCGACGATCTCGACCAGCCGGGCGCGATCCTTGACCGGATCGCCGCAGAACTTGATCTTGAAGTAGGAATAGCCCTGCCCGACCGCTTCGCGGACGCTATCGATCTCGTCCAACATCCCGATCGTGTAGCGCACCGCGATCTGCGGCGACGGCTTGCGGCTGCCGAGAAAACCCGAAATCGCCGCGTTATCAAGGTCGGGAGTCAGCCGTGCGTCGAGGCCGACGATATTGCCGCGCATGCCAATGAAAAAATCCGTGCTCGTGGCTCTCAGCAAAGCGTCGAGGATGGCCTTGTCGATTTCCGCCGGGCCATAGGCCGCCGCCAGCGCCGGGATGCCGGCTTTGCCGCAGGCGGCGACCTGCGCTCCGATGCAGGCGGCGTGCAGGCCAAACGCAGTGTCTGGCGCGTGCTTTTCCAGATAAATGCCACGTGCGATTTCGGCTGACTGGCGCAACTGATCGACCGTCTCATCGGTAGTAAGCGCGGGATCCTTGTTGAACCATTTCGGCACCATCAGCTCCGCCGCAGCGCCTTCGCTGCGCTTGCCGTCCACCTCGATACCGGCATGGACAAAAAGCTGCGGCGCCTCATTGACCGTCACCGCGCCGAAACGGAATGGGTGCCGGAATCGCACGCGCCGTTCCGAAAACTCAATACTTTTCAAGGCGATACGGGGCGGCATGAGATCAATCGAGGTGGGCGTCGGAGAAATGCGCGCGGATAGTCTGCGTCAACTCCACGAAGGCCGGGTCCGACAGCATGTCGAGCGAGCGCGGCCGCCGCAGCGGCACATCGTAAACCGCGGCGATATTGCCGGGCCGCGCCGACATCACCATCACGCGGTCGGCGAGGAACACGGCTTCCGGGATCGAGTGAGTGATGAGCAACACTGTTTTCTTGGTTTCGCGTTGGATGCGTTGGAGCTCGACGTTCATTCGTTCTCTTGTCATGGCGTCGAGCGCACCGAACGGCTCGTCCATCAGCACGATCTTCGGGTCGTGGACCAGCGCGCGGCAGATCGAAGCGCGTTGCTGCATGCCGCCGGACAACTGCCAGGGGTATTTCTTCTCGAAATCCTGCAGGCCGACCATCTTCAGCAGCGCATGGGCGCGAGCTTCGTATTCCTCGCGCGGCAGGCCCTTGACCTCGACCGGCATCATCACGTTGCGGAATACGCTGCGCCACGGCAGCAGCATCGCGGTCTGGAATACGATGCCGACGCCGCCGTGCGGCCTGGTGATGGTCTGACCCTCGACGCGGATTTCGCCTTCGCTCGGCGGCAACAGGCCGGCGATCATCTTGAGCAGCGTGGTCTTGCCGCAGCCGGACGGCCCGACCACGACGACGAATTCTCCGTCGCCGACGGTGAAATCGATCGGACGCAGCGACGGCACTTCGCCGTCGCGCGTGCGATAGGTTTTCGAGACGCCCCGCAATTCAATGACGGGGCGCCTCGATTGTTCGGCCACGATTTTCAGGTTGCTCGCGGCCATTACCCGGTTACGAGCCGCTGCCAGCCGGCAGATAGGCGTTGGTGTAGTAGCTCTTGAGCTCGTCCTTCGCCTTGGCTTCCAGGCCGCCGTACTCGACCATGACGTCGACGGTGTCCTTCATGTTGGCGTCGGTGACATTGAACGGCCGGTTCTTCTTTCCCGACGGATCCTTGTAGAGCGGGATCGTCAGCTCGAAGCCTTGGGTCAGCGTCTCGATCTTGCCGCCCTTCGGATTGGCGGTGAGGATCGCCTGCGCCGCTTCCTTCGGATGCTTGGAGGCTTCCTCGACCGACTTGGTGGCCGCCGACATGAAGCGCTTCACCAGATCGCCGTTGTCCTTGAGCCAGTCCCTGTTCACGATCACGCCGGACGACACCAGGTTGACGCCGTAGTCGGCGAACTTGATCGGGTACACGTCCTTGCCGGTCGCGTCCTTGATCTTCATGCTCTGATCCATGACGTAGCCGAGCAGCAGATCCGCCTGGCCGTTGATCACCGCGTTGAGCTTGGTGACGGCGTCGCCCGATACAGTCTTGAAGTCGCTTTCCTTGAGGCCGGTCTTCTTCAGGAACAGCGGCCAGATCTGCGACATCGAATCGCCCGGCGTGGTGGCAACCGTCTTGCCCTTGATGTCTTCCGGCTTCTTAATGTTCTTGTCGACGAAGCCCATCGCCGACATCGGATTGGTCTGCAACGCTACGCCAACCGCCTCGACCGGCGCGCCCTTGACGGCCGCACGCATCATGGTCGGCACGTCGACATAGCCGAATTGCACGGTCTTCGCCGCCACCACTTGCGTCACGGTGCCGGAGCCGCGGCCTTCCTGGATCTCCAGATCGATGCCGGCGTCCTTGAAGTAGCCCTTCTCCAGCCCGTAATAAAACGGCGCGTGCTCGCCATAGACGTACCAGTTGAGCATCAGTGTCACCTTGTCGGCCGCGAAAGCGGGGCCGGCAAGCAGCACGGCGAACAGCGCCGCCAAGATCGATTTCAACATTGCATCCTCCCGTTCTAGTTTCGTTTGTTAAGCCGCAAGCATGACGTCCTGGCGCTGGCTGGCGTGCCAGGGAATGACCAGCCGTTCGATGACGTCAAGTATCCAGAACAGCACCACGCCGATCAGAGACAGAATGACCAGCGCGGCAAACATGGTCGGCAGCTCGAAATTGCCGATCGAGCGCTGCAACACAAAGCCAAGCCCGTTATTCGAGCCGACGAATTCACCGACTACGGCGCCGACCACGGCGAGCGTGATCGAGACTTTCAGCCCGGCGAAGATGGCCGGCATCGCGTGCGGAAACCGCACCATGCGGAAAATCTGCAGCGGCTTTGCTTCCATCGCGCGCGCAAGATCGAGCATGTCGGGCTCGACCGACTTGAAGCCCTGCACGGCGGAGACGACTACCGGAAAGAAGCCCAGCATGAACGCCGACAGTACTTTCGGAAACATGCCGAAGCCGAACCACACCACGAACAACGGCGCGATCGCGATCTTCGGAATCGACTGCGAGAACACCAGCAGCGGATAAATGTAGCTCTCGACGGTGCGCGAGCCGACGATCAAAACACCGATGGCGATGCCAAAGATCGCCGAAAGCAAAAAGCCCTGAACGGTGGCGATCGTGGTCGGCACAGCTTGCGCCAGCAGTTGCGGCCCGTCGGCCCACAACGTGCGCAGCACGTCTTCGGGTTTCGGGATTTGGTAGGGCGGGATACGAAAAATGCGGATCGCCAGATCCCACATCACCACCAGCAGCAGCAGAAACAGCAGCGGCCGCACCCAGGCGGACTGCACCATGCGCTGCAGAAAACCGACGTTCGACGCGGCCATCGCCGCCCTCCTCCCGAACTTCCCGCCTTTACCGGCGATGTTTAGATTTTAACCCGTTGGTTAAATCCTACAGGCGGCGTCAAGTCAGGGTCAAGCGCGTCCATCGCCGCAGGCCGCAGCGCCGCCAGCACCAGGTCGGTCATATGGGCGAGCCGCTTGGCCCTGGCAGGTTCCGATAGCAGGTCGCGGCCGAAGATGACGCTCAGCGTCGCGCTGTTCGATTGATAGAAATAAGACAGCGACGCAATCGAGATATAGAGCTGCACCGGGTCGATGCCTTTGCGCAATTCGCCGCTCGCGGCGCCGCGCCGCAAAATATCGGCGATCAACGCGACGAAGGGCGAGTGCATCTCCTTCACCCGCCGCGACCGCTTGAGATGGCGGGCGCGATGCTGGTTCTCCTCATTGAGCAGCGCGAGGAATTCCGGATTGTCGAGAAAATATTGCCAGGTGAAGGTCAAGAGCTTGACGATCGCCGCGCCGGCGCCGAGCGCTTCGAGGTTGAGCTCGCGTTCGGCGGCGCGGATATGGTCGTAGGCGCCTTCGAGCACGGCGAGGTACAGCGCTTCCTTGTCGCCAACATGATAATAGAGCATGCGCTTGTTGGCGCCGGCTACCTTGGCGATGCGGTCGATGCGCGCGCCGCCAAACCCGTAGCGGGCAAATTCGACGGTTGCCGCGCGCAAGATGCGCTTGCGCATGCCTTCAGGATCGCGTTGCCAACGGGACGGTCGTTTCATGACTCTACCGACGCGATACAGCGCAAAAAATTGGCGCTCCCTAGGGGACTCGAACCCCTGTTTTCGCCGTGAGAGGGCGACGTCCTGGGCCGCTAGACGAAGGGAGCTGAAGCGCTCCCTTTGAAATAGCCTCGATCCGGCAGCCGCACAAGGACGGCGGCCGCCGAAGAAATAGCGCTCGACGCTATTGCGGCGCAAGCCGGATGCGGCCCTGCGGCTTCAGTGTTTTCTGGTCGAAACTGAGAATTTCCGCCGCGCCGCCGATCTCAATCGTCACGACAATGCGGCCCTCGGATATCGTCGATGACTGCACTTTGGCGCCGGGCGGCAACGGCAAAATCCGGTCGGCGACCGGCGACGCACTTCCCCCGGCATTGAAAACGCGATAGCCGATGATGCCGAGAACCACCGCAAGCGCGATCAGCGTGGCCGCGCTGACCAGCAGCATCAGCCGTTTCACTTTGGCAATCGCGGCAGTGGCTTCGGGGTCGGCTGGCAGTTCGGACATCGAAAATCTCAGGACGAAAGCAAAGAGTGCAGGATCAGAACGCAACCGAGACGATCACCGTCGACGACGAGCACGACGGCATCCGGCTCGACCGAGTGCTCGCCGCGCGCATCCCGGCATTGTCTCGCTCGCGGCTGAAAGCGCTGATCCTCGCCGGCGAAGTCAGCATCGACAATCGCACCATCGACGATCCCGGCCATCACGTCAAAACCGGCAACCGCGTCACCGTCCATGTGCCGCCAGCCGAAGCCGCCGAGCCCGAAGGCGAGAACATCCCACTTAACGTGGTTTACGAGGACGACGATATTATCGTGATCGACAAGCCGAAGGGCCTGGTGGTGCACCCTGCTCCCGGTCACTCCTCCGGCACACTAGTCAACGCGCTGATCGCCCATTGCGGCGACAGCCTGTCCGGCATCGGCGGCATCAAACGCCCCGGCATCGTGCACCGGCTCGACAAGGACACCACCGGGCTGATGGTGGTGGCGAAGAACGACCGCGCGCATGCTTCGCTCGCCGCGCAATTCGCCGACCACGGCCGCACCGGCCCGCTCAAGCGCGGCTACCTCGCCTTCGTCTGGGGCGCGCCGGAGCGGCCGAAGGGCACCATCGACGCGCCGCTCGAGCGCCACCCGCATGCCCGTGACAAGCGCGCGGTGCGCGAGGGCGGACGCGAGGCGATCACGCACTGGCAGGTGCTGGAGCGCTACGCCGGAGCCGACGGCAAAACCGTCGCCTCCCTGATTTCCTGCCAACTGGAAACCGGCCGCACCCACCAGATCCGCGTCCATCTCGCCCATATCGGCCATCCGATTCTGGGCGATGCGACCTACGGCCCCGGCTTCAAGACCAAGGCCAGCCGGCTGGGGCCCGACGCCAAGACGGCGCTGGAGGCTCTTGAAAGGCAGGCGCTTCATGCTTATTTGCTCGGCATTGCACACCCCACCACCGGAAAAACCTTGGAGTTCCAATCGGAACTGCCGGGCGACCTTGTCCGTTTACGAACAGCCCTCGCCCGGTCAGGCGGGGCTTTGGCGCGCTGAAAATTCCAATTCCGACAACGGCTTGGGTCGATTTTTTGCTGCGTTGAAGGGTCACGCCGACGTGACGGCGCGTTCCTTTCAAACGGGAGGCTAGTCCGGTATGCTGCAACTGCGAAACAAAAGACTGCGCCGTCGGCTCGGGGAGCGGCGGCGACAACAGCCCGCCGATCTTCGGGGGCAACTAGGAGGGCGCTGACATGGCCCGTGCGGCAACACTGCCGATCTTCAAGACCGAATCCGGTCTCAGCCACTATCTCGATGAAATCCGCCGGTTCCCGATGCTGGAGCCGCAGGAAGAATACATGCTGGCCAAGCGCTGGCGTGAGCACGGCGACACCGACGCCGCGCACAAACTCGTCACCAGCCATCTGCGCCTGGTCGCCAAGATCGCCATGGGTTATCGCGGTTACGGCCTGCCGATCGGCGAAGTCGTGTCCGAAGGCAATGTCGGCCTGATGCAGGCGGTCAAGCGCTTCGAACCGGAAAAAGGATTCCGCCTCGCGACCTACGCGATGTGGTGGATCCGCGCGTCGATCCAGGAATACATCCTGCGCTCGTGGTCGCTGGTGAAAATGGGCACCACCGCCAACCAGAAGAAATTATTCTTCAACCTGCGCAAGGCGAAAAGCAAAATCTCCGCGCTCGAGGAGGGCGACCTTCGCCCCGACCAGGTGCAAACTATCGCCAAGCGGCTCGGCGTCACCGAGAAGGACGTCGTCGACATGAACCGCCGGCTCGGCGGGGATGCGTCTTTGAACGCGCCGATCCGCGACGACGGCGATGCCGGCGAATGGCAGGATTGGCTGGCCGACGACAGCCCGTCGCAGGAGCGCGTGCTGGAAGAAACCGAGCAGCTCGACAACCGCCGCAAGGCGCTGGGTGACGCGCTCACCGTGCTCAACGACCGCGAGCGGCGCATCTTCGAGGCGCGCCGCCTCGCCGACGACCCGATAACGCTGGAAGAACTCGCCGACGAGTTCGGCGTGTCGCGCGAGCGGGTGCGCCAGATCGAGGTGCGCGCCTTCGAGAAGGTGCAAAAGGCCGTCACCGCCGGGGTCGCCAAGATGGAGACGCCGCAGCCACAGGGCGCCCTTGCGGCGCATTAAGTCCCACTGCCTTCGTCGGCGGTGCGTAGTTCGATAGTTCAAGCGGCGGCGCCTCCCGGCTCCGCCGCTTTTTCATGCCGTTAAAAGAAAAGACCGCCTTTCGGCGGCCTTTTCGATCGAAGGTGTGGCGCCTCTTCGATCAGTCAGTGTAATGGCGGGCTTATGGGCACCGCCGCCGCAAGCAGTAGAAGACGCGGCTGGCGGCCGTCATTAAAGAAAGACACAAGGGGCCACTGAAGCGCACTATTTTTTTATGGCCAGCGAAATGGCCAAATTTGTTCCGGAACCGATCCCGTATATGCTTTTACTACTTCAAAAGAGGACAAGGAAATGCGCCGTACCGCCATCCTGATGACTGCTAGTATCGTCGGGCTCACGCTGTGGGCAGGCGCGCCCGGATATTCGCAAACGGCCTCAACGCATTCGGCCGCCGAACGGCGCAAGGCACTGGAACAGCACCAGATCGAAGAGCGCACCAGGATCGAGCAGTCGAATCAGAAATTGGAAAGCTCAATCCAGGCGCGCGCCGACAAGCGCAGGTCGTGCACCAAGGAGGCCAAGCAGCAAAGGCTGTCAGTCTTCAAGCGCCGCCGCTTCGTCAGGGAATGCATGGCGCGCTGACGCGCTCCGCTCAGGGGAGTGGCTTGGTCTGTCCCGCGATATGTGCGTCGAGCTTCGCCTCGATGCGCTTGAGCCGCAGTTCGGTCGCAATGCCGAACCAGCCGACGCAGATCAGCACCCACCAGGTCATTTGATAGGTGTCAGGGTGCACCAGCCATGACCAGATCGTGTCGAACATCGTTGTTCCCCCAGTGTTGACCGTGACGCGCTATCTAGTATTCCTGCCACCTGCGGCAAGGGCTCGCGTGCGGGGCGAACTCACTGCCCCCAGGCGCGGAACGCCTCTTCGAACACGCGCTCGCCGGGCGGGCCTTTTTCCACCGCAAGAATGGCGCGCTTGCCGTTGTTGTAGACGACCGGAATGTCAAACCAGGACCGCTCCTTGAGCAGCTGGATGTTGCGTTGCAGATCGACTTCGGCGGCCGACAGCCCGATCAGGAAAAATCCGTTGGTGACCTTCACCGCGAGACCGGCCAGCGGCACGCCGCGGGTCTGCTCGGTTCTGCTTCATCAACACGCCGGGAATATTGGCGATGCCGCCTTCGGGAAAATCGGCCGGCAGCGTGAATAAAATTTCGATGGTGTGGCTGGCCGGCAGCGCCTTGTCGGTATTGCGTCGGAGCGACCATGACATCCGCATGCGCCGCTCGGGAATATCAACGTCGGCGCGGATCGCAAGCTCGGGCGCCAATCCCGGGCCTGGCGACACCGTCTCGGTGCGCCAGACGGCGGAGCCGACATAGCGCTTGCCCTGCGGATCGGCCTGGTCCTCGTCATACAGCACGACCTTCTGCGCCACGTCGGCGGTCGGCGCGGTCGCCGAGCGCGGCGCCTCGTTGGAGCCGACGCGGTCGGTGATCTTCGGGCGTTCTGGCGCGGCCTGGCGTTGCGCCGGAGTTGGCGCGCTGGTGCGCAGCAAAGCGACCACGGCGCCGATCTGCGCGCGTTGCCAATAACCGGCGCCGGCGACGCCACCGACCAGCAACAAAATGATCAGCCACTTTATCGCGCCGCGATAGGAGCGGCGCGGGCCGCGATACTCCTCCTCGACTTCGTCATAGCGCGGAGGCACCGGCGGCCGTTCGCGCCGGGAGTCCGGCAGCGATTGCCGAAATGATTCCGACGCCGATTCCTGCACCGAGTTCGGCGCCGGGTCGAACTCCGGCAGCGTCTCCGGCATGGTCTCCGGTTCGAGCGAACCGGCCGGCGGCGGGCTTTCCGCAACGCGCGGCGCCTCGCCATGGGGCTGCTCAATCGGTGACGGTTCCTCGTGCGGTAGCAGCGCGGCAGGCTCGGCGGCAAAGCTTTCCGGCGGCGGCGCGACCTCGCTGCCGAAGCCGCGATCACGCGGCGAATAAGGCGCGCGGCGTTCTGCCTCGGGCACCGCGTCATAGGCTTGACGCGCAGATTTCGATGCTTGCGCCGACGCATCGCCCAAGCCTTGCGCCTCGGCGACGGTCTGGCGGAAACCTTGCAGGCCCTGGTCGCTCAAGGATGGGCCTGACGGGCGTATCGACGGCGGACGCGACGATGCGGCGACTTCGCCGGTATCGGGGAATTGGTCGTCTTCTTGATACTCGCCACGGCCGCGGCGCACCGCGTCGCTCTCGACTTTGCGGATTGCGTCTTCCAGCGCCAGGCGTTCGCGGGTGATGTCGCTCTCGTTGAGCGCCGGGCTGATGCTGCGCAACTGCGCGACCAACGCGGTGCGCGCGCGCTCATAGAGTGTGCGGCGATTTTCGCCGGTATTATTATCGAGACCGGCGACCGCGCGGGCGATCAAAGGTTGATAGTCAGCCATTCAGCCCAGCCTTAAGAGCGTCACGTTGGACATTGTTCTTGTCTTTTCTCAGGCCTAATTCTCGAACGGGTTCTTCATCAGGATGGTGTCTTCGCGCTCCGGGCTGGTCGAGAGCAACGCCACCGGGCAACCGACCAATTCCTCGATTCGCCGGACGTATTTTATCGCCTGCGCCGGCAATTGCGCCCAGGATCGGGCGTTGGCGGTGGCCTCCTGCCAGCCCTCGATGGTTTCATAAACCGGCTCGGCGCGGGCCTGGGCGCGCTCGCCGGCTGGAAGATAATCGATTTCACGGCCGTCGAGACGGTATCCCGTGCAAATCTTGATTTCCTCAAAACCGTCGAGGATGTCGAGTTTGGTCAGCGCGAGCCCGTCGATCCCGCTGGTGCGCACGGTCTGGCGTACCAGAACGGCGTCGAACCAGCCGCAGCGGCGCGGCCGCCCGGTCACGGTGCCGAATTCGCGGCCGCGCTCGCCGAGCTTTTTGCCGATCTCATTTCTTTGCTCGGTCGGGAACGGCCCCTCGCCGACCCTCGTCGTGTAGGCCTTGCAGATGCCGAGCACGTAATCGATCGCACCCGGCCCAAGGCCCGAGCCGGTCGCGGCCTGCGCCGCCACCGTGTTGGACGATGTCACGTACGGATAGGTGCCGTGGTCGATGTCGAGTAGCGCGCCTTGCGCGCCTTCGAACAAAATACGCTTTCCCTCGCGGCGCTTGACGTCGAGCAGCGACCACACCGAATCCATGTATGGCAAGATCTTTGGCGCCAGCGCGGCGAGGTCGTCGTACAGCGCCTTGGCGTCGATGTCCTTGAGCCCAAGTCCGCGGCGCAATGCATTATGATGCGCCAGCAACCGCTCGATCTTTTGCCCGAGCGAGGGCAAGTCGGCGAGATCCATGTAACGGATGGCGCGGCGGCCGACTTTGTCTTCGTACGCTGGACCGATGCCGCGCTTGGTGGTGCCGATCTTGTCGTGTCGCCTGCCTCGCGGATGGCGTCGAGTTCCTGATGCAGCGGCAGGATCAGCGTGGCATTTTCGGCGACGCGCAAATTGTCCGGCGTCACTGCAACGCCCTGCTTCTTGAGCGTGTCGATTTCCTTGAGCAGCGCGTGCGGATCGACCACCACACCATTGCCGATCACCGAGAGCTTGCCCTCGCGCACCACGCCGGACGGCAGCAGCGACAATTTGTAGGTCTTGCCGTCGATCACCAGCGTGTGGCCGGCGTTATGGCCACCCTGGAAGCGCACGACGATGTCGGCCTGCTCGGAGAGCCAGTCGACGATCTTGCCTTTGCCCTCGTCGCCCCACTGCGAGCCGACCACCACGACATTCGCCATCAGACCTGATCCTCGTCGCGCTTGAACTCATACGCACACGCCGAGTCGCCGGCCGGCCGGTGCACTTTCGGATAAAGGATGGAGGCGAGAGAGGCAAGGCAAAGTCGGGCGGAAAATGCCGCTGACGGGCGCTTAAGTGGCTGTTTTACCTATGAATTTAGAATCGCAATGTCTTGGCCGACTGCACCTGCGGCAGTGCGCGCACCTTGCCGAGCACATCGGGCGAGCAGTTCGCCGTCGATCTCGATCAGCGCCACCGCATTGCCGCCCGGCGCTTCCCGGCCGACATGGAAGGTCGCGATATTGATGCCGGCCTCGCCCGAGCGTCGAGGAAAACCGGCCGATGAAACCCGGCTTGTCGAGATTGGTGATGTAAATCATCGAGGCCCCGAACTCGGCGTCCATGCGGATGCCCTTGATATTGACGATGCGCGGGCGGCCGTCGGCGAACACGGTGCCGGACACGCCGCGGCTCTGCTGCTCGGTCGTCACCGTCACGGTGATCAGGCTCTCGTAATCGCAGTCACCGTCGCGCGTCATCTCCTCGACCACGATGCCGCGATCTTTGGCCACCGTCGGCGCCGACACCACATTGACGTCCTGCAGCATCGGCCGCAGCAGCCCGGCCAGCGCCGCAGAGGTCAGCGCGCGCGTATTCATATGGGCGACCGCGCCCTCGTAGGACAATCTGCACCTTGGCGATGCCCGTGTCGGTCAATTGCCCGGCGAACGAGCCGAGCTTCTCGGCCAGCGCGATGAACGGCTTGAGCTTCGGCGCTTCCTCGGCGGTGATCGAAGGAAAGTTCACTGCGTTCGAGATCGCGCCGCGCAACAGATATTCGGACATCTGCTCGGCGACCTGCAGCGCGACGTTCTCCTGCGCCTCGGTGGTGGCGGCGCCGAGATGCGGCGTGCACACCACATTGGGATGACCGAACAGCGGATTTTCGTTGGCCGGCTCCAGACTGAACACGTCGAAAGCCGCGCCGGCGACCTTGCCGCTGTCGAGCGCAGTGCGAAGCGCCTGCTCGTCAACCAGCCCTCCGCGCGCGCAATTGATGATGCGCACGCCCGGTTTCACTTTCTCCAGCGCCGCGGCGCCGATGATGTTGCGGGTCTTTTCGGTCAGCGGCGTGTGCAGCGTGATGAAATCGGCGCGCCGCAACAGCTCGTCGAGCTCGACCTTCTCGACGCCGAGATCGAGCGCGCGCTCCGGCGACAGAAATGGATCGAATGCGATCACCTTCATGCGCAGGCCGATCGCGCGATCGGCGACGATCGAGCCGATATTGCCGCAGCCGATCACGCCCAGCGTTTTGCCGGTGATCTCGACGCCCATGAAGCGGTTCTTTTCCCACTTGCCGGCCTGGGTCGAGGCGTCGGCCTGCGGGATCTGCCGCGCCAGCGCCAGCATCAGCGTGATGGCGTGCTCGGCGGTCGTGATCGAATTGCCGAACGGCGTGTTCATCACGATGATGCCGCGCGCAGTGGCGGCCGGAATGTCGACATTGTCGACGCCGATGCCGGCGCGGCCGATCACTTTGAGATTTTTCGCCTGCTCGAGAATTTTCGCCGAGACCTTGGTGGCCGAGCGGATCGCCAGGCCGTCGAAGCCGCCGATGATGGCCGCGAGCTTTTCCTTGTCCTTGCCGAGATTGGGCTGGAAATCGACGGTGATGCCGCGATCCTTGAAAATCTGTACGGCGGCCGGCGACAGCGCGTCGGAAATAAGAACGTTGGGCATGGCGTTATGCCGCTTTCGCGAGCGAGGCTTTAGCTTCGGCAAAAGCCCAGTCGAGCCACGGCGTCAGCGCCTCGACGTCCATTTTCTCGACCGTGCAGCCGCACCAGATACGCAAGCTCGGCGGTGCGTCGCGATGGTTGGCGATGTCGTAGGCGACGCCCTCCTGCTCCAACATGGTTTCCATCGACTTGATGAAAGCAAGTTGCGCCTCGACCGGCAGCTTGCTGACCGCGGGATCGGTGAGCCGCAGGCACACCGAGGTGTTGGAGCGCGACCCCACGTCTTTCGGTAGATGCTCGATCCACGGCGTGCGGGCGACCCATGCCGCGATCACCTTGGCGTTGCCTTCCGAGCGCCCGATCAACGCCCGGAGGCCGCCGGCGGCCTTCGCCCAGTTGAGTGTGTCGAGATAATCCTCGACACACAGCATCGAGGGCGTGTTGAGCGTCTCGCCGGCAAACAGGCCTTCGATCAATTTGCCGCCTTTGGTCATGCGGAAAATCTTCGGCAGCGGCCAAGCGGGCTTGTAGCTTTCGAGCCGCGCCGCGGCGCGCGGCGACAGGATCAGCATGCCGTGCGCGCCCTCGCCGCCCAGCGCCTTCTGCCAGGAATAGGTGACGACATCGAGCTTGGCGAAATCGAGTGGCTGCGCGAAGGCGCCGGAGGTAGCATCGCAAATCGTCAGTCCGGCGCGGTCAGCGGCGATCCAGTCGCCATTCGGCACCCGAACGCCGGAGGTGGTGCCGTTCCAGGTGAACACCACGTCGTTGGAAAAATCGATCTTGGAGAGGTCCGGCAATTCGCCGTAAGGCGCCTTGACGGTGGTGACGTCCTTCAACTTGAGTTGCTTCTCGACGTCGGTGATCCAGCCTTCACCGAACGACTTCCCATGCCAGCATGGTGACCGGCCGCGCGCCGAGCAGCGACCACATCGCCATTTCCATCGCGCCGGTGTCGGAGGCCGGCACAATGCCGATACGGTAATCGGCGGGGACTTGCAGAACTTCGCGGGTGAGATCGATGGCGCGCTTGAGCTTCGCCTTGCCGCGCTTCGAGCGGTGCGAGCGTCCAAGAACCGCGTCGGTGAGGGCTTGCAGGCTCCAGCCGGGGCGCTTGGCGCAGGGGCCCGAGGAGAAGTGCGGTGAGGCCGGCCGCACGCCGGGCTTGGCGTTCGTCATTATCTATCCTTCCAGATAGGTGCCTCTCGTTGGGGAGAGGTGTCCCACTGGCGGACATACGCTTCCGCGCCGACGCGGTCAATGCGCCGGATATTCCAGCGAAAGCTTTGAGCTTTGAAGATTACGAAAAGACGCGGCTAATCGCGGGCAGCGTCAGAACTTGAAGCCGACACCGACCCGGCCAGTCTGCATCCGCAGTCGGGTCCCAGCGACCTGGTGAAAGGCCGACAATTCATATTCGGCCCGCAAGAACACGTTCGGCAAAACCGCGACTTCCAGGCCGGCGCCGAGCGTCGGGCCCCAGGCCATGAATTTGGTCTGCTCGCTCCTGAGCGTCGGGTTGGGACTAAGCGACAGCACCGTGTTCGGCGGCGCGGTCATGGTTTCGGTTGCAAAGACCGACGCCGAACGGTCGATCGTGCCACGGACCATCGCGACGCCGACAAATCCATAGGGCAGGAATTGGCCCATCACATAACCGGCACGGGCCCGCAGCGCGGCGTAGTCCCTGAGCGTCGCGGTGATCGTGCTGGTGACCGTTGCGTCTCCGCGAAACCCGTTGCCTTCGTCAAAGCTGCGAGCCTCGGTATCGGTCGAGGAAATCGGGTTGCCTTTCAATTTGGTATAATTGCCTTCAAATCCGACAACGAGATCCGGGGCGATCTGAAAATTGTAGCCGAGGAATCCGCCGAAGCCTTGGAAATGACCGTTGCCCGGGGCGAGCGTATCCCATTGAGAGACGTGGCCTACACTTTCGAGCGTGGTATCGCGAAGAATAAACGCCACGAGGTCGCTGGTGCCGCTGCCAAAATTCGCGTTGGTGAACGTCTGGCTGCCGGCAAGGCCGAGATACGGCCCTTCCCAGCGGCTGTAACTCGGCGCCGACGAGCCGCGCAGGAAATCCAACGCGAAGGCGTGCGTGGGCGCTGCCACTATGACGCCGAGCGCAAGCGCGCCGGCGAGCGCGAGCCGGCGGCGCAAGAACCCAAACGGCATGGCGTTAACGCAGGCGATAATCATCGAAACTCCACCGCAGACCGATGCGCACTTCGTGGGCCGCAACGTTCTGGAACGTCATGGCGCCGAAAAGATCGCTGCCGGTTTGGACGTTGCGGAAATTGAGGTAGCGGTAGCCGAAATCCAGCATCATGTTCGGCGCGACTTTCCAGCCGACCCCGGCCATCGCCGCCCAGGTGAAATCCCATTGGCTGCGATCGTTCGGCGTCGTAAATGGCGGCGCGAGCGCGCTGACGTAGTCCGACACCCGCACGCGCGACATGCCGGCGCCGGCGCCGAGATAAGGCGTGAAGCCGTACCAGGCGCCGAGATCGAGATAGCCGTTGAATAGAATTGAGGTGCTTTGGATCTTGGCGGTGACGTCGTCGGGCGTCGCGATGGTGCCGCGATATTTCTGTGGTGTCGCGTAATCGACCGTCAGATCGGTGCGCAACCAGTCGCTCTTGATGCCCACGCCCAGCGTGCCGCTGGCAGCGGTGCCGAGATGATTTTCGGTTGGGCTGATAAAGCCGGTTACGGCTTGCGCGCCGCTGAGCGTGCCCCAGCGGTAGCCGAGATCGCCGCGTAGATACCAGCCGCTATAAATGGTTTCCAGCACGGGCCGCCGTTCGATCGGCACTGGCAACGGGCGTGTCCCCGGCATGTCGGCGGCGCTCGCGGCCGTCGCGGACGCCGCCATCGTACCGGCGGCTATCAACGCTCTCAAACGGCCCATACCCTAGTTTCCTTTCACAAACGCGAAACGCGAACGACGAAGCGGCGCTAGCCCCGGCTGCGCAGCGGCGGCGGCGCATAAACCGGCGGCGGCGAGTAATATTGCGGTGGTGGCGGTGCGTACTGCGGCGGCGAGTAGACAGGCTGCGGCGGCGCGTAGACGACCGGCCGCGAGCGCTCGTACAGACCATCCAGATTGAAACGAAGCCCAAGCTTCACGTCGTGCGACGAGAGGTGCTTGAACTCCATCGGATTGACGAAGTTGTTTTGGCCCAGATACGTGTGGAGATCGCCAGACGCGGCATCGCCGAGATTGACGTAGCGATAGGCCAGTTCGACGGTGAAATTCTTGGTGACCTTGTAGGCAAGTCCGGCGTGAACGGCCCACGCGAGATTCCATTTCGACACCGTGTCGCCAAACGCGACGCCGCCGCCCGGGCAGACGGTGCAAACGTCCCGCAGATCGTGAATCGTAACGCGCGCGGTTCCGATGCCGACGCCGACAAACGGCGTTAAGTTGTTCCAGGTGCCGAGATCGACATAAGCATTGGCCAGGAACAGCCACTCGGACTTGCTGGCGGTGTATTCGTCGGTAATGGTGCCGCAGCCGGCAAAGCAGGTCGACGTAATCACCTGGGTGCCGTGAAAATTCGCCTTGGAGCGATATTCGCCGGTCACGTCGAAGCGCAGCCAGTCGTTGAAATTGTAGCCGATGCCGACGCCGAATAGCGGCGAAGCGTCGAATCCCAACCCGATGTTCTGCACCGAATTGGAGACGTCCTGAATGTTGGTGAGATCATGGACGCTTTGATTAGTGAAGCCGATATCGCCGCGCAGATACCAGGCCGAGAATTCCTCGATCACCGGTGGCGGCGGCGGCACATAGCAGGGAACGGCGCCAGGCGGCGCGTGGCCCGAGGCGATGATGGCGTAGTCGTAACATTGCGGCTGCGGATAGTCGGCAGCGTATGCGCTCGTCCCCGCGCAGCTCAAAACCGCGACGGCCGGCAAAATCCAGAAACGCGCAATACCCATCGCTCGCGTCCTTTGCATCAAGCCGGCACGCCGTGCGCACGGAGAACCGGGATGACGCGGACGATGGCAGTAAAACGTTAAGTGGCCCTTAACCGTGTTTTTTAACGACGTTTTTTAATACGCCGTTTGCCACGCCGCCGACAAACGAAAACGCCGCGCAAAACCGGCGCGGCGTTTGCCTTGTTAGGACTTTGTTTACCGGTAACCGGCGGCATCAAACCAGGTATCGAGCAAACTCACCGTCAAGCTGCGGCTTGCGTAAGCGCCTCGCAGACGTCGTCCACCGCCGCCTCGACCAAAACCTTGTCGTCCCCCTCGCCCATCACCCGGATCACCGGCTCGGTGCCGGACGGCCGCACGATCAGCCGGCCGCCGCGGCCAAGCTTTTTCTCCGCGGCGGTAATGGCGGAGCGCACCCGCGCACTTTCGATCGAGGTGCCTTTGGCCACTTTCACGTTCTTGAGAATTTGCGGCAGTGGCTCGAAGCGGTGGCAGACTTCCGACACCGGCTTGCCTTGGCGACGCACCACTGCCAGCACCTGCAGCGCGGCGACGAAACCGTCGCCGGTCGTCGAATAGTCGGATAGGATGATGTGGCCGGATTGCTCGCCGCCGACATTATAGCCGTGCTCGCGCATCTGCTCGAGTACGTAACGGTCGCCGACCGGCGTGCGGATGAGTTCGATGCCGACGCCGGCGAGGTGGCGCTCGAGTCCGAGATTCGACATCACGGTCGCGACAACCCCGGGCTTGGTCAGTCTTCCATCTTCCTTCCAGCTCTCAGCGATGACGGCGAGCAACTGATCGCCGTCGACGATATGGCCGCGCTCGTCGATGATGATGACGCGGTCGGCGTCGCCATCGAGCGCAATGCCGATATCGGCACGCATCTCGCGCACCTTGGCCGAAATCGCGGCAAGGTCGGTCGAGCCGCAATCCTTGTTAATGTTAAAGCCATCGGGATCGACGCCAATTGAGATAACGTCGGCGCCGAGCTCCCACAGCGCAGCGGGCACAACGCGATAGGCGGCGCCGTTGGCGCAATCGGCGACGATGCGCATGCCGTCGAGATCGAGTGCCTTCGGCAAGGTCCGCTTGGCAAATTCGATGTAGCGATCATGCACGCCGTCGATGCGCTTGGCGCGGCCAAGGTCGGTGCTTTTGGCGAGCTGCTTGGACATGTCGCCATCGATCAGGGCCTCGATCTCGCTTTCCACCGCATCGCCGAGCTTGAAGCCGTCGGGTCCGAACAGCTTGATGCCGTTGTCATCGAACGGATTATGCGAGGCGGAAATCATCACGCCGAGATCGGCGCGCATCGAGCGCGTCAGCATGCCCACCGCCGGCGTCGGCATCGGGCCGAGCAGCAGCACGTCCATGCCGACCGAGGTGAATCCTGCCACCAGCGCGGTCTCGATCATGTAGCCGGACAGGCGGGTGTCCTTGCCGATGACGACACGATGGCGGTGCTCGCCACGCTTGAAAATCAGCCCGGCGGCTTGCCCGACCTTGAGCGCCAGTTCCGGCGTGATGACGCGATTGGCCCGGCCGCGAATGCCGTCGGTGCCAAAATACTTGCGAACCATGAATTCCCCTCAAAAGCCCCGAATTTTAGGTTATTAGCGACGGCACCTGGCCGCGCCCGGTCTTATAATAAGGCTGCGGCCCGGTTGTACTTCAAAAATTGTGAGGTTTCCTTACCGGACGCCGGTAATCCCCGGTAATCCCGCGGGTTTAGGCCGCGCCGCCAAGCCTTTTCGCTAGGGCGCCGGGCATGTTACGTGAGGAAACAGCGAAAGTTCACAGCGTCCCCATGAAAACCATCACCTCGATCGATGACCTGCGCGAACTCGCCCGGCGCAAGGTGCCGCGCGCCTTTTTCGAATATGCCGACCACGGCTCCTATGCGGAGGAGACGCTGCGCGCCAACCGGGCCGACCTTGAGGCCCTCAAGCTACGCCAGCGCGTCTTGGTCGACGTCGACAAGCGCGATACCTCGACCACCATCCTCGGCGAGAAAGTGTCGATGCCGGTCGCGTTGTCGACCGATCGGACTGCTCGGCATGCAGCATGGCGACGGCGAAATCCTGGCGTGCCGAGCCGCGCAGGAAGCCGGCATTCCCTTCACGCTCTCCACCATGTCGATCTGCTCGATCGAAGACGTCGCCGCCGCAGTCAAGAAACCGTTCTGGTTCCAGCTTTACGTCATCCGCGATCGCGGCTTCATCAAGGAATTGATCGAGCGCGCGATCGCCGCCAAATGCAGCGCGCTGGTGCTCACCGTCGACCTGCAGGTGCTCGGCCAGCGTCACCGCGACCTCAAAAACGGCATGACGGTGCCGCCGAAGATCACGCTCGCCAACCTCATCGATATCGCCACCAAGCCGCGCTGGGCGCTGTCGATCCTCAAAGGCAAGCGCAAGACCTTCGGCAACCTGGCCGGCCATGTGAAGGGCATGGACAACGTCACGTCGCTGGCGCAATGGACCAACGCAGCAGTTCGATCCGCCGCTGAACTGGAGCGACATCGCGTGGATCCGCAGACCTGTGGCCCGGCAAGCTCATCATCAAGGGCATCGCTCGACGTCGAGGACGCGCGGCTCGCCGCCAAGACCGGCGCCGAAGCGCTGGTGGTTTCCAATCACGGCGGCCGTCAGCTCGACGGCGCACCGTCGTCGATCTCGATGCTGCCGAAAATCGTCGATGCGGTCGGCAGTGACATCGAAGTGATGTTCGACGGCGGCATCCGTTCCGGCACAGGACCTGATGCGGGCGCTGGCGCTCGGCGCCAGAGGCTGCCTGATCGGCCGCGCTTATGTTTACGGTCTCGGCGCCGGCGGGCAGGCCGGCGTCGCCAAGGCGATCGAGATCATCAAGAAAGAACTCAACGTCACGATGGGGCTGTGCGGCGTCAACACCGTGGCCGAGATCGGGCCGCAGGTTCTGGTCGATCCGCCGTTCCGGCAACGCGTGCGCCGCAAGAAGCCTGCTGCGAAACCGAAACGGCGCCGCTGATGGCGCGAGAAGCTCCGCTGACCCGCGCGGCGTTTCTGCATTTTCTCGGGATCACGACGCGGTGGATGGACAATGACGTCTATGGCCACGTCAATAATGTGATCTATTATTCGTTCTTCGACACGGTGGTGAACCGTTATCTGATCGACCACGGCGCGCTCGATTTCAAGACCGGCGCGGTGGTCGGGCTGGTCGTTGAGACGCAGTGCAGTTATTTCAGTCCGCTGGCTTATCCGGATCGCGTCACCGCGGCGCTGGCCGTGTTAAATCTCGGCAACAGCAGCGTGCGCTACCGCGTCGCCGTGTTTCGTAACGACGAAGACATCGCGTCGGCGCAGGGCCAGTTCGTTCACGTCTATGTCGAGCGCGCCAGCAACAAGCCGGTGCCGCTGCCGGACGTGCTCAAGCGGGCGCTGACGCCCTTGCTGCGGAACTGACGAATCCGGGGTAATTTCCGCCGTCATGCAGAAAGCCGCGCACGCGCTGACGCAGCAATTCCTCGCCTGGGTGGCGGAGAGCCCGCGCAGCTATGCCGACGCCGAAGCCTGGCGGCGAAGCTGCCCGCATCTGACGATCTGGGAAGATGCGATCAGCGACGGCCTGGTGCGCTTCGAGAACGGCACCAGCATGAAAGAGGCCCGGCTGGCGCTGACGCCGCGTGGCCGGGCGACACTCCAATCGCCCTGATCCTGAAGGGTTTTTGAACCGCTTGACGGATGACGCGTTATCCGGAATCCTGAGAACAAACCATGAACTAGGAAACCTAGCACACCCGCCAAGTTGGCGGATTTCCGTGTCTCTCCAGAGGTTTATATGTTGGCCGAGTTACGCCAGGCGATCCAACGGCTCGAGCGTCCCGCCGGTTTCGAGGCGGATGCCGGCGTTCTGCCGTTCGGCATTCCGGTTCTTGACGCTGTATTGGGCGGCGGGCTGGCGCGCGGCGCCCTGCATGAGATTTCGGCCGCGAGCGAAAGCCATATAGCGGCAGCGACCGGCTTCGCCCTGGCGCTGCGTGAGCCAAGCAAAGCCGCGGTCTGGATCGCGCAGGACATGGCGCTCCTCGAAAGCGGCGCGCCTTGCGGCACCGGACTCGACGAGTTCGGCCTGGATGCCAGAGCGACTGCTCACGGTCGCGGTCGCGCAACCGCGCGATCTGCTATGGGCGATGGAAGAAGCGCTGCACTGCCGCGCCATCGGCGCGGTGATCGGCGAATTGCGGCACGAGAATATCGACGCGGTGGCGCTGCGGCGGCTTTCGCTTGCCGCCGCCGGCACTGGCGCGCTGGCGCTGCTGCTGCGCGCCGCGCCATCAGATCGACGCCTCGACCGCGGCGACGCGCTGGGTCGTCGGCGCCGCGCCGTCGCAGCCACGATACGGCCCTGGTGCGCCGCGCGTCAGTCGCGCAGCTCGTTCGCAACCGCCGCGGCCCGACCGGATCCTGGATGCTGGAGTGGAGTGATACCGATGAACGTTTCGTCCTCGCGTCAACGCATCCTCAGCCTGTGGCTGCTGCCGGCTGCTCGACCGACCGGCTCGCGCGGCAGTCGCCTGAACGTGAAGCCGCGCCGCTGCGTCATCTACGGCAAGCGCGGCAATGCCGAGCTGATCGTCGCGCTCGACGCCGCGGCCGGACGACTCGGACTGCAGCATAGGTTTGGCGCTGGCGCAGGCGCGCGCCATGCATCCTGCGCTCACCGCGGTAGCCGGAAGAACGCCGCCGCCGACGCCGTCTTGCTCGACCAGCATCGCCGACTGGTGCCTGCGCTACACGCCGCTGATCGCCTGCGATCCGCCCGATGGCCTGCTGCTCGACATCGGCGGCTGCGCGCATCTTTACGGCGGTGAAGACCGGCTGGTCGCCGATCTTGCGGCGCGTGTGACACGTGCCGGGCTCACGCACCGTATCGCCGTGGCCGGCACCATCGGCGCGGCCCATGCGGCGGCGCGCTTCGGCAAGCCCGGCATGCATCCCGAGGGGGAGGAACGTGCCCTGCTGGCATCGCTGCCGCTCGCCGCGTTGCGGCTTCCGGCGCAAACCGTCGCTGCGCTGGCGCGCGTCGGCCTCAAACGCATCGGCGACATTGTCGATCTGCCGCGCGCGCCGCTCGCCGCGCGATTCGGCGAAGAATTGTTGCGCCAGCTCGACCGCGCGCTCGGCCATGAACACGAGCCGCTCAACCCGCGCCTGCCGGTCGCGCCCTATGTCGCCGAGCAGCGCTTCGCCGAGCCGATCGCGCGCGAGGAAGATGTGCTGGCCGTCATCGGAAAAGCTGGCAGGCCGGCTGCAATCAATGCTGGAGCGGCGCGGCGATGGCGCCCGCCGCCTCGAACTCACGCTGTTTCGCACCGACGGCGCGTTGCGCCGGCTCAGCCGCCGGCACCTCGCGGCCGCTGCGCGATCCGGCCGAAATCCGCGCACTTTTCGTCGAACGGCTGGCCGCTTTGGCCGATGAGTTCGACCCTGGTTTCGGCTTCGACATGGCGCGGCTGTCGGTGGTCGTCGCCGAACCCTGCCCGCCCGAGCAGATCGGATTGGCAAGGCAGGAAGACGCCGCCGAGCTCGACCGGCTGGTCGATCACCTGAGCGCGCGGCTGGGCACGCAACGCGTGCGCCGGCTGGTCGCGCAGGACAGCCATATTCCTGAAACCGCCGCCGCGAGTGTGCCGGCGCAGAGAAGAAATGCCGATGCGGGCTGGGACGCGTTCCGCCAGTTTCGCGCGGCGCATGAAACCGGCGCCGCGGCCGCTGCGGCTGCTGGAGAAGCCGGAGCCGATCGAGGCGATCGCGGAGGTGCCGGACGGCCCGCCGCTGCGTTTCCGCTGGCGGCGCGCGCTGCACGAAGTCATCGCCGCCGAAGGTCCGGAGCGCATCGAGGGCGCCTGGTGGAGCGACGGAGGCAACTTCGCCGACGCGCGATTATTTTCGCGTCGAGGACAAAGCCGGCCTGCGCTTCTGGCTGTTCCGCGCCGGGCTCTATCGCAACTTGACGACCGGCGACCATGCCGCGCTGGTTCCTGCACGGGATGTTCGCGTGATGCGCTATCTCGAATTCGCCAGCGCCTCGAATTTCTCCTTCCTGCGCGGCGCGTCGCATCCGGAAGAACTGATGGTGCAGGCGCAGTCGATCGGGCTCGCAGGACTCGGCCTGTGCGACCGCAATTCGGTGGCCGGCGTGGTGCGCGCGCATCTCGCCAAGCGCGAGCAGAACCCTCCCGCTTGCCTATCATCCCGGCGCGCGGCTGGTGTTCGCCGACGGCACGCCCGACATCCTCGCCTATCCGCGCGACCGCGCCGGCTGGGGCCGGCTCACGCGGCTGCTCACGGTCGGCAACCTGAGGGCGAAAAAGGCGAATGCGTCCTCACACTCGACGATCTCATCGCGCATAGCTTCGGGCTCGAACTGGTCGCGATGAACGGCGACGCGGCGTTCCTGACCAAGCTCCGTTCCGCCGCCCCTGGCCGCGTGCGGCTGGCCGCCTCCATGCTTTATCGCGGACGCGACAAGGCACGCCTGGCGCAAACCACTGCGCTGGCGCGCGAGGCGCATGTGCCGCTGATCGCCGTCAACGACGTGCTCTACCATCATCCCGACCGCCGGCCGCTTGCAGGACGTGCTGACCTGCATCCGAGAAAAGCTCGTGATCGACCGCGCCGGACGCAGGCTCGCCGTCAACGCCGAGCGTTTCCTCAAGCCAGCCGAGGAAATGGCGCGGCTGTTCCGCGACTTCGCCGAGGCGGTCGAGGAAACTCTACGGCTCTCCGAAGCACTCAGCTTCTCGCTCGACGAACTGAAATACGAATATCCCGACGAGAGCGTCGCCGGCTTCGCCTCACCGCAGGAGGCGCTGGTGCATCTCACCTACGAAGGCGCGAGAAACCGCTATCCCAAGGGCGCTCCGGACAAAGTACGGGAGACCATTGAGCACGAACTCAAGCTGATCGCTGAGGTGCAAATATGCGCCCTATTTCCTCACCGTCCACGACATCGTGCGCTACGCCCGTTCGCAGAATATTTTGTGCCAGGGCCGCGGTTCCGCCGCCAACTCCACCGTGTGCTTCTGCCTCGGCATCACCGAAGTCGATCCCGACAGCGACGACCTGCTGTTCGAGCGCTTCATTTCGACCGAGCGCCACGAGCCGCCCGACATCGACGTCGATTTCGAGCACGAGCGGCGCGAAGAGGTCATCCAGTACATCTACAAGAAATACGGCCGCGAGCGCGCCGGCATCGCCGCCACCGTGATCTGCTATCGCGGCCGCTCGGCCATCCGCGAGGTCGGCAAGGTATTTGGGCTGACCGAAGACACTATCGGCGCGCTGTCGTCCTCGATCTGGGGCGCCGGCGGCGGCGCAGTGTCGAAGGACGCGATCACCCGCAGCCGGGCTCGACTCGACAGCCCGCGCATGAAGCAGATCGCCGCGCTCGCCAACGAGATCAACGGCTTTCCCGCGCCATCTGTCGCAGCACGTCGGCGGTTTCGTCATCACCCGCAGCCGGCTCGACGAGGTGATGCCGATCGGCAATGGCGCGATGCCGGACCGCACCTTCGTCGAATGGGACAAGGACGATCTCGACGCGCTCGGCATCCTGAAGATCGACGTGCTCGGCCTCGGCATGCTGTCGTGCATCCGCAAGGCGTTCGACCTGGTCGAGAAGCATTATGGCAGGCGAACGCACTCGACTCTTTCCGCCATCCCGCACCGAAGAGAAGCCGCCGTCTACCGCATGCTCAGCCGGCGCGGATTCGCTCGGCGTTTTCCAGGTCGAAAGCCGCGCGCAGATGACCATGCTGCCGCGGCTCAAGCCGGAAAAATTCTACGATCTCGTCATCGAGGTCGCGATCGTGCGGCCCGGCCCGATCCAGGGCGACATGGTGCATCCCTATCTGCGGCGGCGGCGAAGGAAAGGAAATCGTCCTCTATCCCTCGAAGGAGCTGGAAGCCGTGCTGTCGCAAGACACTGGGCGTGCCGCTGTTCCAGGAGCAGGCGATGAAGATCGCCATCGTCGCCGGCGGCTTCACGCCGGGCGAAGCCGACAAATTGCGCCGCGCCATGGCGACCTTCAAGCGCACCGGCACCATCGGCACGTTCCGCGACCAAGATGGTCGAAGGCATGCTGGCGAAAGGCTATGCGCGCGACTTCGCCGAGCGCTGCTTCGAGCAGATCGAAGGCTTCGGCGAATACGGCTTTCCGGAAAGCCATGCCGCGAGTTTCGCGCTCTTGGTTTATGCCTCCGCCTGGCTGAAATGCCGCTATCCGGACGTGTTCGCCGCGGCGCTGCTCAACGCGCAGCCGATGGGCTTCTATTCGCCGGCGCAGATCGTGCGCGACGTGCGCGAGCACGGCGTCGAGGTGCGCGGACCCGATGTCAATCATTCTGATTGGGATTCGACGCTGGAGCCAGGGCCCGCGCGCGGCTGAGCGCCTGCACGACCTGCATCAGCGACATGCGCGACGACATCCGCACGACGCATGCGCTGCGGCTCGGCCTGCGCGAGATCAAGGGGATTGCGCGAGGAGGATGCGGAACTGATCATGATCGAGCGCCGCGGCGGCTACGACTCGGTGCGCGATGTCTGGCTGCGCACCGGACTGCATCCCGCGCGTGCTGGAGCGACTCGCCGATGCCGATGCGTTCGGTTCGCTCGGCCTGTCGCGGCGCGAGGCGCTGTGGGCGGCCAAGGCGCTGGGCCGCGTCGGCGACCGCGACGATGATCTGCCGTTGTTCGGCACGCCATGCCCGAAGCGCGCATCGGCGCGACTCGTGCGCGCAGAGCCCGACGTCGCCTCTGCCGCCGATGCCGCTCGGCGAGGAAGTCGTCAACGACTACCGCTTCCTGCGGCTGTCGCTGCAAGGCGCATCCGGCGCAATTCCTGCGCGGCGATCTGCATCGCAGCGGCATCTTGCGCAACGAAGCGCTGCGCACGATCAACAGCGGCACGCGGGTGAAGATTGCCGGCCTGGTCACCTGCCGGCAGCGGCCCGGCTCAGCCAATGGCGTCGTTTCATGACGATCGAGGACGAAAGCGCGGTCGCCAACGTCATCGTCTGGCCGAAAATGTTCGAGCGCGTGCGGCCGGTCGTGCTCGGCGCACGCTTCATCGCGGTCGACTGGCATCGTGCAGTCGGAATCCGGCGTCATCCACGTCGTCGCCGAGGAGCTCGAGGATCTGACATTCCTGCTGGCGCGGCTGGCCGCACGGCGGCGATGACATCGAAGCCTGGCGCGCTGCGACGAAGTGCGCCGGCCGGTCGAGGATCTCGCGGGCGCGCGGATCGGCGGCGGAATAGCCGCCTTGCCGCTGTCGCGGAAATGCCGGATCTGGCCGCCGATCTCGACGTCACCGCGCGCGGCTCGGCGCATGCGCCGAACCGGCGCGCGCGCAGCTAACTACATCGGCGGCGCGACGCCGCGGCCGACATTGATGCGGCCGGTCATCAGCGTGCCGTCGGACTGCCGTGTGGCGCCGCGGTGATGAAAACCACCGCGCCCGGCTTGAGCTCGTCCTTGCTCGCCGGGTGCATAGGTATAGATCACGGTCTCCGGCGTGACATCGATCTGCTTCTCGCCTTCCTTGTAATTCAAGCGTCAATGTCGTCGCCTCCGACCTGCTGCCGTTCTGCCACCGCCAGTCACCGTGCCGTTGGTCATGGTGCTTTTCGGCCGGTAGTCGAAGGCGCGGTCGCCCTCGCCGGTGCCGCGCATCGCCTCCGGAAAAATATGGACCTCGATCGCCCGCCAGCGGCCGTCTTCTTCCGGCATCGCGGTAGCGCCGACAAACGAATTCGGCTGGATGTCGGCGAGCGAGGCCTTAACCATGGCGACGATTTTGGCATCCCCCGCCAGCTTCACCTTTATCGTCTCGCCTTCGCGCGACTTGACGGCAAGGACGTTGCCGTCCAGCTCCGCGACCGTGCCGCGAACGCGTACATTCTGCGCATGAGCCGAGGCTGCCGTAATCGAAAGTATCAATGCGCCAATAAGTCCGCTTCGAATTTTCAGTCTCCATCTTTCCTACATCGCCGGCGCCACGCCGCGCCCGATGTAAATGTTCTTTGCGGTCACCGCTCCGTCCGCCGCCTTGTCCGATTGCATGATGATGATCTGCGTGCCGGCCTTGAGCTCGTCCTTATTGCCGGGCGCCACCGCGGCGATCACGGTTTTCGGCGTGATGACAATTTTCTTCTCGCCCTCCTTATATTTCACCGTCAGCGTCTGCGCATCGGACGCGCCGACTGTGCCGCCGACCACATAGCCGTTGGTCATAGTAGCGTCGGGTTGCCGTCCCAAGGACCGTAGCGGTCAGGCACCACGCCACGTTGCGCCGGCAGGAAAATATGGATCGAATAGGCTTCGATCCTGCCGTCGGGGCGCGGCGTGCCGGCGACGCCGATGAACGTGTCGTCCTTCAGGTCGGCGAGCGTGGCCTTGACCAGCGCGGAGACGCGCGCGTCATCGGCGACCTTGATGCTCATCATCGTGCCGTCGCGCGCCTTGACCTCCATTGCGCCGTTTTCGATCTTCTCGATCTGGCCGCGAATGCGGCTCGCCTGCTGCGCCGAGGCGGCGCCGCCCATCGCGAGCAACAGCAATGCCGCCAAACCTGTCATCAATTTCGTCATTCTGCGCTCCCCGCCATGGCGCGGCCCGTTGTCGGCCGGCCCCAAGAAAAACACCGGAAAAATCGCTTAATTCCCGACCTTTTTCTGCTTGAGATCGGCCTCGACTAGCGCTCGCAGTTCGGGCGTCACCTGCGGCCGAATGCCGAACCACAGCTCGAACCCGCGTACCGCCTGATACAGCAACATGCCGAGCCCGTCGGCGGTGCGTAGGTCGCGCGCCCGCGCCGCCTTGAGCAGCGGCGTTTCCAGCGGATCATAGACGAGGTCGGCCACAACCAGCGAAGCCGGACAGCGCAAATTGACGTCGAGCTTGTGATGGCCGCTCATGCCGAGCGTCGTGGTGTTGACCAGGATGCCGGCGCCGCCGAGCAGACCGCCCAATTCTTCCCACTTCGCCAAATGTATCCGGCTGCCGAAACGTTTCTGCAATTGCTTGGCGCGCGCAGCATTGCGATTGACGACCAGAACGCGTTCGACCTCGCGCGCCAACAGTGCGTAAACGACGGCGAGGGCCGCACCCCCGGCGCCGAGCACGACCGCGGTTTCGAGTCCGCGATCCCAGGCCGGCGCCACCGCATCGAGATTTCCTAGAAAGCCCTCGACGTCGGTGTTGGTGGAGCGCAGGGCCGCGCCGTCAAACCACAGCGTGTTGGCCGCGCCGACCGCAGCAGCGCGATCATCCGGCTTGGTCAGCGCAACAACGGCTTCCTTGTGCGGCACCGTCACGTTGCAGCCGACATAGCCACGCGCGCGCAGGTTTTTTACAAAATCCGCTACCTGCTCGACAGGGACTTCCTCGGCGCGATATTCGGCATTGAGCCCGTGCTGTTTGATCCAGTAATTGTGGATCAGCGGCGAGCGGGAATGTCCAACCGGCCAGCCGATCACGCAGGCGGCACGGCGTTCGTTAGTTTTTTCGTTCATGTTTTCGTTGTTTTGTGGCCGTTTCTTTCTTGGCGGCTGGATGTAGGCGGCAATGCCCCATAAAGTAAAGCCGAACCAAAGCCTGGCGGGGTGGCATGAAATCCATTTTTATCGATTGCAACGATCAACTTGCGCCGGTGTGGCAACGCGTGCTGCGGCCGGACGACCCGCCGATCGACGTCAACCGCAAGAATTTCGCGCGCGATGAACTGCCAAGCGTGATCCGCGGCTACCAGATCGCGATCGACGACCATTCCTACATGCCGACCGATCTGGTGGCGCAATGCCCGGAACTCAAGCACATCGTGTTCCTCGGCACCGGGCCGGCCAGTTACATGAATGTCGGCGAGATCAATGCGCGCGGCATCAAGGTGCACATCATCAAAGGCTATGGCGATACCGCCGTGGCCGAGCATTCGATCGCGCTGCTGTGGGCTTGCGCGCGCGATCTGGCGCGCATGGACCGCGAGATACGCGGTGGGGTGTGGACGCCGCATGAGGGCGTGCAGCTACTTGGCAAGACACTAGGCGTGATCGGGCTTGGCGGCATCGGGCAAGAGGTCGCGCGCATCGCCAAGGGCATGGGCATGAAGGTGATCGGCTTTAACCGCACGCCGCGGCCCGAAACCGGCATCGAGCAGGTCGACATCGACACGCTGCTCGCGCGCGCGGACGTGGTGTCGATGAACCTGACGCTCGGCGACGAGACGCGCGGCTTCCTGTCCGCCGAGCGGATCGGCCGCATGAAAAAGGGCGTGATCTACGTCAACACGGCGCGCGGCGCGCTGGCCGACGAAGCCGCGCTGATCGCGGCGCTCAAGGGCGGGCACATTCGCCACGCTGGGCTCGACGTGTTTCACAACGAGCCGCTGCCGGCCGATCACCCGCTGGCGAAGCTCGAGAACGTGACGCTGTCCGCGCACGCCGCCTTCCGCACCCCGGAAGCCTCCGAGACCCTGCTGCGGCGCTCGATCGATATCGTGAAGAAGATCGTCGCCTAGACCAGCCCAGGCGTCGTCCCGCCGTCGACGGCAATCGCGGTGCCCTGGATGTGGCGCGCCGAGGCGCCGCATAAAAACAGCGCCAGCGCGGCGACATCCTCGGGCTGACCGATCCGCCGTATGCCGGCCTTAGCGATGGATTCCTCGCGCACCTGTTCCGGCGTCTTGCCTTGCGCCTTGGCGAACTGCTCGAACAACATGACCACGCGATCGGTCTCGGTCGACCCGGGGTGAATGACGTTGACATTGATGTCGTCGCGGTTGCCGAGCGACGCGATGCCTTTGGAAAAATTGGCGAAGGCCGAATTGACCGAACCGCCGATCAGGAATTCTGCGCCCGGCGTGCGCGCAGCGCCGCCGATGATATTGACGATGGAGCCATGCGCGGCTTTCAGCAACGGCCAGAACAGCCGCGTTAACCGCACCGCGGCGAAATATTTCAACGCGAAGCCATCGACAAACGCCTCATCCGGCAATTCGAAGAAATTGCCGCCTTTGGTAGCGCCCGCATTATTGATCAGGATGTCGCAGCGTTTGAACTTTTCGTTGACCGCCTTGAAGACCTGCTCGCAGCCGGCGAGCGTGCGTAGGTCGCCGGCGATCGTCAGCGGCTCGGGCCCGCCGGCCTTCACCACGGCTTTGGCGGCTTCCGCGAGATTGGCCGCGCTGGCTGCCGCCAGCACGGTTTGCGCGCCCTGCCCTGCGAACGCCACCGCAATTGCCTTGCCGATGCCGCGGCTGCCGCCACTAACGACGACGACCTTGCCTTGAAATTCTCCAGCCATTGAATTCTCTCCCGCGCGTGCCGCGCATTGACCCGGCTAGGTTCTCAGCCAAAATAGGCGCAAAGAAAAGCCTGTTCTTGCGGGGGACGCGTTCGTGAAGCCGGCGCCATTTGCCTATGCCAAAGCGCGCTCGGTCGACGAAGCGGTCGCCTTGACCGGCGAACATGGCGACGCCCGTCTGCTGGCGGGTGGGCAGAGCCTGATCGCTACCCTCAACATGCGGCTCTCCGCTCCCGCATTGCTGATCGACATCAACGGCATCGGCGGACTCGACAAGATTGCCCTCAAGGATGGGGTGCTGGAGATCGGCGCGCTGACGCGCCACGCCGCCGCGGAGCGCTCGGCCGACATCGCGAAACTCGCGCCGCTGATCGCACGCGCCATGCCGCACATCGGCCATCCGGCGATCCGCAACCGCGGCACCATCGGCGGGTCGATCGCTTTTGCCGACCCGGCGGCGGAGTTGCCGGCCTGCTTGTTGGCGCTCGGCGGCGAAGTCGATGTCGCGGGGCCGAACGGCAAGCGCACCCTCAAGGCCGACGATTTCTTCAAGAGCCTGTTCGAGACCGCCTTGGGCCCGCGCGACATGCTGACCGGGATTCGCGTGCCGGCCGCGACCAAGGATACCCGCACGGGATTTGCCGAGCTGGCGCGGCGGCACGGCGACTACGCGATGGTCGGGCTCGCCGCCACCGCCAAGGCTGAGGGCAATGGCCTGAAGGACGTGCGGCTGGCGTTTTTCGGCGTCGGCGCGACACCAGTGCGGGCGCGCAAGGCGGAAACCGCGCTGACCGGCGCCGTCGATGGCAAGCGGATCGATGCCGCGGTCGCTGCGCTCGAGCTCGATCCGCCCGACGACGTGCAGGCCACCGGCGCGGTGAAGAAGTATCTGGCCGGCGTTCTGCTCAAACGTGTGGTGCGCCAGTTGCTGGAGGCGCGAGCATGAGCGCCACCACGCTCGACATCGTCCTCACCGTCAACGGCGAAGCTGTGCGCGAGCGCGTCGAGGTGCGCACCACGCTGGTCGATTTCCTGCGCGAAACGCTGGCACTGACCGGCAGCCATGTCGGCTGCGAGCACGGCGTCTGCGGCGCCTGCACGGTGCGGGTCGACGGCGAGATCGTGCGCGGCTGCCTGATGCTGGCGGCGCAATGCGAGGGGGCCAAGGTCGAAACCATCGAAGGCGTATCGGATTCCGGCGAACTCGCGGACCTGCAAGCGGCGTTCGAGACCCGTAACGCGCTGCAGTGCGGCTTCTGCACGCCGGCCATGCTGCTCACCGCGCAGGAACTGCTGGTCGAGAACGGCAGTCCGAGCCGCGACGAGATCCGCCAACACATTTCCGGCAATTACTGTCGCTGTACCGGCTATCACGCCATCGTCGACGCCATCGAATCCGTCGCTGAGGCCCGCAAGGGAAGCGTGTCATGAAAATCGCCGACGACAATCCGTCCGGCCTCACCGCGCTCGATCGGCCGAATTCCTACATCGGGCGCTCGGTGTCGCGGCCCAATCTGCAACGCCTGATGCAAGGCCGTGGCCAATATGTCAGCGACGTGGTGTTGCCGCGCATGGGTCACGTTGCCTTCGTGCGCTCGCCGCACGCACACGCCAAAATTATTTCTATCGCCACAGAGAAGGCGAAAAAATCGCCCGGCGTCATTGCGGTGGTCACCGGCGCGGAGCTTGCCAAGGTCATCACACCCTGGGTTGGCGTGCTGACCCACCTCAAGGGGTTGAAATCTGCGCCGCAATCGGCGATCGCCGTCGAGCGCGCGTGCTGGGCCGGCGAAGCGGTCTGCGCCGTGGTCGCGCAAAGCCGCGCGCAAGCGGAAGACGCCTGCGAACTGGTCGAGGTGAGCTACGAAGAGCTGCCTGCCGTCACTGATCCGGAAACCGCGACCGACGCCAGGACGCCGGTGATCCACGCATCGCTCGGCGACAATCTCTGCTTCGAGCGAACACTCAACGTCGGCGAGGTCGACAAGGCCTTTGCCGCGTCCGACGCCGTGGTCGAAACCACTTTCATGTTCGGCCGCCATACCGGCGTCACCAACGAGCCCCGCTCGATCGTCGCCGACTGGAACGTGGGCGAGCAGCGCATGACGGTGTACCAGGGCACCCAGGCGCCGCACATGATGCAGGACCTGTTCGCCAAGCACCTCGGCCTTGAGCACCAGCAGGTCCGCGTGCTGACCAAGGATGTCGGTGGCTCATTCGGCATCAAGGTGCACACCTATGCCGACGAGATGGCGACCGTCGCGCTGTCGAAGCTGCTGAAGCGGCCGGTGAAGTTCGTCGCCGACCGCATCGAGAGTTTCGTCACCGACATTCACGCGCGCGATCACCGCATCAAGGCCAAGATCGGCGTCAGCCAGGACGGCGCCATCACCGCCTTCGAGATCGACGACCTGACCGGCATCGGCCCCTACTCGGTCTATCCGCGCACCTCCGGCATCGAAGCCAACCAGGTCGTCAATCTGGTTGGCGGTCCCTACACCTGCGCGAATTATCGTGCCCGCGCCCGCGTCGTGTTCCAGAACAAGAATGTGATGTGCCAGTACCGCGCGGTCGGCCACCCGATCGCGGTTGCGGTGACCGAGGGACTGGTCGAGCTCGCTGCCGCCAAGATCGGCATGGACCCGCTCGAATTTCGCCGGCGTAATCTGATCGCCGATGACGCTTACCCTTGCGCCTCAGCGGCCGGCTTGAAATTCGAGCAGCTGTCGCATCATGAGTTGCTGGCGCATCTCGACTCCATGATGAATTACGCCGGATTGCGCGCCGAGCAGAAAAAGCTGCGCGATAAGGGCATCTATCGCGGCATCGGCTTTGCCTCGTTCATCGAGGTGACGAACCCTTCGGCGGCGTTCTATGGCGTCGGCGGCGCTCGCATTACCTCGCAGGATGGCGCGACGATGAAGCTCGACGCCCAGGGCAATATCAGCATCCACTCCGGCGTCACTGAGCAGGGCCAGGGTGCCGAAGCTGTGCTGGCGCAGGTCGCCGCTTCGGCGTTCGGCGTGCCGATTGAGAAAGTGCGCGTCGTTACCGGCGACACTGACAATGTGCCCTATGGTGGCGGCACCTGGGCCTCGCGCGCCGCCGGCATTGGTGGCGAAGCGGCCTGGCAGGCTGGGAAAGCCTTGCGCGCCAACGTGCTGGCGGTAGCCGGGGCGATGCTGCAAGCCAAGGCGGAGGCCCTCGACATCGTCGGCGGCGGCGTAGTCGACAAGGGCACTACCAACGAACGGTTGCCGCTCGCCGAGTTGGCACGCGTCGCCTATTTCCGGCCCGACACGCTGCCGCCCGGCTTCCAAGCCGAGCTGATGGCGACCCGGCATTACGTGCCGCGTGCCTGGCCGTTCGCCTTCACCAATGGCATCCAGGCCAGCTATCTCGAGGTCGACATCGACACCGGTTTCGTCAAATTGTTGAAACACTGGTGCGTCGAGGATTGCGGCACCGTGATCAACCCGCAACTGGTCGATGAGCAGGTGCGCGGCGGCATCGTGCAGGGCATCGGCGCCGCGCTCTATGAGCAGTGCCTCTACGACGAGCGCGGGCAGATGCTCAACGGCAATATGGCGGATTACCTCGTGCCGATGGCGGCCGAGATGCCCGACATGGAGGTCGGCCACGTCGTATCACCGACCGCTGACTCCGAACTGGGAGCTAAAGGCGCCGGCGAAGCCGGCACCGCCGGCGCGCCGGCTGTCATCATGAACGCGATCAATGACGCGCTGCGCCCGCTCGGCGCCGCGCCGTTGACCGATATGCCTTTTACGCCGGGAAAAATTCTGCGGGCGTTGGGGAAGGTTTGAACTCTACGCCGCGTTGGGCGGCGCGCCGAGCTGCTCCTTCAAGAATGCGATGGTCCGGCCCCACGCCAGATCGGCGGCCTCCTTGTTGTAGCGCGCGCCGCCGGTGTCGTTATTGAAGGCGTGGTTGACGTTTGGGTACATGTAGATTGTGTATTTCTTGTTGTTGGCTTTCAGCGCCTCTTCATAAGCCGGAATCCCGGCGTTCACCCGCTCGTCGAGCCCGGCATAGTGCAGCAGCAACGGGGCGTGAATGCCTTTTACTTCATCGGCCGTAACCTGCACGCCGTAATACACCACGACTGCTTTTAGATCCGGACTGGCCGCCGCCATGCGATTGGCGACGCCGCCACCAAAACAGAAGCCGACCGCACCGACATTTCCGTTTGATTCCGCGTGCGCCTTGATGAATGGCACTGCCGCAATCGCTGCCGAGGTGATGTCCTTCGGATCGGTCTTGCTGTGCAGCTCACGCGCCTTCTCCTCATCGTCGGGCGTGCCGCCGGATATCGACAGGAGATCCGGCGCGAAGGCGAGGAAACCTTCGAACTCCGAGCCGCCGCGCGATGTCCTGGATATGCGGATTGAGGCCGCGATTTTCCTGGATGATTACGACCGCCGGACGCCTGCCCTTGGATTTCGGACGCGCCAGGTAACCGTGGATCTTGCCCTTCGGCGAATCGTAGGAGACGCGGTCAATCGCAAGGCGCGGATCTTTCTCCGCAACGATGGCAGCCTGAACATAATCATTGTGCAGCAACGGCAGCATCGCCGTGGCCGCCGCTGTCGAGCCGGTCAGTGCGCCGAGCCGATCAAGGAAATCACGACGATTGATATCGCCATGCGTAAAGCGGTCGTACAGATTGATGATGCGTTGATCCATGGCCAGTCGCGCTTGAGCTATTGGAATTTGATCATGTCGCTGCGCGTGAGCGTCGTCTTGGGTCCGATACCTCCGGTGCCTTTTGCCAGCAGCCAGGCGGTGGCCTGCTCATAATACAAATCTTCCGAACTCATGAGGTCTACAGGAACGACAACCATGAAACCTTTCACGGCTGCGAGGCTACCAGCATAGAGCACCGCGCCATGCGCCGCGGTTCCGCTCACGATGACGGTTTGAATGCCTTTGTCCTTGAGCATCTTCTCAAGGTCTGTGCCGCTGAACTTATCGACGCTCGCTGCGCGTACCAGCGGCTCACCGGCAACTGCCGTAAGCTCTTGTTGGACCGCATCGGTATTTGCCATCCCCGAAGTGGTGTAGATCACGAAGACCTTCTTGGCGCGTGCGTCATCCAGCAGCTTTTTCGTCGGCGACAACGACGCGATGCAGCGTGGCCGGTTTGGACAATTCGGCTTCTGGAAATCGAGTAGCAGCAGCGCCGTCGTTTTCGCATCGACGATGACGGGCTTGACCTCCGGCGCAGGCGGCGCCTTGACGTTTGCCCACTCGGCGATGATGTCGTTAGCCATGACCGGCGAAGATATCGAAGCCAGTCCGGCCGCCATCAGGATGGCGGCAAAAACCGCAGCGCGTTTGCAGATCATGAAATTCTCCTCCCGGTTTCGGCTTGGATGTCGCTTGATCGCGGCGATTGTGCGCAACACGCCCCGGCGCTGTCAAAAGCCCCGCTTGATGAAACACCGCCGCCCGGCGCAATATCCCAACTAAGCAAAAATAATCAGGCCGGAAGGACATCTCATGAACATCAAGGTCGGGCGCGAAGCCGTCGCCGAAGCCTCGAAAAAGCTGTCGAACTGGGGCCGCTGGGGCAAGGACGATCATGTCGGCACGCTTAATCACGTCAAGCCGGAGGATATCGTCAACGCAGCCAAGCTGATACGCACCGGTAAAGTATTCGCGCTCGGCATCCCACTGGACGGCACCGGCCCGCAGAACGGCCTGTTCGGCGGCCGCTTCAACCCGATCCATCAGATGCTGGCGACCGGGACCGATGCGATCGCCGGCCGGCAAGACTGGAACAATCTGCGCTACGCCGACGACACGTTGGTGCTCTGCGTGCAAGGCGCGACGCATTGGGACGCGCTCGGTCACATTTTTTATGAAGACAAAACCTACAACGGGCACGACGCCAAGCTGATCGATTCCAAAGGCCTCGGCGTGCTCGGCATCGAGCATTCCAAGGACAAGATGGTCGGCCGTGGCGTGCTGCTCGACATCGCACGCCACCGCGGCGTGGATTGGCTCAAGGACGGCGAGGGCATTTCCAACGACGAACTCGACAAATGCTCCAAGGATCAGAACGTCGAAATCCGCCAAGGCGATTTCGTCATCGTCCGCACCGGCCAGATGGAACGCTGCCTGAAAGAAAAAGAATGGGGCGGCTATGCCGGCGGCGACGCGCCCGGCGTCAAGTTCGAGAATTGCTACTGGTGCCAGGACAAGCAGGTCGCCGCGATCTGCACCGACACGTGGGGCGTCGAAGTGCGGCCGAACGAATGCTCCGGTGCCAACCAGCCCAACCAGCCTTGGCATTGGGTGGTAATCCCGGCGATGGGCCTTTGCATGGGTGAAATGTTTTATCTCAAGGATCTCGCGGCAGATTGCGCGGATGACAATGTCTACGAATTCTTCTTCTGCGGGCCGCCGCTCCTCATCACCGGCGGCACCGGCTCGCCGATCAATCCGCAAGCGATCAAGTGACCACCGGTCATCCCGGACGGCGAAGCCAAGCCGGGATCTAAATTAGGAGAAACATCATGGCTCGCTGGCTCAAACGCGGCATGGATGCCGGCGCCATCAAGGCGGCGGAAGCCAAGGTGCGCGAGACCGTCGAAGGCATCCTGGCGCAGGCCGGAGGGAAGAAAGACGCCGCGATCCGCGAGCTGTCGCAGAAATTCGACAATTGGGCGCCGCAGAATTTCAAGCTGAGCCCGCAGGAGGTCGAACGCGCCGTTTCGCAAGTGTCGAAGCGCGACATCGAAGACATTAAATTTGCACAAGCTCAGGTGCGCAATTTTGCACAGAAGCAGCGCGACACAATGCAGGACCTCGAGGTCGAGACGTTGCCCGGCGTCGTGCTTGGCCACCGCCACATCCCGGTGAATTCGATCGGCTGCTATGTGCCGGGCGGCCGCTACCCGATGGTCGCCTCGGCGCACATGTCGATTGTTACCGCCAAGGTCGCCGGCGTGAAGCGCATCATCGCCTGCGCGCCGCCGTTCAAGGGCGGACCGCATCCGGCGATCGTCGCGGCTATGCATTTCGGCGGCGCCGATGACATCTATGTGCTGGGTGGCGTGCAAGCGATCGCCGCCATGGCGCTCGGCACCGAGAGCATCGCGCCGGTCGACATGATCGTCGGGCCCGGCAATGCCTATGTCGCCGAGGCAAAGCGGCAACTGTTCGGCCGCATCGGCATCGACCTGCTGGCCGGGCCGACCGAGACGCTGATCATCGCGGATGAGAGCGTCGATGGCGAAATCTGCGCCACCGATTTGCTGGGCCAGGCCGAGCATGGACCGACCTCGCCCGCCGTGCTCATCACCAGTTCGGAAAAACTCGCACGCGAGACCATGCAGGAGGTCGAGCGGCTGCTGAAAATTCTGCCGAGCGCCGATCTGGCCGGGCAGGCGTGGAGAGACTACGGCGAAGTGATCGTCTGCGGCGACGAGGCCGAAATGATCGTAGAAGCCGACAAGGTCGCTTCCGAGCACGTCCAGGTGATGACGAAGGATCCGGATTATTTCCTCAACCGCATGACGAATTACGGCGCACTGTTTCTGGGGCCGCGCACCAATGTCGCCTATGGCGACAAGGTGATCGGCACCAATCACACGCTGCCGACCAAGAAGAATGCGCGCTTCACCGGCGGGCTGTGGGTCGGCAAGTTCATCAAGACCTGCACCTACCAGCGAGTGCTCACGGATGAAGCGTCAGCGAAGATCGGCGAAGTCTGCTCGCGGCTCTGCATGCTGGAGGGCTTCGTTGCCCACGCCGAACAGGCCAACGTGCGCGTGCGGCGCTACGGCGGCCGCAACGTACCGTACGCGCAGGCGGCGGAATGAGCGCGGTCGAACTGACCAAAACGCCGTCATTCCGGCTCGACGACAAGCGCGCCCTGGTGACCGGTGCGGGGCGCGGCATCGGGCTGGCGGCCGCCGCGGCGCTGGCGGAGGCCGGCGCGCATGTCACGCTGGCCGCGCGCACCGCGGACGAAATCGAAGACGCCGCGCTCACGATCTGCGCGCGCGGACAGAAAGCCTCGGCGCTGGCGCTCGATGTGCGCGATGTCGAGACGACCGGCAAGGCGATTGCCGCAGAGAAGCCGTTCGACGTTCTGGTCAACAACGCCGGCACCAATCGCCCCGCTTCGCTTACCGAAGTGACGGTCGAAGACTTCGACTTCGTCATGAGCCTGAACGTGCGCGCCGCCTATTTCGTGGCACAGGCAGTGGCGCGGCGCATGATCGAGGCCAAGCGCGGCGGCTCGATCATCAACATGTCGTCGCAGATGGGTCATGTCGGCGGGCCCCGCCGCACCGTCTATTGCGCCTCCAAGCACGCGATGGAGGGCTTCACCAAGGCGATGGCGATCGAACTCGCGCCGCACAAAATCCGCGTCAACACGCTGGCGCCGACCTTCATCGAGACGCCGATGACCCGGCCGTTTTTCCAGAACGAGGAATTCCGCAAGGATACGCTGTCCCGCATCAAGCTCGGCCGGCTCGGCCAGCTTGAGGACCTGACCGGCGCTATCGTGTTCCTGGCGTCGGATGCTTCGGCGCTGATGACCGGCTCGTCACTAGTGATCGACGGCGGCTGGACCGCCGAGTGACTACGTCAGCACTTCCGGATTAAGCAAATTCGGCGGCCGCCTGCCCTCAATGATCGCGATCACATTGTCGACCACAACATGCGCCATGCCCTCGCGCAGTTCGAGCACGGCGCTGCCGAGATGCGGGGTGAGCACCACGTTCGGCATTTTCAGTAGCGCTGGCGTCACCTGCGGCTCGTGCTCATAGACGTCGAGCCCTGCACCGGTGATCTTCTTGTCGATGAGGGCCTCTGCCAGCGCCGCCTCGTCGATCACCGGCCCACGCGACGTATTGATGACATACGCCGTCTTCTTCATCAGGCCGAGCTCGCGGGCACCGATCAGGTGGCGGGTTTCAGGCGTCAATTGCGGATGCAGCGTGACGAAATCCGCCTCGCGGAGCACGTCATCCATCGGCTTATGGATCATGCCGAGCTGTCGCTCGTCCGCCTCCGGCAAGCGCCGCGGATCGGCATAGAGAACCCGCATGCCGAAGCCTATGGCACGCCGCGCCATCGCCTGCCCGATCCGGCCGCCGCCGATGATCCCCAGCGTCTTGCCGCTGACCGCCGCGCCGGCCAGATGATTCGACTGCGAGCCGGGATATACGCCGGCGCGGAACAGCTTATCGCCCGCCACGATATTGCGCGCCACCGCCAGCAGCAGGCCGAAGCAGATGTCGGCGGTGGCGTCGGTGACGATCGCCGGAATATTAGTGACCGGAATTTTGCGCCGCGTCGCCTCGGCGACGTCGATCTGGTCCGGCGTGATCACCATGGCGTTGATCGCGCGCAGCCTCGGATTGGCGTCGAGCACATCCTTGTCGATCCGGTCGTGCAGCAGCGCCAGCAGGATGTCGTTGCGCGCGACGCCCGCGCACAAGTTCGCCTTGGCGATGACTTTGCTAGAATCCAAATTGACTTCGACCTCGGCCAGCGGCCGCAACCGCGCCAGCGCACTCTCGGCGATGGGCTGCGTGACGAAGACGCGCGGCCGGCTCATTTTTTGATCGCGGCATTGACTTTCGGCAGCACTTTTTCGGCGAGCAAGACCATCGAGCGGCGGCCGAGCTCGCGGTCTTTCCAGTCCTTGCCGGCATAGAGCAGCGTGCCAAATTCGCCGACGGTCTCGCGGTATTTCAGCAGTTCGTCGGCCACCTTGTCCGGCGTGCCGTAGGTGATCAGCGCGTCGCACACCGAATCGAGCGTCACCTCGTCGTCCGGCTGATCGCGGCGCGTTTTGAACAGTTCAATGCGACCGTTCATTTTCAGCTTGGTGAAAAGCTGCTGGTAATAATAGCGGTACGGGCTGTCGGGATCGGTGGCGTAAGCCTTCGCGGTTTTATCGTCGTCGGCGACGAAGATGCTTTTGGCGACCCGCCAATTGGCCGGATCGGCCTTGCGTTTCGCCCGCTCGCAGCCCTCCACATATTTCGGCCAATGGCTCTTCACCCAGGCGGGCATCAGGAAGTTCGCCGAAATCGGGTCCCAGCCGCGTGCGGCGGCTTCTGTGACGCCCTTGGAAAACGGCGCCACCGCGGTGACGACGATCGGCGGATGCGGCCGCTGCAGCGGCTTCGCCACATAGCCCTGGCCGACCTCGGGAACGAATTGGCGTTTGACGCTGATGGTCCAGTACCGGCCGTTAAGGTTGTACGGCGGCTCACCGGCCCAGATCGCCAGCACCTGGTTGATCGCTTCGAGGAACATCGCATTGCGGTCGGCGTCGAGGTTGCCGAAAATCTCCGCATCGGACAGCAAGCCGCCCGGACTGATGCCAAAGATAAAGCGGCCGTTAAGCAGGTGGTCGAGCATCGCGATCTGCGACGCCACCGTGGCCGGATGCGTGTTCGGCATGTTGATGGTGCCGGTGCCCAATTTAATGTTGGCGGTGGCATCGACCAGGCTGGCAATGAACATCGCGCAGGACGTGATGTTTTCGGCGCGGTCGGTGACGTGCTCGCCGACGTAGCCCTCGACAAAGCCGAGTTCGTCCGCCAGCACGAAGGCCTCGCGGTCTTCACGCAGCGACTGCCGCCAATCCTTCTCCAGCGGATGGACCGGCATGGTGAAGAAACCGGCTTTCATTTCTGTCGTCATGTAAATTCGGACCTGCGATTACGTGGCAGCCGGCGCGCCGGGCTGCTTGAGCGGATGCGCCCGCGCAAAGGCGTCGTTCTTCATGCAGTTGTCGGCGATTCGCTTGACCGTCGGATACGGCGCCATGTCGACCTTGAAAAAATGGGCGCCGGCCGCCTGGCTGGCGAGGCACAAGTCGGCCACCGTGATCTGGTCGCCATGACAGAACGTGCCGCTGGCCTTGTCATGCGCCAGATGGGCCTCGAGCGCGCCAAGCGCAGCCGAGGTCCAGTGCTGCGCCCATTTCGCGACGCCCGCCTCGTCGACCTTGAACTCGGCGCTGAGATATTCGCGCACCCGCGGCACGATCAGCGGGTGGGCGTCGCAGGCGACGATCTGCGCCAGGCCACGCACCCGCGCCCGCGCCTTCGGATCCTTCGGCAGCAGTGGCGGATTCGGCTTGATCTCGTCGAGATATTCGATGATGGCAAGCGATTCGAACAAAGGCGGCCCCTCGCCGTCGATCAAGGCCGGCAGCGCGCCCATCGGGTTAATCTCGCGGAACCTGGCTGCGTGCTGCTCGCCTTTCATGAGATTGACGTCGATCACCTCGTCCGGCGTGATGCCTTTGAGGTTGAGCGCGATGCGCACGCGATAGGTCGCCAGCGAACGCCAGAACGAAAATATTTTCATCGGAACGTTCCTATTTTTTCCCGCGCTTCATCCAGAATACCGGCATCGCCGCGCCATCCTGCGCGCCATAGCCGGCGTGATTGGCTTCCTCGAAGCAGGCCAGCGTGCGCTCGATCAGCGGCAGCTCGACGCCACGCGCCTTGCCCTCCGCCAGCATGGTCTTGAGATCCTTGACGGCCGAGGCGATGTCGAACGTGGTCGGGCCCGGATCGCCGCCTTCCAGCATTGTCGCAATCATTGGCGCGCGCGCCTTAAGCGCATTGGTGGCGCCCGACGTATCGGCGAATAGATCGACCAGGCGTTTTGGATCGAAGCCGACGCCACGGCAGATCGCGAAGGCTTCGCCATAGGCCTGCCACGAGATCATCAGCGGCAGATTGATCGCGAGCTTCATGCTGGCGCCAGCACCGACCGGCCCGCAATGTTCGAGCCGGCGGCAAAGCTGGTCGAGCAACGGCTTGGCGCGCGCCGCATCGACGCTTTCCGCCCCCATCAGGCCGAGCAACTTGCCCTGCCGCGCCGGGCCGACGGTGCCGCCGACCGGGCATTCGACCAGCGCCGCGCCCTTGGCGCGCACCTTCGCCGCCAGCGCGACCTCGGTGTCCGGTCGCACCGTGCTCATGTCGATGAACAGCTTGCCTTTGACGTCGCCGGAAAGAAGCCCATTGCCGCCGTGATACACGCCATCAATCGCCGCGGCGTCGGTCAAAATGGTGATGACAACTTCGCAGGCTTTAGCGAGCTCGGCCGGACGTCGCGGCAGACTTTGGCGCCGGCCTCGACCAAAGGTTGGGTTTTCTCAGCGGAGCGATTCCAGACCGTGACCTGATGGCCGACTTCGATCAGCCGCGCCGCGATGGCGGCGCCCATCTTGCCAAGTCCCGCGACACCGACCTGCATACCGCAGCACCTCTCCGCGCCTTTCGCGAACGATAGGCGATTGCGGCTCGACAAGAAAGCACTTCACTGTTGCAGGGCCTCGACAGAGCGAGGCGCGGCTGCGTAAATCGGAGCGGGGATTTTCACGGGTGGGGAATTTTCGCGATGGCAAAAAAGAATAACGGCACCGTTGGCATTATCGGGCTTGGTATCATGGGCGGCGCATTTGCGCGCAACCTGGCCGGCGCAGGCTGGCGCGTGATCGGCTATGACCCGAGCAAGGCTGCAACCAGCGCCGCGCGCCGTGCCGGTGTCGAGATCGCCAACAGCGCCGTCGAAGTGGCTCAAAAAGCGCCGGTCATTCTCACCAGCCTGCCGAAGCCGCAGGCGCTGGCCGCTACCGCGCGCGCCATTGCCGCAGCCAAATTGCCCAGGCGCACGATCGTGGAAATGAGCACGTTCATGATCGAGGACAAGGAGCGCGCGAAAGCCGTACTTGAGAAAGCCGGCCACGTCGTGCTCGACACGCCGGTCAGCGGCACCGGCGCGCAGGCCAAGACGCGTGACCTGATTTTCTACGGCAGCGGCGACAAGGCGGCGATCAGACGCTTGCGCCCGATGTTCAAGACATTCGGCCGCGAGATCTACGATGTCGGCGAATTCGGCAATGGCAGCCGGATGAAATATGTCGCCAATCTGCTGGTCGCCATCAACAACGTGGCCAGCGCCGAAGCCATGGTGCTCGGCATGAAGTCCGGCCTGCCGCGCACGCTTGATTTTCGACCTGATCAGCGCCGGCGCCGGCAACTCGCGCGTGTTCGAACTGCGTGCGCCGATGATGGTGAAAGACCGCTACGAGCCAGCCACCATGAAGATCGACGTCTGGCAAAAGGACATGCAGGTGATCGGCGATTTCGCCAAACAACTCGGCGTCGAAGTTCCCCTGTTCCGGGCCAGCGAGCCGATCTACGACAAAGCGATCACCGCCGGATACGGCAGCGAAGACACCGCGGCGGTTTGCGCCGTGCTGGAGACGATGGCAGGATTTAAGCGCGGCAAACGCGGCACGGCAGGTCGAAAAAAGAAGCGTTGAGTTTCCGGGGGGCGAGTTCCGAGATGGCGGCGCTGCAGCAGCGAAGCGAAGTCCGCGACGGCATGACCATCGACTGGGACGTGCCGATCAAGATGGACGACGACCTGGTGCTGCGGGCCGACGTGTTCCGTCCGGTGAATGAAGGCCGCTATCCCGTCATCCTCACTTATGGACCCTACGCCAAGAGCCTCGCCTTCCAGGACGGCTACCCGAGCGCCTGGGAGCGGATGGCGAGTAAGCATCCCGACGTCACGGCGAATTCCAGCAACCTCTATCAAAGCTGGGAGGTGGTCGATCCGGAGAAATGGGTGCCGCACGATTACGTCTGCGTGCGGGTCGATTCACGCGGCTGCGGCTGCTCGCCCGGCCATATCGACCATTTCTCGCCGCGCGAGACCAAGGACTTCTACGACTGCATCGAATGGGCCGGCGTGCAGCCGTGGTCGAGCGGCAAAGTCGGGCTCAACGGCATTTCCTATTACGGCATCAATCAGTGGCAGGTCGCGTCGCTGCAGCCGCCGCATCTCGCCGCGATGTGCGTGTGGGAAGGCGCTGCCGACTGGTACCGCGACATGACCCATCACGGCGGCATCGTCTCGACCTTCTGGGAAAACTGGTACGACATGCAGGTCAAAACCGTGCAATACGGCGCCGGCGAGCGCGGCAAACGCAGCCGCGTGCATGGCGACCTGGTGTGCGGGCCGGAGATTTTATCCGACGCAGAGCTGGCGAAAAACCGCTGCGATTTTGGCAGGGAAATCCGCGCGCATCCGCTCGACGACGCCTATCACAAGGCGCGCTCGCCTATCTGGTCGAAGGTCGTGACGCCGTTGTTCAGCGCCGCCAATTGGGGCGGCCAAGGCCTGCACCCGCGCGGAAATTTCGAAGGCTTCATGCGCGCCGCATCGAAGCACAAATGGCTAGAGGCGCACGGCATCGAGCACTGGACGCATTTTTATACCGACTACGGCCGCGAGCAGCAAAAGCGGTTCTTCGACTTCTTCCTGCACGGCAAGGATACGTCATGGTCGAAGCAGCCGAAGGTGCTGCTCAACGTGCGCTATCCTGGCGAGAACTTCATGCAGCGCGCCGAGAACGAATGGCCGCTCAAGCGCACGCAATGGACCAAGTTTTACCTCGACCCTGAAGCGATGGCGCTGTCGAAAAAGAAATCACGCAAACCCGGCAAGCTGCCATTCGCGGCGATGGGCGACGGCCTCACTTTCCTCACCGCCGCCACTCGAGCAGGAAACCGAGATTACCGGACCGTCCGCGCTCAAGCTGTTCGCCTCATCCTCGACCAGCGACGCCGACCTGTTCATCGTACTTCGGGTGTTCTCGCCGCGACATGAAGGAAATCGTGTTTCAGGGCGCGATCGATCCGCACACGCCGATCGCGCAAGGCTGGCTGCGTGCGTCGCATCGCAAGCTCGACAAGAAGTTGTCGCTGCCGTACCGGCCCTACCACACGCACGACCAGCCACAGCCGCTGCGCAAGGGCGAGGCGGTTGAACTCGATATCGAAATCTGGCCGACGTCGATTGTCCTCCCGGCAGGTTACCGCATCGGCGTTTCGATCCGCGGCAAAGATTATGAATATGGCGGCGGTAGCGGCGGCAAATTATCGAACTTCAAGAACGAACTGATGGGTTGCGGTCCGTTCTTGCACAACGACCCGATCGATCGGCCGCCGGCGATCTTTAACGGCACCACCACCCTGCATTTCGGACGCGGTAAGGCGCCCTACCTGCTGCTGCCGATTATTCCGTCGAAACGGTCCTCTGGGCGTTCGCGCCGGAACTAGCACGCACCAATTTTCAGAGCGTCGAATTGTGCGTGGCGTCCGGGGCCTGCGCGCCCGCTATGGGAGTGGCATTGCGTCGATGCTCAGGTAAGCTAAGCGGCAACCTTCGACTAAAAAGAAGGATCCGGGGGGAATGAATACGCAGTTTTGGCTGGTTCAGGCCTTCAACGGCGTTTCCTATGGCGCGCTGCTGTTTCTGGTCGGCGTCGGGCTGTCGCTGATCTTCGGCGTCATGCGTATCGTCAACCTGTCGCACGGCTCGTATTTCTTTGGCGGCTATGTCGCGCTTTCGGTGATCGGCACCGGTCTGGGCGCTGTCGCTCCGTCGCGCTGCCATCGCCGCGTCGGCTGAATGGAGCGGCTGTTCCTGGGTGAATTGGCGCTGCGCAGTCGTGCGCGCGCTCACCATCGCGATCGTCGCGCTTGTTGATGGAACGCCGTATTCCTGCGCCGCATTCGCTCGGATTCCCGTCGACCGCGCTTCGCCAGGTGCTGCTCACGGTCGGCTTCGCGTTTTTGTTTCAGCAAGCCGCGCTCGACATCTGGGGCGGCAACAACATGGACATCAACCCGCCGGCGGTGCTGACGCAGAGCATCGTCATCGGCAGCTCTTTATCTGCCGGCTCTATCGCATGTTCATGATCGCGATGGCGCTGGTGATCGGGATCGTGCTCTGGCTGACCATGGAGAAGACCCGGATCGGAGCCGCGGTGCGCGCCACCGTCGATGATGCGCAGATGGCGCGCGGCGTCGGGATCGATACCAACAAAGTCTCGATGTTGATCTTTTCGCTCGGCGCCTTCCTCGCGGCGCTCGGCGGCGTGATCGGTGGCGCTTTTCTCGGCATCTATCCCGGTCTCGATTTCGAGATGCTGCCGCTCGCGTTTCGCCGTCGTTATCATAGGCGGCATGGGTAGCCTGGGCGGCGCCGCGATCGGCGCGCTGGCGGTCGGCCTCGCCGACAATTTCGGCAAGGCGCTGTTCCCGGAAATTTCCTATTTCACGCTTTACGCGCCGATGGTGCTGATCCTCGCGATCAAGCCGACCGGCCTGTTCGGCCGTGAGTGAGTTCGCCTCATGAAGTCGCAATGGCTGAAAATCCTGCTGGTGATCGTCGCTCTAGCGGCGCTCGCGTTCATCGTGCCGCGGTCGGGCTCCTTCGTCGTGCTGCTGGCGACGCGCGCGATGGCCTTTGCGATCCTCGCCATGAGCGTCGACCTACTGCTCGGCTTCACCGGGCTGTCGTCGATGGGACAGGCCGCCTATTTCGGCGTCGGCGCCTATCTCACCGCCGTGCTGGCGACGAAATTCCATTTCGGAATGGGATGGGATTTCTGGCTGGTCGTCGTGATGGGCATTCTGATCGGTGCGGCGTTGGCGGCTTTGTTCGGCCTCTTCGCGATTCGCGCCAGCTGGCGTCTATTTCCTGATGATCACGCTGGCATTGGGACAGTGCGTCTGGGGCCTCGCTTATCGCTGGAATTCTTTGACTGGTGGCGACAACGGCATCAACCTGAGCGGCCGGCCGAACTTCGGTCTCGATCTCTCGGACCAGGTGACGTTCTTCTACCTCGTGTTCGGCTTCTTCGCTGTCGCGCTCGGCGCGATGTACGTCATCATCCGCTCGCCGTTCGGGCGTAGCTTGGCCGGTATCCGCGAGCGTGAACTGCGTATGCAGATTTTGGGCTACAACACCTGGCTGCATAAATATGTCGCCTTCGTCGTCGCCGGTGGCTTCGGCGGCCTGGCTGGCGTGCTGTGGGCCCACACCAATGGCCACGTCAGCCCGGAAACCTTGGTGCTGACGACGTCGGTCAGATTCGCTGCTGATGGTCGTGCTCGGCGGCGCGGGAACGCTGGTCGGCGGAGCGATCGGCGCCGCCATCGTCTTCGGTTTGCGCGAATACCTAAGCACGCTGGTGCCTTGGTGGCAGTACGCCCTAGGCGGCGTTTACGTGCTGACGATTCTTTACCTGCCGATGGGATTGATGGGCATCCCGTCGCGCCTGCAGCAGTGGATGAAGCACCGCAACCACGATCAAGGCTCGAAACCACTCGCCGTAACGTCTTCCTAAAATGAACGGGAGGACCGACTACAACAAGGGAGGAACGACACGATGACAAACAAATTGCAAAACATCTTGCTGGGCGGCGGCCTTGCACTCGGAATTGGCCTGACTGGAGCGGCCGGCGCAGAAGAACTGCGCATCGGTTTTCTGGCGCCGACCACTGGCCTTTACGCGCAGATCGGCAAGGACATGGTCGACGGCTTTCAACTTTACCTTGACCAGCATGGCAATAAGCTCGGCGGCATGGATGTAAAATTCATCGTCGAAGACGAGCAAGGCAAGCCGGACATGGGCGTGACCAAAGCCAAGAAGCTCGTGCTTCAGGACAAGGTCAATCTCTTCATAGGCGGCCTGCTCGCCTCGACCGGCTACGCACTGGCCCCGGTCAGCACCGAAACCAAGACAATCTACCTGTCGTCTGTATCGTCGGCTGACGATCTGACGCAGCGCGATCTTTCGAAGTATCCGTATTTCCTGCGCACCAGCTGGACTTCGTCATTGCCGCATCACCCGCTCGGCCAGTGGGCCTGCGACAACGGCTACAAGAAGGTCGTCACGATCGCGGCGGACTACGCCTTCGGCTACGAAACGGTCGGCGGTTTCCAGGCGGCATTCGAGGCCTGCGGCGGCAAGGTGGTGCAGAAGATCTGGCCGCCGCTCGGCACCAAGGATTTCGGGCCCTATATCCCGACTTTCAAGAAGGACGCCGACGCGATCTTCACGACGATGGTGGGCCCGATGGCGCTGCAATTTCCCAAGCAATTGCGGGCCGCCGGCGACAAACGGGCGATCCTTGGTTCGGGCGTCAGCTACGACGAGTTCGTGCTGCCGTTCATGGGCGATGAAGTAATCGGCGACGTTTCGGCCCTGCACTACAGCGCCGGCATCGACACGCCGAAAAACATGGAATTCGTCAAGGCATACCGCGCCAAGTACGGCAAGGTCCCGGGCTATTATTCGGAGAACAACTACACCACCGCATTATGGATCGACGAAGCGATCAAGAAGGCCGGAGGCAAATGGCCCGGGTCGGAAGCGTTCATCAAGATCATGGCGAGCATCAAGCTCGATGCGCCGCGCGGTCCGGTCGAACTCGACGATATGCGAAACCCGATCGAGAACGTCTACATCAAGAAAGTCGAAAAGAAGAAGATGTTTGGCTACGACAAGGACGAGCTCTGGAACACCGTCATCAAGACTTACCCGAAGGTCAGCCAGTTCTGGACCGAAGGCAAGGAGAAGTTCCTGGCGCATCCGGTCTATGACCGCGACTATCCGCCCTGCAAGTACTGCGAGTAGAAAATAACTACGCCGGGGCTCGTGGATGAGCCTCGGCGCTTTTCTTGCAGCCCGAAAGCAAGCCCGTGAACAGCGACGCCGATATCGATGACGGCCCGGTGCCGGTTCTTGAAGCTCAGGAGCCTCGCCAAAAGTTTTGGCGGGCTGCGCGCCACCCGCGACGTTTCCTTTCGCGTCATGCCGGGTGACCGCAAGGCCATCATCGGGCCGAACGGCGCCGGCAAGACCACACTGTTCAACCTCATCACTGGAATTTATCCCGTCTCCTCGGGCGAGGTGATGCTGTTCGGCCGCGACGTCACCAAGTGGCAAAGCCATCAGCGCACCGCCATGGGCATGGCGCGCACGTTCCAGGTCACCAGCCTGTTTCCGAAGCTCTCGGTGCTCGACAACGTTCTGCTGGCGATCGAAGGCTTGCGGAAGACGAAATTCGTGATGTGGCGCTTTCAGTCCTCCTACAAGGAGGTTTATGAAAAGGCGCATCGTCTGCTCGAACAGGCGAACTTCCTCGACCGCCAGGACGTCGAGGTGCGCAACCTCTCGCACGGCGAACAGCGCCAGCTCGAGATCGTGCTGGGTCTCGCCAGCGATCCGCAAATCCTGCTGCTCGACGAACCGGCCGCCGGATTGTCGTCGGGTGAATCGACCGAGATGGCGCATTTTCTGATGAAGCTCGATCCGAAACTGGCGATCCTGCTGATCGAGCACGACATGGACGTGGTGTTCGACGTCTGCACGGAAATTTCCGTGCTGCACTTCGGCGAACTGCTGGAAACCGGCACGCCCGAACAGATCAAAAAAAGCCCGCGCGTGCAGGAAATCTATCTGGGGACCGGCTGATGGCGATCCTCGAAGTCCGCGATATCCATACGTATTACGGCGATGCCTATGTATTGCAGGGCCTGTCGCTGCAGCTCGAACAAGGCCAGATTCTCGGCCTGCTTGGGCGGAACGGCGTCGGCAAGTCGACACTGGTGAATTCGATCGTCGGGTTCACTCCGCCGCGCCGCGGCAAGATCGTGTTCAAGGGCAGCGACATCACCCGTTCCCCCTCGTTCGAGACGGTGCGCGGCGGCATGGGACTGGTGCCGCAGGGCCGCCGCGTATTTCCAACCTTGAGCGTCGAGGAAAATTTGCTGGTGGCCGAGGGTCACACCGAGCGGCACGGCTGGAATTTGAAGCGGGTCTACGCGCTGTTTCCGCGGCTGGAAGAGCGCCGCAACCAGCGCGCCAAGACGCTGTCCGGCGGCGAACAGCAAATGCTAGCGATCGGCCGGGGACTAATGACCAATCCGGACTGCCTGATCATGGACGAGCCGTCGGAAGGACTGGCGCCCATCATCATCCAGGGCCTGTGGGAGGCGATCGGCAAGCTCAAGGAGCAGGGCCTGTCCATCCTGCTGGTCGAGCAGAACGCCCACCTGGCGCTCAAGCTGGTCGACTATGTCCACGTCATGAGCAAAGGTCAGGTGGTCTATTCGTCGCGGCCTGAGGAACTCAGCGCCAACGACGAAATCAAATCTAGCTATCTCGGCATCTGAACTTTATCGTCGCGCGCGGCGATCAACTTCTGACGGAATCCTCCATGGCGATCTGGAACAAATACGCAAACACCGCGGCGCGCAAACACGGCAAGAGCGGCCGCGACGTGCGGCCGAAGACCACGACGATCGACATGCATGCGCACGCCGGCGTCCCGGCGGCAGCGCAATTCGTCGGCGATCGGCTCGATATCTCGACCATCCCGCTGGCGCACTTCGCCTCGCCCGAGACCAAGGAACTCAATGCCAAGCAGGAGCGCGATATCCGCGGCCGCATGACGCAATACGACGAGCGCTTCGCCGACATGGATCGCATGGGCATCGACATGCAATACGTGATGCCCGCCCCGCCGCAGCTCTATCACACCGTCGCGCTAGACGTAGCCGTGCCGGCGGCGCGGATGATCAACGAGGGCATCGCGGAATACTGCGCCAAGCACAAAGACCGCCTGATCCCGTGCGGCACGGTGCCGATGCAGGACGGCAATGAGGCCGCCAAGGAGCTCGAGCACGTCATCAAGAATCTCGGCTTTAAGGGCGTCGAGATTCTGACCAATGTAGCCGGCCGCGAGCTGTCGGATCCGGCCTTCGCCCCATTCTGGAAGAAGGCCGAGGAGCTCGATGCCCTAGTCGCCATTCATCCCAACGGCTTCACGGAAGGCAAACGGCTGTCGCGATTTTATTTTAATAATGTCGCGGGCAATCCGTTCGAGACCACGCTCGCTTTGCACTATCTGATCTTCGATGGCGTTTTCGAACGCCATCCAAAGCTCAAGGTCTTCGCCATGCATGGCGGCGGCTATCTTGGCGGCTATTCCGGCCGCATCGATCACGCCTGGGGCGCGCGCTCGGACGTCAACGCCAATCTCCCCAAGGCCCCAGGGCATTATCTGCGCAATAATGTGTTTTTCGACACCGTAGTGTTCACGCCGCTGCAACTCGAAATGCTGGTGCGCACCTTCGGGCTCGAGCGCATCATGCTGGGCACCGACTTCCCGTTCGACATGCTGGAAGCCGACCCGATCGGCCATGTCGCCTCGGTCGACATGCTCGACGACAGCGCGCGGGCGGCGATCGACGGCGGCAATGCCAAGAAAATACTGGGGATGTGAGCGCGAAATCGTTACCGGCCTCGGCAGCGCTTCTTTGAATGCTAATATTTAAGCTGCCGCGCTCAACAGGCGTGAAAAAATTTAGGTTCGGAAAAACGGCGGAGGTGGTAGTGATCGAGATTCAAACACACATTCCGACGGAAGTGTATTTTGAATTTCTGGGAATGACCCTCCCAATTCATTGGGATTATCACGCCATCTTGATGGTCACGGTCTGGTTCGTGCTGGTTCCGATCTGCATCATCACCATCCGTTTCGGTAAACCGAGGCCGACGCTCACCGGCCTCCATCCGAAGGTCAGCATCAAAAATGGGGTTTGGTGGTGGTTCAGCATCCACAAATACGGGCTGATATTTTCCATCAGTCTGGCACTCGCGGGAGCAATTGTCGCCGTTACAGTCAGCGGCGGCTTTAGCGGCTCGTTACATTCAATGTTCGGACTGACGACAGTTGCGCTCGGATGCTTGCAGATCATGGGGGGCTGGCTGAGAGGCAAGCACGGCGGAAAAAATTATTACTCTGCCGATCCGAATGATCCGAAGACCTGGTTCGGCGATCATTACAACATGACTCCGCGCCGGCGTAAGTTCGAGGCCTATCACAAGACGGCGGGCTATTTCGTCTATTTCTTTGCTGCCGGCGCGGTTGCCAGCGGTTTGATGCAATATCCCATGCCGGGTCTGGCGATGTTCATTGTGGCCACGGTGCTCATCGCGTTCGTCGTATCCATTGTTCTGGAATACAAGGGGTACCGTTACGACGGCTATCGCGCCGCGCACGGCTACACGATGGACGCACCTTTCAACAAAGAACGCGAATTTTTGTAGACCAGAACTGGCGGCAGGCTACTAAGGCCCTACGTCGCGCCGTCTCAGGATTACATATTGGAATATCAAAGCTGAAATAGGCAGAGGCTTTAACGGGACAGCGCATCGACAATTGCCTGTCACGCATACAAGAAATCCACCAGCGCGGTTTCCTCGATCACCGCGCGGTCGGTGCTGTGAAGGCCGGCCCGCGCCTCCTCTTCATGCGTGCGGGTTGCTTGTAGATAAGCGCCGAGGTGACGGGCGCGCTCGATGATGCGCCGGTTTTCCGGCAGCCGCGCCGCCTCGAATTGCTCCAACGCCCCCGCGACATCGGGCTCGCCGCGCAACGCCTTAACCAGCGCCGCGGTATCGTCGGCCGCCTTCGACACGCCGGCGCCGACATGTGGCCGCGCGACGAACGCGGCGTCACCGAGAATGGCGACCCGCCCAATCGCCATGTGCGGCGTCTCGAGATCGTAGATCGGCTGCAACAGCGGCTCGCCGATCAGCCGCACGATCTGCCGGAATTGCGGCGCCAGCAGCCGTTCGGCACCGGCACGCATTTGCGCCACCGCCTCGCCACGAATGAGCGGCGGCGGTATCGAAATCGAGTGCAGCGTGCCGGCCTCATCGGTCAACAGCCACTGCAATTGGCTGGTCTCATCCGCCGGGCGATACCAGATCACGTTGTAGCGGCGGTGGCCTTCGCGCAGGTCGTTGTCCGGCCCGGCCACCGGATAGCCGAGGAACTGCTCGCCGGGCGGCAGCGCGAAGATCATGCCGCCGAATAATTCCGCGCGCAGCCCGGCGGGGATTTCAGGTTCCGACAGCATCGCGCGCCAAGCGACGTAGCCGGCGTAGCGAGGCTCAATGTCGGGCAGCAATTGGCGGCGCACGGTCGAGCGGATGCCGTCGGCGGCGATCAGCAGGTCGGCTTCGATTTTTTCACCGCCGCTGAAATGGGCGACCACGCGCTGCTCATTCTGCTCGAAGCGCTCAAGGCCGCGGCCACGGTGGTAGCGCGCTGCCGGAAAGGCGTCGCGCAGCAGCCGGTAAAGCCGCTCCCACGCGGTGAAAATCTGCGGGCACTCGGCCCGCTGGGTGACGCGGCCCTCGCGATCAAGAATCTTGCGCGTGCTCGCCGACACACCCAGTTCGCCGACCGGAAGTCCGAGTTCCTGCAAGCGGCCGATCAAGCCCGGCTGCGCCACGATGCCGGCGCCGCGGCCGGCCAGCTCGGTCTCGACGCGCTCGAAAATCTCGACGTCCCACCCGGCTGCGCGCAGCATCAAACCGGCCAGCAGCCCGCTCATCGAGCCGCCAATCACCAGCGCGCGTCCTGTTTTAGCCATTGAAAACCCTCGAATTTTCGACCGCGGGCAATATCCTATATAAGACACCGGCAATCGACCGGAGGAACTTCGATGGCTCTCACCATGCTGGACAAGGCGGCCGAGCGCAAAGACGGGCCGCAATGGTCCGCCGATCTCGCCGCCGAATTCGAGCGCGAGAGCAAAAATCCGAACCCCTGCGTCGGCACGCAATTGCTTTCGGAAACCGAACGCACCCGCGTCTGGATCATCCGGCTGGCGCCGGGCGAGCGCATCGGATTTCACCGCCACGTGCTGGATTATTTCTGGACCGCGGTGAACGGCGGGCGCGGCCGCCAACACGTCCACGACGGCACCACGGTTGAATACACCTATGTGCCCGGCGAGACCCGTCACGAAACTTACGGAAGCGGTGAGTTCAAGGTGCACGATCTTGAAAATCTCGGCGACCGCGAGATGATCTTCATGACCGTCGAGTTCAAGAACAGCGCCAACAAGCCGATGACGTTGCCGGCCCACGTTCGCCCGCAAGCTGCCGCCTGAGCTTCTCGGGGCGAGCGATCACCGTTTTAAATTTTCCGTCGGCCGCCTTCGGGCTAGCCAAGACCCAAGCCATCCTGCAAACTCCGCCGCGCTAAGGGGACGCGCCGGGGTCGCATGGATTTTCCGTTCGAACTTTTCGTCAACGCGGTAGTCGCGGGCTTGATGCTCGGCGGCTTTTACGCCGCGGTGACCGCCGGCATCTCGATCTCGTTCGGCATGCTCGACATCGTCAACATCGCGCACCCCGCCTTCATCATTCTCGGCTCGTACATTGCCTATATCGTCAATATCAGTTTCGGCGTCGACCCGATCGTCGTCAGCGTCTTGGTGCTGCCCGCCTTCTATGCGCTCGGCTGCGCGGTCTATCAGGTCTATTACCAGGCCTTCGAAAAACGCGGCCAGGAATTGCTGCGCGGCCTCGCCTTCTTCTTCGGCGTGCTGTTCGTCACCGAAGTGGTGCTGATCCTCATCTTGGCGTCGATTACCGTTACGTCGAGGCAGTCTATATCGGGCCGACGCTGCATTTCGGTTTCGTCGACCTGCCGCTGCGGATGCTGGTGCCGTGCCTGAGCGCGCTTACTTTATTCGCGGCATTGCATCTTTTCATCACCCACACGTTTACCGGCCGCGCGGTGCATGGCGGTGTCGCAGGATCAGGGCGCGCTGCAATTGATGGGCGATCGACCCGATCCGCATCAAGCGCATCGCCTTCGGCGTCTCGATTGCGACCGCAGCGGTCGCCGGCGCGCTCCTCATCATCATCCAGCCGGTCGAGCCGTCGGTCGGCCGCGAATATATCGGCCGCGTATTCGCGATCTGCGTTCTCGGCGGGCTCGGCAGCCTGCCCGGCACGCTGATCGCTGCGATGCTGCTTGGCGTGATCGAAAGCATCACCGCAACATTTTACGGGCCGTCCTGGGCGCCGGCGGTGTCGTTCGGCGTTCTGTTGCTGACGCTCGCGTTCCGCCCAGCCGGCCTATTGGGGCGCTAGGCCGTGAACACCCCGAAATTCCTCATCGTTTCGCTGATCGTCGCGACCGCAATCTTCCTCGCGTTGCGCCTGTTCGACGTCGAATACTTGTTCGTCGCCGGCTACATCGTCGTGCAATACGTCATCCTCGCCACCGCCTGGAATATCCTCGGCGGCTATACCGGCTACGTGAACTTCGGCTCGGCGGCCTTTTTCGCAGTCGGCGCTTACAGCTCGGTGGCGCTCATCACCTTCGCAACTCGCATCGAAGACATTTTTCCCGAGAATGTCGCGGCGGCCCTCAACACGGTCTTTCCGCTGCCGATTCCGGTGCTGATCTTGGTCGCCGGCGTGGTGGCGGGCGCGGTCGGCTTCGGCATGGGTTATCTGACGCTGCGGCTGCGCGGCGCCTTCTTCGCCATCGCCACGCTGGCGCTCGCGGTCGTGCTGCAAACGCTGGTGGTGAACTGGGACTTCGTCGGCGGCTCGAGCGGCGCCTATGTCATCGCGCCCGCCGAAATGCCCGGTGTTCGGCAGCTACAAGCAGTATCTGTTCGCGTTGATGCTGGTGACTCGCCGTTGTCGGCCTTACGCTGGCGCGCGCCATCGAACGATCGCGGCTCGGCTATCGGTTTCGCGGCAATTCGCGACGATGAGCTCGCCGCCGAAGCCTCAGGCGTACCGACGCTGCGGCTGAAATTGATCGCCACTACACTGTCGGGCGCGCTGATGGGCATGGCCGGCGCGCCATTTCCTTACTACATCGGCTTCCTGCAACCCTCCTCGGCCTTTGGCCTCGAATACGCGGTCAACTCGATCGCGATGCCGATGATCGGCGGCACCATGAACTGGATCGGACCTTTGGTCGGCGCGGTGCTGCTCGGCACGTTGCAGCAGGTCGCCAACGTGACGATCTCCTCAGCAGTCAATTTGCTGATCGTCGGCCTGCTGCTGATCTTTTTTGTGATCGTCGCGCCCAATGGCCTGGTCGGCCTGGTGCAGGACTGGAAACGCGCGCGGAGGCCAAAATGACCGCGCTGCTCCAGGTCAAAGGCCTCGGCAAAAGGTTCGGCGGCTTTACCGCGCTCGACGGCATCGACCTCGAGGTGCAGACCGGCGAGCGGCTCGGCCTGATCGGCCCGAACGGCTCCGGCAAGAGCACGTTGGTCAATTGTATCTGCGGCACGCTGGCCAACGACAGCGGCGATGTGCAGTTCGACGGCCAGCCGATGGCGGGGCTGGCCGCGCACGAGCGCACCCACCGCGGCCTCTCGCGCAGCTTCCAGTTGCCGCGACCGTTCGCCAGCCTGACGCTGGCGGACAATTTGCGCGTTCCCTTGCTCTACACGGTTCACCGCAATATCGGCCCGCTGCACGCCAACAGCGTCGGCGAGCGCTGCGCGGAGCTGCTGAAACTGGTCGGACTCGAGCAAAAAGCGCATCACCGGCCGCGCGATCTCACCCAGGTCGAGATGCGCAAGCTCGAGCTGGCGCGCGCGATGGCCGCCGAGCCGAAGCTCTTGATCGCCGACGAATCGATGGCCGGCCTGTCGCATTCCGAGATCGAGGACATTCTCGCGCTGCTCAAGCGGCTGAACGAAAGCGGCATCACCATCATCTTGATCGAGCACATCATGAGCGCGGTGATGAGCTTCTCGCAGCGGCTGGTGGTGCTGGTGACCGGCAAGAAGATCGCCGACGGCAAGCCGGAAGACGTGGTTCGCGACCCCGAAGTGGTGAGGGCGTACATTGGCAAATAGCGCGGCAACCAAAGCGGGAAGCAGCATCGCCATCGAAGGCGTCCACGCCGCCTATGGCGCGGTGCGCGTGCATCGAAGATGTCTCGATCAAGGTCAATCCCGGCGAGACGGTGGCGCTGCTCGGCACCAACGGCAACGGCAAAAGCACGCTGATGAAATGCATCCTGGGCATCGTGCGCCCGACCGCCGGCCGCATCGTCGCGGATGATCGACGGCGAAAGTCACGACCTGATCGGCATGAAGCCGGAGGCCGATCGTCGATCTCGGCATCGCGCTGGTGCCGGAAGGCCGCCGCCTGTTTCCCAAGCTGACTGTGGAAGAGAACCTGCTGCTCGGCGCGTTCCGGCCAGAAAGCGCGCGCCCAGATCAAGCACCAACATGGCGTTTCTGCTTCGAGGCGTTCCCGCGGCTCGCCGAGCGGCGCAAGCAGCTCGCCGGCTCGATGAGCGGCGGCGAGCAGCAGATGCTGGCGCTCGCCCGCGCGCTGATGCTCGTCCCCGCGCATTTTGCTGGTCGATGAGCCCTCGGTCGGGCTGGCGCCGCAACTGGTGAGCCGCACCATCGACGCCATCAAGCAGCTCAAGGACCACTATCAGCTCACGGTATTGATGGCGGAGCAGAATTTCACGCAGGCAATCCGCATCGCCGACCGCGGCTATGTCATCGTGCACGGCAAGATCGCGTTCGAGGGCCGCTCGGCCGACGAACTCAACAACAACGACCTGATCCGCAAGTTCTATCTGGGCATGTGGACGATGTGAAACAGAAACGGCGCGGGATTGCCCGCGCCGTTTGCCGTTTTCGAACCTGCCGGACGCTTATTTCTTGGCCTTCTCGTAAGGATAGATCACCTTGCCGGTCTTCACGCCGGACGGCCCGGCGACCACGGTTTGCGTGTCCATGCCCTTGAACTGGTCGACGCCATTGCCTTTGATGTCGTGATACTGCACCTGCATCATGCCTGACTTCGCCCATTCGCCACCCTTGCCGAACTTCATGTCGCCCATGATGGTCTTCATGGTGTTCTTGCGACAAGTAGTCGGCGAGCTTGGCGTCGTCGATGCTCTTGGTGCCGTTGATCGCCTCGCCGAGCACTTCGAGATAGGCATAGCCCCAGGCGCCGAGATAATAGCCGAGCGGATCGACGCCTTCGGCGGCGGCGCGGGACTGGTACTTCTTCAAGAACGCATTGCTGCCGGCGATCACCTTGTCGGACGGCACCCAGGTCTCGTAATTGACGATGCCGTTGAGCTCCGGGCCGAGCTTGGTCTTGAACACGGTGGCCTGCAAACCGACCATCGCGCCGCCGACCATCTTCGGCTTGTAGCCGAGCTCGTTGATCGCCAGCGTCATGCCGACCGACGTCGAGCGGATACGAGCACAGCACCACGATGTCGGGATTGGCGGCCTGCAGCGCGCGCACGATCGGCGTGAAGTCGGTCGTGTTGCCGGGATAGCTCTTGTCGTAAACGATCTTCATGCCGAATTTCTTGGCGTTATCGCGCGCGCCCTCGCAGGCGTTCTTGGAGAATTCGAGGTCCGACCACGCGAGCGACACGGTCGCCGGTTTCGGTTTTTGCGCGGCGGCGACTTCGAAGAAGCCGTCGGTGAAGGACGGCTTGGTGTCCGGGCCCGACGGGATCATCGAGAAGTAGTTCGGATATTTGAACTTGCTGTTCACGGCGAGGCCGAACAGGCCGATGAAGGTCTTGTTCTTCGCCATCACCACCGGCATCGCCGGCGCGATCATCGCCGTCGCGTAGCGGACCGACCACGAGCTCGACTTTGTCGACGTCGAGCAGCTTGGTGTAGATGCCGGGGACGGTCGAAGGATTGCTCTGGTCATCGTAATAGACCAGCTTGACTGGGCGGCCGATCAGTCCGCCCTTCGTGTTGGTCTCTTCTTCCCAGATCTTCATGCCGAGCAGCGCCTGCTTGCCATTGGCGGCGAGCGGACCGGTCAGCGACATCTAGAAGCCGATCTTGATCGGCTCGCCGCTCTGCGCGGCAGCGGGACCCGCGAACATCGCGCAGGCTGCGATGCCGAGCGCCGTCGCGGCGGCCGTCAATATCCGTGATTTGAATTCAAGCAGCATCGTATTCCTCCCGATTAGCCGTTATTTTGCGGCATCTTAGGCGCATTTGGCGCAACTCCGCTAGTGGGGCGACATTGCCCATGACCGCGCTGCCCACTCAGACTCCTTCGACCATGATGGTCTCGACTTCGCCCGCGCCGTCCTTGCGCCGGAATGCCGCGGCCTCGTCGTATTCCTGCGATTGAAAGCAGGCGACGCCCTGCTCCAGCGTGGGAAATTCAATCACGATGAAGCGGTGGAATTTGTCGGGGCCTTCCATGATCTGAAAGCGGCCGCCGCGCGCCAGCACCTTGCCGCCGATGCTTGGCGATGATGGCCGGCACCAGGTCGGTATATTTTTTGTACTCGACCGGATCGTTGATTTTCGAACGGGCAACCCAATAGGCGGGCATGGTATTCTCCTAACTTCTTATTTCGTCATGCCCGGCCTTGTGCCGGGCATCCACGTCTTGGCTATAAAGTAAGACGGTAAAGTCGTGAATGTCCGGCACAAGCCCGGCCATGACAGGAAGAGAGAACATGCCCCGCACAGATCATCGACATCTCGGTGCCGCTGGAAAACGACGTGGCCGCCGACCCGCCGGGCTACGGGCCGCCATCGAATATCTCAACCACGAGCAGACCGCGCGCGGACGTCCTGAAATTTTTTCCCGGCCTGAAAAAAGAAGACTTGCCGGATGGCGAAGGCTGGGGCTTCGAATGGGTCAAGCTGTCGACGCACTGCACCACGCATCTCGACGCGCCCTATCACTTCGCCTCGACGATGGACGGCGGCAAGCGCGCTATCACCATCGATGAGGTGCCGCTCGACTGGTGCCTGCAGCCGGGCGTCAAGCTCGACTTCCGCAAATTTCGCCGACGGCTATGTCGCGAGCGCGCAAGACGTCGAGACCGAGCTCAAGCGCATCGGCCACACGCTTTCGCCGCTTGAAATTGTGGTGGTGAACACTTCGGCGGGCGCCGCCTATGGGCGTCCCGATTACGTCGCGAAAGGCTGCGGCATGGGTCGCGAGGCGACGCTGTATCTGCTGGAGCGCGGCGTTCGCGTAACCGGCACCGACGGCTGGAGCTGGGACGCGCCGTTCGTTTACACCAAGGCGCGCTATGCGCAAACGAAAGACGCCGGGCTGATCTGGGAGGGCCACCGAGCCGGCCGCGAGATCGGCTACTGCCACATCGAGAAGCTGCACAATCTCGAAGCGCTGCCGGCCACCGGCTTCATGGTGAGTTGTTTTCCGGTGAAAGTGCGCGGCGGCTCGGCCGGCTGGACGCGGGCGGTGGCGATCATTGGTTGACCCTGGCAATGACCGTGCGGGCGTACCATCCGGCCCAACGATAAAAGAATTCGAAGAGCCGATGATCAAATCCTGGGAGGAATTCGTGGATCGCCGCCACTTTCGTTGCCGGCAGCGCCGCTGCTGCCGCCGCGCTTGCGGTTCGGCCCGGCTTCGCGCAGGAAGCCTATCCCGTCGCACGCCATCACCTTCATCAATCCGTTTCCGCCCGGCGGCGCCGCCGACGTCGTCGGCGCGCCCGCTCGCCGCCGTGCTCGAGCCGATCGTCAAGCAGCCGGTGGTGATCGACACCAAGGCCGGCGCCGCCGGCGCGGTCGGCGCGCAGGTCGCCGCCACCGCCAAGCCCGACGGCTACACGCTGCTGCTCCACATCACCTCGATCTCCGGCTTTGCCGAAGTCGACAAGCTTTTCGGCCGTCGCGCCCAAATTCACCCGCGCCGACTTCATCCCGATCGCGCGCTTCGTCGCCGATCCTTGCGTGCTGATCGTCAACGACCAGCAGCCCTACAAGACGCTGAAGGAGCTGACCGACGACGCCAAAAAACGCCCGGACGAGATCATCTTCAGCTCGTCCGGCCTTTACGGCGCGCTGCATATTCCGACCGCGCTTTACATGAAGGCGGCCGGCGGCCTGAAAATGCGCCATCTGCCGACCAATGGCGGCGGACCGGCGCTCACCGCGTTCCTCGGCAACAATTCGCAGGTGCTGGTGTCGTCGGTGTCGGCCTGCATCTGCGCAGATCAAGGCCGGCAAGGCGCGCCCGCTCGCGCTGTTCGGCGCCGAACGCTCGAAGGCGCTGCCCGATGTGCCGACCATGAAGGAGCTCGGCTACAACATCGAATATTATCTGTGGGTCGGCCTGTTCGCGCCGAAAGGCACGCCCGGCCGATGTCATCACCTTCTGCGCGAAGCGAGTCAATAAGGCCGCGCATACCGATCTGTTCAAGACCGCGATGACCAATCTGGGCCAGGAACTTGGCTATCAGGACCAGCCGGAATTCGCCAAATTCTGGGACGCCGACGCCGCGCGCATCGAGGACGCGGTCCGAAGCATCGGTCGCGTGCAAGGATAGCGGCGCCGGCAACAAGACTCACCGGGAGGGGGTGCATGGACAGACGCAGTTTCGTCATCGGGACCGCCGCCGCAACGGCCGCGTCTTGGGCAGGGACAGCCGCTGCGCAAGAGTGCCTACCCATCGCACGCCATCACCGTGATCAGTCCGTTTCCGCCCGGCGGCGTCAGCGACATCATCACCCGCCCGCTCGACGCCGCGCTCGAACAATGCTCAAGCAGCCGGTGGTGCTCGAGAATAAGGCCGGCGCGGCAGGCGCGGTCGGCGCGCAATATGTCGCGACCGCCAAGCCCGACGGCTACACGCTGCTCACCCACATCGTATCGATCTCCGGTTTTGCGGCAGTCGACAAACTGTTCGGCCGGGCGCCGAAATTCACCAATGCCGATTTCATCCCGATCGCGCGCATTGTCGCCGACCCGATCGTGCTGATCGTGAACAACGAAGTAGCCTTACAAGACGCTGAAGGATCTGGTCGCCGACGCCAAGGCCAATCCCAATAAGGTGATCTACTCGTCGTCGGGCCTCTATGGCGCCTCGCACATCCCGACCGCAGTTATTCGCCAAAGCGGCCGGCGATCTGCAGATGCGCCATCTGCCGACCAATGGCGGCGGGCCGGCCGTCACCGCGGTGCTGGGCGGCAATGTCAATTTCTTCATGTCGCCGACTTCGATCGCCTTAGCTCATATCAAGGCCGGCAAGGTGCGCGCGCTCGCGGTATCCAGCAGCAGCGCGCGCAAAGCCCCTGCCCGACGTTCCGACCTTCAAGGAAGCCGGCTACGACCTCGAATATTATTTCTGGGTCGGCCTGTTCGCGCCGAAAGGCACGCCGGAGCCGATCATCGCCAAACTGCGCGCGGCGATCAACACCGCGGCGCACAGCGAGCAGTTTCTCAGATGCGCTCGATAATCTCGGCCAGGATCTGGCCTATATGGATCAGCCGGAATTCGCCAAATTCTGGGCGGCCGACAGCCAGCGCCAGGAAGACGCCATCAACGCGATCGGCCGCGTGCAAGGATGAACTTCCGTGTCCGACCATGTCGCCGGCGCCGCCTTCGTAGCCTTCGGGCGTACTGATCATCGCGTTGAGCGGCGATCTGCCGACCGGGCAATTGTCGATGCCAGGCTCCGGCTTCATGCCGAAGATCGTCGCCGGTCTGACCATCATTTTTCGGCGCTGTTGCTGTTTCTGCGGGCGCGTGAAAGCGGGGCACTTGCGGCGCTGGGCTGGAGCGACGGCACGCATGCGGTTCAGGTGGTCATCATCACCGCCGGCGCCATCGCGCTTTTCGACCGTGCTCGGCTTTCTCATCACGACCCTGACGCTGATGATGACGGCGCTGCTCGTCATCATCGAGCGCCGCAATCCGCTGCGCGCCGTCGCCTATAGCGTCGGCCATCGTGATGCTCACGTATGTTTCGTTCGAATATCTGCTGAAGACGCCGCTGCCGGAGGGGCCGTTCGGCTTTTAGAATTTAGCGTGGAAACCAGCACCTTCGTCAGCCTGGTGCACGGCTTTGCGGTCGCGTTGCAGCCGGACAATCTCTGGTACGCCTTCCTCGGCTGCCTGGTCGGCACCTTGGTCGGCGTGCTTGCCTGGCATCGGGCCGCTGTCCGGCATCTCGATCCTGCTGCCGGTGACATTCGGCCTCAACGCCACCCAAGCCGTGATCATGCTGGCCGGCATCTATTACGGCTCGCAATATGGCGGCTCGACCACCTCGATCCTGATGCGCATTCCCGGCGAGGCTTCGTCGGTGATGACCTGCATCGACGGCAACGCGATGGCCAGCAAGGGCCGCGCCGGCGCCGCGCTTTGCATCGCCGCGGTCGGCTCCTGGGTCGCCGGCACCTTCGGCGTCATCATGCTGACCGTGGTGGCGCCGCCGCTGGCGACGATTGCGCTGCGGTTCGGCCCGCCGGAATACACCGCGCTGCTGGTGCTCGGCCTGATCTTCCTCGCCTACATGTCGTCGACGTCGCTGGTGCGCACGCTGCTGATGGCGTGCCTCGGCCTGATGTTCGGCATGATCGGCATCGACAACATGACCGGGCACTTCCGCTACAGCTTCGACCTCGCCGAGCTCGGCGACGGCATTGGCATCGTGCCGGTCGCGGTCGGGCTATTCGGCCTCGGCGAAATCCTGGCGACGCCAAGCCACAAAATAGTTGGCGAAGTAGTCGCGCCGAAATTCCGTGAATTGCTGCCAAGCCGGCAGGAATGGCGCGAAGCGGCGTGGCCGATCGCGCGCGGCAGCGTGCTCGGCTTCATCATCGGCATCATCCCCGGCTCGGCGCATATCATCTCGAGCTTCCTGTCCTACGCGCTGGAAAAGAAGGTCTCGAAGCATCCGGAAGAATTCGGCCACGGCGCGGTGGCCGGCGTCGCCGGACCGGAATCCGCCAACAACTCGGCTTCGACCGGCGCTTTCGTGCCGATGCTGGCGCTCGGCATCCCGACTGGGCCGATTACAGCGGTGTTGATCGGCGCGCTGATGGTGCATGGCGTCTCCGCTGGGCCACAACTCGTCACCGAGCATCCGGACGTGTTCTGGGGCTTCGTCGCCTCGATGTATGTCGGAAACCTGATGCTGCTCGCGCTCAATCTGCCGCTGGTCGGGCTGTTCGTGACGGTGCTGCGAATTCCCTACGGCTATCTGTATCCGCTGATCATCATGTTCTGCATGCTCGGCGTCTACGAAGTCAGTCATTCGATCGTCGACGTCTGGATCATGCTGATCATGGGCGTGATCGGCTACCTGCTGCGCAAATTCGCGTTCGATCCGGCGCCGCTGGTGCTCGGCCTCGTCATCTCGCCCATCCTCGAGCAGAGCTTGCGGCAGTCGCTGATCATGTCGAACGGCAATTATCTGATTTTCTTCCACCGCCCGATTTCACTCGGACTGCTGATCGTCAGCGGCTGTTTGTTAGCGCTGTCGGCCTTCACCTTCGTGATGAAGCAGAAGGACTGGCGCGAGAAGCTCGCCGAGGTGGAAGCCGGCGAGACAGACGGCTGATTATCGGCTCACGGAAATTTCGCGGTTTCCACCGCGTTAACGGACGCGTTCAAATCCGACCGAACCCGCTTCGCTCGCGTTCACTCAGGCGCGATAAATGCGCGTTTTTGCTTACGCATTTAACCGGTCCGAAGAACCCCTCACGCTATCGGTCATCCCGCACGAAGGGCACGATCGGTCATTGAAGACCGGCACAACGCCCCTCGCGCAGGGGCGTCCGAATGCCGGTCTCGGCAAAGCTGCGTATCGCTGCGCGCTGTATTGCGACGCTTGGGCTCATTGCCCTTGGCGTCGGCAGCAGCGCTTCGCAAACTTCGGCGCAGCAAATTGCCGCGCTCGAGCCGTCGCAAAGCGCGCTCCCTGCCCGCGGTCCGTTTGGACTCGATATTTCCGGCCACAACAGCTTCTCCGAAAAATGGCGCGGCGTGCAACGCATGATCCGCCTCGAAGCGCCAATAATCGCGCTGTGCCGTTCGCAGCCGCAGACCTGCTCGCCTGCCGCGGCAAAATTTGTCGGCATCGTCGAAGCGGCGCGTGCGCGAAGCGGCCGCGCCCAGCTCGGCGAGGTCAACCGCGCGGTCAATCTGGCGATCAGGCCGATGAGCGATCAAGCCCAGTTCGGCGTTCCGGATTTCTGGGCCTCGCCGCTGGTTACGTTCGCGTCCGGCGCCGGCGATTGCGAGGACTATGCCATCGCCAAATACGTCGCCTTGCGGCAAGCCGGCGTGGCGGCCAAGGATGTACGGTTGATCGTGCTGCGTGACCGCCGCGAGACCGATCAGCACGCGGTCGTCGCGGCGCGCGTCGAGGGGCAATGGCTGATCCTCGACAACCGTCGCATGACCCTGATGGTGGATACCGACGTCGACGCCAACATGGCGCCGCTTTATGCGCTCGGCGACGATGAGGAAAATCGCGCGCCGGCCATCGCCAGCGCGGCCAAGCCGGGCGTCTGAGCTACGCTAGGGCGCGGCGTCCCGCGCATGCAGCGCCATGCCGACCAGCGCCACGCCGCCGAACACCATATTGATGCCGACCAAAAGCCCGACCGCCCACACCGCGGAACTCGGCAGGCCGGCAAAGATCATCGCGCTCAGGAATAGGTCGACCACCCCGCTCACCGCCATCCAGCCCCAGCGGCCAGACAGTTCGCGCTTGTGGTCGAACGCGAACAGGATGGTGACGACGCCTTCGATGAAGAAAAACGTGATCAAGACCAGCGTAAGCGAGAACGCGCCACTGACCGGCCGCGACAGCAACATGCCGCCGACCAGGATGCCGAGCGCGGCGGAAATCAGCGACCACCAGAATCCGGGCGCGTGGCGCATGTAAAAGGTGGTGACCAACCCGACGACGCCGCTGAACAAAAAAAGCCAGCCGAGCACGATGGTCGCCGCCAACGTCGCGAACGGCGGAATGACGATGGCGATGGCGCCGAGTACCAGCAGCACCACGCCCTCAACCAAAAACAGCAGCCAGTGCTTGTGCATGGCGGCGCGGAATTTTCCGGTGTCAGGTTGCATCGTCATCGCGATCTCCCAACTCTACGCCCACAGCCGCTCGGTTTTTTCCATGCCGCTGTAGAGCGAGGCGACAGTGTCGCCATAGCCGTTGAATAGCAACGTCGGCCGCCGCTCGCCGGTTCCGATCACCTCTTCGCTGGCCTGGCTCCAGCGCGGATGCGGCACCTCCGGATTCACGTTGGCCCAGAAGCCGTATTCCGAGGCCTGCAAGGCTTCCCACATGCCCTTCGGCCGCTGGTCGGTGAACGAAAACCGCACGATCGATTTGATCGACTTGAAGCCGTATTTCCACGGCGTCGCCAGCCGCAACGGCGCGCCGTGCTGTTTTGCCATCGGATGGCCGTAGGCGCCGGTGGCGAGGAAGGCCAGTTCGTTGGTCGCTTCCGCCATCGTGAGGCCCTCGATATAGGGCCACGGATACCAGCTCTGCCGCAGGCCGGGCGCGATCTTGGGGTCGTTGAAGGTTTCCATGCGGACGTATTTCGCCGAGCCGAGCGGCTTGGCGAGTTCCACCAGCTTCGCGAACGGAAATCCGGTCCAGGCGATCGCCATGCTCCAGGCTTCGACGCAGCGGTGGCGGTAGCTGCGCTCCTCCAGCGCCGATCTTGCGGATCAGGTCGTCGATGCCGACCGTCTGCTCCTTCTCCACCATGCCGTCGAGCTTGACCGTCCACGGCCGGATCGGCAGCGCCTGGGCCTGCGCCGCGACCTCTTTCGAGGAATTGAACTCGTAGAAATTATTGTAATGCGCGTTGATCTTCTCGTCGGTGACCGGTCGGTCGAGCACATATTTGTCATTGTGCTTGGTCGGATAGAGATCGGCGGTCGGGTCGGGGATGTTGACGAGATCGGAAATGCGCTGAGCCTGCGCCGCGCCCGGCAACAAAGCCAATGCGCTGGCGCCACCCGCTAAAAATGTCCGGCGGTTGAAAACCAGATGCTCGGGCGTCAATTGACGGTCGGGAATTTCCCAGCCGCGGCGGCGGATCACGTTCATGTGCAAGTCCTCTGCGAAATCGCCGAGGCAAGGGATAAGGCCGGTCCACTTCACCGGCAAGTCACAGCCGCGGGAGGTCAGGCCGCGGCCGAGCTCTTGCGGGCCGCGACGATCTGGTCGGCGGTGCGTCCCGTCAGTTCGGCCATATGGTCGAACTTGAAGGTGAACGAGCCGACGCCGGCGGTCGCCGAGCGCACCTCGATGATGAGGTCGCCGATTTCCGCTTCCGCCATCTGCGCGCGCACGATGTCCCAGCCATCCCAGCCCTCGCGGGTGTCGAAGCCCAGGATATGGCCGCGCCGGCCCGACAGGATCGCGTTCATCTTGGCGGTGGCGTCGGTCGGGCACACGATCTCGACCTGATAGATCGGCTCGAGCAGCACCGGCTGGCACTGCGGCAGGCCCTCGACGATGGCGATGCGGCCGGCGGTGCTGGAACGCCATGTCGGAGGAATCCACCGTGTGATACGAGCCGTCGACCAGCGCCACCGCGACATCGACCACCGGGAAGCCGAGCGGGCCGTGCTTGAGCGCGTCGATGACGCCCTCCTCGACCGACGGAATGTAATTGCGCGGCACCACGCCGCCGGTGATGCGGTCCTCGAACTTGAAGCCTGACGAGCGCGGCAGCGGCTTGATCTCCAGCACGACGTCGCCGAACTGGCCGTGGCCGCCGGACTGCTTCTTGTGGCGGCCGCGTCTGCGTGATCGGCTTCTTGATGGTCTCGCGATAACCGACCGTCGGCGCCCGCGTCGTGATCGGCACGCCGATAGCGCTCGCCCAGCCGCTCGGTGGCGACCCGCAGGTGCATTTCGCCCTGACCCCAGATCACGACTTCGTGGATTTCGGCGTTGTGCACGATGCCGATCGAGGGATCTTCCTCGGTCAGCTTGGTGAAGGCGGCGCCGAGCTTGACGTCGTCCTTGCGCTCCTTGGCCGACACCGCGTTGGCGAGCACCGGCGGATACGGTGTCACCTTGGCGAGCGCCGCATGCGGCTGCTTGCCGGTCGACAGCGTGTCGCCGGTCTTGGCGTAGTCGAGCTTGCCGAATGCGACGGTGTCGCCGGCCTGCGCCGGGCCGCGCTTCTCGGTCTGCTGGCCGACCTGCTTGAACACGCCGGAGACCCGCCCGGCTTCGCGCTCGGGCGTATTGAACGTGGTGCCGTCGGCCGACCTGCCCCGACAGCACGCGCGCCACCGACATCTTGCCGCCGTGGCGCGGTGTGAAAGGTCTTGAGCACCAGCGCCACCGCGTCGGCGCCGGCTTTGACGCCGAGCCGCTTGGCGGTCTCGGCGACGCCCGGCGCCTCATGGCGCAGCGCCTTCAGCAGCCGCAGCACGCCGTTGGTGCGCGTCGCGACGCCGAACAGCACCGGACAGACCAGGCCCTCGCGCAATTCCTTGGCGAGATCGTCGAACACCTTGTCGCGCGGCGGCTGGATGTCCTCGAGCAACTGCTCCATCAGTTCGTCGTCGTGATCGGCCAGCGTCTCCAGCATCGAGAAGCGCGCGGCCTTTTCGCGGTCGAGCTCGGCACCCTTGAGTTCGATGACCTCGGACGGCGCGTGCTCCTTGTAGATAAAGGCGCGCTCCAGCGCGAGATCGACGAAGCCGGTGACGAGATCGCCGGAGAAGGTCGGAATCTGCCGCAGCCAGCAGCTTGCTGCGCGAAGCCGGCTGCAACAGCGTCAGCGCCTCGTGACACCGACTGGTCGGCCTTGTCGATCTTGTTGACGAACAGGAAGCGCGGAATTTTCTGGTCTTCGAGCTCGCGCAGGATCAACTGCAGCTGCGGGATTTTCTTTTCGTCGAGCTCGCAGACCACGACCGCGGCATCGACCGCCGGCAGCGCCGCGCGCATGTCGTGGATGAATTCGATCGAGCCGGGGCAATCGAGGAAGGTGTAGCTGTCGCCCATGAAATTAGTGGTGGCGACGGTCAGCTCGACGCTCATCTTGTGATGGCGGGCCTCCTTGCAGGCGTCGCCGACCGTGGTGCCGGCGTCGACGGTGCCTTGGCGCTGGATCGCGCCGGTGCGCGCCAGGATCGCTTCGAGGAGTGTGGTCTTGCCGCTCTGAAACGGGCCCACCAGCGCAATGCAGCGGGGACCTTTAGCGCCGTTCTGCGCCATGCACGCCTCCCTCGGCCGGGGAGTTGGACCTGCGACCCGGCCCTTTAGAGACGTATCGTCTCAGGCATCAGCGAGTGTGGCAAGCCTCGAATTGGGCCTGTGGCTACGTCAAATTCCCGCAAAACCGCTGGATGCGGCGGCAGGCCTCTTCGAGGTCTTCGGTCTTGGTGGCGTAGGAAATGCGGAACGCCGGGCCGACGCCGAACGCCGTGCCCTGCACCACCGCGACGCCTTCGGCCTCCAGCAACTCGGTGACGAAATCCTCGTCGGTCGCGAGCTTCTTGCCGGTCGACGCCTTGCGGCCGATCGTCGCCCGCGCAGGACGGATAGACGTAGAACGCGCCCTCCGGCATCGGGCATTTGATGCCGTTCGCCTGGTTGAGCATCGACACCACGAGATCGCGGCGCTCCTTGAACACCTTGTTGTGCTTCGGGATGAAATCCTGCGGCCCGTTGAGCGCCTCGACCGCCGCCCATTGCGACACCGCCGACGGGTTCGAAGTCGATTGCGATTGGATCATCGCCATCGCCTTGATCAGCGGCTCCGGCCCGCCGGCATAGCCGATGCGCCAGCCGGTCATGCAATAGGCCTTCGAGCAGCCGTTGATGGTCAGCGTGCGCTCGTAAAGCTTCGGCTCGACCTGCGCCGGCGTGGTGAATTCGAATTCGTCGTAGACCAGGTGCTCGTACATATCGTCGGTCATCACCCAGACGTGCGGGTGCTTCACGAGCACATCGGTGAGCGCCTTGAGTTCGGCGCGCGTATAGGCGGCGCCGGTCGGGTTCGACGGCGAGTTGAGCAGCACCCATTTGGTCTTCGGCGTGATGGCGCGCTCGAGCTGCGCCGCCGTCATCTTGAAGCCCGACGCCATGTTGCATTCGACCGCGACCGGCGTGCCGCCGGCCAGCAGCACCATGTCCGGATAGCTCACCCAATACGGCGCCGGGATGATGACCTCGTCGCCCGGATTGAGCGTCGCCATGAAGGCGTTGTAGAGCACCTGCTTGCCGCCGGTGCCGACCGTGATCTGCGACGGCTTGTAGTCGAGCGAGTTCTCGCGCTTGAACTTCTTAGCGACCGCGTCCTTGAGCTCGGCGATGCCGTCGACATTGGTGTATTTCGACGCGCGCCCGCTCTCGATCGCCTTGATCGCCGCCTGCTTGATGTTGTCGGGCGTGTCGAAATCCGGCTCGCCGGCGCCGAGCCCGATCACGTTGCGGCCGGCCGCTTTCAGCGCGCGCGCCTTGTCCGTGACGGCGATGGTCGCCGACGGCTTGATGCGCTTGAGGCTGTCCGCAAGAAAGGCCATGTTCCCGAATCTCCGCTGGCGGGCCGAAAGTCAGGCGCTGTGGTAAAGGCCGAAAACGGCGGCGGCAAGACCGTTCCCCGCGCAAAACGCTGATCGATCCATCAAACCAGTTGATGGACACGGCGCGATGAAACCCCAGTATTTCAGGGCATCGGCACCAGATCGAACATCGCCTCGCCGTACATCGTGCGGGCGTCCGCCAAGAGCGGTGATACCGCGCCGACGAATTGCGCGTGCTCGCCCGGCGTCAGCGCGTTGAACACGCAGCCTTCGGCCTCGATCGCGCGGCGGGAGTCCTCATGCTCCTGCTCGGCCAGCTTGCGCTGGCGCACGACGCTTTCGGTGACCGCTTGTTGCATCGCCAGTTGCAAATCTTTCGGCCAGGCATCGAACGAAGCGCGATGGAAGAACACCGGCCGCGAAATATAAAAGTGGTTGGTGAGCGTGTGGAATTTGTGAAACTTGTGCACGCCGTAGGTCACGGTGTTCGCCAGCGGATTTTCCTGCGCGTCGAGCGTGCCGGCCTTCACCATCGCGATCGCTTCGGTCAGGTCCATGCGCATTGGGATGGCGCCGATCAGCTCGAAGGTGCGGCGGTGGATTTCGCTCGGCAGCACGCGGATCTTCATGCCCTTCATGTCGGCCGGCATATGGATCGGCCGCAGTCTGTTGGAGATGTGGCGAAAGCCGTTCTCGAACCAGCCGAGGATGCGATAATTGATGCGCTCTTCGGTTTTGCGCGCGAGGAATTGGCCAAGCGCGCCATCCATCGCCGCGCGCGCCTGTGCGTTGGTTGAAAACAGAAACGGCAGATCGACAAAGCCCAGTTCCGGCACGCGGTCGGTCAGGTAGCTCGACGACTGGTAGCCCATCGTCAGCTCGCCGTGCTCGACCAGCGTCAGGATGTCCTCGGCCTTGTGGCCGTGATCCATGATGTTGAACACGTAACTCGATGTCGACGCGGTCGCCGAATTGCGCCGCAATCTTGTCGCCGATGAACTGCAGCGATTTGGAAAAGCCGGTGGTCGGCGGGCCGTAGCCGGCCATCTTGATCGGGATAGGCGAAGCCATTTTCAGGTCCTGAAAGCGCGGTCGGCGCGGGCGCGCGCACCATAGCCGCACAACCGGCCGATGCGCTATGCTTCGCCAGCATCGGAGGAACGCCATGAACAAACCGACCAAAATGTCGGACGCCGTGCCGGCCGGCATGTCGAAAGAGGAATGGCAGGCGCGCGTCGATCTCGCCGCGGTCTATCGCCTGGTCGCGCATTACGGCTGGGACGACGTCATCTACAACCACGCCTCGATGCGGGTGCCCGGCGAGCCGCGCAAATTCCTGATCAAGCGCGCACGAGCTGCTCTACACCGAAGTCACCGCCTCGAATCTGGTCAAGGTGTCGATGGACGAGGACCTCGACGAGAAGGCCGGCGTCAACCGCCCCGGCTTCACGCTGCACGGCGGCGTGCTTGGCGGCGCGCGCCGACGTCAACTGCGCGCTGCACATGCACACCGAGGCCGGCATGGCGATCGCCGCGATGAAGCACGGGCTGCGCATGCTGTCGCAGCCGGCGGTGCGCTTCTACAACCGCGTCGGCTATCACGCCTATGAGGGCATCACCGAGGATTTCGGCGAGCGCGAGCGCATCAACCGCGACCTCGGGCAGAACAAGGCGCTGATCATGCACAATCACGGCCTGCTCACGGTCGGCAAGACCGCGCGCGAGGCCTTCGTGCTGATGGAGCACCTCGCCGAAGCCGCCGAGATCCAGGTCAAGCTGGAGGCGACCGGCGCCGAGCTGATCGAAATTCCGCCCGACATCTGCGAGAAGACCGCCGCGCAGTTCGAGACCCATGACCGCGGCCGCGGCGTCGCCGACTGGCCGGCTTATCTGCGCATCCTCGACAAGGATAGACGCGAGCTACCGCACCTAATGTCGTCACCGGGCTTGTCCCGGATGACGGCACTCGACTTAGGAGCGCACTGCCCTCCTAACACGAGATGGCCGGGACAAGCCCGGCTATGACAGTGCATTTACGACATCTGGCGACGCTCGTTATCGCTTTCAGCCCGTCGCGGAACGCCATCGCTTCGAGTTCGACGCGGACTGCGTCCATCACTGGAACGACCGGCCTCGCCTCGAACGTGAACGACGGCAGCATCGAGCAAAACTTGTGGACCGCCAGCGGCTCGTCGCAATCGAGCAGCATGTAGCCGCCCCAGTCGCCGACCCGGATCACGAACATCTCGATCTTGAAGTGTCCGGCGCCTTCCACTGGGTGAAGACATCGAGAATGCGCTTCTGCGCGTTCTCGTATTCCATCGGCGAGCCTTGCCGCGCTCGTTCCAGCTCAGCATGTACTTCATAGTCGCTCCCTCATTTCGAATAACTTCGGAAAACTACGGCGAATTCTTTAGCTGAATTCTTGCGCCCCTCGCCCGGGCCCCATTGCCAGAAGTCGCGGCCTTCCTCGCGCAGGAATTTCGCCAGCACCATCATGTGCACTTCGGAGGCGCCGTCGACCAGCCGCGCCGCGCGCGCCGCGCGGTAAATCCATTCGACCACGGTGTCCTTGGAGAAGCCGCGCGCGCCCTGCAGCTGGATCGCGACGTCGGCGGCCTGGTGCAGCGTGTCGGCGACCTGCACCTTGGCCATCGAGACTTCCTTGCGGGCGCGGCCGCCCTGGTCGAGCATCCAGGCGGCGTGCATCGTCAGCAGCCGGCCGATCTCGATCTGCTGCGCCACCTCGCCCAACTTGATCTGCACGCTTTCGCGGTCGCCGAGCTTGACGCCGAAGCCTTCGCGGTTCGTCGACGTAATCCTGCGCGATCTCGACGCAGCGCTTGGCCCAGCCGGTCCAGCGCATGCAATGCGTGAGCCGCGCCGGCCCGAGCCGCAATCTGCATCAGCCGCAGGCCGTCGCCCTCGCCGAGCAGCACGTTTTCTTCCGGCACTTCGAGCCCGGTGAATTCCAGCTCGCAATGGCCGCCGTGCTCCTCCGGGCCGAGGATCCCGATGCGGCGCACGATGCGCCAGCCGGGCTGGTCCTTGTGGAACAGGAACGCGGTGAGGCCGCGTGCGCTTGTCGTCCGAGGTGCGCGCCATCAGGATGAAATGCGCGGCGCCGTCGGCGCCGGTGATGAACCATTTGCGGCCGGTGATGACGTACTTGCCGCCCTTCTTCTCCGCCTTGGTGCGGATCATGGTCGGGTCGGAGCCGCCGCCCGGCGCCGGCTCGGTCATCGCGAACGACGAGCGCACCTTGCCCTCGACGATCGGCTTGAGCCATTTGTCCTTCTGCGCCGGCGTGCCGACCAGCTTGCAGCATGTTCATGTTGCCGTCGTCGGGCGCCATGCAGTTGATGGCGAGCGGGCCGAACAGGCTAGCGCGCGGCCTCCTCGTAGATCGCCGCCCAGGCGACCATCGGCAGATCCATGCCGCCATATTCCTTCGGCGATTGCGGCGCCCACAGGCCGGCCTTCTTCGCCTTGTCGCGCACCGGCTTGAGCCGGTCCTCCGGGATGTTCTCGTGCTCGGAGAAATTCACCGGGTCGTTTTCGAGCGGCAGCACTTCCTTCTCGATGAAGGCGCGCGTCTTGAGCCGCAGCTCCTCGATCTCGGGCGGAGATGTGAAGTCCATGGTTCAGCCCTTGATCTGAATCACCTGGCCGCCGTCGACCACGATCGTCGCGCCGGTGATGTAAGCGCCGGCGTCGGACGCCAGCAGCAGCAGCGCGCCGTCGAGATCGCCCTCGTTGCCGAAGCGGCCCATCGGAATCTCGCGCTTGATCGCGGCGCCCGCCTCGCTCATCGAGATAATCGTCGTTCATCTCGGTGACGAACCAGCCCGGCGCGATGGCGTTGACGCGCACGCCCTTGAAGGCGAGCTCGACCGCCAGCGCCTTGGTGAGCTGCATCACGCCGGCCTTGGCGGTGGCGTAGGCCACCGCGCCCTTGGCGACGGCGAGGCCGAGCACCGAGGCGATGTTGACGATGGCGCCCTGGCTTTTCGCCGCCAGCATGCGGCGCGCCGCCTCCTGCGCCCAGAAGAACACCGCGTCGAGATTGGTCGACAGCACGCGCCGCCATTCTTCCGGCGACATCTCGGTGGCGCGAGCCGCCATGCGCGATGCCGGCATTGTTGACCAGGATGGTGACGGTGCCGAACGCCTTCTCGGCCGCGTCGAAGGCGCGCGTCATGGCGGCGCGGTCGGTGACGTCGGCTTCGATCGCGACGCGCCTTGGCGCCGGATTTTTCCAGCTCGGCCTTGAACGCTTGCAGCCGGTCGGCGCGCCGCGCCACCAGCGCGACCGCCGCGCCGTTGTCGGCCAGCGCGCGGGCGAATTGCTGGCCGAGCCCGGACGACGCGCCGGTCACCAGCGCCACGCGGCCTTTCAGGCTGAACAGATCGGCGGCTTTCGTCATGTCGTCCCCGCTATCGCCCACCATAAAGCGCATGCGGCAGCGCGGTCGCAAGCCCCGGCACGAACCACAGCACCACCAGCGCGAACAGCTGGATCACCACGAACGGCATGATGCCGACATAGATGTGCCGCGGTGGTGATCGCTTTCGGCGCCACGGCGCGCAGGTAAAACAGCGTCGGCCCGAGCGGCGGGTGCATGTACGAGGTCTGCAAATTCACCGCCATCATGATGCCGAGCCAGACCGGATCGACCCCCGGCATTTTCAGCAGCGCCGGCGCCACGATCGGCACCACCACGAAAATGATCTCGAAGGCGTCCATCACGAAGCCGAGCAGGAACATCGCCAGCATCACCGCCAGCACCGCGCCGGCGGTGCCGCCCGGCAAATTCGACAGCGCGCGCTGCACCATGTCGTCGCCGCCGAGCGCGCGGAACACCAGGCTGAACAGCGTCGCGCCGATCAGGATCAGGAAGATCATGCTGGTGATCTGCGCGGTCTTTTCGACCACGGGCACAAGCACCGGCGCGATCGCGGTCTTGCGTGCCGCCAGCAGGATGGCGCCGACCGCGCCGATCGAAGCCGCTTCGGTCGGCGTCGCGATGCCGCCGAGGATCGAGCCGAGCACGGCGAGAATCAGCAGCAGTGGCGCGATCAGCGCTTCAGCGAGCTTGCGCGCAAAGCGCAAAGCCGCGCGGCGCCTTGGGATCGCGCTTCATCGCCGGCGCCGCCTGCGGCCAGAACACCGCAACCGCGATCAGATAGAGCAGTATAAAGCCCGACCAGCGCGAAGCCCGGCACCAGCGCCCCGGCAAACAGATCGCTGACATTGACCGAGCGCGGCGAGAAAATTGCCCTGCGCCAGTTGCGCGGCCTGATAGGCGTTGCCGAGCTGGTCGCCGAGCAGAACCAGTACCGTGGCTGGCGGGAAAATCTGCGCCAGCGTCGCAGTGGCGGCGACGATGCCGGCGGCGAGCCGCTTGTCGTAGCCGAACCGCAACATCGCCGGCAGCACGATCAGCCCCATCGTCACCGTGGTGGCGCCGACCACGCCCTTCGCCGCGGCCAGCAGCGTGCCGACGATCACCACCGAAAATGCCAGGCCGCCGCGCAGCCGGCCGAACAGCCGCCCCATCGTCTCCAGCAAATCTTCGGCGATGCGCGAGCGCTCCAGCATCACGCCCATGAAGATGAACATCGGGATCGCCAGCAGCACGCCGTTGGTCATCACGCCGAAGATGCGCTGCGGCAGCGCGCCGAGGATGGCGAAATTCATTGCGCCGAGTGCGTGGCCGAATACAGCAAAAGCCAGCGACACGCCGGCCAGCGTCAACGCCACCGGATAGCCGGCCATCAGCGCGGCGCAGACTGCGACGACGAGAAGAATCGCGAGAACTTCGGGGAATGTCATCGGCGTGCCCTGCGGCGCTTGCCGGGAAACAGTACGGCGGCGGCGCGGATCGCCTGCGCGACGCCCTGCAGCGCCAGCAGCGCGGCGAACAGCGGGATCAGCGTCTTGAGCAGAAAGACCAGCGGCAGGCCGCTGACCTCCTGCGAGCGTTCGAGGATCGCCCAGGAGCGCGCCGCATAAGGCACCGACAGCGAAATCAGCACCAGCGCAAAACGGCAACAGCAGCAAAAGCGCGCCGAACAGATCGACCAGCGCCTTCGTGCGTGCCGTCATCTCCGCGTAGAAAATATCGACGCGGACATGGCCGCCGGCCTGCAACGTCCAGGCCGCCGCCAGCAGGAACAGCGCGCCATGCGCGTACAGCACGGTCTCGGTCAGCCAGATCGAGCCGAGTCCGAACAGATAGCGCGCCACCACCAGCGCGAATTGCAGGGCGACAATGACCAGGCACAGCCACGCCGCGCCGCGCCCGATCGCGGCAGTCAGGCGGTCGATGCGGTCGGCGACGATTTTAAGGCGTGAAACCAGCATGACATCTCTGCGACCGCCATGATGACACAAAGAGAATGCATCCGCTAAAGTAGCCTCATGCCGCACGATCACGACCACCATCATCACGACCACGACCATTCCGAGCTGTCGGAAACCGAGTTGCGCGTGCGCGCACTGGAAACCGTGCTGACGGAAAAAGGCTATGTCGATCCCAAGGCGCTCGACCTGCTGATCGAGACCTATGAGAAGAAAGTCGGCCCGCGCAACGGCGCCCGCGTCATCGCCAAGGCCTGGGCCGATCCGGCCTATCGCGCGCGGCTGCTCAAGGACGCGACGCCCGCGATCGGCGAGGTCGGCTATGCCGGCCGCCAGGGCGAGCACATCGTCGCGCTGGAGAACACGCCGAAGCTGCACCACATGGTCGTGTGCACGCTGTGCTCCTGTTATCCGTGGCCGGTGCTCGGGCCTGCCGCCGGTCTGGTACAAGTCGGCGCCCTATCGCTCGCGCGCGGTCACCGACCCGCGCGGCGTGCTCGCCGATTTCGGCGTCACGCTGCCGAAGGACACCGAAATCCGCGTCTGGGATTCCACCGCCGAGATCCGTTACCTCGTGGTGCCGATGCGCCCGAACGGCACCGAGGGCTGGAGCGAGGAAAAGCTCGCCGATCTCGTTACCCGCGACAGCATGATCGGCACCGGATCTGCCGAAGCAGCCACAAGGAACAAGGTGTGAAATGAGCGACGGCGCGCAGGACATGGGCGGCGTCCAGGGCTTCGGCCCGGTCGAGCCGGAGCCGAACGAGCCGGTCTTCCACGGCGAATGGGAAAAGCGCGCCTTCGCGCTCACCCTGGCGATGAGCAAGCCCGGCGGCTGGAACATCGACATGTCGCGCGCCGCGCGCGAGGAGCGGCCGAACGACGAATATCTGGCGATGAGCTACTACCAGATCTGGTTCGCCGGCGCTCGAGAAGATGCTGAAGGAGCGCAAGCTTGTGGGCGACGACGAGATCGCCGCCGGCCATTCGCTGCACCCACCGCGCGAAGTGCCGCGTGCTGATCCGCCGGCGACGTCGCCAAGACCTTGCATCGCGGCGGCCCGACCGAGCGCGACCCGCCGGCGCAGGCGCAGTTCAAGGTCGGCGACAAAGTGCGCATGAAGGAAATCAATCCGCCGACCCACACCCGGCTGCCGCGCTATATGCGCGGCAAGACCGGCACGGTCGAGCGCGTGCTCGGCTGTCACGTGTTTCCCGACAGCAACGCCACCGGCAAGGGCGAAGATCCGCAATGGCTCTACACCGTGACGTTCGACGGCCGCGAACTGTTCGGCGATGACGGCGACTGGCGCTCGACCATCTCGATCGACGCCTGGGAGCCGTACATGGAGAAGGCGTGATGCCGCTCGATCCCCGCGCCGCGATGCGCGCCGCCATCTCGGTGCCCGGCATGCCGCGCGACGCCGACGGCCCGGTGTTCCGCGAGCCGTGGGAGGCGCAGGCCTTCGCCATGACGCTGGCGCTGCACGAGCGCGGCGTGTTCAGCTGGAACGAATGGGCGGCGGCGCTCGCCGCCGAAATCAAGCGCGCGCAGGCGGCCGGCGATCCCGACACCGGCGAGACTTATTACACCCACTGGCTCAACACGCTGGAGAAGCTGGTCGCCGAAAAGGGCGTGACGACTGGCGAAATGCTGACGCGCTATCGCGATGCCTGGGATCACGCCGCCGACCGCACGCCGCACGGCGAGCCGATCGTGCTAACGCGCCGGCCGATTTCCGCGACTAGCGTTTTCACCAGTTCGGCCGCCGGCATCTGCCGCGCGCGCGCGACGGCGCGCCCAGCCCACAGCGACAAATATTCGGGCCTGCTCTGCTTGGCGGCTTCGCCGCGCATCGGCCGCGTCAGATCGTTCTGCTGGCGGAAATCCAGAATCCAGTTTTCCTTCGCGCGGTCGATGAATTTATTGCGCAAGCCGCGCGCCTGTCGTCCGGAAAACGCGCGGGTGATCACGGTGGTGTCCTCGCGCGCCGCCATCAACGCGGCCTTGTGCGCGGCCGGCGTGCCGCACTCCGGACACGGCAGGAATGCCGTGCCCATCTGCGCCGCGACCGCGCCGAGCGCCAGCACCTCGGCGATATCCCTGCCATCCATGATGCCGCCGCAGGCGAGCAGCGGCACCGATACCGCCTTCCGCAAGCCGCGCACCAGATCGCGCATCGGCACCATCGCGGCGTCGAACGCGCCGAGAAACGTGCCGCGATGCGCGCCGGCTTCCTCGCCTTGCGCGGCGATCGAGTCGACGCCGGCCGCCTCCAGCGCGCGGCCCTCCTCCACCGTGGTCGCGGTGCCGCTGATCGCGATGCCGGCCTTGCGAAAACGCGCCAGCACTTCGGCGTCCGGCAGGCCGAACGTGAAGCTGAACAGCGCGGGCTTTGCTTCGATCACCGCCTGCGCCTGTTCGGCAAACGGATTGCGGATTTTGCCGGCGGCAGCTTCGGCGGCGGCAGGCCGAGGTCGGCGTGCACCTGCGCCATCAAATCGAGCATCGGCGCCGGATCGACCGGGCGCGGTTCGTAGCCGCCGGCAAACAGATTGATGCCGAACGGCTTCGAGGTCAGTGCGCGGATCTGCTTGGCCGCATCGAGGATCTGCTGCGGCGTCGAATAGGCGCCGCCCCACGAGCCGAGCCCGCCGGCATTCGACACCGCCGCCACAAGTTCGGGCGTGCCGGCGCCGCCCGCCATCGGCGCCAGGATGATCGGATGCGCGATGCCGAGTTGCTTGAGATAATCGCTGGCCATGAGCCCAACTTAGTCGCAGCGGATGAAACGGCAATGCGTATGTCGCGGCGGCAGCCTTCGACTGCGGCAGAGGGCCTAAACGCCCAGCCGTTCGCTCACGATGTAGCCGACCAGTAGCAGCGCGCCGAACGAGAACACGACGAACGCCGCCAGCGTTTCCAGACCGCGCAGTGCCAGCATACCTCTGCCGGGCTTTGCCTTGGCGAGCCGTCCGGCGACGCCGCGCGCGCCGACCGCCAGCGTCGCAATGGCGGCAACCGTGATCGCGGTGCCCAGCCCCATCAGGAAAGTGGCGGCGACGCCGGTCCAGAACAGGCCCTGCGCCAGCGCGAACACCAGGACGATGATGGCGCCCGAGCAGGGCCGCAGCCCGACCGCGACGACCGCAGTAAGGCCGCGCTTCCACCAGCCGCGGCCCTTCAATTCGGCCGGCTCCGGCGCGTGGGCGTGGCCCCAGGCGGAGGCTTCGTCCTCGTCGTGATGATGATGCGCATGGTCGTGACCGTGGTGATGGTGTGCGCGATCGTGGCGGTGATGATGATGATCGCCGTGCTCATGATGGTGATGGCCGTCGTGATCGTGTGCGTGTCCAGCGTTTTCCGCACGCAGCAGCTTGACGAATGCGCGGCCCTTCACCCACAGCAGCCGCGAGCCGATTGCGACGATCAGCAGGTAGCTCACGATCTCGATCACCCGCACGGTGTCGCCCATCATCTTGGCGGTGGCGCCGAGCAGCGCCGCCGCAATGCCGACGATGGCGATCGCGACCAGCGCCTGCAGCACCGCCGAGGCGAACGACAGCACGAGGCCGCGCTTCCAGGTCTCGTCATTGGCGACGAGGTAAGACGAGATCACCGCCTTGCCGTGACCCGGACCGGCGGCATGGAAAATCCCGTAGGCGAAGGAAATGCCAAGCAGTGTCACCGTCGCGCTGCCGTCGGTCTTAGCGGCACGGATGGTGCCCGACAGCAACCGGTAGAACCCGGCCTGCTTGGCCAGAATCCAGCCGGTCACACCGCTGACGTCGGGCGGGCGCCGGCGCGCCGCGCATGACCGAACGGCTGAGCATGCAGGACGGTCCATACCGTATCGGCGGCGCAAAGAATCAGCACGGCGATAGCGAAAAGAACGGCGCAGCGGAGCCAGCCCGTCCGCATCACGGGCATTTCACGCTGATCTTGTTGGCGAACTGCGCGCCCCACGCCATCGACGTGTTCTTCTCGTCGGCGGGGATCTGTGCCAGCCGCTTGCCCTCCTGCGAACGTCATCTCGCGCGGCAACTGGAAGCCGATCTTGCATCCGGCCGGCGCATTTTCGAGCGCCACCGGATCTTTCTTCTCGAACGAGAAATCGACAAAGATGGTCGGGTCATAAATGTCGATGGTGACATCGCGCGCCTTGAGCGGCGTCTTGAGCGGCAGCACGAAATTCAGAGTCAGGATCGAGTCCTTGCAGTCGAGCCAGTATTTGCCGTCGACCGGATCGGTGAGCTCGATCTTTTTGCCGTCGGCGGTGACGATAGGTGAAATAGTCGTATTCCTTGAGCGAGGTGACGTTGACCTCGGCGAGCGGCGCCAGTTCCTCGCGGGTGAACTCGCCCTTGGTCTTGCTCTCGATGCCCTGCGTGGCGAAGGTCGAGAACATGTCGTCGAACGCCCAGGCGTGGCGGATGCCGGTGATCGCGCCGTCCGGCGCCATAGACGACCTCGGTCTTCATTGTCACCCAGACATGCGGATGCGCCTGCGCGGCCGTCGCAGCAGCGGCGGCGAACAGGATGACAAAAATGCGGAGAAGCGTGGTCATGGATTTGCGCGCACATCCTATCACGGAGTGCGGCGCAATGGTGGCGCGACGCTGTTACGTGGAATTTACACTCCCGCCGCGCCGCCATCGGCGCGCGGATCGTGGCCGCCTTCCAGCGTGCCGTCCGGATGCAGAATCACCGCGCCGGCGTGCCCCATGGTGTCGGAATAATCCTCATCCAGCACCGCAACGTCGTGGCCCGCCGACATCAACCGGTCGATCAGGTTGCCGTCGAACCGCCGCTCCATCCGCAGATTGGTGTGGGTCGAGCCCCAGGTGCGGCCGAGCAGCCAGCGCGGCGCGTCGAGCGCACTGCTCGAGCGGCTGGCGGAATGTGACATGGCGCGTGAACACCATCGCCTGCGACTGCGGCTGGCCGTCGCCGCCCATGGTGCCGTAGGCCATGATGCGGCCGTCCTTGAGCACCGCCAGCGCCGGATTGAGCGTGTGGAACGGCAGCGCGCCGGGCGCCAGCGCGTTGAGCGCTTTCGGATCGAGCGAGAAGCTGGCGCCGCGGTTTTGCATCAGCACGCCGGTCTTCGGCAGCACGCAGCCGGAGCCGAACTCCCAGTACAGCGACTGGATGTAGGAGACGACGAGGCCGGAGGAATCCGCCGCGCCCATCCAGATGGTGTCGCCCTCGCCCGGCGGCGCCGGCCATTTCGCGGCTTTCTTTTTGTCGATCTTGCCGGCTTCGGTGTCGAGGAATTCAGGCGACAGGAATTTTGAGAGGTCGTCGGTGATCTTGGCCGGATCGGTGACGACGCGGTCGCGCACCCGGAACGCGCGCTTGGTCGCTTCGACGATGCCGTGGACGAAGTCGAAGCTCTCCGCCTGCTCGACCCGCAGCCGCTCGAACAGCGCCAGGATCATCAGCGACGCCAGCCCTTGCGTCGGCGGCGGCGTGTTGTAGAGCGTGCCGGCGTTGATACCGACGCTGAGCGGCTCGCGCACCTTGGCGCAGTAATTTTCCAGATCGGCGCGCGTCACCGGCGAGCCGATGCGATCGAGATCGGCGGCGATCTCGCGCCCGACATCGCCGCGGTAGAAATCGTCCAGCCCGGCTTTGGCGAGATGGTCGAGCGTCGCGGCGAGCGCAGTCTGCTTGATTTTCGCGCCCAGTTCCGGCGGCTTGCCGTCGATCAGGAAAGCCTCGCGGAAGCCCGCCGCCTTATCCATTTCCGGCAGCTTCTCAATGGTGAGGCGCGCCTGGCTGCGGGTGACAGTGTAGCCCTCGCGCGCGTGTTTGATCGCGGCGGACAGCAGCACGTCGAGCGGCAGCCGGCTCTTGTGCCGCTTCGCACCCTCCAGCGCCAGCATCCAGCTGCCGATCGCGGCGGGCACGGTGAGCGCGGCGAGCGGCCCGCGCGGGGGGATCGTGTCATGGCCGTGGTCGCGATAGAGCGCGGGCGTCGCCCTGGCGCCAGCCGGCCCCGCCCCCATCAGCGCGTGCACTTTTCCATTCGGCTCACGAACGAGCCAGAAGCCGTCGCCGCCGATATGGTTCATGTGCGGATAGACGGCGGCGATCGACGCCGCCATCGCGACCATCGCTTCGATCGCGTTGCCGCCTTCGGCCAAAATCGCGCGGCCATCCTCGACGGCCAAAGCGTGCGGCGCGCAAACCACGCCGCGGCGATGTCCGGCGGTGTGCAGGTTCATATTGTCAGATTGCGGTCACGCCGCTGCACTGTCCAGCCCACGCTTCTTGAGCAGAGCGTCGACGGTCGGCAACCGGCCGCGGAAGGCTTTGTAGGCCTCCGCCGGATCGCGCAGATTGCCCGCTGAATAGATGTAGTCGCGCAGCCGCTGCGCCGTGGCCGGATCGAAGTTGTCGCCAGTTTCCTTGAAGGCCTCGAAGGCGTCGGCGTCGAGCACTTCCGACCACATGTAAGAGTAGTAGCCCGCCGCATAGCCGCCACCGGAAAACAAGTGCTGGAAATGCGGGATGCGATGGCGCATCGCGATCTCCGCCGGCATGGCGATGCGCGCGAGGCTTTGCTTCTCGAACGGCATCGACGTCGAGCCCGTCCGCCTTCGGCAGCGAATGAATGTCGAGATCGACCAGCGCGCAGGCGGTGTATTCGACGGTGGCGAAGCCCTGGTTGAAAGTGCGGGTCGCCAGCACCTTGTCGAGCAGCGCCTTCGGCATCGGCTCGCCGGTTTTGTAATGCCGGGCGTATTTTGTCAGGATCTCCGGCGTCTCCAGCCAATGCTCGTAAAGCTGCGAGGGCAATTCGACGAAATCGCTCGACACCGAAGTGCCCGACAGTAGCGGATATTTCACGTCGGACAGCAGGCCATGCAGCGCGTGGCCGAATTCGTGGAACAAGGTGCGGGCATCCTCGAACGACAGCAGCGCCGGCTCGCCTGGCGCGGGCTTCGAGAAATTGCAGACATTGAGAATGATCGGCCGGATATTGCCGGCGAGTTTTTCCTGATCGCGCAGTGAGGTCATCCAGGCGCCGGAATGTTTCGACGCGCGAGCGAAATAATCGCCGATGAATAGCCCGATCTCGCCGCCGTCGGCGTCCCGCACCTCCCATGCTTTCGCGTCGGGATGATAAAGCGGCGCGTCGATCTTCATGAAACGAAGCCCGAACAGCCGCGTCGCCGTCTCGAACGCCGCGGCGATCATATTGTCTAGGGCGAGGTAGGGCTTGATCTCGCGCCTCGTCGAGGTCGTAGCGCGCTTTGCGCAGCTTCTCGGCGTAATAGCGCCAGTCCCAGGGCGCCAGAGCAAAATTACCGCCCTCTTGCGTCACGATGTTCTGCAATTCGTCGCGCTCGCGTTGCGCACGCGCCCGGGCACGGCCCCACACATTGTCGAGCAGCTCGCGCGGCATTGGCCGGCGTCTTCGCCATCTGGTCGTCGAGCCGGTAGTCGGCGAAGTTCGCGAAGCCAAGCAATCGCGCGCGCTCGGCACGCAAGACGACGATCTCGGCGACGATGGCGCGGTTGTCGGTCGCGCCGCCGTTCTCGCCGCGGCTGATCCAGGCGGTAAACGCCTTTTCGCGCAGATCGCGCCGCGCCGAAAACTGCAAGAAGCTTTCGATCGAGGACCGCGCCAGCGTGATGGCGTATTTGCCCTGGTGGCCGCGCGTCTCGGCGGCGGCTTGCGCCTGCGCGCGAGCGAAATCCGGCAGGCCGGCAAGATCACCCTCCTCCAGAATCGAGCGCCTAGGATTTCTCGTCGGCCAGCACGTTCTGGCCGAACTGGGTGCCGAGCGTGGCGAGCCGTTCGATGATGGCGGCGAGCCGGTCCTGCGCCGCCTTGTCGAGCTCCAGCCCCGGCGCGCACGAAGCGGGTGTGATAGCGCTCCAGCACCCGCATCTGCTCGGCGTTGAGCTTGAGGCTGTCGCGGCGCGCGGTAGAGCTCGTCGATCCGGCGGAACAGCGCGGCGTTGAGATAAAGCGCGTTGGAGTGCCGCGCCAGCAGCGGCGACATCTCGCGCTCGACCGCCTCGATGGCATCGGAGGTGTCGGCCCCGGCCAGCACAAAAAACAGGTTCGAGACCTGATTGAGCAGCGCGCCCGCTGCGCTCCAGCGCCTCGATGGTATTGGCGAAGCTCGGCGCCGCCTGGTCGCCGGCGATGGCGTCGATCTCGGCCCGGTGCGCGGCCAAGCGCCGCGTCGAAGGCGCGGCGGAACTGCTCCGGCTTCACCGCGGCGAACGGCGGCAGGCCGAAAGCCCCGCCCCAGGGCTGCCGTTAACGGGTTTGCGCTGACATCTTTACCGGCCATCAGTTCGAGCCTTTTGCCTTGATCCAGCCGCCGCTTTCGGGGAGATTGCGCCCGTTCAGTGGTTATCTCTTTGGGGTAACCTCAGGCTCTAAGGACCGCAAGATGGACGCCATCGCCCGCCCGCCGCGCCGAATCGCCTGGCTCAACGTGCTCACCGTAGTGAGCGCGGCGATCCTGATCGGCGCCGAGGTGTTCGGCGCGGCCTTCGCCTCCTCCTGGGCGATCGCCACCCTGTTCGAGCTGGGCGGCACCATCGCCCGCGTCCTCGATGTTGTGCTGATGCTGCTCGGCGCCGTCATCATGGTGCAATTCGTGCGTAACGCGCGCCGGGTCGAGCCGTTCACCGAGTGAGCGAGGCGCCGGCCGGCGACGCACGTCGGCCGCCGATGCAAAAGTTAAGAATAATTTGCCGTCGGCGAATTAAATCACTTGCATATCGAGTGAAAATTACCTACTTGCACCGTGCCCAAATTCGCACGTGCCTGTGGGCGTGTGTCGGTCGGTAGGTAGCGGGACAAGAGGCCCGCCAGCCGCCTGGAGAGGAAACCCTCTCCAAGAAATCTGACCGGCAGCCGGAGGCGAAACCGGCAAACCCTGCTCTCAGCAGGGGACGCGCCTTGAAGCAACGACGATCGGGCCTTTCTGGTCTCTACCGGCCTTCCACCGCCGGCTGTGAGTTACCTGAACAGGCTTGTTCATCCTTGCTGTCGGCCGTGCGGAACGGGCATCCCCTTCCAATCCAAGGCAGCTCTTGAGTGAGTGACGATGTGTCACTCGGTCCGTGCGCGTCTCCAACGCGCACGGCCGACTGCACCTCCAAACTCACGCAAACCGGGCCCATCGTGGCCCATGCTGTTAGGGGAATAGCGCCATGACTGAGCGCATCCGCGAATTCCTGAAGAGCCAGCCCGACGACGGGCCGCGCCTGGTGGTCGACCTCGACGTCGTCCGCGACAACTACACCACCTTCGCCAAGGCATTGCCCGACACCCGCGTGTTCTACGCGGTGAAGGCCAATCCGGCGCCGGAGGTGCTTTCGCTGCTGGCCTCGCTCGGCTCCTGCTTCGACACCGCCTCGGTCGCCGAGATCGAGATGGTCGCTGGCGGCCGGCGCGACGCCTGACCGCATCTCGTTCGGCAACACCATCAAGAAGGAGCGCGACATCGCGCGCGCCTACGCGCTCGGCGTGCGGCTCTACGCGGTCGACTGCAAGGCCGAAGTCGAGAAGGTCGCCCGCGCGGCGCCCGGCTCGAAGGTGTTCTGCCGCATCCTGTTCGACTGCGCCGGCGCCGAATGGCCGCTGTCGCGCAAGTTCGGCTGCGAGCCGGACATGGCGGTCGACGTGCTGGAACACGCGCAAAACGCTCGGGCTCGAGCCCTACGGCGTGTCGTTCCATGTCGGTTCGCAGCAGCGCAACACCGCATGCCTGGGACCGCGCGCTGGCGTCGGCCGCCGCGGTGTTCAAGGAATGCGGCGAGCGCGGCATGAACCTGTCGATGGTCAATCTCGGCGGCGGCTTCCCGACCAAATACCTGAAGAACGTGCCGACGGTGAAAACCTACGGCAACGCCGATCTTCAAGGCGCTGCGCAAGCATTTCGGCAACCGCATCCCGGAAACCATCATCGAGCCGGGCCGCGGCATGGTCGGCAATGCCGGCGTGATCGAGGCGGAAGTCGTGCTCGTCTCGAAGAAGAGCGAGGAGGACGACGTGCGCTGGGTCTATCTCGACATCGGCAAGTTCGGCGGCCTCGCCGAGACGATGGACGAGTCGATCCGCTACCCGATCAAGACGCCGCGCGATGGCGACGGACACCTGCGCCCTGCGTGCTGGCCGGCCCGACCTGCGACTCGGCCGACGTGATGTACGAGAAGCAGCCGTACCAGCTGCCGGTCAGCCTCGAGATCGGCGACAAGGTGCTGATCGAAGGCACCGGCGCCTATACGGCGACCTACGCGTCGGTGGCCTTCAACGGCTTCGCGCCGCTGAAGACGTATCCACATCTGACCGCCGAATCTGGCCTCCGGCTTCTCGCCCGGCTCCCTGCGCAAGGGCGCACCGCCGGACGGGAAGGACGCGCGACCATGATCACGATCCGCACCGAACGACCGGTCGATGACGTCGCAGCGCGCGAGGCGCTGCTCGACGCGGCCTATGGGCCGGCACGCCACGCCAAGCCGTCGGCGAACGGCTGCGCGAGCGGCCGCCTGCCGGCCGACGGGCTCGCGCTGGTCGCGGTCGAACAAGGCCGCATCGTCGGCACGCGTCGCGGCTGTGGCATGTCGCCGCCGGCCGGCGCGCCCGGCACTGCTGCTCGGCCCGCTCGCCGTGCATCCCGATGCCGCAACGCCGCGGCATCGGCGCCGCTTTGGTGCGCCGCGCGCTCGAGGACGCCCGCAAGCTCGGCCACGACGCCGTGCTGCTGGTCGGCGACGCCGCCTATTACGGCCGCTTCGGCTTTTCCGCCGGCAAAACCGGCGGCGCTGGGCTGCCCGGCGCCGATCCGAGCGCACGGCTGCTCGCGCTCGAACTTATGCCCGGCGCGCTCGACGGCGCGCAGCGGCCATGATGCGCCGCGACCGGCCGCCTCGCCGCCAGCCGGAACGCACGCGCCGATGCTCGCCGCGCGCGCGGCAAAACCGCGCCTCATCCCCGCGCCGCGTAACGCACAGCCCTGAACGCTGGCGTGGAAAAGCGCGGGCGGCCCATTCCGTTGCCTGTTGAGCAACGGCTATGACCGGCTATGGGAGCTGGAGAATCCGGATGAGCGATTGGCCCGTGCACGGCCGCATCAGCGGCCCGATCGTCATGATCGGCTTCGGCTCGATCGGCAAAGGCACCTGGCCGCTGATCGAGCGGCATTTCGAATACGACAAATCGCGCTTCGTCGTCATCGACCCCGAGGACAAGGACCGCGGGCTGCTCGACAAGCGCCGGCGTCAAGTTCATCCACAAGGCCGTCACCCGCGACAATTACCGCGACCTGCTGACCCCGCTGCTGACCGCACGGCGGCGGCCAAGGTTTCTGCGTCAACCTCTCGGTCGACACTTCCTCGGTCGACATCATGGAGCTCTGCCGCGAGATCGGCGCGCTCTACATCGACACCGTCGTCGAGCCGTGGCCCGGCTTCTACTTCGACAACACGCTCGGCCCCGAGGCGCGCACCAACTACGCGCTGCGCGAGACCATGCTGGCGGCGCAGCGCAAGAAGCCCGGCGGCGCCACCGCGGTGTCGTGCTGCGGCGCCAATCCCGGCATGGTGTCGTGGTTCGTCAAGCAGGCGCTGGTCAATGTCGCGCGCGACACCGGCGTGAAGTTCGCCGAGCCGAAGACCCGCGACGACTGGGCCAAGCTCGCGCAGCAGGCCGGCGTCAAGGGCATCCACATCGCCGAGCGCGACACCCAGCGCGCCGAAACGCCGAAGCCGCTCGAAGTCTTCGTCAACACCTGGTCGGTCGAGGGCTTCATCTCGGAAGGCCTGCAGCCGGCCGAGCTCGGCTGGGGCACGCACGAGAACCTGGATGCCGGCGAACGGCAAGCACCCACAAGACCGGCTGCGGCGCCGCGATCTACCTGCTGCAGCCCGGCGCCAATACCCGCGTGCGCTCCTGGACGCCGACCGCGCAGGCGCAATACGGCTTCCTGGTCACCCACAACGAGTCGATCTCGATCGCCGACTACTTCACGCGTGCGGCGACGGCCGCAAGCCCGCTTACCGGCCGACCTGCCATTACGCCTATCACCCCTGCAATGACGCGGTGCTGTCGCTGCACGAGATGTTCGGCCAGGCCGGCGCGCGCCAGCCGAAGGTGCACATCCTGGATGAACATGAGATCGCCGACGGCATCGACGAGCTCGGCGTGCTGCTCTACGGCCACAACAAGAACGCCTACTGGTACGGCTCGCAGCTCTCGATCGAGGAGACGCGCCGCGTCGCGCCCTACCAGAACGCCACCGGCCTGCAGGTCACCTCCGCGGTGCTCGCCGGCATGGTGTGGGCGCTGGAAAACCCGAACCGCCGGCATCGTCGAGGCCGACGAGATGGACTACCGCCGCTGCCTCGAAGTGCAGATGCCCTATCTCGGCCCGGTGATCGGCACCTATACCGACTGGACGCCGCTCACCGACCGCCCCGGCCTGTTTCCCGGAAGACATCGACAAGAGCGATCCTGGCAGTTCAGGAATGTGCTGGTGAGTTGAGGTTCGCGCCTCTCTTGAGGTCCGCACCGCTTCAACCCTCATCCCGAGGAGCGAAGCGTCTCGCAGGATGAGGCCGAGGCTCTATCAAGTCCGGCAATGACGAAGATGATGACGCCAACTGATTCGTTTCCAAAATTTGCGCGCGTTGTCCCGCTTCGATTTCCCATGTGACAGTTTTGTGAAGTTCACATGCGGGTTATGGTGAAATCATTTGACTCGCTGCACCGTTGCCTTATCGAATTTAGTTGCCCAAATTCGCACGTGCCTGTGGCCGTGTGTCGGTCGGTAGGTAGCCGGACAAGAGGCCGGCCAGCCGCCTGAGAAAGTGGAGTTCACTTTCTTAGCTATCTGACCGGCAGCCGGAGGCGAAACCGGCAAACCCTGCCCTCCACAGGGGACGCGGCTTGAAGCAACGACGGATCGGGCTTTTTTGGAACGCCGGCGCGTATCGGCCGGATCGCTGAAAAGGCTTGTCCTTCTTGCCGAGGCGCGGTGCGGGGCTTCCCCAATCCAGACCAACGCAATCACCGGGTTCGAAACGAGCGTGTGGCCATCGAGCCGCAGCTTGCATCGCATCCATCGTCTGGAGACGCGGCCTCGAACAGCGTCTTGGCCGTATGGGGGAACAACTCGAAATGACAGATCGCATCCGCGAATTCCTGAAAACCCGCCGCGAAGACGGTCCTTGCCTCGTCCTCGACCTCGACGTGGTGCGCGACAACTACCTGGGTTTCGCGCAGCGCCCTGCCCGACACCAAGGTTTATTACGCGGTCAAGGCCAATCCGGACCCGGAGATCCTGGCGCTGCTGGCGAAGCTCGGCTCCAATTTCGACGTCGCCTCGATCGGCGAGACCGAGCTGGTGCTGGCGACCGGCGCCACGGCGGACCGGATTTCCTACGGCAACACCATCAAGAAAGAGAAAGACATCGCCACCGCCCACGCGCTCGGCATCACGCTGTTCGCGGTCGATTGCGAGGCCGAAGTCGAGAAGGTGGCGCGCGCCGCGCCGGGCTCGCGGGTGATCTGCCGCATTCACTGCGACGGCACCGGCGCCGAATGGCCGCTGTCGCGCAAGTTCGGCTGCGAGCCCGAATTCGCCCCCGATATCCTCGAACAGGCCCATAAATCGGGGCTGATCGCCCACGGCATCTCGTTCCATGTCGGCTCGCAGCAGCACAATGTCGAAGCCTGGGACCGCGCGCTGGCGTCGGCCGCGGCGGTGTTCCGCACCTGCGCCGAGCGCGGCATCTCGCTCGCGATGGTCAATCTCGGCGGCGGCTTCCCGGCCAAATACCAGCGCAAGACGCCGAAGCTGGAATCCTACGGCAAGGCGATCTTCCGCTCGCTGCGCCGGCATTTCGGCAACCGCATCCCCGAAACCATCATCGAGCCGGGCCGCGGCATGGTCGGCAATGCGGGAATGATCGAGGCCGAGGTCGTGCTGATCGCCAAGCGCTCGCCGGAGGACGATACCCGCTGGGTCTATCTCGACATCGGCAAATTCCACGGCCTCGCCGAGACCATCGACGAATTGATTCGCTACCCGATCCGCACCGGCAAGGACTCAAGGACGGCGACAAGATGCCCTGCATCATCGCCGGGCCGACCTGCGATTCGGTCGACGTGCTGTACGAGAAGACGCCGTACCAGCTGCCGGTATCGCTGGCGATCGGCGACAAGGTGCTGATCGAAGCCGCCGGGGCCTATACCTCGACCTATTCCTCGGTCGGCTTCAACGGCTTCCCGCCGCTGAAGTCCTATGTGCTGGCGGCGAAGGAAATCGCGCTCGCCGCCTGAAACCAACAATACTCTGAAACGGTACGGGCGGCCTCATCGGCCGCCCGTCTTTTTTTGAGGCGTATGGATTCCCGCGCCGCTACTTCGGCGGCTCCTCGCCAGGCTTCGGCGCGGGCTTGGCCGGCGGCGGCGGCCGGTGGTTTGGCCGCAGGCGGTGGCGGCGGCGGCGCTTGGCCGCAGGTGGCGGTGGAGGCGGAGGCGGAGGCGGCGCCGGTCGCGCAGCCGCTGGAGGTGGCGGTGGCGGCGGCGCCGGTCGCGCAGCCGCTGCGGGTGGCGGCGGCGGCGGTGCCGGCCTTGCGAGCAGCGCGGCGGCGGCGGCGCGGGCGGCTTCGGCGCGGCCGGCGGTGCCGCGCTTGGTGGCGGTGTCTGTGGCGTGGCCGGACGCTCGGGGCGTGCCTGAGGCGGTGCGCCCGGACGCGGCGGCGCATTGGGCGGCGCTGCGCTTGGTGGCGCACCTGGAGGTGGCGGTGTTGGACGCGGCGCTCCAGCCGGCGACGCAGGTGGCGGCGGCGGTGAAGCACCCGGCGGACGCGGAGCACCCGACGGTGCCGGTGGCGGCGGCGAACTGGGCGGCGTTCGTGGTGGCGCCGCGGCTGGAGCCGATGCGGGCGGTGGCGTTGCCGGCGCCGCAGCAGGCGCTGGCGAGGATGGCGATGCTGGCGCGGCACCGGGCGCCGCAGGCGTCGGTGCCGGCGCGACACTCTGGCCTTGCGCGGCGCGCGGCGGATGGGTGCCCATTCGGCCGCGCTCGCCCTTGCCGAGCGCCGGCGGCGGAGCCGATGCCGCAGCGGGCGCCACGGTGGCCGAAGCCTTCTGCACCGCTACCGCGTTGACGTTGGCGGCGGCCGCTGCGGGACGTCCCCTGCGATCTCGGCCGCCCGATGCGGCGCTGCCGCGGCGGCCGAGTTCTCCCCGCGGCACGGTCACGGCTCCCGCCACGCCTTGCGTCCCCGACAGCACGCGCGGGCGCACCGTGAAGGTCGCCAAGGCCGCGCCGGACGCCGCCGCGATGCGGGCTGGCGATACGCCGGGATTGACGGCGAAACGTCCGCGTCCGCCGCCGAGCGGCACGGTGCGGTTGGTGATGACCGTAGTGGCGAGGATACGGTCGCGGCCGCTCGCGAGATAGAACTGGCGCGGACGCGTCGACGCCAGATAGCGCGGCGGCAGGAAGGTCCAGTAGTCATAGGTGTCGTCGTATTCCTCGTAGACGTCGTCCGGCGGCAGCGGCGCCCAGCCGACATAGCTCGTGCTGGCGCGCCAGTTCACCCAGGCCGGCGCCCATTCCTCGCCCGGCACCCAAGACCAGCCGAGACCGCGCAGGAATACCCAGCGGCCGTAGTGGTAGGTGATCCAGCCCCAGTCCTGCTCGTCGTCGTCGGAGATCCAGTACCAGCCCCACTCCTCGGTATAGACCCAGTGGCCGACGGTGTAGGGCCGCCAGCCGCGCGCCTTGTTGAACGGCACCCAGATCTCGCCCCAGCGCGGATCGCGTTGCCACATGCCGAACGGCTCGAGCGCGGCGTGGAAGTCGACCTGCTCCTGCGCGAGCGCCGGGTTAAGCGAGGCCGCCACGATCGGCAGCGCGATGCCGCCGGCCGCCAGCGCCGTCGCGGTGAACAAGGCAGCGGCGAGGCCACGGCCGGTTTTTGCGAATTTCATGATGAGGTCCCTCCAGGAGACTGAACGAGCGGTGAGGCGCAGAGTTCCACGCTACCGCCCGCCTCCAGCGGCGGGAAGCTCGCGCTAGAGGGTAATCACACCTGCTTGCCCGTCCTCGGTGCCGAACGCCAACTGGCTGCCGTCGGCATTCCAGGCCAGCGCCGTCACCGGCGAGCCGCCCGGCCGCCGCGCCAGAATTTCCGCGCCATCGTCAATCCGCACCAGCAGGATCAAGCCGTTCGCGTAGCCGGTAGCGACAATCGGCGCCTGCGGATGGCACGCAACGATGGCGACCCGCGTGCCGCCTGGGGCCAATAGCCGCGGCTGCCTCCCCATCGGCCCATCCTTGCCGTCGAACGGCCACAGGATGAGCTGCTCGAAGCCCGAGGTGGCGAGAAACGCCCCGTCCGCCGTCCAGTCGAATGAGCGCACCCGCGCCGAATAGCCCGACATGCGCATGTGCTTATCGTCCACCAGCCGCCAGCCGTGCATGGTCGGCTCCTGCATGGTGGTAACCAGGAATTTCCCGTCGGGGCTAAAGGCGACCGCGAGGTGCGAGCCTTTCCATTCCAGCTTTTCCGGGATCGCCTGGGCATTGGGGAACCACAGCGTCACCCCATTGTAGTGCGCGACCGCAAGTCTGAGACCTTTCGGCGTGAAGGCGAGCCCGGCAACGGTGGAAGGCGTCTCCAGCGTGCGCGTCTCCCCCTTGCCGGTACGCACGGTGGCGGTCTTGCCGGCGCCATAGGCCACCGCCCCATCGGGGCCAAGCGCGATCTGGTCGACCCAGCGTTTGTTGGGATCGGAGCCAATCAGCGTGTGCTCACCGTCCGCATCGGTCATTACGGCGTTGCCATCGTCGCCGCCGGTAGCGACGCGCGTGCCATCACAGGCGCTGGCGAGAATGCCGCCGGTGTGGACCGTTACGCGGCGCTCGCCACTCTCCGCCGCAAACAACAGCGCCTCTTCGCCCAGCACAAAAACCGGCGTGCTGCCGAGAAAATGCACGCCGACCACCGCAGCCCCCGCCCCCACCGGGCGGATGCGATCGGTCAGCGAAGGCGTATCGGCGCGGGCTTCGGTCACGTCAGGCGATACAGGAGGTGAAACCTTGGCGGATTTTCTCTTCGGGCAACTTGCGGCCGATGAAGACGGCACGGCTGTCCCGCTTCTCGCCATCCTTCCAGACGCGCTGGTGGTCGCCGTCGAGGATCATGTGGACGCCCTGAAACACAAAACGCTCCGGGTCGTCCTTGAACGAGACGATACCCTTGCAGCGCAGGATGCTCGGCCCGTCTGTCGCCACCAGTTCCTGAATCCAGGGAAAGAACTTGGCGGGGTCGAGCGGCTTGTCGGTCTTCAGCGACACCGATTGCATGTCTTCGTCGTGATAATGCTTGAGGCCATGGCTGTGATGATGGTGGTCATGGCCGTGCGCATCGTGCGAATGGCTGTGGTTGTGGCCATGATCGTGTTGGTGGTGGTCATCGCCATGCAGGAAATCCGGTTCGATCGCCAGAATGCGATCGAGGTCGAAGGCATTGCGGCCCAGCACTTCATTGATCGCGATTTGCGCGCGCTGCGTGCGATGGACCTTGGCGTAGGGATTGATGCCGCGGATGCGCGCCTCGACGTCTTCCAGTTCGTCAGCAGAGACAAGATCGGTCTTGTTGAGCAAAATCACGTCGGCGAACGCGATCTGATTTTTGGCTTCGGGTGCGTCCTTAAGGCGGTCGCGCAGCCATTTGGCGTCGGCGACCGTCACCACCGCGTCGAGTTTGGTCTTGGCGCCGACGTTCTCGTCCATGAAGAAAGTCTGGGCGACTGGCGCCGGATCGGCGAGGCCTGTGGTCTCGACAATGATGGCGTCGAATTTGCCCTTGCGCCGCATCAGCCCATCGATGATGCGCACCAGATCGCCGCGCACGGTGCAGCAGATGCACCCGTTGTTCATCTCGAACACTTCCTCGTCGGCATTGACGACGAGGTCGTTGTCGATACCGATCTCGCCGAATTCGTTGACGATGACGGCGTATTTTTTTCCATGCGGTTCCGACAGAATGCGATTGAGCAACGTGGTCTTGCCGGCACCGAGATAGCCGGTCAGCACCGTGACGGGCAGTTTTTCGGATTGTTCGGGCATTGGGGCTCCAGGGCGGCCCTCAGATATAGGCAGCGTACGCGGAAAACGAAAGTCGCTCAGGCTTCGAGGTGTCGGCCCGGAAACGCCCGCCAAATGAGGCCGCCGACCGGCCCGAACAGGACGGAGAACGCGTAGACTACGCCGGCGGCAAGTGTCACCGCGGGGCCGGACGGAACATGGGCGTGGAACGCGATCAACAGCCCTGCAACGCCGCACACCAGCCCGACAATCACCGACGTGGCGATCATGGCGGTGATGTCGCGGGTCCAGAACCGGCCGACCGCCGCCGGAATGATCATGATGCCGACGCCGAGCAGGGTGCCGAGGGCGTGGAATCCGCTGATCAAATTGAGCACCAGCAGCAGCAGAAACAGCAGATGCGCGCTCGATCCGGCCGGGCTCACCGAGCGCAGAAATCCCGGATCGACGCATTCCAGCACCAAGGGCCGGTAAATCAAAGCGAACCCAATCAGGCTAATGGTAGTGTTGGCCGCAATCACCAAAACCTTGTCGGCATTCATCTTGGCTTCGGTCTCGCCGAATAGAAATTCCATCAAATGTTCGATGTCCATGCCGTTCGCGGTAACGATCACGATGCCGAGCGCCAGTGACACCAGCAGGAAAACCGCGAGCGACGCGTCCTCTTCCAATTCGGTGGTGCGGCTGATGACGCCGGACAAAATCGCGATGACGATGCCGGCGATCAGGCCGCCGAGCGTCATCGCGAACACGCTGAGGCCGCCGGCGAGAAAGCCGATGGCGACGCCGGGCAAAATCGCATGCGACATCGCATCGCCGACCAGGCTCATCCGCCGCAACATCAGGAATACACCGACCGGGCCGGCGCTGAGAGCCAGCGCAAGAACTGCGACCAACGAATGCCGGACCTCGGCTTCGCGTAGCGGCACCAGGATGAGGTCATTCAGCATGTCATGCCGCCGGCGTCTCGACGCATTCTTCCGCGGTCTCGTCGAACGCCTCGCACATCTGTCGCGCTTTCAGCAGATTGGCGGCGGTGAGGACGTCGGCTGTTCTGCCCCATGCCACGGGTGCGCGCGCGAGCAGCAAAGCCTGGGGGAAATTCGCCTTGACCAGTTCGATGTCGTGCAAGGCGGCGAGCACGGTGCGCTTTTCAGCGTGCCAGCGACGCACCAGATCGAGCAAATCGGTGACCGTTTTAACGTCGATGGCGTTGAACGGTTCGTCCAGCACGATGATGCGCGCGTCCTGCAACAGCAAACGCGCGAACAGCATGCGCTGCATCTGTCCGCCGGACAGCGTGCCGATCGCGCGCTGCTCGAAACCGGTCAAGCCAAGCGCAGAAATCGCATGCTCGATTTTGTGATGCGCGTCGCCGTCGAGGCCGCCGAACAGCCCGACTCGCTTCCACAGACCCATCGACACCATGTCATAAACGTTGATCGGAAAGCTGCGGTCAATGTCGGCGATCTGCGGCAGATAGGCGATGTCGTGCGCAGCCACGCCTCCAAGATCGATCCGGCCAGCCAGCGGCTTGATGGAGCCGACGATGCCCTTGAACAGCGTCGACTTGCCGGCGCCGTTCGGCCCCACCACTGCAAGCAACGCGCCCTCTTCCACCGTTCCGTTCAAATGGTGGACCGCGGGATGCCGGTCATAGCCGAGCGTAACGTCGCGGAATTGCAATTGCGCGGTTGTGGTCGCCATCATGCCAATGCCCAGAATGCCGAAGCCCACAGCACGACAATCGCGACGATTGCAATCGCCAGCCGTTGCAGCACCGAAAGCCGCAAGATGGAAGCAGTCACCGCAGCCGGCGGATGGCTGCGGCCGGGATGATGATGGTGATGCGGATGACTCATACCGAGTGTCCAGATGCTGATTTGTTATAGTATTACATTTTGACCGGATTGAAAAGTCATAGTCCCCTCGTTCTGTTGACGATTTGCGGCGCCATCGATAGCTTTGCGCCCGATGGGGATGGGGTTCCCCCGATAACCGCCCGCAACGACACAAGGGCTGATGACTCCTATCGCTTCAACAGGCGGTAGGATTCTGTCCGAGCCGCCACCAGGCGGCTTTTTTGTTGCCGTCAGAACGGGAGAACGCCAGTGGAAAAATTTCTAATCGTTTTTGTCGGCGGCGGCGTGGGCGCCGCGATGCGGCACGGTTTTAATATCAGTTTCGCCCGGCTATTCGGCACGGCGTTTCCCTACGCAACATTGTTTGAAAACGTCAGCGGCTCGCTAGCGATGGGATTGCTGATCGCGATGTTCGCGTTCAAAACCGGCATACCGCAGCACTGGCAGCTTTTCCTCACCACCGGAATTCTCGGTGGCTATACGACCTTCTCGACCTTTTCGTTGGACGCCGCGGTGCTGTACGAGCGCGGCGAAATCGGCATGGCGGCGTTCTATGTGCTGCTGTCGGTAGTGCTGTCGATCGGCGGACTGTTCGCCGGTCTCGCGCTGGTGCGCAATCTGACCTGATCTCGCCGATTATTCCATCGGCCGCAGCCCGAGCCGGTCGAGCAGCGCCATGTCGCGGTCGCGGCCAGGGTTCGGGGTGGTGAGCAGCTTTGGCCCGTAAAAAATCGAATTGGCGCCGGCCAGAAAACACAGCGCTTGTGTCTCTTCACTCATGTCCTCGCGGCCGGCCGATAGCCGCACCACCGAAGCAGGCATGGTGATACGCGCCACCGCGATCGTGCGCACGAAATCGAGTGGATCGAGCTTGGCGGCCGACGCCAGCGGCGTGCCTTCGACTTGTACCAGCATGTTGATCGGCACGCTCTCCGGGTGCACTGGCAGACTCGCTAACGTGGCGATCATGCCTGCGCGGTCGTCGAGTGCTTCGCCCATTCCCACTATTCCACCACAGCAGACGTGAATGCCAGCGCTGCGAACGCACTCGAGGGTGTCGAGGCGGTCCTGGTAGGTCCGCGTGGTGATGATATCGCCGTAATATTCCGGCGAGGTATCGAGATTGTGGTTGTAGTAGTCGAGGCCGGATTGTTTGAGTTGGCGCGCCTGCGTCCCCGTCAGCATGCCGAGCGTCACGCAGGTCTCCAGCCCCATCGCTTTGACGCCTTCCACCATGGCGCAGACCTGTTCCAGCTCGCGATCCTTTGGCGAGCGCCAGGCCGCGCCCATGCAGAAGCGCGAAGCGCCACCGTCCTTGGCCGCCTTGGCTTCGCGCAACACCGCGTCGAGCGCCATTAATTTCTCCGCTTTCACGCCAGTGTCGTAGCGCGCCGCCTGCGGGCAATAGGCGCAGTCCTCCGGGCAGCCGCCGGTCTTGATCGACAACAACGTGGATATCTGCACCTCGGCCGGATCGAAATTCGCCCGATGCGCCTCCTGGGCGCGAAACATCAGCTCCGGAAACGGCAAGGCGAACAGCGCGAGCGACCTCCTCGCGGGTCCAATCGTGCCGCAGCATCGGCGGCGTGTGGCGCGAAGCGAGAAATCCGGTATCGAGCGACATTGCCATTCCAGGTGCTATGACTATTCGCCGGCTTATAACATAATCGGACAGAGGCGATCACGGGGAACGGCCATGAACCGGCAATCCACCGGCCGCGTCATTTCGATCGCCGCCGGCGTAGCGACCTGGTTTTGCGTCTGGCAGGTGCTGCACGCCGAATACTATTGGGCCACCGGCGCCGCCATCGTCGCCTATCTCGGGGTGCGGGCCGCTTTTTCGTATTTCGGCAGCACCAAGACCGGCTAGCGCAGCGCCGCGGCGATATTGCCGCCGTCGACTGTGAGTACCGCGCCGGTCGTCTTGCGAGCCAGAGCCAGCACGACAAAGGCGTCCGCGACATCCTCGGCACGCACCTCGCGGCCGAGCAGATTGCCGGCCAGATAATCATGCGGGCTGACGCCTCGCGCTTTCGAACGCTTCTTCACCATCGCGTCGGTCAAGAGGCCAGACCGGATACGATCGGCATTGACCGCATTCGAGGTGATGCCGTCGCGGCCATAGTCGACGGCGTATTGCCGCATCAGCGCCAGCGTGGCGGCTTTCGGCAGGCCGTAGGGACCAAAATCGGGTCCCGGATTGACGGCCTGCTTCGACACATTGAAAAGCAGCGCACCGCCGGTTGCCTGTTTTTGCAGAATGCGAAGCGCCGTTTGCGCGGCATATTGATGCGCGAAGAAATTAAGTTCGAAGCTTTTGCGCAAAATGTCATCCCCGACTTCGCCGATGCGTCCCTGCCAAGCGGCGCCGGCATTCGACACCAGAATATCGAGGCCACCGAACGCGGCGACTACCACATCGAACGCCGTCTCGACCGATTTGCGATCGGTCACGTCGCAGCCAATACCGAGACCGTTCGAATTGCGGGCCGCCGTTTTCGCGCGGTCCGCGTTAAGATCGAGCAACACGACTTCGGCGCCCTGCTCGCGCAGTGCCGACGCGATGGCCACGCCGATCGTGCCCGCGCCGCCGGTGATCACCGCGACCTGACCCTGTAATGGATTTTGCGTGCGGCCGGCCAGCTTTGCCTGCTCGAGCGACCAATATTCCATCTCGAACTGCTCACGTTCGGAGATGCTCTCGAAACGCCCGCCCCGTTCGGCAGCGGTCACCACCGAAATCGTTGTCTCGGCTATGTCGGCGGCAATCGCCGCATCCTTCGCCGTCGTACCGGCGCCAAACAGGCCGACTCCGGGAACGAGGATGACGCGCGGGACCGGATCGAGCGGTGTCTTTTTTGGATTTGACTGGGCATTATGGCGCGCGAAATAGCGCCTATAATCGGCCTGATATTGGTCGACGGCCTTGCGCGCGGCTTTGACAAACGCATCGAGCTTTCCGGCATCCGGAGCCGGCAAAATCAACGGCGTCGGTTTGGTGCGGATCACATGGTCCGGCGTCACCGGCCCGCGCTGGCTATAGCGCGCGAGATCGCTTGCCATTCACGTATTCGAGCAGATCGGGGCTCGCGCGATGATTAAGCACCAAACGGGTGAACCGGCCTTCATTGCGGTCGAGCGGCAGCGCAAGCAGGCCGCGCACAATCGGCGCGATGTCGACGGGCCTGGCTATGTTTTTCGGCAATGCGCCGGCGCGCATTCTCTTGCCGATTCTCTTGCCACTTCTCTTGCTACTTCTCTTGCCGCGCTGCTTTGGCAACGCACGCCCGGCGCGACCGACCAGATCGATCATACGGCCATAAGCCTCGCGGGCGGTGTCACCGAATGTAAAGATACCGTGTTTATGCAGCACCAACCCTTCCACGTCTGGATTGGCCTCGAATATCTCCTTGGCCTTCAAAGCCAGTGCGAAGCCCGGCATCACGTAAGGCACTACGGCGATGCGCTTACCGAACACTTTGCGGCACAATTCGATGCCGTCGGGCCGGTCGCACAGTGCGAGCACAGCATTGGCGTGGGTGTGGTCGATGAATTTGTGCGGCAGGAAAGCATGCAGCAATGTCTCGACCGACGGCGTCGGCGAATCGGCGTCGATGAGGTTGCCACGCTGGATCGCGACCATGTCGTCGTCGCTCAACGCCTTGAGGACGGCGAGCTTCAGCAGCGGCGCCAGGCGGACTGCCGGCAGGCCCGGCGGCTCGATCGTTGCCATGTCCCAGCCGGAGCCCTTGACGCACAGCACGTCGACGCGCGCGCCGGTGCGGTCGCGCACCGTGGTCTTCACCGAAGTATTGCCGCCACCATGTTGCACCAGCCGCGGGTCGCCGCCGAGCAGGCGCGTCGTGTAAGTGCGCAGCGCCAGATCCGCATTGGCGCCCTGCGCCGCGTAGCGTTTCACCGCGGCGCGGGCTTCGCGGTCAGACCACAGATTTCGCACGCAACGCCCCTCTCGCCGCAGCTCCCATGTCGGCGGCGCGGTCCGGAAACAGGCTGCCCAAATCCGTCGGCGCACAGACGCCGCGCTCGGTCACCAGCGCGGTGACCAGATGCGCCGGCGTCACATCGAAAGCGTAATTTGCCATCGCACTGCCCTCCGGCGCGATGTCCACTTCGACCACCGAGCCGTCGGCCTGCCTGCCACTGATGCGCGACAGTTCCGCGCCATCGCGCTGCTCGATCGGAATGTCGCGGCCGTCTTGCAGCGTCCAGTCGATGGTCGGCGACGGCAACGCTACAAAGAACGGCACGCTATTGTCCTTGGCGGCCAGCGCTTTCAGGTAGGTGCCGATCTTATTGCAGACGTCGCCGCGGGCGGTGGTCCGATCGGTGCCGACAATGACAAGATCGACCATACCGTGTTGCATCAAATGTCCGCCGGCATTGTCGGCAATCACCGTGTGGGGAACCCCGTGCTGGCCGAGCTCCCAGGCGGTCAGGCTCATGCCCTGATTGCGCGGGCGGGTCTCGTCGACCCAGATGTGAATGGGCAAACCGGCGTCGTGGGCCTTGTAAACCGGCGCCAGTGCGGTGCCCCAATCCACCGTGGCGAGCCAGCCGGCATTGCAATGAGTCAATACGTTGAGCCGGCCGCCGTTCTTCTTTTTGGCTGCGGTCCGAAACAGCGCGAGCCCATGATCCCCGATCGCATTATTGATCGCGACATCCTCTTCGCAAATTTCGGCGGCGCGCGCATAAGCCGCCAAAACGCGGTCGGCCCGAGGCCGGTTACGCAACTGGGCCCGCATATCATCCAGAGCCCAGCGCAAATTCACCGCCGTCGGCCGGCTCGCCAACAGGGCGTCATAGGCACGGTCGAGCGACTCGTCGGAGGAATCCCCCGCAACTGCCAGGCAAATCCCGTACGCCGCGACGGCCCCGATCAGCGGCGCGCCGCGGACCTGCATGGTCTTGATGGCGCGCACCGCATCGTTGAGGCCATTCAGCCGCACGACCGCGAACCGATGCGGCAGCAGAGTCTGGTCGATGATGTCGACCGAACGTCCGTCATCCGCCAGCCACACCGTGCGGTAAGCCTTGCCGTTTGCGCGCATGCGCGTGGTTATAGGTGGCGCGTCCAGCGCGTTCAATCACCGAGACGATGACGAAACGGCGGCTGTCTTTACCGGCGCTTCTTGCGCTTCGGCACTTTCTTGCCCTTGGCGCGAGCTTCCGACAGGCCGATCGCGATCGCCTGCTTGCGGCTTTTCACCTTGCCGGCTTTTCCACCCTTGCCGCTTTTCAGCTTTCCTTTTTTGTATCCTTTCAACCGCGCGCTTGACGTCTTTCGACGCGCTTCTGGAATATTTACGAGCCATGTTTCTCTCCTCTTCTTGAGTTATCGTCTGATCACCGACAAGGTGCCATCGCGCTCGATTTTGGCTCGCGCGACCTGCGAAAGCTTTTTAATTCCGGCTTTGCGTAAGTCTTCTTCCAGATCGTCGCTCGACATATGCTCGTAGGCGAGACCTTCGCGTGAAACGCGCCCGTTCCTGATGATATCGGTCGCGGTGCCCTTGATCAGGTCGCCGAACGCAGGCGACCTGCAGCCGAAATATGAAAATATCCAGTGCATCGCGACCAGAACGAAAGTCGCCGCCAATGCGCCAAAAAACGGCGCAGTCCCCGTGATGGCGCGGCTCGCAGTGGCACCGATGATGATAGCGAGGATCGCGTCAAAGGCTGTGACGCGCGCGAGGAAACGTTTTTTGGCAAACCTCACGAAGACAATAAGCACAACGTAAACGACGGCGGACCGAACGCAGATTTGCCACCAGGTCAGGCTCTGTGCAGTGAGCGATAGGCCCAACAGGAAATCGGCTTTGGCCGAGAGCCAATACACGCTTACACCACGTGGCCCGGATCGGCGGGCGGCAGGGTGTTCTCGGCGACCTGCCGCACCATGGGTGCGGCGCCGAGTTGAGCCGAGCCGCGTGTTCCGCCGAGCCTCGCCTGCGCGATGTCGTCTTCGGTGGGCCGGTTGCCATTGGCAAACAACGGCGCAGCCGGGTCGGCGGCGCGAGGCGGCGGATAAAGTGGTTGCGATGGTACCGATGGCCCGCGGCGGCGCTGCCACACGGCCAACCCGACCAGTAGCGCGGCGACAAAAATCACAAAGGCGATCGGGCTGAGCCAGCTTGGTATCATGCGATTCCTTAGCTTGCTAACGGCCCTCGCCCGTCCCGGTTCCCTCGCTCGCAACGGGAACCATTGTTCCCTCACGACGTTGCTCCGCAGTTCTCAATCGGCAGGAGCTTCCCATGGCAGACGGCGGCGGCGGCGCAAGCGGCGTTCTAGGCGTATTAGTCGGCGCAATGCTGGTGATTTTCGTCGGCGCCGGAGTGCTGATGGCGACCGGCAAAGATGGGCGGGCTGGGCGGAGGCGGCGGCTCGTCGCTGACTATCAAGTTGCCCGGTGCCCGATAATTCAAAACCAAAACAATTCTGAGGAAACGGAGATAGGACGATGGACGGCATCATTTATCTGATCGGCCTGGTCGTGGTGATCATGGCCGTGCTTTCCCTGCTCGGCCTGCATTGAGCAAAGGGAAAAAGTCATGGCAATTCGCACCCGGCGCGGGCTCGCCCGCGCAATTCCCAGCGGCTCTTACGTCGAATGGAGCCCGGTGATCGCTGGCGCGATCGGCGCCGCCGCGATCTCCTTCCTGCTGCTGACGTTCGGCGCCACGATCGGCCTCACCTTTACGTCGCCATGGTCGGGGTCCGGCGCGTCGGTCTATGCCACCGTGATCGCGGTGGCCTGGTGGGCGGTGATCGTGCAGATCGGCAGTTTCTTTGCGGGCGGCTATCTGGCCGGCCGCATGCGCGTGCGTTGGGCGAACTCCGACCTCGAGGAAGCACAATTCCGCGATAGCACGCACGGCTTCCTGGTCTGGGCGCTCGGCGTTCTGGTCGGCGCATTGATCCTCGCCATGACCGGCGGCGCGACGCTCAAGGCAGCAGCGCAAAGCGGCGCGACGGTTGCGGCGGGCGCTGCGTCCGGCAACGCCAACACGCTCGGCACCTCACCGGTGGACTATGCGGTCGACAGCCTGTTGCGGCCGGTGCCACGCGGGACCACGACGCCCGCCAGCGTGACGCCGTTCCCGACCGCTCCGGCGCAGTCGCAGAACAACAATCCGGCGCTGCGCGATGAGGCCCGCCGCATTTTCACGGCGAGCATCAATAATCGCGAGTTGACGGCCGCGGACCGCGACTACCTGGCGGACTCGGTCGCGTCGCGCAACGGCCTGACGCAGGCCGATGCACAAAAGCGCGTCACCGATTCCATCACGCAGGCCCGCGACCTTGAGATCAAAGCACGCGTGTCTGCTGATAAAGCCCGCAAAGCCGGCATTATCGGCGGCTTCCTGGCGGCAGCGTCGCTGCTGATCAGCCTTGCCGCGGCGGCCGGCGGCGCGCGTCTTGGCGGCGCTCACCGCGATGAAGGCACCACGGCACATTTGTTCGGCCACCGGTTCTGGTGATCGAACTTCCAGGGTACGGAAAGGGGCGGTTTTTTCCGCCCCTTTTTCGTTGCGCGCTGACTTTGTTATCGTTGACTTTGTTTCGTTGACTTGACGCCCGTGAGCGAGCTAAGCGCAATCGCATGACCGATCAGCCGCCCGACCATCTGTCGATCAATCCACGCAGCTTGCATTACAACGAGGAAGTGCTCAAGCGCGACATCGGCGTGCGCTTCGACGGCAAGGAGCGAAAAGACGTCGACGAATATTGCGTCAGCGAGGGCTGGATCCGCGTCGCGGTCGGCAAGACAATGGACCGCCACGGCAATCCGCTGACCATTAAGCTTTCCGGCAAGGTCGAACCGTATTTCAGGGACGAGAAGAAAGCGTAGCGGCTACTCCGCCGCCTCGCGTTGCGGCCGCATCGCCTCGACCCGCGCGGCGCAGAATTTGAACTCCGGAATCTTGCCGAACGGATCGAGCGCCGGGTTGGTGAGCTTGTTGGCGGCCGCCTCGAAGAACGCGAACGGGATGAACACCACGCCGTCGGGGATGGCGTCGTCCTGGCGGGAATTGAGGTCGATCGAGCCGCGCCGGGTCGAAACACGGATCATGTCACCCGGCTTGATGCCGAGCTTATCGATGGTGCCGCGCGACACCGCCGCCGTCGCTTCCGGCTCGATGGCGTCAAGCACGCTGGCGCGGCGCGTCATCGCGCCGGTGTGCCAATGCTCGAGCAGGCGGCCGGTGGTGAGAATGAACGGGAAGTCGTGGTCCGGCGTCTCGTTGGGCGGCTGCAATTTCGCCGACACCAGTTTGGCGAAGCCGCCGGGACGCGGGAAGCCCTTGTCGAACACCACATCGCGGCCGGGCTTGTCGAGGGCATCGACCGGATAGGTCACGTGATCCTCGCGCTCGACGCGGTCCCACGGGATGTTGTCGAGCGAGGGCATCAGCGAGGCCATCTCGGTATAGATTTCGCTGGGATGCTGATAATTCCAGTTGCAGCCCATGCGCTTGGCGAGCTCCTGCGTAATCCACCAGTCGAGCTTGACGTCGCCCGGCAGCGGCAGCGCGGCGCGACCCATTTGCACCTGGCGGTTGGTATTGGTGACGGTGCCGTCCTTCTCCGGCCAGGCCGATGCCGGCAGTACGACGTCGGCATAGACCGCGGTTTCGGTGAGGAAGAGGTCCTGCACTACAAGACATTCGAGATGCGCCAGCGCTTCGCGCGCGTGATTGAGATCGGGATCTGACATCGCCGGGTTTTCGCCCAGGATGTACATGCCTTTGATCTTGTCGGCATGCACCGCATCCATAATCTCGACGACGGTGAGGCCCTTCTTCGGCGGCAGCTTGACGCCCCAGAGGTCTTCGACCTTGCCGCGGATCTCCGGATTTTCCACCGACTTGTAGTCGGGGAAGAACATCGGGATCAGCCCGGCGTCGGAAGCGCCTTGCACATTGTTCTGGCCGCGCAGCGGATGCAGGCCGGTGCCGGGCCGGCCGATCTGGCCGGTGATCAGCGCCAGCGCAATCAGGCAGCGCGCATTGTCGGTGCCGTGGGTGTGCTGCGAGACGCCCATGCCCCAGAAGATGATGGCGCTTTCGGCGCGTGCGTAGGTGCGCGCCACTTCGCGGAGTGTTGCCGAGTCGATGCCGCAGATCGGCTCCATCTCTTCCGGAGTGAAATCCTTGATCGCCTCCGAAAACGCCGGGAAACCTTCGACGTAAGTCTGAATATATTGCTGGTCGTACAGCTTCTCGGTGATGATGACGTTGAGCATGGCGTTGAGCATCGCCACGTCGGCACCGTTCCGGAACTGCATCATCTTCCAGGCGTGGCGCTTGAGCGCCTGCCCGCGCGGATCCATCACAATCAGCTTGGCGCCGCGCTTGGCGGCCTGCTTGAAGAAGGTGGCGGCCACCGGATGGTTCTCGGTCGGATTGGCGCCGATCACGATCATCACGTCGGAATTCTTGACCTCGTTGAAGGTCGCCGACACCGCGCCGGAGCCGACGCCTTCGAGCAGCGCCGCCACCGATGAGGCGTGGCAGAGCCGCGTACAGTGATCGACATTGTTGGTGCCGAAGCCGGCGCGCACGAATTTCTGGAACAGATACGCCTCTTCGTTCGAGCACTTGGCCGAGCCGAAGCCGGCCAGCGCGTCGGAGCCGTCGCGGTCGCGGATGGTCCTGAGGCCCTGGGCGGCGCGATCGAGCGCCTCTTCCCAAGTCGCCTCGCGGAAATGCGTCCACGGATTGGACGGGTCGATCACCTCGTGCGGCACCTTCGGCACGCCATCCTTGCGGATCATCGGCTTCAATAAGCGTTGCGGATTGCTGACGTAATCAAAGCCGAAGCGGCCCTTGACGCACAGGCGGTTCTCGTTGGCGGGGCCCGCCTTGCCGGTGACGGAAATCAACTTGTCGTTCTTGATGTTGTAGGTGAGCTGGCAGCCGACGCCGCAATACGGGCACACGCTATCGACCTGACGGTCAGGATATTCGGTGCGCATGTTTTTGGCGTCGACCAAAGTCGAAGGCATCAAGGCGCCGGTCGGACAAGCCTGCACGCATTCGCCGCAGGCGACGCAGGTCGAATTGCCCATCGGGTCGTCGAAGTCGAACACGATCTTCTCGAGATGGCCGCGCCCGGCCATGCCGATCACGTCGTTGACCTGCACTTCGCGGCAGGCACGGACGCACAGGTTGCACTGGATGCAGGCGTCGAGATTGACCGCCATTGCCGGGTGGCTACGATCGGCCGACGGATTTTTCTGACGTTCCGGGAAACGGCCGACCTCGACGCCCATCCTGTCGGCCCAGTTCCAGAATTTTGAAACCGGATCGTGCGAAGTTTTGCGCTCCGGCTGATCGGAAACTAGCAAGTCGAAAATCATCTTGCGCGCGGTCTCGGCGCGATGATTGGAGACATTGACCTTCATGCCTTCGGCCGGCTTGCGGATGCAGCTCGCCGCCAGCACGCGCTCGCCTTCGATCTCCACCATGCAGGCGCGGCAATTGCCATCGGCACGGTAGCCGGGCTCGGGCGAATAACACAGATGTGGAATCTCGGTGCCGAGGCGATGGGCGACCTGCCAGATCGTTTCACCGTCGCGGGCAACCACCGGCTTGCCGTCCATCAGAAAGCTGATGGTCTTGCCACCCTTGCCTTTGCCATCAACGGCATCAACCGGCGCGGCGTGCGCGACGCCGGGCTTGCCGGCGTTTTTGTTGTCGCCGCCGGGGGCGCCTGGCTGGCCTTTATTTTCCTGGCCGTAACCGGCTGGTTTTTTCGTGTCGGTCATCGTGTCACCAAATTCCGAGCGGTTTGCTCAGCTCGTCGGGAAAATATTTTAACACGCAGGTCAGCGGATTGGAGGCCGCCTGGCCAAGCCCGCAAATCGACGCGTCGCGCATCGCGGTCGACAGCTCGTTCAGCAAGTCCTGATTCCACGGCCCACTTGCCATCAGTTTCACGGCCTTCTCAGTGCCGACACGGCATGGCGTGCATTGTCCGCAGCTCTCGTCCTCGAAGAACTTCATCAGGTTCAACGCCACCGCCTTCATGTCGTCCTTGTCGGACAAAATCACAACCGCGTGGGAACCGACGAAACAGCCGTATTTCTCCAATGTTCCGAAGTCGAGCGGCAGGTCGGCCATCGATTCAGGCAGGATGCCGCCGGATGCGCCCCCGGGCAGATAGCCCTTGAACGTATGGCCGTCGGTCATGCCGCCGCTGAATTCCTCGATCAGTTCGCGCACCGTGACGCCGGCCGGCGCCAGCTTGACGCCAGGATTTTTCACGCGGCCTGACACCGAGAAGCTGCGGAAGCCCTTGCGCTCGTGGCGGCCTTGAGACGTGACCCACTCGGCGCCCTTCTCGACGATGTCGCGGATCCAGTAGAGCGTCTCGACGTTCTGCTCCAGCGTCGGACGGCCGAACAGACCGACTTGCGCGACATAAGGCGGACGATGCCGCGGCAGGCCGCGCTTGCCTTCAATCGATTCGATCATCGCGGATTCTTCGCCGCAGATATAGGCGCCGGCGCCGCGACGCAGATGAATCTTGGTGTGCAGCGACAATTCGGCGGCTTCGACTTTCGCGATCTCGTCGAGCAGCATCAGCCGTAGTTCCGGATATTCGTCGCGAATGTAGATGTAGGTCTCCGGCGCCTCGACCACCCAGGCCGCGATCAACATGCCTTCAAGAAAACGGTGCGGGTCGCGCTCAAGATAAAAACGGTCCTTAAAGGTGCCCGGCTCACCCTCGTCGGCATTGACCGCGAACATGCGCGGCGCAGGTTCGGCGCGCACCAGCGACCATTTGCGGCCGGTCGGAAATCCGGCGCCGCCAAGACCGCGCAGGCCGGCGTCGCCGACGATCTTGATGACGTCGTCTCGTGTGCGCGTGCTGGCGAGGCAATCTTTCAGCAGCGCGTAGCCGCCGGATTTCTGGTAAGCATCAAAATCTATGTGGTCGTGCCAGGCATGCGCGTGCGGTTTCGCCCGCGCCGCGGCGGCGACGCTTGCCAGCGTCGCGTTGTGAATTTGAACGTGACCGACGGCGCAGACCGGCGCACGATCGCAGGCGCCCATGCACGGCGCACGCACGACCCGTACGCCGGAACCGAGCTTCAACTCTTTTACGAGCCGTTCCGCGCCGGCCATCGCGCAAGACAACGAGTTGCAAACCCGAATTGTCACCGGCGGCGGCGGCGGACCTTCCTTCACGACGTCGAAATGCGAATAGAAGGTTGCGACCTCGTAGACTTCGGTCAGCGCCATCTTCATTTCCTGCGCCAGCGCGGTGAGATGCGCGGCGGACAGATGGCCGTAACGATCCTGAATCAGATGGAGATGTTCGATCAGCAGATCGCGGCGGCGCGGCCGGTCGGTCAACAGCGAGCGCACTTCCTCGAGGGCATCCGGCTCGACCTGGCGGCCCTTCGGTTTACGCGGCGGACGGCGGCGGCCGGTCTTTAATCGCGCCGCACTGGCCAGCGCCGGCGGCTGATCCGTAATACTCATCCTGATCTCCGAGCCGTCAAAAAACCTTTTGGAATCAATCTAAGCAAGGCCATTGTTCAAATGCATTGATAGATACGGTCTATTGCCGCCTTGCCCACGCTTGAATTTTCCCATCATGACATAATAGGTTCCATTGCGAGCAATTGCTCCGGACGACGCTGCTTCAAGGAACCCGGGTTTGATCGACAAACTAGAATTTCTACTGGCGCTCGCCCGGGAAAAACACTTCGGACGGGCGGCCGAGGCTTGCGGGGTCACCCAGCCCACGCTATCGGCCGGCGTCAAACAGCTCGAAGACAATTTTGGCGTCCTGCTGGTCAATCGTGGCTCGCGCTTCCAGGATTTCACCCCGGAAGGCGAGCGCGTGCTGGATTGGGCGCGGCGCATTGTCGGCGATACCCGTGCCATGCGGCAGGAAGTCCATGCCTTCAAGCATGGGCTGGCCGGCAGGCTACGAATTGCCGTGATCCCCACCGCGCTGGCCATGGTTGAGACGCTCACCACACCTTATCGCGAACGGCATCCGGACGTTCAATTCACCATTCTGTCGCGGACCTCGACAGAAGTGTTGACGCATCTGGAAAATCTCGAAATCGATGCGGGCGTGACCTATCTGGATAATGAGCCGCTCGGTCGCGTGACTGCTGTCCCACTCTATACAGAGCGGTATTGCCTGCTGATCTCCGCCGACGCGCCGCTTGGCCATCAAGACACCGTGACATGGGCCGAGGTCGCGAAAGTGCCGCTCTGCCTGCTCACGCCGGACATGCAAAATCGGCGGATTATCGAAGGTTTGTTGCACGATGCGGGCGGCGACCCGCACCCCACCCTCGAGTCGAACTCGATGATTTTGCTCTATTCGCATGTCCGCACCGGCCGGTGGGCCAGCGTCATGCCGTCGCGGCTAGCTGCGACGCTGGGCCTCACCGACGTGCTGCGTGCAATCCCGATCGTGGAGCCTGAGGCGACGCATGTTGTCGGCCTGGTTGCACCGGCCCGTGAACCGATGACCCCTTTGACGGCCGCACTGGTGACAGAGGCGCGCAGGGTAGCAGCCCGGCTCAAGGACTAGTACGCCCCGCGCCTGTCCTCAATTATTCTCGCCCACTGAACAAAAAACATAGTCGTTCGCAATTGCGAAATGCGAATTTCCTATGACTTCATCGAAAACCCTTTATTGATTAAGCTCCAATGGCTCATCACTCTGCCATGCAGGCGGGGGCGGCGAGCCCAATTTCTACGTATCTCGCTAACAAGAGCTGGGGAGGATTGAATGGCGGCAACTGACGGAACAATGGCCGGTGGCAATGATCTGATCGGAATTCTTGATCGCGAAAGAATTGTCGCCACCGCGGGATTTAACAGATGGCTGGTGCCACCCGCGGCACTCTGCATCCATCTCTGCATCGGCATGGCGTACGGCTTCTCGGTGTTCTGGCTGCCGTTATCCCGCACCGTGCCCGGCGCACCGCAATGCACCGACCTTCTCCAGGAACTGACCGCCACCGGTTGCAACTGGCGCGTCGCCAGTCTCGGCTGGATGTACACACTGTTCTTCGTATTGCTCGGCATCGCCGCCGCGGTTTGGGGCGGCTGGCTCGAGCGCGCCGGCCCCCGCAAGGCCGGTGTTGTCGCGGCGTTGTGCTGGTGCGGCGGGCTGCTGCTCGGCGCACTCGGCGTTTATATCCACCAACTTTGGCTGATGTGGCTCGGCGCCGGCGTGATTGGCGGCATCGGGCTTGGCCTCGGCTACATCTCGCCGGTATCGACCCTCGTGAAATGGTTTCCCGACCGTCGCGGCATGGCGACTGGCATGGCGATCATGGGCTTCGGCGGCGGCGCGATGATCGGTGCGCCTCTCGCCGATCTTCTCATGAATTATTATCGATCCGGAACTTCGACCGGTGTCTGGCAAACACTGGTCACGATGGCCGCCATCTATTTCTGCTTCATGATGATCGGCGCTTTCCGCTATCGCATTCCGCCGGCGGGCTGGCGCCCGGATGGCTGGACACCGCCACCGGCCTCGAACGCCATGATCTCGCAGCACAATGTTCACCTCAAGGACGCGCACAAGACGCCGCAGTTCTGGCTGATCTGGTGGGTGCTCTACTCTGAACGTCTCGGCGGGCATCGGCGTGATTGGCATGGCTTCGCCGATGTTGCAGGAGATCTTCGCCGGCAACCTGATCGGCCTGCCGGGAGTGAAGTTCAACGCACTGACCCCCGACCAACGTGTCGCCATTGCGGCGATCGCGGCCGGCTTCACTGGCCTGCTCTCGTTGTTCAACATCGCAGGCCGGTTCTTCTGGGCCTCGCTGTCGGATTACATTGGGCGAAAGAACACCTATTACACGTTCTTTATCCTCGGCATCGTGCTCTACGCATTGGCGCCGACTTTCGCCGCGATGGGATCGAAGCTGCTGTTCGTTCTGGCGTTCGGCATCATCCTGTCGATGTACGGCGGCGGCTTCGCCACCGTTCCGGCCTATCTGGCCGACATGTTCGGCACCCAGTTCGTGGGCGCCATTCACGGACGGTTGCTCACAGCGTGGTCGACCGCCGGCATCATCGGGCCGGTGGTGGTCAACTACATCCGCGAATTCCAGCTCGCGGCCGGCGTGCCACGCGATCAGCTCTACAACACGACCATGTATGTGCTGTGCGCCATGCTGGTCGCCGGCTTGGTCTGCAACTACCTGGTCAAGCCGGTCGATCCGAAGTGGTACATGAGCCAGGAAGAAGTGGCGAAGATGCAGGCCGCTTCGGCCCGAGGCGCTGCGGGCACGCCGAGCGGCTCGTTCGGCATCGGCAAAGGCGGGCTCGACCTGCAGGCCGCTATCTTCTGGGCCTTCGTCGGCGTCCCGCTGCTTTGGGGCGTGTGGATCACGCTGAAGAACGCGGCGAGAATATTCTAGCCGCCAACGATTGCTGCGGGACGGCACCATGCCGTCCCGCAGCATCCCCGCCATAATATTCATGGGAGGTTCGTGATGCTTCGTATGATTTCTGTCGTCGTGATGGCGCTGTTGGTGTCGGCCGCGGTTGAGCCAGCCTCTGCGCAGGCGCCCGCCAAAGAAAAAATCTCGCGCATGAAACTGAAGGAAATGAAGGCGGGCTGGAGCAAAAACAAACCGAAGTACATGGCGTGCCGCAAAGACGTCAAAGCCAAGGGCCTCGCCGGTGATGACCGCTGGTTCTACATCTCCGATTGCATGGGCAAGTCCTGAACTGACGACGGCGCGGCTGCGCCGTACCTAAAAACGCCACTCATATAACTAACCGCCGCCGCGCAGACAGCACGGCGGCGGTGTTGCTTTACACCTGCCGCACGGCGGGATTACGGTGCCTGCGGGGGCAACCCGGAACTTTGTCATGCTTGAGAAACTGGAATTTATGATTGCGCTGGCCCGCGAGCGGCATTTCGGCCGCGCCGCCGAAAGTTGCGGTGTGGCGCAGCCGACATTGTCGCTCGGCATCCAGAGCCTGGAGCAGACTCTCAACGTCCCGCTGGTCAAGCGTTCGTCGCGCTTTCAGGGCTTCACGCCGGAAGGCGAGCGCGTGCTGGTTTGGGCGCGGCGGCTGGTCGGCGATGCCCAGGCCATGCGCAAGGATATTCTTGGCCTCCATAGCGGCGGCAATTCGCAATTGCGCGTCGCAGCCATTCCCTCTGCCATGCCGCTGGTGGCCAAGCTGACAATGCCGTTTCAATCGCGTCATCCGGAAATACGCTTCTCGGTATTAAGCCGCTCCTCGAACGTGCTGCTAAACCTGCTGCATCAGCGGGAAATCGACGTTGGCGTCACCTATCTGAGCAATGAACCAATCGGCGAAGTAAGCGCCATTCCGCTTTATCGCGAGCAATATCTTTTGCTGACGACGCCGGAAGGCCCGCTCGGCTACGCCGACCGTGTCACGTGGGCGCAGGCCGGCGAGTTGCCGCTCTGCCTGCTGGAGCGCGATATGCAAAATCGCCGCATCATCGACAGCATTCTGCGCCGGGCCGGCGTCGAGCCGACGCCGATGATGGAAACCGATTCCATGGTGGCGCTGATCGCTCACGTGCGGCTCGGCCGCCTCGCCACCATCGTCCCGAATTCAGCACTCGATTCGGTCGATTTGACTGACGCGCTTCGCGCCATCCCGCTTGTGGAACCCGAGGTCACTCACACGCTTGGGATGGTGGTGTCAGAGCGATATCCGATTCAGCCGGCGGTGGCCGCACTGATGGATGACGCCCGCGCGCTTTCGCCGCAGGGGCTGTTGCCGGCGGCCTGAGCGCCAAATCTCCGGCCCACTTTGCGGCCACGCTTTGAGCCCACACCTATGATTGCCAATCGCAATCAACAGATTGCATTGGCCGCCTTGATGCGGAGGCGACCGCATTTTCTGCTCCCCACGTGCATAAAAAATTCTTGTGCCGAGGCGCACTAAGAAAAGGGGAGAAAACAAACAATGGCTTTCTTATCGTTTCTCGATCGTAGCCATACGATCGCCAAACCGGGCTATAGCCGGTGGATGGTGCCGCCGGCCGCACTTTGCGTGCACCTGTGCATCGGCCAGGCCTACGCCTACAGCGTGTTCAACCTGCCGATGACCCGGCTGCTTGGGGTTTCACAGTCCGGGCCGGGTGATTGGAAGCTCACCGAGCTTGGCTGGATTTTCTCACTCGCCATCTTCTTCCTCGGTGTTGCCTCGGCCGTATTCGGCCGTTGGGTCGAAGAAGGCGGTCCACGCAAGGCGATGTTCACTGCCGCCTGTTGCTGGGCCGGCGGCTTTTTCATCTCGGCGATCGGCGTGTATCTCCACACGCTCTGGATTATCTATCTCGGCTATGGCGTGCTCGGCGGTATCGCGCTCGGCATCGGATACATCTCGCCAGTCTCGACGCTGATCAAATGGTTTCCCGATCGTCCGGGCATGGCGACTGGAATGGCCATCATGGGCTTCGGCGGCGGCGCTTTCATCGCCTCCCCATTGTCGGTCTGGCTGATGGGTAAATTCTCGAGCGCGACGCATGTCGGTGTTATGGAAACCTTCATCGTGCTTGGCGTCGTGTACTTCTTCTTCATGGTGGTCGGCTCGATCATCGTGCGGGTGCCGGCGCCCGGCTGGAAACCGGCGGGTTACGTCGCACCGCGCACGCCGCAAGCTGATCACCCAGAGCGACGTGTTCGTCTACGACTCGCTCAAGACGCCGCAATTCTGGCTGATCTGGTGGGTGCTCTGCCTCAACGTGACCGCCGGCATCGGCGTGCTCGGCCAAGCCTCCGCCATGAGTCAGGAAATGTTCCCCGGCCATATCACGCCGGTCGCGGCAGCCGGCTTCGTCGGCCTGATGAGCCTGTTCAACATGGGCGGCCGGTTCTGCTGGGCGTCTGTGTCTGACTATATCGGGCGCAAGAACACGTATTTCGTGTTCATGGTGCTCGGCTTCGCCTTGTACTGCACCGTGCCTTACACCGGCTCGGTCGGCAGCGTGGTCGGATTCGTGTGCTGCTTCCTGATCATCATCAGCATGTATGGCGGCGGCTTCTCGACCGTGCCGGCGTATCTGCGCGACATGTATGGCACCCGTTATGTCGGCGCCATTCATGGCCTGCTGTTAACGGCATGGTCGATGGCCGGCATCTTCGGGCCGGTGCTCGTCAACTACATCCGCGAGTACAACGTTACGCACGGCGTGCCGAAAGCACAGGCGTACAACACCACCATGTACATCATGGCAGGACTGCTGGTGATCGGCTTTATCTGCAATCTGTTCGTGAAGGCCGTGAACGAGAAGCACCACATGAAAGAAGACGACGTCCGCGCAAACGCGCGCACAGCCGCCGCGCGGGCGTAAGGGAGGAGACGAAATGCAAGATGTTCAAGAACGCACCACCCCGCTCCAGCTCATCCTGGCCTGGGGCTTTGTCGGCATCCCGCTCGTTCTCGGGGTGCTGCAAACGCTGATTAACTCGATGAAATTGTTCCAGTAACGAAACGTATCGCCGGCGCCGCCCTCTGCTTCAACAGAGAGCGGCGTCGGTTTTTTATGGCCGTTTGGTTTCGCGGGCAGCGCGCGCCGCCAAAAATGCCCGGGTCGCATCGCCGGCGCGTTTGGCAGCTTCGTTGAACGAGAGCTCCGCGAATTCCTTGGTCGGTGTCTCGACACCGATGCGAATATCCCCCGGCAAGGCATCCAGCATTGCATTGAGCGGCAACGTACCCTCGCCGGGCAACAATCGGTTGCCGCGAGCCTCAGCCATCAATTCCGAGGGCGAGGCCGGCCGCTCTTCCCCGGCGTCACAGATTTGCGCGTAGGCAACAAGCTTTGGATCGAGCGCCGCGAGTGACGCCGGCGTCTCGCCGGCGCGGTCCATATGCAACGTATCGATCAGGATGCCGGCATTTTTTGCGCCGGCGCGGCGCAGCAATTCGGTCGACTGATCGAGCCGGCTGATGACGCACCATGACGTCGGCTCAAGCGCGACCTTAAGGCCGAATTCAGCGGCCAGCTGGGCGACGTGAGCGAAATTAACGACCATGCGCTCGAACTCCGGATCGTTGCCGGCGACCAGCACGGATTGGCCGCCGAGCTCGGCGCAAATTTCCAGCGCAGGGCGGATCGATTGCGGTTGGCTGACCGGCGACAGCCACATCGATTCGATGTCGAACAATTTGACGCCGTTATCCTCCATGAACTGGCGCAGTGCCTGGACGCCGCGCGCACCGCCCTCGATCGGGTGAACCGGATCGCCGGGCCGTGGCGCAATGAGGCGGAAGCCGACGGCGCCGAACCCACCGGCCGCCGCGGCTTCGACCATCTCGCGGTGCGACGCGCGGATGATCGTCAGCGGGCCCAGCGATAAATCCTGCATCGGGCTGTCCAATTATCCCGCGTCAGGCGGCGGGCACGACCTTGTTGATGATTTGCGGGCTCCAGTCGCCCGAGGCATAACCCAGGAATTCAGCGGTCGCCGCGATCTGGTGCTCCATCATGTGCGTGCCAGGCTGCACGTAGCATCCGCGCGCTTTCGCCGCGGCCAGAAATGGGGTGATGATCGGATGCACCACGACATCGCCGACGATCGCCTTGGGATCGAGGCCGCTGAGATCGACCGGAATCGGATCGCTTTCGCGCATGCCCATCGGCGATGCATTGACCACGAGGCCGTAACCTTCGGCCTTTGCAGGGGCGACGAAAGACTTCACGCCCGTTTTCGTTTCGATCCGTTTCGCCAGTGCCTCCGCCCGCTCGGTGGCCACATCGAAAAGCGCGATGCATTCCGGCGCTTCGCCGGCAAGGGCGAAGCCGATCGCGGTGCCGACGCCGCCGGCGCCGGCCATCAACACGCGGCGGCCCTTGATGGTCTGGCCATTCGAGCGCAGCGCCTTGACGAAGCCATGGCCGTCGAAGATATCACCGACCCAGCGGCCATCTGCTTCCCGGCGCATGACGTTGACGGCGCCGACATTGCGCGCACGCTCGGTCAGCTCGTCGACATATTTCATCACCGCCTGCTTGTGCGGGATGGTGAGGATCATGGCGTTCATGTTGGCGGCGGTGCGCGTGCCGGTCAGGAACGCTGCGAGATCCGCCGGCTTGACGTGAAACGGAATGCAGAGCGCGTTGATGCCGTTATGGTGAAACAGCGCGCTCCACACTTCGGGCGCGCGGACCTGCTTTATCGGGTCGCCGATGATGCCGACCAACTGCGTCGAGCCATTCGCTATTGTCGCCATCAATCCGCCTCGCCCGGTGACAATGAATAGGCCAGATCGTATACCGCCGCCTCGGACGACGCGATCTTGAGGTCTGCATCCTTCAGGCTCTTTTGCACGCCCGGCATCGCCGCCTCAACCTCGCCGCGGCCAATGCCTTCCACCATGATCACCGCGTCAAAGACATCCTCGCCGGTCAGGCGGCGCAGCTCGGTTTCTCGGGTCTGGACGCGGGTGACCGATGGCTCGGCCTTGCCGATATGCACGCCGCAGATGCCGTGACAGCTGCATGATCTGATCGGCGATCTTGCGGGAAACGCCTTCAAGAGGCCCGCTGTCGCCATCCGTGAAGTTCAAGCGGACGGTCGCGATTGCGCCGCCGACCCCGACGCCAACACTCGCCAATGTGGCGCAGGCCGAACGCGCGAAATTCAGGAAATTCGGCTGCATCCGGTTAGACCAGGGCGTCGGCGCGTTCAGCCGCGCGCGATAGGCCGGCGACTGGAACACATCGAGCGTCGCGCCTTCGTAGAGCGTGTAGTAGCGGTATTTGGCGAGATTCCAGTCCGCGTAGCGGCGCGCCCGCTCGAAGCCCGGAACGCCGACGCGTTCCGGCATGTGCTCCTGGGTGTGCCAGCGATTGTACTCGACCTCGCCCTCCGGCTTGATGTCGTGCCAGATCGCCATGAATGCCGTGCCGATCAAAGCCATGGCATTCTTTCCTTCGGGCCCTTTAGCCTTGCGACTATACGCATCAGAACAATCCGACGATCTTGCCGTCCTTGACGTCGATGGCGTCCGCCGACGGCGTCTTCGGCAAGCCAGGCATGGTCATGATCTCACCGCAGATCGCCACGACAAATTCCGCGCCGGCCGAGAGACGGACCTCGCGTACCGGAATCGAGAACCCGGTCGGCGCGCCCTTGGCGTCGGGATTGGTTGAGAATGAATACTGCGTCTTGGCAATGCAGACCGGCAGCTTGCCGAAGCCCATCTCTTCCCAGGTCTTGAGCTGGTCCTTGACCGGTTTGTCGGCGGTCGCATCGTCGGCGCGGTAGACTTCCTTGGCGATCGTGCGGATCTTGTCGAATAGCGGCATCTCGTCCGGGTAGAGAAATTTGAGCTTGCCCTTGCTTTCGTCGATGGTTTTCACCACCGCCTTGGCAACGTCGGCCGCGCCCTCGCCGCCCATCGCCCAATGGTCGGCCATCAAGGCCTCGACACCGAGCGCTTTGCACTTCTCCCTCACCAGTGCGATCTCGGCATCGGTATCGGCCGAAAATTTATTGATCGAAATCACCGCCGGCAGCCCGAACTTCTTCACGTTCTCGACGTGACGCTGCAAATTGGTCATGCCGGCTTCCAGCGCCTTGAGGTTTTCTTTCTTGAGATCCTCTTTCTTGACGCCGCCATGCATTTTCAGAGCGCGGATAGTGGCGACGATGACGACGCACGACGGCTCGAGGCCGGCCTTGCGGCACTTGATGTCGAGGAACTTCTCCATGCCCAGATCGGCGCCGAAGCCGGCTTCGGTCACGACATAGTCGGCAAGCTTGAGCGCGGTGGTGGTGGCGACTACCGAGTTGCAGCCATGCGCGATGTTGGCGAAAGGACCGCCATGAATGAACGCGGGCGTACCTTCCAGGGTCTGCACCAGATTGGGCGCGATCGCCTCTTTCAGCAGTGCTGTCATGGCACCGTGCGCCTTGATATCCTTGGCGCGTACCGGCTTACGGTCGCGGGTATAAGCGACGATGATGTTGCCGAGACGCTCCTTGAGGTCGTCGAGATCCTTGGCGAGGCAGAAGATCGCCATCACTTCCGAGGCGACCGTGATGTCGAAGCCGGCCTCACGCGGATAGCCGTTGGCGACGCCGCCCAGCGAGCAGACGATCTCGCGCAGCGCACGGTCGTTCATATCCATGACGCGGCGCCAGGTAACGCGGCGACTATCGATGCCCTTCTCGTTACCCCAATAGATGTGATTGTCGATCAGCGCCGACAGCAGATTGTGCGCCGAGGTGATGGCGTGGAAGTCGCCCGTAAAATGCAGATTGATATCTTCCATCGGAATGACTTGCGCGTAACCGCCGCCGGCGGCGCCGCCCTTCATGCCGAATGATGGGCCGAGCGAAGGCTCGCGCAGGCACAGCATCGCCTTCTTGCCAATGTGATTGAGCGCGTCGGTCAAGCCGACGGTGGTGGTGGTCTTGCCTTCGCCGGCCGTGGTCGGCGAGATCGCGGTGACCAGGATCAGCTTGCCGTTCTTTTTGTCCTTGAGCGACTTGACGTAGTCCATCGACACCTTGGCCTTGTAATGGCCGTATGGATCGAGGTTCTCGGCAGCAATGCCGAGCTTTTCTTTCGCCAGTTCGATGATGTTCCTTTTTTTGGCGGACTGCGAAATTTCAATATCGGACTTTGGATTTTGGTGTTGCGAGGCGGGCATGACGACGATCCGTTCTTTCTGGAAATGAAAATCAGGCGAGAATTTTTCCCTTGGCAAGGTTGGCGGACTTCGCCCACTCGCCGGCTTCGATCTTCTTGCCGTCGGCGGGCTGGACGCGGGTCACTTCGAAGCGTCCGTCGGCACAGACGACTGTGAAGCTCTTGTCATCAACCGCGACGACCTCGCCGAGTTTGCCGGCGATGCCTTTCGGATCCTTGGCGGGCAGCGGCTTGGCGTCGAAAATTCGCACCGTCTTGCCGTCAAGCGTGGTCCAGGCGCCGGGCGCCGGACTGCAGCCGCGGATCAGGCGGTCGATCTGCTCCCACGGCTTGCCCCAATCGATCTTGGCGTTGCCGGGGCCGCAGCGGCCTTCATACGTCGCCTTGGAGTCGTCCTGCTTGGTGCGCGGCGCCTTGCCGGTTTTCACCAGGTCGACCGATTCCATCATGGCGTCGACGCCCATCGGAAACAGGCGGTCGAAATAGACGGTGCCAAGCGTGTCGGTATTGCTGATCGGGGTTTTCTTCTGGATCAGTACGTCGCCGGTATCGAGGCCGTTGTCCGGCCAGAAAATCGACAATCCGGTTTCCTTCTCGCCTTTGATGATCGGCCAGTTAATCGCCGAGGCGCCACGGTAGGCCGGCAGCAGCGACGGGTGATACTGAATCGAGCCGTGGGTCGGGATGTTGAGGAATTCTTCCGGCACGAACAGCGTGACGAAGGCCATCACTTGCAGGTCGGGCTTGAGCGCCTTGAACTCATCCCAGACTTTTTGGTCTTTATAGGACGACGGCTGATGAACCGGCAGCTTGGCGGCGAGCGCGGCCTCTTTAAGCGGGTCGGCCTTGGCGCCTTCTTTTTCCGGCGAGACATAGACCGCGACGACGTTCTCGCCGCGCTTGAGCAGCGCCTCGAGCACGGCCTTGCCGAAGGCCTGCTGGCCGTGAACCACGATACGCATTGTAAACTCCTCCCAAACGGCGTTACGCCGCCTTTTCCTTCTTCTCCGGCGCGCTCAGCGCCCCGGAGCCTTTGATCTCCGCGATCTCGCTGGCCTTGAAGCCGAGCACGTCCTTGAGAATTTCGTCGGTGTGCTCGCCAAGCAGCGGCGAGCGCGTCACCTCGGAAATTGAATCCGACAGCTTGATCGGGTTGCCGACGCTGAGATATTTGCCGCGCTTGGGGTGGTCGACCTCGACCACCGTGCCGGTCTTGCGCAGCGAGGGCTCCTCGGAAATTTCCTTCATCGACAGGATCGGGCCGACCGGAATATCCACTTTATTGCAGGCTTCCATGACTTCGAACTTGGTCTTGGTCATGGTCCAGTCTTCGATGCGGCGGAAAATGGCTTTCAGTTTCGGCAGGCGCGCCTTCGGCGTGGCGTATTCCGGGTCGCTCTTCCAAGTCGGCTCGCCGATCAGATCACAGATCGGCTGCCAGACCGGCGCCTGGGTAATGAAATAGATGTAGGCGTCGGGATCGGTTTCCCAACCCTTGCACTTTAGATATCCAGCCGGGCTGGCCGCCGCCGGAATCATTGCCGGCGCGCGGCACCGAGGCGCCGAACGCAACGCCCTCGCCATACTGGCTGTATTCGGTGAGCGGGCCCGCCTTGAGGCGCTGCTGATCGCGCAGCTTGACCCGGCAGAGGTTGAGCACGCCGTCTTGCATGGCGCACAACACCTTCTGGCCGCGGCCGGTGCGGGTGCGCTGGTAGATCGCTGAGACGATCCCGAGCGCGAGATGCAGGCCGGTGCCGCTGTCGCCGATCTGCGCCCCGGTGACCAGTGGTGGTCCTTCGCGGAAGCCGGTGGTCGAGGCAGCGCCGCCAGCACACTGCGCGACATTCTCGTACACCTTGCAGTCCTCATAGGGGCCAGGGCCGAAGCCTTTAACCGAGGCGACGATCATGCGCGGGTTGAGTTTGTGGATATAATTCCAGGTCAGGCCCATTCGATCGAGCGCGCCGGGCGCAAAGTTCTCGACCAGCACGTCGCAGGTCTTGATCAGCGCGTCGAGCACGCGCTTACCCTGCGGATGCTTGGAGTCGATGGTGATCGAGCGCTTGTTGTGGTTGAGCATGGTGAAATAGAGCGAGTCGGCGCCCTTCACGTCGACCAACTGGCCGCGCGTGATGTCGCCGACGCCGGGGCGCTCGACCTTGATCACGTCGGCGCCGAGCCATGCCAGCAGCTGCGTGCAGGTTGGGCCGGACTGGACGTGGGTGAAGTCCAGGATGCGCACGCCCGACAATGCCTTGCTGTCCTTGCCGTAAGGCTTTGTCGAAGCCTTGGGCAGTCCATTGGCCTTGGCCGCCGACTCTTTCGACTTGAGATTCACTACCCTCTTCGATGCTGCCCTGGTCTTTGATTTTTGCTTGTTGCCTTTTGCCATTGTCGCCTCCTCACACCTATTATTATGCCAACAAAAAACGGCGGGCCGCATTTGCAGTCCGCCGCGATTTATTTTTTCTTCGTAAGCTTGCTCTGCGGGTTAAGATTGCCGATGCGGCCGCTCTCGCTGCCCGCAGCCGGATCGATCACCGCGTTGATGAGCGTCGGTTTGCCGCTATCCATTGCGGCATTGACGGCACGCTTGAGCTCGTCGGGATTGGTCGCGTTGACGCCGACGCCGCCGAACGCCTCCATCATCTTGTCGTAGCGCGAACCTTTCACGAACACAGTTGTCGCCGGATCCGAACTGACCGAATTTGTATCCGTGCCGCGATAGATGCCGTCATTATTGAAGATCACAATGCAGACCGGCAGCCTGTAGCGGCAGATCGTCTCGACCTCCATGCCGGAGAACCCGAACGCGCTGTCGCCCTCGACCGCGAGCACCGGCTTGCCGGTCTCGATCGCCGCCGCGACGGCATAGCCCATGCCGATGCCCATGACTCCCCAGGTGCCGACATCGAGGCGCTTGCGCGGCTGATACATGTCGATGACGCCGCGCGCCAAGTCTAGCGTATTGGCGCCTTCGTTGATCAGGATGGCGTCCGGCCGCTCCTTGACGACGGTGCGCAGGACGCCGAGCGCGCCGTGGTAATCCATAGGAGAGTTATTGTTCATCAGCCGCGGCGCCATCTTGGCGACGTTCTCTTCCCTCTTTGAGCTCACAGCGCCGGTCCAATCGGCAGGCGGGGCCGGCCACTTGTTACCCATGCCTTCGAGCAGCGCGGAAACGCAGGATCCGATGTCGCCGACCACGGGAGCGGCGATTTCGACGTTCGAGTCCATCTCTTTCGGCTCTATGTCGATCTGAATAAACTTTTTGGGCGCCTCTCCCCAGCTCTTGCCCTTGCCATGCGACAGCAGCCAATTGAGACGCGCGCCGATCAGCATGACGACGTCGAGAATCCTTCAGGACCGTCGAGCGCGCCGCGCCCGCGCACTGCGGATGCGTATCGGGCAGCAGGCCCTTAGCCATGCTCATCGGCAGGAACGGCACGCCGCTCTTTTCGACGAAGGAGCGGATCGCAGCGTCGGCTTGTGCGTAGGCCGCGCCCTTGCCGAGAATGATCAGCGGACGCTTGGCGCTTTTGAGCACCTCGAGCGCGCGCTTGATCGATTCGGCGGCGGGAATCTGAGCCGGCGCCGCATCGATCACCTTAACGAGCGACTTCTTGCCGGCCTCGGCGTCCATCACCTGGCCAAACAGCTTGGCCGGCAGGTCGAGATAGACACCGCCCGGTCGTCCGGAGACCGCGGAGCGGATCGCGCGTGCCACGCCGATGCCGATGTCGGCAGCGTGCAGCACGCGGAAGGCCGCCTTGCAGAGCGGCTTGGCAATGGCGAGCTGATCCATCTCCTCGTAGTCGCCCTGCTGCAGGTCGACAACTTCGCGCTCGGACGAGCCGGAGATCAGGATCATCGGGAAGCAATTAGTTGTGGCATGAGCCAGCGCCGTGAGGCCGTTGAGAAACCCGGGCGCCGACACGGTCAAGCACACACCGGGCTTCTTGGTCAGGAAGCCCGCAATTGCCGCCGCGTTGCCGGCGTTCTGCTCGTGACGGAACGAGATGACGCGAATGCCTTCAGCCTGCGCCATGCGGCCGAAGTCCGTGATCGGAATCCCGGGCACGCCGTAGATCGTCGTGAGGTCATTGAGCTTAAGCGCATCGATGATCAGGTGAAAACCATCGGTCAGCTCCCGCTCCACGTCGGGTACCACCGTCATTTCTTGTTTCGCCTTCACTGCTGCATCAGCCATTGGGAATCCTCCCGTCTTTTTCGTTCAATCTAGATAATCAGCGTAGAGCTTGACGTGCTCGGCGAGGCCGAGCGCGTGATCGCGCACGAGCTGCTCGGCGCGCTTAGTATCGCGCGCTTCGAGCACTTCGATGATTTTCATGTGATCGCGGATCGATCGTTCGGCGCGATTCCGTTCAACGATCGTCTTCTTGCGGATCATCCGCATATGAGTGAACAGGTTTTCCGCCATATCGATCAGAACCTGATTGCGGCTCATGCAGATGATGGTCTGATGAAACTCGATGTTCACTTCCGAATATTCGTTGAGGTGGGCCAGCACCTTGCCGTCGAGGAAGCTCGCGAACATCCGGCGCAGCGACTTGATCTCGGGGTCGGTTGCGTTCTCGGTGATAAGGCGCGCAGCCATGCTTTCCAGCGCCGCCCAGGCGGTGATCATCTCGATCACCTCGCGCCGCGTTTTGCGCACGACGAAAATGCCGCGACGTGGCACGGCACGCACGAAGCCTTCGCTTTCTAGCTGGGCCATCGCCTCGCGCACTGGCGTGCGGCTGATGCCGAAATCCTGCGCGAGCTTGCGCTCGTCCAAGCGGATCTCGTCACGGCTGCGATAAATGTCCATCGCCAGGATGGCGTTCTTCAGCGCCGTATAGGCCTTGTGCTTGAAACTTGGCGTGGTGTCGAACGGCGCGACATGGGGCACGGCTGGCTCAACGGCCGTGATGCGGGGCAAAACGCGGGTCGCGCGACTAACGGTACTCATGACTGGTATACAATATGCCAGAAGCCTGAAGTCAGGCAACGATTCTCAGAAGATAAAATGACTGTCCGGCTGTGGCCCCGGACAGTCAAAGATTGAGCGGAATCGCGATCAGCCTCTCGCCATCATGCGGGCGCGCATCGGCTTGAGGACGAATAGCGCCAGCGCCACCACGGCAACGTTCATAATGGCCGTCACCACGAACACCATGTGCCAGCTCCCGGTGGCCGATTTGACGACGTTGGCCAGTGGTACGAGGAACGCCGAAGTTCCCTTCGCTGTATAGAGCAGGCTGAGGTTCACCGTCGCGAACTTGGTGCCGAACGTGTCGGTGCAGGTCGAGGGGAACAGGCTGAAGATCTCGCCCCAGGTCAGGAAGATCAGCGCCGCGAACACCACGAAGCCCCACGGCGCCGTGCCCATGCTGCCTAATAGCCAGTAAGCGCAGGCGCCGAGGCCGAACGCGAACGCCATCGTGTATTCGCGGCCGATCTGATCGGACACCCAACCGAACAAGGGCCGCGCCGCGCCGTTGGCGACGTTGTCGATGATCAGCGCCGCGGTGATCGTGGTGGCGCCGAAGAAGATCACCTGGTTAGCGACGTTGAAGTCCGCGGCGATCGGAGCGATCTGCGCCGTGGCCATCAGACCGCTCGCCGAGACCGTGACGAACATGATGTAGAGCAGCCAGAACACTGGGGTCGTCAGGACTTCCTTCGGTGAATAGCTGCGCGACGATTGCGCAACCTTGGGCACCCCCATGGCGGCCGTCTCTCCGGGCCCCGGCGAACGCAGCAGCCAGGCCAGCGCGAACACGATCAAACCCTGGCCGATCCCGAAGTAAAAGAATGCGGACTCATAGCCACTTGTCGCGATCACGTAACTGATTGGGATTACCGTGATGGCGGCACCCGCGCCATAGCCGGCGGCGGTCAGACCGACCGCAAGCCCACGCTTGTCGGGAAACCATTTCACCGCGAGACCAACGCAAGTCGCGTAGACCGCGCCACCACCGATGCCGCCGATGACGGCGGCCACATACAGCATGGTCAGGGTTTCGGCATAGGCGTTCAGTACCCAGCCGACGCCGACGAATATTCCGCCGAACGCGACCATGAATTTGGCGCCGCGTTGCGGGCCCAGCCTGTCGACGATCCAGCCCTCAATGGGCGTTAGCCACGTTTCAAGCGCGATGAAAATGCTGAATGCCAGCTGCACGGCGGCAATCGACCAGCCATGCTTCTTGACGATCGGATTGACGAACAAAGTCCATCCGTATTGCAGATTTGCGATCATTACCATGCACAGGATGCCGCAAATCAGGATTACCCACCGCGATGTCACAGCGTCTCGTGCGCTCGGTTGCGCTACCGTTGTCGTGGCCATTTCCTCACCTATTGATCTGTTGTTGCGTTTTTTTATCGGAGAGCAAATTCGGGCTCCCGCTTTTTATAAAAGCTTACTGGTATTATTTATAATTGACGAGGGCTTGCTTGCGGACACCGTGGTGCGCCGCAAAAAGACGGCCGCAATCTGCGCGCGAGGACTATTCTTGCGCGCCGCGATCAAGGCCTATCGAATTTTCCGCCGGCGGTGACCGTGGTGTCGAAGCCGCGCTCCTCCATCGTCGCGCCGAGCACGTAGCGCCCGTCGCCGCGCGGGACGAGGTAGCCGCCGTCGAAGCGCACGATGCGCCGAGCAGGCCGGGGCCGGCGGGTCGCGCAGGCGCAGGATCTGGCCCTTGACGGGCCGCAGCGGGATCCGCGCGCTCGGAGCCCGTCGATCGCGCCGCTCCACGCGCCCGCCGCGACCACGACCTGCCGCGGCGCGACGACGCGCTCGCCGCCGGCGCGGCGCGACGCCGGTGACTGCGCGCCGGCGCCGACACGAGCGCTCGACGCGCGGCCCGCGCGCAGCGTCAGCCCCGACGCGGCGGGCGGCCTGCGCGAGCGCGAGTCACGAGCGCGCGCGGGTCGGCGGCGTGGTCGCCGGGCACGTCGAGCGCGAGGCGCACGGTCGGCGCGAGCGCGGGCTCCAGGCGCCGCGCGGCGCTCGGCAGCAGCCGCTTGACGTCGAGGCCGAGCTCCAGGCGCAGCGCGAGCTCGCGCTCGAGCGCCTCGGCCTCGTCGCGGTCGCGCGCGACGACGAGCGCGCCGCAGCGGCGCAGGCCGAGGTCGATGCCCGACGCCTCCTCGAGCTCGGCGGCGAACGCCGGCCAGGCGCGCGCGCTGCGCAGGCCCGAGCTCCAGCAGCGCGAGCTCGCCGGCGTCGGCCTCGGTGACCGGCGCGAGCATGCCCGGCCGCGACGTGCGACGCGCCGGCCGCCGAGCTCGCCGCGCTCGAGCACGCAACGCGAGTGCCCGCGCGCGCGGCGCGCCAGGCGACGGCCAGCCCGATGACGCCGCCGCCGATGACGGCGACGTCGGTCGCTGCGGTTGGGTCCTGCGGCATTGCACCTCGCTTCGCCGGCATGATCCGGATCAGCTGCTGACGGTCGGCGTGACGCCCTCTCAGCCCGCGCTCGCGGGCTCCCGTAGGCCAATGCTAGGGTTCAGTGAGAGCCCGGCGCGATCGCCACAATGGCAGTCGATGACCGACTCTCGACGACCGCCGCGCCCGCCTGCAGCGCGCCGCCTGTACCTCGTCTGCGACCTGCGCCCGGCGGCCGCGCGCTCGCGGACGTGCTCGCGCCGGCGCTCGCCGGCGGCGTCGACGTCGTGCAGCTGCGCGACAAGCACGCACGCGCGACGAGCTGCTCGCCGGCGCCGCCATCGCGCGCCGCGCTGTGCGACGAGCGCGGCGCGCTGCTCATCCTCAACGACCGCCCCGACCTCGTGCCGCAGGCCGGCGCCGACGGCTGCCACGTCGGCCAGGACGACATGGACGCGGCCGCGGCGCGCGCGCTCGCCGGCGACGGAGCGATCGTCGGCCAGTCGACGCACTTCCCCGACGAGGTCGACGCCGCGACCGACGCCGACTACATCGGCGTCGGGCCCGTGTACGCGACGCCGACGAAGCCCGGCCGCCCCGCGGTCGGCCTCGACTCGTGCGCTTCGCGGCGCGCCACGCGCACGTGCCGTTCTTCGCGATCGGCGGCATCGACGCCGCAACGTCGACGACGTCGTCGCCGCCGGCGCGCGGCGGATCGCCGTCGTGCGCGCGATCACCGAGGCCGCCGACCCGGGCGCCGCAGCCGCCGCCCTGCGCGCCGCGGTCGAGCGGGGAGCCCGTCGTGGGCGCCCGTAGCCGCAAGCGCAGCGCCGGGGCGGATGCCGGCGCCGCGAGCCGGCGGCCCGGCCGCGCGACGCCCCGCCGGCGCCCGCCGGCGCAGGAGCGTCCGCGTCGCCCGGCAACCGCCCCGCACCCGACGACGATGCGCCGCGGCTACGCCCGCGGCCGCGCGCGCGACGAGGAGGATCCGCGCGCGCCTCGAGCCGCTGGAGCCCGGCGAGCGCCCGCGGGCGTGACCCTGGCGGCGATCGTCGCGGTCGTCTTCGCGGTCGCCAACATCGTTACCTCGCTGCCGGCGACGACATCCGACGGCAGCGGCGACCCGTCGGTGGTCGGCGGTCGTCTCGCCGGCGTCCTGCTGCTCGTCGCCGGCCGGGCATGTGGCGCGCCAGTACTGGGCCGTGCTCGGCTTCGAGACGATCCTCGGCCTGCAGATCGTGTTCTTCTCGCTGTATCTCGTCGCGTGCAGACGTCGTGGACGCGATCGTGCCTGTCGTCGCGATCGGGCTGCTCGGCTGCCTGTTCTGGAAGCTCGTCCGGGCGATGGCGCGGCTTCAGATGCCGGCGCCGAGCGGGCGGCGCCGATCCTGACGAGCCACGCGGTAGGCTGGCGCCCATGGCCGAATCCTCCTATGACTGCATCGTCATCGGTTCCGGACCCGGCGGCTACGTCGCCGCGATCCGCGCCGCCCAGCTCGGGATGAAGACCGCGGTGGTCGAGAAGCGACGAGGTCGGCGGCCGCTGCCTGAACTACGCCTGCATCCCCGCCAAGGCCGTCCTGCGCGTCGCCGACGTGCTCACCGAGATCCGCGACGCCGACGAGTTCGGCATCACCGTCGGCGAGCCGACGGTCGACTTCGGCGCGGTCGCCGAGCGCCGCGAGAAGGTCGTCAAGACGCTCACCGGCGGCGTCGCGGGGCTGTTCAAGAAGAACAAGATCGACGTCATCGAGGGCCACGGCGTCGGTGACCGACGACGGCAACGTCAAGGTCGGCGGCAACTTCGACGGCACCGAGATCGCGGCGAAGGCCGTCATCCTCGCCACCGGCTCGGTCCCAAGCCGCTGCCCGGGCACCCAGTTCGGCGGGCGCGTCATCGGCACCGAGGAGGCGTGGGCGCTCGAGGAGCTGCCCGGGACGCTCGCCGTCGTCGGCGCCGGCGCGTCGGGCGCCGAGATCGCCTCGGCCTACGCGCGCCTCGGCACCGAGGTCATGCTCTTCGAGGGCTCGACCGCGTGCTGCCCACCGAGGACGCCGACATCTCCAAGCTCGCCGAGCGCGGCTTCAAGAAGCAGGGCATCGACGATCCACACCGGACGCTTCGTCGAGAACGTCGAGACCGGCGAGACGACGTGACGTTCACCTTCGGCGGCGAGCGCGCGCGAGGCCGAGTGGCTCGTGATCGCCGCCGGCCGCGGGCCCGACGTCGAGGCGCTCGGCCTCGAGGACGCGCGGCATCAAGCTCGACCGAGCGCGGGCCTGTCGAGGTCGACGGCGCGCTGCGCACCTCGCTGCAGGGCGTCTACGCGATCGGCGACCTCGTCGCCCGGCCCGGCGCTCGCGCACAAGGCCTCCGACGAGGGCATCATCGCCGTCGAGGACGCCGCGGGGCTGCAGACCCACCCGATCGAGTACGTCGACATCCCGCGCGCGACGTTCTGCACGCCCAACGTCGCGCAGCTTCGGGCTCACCGAGGAGCAGGCGCGCGAGCGCGGCCACGACGTCGTCGTCGGCAAGGTCAGCTACGGCGCGGTCGGCGCGGGCACGGTCTACGGCGACCGCACCGGCTCATCAAGATCGTCGGCGACAAGAAGTACGGCGAGCTGCTCGGCGGCCACATCGTCGGCGCGAAGGCGACCGAGCTCATCCAGGAGCTCGTCAACGCCCGCGCGCTCGAGGGCGGCTACCCCGAGGTCGCGCGCATCGTCCACGGCCACCCGACGCTGTCCGAGGGCGTCATGGAGGCCGCGCGCGCGGCCGACGGCTGGCTCATCCACGGCTGAGCGCCGGGCGCGACGCCGCGCGGCGGCCTTCTACTACGACCTCTTCGCCCGAGGCCTACCTCGCGGCGGAGCGGGTCCTCGCAGGTGCTGCCCGGCGCGGAGTGGATCCCGGTGCGCGCGCCGGCCTGCCCGGCGCCGACAGCTGGAGGGCTTTCGCTGCGAGACCGACCTCGAGGCGTTCCGCGAGCGCATCGAGCGCGTCGCCGCGCGGCGCGGGCTGCAGCCGTTCCGCTGGCCGCGACCCGTTTCCCGACACCGGTTCGCCATGCTCGCCGCGACGTACGCCAAGCAGATCGGCCGCGCCGTCGCCTTCTCGCTCGCGGCGTTCCGCCAGGCGTTCGCCGGCGGCCGCGACCTGGCGCTCCCGACACCGTGCTGATCGCCGCGGCGGCCTGCGAGATGCATCCCGGGGCCGTGATGAAGGGCGCGGAGCTGGCTCGGTGGCGCGCGCGCCTGCACGGGCGACCGCGCTCGCCGCGCGGCCGGGGTGCGCGACGTGCCCGCGGTCTGGCCGCCCGGCGGGCGCGTCTTCCACGGCGACGACGCGCTCGACGGCGCGGCCCGCGCGCTGATCGCGTAGCGTCGAGCGCGATGCGCGCCAACCGCAGCTACCGCCTGCTGCACACCCGGTCCAGCC
>CAWHOK010000002.1:0-35075 GCA_963830995.1 uncultured Alphaproteobacteria bacterium | reverse complement strand
CAATGATGGAATGGACCGACAGGCATTGCCGGTATTTCCATCGTCTGCTGACGCGCCGCGCGCTGCTCTACACCGAGATGCTGACGACTGCGGCGATATTGCGCGGCGATCGACAGCGGCTGCTTGGGTTCGACGCTTTCGAGCATCCGGTGGCGTTGCAGCTCGGCGGATGCGATCCGGCGGCGCTGGCGCAGTCGGCTGGCATCGGCGAGGAGTTCGGTTACGCCGAGATCAATCTCAATGTCGGATGCCCGTCCGATCGCGTGCAGGAAGGCCGCTTCGGCGCTTGCCTGATGGCGGAGCCGGCGCTGGTCGCCGAAGGTGTGGCGGCGATGAAGGCGGCGGTGAAAATTCCGGTGACAGTCAAATGTCGGCTCGGCATCGACGACCAGGATCCCGAGCAATCCTTGTTTGCGTTTGCCGCCCCTGTGAAAGCCGCCGGAGCCGACGCGCTCATCGTGCACGCCCGCAAGGCCTGGCTCAAAGGCCTGTCGCCGCGCGAAAACCGCGAAGTGCCGCCGCTCGATTACGCCATCGTGAAGCGGCTTAAAGCGGCGCACCCGGAATTCGAAATTGTGTTGAATGGCGGTATTGCCAGCCTCGACGTGGCAAGAGGCCAGCTTGCGCATGTCGATGGTGTGATGATGGGTCGTGCTGCCTATCAGGAGCCGTGGCGGCTGCTCGACGTCGACCCGGTGCTGTTCGGCGTGCCTGCGCCTTTCGACTCGGCGAAAAGCGCGGCGCTGGCTTTCATGCCTTACATCGAGCGCGAATTGGCGAAAGGCGTTCGCTTGCATTCGATGACCCGTCACGTGCTGGGACTTTTCCGCGCCGTGCCGGGCGCCCGCGCGTTTCGCCGCCACCTGGCAGTCGAGGCCGTCAAGCCCGGCGCCGGAGCTTCCGTCATGGCCGATGCGCTGGCATTGGTGGTGGACACGCCGTCCGATATGGCGCACATCGCGGCGTAACGCTTGCCTCCGCGGTTGCCGGGACATTCATGCTGCTTGGCTATCCGATCTCCGAGATCATCTGGCTTGTCCTGCTTATTCTAGCCGGCGGCGTCGTGACCGGACTGCTGGCAGGACTATTCGGCATCGGTGGCGGCGGCATCATCGTCCCGGTTCTCTATGAAGTGTTCGGCTTGATCCACGTGCCAGATGCGTTGCGCATGCAGCTTTGCGTCGGGACATCGCTCGCGATCATCGTGCCCACAACGGTGCGGTCCTACTTGGGGCACAAGAAAAGAGGCGCGGTCATTCCGCAAGTGCTGCGGGCCTGGACCGTGCCGGCGATCGGTGGCGTCGTGCTGGGCTCCGTCATTGCCTTCTTCGCGCCGGGCGGGCTGTTCAAGATCGCCTTTGTGGTATTCACCATTTTCATCAGCACAAAGATGATGTTTGGCGCGGACCGCTGGAATATCAGCGACCGCCTGCCGGGCCGCATGATGCTGAGCTTGTATGGCTTTATTACCGGCCTGTTGTCGTCGTTGGTCGGCGTTAGCGGCGGCGCGGTTTCGAACGCAGTGCTGACGATGTACGGCCAGCCGATGCAGCGTGCGGTGGCGACATCGGCTGGCATCGGCGTACCAATCACCATTGTCGGTGCCATCGGTTATGCCATCGTCGGCTGGCCGCATACCCAGCAATTGCCGCCTCTATCGCTCGGTTTTATCTCGGTGATCGGCTTTGCACTGATGGCGCCGGTGTCGAGCTTCATGACCGGCTACGGTGTGAGGCTGGCGCACTGGCTGCCGCGCCGCCAGTTGGAGATTGCCTTCGGTATATTCCTGCTGCTGGTGTCGGCGCGATTTATCGCGACTTTGATCTAGCGCCGGCCGCTCAGGGCGCCGCCCGCATGCGCAACCGGTCGCCGCGCACCTCCCAGCTTTCCAACCGGTTGAGGAAGCTCATGCCGAGCAGGTTGTTTTTGAGCGCGCCCGGCATCGCCACCAGCGCGGGCACCGCGCGCTCGGTTACGCCGCCGATGACAAGACGGTCGAGCGTCACCGGCGCAGCGCGGGTACGGCCGTTGGCCGTATCGACATTGACGGTATAGGCGAGGATTTCGAGCGGCAGCCCGGCAGCCTTGGCGGCGTCGTTCGTGAGCACCACCGAGCTTGCGCCGGTGTCGAGCACCATCGCGATGCGCGCGCCATTGACGGTGGTATGGATGGAAAAATCGCCGGACTGGCCGCGCACCACTTCCACCATGCGCCCGATGGTGGCGACACGGCCAGGGATCAACTCGGCGAGTACCCGGTCGGCGGCCTCCTTGAGGTCGAGGCGATAGGCGTAGCCAATCACCAGCAGCAATCCGATCACCGCCCAGAACATCGCAGCTTCTAGTGCTTGGGAGAATTTCTGCGGAACAGACCAGGACGAACCCGCCGGCAAATACCGCCATCGTTACCGCTATGAAGAGCGACGACGCGTCGTGGCGCAGCAGATTGTCGATCGCGTCATGCCGGTTGCTGGCGATAAACGCCGCGAGCGACAGCGCGATGCCAAATCCAAGTGACCACAGCAGCCTGCGACTCACGGCGCTACCCCGTTTTCGCCGCGGCGGGCTGACGCGCAAGCCGCGTCGGCAGCTCCGCCATGATCGCTGTACGCTCGGACGCGCTCATGCTGGCCCAGCATGCGATTTCCGCAATCGTGCGCCCGCAACCGAGGCAGCGTCCGGCCGCGGGGTCGAGCGTGCAAATATTGACGCAGGGTGTCTCGATGGCGGCCATGATCGGTCTCTGAGCGTGAAGCCAATGGCAACATAAGGGCCGTGGGTGGGAAGGCAATCGCGCGATCGACGCGACTTTAGGTCCCTGCGCGGAACAGCGGTCGGCGGGTGAGGCGCAGTTTCTCTTCCGGCGTCAAGATCGGTTCTCCGGGCGCAGGCGCGGTCGGCGGCGATTCTCATCGGCGCCATCGCCGCCACCACGCGTTCCGGCGGGAAGGTGACGACGACTTCGGTGCCGATGCGCAGCTTCGATTTCAGCACGAAGGTGCCGCCATGCAGGTCGACCAGACTCTTGGCGATCGGCAGGCCGAGACCGGCGCCCTGTTCGGCCGACTTGATCGAGTTCGAGCCCTGGCCGAACGAGGCCAGCACGATCGGAATTTCCTCTTCCGGAATGCCAGGACCGGTGTCCTTGACGGTCATGTATTGGCCGCCGGATGCGGTCCAGCCAACCTTGAGCCAGATCTCGCCGCCCTGTGGCGTGAACTTGATCGCGTTCGAGAGGAGGTTGAGGCAGATCTGACGCACCGCGCGCTCGTCGGCCCAGATGCGCGGCAGATCGGCTTCGAACATTTCGTGGATGGTGATGCCGCGGTTGGCGGCACGCAGCTTGAGCAGATGATGGCAGTCCTCGATGATGGCGACCAGTGCGACCGACTCCTCATTGAGCTCGTAGCGGCCGGCCTCGATGCGCGACAGGTCGAGAATTTCGTTGATCAGGCCGAGCAGGTGCACGCCAGAGTTATGGATATCGGCGGAATATTCCTTGTAGGCCGGCACCGAATGCGCGCCGAACACTTCGGTCTTCATCACTTCCGAAAACCCGAGAATGGCGTTGAGTGGCGTGCGTAGCTCATGGCTCATCTGCGCGAGAAACCGCGACTTTGAAATGTTGGCGGCTTCGGCGCGCTGGCGCGCCTCGTCTGAAATGGCCTTGGCCTGTTCGAGCTCGCCGATCAGCGCGTCCTTTTCGGCGCGCGCCACCAGCGTCGCCAGAGTCGTGGAATACAGTCGATAGGCCAGTACCGCGAAATAGCCCTGCGCGGTGACCGCCATGATGGCGAGAATGTAATCGCGCAGCGTGCCCTGCAGCGCAAAGTCGAGCGCGATTGCCGCGGTGACCGGAAAGGTCGCGGCAAACACCGCCATCGGCAGGCTCGACGCCAGCATGCTGGAGACCGCCACCACCAGCAGCATGACGAACAGCATGAAAGTGCCGGAGCTTTCGTCGACGCCGACCGGATGGATGAGGATGAACATCCAGGCGAGTCCGTAAAACAATTCGAGGATGATGAAGCGCAGCCGCCAGCGTGCGCGCGCCCGCTTCGTTCGGCGTCTCGGCGAGAAATTGCCGGCATTTGGTGATGATGACGGCATGGATCACCAGCACCGACGCCGTCCACGCACCCGCGGTCACCGCGCCGGTCCACAGGCTCGACAGGAAGCCGATGGTTGCGACCAGCAGCAGGATCACCAGCGAGGCGGAGAGCCGGTTCTGCGCGTATTGCCGCAGCAATTCGAGATCGAAGGCGGGGCGGGTGCCGGTGGTCGAGATCAGCCGGTCGCGGGCGTCGCGGACGTATTGTGCCGCTAGCCGACGGCGCACCGGCGAGCTTTCGGACGGGACGGCGAGATCGGATTGTTCGTTGGGAATCGTCATTACAAACGCGACTTCGGCAAACCTTGGAAGTGGAACTTGCCGCCAAACTCGCCCAAAATCCTTAAGACCAACCTTAAGAGCGAATGAAAATGGCTGGTTAACGAAATCTTAACAGCGCCTTTGACAGCACTTTTTCCGCATGATCGGCTAGCTCGCGGCGAAATTTGGCAGGACCTGCAAATGAAGCTCTACGACAGCGGCCGGGCGCCCAATCCGCGGCGGACCCGCATCTTCCTCGCCGAAAAGGGCATTAACGTGCCGACCGAGCAGGTCGACATGATGACCGGCGCGCACAAGACGCCGGAATATACGGCGATCAATCCGATGCAACGCATGCCGGCGCTACAGCTCGACGACGGCACCATCATGACGGAGTCGATTGCGATCTGCCGTTATTTCGAGGCGCTTGCAGCCCAAACCGCCGTTGTTTGGGGTTGGTCCCAAGGACATCGCACTGGTCGAGATGTGGAATCGCCGGTGCGAGATCAATCTGTTGCTGGTGGTCGCGAACGTATTTCGCCATTTGCATCCGGCGGCGAAGACGCTGGAAGTGCCGCAGGTCGCCGCCTGGGGCGAGGCCAACAAGCCGCGGGTCGGCGCGTTCCTTAAAATCCTCGACGAGCAGCTGGCGAAAAATAAATTCGTGGCCGGCCCACGCTACTCGGTCGCCGACATCACCGCGCAGGTCGCGGTCGATTTCATGAAGCCCGCCAAGGTCGAGATGCCGGAACTGCCGAACGTGAGACGCTGGCACGCCGAGGTGTCGGCGCGGCCCAGCGCTTCCGCGTGATGTGAATTAGCGTTCCAGCCGCGCCAGCAGGCTCGAGGTGTCCCAGCGCTTGCCGCCCATCTTCTGCACTTCAGAATAAAATTGATCGACCAGCGCGGTGACGGGCAGGTGGGCGCCGTTCTTGCGTGCTTCGCCGATGCAGATACTGAGATCCTTGCGCATCCAGTCGACCGCAAAACCGTGGTCGAATTTTCCGGCCGCCATCGTCTTGTAGCGATTTTCCATCTGCCAGGATTGTGCCGCGCCTTTTGAGATCGTTGCGATTAGCTTCTCGATGTCGAGATCGGCCTTCTTCGCAAAATGGATCGCTTCAGCGAGACCCTGTACGAGCCCGGCGATGCAGATCTGGTTGCACATCTTGGCGAGCTGTCCGGAGCCGGGCTTGCCCATCAAATTGCAAGCCTTGGCATAGGCCGCGATCACTTTTTCCGCGCGGCCGAACGGGCCTTCTTCCCCGCCACACATCACGGTGAGTGCGCCGTTCTCGGCGCCCGCTTGGCCGCCCGACACCGGCGCGTCGACGAACTCGAACCCGCTCTTTTTCGCGGCGTCGAATAGTTCGCGCGCGATTTCAGCGGAGGCTGTGGTGTGATCGACAAACACGGTGCCTTTGCCCATCGCCTGGAAGGCGCCGTCTTTGCCAAGCGTGACTTCGCGCAGGTCGTTGTCGTTGCCGACGCAGCACATCACGAAATCCTGGCCGGTGGAGGCTTGCTTCGGCGTCGGCGCGCTCTTGCCGCCATGCTGCTGGACCCATTGTTCGGCCTTGGCGGCGGTGCGGTTATAAACGGTGACCTCGTGGCCGCCCTTGTTCTTGAGATGTCCGGCCATCGGGTAACCCATCACGCCGAGACCAAGAAATGCCACCTTCGCCATCGGTTCCTCCGAATGCTTTTTCTGCGGACCCGCAATTCCTATATGGTGGCGCGTCACAAGGCAAAGGACGTGCGTGATGGCGGTGACCAAGGAACAGGTAGTAGCGGCGCTGAAGCAGGTGCCGGGACCGGACGGCACGGCGCTGCCGGACACCGGCACGTTGTCCGAGGTAGTGGTCACCGACGGCAAGGTTTTCTTTTCTCTTACAGTGGACGCCGCGGCAGTGAAAGCCTGGGAGGGCGTGCGGAAGCGAGCAGAAGACGCCGTGCGCGCGATCCCGGGCGTATCGTCGGCGCTGGTGGCGCTGACCGCTGAGCGCACCGGCAGCGCGGCACGGCCGCAGCCGGGCGCCGGTGGCGGGCGCGGAGCACGTCCGGCGCCGGCGGGCCATTCGCACGGGCATGCGCATGGACAAGGCGGCGGCCAGAGCCAGCCGGGAATTCCCGGCGTCAACGCAGTGATCGCGGTCGCTTCCGGCAAAGGCGGCGTCGGCAAATCGACCACCGCGGTCAATCTCGCGCTGGGGCTGCGCGACCTCGGATTGAAAGTCGGCATGCTCGATGCCGATATTTACGGCCCCTCATTGCCGAAGCTGCTCGCCATCAAGGAGAAGCCAAAAACAATCGGAGGCACCCGGCTTATTCCAATCGAGCGCTACGGCATGAGCGTGATGTCGATCGGGTTCCTAATCGACGAAGAGACGCCGATGATCTGGCGTGGCCCCATGGTGATGTCGGCCATCACGCAGATGCTGCGCGAAGTCGAGTGGGGCACACTCGATGTCATGGTGGTGGATATGCCGCCTGGCACTGGCGACGCGCAGCTGACGATGGCGCAGCAGGTGCCGCTCAAAGGCGCCGTCATTGTCTCGACCCCGCAGGACCTGGCGCTGATCGACGCGCGACGCGGCATCGCGATGTTCAAGCGGGTCGACGTACCGGTGCTTGGGGTGGTTGAGAACATGAGTTATTTCGTCTGCCCGAGTTGCGGCACGCGCTCGGATATTTTCAGCCATGGCGGTGCCCGCCGCGAGGCGGAGCGGCTCGGCGTGCCGTTCCTCGGCGAAGTGCCGCTGCACATCACCATCCGCGAAAAATCCGACAGCGGCCTGCCCGTCGTCGCCACCGAGCCGGACGGCGTTCATGCCAAGATTTACCGCGAAATTGCGACCAAAGTACTCGAACAGCTCAAGGGCGGCACTCGGGCCGCGCCCAAAATCGTCATCGAAGCCCAGTAAGCTCGTCACAGTTGAACCGGCGGTGTCGGCTCATAGCCGGCCCCCTTTGCTTTTGCGGCCTGCCGGTTAGGCGATCGCCACTTTCAACTTGCAAAAATCCGGTGCAGACTAGCCACATACACTCCGGAGAGGGTGGCGGGACGGTCCCGTTTGGCATTTTCAGGGAGCAAGGGCCTATGAAACGAAGAGAATTTCTCAAGACGGCAGGCGTCGGGCTTGCCGCCACGGCGGTAGCAGCGCCGGCCATCGCGCAATCGTCGCCGGAAATCAAATGGCGCATGCCTTGCAGCTGGCCGAAGTCGCTGGACACGCTTTACGGCGCTGCCGAAGTGATGTGCAAGGCCGTCGGAGAAGCTACCGACGGCAAATTCCAGATTCAGCCCTTTGCGGCCGGTGAAATCGTCCCGGGTCTGGCGATTGTCGATGCCGTGCAGAACGGTACCGTCGAATGCGGGCATACTGCGTCGTATTACTACTTCGGCAAGGATCCCACCTTTGGTTTCGGCACGTCGGTGCCATTCGGTCCCAATGCCCGCCTGAACCAGGGCTGGTTAGTGCAGGGCGGCGGCATGGACGCGCTGAATGAGTTCTACAAAAAGTACAACCAGCGGGCGCTGCTTGCCGGCAATACCGGATGTCAGATGGGCGGCTGGTTCCGCAAGGAGATTAATAGCGTGGACGACCTCAAGGGCGTCAAAATGCGGATCGGCGGCTGGGCCGGCAAGGTCCTGCAAAAGCTCGGTGGCGTTCCACAGCAGCTTGCGGCTGGCGATATCTATCCCGCGCTCGAAAAGGGCACGGTTGACGCGGCCGAGTGGGTCGGACCCTACGACGACGAGAAGCTCGGCTTTTACAAAGTGGCGCCGCACTACTACGCGCCGGGTTGGTGGGAAGGCGGTTCGATGCTGCTCGCCTTCGTCAATCTCGACAAATGGAATGCGCTGCCGAAACACTACCAGGCCATTCTGGAGCTGGCCGGCCATTACGCAAACACGTGGTGCCTTGCCAAATACGACCTGCTCAACCCGCAGGCGCTCCGCCGTCTGCTGGCCAACGGCACCAAGCTCCACGTCTTCTCGCCGGCGATCATGGATGCTTCCTACAAGGCCACGATGGAGCTGCATGCCGAAGTCGCGGCTTCGAATGCGGACTTTAAGAAGGTCAACGACTCGATGATGGCGTTCACCAAGAACGCCTATCAGTGGTTCCAGGTTGCGGAGAATACCTACGACAACTACATGATGCGGGTGATGCGCGGCTAATCGCTCAACGCCAAAAGCAAAACCCCGGAGCTTCGGCTCCGGGGTTATTTTTTTGCCGCGGCCTTACGTACCTACTTGGGCGGACCGAAATCGAGCGGCGGCAGTTCGAGCTGCTGCGGAATCTCGATCTTGATGGTGTTCGGATCGACCGTCGACATGCCGCGCTTGTAGTGCATGACCATCGAGGGAAAGAGAATCACCAGAAGCACCATAATGACCTGGATGACGACGAATGGCACCGCGCCCCAATAAATCTGCCCGGTGGTGACCGGTTCGGTCCGCTTGCCGGTCAGCCGGTCAAGGAACGGTTCCTTCGGCGCCACCGACCGCAGGTAGAACAGCGCGAAACCGAACGGCGGGTGCATGAACGAGGTCTGCATATTGACCCCGAGAATGACGCCGAACCAGATCAGGTCGATGCCGAGGTGTTCGGCGGCGGGTCCGAGCAGCGGAATGATGATGAAAGCGAGTTCGAAGAAATCGAGGAAGAACGCCAGCACGAAAACGAAGGCATTGACAAAGATCAGGAAACCAATCTGGCCGCCGGGCAGCGAGGTCAACATGTGCTCAACCCAGATGTGCCCGCTGACACCGTAGAACGTCAGAGAAAACACCCGCGCACCGATCAGGATGAAGACGACGAAGGCCGACAGTTTGGCGGTGGATTCCACGGCCTGGCGGATCAGGTCCCAGGTGAGGCGGCGCTTGGCGAGGCCGAGCAGGATAGCGCCGCTGGCGCCCATCGCGCCGCCCTCGGTCGGGGTCGCGACGCCGATGAAGATAGTGCCGAGCACGAGGAAGATCAGGAACAGCGGCGGCACCATCACGAACGTGGTCTGCTGCGCCATATGCGAGAGGAAGCGGAAGTTCAGGAATCGGTTGGTCAGCCAGTTGATAACGGCGACCGCGAACGCGAACACGATGCCATTAAACATGCTGAGCACGACGAAGTCGGCGCCGTGCGTCGTCGAATGCCTCATCATGAACCAGCCAAACACACCGGCGGCGACTGCAAGCACTCCAAGCGAAATAAGGCCGCGGCTGCCGTCGGCCTCGCGAAAACCGACCGCTTCGGCCGGCAAGCCGGGCGTGGCCTTCGGGAACAGTATGGTGACACCGAAAACATAAAGCGCGTACAGCCCCGCGAGCACGATGCCGGGTATGAAAGCGCCTTCGTACATGTCGCCCACCGAGCGGCCGAGCTGATCGGCCATCACGATTAGCACCAGCGACGGCGGGATGATCTGCGCCAGCGTTCCTGACGCCGCGATGACGCCGGCCGCGACGCGCCGGTCATAGCCGTACCGCAGCATGATCGGCAGCGAAATCAGACCCATCGAGATGACGGACGCCGCGACCACACCGGTAGTGGCGGCCAGCAGCGCGCCGACAAAGATCACGGCATAGGCCAGGCCGCCGCGAAGGGTGCCGAACAACTGCCCGATCGTGTCGAGCAGGTCTTCGGCCATGCCGGAGCGTTCCAGCACCAGCCCCATGAAGGTAAAGAAGGGAATCGCGAGCAACGTGTCATTGCTCATCACGCCATAGACGCGCTCCGGCAGCGCCTGCAGGAAGTCGGGGACGAACAGGCCCAACTCGATGCCGATCAGTCCGAAGATCAGGCCGACGGCGCCAAGCGAAAATGCCGCCGGATAGCCGAGCAGCAGGAAAAAAACCAGCGCCAGAAACATGATCGGCGCCATATTGTCGATCAGCAATTGGATCATTCAGGACTCCGCCGGCCTAATCGCCGTTACCGTTTCTCGATGGCTTCGACGATGTGCTCGACTTCGGCTTCGAGGGCGTGCACTTGCGAGGCATGCGGATCGTCGATGAAGCCGCGCATCACGGCGATCCGCTTGATGAGTTCCGAGAGGCCTTGAACGAACAGCAGCGCAAACCCGATGATCACCAGCGCCTTCGACGGCCATTGCGGCAGGCCGCCGGCATTGCCGGATTGCTCATTGACCTCAAACGAACGCATAAAGAACGGGCCGCCGGTGATGATCATGATGATGGTCAGCGGCAAAAGGAAAAAGGCATGACCGATGGCATCGATAGTGTCGCGAACCCAGTTCGGCAGCAGGTTGTTCACGATGTCGATGCGGATGTGCTCGTTGCTGAGCAACGTCCACGGCGAGCACAGCAGGAACACCGTGCTGAAAAGCACCCATTGCAGTTCCAGCCAGGAGTTCGACGACATGTCGAAGATCTTGCGCACCGTGGCGTTGACCGCCGAAACGATGACCGCGACCAGGATCAGCCAGGCGACATACCGGCCGATCCAGCGGTTCATCGAATCGATTGCGCGCGTCAGCGGCAAACACGCCCTGAGAAAAGGGTCGATAAAGCCCACGCCTAGTTCCCCTCATCGGGTCCGCCGCGGCCGGCGAACGCCGATTTTTGCAGCCTTTTATGCCCCACGCCCGGTATTGGGACCGGTTGAAACTACCTTAGCCCGGAGGGGCCACAAGCCGTCAATGGCGAATTTGCCGAGCTTGCTGCTCGCGGCGCTCGGCCATGGTTAACGCACTCTAAACCGGACCGGGTTACAAAACGGCTGGCGTATCGGGCCGAATGTGGCGGCCTTCATGTTGCGCTCGGTTCAGGTGGGACGATGCATCGCTTGACGGTGCTGGAACGACTGTTACTCGCGGCCGCGTTGCCGGCGCTGATCGGCTGGGCGGTGCCTCCGCTGGCGGCCACGCTGGCGGGGTATGTCGGGCCGTACGGCTGGTGCGTGTTGCCGCTCATGACTCTCGCCGCGGTCGGACTCATTGGCGCTGGCATTTTCGGGATATCACGCCGGCTGTCTTATGCGTTGAGCGAAGCCGCCAATACCATTGATGCGATCGCCGACGCCGAACTTGAAAACGCGGTGCCAATTCGTGGCGCCCGCAATGAAGTGGACCGCATCGCAATCGCTACTGAGCGACTAGCCGAGGTTCTGCGCGAACGTCAGCGGCGCGAGCTTGTCCATACCGATCTCGACCGTACGTGGCAAGCGGCGCGCCGCATCAATTTGTCGGGCCTTGCGCAGCAGGTCGAAATGGCGACCGAGCTCGGGATTCAGCCGATCGTTTCTGGCGCTGCGGGACTGACGTCGAAGGCCGAAGACATGATCGGCGCCCTCACGTCCCTGCACACCGCCTTTGAAGAAACTGCACGATTGGCCGATGGGTCGCGCGACATCGCCGACGCCGTAACCGAGCTTTCCGGGCAGGTATTCACGGCAATTTCCGCGATTTCCCAGCATGTCGAGCGCGGCGCCTCGGTCGGCCGCGAAGCGGTCGTACGCGCCGATATTTCGCGCGGCGCGATTGATGCGCTGGCGAGGGCCGCCGAAGAAATTGGGGACATTGTCGGCGTCATCAGCGAAATTGCCGCGCAAACCAATCTGTTGGCACTTAACGCTGCGATTGAGGCAGCGCGAGCGGGCGACGCCGGCCGCGGCTTTAACGTGGTCGCGTCCGAGGTTAAGATGCTGGCGACACAGACCAGTCAATCCACCGAGCAAATCGGCGCCAAAGTTTCCGAGATTCAGTCGACTACCCGTCAGGTCGTCCAGTCGCTGGCGGACGTTACCCACGCGATCAATTCACTCGCCACTGTCAATGATTCGGTGTCAGCCGCGATTGAGCAACAGCGTATGGCGACCCAGCAATTCAGTCACAATGTTCAGGACAACAACCTGTCCGCCGGCGATCTCGCTGGCCGCATGGCCCAAATCTCCGAACTGGTATCGCGTTGGCAAACGAATGCCAGTGAGTTTTCCGAGGTGGCGTTAGCCATGCAGATGAGCTCGCGCGAGCTATGCACCACCGTCCCCGAGATCGTCCGCAAGGCGATCAAGGCCGATCTTCGTGAATTCCCGCGTTATGAAATCGATTTGACGGCAGTGCTGGAGCAGAACGGCCGCCATGCCGAGGCGCGTGTTTACGATGTCAGCGAAGGTGGCGCATGTATCGAGTGTATTCCGGGTCTTGCGGCAGGGGATAAGGTCACGCTGTCATTTAAGGGCATGCACAGCGTCGCGGGTGAGATTGTGCGCGATGGGAGCGACCGCCTTGGCGTCTGTTTTACGCCAGCCCACCTGCGCCTCGACGAGCTGCGCGAACTGGTGACGATGTCGGCAGCGGCGTGAGGCTAGCCGCCGGTAACGCTCATATGGCGCGCTAGGGCGGGTCGCTGATGGCGGCGATCGATGACAAAATCATGGCCCTTTGGCTTACGCGCGATCGCTTGGTCGATCGCGGCATGTAGCCGCTCGTCGCTCTCGGAACCGCGCAACGGCGTTCGCAGATCGGCGGCATCCTCCTGGCCAAGACACATAAACAGCGTGCCGGTGCAGGTGACGCGTACGCGATTGCATGACTCGCAGAAATTATGAGTCAGCGGCGTAATGAAGCCAAGCCGGCCGCCGGTTTCCTTGATGCGCACATAACGTGCCGGTCCGCCGGTCGCGTAATCGATATCCTCGAAAGTAAAGCGTTCGGCTAATCGCGCGCGCAGCATCGATAATGGCAGATACTGATCTAACCTCGCTTCGCCGATTTCGCCGAGCGGCATTACTTCGATCAGGGTTAGGTCCATGTCACGGCCATGCGCCCACTCGATCAGCGTGTCGATTTCATCCTCGTTGACGCCCTTGAGCGCCACCGCGTTGATCTTGACCTTGAGACCGGCGGCTTGCGCGGCATCAATGCCCCGCATGACTTGGCTGAGATCACCCCAGCGGGTGATGGCGTGAAACTTATCTGGGTCAAGCGTGTCGAGAGAGACATTGACGCGCTGGACACCGTGCGATTTGAGCTCGCCAGCATATTTCGTCAGTTGGGAACCATTGGTGGTAAGTGTGAGCTCTTTCAGCGCGCCGGATGAGAGATGGCGCGATAGCGAACCGACCAAAGTCATAATGCCACGCCGGACCAGCGGCTCGCCGCCGGTCAGTCGTAATTTGGTGACGCCCCTGGCGATGAAGGCGCTGCACAGCCGGTCGAGTTCCTCGAGACTGAGCAGGTCGGCCTTCGGCAGGAACGTCATATGCTCAGCCATGCAATAGACGCAGCGGAAATCGCACCGGTCGGTCACCGAGACGCGCAGATAGGTGATGGCGCGCTGGAACGGATCGACCAGCGCGAGAGGGCCGTTTTTCGGAATTGATGTTGGGCCAGCGAAATTCATCACATTGTCCGGCGGCGAAAGCGGAGCCGCGTTTAATACAATATGGGGATTATGGGCGAACTTAGCCAGCGGTCCGGCGGAGGTCGGTACGCCGGAACGGTCTCTAGCTCGGGAATTTAAGCAGTTATTGCTTCGGGGTCGGCCACGGCGAGGCGCCGGCAGGCGCAGAGGCCGTGGTCGGCGCTGGCGCCGGTTTGGCGCTGGCCGCGGGTTTGGCAGCCGGTTTCTTGGCGGCAGGTTTGGCCCCAGGCTTGGCGCGCGGAGCCGGCTTCCTTGCCGACGGCGGGGCGGGCGTGAGTTCAACCAAAACCGGGTTTGGACGCAGCTTCGGGCCGCCGTCGGAGATCAATTCGATCTGTTCAGTTTCAGGCAAATAGCCGTTGAGCGTGAACGTCACCGAAAGTGCGTTGTCGGTCGGGAGCGCGAGCGAGCAGGGCGTGCGGCAGGTCTGGCCGTTGGACGTTTTGGCTTCGGCGCCCGGCGGCTCGGATTCGAACTGCACGGTATCGGTGGTCGGTGAGCCTTTCAGGCCGTCCAAACTGAACCAGTTTGGAGTCGAGGAAGCGCACGCCGTCAAAAGCAGGCTGCTGCCGACAATCGCAATCACTCGGTACATTGGTCGGTCCCGTTTCCCCGCGCGGGAAGCCACTCGGCGACCCGTCCCGATGGCGACAATAGAATTGGCGGCAAGGCCGCGCAACCGTGCCAGGCCGTTAACCTTACCGCGTTAACCATCATTCGGTGGCTTATTCGCTCGCTAAAAGTTCCGCAACGGCAGCCGGCAGCGCGTCGAAATGGCTGACCACCCGGTCTGGCCGGAACTCGGCGACCGGTGGGTCGCTGTAGCCAAAATCCACTGCGATGATTGGAATATCGGCGGCGCGGGCAGTGCGAATGTCAGTTACCGAATCCCCGACCATGACTGCGCGTCGGTCGCTGCCGCCGGCCGCTTCGATCGTGCGGCGCAGAATGATCGGATCGGGTTTCTGAATGCGGAACGTGTCTTGTCCGCAAATTGCGGCGAAGCGGGTGTCGAGCCTCAAGGCCTTCAGCAACTGCACCGAGAGATTTTCGAGTTTGTTGGTGCAAACCGCCAGTATGAATCCGCGCCCCGCAAAATGATCGAGCGTCGCTTCGAGTCCCGGAAACGGCCGCGAGCGGTCAGCGATGTGTTCGCCATAGTAGGCAATAAAGTCTTTGAACATTCTATCGATCGTTTCAGGCGAGGCCGTGCGGCCTTCTGCTTCGAGCCCGCGCGCGATCATCGGCTTGGCGCCGCCGCCGATCAGCATGCGCGCCGTGGCATAGGGAACCGGAGGCAAGCCGTCTTTCGCCAAAACGAAATTGAGGGTGTCGATCAAGTCTGGCGCGGTATCGACCAGAGTGCCGTCGAGGTCGAATACAATCGTTGGCGCGGGCAAGACCGATGGCATTGGCGAAGCGCTAACGCTGGTTGGCCCGCGAGACAAGGGGCAAATGGCCGCCCTCAAGCGCGGGTTGGGAATACCGGCTATCCACGGCGGCAGAACGACGCTAGATAAGCTTTTTTCGCTCGGGCCGCGCTTGCCATGGTTTTCCACCAACCGAATCTCATTCGATGACAGCCGATACGCAAAAACAGGCCGCTGCGGCGCGCGCTCTCGAAATGGTACGCCCGGCGATGCGGCTCGGGCTTGGCACGGGTTCAACCGCAAAACATTTTGTTGAGCTTTTGGGAGAGCGGGTGCGTTCTGGGCTTTCGGTCATGACCGTGGCGACGTCGGAGGCGACACGGGCCGATGCCGAACGCTGCGGCATCAAGGTGTCCACGCTGGACGAAATTCCCGAACTCGATCTTACCGTCGACGGCGCCGACGAAATCGGACCAGATTTCAGCCTGATCAAGGGCGGCGGCGGCGCTTTGCTGCGGGAAAAGATCGTCGCGGCTGCTTCGACGCGGATGGTGGTGATCGCCGACGAATCGAAATGGGTGCCGGTGCTGGGCAAATTTCCCTTGCCGATCGAGGTGCTGCCGTTCGGCCTTGGCGCCACCCGCCGCGCCATCGCGCAAGTCATAGGCAGCAAAACCCGGCTCGAATTGCGCTCCGGCCGCGACGGCCATGCTTTCGTCACGGATGGCGGGCACTGGATTCTCGACGCCGCGCTTGGTCTTATTGCGGATCCCAAGACATTGGCGCAAAAGCTGGCGGCGATCCCGGGGGTCATGGAACACGGATTATTTGTCGGGCTCGCCCAGACCGTCATCCTGGCTGGACCGGATGGTGTGCGCGTGCTTGAGCGGCCCTAAATTCAGTATTCAAACGGAGTAATGTGAATGAATATGATCCACCCTCTCACCGGCGTAACCCGCGTCGCCGCTGTTGCTGCTATCCTGTTGGCGCTGGCCTCGCCAGGCTACGCGCAGAAGAAGCCGTCGTCGGCGGCCGTCGATACGGCGCGCGAAATCATTCTGCTCAAGGGGGCTGCCGCCATATTCGATCCGCTGGTACCCGGCGTCATCGAACAGAGCAAAAGTACTTTCCTGCAGCAGAACCCAGCCCTGCAAAAAGACCTTGATGAAATTGGCGTGCAGTTGCGCACCGAATACGCGCCGCGCGTCAAGGACGTGTTGAATGAAGTTGCCACCCGTTACGCGAGCTTTTTCACCGAGCCGGAGCTCAAAGACCTGCTGGCTTTTTATAAATCTCCACTCGGCAAGAAGTCGATCGCGGATGAGCCCCGTGCGCTTGAACAGGGCATGAACTATGCCCAGGAGTGGGCGCTCAAATTCAACGACGAGGTCATCAACCGGATGCGCGCCGAGTTGAAGAAAAAAGGCCGCGATATGTAAGGCGGCCGTGCATGGCTGACTACGACGTCGATCTTTTTGTCATAGGCGCAGGCTCCGGCGGCGTCCGCGCGGCGCGGATCGCCTCGAGTCACGGCGCGCGGGTGATGATCGCCGAGGAATATCGGGTCGGCGGCACCTGCGTCATTCGCGGCTGCGTGCCAAAAAAACTTCTGGTTTATGCCTCCCGCTTTTCCCATGAGTTCGAGGATGCGGCGGGCTACGGCTGGACCGTGCCGCCGCCGTCGTTCGACTGGCCGACTTTGATCGCCAACAAGGACCGGGAGATCGAGCGGCTCGAAGGCGCCTACACGACGACGCTTGAGCGTTTCAAAGTCGAGCTCGTCAAAAGCCGTGCAGTTCTGGAAGACGCCCATACGGTGCGGCTTGCGGCAAACGGCAGCGCGGATACGCGCCGAGAAAATTCTAATTGCGACCGGCGGCGCGCCGCACCTCGGCGCCAAGATCGCCGGCCTCGAACACGTGATCTCGTCGAACGAGGCTTTTCATCTCAAACACTTGCCGAACCGCATTTTGATTCAGGGTGGCGGATATATTGCGGTGGAGTTTGCCTGCATCTTCGCCGGCCTAGGCTCCGAGGTGACGCTGGTCTATCGTGGCGACAACATTTTGCGTGGCTTTGATGACGACGTGCGCGAGCATTTGCGCAGCGAGATGGAAAAGCGCGGCATCAAGATCATTACCAAGCGGACGGTCGCGGCTGTTGAAAAGGTGGATCGTGGTTATTCCGTTGAATTGCCCGACCACAAAGCGATCATGGCGGACAAGGTGATGTTCGCCACCGGCCGCAAGCCGAATATTGCCGGTCTCGGCCTCGAAGTCGCCGGGGTCACGCTTGGCGCGACCGGCGGCATCGCGGTCGATGAGTTCTCGAAAACATCTGCCGACAGCATTTACGCGATCGGCGACGTCACCAATCGCATCAATCTGACGCCGGTCGCGATCCGCGAGGGTCACGCCTTCGCCGATACGGTCTATGGCGGCAAGTCGATCCGGGTCGACCACGCCAACGTGCCGACCGCGGTGTTTTCCGAGCCGGAAGTTGGCGTGATCGGGCTGACCGAAGCCCAGGCGGTGGCCAAGCTCGGGGTCGTCGATATCTACAAGACCAGCTTCCGCCCGATGAAGGCGACGCTGCCGGGGCGCGACACCCGCAGCTTCATGAAGCTGGTGGTCGATGGCATTACCGACCAGGTGGTCGGCTGCCACATCGTCGGCCCCGATGCCGGCGAGATGATCCAGTTGATCGGCATCGCGGTGAAGATGGGCGCGACCAAAGCTGACTTCGACGCCACCATGGCAGTGCATCCCACCGGTAGCGAAGAGCTGGTCACGATGCGCGAGAAGGCGATGAGCTACGGCCGCGCCGCGGCGGAATAGCCGGAATCACCGCATTTTCTCGAAGTTCTGGCCTGATCCGGCAGCCTTCGTGTATAACGCCGCCAGTTTTGGAGCAGTGAAAGATGGCCGAGCGTTGGTCGCCCGACAGTTGGCGCAAGAAGCCGATCGTGCAAGTTCCGGATTATCCGGACGCGCGCGCGCTTGCCGACGTCGAGAAGCAGCTTGCGACGTTTCCGCCGCTGGTTTTTGCCGGTGAGGCGCGCAATCTGAAAAAAGCGCTGGCCCGGGTCGCAAAGGGCGAGGCTTTCCTGCTGCAAGGCGGCGATTGCGCGGAAAGCTTCGCCGAGCATGGCGCCAACAATATCCGCGATTTTTTCCGCATCTTTCTGCAGATGGCGGTGGTGCTGACCTATGCCGCCGCTTCGCCGGTGGTGAAAGTCGGCCGCATCGCCGGACAATTCGCCAAGCCGCGCTCGGCGCCGACCGAAAAGCGCGACGGCAAGGAATTGCCGAGCTATCGCGGCGACATCATCAACGACATTGCCTTCACCGAGGAAGCGCGTCGTCCCGACCCGCGGCGCCAGATCGAGGCCTACCGGCAGTCCGCGGCGACGCTCAATCTGTTGCGCGCCTTCGCGCAGGGCGGTTACGCCAATCTCGGCAGCGTGCGGCAGTGGATGCTCGGCTTCGTCAAGGACTCGCCGCAGTCGCGCCGCTATGTCGAATTGTCGGATCGCATTTCCGAAGCGCTCGGATTCATGCAGGCCTGCGGGCTCGATCTCGAAAGTCATCCGGAACTGCGCACGACCGACTTCTACACCAGCCACGAAGCGCTGCTGCTCGGCTTCGAGGAGGCCTTCACGCCGCGTCGATTCGACGACCGGCGACTGGTACGCGACCTCCGGCCACATGATCTGGATCGGCGACCGCACCCGCCAGCTCGATCACGCCCATGTCGAATATGCGCGCGGCATCAAGAACCCGATCGGGCTCAAATGCGGCCCTTCGCTCAAGGCCGACGATCTGTTGCGGCTGATCGATATCCTCAATCCGGATAACGAGCCCGGGCGTCTGACCCTGATCGGCCGGTTCGGCGCCGAGAAGGTCGGCGAGCATCTTCCGGCGCTGATGCGCGCAGTACCAAGCGCGAAGGCAAGGCCGTGGTCTGGTCGTGCGACCCGATGCACGGCAACACCATTACCTCGGCGTCGGGCTACAAGACGCGGCCGTTCGACCTGATCCTCAAGGAAGTGCGCGGCTTCTTTGAAGTCCACGCTGCCGAGGGCAGCTATGCTGGCGGCGTGCATCTGGAAATGACCGGGCAGAACGTCACCGAATGCACTGGCGGCGCCCGCGCCATCACCGATGCCGACCTCAACGACCGCTATCACACAGTCTGCGACCCGCGGCTCAATGCCGAGCAGGCGATCGATATGGCGTTCCTGCTGGCGGAATTGCTGAAGAAAGAGCGGATCGGGCAGGCCAAGCCAATGCCGGCGGCCGCCGGGCTTTAAACATTTGACTTCGCAGGACAGGCGATGCGGCGCGTCCGATTGCCGCGTGGCGGGGCAGGCGTTAGATCATTCATATGAGCGCAAGTCAGGTCAATAAACCTGCCGATAGACTGGCGATTGCCGTCGCGCAGCTCAATTCGACGGTCGGCGATGTCGCCGGCAATGCCGAGAAAGTGCGCCGCGCGCGCAAGGAAGCGGCTGCGCAGGGCGCAGATCTCGTCGTTTTCCCCGAAATGTTCATCGCCGGCTACCCGCCGGAAGACCTGGTGCTCAAGCCGGCGTTTCAGGCGGCCTGCCGCGCCGAGATCGAAAAGCTGGCGCGCGAAACCAAAGATGGCGGTCCGGCCATGCTGGTCGGCACGCCGTGGCTCGACAACGGAAAGCTTCACAACGCGGTCGCGCTGCTCGACGGCGGCAGGATTGCGGCGTTGCGGTTCAAGGTCGATTTGCCAAATTACGGCGTGTTCGACGAGAAGCGGGTTTTCGCGGCGGGTCCGTTGCCGGGTCCGGTGAACTTCCGTGGCGTGCGGCTGGGCTTTCCGATCTGCGAGGACATCTGGGGCGAGGAGGTCGTCGAGTGCCTTGCGGAAACCGGAGCCGAACTGCTGGTGGTAGCCGAACGGCTCGCCGTACTGGCGCGATAAAGACGACCTGCGGCTCAACATTGCGATCCGGCACATCGTCGCAAACGGCTTGCCGGCGGTTTATGTCAACCAGGTCGGCGGGCAGGACGAATTGGTGTTCGACGGCGTGTCGTTCGGCATTCACGCCGACCGCTCGCTGGCATTTCAGTTGCAGGGCTTCGAGGAGAGGGTGGTGACGACGCGCTGGTCGCGCGCCGGCGACACCTGGCGCTGCGAGAAGGGTCCGATGGTGCCTGACGTCGGGCCGGACAAGGCCGATTACTCTGCCTGCGTCCTTGGGCTTCGCGACTATGTCGAGAAGAACGGCTTCAATGGCGTCGTGCTGGGCCTTTCCGGCGGCATCGATTCTGCGATCTGCGCCGCCATCGCGGTCGATGCGCTTGGGCGCCGCCCGCGTGCGCTGCGTGATGCTGCCGTACAAATTTACGGCGCAGGTCTCGCTCGACGATGCCGCGGCCTGCGCCAAGGCGCTGGGGGTTTCCTACGAAGTGCTGCCGATCGCCGATGCCGTGGAAGGACTTGAGGCCGTGCTTGGCGCCGGCATTTGCAGGCAAAGCCGCGCGACGTCACCGAAGAAAATCTGCAGGCGCGCGCCCGCGGCACAATCCTGATGGCGATCTCGAATAAATTCGGACTGATGGTGGTGACGACCGGCAACAAGTCGGAAATGTCGGTCGGCTACGCGACGCTCTATGGCGATATGAACGGCGGCTTCAATCCGATCAAGGATCTCTACAAAACCGAGGTGTTCCGGCTCGCGCAACTGCGCAACAGTTGGAAGCCGGCCATCGCGCTGGGGCCCGCCGGCGAGGTCATTCCCAACAACATCCTGACGCGGCCGCCGACCGCCGAATTGCGCGAAAACCAGAAGGACCAGGATTCGCTGCCGCCTTATGATGTGCTCGACGCGATCCTGCAGCGGCTGGTCGAGCACGAAGAGCCGATTTCGGCGATCGTCGCGGCGGGCTTCGACCGCGACACCGTGATGCGGGTCGAGCGCATGCTCAATCTCGCCGAATACAAGCGGCGGCAGGCGGCGCCCGGCGTGAAGGTGACGCTGAAGAATTTCGGCCGCGACCGCCGCTATCCGATCACCAACCGCTTCCGCGATCCCGGCACGCCGTTGCCGGCGCCGGATGTTTCGCTCGTCACCGGCCAGCCGGTGAAGACCGAAGCGTTCGATTTCTAGGGAATTCAGCGAACCGGATAGAAGGTCGGCCCGACCGTGCGCACCTTGCCCTTCGGGCGGCACGGCAGCTTCCGTGGCGCGTCGGTCAGTCGCCGGCGCGCGCCGGTGCTGCGGCGCGGGGGTCCGGCTTGATCGGCCGGCCGGCAGCGTCGCGCGGCTGCGACATCTTCTTGGCGTGCTGGTCGGTGACGACCACGTCGCCTGGCGCGACCGTCGCGTCGGCGCCGGTGGCTTTGAGCGCGTCGGCCCAGCTTTGGCCCGGCCTGCGGCAACTGCACGCCGGGTCGACCGCCGTGCGATAGCGGAACGCGTTCGGCAACGCGGTATAGGGCGTGCCGCCGTTGACCGACACCGCCTGGGTCACTTCCTCGCCGGGATTGTGATACGTGTAGAGCGAAACCTCCGCGGCCGGGCACATGCGCTGGCAGGTGCGTTCGTCATCGGGAATTTGCTGGCGGGCGCCGAGAACGAGATCGGGAAATAATAGCCGTCGCAGGTGCGCACGCAGATCGTGCGGAAACTGCCGCCCGACTGCGAGTTGGGCGATGAAAACGGGCTGCTGTTCGGCGCCGAACAGCCGTTCGAGGAAATTGCCGCCGCCTTGTTGCACGCGACGGCCTGGCGGTATTGCGCGCCGCAGCCATTGTCTGCCGAGCGCAATCAGCAGCGAGCGGCGCTGCGCGGCGCGTTCCGTGGTGCCGCCGTGCAGCTGCTCGAGCTGGGTCTGCATGCGCTCGAGATTGTTGCGAGCCTGGGCGATCTGATTGTTGAGCGCGCCGCATTGCGGCGGCGGCGAATTGAAGATCGAAAAGAAGCCGGAACTTTCGCAGCCGGTCCGGCGCGCCTGCGCGACCAGCCGGTCGACCTCGAATTGCTGCCGTTGGCGGCGTCTTCGGCGCGGCGGATCGTGTCGGCGCGCTGCGGGTCGTCATTGCCGCGGTCGAGCGAGGCCAGTTGCGCCTCCAGCCGCTGGCAGGCCGGATCCGGCTGCTGCTGCGCCATACGCGCTCGTGGCGAGCGCGATGCTGGCCGCTGCGGCAGTTCTGTAGCGCGATGTTTCGCATGATGCGGCAATCCTAGCGCCTTAGGGCACGGCAGGCGAGGCTAGATCCGGTGGCCGGCGCGCGGCTTCTGAGCGCAGGTTCCACAACACGCCCGCAATGATGATCAGGGCGCCGAGCAACACGAAAATATCGAGGCCTTCGCCGTAAAACGCCCAGCCGACCACGGCGATCAGCGGGATGCGCATGAAATCGAGCGGCACCACCAGAGTGGCGTCGCCCGAGCGGAACGCATTGCTCAGGCAATAATGCGACGTGGTGCCGGCGATACCGACCCCGAGCGCGGGAATAAGGTGGATCCATTCGAGCTGCAGACAACACCGCCGGGTCGCTGCCGGCGAGCGACAGCGGCAACTGGATCACCGCCATCCAGAAGATGATGCCGAACGTCGTCTCGGTCGCCGTGAGTTGCTTGGTGGCGATCATGGTGATCGCGTAGCCGAAGGCCGCCGTCAGCACGAAGAACGCGCCGGGATTGATGCTCGCCAGCCCCGGCCGCAGGATCACCAGCACGCCGACCAGGCCCGAGTACGACGACGCCGATCCGGCTTGGCGTCATGCCGTTCGTGCAGCAGCCAGGCGGCGAGCAGCGCGGTCCATGCCGGCATCGTGAACTCGAGCGAGAACACCGTGGCGAGCGGCAGCATCGTGAGGCCCAGCGCCCAGGCATATTGCGCCGACGTAATGCACGCTGTTGCGCAGCAGTTGCAGCCCCATCCGGCGCGGCCGCACCAGCGGCCGCAGCTCCGGCCGCATCAGCAACAAGTTGCCGAGCAATGATGACCAGCGCGTCGACGCTGCGAATCGCGAGAATTTCGAAAATGCTCAGTCCGTGCGTCGCCAACCCGCGGATCGACACCGCCATGACCGAAAACGAAAGCAGGGCGCCGACCATCCAGAGGACGACGCGGGCGAGCTTGTTTTTGTCCACGAGTAATTCGCTGTGCGGGAGGGCGGCTGAAATGCGGCGCTGGTCTAGCAGGCGGCGCGCCGGCGCGTCACTCCGCGTCCGGCTGATTTTCCGGCCGCGCCTTGTCGAAGGCGGGAAGCTTGAGCGCAGGCGGCGTCGGCCGCGACGATCTTGGGAAACGCCTCGAGCGGCACCTTGAGCCGCCGCGCATTGATAGACCTGCGGCACCAGGCACAGATCGGCCAGCGTGACCCGCGTTGCCGCAAGTATACGGCGCCGGCTCGATCATCGCCTCGAGCGCGGTGAAGCCCTCGATCACCCAGTGATGATACCAGGCGTCGATCTCGGTCTGCTCATGCTTGAGCTGCGTTCTTGAGATAGCGCAGCGGCGAGGTGTTGTTGAGCGGATGAATATCGCAGGCGATCATTTGCGCGATAGCTGCGTACGCGCGCGCGCGCCAAGGCGTCGGCCGGCAGCAGCGGCGGCTCCGGATAAATTTCGTCGAGATATTCGATTATCGCCAGCGATTGAATCAGGATGTCGCCGTCGGCTAGCGCGAGCGCCGGCACCCGCATCTGCGGATTGACGGCGCGGAACTCCGGCTTGCGATTGTGCGCCGCCGTCCTTGCTGAGATGGACCGACGCCATTTCGTAGCGGAACGCCCTTGAGATTGAGCGCGATCCGCACCCGATAGGCCGCCGAGGAGCGGAAGAACGTGTAGAGCTTCACGATGTTCCGTCTGCTGCGCCGACATTATCGCGTCGCCAATGGTAGCCGAACGCAACGCTGGTCAGCCGGTTGAGAGCGCGGTCGAGCGCCGCCCGGTCGGCCGGGTCGACCACCTCCAGCAACTCGCGGGCGAATTGCAGCGCGACCGGCGTGAGCTCGTCATAGATCTTCCGGCCGTCCGGGGCGAGCGACAAAAACGTTTCGCGCAGATCGTCGCGGTTGCTGCGTCTCGTCACCAGCTTGCGGCGCTCGAGCAGCGCCACCGCGCGCGACACCTTGGTCTTGTGCATATGGCTGTGCGCGCCGATCGTCTTGCCGGTCATCATGCCGAATTGCCCGAGGGTCACCAGCACGCGCCATTCCGGAATGCCGATGCCGTAGCGCTCAGAATAAATGCGGGACAGCGCCTGCGAGACCAGGTGGGCGAGCACGTGAGCCGGTAGGGCAGAAATGCTTCGAGCCTGAAGTCGCCGGCGGGCGGTTGACCGTGCACGCATATTGCGGATCGCCGCGCTCGCCATTACCCGAAACCGTTTCGTTGCGGCAATGACTTCGTCATCGCTTCCTGCCCGAACATGGCCGGGTTTAGGACCGCACGCAACAGTTTGGAAGTGTTCTAAGTCACACCCGGCGAAGCAGGTGCCGCCGCGCTATCAGCGCGTGCACATGATGGCGACGAATTCGTCGCATTTGCCGCCACGTGCAAGTGTTCGGGCCGCTCTCCGGGATCGAGCCGGTGATGTCGTCACGGTCGACCTTGTGGAACGAGGCGGCCTCCGCGAATTCGTGCGATTTGCAGTAAGCGTGCGCGACCGCGTTGCCGCATTTCTCGCCGGCAGCCAGGCACTGGTCGACGCCATAGGCGTCCGGATTGTTGGCGATGATGAACATGCGCCGCTCGGCCTGCGCGGTTGAAGCGGCGCAAAGGACGGCAGCGGTGAGAACATTGGCCAGCACAAGACGCATGAGTTCGCTCGCTCTTTGAGAGCCACGCGCACAAGAGGAGGTGGCGAAGCGTTAGAATGCGAGCAAAACCGTAAAGGTGTCGTTAACCGGTCGGATCGCAAAGGCCGCGGCGTTGCAGGGCTTGCGCCCAAACCCTTGACGGCGCCCGCCGCCTTGCCCATTCTGCCGCGCGATGAACGGCCTTAACCATATCTGCGGCATTTGCCGCGAGATTATTCGCTAGCGCACCACGCTGGCAGCGGCCGTCTTTTCTCCATCGAGATAAAAGACGCCGGGGCCAGCAGGTCCGGGACGTCCGTTATGGAGCTCAAGCTCTACGATACGCTGACGCGCGAGAAACGGGTGTTCACCCCGATCGATCCCGCGCGCGTGCGCATGTATGTGTGCGGGCCGACGGTCTACGACTTCGCGCATATCGGCAATGCGCGGCCGGTGATCGTGTTCGACGTGCTGTTCCGCCTGCTGCGCCATCTCTACGGCGCCGATCACGTCAAATATGTGCGCAACATCACCGACGTCGATGACAAGATCAATGCGCGCGCCGCCGAGCGCGGCATCCCGATCCGCGAGCTGACCGAGGATACCTACGCGAATTTCAAGGCCGACGTGACAGCGCTCGGCTGCCTGCCGCCGACCGTCGAGCCGCGCGCCACCGAGCATATCGAGGAGATGAAGACGCTGATCGAGCGGCTGGTGAAAGGCGGCCACGCCTATGTCGCGCGAGGATCACGTGCTGTTCTCGGTGCCGTCGATGCCGGACTACGGCAAGCTCTCCAACCGCTCGCTCGACGAGATGATCGCCGGCGCGCGGGTCGAGGTGGCGCCCTACAAGAAAGACTCGACCGACTTCGTGCTGTGGAAGCCTTCAAAGGAGGGCGAGCCCGGCTGGCCGTCGCCGTGCGGCATCAAGGCGCCGGGACGCCCCGGCTGGCACATCGAATGCTCGGCGATGTCGTGGAAGCATCTCGGCGAGACCTTCGACATCCACGGCGGCGGCATCGATCTGGTGTTTCCGCACCACGAGAACGAGATCGCGCAATCGCGCTGCGCCTTTCATACCGGCGTGATGGCGAACACCTGGATGCACAATGGCTTCTTGCAGGTCGAAGGCGAGAAGATGTCGAAGTGCCTCGGCAATTTCGTCACGATCCATGAGTTGCTGAAGGACTGGCCGGGCGAGGTAGTGCGGCTCAATATGCTGCGCACGCACTATCGCCAGCCGATGGACTGGACGGTGAAGGGCCTTAGAAGAAAGCCGAACAGCTGACGATCTTATGCCTTTGGACGGACTTGCCGCCGAATGAGTTCAAAAGGACATCGGTAGGAGAAGTTTGCGCCATCGGTCCTTGAGGCGCTTGTGCGACGATCTGAATACGCCACGATGATTACGGAATTGCATGCGACTTCGACATCGCGTGGCAGATTCATGCTGAAGGAGTTACCTGCAGCATCGACTTGATCGCTCACTTGCGTTTCGTCGGATCTTCGAACGGCCGATGTCAGAGACCTTCACGGACAGTCGATGAAGGAAAAGTCACTGAGCTTATTGCAGGCGCGCAACGCCGCGCGCGCCAAGAAAGACTTCAAGGAATCCGACCGCATCCGCGACGAACTCGCCGCGATGGGCGTTGTGCTGAAAGATTCCAAGGACGGCACCACATGGGAGGTGGCACGATGAGCGGCGAAGCCCATCCCAAGCTGGCGTTGCGGCCGATGCTGCCGGATGACGCGCCGCTGGTCGTCGAGATTTTCCGCGCCAGCGTCACGGAATTGACCGGCGAGGAATATACCGAGGCGCAGCAGGACGCCTGGGCTGCCGCCGCCGACGACGAAGACGAATTCGTCGACAAACTGGCGAAACAGTTGACGCTGATCGCGACGCTGGGCGGCTCGCCGATCGGCTTCATCTCGCTCGAGGGCAAAGACAAGATCGACATGCTCTATATCTATCCCGCGGCCGCCGGGCAGGGCGCCGGCCGCGCACTGGCGGACGCGATCGAAAAACTGGCCGCATCGCGCGGCGCCGACATGCTGATCGTGGACGCCAGCGACAATGCCCGCGGCTTTTTCGAGAACCGCGGCTATGTCGCGCAGCAGCGCAATTCGGTGACGCTCAATGGCGAATGGTTCGCCAACACGACGATGCACAAGCCGCTCGGCGGCGGTGAAAAGCGGGAGGCCTGAATGGAAGAGCCGGAAACCCCGTTCCCGCGCCATTGGCTGTATTACATCGTGCTCAAATACGGCGTGCTGGCCGTCGCGATCCTGGTCGCGCTCTATGTTTTCTACGTGGCGATGTGAGCGCACCGATGGCACGCGAGCGGCTTTATCTGTTCGACACCACGCTGCGCGATGGCGCGCAGACGAATGGCGTCGACTTCACGCTGGCCGACAAGCTGGCGATTGCGCACATGCTGGACGGTCTCGGCATCGACTATGTCGAAGGCGGCTATCCCGGCGCCAATCCGGCCGACACCGAATTGTTCTCGACGGATCGCAAGCTCGCTCACGCTACCTTCACGGCATTCGGAATGACGCGCCGTCCCGGCCGCTCGGCATCGAACGATCCCGGCCTTGCCGCGCTGCTCGAGGCGAAAGCCGACGCCATCTGCTTCGTCGCCAAGTCGTGGGACTACCACGTCAAGGTCGCGCTGGAGACCACCGACGAGGAGAACATCGCCTCGATCCGCGACAGCGTGCGCGCCGCCAAGGCGAAAGGCCGCGAAGTGCTGCTCGACTGCGAGCATTTCTTCGACGGCTACAAGGCCAATCCGAAATACGCGCTGGCTTGCGCCCAGGCGGCCTATGACGAAGGCGCGCGCTGGGTGGTGCTATGTGACACCAACGGCGGCACGCTGCCGCACGAAGCCGAGAAAATCGTGAGCGAGGTCTGCAAAACGATCCCCGGCGACCATGTCGGCATTCACGCCCATAACGACACCGAGCAGGCGGTGGCGATTTCGCTTGCCGCGGTGCGCGCCGGGGCGCGGCAGATCCAGGGCACCCTCAACGGGCTCGGCGAGCGTTGCGGCAATGCCAATCTGGTCTCGATCATCCCGACCCTGAAGCTCAAAGCCGGAATATTCCGAGAAGTTCGAGATCGGCGTGTCGGACGACCAGTTGCGCAAGCTCTCGCAGGTCTCGCACACGCTCGACGAAATGCTCAACCGTGCGCCCGACCGCCACGCGCCCTATGTCGGCGAGAGCGCCTTCGCCACCAAAGCCGGCATCCATGCTTCGGCGATCATGAAGGACCCGGCGACCTACGAGCATGTGCCGCCGGACGCCACCGGCAACAAGCGCAAGCTGCTGGTGTCGGACCAGGCCGGCAAATCCAATCTGCTCGCCGAGCTCGAGCGCATCGGCATCGCGGTCAACAAGGATGACCCGCGCATCGCGCGCCTGCTCGAAGTGGTGAAGGAGCGCGAGGCGATCGGCTACGCCTATGAGGCCGCCGATGCCTCTTTCGATCTGCTGGCGCGCCGCGTGCTCGGCAAGGTGCCGGACTATTTCACCGTCGACAAATTCGACGTCAATGTCGAGCAACGCGACAACGCGCTGGGGGAGCGCGTGACGGTGTCGCAGGCGGTGGTTAAAGTGAAAGTCGACGGCGAGTTGCTGATCTCGGCGGCGGAAGGCAACGGCCCGGTCAACGCGCTCGATCTCGCGCTACGCAAGGACCTCGGCAAGTATCAGAAATACATCGCGGGGCTTGAGCTGACCGACTATCGCGTCCGCATCCTCAACGGCGGCACCGAAGCGGTGACGCGCGTGTTGATCGAGAGTCGCGACGAGACCGGCGAGCACTGGGTCACCGTTGGTGTCTCGCCCAACATCATTGATGCGTCATTTCAGGCTCTTATGGATTCGATCATTTACAAACTTGTTAGGTCAAAAGCGCCAGCGTGATGCGCCGATGAAGTCGAGATAACTCGGCGATCTGGAACCGTGTCTGCTGCGCCGCAACACACTTTTATTTGAGATTTATTGAGTAACGCCAGTCGCAACTTGCCACGGAACCAGCCTGTTTTCGGCGCGTTATCGCCTCGGATGGAAATAAGGAGGGCGGCTCATGACCATGTTCTTGGCGGGTATCGCATCGACCTTCGCCTTTTCGGCGTTGGTGTTTCTCCTGTTGGTTTGGCGCGCTCCCGCGATGAACCAAGACGGCAGCTATGTCCGCCGTCCGGTCCGCTCCCGCGTGCACGAGCCGCGCCGGCGTCATCGCTCAACGGTCGCGCACGCGTAATTCGTTCGACGTCATGATGAAATAGAGGGCGTCGCCTAAAGGCGGCGCCCTTGTCGTGTTAAACTGGCGCGATGATCGACCATATCTCCATCGCGGTACGCGACCTTAAGGCAGCCGAGCAGTTCTACACCGCGTTGCTCGCCCCGCTCGGCATGACGAAGTTGCGCGAGTGGCCGGATGCCGCGATTGGCTACGGGAAGAAATATCCGGAGTTCTGGATCAACCGCCGCTTGAATATGCCGGCGCTGCCGGACGACAGCGGCACCCACATCGCGCTTCGCGCTGTGGACGCGGCGGCTGTCGATGGCTTTCACGCGGCGGCGCTCGCCCATGGCGGCGAAACCGACGGCGCGCCGGGTTTTCGCAAGAAATACAATCCGCGTTATTACGCCGCTTTCGTTCGCGACCCCGACGGCAACCGCATCGAGGCGGTGACGTTTCATCGATGCCTGAGCTTTAAAGCTGCTCGGCTTTGGCAGCGGTCAGCTTTTTCTCAGACTCGGACACAGGCGCAATCGCCATTTGCAGCATCGGCAAAATGTCGGCGACCTTGTTGGCGACCAACAGATCGAACTCAAGACCGCCTCGGATGAATTGGGTCTGCTTCATGTGATCGAGCAGCGCGCAGAGCGGCTCCCAGAACTTCTCGATATTGGCGATCAAAATCGGCTTCTTGTGCCGGCCGAGTTGCGCCCAGGTGCACTGCTCGACCAGTTCCTCCAGCGTGCCGATGCCGCCGGGCATCGCCACGAAGGCGTCGGCGTGCTCGAACATCTTGCGTTTGCGCTCGTGCATGTCGCGCGTGACAATCAGGTTATCGACGTCGCGCTTGGCATGTTCGCGCTGAACCAGGAATTCCGGGATGATGCCGGTCGTCTCGCCGCCATGTTCAAGCACCGCGCGCGCTATTTCACCCATCATGCCGACCGAGCCGCCGCCATAAACGAGGCCGATCTTGTTCTCGGCGAGGGTCTTGCCGAACTCGCGTGCCGCCTGGATAAAGGCGGGGTCGGTGCCGGGACCGGAACCGCAGTAAACGCAAATTTTTCGGATTTTATTGTTGGTCCTCGTGTTGTCTTTCATGGCCTGCATGTGGAGGACGCTTGTGACAGCGTCAAGGCGTGCCCGGCAAAGCGCCAGAAAACCGCTGCGGCAGCGCCCGCTCGGGGTGATAAGCGGCGGAAAACCGCCTATATAATTCGTCTCAGATGAATGCCGATCCCCACCATCCCGCCAAGCCACGGGTTTCCGCCGACCGCGGCGCGCTGCTGAGCACGTTGGTCAATCTGTGGCCTTATATCTGGCCGACCGACCGCAGCGATCTCAAGCGCCGCGTGCTCGGCGCGTTCCTGCTGCTGCTGGTCGCCAAGCTGGCGACTATGGCGACGCCATTTACCTTCAAGTGGGCGACCGACGCCTTGAGCGGGCAGGGCTCGGCCCCCATCGCGGCGAATGAGTGGGTAACCTGGGTGATAGCCGCGCCGATTGCGATGACGATCGCCTATGCCGGCATGCGCATCCTGATGGCCGGCCTGACGCAGGTGCGCGACGGCATCTTCGCCAAGGTGTCGATGCACGCGGTGCGGCGGATCGCCTATCGCACCTTCATCCACATGCATGAGTTGTCGCTGCGGTTTCACCTGGAGCGCAAGACCGGCGGCCTGACGCGTGTGCTGGAGCGCGGCCGCAACGCCATCGAAACCATCGTGCGCATGGTAATCCTGCAGCTCATCCCGACGATCATCGAGCTTGCCATGATTGTCGGAGTGCTGTTGTGGCAGTTCGACTGGCGCTACGTCGCGGCGATCCTGGTCACCGTTACGATCTACATGATCTACACCTATTACGCGACCGAATGGCGGATCGGCATTCGCCGCAAGATGAACGACAGCGACACCGACGCCAACGTCAAGGCGATGAACTCGCTGCTCAATTACGAAACGGTTAAATACTTCAGCGCCGAGCAACGCGAGGCGTCAGCGCACGACCGCTCGATCGCGCGCTACGAGGACGCCAGCGTCAAGGCCTATACCTCGCTCGCGGTGCTCAATGCCGGGCAGGCGGCGATCTTCAGCGTTGGGCTTAGGCGCCGCGATGGTGATGTGCGCGCTCGGTATCCGCGACGGCACCAACACGGTGGGCGATTTCGTGCTGATCAACGCCATGATGATCCAACTCTACCAGCCGCTGAATTTCATGGGCATGGTATATCGCGAGATTAAGCAGGCGCTGATCGATATCGAGATGATGTTTTCGATTTTGTCGCGCGAGGCGGAGATCAAGGACGCGCCCGGCGCGCCGCCGCTCAAGGTGTCGAGTGGCCATATCCGTTTTGAGAACGTGCGGTTTTCCTACGACCCCGAACGGCCGATCCTTAAGGGCGTCAGCTTCGAAGTTCCGGCCGGCCGCACCGTCGCTGTGGTCGGCCCGTCCGGCGCCGGAAAATCCACCATCTCGCGGTTGATCTTCCGCTTCTACGATCTGTCGGGCGGGCGCATCACCCATCGACGGCCAGGACATTCGCGCGGTCACTCAGGAAATGTTGCGACAGGCGATCGGCATGGTGCCGCAGGACACCGTGCTGTTCAACGACACCATTCGCTACAACATCCGGTACGGACGTTGGGCCGCGAGCGACGCCGAGGTCGAGCAAGCCGCGGCGTCTCGCGCAGATCGACGACTTCATTAAGTTGTCGCCGAAAGGCTACGAGACCGAAGTCGGCGAACGTGGGCTCAAGTTGTCGGGCGGCGAAAAGCAGCGCGTCGCCATTGCGCGCACCATCTTGAAAGCGCCGCCGATCTTGTTGCTCGACGAAGCAACCTCGGCGCTCGACAGCCACACCGAAAAGGAAATCCAGGATGCACTCGAGCGGGTATCGCGCGGCCGCACCACGCTGGTGATTGCGCACCGCCTTTCCACCATCGTCGGCGCCGACGAAATCATCGTGCTCGAGGCGGGCGAGATCGTCGAGCGCGGCAGCCATCAAAGCCTGCTCGCCAGCGGCGGGCTTTATGCCAGCATGTGGAACAGACAGCGCGAGGCGGAAGCGGCACGCGAGAAACTGGCGCTGATCGGCGAAGAACCCGCCGCTCCCAACCGCAATCCGCCCGCGTTGGATGATGCTATGATGGAGGCTGCCAACGAGCCGGCCATGCCGTCAATCGACGCTGCGGAGTAGAACTTAATGTCGATCCTCAATTCGATCCGCGCTCAGGGCAGTCCCGATCACGCCGGAAGGCTATCCCTTCATCGGCGCCTTCGCGTTCGCCAGCCTGGTCCTGTTCTGGGCGTGGACGCCGCTCGGCTGGATCGGCACGGTGCTGACGATCTGGTGCGTGCTGTTCTTCCGCGACCCGCCGCGGGTGACGCCGGTGCGCGACGGCATCGTGGTAGCGCCGGCCGATGGCCGCATCAGCATGGTCACCTCGGCCGCGCCGCCGCACGAACTTGGCCTCGGCGACAAGCTGCTGCCGCGGGTGTCTATCTTCATGAGCGTGCTCGACTGTCACATCAACCGCGCACCGTTCGCGGGCCGTATCGAGCGCATCGTTTATCAGCCGGGCAAGTTCTTCAACGCCGACCTCGATAAGGCGAGCGCCGACAACGAGCGCAATTCGCTGGTGATCGCGTCGGCGAACGCGCGTATCGCGGTGACGCAGATCGCCGGCTTGGTGGCGCGGCGCATCGTCTGTTACGTACGGGAAGGGCAGACCATCGCGGCCGGCGAGCGCTTCGGCATGATCCGGTTCGGTTCCCGCCTCGATATTTATCTGCCGGAAGGTGTGGTGCCGCAGGTCGCGGTCGGGCAAACTACGATCGCCGGCGAAACCGTCATCGCTGATCTGCGGGTGGCGGACAGCGGGCGCGCGTTCCGCGCCGGTTAACGCTGCTGCCCGGGACGATTTCGCCGCCGTGGCGGCTGGGCCCGCAACCGACTATATTCATCGCATGGTATTTCCGCCTTTTGACCCAAGCCGTTCGGCTGAAAAGCGCCGGCGTTTCCAGCCGGTGCCGGTGCGCACCTTGCTGCCGAATATCATCACCCTGCTGGCGCTGTGCGCCGGGCCTGACCGCGATCCGCCTGGCGTTCGAAGGCCGCGGCGAGCTGGCGCTCGCGGCGATCGTCTTTGCCGCGCTGCTCGACGGCATCGACGGCCGCATTGCTCGCCTGCTCAAGGGCACCTCGAAATTCGGCGCCGAGCTCGACAGCCTCGCCGACTTCGTCAATTTCGGCGTCGCTCCGGCGCTGATCGTTTATTTCTGGGGCCTTCACGAGCTCAAGTCGGTCGGCTGGATCGCCGCGATGGTGTTTGCGATCTGCTCGGCGCTGCGGTTGGCGCGCTTCAATGTGATGATCGACGATCCGAACAAGCCAGCCTGGGCGGACAATTTTTTCACCGGCATTCCGGCGCCGGCCGGCGCCATCACGATGTTGCTGCCGATCTATCTCAACTTCCTCGGCCTCGCCGCCAACATCGTGGTGATCTGGCTCACCTTCCTCTACACGCTGTTCATTGGGCTGCTGATGGTGTCGAAACTGCCGGTATTTTCCGGAAAGCGGGTCGGCAAGCGAGTGCCGCCGGAAATGGTGCTGCCGGCCTTTGTCGCCATCGTGTTGTTCTTCGCGCTGCTGATCAGCTACCCGTGGCAAGTCCTCACGCTGGGGACGTTCACTTTATCTCGTCTGCCTGCCACTCGGTTGGCTGTCCTACAAGGAAAATCAGCGCAAGGACGCGGCTGCCGCGCAGGCGGCCGCTGCGCCGGCGGCGCCGAGCGACGTGGTCGCGCCGCTGCCCGGCGAAACCACCGATCAAACCGGCGAGCGGCCCAACCGGCTCAACTAGGCCGGCGCCACCCATTACGATCTTGCGCGTTGACGGCGCTCGCAATGCCATCCGACGATTGCCATAAGCACGATAAGTGAAACCGGGGCCTAGACGGCTACTCGGCTTTTTGCGCGGGGAGCGGTGCCGTTCCGGTCGGCATGGTTGCCGGCGCCGGGGCCAATTGCGTCGGAGCAAAGCTGCGGATGCGGCAGTCCAGGCAGTCGGCAGTGCACTGGCTGGTTTTTTTGGACGGGCAATGATTGCAGACCGGCTCACACTTGTATGGATGGTCGGTTGTGGTCGTTTTGGGCGCTGACAACGAAGAAAGCGAGCTCGCCGCAACGACCAAGCCGGCCAACAACAGCGCGAGCGCCAACGAGTGGCGGGTCATCACATACCTGCCGTTACGGCCGCGCACGTCATGTCAGTCCTTGAAGTCGATGCACTGCGCAACCCCGTTAATTTTGCAATACTGGTGCGACGATCCGCACCGGTCGTCGGATATTTCGACGACCGTCCCATTAAGCCGGCAATCATGGGTCGCGAGCTTCGAAACGCCACGAATGGGTTTGACAGCGATGGGGCCTGTGGTTTTTTTTGCGCCGGTCTGCTTCTGCATTTCCGACGAATTCCCCTGCGCCAGCACGGTAGTCTTCACCGCTTCCGTTGCAGAAACCGAAAAATCAAACGCGAGCGTCGCAAAGATCAATGCTGCTATCGCGAGTATCGACGATTTCAGGAGCATGTGTTGTCTTCCCCTCGATTGGCTTCCGGACAGATCGGTCGCACGTCATTTTCACCCGTGAATGTCAAAAGCAGGCGGCGCCGAAAGCTTTTGTTCTCCGATGATCGTGTGCTCATGCGGCCAAGTCAATGACGCCTGCCATTTGCCACACAGGCGGCATTTCCGCTCGTCGCTTTCAGCTTTATGGCGTGGCTTTGCCGTTGAGCAATTGGGTGCCGAACGGATAGCCCGGCATCAGATCGTAGGGGTGCGCCCAGCCCGGCAGCGCCTTCATGCGGTTGAGAAACGCGGCAATCGCCGGATGGTCC
>CAWHOK010000001.1:0-185777 GCA_963830995.1 uncultured Alphaproteobacteria bacterium | reverse complement strand
GGCCCGCGTACCCCGCGCGCCATCTCGCAGCCGTGTGCGCAGAACTTTGCCCTTTTAGGGGTGACTAGCTCACCACTCTTTTCTGATCATGGCATTGCCCGCGTAGACCGCGGTGGTGGAAGAAAACTCCCCGTCAAACTTGGCGCTGAGAGACCAGCCGTTCGTCATTTTGTATTGGGCTCCCGCGGTGAGCAGCGCGCCGTCCCGCGCGGGCTTTGCGGCCTGCACGATAAAGGTCGAGCCGGGAAGCGATTGGAACACCGCGGTGGCGCTCGTGGTCATATTGAAGTCGTGCGCCCACGCCGCGCGCAAGTATACGGTGAGCGTCGAGTATCGATCGAGCAGATAGGCGTAATCGAAGCGCGAGCCGAGCTCGGAGCGTGTCGTGTTCGCAGTCTGCGATGCGTAGGAGAGCGCGAACTGATTTGAGCCCGATGTTGCAGCCTCGGTGTAAGACGGCAGGTCGATCGTTTGCGCTTGTACGGCGGCATAGGATGTCACACCGAAGCCGCCAGCCGGAATGCGATAGCCACCCTCAAGACGGGCGGCGAAGGCATTGGCCTGGAAACTTGCACCGAGCGAGTTGGTGCCGGCCACCGTCACCGTCCTCGCCGGTCGTCACATCATGGAAGGAATAGGCGAGTCCCGCTGACAGGTAAGCGGGTCCGGAATGCGTCAAAGCATAGACGCCTGCCTGAAACATACCCGAACGGCCGCCACCCAAGCTCTGACCTAATCCCCAATCGGTACCGCCGCCGCCCAGCGCAAATCCGATCTTGCTGTCGGGGGTGAGCATGTAGTCCATACCGGCTGCTCCGGCGAATACTCTGGCCGTGGTCCTGTTCGATCCGGTCGACGCATCGCCGTTTATGGTGCCGCTGCCACCGTAGGCCGCCGCCCAAGCTCCGTACCGTGGGTCGCGGCTGTTGACATCCCTTATGGAGGTGAAGGCTGACGTTCGTGCTGACGGTGCCTTTGCATAGCCGAGCGCCGCGCCTGAGCCGGTGTCGCGCGAACGACCGTCGACGAAAGGATCGGTGATCAGGTTGAGGAACGTATTGCCGGCCATGAAGCCGCTTTGCGAGAAGCCGGCGGCAGCCTCGCCCGACACCTGCGTCAACCCGGCGGGCGTCAGCGATGTGAACGCCCCTGGAAGCCCACCATTGGCGTTGAAGACATTGATGAGTCCATTGGCGACGTTCTGCTGATTGAGGTTCAGGCCGCCGCTCGGTGCCGCCGCTGCCGCAAAATTGAGGACAAGATTCAAGTAAGCATGGGCAGCGTCGTAGCTGAGGCTCGGTGTGAAATTGGCCGGCAGGTTGATGTTGACGAGCGGGCCGAACGCGCCACTCACGCTACCGGCGTTCAGGATCGTGTACTGCTTCGCCACGTAGCTTCCCGCGGCATACGTTGCGTTTACAGTTGCGCCGCCCAGCGTCGCCGCGCCAGTCACGTTGGCCAGCGAAGACGTGGCCGGGTTGAGGTTGATCGCGTAAAACGACGCCGCGTTTAAGCCGAGCGTGCCGTTCACGGTCATGGCCGAGCCAGGCGTGCCGGAGCCCGGCATGAAGGTGCCTCCCGTAATCGTCGTATTCCCGACCGTACCCACGCCCGTCAGCAAGCCGCCGGCATTCACGGCGGTCGAAGATGATAACGCGATCGAGCCATTCACTATCAGTGCGCCAGCGTTGATCACCGTCGTGCCGGTATAGGTGTTGCTTCCGCTCAAGGTGAATGCGCCCGAGCCTTGTTTGGTGAGGGCCGTCGCGCCCACACCGTTCTGAATCACGCCGCTGAAAAGCGTGTTGGCGGCATCGCCTGTCGTCAGTCGGGCACCGGTGGCATTGCTGTTCGTCACCGTGCCGCTGCCGGTGAGGGAACCGATCTGTTGGTTGTTGCCGGCGAGATCGAGAAATCCCGGCGCATTGACCGTGATCGCGCTGGTAGCGCCGAAAACATTGGTAGCGGCGCCCGCCGTCAGTGTCCCGTTGGAGATTACCCAGGGCGTTACCTGACCCGGCGTCCCGGTGAGCGTCCACACACTTGTTCCGGTCTTCGCGAAGTTGGTAAAGTTGAGATATTGGACGCCAAGTAGCGACGTGTTGAAGGCGCTATTGGCCGCGCCGCCGAGCGCAAAGGTGTCCGTGCCGCCGCTGACGGCGACCACGTTGCCGGTAATCGCCGAGCCGTTTTGAAGCGTCAGACTGTTGACGCCGCCGGTGAACGTAATGGCGTTGGCGCGCGTTACCGCATCGCTGGCGAGGCCGCCCGTGATAGCGCCCGCATTGGTGATCGCGAGGCTGCTGCCAACGACACCCGCTCCGCCGACTCCGCCAGTACCGACGAGGCCATTTACGCCGCCCGCTCCGAACGCGCCACCGGCGGAACCATTGCCGCCCACAATGCTCCCGGCGCCGGTGTTGGTGAGCGAGGCGCCTGGTGTGGAAAAAAAGATACCGATGCCGCCGCCGCCGCCGTTGCCGCCGCTGCCGCCGGTCGCAGCCGCAGCACCGCCTACTCCGCCAACGCCACCAAGACCACCCGAAATCGCGACAGCGTTGGTGTTTATTGTTGCTCCCGTCACCACGGCGCCATAACCGCCGCTGCCGCCACCACCGCCACCACCGCCATTGCCGACGCCGGAAGCCGCGCCTGCGGCGCCGCCGACTCCGCCGGTGGCGCCAACTAGGGCACCACCCGGAAGGCTGGCCGCGCTGCTGCCGTTCGCACCACCACCGCCGCCGCCGCCGCCACCGCCGCCGAGATTGACCGTTCCGACAGTGCCAACGACGCCCGCAGCGCCGATCCCGCCTCCCGTGCCACCCGCTCCGCCGCCGCCGGCTCCGCCAGCGGCGCCTGTGCCGCCGGCACTGCCGCCGCCACCGCCGCCGCCGCCATTAATCCCGGCGCCCGCGCTGCCACTGAGGGCCGCTCCACCGACACCGGCTCCGCCCGCTCCACCGGAAGCTCCGCCACCACCGGCTCCTCCTGTGCCGCCATCCGCGGATGCAGCGACCGGTTGCAAGGCCAACGCGGTCCCGAGCGCAACTCCTATCGCAACGTTCAGCAACCTGGCAGGTGAGAGAAAACTTAAACCGTGCGCCGCGACGCGTTTCAGCAATCGCGATTCAATTTTCTTCGATAGCAACATGGAGTCAAATCCTGAGCTGGATCACCCATGACGTTGGATGCAGCTCAGCACTCGTCTGATTTGGCAGGTACTGTCTGTGCACAATTGCACACGTCCGCAAACGACTCGGGGGTTCGTTCTCGACAGACATCAAGAGAGGTAATTTTCGGATAAGATCCGGCTGGTCATTTTACCAATTATGCATCGCAAGATCGGTAAGCGGGTAAGCGCTCACGTTCTTCATTCAAGCGCCAGCTCATTTTAATGAATCAAGATCTCCGCGAATTGGATAGGCTTCCGCATACTGCCGACCCGACGCTGCTGCCACCGCATCAGCTTACCGCTAAGCTACCAAGACGTAGCCGCAGCTTCGCTCTTATCAGAGCAAATAAAGAGTGCCGCCTGACGCAAGCCGGGTGCCCTGCCCTTGGGACTGTTAGACCGACATCACGGCCAATCCCATCATCAAGCCATGTCCGCTCTGGTACCGAAAGCGGACATGGATGGGCGCCTCAGGAATGTCCGCTAAGTGCCAAAAGCAGACATTCAGTCGGGTACTAAAGGTGGCAAGGCTAGCCTGCCAAAAGCCGCCGCTCTCGGTGGAACACATCGATGAGATAATCGGCCACCGCCCGCACCCGCGGAACTTTCGTAAGGTCGCGGCGGATTAGTAGCCACACGTCGCGCTCGGGCAGGCGTTCTCTGAGCAAGACCTGTACAAGACCTCGATCATCGGCTGCCACGTACCTCGGCAGGAGCGCGACGCCGTAGCCCGCGCGTGCCGCGACAGACTGCGTCGTTTGGCTGGTGGTCCGAAATGAAAATCGCCGGTCGCCAAATCGGCGCGCAAGCCACGCACCTTCGGCAATGAAGTCATTCTCTTCGTCGAAGCCAATGAACGCCGGCCTATCCCCGGCCTTGAGCTTTTCGCGATAGGCGGGCGAAGCGTAAAGGCCGAAGGCGATCCTCGCCACACGCCGAGCAACAAGCTCGCTATCCTTGGGGGATCCATAGCGCAAGGCGACGTCCGCTTCACGCCTCGCAAGGCTCACGACCCGCGACCCGCCAATCACTTCTAGATCGATCGCTGGATAGCGTTCGTGAAACGCACAAAGACGTTCGATAAGGAAGCGTTCGGCAAGCACGCGGCCAACGGAAAGGCGCACCAGCCCGCTTAACTCCGTACCAGCATCGAGGCGGCGGAGAACGGATAGCGCACCCTCGTCCATGGAGCGCGCCTCGTCGAGCACGGCTTTGCCTTCTGCGGTGAGTGCGTAGCCGTCGGCGCGTCGGTCGAACAACGGGCGTCCAAGGAGCGTCTCTAGACTTGTAACACGACGTGCCACGGTCGCGTGGTTGACGCGCAGTCTGCGCGCGGTGGCCGAGAGCGTGCCGTAGCGCGCAAGCGCCACGAAATAACGAACATCTTCCCAGTCTAGGGCTGTGCGCTTTTTATCGGCCACAGTGAAATAATAGAGGATCGTCGCACAGGCCGCCATAGCCTAGATGTCCCGCAGACCTCTCGCAAACAGGAGGCTTCGATGACCTCGAAAAGGGTAATGAGAAAGGACATCACCGCTAAGTCTTTCTCGCCAATCCGCCACGCGGTCGTGGCCTTGCCGCTGGGGGTCTGGCAGTTGATCGTCGCCATCAAACATCGCCGCGAGCTCGCGCATCTAGCCGAGCTTGACGACCAGATGCTGGATGACGTCGGGCTCAAACGAACCGATTTGCGTGACGCCTGTTCTGAACCGCTTTGGAGGGACCCGACTAGCATGCTGGCGCGTCGCGCCAGCGAACGCCACAATCAATAATGTCCGCTTCGGGTCATTCAGTGCGGAGCCAATCAGCCCTCACGCGACTATTTGTCCGCTCCTAGTCTGTTAGCGACCAAACTATTGCAGCGCCGCGAACGACGCGAAGTGCCACAAGCGGACAATAGCCGAGTTTCACTTCTTGATCCTTGAGCACAAAGGGAAAGCCTCGCCTCGCGGCGGTCCCCCCAACATCGGCCAGCTGTTTTAGCGATGAATTATCCATGCGACGCCGCACTGGACATCAACAGGGGTTTGATTTGATGCACGAAGGGACGAATATCCGGTCAGCGGTGTTATTCTAACGTCGTACCTTGAGTCGGCGCCCGAACGACGCGCCGCCGGGGGAACCACCAGAGAGGAAAACCCATGGGCAATATCGAGGCGAAGCTTAATCAATATCAACCGCACATGCTCAGCATTTTCCGGATCATGTTCGGCCTGCTGATCCTTCAGTATGGCTTGTCGAAATGGTTCGGATTTCCAAACCCGAGCCCCGCCGGCATCCGACTGCTGACCATGGTCGGCATCGCGGGTGTCATCGAGTTGATCGCCGGCTCGCTGCTCACGGTGGGATTGTTCACGCGCTACGCCGCCTTCTTTGTGGCGGGTTACACGGCGGTTGGATATTGGACGCAGCATTTTCCACGTGGTTGGACGCCGATGGGCAATAACGGCAGCCTTCTCACGGCCTATTGTTTCGCCGGCCTGCTTCTCGTCTTCTTCGGCGGCGGCGTCTGGAGCCTCGATGCCATGCTCCGCAAGCGCGCCTGAGCCGAGCCACGGTTAAGACTGACCAATTATAGAAACGCTGGAGGGAAGTTTATGGCAAACCCGAAATCTACCGCTCAAATTGAGGGCCACCCCATCCATCCGATGTTGATCCCTTTTCCGATAGCGTTCTTCGTCTCAACCTTTGTTGCCGACATCATTTTCTGGCAAACGAATAGTCAGGCTTGGGCAAACGCCACGGTTTGGCTGCTGGGCGCGGGCCTTATTATGGCGGCATTAGCTGCCGTTATGGGCCTGATTGACGTTCTGGGCGACATACAAATTCGTAATCTCAACGCCGCTTGGCTTCATGCTGGCGGCAACGTCGTCGTCGTCGTGATCGAGCTTTACAACTGGTATTCGCGTTACACAGTCGGTAGCAGCGCGATCATCCCGACCGGGCTCGTGCTGTCGTTGATCGTCGTATTGATCCTGCTCTTTACAGGCTGGAAGGGCTGGGAAATGGTCTATCGGCACCGCGTCGGCGTCTCAGACACTTCGCTCTAGCTGTGCTACATTTTTAGGCGTGTGCCGGGTTTAGCGCCGCTAGGTTTGCCCCTGTCGGCGTTGCCCAACACGTGAAGCCCTGACCGAAAGGTTGGGGCTTCTGCCTTTGGGATCGCACCTGAGCCTTGTGCGCTTAGCCGGGCTTTGCCCCCGCAACGTAACCCGCGGTGACTTCGCCTTTGTGAGCGGCGAAAGCCGCCAGAACCTCATTTTTCTCCCGCGCTGGGACCTTGGCAAAGTCCAAGGTACGCCCGAGCTCAGCAGCAACCTCGTCGAATTCCGCCGGGGATATTTTGAGATTCCGGTGGGCTTCTTCCAAGCCTAACGGCGTGGTGCCAGGCTTGGTGGCCGTGAACTGGAACGGCCCGCCCGCAACGTTGCAGACCCATAACGTCCGCATGAATTTAAGACCGGGGAGCCTTCCTAGGTTTTTAGTGTGCCATTCTGCCAGTTGAGGATTCTTGGACTTCTGACCGACCACGGGGTTTTTCACGACGGCGTCGCTGAAGTGATCCACTACTGCCGAGATCGCGAAAACACCCCCCAGCCGCTCGTACAAACTTTTGTCAGGTGCGGCTTCTTTCGACTGGGCATGGACCTTGTTGACGCCGGCTACTACAGGCACGGCTGTTAGCGCCAATCCTGCGACGGCGATTCGTCTGGTAATGGATTTAGAAATGGGCTTTGCCATGGTTCGCTCCTTCATGATGAGCGGAGCTAAGTCCACTTAGATCATTCAGTCAGATCAAAACTGATCACATTATCCGAAAGCGAAATAATTTTAGGCAGCGGGAATAACTTTAATTCACTGGAATGGCATGACGGCGCACTGGATTATCCTCCGAGGATAGCTCGCCTTGGCGAAGCGCCACGAATTTATGCAACTGCGCTTAAATGAGAAACCAACAATATGACGGCGGGGATGCCTAAAGGAGCGCCACCTAGTGCACGCAGTTATTCAGCTCTGCGATGTCCGCTATGGGTCAATCGCTACCGACGAATTCGGCCCCAGTACCGACCGATGTCTGACGTGCATCCGATAGCGACAGAATTTCGCAGCGCTGCAAAATGACGTTAAGAGGCGACCTAAACTTCCGTGGCGTTATAGGAACCGCACTTTAGACAGTGAATCAGTATGCCGTGAACTTGGCTTTCCTCGGCGTGCAATAAGGTCGTGCCGCAGTGTCCGCACGTGTAATCGATTGAATGGTCACTCGCCATGATTATGGGCGGGGCGTCCAAAGCATGGCCGATTATAGGGGCGATGATAACTTTGAGACTGATCTTTCGGTCGGGCATCGCGCTATTAACCACAGGGCACATGAAGCTGACATGAAGCGAACTAGGCTTCACAGTGTTTCAAATGTGGCCGAACTACTCCCGGTACATTGAACGATTGCACGGGTCATCGCTGGGTTCTTGCCAAATGCTTGCGGGGACGAGCATTTGCCTGAGATCACTGTTTTCGAGCCTATGAGTTCGAATTTCCCGCGTTCCCGGCAACCGTGCCATTCTTCGGGGTAGGTGGTGCGATGTTCGCTGTTACATCGAAAGCGGACATTGACTGACGGCTACTCGTAGTCTGCTTCGTGGCAATAGCGACCAAACGCACCGCAAAAGAGAAACCGCCAACTGCGGCGGTCCTTCCGAAATCCGATCAGGTTTTTTGATCAGGCTGCGCTTCGAGGGAGCCACCTTCCTATTTTCCGCGTCAGCGGAACGGCCCAGTCGCCAAAGTAACTTTCTTCCGGCCAGTCGCATTGGCATTAGAGGGCGGCGGTTGTGGAGCTTCCCGAGATCGCTCGAAAAGGACGGCACCCGCATTGCCACCCCAGTTCGCAAGATCATCTTCATCACAAGTTGCCGCAATCGCTAGTCCAATCGACGCAAGATGGGCGCGACGGTAGCAATACACGGCAAGCAGGACTCTTGCTGTCGGCGAGACTGTCGCAATGAGTTCATTTAGCCCATGTACGCTGGCGCGATACATTTCGCCGAGGACTTGATCGGAGACCGGACAGGGCTCGTCCTCAAGAGTTGCGCGGTGTTCGGGCAGCATCGCGAGGTCTCCGAGGCGGTTGTTCCCTCAGTGAGCATCTAATGCACCGCGTTAATGTAGCGTTAAACGAGCAGGCAGCTTCGTGTTATTGACGACCTAACGGTCTAGCGCCTGTGCCGCCGTTTGTCCGTCCAATAGCGATCATTCAAGGCAAACGTCGCCAATGACCGCTAAGTGCCAAAAGGCGACAACGCACCGAAGCATCATCGACGCAAAAGAAAAGACCGCCTTATCCGCTATGGGTCATTCGCGACCGAGCCATTTGGCGTCAGCGCGCGTCGATGTCTGCTCCTAGTCCGTTAGCGACCAAACTTTTGCAGCGCGACGAATGACGCTAAGTGCCATTAGCGACCCTCTCATGCCGGTGGAGGAGCCGCCTACAGCACGATCCACGCGCCGCCCCAGCCTTAAAAAGGCAATTTTTGACTTGACGCGGGGTGGCGCACACTTATACTTAACCATATGGTTTACTATAAGTCCGTAGCACTCGATCGCACCTTCGCCGCACTCGCTGATCCGACGCGGCGGGCGCTGCTCGCCCGCCTGAGTAAAAAAGACAGCGTGTCGGTCAGCGACCTCGCCGCGCCGCTGCCGATGTCGCTGCCGGCGGTGATGAAACATCTCGACGTGCTGTCGGATGCAGGTCTGGTTACGCGCAACAAGGCCGGCCGCATCGTCTCCTGCCGGCTGCGCGCCGAACCGATGCACGAGGCCAATAACTGGCTCAATCGCTACCAGCGCTTCTGGACCGAACGCCTCGATCAACTCGCCACATTTTTGGAGGAAGACATATGGCCACCGCAGCCGCCGTCAAACCAAGCCTCATCATCAAGCGCCGCTTCAACGCGCCGCCGCCGAAAGTCTTCAGCGCCTGGACCGACCCGGAAAAAGTAAAGCGGTGGATGGGTCCCGGCGAAGTGAAAGCGCTGCGGGTTGAATCCGACCCCCGCACCGGCGGCGGTTATCGCTGGCTGATGCAATCGCCGGACGGCGAGCAGCACGATGTCAGCGGAGTTTACCGCGAGGTGATCCCAAATCAGAAGCTGGTGTTCACCTGGGCGTGGAAGTCGACGCCGGAGCGTGAATCACTGGTGACGGTGGAAATCAAGCCGGACGGCACCGGCTCGCTGATGACGCTCACGCACGAGCAATTCTTTGATGTCGAGGCGCGCGACCGCCATCAGCACGGCTGGAACGGCGCGATGGACAAGCTGGAAAAATATCTCGCTGCATAGTCACAGGAGGCTTCGATGGCCCAACAATCGAGCGATCACGGAAATTTTTACTGGAACGAGTTGCTGACCCGGGACGTGGATAAGGCGAAGAAATTTTATGGCAACGTCATCGGCTGGACCTTCGACTCGATGGCGTCTCCGGACGGCACCTATTGGGTGGCGAAAATGGGCGACAAGACAGTCGGGGGGCTGTTTCCGTTGGTAAGTCCCAAATTCGACGGCGTGCCGGAAGCCTGGATGTCATATCTGTCGGTCGACGACGTCGATGAGCGCGTGAAAAAGGCGCAAGCCGCCGGCGCCAAGCTGATGCGGCCGATCTTCGATATTCCCGGCGTCGGCCGCATTGCCATCCTCACCGAGCCTGGCGGCGCCGGCATCGGCTGGATCACGCCAGCAAGGTCTTCATAACTGCGAAAGCGGCGTGCCAATCCTTTCCAAACGATTCTCTCACAACACTTGGTTCAGAAATGCTAAGCCCCTTTCTGCCGAGCAGGGAATTCTGGCGCAAGAACAGCGGACTTTAGCGGCTAAAACCGAAATCGGCTCAGATACGTTCGACGGGTTTGGCTTGGACCCTGTGAATGGGGGTCAATTCAATCCTTCTGTGCTCCGAATGTCGGCTATGGGTCATTCGCTGCCAACATTTTCCGCGCCAATGCCGACCAATGTCCACTCTTAGTCCAATAGCGACCATTCGACGGATGAGTTCGCTTGTCGGCTAAGTGCCAACAGCCGACATTCGTCCCTTGACCGGCACGTCTCCATAATTTCATGCTGTCGAAGAAATCGATTGGGAATTTTGACTATGGAATTGCCGAGTTCTGGGTACTTCTATTCCTTAGCTGCGTTAGCGATGGCGTTCGTAGGGTTTACTTCAATCGTCGTCGTACTTCACCAAGGCACGGGCAAACCACTCTCACGATTCCATGTCCTGCTTACCAGTTTGTTTGTTGAACTGGGCCTTATGGCAACCGCGTTCGCCATACTGGCGCCAACGCTCGCCATCTGCGGGATACGTGAGATTATGGTGTGGCGGCTATCCAGCGCAATAATGCTTGTCGTATTGGTTCCTTGGCTTATTGCCTATCCGTTCCGCCGCAAGAGAGCCGCCCCTAAACAAGAGTTACCTCCGCGATGGTACATCATGACGTTCTTGGGCGTGGTCGCCATCGTTTCTCTTTGTTTGAATGTAGTTGGGTCGGTATTTAATTCCGGTCCCGGCCCTCTTGCCATAACCACGGTTTATGTCCTGTCTTACGCGTCAGTAGCTTTCATCGGAACATATTCTTATTTCTTGCGCGGTTAGCTACCCCGTGCGCTAGAGCGCACTTATTCAACGCCCTTGGCAACCGAATGAACCAAATCAAAAAGATCGCCGTCGTTGGCATGGGGACATTAGGGACTTAAATCGCGATCCAAGCAGCGGCATATGGTTATGACGTATCTGCTTTCGATCCGGATCGAACCGCGTTTGAGAAGACACAAGCAAAAGTACGGGGTGCAATGGAAATGGTCCGCAAAGGGCCAACTTTTCCACTCGAAAATTGGGAGAAGTATTCCCGCAGCGTGAAACGTTTCGATAGCCTCAATCTCGCAGTCGGCGCCGCGGACCTAGTAATTGAAGTTGTGCCGGAACAATTAGAAATCAAGCGCAAGGTTTTCGCAGAGCTTGACCGCCTTGCCCCTGCTCATGCGCTGCTCGCCACCAACAGCTCTTCTATACCTGTTTCGCGAATCGAGAGCGCTACACAGCGTCCCGACAAGTGTCTTAACATACATTTCTATCAGCCTGCTGTCGGCATGAATATGGCCGATATCATGGGTGGTACGTGCACGTCTTCGGAGTCATTGTCAGCGGCACGCGATTTTGTCCGCTCGGTCGACTGTGTGCCGTTGCAAGTGCAGAAAGAGATTCTTGGTTTTTGTTTCAATAGCGTGTGGCGTGCCGTTAAGAGACAAACCCTATACATGTGGGCGAACGATTTTGTTGACTTTCGCGACATCGACCGCGCTTGGATGGTCTTCACTGGGATGACCTACGGGCCTTTCTTCCTTATGGACCTCGTCGGTCTGGATGTAATTTTCGCTATTGAAATGACCTATTTCTCGGATTCACGCGATCCGCGAGATGAACCGCCGGGGGCGCTCAAAGAAAAGATTGGCCGGGGAGAATTAGGCCTTAAAACCAATAAAGGCTTTTACAGCTACCCCAACCCTGAATGCGCGACAGACGGATTTCTGCGGGGAAAATGAGGCGGTAGACGCGGCCGCCTCGTCAATGTCGGTTATGGGTCATTCGCTGCGTATCTGTTCAGCGTCGGGGCCGACCTTTGTCCGCTCCTAGTCCGATAGCGATCAAAATTTTGCAGCGCGACGAATGACGTTAAGTGCCAATAGGCGACATCACGCGCCTCTGTTTTCCCTGCGAGGCCGCCCTCTGTCGATTCACCAGATATAGCGCAACCGTCCGGTCCCGGCGTATTTCTGCGAGTGCGCGGCAAATTCTCCGTCGAACCGCGCGGAGACCGACAACCCGTTCCTGAACCAGAGTTCGGCGACGGCCGAAGCAAGCAACAAGTCGCTAGCCGGTGGAGCGCCGAACTCGGTGAAGCTTGATCCCGGGAGCGCTAGGAACCGGGCGGTGACGCTAGGGTCGGACCAATGGTCGTGCCCCCAGGCCGCGCGGGTGCGGAGCACCAGGGCGGTGTTGTGGTCAACCGGGATGCTCCAATCGTACCAAGCGCCAAGCTCGGTACGGATCGTGGTGGTCGTGCGGGCATCGTAGGAAAGCGCGAATACCGAAGAACCGGCGATCGCTGTTTCGCTGTAGGACGGCGCGTGGAAGGCTTGCACCTGTGCCGCGGCGTAGGGGGTGAACCCGGACTGGCCCGGCCAGCCCTGCACGTTCGGAAGTGCAAAGCGATATCCGCCCTCGACTCGGCCGCCAACGTTGTTGGCGGAGAAATCGGCGGTGAGATGGTCACTACCCGCTACGGTCACAGTCCGGTCAGTGGATACGCGATGCCACCCGTAGGCGAGCGCGGCCGAGACATAGGCCGCGTTGATACGCGTCGAGCTGTAGAGCCCCGCCTGGAACATGTCGCTGTGGCCGCCGCCGAAGCCCGACACGCCGTAATTGGTGCCGCCGCCCGCGAGCGCGAACCCGACCACGGTGTAGGGCGTGACCAGGTAGTCGAGGCCGCTTGCATAACCGACGGCGGTCACCGACCTGTTGTGGCTTCCGGCCGACGCATCACCGGTGGCGTTGCTTTGGCCGCCGTAGCCCGCGGCCCAGAGGCTCCAGCGGCGCGGATCGGGCGCGAGGCCGAACGATGCCTTGTAAACCGGCGCCTTGTAAATAAGCGGAGATTCCCGCGGCGGTGGTCCAGGAGGTCCCAAGCCGCGGTTGTCGGCGAATGGATTGGTCACGAGCGACAGGAACGAGTTCATCGCCTGAGTGCCTGCCTGAGCGGCGCCGGTGCCGGCCTCCCCCTGAAGCTGCGAGAGGGCGCTCAACAAGTCGGAGGGCGACAGGTTGAAGAGGTTTACAAACGGCAGCGGCAGTACGCCGCCGCCGCTGGTAAAGGCGTCGATCGCATTGGCGACGGCGCGTTGACTGCGATCGGTAGAGGCTGGCAGCAGAAACGCCAAGAGGGGGAATCCAGTCGGCCCAACGCCAGGCCCGGCGCCCCCAGCGGCAAGATCACACAGTGTGATGTTGTTGGTGTCCAACGTCACCGCACCGGTGCGTGCCCAAGCAGCGCCGCAGACGATGTTGGCGGCAGTGTTCAAGGTGATGCTCGCCTGGGCGAGGATGTCGCCGGCGAATGTCGTGGTTGTGCCGAGCGTCGCGGAACTCCCAACCCGCCAAAACACATTGCCGCCTTGCGCGCCGTTCGTCAGCAGAACGCTCGAAGCGCTGGCCGTGGTCAGCGTGCTCCCAATGTTGAAGATGAAGACGGCATTCGAGTTCCCCAGGGCGTTAAGGCTTAGCGCGCCAGTCAATTGAGCGGACGAACTAAAGAAATAGACGCCCGGTATAAGCACGAGGCCGCCGAGATTCTGGCCCGTCAGGTTTACCGTGGCGGGCCTGCCCGCAAGATTATTGAAGGCGGTCGTGAGGTCGTTTTGAGCCGTGATCGTGGGCCCATCGCCGGGCGCATGGATCACGCCTGGGGGGACGACGATGCCGGGGGGAAACCCAATAATCGTGGCTGTATTGGTGCCGAGGTCGCCCGGATGAGCGGCGGTTCCAGTGATGACGCTTGGGCCAGTGTTGGTGATCCCAGCGCCAGCCAAGATCGCGAAGTTCGCGACCGTGCCCAAGGGGGGCGCCTGAGCATAGCTGGAAGAAGTCAGGGCTCCCATCAAACTGAGGGCCGCAAAAACTGCTCGCGCCCACGCGGAAAAGTATCGATTTGTGCCGAATGGGAACGCAAAGTCTACGGGTACTATTTTTCTCATTTTTATTTCCCCCCTGTTGGTTCGCGGTTTTCTCCTTTCAGGTGGTGCTGTTTGCGGCGGCTATTCCAAGCATGTGCTCACGCACGCGCTATTTTGTTCATTTAGTTCCTCGCTTTCAGGAATTGATTCATGTCCAGAATGTTTCGATTCGACTGTTCAATACAGAACACTTTTGCCAGATCAGGGTTTCGACGCTTGGAGCCCGGCATAGGTCATTGGCATTTCGTCCGCTTCGAGTCATTCAGTGCGGAGCCAATCAGCCCTTACGGGACTGTTTGTCCGCTCCTAGTCCGATGGCGATCAAACTTTTGCAGCGCGACGAATGACGTTAAGTGCCAATAGGCGACAACGCACCGCAGCAAACAGCCATACAATAGCGACCCATTTTTGGAGCAGCGAAATGACGCTATGCGCAATAGCTGTCATGCTGCGCATCCATAAAAAGAGGCCGCCGGTTTGTTCCGGCGGCCTCCCTAGTCCCGCAATAAGTTCCTAAAACTTGTAATTGATCGTCAGACGGCCAACCTGCATTGACACCTTTTGGTTCGTGGTGACCGTCAAAACGGGGGCGAAGAACGGCAGACTGGTTTGCTGCGTCGTCGAAATATGGCCCAAGTCCACATACAGATATTCCGCGCCAATCGTCCAATTGCGCGCGAACGCAAAGTCTATGCCCGCGCCTGCACTCCAGCCGGTAAGCGTCTTGCTAGACGTGCCAGCAAGTTGTCCAGGGGTGGCAGCGAAAAGGGGGAAGAAGGTCGATGCCGAGGTCTTCACATGGCCATAGGCAAAGCCTCCGGTGCCGTACAACAGCCAGTTGTCCATGGCGTAGCCAACTTTGCCACGCACGGTGCCAAACCAATCGGTTTTGATGCTTGCGGATTGTATGCTCGTCAGGAAAGGGGGCGGCGCTACCGTATTTGAACCTGACGCGCTGACGTTGGAGGCTTGAAGGTCAGCAACAAATCCGACAACCCACTGCGGGGCCAAGTTCCAATTGTAGCCAATCTGGCCACCACCAAGCCCGCCTTTTGGCGACAGGTTGGGTGTCACGTTACCGCCGGCGGCATATAAAGGGGCTAGGCCAAACCCAGTGGGATCGGTGAACGAGAGCGCGGGATTCGTATTACCGCCCCAGCCATAGCCGATATTTCCGCCCAGGTACCATCCAGCCCAATTGTAGGCCGCGCCCCGGGAGACCATTGGAGCGGCCTTCATTGGCATATCGGCTGCGGAAGCGACCGAACCAAGACCGACTACAGCTACAGCGGCGAGCGCAGCACAACTGAAACGACGCATTGTCATCTCCTAAAAGGCATTCGACATCTGTGGGCGTAGCCGCTCCCAAACGTCGCTAAAACGATGGTAGACCATAGGAAAAAACCGCATCTCCGGTCTATGACAAGGTAAGGATATCACAGCAGAATTGTAAAATGATGTTAGAGCGTGATATTTATGAAACGCTTGTAAATCCATTGTATTTTCGCACTAAAAGCCGGTATGGCTCGCTGCAACCGCAGCAACGAGCGCAAGCGCGATCCTGGACCTCATCGTCGCCCTCCATAAAACGCCACGCGGTCAATTTGAGCCTTGGGCGATGTGGCCGTCGATCAACCAAACGGTCAAGCGGTGCGGCCCAGCGACAGGAATTGGTCCTCGCGACGTTAGTTTAGGTCATTCGCGACTTTTGTGCGCTGCAACGCCATGTCCGCTTCGGGTCATTAGCGGACATGGCGTCGCCAATCCAATATGTCGGCTTTACCCCCGTAAGCAGACATCACCGACATCAGGCGGTCCAATCATCAATTGCGGCTGCGTCGAGTTCGAAGGCTGGTTAGCTTTCTATTTCTGTTTTTAGAAGTCGTCCGATCAAGATAGATCTTCATTGTGCCATTGCTAGCAAACCTCAATGCCGAATTCCGCGGCGGCATCGAGCATACTGTGCAGAAAATCGTCTGCAAAGCTGCGGGATATCATGAGCTCATAAGTCGGCCGATCGTCCGTCAGCGTCACCTGTCCACCAATATGGCCGAACAACGTGACGGCCGTTTCACCTACGTCAAATGTTCGAGGATGAAGGTCAACAAGCGCCAACTTTGCGAGCGTCGCGCCCGCCGCTGGACCGGACAACGTGATGATAAACCGGCTGTCAGATTGATCGGACAGCGCAGCCAGAGGCGAGATTTCGGTTCTCAGCCTCGGCAGCAACTCGGATGCATCATCAGCTTCTGCGAACCAGTGATGATAGCCGCACCACAAAAACGACACACCACGGCCACGCGCAAGACGCGGCTTGGCTGGCAGGTCGACATCGAACGCAACCTTCACGGCGACGCTCAGCGCATCGATACTGCCGCGGCGCGCGATCACCGACACCAGCGCGCGTGGCGGCGTGACCTTTAGTATGACGCCCGGCTCACCGGCGCGACCGTGGTGTCCGGGCAGGAAATGCACCGCGCCCATCCCCGCGAGGTCAGCCATGCAGCCGCTCTCCTTTCGGGTCGACAAAGATTGGGTGGCAGACCCTGACCTCAACGTCGCCCTGGCGCACCGGATCATAGGCCCGCACGGTTTCTCCGATCCGCGCCGGTCCGTTCTTCAAGAAACCGAGGCCGACCCAACCTTGCAGAGTGGGTGAATGGGCGACCGACGTCATATAGCCTTCGTCGTTCTCGAGGCTGACGTCCGCGCCGACCACGAGAAAGTGCGCCCCGGCGCGCAGCTTTTGTGCTCGATCGAGCGGGCGAAAGCCGATGAGTGTCGGTCGATCGGACGCTATCAGCGCCGGACGCTGCGCCATCACGCGGCCGATGTAATCCTTTTTCTTCGACATGATGCGTGCGAGGCCGAGGTCGCCCGCCGTGGTTTGCCCGTTGAACTCGTTGCCCGCCGGATGACCTTTCTCGATGCGCATGACGCTGAGTGCTTCTGTCCCATAGGGAACGGCGCCGAGTGCCGCGCCTTTTTCGATCAGTCGCCGCATCAACGCGTCGCCGTAGCGAGCGGGAACTGCGATTTCGTAAGCCTGCTCGCCCGAGAATGAAATCCGGAACAACCGCGCGTCAACGCCGCCGCACACGGTCACGGCTGTTGCGGCGAGATAAGACACAGCTGCATCGGAAATATCGTACTGGCTGTCAATGACGGTGCGGAGCAGCCGCCGCGCCTGCGGCCCGGCGACGGAATATTGCGCCCACTGGTCGCTGACCGAAACCATCTGCACGTCAAGATCGGGCCACAGCACCTGATGGCAGAACTCCAGATGCTGCATCACCTTGACCGCGTTCGCGGTCGTAGTGGTCATGTAATAGTGATCATCAGCAAGGCGCGAGGTGGTGCCATCGTCCATCGCGAAGCCGTCCTCGCGCAGCATCAGACCATAACGAGCTTTGCCCACTGGCAACGTCGAGAACGTGTTGACGTAGACGCGATCGAGCAACACGCCGGCGTCGCGACCCTGAATGTCGATCTTTCCCAATGTGGAGACATCGCAAATTCCGACCTTGTTGCGAACGGTCTCGACTTCGCGATCGACGCTCTGGCGCCAATCCGTTTCGCCCGATCGCGGAAACCATTGCGCTCGCAACCAGAGGCCAGTTTCAACAAAGACGGCGCCCCGCTCCTTGGCGCAATCGTGCGACGGCGGCAGCCGCGTCGGCCGGAACGCCTTGCCGCGCGCATGACCAGCCAGCGCACCGATCGCAACTGGCGTGAACGGCGGCCGGAACACTGTCGTCCCCGTGTCCGGAATCGAACGGCCGCTCAGCTCCGCCATTATCGCAATGCCGATCACGCTGCCGGCCTTGCCCTGATCGGTCGCCATACCAAGCGTCGTGTAACGCTTGAGATGCTCCACGCGCGTGAAACCTTCACGACGGGCAACAGCAATGTCTTTCACCGTCACGTCATTTTGCGGATCGACGAAGGCCGGGCCACGCGAGCCTTGGACGTGCCACAGCGGCTCGATGCCGTAGCGCTCATCGCGGGTGCGGGGCACCACCAGAGTTGATGGCATACCACCAAGACGCGTGACGACCTCTGCGCCCGCCTTCGCACCTTCGGAAAGGCAATCACTCAACGCGAATGTCCCGGCTGAAGCGCCTACGACAATCATGTTGCTAGGCATCGCCGGGCCCGGCACGAAAGCGGCAATCGCTTCATTCCATACCGGCCTGGCGCCACGATGCGAGGTCAGCGCCAGAGTTGGGTTCCATCCGCCCGACACCGCGAGCGTGTCGGCCATCAGCGTCTCTCTCCCCGACGGACTGCCGACGACGATCTGATTGACCGCGCGGCCGCGCGTATCGGTCACCCGCCCGTCAATAATAATGCGGCAGTGCGTTCCAAGCTCCGCCGACCAGGCGTGTGGCACGCTGCGCCGGGAGTCGATGACGGCCACGACGTTCTGACCGGCCCCCAGCAGATCGGCGGCAGTGCGCCAGCCGCCATCGTTGTTGGTGAATACTACCGTTTTCGAGCCCGGCGCGACCGCGAAGCGATTGACATAGGTGCGAACGCCGGACGCCAACATGACGCCCGGCCTGTCGTTGCCCCCAAATGCGATCGAGCGCTCAAGCGCACCAGCCGCAAGAACGATCTGCTTCGGGACAATAGTCCAGAAGCGCTGCCGCGGCACGAAGGCTTCCGGCTGCGCGAGATGATCGCTGACGCGCTCCAGCGCCCCACACATACCGTCGTAAAGTCCGGTCACAGTGGTGCGCGTCATGATGCGCAGGTCGGGAAACGATGCGAGCTCGGCGCCAATGCCGGCGGCCCAATCGGCGCAAGGACGGCCGTCGATCTCGTCTCGTTCAGAGAGCAGGCGTCCGCCGAGGCGGAAATCATCCTCGCAAATGGTGACGCGCAGGCCTGCTCGCGCGCATAACAGCGCCGCCATTAAGCCGGCAGGACCGGAACCGACGATCAACACGTCGCAGAAGGCGTAGGCCTTCTCATAGGTGTCAGGATCGTCCTCGCCAGACAGGCGGCCCAATCCGGCGGCCCGGCGGATAATCGGCTCGTACAGCCTTTCCCAGAACGCCGCCGGCCACATAAAAGTTTTGTAGTAGAAGCCCGCACCGATGAAACGCGCGAACAGCTGGTTAATCGCCATCACGTCGAAGGCGAGCGAGGGCCAGCGGTTTTGGCTCTGCGCCACAAGCCCGGCGAACAGCTCGATTGTCGTCGCGCGCGTATTGGGCTCATGCCTCGCGCCGGTGCGCAACTCAACCAGCGCATTGGGCTCATCGCTACCGGCGGAAAATATCCCGCGCGGCCGATGGTATTTGAATGAGCGGCCGACCAGACGCACGCCATTGGCAAGCAGCGCAGAGGCGAGTGTGTCTCCGGCGAAACCGCCGTAATCGCGCCCGTCGAACCGAAAGGACACCGGCGACGTACGATCGATCAGACCGCCGTGATCCAACCGGAACGGCTGCGTCATGATCCGCTCCCGCGGCTTGCAGCGCGCACCGCTGATGCAATTTCATGTGTCCGTGTGTCACGCGTGACGACGAGCCAGGATCGGCAACCGGTACCGTGATACCAATATTCGTGGAGCATTCCCGCCGGGTTGTCGCGCAAATAGACATACTCGAAGAATGCGGCCGGATGCGTGGCGTCGGGGCGTTTGACGTCGGCGTCGCCGAGGTAGGCGAACTCGCGGGCGTCTCGCTCACCACAGAGTGGGCAAGGAATGCGCATGGCTAGTGCAAATTGGGCTGGGCGCCCTGCCCTTTTTCGTCGATCAGGTCGCCGGTTTCGAAGCGATCGAGCCGATAATCCTTGGCAACGCGGTGCGGCTCGTCGCGCGCGATCAAGTGAGCGAAACACCAGCCGGACGCCGGCGTCGCCTTAAAGCCGCCGTAACACCAGCCGGCGTTGAGATAGAGACCCTGGATCGGCGTGCGATCAATGATCGGGGAGCCGTCCATCGACATATCCATCAGGCCGCCCCACGAGCGCAGCAAACGCGCGCGACCGATCGACGGCATCACCGCCATTGCACTCTCGCAGACGTCCTCCACGTTCGGGAGGTTGCCGCGTTGCGCATAGGAGTTGTAACCATCGGGGTCGCCGCCGAACACCAGCCCGCCTTTGTCGGACTGGCTGATATAGAAGTGGCCGGCGCCGAACGTCACGACAGTGTTGATGAACGGCTTGAGGCCTTCGCTAATGAAAGCCTGCAGCACGTGGGTCTCGATCGGCAGCCGCAAGCCCGCCAATGCTGCGACTTGAGATGAATTGCCAGCGCAGGCGAGGCCGACTTTCTTCGCGGTAATGAATCCCTTCGCCGTTTCGACGCCCCTGACGACGCCGTTTTCGACGCGAATGCCAGTGACTTCGCAATTTTGGATGAGATCGACACCGCGATGGTCGGCCGCCCGTGCATAGCCCCATGCCACCGCGTCATGGCGTACCGTGCCGCCGCGGCGTTGCAGCAGTCCACCTTGGATCGGGAAGCGCGCGTTCTCGAAGTCAAGGAACGGTACCATGCGGCGCACCGCGGCTTGATCGAGCAACTCCGCATCGACGCCATGCATCCGCATCGCATTGCCGCGGCGCGCAAAAGCGTCTCGTTGTGAATCGGAGTGAAACAGGTTCAGCACGCCACGCTGGCTAACCATCGCGTTGTAATTGATGTCCTGTTCAAGCCCTTCCCATAGTTTGAGAGACCACTCGTAGAACGGAATGTTTCCGGCCAGCAGATAATTGGAACGGACGATTGTTGTATTGCGGCCCACATTGCCACCGCCAAGATATCCCCGTTCAAGCACAGCCACGTTGGTCAGGCCGTGCTCTTTGGCGAGATAATATGCGGTGGCGAGCCCATGCCCGCCACCGCCGACGATGACGGCGTCATAGCCCGCCCTTGGCTGTGGCTCGCGCCAGACGGGCTGCCAGGAGCGGTTGCCGTTTAGCGCATTGGTAACAAGCGAAAGAACCGAATAGCGCATCGAAAGTCCGGGTAGGAATGAGGGCGGCGATTGTTGCCTGCCCAACGGGTTTACAGTTTAAGGAAAAGCGACGCCGCAGCCAGCATTTTTGTCGTTTTTTCGCCGATCTGACTTATTACAAAATCTGGCTCAAGAACTCGCGAGTACGTGCATCCTTGGCCTGTGTGAAGAACTCGGCCGGCGGCGCGTGCTCGACGATGACTCCCTTGTCAGTGAAAAAAATCTGGTTGGCGACTTCCCGCGCGAAGGCCATTTCGTGGGTGACGAGGATGCAAGTCATACCGTCTTTCGCCAGATCGCGGACCGTGACCAACACCTCTTTCTTAGTTTCCGGATCGAGCGCGGCGGTGACCTCGTCGAACAGCATGACGTCCGGCCGCATCGCCAGCGACCGCGCGATAGCCACGCGCTGCTGCTGGCCGCCGGACAACTCCGCCGGATAGGCATCTTCCTTGCCTTCGAGCCGTACCTTCTTGAGCAATATCCGCGCGCGTGCGGCGACTTCGGCCCGGTCCTGCTTCAACACGGTGACCGGCGCCATCATGATGTTCTGGAGTGCCGTCTTGTGGGGAAACAGATTGTATTGCTGGAACACGATCCCGACCTTGCGGCGCAGCGATAGCAAATCGAGTGTCGGCGAGTTGACCTCGATGCCATCTACCAAGATGGACCCGCTGTTGACGGGCACCAGCCCATTAATGCAGCGGATCAGCGTCGACTTGCCCGCACCCGACGGTCCAATAATGCAGACGATCTCGTTACGCATCACGTCCAGGTTGATGCCGTTGAGGACGGGAAAACTTCCAAACGATTTGCGCACGTCGCGCAAGGCAACAATCGGGCGCTGCTGTTCGCCGACCATCAGAGATTCACCTGATATTTGCGTTCAAGATGCTGCGTCCATTTGCCGATCGGGTAGCAGTAGAGGAAGAAGCAGACCAGAACGAAGCCGTAGAACGGCGCCAGGAAATCCGGTCGCGAGCCTTCGGCAGCGAGAACCTGGGACGTTAGCGTCAACATCTCACTGACGCCGATCAGCGCCGAATAGACGGTCGCCATCGTCACCAGCGAATAGAGATTCATCCATGGCGGTAACATTCGCCGCACGCACTGCGGCAGGATTACGTGCAGATAAGCCTGAGCCCGCGAATAACCCAGGCTTTCAGCGCTTTCCCATTGACCGGTGGGCACCGACATGACCGCACCACGCACGATCTCGGAGGTGTTCGCCATCACCGGCAGACTGAACCCGAAAATAGCCTTGGCCCAGTCGGGGAACGGAATGACGAAGCCGAAGATTCGAATCTGGAACGGCAACAGTAGAATGCAAGCGAACAAAACGACAAGCCACGGCGAGTTACGGAACACCTCGGTGACGATCTTGGCGGCGACGCGCACAACGGCGATGCGCGACATCTGTCCAATGCCGACAAAGACACCGACGATTGTACCGCATAGCATGGCACCGGCGGAAATCAGCAGATTGAACGCAAAGCCCCACAGCAGCAGCGGCGCCCAGCGCAGCAGCGCTTCGATGACTGTGGACTTCTGCGCCGCCACCTGGGCCAAGCCGCCGGTTGAAAGCAGAGAAATCCCGGCGGCCATGGCGATGACTCCGACGGCCTGCTTGCGCGTGACCGTTGTGAGCGGCCACAGGCCATCGAAAGGCAACGGGGCCACAGGCTTTGGCGTCCGGTAAAGCACCTCCATTAGTGCGCTCCCGCCTGCCCGACGCCGGGGACGCGGATCGTGCGTTCGATCCATTTCAGCGTGCCGACTAGCAGGAACACCAAGGCCAGATAGGCGATCAGCAGAAATACCATCATCTCACGCACATTGGTCGCGTCAGACCAGATCTGTTTGGAGACGTAAAGCAGCTCCGGCACGGCAATGGCATAAGCAAGGTTAGTAGTCTTCACCAGATTGACCAAGTTGTTGCCGAGCGCGGGCAGACACACGCGGATCGCCAACGGCAGCAGAACGTCGCGATAGACCTGGAAGCGGGAATAGCCGAGGCCTTCCGCCGCCTCGATCATCGCGGACGGCACCGCGTCGATGCCGGAACGGAAAATCTCGATGTTGAATGCGCCGGCAAATAGCGACAGTGAGATGATCGCCCACTGGAAATTCGAGATCATAGGCACCAACGAGCCGCCCTCCCCCGCCATACGCGGCAGCACGAAGCCGAGGCCAAAGTAGAAAAAGTAAATCTGAACAAGCGGCGGCGTGTTGCGGAATATGCTGATAAAACCGGCGACCCCGCGCCGCAACCAAACGAAATGCGAGCGTTGCAGCCAGGCGCCGACGATCCCGATAATGACGCTCAGAACGACCGTGATGACCGACAGCTCTATCGTCAGCCACAGCCCCTTGAGCATCCGCGCGCGATCGAACCCGTCATAGATAAATGGCAGGTTGATGCCGGTGGTATCGTAAAGCTGAAGAAACCAGTCGTAGATCGGCTGCATGTCCCCACTCAGCCGTCAATCAAATGACGAACGGAGCGGCCGCATGGCCGCCCCGTCATGCCGCGTACCTTACATGCCCTTGTATTTGGCGTGCATGCGCGACGCATATTCTGTCGGGGGCACGCCCCATTTTTTCTCAAGCTCGACGATACGGCCGCTCTTCATCCACTCAACGGTGAGGTCTTCCATCACCTTTTTCATGCCGTCTTCGCCGGTCTTCACCGCCATCGCCCACGGCGCTTCCATAATGCCGGGGAGTGGCATTTCAAATCCGGCCTTCCAATCGTTGTCGAGTAGTTTACCCACCACGAAGGTCTGGTCATAAAGGTAACCAATGCAGTCGCCCGACTTCAGCGACAGCAGCGGCTTTTCAGACCCATCGAAAGCGACGAGTTCGGGGCTGTATTTTTCCGAAACCGGTTTGTTGTACCAGGCGCCGGTGGTCGCACAGACCTTCTTGCCCTTGAGGTCTTCCCAGCTCTTGATCCCCGCGTCCTTCTTTAGGAGCACGTTGACGAAGTCGGCGTAGTACACCGGATCAATGGCTTGCACGACTTTTCGCCGCGCCGGCGTATCCGACATTGTGGCGATCATCAGATCGATCTTGCCCTGCTGGAGAAATTCCATGCGGTTCGCGGAGACCACTGGGACCAGCTCGAGCTTGACGCCGAGCTTCTTCGCGACATCAGCGGCGAGATCGGGCTCGATGCCGATAATCGCGCCGGACGGATCGCGAAAACCGAACGGCTTGTAGTCGGCCTTCACGCCGACCACGAGCGTGCCGCGTTTCTTTACCTCATCGAGCACATCCGCCTTGGCGGCAGCCGTTAGGCCGATCGCCATCGCCATCGCGGCGAAGAGAATTTGCGCTTTGCGGGTCATCGGATCCCTCCTCTGTTCGTCTGCGTGGATGCTCCACCGCAGCATCTGAGCAAAGGTGGAGCGTTTGATCAATTGGCCGCCCGGAGGCGGTTTATTTGCTCAAAACGTCGGCTTTTTACCCAGCAAGTCGGTTTTCCTGCGCCGCAGGTCGCTTTCCGAGAAAGCCTCGCGTCCATTTTCATTCGATGATCTCGCTCACAACTGCTGACGGAGAACTGGAATGGCCAAGAAGGGACTTCTCGAACGTTTGAAGGCGGGGCCATGTGGTAATCGTCTGCATGTTGGGCTCCTCCAAATTGTGGGGGCCCTAACACAACCACATTTCACGGCACTCACGTGCCGGTGAAGGAGCCGTCCACAGCATCAAGAGCGGACTCATGCCCTACGACCAAGACACTTAAAAACACTGATAAAGTAATTTTTTTCATCAAGCCCACTCTGACGGGTTGGCCAGTCGCGTACTCGCTTCCATCACTCGACATCGAGTGCGCAGGCTGGCTCACACTCTGATGCAGCGGTACGACGGGAGGTACAACATCGCCAGCGCTCTACCTACCTAACCGTATTGAACCGAGCACCACACTCCATCATGGAAGCGACATGCTAAAGCGACTGGCAACAGCGGCGAGCCATGTGGTGATTATTTGCGATGGGACCCCTTACTACCGCCGCCGTTGTCCGGGAATGTTCGCCAATGACTAAAACGGCAAGTGGGTGCGCGCTTGGGTACGGGCCTTAAAAGAGCAAAAATACAAACGTTATCAACGTCCCAGTTGGGACACCCCTTCCGCCACGCGTGGCTAGCGCAGCGGTGGTGCGTACTGGATGCCGCCGGCATTCCAGAGTTGATTGAGCCCGCGCGGGATGCCGAGCTTGGAATCGACGCCGACATTGCGCTCGTAGACCTCGCCGTAATTGCCGACGTGGCGGATGATCCGGACCGACCAATCCTTGGCGAGGCCCAGTGCCTCGCCATATTCGCCTTCGGTGCCGACAAAACGCATCACGTCGGGCTTCTTCGACTGAAGCGCCTGATCGATATTCTGCGACGTAATGCCGAGCTCTTCGGCGTTGAGCATCGCGTACAGCGTCCATTTCACGATCAGCAGCCACTCGTCGTCCTTCTGCCGCACCACGGGCGACAGCGGCTCCTTCGAAATGACGTCCGGCAAAATCGTGTGGTCGCCCGGCTTAGCGAGCTTGAGACGCAGCGCGTAAAGCTGGGAGACGTCAGCCGTAAAGACGTCGCACTGCCCGGAGTCATATGACTTCAAGCCATCTTCGATCCTGGCGAATTTGATTTCCTGGTACTTAATATTGTTGACGCGGAAATAATCTGAAAGATTGAGCCCCGTTGTCGTATCGGACTGCACGCAGACCTTGCTGCCGTCGAGTTCCAGTCCGGAATCAAGCTTGCGCGCCTTTGGCACCATGAAGCCCTGGCCATCGTAATAAGATACTCCGGCAAAATTCAGGGCATATTCCGTTTCACGCGACATCGTCCAAGTCGAGTTGCGCGCTAACACGTCGATCTTGCGCTTCTGCAATTCGGTGAAGCGCTGATTGGCGTCGAGCGGGACGAATTTCACCTTGTTCGGATCGTCGAAGATCGCCGCCGCAATCGCGCGGCAAAAATCGACATCGAACCCTGACCAAACCCCTTTTTCATCGGCGCTGGAAAATCCCGGCAGACCGGTGCTGACGCCGCAATAAACAGCGCCGCGATTTATCGTCCGCTTGAGGGTTTTTGTATCGTAGCGCTCATAGGTGATCCCTGCCGCGGCCAAGGCGACCGCAATCATGCAGCCGATCAACAGGCCAGACCCAAAATTACGCCGGAAAAATTTCGGCATGCCCCTCGCCCACTTGAACCGTCAACAGCGCAATCACAACCCCGGCTGCTGCTGAACGACAACTTTAGTACCGACCGGAATGCGGTCGAACAGATCGATCACGTCCGGATTGACCAAGCGGAAACACCCGGACGACACCGCCATCCCGATCGTCTGCGGCTGATTGGTGCCGTGGATGCGATAGACGGTCGCGCCGAGATAAAGCGCGCGCGCGCCCATCGGATTCCCCGGTCCGCCCGCCATGAAACGAGGCAGATAAGGCTGCCGCTCGATCATCTCGGGCGGCGGCGTCCAGTCCGGCCATTCCTGCTTGCGGCTGATGCGCAGCAGCCCTTGCCACTGGAAGCCATCGCGGCCGACGCCGATCCCGTAACGTATCGCGCGTCCGTTCGGCTGCACGACGTAAAGGAAACGCTCGGCGGTATGAACGACGATGGTGCCGGGAACTTCGCTGGAGCGAAAATAGACCATTTGGCGCTGCAATTCAGGCGACAGCGCTTCATCCGCTTCGTCGGGCACCAATCCCGGCTGGTCGCCGATCGACATATCTTGATGTTGCCCCGCCGCATGTGCGGCTGGCATCGTAAACAATGCCAGCGCGACGACCTGGAGACAGATCAGAAACTTGATCTTGGATCGATTGCGGCTCATGCGACGGATCAAATCCAACTCATGCTTGGTCCGCAAGGAGGTTGGCGAAAAATCAGGGCGCCGAAGAAATCCAGCTATTTCGAACTCGCTTCTGGCTCCCTCACCGACCGGCCCGAATGCGGCGTAACGACCGTCGCGTTCGCATAGGCGCGACCGAGCAGCACGACTACCGGGCCCTTGAATTTTGCCGCCGTAAGCCGCGCTGGCAGATTGCTGATCAGATCCGCAATAACTTCCTGATCCGGCCGCGTCGCACGCGCCACGGCGACGGCAGGCGTCGCCGGATCGAGGCCCTCGGCGACGGCTTTGCCGACCAGCGCCGACAAAGTGCCGACGGGCATATAGATCGCGGTGGTTGCCGTCGGGTCGGCAAGACTATGCCAATCGATGTCAGCCGGCAGCGCGCCATTCTTCGCGTGCCCCGTGACGTATTGCAGCCGTCGTGCATGATCGCGGTCGGTCAGCGATAGGCCGAGCCGGCTGGCGGCGCCTTGCGCGGCGGTGATGCCCGGCACGATTTCAACCGCAATGTTGGCTGCCGTGCAGGCGGCGACTTCTTCGGCGGCCCGGCCAAAGATCATCGGATCGCCGCTCTTCAGCCGCACCACGCGCTTGCCACGTCTGGCGAGATTGACCATCAGCTCATTGATGTCAGCTTGCGTGCAGGACGGGCCGTGGCCGGTTTTGCCGACCAGCATTTTTTTGGCTTCACGGCGGGAAAAATCCAACACTTCGCGCGACACCAAATCGTCGAACAGGATGACGTCGGCGGACTGTAGCGCGCGCACCGCACGCAAGGTCAGGAGTTCGGGGTCGCCGGGGCCGGCGCCGACCAGCGTGACCGTACCGAGGTCGACGGCGGCGCCCTGGTCCCTTACCTCGCCGACAAAGCGCAGAAAGTCATCCTCGGCGGGAACCCGATCCGGATTCCTCACCGCATGCGCGGTGAAGCTTTGCCAAAACTTGCGGCGTGCGGCGAACGACAGGTCGGTTGACTTTAACAAGGGACGCCAGCGCAGCGCCGCGTGCGCCCACTGTGCAAAACCTTTCGGCAACATCGCTTCGAGCTTGGCGCGGATCGCCTGGGCAAATACCGGCGCGGCCCCGTCGGTCGAGATGCCTATCACCAATGGCGACCGGTTGACGATCGAGCCGAGCGCAAAATCGCAGAACTCCGGTTTGTCGACGACGTTGACCGGAACTCCTGCGGCCCGTGCGGCTGTTGCGAAGCGTGACGCTTCTTCATCGGTTTCGCAGCCGCCGATGGCGATGGCCGTATTCGCAAAATCGACTTCGGACCATTGGCGTCGATTGAGCGTCACGCAATCTGCCATTTCACCTGCGAGCGCGAGCATTTCCTCGCTTGGTTCGGCAGAAAAAACATCCACCTTCGCTCCCGCCGCGGCCAGCAACTCCACCTTCCATGCCGCCCCCGCATTGTTACCGGCGACAACGGCGCGGCGGCCTTGCAGCGCCAAAAAGACCGGCAGCCGCGCCAGTTTTTCCATACGGGCCGAGCGGCGTTCGATCGGAGTGCGAATGGCGGTCATTTTCGCCTCAATAGACGTCGGTCTGATAGCGGTTGGTTTTTCTCAGGTCGGCGAGAAACGCGATGGCCTGCTCGGGCGTGCGTGCGCCGTGGGTGCCAATCACGTCGATCAGCGCGTGTTCAACATCTTTCGCCATGCGTAGCGCGTCGCCGCACACATAGATGTGCGCGCCCTCGGTGATCCAGTTCCAGAGGTCGCGGCCGACGTCGGCCATGCGGTGCTGCACATAGATTTTCTCTTCGGCATCGCGCGACCAGGCGAGCGTCAAACGATTGAGATGGCCGGTTGCGCGCATCCCGCTCAGTTCGTCCTCATAGAAGAAGTCGTAGTCGCGGCGCTGATGACCGAAAAACAGCCAGTTGCGGCCCGGGGCTTTCGTCGCCATGCGCTCATGCAGAAATGCGCGGAACGGCGCGATGCCGGTGCCGGGCCCGATCATGATGACCGATGTCGCGGGATCGGCCGGCAGTGCAAAATGCTGCGCCTTCTGCACATAGACCCGCAATTTGTCGCCTGGGTTGATGCGTTCGGCGAGATGCGTCGAGGCGCATCCGAGCCGCAGCCGGGAGCCGACCGGATAGCGCACGGTATCGACCGTGAGGCTCACGCGGGCCGGATGAACGCGTGGCGAGGACGAGATCGAATAAAGCCGCGGCTGCAGCGCATCGAGCGACTCGATGAAAGCCTCGGGATCGGGCCGGAAGCCGGAGAATTTCTCCAGCGCTGCCAGCACGTCGAGTGTCTTGGCATCGCCGTCAGGATCCTCGCCTGCCGCCAGCGCCTTGGCTTTTTTGCGGCGGTCCCCTCCCGTCATGTAGGAAATTAACTGGAACAGTATGTCGGGCGGCGTGCCGAGGCAGACGCCGTCGCGCAAAACTTCGGCCAGCGTGCGATCGCCGATCGGAAAATCCGCCGGCGCATCGATCGCCTTGATGATGGCGTCGACCAGCGCGGTTTCGTTGACCGGATAAATGCCGAACGAGTTCCCGACCGTGTAGTCGAGGCCGGCGCCGGCGATATCGAGCTCGATATGCCAGGTTTCCTTTTGCGATCCTGCTTTGTTGAGCCGCGTGCGCGATACGAAGGTCGCCTCGACCGGATTATCGCGCGAACGCCCCGCGACGACGATGGACTGGGCTTCGGCAGTCGGGGCCACCGCCGGAGTTTCGACGCGCGCCGCTGGTGCGACGTCCAATTCGGCGTACAGCGTCTTGAGCATGCGGGCGGTGTCCTTGCCGCCGGGCACGCAGAGATTGAGCTTGTCGACCTTCTTACCGGCGATGGCGTCGGCATAATCCTGGCAATTGTAGCCGCACTGGCCGCAATCCTGCTGGCCCATCGCCGCCATCATGCGCCGCCGCAGCGGCTTGCCTTCGGCGAGTTTCATGCGGTCCGGCAGCGGCATGGTCTGATCGTGCCATGGCGCGCCATCGTCGGCCTCAACCGCCGCCGCGCCTCCCATCAGCGCGACCGATTGCTCCGGCGATAACGGCGTGACACCACCGTCGAGCGACAGCAATCCAGCGAAGAATCCGTTGAGCCAGACTTGCTGCTCGGCCGTGAACGGCGCCGATTTCAGGAATGAGGTTGGCAATCGGCGGAGGTACGGCGTTCACGCGGCAGCCTCCGACAGATCACGCAGCGTTTCGACCGACAGCCGTCGCGAGAACGCCAGGAAGCCTTCGTCGCGCGAAGCCCGATTGGCGAGATAGGCCTTGAGCAACCGCTCGATCCTGCTTGGCGTGTCTTCGGCTTTGACGTCGCGGTAGATTTCCTGGCCGAGCGCCGCCTGCGGCCCGAAACCGCCGCCGACGTAGATGTGATAGCCCTCGACCTGCGGACTGTCGTCGGTCTCTTGCACCTTGGCCGCCAGCAACCCGATATCGCTAACGTAGTGCTGTGCGCATGAATGGTGACACCCGGTCAGATGAATGTTGATCGGGCTGTCGAGTGTGACGCGACTCTCGCACCAGTCCGCGATTTCTTGGGCGTGACGCTTAGTGTCGGATGCCGCGAACTTACACCCGGTGTTGCCGGTGCAGGCGATCAGACCAGAACGGATCGCGGAGGCCTGGGCGGCAAAACCTGCGGCCTCGATGGCAGCCACAGCCGCAGCGACCTTCGCGTCCGGCACGCCGGCGATCAGGAAGTTCTGCCAGACCGTGAGGCGGATTTCACCGTCGCCGAACTTGGTGGCGATCTTGGCGACCGCGCGCATTTGCGCCGACGTCATTTTGCCGACCGGCAGCAGAACCCCGATCCAGTTGAGCCCGTTCTGCTTTTGCTGGTGAACGCCGATGTGGGCCGTCCGGTCGAACGCGGGGCGGTCCGCCAATAGCTCCATCGGAACGCGTGTCAGCTTAGTCCCTAGCTTCTGCTCGACCATTTCGAGAAATTTTTCCATGCCCATTTTGTCGAGCACATATTTGAGCCGCGCCTTGAGACGATTGGTGCGATCCCCATGATCGATATAGACCCGTACGATCGCGTCGGCGATCTTGGTAGCGTCGGCCGGCTTGCAGATCACACCGGTGGTTTTTGCGAAGTCGTGGTGGCCGGTGATGCCGCCGAGGCAGACGGCGAAATAGACGCCCTGCTCAACACCGTGCCCGTCCGGAATAGCGACCGCCTGAAATCCGATGTCATTGGTGTCCTCAAGAACGGGCACCCTGCCCGCACCGTCGAAGCCGACATTGAATTTTCGCGGCAAACCATACAGCGCACGTTCATTGAGAATATGGAAATGCCACTCCCGCGCGTAAGGCCGGGTGTCGAGCAATTCTTGCGGATCGATGCCGGCGGTCGGCGTGCCAGTGACGTTGCGGATATTGTCGGCGCCGGAGCCGCGCGAGCATAGGCCGAGGTCTTGGATGGCCTCGACCATGGCGACGGCGTGCTTGGGCGGGATCTCGCGGACCTGAAGATTGGCGCGCGTCGTGACGTGCGCATAACCCCCGCCATAACGCTCGGCGACATCGGCCATGCCGGCGAATTGATGCGCCGACAGGATTCCGTTTGGAATGCGCAGCCGGCACATATAGGAATTCTGCGCAGGCGCGACATAAAACAGGCCGTAGTAACGCCAGCGGAAATTATCGGGCGGCTTCGGCGCTTCGTCGTTTGTCGCCTGCGCTTTCAGCTTCTCGTAGCCGTCGAATGGATGCAGCTCGCGTTTGAATTTTTCCTGATCCGACAGCTTGCCGCCCGCGGCAACGGTCCGGTCTTGCGCCTTGATCGCAGCCGCGTCAGGACCGACAGGTTCGCTCGGGGCACCACTCGCCGGCGCGGCGCCGCCGCGCGACTTGGCGATCTGCAGCCCCGCAACGAAACCCTCCAGATACCGCTTCTGCTCCGGTTCGAATTCGCCCGACATCGTCTTGAGGACAGCAAGACACGTGCCAGACATAAGCCCCGCAATTTCGCGGATTTTCGCGCTATCTCACCGCCGTCTTCCGAACCTGCGCGAAAATTAGGCGCACTGCAGCAAATCGATGCACGTCGAATCCCGGCAGGTAAGGTTTGCCTCAAGTTCCGGCAACTCTCCGTGAGCGCCGGCGCAGGCCGGCTTGGCACACGGTTTGCTCAGTGTGCGGCGGAATGAACCACGCGTCTGGCGACGGACGGGCTTTGCTTTTTTGCGAACCAACGAAAAGGAGCTGTGATGTCGTATCTCGCGCCATCGGAATTCGTCACCAAAATGGTGGATGCCGGCGAATCCAAAGTCTTCATGTCGACCCGTGACACATTGATCCGTGCCTACATGGCAGGCGCCATCCTGGCGCTGGCGGCGTGGTTTGCGGTGACCATCAACGTCAATACCGGACAGCCCATCGTCGGCGCGCTGCTGTTTCCGGTCGGATTTTGCATGCTGAACCTGCTTGGGTTCGATCTGCTGACAGGCGTGTTCGTTCTCGTTCCGCTGGCCTGGATCAATAAACGTCCGGGCGTGACCTTCGGCGGCATGATGCGCAACTGGGGCTTGGTATTTCTCGGAAATTTTGCCGGCTCACTGACCACGGCATTCCTGATGGCGTTCGTAACGACGTTCGGCTTCTCGCAAGCGCCCGACAAGGTCGGCACCGTGATCGGCAATATCGGCGAAGCTCGAACCCTTGGTTATGCGGCGCACGGCTTTCTCGGCATGCTGACCCTGTTCTTCCGCGGCGTGCTGTGCAACTGGATGGTATCGACCGGCGTGGTCGGCGCCATGATCTCAACCACGGTACCGGGCAAAATCCTGGCGATGTGGATGCCGATTCTTGTGTTCTTCTACATGGTGTTCGAGCATTCGGTGGTGAACATGTTCCTGTTCCCGGCCGGCCTGATGCTGCACGCTCCGTTCTCGATCATGGACTATTTCATCTGGAACGAGATCCCCACCGTGCTCGGCAATCTCGTCGGCGGCATCGCCTTCACCGGCCTGACACTCTACGCCACGCACATGATGACCGCGCCGAAGCGCGCCTCCAACGTCAAGCGCCTGGCGGCTTGATCTGATGTAAGATGAAAGGGCCTCATCCAAGGGTGGTGAGGCCCTTTTTCCTTTGGCCCGGCGATGCGGCGTGAACTCAAAATATCGGTCGGGCAGCATTCCGATAAAGGCCGCAAGGAAATCAATCAGGATTTCCACGGCGTTTTGATTCCAGCCGAGCCGCTGCTTGGCAGCAAAGGCATCGCGATCGTCCTCACGGACGGCATCAGCAGCAGCGACGTCAGTCAGATCGCGAGCGAATCCGCCGTCAAAAGCTTTCTGACCGACTACTACTGCACCTCGGAGGCGTGGTCGGTGAAGACCTCGGCGCAGCGCGTGCTCGCGGCGACGAATTCATGGCTTCATGCGCAAACGCGGCGTAGCCAATACTCCTACGATAGCGATAAGGGCTACGTCTGCACCTTGAGTGCGCTGGTGCTGAAGTCGGCGACCGCGCACCTCTTTCACGTCGGGGATTCCCGCATCTACCGCGTCGCCGGCCCCTCGCTAGAACAGCTCACAGAAGACCACCGTATCGTCATCTCATCGCAGCAGAATTACCTGGGGCGCGCGCTGGGCATCAATCCGCAGGTCGAAATCGACTACCGCGCCATTCCGGTCGAGGCCGGCGATATTTTCGTACTGGCGACCGACGGCGTCTACGAGCACGTCGCACCGCGCTTTATCGCCCGCACCATCGCCGGCAACGCCAATGACCTCGATGCCGCCGCGCGGTTGCTGGTCGAGCAGGCGCTGCAGCAGGGCAGTCCCGACAACCTCACGATCCAGATCGTGCGCATCGACGAATTGCCGGAGGCTCACGGCGACATCCCGGGGCCGACATCAGAACTGCCGCCGCCCCCGCTGCTCAACGCGCGCCAGAGCTTCGAGGGCTACCGTATCGTGCGTGAGCTGCACGACAGCGCGCGCAGCCATATCTATCTCGCGGTCGACATCGCCAGCGAAGAGCTGGTCGCACTAAAAATCCCGTCGATCGATCTGCGCGACGACCCCGTTTATCTGCGCCGCTTCATGATGGAGGAATGGGTCGCGCGGCGTCTCGACAGCCCTCATGCGCTCAAGCCGCGGCCGCCTTCGCGCAAGCGCAACTACCTTTACGTTGCGATGGAATACGTCGACGGCCAAACACTGACGCAATGGATGATCGATCACCCCAAGCCCGACCTCGAGACGGTGCGCGCCATCGTCGAGCAGATCGCCAAAGGTCTCAGCGCGTTCCACCGCATGGAAATGCTGCACCAGGATTTGCGGCCCGAGAACGTCATGATCGATAAGACCGGGACCGCCAAGATCATCGATTTCGGCTCGACCAGTGTCGCCGGCGTCGCTGAAGCGGCGCCGCTGATCGAGCGCCATGATGTACTGGGAACCGTTCAGTACACTGCGCCTGAATATTTCCTCGGCGAAGGCGGCTCGACGCGTTCCGATCTGTTTTCGCTCGGCGTGATCGCTTACCAGATGCTGACCGGAAAATTGCCCTACGGCGCCAGTGCCGCCAAGGCGCGCACGCGGTCACAACAGCGTAAGCTGAAATACCACTCAGCGCTCGACGATAATCGCGACGTGCCGGGCTGGATCGACAAGGTGCTGGAGAAGGCGACGCAGCCCGATCCTAGCCGGCGCTACGAAGAGTTATCGGAATTCGTGTTTGAGCTTCGTCACCCCAACAAGAATTTCCTCAGCCCCGCGACCAGGCCGTTGATCGAGCGCCATCCGCTGTTGTTCTGGAAAGCCTTGTCGCTCGCGCTGGCCATGGCCGTGCTGTTCTTGCTTCTAAGCCGGCACGGCGCGTTTCGCTAACTGGCGTCGTATCCCTTTACGCGACCGGTGCCCTGAGCTTCTCGACCGCGGTGCGCACCGCCGGCTCGAGGCCGGCGCCCTTGGGGCCATAGCCCACCCGCTGCGACAATTTTCTCAATCGAGAAAATCTATCAACGGTCCGCCGGAGGTTCGGCAGGTCTTTTGGCAATAGCGATCGCAAGCATCGGTATAGGCGATGCATTGGCCCTGGCTGTCGACCCGCAGGCAGGCGTTCTGCCCCCATGTGCAATGAGCGCCGCAATCGCTCCAGCAGGCACCGGACTCCCACACCGACTGGGCGCGCTCCGAGCGGGGGAACGGCAGTACATAAACGCGCTGGCCGCGATAGTCCGAGAACAACCGCGGACCATCGGCCGACCAAGCGAAACTCGGGGCCGACAACAGGCCAGCAATCAGACACAGCACCGATATAGCCCGCATTTTGCGATCCTAGCACGACCACCGTTCCGGCCAATTCACCACGGATGCTCGGCGTGGATAAGCCGTGCTATCGTCGATTTGTGTGATCGCTGAAGGAGTTGCCTGTGGCGGGACTGGCGCAGAAATTCGGTACCGAGGGCATCAAGCCGATGGGCCGCCCGAGCCCAGTCGTGCGCGCGTTGATGAAAATTGTCGCGGCAGTCGAACGACTTAACGTGTCCTGCAGCCGCGTCGGCAATCCCGCGATCTACGACAATGCGGTGTTTCCCTGGGCGAGAAAAATCGAAGCGGAATGGGGACTTATCCGCAAAGAGCTCGATAAAGTTTTGGTGCGCAAAGACGAATTGCCGGGCTTCCACGAAATTTCGACGGATGTTCTCACCACTAGCCAGGACAGCGGGTGGAAAACCTATCTCCTGACCGGCTATGGCGTGAATTCGGTGGCTAACATCGCCGCTTGTCCTGCCACGTGGCGCATTTGTCGCCAAATCCCCGGCCTTATAACGGTGATGTTCTCGATCCTCGAACCGGGCAAACATCTGCCGCCGCATCGCGGGCCGTATAACGGCGTTCTGCGACTTCATCTCGGATTGATCCTGCCGGAGCCCCGCGAGCAGCTCGGCATCCGCGTCGGCTCGCAAACTTATCGCTGGCGCGAGGGCGAGGTCGTGATCTTCGACGACGCCTATGAACATGAAGCTTGGAACCGCACGCCGCACACTCGCGTCGTGCTGTTCGTCGATTTCGTCAAGCCGCTGCGACAGCCCGCGCGCTTTCTCAACTGGTTGCTTCTCAAGCTGGCGATCTTCACGCCGTTCATTCGCGAAGGCACTAAAAACCAGAAAAAATGGGAAAAGCGCTTCTACGCGCAAGCCGAAGCGCTACGGAATAGCTGAATTTGACGCTTTTCCTTGATCTTTGCCGGATAGCCGACTAGCTCCTGCGGCAATGGACGAGAGTATCGCGCCCAAAGTCAGTTTTGTTTCGCTCGGATGTCCGAAAGCGCTGGTCGATAGCGAGCGGATCATTACGCGGCTGCGCGCCGAGGGTTACGAGCTGTCGCGCCAACATGCCGGCTCGGACCTCGTGATCGTCAACACCTGCGGTTTTCTCGATAGCGCCAAGGAAGAATCCCTCGCCGCGATCGGCGAAGCGCTGAAGGAAAATGGCAAGGTCATCGTCACCGGCTGCATGGGCGCCGAGCCGGAGTCGATCTCGAGCAAATTCCCCAACCTGCTGGCGATCACCGGTCCGCAACAATACGAGAGTGTGGTCGATGCGGTGCATCGCGCGGTGCCGCCGAAGCATGATCCGTTCTTAGACTTGGTGCCGCCGGAAGGCATCAAGCTGACGCCGCGGCATTACGCCTATCTCAAGATTTCCGAGGGCTGCAATAATCGCTGCTCGTTCTGCATCATCCCCCGGCTACGCGGTGATCTGGTGTCGCGCCCGGCCACCGATGTGCTGCGTGAAGCGGAAAAACTAGCGGCCGCCGGCGTCAAGGAACTGCTGGTGATCTCGCAGGACACCTCGGCCTATGGCGTCGACTTAAAATACGCCGCCAGTCAATGGCGCGGCCGCAACGTCCGCGCGAAGTTCTACGATCTGGCGAAGGCGCTGGGCGAGCTCGGTATCTGGGTGCGGCTGCATTACGTCTATCCATATCCGCATGTCGACGATGTCATTCCGCTAATGGCCGAGCGTAAAATTCTTCCCTACCTCGACATTCCGTTCCAGCACGCCTCGCCTGAGGTGCTCAAGCGGATGAAACGCCCGGCCGCGCAAGAAAAAACGCTCGATCGCATTCGCCAATGGCGCGAGATGTGCCCCGATCTGACGTTGCGGTCGACTTTTATCGTCGGGTTTCCTGGCGAGACCGATGCCGATTTTGAGATATTGCTCGATTGGCTCGGCGAAGCGTCACTCGATCGGGTCGGCTGTTTCCGGTACGAACCGGTTCGTGGCGCGCCCGCCAATGACAGCGCGCCGCACGTGCCTGATGACGTGAAGGAAGATCGCTGGCATCGCTTCATGGCGCACCAGCAGAAAATCTCCACACAACGGCTGAAGCGAAAGATCGGCTCGCGTCAGCAGGTCATCATCGACCAGGTCGGCCCGACCGCCGCAAAAGGCCGCTCGATGGCCGACGCGCCGGAAATCGACGGGGCCGTCTACGTTGCCAGCCGCCGCCCGCTGCGAGTTGGCGAGATCGTCACCGTGAAGATCGAGCGCTCGGACGAATACGACTTGCACGGGACCGCGGCGGGCTTTTAAATCGCGACCGAGCGTTCTCAGATCAGGATGAAAGCGTACAGACGGTCCGAAGCACAGCGTCAGTCAATGTTTCGAGATCGTCAGGATCGATCGCATGCTGGCCGACGAAGGTTCTCTCGCTCCGGCCATCAGGCCTCCGACCGTGCCGGGCGATATCGCGCGGTTGCAACTGACTTTTACCGCCAGTCATCCGGATGCCAAAGTCGAACGTCTCGCAAGTGTGGTTTGCACTCGCGTAATGGCGTGTAGGCCGTGAGTGCCGTTTTCGTCACCGCGACTGGCACCGACATCGGCAAGACCTTCGTCACGGCGGGGCTGCTGCGATTGCTGCGCGACCAAGGCGCCCAGGTCGCGGCATTCAAGCCGGTGGTCAACGGCTACGATTCCTCGGTGGTCGAGACCAGTGACCCTGCGGTTCTGCTCAAGGCGCTGGGTCGCGTGGTGACCGCCGAGGAGATAGAGCGCATCGCTCCGTGGCGCTATCGCGCGCCGGTGGCGCCCGATCTTGCCGCTGCGCGCGAGGGCCGCCCGCTCGACTTCGAGGCGCTGGTCGCGTTTTGCCGCCGCGCCATCGACACCCATAAAGGCTCGCTGTTCATCGAAGGTGTCGGCGGTATCATGGCGCCGCTCGACGCAAGGCGCACGGTGCTCGACTGGATGACGGTGTTGCGGCTGCCGTTGCTGGTGGTGGTCGGCAGCTATCTCGGCAGCATCAGCCACACCCTCACCGCACTGCATGTGCTAGCGCAACGTAAGCTCACTATCGCCGCCATCATGGTCAGCGAAAGCGAGCGCAGCCCGGTGTCGCTCGAGGCCACGGTCGAGAGCATTACGCATTTCGCCGACGGCATCGAGGTGATCGGTCTGCCGCGGCTGGTGGCCGGGCTGACCGAACATCCGGCCTTTGCGCAGGCCGCCAAGCGTATTTAGCCGCGCTTACGGGATAAGAATAGTTGATCCCGTCGTGTCTCGGCCCTCGAGATCCTTGTGCGCTTTGGCAGCGTCCTTCAGCGGATACTTTTGATTGATCGGTATCTTGACCGCGCCCGACCCAACCACCTTAAACAAATCGCCGGCGATCTCGAGCAGATCCGCGCGCTTGGCGGTGTAGGTGTTCAATGTCGGTCGTGTGGCAAACAGCGAGCCTTTTGTCTGTAATATGTTGATGTTGAAGGCATCAATTTGCCCCGATGCGCTGCCGAATGAGACGAAATAACCGAGCGGGCGGATGCAGTCGAGTGACTTCGGAAAAGTGTCCTTGCCAATGCCGTCATAAACGACGTCGCACAGTTTGCCGCTGGTGATTTCCTTGACGCGGGCAACGAAGTCTTCGTCGCGATAAAGAATGGTGTGGTGCGCGCCATTGTTTTTGGCGAGATCTGCTTTTTCTTTGGAACCGACGGTGCCAATCACAGTGGCGCCAAGATGATTGGCCCATTGGCACGCAATCAAACCGACGCCACCTGCCGCTGCATGGATCAGGCAGATCGTGCCTTTGGTAACCTTGTAGGTCCGATTGACGAGATACTGCACCGTCATGCCCTTGAGCATCATCGCCGCAGCTTGCTCGTAGCTGATGTTGTCCGGGAGCTTCACGGTGCGCTCGGCCGGCAGAAGGCGTTCCGTCGCGTAGCCGCCGAGTGGTGCCACATAGGCGACACGGTCGCCGACCTTGAATTCGGCAACGCCGGGGCCGACCGCGATGACCTCGCCGGCGCCTTCGTTACCGGAAACGAATGGCATGCCGACCGGCGACGGGTACATGCCCATGCGGAAGTAAGTGTCGATGAAATTCACGCCGACCGCGTGCTGCTTGATCTTGATCTGGCCCTGGCCCGGTGCCGGAATCTCGATGTCATCGACGGTCAGGACCTCGGGTCCGCCGTGTTTGTGCACGCGCACTGCCGTGACCATGTTTTACTCCCCTGAACATAATTGGATTGGATTTTAGGTTCGCCGCGATCATAGGGAGCCGCGGGTTCGGCGCAAGCCTCTTGATGCGCGCCTAACGCGCGCCGGAAACCCGCAAATTCGCGCCGGTGATGTAGGACGCCGCGTCCGAGAGCAGGTAGAGGATGGCTTCGGCGACTTCGTCCGGCTGCCCGCCCCTGCCCATCGGCAGCATCGGCTCGATGCGAGCCATGCGGCCCGGCGGTTGGATGTCGGTGTCAATCATGCCCGGGGCGATGGCATTGATGCGGATGCCCTCCTTGGCGACCTCGCGCGCGAGACCGACCGTCAGCGAGTTGATCGCGCCCTTCGCCGCGGCGTACCACACGCATTCGCCGCCGCCGCCGAGGATCGCCGCCATCGAAGACAGCATCACGATAGAGCCTCCCTTGCCGCCATGCTTCGTTGACATGCGCTGCACGCATTCGCGTAGGCAGATCAGCGCGCCAAGTGTGTCGACGTCGAGCACCTCGCGCATGGTTTCGGTCGAGACTTCGTCAAGCCGCGACATCGGCCCGATGATGCCGGACGAATGGACGAAATGCGTAATGGGCCCGAGTTTTTTTGTCGTCTCGTCGAACACCCGCTGGATATCCGCTTCCTTGCCCATATCACCCTGTAGCGTGACAGCCTTGCCGCCGGATTTTTTCACCGCCTCGGCGACCGACGCCGCCGCATTGGAATTGCTGTTGTAGTTGACCGCAACGTCGTAGCCGCGGCTACCCGCCATGCGCGCGGCGGCCGCGCCAATGCCACGGCTGCCGCCGGCAACAAGCAATACGGGCTGCGACATGACATTCTCCGATTTCAGGATTTGCGCGGGCGCTTGCCGCGATTGCGGCGCGCCAGCACGTTAAAGGTTTCCACGGCGGCGGCGAAGGCCATCGCGAAGTAAATATAGCCGCGCGGGATGTGGAAGTGGAAGCCGTCGGCGAGCAGCGCAACGCCGATCAGCAGCAAAAATGCCAGTGCTAGCATCTTCGTGGTGGGATGCGCCGCGATGAAATCGCCGACGGGACTTGCGGCAAAATACATTACAATCATCGCAATCGAAACCGCGGCGATCATGATCTCAAGGTCGTCGGCGAGGCCGATCGCGGTAACAATGGAATCGATCGAGAACACCAGGTCGATCACAACCAGTTGCGCGATCACCGCCAGCAAGGCGTTGCGGCCGCGCGATTTAGTGGGCTTGGTGTTGTTGGCCTCGACCTCACCGTGAATCTCATGGGTCGACTTCGCTAGCAGGAATAACCCGCCGCCGATCAACACGATGTCGCGCCACGACAGCGCCAAACCGGCGCCGGTGATTACCGGCGCGGTAAGATCCATCAGCCAGCTCAGCGACGCCAACAGCGCGATGCGGAATACGAAAGCCAGGGAAAGCCCGACGGCACGGGCCGTTGCCGCGCGCTTCTTGTCGAGCCGCGCAGTGAGGACGGAGATGAAGACGAGATTGTCGATGCCGAGGACGATTTCGAGCGCGGTCAGCGTGAATAGCGCGGCCCAGGCGTTGGCATTGAAAATGATTTCAGGCATTCGTCAGCCGCCGCGCCAGGTAGCCCGAGGCGAGGAAATAAATTGCAATCGCGCATAGACCGAGTTTGACCCACCATTCCGGGCTAAGGTTTTCACCCACCGTCAGCATCGCCAGGAGGCTCCAGACGACCACGAGCGCGATATTGAGCGCCCTGAACCTCGGGACGCGAACCGGATGCACGAATTGAACCGGCACGAAGCTCAGCGCGGCGAGGACGGCGAGCATCCCCACGGCAAGCCAGGACGGCGGCTCCAGCACAAACAAATAAAAAGCCACGACATTCCACACCGCCGGAAATCCTTGAAAGAAATTATCACGCGTCTTCATCTCGCGGTCGGCAAAATAAAGCGCACCGGTCACTACCACGACCATACCGCACAAAATCGAAAGCACCTGCGGCAACAAGCCGCTCGCCGAAATCGCATAGGCCGGAACGAAAACGTAGGTGGTAAAATCGACAACCAGGTCGAGTGTTTCGCCCGACCAGCGCGGGATAAGTGCGGCGACCTTAAATTCGCGCGCCAGCGGCCCATCCAGCGCATCAATCAGCAGCGCCAGACCAAGACAGAAGAACATGGCCGACCAGTGTCCGCCGGCGGCGAGAATCATCGCCAACAGCGCCAAAGCCGCGCCGCTCGCGGTAAAGACGTGAATGGCGAAAGCGCGAGCGCGATCGATGGCGCGACCCTCTCAGTTGCCCCAGTCAAGCTGGCAGATCTCCGCCGAGCGGCCATCGAGCTTCCAATTGCGGCCGAAGCCGCGGAAACGCGAACGTTCGGCGCGCGACACGATCACGTTAGGCGATATCCAGTATTCACTGTTGCGAATTGCTACATGCTGGCCCGGCTCCTTGCCACGCACCGGCGTGATGGCGCCATCGACGTATTTTTCGATTTTGATGATGCGGGTTTCACCCTTGGTCTCGTAGGTGATCGGCACCTGCCGAACGCCGAGGAATTGACCGACTAAAATCGACAGGAGATGCGTGGTGCCTCCGACCCGGCCGGTGAAGATGCGCGTCAGACTCTTGACCGCCTGCGCGGAGGCCTTCTCGTCGACGAACAGCGCCGCGGTCCAGTTGCCGCGCGACATGATGCCGGGCAGGTCCATCATCAGCCCTACTTTGACGCCGGAAAGATCGATATCGTCGAAATGGCCTTTGTCGATGCGAATGCCGGCCCATGTCTGACAGCGTTCTTCCGTCGGCGGATGGTCGCCAAGCGACAGCACGCAGGGGCAGAACACCGTGCAGCTGCACGACAGCGCCAGTTCGCCTTTTACCGTCCAGGATTCACTCAAGCTCGCACTCCTTCAAAATGCGCCGGCCGCCGATAACATGAAACTTGCGCCAATAGCGATGAACATTCCGCCGAGGACGCCGCTGAAATACTTTCCGCGGGTCATTTTCTCCGCTGTCATCGCAATCCCCAATGCCGCCATCCACAATACGTTCATGGCCCCGGTCGCAAACATGACCGCCATCATCGCCCAGCAGCAACCCAGACAATAAATGCCCTGACGCAACCCGAGACGAAATACGCCGCGCGATGTGGTGGACCAATTGAGGAAGAAAAACTGAAACGGCTGCCGGCATAGCCGTAGGCAAGCCTGCTTAAGACCGGAAAATTGATACAGTCCGGCGCCGATAAAGATTGCGCCCGACAATATCATCGCCGTTACCGGATCGACGGCGGCGCTGCGCGAAAAAGCAAAATAGATGCTGGCCGCGACCAGAGCGAAGCCGAGCCAGACAACTACATAGCCCGCGGTCAGCACGAACGGCGACACCGCGTGCCGGCCTCGACTAGCGGCGGTATCGGCGATCTCTACATATGTCAGGATCATTGGACCTGCGCTCGGCAACATCATGGCCAGCACCATGGCGCTCCACATGGCGAGCGCGATCCAGAATTCTGGCCCACTCCAGATGCCCGCGCCGAATTGTGCGCGGCAAAGTGCCATGAGCGCACCCGGCCCTTGTGCGTTCATCATGCCGAGCCAAAGCCAACCCAGCAGGGCTAATCCCAAGATGGACGCGATCGCACTGGCGCGCGGTCGTGCCAGCGCATAGCCAAGCCCCGCCGCAGCCGGCGGCAGATGGTCAAGATGGTGATCGGCTGCGCGCATCGAGGTCACAAAGTCATAGCGTAATGGCGGGATTGACGCGACCGTGGCGCGTGGTACCGGGGTTTGGTTATCATACGAGATATCCAGATGTCACAGACTCCATGTGCCAAAAATAACAAGATCGCGGTGGTCGGCGTCGGCCCCGCAGGGTTGATGGCCGCGATCAGTTTGGCGGCTGCCGGCATCCAGACGACGCTCATTGGAACCCGGCCGGCCAAATCTGACAATCGCACGACGGCCCTGCTCGCCGGGTCGGTCCAAGGGCTTCAGACAATTGGGGCTTGGGCCGCGTGCGCCCCGATGGCTTCACCGCTAAAGACCATGCGGATCATCGACGACACTGGCCGATTATTGCGCGCACCGGAAGTCAAGTTCGACGCCCGTGAAATTGGACTCGACGCCTTCGGCCACAATGTAGAAAACCGCGATTTGCTCGCGGCGCTCGACGCCTGCGCCCGCGCGTTGCCGATGTTGCGGATTGTGGATGCGCAGGTGCGAACAGTTGAATGCGATGCGGACAAAGTCGCCATTCATTTTAATGGCGGCGAGATTGAAGCATCGCTCGTCATTGGCGCCGATGGGCGCCGCTCGCTATGCCGGACGGCAGCGGGAATTGAGATCGACGAGCATGCCTATCCGCAGTCGGCGTTGACACTTTCGTTTGCGCACACTCGTCCACATCAAGACACTTCAACGGAATTCCACACGCCATCGGGTCCGTTCACCCAGGTTCCATTGCCCGGTAATAGATCGAGTCTTGTTTGGGTATTGTCGCCCGACAAAGCCAACGAGATTGCCGCATTGGATGATGATGCGTTGTCGACCGAGGTCGAGCGGGGGTTGCATTCCATTCTCGGCAAAGTCGGCGTTGAGCAGGGTCGCGGTCTGTTCCCCCTGACGGTGGCTACGGCGCGGCGCTTCGCCGATCAGCGCATTGCACTCATTGGCGAAGCCGCTCACATCATTCCGCCGATTGGCGCGCAGGGACTGAATCTCGGCTTGCGGGATGCGTCAGCCATTGCCGGCCTGGTCATCGCCGCCACGCGAAACGGCGCCGATCCCGGTGCGGCCAACCTGCTGGCACGCTACGACGAAGCGCGTCGTGCGGACGTCGGTAGCCGCAAACTGGTAATCGACCTGCTCAATCGCTCTCTGTTGTCGGATTTTCTCCCAATGCAAAGCACGCGCGGACTTGGGCTTTATTTACTCGATCGCATAGGCCCGCTGCGCCGAGCCGTCATGCGCGAAGGTGTAACACCGCGCGCTGCGCAGCGTTTTAATTAGGTGGGTCTCTTTTCGCGATTGTTCCAAGGTCGCGAAATTCGTCTGCAATTGGTATCGGCAACGCCGGCATGGTCTCACCGGCCGCGTTTTGCACCTGATGGGCGAACAGGCCGCGTTCGAGGAAATGTGGATCCCGGATCGCCTGTTCGAGTGGCACAACAATAGTGGCGCAGCAATCGGCTCTCGCCAGGATCGGCCGCCAATCGTCAGCGGTTCTGCCCGCAATGATCCTGGCGATAGCCTCGCGCGTTCGCGCCGGATCGTCGCGATCGTCAACGAATTCCCCGGCGAGTTCGATCGCAGTGGTGAATGCCAGCCAGAATTTTGGCTCGAGCGCACCGCAGGCCACGACCTTGCCGTCGCGCGTCGGATAAAGCTGGTAGCGCGGCGAGCCGCCGACCAGCGATAGTTCCCCTGGTTTTGGGAATCGGCCGCTGACTTGCCCTAGTGCCAGCGCATACCAAGCGAAGGTGAACATCGCATCGGTCATGGCTATATCAAGATGGCAACCGTGGCCGCTTTGATCGCGCGAACGCAACGCCAGCAGAATGTTGATCACAGCCGGAAAACTGCCGCCGGCGATATCGGCCGCTAGGAATGGCGGGACCACGGGCCGGTCGGCAGGGCCGGGCTGAAGATCGAGCACCCCGGTATTGCCAATGTAATTGATGTCATGGCCGGCTTCGTCGGAGCGGGGACCGGTCTGGCCGTAGCCGCTGATCGAGCAATAAATCAGGCGGGAATTGATCGCGCGGACGGCGTCATATCCCAAGCCGAGCCGCGCCATGACACCGGGGCGAAATTGTTCAACCAAAATGTCAGCACGTTGAAGTAATGGTTTAAGCCGTTCTCGATCTGCCGGATTTTTTAGATCGAGCGTGAGACCTTGCTTACCGCGATTGAGCATCGCAAAAACTGCACTTTCGCCCTGCCACAGCGGTGGAAAGCTGCGCATCTCCTCCCCGCCGGGCCGCTCGATCTTGATCACCTCGGCGCCGGCTTCGGCCAACATCAGGGTCGCCAGCGGCCCAGGCAGCAGCGTGGAGAAATCCAAAACCAATAGGCCGGATAAGGGCTGCATTGGGCGGTCGCGTCGATTACGGCCACTTGGCGCGGCCTTTGCATTCCTCTAAACGGCAATTGCGCGATTGGGAAGGACTGAACCGATGAAGCCACCGCGTCAGTTCTATCAGCCGCTTGCGATCGGCGCGCCCTCGCCGCTGCGCGAGTTGCCGCTGCGGCTCGAGCGCATGATTCATTTTGTGCCGCCGCATCTGGATAAATTGCGCGCCAAGGTGCCGGAACTCATTCGCCAGGTCGACGTGGTGCTGGGCAACCTCGAGGACGCTATCCCCGTCGACGCCAAGGAAGCCGCGCGCCGCGGGTTCATCGAAATGACAAAAGCCGACTACGGCACAACTGGACTGTGGACGCGGATCAACGCGCTCAATTCGCCGTGGATGCTCGACGACGTGACGCAGATCGTCGCCGCGGCCGGCAACAAGCTTGATGTCATCATGCTGCCGAAGGTCGACGGCCCGTGGGACATTCATTATCTCGATCAACTTCTGGCGCAACTCGAGGCGCGACATGGCGTGAAGAAGCCGATTTTAATCCACGCCATCCTGGAAACCGCGCAAGGTGTCAACAATGTCGAAGCAATCGCGCTCGCCTCCCCACGCATGCACGGCATGTCGCTCGGCCCAGCCGATCTTGCCGCGTCGCGCGCGATGAAAACCACGCGGGTCGGCGGCGGTCATCCAGAATATAAAGTGCTGGCCGATTCCGGCACTGGCGCACGTGCTAGTGCGCAACAGGACTTGTGGCACTACACTATCGCGAAAATGGTCGACGCCTGTGCCGCCGCCGGCATCAAACCATTCTACGGACCGTTCGGCGATTTTTCCGATCTGGCCGGATGCGAAGCGCAATTCCGCAATGCTTTCTTGATGGGCTGCGCCGGGGCCTGGTCGCTGCACCCTTCGCAGATTGGAATCGCGAAGACGGTGTTTTCGCCCGATCCAGACGAAGTCGCTTTCGCCAAAAAAATCGTCGCCGCGATGCCGGACGGCGCCGGCGCGGTGATGATCGACGGCAAGATGCAGGACGACGCTACCTGGAAGCAGGCCAAGGTGCTGCTCGATCTTGCCGCTCGGGTCGCCGCCAAGGATCCGGCGATGGGCCCGCGTTATGGTCTCTGAGCCCACTGGCTTTCGCCGCAATCAACCCTTATCTGGTTTGCGCATGAGCGAAAAACGAATGCACACCGCGAAATACCAGATCGGCCAGGTAGTCAAACACCGCCTGTTCCCGTTCCGCGGCGTCGTGTTCGACATCGATCCGGAATTCAACAATACCGAGGAATGGTGGCAATCGATCCCGGCGGACCGCCGACCGCGCAAGGACCAACCATTCTATCACCTGTTCGCGGAAAACGCCGAAACCGAATACATCGCTTATGTGTCCGAGCAGAATTTGCTGCCTGATACTTCCGACACGCCGATTCGCCACCCGCAGGTCGCCGAAATTTTCGAGCGCGACGAGCGCGGCTCATACCGGCCGCGCAACTCACTGATGAATTAGGCGACGCGAACGAAAAAAGCGCGGCACGCGCCGCGCTTTTTATTGGCTAACGAAGAAACTACTTAGGCGCCGCCACAGTCGGCTGTTGCTGGCTTTCCAGTTTCTTACGCGCCTCTTCGGCCTTCTTCTGTAATTCTTCCTGAAGCTTGCGCTGCTGCTCCTCGAACACCTTCGGATCGGTCGGCGGACCGTCATAAGCCTTGGCAAAATCGCCGAGCGGCAGCGGCAGGCTGATCGCAGTGCCTTGCATGTTGATCGCCTGGATGGTCAACGTTTTACCCTTTTTGAACTTGGCGACCGTGTCGGCGCTGGCCTCGTAGTCAGCCATGCAGCCGTTCGGGAAGCACATGAAGTACGGCGCGGTCAGCGGCGGTTCGGTATCGACGATCATGCGGGTGCCGTGTTGCAATTGCATGCCCAGCGGCACCGTGATGCGCAGGAGCTTACGGGTCTCGCCTTCCGGTTCGATCAGGGCGACCGCAGCGACCGGCATGCCGTTCTCAAGGCGGCCGTCTTTGGCGGTGACGCAAACCGGCTTCTGGTTCTGCGCGGTGTCGCCCTTATTGCAGATCTTGATCCACGGCGAATACATCAACTGCGGCTGGTTGGGATCCGCGGCAGCCTGAGCGGGCGCCGCCGGCTGTCCTGCGGCAGGTGCCGGTACTGCGGGTGCGGTTTGGGCTTGCGCGGGTTTTGCAGGTGCCGCAGGTTTGGCGGCCGTCGGCTTTTTATCGACGGGCTTAGCAGCCGGGGCAGACGCAGGTGCCGGCGCCTGCGCAAACGCTAGCGGCGCTACCGCAGTCATCAGCATCATCGCCACTGTTGCGGCCATCAATCGGCCAAACGGCCGGGCCGGTGCAATCCGAAAGTCCATAATAAAATTTCCCTTTGTGTCGCCGCCCGCGGCGCTGGGCCGAGCGTGGCGGTCGCCCCATCGCCGGGTCTCTCGGCGGCAAATACGGCGACAGCGTGACGTTTCGAGGCTGCCTGATAGCGGATAAAGGGCCTCGGATAAAGATAGTAAGCGGCAAAGTTTCCGGGGCACGGAATGGGCATTTCGGCAAGGCCGCGCCTTGCCTGTGGTAAATTGCCGTAAATTCGAACCAAATCGCCATCCGCCCGTGAACGCAGCAAGATTCCGACTGTCATGCAGTGCCGCCCTCCTCGCGGCGGGTCTATCGCTGGCTGCGTCCGGCTGTGGTGCGGCTTCCGCGCAGGCGAATTACGCCATTGCCATGCACGGCCAGCCGGCTTGGCCGGCGAACTTCACTCATCCGAGTTACGCCGACCCGACAGCACCGAAGGGCGGTCGGTTGGTGCAAGGCGTGCTCGGCACCTTCGACAGCCTCAATCCATTCATCGTCAAGGGCCTCACCGCGCAAAATTTGCGCGGCTACGTGTTTGAAAGTCTGCTGGCGCGTGGCTATGACGAACCGTTCACGCTTTATGGTCTGCTCGCTCAATCGGTCGAAACCGATGACGCGCGCAACAGCGTGACGTTCACGCTCGATCCGCGTGCAAAGTTTTCCGATGGCAAAGCGGTAACACCGCAAGACGTAATTTTTTCGTGGCAGTTACTGCGCGATCACGGCCGGCCAAACTACCGGACCTATTACATCAAGGTGACAAAAGCCGAAGTTGTCGGCGAGCGTTCCGTGCGCTTCGATCTTACCGGCGCCGACGATCGCGAATTGCCGCTGATCCTCGGGTTGATGCCGGTGTTGCCGCAGCACGCGGTCAACACTGCCACCTTTGAAGACACCAGCTTCGAGCCACCGGTCGGCAGCGGTCCTTATCTCGTCGCCGACGTAAGGGCCGGCGAAAGCGTCACCTTCAGACGCAATCAAGAATATTGGGGCCGGGATCTGCCGATCAACCGCGGCTTATGGAATTTCGACGAGATCCGCTTCGACTATTTCCGCGATGCCAACAGCCATTTCGAGGCGTTCAAGAAGGGCCTCTACGACGTGCGCGCCGAGATCGATCCCGGCCGCTGGGAGAGCGGTTACGATTTTCCTGCCCTCCGCGACGGCCGCGTCATCAAAGAATCGTTTTCGTACGGCCTGCCGAAGGGAATGTACGGGTTGGTATTCAATACGCGCCGTCCGATTTTCTCGGACGTCCGGGTGCGTGAAGCGATTCTGCAATTGTTCGACTTCGAATGGATCAATCACAATTTCTATTTTGATCAATACCGGCGCACCGCGAGCTATTTCGACGACTCCGATCTCTCCGCACATCGCCGTCCGGCTGACGACCGCGAGCGCGCGCTGCTCAAGCCATTCCCTGGCGCCGTGCGCGCGGACATTATGGATGGCACCTGGTCGCCGCCAGTTTCCGATGGCTCCGGCCGCGATCGCACGACCTTGCGCCGTGCGCTCGCGTTATTCGCCGCCGCCGGCTACGACCTCAAGGGCACTCAGCTGGTCGCGCGCAAGAGCGGAAAACCCCTCGTCTTCGAGTTGCTGGCGACCAGCCGCGACCAGGAAAGACTTGCGCTCGCTTTCGGGCACAATCTCAAGCGCGCCGGCATCGAGGTGCAGGTCCGGGTTGTCGACGCTACCCAGTTCGAACGCCGCCGCGTCGGCTTCGATTTTGACATGATGGAATATCGTTGGGAGCAATCTCTGTCGCCCGGCAATGAACAGAGCTTCTATTGGGGCTTGGCCGCCGCCGATCAGGACGGCACTCGTAACTACATGGGTGTTAAGTCGCCGGCGGTCGATGCGATGATCGCAGCATTGCTGGCGGCGCGGGAGCGTCCTGAATTTGTCGACGCCGTTCGCGCGCTTGATCGCGTATTGCTGTCAGGGTTCTACGTCGTACCGCTTTATTATTTGCCGCAACAATGGGTGGCGCGCTGGAACAAGGTCAGACACCCGTCGCAAACGTCGCTGTTCGGTTATTTGCCGGAAACCTGGTGGCAGAGCAAAACGCCATGAGGAAAGCATGATCCTCCCTGACACGCCGCCGAACGACACCCGCACCACGCTGGACGATCTGTTCCGGCGCGCCGCGGTTCGCCATCCTGATGCGCTGGCGCTGGTGGATCCCCCCAATCGTGCGGCGGTTACCGGCGGAATTGCGCATAGTCTGACCTATGCCGAAGCCGATCGCATCGTATGGGCCATCGCGAAGCGCTTGCGCCGGCTTGGTTTGCAGACCGACGCGGTGATTGCGCTTCAGTTGCCGAATACCGTGGAGAGCATCCTGACGCTGCTCGGCGTTCTGCGCGCGGGAATGATCGCGGCGCTTTTGCCGACGCTGTGGCGCAAAGCCGACATGATCGCGGCGCTGGCCGGCACCGGCACGCGGATGCTCATCACCAGCGCTCGGATCGGCCTTGAACGTCCGTGCGAGGCCGCCATGCAAACTGCGGCCGGACTGTTTTCTATTCGTTACGTCGGCGCGTACGGCCAGGCACCGCAGGACGGCATTGTCGCACTGGACGATATTTTCACCCTGGATAATCCCGGGGTGTTGCCGGCGATTGTCCGCAGCGGCGACCCGGCGGCCCACACCGCCGTGGTAACCTGGGAAGCGACTACCTCGGGAACACTCGCAGTTGCGCGAAACCATCAACAACTGATCGGCGGCGGCTTGGCCGTGTTTCTCGAAGGCCGCATCGAAAACGACGCCACAATTTTGTCCGCGATACCCGCGGCCTCTTTTGCCGGAATTGCGACCACTGTTGTGCCCTGGCTGCTGTCGGGCGGGACGCTGGCACTTCACCACCCGTTCGAGGCCGATACGTTTGCCGCGCAATATTACGGCCTCGGCACTGGAACAGTGGTGATCCCTGGGCCGCTGGCGGCACATTTGTTGTCGACCACGCCTGATGAGTCAAAAACGATTATTGCCCTCTGGCGTGCGCCCGAGCGCAATGCGGTCGCCCCGCCCCCGTCGCAAAATTCCCGATTGATAGACGTGACCGCGTTCGGCGAGACCGGACTCGTTGCGTTATGCCGGCCAGCGGATGGCACAAAAATAACGTTCCCCTGCGGTACGATCGCAGTGCCCTACGGCACGCCCGCGGCGGTGCCGGTCATCGAGACAAGGCGAAACGAAAGCGGCGATCTCGCTTTGCGCGGCGGCATGGTCTCGGCAGCAGCTTTCCCCCCGGGAGCCAAACGTGACGGCGCTGCCGGCGATGGCTTCGTGAACCTTTCCTGTCCCTGTCGGTTGGATGCGGACAACACTCTCATTGTGACGGGGCCGTCGCCCGGAATGGTGGGAGTTGGGGGATACCGGTTCTCACAACAACAGCTCGATGCGCTCGTCGCCGAATTGTCCCGCGACGCGACCATCGTGGCCTTACCCGATCCGCTCACTGGCCAGCGTCTCGCCGGTATCTCGAATGACGACGCTGTGATGCGGATCAAACTCGCCGATACCGGGTGCAATCCGCTGATTGTCCGGGCCTTCGGCATGCGCAATACGCCTGATGCGGCATCGGTTTGACGTTGACGAGACGTTAACAGGCACGCCTTAGGCTAACGGGAGTCTGTAACCCGTGTGTGTGCGACATGTCCTTGCAAGGCCCAATCATCGTCGTTGCCGAAACACCGGCAAGCGATCTGGTTGACGCACTCGGCGCCGCGGGCGCCTTCCCAATCGTCGAAACGAAGTGGGCCGATGCGCCAACCGCCTTCGTCGCGGTCAAGCCGGCCGCCATCGTCATTGCCGAGCCGGGGCCGCCGCCGAGCGAAACCAATGCGCGTATGCTGTGTCTTCAAGTGGCGACTGCGGCCGGACCGATCGTGCCGGTAATTGCCCGGACCTATGCCGATCACGACGCCGCGGTGCCGATCGCGCTGCCGGCCGACGCCTCACTGCCTGTCGATCGCCTGATCGCGCGCCTTAGTAGCGCTTTGCGTGTGCGGGCCCTGCATACGACGGTGTTGCGCCGGATCGAAACGTTTTCCGCCCACGGCGGCCAGTTGCCCGCGCTGCCGATCGGCGACGCGCTGGAAGATGCGACCGTGCTCATCGCCGGGCGTGGCCCGCTCTATCCGAAGCTGAGCGTGGCGATGGGTGAGCGGGTCGGCATGGTCGGCGCACTCAGCGTTGAGACCGCCGCCCGTCACATGAATTCGCGCGACATCAACGGCATCGTGATGGGCGATGGATTTAGCCAGCGTATGGTCGAAGCTTTTCTCACGGTACTGGCGCAGGACGATCGGTTCCGCGACATCCCGGTCGTCGTGATCGGCGAGGTGCCGCCGGATCTGGCCGAGCGTCTCACCAATATCGATGCCGTTGAAAGCGATCCGGCACGCGCGGTCGCGCGTATGGTGCCCCTGGTTCGTTTGCACGCTTTCGAAGCTCGCCTCAAGCGCATGCTCAAGGCGCTGGAAACCGAAGGCATGTTCGACGCCGAAACCGGTTTGCTCAGCCATGATTACTTCCTGCGCGATCTCGCCAAGTCCGTGGCTGACGCCGAAAACGGCGGGCACTCTTTATCTCTCGCGCGGATTTCGTTCGACGCGCCGCTCGACCGCCGCGCACGCCTCGATGGCGCGCGCCTTGTGACCCGGTTGACCCGCAATATCGATTTCGCTTGCCAGGACGAAGACGGCGCTATCCTCGCCGTCTTTACCCAGACCGATCTCAACAGCGCGCATGTCGCGGCCCGCCGCATGGCCGCCGCGCTCAAGAACAAAATGGTCACGTCCGAGCAAGACCAGCTTGCGGCCCACGTCACTTTGGCGACGCTCAAGGCCAATGATAATGTGGATTCACTGCTCACGCGAGTGATGGCCGGGACGGTTGCCGCGCATTGAGCGGATGCTTAGGTTAGCTCCAACGGGAGCCAGCCATGCCTGATCAAAAGCCAGTACGCATCGACGTCGTCTCCGATATCGTTTGCCCGTGGTGCTTCATCGGCAAGAGCCGCCTGGAAAAGGCGCTCAAGCTCACCAAGACGCCAGTCGAAGTGCATTACCGGCCTTACTTCCTCAATGACTGGATTCCGCGCGAAGGCATTTCTCGCGAGCAATATTTGACCACCAAATTCGGTTCGCCGGAGCGCTACAAAGGCATCGCGCAGCGCGTGGCCGGCGCGGCGAAGGAAGAAGGACTGGTTTATGACATGGACAAGATCAGCCGCCAGCCTAACACCACGGATGCGCATCGGCTGATCCACTGGGCAGACCAAATCGGCAAGGCGCCGCAGATGAAGCAGCGGCTGATGGATCTCTATTTCACCGAGGGCGCCGACCTCACCGACAGCGAGGTGCTGGCGCGCGCCGCGGCAGACGTTGGCTTGAAAATCGACGACGTGCGCGGCTGGCTGGCCAGTGACAAAGATGTCGCCGAGATTGAACGCGAGGCCGTGGCGGCGAAGGAAGCTGGCATTGAGGGTGTGCCCTGCTTCATCTTCGGCGGCGTGATGGCGGTGTCGGGTGCGCAGGCGCCGGAATATCTGGCGCAGGCGATCGATCGCGCGGCGCAAGAACAGCAACAGGCCAAAACCGACGCCGCGGAATAGTCAGGCGGCCTTCGCGCGTTCGGCGATTGAGGCGAGCTTGCGCAATACCGCCGCCGTGCCCTTGAGCCGCTGCTCGGCGCTGTCCCAATCCTCGAAGAATACCAGCTTCTGATCGGGGCGCACCCGCGCCTCGCTGCCGCGCTCGCGGATATAGGCGATCAGCCCGTCCGGATTGGCGAAAATGTTATCGCGGAACGACAACACGATGCCTTTCGGCCCGGTCTCGATCTTCTCCACATTGGCGCGTCGGCACAGCGCCTTGATCGCAACCACTTGCAGAAGATGCTCGACCTCTTGCGGCAACTTGCCGAAGCGATCGACTAGCTCGGCCGCGAAACTTTCGATCTCGCGTTCCTCCTCGATCTCAGCCAGCCGGCGATACAGCGCCAAGCGCACCGACAGATCGGCAACGTATTCGTCGGGAATAAGGATCGGCGTGCCGACGGTGATCTGCGGCGACCAGCGGTCGGCGACCGGCGCGGTAATACCAGCCTTGAGACTGAGCACCGCCTCTTCCAGCATCTGCTGATAAAGCTCGAAGCCGACCTCCTTAATATGGCCGGACTGCTCCTCGCCGAGCAAATTGCCGGCGCCACGAATGTCGAGGTCGTGCGACGCAAGCTGGAATCCGGCGCCAAGCGTGTCGAGCGATTGCAGCACTTTGAGCCGACGCTCGGCCTGCGGCGTGATCTTGGCTTGCGCCGGCAGCGTCAGCAACGAATAGGCGCGCAACTTGGAGCGCCCGACCCGGCCGCGCAATTGATAAAGCTGCGCCAGGCCGAAGCGGTCGGCGCGGTGGACGATCAGCGTGTTGGCGGTCGGGATGTCGAGGCCGGATTCGATGATGGTGGTCGACAGCAGGACGTCGTATTTGCCGTCGTAGAAGGCCGACATGATATCGTCTAGCGCGGTGGGCGGCATCTGCCCGTGCGCGACGGCGACTTTCACTTCCGGCACGTGTTTGTCGAGAAACTGTTTGGCGCCGGCAAGATCCTCGATACGCGGGCAGACATAAAACGATTGCCCACCGCGATAGCGCTCGCGCAGCAGCGCCTCGCGCACCACCAGCGGATCGAACGGCGATACGAATGTCCGCACCGCGAGGCGGTCGACCGGCGGCGAAGCGATGATGGAGAGGTCGCGCACGCCGGTGAGCGCCAGTTGCAGCGTGCGCGGAATCGGCGTCGCGGTCAGCGTCAGCACATGAACTTCGGCGCGCAACTGCTTGAGCTTTTCTTTATGGGTGACGCCGAAATGCTGCTCCTCGTCGACCACCAGCAGCGCCAGGTCCCGGAAGCTGATGCCTTTGCCGAGCAACGCATGAGTGCCGATGACGATGTCGATTGAGCCGTCGGCGAGTCCGGCTTTCACCTTGGCGAGTTCGGGGGCCGGCACCAGCCGCGACGCCTGCGCGACATTGACGGGAAAACCGCGAAAGCGCTCGGTGAAGGTTTTGAAGTGCTGACGTGACAACAGCGTGGTCGGAACCACGACGGCGACCTGCTTGCCGCTGATGGCGGCAACGAAGGCGGCGCGCAACGCCACTTCGGTCTTGCCGAAACCAACATCGCCGCAGATCAGGCGATCCATCGGACGGCCCCTGGACAGATCGGCGAGCGTCGCCTCGATCGCGGCGAGCTGATCCTCGGTCTCCTCATAAGGAAAACCGGCGCAAAATTCGTCATAAGCGCCCGGAGGCACGGTCAGTTTTGGCGCCTCGCGCAGCAGCCGCTCCGCCGCGATCTTGATGAGTTCGCCGGCAATCTCACGGATGCGGCTCTTCATCCGCGCCTTGCGCGCCTGCCAATTGCCGCCGCCAAGCCGGTCGAGCTCGACATTGGCTTGTTCGGCGCCATAGCGCGACAGCAAATCGATATTTTCGACAGGCAGAAACAGTTTGGTGTCGTCGGCATAATGGATTTCGAGGCAGTCGTGCGGCGCGCCCATCGCCTCGATCGCCTGCAACCCGGTGAATCGTCCAATGCCGTGATCGACGTGCACCACCAGATCGCCGGGCGCGAGGCTGGTGACCTCGGCGATGAAATTCTCCGCGCGGCGCGCGGCGCGGCGCGGCCGTACCAGCCGGTCGCCGAGAATGTCCTGCTCGCTGATGACGGCAATGTCGCCGGTCTCAAAACCACTCTCGATGCCCAGCACCGCGAGCGCGACCGCGGATTTCGGCAGCGCGAGCGCCTGCGGACCAGTTCGCAACTTCCGTCAGGTTGGGCAATTGGTGGTCGGCAAGCACATGCCGCATGCGCTCGCGCGCGCCGTCGCTCCATAACGCGATCACGACGCGGCGTCCTGCTGCCTGCAATGCCTGCACGTGGCGGCTCACCGCTTCGAATACGTTGCCGCCCGGCTCGGCGCGCTCGGCCGTGAAATTATGGCCGGCGCGCGCGGCGATATCGATGACGTTGTCGGCGTCGGGAACGTCGAACGGCGAGAGATCAGCGCCGCGGCGAAATGTCGAGCCGCTTCTGCCACTCCGCCTCGCTGAGATAGAGCCGGTCCGACGGCAGCGGCTTGTATGGCGGCGTCACGCCGTCGCGCAGCGCCTGCGTGCGGGCCTCGTAATAATCCGTAATCTGCGTCAATCGCTCGCGCGCAGCATCGGCCGCCAAGGGCTCCAGCACCACGGGACTGCCCGGCAGATAATCGAATAGCGTGTCGAGCTTGTCATGAAACAACGGCAGCCAATGTTCCATTCCGGGGTAACGGCGTCCCTCGCTCACCGCTTCGTAGAGCAGATCGTCCGGCGTGCTGGCGCCGAACTGCGCCACATAGCCAGTGCGGAAGCGGCGGATGGTCTCGGTGACGAGCTGAAATTCCGCGACCGGCACCAGATCGAGGCCGCGAAGCTGGCCCTCGCTGATCTGGGTCTGCGGGTCGAAACTGCGGATCGTCTCCAGCGTGTCGCCGAAGAAATCGAGACGCACCGGCAAATCCATGCCCGGCGCAAACAGATCGAGAATGCCGCCTCGCACCGCGTAGTCGCCAGCCTCGCGCACTGTCGAAGCGCGGCTAAAGCCGTTGAGCTCCAGCCATTCGACCACGCTCGCCATGCCGAGCACATTGCCCGGCGCGACCGACAGCGCATTGCGCGCCACATAGTCCCGCGCCGGCACGTGTTGCAGCGCGGCGTTGACGGTCGTCAGCAAGCACTGACGGCCGCTCGCGCCCTTTCACGCGGACAAGCCGCGACAGCGTCGTCATGCGCTGCGCGACGAAAGACGCGTTCGGCGAGACGCGGTCGTAAGGCTGGCAATCCCAGGCCGGGAATTCCAGCGTTTCGACATCGGGCGCAAAAAATTCCAGCGCGCGCGACAGCGCCGCCATGCGCTGACCGTCGCGGCACACAACGGCGAGGCTGATGGCCGGCGCATCGGCACGCGCGGCAACCGCACGCGCCAGATCGGCCGAGCACAAGCCCTTCGGCGCCGTCTGCGACCTGCGCCAGAGTCAGCGGCTTCGCCGGGTTTGAGCCGCGCGGCCGGAGATGTCGTCTTCCCGCTCATGCTTTATTCTTGTCGAGATGGAAATCGCGCAGCCGCGTCAGCAGCGAAGTATCGAATCCGGTCTCGCGGCACCTCTTCACCCATTACCCACGCCATCAATTGCGGGCTCGGCACGCTCAGCAAAGTTTCGAACCGCTCGAGATCTGCGTCGCTCAGGCCCGCAAGCCGAGCGTCGGCGAACGGCCCCATGACCAGGTCGACCTCGCGGATGCCGCTATGCCAAGAGCGGAACAACAGGCGCCGGCGCCGCTCGTCCAGGCCTTCACTCGATCGCGTCGTCACCAGTTCTCCAAATGCCGATAGCCCGGACGAAGCCGGGCGAGGATTTATATAGGGCGCTCCTCGCGGATTGTCAGCGGCATTCTCCTCTCCACAGCGCATCGCGCGAGACGCGCGAGCCAGCATGAGGCGATGCGTCCGGCTCTGCTCAACCCGCTGTTTGCCACCCTGACCAGCCTGCTCCGGCATCGGGCCGAAGCTGGGGCAGCTTATACGCGCACCTCCTCGGCCACGATCCGCCGCGCATACTCGATCTGTTGTTTCATTTGCCGTCCGGCACGATCGATCGCCGCGCGCGGCCGAAACTGCGCGAGGTGCGACCCGGCCAGGTGGTGACCGTCGCGGTGACGGTCGAGGAACACCGTCCCGCGCCGCCGCATCGCGCCCGCGCGCCCTACCGCGTGCTCGCCAGCGACGACACCGGCGACATCACGCTGACGTTTTTTCATGCCCGCAAGGAGCAGTCTGGAGAAACTTCTGCCGATTGGCGAGCAACGTTACGTCTCCGGCACCGCCGAATTTTACGACGGCATGTTGCAGATGGTGCATCCAGACCGCGTGGTCGACGAGGCCGGCTTCGCCAACCTGCCGCTGGTCGAGCCCGTCTATCCGCTCACCGAAGGCCTCGCGCTCGGCAATGTGCGTCGCGCCGTGGACGGCGCATTGCGAAAAACTGCCCGAGACTGCCGGAGTGGCAGGACGAAGCCTGGATTTCACGCGAACACCTGCCGCCTTTCAGCGCCGCGTTGCGCGCGCTGCATCGCCCGGCCGAACCCGCAAGACGTGCGACCCGAAGGCCCGGCCTGGACCCGGCTAGCCTATGACGAATTGCTGGCCGGCCAGCTCGCGCTGTCTTTGGTCCGTTCGCGCGATGCGCCGCCAGCCGGGTCGCGGAAGCGCCGCGAAGGGTTATTGCGGGCAAAAATTCTTGCGGCTCTTCCTTATTCGCTAACGCCGTCGCAGCAACGCGCTGTGGACGACATCACGACCGACCTTGCGCTCCCGCAACGCATGCTGCGGCTGCTGCAAGGCGATGTCGGCTCCGGCAAGACGGTAGTGGCGTTGATCGCCGCTTCGGCGGCCATCGAGGCCGGCCGCCAAGCCGCCTTGATGGCGCCTACCGAAATTCTGGCGCGGCAGCATTATGCGACCATCGCGCCGCTCGCGAAGGCTGCCGATTTGCGCTCCGCCATCCTCACCGGCCGCGAGCGCGGCAAGGAGCGCGAGGACATACTCGGCCCGGCTGGCAAGCGGCGACATCGATCTTCTAGTCGGCACCCACGCGCTGTTCCAGGATGAAGTCGTATTCAAGCGATTTGGCGCTTGCCATCGTCGACGAGCAGCATCGCTTCGGCGTGCATCAACGGCTGGCGCTGACGCAAAAGGGCGAAGTCGGTCGACGTGCTGGTGCTTACCGCGACGCCGATCCCGCGCACTCTGGTGCTGACATTCTTTCGGCGACATGGACGTCTCCGAATTGCGCGAAAAGCCCGCCGGGCGCCAGCCGATCGACACCCGCACCATTCCGTTATCGCGGCTCGGCGAAGTCGAGGACGCGGTCGGCCGCGCCTTGGCGGAAGGCCAGCGCGCCTATTGGGTCTGCCCGCTGGTGGAAGATTCTGAAAAGATCGATCTTGCCGCGGCCGAGGCGCGTTTCAAGGAATTGCAGGAAAAATTTGGCGACGCCGTCGATCTGATTCACGGCCGCATGAAAGGCGCCGACAAGGACGCCGCCATGGCGCGGTTTGCGTCGGGCGAGAGCCGGCTGCTGGTCGCTACGACGGTTATCGAAGTCGGTGTCGATGTTCCGGAAGCGACCGTGATGGTGATCGAGCACGCCGAGCGGTTCGGGCTAGCGCAATTGCATCAACTGCGCGGCCGCGTCGGCCGTGGCCACGGCAAGTCGACCTGCCTACTGCTCTATAAAGGCGCCGCTCGGCGAAACCGCAAAAGCGCGGCTGGCAATCTTGCGCGAGACAGAGGATGGCTTCCGTATCGCCGAGGAAGATCTGCGGCTGCGCGGCGAAGGCGATCTGCTCGGGACGCGGCAGAGCGGCCTACCGGATTTTCGGCTAGCGCGCATTGAATTTCATGGCAAATATCTCGGCGCCGCGCGCGACGACGCCGCGCTGGCGCTCAACCGCGATCCCGCCTTAACTTCGCCGCGCGGCAAGGCGCTGCGGACCCTGTTATATCTGTTCGAGAAAGACGATGCGATCCGGCTCATCAGCGCCGGCTGATCATTTCGCCAGGGTGGTCTGCCGCACCGCTTGAGCCGTGCGGGCGGTCTCCGCCAGCGCCGCCAGCTTGGTTTGCGCGTCGGGGTGCGTATCCGGCTGCACCATGCCGGCGGAAATCAGCAAAGTCATCGCGCTCTCGACCGTGATGTCGAGCTCGATCAGATGCGTCGCGGGGCACGTAAAAGAAGAAGCCTGTGGTCGGATTGGGCGTGCAAGGCATGAAGGCCGAGACGTGTTCTTTTTTCGGCAACCGGTCGGAAATGTCACCGCTCGGCGCTTGCGACAGGAAGACCAGCGACCACATGCCGGGCGCTGGAAATTCGACCAGCGCCACCTTGCGGAAGCTCGATCCCGACTTCGAAAACAGGGTCTCGAAGATCTGCTTCATGGTCTTATAGACGGGACGCACGATCGGCATGCGGCCAAGCAGGCTTTCACCCCAACCGACCAGCGTGCGGCCGACCAAATTCGCGGTGAGGAAACCAAGCAGCGTCAAGCCGACCAGCGCGATCACCAGCCCGGTGCCCGGGATCGGTACCGGCGAATAACTTTCGGGCCGCAGCGCCGGCGGGATCAGCGGCGCGACAAGATTGTCGACCCATTTGATGAACGACCAGGTCAGCCAGGCGGTGACGGCAACCGGCCCCGCGACAATAAGTCCAGTCAGAAAATAATTGCGCAGCCGCGCCAACATCCCGATTTGCGGCACCGGCGGTTTTGCCGGCTCAAGCGGCGGCAGATCGATGGGGTTCAGCAGGTCGGCCATGCCACCATTCTATTCGACCGTGACCGATTTCGCGAGATTGCGTGGCTGGTCGACGTCGGTATTGAGCGCGACTGCAGCGTGGTAGGCGATCAATTGCACCGGGATAGCGTAGACCAGCGGCGTCACCGTCGAAGCCATGTCCGGCAAGGTCAGCGTCTCAGTCGACTGGATGGTCGCCTCCGCCGCACCTTTCGGATCGGTGACCAGGATGATTTTGCCGCCACGCGCTGCGACTTCCTGCATATTCGAAACGGTCTTTTCGAACACCCGATCGAACGGCGCGATCACGACAACCGGCATGGTCTCGTCGATCAGGGCGATCGGCCCATGCTTGAGTTCGCCTGCGGCATAGCCTTCCGCGTGAATGTAGGAAATTTCCTTGAGCTTGAGCGCGCCTTCGAGCGCGATCGGATAGCTGGTGCCGCGACCGAGATAGAGCACGTCGCGGTGTTTGGCGAGCAACTGCGCAAGTTTCTCGATTTGCGGCTCAAGCGCCAGCGCCTCGGCCATGTGGCGCGGCACCTGGATCAGCGCGCGCACCAGGTTTTGCTCATCTGTTTCAGACAAAACGCCGCGGGCGCGGCCGGCCGCGAGCGCGAGGCAGGCCAATGCCGCGAGCTGGCAGGTAAATGCCTTGGTCGAGGCGACGCCGATCTCCGGCCCGGCCAATGTCGGCATGACCACGTCGCTCTCGCGCGCGATAGTCGATGACGTCACATTGACGACCGAAAGTATGTTCTGCTTTTGCTCTTTGGCGTAACGCAATGTCGCCAGCGTGTCGGCCGTCTCGCCCGATTGCGAAATGAACACGGCGAGATCGCCGGCTTCGAGCGGCGCGCCGCGATAGCGGAATTCCGAGGCGATATCGATTTCGACCGGCAGCCGCGCGAAACGCTCGAACCAATATTTAGCGACCAGCCCGGCGTAGAAGGCGGTGCCGCAGGCGGAGATCGACAGGCGTTTGATGCTTTTGAAATCGAATGGCAGTTCGAACGGCAGCGCCACTCGCTCCGCGGTCATATCGATGTAATGCGCCAGCGTATGGCCGACCACTTCCGGCTGCTCGTGGATCTCCTTGGCCATAAAGTGCTTGTGGTTACCCTTGTCGACCAGATTGGCGGAGACAGACGACTTGATGATCGCCCGTTCGACCTTGCGGTCCCGCTCATCGCGAATTTCGACGCCATTGTGCGTCATCACCGCCCAGTCGCCGTCCTCGAGATAGCTGAGCGTGTCGGTGAACGGCGCCAGCGCGATGGCATCCGAGCCGAGATACATTTCGCCTTTGCCGAAGCCGACGGCGAGCGGCGCACCCTTGCGGGCGCCGATCATCAAGTCGTTTTCGCCGGCGAACAGAAAGGCCAGCGCGAAAGCGCCGCGCAATTGCTTGAGCGCCGCACCAACCGCCTCGACTGGCGATTTTCCCGATTTCATTTCTTGCGTGACCAGATGCGCAACAACCTCGGTATCGGTCTCGCTGCCGAACTTTGCGCCGCTGCTGCCCAGCTTTTCGCGCAGCTCGCGAAAATTCTCGATGATGCCGTTGTGAACGACGGCCACCTTTTCGGTGGCATGCGGATGCGCATTTTTCTCGGTGGGCCGTCCATGAGTCGCCCAGCGGGTGTGACCGATGCCGATCTTGCCGGCCAGCGGCTCACGTTTCAGCTTTTCTTCCAGGGCGCGCAGCTTCCCCTCGGCGCGCCGGCGCGTCAGCGTGCCATTTTCCAGCGTCGCAACACCGGCGGAGTCATAGCCGCGGTATTCAAGGCGCTTCAGCGCATCGACCAATTGGCCGGCGACGGCTTGGCGCCCGATAATTCCAACAATTCCGCACATCGGCCGGTGTAGCCCCTGCAACGCGAGTTCCGCGCGCCAATTTCGTGTTAAGCCAGCGGCAGCCCGAGAAGGGAAATCACAAGGCGTTTCGCCGTGTGTCAGGTGCCCTTGCGGCGCTTATTGGGTGATTTCTTCTTTTTGCCTAGCGATTTCGAGTTGCGCAAGCGCTTGGCCCAGCCTTGCTTAACGACCTGCTCGCTGCGCTCCAAGGCCAGCGAATTGGCCGGAACGTTTTTCGTAATGACCGAGCCGGACCCGATATAGGCACCATCGCCAATTTTCACCGGCGCCACCAGCGCGCTATTCGAGCCGATGAAGGCATTCTTGCCGATATCGGTGCGATGCTTGGCAGCGCCATCGTAGTTGCACGTGATCGTTCCGGCGCCGACATTAGCGCCCGCCCCGACCCGCGCATCGCCGATATAGGCGAGATGATTGGCCTTGGCGCCCTTCTCGATCTTAGCGGCTTTGACCTCGACGAAATTCCCGATGTGGACGTCGTGGCCGAGATCGGCGCCCGGCCGCAACCGCGCATAAGGACCAACCCGCGCGCCCTTGCCGACGCGGGCGCCTTCTAGATGCGAGAACGAACGGATCAGCGCGCCATCCTCGATCACGACACCTTTGCCGAACACGACATGCGGCTCGACGGTGACGTCCTTGCCGAATTTGGTATCGGCCGCGAGAAAAACTGTGTCGGGCGCGATCAACGTGACGCCGGCTTCCATCGCCGCCGCGCGCAGCCGCCGCTGCATCACCGCTTCAGCTTCCGCCAGTTGCGCCTTGGTATTGATGCCGCGCACGTCGTCCTCCTCGGCGTCGATCGCCACCGCCTTCAAGCCCATGTCGCGGGCAATGGCAACCGCATCGGACAGATAATATTCAGCCTTGCGGTTGGAATTGCCGATCCGTTCCAGAATCGCGCAGGGCCTTGTTGCCGGCCAGCGCCATCAGCCCGCCATTGCACAGGCCGATTTGTCGTTCCGCGGCGCTCGCGTCGCTGTCTTCCCTGATCGCAATCAAGGCGCCGCCCTCCACTACCAAACGGCCATAACCGGTCGGATCGGCGGGGCGAAACCCCAGCACCGCGACCGCGGCGCCGTTCGCGATGGCGGAACGCAGATCCTTCAAGCACCGCAGGACGCACCAGCGGCGTGTCGCCGAACAATATCAGGATGTCGTCGGCGCCCCGCTTGAGCGCCGGCTTGGCGGCGAGCACCGCGTGCGCGGTGCCGCGACGTTTTTTCTGCACGAAAACCCAAGATTGCGGCGCGACGGCGCGCGCCTCGTCCGCAACCGCCGCATGGTTCGGCGGCGTCACTACCGCGACGCGCGTATCCGCACTGCCGATCGCCTGCAACACATGACCGAGCAGCGAGCGTCCGGCGACGCGATGGAGAACCTTGGGCAGGCTCGATCGCATGCGCGTGCCTTCGCCGGCGGCGAGCACGATCGCAAGGCAAGTTCTTCGGCTCATAGCGCGTCTCATAGCGCGTCTCATAACCGAGCACGGCTGAGAGCAAAAGACCGGCCGTGATCCGCCACAAAGCGGGGATCGCTGGATTCTGCTAATGTTTTCAATGATTCGCCGCAAGGAGACCGGCATGCCGAGTGCACCGGCAAACACATCTGTGCCGATCAGACAGCGCCGTGACAAAACACCGTTGTGGCGGCTGTCGTGCTGGGGCGCCGGCGCCATGAGTGCGATTTTCGTCCTGACGCTGGTGGCCGGCAGCGAGAGCGGCGCGCAACGTCTCCACGTTGCCATCAACACCGTTATCGAGCCGACACCGCCCGTCGTCGCCGTTGCGCAAATTCCGCCAACGCCGCCGCAAGCCACAGCGTCACCGCAGAACACGGCCGAAGTGCAGAAGCTTACCGAAAATCTGCGTCTGCTTGCCGCTGACCGCGACCGGCTCGGTGCGCGTCTGGCCGCGCTCGAACATACGCTTGAAGACGTCACCGGCTCGGTCAAGCGCCAGGCCGCCGAACTGGCGAGCCGCGAAAAAGCTCAAGCCACTCTGCCGGCGGCAAAACAACCGCCAGCCGCTGCCGCACCGGCTCTGGAAGCGAGCGCACCACCGGCACCGCCTCCCGCGATCAGTGCCCCGGCGACGCAAGCCCCCGCGCAGGCCAACATTCCTGCCGCAGCTGCGATACCGGACCCGGTTCCGCTGCCGCCCGAACGAATTGCCAGCCTGCCGCCGCCGGCGCCTGAATCCGAGCAAGCGCCGCCAAAGCCCGAGATCGGTGTCGATATCGGCGGTGCTTCGACGCCGGAGGCGTTGCGCGCACATTGGGCGGCCATGAAATCCAGTTTCGGACCCTATGTCGGCGAGCTTCACGTCATGATGACCATGCGGCAGCGCAAATCCGGCGTTCCGGACTATCGCTTGATACTCGGCCCACTGCCTAATGGCACTGCCGCCGGACAGTTGTGCGCCCGGCTGATCGCGGCGCGCGCCAATTGCCGGCCGACCACGTTCAATGCCCAAAGCGCGGCATTGCTCTGATTGCCGCTGACGGAGCCGGCGCCATGAAGCTCTTCCTGCCGAGCGCGCGGGCGACCAACGGGCTTCTGATCGTCGGCTTTTGCTCGCTCGGTTATGCGCTCTATCTGCGCTACCTGGTGATCGAGCTTTCGTCGGTCGGGCTCGCTTGTGAAGCCGGCCTCAACACCTGGCTGTGTTTCTCTCGCCGGATTGCGATTGCGCTGTTCACTTATTCGGTATTCGGCGCCATCGCGATGATTGCTGCGATACTTAATTTACTGCGGCCCTCTTTGGTGTTTTTTGCCGTCGCGCTCGCCGCCGCCGGGTTCGGCATCGTACTTTACAATGTTGCGCTGTCGGCTTTGGCGGTCGGGCTGCTGGTCGTCAGTTTTGCGCGGCGCGCGCCCGAGCCAGAGTAGCCGCCAGCGCCAGCAACGTGGCGCACAGCCATAGTGACTGCCAATTCGCCCAGGTTTCATTGATTGCGATGTAGACCGCGGCGCCCGCCAGCAGAACGGCGGCGATCATTTCCGCAACCTCCCGCACACCGCGCGCCGACACGGCCAACAAGCGCTGCAAGGCGAACGGGGCAACGGCCGCCGTAAAGGGCGCGAACGGAAAATCCCGGTAGCGCGGATCGAACACCAGACCGAGCGCCACCATGATTGCCAGCACCGTAAGTGCGATCAGCACGACACCGTAAGAGCGCGCGAGCGGATCGCGCGTGCGTTGTCCGGCCGGTCCGAGAATGGCGGCAAAGCTTGGTATCGTCATGCCAGAGGTGAGTGCGGCGACCGCGAGCGGCGGCGCCAGCAACGCAGTCGCGGCAATCGCCAGCGAGCGACTCCAGCCGCCGGGCCCGAGACTTTCGATTGGAATATTCTCAATCGTCCAGCCAATGAAAATTCCGCCAAGGCTGGCGCTGGCAGCAACCGCTAGCCAATCGCGCAACGCGATCTCACGTTGGCGCGCGCGCGCCGCCACGCCGAAAATAAAAGCCGCAAACATAAGTCCGCCAGCGGCCTGCCACAGCCAGTTCGGATGGTTCGAAACTCCCTCACCCCAACGGAATTTTTGTTCACGATTTTTGTTGTCGAACAAACCCCAATGACCGCCGACGGTGCCTTCCAGCGCGCGCTTCCAGGGTTGATCGAACGCCTCGATAATATTGACGCGATAATTTCCTTGCCGCGCTCGCGCCAACACATCCTGGATCACGCTGGCCTGATTGGCGGGCGACGGCAGCGCGCCTTCCCGCATTCGCCCGGCGCTCGGCCAACCGAATTCGCCGATCAGAATATCCTTCCCAACGATCGCGGCTGCGACGCGGGCGCGGATCGCATCGACATGCGCGCCGGCATTCTGCACGGCGATCGGGAAGTCCTCCCAATACGGCAGAATGTGGATGGTGATGAAGTCGGTCGCCGCCGCGACATCGGGATTGCGCAACAGAAATTCCCACACATCGGCGTAGGTGACTGGCACCGGCACCCGCGCCTTTACCGCGCGAATGGTCTGCGCCAGCGTCTCCGCCGACATTTCGCCGCGCAGCAGCACTTCGTTGCCGACCACCATTGCGCGGATCGCGCTGGGAAACCGGTTGGCGAGTGCCACTGCGGTCTCAATCTGGATGTGGTTCTTTTCCGCGTCGCTGGATAGCCAAAGCCCTTGAATCACCTGCATACCGTGGCGGCCGGCGATCTCGACGATCCGTTCAAGCCCGAAATCGACCGAATAGGTCCGGACGCAATCGGTCAGTCGGGAGAGTTTCGTCAGGTCGGCCTCGATCTGGGCCGGTTCGATATGTGTCGCGGGGTCGAGCGGCGTTTGGCTGCCGCGAAACGGCGCATAGGAAACGCAGTAGAGTTTGCCGGTCACCAGCGGAGCCGCCGGTATCGAAACCGGTTTACCAAGCCAGGCCCAGACGCCGGCAATAACGGCGGCTGAGACCGCGAAAAGTGCAAGAACGAGCCGCATCGCCGCCTCGAGCCCGGAATAACGTAACGTCCGGCTTATCCCGCGCCCCGTAACCTGCCAAGGTCGCGGAACGCTCCGGCCGGCCGTTTAGCATTCCGGCGTCTCGTGCTGGACAAAACTGGACAGTTGGGGCCACATCGCCGGGCAGCGGAGTGACGACAGGACGCCGTATTACTGACCTAATCGACCTTCAAACGAGGCGTTCGGTTTTGGCGCGGCGGCAAAATCCAGCAGAATGATGCGGTATTTCAGTTCGCGTAGCTTGAGCGCTTTGGTGGGCGGGGCGATTTTGCTCTGTGCCACCAATGCATCTGTATTCGCGCAGATCCGGCGAGCAGAAGCCTCCCGAGCAGAAATCGCCGGCCGATGCCGCCAAGGAAACCCAGAAGAAGATCGATGAAATTGCCGAGGCCGCCCGTCTTTTGACCGGTCCGGCCGGGAATCCCGAGTGCGTTTGGCTCGGCCGTCGCGTCGTTAGCCTGCTTTGGCGGGACGATCTGGACACTGCCTTTCGCCACCTCGATCTCTACGACCGCTTCGGCTGCCCGAGCGGCCATATCCAGGCGACCTTCCGCTGCTTAGTGAAGCAGGGAAACATCGATCCGAAGGCCCAGGACAGCCTCAACGGCCGGGTGCACGCGTGCTGGATCGACCCGACGTTGCCGCCGACCGCCGCCGGTTGCCGCGCAGGTCCCGGCTCCCACCAACGGAACCCCCGCCCGTTAACGACGTTGGTCCACGAGGGCGAATTTTTTTCAATCGGTATGTCTGTGCCTCGGATTTGCCATGTCCGTTTCCTACTTGAGTCAACACCTTAAGCCGAGTTACGCTGCACTGCCGCAGAGTAAAGCATCGGTCGAGCCCAGGGGACGGGTTCGGGGTTCTGAAGTCCTGCCCCAAGTGGTTGTGAGTATGCGCTCCGTTGCTGCCGTAATCGCCCTTGTGGCGTGCGTGCATGCCGGGCTTGTGGGCATTGACGCGGGAGCAAACCAAGGCTCTCGACTTCAATAATCAATTGGCCAGCGTGTCCTACGCGCCCTATGCGAAGTCGGCCAATCCCGACGTCGGGCGACCGCCCGCAAGCTGATCAAATCCGAAACGACCTGCGGTTGCTGGCGCCACTGACGCGCGCACTGCGAACGTATTCGTCGACCGGCGGTGTCGAACAGGTCGCCGGGATCGCCAATGAATTCGGCCTGCGCGTTTCGGTCGGCGCCTGGATCGACAAGAACAAGGACCGCAACGAGCGCGAAATCCGCTCGGCCATCGACCTCGCCAAGCGGCATAGCAACGTCAACAGCGTCATCGTCGGCAACGAAACGATTTATCGTGGCGACCAAAAGGTCGACGACCTCGTCCAGATGATTCAGCGCGTCAAGCGGTCGGTCAGCGTGCCGGTCACGACCGGTGAAATCTGGAACGTCTGGATGGAACATCCTGAACTGGTGTCGGCCGTCGACTACATTGCCGCGCACATCCTGCCGTACTGGGAAGGCTTCCCGGAAAATCAGGCGGTCGATCAAGCCATCTTGATCTACGACAAGTTGCGCCAGGCCTATCCCGGCAAGCGCATCGTGATCGCCGAATTCGGCTGGCCGAGCGCGGGCTACAATCTCAAGAACGCCAATCCCGGTCGCATTCGAGCAGGCCAAGGTGCTGCGCGAGTTCGCGACCAAGGCCGAAACTTACGGCATCGACTACAACATCGTCGAAGCGATCGATCAGCCGTGGAAGATCAATGAAGGCGGCGTCGGTCCTTACTGGGGTCTGTTCGACGCATCGCGCCAACCCAAGTTCGCATGGTCGGGCAGCCTGACCGATCCCGACCACTGGAAGCTTGCCGGCGTTGCGCTGCTGCTTGGCCTTCTGCTGTCCCTGCCGATCCTTGTCCATGAGCCGCGCCAGTGTCGCGACAGGCCTTACTGCTTGCCGGTCGCGCCAATGGCGTCGGCGCCTGGCTCGCGGTCATGTTCGGATACTGGAACGGACATTACTTTGTCGTCGGCGCGGCATTGGCGCTTGGCCTTGGCAGCGTTCTGCTGATCCCGCTTGTCATCATCGCGCTAGCGCGCATCGAGGAAATCGCGGCGATCGCATTCGGCCGCAAGCCGCTCCGGCTGATCAGTTCGCCGCCGCTGGCGCCGGAAGGTTTTGCGCCGAAAGTTTCGATCCACGTACCCGCGCTATAACGAGCCGCCGGAAATGCTGCGCCAGACGCTCGATGCGGTGTCGCGGCTCGATTATCCGAATTTCGAATGCATTGTGGTCGTCAACAACACGCCCGATCCCGCCTTGTGGCGGCCGATCGAAGAGCACTGCCGCGACGCTCGGCGAGCGCTTCAAATTCCTCAACGCCGAAAACCTGGCAGGCTACAAGGCCGGCGCGCTGCGGCTGGCGCTGTCGCATACCGCGCCGGACGCCGAAGTGATCGGCGTTATCGACGCCGACTATGTCGTCGCAGCCGGACTGGCTCAAAGACCTGACGCCGTTATTCGCCGATCCTGACTGTCGGCCTGGTCCAGGCGCCGCAGGATCATCGCGACGGCGCCCGCAGCCTGATGCATCACGCCATGAATGCCGAATACGCCGGCTTCTTCGACATCGGCATGGTGCAGCGGAACGAATTCAACGCCATCATCGTGCACGGCACCATGTGCCTTATTCGCCGCGCCGCGCTCGACGCCGCCGGCGGCTGGTCGAGCGACACCATTTGCGAAGACACCGATCTCGGCCTCTCGATCCTCGAGCTGGGCTGGCAGGCGCATTACACCAACAAGCGCTACGGCCACGGCCTGCTGCCCGACAGCTTCGAAGCCTACAAGAAGCAGCGTCACCGCTGGGCTTATGGCGGCTTCCAGATCGTGAAGAAGCACTGGCGCCGCTTCCTGCCGGGCGCGAGCCGGCTGACCCGCGATCAGAAGCGCGAATTCGCGCTCGGCTGGCTCAATTGGCTGGGCGCCGAAAGCCTCGGCGTCGTCGTCGCGATGCTCAATATCCTCTGGGTGCCGGTCGTCGCCTTCCTCGACATCGCGGTGCCGGACAAGATTCTGACGCTGCCGATCATCGCCAGCTTCATCGTTTCGGTGGCGCACTTTTTGACCCTGTATCGCCTGCGGGTGAAGATCCCGGCCCGCCATCTGTTCGGCGCGGTATTTGCCGCGATGTCGGTGCAATGGACCGTCGCGCGCGCGGTCGGACACGGCTTGATCAAGGATCACCTGCCCTTCACGCGCACATCGAAAGGCGGCATGCGTCGCGTCAGCGATTTCCGCGCGTTATGGGAGGCTGTTCTCGCCAGCCTTGTTGATCCTCGGCGCCATCGTGCTGGTGCAGACCAACATCAAGGAAATCCGCGAGATCAATATTTTCGCGGTCGTGCTGCTGATCCAGAGCGTGCCGTTCATTGCCGCAGTCGGACTGGCGGTGGTCGAACGCACGCGGCTCAATGAGTTCGCGACCTGGCGCGCGCTCGATGCCAAGCTCGCCGAATTGCTGCCGCAGCGCGCCGCGGTCGCCAAGGTGCCGGCTGTCGGCGCCGTGCGCCCGCCAACGCGAGCAGCGCGAACTGGTTCCGTAACGCGAGTTAGGCCGGCAGCGCCTTTTCCACCAGCCTGACCCAATACGACGTCCCGAACGGGATCGCCGTCGTCGTTGAAATTGTACGCCGGGTGATGCAGGCCGGCGCTGTCGCCGTTGCCGATCCAGATGAAGGCGCCGGGCTTTGCGTTGAGCATGAAGGAAAAATCCTCCGCGCCCATCATCGGCGGCAGGTCGGTGTCGACCTGTGCGTCGCCGGCCATCTCCTTGGCGATCGAGGCGGCGAAGTCGGTTTCCTTCGGGTGGTTCGACAGCACCGGATAATTGCGCCTGTAGGTCAGCTTCGCCTTGGCGCCGAGCGCCGATCGCCGTGCCCTCGACCACCTCATTGAGCCGCTTCTCGACCAGGTCGCGCACGTCGGGATCGAAGCTGCGCGCGGTGCCGCGCAACTGGACGGTTTGCGGCAGGACATTGTCGGTATTGCCGGCCCGGAACATGCAGATCGAGACCACCGCAGACTTGAGCGGATCGACATTGCGCGACACGATCGATTGGATGTTGGTGATGATCTGCGCGCCGACGAGCACCGCATCGACCGCGATGTGCGGACGCGCCGCGTGGCCGCCGCGGCCTTCGATGTCGATGATGACGAAATCCGCCGCCGCCATGGTCGGGCCCGGCCGGATGCCGAAACTGCCGACCGGCATGCCGGGATAATTGTGCATGCCGAAACCTCGTCGATGCCGAAGCGGTCGATCATGCCGTCATCGAGCATCGCCTTGGCGCCGGCGCCGCCTTCTTCGGCGGGCTGGAAGATCACCACCGCGGTGCCGGCGAAATTGCGCGTCTCGGCAAGATAGCGCGCGGCGCCGAGCAGCATCGCGGTGTGGCCGTCATGGCCGCAGGCATGCATCTTGCCCGGCACGGTCGATTTGTAGGCAGACCCGTGTCTCCTCCTCGATCGGCAGCGCGTCCATGTCGGCGCGCAGCCCGATCACCTCTGAGCCGGCCTTTGCGGCCGCGGATGACGCCGACCACGCCGGTACGGCCGATGCCGGGCACCACTTCGTCGCAGCCGAATGACTTGAGCTTTTCGGCGACCGTCGCGGCGGTGCGATGCACGTCGTATTGCAGCTCCGGATGGGCGTGCAGGTCGCGCCGCCACTGCGTGATGTCGTTGTGAAAATCGGCGACGCGATTGACGATCGGCATTCCAGTTCCTCGATGCAATGAGTTAGCGTCTCGCAAATTCAACAACACGGCAAGGTGCCTATTGCGCCTATTGACCCCGCGGGGTGCCGCCCCTACACAGCGCGCGGGTAAGAGCGCGTAGCTCAGGCGGTAGAGCAACTGACTTTTAATCAGTAGGTCCTGGGTTCGAGTCCCAGCGCGCTCACCACAAATCATCTGCCGCCTATCGCCGGCCTTAACGATTGCGGCCCGCCGTCCGCTTTATCGTCACCGCAGTTTCATCAATTGGTCTTTCGGGTGCCACGATGGGCGCTTACGCATCGCGTCATGGGGGCGACCGAGAAAGAGGAGACGATCATGCGGCTCACGACCGAACAAACCGGGTTCTCCGCCTTTTCGCGTTATTTTGCGTCACATCAGCGTTGTCCGCATTGCGGCGAGGCGCTTATCGCACCGGAAGTCACCGAATTCATCGAGGGCGGCACCATCCAGCACTACTGGACCTGCGATGCCTGCGGGCAGGAATCGCGCACCTTTATCGAAGTTTCGCATTAGCCGAATTGCGGCGGAATAGCCGCGGCGGTACGGTGTTTGCGCGATGAGGCTGGCCCACAGCCCATTTCAAAGGAGGAGCCCCGATGACGTCTTTATTCCGGTCTACCGTGACCGCCCTCGCCTGCGCTACCGCGCTGGCCGTTGCATCTCCGGCCATGGCCGCCATGGTCAACATGAAAGCCGATCTCAAAGCCGCGAGCGAAGTGCCGCCGACCGACAGCAAAGGCAGCGGTGCGGTCACCGCGACATTCGACACCGCCAGCAAGAAGCTGTCGTGGAAAGGCACCTATAAGGACCTGACCGGACCGGCCACCGCCGCACATTTCCATGCCGGCGAGCCTGGCAAAAACGGCGGGGTTGCCGTACCGATTAGCCCGAACGCCAGCCCGTTCGAAGGATCGGCTACGCTGACCGACGAGCAAGCTGCCGACCTGATGGCCGGCAAGTGGTACGTCAACGTGCACACTGCCAACAATAAAGGCGGCGAAATTCGCGGCCAGATGACCAAGTAAACTTCAACGCAAGTACAGTCGCAGCCCGCCGGTTCATTACCGGCGGGTTTTTCTTTGACAACTCGCATATCTGGCTTGGCGGCGCGCGCCTCGGATTCTAGTCTGCAGCCGCCTCTAAGCGGCTTAAGGAATATCCATGGTTTCCCGGAATGGCGAAACGCGGCCGATCATTCTCGCCGGCGGCGGGATCGGTGGGCTTGCCACCGCCTATGCGCTCGCCCGGCAAGGCGTGCCGATACGCGTCCTCGAGCAATCGCCGGAATTCCGCGAAGTCGGCGCCGGCATTCAGCTTGGCCCCAATATTTTTCGCGCGCTGGAGAAAATCGGGTTGAAGGATGCCGTGCTGGCGGACGCCCACACCCCGACCGGCATGGAAATGCGCGATGCCCTGACTGGCAAACTGATAACTCAGATGCCGCTCGGCGAGCAGGCGCTGGAACGCTTCAAGCAGCCCTATGCGGTCACGCATCGCGCCGATATTCACGGCGTGTTCCTGCGCGCGTGTCAGGGTAGCAATCTGGTGACGTTGGAGAACAACCGGCAGGTCACCGGCTACGAAGACCACGGTGATCACATCAGCGTCACGCTCGCCGACGGCGAACGCGCGGAAGGCCGTGCGCTGATCGGCTGTGACGGCATGTGGTCGCAAATCCGCGAACGTATCGTCGGCGACGGAAAGCCACGGGTGTCCGGTCATATCGCCTATCGCGCAGTGCTCAAGCGCGATCAGGTGCCGAAGGATCTGTGGCGGCCTGACATTGTGCTGTGGGCGGGGCCGCGCACCCATTTCGTGCATTACCCGCTGCGGCGCGGCGAACTCTACAATTTGGTCGCGGTGTTTCACTCCGACCATTACGAGGAAGGCTGGAACGCCGAGGGCAGCAAAGAGCTGCTGTGGAAGCATTTCACCGGTCAACGGCCTGAGGTGCTGCGCATGCTGGAGCGCATCGAGACTTGGCGCATGTGGGTGCTGTGTGACCGCGAGCCGGTGAAGAACTGGGTCAAGGGCCGCGTGGCGCTGCTCGGCGACGCGGCGCATCCAATGTTGCAATATCTGGCGCAAGGCGCCTGCATGGCGACCGAGGACGCGGTGTGCCTTGCCGAAATGGTGGCCGCGTCCCCTGACGATATTCCGGAGGCGCTGCACGCCTATCAGCAGGCGCGTTACCTGCGCACCGCTCGGGTACAGATCATGGCGCGGGTCTATGGCGAATTTTATCACGCGCGCGGGCCGAGCGCCGAGCTGCGCGACCAGATGCTGTCGTCCCGCAGCGTCGCGGACGCGCAGAACAGCATGGCTTGGCTCTACGAAGGACCCTGACTTACGCGGCTGGTGCGTGCGCGGCCGGCGCGTCGAGCGCTGCATTCCAAGCGTCATAACCATACAGCCAACTCGTGTCAGACGCGCCTTCCTTCATCCAGGTATTGGCGCTGGAGATCGCCTGCACTAGCGAGGTCCGCGGCTTACGGTGCGCCTCGTAGCGCCGGAACGCGCCCTCGATATCTTCGCCTTGGACCTCGTCGAGGCAACGCGCCAGTACTGCGGCGTCTTCGATCGAAGTCGCCGCACCCTGCGCCATGTAAGGCGTCATTGGATGTGCGCAGTCACCGAGCAACACCACACGGCCATCGCTCCAGCGCGGCAGCGGCTCGCGTTCGAGAATCGCCCATTTATGGCAATCCGGGCAGGCGGCGAGCATATCCACGACGTCGGAATGAAAGTCCTCGTAAGCCGCGCGCAATTCCTTGATGTCGCCTTTCGCCGACCACGACTCGCGCGTCAGCCACTCGGCCGGCTCAGGCACGCTGGTGACGAAGTAGATCTCGCTCTTCGTCTTGTTGGTGTAATAATTCACGATGTGACGGTCGGCGCCCCACCATTTGGTGCGCGAATTGCCGAGATCGCGTCCGATCAACGCAGCCGCAAACACCGCGCGGTAGGCAATGCGGCCGCGATGGATCGGCTCATCCGGGCCGACGATGATGTCGCGCACAATCGAATGAACGCCGTCGGCGCCGATCACGGCGTCGGCGCTCGCGCTGCTGCCGTCGTCGAAACGCAATGTGACGCGCCCACCCGCCTGGTCGAGTCCGGCGAGCTTCTTGCCGAGATGAATGATTTCACCGGGCACGGCCGAAAGCAGCGCACCATGCAGGTCGGCCCGATGCATGCACAGATACGGCGCGCCATAGAGGCTTTCCGGCATCGGCAATTCGCGAGTGACTTCGCCGGTATCGCCGACCCGGTTGAGATGCGAATAAGGCGCGAACGCGGTCTGCCGTAACCGATCTTCAACTCCGATCCCGCGCAACACCTTCATCGAATTCGGCATCATCTGAATGCCGGCGCCGATACGGCCGAAACGGGCCGCCTGCTCGTAGACTTGCACGTCAATTTCCAGCTCGGCGCAGCGTCGCGGCGACCGCCAGGCCGCCCATGCCGGCGCCGACCACGGCGATCGAAGGCTTCTTCTTCATGTTTCGTGCATGCCCTAAGCCGGCCGGTTATTTTCTGGCAATTCCGGCTTTGGTGATGACGTCGTTCCATTTTGCGATGTCATCGCTGAGCCGCTTCATAAGCTCGGCGGGCGTGCTGGCGTGCGCCTCAACACCGACTTTGGCGAATTGCGCCTTGAGCTCGGGCGATGCCAATATCTCGTGCATCGCCTTGTTCATCGCGTCGATGACGTCCTTTGGTGTGCCTTTCGGTGCGAACATGCCGTTCCACGACGTCACCTCGTAGCCTTTTACGGTTTCGGCGACGGTCGGCAAATTCGGCTGCGATGCCGGTCGCGTCGGCGAGGAGCTTGCCAGCACCCGCAACTTATTGCTGTCCGCTTGGCCCTGGATCGCCGGGGGAAATTCGACCAGCATCTGCACGTCATTACGGATGCAGCGCCACGACGATGTCCGGCGAATTGCGGTAGGGTACGATCTGCACATTGATATCGGCGAGCGATTTGAACAGTTCGGCGCCGAGATTTTGTGTGCCACCAACCGCGATGGTGCCGATATTCAATTTTCCGGGCGCGGCCTTGGCCGCCTTGATGAAATCGCCGAGCGTTTTGTATTCGGAATCGGCATTCACCGCGAACACCAGATCGAACAGGCCGATGGTCGACACCATGTCGAAGTCCTTGACCGGATCGAACGGCAGACTGTTGAACGCGGCGACGCTGATCGCCGTGCCATTGGTGACGAGGCCGAACGTATAACCGTCTGGCGCGGCTGCCACGACGGCGCGCGCTGCCTGAATACCGCCGGGCCCGGGCATATTCTCGATCACGAAGCGCTGGCCAAGCTTGTCGCCCAATTTGTCGGCCAAAATACGCGAGGTGACGTCGGCGACGCCACCCGCGCCGAACGGCAACACCAGTTTGACGGGGTGGTCGGGCCATTTTGCTTGCGCCGCGCCGATCGGCGCCGCAGCAATCATTGCAAAGGCGATCGCGAGCAGCAACCAACGGCACACGATCCGCGCGGGTTTCACATCAGATGTGGTCATGCGCATCGCCTCCGGAATTTCTTATTCACTCAAATCCATAAAGTCGCGCCGGATTATCCACCAGCAACCGACGTTGCGCCACCGGTTCCAAGGCAAACTTCGGCACCAAATCGACCAAGTCGGCCTCGTCCGCTTCGTGAGTGGCATTCGGATGGGGAAAGTCGGTGCCCCACAGCGCGCGGTCGGGCGAGGCTTCCATCAGCGCCTGGGCAATCGGCACCGCCTCGGCATAAGGCGGCAGCGAAATTCGTTCGGCGCCGCAGACCTTGATCCAGCAATTCTCCATGCGTACCAGTTCGAGCAATGCCTGAAATGCCGGTTGCACGGTGCCGTCCGAAGCCGGCACGCGTCCCATGTGGTCGATCACGAAAGGCAACGGCAGACTGCGGATGAACCCGGAAAACTCCGCGATGTTGGGCGCATCGAGATGCAACACCACATGCCAGCCGATACCCTTGATACGCTCCACAACATGGCGAACCACGTCGAGGTCCGGCGTGCCGCCGAGATGCTTGACGAAATTGAAGCGCACACCCCGCACGCCTCCATCGTGCAGCTTGCGATAATCGGCGTCGGTGAAGCTGCCGTCGACAATGGCCACGCCCCGAATATTCGTGGGATTGGATGCAATGGCGTCCAGCATCGCGGCGTTGTCGGTGCCGTGACAGCTGGCCTGAACGATCACGGTGCGCTCGATGCCGAGATGCCGATGCAGTTCGGCTAACGCTTCCTTCGGCGCATCCGCCGGCGTGTAACGCCGGTTCGGCGCGTAGGGAAACCGCGACGCCGGCCCGAACACATGGCAATGCGCATCGCATGTATTCGGTGGCAGCTTGAACACCGGCCTTCGGCGAGAACGGATGCGATCGATCAGCGACGGCATGGATTATTATTCTCCCAAGTCCGGCCTCGCCCACAATTCCCGCGTTTGCGCGCGAAACTCCGCGAAGCGACCCCCGGCAATGGCATCGCGCATGCCGCGCATCAGTTCCTGGTAATAGGCGAGATTGATGGTCGAGAGCAGAACCTGCCCGAGCATCTCGTTGGCTTTCGTCAGATGATGCAAGTAAGCACGCGAAAAAGTCCGCGCGGCCGGATGCGCACTTTCGGCATCGAGCGGCGCGGAATCTGTCGCGTGGCGCGCGTTCGATAGATTGACCGCGCCGAAACGGGTGAAGGCGGTGCCGTGCCGGCCGTTACGCGTTGGCAGCACGCAGTCGAACATATCAATGCCGCGCGCGACGGCTTCGAGCAGATCGTTCGGGGTGCCGACCCCCATTAGGTAACGCGGCTGATCGGCCGGCAAAGCCGGCACGGTTTCCTCGATGGTCTTGAGCATTACCGCCTGCGGCTCGCCAACCGCCAGGCCGCCAATGGCGTAGCCATCAAAACCGATCGCGACCAGCGCGCGGGCGCTTTCGACACGCAAGCACGCGTCGTCGCCGCCCTGCACGATGCCGAACAGGGCCGCGCCCTTCCGTACGCGGCTTTCGAAGGCGCGCTTGCTGCGCTCGGCCCAGCGCAGCGACAACTGCATGGCGCGCGCGATTTCCTCGCGCGGCGCCGGCAATTTCAGGCACTCGTCGAGCTGCATCGAAATATCGGCGCCGAGCAATGCCTGGATTTCGATCGCGCGCTCCGGCGTCAATTCGACCATCGCGCCGTCGAGATGCGAGCGGAATGTCACGCCGTTTTCGGTGAGCTTGCGCAACTTGGAGAGCGACATGATTTGAAAGCCACCGGAATCGGTTAGGAGCGGAAGCGGCCAGTTCATGAACGTGTGGAGGCCGCCGAGCTCCGCGATCCGCTCGGCGCCCGGCCGCAACATCAGATGGTAGGTATTGCCGAGCACGATTTCGGCGCCGGTGGCGCGCACGTCGTCCGGCATCATGCCCTTCACGGTCGCCTGGGTGCCGACCGGCATGAAGGCCGGTGTCTGCACCGTGCCGTGCGGCGTCACGATTTCGCCGCGCCGCGCTGCGCCATCGCTCTTGTGCAGTGTGAAGGAGAATGACGTCATCGTGGCGTTGCCGGGTGCAGCAGACAGGCATCACCGTAGGAATAGAACCGGTAGCCGGCCGCAATCGCATGGGCGTAAGCGCGCTTCATGGTGTCGAGCCCGCTGAACGCCGCGACCAGCATGAACAAAGTCGAGCGCGGCAGGTGAAAATTGGTGAGCATTAGGTCGGTGGCGCGAAACCGGTAGCCCGGCGTGATGAAAATTGCCGTTTCGCCGGAAAAAGCGTGCAGCAGGCCGCTTTCGTCCGCCGCGGTTTCCATCAGCCGCAGCGAAGTCGAGCCGACCGCGACGATCCGCCCGCCTTTGGCGCGGACGGCGTTGAGTGCATCGGCAACGTCGGCGGAAACCTCGCCCCATTCGGCGTGCATCTTGTGAGCGGCGGTGTCGTCGGTTTTGATCGGAAGGAAGGTGCCGGCGCCGACGTGCAGGGTGACGCGGTGGACCCCGATGTCCTTTACGGCGAGGCGAGCGACCAGTTCCGGCGTGAAATGCAGGCCCGCCGTCGGCGCCGCAACCGAACCCTCATGATCGGCGAACAGCGTCTGATAGTCGGTGCGATCCTGGGCGTCCGTAGCCCTCTTGGAGGCGATGTAGGGCGGCAAAGGCATGTCGCCGCGTTCTTCGATGGCTTGATCGAGAACGGGGCCATGAAAGGAAAATGAAAGGGTTATCTCCCCTTCTTCATGCTTTTGTGAAACTTGAGCATCGAGCTGGCCGAGAAAGCAGACTTTGCCCTCCTCGCCAAACCTGATCGTGTCCCCAATCTCCAGCCGCTTGGCCGGCTTCACAAAAGCACGCCAGTGCGAGCCGTCGATCCGCTTGTGCAGTGTCGCCTCGATCTTCGGCTCGTTGTCGCCTCGCCCAATCCGCCGTCCCGATAGCCGAGCGGGAATAACCTTGGTGTCGTTGACGACCAGCGCGTCGCCCGGCGCCAGCAGGTCGGGCAAATCGTGCAAAATACGATCTTCCAGCGCTGTTTTACCCTTCGGCCTCACGACCAAGAGTCGCGCGGCGTCGCGCGGCATGGCGGGGCGCAACGCGATGCGGTCCGCCGGCAACTCGAAATCGAACAGATCGGTGCGCATGGCCGTTTATAGCGCCGTTTGCGCTTTCAAAGGCCGCGTTTTGGCGGGTTCAGGGCGCGCCGCTGGCGAGACTGGCCTTGAGGATCTTGTCGGGGTTCTGCACCGGCTCGCCGCGCTTGATCTTGTCGACGTTCTCCATGCCTTCGATCACCCGGCCCCACACCGTGTATTGGTTGTTGAGAAAACCGGCGTCGTCGAAGCAGATGAAGAACTGGCTGTCGCCGGAATCCGGATTTGAGGCCCGCGCCATCGACACCGTGCCGCGCACGTGCGGTTCCTTGCTGAACTCGGCCTTGAGCTTCTTGCCGGAGCCGCCGGTGCCGGTGCCCTGCGGGCAGCCGGTCTGCGCCATGAAGCCATCGATCACCCGATGAAACACGATGTCGTCGTAGAAGCCCTCTTTCACCAGCTCCTTGATCCGCGCGACGTGACCTGGCGCGAGGTCGGGACGCATCTCGATCACCACTTTGCCTTTGCTGGTTTCGAGCGTCAGCGTGTCTTCCGGCTTTGCCATTGCTTGTACTCTCTGTTGGTTACTTGATGTCGGCGGCGACTTGCACCTTCGTCATCTTATCGGGATCGGTGACACTGCCGCTCTGCGAACCCGGCGGCGCCTTCTTCAATTTATCAATCACATCCATGCCGGAAATCACCTCGCCGATCACGGTGTATTGATTGTTGAGGAACGACGCGTCGCCTAAGCAGATAAAGAACTGCGAATTGGCGGAGTTCGGATCGGAAGCTCGCGCCATGCCGACCACGCCGCGTTTGAACGGCGTGGCTGTGAATTCCGCCGCCAGGTTTGGATATTTGGAATGACCGGTGCCGTTAAAATTCTGCCCGTCACCGGTCTGCGCCATGAAGCCATCCATCACCCGATGGAACGGCACGTTATTGTAGTAGCCGTCGCGCGCCAGTTGCTTGAGCCGCTCAGCATGCTTTGGCGCGAGATCTGTGCGCAGCTTAATGACGATGCGGCCTTTGGTGGTGTCGATCACCAATGCGTTCTGCGCATCGACGCCGGCCGGCAGCTTCACGGCTTGCGCCAAGGCGGGAAACGCGCAGAGCAGCACGACGAGGACAGCGGCAATGCGGACCATATTGTCTCCGGCTATTTTCTGGCGAATTTCTTCTTCAGCCGCGCGGCGACCGAAGCCGGCACGAACTCGGAAATGTCGCCGCCCATGCCGGCAATCTGGCGCACCAGTGTGGCAGTGATCGGGCGGACGTCCGGGGACGCCGGCAGGAACACGGTCTGCACCCGCGGCGCCATGGTGGCGTTCATGCCGGCCATCTGCATTTCATAGTCGAAATCGGTGGCGTCGCGCAGGCCGCGGATCAGCAAAGTCGCGCCCTGCTTGCGCGCGACATCGACCACCAGATTGGAAAACGTGATGCAGGAGAGCTTGCACTTGGCCCGCCGCGCGATCGGCGCGCAGGTTTGTTCCAGCATGTCGAGCCGCTCATGGGCGGAAAACAGCGGCGCCTTGCCGGGATGCACCCCGATGGCCAGCACCAGCCGGTCGGCCAGCCGCGCGGCTTGGCGCACCACGTCGAGGTGGCCGTTGGTGACCGGGTCGAAAGACCCGGCATAAAGGGCAATTCGCGCCATAGCCGGGGTCTACCCCGCCGGTTCCCGACCCGCAAGGCGCTACACGCGGCTGTTATTGAACCTTTTGGCAGGCAGTGCGTCTCACTTAGAACAGGCCCTCAGGAGGGGGCAACGAATGCTCAAGGCCCTTGGGACCATTGCCGCCATCGCCATTGCCGCCGTCGTTGCCGGCGCGATCACCGGCTTTCCGGTGTTTGTCGATGAGGTTTCAGCGACATCGAGCGTCGGCGTCGCGGCGATCCCCGCGCCGACCTGCCCCAACCGCGGCTGGCCGTACCGCGAATGCTCCGGCAATGGTGCCACCGCCATTCGCCTCGTCACCACCGACCGGCTGCACTGAGACGCCGCACGAAATTGCTTCAGGCGGTGTTTATATCCCCGGAGCTTAAACCCGGGAGGTCCGCTGTGCGTCTAGCGCTCGTGATATTTGCATGGGCGTGGGCCTTGCCAGTGGCCGCACAAACCCCGCCGAGCCCGTCTGAGTTACTCGATTATTCCGGTCTGCACGCGGCCGCGGCGAAAGGCGACGTCGCCACCATCGAGCGGCTCGCTGCGTCCGGCACCCCACTTGACGGCGCCGATGGCCGCCAGCGAACGGCACTGCATGTGGCGGCATTCGCGCACCAGCAGGGCGCCGCGAAAACGTTGCTGCGCCTCGGCGCCAATCCGAACGCGCTCGACGCGCAAAAGTACGACATCATCACCATTGCCGCGGTCGACAACGACCTCGAGATGCTCAAGCTTGCGATCGCGGGCGGCTGCAATCCGGCAAACATCACCAGCCCTTACAACGGCACCGCGTTGATCGCGGCGGCGCATCTCGGCCACACCGAGGTGGTGCGCACCTTGATCGCCGCCAAAGCCCCGCTCGACCACGTCAATAATCTCGGCTGGACTGCACTGATCGAGTTGATCGTGCTCGGCAATGGCGGCAAGGACCACACCGACACGCTGACGGCGTTGGTGAAGGCCGGCGCCAACGTGAATATCGGCGATCGCAGCGGAACAACGCCACTCACTTTGGCGAAAAATCGCGGCTATACGCAGATGGTGAAAATGCTGGAAGGCGCCGGCGCACGTTGATCTGTACGGAATCTTTTCAGCCGGGCCGGCGCGCTAGCGACAGCCAGATGCCGCCGCCGATCAGCACCGCGCTGGAAATGCGATCCAGCAGTCGATTGTGCTTCGGTTTTAAAAACCAGGCGCGGCCATAGCCGGCGAGAACGCCCCAGCCGCAATCCAGCACGGCGCCGATCACGATCGACGTCGTGCACATCACCAGCAACTGATGGGCGACCGGCAGGGATTGATCGAGAAATTGCGGGAGGAACGCCGTGAAAAAGGCGATCGATTTCGGATTGGTGATGGCGACGATGAAGCCGCGCCAGGCGTGGACGTGGCCGCTTGGTGCGGTCGTTTCACTCGCTGCTCCTGCATTCCGCCAGGCTTGAATACCCAGCCAGACCAGATAGGCCGCGCCCGCCCACCGCATCACTTCGAAAACTTCCGAGGACGTTTTCAGTATCCAGCTCAGGCCGAACGAGATGCAGACCAGCAGCAGCGCATTACCGGTGGTCGCGCCCGCGACCGTCAGAAGCGCCGGTCGTACGCCGCGCCGCGCGCCGGTCGTCACCACCAGCGTGACGATCGGGCCCGGCGTCAGAAACAGGATGACGGTGATGACAAAGAACGCCGAAAACAGATGCCAGTTCATTCCCCGCCGTCCTCGTGGCCTTCATCCTCGGACAGCCGTTCGACCGAAACCACCTTCTCCTCCTCGGCGGTGTGGAACACGATCACGCCCTGTGTCGAGCGGCCGGCGATGCGGATACCGTTGACCGCGGTGCGGATCAGCTTGCCGCCGTCGGTGACCAGCATGATCTGGTCGGTTTCCTCGACCGGGAACGACGCCACCAGCCGTCCGATCTTCTCGCGGACTTTCTTCGCACCCTTCTTGCCTTCGAGAATCGCCATCGCGACGATGCCTTTGCCGCCGCGGCTGGTAATTCGATATTCGTAGGACGAACTGCGTTTGCCGTAGCCCTTCTCCGAGATCGTCAGCACGAACTGCTCGGCCGCCGACATTTCGACATAACGCTTCTCGCCGAGCTCGATGGCGGCGCCTTGCGTATTCTCCTCGACATCCGACGTCTTCCTCGACCTCGATCACGTCCTCATCGCCGCCGCGCCGTACTGCATTGGCGCGCTTGAGATAGGCAGCGCGCTCGTCTGAATTTGTGTCGGTGTGACGCAGGATCGTCATCGAAATCAATTTGTCGCCGTCCGCCAGCGTAATGCCGCGCACACCGCGCGAGGTGCGGCCGGTGAAAATGCGCACCTCCGGCACCGGGAAGCGGATGCACTGACCGCCGTTGGCGGTGAGCAGCACGTCTTCCTTCTCGGTGCAAATCTGGACGTCGACAATCGCCTCGCCGTCTTCCAGCTTCATCGCGATGATGCCGGAGGGCCGCACGTCGACGAAATCGGACAGCTTGTTGCGGCGGACCGTGCCGCTGGTGGTGGCGAACATCACGTCGAGCTCGGCCCAGGTTTTCTCGTCCTCTGGCAGCGGCATGATGGTGGTGATGGTCTCGCCTTCTTGCAGCGGCAGGATGTTGATCAGCGCCTTGCCGCGCGCCTGCGGCGCCGCCATCGGCAGTCGCCAGACCTTCTCCTTGTAGACCTTGCCGCGCGAGGAGAAATACAGCACCGGCGCATGGGTCGAGGCCACGAACAGGCGCGCGACGAAATCCTCCTCGCGGGTCTGCATGCCGGCGCGGCCCTTGCCGCCCCGACGTTGCGAGCGATAAGTCGAAAGCGGCACGCGCTTGATGTAGCCCTGATGCGAAACGGTGACGACCATGTCCTCGCGGGTGATAAGGTCTTCCTCGTCGACCGTGCCGGTCGCTTCGGCGATCAGGGTGCGCCGCGGCGTGGCGAATTCCTTTTTCACCGCGGCCAGTTCTTCCTTGATGATGGTCTGAACGCGGGCGCGCGAGCGCAGGATTTCCAGGTAGTTGCTGATCTCAGCGGCAAGCTTGTCGAGCTCTTCCTTGATCTCGTCGCGCCCGAGCGCCGTCAGGCGTTGCAGCCGCAAATCGAGAATGGCCTTGGCCTGTTCGGCGGAGAGCTTGGCAGTGCCCTTGGCGCTGACCTTGTGGCGCGGGTCATCGATCAACGTCACCATGGCGGCGACGTCCTTAGCCGGCCAATCGCGCGACATCAGTGCGTCGCGCGCGTCGTTCGGATCCTTGGCGGCACGAATGAGCTTTATCATCTCGTCGATATTGGCGACTGCGATGGCGAGGCCGACCAGCACATGGGCGCGGTCGCGCGCCTTGCCGAGCAGGAATTTGGTGCGCCGCGAGACCACTTCTTCGCGGAATGCGATGAAGCTCGTCAGCAGATCCTTGAGCGTCATCACCAGCGGCCGACCGCCGTCGAGCGCGACTATGTTGGCGCCGAAGGTCGATTGCAGTGGCGTGAAGCGATAGAGCTGGTTGAGCACGACATCCGCCATGGCGTCGCGCTTGAGCTCGATCACGACACGAAAGCCGTCGCGATCCGATTCATCGCGCAGGTCGGCAACGCCGTCGATTTTCTTCTCTCGCACCAGTTCCGCGATGCGCTCCACCATGGTCGCCTTGTTCACCTGATAAGGAATTTCGGTGATGACGAAGGCTTCGCGTTCCTTTCGGATGGTCTCGGTCGTGACCTTGCCGCGCATCACGATCGAGCCGCGGCCTTCTTTGTAGGCGCTCGCAATACCCGAGCGGCCGAGGATGATGCCGCCGGTGGGAAAATCGGGGCCCGGCACGATCTTGATTAGGTCATCGATCGACAGTTCGGGATCGTCGATCAGCGCCGTGGTGGCGTCGATAATCTCGCCGAGATTGTGCGGCGGGATGTTGGTCGCCATGCCCACCGCGATGCCGCCCGCGCCATTGACCAGTAAATTCGGAAAGCGCGCCGGCAACACCATCGGCTCGCGTTCGGAATTGTCGTAATTGTCCTGGAAGTTGACGGTGTCCTTGTCGATATCCTCGAGCAAGGCCAGAGCGGCTTTGGCCAGCCGGGATTCCGTATAGCGCATCGCAGCCGGTGGATCGCCATCGACCGATCCGAAATTGCCCTGCCCGTCGATCAGCGGCAGGCGCATGGAAAAATCTTGCGCCATTCGCACCAGCGAGTCGTAGATCGCCTGGTCACCGTGCGGATGATATTTGCCCATCACGTCGCCGACGATGCGCGCCGACTTGACGTATTTCTTGTCGGGCGTGTGGCCCTGCTCGTTCATCGAGTAGAGGATGCGTCGATGCACCGGCTTGAGGCCGTCGCGCGCATCGGGCAGCGCGCGCGACACGATCACGCTCATGGCGTAATCGAGATACGAGCGCTTCATCTCGTCGGTAATCGAGACGGGCTTTAGATCGGTAGGACCGCCGTCCCCCGATTTCGGGTTTTCGATGTCGGCCAAAGCTGGCGTTCCAGGCAAAAAGGACTGCAAATTTAGTAGCTGATTCAGGATAGCGATGCCACCTGAAACCACGTTGCATACATAGTGTTTAAGCCTTGTTTTTCAATACTTTATGGCGGTTTTCGGCCCCGGCGCGCGGCGCGAAAAGCCGGCAACAAAGCTCACGCTGCGCGCTCCGTTTGCGCGCACCGTTTTGACCGGCTAGGTCGGTGACATGGCCGGTTTTTTGCCGATCGAATTCGCAATTTCCACGCTGGTGACCTTGGCAGTCGTGGTCGACCCGATCGGCCTGGTGCCTGCGTTCGTCGCGATCACCCACGGCCTGCGGAAAAAAGCGCGGCGCGATGTCGCGCTGCGCGCCTGCATCATCGCCGCGGTCATTCTAGGCGGCACCGCCTTGATCGGCGAATGGCTGTTGCGGACCTTGTCAATCTCGCTGCCGGCGTTCCGCATTGCCGGCGGGCTTCTGCTGTTTTCGATCGCATCCGAAATGGTGTTCGGCGTGCGCACCCAGCGGCAGTTTCAGGCCGCCGAGCAAGCCATCGAAGAAGAGCGGGTGCGCAACATCGCGGCCTTCCCGCTCGCCATTCCGCTGATGGCGGGCCCCGGCGCCATCACGGCGACGGTGCTGCTGTCCGGCCGTACCGGCGGCGACATGACGATGCTGGCGATCCTGCTCGGCGTGATCGTCGTAGTGTTTGCGTTCTGCTTCGTGGTGTTCATGCTGAGCACGCCGATCGCGCGGTTGATCGGCACGACAGGCAATGTCGTGCTGTCGCGCCTGCTCGGCGTGCTGCTAGCCGCGCTCGCGGTGCAATTCGTGGTCGACGGCGTGCGCGTGATCGTGGCGAGCTAGAACGGGATCTCGTCGTCCATGTCGTCTTTGCCGCCGCCGGCCATTGCCGGCTTACGCTCGCGGGGCGCCGAGGGGCCGCTCGAACCAAAGCTGTCGCCCGAGCTTTCACCGGCGGCACTGCCGGCACCGCCTGCCGCCGCCTCGGCCATCCAGCATCGTGAGCGACGAATTGAAGCCCTGCAGCACGACCTCGGTCGAATATTTGTCGTGACCGTCTTTGTCCTGCCATTTGCGGGTTTGCAGCGCGCCCTCGAGATAAACCTTCGAGCCTTTCTTCAGGTACTGCTCGACGATCTTGCAAAGACCTTCGTTGAAAATGACGACGCGGTGCCACTCGGTTTTCTCGCGGCGCTCGCCGGTGGTCTTGTCACGCCAGCTTTCCGAGGTGGCGATGCGCAAATTGGCGATCGGACGACCGTCTTGCGTGCGGCGAATTTCCGGGTCCGCGCCCAGATTGCCGATCAGGATCACTTTGTTGACGCTACCCGCCATGACAAACCTCCGCGCTCACCGTTTGAATTTTACCGGCCGCCTGTCGCACCGTAGAGGCGTGTCGCCCCCCGGCAAGGCGGCAAATCCTTATCCACAAGCCTATTCACGGCCTGCTAGCTCTGGTGTTCTGTATTCGTTCTTATCACCCGGCGGCGGCTAACGCAATGATTCGCCAGCTATCTTTGAAACGCGCTGTGGCTTTCGGGTAACGGTTCAAATCATCCACAACATATAGAGGTTTTCCACAGTCGGATTGATTTGGCTGAAACCTTGGGGAGAACACCATATGAAGCGTCTGATACTGGCGGCATGCGCGGGCCTGTTGGCCTTCATGACCGTGGGGCAGGTTTTCAGCGTGGCTTCCGCCGCCGATCTGCCGCGGCCCGCCTACAAAGCCCCCCTCTACGTCGCGCCGTTCAGTTGGTCCGGCTTCTACGTCGGCCTGAACGCGGGATATGGCTGGGGCAAATCGAACTGGAGCAACGCGCTCGGCACCACCGCCGACTTCGACGTCAAAGGCTTCGTGGGGGGCGGCACGCTCGGTTACAACCTGCAAACCGGCGTTTGGGTCTTTGGCCTGGAAGGCGACTTCGACTACAGCGCCATCAAGGGCAGCGCGCCGCTGTGCTGCGAAACCCGCAATACCTGGCTCGGCACCGGACGTGTCCGCATCGGCTATGCTTGGGATCGCTGGCTGCCGTTCCTGACGGGCGGCGCGGCGTTCGGAAATCTCAAGATGTCTCCGCTGGTTGGCGGCGCGTCGGAGAGCAAAACCAAAGTCGGCTGGACCGCGGGCGCCGGCGTCGAATACGCGTTTCTGGGCGCGTGGTCGGCGAAACTTGAATATCTCTACGCCAACCTCGGAAAAAGTACTTGCAGCGCAGCGACTTGCGGGCTGCCGACCGAAGTCACCTTCAAGACCAGCATCATCCGGCTGGGGCTGAATTACCGGTTCTAGCCTCGATTCAGGCGGCGAATACAGCGGATGGGCCGGCCTAGTGCCGGCCCTTTCGATTCATGACCGTGAGAATTGCGGGGGTTACATCGGCGCAGTGTCTGGATTCTCGGTGTTGTTCTACCTACGTTCCGACCCTATATCGCCCTTTGTCGCAATCCTCGGCGTTTGGTCGCCGGCAGAACAACCAGCGCCCCGATCATGCCCCCGAGCAAGAGTTCCCGCCCCGATAGCCGCGTCCTCGCCGTTCACGGCGCCCGCGAGCACAACCTCAAGAACGTCGACGTCGCGATCCCGCGCGACGCGCTGGTGGTGTTCACCGGCCTGTCCGGCTCCGGCAAGTCGTCGCTGGCGTTCGACACCATCTATGCCGAGGGCCAGCGCCGCTACGTCGAGAGCCTGTCGGCCTACGCCCGGCAATTCCTCGAAATGATGCAGAAGCCGGACGTCGACCAGATCGACGGGTTGTCGCCCGCCATTTCGATCGAGCAGAAAACCACCTCGAAAAATCCGCGCTCGACGGTCGGCACCGTCACCGAGATCTACGACTACATGCGGCTGCTGTGGGCGCGGGTCGGCGTGCCCTATTCGCCGGCCACCGGCCTGCCGATTGAATCACAGACCGTGTCGCAGATGGTCGACCGCGTGCTGGCTTTGCCGCAAGGCACCCGCATCTTCGTGCTGGCGCCGGCGGTGCGCGGCCGCAAGGGCGAATACCGCAAGGAGCTCGCCGAGTTTCTCAAGAAGGGCTACCAGCGCGTCAAGATCGACGGCGCGTTCTACGAAATCAGCGAGGTCAAGCCGCTCGACAAGAAATTCACCCACGACATCGACGTGGTGGTCGACCGCCTGGTGGTCAACGACAGCATCCGTACCCGCCTCGCGGATTCGCTCGAGCAATGTCTCAAGCTGGCGGACGGCATGGCGGTGATCGAGCTGGCCGACACCAAGGCGTCCGGCTCCAAGGCCAACAAGGGCCGCAACGAAAACGCCGAGCGCATCATCTTCTCGGAAAAATTCGCCTGCCCGGTGTCCGGCTTCACGCTGCCGGAAGTCGAGCCCCGGCTGTTCTCTTTCAACAATCCGTTCGGCGCTTGCCCGGAATGCGGCGGGCTCGGCGTGCAGGAGCAGATCGATGCCGACCTCGTCATCACCGACGGCGACGCCACGCTGCGCAAGGGCGCCATCGCGCCCTGGGCGAAATCATCGTCGCCGTATTACCTGCAAACGCTGGAAGGCCTCGGTAAGCATTACCGCTTCTCACTCGACACCAAGTGGAAGGACCTCCCGAAGAAAACCCAGGACGCTATCCTGTACGGCTCCGGTGAAGACGACGTCAAATTCGTCTATGACGACGGCCTGCGCGGTTACACAACGAAAAAGCCGTTCGAGGGCGTGATCCCCAATCTGGAGCGGCGCTACGAGGAAACTGAATCCGAATGGGCGCGCGAGGATCTGCAGAAATATTTCACCGACGTGCCCTGTGAAGTCTGCCACGGCGCGCGGCTGAAGCCCGAGGCGCTCTGCGTCAAGATCGGGGCTAAGAACATCTCCGAGGTCGCCGAATTGTCGGTGCGCAAAGCCGGCGAATGGTTCACCGAGATCCCGAAGCAGCTCAACGCCCAGCAGAACGAGATCGGCGTCCGCGTCCTCAAGGAAATCCGCGACCGGCTGAAATTCCTGGTCGATGTCGGCCTTGATTACCTCACCCTTGCCCGCGCTTCCGGCACGCTGTCGGGCGGCGAAAGCCAGCGCATCCGCCTCGCCTCGCAGATCGGCTCCGGCCTGACCGGCGTGCTTTATGTGCTCGACGAGCCCTCGATCGGCCTGCACCAGCGCGACAATGCGCGGCTGCTGGAAACCCTGAAGCGGCTGCGCGACCTCGGCAACACCGTGATCGTGGTCGAGCATGACGAGGACGCCATCCGCGCCGCCGACCATGTGCTCGACATCGGCCCCGGCGCCGGCATCCACGGCGGCCATGTGGTGGCGGAAGGCACGGTGAATGACCTGATCGCGGCGCCGCAATCATGGACCGGCAAATACATGTCCGGCGAATTGACCGTGCCGGTGCCGGAGCGCCGCCCGATCCAGAAGCGCCGCACCATCAAGGTGGTCAACGCGCGCGGCAACAACCTCAAGAACGTCACCGCGGAAATCCCGCTCGGCTTGTTCACCTGCATCACCGGCGTGTCCGGCGGCGGCAAATCCACGCTGCTGATCGACACGCTGTACAATTCGGTGGCGCGCAAGCTTAACAACGCCTCGCTGGCCCCTGCCCCGCACGACCGCATCGAGGGGCTCGAGCACATCGATAAGATCATCGACATCGACCAGTCGCCGATCGGCCGCACGCCGCGCTCCAACCCGGCGACCTATACCGGGGCCTTCACGCCAATCCGCGAATGGTTCGCCGGCCTGCCGGAGTTGAAGACCCGCGGCTACGAGCCGGGCCGCTTCAGTTTTAACGTCAAGGGCGGCCGCTGCGAGGCCTGCCAGGGCGACGGCGTCATCAAGATCGAGATGCACTTTTTGCCCGACGTCTATGTCACCTGCGACGTCTGCAAGGGCAAGCGCTACAACCGCGAGACGCTGGAGGTCACCTTCAAGGGCAAGTCGATTGCCGACGTGCTCGATATGACGGTCGAGGAGGCCCACGAATTCTTCAAGGCGGTGCCGCGGGTGCGCGACGTGCTGGCGCTGCTGCACCGGGTCGGGCTCGACTATATCCATGTCGGCCAGCAGGCCACCACGCTGTCCGGCGGCGAGGCGCAGCGCGTCAAGCTCGCCAAGGAATTGTCGAAACGCGCGACCGGCCGCACGCTCTACATTCTCGACGAGCCGACCACCGGATTGCATTTCCACGACGTGGCGAAACTGCTGGAAGTGCTGCACGAGCTGACCGACACCGGCAACACCGTGGTGGTGATCGAGCACAATCTCGAAGTCATCAAGACCGCCGACTGGATCATCGACCTCGGCCCCGAGGGCGGCGACGGCGGCGGCGAGATCGTCGCGCTCGGCACGCCGGAGGATGTGGTGAAGGTCAAGCGCAGCTATACCGGGCAGTTTTTGAAGCCGGTGCTGGAGCGGCGCGAGAACAAGCGGCGCAAGGGCGTGCAGGCGGCGGAGTGAGATGAGGGCGGCGCATGAGTGAACAGAACTCAACCCTATACGACTTTGTCGAGCTTCCAGCCGATCCTGAGGAAGCATTTTTAATTTTAGAGGATCGCTTCCGTTGTGAATGTGAGATTGCGGTTCGAGAGTCCGGAGAGCACGATAATGTTAGCGTTTATTACACGCCTCACGTGCTACCGGGCATCCTCGGCGTCATTTGTTGACCGGGCCGGAAGTGAGACGTGGATAGCCGGAACAAGTCCGGCCATGACACAGCGAAAGCGCGGCTACTTGTTGTGCCCCGGAATGCCGAGCCACTTGTAGCCGAACACCTGCTTGTCGAACGTGCTCTTGTCCGCTGCCGACATCTCGCAGTGCAGCTTGCAGGCCTGTTCCGGACGGGGGTCGATCTCGTTATTGGAGCGCTTGCGCACCTTCTTCGCGATCTCGTTGACGTCGTCGTCGGTGTAGCCCTTCTTCGCAATCAAGTCGGCGTAGTCGCTGCCGAATTCCACCATGGTGTTCTGGGCAAAAACCTCCTGGCTGCCCATGACGACACTGAAAGTGTTGCGGGCGCCACGCGCCATGTCGCCGGTCAAACTCGTTAGCGCGCCGCAAAGCCTCGTCATCAAGCCCCACTGCGTGTAATTGACGATCTGCGCGTGCTGGCAGGTGCCGAGAAATTCGACCGACGCCGCGCATTGCGGGCGCGGCCGTGCGCAGATCTTGCTCGCCAAGGTGAACCACGGCCCGGCGTGATATTTCCAGCGGTCCTTCACCGGATCGTATTTGTCGTCCTCGCTCTGCGGCGACAGGCTCGGATCGAGCCCGTTGATGTCCCAGGCGTCTTCCGCCTCGAGCGGATTGACGAGATTGCGGCAGGCCTCGCCCTGCTTGGCCGGATTGGCGTCGAAGTCCGCCTTCATCTTGCGCAACACCGCCAGCACCTTGTCGGTGATGTCGGGGCCGCACACCGAATTCGGAATCATCGCGACCTTGCGTTTCGGCGTCACCGGCGGCGGCGCCGGCGGCAGTTTCGGCGTCAGGTCGGTCGCCTCCGAAGTGCCGGGCGGTGGTGGATTGTTGCAGCAGCCGACGTTGAGGCCGATCATGATGCTGTTGTTGCCGCCGATCCGGTAGCCCTCGCCCGGCAGCGTCGTCTCATAGCGCGACGGCGCGGTGTACTGGTAGGTCAGGTTGAGCGCGAGCACCCAGCCGGCGTAGAGCAATTGCGAAATCTCGATGCCGGTACGCAACGCGAACACGGTGTCGCTGCCGGTGAAAAACGGGCCGCCCGGATTGCCGTGCGGGTGCAAGGTCGCAGCGCCGGGACCGAGGAACAGCGAGATGTCGTAGCGCGGCGTGAGCGGCCGCGTGTATTTGAGCAGCAGGAAGTAATCAAGCTGCGTCAGCGAGCCGCTGCTGCTGAGCGGCGCGCCGCCGCCGAGGCCGCGGAACGGCAGATCGTTCCAGCGCACGTCGAAGGTCGGCACCAGGCTGAGCTTGCCGCCGGGCACATTCGCGATCTTGCAGTCGGCGAAGGCGCCGAGCGCGCCGAGCGCCGCCGTGTCGGCGTGGCCGCGATAGAAGGCGCTGGTCGAATTGACGGAGGTCTGTGCGCTCAGCCCTGCGGCGGCCGATGCGCCGAGCAGGCACGGCGTCTGCGGCATGAACGGCGCTGGGCCCGATCGCGGCGGGTCGCTGGCGGTTTTCGGCAGCGCCTGGTCGGCGGCAAAGGCCGGATCAAGGCAGGCCATGACAAAGCAAGTGACAAAGCAGGCAGCAAACGCCGCAATACGATGACGCACCACGACACACCCCCCGATGTGATCGGCACTAGCGTAGATCGCGGTGCGGGGCGCGTCCATGGCCCGCGCGCACGATTTTTGCCTGTTGGCGGGCAATCGGCGGTCGGCGTTACGCGAGGAACGGCGGCAGTGATAAGCTGCGCAGATGTTGGACCGCCATGCCCTCACGCTCTGCCTAACGCTGTGCCTGGCTCTGGCGGGCCCTATCGTGCCGGGGCCCGCCCTCGCCGCCGACGACGACCCGGCCGCGCCTATCGCTGCGATCTACCAGCGCGCTTCCGGCGGCAATCATGGCGGGCAATTCGTCTGGGTGAAGCGCGCCGACCGCGCGCGCTGGCTGTCGCGGGGCCTCGCGGCGGCGTGGAGCAAGGCCGACGCCCGCACGAAAAAGGACGACCAGAAGCCGCCCGGCTTCGACCCGATCAGCAATGCACAGGACCCCGGCGTGCGGGCGCCGCAGGTCGCGGTCAAGCGGCACGACGCCAGGAGCGCGCTGGTCGCCGTGTCGTTCGTCGGCTGGGGCGAAGCGCCGAGGCGCCAGACCGTGCTCTACGACATGGTCCGCGAAGGCTCGCTGCTCGGCAAACCGCGCTGGGCGATCGACGACATCCGCGGCAGCATCGACGGCAAGGACTGGTCGATCCGGCGAGTGTTGGCGGGGTGGAAGTAAGTTTCTGTCAGGCCCGGGCTCGACCCGGGCCTCCATGATGTGACCGTGCCGGGGACAGTCATACGTAGATTCGCTGTTGCACGGCACAATGGATTGCCGGGTCAAGCCCGGCAATGACTAGGAAGTAGCCTGACGACCCAAAAACAAAGCGCCCGGCATCGCTGCCGGGCGCTTCGCATCTCAACTCACCGCGCGGTTTAATCCGCGCAGCGCGTTCAAACTTAGGCGTTCGACAGATTGCCGGCCGCCTGCTTGCCGCGCTCGGTGATGACTTCGTAGTTCACCCGCTGGCCCTCGTTGAGGGTCGACATGCCGGCGCGCTCGACGGCGCTGATGTGCACGAACACATCCTTCGAGCCGTCGGACGGCGTGATGAAACCGAAACCCTTTTGGGTGTTGAAAAACTTGACGGTACCTGTGGCCATATTGGCTCCTTGCAGTTGCTCTGAACCGCGCATGCGCCCATCGCACCGCGGCCTGTACATCCGAGTTTTGGGGTGTTGCGTTTGTAAGCGCCCAAACCAACGGGAGCAGCAAGGCAGACCATCAAACCTAGGTTGCGCACCGGATATAGAATAATCGCAGGATTTCGGCAACAGAGCGGGTTTCCGCTCGGTTTGCCTTGGTTTGCCTATGGTTTTTTTGGGGTTTACGCCGGCGCCGCCATCGCCATGTCCTTGGCCGCCGCACGCAGCGCCGCGGGACGATCCTTGAAACGCGCCATGTAGTCGGTGAATTCCAGCCGCTCCGGAATGAGCTTGAACATCGTGCCCCAGCGCAGCCCGGAGCCGATGATGACGTCGGCGGCGGTGAATTGCTCGCCCATCAGGAAAGGCCCCGGCGTCACCGCTTTGGCTACCGTGTTCATGACGCTGTCGTAATCGCCATAGCCAAGCATGCCGCGCCTCGCTTCTTCCTTGCGCGGCGCCGCGCGGTCGATGATCGCCGGCTCGATGCAGCTCGGCCCGAAGAACAGCCACTTGAGATAGACGCCGCGGCGCGGCGAACCGACCGGCACGTTGAGCTTGGCCTGCGGGAAATTCGTCGGCGAGATAGGTGCAGATCGCCGCGGAATTCGGTGATGACGGTGTCGCCGTGCTTGAGCGCCGGCACCTTGGCCATCGGGTTGATGGCAAGGTAATCCGGCTTCATGTGATCACCCTCCGACAGCCGCAGCAGCTGGATGTCGTAGGGCTGGCCGATCTCCTCCAGCATCCACAGCACGATCGAGGAACGTGACGGCGAAGCATGATAGAGCGTGAGTTGCGGCATCATTGATCTCCCTGATCCCGTGCCTATCTTACGAATGTGCAGAGACCGTGACCAATGCCGAACAGCCCGCCCGATACCGTCCGCGACAATCCCGCGCGGCATCGCTTTGAGCTAGACGCCGACGGTCATGTCGCGTTCAGCGAATACACGCTCGACGGCAAGATCCTGACCTTGCGCCACACCGAGGTGCCGAAGGAACTCGAAGGCCGCGGCATCGGCTCGCGGCTCGCCAAAGGCGTGCTCGATCTGGCGCGGTCGCGCGGTTTGAAAGTCGTGCCGCGCTGCCCCTTCATCAAAGGCTGGATCGGCAAGCATCCGGACTACGCCGACCTGCTGGCGTGAATGCGCAGACGCACCGTCACGGTCCGCGACAAGATGCAAAACGGCTATCGCTACATCCTCAGCGAGCCGTCTGGACGTAATTTCGCCCCCGAGTTCAAGCCGCAATTGACGCCGAAACAGATGCTCGAGCTCGGCCTGTTCTGCGGCAAATACCTGACCGATTGCCGCAAGGAGTTTCCGAAAAGCTGGTTCGCCCGCGCCAAACTCGCCAAAGGAAGGCGCGACTGCGCTCTCAATTATTTCGGCGTTGACGCCAGCCAGCCGTTATCGGTCTGGAAGAAGAAAGGCTGGATTCACCGTGACGATCCGCGCGGCTGGTTCCAATGGTACTGCCGCTACTACATGGGGCGGCGGATGAAAGACGACGCCCGGCAGATCGGCCGCTGGAAAGCGATCACGCGCCATGTGCGGCAGGTGCAGAAAAATTGCGAGCCGGGCGACATGTTTTGCCGGCCGCGCCAGCGTCAGGCGCTGCTGCACTGGGCCTATGACAGCCGAAAAATCTAGGTGATCTTGCTACGCTATTTTGCCGAGCAGATCGGCCAGCGTATCCGGCGCGGTGATGTGCGGATTGTGGCTGGCGTCGATTGAATGCGCGCCAGCCCATTTATCGCGCTGCGCCCGTTCGTAAAACACCTGGAAGCGATCGTCCGGCGAATGACGCGCGCAGTAGATGTAATGTCGCGGGCCCGCGAACTCGCCGCTCAATCTGATCTTCTGCTCGAAGGTTTTCAGCGGCTGCGGGATCCGCTTCGGCGTGCACCAGTCGATATCGGCCTGTGGCGTATCGGGCGGCATGGCGCCTGGCGGAATCCGCCAGCTGTCGGGACCTGACGCAGCAGCATTGGCGCGCTGCGCGCGGATCGCCGCCGGCATGATGTCGAAGGCGCTCTCGCCGTCGCGCGGCGCGAAGGCGTCGATGTAGATCAGCTTGGCGATGCGCGCGCTCGCGCGATCAGCGACGCCGGTCGCCACCATGCCGCCGTAGCTGTGGCCGATCAGATGGACACCGGTGAGGTTCTCGTAGTCCAGCACGTTGACGATGTCGGTAATGTGGGTGTCGAGATCGATAGCGGGCGATGCCAGATGCGAGCGGTCGCCGAGCCCGGTCAAAGTCGGCGTGATGAGCGTGTGGCCCCGCGCGCCCATCAGCGGATGCATCTTCTTCCAGGCCCAGCCGGCCGACCATGCGCCATGCGCCACGACGAATGTCGCCATGTGTCTTTTCCGCGCGGCCGCGCGGTCCTTCCCTACTCTGCCGCCACCGGTTGCGGCGCGCGCTTTTCTTTTCGCATCCGCGACCGTATGGCGTCGAGTGCTGTCACAACGAGGCCCGCCGCCAACACCAGCCAGCCGGGGCGGATGCCCACGTCAAAATCGAACACCGTGGAAAGAACCCGCAACGGCGAGACATGAAATGCGACGCCGATCCCGATCGCTTCGCCGGCAAAGGTCAGCAGCGAAACCGTGACCGCCAGCAGGCCCAGCGCCAGCGTCGATAGCTCCGCTGACCCGTGCCACCATGTCGCCAAGCGATAGCCCATCAGCCAGGTGAATAATCCGGCGGCGAAAGAGGGCACGCTGACATCGGCCTTGGTCTGCTGGAAATAATGGATCAGCGCCAACAGCGCGATGCCGTAGCTCGCCTGGTGCAGCCGCCGCCAGCGCCGGCCGCCGAGCCGACGCGTCATCGTATCGGTCGAAGTCGCCGCCAGCACGGCGAGGCCGAGCCATGCGGTCGCGCCAATGATGAGATAGACCCGGTGCGTAATCTCGTAGACGACCTTGCCGAGATTGAAGCTCTGGTCCGCGATGTAAAGCGCGAGATGGGTGGCAATGTAGCAAAACGCCGCGACCCCGATCATGCGCCGCACGTCGATCAGCGCGCCAAACCGCGCGACGCGGCGCAGCGGCGTCACTACCAGCGCGCAGCCAAGAAATATCAGCGCCCAGAAACCGGCGCGGTGGATGAGATCGTTGAGCGGCCGCGCGCCGTGCGCGATAGCGCCGGCCTCGGCGCCGGCCTTGGCAAGCGGCCACAACAATAGCGCCAGCGTAATCAGACGCAGCACCGACACGCGTCCCCGGCGGTCGCGCCATACCTCCCAAACTCGTTTGTCGCGCGGCGTTTGCATATCGCTTGCGACTAGCATGGGTTCCAGACGCAGCAAAGGTTAACGCGCGGCGACGCGTTTAAACCGCCATCGCTTGCACTGTGATAAAATTCCGGGATTGCGATTCGTCGTGAGGCGAGACGCAGCGGCCTTGCGCCTCTTGCGCAGCCAACAACCAGGGGAAGGAACGCCTGACCAGGAGCCGTTAAGTGATCGCCAGAGTGATCGTCATGCCGGCCCAACGCAAGGAGGCCACTGATGGTGCGACCGCAATTACGCTCACTGCTCGTTTCCGTTCCGGCTTTTGTATTTGCAATCGTGTCGTTTGAATGCGCCGCCTCGGCGCACGACAGCTGGATCAGCCGCGGCGGATTGAAGAATACCGCCGGAGAATGGTGCTGCGGCGACTACGATTGCAAAGCCTACGAGAAGGCGGTGTCCACCGCGACCGGCTGGATGCTCGAAGGCGAACTGGTCCCCTACGACGAGGCGATGCCGGTGCCTCCGCCGGACGGTCAGGTCACGGTCTGCCGCCGTCATGACGGGACGAGGCGCTGCGTATTCGGGCTAAAGCCAAGCCTTTAGCTCAATCTTGTAGCTGCAATAGCTAGAGCCGCGGCAACGGCCGGCCACCGGCGTCGCGCGACGGCACCTTCACCAACGCCTCGCCGTCGAGCACGGTCTCGCCCTCGACCGTGCAGGTGCATGACAAGCGCGCGCGGAATTTTTCCGGGATCAGCTCGGTCACCGTGACGTCGACCTCGACGGTGTCGCCGATCTTTACCGGCGCGCGAAAGTTCAGCGTCTGCGAAATATAGATCGCGCCCGGCCCCGGCAAGCGGGTGCCGAGCACCGCGGAAATCAGGCTGGCCGTGTAAAGCCCGTGTGCGATGCGGGTGCCGAACGGCGTCTTGGCGGCGAAATGCTCCGACAGATGAATCGGGTTACGGTCGCCGGTCACCTCGGCAAAACCGACTACGTCGGACGACGCCACGGTCTTGCTCAAACGCTCCGCCATGCCGATCGACAAGTCCTCGAAGTAAAGGGTCTGGAGCGCCAATATTGTCATGCGCCTACCGTGGTTGCTCCATGCCTTTGGCTTTCAGCACCACCGCGGCCTGCAGCCCAGACAGGTACGTGAGCAGAGCTTGCGCGGCGTCGGGCTGCTTGCTGTGCGGCGAAATCGCCGCGGAATAAGTCGTGATGCTCTGAATCTCGGCGGGCAGCGGGCCGATCAGGGTGACGCCCTTGACCGGAATGATTTCGCTCGCCTGCTGCAGGACGATGTCGGCCTCGCCACTCGCCACGAAATCGCCCGCGTGGCCACCTCGTTTGAGTTTTGACTTCGGCCGCACCTGGTCGGCGATGCCGAGCCGCTCGAGCAATTCGCCGATATATTTGCCGCTGGTGCCGCCGCCGGAGGGATCGGTGTAAGCGACGCCCTTGGCGGCGAGCAGCGCCCGTTTCAATCCGTCGACCGAGGAAATATCCGGCTTCGGCGCGCCTTCTCTGACGCCAACACCGACACCAACTGTCGCCACTTTGGTTTGGCTTTGGGCGACCAGTTTGCCCTCTTTGGCAAGCTGGCCGACTACCGCTTCGGTAATCACCACGACGTCGAAGGCGTCGCCGCCCTCAACGCGCTGGCGCAGGACGCCCGTATTGCCTCGTTCGACTTTTACGGCATGGCCAGTCTGCTTTTCGAAGTCCGGCACCAGCGCCAAGATCACCGGCTCGAACGCGCCGGCGGTCAGCACCTTGAGTTCGGCGGCTGGGGCGCCGGGCATGGGGCCGAGCAAGAACACGGCGAGCCATAAGACCCGGCGAAACGGCATTTTCATCGGAATTTTGATTCCTTGTTCGGCAGCGGATCCGCATCGACCTATGCAGAAAACGGCGACATAGCCTCTACGCCTTGTGGCCTTTTCGCTGCTGTTTTGCCTTAATCTTTACCAAACAGTTACTTAAGCCATGCAGTTTGAGATTAGCTGCAGCGCAACATAAACGCTTCTGGCGAGGCGTCCCAGCGTCTATGTTCCATTCGTTCGATTCACCCGGCCGAGCCTGTTCGCTAGCCGGAATTCACGCCTGAAGGAAAGACCAGTCCAATGTTCACCACCCTCGTTCGTTTCCTGCGCTCCTGGAAGCGCTACAACCAAAGCCTCGGCGAATTGTCCCGGCTTGGTGACCGCGAATTGGCCGATATCGGCATCAGCCGCTCGGACATTGCCCGCGTCGCTTGGGACTCCGCACAGAAGCAGTAAGATCGCGAAAATCTTGCGGAAAGCGCCCGCCTCGTGCGGGCGTTTTCGTTTTTTGTGGGTCTTTCAGCTCTCGCGCCCGGCTTTCCAATGCGCCAAGGGCATGATTTCGGCAGGCTGACCGTAGCTGCGGGTCCAGGCATCGAGCGCCCAGCTCTCGCCGCTGGCCTTTTCGGTCATGACCGCAGTGGCATGGACGGTCAGGCCGTCGAGGAAAAAGCCCCGTGCCTCCGGCACGCCGGGCACGTGATAACGCAGCAGCTTGAGGTCATCGAGCAGCAGCAGCAGGCTGGTCATGTTGCGGCTGGCGTCGATGCAGTCGAACTGGCGATCGCTATTGAACGTGTATTGGATGTTGGCGCGCGCCACATGATTTTGCGTGCCGGTTTCGGGCGCGATGCGCTTGTCGAACCAGGCGCTGGTCGCGGCGATCGCCTGCCGCTCGGCCGCTGCCGAAGCGCGGCCAGCCTGCATCAATTTGGCAAGCTGCGCACGATCGGCGGCGCCCAGACCCACCTCGATGCGGCCTTTGCAGCCGAAGGCGTAACAGACGGTCAAGCCGTCGGTAGTTGGCGGCGATAACGAATACGCGGCGTAGGTGGCCGCCACCACCTCGCTGCGATCGGCAGCCGTGGCCGGGCCCCCGCACAGCGCCGCCGTGAAAAGCACAAGGGTGCAGCCGGCCGGCCCACGCATCCGCAACTCCCGATTCCCCGCCATTGCCGCCCCACCGTGACAGGCCTAGTTATAGCCCAATGAAACAGGCTCGGCATCAGGGCATCCACATTATTGGCGGCGGGCTGGCCGGTGCCGAAGCCGCCTGGCAGATCGCTCAGCGCGGCGTGCCGGCCGTCATCCACGAAATGCGGCCGATCCGCATGACCGCCGCCCACAAGACCGAGAGCCTAGCGGAGCTCGTTTGTTCCAATTCGTTCCGTTCCGACGACAAGGACCATAACGCGGTTGGGCTGCTGCATGAGGAAATGCGGCGGCTCGGCTCGCTGGTGATGCGCGCGGCCGACAGTCATCAGGTTCCGGCCGGTGGCGCACTGGCGGTCGACCGCCACGGATTTTCCGCCGCGGTGTCGGAGGCGCTGGAGGCGCATCCGCTCATCACCATCGCGCGCGAAGAAGTCGCGGTGCCGCCTCCTGAGTGGGACAGCGTCATCATCGCTACCGGCCCGCTCACCTCGCCGGCGCTCGCCGCGCATGTGCGCTTGCTCAGTGGTGAGGATGCGCTGGCGTTTTTCGACGCCATCGCGCCGATCGTGCATCGCGAGACGATCGACATGGACGTGGCGTGGTTTCAATCGCGTTACGACAAAGCAGGCCCCGGCGGCTCCGGCGCCGACTATATCAATTGCCCGCTGACGCGAGAGCAGTACGACGGCTTCGTCGACGCGCTGCTCTCCGGCGACAAGGTGTCGTTCCACGAGTTCGAGACCTCGACGCCCTATTTCGACGGCTGCCTGCCGATCGAGGTGATGGCAGAGCGCGGCCTCGAGACCCTGCGCCACGGCCCGATGAAGCCGTTCGGCCTGACCAACCCGCACGAACCGCAGACCAAAGCTTATGCCGTGGTGCAGCTGCGCCAGGACAACAAGCTCGGCACGTTGTTCAACATGGTCGGCTTCCAGACCAAGCTCAAGCACGGCGAACAGGTGCGCATCTTCCGCACCATTCCAGGCCTCGCGCGTGCCGAATTTGCGCGGCTCGGCGGTCTACATCGCAATACGTTTCTCAATTCTCCGAGATTGCTCGATGCGACGTTGCGGCTCAAAGTGCAACCTCGTTTGCGCTTTGCCGGGCAGATCACCGGCTGCGAAGGTTATGTCGAGAGCGCCGCAGTCGGTCTGCTGGCCGGCAGTTTCGCCGCCGCCGAGCGGCGCGGCGAAACGATGCTGCCACCACCACCCACCACCGCGCATGGCGCGATCCTCGCCCACATCACCGGCGGCCACCTCGAAACCATCGACGCCGGCCCCTCGTCGTTTCAGCCGATGAACGTCAATTTCGGGCTGTTTCCGCCGCTCACGGGAAAAGTCGCCGCCGATCCCGCCGGCCGCAAATTCGGCCGCGGCTCGGCCAAGAATTTGGCGCGCAAGTCGGCGCTCAGTGCCCGCGCGCTGGCCGATCTCGACGCCTGGGTCGGCGGGGCAGCCGCGGTGGCGGCGGAATAAATTTAGAGCTTCGGGAAGCCGAACCAGGCCGCGCGGGCGAGCGCGATCTGCCGCCGCCATTGCGAGGGCTCGCGTTGCCGGAGCTGCAGCGGCACCAACGCAACGGGCAGAAATGCCGGCAGCGCCGCCTCCGGCAATGTTTTGATGCGGGCGCGAAATTCGCGATAGGCGTTTCTCGCCTGCTCGGGATTACCGTCGATGTGTGTCGTTGCCCTCCCCGCGTCGCTCGCGATTGCGGTAACATCGCTGCTGGCGACAAGCAGCCATGCGGCAAAACTAAAAATAATGGAAGCCGCGGCGGCAGGCGACCCACCCGTTAGTTCATCCTGGCGCGCCTCGACCGCAGCCGCCAGCCGCGCCAGATCGACACCGCTGGCGCGGCTTGCCTCAAACAGCGCGCTCATCACCGGATGTGCCGCAGCCTCGCCTGGCCGCAATCCGACCAGCGCCTCCTGCCACCATTGCAGCCGGATGGAGCCGGCTATCGGCTCGCTGACCAGATATTTGATCCGGGCGATTTCGAGATCAAAGGCGTAAAGCGCGAAGAGATATCGCCGCAGGTCTGCCGGCGCGAACAGGCTCGCCAGATAGCGGTCCTTGTCGTGGATGCGCACTAGATCTTCGCAATGCCGGAAGGCGTCTTCGCTCATATCAATCGACCGCGATAAGGCCCGCGCCGACGCGGCGGCCTTCCGCCAGCAGGATATTCCAGGTCCTTACCGCAGCGCCGGTGGTCATGGCGTCGACCGAAATATGCAAATCATAAAAGCGGGCACGCATCGGTTCCGGCACCCGCCAGAGATCTACGCCGCAACCCAGCAGAAAAAAATCGAGAGCGACGCCACGGGAAAACGCCGCAGCCAGCGCCGCCTCATTTAGTTCGGCCGGGCGGGTAACGGGCCAGGCCCAGATGCCGTCGGGAAAACACAGGATCGAGCCGCGATGCGACAGGCCGCCTGAATTGCCGCCAAAACGGAACCCGCCATTGCCATAGGCTTCGATCGGCGCGGGGCGTGGCAGGTGTGGCGTGTCGGCTCCCGCCGCCATTTACTTCTTGTCGTGCGGCTCGCCAGCCGACATCGCGTCGCGGCCGGTGCCGACGCCAAGATAAATCAGGATCGGCGAGGCAATGAATACCGAGGTATAGGTGCCGACCAGTACCACGCCGAACATCATGGTCGCGGTAAACGAGTGGATCGCCTGCCCGCCGAACAACAGCAGCGCCAGCAACGCCAGCGACACCGTGACGTGGGTGATCACGGAGCGCGACAAAGTCTGGTTGACCGACGCATTGAGCAAATCCGGCATCGGCAGCTTCTTGTAGCGCCGCAGCATTTCGCGGATGCGGTCATAGATGACGACGGTGTCGTTGAGCGAATAGCCGAGAATGGTCAGCAGCGCCGCGATCGAGGTGAGGTCGAAATCGATCTGCGTGATCGACATGAAGCCGATGGTCAGCACGATGTCGTGCACGTTGGCGATCATGGCGCCGAGCGCGAATTGCCATTCGAACCGGAACCACAGATAGATCAAGATGCCAAGGATCGCGAAAATAAGTCCGATCACGCCGTAGGACAGCAATTCGCCGGAGACGCGGGGGCCCACAACCTCGACGCGGCGGTAATCGACCTGATCGCCGAGCGCGGTGCGAACTTTTTGCACCGCGATCTGTTGCGCGGCGTCCCCACCCGGTTGCTCGGCGACGCGAATGAGCACGTCGGTCGGCGCACCGAATTGCTGCAGTTGGATTTCGCCGAGGCCGAGCGTGGCCAGCTCCGCGCGCATCTTGGCGATGTCGGCCGGTCCGGACTTCGACTGCACTTCCATTAGCGTGCCGCCGCGAAAGTCGATGCCGAAATTCAGGCCGTGGAAGAAAAACAAGAAAATCGCCACGATCGACAACAACGCCGAAATCGGAAAGCTGATGCGCCGGAAGCGCATGAAGTCGAATTTGGTGTCGTCGGGGACGATGCGAAGCAGCTTCATGGCTCGTCCCTAGATCGGTACGCGCTGCGGGCGCCGCCAGCGCACCCAGGTCGCGACGATCAGCCGCGTCAGGGTGAAGGCGGTAAACACCGTGGTGATGATGCCGATGCCGAGCGTCACGGCAAAGCCGCGCACCGGGCCGGTCCCGATATAGAACAGCACCGCGGCGGCGATGAAGGTGGTGATGTTGGAATCGAGAATAGTTGCAAGCGCGCGGCTAAAGCCGGCGTCGATCGCGTTGATCGGCGTGCGCCCGCCCCGCACCTCTTCGCGGATGCGCTCATAGATCAGCACGTTGGAATCCACAGCGATGCCGACCGTCAGCACGATGCCGGCAATGCCCGGCAGCGTTAGCGTCGCGTTGAGCAGCGACAGCACACCGAAGATCATCGCGACGTTGATCGCCACGGCAATATTAGCGAACAGGCCAAACAGCCCGTAGGTGGCGAGCATGAAGATAATCACCATGGCGGCGCCGACATATGACGACAGTTTGCCCTTTTCGATCGAGTCCTGGCCGAGACCAGGACCGACCGTTCGCTCTTCGATGATCGTCAAGGGCGCTGGCAGCGCGCCGGCACGCAGCAGGATGGCGAGGTCAGTGGCGCTTCGTGCATCGAAGCTGCCGGAAATCTGGCCGGAGCCGCCGAGGATCGGCTCGCGAATGACGGGCGCTGTGATGACTTCGTTATCGAGGACAACGGCGAACGGCTTTCCGACGTTTTCCTGCGTTGCTTGCGCAAACTTGCGGGCACCCGACGTATTGAACTTAAAATTGACGACCCATTCGCCATTGCGCTGATCGGTTCCTGGCTGCGCGTCGGTCAGATCGCCACCCGAGACTAAAACGCGTTTCTCGATCAGGTACGGCGTCTTGCCCTGTTTCGCCGTCGAGTAGAGCAAATCGTCTTCCGCTGGAGCACGGCCCTGGGTCGCCTGCTCGACCGAGCCATTGGTGTCGACCATGCGGAAATCAAGCTTGGCAGTCTTGCCGAGCAATTCCTTGAGCCGCGTCGGATCTTGCAGACCGGGCACCTGCACCAGCACGCGGTCGGAGCCTTGTCGCTGGATCAGTGGCTCGACGGTGCCGAGTTCATTGACCCGCCGCTCGACGATTTGAATCGACTGCTCGACAGCCTGGCGCACGCGCTCGACGATGGCTGGTTCGGTGAGCGTCAGGCGGATCAGCCCATTGTCGTTAGTGATACCGAGGCTTTGCGCACCGGTGGTTCCGAGAATGCCCCCGACCGGCTGCGACAATTCGTTGAGTTTGGTCATCGCCAGTTGCTGATTGGCGCCTTCGCGCAGCCGAACCTCGACGCTGTTGCTGCCGCGCACCGTGAGCCCGGTGTAGCCGACCCGCGCGTCGCGCAGCACGCGTCGGACGTCATCGCGCAAGGTTTCCAGCTTTTCCTTGCGCACCGCATTGGTGTCGACTTCGAGCAGGATGTGCGAGCCGCCCTGCAGATCGAGGCCGAGCACCATGTGGCGCTGCGCCCATCTCGGCCAGCCTTCGACGGTCTTGGCAGGGAAAAAATTGGGAATGGCGCAGGCGCAGACGATGAAGGCCGTGAGCAGAATGGCCGTCGCCTTCCACCGCGTGAAATAAAGCATTCCGTCTCGATCCCGGTGGGCTTAAAACGCGCGCGATCAGCTCGCCGCGGCGACTTCCTTGACCGGCTCGCCCTTGGCGCGAACCTCGGCGATCATCGAGCGGACCTGACGAATCCGCACGTCGTCGGCGATTTCGATTTCGATTTCGGCATCATCGACCACTTTGGTGACGCGGCCGACCAGACCGCCATTGGTGATGACGGTGTCGCCGCGCCGCACGTTCTTGACCATCTCCTGATGGGTCTTCACTCGCTTCTGCTGCGGCCGCAGGATCAGAAAATACATGATGACGAAAATCAGCGCGAACGGCAGCAGCGAAGTGATCATGCCGCCATCGCCGCCGAAACCCGGTATTCCCATTCCTTGCGCAAATGCGGGCGTCGTCAGCATGAAACCGTTCCTTGGATTGATCGGGGCGCACTGGGCCCGCATTTATTGGCGAATTTGCGCGGACTATAGCCACCGTGGCTCCAATTGCAACGCTGCAAACCCCCGCAAAACCGGCGAAAATTAAGCCTTGCGAGTGCGCCAGCTTGCGAGCGCGGCGAGGCCCCGCTACGAAAGCGCCGCATGGCAAAGTCGAAAAAATCCAAGGTCAAGGCGAAGGCAAACGCCGCCTCTAAAATACGCTCGAAGCCGCCGGCCGAACCCGACGTGCTGGAGCGGATCGCCGACGCACTGGAACGCCTCGCGCCGCAGCGTGAAGCGGCAGCGGAACTGACCGCCGCCGATGCTTTCGTGTGGCAGCCGGAAGGCCGTCACCTGGCACCGGTTTTGCGCGTCAACCGCGTCGAGATGTCGCTGCTCAAAGGTATCGATCGCGTGCGCGATACGCTGGTCGAAAACACCGAGCGCTTCGCGCGCGCCTTGCCCGCCAACAACGCGCTGCTGTGGGGCGCCCGCGGGATGGGGAAATCGTCGCTGGTGAAGGCGTCGCACGCCGGCGTCAATGCGATGCTCAAGCGCGAAGGCAAGAAGCCGCTCAAGCTGGTCGAAATCCATCGCGAAGATATCGAGAGCCTGCCGGACCTGATGGCGATCACCCGCGAGTCGGCATTCCGCTTCATTGTGTTCTGCGATGATCTGTCATTCGACAATGACGACACCTCGTACAAGTCCCTCAAGGCCGTGCTCGAAGGCGGCATCGAGGGCCGGCCGGACAATGTGATTTTCTACGCGACGTCGAACCGCCGCCACCTGATGTCGCGTGACATGATGGAGAACGAGCGCTCGACCGCTATCAATCCCGGCGAAACCGTCGAGGAGAAGGTGTCGCTATCAGACCGCTTCGGCCTGTGGCTCGGCTTTCACCGCTGCAGCCAGGACGAATATCTGGCGATGGTCGAGGGCTATATCGGCCACTACAAGGTGCCGGTCGAGCCCGATCGGCTGCGTCGCGAGGCGCTGGAATGGGCGACCACGCGCGGCTCGCGCTCCGGCCGCGTGGCGTGGCAATTCGTGCAGGATCTGGCGGGCCGGCTCGGCGTCGCCGCTCAAAGACTAGCCGCTAAACCTAGCTTTGGGTTCCGAGGAATTGCGCCGGATCGACCGGGGTCGAGCCTTTGCGGATTTCAAAGTGCAGTTGCGGCGAGTTGACGTTGCCGGTCTGCCCCGCATGCGCGATCACCTGCCCGCGCTTGACGGTGTCGCCGCGCTTGACCAGCAACTCGCTGGCATTGGCGTAAGCCGAAACGAAGCCGTTGGAGTGGCGCACAAGCACTAGATTACCGTAGCCCTTGAGCTCGTTGCCGGCATAGGCGACGACGCCGTCTTCAGCCGCCTTCACCTGGGTGCCTTCCGGCACCGCGATATTGATGCCGTCGTTCTGCTGGCCGTTCGACTTGGCGCCGAACGCGGTGATGATGCGGCCCTTCACCGGCCAACGGAAAGATGGCAGCGCGCCGGTCGCTTCTGCGGTCTTGACGGGCGCCTCTTGCTTCGCCGGCTCGGGCGTCACCATTCGGGCGTTCTGCGTTGCCGGCGCGGTCGCGATCTGTTGCGGCGCCGGGGCGCGCGGCGGCGTGGCTTGCGGCGCGCTGGCCTGCTGCTGCGGAGCGCCATAGCCGGCGGGGATCGTCAGCCGGTCGCCGGCGTTCACCTTGGCGTAAGGCAACATGTTGTTGGCTTTGGCCAGTACATTGATCGGCACGTGATATTCACGCGCGATGCCGATCAGGCCTTCGCCGGGTTTTACGAGGTGAACGCTGGCCGCGGCATGTGCCGGCGGCGTCGCGGCTTGCACGCTATGCGGCGCGGCAACCACCGGCGCGGGTGCGGCTTGCGGCGAAGTGCTCGTCACGGCGTAACGCGGGATCACCAGCCGCTGGCCGGCGCGAATGTCGGCGCCATTGGAAATGTTATTGGCCTGCAAGATGGCGGAAGCCGGCACGCCATATTTGTGCGCGATGATTTCAAGCGTCTCGCCATTCGCGACCGTGACCGGTGTGCCGCCTTCCCAGGTCCAGTGACCTGTTGGCGCGGCCGGACGTTGCGCGACCGAGCCGGTGACATCGGCGGCTGGACGATAGGCGCCGAGTCCCTGCCCGCCTTGCACCGTGCCTGCATGGCTTGGGGTTTGCGTGGCGACGGTCTGCGGACGGCCCGGCGCCGGCAATGGCTGCGATTCAACTCGGCTGGCGCCGGACGCGACGCGATCGATCCGGTGGTTTCCGGAGGGGGCGCGCTCTTGTTCGAGGAAAAAATGTTGCTGTCGAAGCGGCCGCTATCCGAACAGCCGGCCGCTGCCATGGCGATGAGTGAGACGGCGGCTATTCTCAGCCAAACGCGCGAGGAGACGGACACCATAGAGCGCGGCATGTGGTTACTCACTCATACGCTACAAACGCAGGAGTTGAATAAACACGCCGCGAGTAAACAAGCCTTTAAGGTTTACAAGTGCAGCAAGAGTGCAAGTGAGTCCGGCTAAAATGTCACAGGCCGCGTTACAGCTGCTGCGCCTGCCCCGGCAGCAGTGGCACGAAGCGCACCGCGATCAGTTGCTCGCGTTTTAGCTCCGTTTTCGTTTTGGTAAGCTTGATAATGTGTTGCGATCCACCGCGCGGTCCGAGCGGCAGCACCATGATGCCGCCCTCGCCGAGTTGGGCGACCAACGCCGGCGGAACTTCTTCGGCGGCGGCGGTGACGATGATGCGATCGAACGGCGCTCGATCAGGCGCCCCGGCGAGACCGTCGCCGGCAATGACCTCTACATTATTGTAGCCGAGCGCGGCGAGGCGCCCGCGCGCGGTATCCGCCAGCGTGCGATAGCGCTCGATGCTGACCACCTCGCGAGCGAGCCGCGACAACACCGCCGCTTGATAGCCGGAGCCGGAGCCGACTTCGAGCACGCGATGATGCGGTCGCAACTCCAGCTGCTCGGTCATGTAGGCGACCACGTAGGGCTGGCTGATGGTCTGTCCGCAGGAGATCGGCAGCGCCTGGTCCGAATAGGCGACGTCGGCAAATTCGCGCTCGACGAACTCCCCGCGCGGCACCTCGTCCATTGCCCGCAGCACCGCCTTGTCGGAAATGCCCCGGCGGCGCAGCGTCAGCAGGAATTCCATCCGACCGACATCCTCGCTATCATCGCTTCGGCTCGACAAAATTCGACCTCCGCGGTCATTTTAGCACGAATTGACGGGCTTCCCGGTGGGAACGAACGGTTCCACCGCGCGTTTATGACGGGGGCTTGCACATAAGACATGGCCAGAAACGCACCGGGGGATTTTATCTATCCAGTCGCAGGCAGCGAAGCGCGGCTCGAGTTCGCGCTGGCGGCCGGCCGGCTTGGCTATTGGGAGATGGATCCGGTCAGCCGTCACTTGTTCGGCTCCGACATTTACAAGGCGAACTGGGGCCGCAAGCAGGGCGATCCGTTCAGCTACGAGATTTTGCGCGATGCCGTGCATCCCGAAGACCTCGCGCTTCATGAGGCCGCCGTCGAAAAGGCACTGGCCACGCGCGGCGATCTCGACGTCGAATACCGCGTGATCTGGCCGGACGGCTCCGTGCACTGGCTGCGGGTGCGCGGCCAGGCGGTCTATGACGACATCGGCCAGCCGGTGCGCATGGCCGGCATTTCGCTCGACGTCACCGACCGCAAGCGCATCGAAGAATCGTTGCGGGAAGAATCCAACACGCTGGAGATTCTGCATTCAGTCGGCGCGGCACTCGCCGGCAATCTCGATCTCGAGCGCGTCGTGCACGCGGTCACCGACGCGGCGACGCAGCTATCCGGCGCGCAATTCGGCGCATTCTTTCACAACGTGAAGAACGAAAACGGCGAGTCCTACATGCTCTATACGCTGTCGGGCGCGCCGCGCGAGGCGTTCTCGAAATTTCCGATGCCGCGCAACACCGCGGTGTTTAATCCGACCTTCCACGGCGAAGGCGTGATCCGCTCCGACGACATCACCAAGGACCCGCGCTACGGCAAGAACGCGCCGTACTACGGCAAACCGAAGGGCCACCTCCCCGTCATCAGCTATCTCGCGGTGCCGGTGGTGTCGCGCGCCGGCGAAGTGATGGGCGGATTGTTCTTCGGCCATGAGAAGCCCGGCGTCTTCACCGAGCGCGCCGAGCGCATCGTGGTCGGCATCGCCGCGCAGGCGGCCATCGCGATGGACAATGCGCGGCTGTTTACCGCGGCACAGAACGAGCTGGCCGAGCGGCGGCGCGTCGAACGCCACCAGGAATTGCTGCTCGCCGAGCTCAATCACCGCGTCAAGAACACGCTGGCGATCGTGCTGTCGATTGCCACCCAGACGCTGCGCCATTCCGGATCGGCGGAAGCGTTCCGGCAGGGTTTCGAGACCCGCATCATGGCGCTGGCCGAGGCGCATAATTTGCTGACCGACAGTAATTGGGAAGGCGCGTCGCTACACGCCATGACCGACCGCGTGCTGAGTCCCTACAAAATCGACGGCGCGCACCGTTATACTTTCAGCGGCGATGGCGACATTCGCGTCGGCCCTAAAACCGCGGTAGCGCTGGTGATGGCGCTTAACGAGCTCGCCACCAACGCGGTGAAATACGGCGCGCTGTCGCGCACGGGCGGCCGCATTGACGTGGCTGGCAAAATGCACCAGAACGGCGAACAGCCCCGCCTCGAAGTGAGTTGGCGCGAGACCGGCGGCCCGCCGGTCAAGCCGCCGAGCCGCAAGGGCTTTGGCACTCGGCTCATCCGCGGGCTGTCGGAAGACGCTGCCGGGAGCGCCTCGATCGATTTCGCCCGCGACGGCTTGATCGCTGTATTCGATTTGCCCCTTACCAAAGAGGCCAAGGAATGAGCGCCGCCGCACCGACGGAGACGCGTCCACGCATATTAGTGGTCGAGGACGAATATCTCATCCGCATGCTGCTCGAGGACATGCTGGCCGATCTCGGCTACGCGGTCGCCGCGGCGGCGGGCACGCTGGCGGAGGCCAGCGATCTCGCCGAAATCGACCGAGTTCGATCTCGCCATTCTCGACGTCAATATCGACGGCGACGAAATTTTCCCGGTCGCCGACATTTTGACGGCGCGTGGCAAGCCGTTTGTTTTCGTCACTGGCTATGGCGGCCACGGCCTGCCAGAGCCGCTATCGCGGCCGGCCGACCTTGCAGAAGCCGTTCCAGATCGAAGATCTCAAGACGACGCTGGCCGCGCTGGTGCCGGCGCGCGCCTAATCGAACAGCGCGGCGAGCTGCGTCATGAATGGCTCGTCGGTCATGTCGAGCCGCAGCGGTGTCACCGCGATGCGTTTTTCGGTGAGCGCGCGCAGATCGGTGCCCTGCCCGGCGTCCTGGAATTGGGCCGCGGCCGAACGCGATCCAGTAATACGGATTGCCGCGGCCGTCGTGCCGCGCCTCGATGCGCAGCAGTTCCTGATTGCGGGTGCCCTGCTGGGCGATGGCGATGCCCGCGACTTCGCCGGGCGGGCAATCCGGAAAATTCACATTGACCACGATGCCCGGCGGCATGCCCTGCTTGAGCACCTTGCGGATGAGGTCGGGCGCGAACTGGATCGCGGTGTCCCAATGCGGCGTGTGCGTGTTGGCGGAGGCATAAGCCTGCGATAGCGCAAAAGACGGGATACCGAGCACGGTGCCCTCGATAGCGCCGGCGACGGTGCCGGAATAGCTGACATCCTCGGCGACATTACGGCCGCGATTGACGCCGGACAGAACCAGGTCCGGCATCTCCTTCATGATGTGGCGCGCACCCATGATGACGCAGTCGGTCGGCGTGCCGGCCACCGCGAAATGCCGCTCGCCGACTTCGCGCAGCCGCAGCGGATCGTTGAGCGACAGCGAATGCGAAACACCCGATTGATCGCTTTCCGGCGCGACGATCCACACCTCGCCGCCGAGCGCGCTGCGCGATCTTCTCGCAGGCTTTCAGGCCCGGCGCGTGGATGCCGTCGTCATTGGTGACCAGGATGCGCATTGTCAGGATTTCGTGATGGTTTTCATGCCGCCCATATAGGGCGAAAGCGCATCCGGCACCACGATCGAGCCGTCGGCCTGCTGGTAGGTTTCCATCACCGCGATCAGGGCGCGACCGACCGCGACGCCGGAGCCGTTGAGGGTGTGAACGAAGGCCGGCTTGCCATCTTTTGTCCTTGGCCGCGATAGCGCGCGTTCATGCGGCGCGCCTGGAAGTCGCCGCACACCGAGCAGGACGAGATTTCGCGGTACATGTTCTGGCCTGGCAGCCAGACTTCGATGTCGTAAGTTTTTTGCGAGGCGAAGCCCATGTCGCCGGTGCACAGCGTGATGACGCGGTAATGAAGGTCGAGTTTCTTCAGCACTTCCTCGGCGCAGGCCAGCATGCGCTCATGCTCGGCTTTGGATTGCTCCGGCGTCGTGATCGACACCAACTCGACCTTGGTGAACTGATGCTGGCGGATCATGCCGCGGGTATCTTTGCCCGCCGCGCCTGCTTCGGCGCGGAAGCACGGCGTGCAGGCGGTGTAGCGGCGCGGCAGTGTAGATTCCTCGACGATGGATTCGCGCACGAGATTGGTCAGCGGCACTTCGGCGGTGGGGATGAGCCATAGAGGTGTTGCCGCATCACTGTCGAAGAACTCTGCGTATTGAGTGCCCGCCTCGGCGAATGTCTCTGTCGGCGCAATTTCCCCAGTGAATGTGGGCCAGAGATGACCGCCAATGGGAAGCGCCCCAACTAAGAACTGATCTTCGGCAAACTTTGGCAATTGAGCCGTACCATACATTATTCTATTGCGCACCATCAGCGGCGGATTGACTTCGGTGTAGCCGTGCTTTTCGCCCGTATGCATATCGAGGAAGAACTGGCCGAGCGCGCGTTCGAGCCGCGCCAATCCCTTTTGCAGCACGACAAAACGCGCGCCGGATAATTTCGCGGCGAGTTCGAAGTCCATCTGGCCCGAGCGCTTCGCCCAATTCGAAATGTTGCTTCGGCTTGAAACCGTATTCCCGTTTCTTGCCCCAGACGTGGTGCTCGACGTTGCCCTTCTCGTCCTTGCCGTCCGGCACCTCATCGAGCGGTGTATTCGGGATTTGCGCCAGTTCCTTTTCCAGCTCGGCGGCGAGCCTGCCCTGTTCGGCCTGCATCGCCGGCATATCGGTCTTGAGCGCATTAACCTCGGTCATCAGCGCCGACGCTTTCGCCTCGTCTTTCGTCTTTTTGGCCTCGCCGATTTCTTTCGACGCCGCGTTGCGGCGTGCCAGCGCCTGCTCGAATGTGGTGATGGCGGCGCGGCGTTTCTCGTCGAGCGCGATGAGCTTCGCCGACAGCGGCTCCAGCCCACGCCGCTTCAATCCGCGGTCGAAGGCGTCCGGACGCTCGCGAATCCATTTGATGTCGTACATGGTGGGCTTTTACCACGTCAGCCGCGAGAAGAATAGCTACTCCGCCGGCTTGGCGTTGGCGTCTGATGCGGCGGCGGCGTCCTCGGCCGCCTTCTTCTTCTCGACGATCTGCACCGAGATGATCGAGCCTTCGTAGAGCAGCAGCAACGGCACCGCGAGCGACATCTGGCTGATGACGTCCGGCGGCGTCAACACGGCGGCGAGGATGAAAGCGCCGACGATGAAATAGCGCCGCTTCTCCTTGAGCTGCTGCGACGTAATGATGCCGATGCGGCCGAGCAACGTCAGGATCACCGGTAACTGGAAGGCGACGCCGAACGCCAGCACCAGCGACATCATCAGCGACAGGTATTCGCCGACCTTGGGCAGGAGAACGATCGAGGCGTCGGTCTCGCTGCCCGGCTGCTGCATGTGCAGCGAAAAGCGGATCAGCATCGGCAGCACCAGAAAATACACCACCATGGCGCCTAGCGCGAAGAAGAACGGCGTCGCGATCAGGTACGGCAAAAACGCCTTGCGCTCGTTGCGGTAGAGTCCGGGCGCGACGAACATGTAGATCTGCCCGGCCACGATCGGGAACGAGAGAAACGCGGCGCCGAACATCGCCAGCTTGAGCTGGGTGATGAAATATTCGAGCAGCGCGGTGTAGATGAATTTCGAATTTTCCGGCCCTGCCACGAACACGAAAGGCCAGACCAGAATATTGTAGATGTTCTTGGCGAACACGAAGCACAGCGCGAACATCACCGCGAACGCCATCAGCGCCTTGATCAGCCGCGAGCGCAGCTCGACCAGATGCTCCATCAGCGGCGCCTTGGTGGCTTCGATGTCCTCGTGGGTCATGCCGCGCCTTCAGCGCTGCTTTTGCGGGGCGCGCGCTTTTTCGGGCGCGGCTTCTCCGGCGGCTCGGCCGGCGCTGCCGGCTCAGCCGCGGGCGGCGGCGAAAAATCCGCCGCGGTCAGGCTCGTCACCGGCTCCGGCAGCGGAATATTGATCTCGGGCAGCGCGTTGGCAGTCGGCTCGCCCGGCGCCGTCACCGTCGCATCGGAAATGGCCGGTTTGTCCTCGAAGCTGCGCTCGATGTCTTTCTTGGTGTCGGCGAGCGGATCGAAATTGCTGAACCCGGTGGTCGCCGCCTCGACGTCCTTCTTGAGGTCGGCCATCTCGGCCTCGCGCATCGCCTCGTTGAACTGGCCCTGGAATTCCGACGCCATGCGGCGGATCTTGGCCATCGCCTGCCCTAGCGTACGCAACACGCCCGGCAATTCCTTGGGACCGATCGCGATCAGGGCGACGACGCCAATAACGACGATCTCGCCCCAACCGATGTTGAACATGGAAAACCAACTCCGAAACTAGAGCGCGCGCGACCGCTTAGCGCTGGCGCGGAGCTTCGCTCAGGACACCGTTCCGGAACGGCTCTTGTCGGCCGCGATGCCGCTGGCCGGCGTTTGATGATCGATGGTCTTCGGATCGGCCGCCGGCTCGGCCGTCTTGTCGTCCTCGGCCATGCCCTTTTTAAAGGCCTTGATGCCCTGCGCGAAGTCGCCCATCAGCGACGAAATCTTGCCGCGGCCGCCGAACAAGCAGCATCACCACCACGGCGACGATGATCCAGTGCCAGATGCTAAACGAACCCATCCGCAATCCTCCGCAGGAACGCGCTGCTTTTGCTCGGCCTGCCCTTTGATTTGCTTTGGAAATTAGGCTTGCGAAGCGGCAAAAACAAGGACTTAACCGCCCGCGGAACGGCCGGATTGTCGCGCTTTGCCGCAATAATTACTGCGGGCGGTCGCTAAATCACTTTTCGCTGCGCTCGGCCGGGGGCGCGAGGCCGAAATCGAGATCGCCGGGATCGAGCGGTTCCTCGTCGTCACGCAAGGCGTTGTCGTCGGACGGCAGCGGCATGGCAAAATCGGGCGGCAGGCGGCCATCGAGCATGCCGGCGCCGCGCAACTCGTCGAGGCCCGGCAGGTCGCCTACCTCCTCGAGGTCGAATTGCGCCAGGAAGGTTTCGGTCGTGCCGTAGGTCAACGGCCGGCCCGGCGCCTTGCGGCGCCCGCGCAGGCGGATCCAGCCGGTTTCGAGCAGCACATCGACGGTGCCGGCCGAGGTCACCACGCCGCGGATTTCCTCGATCTCGGCGCGCGTGACCGGCTGGTGATAGGCGATAATTGCCAGCGTCTCGATCGCCGCACGCGACAGCTTGCGGGTTTCGACCACGTTCTTGGTCATCAGCCAGGACAGGTCGGCGGCGGTGCGGAACGCCCACTTCTTGCCGATCTTGAACAGATTGACGCCGCGGTTGGCGTATTCGTTCTTCAGCCGCTCCAGCGCCTCACGCACGTCGACGCCCTGCGGCAATTGCTTCGCCAGCGTCGCTTCGTCGAGCGGCGAGGCGCTGGCAAACAGCAAGGCTTCGAGCAGGCGAAGTTCTTCCGCGCGCGCGCCCATATTTGGTGGCGGATCGTCGTTGCTTACGACCACGAGTTTCTTCGCCGCACTTGGCATCCACTCCCCCTTTTCATGCGTTGCCTGCCACGCTTGGCGTCGTGGCATTGCCAGTGACGTCTTCACCGGCGCCGACGCCGACACGTTTACGCATGAACAAAGTTGCGAACGCCTGCTTCTGATGAATCTCCGCCTCGCCTTCGCGCACCAGCTCCAGCGCCGAGGCAAACGATGACGCGAACACTGTTGCCGCCATCGCCGGCTCGACGACATAAGCGATCAGGAATTGGTCGATCGGTGCCCAGTCCGAGGTCTGCCCGATCATGCGCTCGAGCGCGGCGCGCGCTTCGGCGAGCGACCATACCGTGCGCTTGGCGAAGCGCACGCGGCCGAGCGTGGTTTGCGCACGCTGCGAGGTATAGGCTGTGAGCAGATCATAAAGTGTCGCCGACCATTCCGGCTGCTTGACGATGGCGATCGGCTCCGGCGTGCCGCGCGGGAAAATATCGCGATTGAGCTGCGGGCGGCCCATCAACTGCGTCGCAACGTTGCGGAACGCCTCCAGCCGTCGCAACCGGTGCGCCAGGGCGAGCGCCATATCCTCGGCGCTTTGACCTTCGGCGGGCGTGTCTTCCGGCAGCAGCAGCCGTGACTTGAGGTAGGCGAGCCACGCCGCCATCACCAGGTAATCGGCGGCGAGTTCGAGCCGCAATTTGCGCGCCGCCTCGATGAAGGCCAAGTATTGGTCGGCCAGCGCCAAAATCGATATTTTCGCTAGATCGACTTTCTGCTGGCGCGCCAATGTCAGCAGCAGATCGAGCGGGCCCTCGAAACCCTCGACGTCGACCATCATCGCCGGTTCGTCGTTGGCGCGCTCTTCGCCGAAATTCGGGTTCAGCGTAGTTTCGATCTCTTCGGCGCTCATGCGGCCATCATCTCGCTGAATTGGTTGCGCGCGGCGGCGATGTCGAACGGCACAGGCGTACTTCGCGCGGCCAGCGCCGCCTCGGCGCGTGTTGCCGCCTGCCCGGTAAGCTGCGGCGAAGCGGCGGCAACCTCGCGCATTTCCGCCAGATCACCGTTACAGTGCAATACCATATCGCATCCCGCCTCCAAGGCGGCGCGGCTGCGCTCACCCAGCGAGCCCGACAAGGCGCCCATCGAAACGTCGTCGCTCATCAGCAGTCCTGAAAACCCGATCCAGCCGCGAATCACTTCGCGCACTATTGTGGCTGAAGTCGTAGCCGGTGCGACCGGATCGAGCGCGCTAAACACAACATGCGCCGTCATTCCCATCGGCAGGCCGGCGAGCGGGCGGAATGCGGCAAAATCGCTGGCTTCGAGGCTTTTGCGGTCGGCATCGACCACCGGCAGCTTTTTGTGGCTGTCGGCGGTGGCGCGGCCATGGCCGGGCAAATGCTTGAGCACCGGCAGCACGCCACCCTGTTGCAGACCCTCGACAATAGCGGCGGCCAGCGCCGCGACCTTGTCCGGCCGCGTGCCATAAGCGCGGTCGCCGATCACCGGGTCGCCCTGCGGCGTGGGGACATCGGCGATCGGCAGACAGTCGACATCGATGCCGAGTGCGATCAGGTCCGACGCGATCAGCCGACCGCCCATCGTCGCGGCGCGAATGCCAGACGCCTTGTCGCGGTCATAGAGGTCGCCGTAACGGGCGCCTGGCGGATAGACCGGCCAGTGCGGCGGACCGAGCCGCTGCACGCGGCCACCTTCCTGGTCGATCAGAACCGGGGCTTGCCAGCCCACCAATTCGCGAATTGCTTTTGTTAGGTCAGATACTTGTCTGGCCGAGCTGATATTTCGCTTGAACAAGATCAGACCCCAAGGGTCAGCCTCGCGAAGAAAGCTGCGTTCGTCGGGGGTGATGCTGAGGCCGGATAGCCCGGTAATAAAAGCGCGTGGCGCCATCGCGGGCGATTAGCCCGCGTGCGCCGCAGGGGTCAAGCGTTCGAGGCTTAATTCTTCTGGACGATGCACTGCCCGCCGGCCGATTTCAGGCTCGTGCAGAGATCGCTGGCTTCACCGGCGCTGGCAAACGGCCCGACCATGGCGCGGTAATAGGTGCCCTTGTCGCCGAGGTCTGCACGGCGGATTACGGCCTGGCGGCTGCCGAGCTGGCCTGGGAACTTGCCCTGCAAGGCCCGGAACGAGGACTGCGCATCAGCCTCGCTACGCTGCGAGGAAACCTGGACATAGCTGCCGGCACCACCCGCCGAAGCGGCGGCGACCGGGGCTGGCGCTGGCGCGCGAGGTGGCGCCGAGGCGGTGCGAACCGGAGCTGGCGCACGGGCCGGCGCGGCTTCGGATTCCGGATTGAGCGACAGCGGTGCATTGGCCGATTGCGAACTTTGGGGCGGCGTCTGGCGGATTGGAATCTGCCGGACCGGTGGCTTGGTCTCCTCGGCCTCCGCCGTAACAGTCGGTGCGGAGGCGCGCGCGGCGGCAGGTTTGGCCGGCGCAGGCGGCGGCGACGCTGTGGCTGTGGCGGCAGCGGCCGCTGTGCCGAACGGCTGATCGGGCCGGATCGCGATGGTACGGATCTTTTTCGGCTCGCCGGCGATGCCGGTATTCGCCGGTGTCGCGGGCGGCGGCGCATTTGACGTCGGCGCGCCAGGAAATACCGATTGCGGCGGCCGGTCCTTGAGATCGATCGGCTGCTCTTCGCGCGAAACGAGTTTTTCCCCGCGCCCGCGGTCGCCCATTCGATCGGTGATCTTGCTCGATTGCGGCTCCCCGTTCGACGAGGGCACGATCTTGCTCGGAGAAGCGTCAGCCTTGATCACCGGCGGCGGCGTCGATCCGGTCGAACCGAACAGCGCGCGATAACCGAATGCCCCGGCCGTACCGATCACTGCCAACGCGAATACGCCGGCGATAGCAACAACGCTGATGCGGCGGCGCGGTGGCTCGTCGTCGTACAGGTCGTCAGTGCCGCCGGCAGCGGCACTATCCTGGTAATAGGCCGTGGCGTCATAGCCGCCGGGTGGCGAACGCTCGTCCGCCTGATTTTCAAATCCGCTGTGGTAAACATCGGATCCTGGAGCGGACGGCGGCGCGCCATAAGGCAGCGCGGGCTGCAGCGGCGGCTGGGAAAAATGGGAACCGAGCGGATTGGCGCCATAATTCTGCTGGCCTGCCGGCCGCGGATCGCGCGCGGCAAATGACGGAGCTTGTGGCACGGATTGCGCCGGCGTTTGTGGCGCACGCGTTCCTGCCCGGTCGCCAAATTCGGAAAACGGATCGGTCTGCCCGATCAGCCGCGCCAGTTCGGCAAGCGGATCGTTGCCGGAGGCACCGCCACCGGCGGCGGCGGGCCGGCCATACAATTCTTTGGCACGGAAAGGTCGCTTGTCGTCGTCCGCCATTCGTTCCCCGATTTTCAGGCGTCGTCCCGCGGTTACGCAAACCAGACCAGCGTGATGTTATCTCATTTCTGCTGGCGCCTCGACGCCGAGCAGCGTCAAACCGCACGCGATAACGGTGGCGATCCCCTGCACCAAAGCGAGCCGCGCCGCAGTCGTTTCTGGATCATTCTGGATAATGAAGCGTAAATGAGGCAAATCGCTGCCCCGCGTCCATTGCGCGTGAAATTCGCTTGCAAGCTCATAGAGATAGAATGCGACGCGATGCGGCTCGTGCGCCAAAGCGGCGCTCTCGACCAGCCGGGGAAATAGCGCGATCCGGCGCATCAGAGCGAGTTCCATCGGATCGCTGAGCCGATCGAGCGGCGCCTTCGCCAAAAACGCCGCGCGCGCTTTTGGATCCGTCGGCAGATCGGGCATCTCGGCGCGCGCATTGCGAAAGACAAATTCCGCCCGCGCGTGGCCGTACTGCACGTAGAACACCGGATTGTCGCGCGAAGCCTCGATCACCTTGGCGAGGTCGAAGTCGAGCACGGCGTCATTCTTGCGATAGAGCATCATGAATCGCACCGCGTTGCGGCCCACCTCCTCAACCACTTCGCGCAATGTTACAAAATCGCCGGAGCGCTTCGACATCTTGACCGGTTCGCCGGCACGCAGCAGCCGCACCAGTTGCACGATCTTGACGTCGAGTGCGGCCTTGCTGCCGCTGACCGCCTTGACCGCCGCCTGCATGCGCTTGATGTAGCCGCCGTGATCGGCGCCCCACACATCGATCATGTTGGCGAATCCGCGGTCGAATTTAAATTTGTGATAGGCGATGTCGGAGGCGAAATACGTGTAACTGCCGTCCGACTTCCGCAGCGGCCGGTCGACGTCATCGCCGAAGTCGGTCGAGCGGAATAATGTCTGCTCGCGATCTTCCCAATCCTCGACCGGCGCACCTTTCGGCGGTGGTAGCCGGCCTTCGTAGACCTCGCCGCTGGCGCGCAACGCGGCGATGGTGGCGCCGACCAGATCTTTGCGTCCCTCGATCAGCGAGCGCTCCGAAAAAAACTCGTCGTGGCGCACATTGAGCGCGGCAAGATCGTCGCGGATCATCTCCAGCATCATCGCGACAGCTTTGGCGCGCACTACCGGCAGCCATTCCGCTTCCGCCATGTCCTTCAGTTTAGCGCCGTACTCTTTGACAATCGCCTCACCGACCGGTTTGAGATAAACGCCCGGATAAAGCCCTTCCGGAATAACGCCGACATTTTCGCCGAGCGCTTCGCGGTAACGCAGGAACGCCGAACGTGCCAGCACGTCGACCTGCGCGCCGGCGTCGTTAACATAGTACTCGCGCGTGACATCAAAGCCGGTAAAGGCGAGCAGCGTCGCCAGCGCGTCGCCGAATACCGCGCCGCGGCCATGACCCACATGCATCGGCCCGGTCGGATTGGCCGAGACATATTCGACATTGACCTTCTCGCCTTTGCCGATGTCGCTCCGACCATAGCCGCTTCCTCCCGCAATCGCGGTGCGAAGCGCCGCGGTCCAAGCCTGCGGTTTGAGCGTGAGATTGATGAAGCCTGGCCCCGCTACCTCGACCTTGGCGACGAGATCATCGGCACGAAGTTTCTCGGCGATCGCATCCGCAAGTTCGCGGGGTTTGCGGCCGGCGTCTTTCGCCAGCACCATCGCCGCATTGGTCGCCATGTCGCCGTGGCTAGCATCGCGCGGCGGCTCGACCACTACCCGGGATTGATCGGCGGCGCCGCCGCCAAGCACGGCGGTATTTGCCGCGCGCACGCGCTCGAGCATGTCGGCGAACAGATTGTGTGGGGCGGCGCCAGGAGCCATTTGCATCGTCGCAGTGCGGCTAACGCAATTTATTGGTTAAGTCAAAGTGAGCGCGCGCTTTGCAATTTTCCATAATGCGCCGAGGACCATTGTGTCTGCACGGGTTTCAGCCCGCTGTTCCCGCCGCATGGTTCACGAGCGGTGAAGAGATATTTCACACCGGATAACCGAAAATTGGAATGTCGAGCCTACGTTCAACGCTGGATTTTTGCCGGTAAATCAGGTGTGCGATGCAAGCAACTCAACTCTCCTGGAGCGAAGCCGGCCGCTGGCATTGCGAGGACGCGACGCCAGCGCACGCCGACCTCGTATTGTTCTTCGGCACGCGCGAAACGTTGGGCAGTGGCGCGCGCTATGACGAACTCAGCCGGATGTTTCCCGCCGCCCATCTGCTGAGCTGCAGCACCGGCGGCCAAATCCGCAACGACGACATCATCGACGATGAAATCGCCGCGGTGGCGATGAGCTTCGATAACACGCCGCTCAAACTGGCCTGCGCGCCGGCGGCCGATCCGACGCACTCGTTTGCATGCGGTGAGCAAATCGGCAAGGCGCTCGTCGCTGACGATCTCGCCGGAATTTTCGTGCTGTCCGATGGGCTCAACGTCAATGGCAGCGAACTGGTGCGCGGCATCGTCAGCGTGGTCGGCCAGCAGGTTCCGCTCACAGGCGGAATGGCCGGCGATGGCGCCAAATTCGAAACGACGCTGGTCGGCGGCGACTGCGCGCCGCGCAGCCACAACGTCGCGGCCGTCGGCTTCTACGGCACGGCGGTACGCATCGGTCATGGCAGCGCGGGAGGTTGGGACGAATTCGGCCCGCGCCGCCGCGTCACCCGGTCAAGCGGCAATGTGCTCTACGAACTCGATGGCGAGCCGGCGCTCGACCTTTACGTGCGCTACCTCGGCGAGGAAGCCAAAGGCTTGCCGGGTACCGCGCTGCTGTTCCCGCTTCGCATTCAGGATCCGCGCAACCCCGGCAACTCACTGGTGCGCACCATTCTCTCAGTCGATCACGACGCGCGCTCAATGACGTTTGCCGGCGACATCCCGCAGGATTGGACGACGCAACTGATGCGCGGCAATTTCGATCGCCTGGCGGCCGGCGCTGCCGAAGCCGCGCGGCAGGCTTCCGTCGGCAACGACGCGACGGATAATGGCGTAGCCATTCTGGTGAGCTGCATCGGGCGCCGCCTGCTAATGGGCCAGCGCACCATCGAGGAAGTCGAAGCCGCCGGCGCCGAATTTGGGCCGCGCATGCCGCGCTTTGGCTTTTACTCGTACGGCGAAATCTCGCCGCACGGCTCGGCAGGTGTATGCCAGTTGCACAATCAAACCATGACGGTCACCACCATCACCGAGCAGGCGGCCTGAGTGAACAAGCTTTTTTCCAGACAGATCGCTAAAGCGACCGACGCCTCGGGTAAACTCAACGTCGAGTTGCTGCGCGACCTAGTAGAATCCGCCTATGCGCAGGCCGACCAGGACCGCCGCCGCACCGACCGCTCGATCTCGCTGATGATCGAGGAGCTCGACGGCCTCAATCGCGGTCTGGAAGAGTTGGTGGAAGAGCGCACCGCAGCATTGCGCGACCGCGAGGCCCTACTCAACAAACAAAACGTCTTGTTCGAGGCCTCGCTCAACAACATGTCACAGGGTCTGTGCATGTTCGACGCCGACACCCGGCTGATGATTTTCAACCGCCGTTATCTCGAGATTTACGGGCTTTCGCCGGATCGCGTCAAACCCGGCGTGAGCGTCAAGGATCTGGTCGAGATGCGCATCACCAACGGCACCTTCAAGGGAACCGCCGAAGAGCTCGTCCATAACGTCACGACCATGATGGCAAGGGGTGAAACCTATAGCCGCTTTGCCGACCTGCCCGACGGCCGCACGATCTTCACGGTCAGCCGCCCGCTCGCGAAAGGCGGCTGGGTGGTGACGCATGAGGATATCACCGAGCGCCGCCGCGCCGAACGGCAGATCGCACACATGGCGCACCACGACGCCCTCACCGATTTGCCGAACCGCGCGCTGTTTCATGAACGGCTCGAAACCGCGCTGGCCGAAGTACGCCACGGCAAAAAAATCGCCGTGCATTATCTCGATCTCGACAATTTCAAGGGCGTCAACGATACGCTGGGCCATCAGTTTGGCGACGAATTGCTCAAGATTGTCGCAGCACGGCTGCGCCGCGCCGTGCGCGAGACCGATACCGTGGCGCGGGTCGGCGGCGACGAGTTCGCGGTGATTCAGACCTCCTTCGAGGACGCCGGTGAAATCGCCGCCTTGGCAGCGCACATTTGCGAGGTCATCGGCGCGCCGTACGACCTGATCGGACACCGCGTCACCGTCGATACCAGTATCGGCCTAGCCATTGCACCGGCCGACGGTGTGACTTCCGACGACCTCGTCAAGAATGCCGACTTGGCGTTGTACCGCGCCAAAGCCGACGGTCGTGGCACTTTCCGCTTCTTCGAGCCGGAGATGGATGCGCGCGTCAAAGCGCGCCGTTTGCTGGAAAACGAATTGCGCAAGGCGGTGACCGACGGAGAATTCGTTCTGCACTACCAGCCGATCGTCGATCTCGCCCGTAACAGCATTCCGTGCTGCGAAGCGCTGGTGCGCTGGCAGCATCCGCAGCGCGGCCTGGTGCAGCCTGGCGAATTCATCTCGATCGCCGAAGAAACCGGCCTGATCATCCAGCTCGGCGAGTGGGTGCTGCGCAAGGCCTGTGCGGACGCGACAACGTGGCCGGACGCCGTCAAGGTCGCGGTCAATCTCTCGCCGATCCAGATCATGAGTCCGAGCCTGATCCCGATGGTGATCAACGCGCTGGCGTCGGCCGGATTACCCGCCAGCCGCCTCGAAATCGAAATCACCGAATCCGTGATGATGAACAATACCGAGGCGACCTTCGCGGCGCTGCATCGGCTCCATGAGCTGGGCGTGAAGATCTCGATGGACGATTTCGGCACCGGCTATTCCTCGCTGAGCTATTTGCGCCGGTTTCCCTTCAACAAGCTCAAGATCGACCGCTGCTTCATCAACGATCTATCGCATCACGACAATGCGCAGGCGATCGTACTGGCGGTCAACAGCATGGCGAAAAGCCTTGGCATCGTCACGACCGCCGAGGGCGTCGAAACCAAAGAGCAACTCGATCAGGTTCGCGCACTGGGCTGCACCGAAGTTCAGGGCTTCTACATCAGCCGGCCGATGCCGCTGGCGCAGATTTCCCTAATGATCGCCGAATATGCACCGCGCCAGCGCAAAAGCGCCTAAATCAGCTCCGGGGTGGTCTTGAAGTGGCGGGCGTGCTCGATCAGCGCGTAGCGGTCGGTCATACCGGCGATATAGTCGGCGATCCGTAACGCCAGCGCACTCTCCCCAGCATCGAGCCCGTCGCGCCATTCCGCCGGTAGGTCGTCCGGCGCTTTGGCGTAGTGCATGAATAGATCACGCACCACGCCCTGCGCGGCACCCATGATCCGCTCCACGCGCGAATGGTGGTACATGCGCGGATACAGAAAGCCTTTGACACCTTCGTCGCCGGCCGCCATGGCCGGCGAAAAACCCACCAGCGCACCGCTCGCCATGCGCACGTCAGAGGACGCGCATGGCGCCAGCGCTTTTGCCCGTATCACGGTCTCCGCGATGACATCTTCGATCATGCGGGTGATCAGGCCGCGTACCGCCTCATGCGCGCGGTGCCCGAGGTCGAGCGCCGGATATCGCGCGTCAATGCCACCGCACGATCTCGCCCACTACCGGCACCGCGGCAATATCATCCAGCGCGAACAACCCGGCGCGCAAACCGTCGTCGATGTCATGGGCATCGTACGCGATATCATCGGCAATCGCGGCGACCTGCGCCTCGGCGCTGGCGAAGCTCCATAATTCTAGGTTCTGCTTTTTGTCGTAGGCGAGGATCGCCGCCGGGACGCCGCGCTCCCGGTAACGGCCGGCCGGCGAACCGGCGCGGTCGGTCAGCGGACCGTTATGCTTGACGAGGCCTTCGAGCGTCTCCCAGCTCAGATTGAGGCCGTTGAAATCCGGATAGCGCTGCTCCAGATCGGTGACGATGCGTAAAGCCTGCGCGTTGTGATCGAAACCGCCATAAGTGGCCAGGCATTCGTCGAGCGCCCGCTCGCCGGCGTGACCGAACGGCGGATGACCCAAATCATGCGCCAGCGCCAGCGCTTCGCTCAAGTCCTCGTCGAGGCCGAGCGCCCGCGCCAGCGAGCGCGCCACCTGCACGACTTCCAGCGTGTGGGTCAGCCGCGTCCGAAAATGGTCGCCCTCGTGGAAGACGAACACCTGCGTTTTGTGCGCGAGGCGGCGAAATGCCGTGGAATGGATGATCCGATCGCAATCGCGGCGGAACGCGTTGCGCGTCGGGCTTATCAACTCGGCATGAAGACGTCCGCGGCTTCGCCCGGGATCCGCGGCAAACACCGCGCGTTCGCATCCGGCATCAATCGCCATATTCTGCCTGCATTTACCGCCCGATTGACCTTGAAGGCCAGCGCACTTAACTATCCGGCAAGGCGCCTGCCAATAGCATGGCGGCCGAAAGGATACCGATGGACGCCAGCGTCACCGTCAGCGACCGCGCAGCCCGCAAGATTGGCGAGATCCTCAAGGATGAGCCACCGGGCACCATGCTGCGCGTCAGCGTGGCGGGCGGCGGCTGCTCAGGCTTCCAGTACAAATTCGACATGGAAAGCGCCAAGTCGTCCGACGACCTGGTCATCAGCCGCGACGGTGCGACCGTGCTGATCGATCCGGTTTCAGTTCAGCATATGACCGGCTCGCAGATCGATTTTGTCGACGACCTGATCGGGGCTTCGTTCAAGATCAAGAATCCGAAAGCCACCGCGTCCTGCGGCTGCGGCACCAGCTTCGCACTCTAATTCAGATTATTCCGCGGCAACCGCCGGCGGCATCGCCGCAAGGTCTTCTTCCTTCGGCGGCTCGAGCCGGCGCTTGAGTATGCGGTCGAACCGATCGAGATACAGATAGACGACCGGCGTGATGAACAGCGTCAGCAGTTGCGACAGGCACAGGCCGCCAACCACCGCGATGCCGAGCGGTTGACGCAGCTCGGCGCCGGCTCCAGTGCCAAGCGCGATCGGCAAGGCGCCGAAGATGGCCGCGAACGTCGTCATCATGATCGGCCGGAAACGCAACAAGCAGGCTTCACGGATCGCGGCCTCGGCCGATAGCCCAACGCGCCGCCGCTCCAGCGCGAAATCGATCATCATGATGGCGTTCTTTTTCACGATGCCGACCAGCATCACGATGCCGATCATCGCGATCACCGACAGGTCCATCCGGAACAAGATCAGCGTAAGCAGCGCACCGATGCCCGCCGACGGCAGGCCGGAGATGATCGTGATCGGGTGAATGAAGCTCTCGTAGAGGATACCCAGCACGACGAAGGCAGCAAATACTGCCGCGATGACCAGGATACCCTGCCCTTTGAGGGATTCTTGGAACACCTGGGCGTTGCCCTGGAAACCGGTCGCGACGGCGTCGGACAGATTGGAATCCCGTTCAAGTTTCTGGATCGCGTCGACCGCATCACCGAGCGACGCGCCGGCCGCCAGGTTGAACGAGATCGTCACGGAGGGTTGCTGGCCTTGGTGATTGACTTGCAATGGACCGACGCCCGGGATCAGTTTGGTTACGGCACTTAGCGGGATCGCTTGTCCGCTCGGCGTGCCGCTGCCGGTCACGCCGCCGCCGATCGTCGCACTTGCAGCGCCCGCGCCGGGAACGCTGGTTTTCAAAAAGATTTTCGACAGGCCGCCGATGTCGGCCTGATATTTCGGGTCGATCTCCAGAATGATCTGGTAGTCGTTAATCGCCGAATAGATGGTACCAACCTGGCGCGTGCCGAATGCGTCGTAGAGTTCCTGGCGGATCTGATCGACTGAAATTCCGTAGAACGCCGCCTTCTCGCGATCGATGTCGATCGTCACTTGCGGATTCTTGATGTAGAGATCGCTATTGACGTCGCGCAGGAAGTCGACGGTCTTGATCTTCGCCAGCATGTCTTCCGACGTTTTGTAAAGCAGGTCGGTGTCGCTGGATTGAAGCGTATACTGGAATTCGCCCTTCGAGATGCGGCCACCCAGATTGATGTTCTGGACTTCGCGGAAATAGGTCGTCATGCCGACGACGCCGGCCACTTTGGTGCGCAGCCGTGCCACGACAGCGCCCGAGTTTTCACCGCGCTCCTTCTTGGGCTTGAGGCCCAGGAAGATACGGCCGGTGTTATTGGTGGAATTCGGACCGCCGACGCCGACGGTCGAATTGATGTATTCGACCGCAGGATCGGCGCGAAGAATATTGGCAATTTCGAGTTGACGCGCCGTCATGGCGCGGAATGAAATATCGGCCGGGCCTTCAACGGTGGCCGAGATGAAGCCGGTGTCTTCGGTCGGGAAAAATCCCTTCGGAATCACGATATAAAGCCACACCGTGCCGGCCATGGTGGCGAGCGTCACCATCAGCATCACGGACTTGTAGCGCAGCACGAGATCCAGCGTGCGCTCGTAACCGCGCAGCCACGAATTGAACATCGCTTCGAAAATGCGGAGCAGCGCGTTCTGCTTTTCACCTTCGTGATGTCCTTTAAGCACGCGCGCGCACAGCATCGGCGTCAGCGTCAGCGACACGAATCCGGAAATGATGATCGCCACCGAAATGGTCACTGCGAATTCCCGGAACACGCGGCCGACCATGCCGCCCATCAGCAGCACCGGGATGAAAACGGCGATCAGCGAGAACGTGATCGAGATGATGGTGAAGCCGATTTCGCGCGAACCTTTGAGCGCCGCCTGGAACGGTCGCATGCCGCCTTCGATGTGACGCACGATGTTTTCCAGCATCACGATGGCGTCGTCGACGACGAATCCGACCGATAGCGTGAGCGCCAGCAGCGTCATGTTGTTGATGGAAAAATTGAACGCATACATGACCGCGCATGTCGCGATCAGCGAAATCGGCACCGCGAGCGCCGGAATGATGGTGGCCGACACCGAGCGCAGGAACAGGAAGATCACCAGCACGACCAGGCCGATGGCGATCATCAGCGTTTCCTGAACATCATTCACGGATTCCCGGACCGAAACGGAGCGGTCGATCAGCACCTGCATGTTGATCGCGGCAGGAATCTGGGCGCGATAGCCCGGCAGCCGTTCCTTGATTGAATCGACCACGGCGACCGTATTGGCGTCGGGCTGGCGCTGAATGGCGAGAACGACGGAGCGATTGCTGTTGAAGTAGCTCGCGATGCGGTTGTTCTCGACCCCGTCAACAACCCGCGCGATATCCTCAAGCTGGACCGGCGCACCGTTCCGATATGCGATGACGATCTTTCGATAATCCTCGGCATGAGTGATGGCGCTGCTGGCCGTCAACGTGATGTTTTGCGTATCACCGGTAATGGTGCCTACCGGCGCATTGGAATTGGCACGGCCCAGCACATTTCGGATGTCGTCGAGCGAAATGTTGCGCGAGGCGGCAGCGACCGGATCGGCCTGGACACGAACGGCGAATTTCTGCCCGCCATAGACCAGCACCTGCGCCACACCCGGCAATTGCGAGATCTGCTGCGCCAGAATGACTTGACCAGCCTCGTCCACCTTCGACATCGGCAAGGTCTGCGAATTGAGGCTGACGAACAGCACCGGGAAGTCGCCGGGATTGACCTTCCGGAAGAAAGGCGGCGTCGTCATTTCGATCGGAAGCCGGCGCGCGGCGACCGTCAGCGCCGTTTGCACGTCGAGCGCGGCGCCGTCGATGTTGCGGTTGAGATCGAACTGGATCGTGATAGTGGTGGTGCCAAGCGCGGAAGTCGAGGTCAGCGCGCTGATGCCGGCGATGGTCGAAAGCTGGCGCTCGATTGGCGCCGCCACCGAGGCGGCCATGGTTTCGGGGCTCGCGCCCGGCAACGTCGCGGTGATCGAGATGGTCGGGAAGTCGACCGCCGGCAGGGCGGAAACAGCAAGCAGGCGATAAGCGAAAGCCCCGAAAACAATCAAGGAGGCGGTGATGAGCGTCGTCATCACCGGCCGCCGGATACAGGCTTCCGACAAATTCATGGCTTAGCTTCCCGCTTTTTTCGTCCTGACGCTCACGTGCACATTATTGGTCAACTGCAGCTGGCCGTCGGTGACGACGGTCTCGCCGCCATTCAGGCCTGATTCAAGCACGCTCTCTCCGCTCAACGTTCGCGACACCGTCACTGGCTGAACGACCGCGACATTATCCTTCACGACAAACAAAAAGGTGCCGGCTTGGCTCACCTGTATCGCGGTCGACGGCACGACCACCGCGTTTTCGTCACGCAAGGTCAGATCCGTGGTGACCAGCGTTCCCGGCCACAGCTCTTCTGATTTGTTCGGCATGGTCGCGCGCACGGTCGCCATGCCCGTCGCCGCGTCGACTGAATTTTCGATCATGGTGACCTGGCCGCTTTCGCGGGCATTCGATCCCGGCACTGTCGCCTCAAGAGTCGCCGTTTCGGCGGCGAGCGCCTTGCGGATATCGGAAAGAACTTTTTGTGGCACCGTGAAGCTGACATAGACCGGCGCCATCTGATTGATGGTTGCCATCGGCGCGATGTCTGCCTGCCGTACGAAATTGCCGACCTTCACTGCGGCGACGCTGATGCGGCCGGCGATCGGGGCTTTGATCGTGCAATAGCTCAGCTGGATTTTCAGATTTTCGAGCAACGCCTCATCGGACTTGATGGCGGCGCGAAAGACGTCAGCTTGAGTTTTCGCGTTGTCGAGATTGACCGTCGGAGTGGCGTTTTTGGCGACCAGGTCGGTGTAGCGCGCGACGTCGCGCTCGGCCCCGGCGAGCTGCGCATTGTCGCGCGCCACCATCGCCTCGGTCTGCGCCATCTGTGCCTCGATGACACGACTGTCGAGCGTGAACAGAAGCTGGCCTTGCTCCACCCGCGCGCCGTCACGGAAATGAACGCCGACGATGGCGGTGTCGAGCCGCGGCTTAATGGCGACGCTGGCGATCGGGCTGACATTGCCAAGCAACTCGACCCGCACTGGCACCATCTTGCGCTGCGCCGTCGCCACTTCCACCGGCACAACACGGCCGGTCTGCGCGCGGGTCGCCGCACCGCTGTCGTTGGTCCACAGGCCGCGCAACAGCAACACGCCAGCGACCAGAACGACCGCCGCGCCGGCAAAGAGCCACTTTCGTTGGATCATCGACAAATCTTGGGCCCGGAGCGGACTTGCCGCCCGAACACTCCCCTTTTTTCGCGGATTTTCTTGGCTTTTAATCCGCTCTAGCGCCCACGCCGGGCGGCTTTCTAGCATATAAACGGCCGCGAGGGCATATCCCTGCGGTCGTTCTTAATTGGAAAAGCAGCGTTTTTTCGGCTGTTTTATGCGGAGTTTAGGGATGCGGGTGGCGACCTGGAACGTTAACTCGGTGCGGCTTCGGGTCCCCAACATTGTGGCCTGGCTCGCCGAGCGGGGCCCCGACATCGTCTGCCTGCAGGAAATCAAATGCGTAGACGAGGCCTTCCCCCGCGAGGCCTTCGAGACGCTCGGTTACAACGTCGCGGTCCATGGCCAAAAAGGCTTCAACGGCGTCGCTTTGCTGTCGAAGCATCCGTTCGAGGACGTCACGCCGCGCCTCGCCGGCGACGACAGCGACGTGCAGGCGCGTTTCCTGGAAGCGCTGGTATCGACCAAAGAGGGCGTGCTGCGCGTGGTCAGCCTCTATCTGCCCAACGGTAACCCGCCCACGACTGAAAAATATCAATACAAGATCAAATGGATGGAGCGGCTTATTCGTTTTTCACATGAGCGATTGACTCTGGAAGAGCCGCTGCTGCTTTGCGGCGATTTCAACGTCATTCCCGCCGCCGCCGACGCGAAAAATCCTGCCGCCTGGGTCAACGACGCGCTGTTCCTGCCGCAGACGCGGGAAAAATTCCGCGCGCTTTCCAATCTCGGCCTGACCGACGCCATTCGCGCGGTCAGCGACAGCGATCAGCTCTATACCTTCTGGGACTACCAGGCCGGTGCCTGGCAACGCGACAATGGCATCCGCATCGACCACATCATGCTGTCCCCGCACGCCGCCGACCGGCTGACGAGCGCCGGCATCGACCGACACGTCCGCAGTTGGGACAAACCGTCCGACCATGTTCCGGTCTATGTCGATCTGGATATCGCGCCGCGCTAACCGGCGAGAAAACCCGGCGGCCGCTATTCGCGCCGGCTCGCCATCCAGCGCTGCAGATAGACCAACGCTAGCGCCCGCTCGTCTTCCGTCGCCTGCTGGAACGCGCTGTCGTAGAGCTTATTGACCCACGCTTGCTGATCGGTCGCGCAGCCGTCTTTCGCCAGCGTCAGCCACATCAATCCGCGCGCGGCCTGCCGCGGCACCTGCTCGCCGGAAAACAGCATGGCGCCAAGCATCGCTTGCGCCTGGTATTGACCCTTGTGCGCCGAGAGACCGAGCCAGCGCGCCGCCTGCTTGGCGTCGCGCACCGCGCCATTCCCGTCGAGATACAGCCGGCCAAGATAATATTGCGCGTCCGGATCGCCGAAATACGACGCCGCGTAGGAGAACATTTCACGCGCGCGCACCGGGTCCGCCTTGACCGGCGTTTGCGGGATGCCGTCGAGATAATAGTGGCCGAGCGCGACGAAGGCATTGGCGACGAAGCGCGCCTGGGGCGTGCCAGGGCTGTCATCGGCGTGGCTGTTGGCGATGCGTCGGAAATATTCGAAGGCACGCAGATCGTTCTGCGGCACGCCGTCGCCTTCCGCATACATGCGGCCGAGCTTCCATTGCGCCAGGGCGTGACCGTTTTCGGCGGCATATTCCAGCGACGGCAGCGCCTTGTCCTTTTCGCCGGTCTTGAGGGCTGCCGCGCCATAGCGAAACGCTTCCATCGGCGTGCGGTGATCGTCGGACTTAGTGCCGTCGAACGCCACGGTCGGCGAAGCGACAAACACCATCGCCAAGCCAAACGCCGCAATGCGAAGACTGTCAGATATCCGCATAGCACTCTTTCTCGGCATGGCCGCCCGGATGGGTCACCGCACCTTTGACGGCGGGCCCGACCTGCTGGGCGTATTTCCAGAGATAGCCGGATGCGTAATCGTTTTCGCGCGGCTTCCAATCCTTCTTGCGCTTGGCGAGTTCGTCGGCGCTGAGCTTGACATCGATGGTGCCGGCGACCGCGTCGATCGTGATGATGTCGCCGTCCCGCAGCAAGCCGATCGGGCCACCGAGCGCCGCTTCCGGACCGACATGGCCGACGCAAAAGCCGCGCGTCGCGCCGGAGAAACGGCCGTCGGTGATCAGCGCGACCTTGCCACCCATCCCCTGTCCGTACAGCGCTGAGGTGGTTGACAGCATTTCGCGCATGCCGGGGCCGCCACGCGGTCCCTCATAGCGGATGACGAGAACTTCGCCTTCCTTGTAGGTCTTGTTCTTGACCGCTTCGAAGCAAGCCTCCTCGCCGTCGAAGCAGCGCGCCGGCCCGCTGAACTTCAGCTCACTCATGCCGGCGACCTTCACGATCGCGCCGTCAGGCGCCAAATTGCCCTTGAGCCCGACCACGCCGCCGGTCTTGGTCAGCGGCTTGTTGGCCGGATGCACTACATCCTGATCCGGATTCCATTTCACGGACTTTAGATTTTCCGCGATGGTGCGGCCGGTGACGGTCATGCAATCGCCGTGCAGGAAGCCATGGTCCAGGAGTGTTTTCATGAGCAACGGAATGCCGCCAACCTCGAACATGTCTTTGGCGACATAACGGCCACCCGGCTTCAAATCTGCGACATAAGGAGTCTTTTTGAAGATTTCGGCGACGTCGAACAGATCGAAATCGATGCCGCATTCATGCGCGATAGCCGGCAGATGTAGCGCCGCATTGGTGGAACCGCCGCTCGCCGCCACGACAGCCGCCGCGTTCTCCAGCGCCTTGCGGGTGACGATGTCGCGCGGCCGAATATTCTTGGCGATAAGTTCCATGATCTTCTCGCCGGCGACCGTGCAGAACTTGTCGCGCATCTCGTAAGGCGCCGGCGCGCCAGCCGAATACGGCAGCGCGAGGCCGATGGCTTCGGAAACCGTCGCCATGGTGTTGGCGGTGAATTGCGCGCCGCAGGCGCCGGCCGAGGGGCAGGCCACCTGCTCCATCTCGTCGAGGTCTTCGTCGGACAGCGCGCCGACCGAGTTGCGGCCGACCGCCTCGAACATGTCCTGCACGGTGATGACTTGGCCGCGAAAGGAACCGGGCAGGATCGAGCCGCCGTAAATGAAAATCGACGGCACGTTCAGGCGCACCATTGCCATCATCATGCCGGGCAGCGACTTGTCACAGCCCGCTAGACCGACCAGCGCATCGTAGGAATGGCCGCGGATCGTCAGCTCGACCGAATCCGCGATGACTTCGCGCGACGGCAACGAGGCATACATGCCAGCATGACCCATTGCGATGCCGTCGGTCACGGTGATGGTACAGAATTCGCGCGGCGTGCCGCCAGCGGAAGCCACGCCCTTCTTGACGGCTTGGGCTTGGCGCATCAGCGCGATATTGCAGGGCGCCGCCTCGTTCCAGCAGCTGGCGACGCCGACGAAAGGCTGGTGGATCTGCTCTTTGGTCAGACCCATCGCGTAATAATAGGAGCGGTGCGGCGCGCGCGCTGGCCCTTCCGTGACATGACGGCTGGGCAGCTTCGATTTCAGACTGGTCTTGGCGTCCATTTCCGTGGTCAGGGCCCCCGCCCCATTCGCGGTATCACGGGCCGTTATTGGTGATTTATCCGCCGCCGGAGGCGGCAAAAAATCGGAAGTCCCGCAACGGCTTTGCGAGGCCCGATGTCGGCAAAGGGTATGGCCAAATCGCGGCGCGGCAGAGATCATGCAGGCCGAACCTTTAAATGTTCCAAACCTGTTGCAGCGAAGCCACAACGATATCCCCCCAGCCCCATGCCCCGTCCGAAAATCTTAACGCCCGCGTTTTTTAACCGGTCGGTCCACGCCGTCGCGCCTGAGCTGATCGGGGCGACCCTCATGGTGGGATCGACCGGGGGGATGATTGTGGAGGTCGAGGCCTACCACCACACGGACCCCGCCGCGCACAGCTATGGCGGGCAGACCGAGCGCAACGCCGTGATGTTCGGGTCGCCGGGGCGCGTTTACGTCTACCGATCGTACGGCATCCACTGGTGCATGAATTTCGTTTGCGAGGCAGCCGGCTCGGCCAGCGCCGTGCTGCTGCGCGCCATCGAGCCGACGGCGGGGCTTGCCGCGATGCGGCGGCGGCGTAGCGTGGAAGAGTTACGTAATTTGTGTTCCGGCCCGGGCAAATTATGCGAGGCGCTCGGTGTCACGCGAAAGCACAACGGGTTGCGGATCGATCAGCCGCCGTTTGAATTGCGCACACGGACCGGGGACGTCGATGTGGTGCGCGGCGTGCGCATCGGCATCACTAAAGCGGTTGAACATCCGTGGCGTTACGGACTGAAGGGCTCGAAATTCTTGAGCAAGCCATTTCGCGACTGAAGGCTGACGCGCTAACCTCGCAAAGCTGGAGAGACAAATGGACAGCAAGATCGATCGCAAGAAACTCTACATTCCGGCTGCAGCCGGAATTTACGAAGCGTTGGGCCCTTACAGCTACACGCTGGTGCGCGTGACGCTCGGCCTGATCCTGATCCCGCACGGTTTCCCGAAACTGTTTCTCGACGACGCGGTGCCGACCTCGCGGAATTTCGTGAACTTCGGCTGGTCCTATCCGCTGGCCTGGGCGTATTTCATCGGCACCGTCGAATTCCTGGGCGGACTCTGCATGATCGTCGGCCTGTGGACGCGCGCTGTCGCCGTGGCCTTCATCATCCAGATGTCGGTCATCGCCTTTGCGGTACTGTGGCCGAACTGGGGCTGGGGCCGCCGCGGCATGGAATACGTGGTTTTCATCGGCGGGATCGCCATCGCGATTCTGATCGGCGGCGGCGGGCGTTATTCGGTCGACCACTACCTAAAAAAGACATTTTGACTTCAGCTAAACGTCTTTAAGACGGTTGATCGCCTCGGCGATCTTGCCCTTGCGGCCGACCGCCTCCTCGCGTTTTTCCTTTTCTTCCTCGACCAATTCTTCCGGCGCATTGGCGACGAATTTCTCGTTGGCGAGCTTGGCATCGACCCGCGCGATGTCGGATTGCGCCTTGGCCATTTCCTTGTCGAGCCGCGCGCGCTCGGCGGCGAGATCGATCACGCCCCTGAGCGGCAGCGCCGCCACCTCACCGCGCACCACCAACTGCACCGAGCCTTGCGGCGCGGTAGCGGCCGATGAGATCTCCGAAACGCGCGCCAGCCGCTTGATGAATTCAGCCCAGCGCTCGGCGCGTTTTTGGTTTTCGACAGACGCCCCCGCGAGTACCAGCGGAATCGCCGCCGTGATGTTCATTTCGGCGCGCACCGAGCGGATCGCGGTGACCAGATCGACCACCCAGCCGATCTCGGCCTCAGCCTTATCGTCGCTCAATCCATCGAACGTCGGCCACTGCGACAGCGCCAGCAGGGCATCGCGTTTAGTGGTAGTCCCCCACAATTCCTCGGTGATGAACGGCATAAACGGGTGCAGCAGCTTGAGGATTTCGTCGCGCGCCCAGGCCACCATCGCACGGGTCTCGGTCTTGGCGGCGCCGTCGGGCCCGAGCAGCACCGGCTTAGCCAATTCCAGATACCAGTCGCAATAGATGTTCCAGACGAAACGATAGGCGGCGCCGGCTGCCTCGTTGAATTTGTAGCCCTCGATAGCCGAAGTGATTTCCGCCGCGGCTTTCGCTGTTTCGTGCGCGATCCAGCGGTTAAGCGTTTCCTTCGCCGTTTTCGGGTCTAAGCCGGCGACGGTCGCTACCTCGTTCATCTCGGCGAAGCGCGCGGCATTCCACAGCTTGGTCGCGAAATTGCGATTGTTCTCGACGTCTTGCGGGCCGAGCCGGATGTCGTGGCCGGGCGCGACGTTGCGCGCCAGCGTGAAGCGCAGCGCGTCGGCGCCGTATTGATCGATGACGCCGAGCGGATCGACCACGTTGCCTTTCGACTTCGACATCTTGGCGCCGGACGCGTCGCGCACCAGGCGATGGATATAGACGTCGTGGAACGGAATCTCCTTCATGAAATGGAGGCCCATCATCATCATGCGCGCGACCCAGAAGAAGATGATGTCGAAGCCAGTGACCAGCGTCGAAGTTGGATAATATTTGCCGAGTTCTTTGGTCTGGTCGGGCCAGCCCAACGTGGAGAAAGGCCACAGCGCCGAAGAGAACCAGGTGTCGAGCACGTCCTCGTCGCGCTTCAACGCCGTCGCCTTGCCGTAATGCTTCGCTGCTTCGCTCCGCGCCTCCGCTTCGCTCAACGCGACGAATATTTTGTCGTCCGGCCCGTACCAGGCCGGAATCTGGTGGCCCCACCACAATTGCCGAGAAATGCACCACGGCTGAATGTTTTCCATCCAGTCGAAATAGGTCTTCTCCCAGTTCTTCGGGACGAAATTCGTCTTGCCGTCGCGCACCGCGGCAATCGCTGGCTTCGCCATCTCCTTGGCGTTGACGTACCATTGATCGGTCAAGAACGGCTCGATCACCACATTGGAGCGGTCGCCGTGCGGCACGACGTGGCCGTGCGGTTCGACCTTCTCGACCATCCCCTTCTCTTCCAGCCGCGCGACGATCTGCTTGCGCGCCGCCTCGCGATTGGCGCCTTCAAGCTTTTTTGTCTCGACGAATTCACTGCCGCCCTGCCCGGCAAAAGCTTCGTCGGCAAAGGTGATCTTGGCTTCGATGGTGAAGATATTGATCTGCGGCAGCTTGTGCCGATTGCCGACCTCGAAGTCGTTGAAATCGTGCGCCGGGGTGATCTTGACCGCGCCGGAGCCTTTTTCCGGATCGGAGTAATCATCGGCAATGATCGGAATCTTGCGGCCGACGAGCGGCAGGATGACGTTCTTGCCGACCAATTTCATGTAGCGCTCGTCGTCCGGATGCACCGCCACCGCAGTGTCGCCCAGCATGGTCTCCGGCCGCGTCGTTGCGACGACAATAAACGTCGATGCATCGTTCGGATCGAACGTCTTGCCTTCGAGCGGATAGCGCAGATGCCACAAATGCCCGCGCGTTTCGACTTGCACCACTTCGAGATCGGAAATCGCGGTCAGCAGCTTGGGATCCCAGTTGACCAACCGCTTGTCCTTGTAGATGAGCCCTTCGCGATACAGTTCGACGAACACTTTCAAGACCGCCTTGGATAATCCCTCGTCCATCGTGAAGCGTTCACGCGACCAGTCGCACGACGCGCCGAGCCGCTTAAGCTGATTGACGATGGTGCCGCCCGACTCCGCTTTCCACGCCCAGACCTTTTCGAGGAATTTCTGACGCCCGATATCGCGCCGAGACGGCTCCTGCCGCTCCACCATTTGCCGCTCGACCACCATCTGGGTCGCGATGCCGGCATGATCGGTGCCCGGCTGCCACAGCACGTCCTTGCCGCGCATGCGTTCGAACCGGCACAAAATGTCCTGCAGCGTGTTGTTGAGTGCATGGCCCATATGCAATGAGCCGGTGACGTTCGGCGGCGGGATCACGATAGAATAGGCTGGCGCGGTGGCGCGCTCGGGGCGGCCGGCACGAAACGCGCCCGCCTGTTCCCACATTTGATAGATGCGGCCCTCGACCTGCGAAGGCTGATAGTTCTTGTCGATCATTGTCGTGTTTTGTCGTGACCTGTGCGCTACAAAACCGACGTTCTGCCGGGAGTCAACGTGTCGTCACCATCGGGCGAAAGCAGTCGCCCCGAAGACCGCCAGCTGACGCTGGTCATCGGCCTGATGGCGCTGGGAGCCTTTGCCAGTGGCTTTTCGCTGCGGGTCACCGATCCTTTGCTGCCGCAGATCGCGCTCGATTTCGCCACCAGCGTCGGCGCCGCCTCCGCCATCGTGACGGCCTACGCGATTCCCTACGGCATGACGCAGGCGCTGGCCGGAATGTTCGGCGACAAATTCGGCAAGTGCCAGGCGGTGGTGGCGGCCTGCGCGCTGTCCTGCCTGCTGGTGCTGCTGTGCGCCTTCGCGCAATCGCTGCCGCAACTGACGCTGGCGCGCTTCATCTGCGCGCCGGCTGCGGCGACCATCGTGCCGCTTGGGATGGCCTATGTCGGCGACGTAGTGCCCTACGAGCGGCGCCAGACCGTGCTGGCGCGCTTCCTCGCCGGGCAGATGCTCGGCATGATTTCCGGCCAGATCGCCGGCGGCGTAATTGGCGACCGCTTCGGCTGGCGCATGGTGTTCTTCGTCCTGGCCGGCGTGTTCGCGTTTTCCGGGGCGGCGCTCGCCAGTCAGCTCGCGGGCAATCCCTGGACCCGCCCGATGCGGCGCGCGCCCGAACATTCGCCGGGGCTAATTGCCGACTACCGTAAACTCGCTGCGACGCCGTGGGCGCGTTTCGTCATCGGCGCGGTGTTTCTGGAAGGTGCGATCTTTTTCGGCGCCTTCACCTATGTCGCCGCCGATCTGCACGCCCGTTTCGGCCTGAGCTTCTCGCTGGTCGGCCTCGTGGTCGCGGCATTCGGCATCGGCAGTGTCGGCTACGCGATGTCCGTACAGCGCCTGGTCAATGCGCTTGGTGAACGCGGACTGGCGATTGGCGGCGGCATCGTCGTCATGCTCGGTTACGTCACGCTGGCCGCCGAACCGCTGTGGCAAAGCGCGCCGCTCGCCGTCGCGGCGCTCGGTTTCGGCTACTACATGTTGCACAACACCTTGCAGACCAACGCCACGCAGATGCTGCCGGAAGCGCGCGGCACTGCGGTTGCTGGATTTTCCTCGGCGTTATTTCTGGGCCAGAGTGCCGGCGTTGCCCTCGCCGCACTGGCGTTCGACCGCGGCGGCGCGGTGCCAGTGTTTGGGATCGCGGCAGTGCTATGGCCGGCGCTGGCGGTGTGGATCTGGTGGCGGCTCGGCAATCGCCGGCGCTAGGGACGCCCGCGCGCCACGCGTTCGATTTCCGCGCGCACGATGCGCTCGACCAACCCCGGCAGGTTGTCGTCGAGCCAAGACTTGAGCATCGGCCGCAACATTTCCTTCACCAGGTCTTCCAGCGTGCGCGCGTTGTTGCCGAGCACGGTGTGGGCCAGCGAATTGAACGCGTTGTCGACCACCGCCGCCGCGGAATTCGACAGCAGGCGGTCTGAGGCGCCTTGAGCAAACTGCCGGCGTGCTTCGTCGACCACTCGCACCATCGGCTCGGCCGGCGTCGCCGGCGCGCGGTCGGTGAAGACAACGTCGGACGCTCCGTCGATGGTCCGGAAATTCGCGGCCGACGCAGGAGCTGGCGCTGCCTGTGCCTCAGTCAGATCGAGGATATCGCTCGGTGGCGGCGCGGCTTTCGGCGGCCCGTCGAGATCGGCCAGCATGGCGTCGACGTCGTTCTGATTCATTGTGGCGGGCGCGGGTGGTGGTGGCGCTGGTGGACGGGGCGGCGGAGGCGCGGGTCGCGCAGGTGCTGACGCGGCCAGAGGCGGCGGTGCGGCGGCCGGCTCCGCCGGCTTGCTAGCTTTGTTGGCGTCGTCGTCCGCGATAATGCGCCGGATGGAGGCAAGGATCTCCTCCATCGAGGGCTCTTGCGCCTTCGCAGGTTGAGCCATGGCCTATTCCCTAATCGTCGCGACGTAATTCCAGCGGGGTCCGCGAATCACAAGCGAATCGCCGCATGACTTTATACGACACGGCTTTATACGATAGGCCGGCGCCTGTGTGGCAGGAGGAAACCGGCCTGGCACGCTGCCTGTGGACAGGTCGTCAGCGTCCGTCGGGCGTGCGCAGTCCAGTCCAGCTATCGCGGACCTGATGGTAATGCACCTGCGCGTCGTAGGTGGCGACGTGAAGCCCCAGCACCTGCGGCGACAGCCGGCCGACCGCCGCCAAAAGCGTATAGGACGCCACCACCCGGTCGCGTTGCGCGCCGACCAAGGCGACGCGGGCATTGACCAGTTCCTGTTGCGCATTGAGGACGTCAAGCGTGGTGCGCTGGCCGACGCGCGCTTCCTCACGCACGCCGTTGAGTGCCACTTCGGCTGCCTGCACCTGAGACGTGGTCGCCACAATGTTGCCCTTGGCGGCTTCCAGCAAGCCCCAGGACTGCACCACGACCTGACGAGCCTGGTCACGGGCGGTATCGAGGTCGATGCGCCGCTGTCCGAGCGTTTCCTTGGACTGGCGCACCGCGGAGTATTCAGCACCCCCCTGGTAGATCGGAACACTGAGTTGTCCGATCACCGAGCCGGTGAAAGAATCCAGCGCGGTCTGCGAGGCCATATAATTTTTTTGTACACTGCCTTGTAGTGACAGTGTGGGCAGCAGCGCGCCTTCCGCGACCTTTACCGCCGATACCGCGGTATCGACGTTATATTGAGCCGTGGTGACCGTCGGATGCTGCGCGTTGCCGGTTTCGATCGCGGCGGCGAGGCCGCCAGGCGAAAAACGATCAACCGGCGTGGCGGCAATCAGTTTCCCGGCGTCGCTGCCGATCACCTGCCGGTAAACCGCACCTGAGGTTTTGTAATTGGCTTCGGCGGTCAATACCTGCGAGCGCCCCGCAGCGATGCGAGAATTCGGACTGCGCGACGTCGGTGCGCGTCACTTCGCCGACATTGAAACGATCGCGGATCTGCCGCAGTTGTTCCTGCAACACCTCGACGTTGCGCTTTTGCAGATCAAGGATCGCGGTGTCGCGCAGCAAATTCATGTAGGCCGTGACGGCGCTGAGAAGAACGGTTTGCTCGCTGGTGCGCAAGGTTTCGCGCGCCGCCATCACCTGGCTTTCGGCCTGACGGGTTCGATTGGCGGTTTGAAATCCGTTGAACAGCGTCTGGGTTGTGGTGACGCCGTACGCGCTCGGCGTAAAAATTCCCGATAGATCCAGATAGGGGTTGGCACCCGGCGTCGTCAGTTTGGTCCGGCTTCGCGCGTACTGTTCGCCGATCGTGCCGGTGGCCGTAACTTTGGGACGATAACCGGCAAGCGCCTGCGGCACGCCCTCGTCGACGACCCGCACTGCGGCGCGCTGGGAGTTTAGCTGCGGGTTACTCTGATAGGACTGTACCAGCGCAGACTCGAGCGACTGCGCATTCGCGGCAAACGAAAAAAAGGCCGCGCATGCGGCCGCACCGACCGCGAGGCTACCTCGCCATACCGTTTCGCTCAGACGCGACATTCCCAACCGCTATCCGCTGTTACAACAACGCATCCTAGCAGCCCCAAATCGTTGCGCCGCGAACTATATGCGGGCGATTCGGGGCTTTCAAACCCCCAAACGTTACATGGTCACAGAAACATGGCCCTCGAGCGCGCTCGACTACCTGCTTTGCTGCGATTAGAAGGCGAATGCCGCGGGCTTGGCGAAGCCGGGCAGCAGCGGCGCTGCCGCATCAAAGATGGCGCGGCTTCCGCTTTCGTCGCCGCTGCGCCGGAACATTGTGGCCTTGCCGGACCGGCCGGTTCCCACCACGCAAACCAGCCGGCCGCCATCTTTGAGCTGGCGGCACAATGCGCGTGGAGCGTCTTCGACCGCACCGTTGACAACAATGGCGTCATAAGGCGCCGCGACAGGCCAGCCCGCCGTCAAATCGCCCGTGACGACCGTGACGCGACGACCCCTCAATGCCTCCATCGCATGGCGGGCGAGGCCGAGGTCCTCTTCAAGCGCGACTACTTCGCGTGCCAACTCCGAGAGCACGGCCGACGAATAACCGGTGGCGCAACCGATATCGAGGACGCGATCATGTTCGCCGATTGCCGCTGCCTGGATCAATTTGGCCAGCACCATCGGCTTTAGCAGGCGGCGCGCGCCGTCTTCACTGACGGCAACATCGAGATCGAGATAGGCAAGCCCGCTCATCGCCGGCGGCACGAAACGTTCGCGCGGCACGTCCTGGAAAGCGGCGAGCAGACGAGGATCGGTGACGTCGGCGGTGCGGACCTGCCCGTCAACCATCATGCGCCGGGCGGTGGCAAAATCCGTCATCGCAGGTCCTGAAGGTTTCGTAAAAAGGCAGCCGGAACCAGCGTCTTGTGCGGCAACGCCTGTCAAAAGGCAAGTTGCGAGCCGTGTTGTCGATCGCGGCGCGCTCCTATATAGCCTTGCCTGTGCGGCCCAATCGGTTCGCGCATGGCCACGTGGCGGAGTGGTGACGCAGCGGACTGCAAATCCGCGTACCCCGGTTCAATTCCGGGCGTGGCCTCCACCCGCCTTCGCCGATACGACTTTGCAAAGACTTTACGGCTTTGTTATAGGCCCCTGCCAAGCAGAGGCTTGTTCCCTGGTAGCTCAGCGGTAGAGCGTTCGACTGTTAATCGAAATGTCGCTGGTTCGATCCCAGCCCAGGGAGCCATCATTCGCCTCCGCCCACCTGGGCGCTGCGCGCCGGCCCGACACCACAACACGACGCCGGACATGACAACGAGCCCACTCCTCACCGACCTCTACGAACTCAACATGGTCCAGGCCTATCTGGACCGTGGCGAGAGCAAGTCGGCGGTATTTGAATTTTTCGTGCGCAAACTGCCAGCACGCCGCTCTTTTTTGATGGCGGCCGGTCTTGATACCGCGCTGGATTTCATCGAGACGATGCGTTTCGCGCCGGCCGAAATCGACTGGCTCAAAAAGACCGGCCGCTTCCGGCAAAATCTGCTCGATTATCTGGCGAGCTTTCGTTTTACCGGCGATGTCCACGCAATGGCCGAAGGCACCGTGTTTTTCCCGCATGAGCCGATCTTGCGGATCACCGCGCCGCTGCCGCAGGCGCAACTGCTGGAAACCCGGCTCATTAATATTCTGCATTTCCAGTCGATGATCGCCTCAAAAGCCGCGCGCATGGTGCTCGCAGCCAAGGGCAAATCGCTCGCCGATTTCGGTCTGCGATCGGCGCACGGCGCAGAGGCCGGGCTGATGGCATCGCGGGCGAGCTATATCGCCGGCTTCGGCGGCGTTGCCAATGTGCTGGCCGGCGAGAAATTCGGAATCCCTATCGTTGGAACCATGGCACATTCCTTCGTGCAGGTGCATGGCGATGAAATGGCCGCGTTCGAAGCCTACGCGCGGGCGCGGCCGGACAACATTGTCTTGCTGGTCGACACGTACGACACCGAGGCCGGCGCCAGGAAAGTCGTCGAGCTTGCGCCCAAGCTCAAGGCCGACGGCATTACGATCCGCGGCATCCGCATCGACAGCGGCGATCTTGTTGCGATGTCGAAAAAAGTGCGCGGCATTCTGGACGATGGCGGACTGACGGACGCGGTGATCCTGGTCAGTGGCGGCATCAATGAGGACGAAATCGTGCGGCTGGCGAGAGCCAGTGCGCCGATCGACGGTTTTGGCATTGGCGCCAACCTGACGACCTCGCAGGATGCGCCGACGCTGGACTGCGCCTACAAGCTGCAGGAATATGACGGCAAGCCGCGCCGCAAATTGTCCGAAGGCAAGCAGACCTGGCCGGGCCGCAAGCAAGTCTGGCGCGACATCATCGATGGAAAAATGCACGGCGACACGTTGTCGGTCGAAGGCGACAAACAACCTGGCGAGCCGCTCATCGCGCAAGTGATGAAAGACGGCAAGCGGATTTCCCCTGCCCCCTCGTTTGACATGATGCGTGCGCGAGCAAAGGCTGAACTCGAGCGCCTGCCGGAAAATCTGCGCGACGTGCAAACGGCCGCGACCTATCCGGTCAAAACCGCCGCTGCTTTGGAAATGCTGGCGCGCGAGGCCGAACTCCGCCACCAAGCGCTAGCCCCACAGTTCCTTTGTCGCCAATTTCGCGCCGGCCGCCAGCGCTTCGAGCTTCGCCCACATGATGGTCGGGTGAACGCGGCGGTGAAATGGTCCCTGCGCGAATCCGCAATCCGTTCCGGCGATGACGTTTTCGCGCCCGACGATCTTGGCGAGCCGCACGATACGTTCTGACACCAGTTCGGGATGCTCGACGACGTTGGTCGCATGGCTGACGACGCCGGAGATCAACACCTGCCCCGTCGCCAGTTTGGCGTTCTGCCAGACTTTCCATTCGTGCTCGTGGCGCGCATTGCCGCCCTCGATCACATAGGCCCCGACCTTCACCTTGAGGATGAGATCGACGATGTCCTTGAGCGGCACGTCGGTAGTATGCGGGCCGGGCCAACTTCCCCAGCAGACGTGATAGCGGATGCGGTCGGCTGGAAGGCCTTCGATCGCGTAGTTGATGATTTCGACCTGCTGCGCCAGCCATTTTCGGTAGTCGGCAAACGTGCCGGGCGGCACCATGCGGTCGTAAGTGACGGCATTGCGGGCGTCGTCAAGCTGCACCAGGAAACCGGAGTCGACGATCATCTTGTATTCAGTGCGCATCGCCTGCGCTATCGCCATTTGGCACTCGTCATCGTTCTTGTAATGCTCGTTGCGGCGGTCGGGAATCACGCTGGCCGGCGCGGCGACCGGCAGGAACGCTTCGGCAACTTTGGTGGTGTTGAGGGCGGCCTTGAAATTATCAATATCGGTCTGGAGTTCGGCCTGTCCCGTATATTGAATCGGCCCCACGCAAACGGATTCGTTCACGGTTGCGACACCGTCATGGGCGTCGAGTTCGGCATAAAACTCCGGGAAGCGTTCGCGGTCGGCGCCGCGCTTGAACGGATTGGCGTCGGCCTTGATCGGGCGCCGCTCGAAGCCGCTCAGGCGTTCCAGCGCGTATTGCGACCATGAGATCGCCTTGCCGAATTCGCCGTCGCTGACGATATCGACGCCGGCCTTGGCCTGCTGCGCGACCACTTCGGCCACGGAAGATTTCAGGCAGGTGGCGTAGGCGGCCTTGTCATAGGGCTTGCCGGACTGCCGGGCGCGCAGAAATTCCTGCAGCGGTTTAGGCCGGATCAGGCTGCCGACATGGGTGGTGACAATACGGTCCGTGCTGCGTTTCATTTTGTGAGCCTATGCGCGAGCGCACGCGAAAACGCAAATTTGCGCGGTTGGGCAGAACCCCACCGCGCGCAAATAAAAATAGGGAGTTAAGCCGCGCTTTTGGCGGCGATCGCGGCCACCGACGTCGCCGCGGCCCCCATGGCGGCCGCATCGCGGCCGAGAACGAGGTCGAGCGAAGCAACCTCAACGCGGTTGCGGCCCCGCTCCTTGGCGAAATACAGCGCCTGGTCGGCCTGCGCCAAAAGGCCCGGAACGTCGAACAGCACGCTGTCGCAATGCACCATACCGATGCTCACGGTGGCGCCGACCGGGCGGCCATCGACATCGAGCGCGGCCTGTTCGAACGCCGTGCGCAACCGCTCCGCCATCGCCTTCGCCTTGTCTGGCGGCGTGTCATTGAGCACCGCCGCGAATTCCTCGCCGCCGAGCCGGCCCACCAGGTCGTTCGAGCGCACCACCTGGCGCGCGGTTTCGGCAAACGTTTCCAGCACGCGATCGCCGACCGCGTGACCGAACCGGTCGTTGATCGACTTGAAGTGATCAAGATCGATCAGCAGCACGCTGCTCGGGCGCGGATTGCCCATGTGGCGTTTCGCCAGCGCCGCGGCGTCCAGCAGGAAGGCGCGGCGGTTGGCGATGCCGGTGAGCGGATCGACCAGCGCGGCGGTGCGATGACGCAGCTCGGTGCGCTCCTTCGCCATCGCCAAAAGAATGAAGGCGATCGAGATGGTGAACAGCAGCGCCTCGAAGCTCACGACCGTGAGCCAAACACTGCCGAACACATTGTTGCCCGACGACCACGGCAGTACCGTGACCAGCGGCGTGCGCAACAGGAACAAGGCGCCGTGCGCAAACAACATGAAGATCGCGGGCCAGCGCGACACCAGCGCCTCGTCGCGGCCCTGCCAGAATTCGTAAGCGGTCAGCCACGTATAGGCGGTGATGATGCCCGACGCGATCAGCACGCGAGCATTCATCGCATCGTCGAGCACCGGCAGCCGGCAAACCAGGAGCCACAGCACCGCGCCGGTCACCAGATAGACCGGCTCGGCCGGGCGGCCGTCGAATACCCGTGCACCGGTCCAGGTCACCGCAAAAGCGGTGAACAGCAGCGCGTTGGCCAAATCGATAGAGACCAAATCCGGCACCGAGCCGTACATGCCGAACAGCACGACCGAGCCGGCGCGGATCAGATGCGCAAAGCCCCACCACGCCACCGCGGTGATCGCCGTGTTCTGCACCCAGGCAAACAGCAAAAGCAATCCGAGGATCGCCTCGACGTAAATCGTCACCATGAACAGGGTATTGACGTCGAGATTCATCGACCGCTCACCGCACTACGCCGCGCCACACGACTGGACGCTTTTGTCCCCGCCGCCGCGAATTAAGCCCGGTCCCACCCAACAATAAGTGAATGCGCAAGGCCGCCCGCCGCGAATGCCGCGTTATAGTTTCGAGAACCTTTCCAGCGCGCGGAGCGTTTAAGCGGACGCGGATAGATTTGCCAAACAGGCCGTCATTTCGCGGGCAGCGGTGCTGCAAATCGGCGTGAAATCGCAAATTTCTGCCCCGCAACAGCGGTCTTGTCGGCTGGAAATCGCTCCTTTAGGGTCGATAAGTCCCTGACAACCGGGCTTTCCATGCAAGTACGCAACGGTATCGTTGAAGCGATCGGCAACACGCCTCTGATCAAGCTCAGGTGGGCGTCCGAGACGACCGGCTGCACCATTTTGGGAAAAGCCGAATTCATAAATCCCGGCCAGTCGGTCAAGGACCGCGCCGGCCGGCAGATGATACTCGAGGCAGAGAAGCGCGGCGACTTGAAACCGGGCGGCCTGGTGGTGGAATCCACCGCCGGCAATACCGGCATCGGGCTGGCGCTGGTCGCCAATGCGCGCGGCTATCGCACCGTGATCGTGATCCCGGAAACCCAGTCGCAGGAAAAGAAGGACACGCTGCGGCTGTTCGGCGCCGAACTGGTTGAAGTGCCGGCGCTACCGTTCTCCAATCCTAACAATTACCAGCACGTCGGCCGCCGGCTCGCCGAACAATTGAAGAAGACCGAAAAGAACGGCGTGATCTTCGCCGACCAGTGGAACAACCTCGATAACCGCAAGGCGCATTACGTTTCGACCGGTCCCGAGATCTGGCAGCAGACCGACGGCAAGATCGACGGCTTCATCTGCTCGATCGGCACCGGCGGCACCATTGCCGGCACCTCGAGTTTTCTGCGCGAAAAGAAAAAGGACATCGTGATCGGCGTCGCCGATCCACGCGGCGCTGCGATGTATAATTTATTCGCGCACGGCAAGGCTGACGCCACCGAAGGCGGCTCGATCACCGAAGGCATCGGATTGGGCCGCGTCACCTCGATCATCGAGGACATCAAGGTCGACAAGGCCTATCTCATCCCTGACGAGGAAGCCGTGCCGGTGGTGTTCGACCTGCTCGAGCATGAAGGTCTTTGCCTTGGCGGATCGAGCGGCATCAATGTCGCCGGCGCCATCCGCCTCGCCAAGGAGCTCGGGCCCGGCCATACCATCGTCACGGTGCTGGCGGACTACGGCACGCGTTATCAATCCAAGCTGTTCGATCCCGCGTTCCTGCGCTCGAAAAAACTTCCGGTGCCCGCCTGGCTCGAGCGCAAATCCACCATCAAACCGCCGATCGAGAAGGCCTGAGAAAATTTCGTGTCAACCGATTGTCTGTTCCGCACCGACAGCTATCTCAAAACGTGCGAGGCGCGCGTCGTCGCCATCACCGATAAAGGCATCGTGCTCGACCGAACGGTATTTTACGCGCTGTCCGGCGGCCAGCCGAACGACACCGGCTCGCTGAAGAGCGCAAGCGGCGCGGTCATCCCGATCGCCAATGTGGTGTTCGTCGACGCCGGCAAGACCGAGATTGCCCATGTCGCCGCCCCCGGCGCGCCGCCGCTCAGTGTTGGCGACGCCGTCACCGCCGAAATCGACTGGGAGCCACGTTACGCCCGCATGCGCATGCATACGGCCCTGCATCTGCTGTCGGCGGCGCTGCCGTACGCTGTTACTGGGGGCTCGATCGGCGAGCGCGAAAGCCGGCTCGACTTCGACATTCCCGATGCCGGGCTCGACAAGGACGCCATCACCGCCAAGGTGACCGGGATGATCGCGACCGATGCGACGGTGACGAGCCGCTGGATCAGCGACGAGGAGCTGGCCGCCAATCCGGGCCTGGTAAAAACCATGTCGGTGAAGCCGCCAATGGGCACCGGGCGCGTACGGCTGATCGAGATCGCCGGATTGGATTTGCAGCCGTGCGGCGGCACCCACGTACACACCACCGGCGAGATCGGCGCTGTGGCCGTCACGCAGATCGAAAAGAAGGGCAAGCAGAACCGCCGGGTACGGCTTGCTTTGGTGTAGACGGTTAAGCCGCCTTGGCGGTCGCGTTGCGTTCGGCGGCCAGCAATTCCTTCGCCGCCTTTTCGATCGCCGACAGAACCGCCTTGTCCTCGATATTGGAGAGGAAAGGCTGCATCGGGCCGGTATCGCAGATGCCGGCCAGCCGCACAGCGTCGTGCAAGGCGCGCAACGGCGAATGGGTATCGCGCAGGTCTTCCATCGGCATGAACAACGCGCGCACCCGGTTTGCCTCGGCTAAGTCGCCGCGCTTGATCGCGCGCAACAGCGCCATCGACAGGCCCGGCGCAATGCAGACGCTGCCGGAGGTGAAGGCCTTGAGACCGAATTTGGTCAGGTGATCGATCGCCGGCCGCTCGCCGATGCCGCTGATCACCAGGTCGGTGCCGACGCTGCCGACGATCTGGGACAGATATTTGTCGGGCACCGGCTGTTCGCGGACCGTGCCGTATTTCACCGCGCAGAGCGCGCCGTCTTTGATCAGCCGGCCGAGATCGGCGGCGTCGACATAATTATCGTCTTTGACGTAGGCGATCACCGCCTTGCCATAAGCGTCCGCCAGTTTGCGCAGACCGGTTGCGATGCCGGCCGGGGTCGCCGGAAAGCGGTTCGGCAGCACCATGGCGGTCGGGAATGGAAACTCGCGCAACATGCGCAATTGCTCGTGCGCCTTGCCGTAATCGCTGCCGACCGAGGGCACCATCCAGTCGCCGTCGCGCGACAGCTTGATCAGCATCTCGGAGAGCGTGCGCAGTTCGCCAACGCCCATATTGTAGAGATTGGCGTTACCGCCATACATGAAGGTACGCACCCCGCCCGAGCGCAGATGGTCGAGCAGCTTGCCGTTCTGCGCGGCGTCGATGGTGAGGTCGGCGCGGCGGGCCAAAGGCGGCACCGCGAGGACGGAATTCGCGAGATCGGCAGGCGTGATGGCGGTGGTTTTCATCTTAGGTTTCCTGAGGGCCTCGTTGCTGCAGTTGTATGATGACCTGACAGGTCGGTCAATGCGCCGCCTGCACGGGTGCCGCTGCAACCGGCGCCTCCAGCATTTCACGCACGTTGTAATGCCGCGACTTGGCGTCGAAGCGCTTTAGCACGGCGCGCGCTTTGTCGGGCATCACCGCCGTCTCGTAATTCTCACCGGCGAACACCTTGATCGCCGCCATGGTGTCGAACCACATCACGGTGATGAATTCGACCTCCTCGCCGTCAGGCGCGCGAAACAGCTCGATGCGGCGAAATCCCTCAACGTTGCGGGCTAAAATCCCCGGAAAGATTTCGCTACGCAGCAGAACGTCATAAGCATTGGCGTTTTCTTTGGTAGTCCAGCCACGCCAGATCCGGCTAATCATGCTTTATCTCCTATTCTTGCATGCAACTTTAGCAATCGCCGGCAGTTGCACCTGAGACAAACTTCGCACAAGCTTATCTACGTAATTGGGAAGCAAAAATGGCAGATCAACCCGCAAATAATTCAACAAGCCGCTGGCTGAAATCGACCGAATGGCTGGCCGGAAAACTTGGCGATTCGAATCTTGTCGTCGTTGACGGCTCTTATTATCTGCCGACGCAGAACCGCAATGCGCGTGAGGAATATCTCGCCGCGCACATCCCGAGCGCGGTGTTCTTCGACATCAACAAGATCGCCGACGACTCGACCGATCTGCCGCACATGTTGCCAGGCCCTGACCAGTTCGGCGAGATGGTGGGCGCTCTCGGCATTTCGCAAGACGATACGATCGTCGTCTATGACGGCATGGGGTTTTTCTCGGCACCGCGGGTGTGGTGGACCTTCCGTATTTTCGGCGCAAAGAATGTCTTCGTCCTCGACGGCGGAATGCCGAAATGGAAGGCGGAAAACCGCAAAACGGAACGCGACGAGAGCAAACGCAAGCCGCGCAACTTCAAGGCCGAGATGGACACCGGCGCGGTCGCCATGCATGGCGACGTGCAGATGGCGCTCAATAACAAAGATATTCAGGTTGTCGATGCGCGTTCGGCCGGCCGTTTCACCGGTACCGAACCGGAGCCGCGCAAAGGTTTGCGCGGCGGTCACATGCCAGGCGCCCGCAACGTGCCCTCCACCGAGCTCGTGGAGAATGGCCGGCTGGTGTCGCCCGAGCGCATAGCCGCAGCGTTCAAGAAGGCGGGCGTCGATCCCGACAAGCCGATCATTTCCAGTTGCGGGTCCGGCGTTACCGCCGTCATTCTGGCGATGGGCCTCGATGCGATGGGCAAGAAACTGCCGCGCATCTATGACGGCTCCTGGACCGAATGGGCGTCGCGGCCCGATCTGCCGGTGGAAAAGGGCTGACCGCCCGCGCCGATTTACGGATCAGGTTCCGTCCTGCATAATCGGGGCATGCCGACAGCACCGCCGAAGCCGGAGGTCCGCGGCTTTTACAACGAGCCGACCGGCAGTATTGCCTATGTCGCCGCCGATCCGGCCAGCGGCCACGCCGTCATCATCGATCCGGTGCTCGATTACGACGAGAGGACCGCGCGCACGTCGACGCAAGCCGCCGACGCCATGCTGGAGCATATCCGTGCACGCAAATTGACGGTCGACTGGATCCTCGACACCCACCCGCACGCCGACCACTTGTCCGCTGCGAACTACCTCAAGGAGAAACTCGGCGCGCCAACTGGCATTGGCGAGAAAATCGTCGAGGTGCAGAAAATCTGGCGCGACATCTACAATCTGCCGGATTTTCCCTGCGACGGCTCCCAATGGGACAGGCTGTTTGCCGACGGCGCAACGTTTTCAATCGGCGCCTTGCCCGCTCACCTCATGCTGACCCCCGGCCATACGCTCGCCTCCGTCACTTACCTGATTGGCGACGCCGCATTCGTCAACGATACGCTATTTCAGCCTGACAGCGGGAGCGCCCGCACCGATTTTCCCGGCGGCAATGCCGAGACGATGTTCGCTTCGATCATGTCGATCCTGGCGCTGCCGGACCAGACCCGGCTTTTCACCGGCCACGACTACGGCGCTGGCGGCATGCGCAAGCCACAATGGGAATCCACCGTCGTCGAGCAAAAGCAGCGCAATATCCATTTCAAGGACAAGCCGACCCGCGAGCAATATGCCGCCGTGCGTCGCGCGCGCGACGCCAAACTGGAAATGCCGAAGCAGATCCTGCACGCGCTCCAGATCAACCTGCGCGCCGGCCAGCTGCCGCCGCCGGAAAATAACGGCCGCTCCTACCTGAAGATTCCGGTCAATGCGCTCTAGCGCGCGGCTAGTGCAGAATCTGGCTCAGGAACAGCTTGGTGCGTTCGTGCTGCGGGTTGGAAAAAAACTCGTTGGGCGTATTGGCCTCGACGATTTGCCCGGCATCCATGAACACCACGCGGTTCGCCACTTGGCGCGCGAAGCCCATTTCGTGGGTGACGCACAGCATTGTCATGCCGTCCTGCGCCAGGCCTACCATCGTATCGAGTACTTCCTTGACCATTTCCGGATCGAGCGCCGAGGTCGGCTCGTCGAATAGCATGATCTTCGGGCTCATGCAGAGCGCGCGCGCAATCGCGACGCGCTGTTGCTGACCACCTGACAATTGCCCCGGATATTTGCCGGCCTGCTCGGGAATTTTCACGCGCTGAAGGTAATGCAGCGCGACTTCCTCGGCGTCTTTCTTCGCCATCTTGCGCACCCAGATCGGCGCCAGCGTGCAATTCTCCATTACGGTAAGGTGGGGAAACAGATTGAAGTGCTGGAACACCATGCCGACGTCGCGGCGGATTTCGTCGATCTTCTTGAGGTCGTTGGTGAGCTCGATGCCGTCGACGATGATCTGGCCCTGCTGGTGCTCTTCCAGGCGATTGATGCAACGGATCATCGTGGATTTGCCCGAGCCGGACGGCCCGCAAATGACGATGCGCTCGCCACGCTTCACGCTCATATTGATGTCGCGCAGCACATGGAAATCGCCGTACCACTTGTGCATGCCGTTGATCTGGACTGCCGTGGCGTTGTTCAGCGGCGTCGGCTTGGGCGCTGTCGTGGTGGTCGCCTGCATCATATCACCTCACCGTTTCTCCGCTTTGCCAAGCCGCGCCTCGGTGGCGCGGGCATAGCGCGACATGCCGTAGCAGAAGATGAAATAGAAAATCGCGGCCACCGCATAGCCGGTGGTTGACGTAGTCGGCGCCGCCCATTTCGGATCGATGCGCGACACTTCGATGGTCTTGAGCAGATCGAAAATGCCGACGATGAACACCAGCGTGGTGTCCTTGAACAGTCCGATATAGGTATTGACGATATTCGGAATCGTGATCTTGAGCGCCTGCGGCAGCACGATGAAGCGCATCATCTGCCAGTAACCCAGCCCGACCGACATCGCGCCCTCGAACTGGCCCTTCGGGATAGCGGCGAGCCCGGCGCGCACGACCTCCGCCATATAGGCCGACGCGAACAGCGCGATACCGACCAGCGCGCGCAGCAATTTGTCGGGCGAATATTCATCCGGCACGAACAGCGGCAGCATCACGCTCGCCATGAACAGCACGGTGATCAGCGGCACGCCGCGCACAAATTCGATGAAGATGACCGATAAGGTCTTGACCGTCGGCATATGCGAGCGGCGGCCGAGCGCCAGTATGATGCCCAGCGGCAGCGACACCACGATGCCAGCCCAGGCCACAACGATGGTGACCAGCACGCCACCCCACAGGTTGGTGTCGACCACCGGCAGGCCGATCAGTGGCCAGCCGTGCAGCAGGATGAACGATACGATCGGCACGATGATGAAGAAATAGATCGCGCCGAGGTCGTGGCGTGGCGCGTTAAGCCACAGCAGCCAGCTAACGCCGACCGCTAGCATCACGAAGAAAATATCGACCCGCCAGCGCTCCGGGATCGGATAGGAGCCGTAGACGAAATAGGCGGCGCGGTCCCACACGAATGGCCAGCAGGCCCCGACGTCGGGATGCTGCACGGTATAAATGCAGGCCTCGCGGTCCTGCCCGGTCCAGACCGCGTCGATAAACAAGAACCGCAACGCGTCGGGAACGATCCAGATCACCAGGAGCGCCGTCAGCACCGTCAGCGCGATATTGAATGGCGTCGACAGCAGATTGGCGCGCGCTGCAGTTGCGACACTTTACATCGTGGAGGTTGAACTGGGACTCGAAGGCGGAGAACCTCGAGTCTCTCGCTGAGGAGTTGTCGCTCGGCCTCGACAGCTTCATTTTCATCGACGACAATCCGCGCGAGTGCGCTGAAGTTGAGAATGCAGACCCGGAAGTGCTGACACTCGCGCTCCCGGAAAACGCGAGCGACATTCCCCACTTCATCGATCATGTATGGGCATTCGATCACGCGGTAGTCACGGAAGAGGACCGCAACCGCAACGCATACTATTCGCAGACGCGGCAGTTCGGGCGTGAGATGCAGCGGCGCCGGCGATCTCCAGAAGTTCATGACCGGTCTCGCACTCGAGGTTCGTTTCGAGCCGCTTTCTGCGAACAGCCTGTCGCGCGCCGGGCAAATGACGCAGCGAACAAATCAGTTCAACTTCACGACCGTGCGGCGGACCGAACAAGAACTGAACTCTGTGTTGGATGAAGGCTATCAGTGCGTCACGGTGGATGTTTCCGACCGGTTCGGCGCTTACGGCATTGTCGGTCTTCTGATCTGGCGCGAGTCGGAGCGCATCCTGGACGTGGACACGTTCCTGCTCAGTTGCCGCGCTCTCGGCCGCGGTGTCGAACACCGAATGCTGTCGTTTTTGGCGGCGCGTGCGGCCGAGCGCGGGCTTACGGCCGTGCGCGTTCGGGCTGTTCCAACTGGCAAGAACCGGCCCGCCCGTCAATTCATTCGCGATGTTGCGGCGGCATACGAACAGGACGACGGTTCGGGTTTCCAGTATGACCTGCCCGCCGGGGAGTTCCGCGATCTGCAATGGCGTGCGGCATCCCGGCCTACGGCCGCGCGTGTGGCCAAGCCGCTCCGGTTGGATGCGCGGCGATTTGTGGAGTACGCGCACATCGCCCGCGACTTGAGCGCACCCGCGCGGATCGTCGCCGCCATGCGGCAGCCGTTCCGCGGCCGGCAATCACGCCGTTCGGATGACTGCCGCTCAGCGCAGGCTGGCGGCGATCTGGTCGGACCTCCTTCGCAAACCGGAGATCGGCCCGGAAGACAACTTCTACGACTTGGGAGGGCATTCCCTGCTGGCCGTTCTGCTGCGTGCGCGTGCGCGAGGAGTTCGGAGTTGAACTCCCTATCGATGACGTTTATTCGGCGGGGCTGACGCTGGCGGAGCTGGCGCGAAAGGTCGAGACCTACCAATTCGCGCGAGTCAGCCCGGAGGAGTACGGCGCACTTTTGGCCGAGGTGGAGAGCATGAGCGACGATGAAGTCCTGGCCGCGCTCGCACGCGAGGGCGCGGAGGAAGCAGCTTAGTTCATGCGCATTCTGCTGACCTCGAATGCTTCTTACGATCCGCCCCGAGGCGGCTCCACGCGAAGCAACCTCGCGTGGCTGCGGCAGCTCGCCGCCGCCGGCCACGAGTGCCATGTGGTGTGCGCCTCCACGGGGGGCGATGCTGTTTCCGAGCGCGATGGAATTCGAATCGAATCCTATTCGCGACGTTGCACGCCGCACTGAAGTACTGCGGTCCGCCATTGCGAAGATCATCCCCGATTGGGTGCTAGTCACCTCAGAAGACGTCGGCCATACACTGCTTCGCGAGGCCATGCACGACGCACCCGGACGAGTTGTCTTTCTCGCGCACACGCCTCAGTGGTTTCCGTTTGGTCCGGAATCCTGGCACCCGGATCCGGTCGCCGCCGGGTTGATTCGCGGAGCCCGCGGCATTGTGGCGATCGGCCATCACATGGCCGGCTACATCGAGCGGCACCTCGGGGTGCGCCCATCGGTCGTGCATCCGCCGATTTACGGCGAGCCTCCGTATCCGAAATTCGGCCGCTTTGGATCCGGCGACATCCTGATGATCAATCCTTGCGATGTGAAAGGGATTCGAATCTTCTCGGGGCTGGCCGCGCGTTTTCCGCAATTGCCATTCTCGGCCCTGGTGGGTTGGGGCACCACGCAAGCCGATCGCGATCTGCTCGCGCGATGCGGCAATGCCCGAATTGCTTGGCGCGCGTTTCGAACATCGACGAAGCTCTTGCCCGCGCGCGCGTGCTCCTGATGCCGTCGCTCTGGTACGAAGGGTTCGGGTTGATCGCGATGGAGGCGATGTTGCGCGGCGTGCCTGTCATCGCCAGCGATTCCGGCGGTCTGGCTGAATCGAAAGCGGGCACCGGATATGTCATTCCGGTTCGACCGATTACTACTTATCTTCCTGAATTCGACGAGAACGGGATGCCGAAGGCAGTGGTGCCGGAGCAGGACATCGAGCCGTGGGCGGAGGCGCTGCGCGTCCTGACCACGGACGAGAGCGCCTAATGGTCAGAGGCGGCGATTTCTGCGAACGGGCGGTCGGCTTCGTCTCGCACCTGCAGCCGGACGGCATCAACGAGTTCTTGATTCGCTCCGTCCGGCGCCATTGCGCATTCTCGTCGCGCACAACTCGCTCTATTTCCCCTCCCATGGAGGAGGCGATAAATCGAATCGAATTCTGATGGAGCTGCTGGCGGCGCATGGCCACGATGTCCGCGTGACCGCTCGTATCGAACACTTCGGAGAGGAATCGCATGAACGTCTGTTGCGCGATCTTGCGGAGCGCGACGTCGCGATCGATTCCGCCGACGACGGAGTGGTGAAGTTTCATTGCAAGGGCGTCGAAGTGCATACGCTCACTGCGAATCCGCGTATGCGCGGTTCTTCGAGAATCAGATCTCGGTTTTCGATCCGCAGATCATCATTACGTCTACGGATGATCCGCGCAGTTCCTCTTCGAAATCGCGGCTCAGTCCGAGCGGGCGCACGTTGTTTACCTGGTGCGGGCGACAATTGCCGCGCCTTTTGGGCCGGACGCGTCGAGCCCCCATGCCAAGCGGACCACGCTTCTGCGCCGTGCCGACGGGATCGTAACCGTCAGCGAATATGTGGCGCGATATGTTCGGGAATACGCCGGAATGGATGCGGTTCACTTGCCGATCTCCCTCCCTGATCCAGGGCCCTTTTCCACTGCTGGAAATTCGACAATCCGTGCGTCCCATGGTGAATCCCTGCGCCGTGAAGGGCATTGCCATTTTCCTCGCGCTAGCGGAAAAGATGCCGGACGTACAGTTCGCGGCAGTCCCGACATGGGGCGCAACGTCGGATGATCTCGCGGCGCTGCGGCGGCTGCCGAATGTTACGCTCGTACCCGCGTCTGACGATATCGACGAAATACTTCGTATCACGCGAGTGCTTTTGGTGCCGAGCGTTTGGGCCGAAGCGCGCTCTCGCATTGTGCTGGAAGCGATGGAGCGTGGAGTACCGGTAATCGCCGGAATCTCGGTGGCCTTCCCGGAAGCCAAGCTCGGAGTCCCGTATATCCTGCCGGTGAATCCGATCAAACGTTACCTTCCCGCGGTGGACGAAAACATGGTTCCGGTCGCCGATGTGCCGCCGCAGGACGTGGTGCGTGGCAGCAGGCGCTTGGCCGCCTGGTTACCGATCGCGCGCATTGGGATGAGATTTCCGGAATCTCGCCGCGCCGCACTGGAGTATGGTGATCGCGCGACCGTTTGGCCGTTCGAAGCCTTTCTGTCGTCGCTCACTGGGAAACCGAAGAAACGCGTGGAAGCGGCCGAGGTAGAGACATCCGCTCTGGACCGCCTATCACCTGACAAACGGAAATTGCTGGCGATCCGTTTGAAAAACGCGCCGCTCGTCCGCGTTATGTCTGGTTCCCTGGAATCGAAGAGAGCGCGGCAGGGAAGATGCGGCTGTTTTGCTTCCCGCACGCGGGCGGTGGAACGTCGGCCTATTCCTCATGGCGGGGTGCCATCCCGGGTGTGGTCACATGCCCTGTCCGGCTGCCCGGCCGCGAATCGCGAATGGAGGAGCCGCCCTTCGAAGACATGGCCGCCCTGGTGACAGCGGTCGCGGATGCGATGGATCCGTGGGTCGCTGAGCCATTCGCGTTTTTCGGCCACAGTATGGGCGCGGGCGTGGCATTCGAACTGACCCGCGAATTGCGGCGTCGCGGGAAGCCGCACCCGGAAGCATTGATCGTTTCTGGGCGCGCGCGCCGCAACTTCGCGCCGGATGGACCCCGCCGCCCGCGCCTTCGGATGCAGAACTGGTGGACCGGCTTCGGACGCTGAAGGGAGTGCGCCCCGATCTGCTCAATAATCCTGAAGCGCTGCGGCTCGCGCTCCCCGCTCTGCGCGCTGACACTCGCCTTTACAGTGATTACGTGTATTCGGCGGAGCCGCCCTGCCGGTTTCCATCACTGCGTTCGCGGGTTTGTCCGACCCGAACGTTCCGCCGGAGCAGGTGGCAGCGTGGGAAGCGCAGACGTCGACCGCATTCCAGTTCGTATCATTTCAGGGCGGACATTTTTTCCTGCAATCCGCGGCGAGCGGAATTTCTCGCCGCGTTGTCGTCGAGCCTCGCCGCACTTATCCCGGCGTGAACCGGCGGTTCGTAATGCAGCGTCGGCAGGTTCGGCTCGCGGTTCGACCAGTTTAGTATCCCGGCTAGCGGAAAGCGCCATTGAAGTCATCAGCACAAATGTACGGACGATACGGATCGGAGCACCAGGAGCAGCGTGCGGTTGAGCACGTTATACCCTTGGCGATTCGCGACACAGCGATTGTTGGATCGTGCATTCGCGGATTCGCCGTTCCCCTCATTTCTTCTGGAATGCGCAGCGCCGGAAGTTCTCTCCGCGCTGATCCCGGCGTAACCGCCGGTTCGTAATGTTTTCGTGGCGGGTTCGGCTCGCGGTTCGACCAGTTTACCTGCAGCGTCGAACAGCGCCCAAAACAGCGCGGTAGATCCGCTCAGTAATCCGCCGCCGCCTCCGATTGTTCGGATGCCGAGCGCCTTCATCTCCAGGCTGGACAGCGCCATTGAATTCATCATCACTGTGTCCAATACTCGTCGGCGATACTGATCCGGAACATGTGTCAGGAGCATCGTGGCGGTTGAGCACGTTGTGCCCACTGCGATTCGAGACACAGTGATTCGGAATTCGCGGCGCGGGTTCCTCCGTGTTGTCGCACTTATCCGGGCGTAACCGCTGGTTCGTAATGCTCCTCGTCGGCAGGTTCGGCTCGCGGTTCGACCAGCTTACCCGCAGCATTGAAAACCGCCCAAGACCGCGCGATCAAACCGCTCAGTATCCGGGCAATGACTCCGAATGTCAGATGCCGAGCGCGCCCGTCGCCACGCGGAGAGCGCCATTGAATTCATCATCACTGTGTCCAACACTCGTCCACGATACTGATCCGGAGACATGTTCAGGAGCATCGTGCGGTTGAGCACGTTGTGCCGATTGCGATTCGCGACACAGTAATTCAGGGATCCGCGGCGCGGGCTTCTCTCGTGTTGTCGTACTTACAGCGGCGTAACCGCTGGTTCGTAATGCTCGTCGGCAGGTTCGGCCAGCTTACCCGCAGCACTTAACGGTGCCCAAAACAGTGCCATCGATCCGCTCCACGCTGGACAGCGTCATTGAAATCATATTCCACGGTCGAGAACACTCGTCCGCGATACTGATCCGGAACATGTGTCAGGAGCATGGTGCGGCTCTCAGGCTCTCCGCGCTTATCCCGGCGTAACCGCCGGTTCGTAATGCTCCTCGTCGGCAGGTTCGGCTCGCGGTTCGACCAATTTACCCGCCGCATTGAACAGCGCCCAAAACAGCGCGGTAGATCCGCTCAGTAACCCGGCGATGACTCCGATTGTCCGGATGCCGAGCGCGTTCGTCGCCACGCTGGACAGCGCCATTGAAATCATCATCACCGTGTTCAGCATCATATCCACCGTCGAGAACCGTCCGCGATACTGATCCGGAACATGTGTCAGGAGCATCGTGCGGTTGAGCACGTTGTTCGAACCCATCGCCATTCGTGACACGGCGATCGCGAGCGCCGAGGTCCAGATTGTCGGAGCCAGTGCGAACGCCACATATGCCGCACCGTGGATGAGATAACCGATGGAGATCGCGTGTTTGTAGCCGTTAAAACCGAGCACTCGGCCAAGGCGATGAGCGGTGATGCCGCCGACTACCAGCCCCAGGCCCGCAGCGCCCCAGAGGATGCCGATGCCGGCTGGTCCGGCTTTATAAACGATTTCGCCGAACATCGTAAAAAGAATCTGCGCAGCGCCGCCCCCGCTCGCCCACCCGACGTACGCCATTCCAATCGCGAAGATCAGTCAAGTCGCCACATATACCGCAGGCTCTCGGTGAAGTCGCGGGCCCACTCGCCCGGCCCGTGCAGACCCAGCGAAGCGTGAAGTCGAACCGGGCGGAAGTTGCCCTCCGGAGTCCGCAAATTCCACACCGCCCAGGCACTGAACAGGAACGATATGGAGTTTGCGACGAAGGCCCATTGATACCCAGACTGCTTCGTGCTGATGCCGCCGAGCATCGCGCCGATGGAAAGCGTTACCACGCAGTCGTTTGCGTCAACGCGTTCGCGGTATGAAGTTCTTCGGGATTTGCTATGCGCGGCAGAATGGAAGACCGCCCACTCAGTGAAAAACGGAGAGGCGAATGTTAGCATCGCGCTCAGGGCATAGAGCAGCCACGTCTGTCTGATGAGTGAGCACTAGCACGAAGCCGAGCGCGATCAGAAAGCGCGACAGATCGCTGGCCAACATGATCTTTCTGCGGTCGAAACGGTCCAGCGCGACCCCGGCAAGCGGGCCGACAACGGCCGGCAAGGTCCGCGCCAGCATCACGCCTCCCACGACAAGGCCCGATCCTCCCGGTATATGCAGTGCGAGACTGACCACGGCGATGGTGTTGAAATGGTCGCCTACTTCGCTGACCACTTGTCCCATCCATAGATTGCGATAATTCGCGTTGCTGCGAAGAAGCGTCCAGAATGACGTCACCAATCCCAGAGTAAGTGAAAATAGCTACGTGGCTCCCGCATTCCTGATCACCATCGACACGGAAGGCGACGACCTCTGGTCGGGTCCGTCCGAGATCACGACAAGAAACGCAGAAGTATCTCCCGACGTTCCAGCAACTCTGCGAGAAGTACAAGTTCAAACCGACATGGTTGACGAATTACGAGATGGCGATGGATGACCGTTTCGTGGAGCTGGGCCGGGATGCGGTTGCGCGGAATACGGCAGAGGTAGGCATGCATCTGCACGCCTGGAATTCCCGCCTGTAGCGCCCCTCACCGATGACGACTACCGTCACTGCCCTTATTTAATCGAGTATCCGCGCAACCTGATCGAAGAGAAAGATTCGCTTTATGACTCGTATCCTCGAGGAGCGTTTTGCGCAACCGATCACAAGCCATCGGGCAGGGCGATGGGCGTTCCAACAGCACGTATGCGAAGGTGCTTCTCGATCACGGATACATCGTCGATACGTCGGTCACGCCGCACGTATCCTGGCGGGAATATCTCGGCAATCCGAAGGGGAACGGCGGCCCCGATTTCACAACCGCCCCCGAGTTGCCCTACTTCCTCGACGAGAACGATGTGTGCGCGCAGGGAAAGACCAGGCTCTTGGAAGTGCCGATGACAGTGATGACCGGTTCACGTGCCGAAGAATCAATCAGGTCCATGTTGCCGGACGGTTCGGTGTTGCGCGAGAGCGTCGGCGCCGGATGAGTCCTCCTGCTCGGTGGCTTCGTCCGAGAGGCGACAATCTCAAGGACATGATCTCGATATTGACCGGGCCGTGAGGGAGAAACGGCCGTGCGCTGTTTTTATGCTGCACTCCTCAGAGATGATGCCGGGTGGGAGCCCGACGTTCCGCACGCCAGAATCGATCGAGGCGCTGTCTCGGATATGGAAGCCCTCTTTCAGGCAGCTAGCGCACGCTTCCGCGGTCAGACGCTGACTGAGTTTGCACGCGCATTCGTGTAATCTCCTCGATGAGCGGTCCAGGATAATCTCTGCTCCGCCGACCGACAAGCTCCAGCACGGTGGGGACCGGCTGAGCCCGTCGTAGGGGCGCTCAACGATCAGACCTTTCGGAACGCCGACTCCGGCCATCATCAGCACCGAGTGAGTGGAGGCGCGGAAGAACGCTCCGTGATTGCCGCCGGGATTGAAATTTCGTACGTTGAAGTTCCAATGATCGGAGGCTAGGACCAGCAGGTCATTGTCGACGAGAGCGCGCCGGCGTTCAACCAGACGGAGTAATACTTGGCGGTCCTTCTCGTCCGCAACTCCGTCGAAAATCGGAGGCAGTCCGGAGGGATGCCATTTTCTGAAGTGCTCTTGCAGACCGAGCACGCCATTCGAATACTGGGTTCGATGAATCGCGTCGAACCATTCGCGATCCGTATGCCAGGCGCTCAACCAATCCGCCCGGTTGCCGGCAACGGCCAGCGCGCGATCCTCGAACAGCGCAAGCGGATACCCCGGCCCCCACGCCTCCAAGGGGAAAACGCCGAATCAGTAGCGCGCCATCGGCGCCCGTCCTGGATTCGATTCGCAACTGATGGTCCTCATCGGCGTACAGCAGAACGGCGTCGCCGTCGCGCACCGCGACAAAATCGACCGGACGCCGCGAAACGTCCCGGCTGTGGATTGTTTCGGGTGCGGATGCCGGTCAGCGCGGCGAGGTAGTTGATCTGCCGCCCGGGGCCCACCACATAGTTGCGCAACTGCTCAACCGTGTTTGGGTCTCCCATGACGTGCTCTGGGATCGCCGGAACAGGTTGGCCCGGCTTCCAATCGAGCAGGCGCCGCATGCCGCGCACATACGCCGAGTAAACGTGCTCATCCTGCTCCCAGCGACCCACGGTGGCGCGAAGACGTCTCGCTTCGAGAGACTTTCCGGGGTGCGACCGAATGACAGCGTTCTGGCGCGTGATAGCCTTGCGGAGAGCCGCGAGTTCCTCGGCCATGTCATTGACCGTGTGCGACCAGCGGGGCCGGTTGCGATCGATTATGCCGATCGCGGTGCTCTCGCCATCCTTCTGTTGAAACGCAATCTGCAAGGCGTTCAGATCGGAGTTGCGCAGTTGAACGCCGGCGCGTTCGTTGCCATCGAGGTCCAGTTGCGCCGTGGGGTATTCGTTTTGTTTCCCGCCCAGATAAAGCGAAGCCGGCGAGGCGGTGATTACCTGATCCACGAACGGGTCGAGTCCGCGGAGCTTATACATTTGCATCGGGTGCCGGTTGGTGAGCACGTGATGCGCGCCGCCTTCGAGGCTGTTGAAGAACTGGACCAGGTTGTAGCCTTGCGAGTAAGTGCCGGGCTGCGTATTCATGCCGTGATCGGAAACCATCACCAGCAGCGTGTCGTTTCCCAGCGGACTGGCCTGGATAGCATTCCACAGACGGCCGAGCATCGCGTCGAGGCTCTTCAAGACCTCGTACTGACTCGATTCATCACCAGTCAAGTGCGCGACGTGATCGTATTCGCCGCTGAAGTAATCCAGGTAAGAATGTTCGAATCCGCAAGAGAACCAATCAGCTCGCGCTCGACTTGGACCGCAATTCCGCGGCTCATCTCGAAGCCCGTCTGCCATTCGTTCAAGAGTTCACGGGGAGATCGGAAAAGGCGGTTTTGGAGGCTGCGCTGGAGGGTGGTCCAATTCACTCCCCTCTGGAAAAGCTGCATGCTCTGGAGGCGCTGTCCAGGATCGAAGGAATCGAGGAGCAACGGGATCCCGGCCTGGTCGAGAACCTCGACGCCCGGCATGTCTACCCGTTGCGATCGCGCGTACTCGAAATAGAACGGGAAGAAGTTGAGGTAGTCATACACCCGCGAGCCGTACCGATCGTACTCGGCGTTACCGTGGATAACCGAGTGCTCGCCGGTATCCAACGCACACCAGGAGGGCGCGGACAGACTAATGCCCCGGACGTAGAAGTTGCTGACGATGGAGCCCTGTTCCGCAAAGATGTATTTGATCCACGGCAGCATGCCGCGGCCTGTCAACGGGTCGGCACGATTCATGTAGCGATCGAGAATCGCCGCGGGCACGCCGTCGACTTTCACCAGGACTAGCCGCTTTGCGCCACCGCCGGCAAAAAATGGGATCAGCGCAAAAACAAGAATAAGACGGAGCACGCTATTGCGCTGTGTCTCCGCCCGGCGCACTTCCTCCGGCGAAGATTGTCGGCGACTCTGGAGGCAGAATGGTTTCCCTACGCTTAGACACTAAGTCCCTCCGGCGATTTTCGATTTGGGCCAGTTCGGACTCCGATACGTTTTCGTGGTGGCGGTAGATGCCCAGAGTCGCTATGGTGGCGACTCGCATCAACGTCCGTTCGCCAGCGCTGTGCGTCGCCCTAAAACCGTCGCGCCGGCGATCCGCCTCTAAATCGCGGACCAGTCCTCCCGGCGAGTCCACATAATGGAGAAAGGCCGCATATTGCTGGCGCGCAGACAGCACTTCTCGATTCCAATCGTGTTCCAGCGGATTGATCTCCAAGGAGTCGACGCGCTTTGCAAACTCATTTCGCAAAGCTGGAGGTAGGCTGCGGTCCGCGGCCAGCGCATGCTGCACCTGCACGTATGCTCTCAAACGCGCTGAACGATCGACGGGCACGCCGTGACGGCCGCGCACGAATGAGTAGGTCGACTTCAACGCGAGATAGCCCCAAGTCCCATATCCGGTTAGGCCCACAAACCCTGTCGCCGCATCGCCGACGAATCGCCGCATTAACTCGCTGCGCTTTGGGCCGCCTGCATTCCGCATATCTACGAGCAGGAGCGGAGCACGCGGATGGTCGAGCGAATACAGCGCGAGGGGGATCATGCGAACCTCGCGACCACCCGAGCCACCTGCATCTTCTATCGACCGGTTCTCAGAGTAACCCTTCCATTTCTTCAGCGAGCCGTCGCGAAAAGGATCGCTGATGTTCAAGAACTGCGAATCGAATTCGCGCTCGGACCCGATGTCGTTCTGATCCAGCCAGAGGATAGCCCACGATTCCGGCAATCCAGCCAAAGACACTGGCTGGAAATAGAGCCCGTTCTCTTCGGCCTTCTGGCGGAGCAGGTCCCAATTGGCTGCCCGGTCCTCCATTTGTCGCGTATGGGATTTGAGAAAGGCGCGATCCAGATATTCGTCCGGAACCAGTCCGCCGAGAACGCGGTTCGACAGTTCGAGCCGGCCCTGAATGTCGCGCATCTGCTGCTCGGTAAGTCCCGCGTCTCCCGTCACGGGGGAAACGGCGAGCACGTCGAGAGCTTGCCACACATGGGTGCGACGGTACTCGCTCATGTTTCCCACGTAGGATCGGGACGCGAGGTGGACGACCGTTCCTAAGGGATTCAGCATCTGATTTTGCGCCACTGCGGCGGCGACATCCTTCCACATGCCGCGAGTGGGTGACGCCATGTCGATGACCGGCGAGGGCCTCGACGCGCGACCCTCCGGCAGCGGAGCTTTTGCGTACAGAAAAGGAACGGCCCCGGCGAGACGCCGAGACCAGCCGGGGCTGCGGTACGTAAATACCCACACCTCGCGGAGGCGATCCGTAGCGGGATCGTTGTTCCCGAGCGAGTCGTTCAGCACCGCTAGCAGCGGGAGCTCGGAAGTAGCGCCGTCCGCAGACGGGATCTGCTGAAAATACGTGATTACTTCGGCGCCGCCAGGAATCAACTTCCGTTCTGTTCGAATCGGACCAATGTCACCTGCCGTCGAAAGCGTTCCGAGGCATGCGACCGTTACCAAAACAGACAAATTCATCCGCGCGCGAAACCGGCTCCGCTTTGTGGACGAACTTCGAGGCACTATGGTTGCTAACCGCCCTAGCGAATTTCTATTTCGCTGACCTGGTACCAGCCGTCGGGCTGACGTCCTTCGATCGCTAGCGCGATGGCGGGATGGCCCGTCCGGGGGTCGAGCATGGCGACGCGAACGTCGTATTTGCCTGGGGGAAGTGCATTATCCACATACACGGAACCTTCGTAGATCGAATCGCCTGGGAGCCACTTGCGCACGTCCACGGGCAGAGGCATGCGGCTCGCGTGATCAGCGGAACGTAGCTCCAGCGCTAGCGTGTATTCGCGATACGTGGGCGCCGCGCCGCCGTTGAACCACCACATCGAGATCGGGATCATGGTACCCGGGTGCGCCGCGTTCGGATGCTCGAAACGACGAAGCGCGAAACGGTAACCGATCTTCTTCTGGAATTCATCGAAGGCGCTTTTCCACTCAGGCGGGATCGCCGTCGATTTGATGTTGATCGTGGAAACGTGCCACCGCAGTGCCTGTTCGAAGATCGGGGTCAGATCGAAACCCCATTGTTTCCATGTCCCGGGCACGCCGCAGGCCTCGAGGGATACAGGCGCATGCCTCCACACGTCCTCCAGATTGGCGCGCGCAAACTGCTCGGGGTAGACGTCGAACATATGGGCGAAACCGTTCTTTCCCGGCCGCCCCATGTCGCCCCAACAATCCAGGCGCCAGCCCGCACCGCGCTGGGTTGCGTAGACAAGAGCTTCGAAGCAGATCGAAATTTACCAACAACGGCGTATGCGGAAATCCCTCGAAGTACGCATCGATGAGTGACTTGTGAATCGGCCAGTCGGGAAGGTACGGTCCCCATCCTTCGCCCCAATAGCCGGCTGTCGAAATATCGACAGAATCGAGATAGGGGTGGCCATCGTACCGTTTTCCCGCCTCGCGGACGAGGGCGTTCCACGTTTGCGCGTAGAGTGGATCGGACGCATCCGGAGACCAAACCTTGCCGTCCTTATCAGGAAGCCTTGTTCGCGCGCCGCGCACCGGAATCGCGATACCACTGCGGCAAGGGATTGGATTGATCGTATGGCATGATGCGAATCGCCAATGTTTGCCCATGCTTCCGCGCTTCTGCGAGGGCAGTGTCGAGAATGTCCCATCGGTACTTGCCACGCTCGGGTTCTAATTGCGACCAGAACCAGCGCATATAGCGCGACCGACGACCGGGGAAATCCACCGCGCTGGCACTGTCCGGGGCGGGGGATTCAGGACCCACTTCGGACCATCGCGTTCCCGCAAACAGCGGCTGCCGGTTGTAGCGCTGAAACGTCTGGATGCCCATTCCCGGATTAACCAAAACCGTGTCGATCTGTTTCGGCCGGACGACGGTCGTCGACTGGCCGAAGAAGGCTGCTGAGCCTGCGAAGAATAGTGCGAGCGCTTTCATCCAATACCAGTGTGTCCGATATAATTACCGCTTGCATATGGCAAACACGGGAAAAGTAAAAGTCGGAATCATCGGGTCGCAGTTCGAGGCGGATATCCATGCGGCATCGTTCCAGATGTTGCCGGAGGAGGCGGAGGTGGTGGCGGTAGCTTCGCCCACGCCAGGAAACGCGCAGAAACTTGCGGATCGCTACGGCATCCCGCGAGTGTTCCTGGATTATCGCGAGATGCTCAAGCAGCCCGATATCGAAATGATCACGATCACGGCGCCGAACGCCCTTCATGCTCAGATGACGATCGACGCGGCCAATGCCGGCAAACATGTCGTCTGCGAAAAGCCGCTTTGCATGACGCTCGACGAAGCCGACGAGATGATCGACGCCTGCAAGCGGCAAGGCGTGCTGCTGCTGTACGCCGAAGAGCTGTTCTTCACGCCGAAATACGTGAAGGCGAAGGAAATGGCCGATCAGGGCGCATTTGGCAAAGTGTATTTGGTGAAGCAGAGCGAGAAGCATTTCGGTCCGCACAGCCCGTGGTTCTGGGACGTCGACCTTCGGGCGGCGGCGCGCTGATGGATCTGGGCTGCCATGGCATCGCGTTTTGCTACTGGTTTCTCGGGCGGCCCGAAGATCAAGATCGTTTACTGCCAGATGGGCACCTATGTTCACGGCGACAAGACCAAGGGCGAGGACGATGCGCTCTGCATCGTCGAGTTCGAGAATGACGCCGTCGGCATCATCGAGGATAGCTGGGCAAGCGCGGCGGGATGGACGATCGCATCGAAGTGTACGGCGAAGGCGGAGTAACGTACGCCAATCTTCATATGGGCAATGCGCTGCCGACCTACAGCGAATACGGCTTCGGCTACGCGGTGGAGAAGGCGCCGACCACTCAGGGCTGGAGTTATCCCGTGTTCGAAGAACTTTGGAACTACGGCTTTCCGCAGGAGATGCGCACTTCGCGCGCTGCGTGCGCGGCAAAGAGACGCCTCAGGCTACGGGCGAAGACGGCCGCGTCGTATTGGAAGTTATTTATGCGGCTTATGCGTCGGCGGGACAAGGACGGAAGATTACGATGCCGTGGAAGCCTACGGGATTGAGTAAGCCGATCGAGGGTTGGTTGGGCAAGGCGGGCGCGTGACGGAAAGCAGGCTTCTGCTTGATATCAAAGCGCAGCCGGATTCGCTGCGGTCTGTCATAGAACTCCATTCCCGTGGCGGACTCAGCGATACGGCCTCGTTGCTGCGCTCGGCCGAGGACGTCATATTCACCGGGATGGGGAGCTCGCTGTTCGCATGCATTCCCGCGGCCCATCTGCTGATCGACAAAGGCGTGCGCGCCTCGGTAGTGGATGCCGCTGAGCTGCTCTATTACCAGATCGCACTCTGCACACGGGGAACCGTCGTGTTGCTGGTTTCCCGCTCCGGCGAAACGGTTGAAGTGGTGAAGTTGCTACATGCTCTGAAGCAGAAGGCATGCCGCGTCATCGGAGTGACGAATGAGCCGCAGAGCACTCTGGCGCGAGAGGCGGAGATCTGCATCCTGACTGGCAGCCGCAGCGACCAACTGGTCGCGCTGCAGACATACACGGGCACGGTAACAACGCTGCTCATGCTGGCCGGCATCGAGAAACCCGAGCATCTGCCCGATGCGCTTTCACAAGCGATCACTCGCTTGCTCGACGCGACTCCGAATTCATCCTGGGCACGGGCGCTCGAGAAAACACCGGCAGTTTATCTACTTGGGCGCGGACCGTCGCTCGCATCCGTTCGCGAAGGCGCTTTGCTGTTCAACGAGTCGGCACGTGCACCTTCGGTGGCGATGACGGCGGCATCTTTCCGGCACGGCTCCGTGGAAGTTATAAGCCCGTCTTTTTTTGGCTTCGTTTTCGCCACTCAGCCTGCGACCGCTGCACTTGACCGGCAGTTGGCCGCGGATATTGTGACGGCGGGCGGGCAGGCGGTGGAGATCGGCCCGATGTCGTCCGAACTGCCGTCCATGACATGGCTCGATCCGGTTGTCGCTCCGGTGTTGGAGATCGTTGTCGTTCAGATCGCCGCATGGTGGCTGGCCGAGAGGAAGGGAATACAAGCCGGAACGTTTCAGTTCGCGCCGCTCGTGACTTCCACGGAGTCCGGGTTTGAGAAACCGGCGCGAATGGAAGGATGACGCCGGCGGTAGACATCGGCGGCACGAACACCAAGATCGGTTTAGTCGATGCCGCCGGTTCGGTTCATGACCTCCGATTGGTGCCCACGTCAGGCCCAGACCCTTCGCGATTTCTGGACGAGGTTTTGCGAGCGCTTGACCCTCTGCTTTCGCAGCCGTTCTCTGGAGTTGGTGTTTCGGTAGCGGGCTTCCTCGATGATGATCGCACCCGCCTGATCTACAATCCCAACATTGAATGGCTCCAGGGATTCCCGATGCGCGAAATGTTCGAGCAACGGCTTGGGGTTGCCACGGTGTTGGAAGTGGATTCGAATGCGGCGGCGTTGGCCGAGGCGCGATTCGGCGAAGGGGTCGGGAGCGAGAGGTTCCTCTGTGTGGCGGTGGGAACCGGGGTCGGAGCGAGCATGGTCTCGCACGGCGAATTATTACGAGTCGCGCATGGATGCATTGGAGACGCCGGGCACGTGATTGTAAACCCAGAGGGACGAAAGTGTTCTTGCGGGGGACGGGGATGCGCCGAAGCGATGGCCTCGGCTCCCTTCGTGGTGGACCGTTACCGCGAAATGGGTGGGCGATTCGAAAAGGCTTCGGAGATCATAGCCGCGGCGAAATCAGGTGATTCTGTAGCGATGGACGCTATTGCGGAGGCTGGAGTAAATCTGGGAATTGCGCTTGCTTCGCTCGCGAACATCTTCTTCCCCGATACGATCGCGATCGGTGGCGGCCTCTCGGAGGCGGCCGCCGTTCTATTGACACCCGCCTCTTCTACATTTCGCTCGGTTACCGGCCGATTTGCCGGTTCGGCCAGGATCGTCCGCGCGGCTCTCAGGATGGCAAGCTCCGCTCGCCGGCGCCGCCATCCCTTTCCTCCGCACGGAGTGATTACCGTCACATCACCGGCCTTGCCGCCAGCGCACATATTCGAATGCAGATCGGAAGACCTGGTTGAAATCCTTCGGACGGTAGAAACCGGTATTGAGGCCGGTGGAGAATAGCTCATCTGCAAACGTCGCGTAGGTGGTATCAGCTCCACCGAAATTTCTCCACCACCAGGCGTAATTGCTTGCCAGCATTCCTCCGATTGGGGTGTGGTGTTGGTTCACGTACCCGCAGTTTCCGTCCGCATTGTTTCCGGTGTACCAGCCGACGGTTGGATCCGCATAGGCGACTGCGCTGCCGAAGCACCACGGACCATCGGTTGATTTCATCCAGGTGGGCGTGTGGATATCCCAACGGTACCGCGCGTAAACATCGTCCAATAAACGTTTGATGAGATAGGCAAAGCGCGGATCGTTGGTCTGATCGTAGTAGCGCGCATTGACTCAACCAGCAGTCCGGCAGTCATGAACGCCTGATAGTCCTGAGGTCCGATGTCATAAGGCCCGTTCGCGGGCGGGTTCAGATTCATCAGAACGATCGTCGCCACCGCATCCGCAATACGCCGGTACTGGAGAGCAAACGGTGAATTGTCAGTCACGGACAGACCCAGATTCTCGCGCATGGTGGTTACAATATTCAGCGCGTAAGCATGCTCTCGCTCCATGTCGTGATTAGCTCCGGGGCCCATCCCTCCCGGGGAGGCAAAGTCCGCGTTCCACAATCGCCACAACGCCGCAGGCATTTGGGCATTCCACGTGTTAGGCGCTGCCGTGCTGGAATAGATGCCTGAATTGAACCGCGAAAATCCAAGCCCGATACCATCCGGAAAGTGACGCCAGTTGGAACCGAACGCCCCGGTGTTCAGAGTATTGTAGGGTCCCAAGAGAGCCGGACTACTGCCGACAGAGTTGATGCCGTTGTAGAAAGGTGTAGCGCCTGGTCCCATTTGCGTGTAACGAGAAACGGTCATCCGGGCGCAATTCTCCCATTTCGGGTCGCCAAAAAACGATGCGATGTTGTAGAAGACCTTGCCGCCGTCATAGTACCAGTCACTCGCGGGAGTGGCTATGGTCTCTCCAGTCCAGGAGAAGATCATATTTGTTCCGGCGTTGTCCATGAAGTTATCGGGATTACTCGTGTCAGGACACCACTTCGCGGCGCCTCTGGGCGAGTCCGCGTTGCCGGAGGTGGCGAGGAAGGAGAACGAGCAATTCGATCCGGCAATCGGATTGAAGCTCGAGTCCACGCACGGAGCGCTCGAATCAGTGTATATCGAGGGCATGGCAGGAACAATAGTTGGGGCGGACTTCGTGTAGGCGAGAACTTGTTCGACAGTAATTGGCCATGAGATCGTCGCGCACCCGGTGCCTATGCCGTCTTTACAGAACGTCCACCCGGCATTGTATATTCCGGGAACGGCATCAATCGGGACAGTCACCTCAACGCAGGCGTAGCTATTTCCCCAGTTGTAGTAGCCGGATGCGGGAGTGCTCTTTACCGTCTTGAAGCAGGATTGATACCCTCCTGTGTTCCAGTACTTGAACGTGGTTCCTGCGGGAAACCCGTTAAACTGTCCCGGTGCGGCATTGGGCGTCGTGTTCTGCAGCCAAAGTACATTGGACGCGTTGTAGCGGAAATTTCCGCTATCCATGTAGAGCTTCAAAAACCCGGTGGAGCTGACGGTAATGGCGGTGTCTCTCCGACCGGGCAATGTTCCAATGTCCCGGTGCGTTGCCATTCGTACCGATGTTCATCGCCTTGTACACCGGATACAGCAGTTGGAGCGGTTGATTCTGAATTCCGCCCGGAGGAGGATTCACATCTGGCGAGACATAAAAACGCTCGCTTCCATCCGGCGTATACCCGGCACTGTAGCAAGTATTGGAGACTGGCTCGCAGGTAGCCGTAAACGACCACATCGGGTCCAAGTGGTAGATATGGGTATACCCTGCCAACATTCGCTGTGGACCGTAACTGCCCATGTACTTGTGATGGTCGATGGTGAGTGCATTGACATCCGGCGGGGGTACGAGTGTCTCGTACAGATTTCGATACATGGCTCCGCACGTAAGCCCAGTTCCAAGGCAGTTTGGGGTTGCGTACTGCGGCCCCGTGGAATCGTAAGCGGTGCGCCAGTCGTCGAGGTAGATTTCAAAATTGGTTACGCCGAGATTAACGGCGTACGGTAGAAGCACGGTCAGGCTCCCCGTGGCAGTTTGGTTTAGCGGATCGCTCACGAGGAGTGTCTGGAGCTCTTTCACGGCCGAAGGATTGTTCTGGAACTGGTAACAGTAGTCGGACGAACATGCCGCGGCGCTTTGAAAGATGCGCGCGTCGGCGAACGTATAGCCGCTGCCATGCGTCGAGACGGAACAAGCGCTAACGCTACCGCTCGTTACGGTCACACTTCCGCTGGCACCCGTACCATCGCCTGTAATCTTCAGAATCGGAACGGGGGAGGACGCGTACCCGCTACCTCCGTTTAAAACCGAACACGCTGTTACCTGCCCGCCGGAAACGGTGAGGCCAATGGTCGCAATAACGGTCGGTGCATTGGTCACGTCGGCCAGCTGCAGACCGTTCACACCGAAACCAAAACCAAGGGCTACGGCGTTGGTGGCCTCCCAGGAAGTAACGTTCCACTGGGGACTACCGGCATTCGGAGAATAGCCGAGCGTTGTCATGAGCTGGTTCATCGGGTGTAAGGACGCCATCAGCGAGGTCATCTCGCCGATGTAGTTTTTCCACACGGTGTCCATCTGAGCCTGATCGCACGGCGTTGAACCCGTGCAATCTGCCAGAGCCATCATCAGACTCGGATTGGAGGCGTAGGTCTCGCCTCCCTGGCCGAGTCCGATTCGGATGTACCCGACGTTTGAGTGACTGCCGTATCGCTGGATGAAAGCTTGAACAAAAGTTTTGTAGGCATTCTTGTAGACCGAGTTGTAGTACACAGGGGTAGTGCCCCATCCAATGGACGTAACCTGTTGGTAGCCGTTTTTGCAATACTTCAGGGTTCCGCTGTTCGCGGTTGGGGTGCACCCGACCGCATTGACCGCGACGGTTATGGAGGCTCCGGACACAGCGGTCACCTGTGCGTCTCCGTTCAGCGAACAACCGGTCCCGGACGTGCCGGCGATCTTAACGGCGGTTCCGACCATCGGGGTTGGCGAGGGTACGCTTGAGAGGGTCAGCACGCGCGGGACTTGTCGCCGTCACCGACACAATCGAAATGCTATTCGTCACGCCCGCCACGTAAGCTGGAGGGTTCTGTCGCTATAACCCACGCCCCAAAGAATCAGGTTCGTCTTTTTGCCAAAACCGCCGAACTCGTAATCGAGCATCGCTGACTTGGCGGTATATGTGCACCCAGTACTATTGATAGCGAGTGTGATTGTACTTCCGGAAACCGAGTTGACCGCTGCGTTCGTATAGGCCAGCAGGCCGCAACCCGTCCCCGTTCCACCCGACACCGTCGCGATGGAGCCGGGAGAAAGGGCTCGATTGGGCGGACGGGATAGAGTCATCACCGTCGGATTTCCGGGAGCGATCGAAACCACTGTAAATTTCCCGAACCCGCTCCATAGCTCGATGGCTGCGTCCGGTTTCGACCAGTCGTAGTTGGCTGCTGTTCCGTCCACGTCGATATCGGCCCAGTTGACAATGGTGGTTCCTCCGTAGACTGCCGACTGGCCACCTATACATGGCTGGCCGGGGCCGCAATTCGTGATTGATGTGGTGTCGTTGTTCGGGAACAGAAGCACAGATAGCTTCGTCTTCGGAGCCTGTCCGAAAGCAAACAGGCACACCGATAGCGTCAGGAAAACACGTTTCATTGCTTTTGATCCTTTTTTGTTACTGCATCACGCCATTACAGGCGCGGCCGATGGCGCGGGCCAGGGCGCCGACGGCGCTCGACGTACACATCGGCGCGCCGGGCATTGCACCGATCGTTGTCCCATCGTGTCCCGCCGTTTCAAGTGCGGGTTGGCGTGGACGAAAACCGGCGAGTATCCACCCCATTGCCGCTTGCGTGGTGGAGCAGGGCGCGGCGGTGGTGCATTGAGAATGAGGGCCCGTGCCCGCGGCGAAATGGCCCCATAGGTTGGAGTCAGTATTCCAGAGCGTGTTGCCGTGCGCGAGGGTGTCCTGCAGGATTTGCCACTGACCACCGAACATCCAGTACTGGCGCCAGCGGTTCCAATTATCCACGCGTCCCGGTTCAGGCGCGCCGGTGCAATCGGCTACTTTGCAAACGTAATTAAATTGCTTCCCGTTATAGTAGGTGACCGGGACCGAGGCATCGCGATAAGTATTGCTGGCCTTATCACCGTAGTGGTATGTCGCTGTGCCGCTCCAACTGGAGCGAGGGGCGCACCCATGCCGATGTCGTACCAGAGCAGGTTTCGACTTTCATCTACAAAGTAAGGCTGAACAGTATCGATATCGTGGTAGCCAGGAGTGAAAGACCAGGAGCAGGAATAGCTCCTCCCCTGGTTCAGACAGGAAGCGCCTCCCGCGCCGCAGGGGCTACCAGCGTACGTCTGGGAAGGCAATGAACCAGGCCCGGAATTGTAGTCACAGTTCGATACCGTGGCGCTCGAAGTTGTACAGATGTCTGTGGTTGAAGCAGTGGAACAGGTTAGCTTATACCACCTATGATCTCCCGGATTGTCCTGATGGTCTGCCCATGACGGAAGCCACATGAGATTGCTCTTAAAGGTGAGTGGATGAAGAGTGTTTTGTCCCCCCTCCCGGCGTCCATGGAGCCCGCATTTACGGAATCCGCCGCCGTTGTGTTATGAGTAAAAACCTCCGGCGGGCCCGCGTTGTTCACCATCGATTCCAGACGGGAGCCTACAAATCCAGTTGCGTCGGGCAGGAAGAGGCTGTAGTTCAGACTGCAGCCGATCTCACCGGGATCGCCCCAATGAAACCCGGTTAGGTGACCTATCCAGCCGTTTATATTAATCGAGCCGGGCGCGCATCCGATCCATCGCTGGTTGAGAGCTTTATCGAGATCCTGCCAGATCATGTTGTGGTCGGCGTTGGGGCTAATCCCACCGAAGGTGTTAACCCCCGGACTGGTCATCTCAATCCGTATGATGTTATCGGTAAGACTATAACCCGTATAGGCCGTGGCGTAAATGCTGGAACCGATGAAGTTGTTGGCCACCGGTCCTCCGAACTGAGTCGTGAAGCCTACAGGGTAATTCAAGGATCCTTCGACGTAGTTATATTTAATCGCGCGTGGGCCGCCTGAGGTGACGCCAGCTATGGTTAGTACCGGCATGGGGTTCAACGGTCTTGTAAACACGTTTCCCTGGACGTCGATCATGTTGCCGCGCTCGTTTCCCCCGCTGTGATACTCGCCGGTGTTGGACAGAGTTCCCGATTGATCAAACCAGTTGTTATAGGCTGTGATACCCGCGCTGTTCGAGGCATTCGCCCCAACCGCGGTGGCGGGAGCATCCGCACTGCCGGCATTTATGAAACGTTCTGAAGATTAACAGTCATGCCGCTGATCCCACCGGGCGCAGAGATCCAGCACTCGTCCGTGTGCGCGATCATGTCGGTGCCGGCGCGGGTCGCGTTGACGCAGTCGGAAGCATCGTACAGGATCATCGATCCGCTACCGGTACCCTGGACCACGCCGTATTCCGGCTTGGGAGAGCCGGCGTAAAGCGAATTGTCGAAAATTAGATGAGATCCGCGCTTTTGAAGGATTGCGGTAGTCGCGTCGGGGTACGTTCCGGTATGGACTATATCGCCTCGGACTGTAAGGGTTGTGTTCGGTGCGAGCGTCAGAGTTCCGCTGTTTGCATTCACGTGGTTGATGAGAATCGCGGGGGTCCCTCGCCCGCCATCGTCGCGATTGCCCAGGTGGGCGATCCCGTTTCGGTGTTATAGGCTGGCGAAGGAGAAGAGATCGTAGGCGCCCCGGTCACCGGACCCCAGGAAGTCGAGTCTATCCCGGCAACTGACACCTGAGCTCCGTAACGAACATCGTCCGAAATAACCGTTAAGGTGCGGGTTCCATTCAGCGCCGCCCAGTTGCCTGTGAAGCCGGATATCTTGACGACTTGCGAGCTACCTGGCGCCCAACCCGTGGAGTTGACGTCCACTCCTCCAGCGTTCGTATTGATAATTCCCAAGGTTACGGGATTACAGTTTTTAGCTGAGCCTGAAGAGTAAACGATGTTTCCCAATGCGTTCACGGCCGTAAGGGTCGGCATGGTACTGCTGGTGTAATACCCGTGATCCCACAGGATCAGCTGTCGAGCGCCGTTTACTACGGTGCAAAAGACGCTCGCGATACGATAGGGCGTCGAGGAGCCAGCGGTGAGACCGCCACCGCAAACAGCCGGGTGTTGTACCGTGAAACCGCTTCCGCCGTTGCCAGTGAGATATGGGTAATAGTAATAAGGTTGTCCGGAAGTTCCGACGGCTACATTTAATCTACAGAAATGTTGGCTCCGGCGGGGATTACGACACTGTCGACGCCGGCTTGGCCGGGATAGTGAACGCCGCCCGTCGCGCAGCCGGTCCAGTTGGATGCATTGGACCACGCGAGGGGGCTAGCTGCCGAGCCGCCGGTCTTGGCAGTGCAGGTATCGGCGTAAATGGAAGCGGCGGAGAGCGGAATAGAAGTAGAGTGCGCATAGGTGCCCCGATCAGTACGCGTAACATGACGCGGTGATTCCTTGCCCGCTACTGCCGCTCAGCGCAAAAGAGATAGATCCGTGCCGACGGTGAGCGAAACGGACGTGCTCGCGGTGAAGACATACGGGAACGTTTGGCCGTTGAGTTGAACTGGGCCGCCGAGAAGTGATGTATTGTCGGAACTACGTTTCATGTCGACGGTCACGGAAGAAGTTGGAGCCACCTGGGCGTCAAAGACGCACTTGGCAGGGCCAGTGGAGCCGAAACGCACCGGCCACCGGTTCAATGGCGCATCATTAGCGCAGGTTCCGGAGCCGCAGAACGATACGGCCCACATCTCGGGCAAAGCCGCCGGAACAACCTGGCCACCGGCATTGGTCGCGAGAGGCGCGCGCTCGACGGAATAGAACCACCGTTGATTCTCGCTACTGCGAGGACGCCTGTGGATGTGTTCAATGTTCCGTCTCCGCTCACGCTGAAGCCGCTGAGTGATCCGGAGTTATTGAACTGAATCTGCCCCGGCGTACCGCCCGGCGCCCCACCGCCGCTGCCGCTACTGCTGACCCCGCAATTGAATGTGTGAGTAGCGGTGTTGTAGTTCAGGTGATTCCCGGAAGAGTCCGGGCAATTCGGGATCGCGAGCCACGAACCCGTCGCAGCGGACGTGGTCCCGAGTACCGTATCGGCGATCGTGTTTGCGGGGACGCTGGTGCCATTGATGGATGCGGGCAAACGGGACGGACTCAACGTGCCACTCGATATATTACCGGCATTGGTAGCATCGATCGTCGCCGAAGGGGCGAACGATACTCCGTTAGTTTTCGTGATTGTGAGGGCGCCGGTTCCGGTGTTTAGAACGCCATCGCCGCCGACGGTCAGGCCGGCGAAAGCGCCAGAATTGTTGAATTGAAGCTGGCCGTTCGATCCACTTGCAGCTCCTCCGATGACCTGCCACGATCCTCCGGCGCAGGACAGCCACTTAGTACCGTAAGCAGCGAACTCAACGCATTGCCACATGGTGTTCCGGTTGGGTCTGACGTTTGTGTTCTAGTGATAGTCAGGCCATAGATTGTCGTTTGTGCGAGCGCCAACGAATAAGAAAATAGGACTGATAAGAATACTTTGAAAATCATGATGGATTGCTCCTATCGGTTTGCTTCCAGCCACAAGTAAGCTAGCGCAAGAGTCTGCGGCGAACCGAATGATGAGGTCTGATAAAGGCCCAGGTAAGGGGTCACCGCAGAAGCGGCGGGAAGTTTTGGCCCCCATGCGGTTCCGAGACAAACTTCGGCGGAGTCGATGTAGAAGTGCATCGTGCTCATAACATCATCAATGAAAATCCGGAACTGATGGACGTTCCCGTCCACAGTGCCGATGACGCCGGTGTCGGCCACCATTGGGGTGGCGCCGTTTACGGACGCTACGCATTTCCATCTCGCGTCGCCCGCTGTAGTGTTGAAGCGGAACGCCGCCAGCGGCGCGCTATAGTTGCCCGATGAATAGGTCAGCGGGGAGGTTGATTGTGCGACGGCGGAACCGACCACCCCGGCCAGGTAACTGACGTTAGTAGTTGCCGAGAACTGGACGGTAGTGTCGAACTTAATCGTCGTCCCTGCCCACGTAGGTGAAAGAGAGCCGGTTGAAACGTAGCAGGAAGAGCCCTGCGCCGGTCCGTTGGAACTGTATTGAAGCATCATCGGAGTGCCTGCCGTTGGCGCCAGAACCGCGGGAGCAGAGTCGCCGCCGGTCAATGAAGGGACCATTCCGTCGGCTTTCAAAATCGTGGAGCCGTCGACAATCCAACGTCGGCCGACACGACCCGATCCGGGATTTGAAGCAGGCTCTGCCGCCGTCCACGAGGAGCCATTGAAGCGGGCCACCGGTACTTGTTGGGGGTGGCTCCTGCCAGCGGAGCATTCTGATTGATCGACTGAAGCACCTGGTTGGGTGTAACCGTCGTCGTGTTATCGATGCCGTTCACCGCCTCGGTGTTGGTTGCGACACGCGGGAACGAGTGGATCTCCCATTTGTCGATCTGTTGATGGTAGACCAGCGTGACCGTGTGCGGGACCACTGGCACCATCTTGGATGTGTCTCCCAATTGTGCTCCTGTTCCACCCCACAAAGACATGTAGTATTGCGCCGTGCCGCCGGCCAAATCAGGTCGCCAACAGTGGTTACCTGGGCTCCGGTGTAGGTCACAACTGCTGTGTGATCCCAGAGGGCGATTGGGCTTTGCGGCATGTGACCGGCTCCGAGGTCCGTCCCGTCGGAGTTGATTAGCTTCTTTGCCGTGCCTCCGCAATAGGCGAAAGTCGAATTCGAGGTGTTCGAGTATTTGGCTCGAAACAGAATCGCGAATCCATCGGTCAGTGCGGGGCTGCCCGCGGGGCAACCGGCGTAGGCGTTTACTGCCCCCGTATCGTCTACCTCGGGGACGGCGCCGGCTCCGGTACCGCCTGTGCTGCTGGACGTTGTCCCACAACTGAAAGCGTGGGTGCTGTTGTTGTAGTTGAGGTGATTGCCCGAGCTGTCCTGGCAGTTGGGGACACCTGCCAACGAGAGAGTCCCAGTGAAAAGTTGATCGACAGTGCCGGTGGTAATAGAGGCCTGCTTTGCGTTTAGCTGCGCCTGAATGCCAGACGTTACTCCATGCAGGTTGGCCATCTCCGCCGGCGTGACTGTCTGGATGCTGAATCCATTCATGGACAAGTTGCCGCCCAACGCAGGCGCAGTGTCCTGCGCAACGCCGGTGATGCCTCCCGCCACTGCGCTGGTCGAACCGCACGTGAACGTATGCGTCGTAGTGTTGTAATTCAGGTGGTTGCCCGAAGAGTCTTGGCAGTTCGGAATGGCGAGCCACGAGGCGGTGGTTGGGGCTATCGTGCTCAGGACTGTATCCGCCAGCGGGTTTGCGGGAATGCTCGTCCCGTTCAGCTTTAGGACGCTCACGGTAGCCGTCCCGGCGGTGCTGGTGACATCGCCCGTGAGCGCTGGCAAACGCGCTATGGAGAGAGTCCCTGAAGTAAGATTTGAGGCTTTTGTAGTGTCGATGGTGGCGGAGGGCGCAAAAAAGGCGCCGTTCGTTTTTGTGATAAGTCAGAGCTCCCGTCGCTGTATCCAGCGCCCCATCCCCACTCACGGTAAAGCCAGAAAATGAGCCCGCATTGTTGTACTGGACTTGGCCGGCCAAACCCCCCGGGTTCGCGGTTGTTGTTGCCGCAACCGGAGTCCACGTACATGGTAAGGCCGAGGTGGCCATGTACCAATTCTTGCCGGGGCTGGCGTCGGATTTGAAATATACCTCGCCGAGAAAGCAAGTCGCCGGGAGAGTTGTGCCGACTTGAGCGGGGCGCGTATGCGTCATGCTCGAAAAATCTGCGCCTTTCGATTGTCGAGCGAGGTCAAGTGCTGTCTGGGCGAAGCAGCTGCTTACACACAGCGCCACTGTCGCGAATTTCATGATGCCTCCAGAATGTTGGGCGGGCGCGAGCAAAAGCTGCCCGCTACCCCTTCCCACCCTCATGTCATCAGTCGTTTCGGTAAAACCGGATCCGGTTCCCCGAGGGTGGAAGGGTGAAATGCTTTAGAAGCAACGGGTTTGCCGGACCCGACTTCGCTGGAACCAAACGGCGCCGGCACCCCGTCTAACTCAACAGTTGACCAGCCTCGTCGCCATAGTTCTGCTTGCACAAATCGGCTATCCGGGACAGTACCCGCCGGGATCATATCCGGGCGGCCAAGGACCCGGCGGCCAAGGGCCGGGACTTCCGTTTCCAAGGCGCTCCAAATCCAGCCGGGGCGATTCGAAGAACGGGAAGGATGAAAAGAACAAACGCGAGTTGGACGGCTGGATCACGCAACTCGAGGCGAAGAATCTGGAGATCGAGTGCCCCGATCATCGCGTCATCACATTTCAACTGACCGATAACACGAAGAAAGCCGAAGCGCTAAAACCGGGCGACTACGTGAAAGTAGAAGCCACGGAGGACGATCGGGGATTCTTCACCGCGACATCTGTGGCCAAGGGGCAGAATCCTCCAGTTCGCGAGAGCGCGGCGCCGATGCCGCCCGCTGAGGGCCAGCCTGCTGCCACCGAGGCGCCGCCGGTGTCCAGCGCCGTCGTGAAACCGCCGCCCGCTGTCGATCCTGACGACGAAGGTCCTCCCCAATTGAAGCGCGGCATTCCCAAGCCTCGCAAACGCACTGCTCGGAAAGAAAAAGAAGAAGAGCAGCCGGTTGAGGCGCCCGTGGAGACTGCAACCGCGGCGCCGGCGCCCGACCGCGAAGGTCCGGCTCCGAAAGCCCAGCCGCAGGAATCGATGATCGACCGGGCGCGCGCCGCATCGGAATCGTTCCTTAGCGGCTTGCCGAATTACGTTTGCCAGCAGTTCACTACGCGCTACTTCAGCGAGGGCGGCCAGTAAGCTGGAAGCCGAAGGACGTGGTCTCGGCCGAGGTGGTCTACGAGGAAGGCAAGGAGCGGTACGAAAAGCTCGCCATCGATGGCAAGCCAGTGAAGGGGAAGATTGAAGAAACGGGCTCCTGGTCAACAGGCGAGTTCGCGACGATTCTCTCGGATCTGTTCTCGCCTTCGACGCACGCGGATTTTCGTTTCTCGGGGGAGCGAACGACCTCGGGACAGACCGCGATGGTGTACAACTACGACGTCGCACTTCCTTATTCGCATTGGAAAGTGGAGGTGGCGTCGCAGTCGGTTCGGCCTGCTTATCGCGGCGCCGTCTGGATTGCGAAGGACTCCGCTCGGGTTTTGAGAATCGAAATTCAGGCCGTAAAGCTTCCTCCAGAATTCCCTAACGACACCGTCGAAACAGCTATCGATTATGGCTGGGTCAATCTAGGAACGGACAAGTTCCTGCTTCCGACCCGCGCCGAAACGCTGGCCTGTTTTCGCGGAACGTCCACGTGCATGCGAAACGTCGTAGAGTTCCGGACGTATCGTAAGTTCAGCGGCAAGTCGAATATTATCTTCCAGTAACCGAGAGGTTCCGCAGTTCGCCTGTTCTTTTTCGTATGAAACTCCTGCCTTTTCTCTTAGCTACCGCCTTGGTAGCAGCAACCGTATCGCAGCGTAGCGGTATTGACCCTTCCGGAATGGATACGACCTGTAAGCCGTGTGACGACTTCTGGCGTTATGCAAACGGAACGTGGGTTGACAAGAACCCGATCCCGGCGCGTTACTCCACTTGGGGGACCATGTCGGTCATCGCCGAGGCCAACCGCGAGCGGTTGCACGCGATTCTGGACGCGGCGGCCGCGAACAAGTCCGCCCCGGCCGGCTCCAATGAGCGCAAGATCGGCGCGTTTTATTCAAGTTGCATGGCCACCGGGGAGATCGACCGGCGCGGCGCGGAGCCGATTCGCGGCGACCTGGACCGGATCGGCAAGATATCGTCGACGAAAGATCTGAACACCGTTGTCGTCGAACTTCAGCAGCATGGACGCATCGGACCGGTGGGCATCATGGGTTCGCCGGACCTCAAGAACTCGAAACAGATGATCGCCAATATAGCCGTGGGCGGTCTCTCGTTGCCCGACCGCGATTACTATTTCAAGGACGATGCCAAGTCGAAACAGATCCGCGAAGAGTTCGTAAAGCACGTCTCGCGGATGATGCAGTTGCTCGGCGACAAGCCTGAAGCAGCGGATAGCGAAGCCAAAATGATTCTGGCATTCGAGACTTCGTTTGCCGAAGCGACGCCGACCAATGTGCAGAGGCGCGATCCTTACTCGCGTTATCACAAGATGGATTTCGCGGGCGTTTCCGCGCTCACGCCGAACTTCGATTGGAAGCCGCTATTCGTTCAGTTCCATCTCGATACCACGGCTCCCATCAATGTGACCGAGCCCAAGCTGCTTGAAAAGCTGAATACGCAAATCGCAGCCTCGCCGCTCGAAGATTGGAAAACATGGCTGCGGTGGCGAGTTGTCAACGCGTCCGCATCGCTTCTCTCGAAGCCGTTTTTCGACGAGGAGTTTTCGTTCAGCAGCACTGTGCTAACCGGCGTGAAGGAACAGTTGCCGCGATGGCAGACTTGCACAATGGCCGTTGATCGCTCCATGGGAGATGCGCTTGGACAGTTGTTCGTGGAGAAGCACTTCCCGCCTGAGGCGAAGCGGCGCATGAACGAACTCGTGGAGAACCTTCGCGCTACTCTCGCCGAACAGTTGGATGCTGCCGACTGGCTCACTCCCGAGACCAGGAAGAACGCGCTTCTGAAGCTGAACGCCTTCGCGTCTAAGATCGGCTACCCGGAAAGGTGGCGGGACTACTCTGGCCTGAAGATCGAGCCGGACCATTATTTCGAAGATGCGCTCGCGGCCACCCAGTACAATCAGCTTTATCAACTCGCGAAGATCGGAAAGCCTGTTGACCGGAACGATTGGGGAATGACTCCGCCAACGGTGAACGCTTACTACAGCCCCCCGTTTAACGAGATCGCGTTTCCCGCCGGAATACTTCAACCGCCGATGTTCGACATGACTGCCGACGACGCAGCGAATTACGGCGCTATCGGCGCTGTGATCGGCCATGAGATGGGACATGGCTTCGACGATCAGGGCTCAAAGTTTGACGCCGAAGGCAACCTGAAGAACTGGTGGACCGAAGAGGATCGTAAGAAATTCGAGCAGCGCGCGGGTTGCGTGATCGACGAATTCAACACGATCGAAGTTGGTGACGGCCTGCACCACACCGGCAAACTTGTGGTGGGTGAAGCGATGGGCGACCTCGGCGGTTTAACGCTGGCGTACAAAGCTTACCAACGCTCGCTACGCGGCAAGCCGGCGCCGCCCGTGCTGGACGGCTATACGGCGGATCAGCGGTTTTTCCTCGCGTTTGCGCGTGTTTGGGCCGGCCAGTATCGCCCGGAAGCCGCGCGTTTGCGGTTGAATACGGATCCCCATCCGCTTCCGAAGTTCCGCGCGAACGGGACGCTGCAGAATATGCCGGAGTTTCGCAAGGCGTTCCATTGCAAGGCTCGGCGATCCGATGGTGCGCCCAACCGAAAAAGAGTGCAGGCTGTGGTAGCTCGGGTCGTCCCGGGCTGAGCCTAGGCGTAGCTGGATACGGCTTCGCGATTCTTCTGGCCACGGGCCGCCTCCGCCTGTGCGGTGTACCCGCTTTCGCGGAACGCCTTCAGCGGTTCGGGTGCTAATCCTTTCGATTTGCGCCAGTCCTGAACGATCGGGCGGATATCGGTGTTGTACGCGTCCTTCAGCGCCTCTTCCGCAGCGACTAAGTCACACTTTTCCTGGTGCGCTTTCAGTTGTCCGTGGTCCACCAGCGCCGCCTTGGCTACAGTTCCTGCGCGATGCACACGGTCTGGATCATCGCCTCGATCTTGCCCTTCAGGTTGTGGCTCTGGTCGATCATGTAGGCGATGTCGGCGCGCTGGCCGGTCTCCCATTCGTAAGTCGCGATCTCGTGGAAGATGCGGAAGACCTGATAGGGATCGATCGAGCCCATCGTCAGATCGTCGTCCGCGTAGCGGCGGTCGTTGAAGTGGAAGCCGCCCAGCATGTCCGTCATCGCAGCAGCCACGCCACGATCTGCTCGATGTTCTGCGCCTGGTAATGATGGCCCGTGTCGACCAGCACCTTGGCGCGCGGGACCGGCGGCCTTGCGCCAGAAGCAGCGCCATGCCCCAGTCGGCGATATCGGTGTGATAGAACGCCGGCTCGAACGGCTTGTACTCCACCAGCATTCGCTGCCCGGCGGCCAGCTTCCGCGTGCGCCTCGCGCAGCCCTTCTTCGAACCAGCGGCGGCGGTGGCGGATGTTCTGCGTGCCCGGGATAATTCGAGCCGTCGGCGAACCACAGCGAGAGATCGCGGCTGCCCGAGCCGCTGTTGCGATTTCGACGCAATCGAGAATGTGCTGCAGCGCCGCCGCGCGCGACTTCGGGCTCCGGATTGCCGAGCGAGCCGTGCTTGTAGATCTGGTCCTGAAACACGTTGGGATTGATGGCGCCGACCCTCACGCCGTACTTCGCGGCCAGTTGCTTGGTCTCGGACGGTCGATTCCTTGCCCTTGGGGAAATCCCACAGCACGTGCACGCGCCACGGTCGGGCAGCAGCCCGTGAAGTGGTGCACCTGGCCGGCGTCGCTGAATTTCTCTTCGGTCGTGGTCGCGGCGGCGGCCTGCTGGAACTTGCCGAACCGGGTACCGGTATTGGCGAAGCCCCAGGAAGGAGTCTCGATCGCGAAGTTGTCGAGAGCGCGAAGAACGGTTTCTTGCTGGTGGGAGTTCATTCAAATAGTCCATAGGCATCGTATTCCCCTAAGCTCACCCGGCGCAACAACAGAATCGCCTGACATTGTCGTACGGAGGCTCACGGGGTGGCATCATATAGGGGTATAACGGAGTCCTTGCAACCCTATGGCGTACGCCGACCTGCGCGAGTTTATACGCGCGCTCGATAGAAACAAAGAACTGAAGCGCATTCCCTTCGAGGTCGATCCGTATCTTGGAGATCACCGAATTTGCCGACCGGTCGGTGAAGCGAGGCGGCCCGGCGCTGCTGTTCGAAAAGCCCAAAGGCAGCTCGGTTCCCGTTCTCATCAACGCGTTTGCGAGCATGCGCAGGATGGAGATTGCGCTCGGCGTTAAGTCGGTGGACGAGGTGGCTGAGCGCATCGTCGAGTTGTTGGATACTCGCATGCCCCAGGGCTGGATGGGGAAGTTAAAGATGCTCCCCAAACTGGCCGAAGTGGGTTCGTTCTTTCCGAGGATCGTCAACACGGGTCCGTGCAAAGACGTGATCCGCCGCGAGAACTTCTCGCTCAAAGATTTCCCGATCCTCCACTGCTGGCCCGGTGATGGAGGACGGTTTGTCACGCTGCCGTTGGTCTTCTCGAAGAATCCCGACACGGGGAAGCGCAACTGCGGAATGTATCGAATGCAGGTGTTCGACGATCGCACAACCGGCATGCACTGGCAGACGCATAAGCAGGGAGCTGAACATTACCGGCGTTTGCTGAAGGAAGGCAAGTCGAAAGAGATGGACGTCGCCGTCGCGATCGGCGCCGACCCCGCCACCATGTACTCCGCGATTCTTCCCCTGCCGCCGGATCTGGACGAGATGATGATCGCTGGTTTTCTGCGCGGCAGGCCAGTCCAGATGGTGAAGTGCGAAACCTGCGACGTCGAAGTTCCCGCCAACGCTGAGATCGTTCTCGAGGGGTACGTCGAGCTAGGAGAGCTGCGCAACGAAGGGCCGTTCGGCGATCACACCGGATTCTACTCGCTCGACGACGACTATCCGGTGTTCCACGTTACGTGCGTCACGCACCGGCAGGACCCGATTTATACGACCACGATCGTCGGCCCGCCGCCGATGGAAGACTTCTATATGGGCAAGGCGATCGAGCGCATCTTTCTCCCACTGATGCGCCTGCAACTTCCCGAGGTCCGCGACATGTGCATGCCCGCGGAAGGCGTCTTTCACAATCTCATCCTGGTCGCGATCCGAAAATCGTATCCCGGGCCACGCGCGCAAGGTGATGCATGCGATCTGGGGTCTTGGCCAGGCGATGTTCAGCAAATCATCGTCGTGGTAGACGAGGGTGTGGATGTGCAGAACGTTCGCGAGGTCGCGTGGAAGGCGTTGAACAATATCGATCCTCAGCGCGACATCGAATTCGTAATGGGACCGGTCGATTCGTTGGACCACGCTAGCCGTTTGCCGAATTACGGCTCGAAGATGGGCATCGATGCCACGCGAAAGTGGCCGCAGGAAGGATTCACACGCCCTTGGCCGGACGTCATCACGATGACGCCGCAGGTTAAAAAGCGAGTGGATGAGTTGTGGAAGCGCGCGGGATTGTAACTCCGGATGTTAAACTGGAACTGATTCACGGCGGCATTAGCTCAGGTGGTAGAGCGCCAGATTGTGGTTCTGGATGTCGAGGGTTCGAGCCCCTCATGCCGCCCCAAATCACCCTCACTTTTTCACTTTGCTCCAGTCGGCCAGAAACTCTGCGAATCCTCTTTTCGTTTGCTCGCTAGCCGTTGAGAGATAGCGCTGAACGTCGCTTCCGCTCAGGTCGATGCCGGATTTGCGTAGCAGGTTCGCGGTCTGAGCCGCGGTAGCCTGATCGTAATGGCCGAGCATAGCGAACAGTTTCCCAAGGTCGTCTCCCGCATCCTTCCTGCACGCCTGGGCGTAATCGTACGCGCTGCTCCATTTTCCGTCGCCGTCGGCATCGATACGAATCGCTCCTGTTGACCCGATTACCCGGGGAACCCATTCTTCCGACACGGGCTGATATGGCTTGCGCTGTGCCCAATACGGTTCGTTAACGCCGGGCCCGGTGGCAACAGCAGTCGCTG